>NZ_JAIQDB010000001.1 GCF_020037475.1 Sutcliffiella deserti
AAGTACATGAAAAGCAGGCAAGCGGATGGATGATGTACCAAAAAGAGGAAAGTAAGTACATGAAAAGCAGGCAAGCAGAAAAATGATGTTGCAACCAAAGCATTGTAAGTACATGAAAAGCAGGGGGATGGACCCACAGCAGAATTTATAGTTGACGGAGCACTATAAAGGGCTCCTCGGCTTATGCAGCCGAGGAAGGTACCGACGCAACACTTCGCCTAAAGCTAACATCCGAAACGGAAAGTGTCAGGGGGTTTAAACAGTCCCCTAATTATTATTCATAAATAAAGAAACTACCTTAATTACTATCTATTAGCATTTGTTGGGAACACACGTTGAATAGTTTCAGTAAATTCATCAAATAATCCACCGATTGGTCTACCTGATTCTAAATCATTTGCATAGCCGCCCATTCTATCAACAAATTCTGGATTCACGGATACATATACGTTTCTAATATCCCCATCAGCCTTACGCACCTGTTCGGCTATTTTTCTTTCCACTTGTTTAGATAAATCATTTCCACCAACTTCATCATTATCTAATACTGCTGCGACGTAAGCGTTTCGATTCGTCACAATAACATTACATGATTCTATTTCTTCCAATTCAGTAACCTTATCTGCCGCACGGTCCGCCACAACTAGCCTTGATTCATCATTGGCATTATTATTATTCCGGACATTCCGTGTGAGGTTGCGATTGTTCTGATCGTAGTTCACATTTAAGGCGTCATTGGGAGCTCCACGTTCTTCAGTTCCATAGTCGTTTACATTGGCACAACCTGTAGTTAGCATAGTTAAAGCAAGTCCTGTAACCAAAATTCCTTTAATACTCATTTCATTCACCTCTTTTTTAGTTATATAGATATCTTTCTTCAATGAGTCGTTAATTATTCAACAACTTTATGTACTGTTCGTCTGTTTTTAGGTTATGCTATAGGAAGAAATAAACAATCTTAAAATTAGGGATGAATAATGAAAAACTTGGAAACAGTTCAACCAAGCTTTAATAAAGAAACCTATTTAAAACTCTATAATATGACTGAATTAGAAAACATTCACCACTACAGATTCCAGCCTTATAAAAATGGGGAAATTTTTGTCCAAACGTTTTATCCTAAACATATGAAGGGCATAGTAGTATTAATTCATGGCTATTTAGATCATGCAGGAGCTCTTCAAAATATCATTTCTTATCTTATTTCTCATTCCTATGGAGTTATTACTTTTGATTTACCGGGTCATGGTCATTCTTATGGGCCACGGGGAGAAATTCAAGACTTCAGTGAATATTCCAAAGTGTTGGAAGAAGTAGTGTTACCTGCAAAAGAAAAGTACAGGGACATACCCTTTTTTGGCATAGGACATAGTACAGGGGCGTCCATACTAATTGAAAATACACATCACAGTTCTTATTCTTTTCAAAAAATTATTCTAGTCGCCCCGCTTATTAGACCTTATTTATGGTCTTTTTCTGAGTTAGGAGTTAAACTAATAAGGAATAGAATTAAATTTATTAGAAGAAAATTCAGGAATAACTCTGCTAATAAGGAATATTTAGAATTTGTAAAAAAAGATCCACTTCAATTCACTTCTTTACCTACAAGTTGGCTTCATTCATTATCAAAATGGAATCAGTCTCTTCTTGACTATTCGATAAAGCCGGTCACCTTCTACATTATTCAAGGGAATAGGGATAAGACAGTGGACTGGAGATATAATATTTCTTTTATTCTTAATAAATATCCACAAAGTAGGGCCACTTTAATTGATGGAGGAGATCATCAATTATTTAATGAAGAGCAGTCTATTCAAACAATCGTGTTAAACCAAATAAAAACAATTTTGCTTTCTGACGATTAAGGGTAATAATAAAGGACATTAAAAATTTTAAAGAGGTGGGTTAAAAATGGAAGAGGTAAAAGGTAATGGTATACAAATTGGTGACACCATTCAAATTAAAACTGGGACAAATAAAGGCACTAAAGGAAAAGTAATTGTGGTTCGTGATAGTTCAGTAATTGTAGAAATCGGCAAAAATCCTAGTACAGGCGAACCTCTTCGCACTGTAATTAACCATAAAAATTATAAAACAGTATAAAAGAAAGAGGTACCTGGAATGCAATGAACTACTACCCGAATAATGGACACTAAATAAAAAGTGCCCTTACTCGGGTTTTTCTATGTCTAAAACCAGAAAACCCGTTTATAATTAATTAACTAATTTGAACGGAGAATCAATCATGAGTAGAAACCTTTTTACAGACTTTCAAATAAAAGAATTAGAGAAAAACCCTAACGTTTTACGAGCGTCAGAACGTTCTATCACTTATACCCCTGCATTTAAACATAAAGCGGTATTAGATAATCAATCGGGTAAAATCCCTACTCAAATCTTTATTGAGCATGGATTTGATTTAGATTTGATTGGTAAGAAACAGCCTCAAAAATGACTGCATCGGTGGAGGAATATATACTCGAAGTATGGAGAGGTAGGCTTGGAAGCGGAAAGAAGAGGAAAAGGTAGTTCTGGACGACCTTCAAGTAAGAACCTATCTTCCGAAGAGAAGCTAAAAAAAGCAGAAGCAAGAATTAAGTATTTGGAAGCAGAGAATGATTTCTTAAAAAAGCTAGAAGATCTCGAGAGGCAGGCGCTGAAGAAAAAACGTTAAAGGCATCAGAGAAATATCAACTTATTGAATAACCATTAGGACTCCACCAGCTAAGGTGGCAAGTATCCACTCTTTGCGAATTATGTAATGTCAGCCGCAGTGGGTATTATGCATGGCTTCAAGGTGAAGAGAAACGGCAATTACGTGAGGAATCGGATGAATTAGAAGTAGAACTTATCCGATATATTTTTAAGCAAAAAAACGATAAGGCAGGAGCTCTGTCCATCAAAATGTTCTTAGAAAATGATTAGATTATTACGTTGTCATGAATCATAAAAAGATTAGAAGGCTCATGCGAAAATTCAACCTTGTAACTAAGCTCCTAAGAGCAAACCCATACCGCAAAATGCTTAGAGCCACACAAGAACATCGTACTTGTGAGAACTTAGTTAATCGAGAGTTTGATCAAGGAGAACCAGGAAAAGTATTATTAACGGATATTACGTATCTTTATTATAGCAATGGCCAGAAAGCCTATCTCTCCTGTGTAAAAGATGGCGCAACCAAAGAGATCTTAGCCCATTACTTATCCACTTCACTTGAAATGAAAATTGTCTATCAAACACTTAATAAACTTCAAGAAACAACAGAATATTTCCATCCTGAAGCTATCCTGCACTCTGATCAGGGCTTCCATTATACCCATCCATTGTTTCAGGATAAGGTGAAGAAGCTAAAGATAAAGCAATCCATGTCCAGACGAGGAAACTGCTGGGATAACGCACCGATGGAATCTTTCTTTGGTCATTTTAAGGATTGGGTAGATCATAAAGCATGTGGGACCTTACGACAATTGAAGCAGCAGGTAAACTCGTTTATTGAAGAATATAATAATAATCGTTACCAATGGGGATTAAAGAAAATGACCCCGGTTCAATACCGAGGTCATTTACTAGGTGCATAGGTCGCTTTTATTAAAGTGTCCATTATTAGGGGTACAGTTCACAATCCGGGTACCTCTTTTTTTATTGTGCGAAAACATGATTGCCTATTATTTTAGTAACAGGTCTCGTACGAATCCATTGATCTCCGGTTTTATCAGGGTTAAAGAAATATAAGGATTCTTGTCCATCTCCACCAAAAGCAATTGCTTCCTCTACTGCTTTAATAGCTTCCTTATCGGCTTTTTTATTTATTTCGCCATTTTTAACTGGAGAAAATTGATAAACTCCGCCTGCAGAGGTTTCTAAGATTACCTCTTTAATTGAGTTCGGAAATAAGTCGCTATCTACTCGATTTAACACAACGGTAGCAACTGCTACTTTTCCTTCATAAGGTTCCCCTTTTGATTCGGCGTGTACAAGACGAGCAAGAATTTCTTTTTCTTCTTCAGACACTGCCTTTGGAAGCTTTAATGACTCACCAGGAAAAATTAAGTGATTCCCTTTATTGTTAATAGCTTGCATTTCTTTAACAGACACCCCATAAGATTTTCCTATATTCAATAATGTGTCATCGGTTTGAACTTTATATGACTCTGCTGCTTTTGCAGTAATACCTGTTCCTGCTAATAATACAACAGCTAGAGCTAAAATTATCAATAGGTTTTTCATATAATAGAATTCCTCCTTGTGTTGTATTTTAACAACTCTCGGACTCTCTAGAATACATAGTAGCAAGATATTATCGAAATATCACTGTATAAATGTTCCCATTTTGATAAGTTTACAGGATGAATTAGTATAATTTTACAATCATATCATTGATACAAATAATATTATGTATAAATATTGGTAATACTTAAATATAGAAGAACTAAGGTGGTGAAAGTCATTAACTATTATGCAGGATATTCTTCAGCATTCCATGGTTTTCTAATGGCCGTTTGTTTTCTTCAAGGGTATAATCATCTCGCTACTAGCAAATTGATTGCTATTATCTATTTTGCCATTTCGGGCATATCCTTGCTTGCATTATGTACTCGATATGGTTTAAGTGTAGTAGGAAATGAGCTTCTTTACGAAGTAAGTCTTTTAGGAAAAACATTAAAGAAAAAAAACATCTCTGCAGTGGAGATAAGGAAGATTGAGTTTAAGCGAGTAGGCTGGTCCACGAAAGGAGCTTATCTTTATTATTCCAAAAATCATCCTTTCCCGTTGAGACTTATAAATTATAAGCCTCAAGAGATGTACGATGTTTTATTGTTATTTGCAAAAAACAACCAAATTCCAGTTTCTCTACAGGAGGAATATGAAGACTTACCTAGTGGAATGACGAAAAACAGCTAATGTCAGAATCTTACTGACTTTAGCTGTTTTTGTTTAGTCAAAATAATAATGGATAGGGCTCGGTTCTGGACATCTTGTTCCCTTACACTTTAGGAAAAACCCCTTATTTTTTTGCCTTAATAATACTTAATTCAATGTGTGAGCCTGTTTCTAATGTTAATTCTTCATGCTTTCTGAGTATCGAAAAGTATTCTTCACCAATATCATGGGAGGGATCCAATTCTGGTTCAGAAGGTTCAATATTAGAGAGAGCGATACTATTATGGTTTATTTCACGAAACCCAAAACTACTGAAAGTTTTATCCCACTCCTCTTTTGTTAAAATTTTAGGAATGCCATAAACTTGCTTCATTTTGGTCTCTAGCGATTTAGGAAGGGTCTCTTTTTTAGTCATTTCAATACAAATGAGAGAGCCATTTCGCTTTAAGAGGCGGTACACTTCAGGTATGGATTTTTTAATATTCGTAAATGTAAGGACCGATTCAGCAAGTACATAATCAAAAGTTGAAGGAACAAGTAATGTTTCTTCTATACTCATCTTCAACGCTGTACAAGGCAACTGACGTTCAAGAAATCTTTTGTTTGCTTTTTCTACCATAAGGGGGTGGTTATCTATCGTAGTTAGTTTCGCACCATGAGAACACAAATACGCTGATGTTTGACCAGTGCCACACCCAACCTCTAGCACTGTTTTATTGTTTAAATCCATTTCAGTAAGAATGTCTTTTGTTAACTCCAGTCCCCCTGGATGGGCACCGCCTATACCAAGTAAGGCAAGAAGTTCTGTGTATGCTTGTTTGCTCATTTCTTTCACCTCCCCTAATTATATGAATAAGGAGTGTGTTAAGTTCAAAAAATCCAAACTGGCGAAAAAAGTGTAGTTGAGATATGATTAGGGGGAAAAGTTAATTTAGGAGGTATCTTAGTGATTCATCAAACCTGGAAGAACCGAGAAGCAATAAAAGTAGTTAAATGCATACATACTAATGCTGAAAAATACTTAGTTGATAACATGTTAACAAAAGGCAAAACATATGAAGTGAAAAACGAAACAGAAGAGTTTTATTTTCTAGAAGATAATAGCGGACACATTGGTGGTTATTATAAAAATTATTTTGAAACCATCTAAAGCAGCAAGGCGTTCAATCGTCTTGTTTTTTTCTGATTTGGGAACTTTAAAGTGTTACACGCAGTTAATTACTCTCAAGTATATAGTGGAGCTCCATTGTTTGGATGTTTATTTATCATTAAAAAGGGTATATAAAATAAGTGAGGTGTCTCTATGAGCAAAAAACTTTTTTTATGGGCGTTATTATTGGTTCTAATAAGCAGCGGATGTGTAAATACCACTCAAGAAAGTGATAATAAATCCTCTAGTTCAAGTGAAAATTCTTCTGTAGAAGTTATTGCGCGGAACCTGGAAAGTCCTTGGGCGATAGTGAAGCATAAGGACATTTTTTTTATTACCGAAAGAAATGGGACTATAACTAAAATCGAAAATGAAGTTCAACAAAGAGAGTCCGTTGAGCTTCATGAAAATGTTTTACATCATGGGGAAGGTGGACTTTTAGGGATGGTCCTTCATCCTGACTTTGAAAATAATAAATTAGCATTCCTCTACCATACTTATGGTTCAGAAGATGCCATAAAAAACCGTTTAGTCGTGATAAAATATGAAGAAGATAAGTGGGTAGAGCAAAGTGTCCTTTTGGAAAATATAGAAGGATCTACTTTTCATAATGGCGGCAGGATAAAAATTGGTCCTGATTCCATGCTTTACGTAACAATAGGAGATGTTCAGAATCCAGAAAGTGCTCAAAACCCAGATTCGTTACAGGGGAGTATATTACGAATGGAGTTAGACGGTTCTATTCCATCCGATAATCCTTATCACGACTCTTATGTTTATTCATACGGCCATCGCAACTCTCAGGGAATGGCTTGGGACTTAGAAAGTGAAACGATGTATGCATCAGAACATGGACCGTCTGCAAGAGATGAAATAAATATAATTGAGCCAGGACAAAATTACGGTTGGCCAGTGATCACCGGGAGTGAACAAGAAGAAAAAATGGTGCCGCCATTATTTCATTCTGGCTCTAAAACGTGGGCACCTTCTGGAATAGCTTTTCACAATAACATTTTGTATGTTGCAGCTTTAAGAGGGGAAGCAATCCGGTCCTTTAATCTAGAAACACAAGAAGAGTATCCATTGGTAAGAGAATACGGGAGAATAAGAGATATAGTTATAGAGGAAGAATATCTCTATGCCATTACGAATAATACAGATGGTAGAGGAAACCCTGATACAAATGATGATATACTTCTAATTATTTCTTTAAATGAAAATTAATTAAACTAATATAGGAGATTAAATATACAGTAACGAAGTAAAAGGGGGCAGCAATATGGACTCAGTAGATATAGAGATGTTCAAAGAAATGAACGTAATTAAATTATTGGACAGTATTGGAGAAAGTTTAATTTTTGCAGATAAAAATCAAGATATTAGATGGTTTAACCAACCTGCAAGAGAGCTGCTTACAACCATTGGGCCCTACGTGAAAATGGATAATCCCGATGACTTTATTGGCATTAATCTTTCTCTGTTCCATGGCCCAAGGCAAACTAAAATAATCGAGGAAGGTAATTTTCCGCATAAAGCGCAAATAAAGCTATTCAATAGATTTACAGCCAATATAGTGGTGGACATGGTTCATAACAACACAGGAAACCTTACAGGGTATATTCTGACATGGAAAGACGTAACAGATTTTGAACAAGAATTATTATATCAGCAAACACAGTTAAAGAGCCTTTATACTCCTATAATCGGAACAGCGATTGACTCTGTATTATTGGTTGCCATGACAGGCATTCTTTCGGAAGAGAGAATGCAATATACAAAAGACGCGATATTAATGGCTTGTGCAGAGAGAAAAGCAGAATACATTATTTTTGACTTTACCGGAATAGTGGATGACTTTGGTGAAGCTGTCGTATTTCATCTTGACCAAGTAGCGGAAGCATTAAAGCTCATGGGATCTGAAGCAGTCTTTGTCGGCTTGAATGTTCAATTTGTACAAGAAATGGTAAAGAAAGGTCTTACAATGCAAGTTAAAACCTTCCAATCCTTTAAGCAGGGAATACAATACATCTGGAAGGAAAAAGGGTATAAGCTTGTAAAAATTTGATATGCTGCATAAACATAATTTGAAGATCCTATCTAAAAAAGCTTGTAGTTTTTACGAGCTTTTTAGGGTTGGATGTAAAAGGGGCAAAAGGCATGTTGGACCAATTAAAGAAACGTAAATTTATTGTTTTTATTACATTAATTATTTTAGTTGTAATAAGTACGAGTATTTACCATAGCTATAAACCCCTGCCAGATAATGTTTCATTTGAAGGTGAGGAACATACTGTATCAAATGTTGATTTTCTGTACGATTTAACCTATCAGAAAGATAATAAAGAAATTTCAGAGCATTCTATTTTCGAAAGAATATATAAAATAATAGAAGAGGCGGAAGACTTTATAGTACTAGACATGTTTTTATTTAATGGATACAACGATGGGGAACGTGATTTTCCTCCATTAAGTGAAAATTTGACGGAAGCCCTTATTAATAAGAAAAATAAAAACATAGATATGGAGATCGTTTTTATTACAGACCAAATCAATACTACGTACGGTGGACATAACACGAAGAAACTAGAATTACTTAAAGATAATGGTATAAGAGTAGTAGAGACAAATGTTAATGTACTGCGAGATTCGAATCCTTTATATTCAGGAGTATGGCGTGTCTTCTTTCAATGGTTTGGTCAGGAAGGTTCCGGATGGGTAAAGAACCCTATGTCTGAAAACGCCCCTGAAACAACAGTACGTTCTTATTTAAAGCTACTAAATATAAAAGCAAATCATAGAAAAGTAGTGATTACAGATAAATCAGCAATCATTTCATCTGCCAATCCTCATGATGCTAGCGGCTTTCATTCCAATGTTGCCTTTGAAGTGTCAGGGCCGATTATTCAAGAACTGCTTATAACCGAGCAGGCAATACTCGATTTTTCAGGCGGAGGAGAGCTACCAACTTATGATATGTCCCGCACCTCTGAATCAGAAGAAGGAGATATCAAAGTACAACTGTTAACAGAAGGTAAAATACTTAAGCATGTTGTTCGGGATATTAAAGAAACAAAACAAGGAGAAGAAATTTGGCTAGGTATGTTTTATCTAGCAGAAAGAAATATTGTAGAAGAATTAATTGAGGCTGCCAAACGTGGAGTAAACATTAATATGGTATTAGATCCAAATGAACATGCCTTTGGACAACAGAAAATCGGAATGCCTAATAGACCGGTTGCAGCAGAACTGATAGAAGAGGGAGGAGGGAATATAAAGATAAAGTGGTTTAATACAAAAGGGGAGCAATATCATCCTAAAATGATTTTTTTGAAAAAGGACGACTCGTCTACTATTATTGGCGGTTCTGCCAATTTTACAAAAAGAAATTTAGATGATCTTAATTTGGAAACTAATATTAAAATAAAGGCACCAAATGACTCTGAAATCATGACAGAAGTAGATGACTATTTTCATAGATTATGGGTAAATGAAGATGTAGAGTACACTTTACCGTTTGAAGCATATGCAGACGAAAGACCTTACCTTAAAAAAGTAATGTACCGACTTCAAAAACTATTTGGATTTACAACCTATTAATTCTATTGGTTGCAACAAAAATCCAATAAATATAGAAAACCGGAGGACTAATTGGTTCCTCCGGTTTTTCTAACTGATCGGTAATACATAGAATAAAAAGAAAAAGAAATGTAATAGCGTTCCGACTAAAACGAAAATATGCCAAACTGCATGATGATAAGGAAATGCTCTCCACATATAGAAAATAGCTCCTAAACTATAAACGATTCCTCCTGACACAAGAAATACTATGCCGTCAGCCCCTACTTTAGCCGTAATTTCATTCCAGCCAAATACAGCTAGCCAACCCATTAAGACATAGAGGATAGTTGAAGCAAAAAGAAATTTACGAACAAAAAAGACTTTGAAGATAGTTCCTGCAATAGCTAAAGTCCAAACAATACCAAAAATGGTCCAACCAATTACACCATCCATGACGATTAATGTAATGGGGGTATAACTACCTGCAATGAAAAAGTAAATGGAGGAATGATCCAAAATCTCAAAGACATTTTTAGCTTTTCCTTTTGGTAATGCATGTAACATGGTGGATGCGGTGTAGAGCATCAGCATAGTTATTCCATAAATAATAAAAGTAAATAAGTGAAGAAGTGTTCCGTCAATGCTAGCAAATATTATTAGTAGAACTAGTGCAGCAACACTGATTAACATACCAATCCCGTGTGTAATTGAATTTGCAATTTCTTCGCCTTTTGTAAAAGTATGTGTTTGCGCCATTTTTATCCCTGCACTTTCTTAATTTAATATACTAAAGTCACCATTCCATCATACCAAGATTAAGCAAAAAGTGCCAATGAAAAGCATAGTAAAAAGCATGAAAGGAGATTACTATCCTTTCATGCTAAGTTATTAATACAACGTATCGTCTGGTACTCTTACTTTTCGCAGTTTTATAAATCGGATAGTATGCAGCACAATTACTTTTGAAATTGCATAAGTGGGAACTGCCAGTAAAAGTCCTAATAACCCTGCAAATTTACTTGCAACAAGTAGCAAAAGGATAATAGTCAGCGGATGGACGTCCAATTTTTTTCCCATAACCTGAGGAGAAATAATGTTACTTTCAATCTGCTGAACAATGATTACGACGAGTAATACCCATAATGCCATAATAGGGCGATCAAAAAATGCTACGATAACACTTGGAATGGTTCCGATAAATGGCCCAATAAATGGGATCACATTCGTAAACATCGCAATAAGAGCTAAAACTAACGAATATTCTAACCCGATAATTAAGAATCCAATATAAATCATGACCCCAACAAAAACACTAACAATAATTTGACCCTGTATATAGGAACTAAGTGCAGTATCCATATCTTTTAAGACACTTTTTCCTTCGCGTTCATGTTGCCTTGGAATAAACTTAAGGACTTGATCTGATAGTCTATCCCCATCCTTTAACATATAGAAGAGCACAAAAGGTATAATGACAAGGATAATAACAAAACCTGTTATTGCACTTATCACATTTATTAGATTTGATCCTAACGTTGCTAAGTAAGCATTTAAATTATCTGCTATATCTCTGGAAATCTCTTCTAATGAAAATAACTCATCTTGCTGAAATCTCGAGACATACTCATTTTCCTGTAGTGCAATTGTGAAATCACGAATTTCATTTACAATTCCTGGCGTGTTTTTAACTAGGCTATTAACCTGTTGTTGTAAAGTCGGCCCTATTAAGAAGATGACAAGTGTAATCAATCCAATAAAAATCAGATAAATAATTAATATCCCAACCGCCCTTGGCATGTACAGTGCAGCCAGATTTACGAGTGGACGTAATAAGTAGTAGATGACTCCTGCTAAAATAATAGGTGCAAATAGTGTTTTTATTACAATTGTAATTGGAGTAAAGATAAAACCAACTAAAGATGCTAAGTAAATAATTAATAGTAAAACAATTAATCCGTACCCAATCCGAAACCACTTTGTTTGCGGCATAATTCTACCTCATTTCCGTAACATTGAATAAGTATCTTAAAATTAATATACCTTAATAAATAAGAAAAGTAACGAAAAATACTACTTTTTCAAGAAGTTGACGAAAATAGCCTTCAATAAAGAAAAAAGCCCTCCTAAGAAGGCTTTTTATTAGGCATATAATTCTGCAAGTTGCTTTTGTACAGAAGGGTCTTCCAAGTACTCATCATAAGGCATTTGTTTATCAACAATACCATTAGGCGTGATCTCGATCATTCTGTTTCCTATTGTTTGGATAAACTGGTGGTCATGAGAAGTGAATATCATGGCCCCTTTAAAGTTTATTAAACCATTATTTAAAGCGGTAATAGATTCTAAATCCAAATGGTTGGTAGGGTCATCAAGCAACAAGACATTACCGCCGCTTAGCATCATTTTAGAAAGCATGCAGCGAACTTTCTCTCCTCCTGAAAGAACACTTGCTTTCTTTAATACTTCTTCACCAGAGAATAGCATTCTTCCTAAGAAACCACGTAAAAAGCTTTCTGTCTGGTCGTTAGGTGAATATTCACGTAGCCAGTCGACTAAGTTCACGTCAACCCCTTCAAAGTACGCGGAATTGTCTCTAGGAAAGTAGGAATGGGAAGTTGTAATACCCCATCTAAAGGTTCCGCTATCAGGCTCCATTTCACCTGCCAAAATCTTAAGCAGCGTAGTGTTAGCTAATTCATTTCCGCCAACTAAAGCAATTTTGTCTTCTTTATTCATGATAAAGCTGATGTTATCTAATACTTTGACTCCATCAATTGTCTTAGTTAATCCTTCAACCCGTAGTAAATCATTTCCGATTTCCCGTTCAGGTGTAAAATTAACATAAGGGTACTTTCTTGAAGATGGTTTAATATCATCAATTGTTATTTTTTCTAATAGTTTCTTACGAGAGGTTGCCTGTTTTGATTTCGAAGCATTTGCACTAAATCTGGCAATAAATGCTTGAAGCTCTTTTACTTTTTCTTCTTTTTTACGGTTAGCATCTGAAGATAATCGGGAAGCAAGTTGACTTGATTCATACCAGAAATCATAGTTACCTACATAAACCTGAATTTTGCTATAATCCAAATCAGCAATGTGTGTACAAACTTTGTTTAAGAAATGACGGTCATGAGAAACGACAATTACGGTATTTTCGAAGTTGATAAGAAATTCCTCTAACCATTGAATAGCTTTTATGTCTAAGTTATTTGTTGGCTCATCTAATAACAATACATCCGGTTTCCCGAAAAGCGCTTGAGCAAGTAAAACTTTGACTTTGTCTCCACCAGACAAATCTGCCATCTTTTTCGTATGAAGGTCAACAGAAATCCCTAAACCTTTTAATAGAATAGCGGCTTCAGACTCTGCTTCCCAACCGTTAAGTTCGGCAAACTCACCTTCTAGTTCGGCAGCACGCATACCATCTTCATCAGAGAAGTCTTCCTTCATATATATTGCATCTTTTTCCTGCATCACCTCATAAAGACGTGAATGCCCCATAATTACGACTTTCATTACTTCATGTTCTTCATATTCAAACTGGTTCTGCTTCAAAATAGCCATACGCTCGCCTGGATTCATGTGGACATCACCAGTTTGAGCTTCTACTTCTCCAGAAAGAATTTTCAGGAACGTAGATTTACCTGCACCATTTGCTCCAATAAGACCGTAGCAATTTCCTGGTGTAAATTTTATGTTAACATCTTCAAATAATTTTCGATCACCAAAACGCAAACTTATATTTGTAACTGTAAGCATATATACTTTTCCTCCAAAATTAATGTCGTTGAAATTATACCATTAAATCGGGCAGTTGCAAAAGATTCATTTGTTAATGTTATTTTAATTTTAAAAAGTGACTGCTTTTTGTGAGTATGGAATGTAGGATTAGAGGGAGGTTGGATTTCACTGCAAATTTTAAATAATGTGCTCTTCCTACGGAAAATGCAAAAGCGCCTTTCCCTCTAGGGGATAGACGCTGGGGACACGATATTTACCAGATTCAAAAGACTATATACTATCATTCCTATCAGAATTATCTTAGTACAGAAACATCCAACCATTAATAAACATAGATATAAGCAACCATAGGGGGACTATGTTGGCCATTGTGGTTGGAGTGGGTTGTACATATTAATTGATATACACCCGGTTTATCAAATCGTGTATTAATCAAGGTTACTTCTCCCTTTTTTACCACACCTGAAATGTCTGTACCTTCAATCGTGAATGGATGATCTGACCCGTTAACGCCAAATATACTTAGAGTGATATCTTTTCCTTTAGGAACCGTAATAGTACCGGGATCAAACCTGTATGCTTCAATCTCCGTCCCATCTGTTAGGGTGGTCTTAAACTCAGAGGTTATCATATGAAAAACCAGCTTATTTTCTTCGAGAGGTTTTCCAGTAGTAGGAATAGCACCTACATTAACTATATACCAGCCTCCAAGAGCAATTAAGGTACAGAAAAAAACGATCTTCACTACACTTTTCTTTAAAATATAAAATCTCACTTTCCGGTCAACTCCTTTTCCTAAGCGTGTCTTTCTATTAGGCTTTATTCAAAAATGCCAACACGGCTTGTACAAACTCACCTTAAGTAACATTTAAAGCGAAAACAGCCTACTATTAATACGTATGCTTACTTTTGAATAGGGTTGTCTATTTTTATGAAGAAAGTCTATAATTTTCCGAGAAATTTTATGTAAATTGAGTTGGAAAGAAGGAGCCTTTCATAAAATTAATTGGGGAATTAATTGGCATATGGATCCGCTTTTACTATGCTGGGAAATTAAGCGAGATTATGAGGACTTGACTTGGAGAAAAGCGTTCAGTGCGCAAATCTCGAGAAGTGGTGCGGAAAAACCGAGTTCCGTGCGCAACCCGAGAAGTGGTGCGAAAAACCCGAGTTCCGTGCACAAGTCCCTAGAAGTGGTATGCAACACAGGAATACCGCATGCACGCCACCTCGAAATCTACCAACTAACACCGTTCCATGGGTGATCTCTCCAAAATAAAGGAGGAAAACACCATTCCTTTATACTATTTAATAACGCCAAAGCATGAAAACCAACGAGTATTTCGCTATAATATCTTACACAGAAGCGATAGATAGGTGTTACAATTAATGAGAGACATGAACACTTATAATGCATAGGAGGTTTTACATTGAATTTGATTGATAAAGCAATTGTAGTTGCAACAAGAGCCCATCAGGATCAATATCGAAAAGGAACGAATATCCCTTATATTGTGCATCCATATAGTGTAGGAATGATACTGCAAAAAGAAGATTGCGCAGAGGATATTATTTGTGCTGGTATTCTACACGATACTGTCGAGGACACTGATGTAACTCTTGAAAGAATACAAGAGGAGTTTAATGAAAATATCGCTAGAATAGTGGAGGGCTGTTCAGAACCTAATAAGAAGGAAACATGGGAAGCGAGAAAAAGGCAAACCATTGAACATATTAAAAGGGTGGACATTGAAATAGGATATGTAATTTGTGCAGATAAAATTCATAATCTACAATCGATAAGGGAGGATATACAAATCGAAGGAGATAAAGTGTGGACTCGTTTTAAGAGAGAAAAAGAGTACCAAGAATGGTATTATTATGGTATAGTTGCAAGCTTTCATGAAAACGAGCATATGAAAAATAAACCTATTTTTTATAATCTGGAAAAGCTAGTAAACCTAGTGTTTTCTTGATATTAGACCTACCCATATGGCCCTTGGAAAGCTAACAATTATTGCAAGTTAAAAGTTTAATTTAACAAAGTTGATTAAGTAGAAAAAATCCTATCATATATTGAATTTCTTATAATATTTAGCTAAGATGAAATTGAGTATCCCCAAGCGAAACTTCTTTTCCCCTCCTCAAAAAAATAATGGCTATTTTCGCGTTGTTTGTTGCTTGTACTTATGTTAGCACCAGAGGCAACAATCGCTGCTGTAGTGTTTTTTACTAAAACTTAAAAATCACTATTATTTGTGTGCGCTTGGACAACTACAGCCTTTCTGCAACAATCTTTACGAAATGATCCTAATTAATTCACTGGTTAGCAAATCAAGATAAGTTAAAAAGAGGTGTATTATGTACGAACAAGGTAAAAAAATATTGCAACAATACTTCGGCTATCAGGACTTTAGAGCCGGTCAAAAGAATATCATATCAAGCATACTGGAACGTCACAATACACTCGGTGTGATGCCAACTGGTGGTGGAAAATCAATTTGCTACCAAGTTCCTGCCTTGCTATTCGAAGGAATTAGCATTGTTATTTCGCCGTTGATCTCCCTCATGAAAGATCAAGTAGATACATTAACTAACATGGGAATACAGGCGACATATATAAATAGTTCACTAACTCACCGTGAAGTTCAGGATAGGTTAAGGCAGGTAGAACAAGGAGATATAAAGCTTGTATATTTGGCTCCTGAGCGTTTGGAATCTCATGATTTTTTAGAAGCTTTACCTTATCTTGATATATCACTCATTGCTGTAGATGAAGCACATTGTATGTCCCAATGGGGTCATGATTTTAGGCCAAGCTACAGAGAAGTTGGGAGCTTTATTAGTAGAATCCAAGGCAATCCTATTATTGCTGCTTTTACTGCCACCGCAACTAAGGAAGTAGTCGAGGATATTTGTATGATGTTGAATATCCAGGAGGAACATACCCATGTAACAGGACTTTCACGAGATAATCTTACTTTCTCTGTTTTACGAGGAACGAATAAAGAGTCGTACTTATCTCAATTTTTAAAAACGAATAAAGAAGAGTCCGGTATAGTTTATGCTTCTACAAGAAAAGAAGTAGACCAAATTTATGCGAGCTTAACTGGAAAAGGTTATCAAGTCGGAAAGTATCATGCAGGACTTTCCGAGGAGGAACGGAAGCAATATCAAGAGGAGTTTCTTTATGACCAAATAAAAATAATGGTCGCCACCAATGCTTTTGGAATGGGCATCGATAAATCTAATGTTCGCTTTGTTATCCATTATAATATGCCTAAAAATGTAGAGTCGTACTATCAGGAAGCAGGTAGGGCAGGGCGGGATGGTGAGCTAAGTGAATGTGTTCTATTGTTTAACGCACGAGACGTTCAGGTACAAAAGTTTCTGATAGAAGAAAGTATAAGGTCACAGCAGCGCAAAATGCAAGAATATCAAAAGCTACAATCTATGATGGACTATTGTTACACACAGCAATGTCTACAAACCTATATTGTACAGTATTTTGGTGAAAGCAGGGAAGAAGCTTGTGGGAAATGTAGCAATTGCTCGAAAAAATATGTGGAACAAGATATTACTCTAGAAGCACAAAAAATATTTTCATGTATTCATAGGATGAATGAGAGATTTGGAGCAACGCTTGTAGCTAAGGTTCTAAAGGGCTCGAAGGATAAACGAATTGCGCAATTTCGTTTTGATAAATTACCTACATATGGTCTAATGAGCTCTTATACAGAAAAAGAGCTTGTAGAATTAATTAATATTCTTATTGCAGAAGGATATCTACTATTAACGGAAGGACAATATCCTGTAGTGAAAATAGGTTCAAGAGCAGTTCCTGTTTTAAAAGGAAAAGAAAAAGTATTACTTAAAATGAAAGAAAAAGTGGAAGCAATAATAGAGAACAATGATTTATTTGAACAGTTAAGAAGCGTTAGAAAAGAGGTGGCACGGAAGGAGGGTTTACCCCCTTATGTAATTTTCCCAGATAGTACCCTTCGTGAAATGTGTAAGTACTTTCCATTAGATAAAGATTCAATGCTTGGGATCAAAGGAGTAGGGACGCATCGTTATGAAAAATACGGAGAGGTTTTTGTTCAAGAAATAAAGCTATTCGTGGAAAAGAATGATATACAACCTGTAACCCAGCCGATTAATACAGAATCGAACATGGAAACAAAGCGAACAAAAAAAACAAGCACTACCCGATTAACTACGGGTGAGGCAAGTCATCATCAAACACTTTCGCTATATCATGACGGATTATCTTTAGAGCAAATAGCTAAAGAAAGAGAAATGAGCTTAATAACCATCCAAAATCATTTATTTAAATGCTTCGATGAAAAACCTGATTCGTTCGATCTGAATGATTTTATCCTAGCAGATACTGAAGCGGAAATAATAGAAGCAGTTAAACAAGTGGGTAGTGAAAAGCTCAGACCAATCAAGGACATATTACCACCGAATATCGAATATATGGCAATCAAAGCTGTAATAATGAAACATGACTTGTAACGTATAGACTACTGAAGAGGTTCGGTGTTTTAAAATTGATTGAAAAGGGTATTTCAACAATATATAGAAATTAAGACTTCACTATACAGGAGGTTTTTATGATGAATACCAGTCCACTTAAATCTGCGGTTATCGTTGGTGCAGGAATCACAAGTGTTAGTCTATTAGCATCTAAATCGAATAGAAAAAAACTTATGAACTTTACAACTAAAATGAAGAATAAGGTTGTCCCATTAAAGTATAGAAATACGGATCTTCCAATTGAGAAAGGCGGAAACCCGCATCCAGAGGATCTTGAAGATAATAAAATGGTCAGTGAGGGTGCTCAATATTCTGTAGAATATTACGATAAGAAAATTCAGGATTAATAAAGAGTATTTAAAGGACCGGGAATTTCCTAACAGGACAAAAATTCTCTTTCATATGATTATGCTGAAGCAACAATTATTCCGAAATCAATTTTAATATAAAAATGGCTCAGATTTAAGCGCTGAGCCATTTTTATAATGCTTCCCTAAACTCAAAGAATTAGAGAACTTAAGAAAATTTATTACACAACCATAAGGTGCTAATCAATCTTTTTCATAGCCACTGAAGAAACCTTTGAATTTGAGTTTTTGCTGTTGTGGGAAGCCGGAATTTTTGTATTCAATGATAAGATGGCTTATGTTATTTTCATAAGTTGAATCGTGCAGTTCCACCCGGCAGACAAGCAGAAAGTTGTCCTCTACCTTATAGCTTTCTACAGGAAGATATTCATTGATATACCCTTCTTTAATTGCGTGTTCCTCGATTATCACACCAGTCATACCCGTTTTATCAATCATGGAAGTGACCGATATTTGTAGATCATCTTCACTTAACTTCGTGCCATCGTTTTTTACTAATGTTACGTTGGTTAAAGTCGGTTTTCCAAAACCATTCCAGTGGATACCGTAGCCCATATAAAGTGGAAGTTTTTCTTCTACAATATCTGCATCCTTATCGATATATGAGGTAGACCCGATAACAAATTCTCCTTTTGAGAAAACATAATTATATATTATAAGGGTAAATATTAATGCAGCTCCTAGAATAATAGTCCATTTTTTCATTGATACACCTCCTCTACAAATATAGATTCCAATCCTTATTTGAAAAAATTCTGTAGATTTGTTCACTATTCATATACATATTTTAACATATATAGTTAATTCCAAATGAATTTATGCTTTTTAAAACTAATGTTATTAAAGTGCTTCCTTAGCTTAAGATAGGAACAAAACTAGGAGACTCCTTCGGCGGAGTTTAACTTATCTAATATTATAAGAGAGTTACACATATAAAATATCCATATACATTTGATGGTGTATATGGACAGTCTGTGTATAGCCATATATATATTATATTAAACTGAACACAAAAAAAGAGCGTCAAATTCGCATGAGATTTGACGCTCTTTTGACATTATATTCTTTATCTCTGCGTAACGTCTTTATTTGAATCCATTTACACTCCAAAAATTGCGTAGGTAACTCCTACTACCCCAATTATTGCTAGAACATAAACCGGTTTGATTGGCATTTCACCTTTGTTCTCCATTGCTTTACCAAACATAAAGAATACTAGAGGGTGAACCAGAAATGGCATACTGAAAATGAAGGGGATAAGTGTAGCTGCTTCAGATCCAAACATTTCCCCTTGAATTGCTGCGAACAAACCAAAATGAGAAATGGCTGAGGATTGGGCCATCGCTGCATATTCTATCGACATGGTACTTAAGCTTAAAAGAGCCAAGCCCCCGAATACTGCACACATCTGCCAGCCAAACGAAAATTGCATAAGAGCTTTAACTTCCTTTTTATCGTTTCCTTTGGCTTTACGCAAATTAATTAAAGAGAGTATGGTCAACCCTACTCCAACTGCAACGATCAATAGAGAGGGCCAAACCCACAGACTTCCCCGGTCTGCACTAATGGCCAAGACAGAAAATACGAAAATATGACCGAAAAACGGAATATTAATCATAATGGGAGCACGTTTAGCTGCAGTTTGTCCAAAATCTCCAGCAGTGCACGCTCCAGTCAATCCTGAATGGGATAAGGATCCTGCCATACCTGGTGCAAGGTTTCGCGTATTAGCCGTTTTTGCAAATAACATAATAAGGGCGATTCCTCCAAACATCCAAAACAATTGGCCAAAAAAGCCATATGCCAACACTGCGTTCATACCAGTTATGGAAAAGGCGTCACCAATTCTTGAACCTCCAACCATGAAATTCGCAGCTAACACGATCGGAATTCCTGCAAAAAGTAAGGCGCGAATGGTCGGACCAAATGTCCAATTGTAGAGAATTGCTCCTAAGCCTGCCGCAATCATCATTGCAAAGAAAATCTGTGGGAGGGCAATGATCGGCTGCACCATCATTGCAATCTGGTAAGATGCGACTAATACCACCACAATGGCCGCCATTTCTATTAAGCCTTTACGGAAATACTGTTGTTTGTTTTTTATTTTTGTCCGGTTATCAATAAAAATTATTGCCCCCACTATCCCTATATAGGCAATAAGTGGGTAATAGCTGCTAAACAGACTAGTGCCATCTGAAAAGATAAAACGAGTGATTCCTTCTAGACCTAAGAGCAAGAAGAAAGCTCGAACAATAAAAACAAATTGACTTCGACTTGTTCCAAGTAAAGTTTCTTCATTTGAAGGAACAATTATATCTTCCGTCTCTAGCTCTTTATTTCCGAGAATCTTACGTAATTCCTGTCCTCCAACGAAAAAGGACACAGTAAGGGCAATTATTGTTGTTCTTGCCATTAAATCAACAAAAGGAAATTCAGTTAAGCCGGGTGTTGCGACACCTGTAGATACTAATAGGTATCCTAAAGACAATCCGAATATAACAATAATTAGTATTGGAGAGAACCTTGTTCCTGCAACGATGGTTCTAGAAATAAGGACCATCGGAATTAAAAAGAAGAGAATCAGCCAAAACTGATTGAGTAATTGCAAATGTGTTATTTGTTCTACTATTTCCATAAAGTATTCTCCATTCTCAAACGATCAATTTTTCACAAAGCTCTTTTCTTAAAGATTGTTGCTATAAGCCAGTAAAAAGTCGGCATTTGGATTTTTTACTGCTCTAATCACTCAAGATTAAGCGTAATTTCTTAAATTAACAGGAAAAGAGCACGACAGCAACGATCGTTACGAGTGGTACCAATTTAGGTACAAGCAACAATCAATTCGAAAACAGTTTTTCACAAAGAATAATCGTACAATATTCTTTAGTGTTAGTAAATCTTTGTAAACGTAAACATTAAAATGTTTAATTATTAAGTTTTTTACTATCAATCATAATATTATTATGTAAACTTATAGGACTAAGATTAACTAATTGTAACTTTCACACTTTTAAGGTAAAATTCCATCAAATACATATTCTTTTACGAATGAGGGAGAAGTGAAACATGGAGACAACTAGATTAGAATTAGCAACCTTTGCAGGAGGGTGCTTTTGGTGTATGGTGAAGCCGTTTGATGAAATGCCTGGCATAGAAAAGGTAGTATCAGGCTATACAGGCGGAATTAAAGAAAATCCGACCTATGAGGATATTAAGAAGGGAGATTCGGGGCATTATGAAGCTGTGCAAATTACATACAATCCTGAACTTTTTTCTTATGAAAAACTGTTAGAATTGTATTGGCCACAAATTGATCCAACTGATGATGGGGGACAATTTTTTGATAGAGGCAGTCAATACCGCACGGCCATTTTTTATCATAATGAATTTCAAAAAGAGCTAGCGGAAAAATCAAAGTTATCTTTAAAAGCAAGTGGCCGCTTTCGTGAGCCTATTGTCACACAAATCTTGCCCGCAGTAGAGTTTTACGAAGCAGAAGGGTATCATCAAGATTTTTATAAAAAAAATCCAGAGAAATATAAACAAGAAAGAGTTGAATCAGGAAGAGATAGTCATATAAAGGAGCATTGGGGAGAACAATATACAAAATAAAGGGGACAGATAATTTATCTTCCCCTTATTATAATGTCCAGAAGGGAATGACTATTTTATGATCCATTTATTTACCCATAATGATTTAGACGGCGTTGGCTGTGGAATATTAGCGAAAATTGCCTTTAAAGAAAAAGTTACAGTTAGTTACAATTCGGTAGGAAGCTTAAACTATCAGGTAGCTGACTATCTGGAACATTCGATGGCTAATGACGAGGTTTACATAACAGATCTATCGGTTCATGAGGAAAATGCAAAAAAACTTGATAAACTTTTTGATCAAGGAAGCAAGGTTCAATTTATTGATCATCATAAATCAGCACTACATTTAAATGATTTTGCGTGGGCTAAGGTCCAAGTAGAGTATGATGATGGAAGATTAACTAGTGCAACCTCATTATATTATGAGTATCTTGAAGAAATTGGTTTAATTGAAGCTAATAAGGCGCTTAATGAATTTGTGGAATTGATTCGGCAATATGACACCTGGGAATGGGATAAAAACCAAAATTTTCGTGCTAAGAGGTTAAATGACTTATTGTATATGATGTCAATTGAAGAATTTGAAACAAGAATGCTTACGAAACTTTCAAGCGGCACTAATTTTTCATTTGATGACTTAGAAGATCAACTGTTAAATATAGAAGAAAAAAAGATGGAAAAATACCTTCGTCGAAAAAAACGGGAGATCCTTCAAAAACAAGTTGGTGAATATTGGGTAGGAATTGTTTTTGCGGAATCTTTTTTATCTGAGCTTGGAAATGAATTAGGGAAAGAAAACCCTCATCTTGATTATATTGCAATGATTAACATGGGAAGTCGACGAATTAGTTTGCGGACCATACATGATGATGTGGATGTATCGGAAGTTGCGAGCAAATTTGAAGGGGGAGGACACGCCAAAGCCTCTGGATGTAATTTAACAGAAAAAGCTTACAAGCTATTTGTTGCAGAGTCGTTCCCGCTCGAACCATTAAAATCAGATGCCCCCAAAAATGTGTTTAATATTAAAGAATCTCCCAATGGCGTCCTTTATGACTCTAAGAGTAAAGGAATTCTTTTCCTTACTCCGAAGGAAAACGGGGCTTGGGAAATTGAAAATAAAGAAAAGCCTTTAAATAAATCGTTTTTAAATTTTAAGGATGCAGAAAAATATATTAAAAGAAATTATGCTGCTTGGCTGGTAAAAGATGAAGAATATGTTTCGTTTCTTATTGAAAATATTCGGAGATTGCGTTCAAACTAAAATACAAATAACCTAAAAAAAGAAGGCATCTCCTCTAATAGAAGGATGCCTTCTTTCTGTTGAATGACCGCTTCAGTATGCCTGCTTAAGAAAACCTAACTATGTTCAGTAAGCCTTATTATAGCTGTTTAGGTTTTTCCACCAATTTTAGTTTTTTTGCTTTTTTCCTTGAGCTTTTATACATCAAAATATAGGTAAATCCTAAACACACCATCCCTGACAAAGAACAAGCATATTTTATAAATGTTAACCAATCCATAACGTCACCTCTTACATAATATAGAAATATTTTCCCTCAAAATTTCTTTATTATGCAAAAGACTTGGTACCTTCAAATCTAATATTTTCGTTCGAGCTTTTCAACTATATGCTTTAAATCACTAGGTTTCAGCATTTCCACGGGTGATACATTTTTTTCGAATTGAAGATAGTCTCCCTCTAGCAGGACGACATAACGATTGTTTATTTTTGCGATATGAATATTCTCTCCATAATCTGCTAGTAAGGCTTTAACCGAGAGGTGGTCAAGCTTGAATTTCAGTTCGATATCGGGAGTTTGCTCAATGATCGTAGAAGAAGCTTCCATCACTTGCTCATCGGACCAGCGCTCCTGTAATTCTCTTTTTGGACTAGTTGCCCAAGCTTCCATGGCAGATTCCGCTTTTTCCTTTTCTTCACTTTCACCCTGATAGGTCTCAGATAGTTCTTGATGAACAATCCCCATTACCTGATTTTTAATAATTTCAGGCATCGATTCACCATACTCAACATATTTCAAAAAATCTTCAAAATAGCGAGAATGAGAAGCTTGATGAATTTTTAGTTCGCCTTCTTCTACTATTCCATCTTCAGGCATGAAAGGATATTGAATGGACTTCATATTTTTTGTGGTGATAGCCATTTGAACATTACGGATTAGAGTCTTTTCATCTGTGATCGATGCAACCTTTTGCTCAAAATCACATTTTAAAACAAATACAAATGGTTCATCGAAGTATTTATTGAGTTTAGCTCGGGCGATTATAAGTACTCCACCACGGACAGCAGTTGTATCAGTATAAGTGGAGGCCATTTCTTCACAGGATTTTGAAAATAGTTCCTGTGTTTCTGCATGTTTGATTCGGTAGAAAAGATTATAATTGGGGTTGGAACCTAAATCATAGCCAGTTTCCACCTTAAACCGGCCGACTTTTGTTGGAACTTGGTCAGTTTTTGGATGTCGATCCACTTTTCGTTTGGAGATCTTCATCAATTCTCCATCTAAGAATGACTTTAGTGGACTTTCTTCATACTCGTCTTCATCAAGCGTAGCCATTTCCTTATATCTTTTTTTAGCATTGTCACCGCTTCCTTCGATTTCAATTACAAAAAAAGAAAGGGACTTAATATCAAAATCCACGTATTATCACCTAATTCTTTGTTAATCTTAGCTACTTGCGGTAAAGATTGCCAGTAAGAAATGTAATCTTATTTCTCTCAAAGCTATCATTTATAATTTCCTTTTCAAGTATAGTGTCAACCTTCAAAAGGGTCAACTGCAGCTTAGCTCTGGTTGATTTCTTTTAACCGCTGATCTGTAGGCAGAAAGAAAGTGAGGATGCCGATTAAAGGTAGTGCTACAGCAAACATTATGGTGTTGTTCAATCCTATCCAGTCTGCTAATACTCCAAGAGCAACCGAACCTATCGCTCCCATTCCAAAGGCTAATCCAACAATAAGACCTGACACCAAGCCGATTCTACCAGGTACCAACTCTTGGGCATATACCACTGTAACGGAAAAGCTTGATAGAATAATAAAGCCGATCAACCCCATTAAAAAATAGGAGAGGGTAGGTCCTGCATATGGTAGTAATAATGCCATCGGAGCTGAACCTAACATACTTAACAAGATCATATTCCGTTTTCCAAAACGGTCTGCCATTGGGCCGCCAAAGAACGTTCCTATTGCACCGGCTCCAAGGAAGACAAAGATATAGATTTGTGATTGGGAGATGGAAAGTCCATAATTTTGAATAAGATAAAAAGGATAAAAATTCGTCATCCCTGCATGAAACCATGACCGTGCAAATACTAAAAAGATTAAAAGACTTATGGAAAACAGAACTAGTTTTTTATTTGTAGTGTGACTTTTGCTAGGCAGAGCCAACTTCTTAGAACTTATGGTTTTTGTTGAAATTTCTTCTACTTTTTCTTTGTACCATTTAGCGATATAGAATAGAAGAAAAATACCTAATGCGGCCACTAATGTAAACCAGATTGCCCCAATTTGTCCAAAGGGTACTAATAAAAAAGCAGCAATTAAAGGTGCCAGTGCCTGACCGGAATTTCCTCCAACCTGATAGATGGATTGTGCGAGACCACGGCGGCTACCTGCAGCCATGTAAGCAACTCTCGAACCTTCGGGGTGAAAAGTAGCCGAACCAATCCCGATGAACATAACAGATAAGATAATGATCCAAAATGTAGGAGCAAAAGCAAGGCCTACAATTCCAATAAAAGAGAACATCAGTCCAATTGGTAGTGCATAGGGGGAAGGTTTTTTATCCGTATATAAACCAACGACTGGTTGAATAAGGGAAGAAGTTGCATTTAAGGCGAAGCTGATCAGACCAAGCTGAGTAAATGTTAATCCCATAGAATTTTCTAATACAGGAAAAAGAGCCGGGACCACTGATTGGATTGCGTCATTTAACAAGTGCACAATCCCAATAATGAATAAAATCGGATAAATAGTTTTACTTTCTTGATTTTCGGTGGTGTGCTTTACTTTTTGAGCTAACATAATTTCTCTCCTTATGCAGAACTATGATTATAATAGCATGAGAGGAAACGGAATTATAGCAAAACTTTACGGAATGCGAAATAGTTTGAAGTATCCTATAATAATAAGATAGACTAAGAGTATGAATATCGGGGGAGAGATGAAAATGATAGATTTGAGAAGTGACACAGTCACAAAACCAACAGAAGAAATGAGAAGAGCCTCTTATGAAGCAGAGGTGGGGGATGATGTTTATGGAGAAGATCCGACTGTCAGAAAACTTGAAGAAAAAGCAGCTGAAATTCTTGGAAAAGAAGCAGCTTTGTTTGTGACAAGTGGAACTCAAGGAAATCAAATAGCTGTATTGACTCATTGCCGACCAGGTAATGAAATCCTTCTTGAGTCAGAATCTCACATCTTTTACTATGAATCTGGAGCAGTTGCCGCATTGGCAGGAGTGCAAACGAGAACCATCAAAGGAATCAATGGTAGGATGAACCCGGATGAAGTATTGGCGGCTATAAGAGGAGAAGATCAGCATTTTCCTGAAACAGGATTGATTTGCATTGAAAACACCCATAACCGCGCGGGTGGGGCTGTTGTTCCGGTAAGTAATATGCAAAAGATATTTGAGCATGCCTCATCCCATTCCATACCTGTCCATGTGGACGGTGCAAGACTATTTAATGCTGCAGTAAGTGCGAATTGTTCTGTAAAAGACTTTACCCAATACTGTGATACTGTCCAGATTTGTCTATCAAAAGGACTTGGTGCTCCAGTCGGCTCACTATTGGCTGGTTCGGAGGATTTTATTAAAAAAGCAAGAAAATGGAGAAAAAGATTAGGTGGCGGACTCCGGCAAGTAGGAATTATAGCAGCTCCCGGGCTTGTTTCATTAACAAAAATGACCGAACGACTGAGTGAGGATCATGAAAACGCCGCTTATTTGGCTCATGCTTTAAAAGATATAAAAGGTTTATCCATAGTAAACTCAGTAGATACCAATATTGTGGTGGTGGAAGTGGCGAATTTTGGATGCACCGCAGATCAATTTGTAAGTGCTCTAAAAGAGGAAGGTGTATTGGCTGTAACCTTTGGTCCTACACTAGTCCGATTCACCACTCACTATGATGTAACAAAAGAGAATATTAAGAAAGCAATTGATTCAATTGAGGTGGTAGCAAGAAAATTAGGTAATGAGCAAGGAAAGGAAAACAAGTAGAGAATTTCCGAGGCTAAGATGCTTTGCTTGAGGCATTTTAAAGGTAACAAAAAATCATTGGAATAGCCAGAACTCTCTTTGAGGAGCTCTGGCTATATCTATTGGATAATATTAAACCTGTTTTATCAACTGACTTGTTGCATATTCTTTTAACTTATATTTTTGTATTTTACCAGACGCTGTCATAGGGTATTCTTCTACGATTTCTACATAATATGGTATTTTGAATGATGAAATTTTCCCTTTACAAAACTCTTTTATCTCTTTTGGAGTCAAGGATTCACCGGGTTTCACTATAATAAAAGCGGCAACCTGTTCTCCGAATTTTTCATCTGGTACACCAACAATTTGAACATCAGAAATTTTCGGATGGGTATATAGGAACTCTTCAATTTCGCGGGGATATATATTTTCTCCACCACGGATTATCATATCTTTTAATCTACCGGTAATCTGTATATATCCTTCCTCATCCATCATTGCAAGATCTCCAGTATGAAGCCATTTGTCTTCATCTATTGCAGCATCGGTTTGATCTTTCATATTATAATAGCCCCGCATAACTAAGTAACCTCTTGTACACAATTCACCTTGCACACCATGTGGAACTTGCTGACCTGTTGTAGGGTCAATAATTTTCACTTCTACATTTTCAAGTGCTTTGCCAACTGTAGAAACTCTTCGTGCTATACTATCATCTGTTCTTGTTTGGGTTATTACTGGCGAAGCTTCTGTCTGACCGTAAGCTATCGTAATTTCAGATGCGCCCATGTCATGGACAACTTTTTTCATAATCTCGGTTGGACAAGGGGAACCAGCCATAATTCCTGTTCTTAAGCTAGATAAATCAAACTCGGTGAATTGAGGATGATTTAGTTCTGCAATAAACATGGTCGGTACTCCATACAAAGCTGTACACTTTTCTTGCTCCACTGCTTTAAGAACCATTAATGGATCAAAGGTAATAAGAGGTACCATAGTGGCACCTGTTGCAACTGCTGCAAGTGTCCCCATCACACAGCCAAAGCAATGAAAAAACGGTACTGGAATACAAATTTTGTCCTGTGCTGTGAGTCGTTGACATTCAGCAACATTAATAGCGTTGTTTATTATATTGTAGTGTGTCAACATTACACCTTTAGGGAATCCCGTTGTACCGGATGTATATTGCATATTGATGACTTCATCAGCTTTTAAGCTATTTTGCCTTTCATTGAGTGCGGTATCTGTGATAGAAGAACCCAAACTGATTAAATTATCCCAATTAAACATCCCTTCATGCTTTTCGTCACCAAAATAGATTATATTTTTTAATTTTGGAAACCGAAGAGAGCTTAGTTGACCCGGATTATGTTTTGCAATCTCAGGACATAATTCTTTAATCATTTCAAGATAGCTCTCGCCTTTAAACTCATCCATTAATAAAAGTGTTGTTGTATCAGAATGCCGAAGTAAATAATCCAATTCTTGCGTCTTATAGCTCGTGTTGATTGTAACTAAAACAGCACCAATCTTTGCACTTGCATATTGGGTAATAAGCCACTCCGGCTTATTAGTTGCCCAAACGGCAATATGATCTCCTTTTTGAATTCCTAAACTCATCAACCCTTTTGCAACCCTATTACAGATTTCTTGAAACTGTCGATATGTGTAACGTAAATTATTCTCTACATAAATGACAGCCTCTTTGTCTGGATACTGTGCTACTGTATCATCTAGGAGTGTACCTATTGTTTTATGTACCATTTGTGCCATGAAAATCCTCCTCTAAAATATCTATAAGTGGCTCTGTCAAATAAGAGTTTAATAATCGCGCTTCTGTAGTGGAAAATCATCGGTTGTGCTTAACATAGCCTAATAGTTAAATATTAGTATGAATCTTCAGAAAAATCAATTATGTAATAAAACACTCTTTTCAAAAAAAATATTAGCTGTTGTAATAACAGCTAATGCTTTTCTGAATGTGCTTTTTCTTTTTCTTTAGTCTCCAAACTAATAGGATACTGATAAATGTCTTTCTCTTTTTTATTAAAAATTCTCCTTAAATAATGTAGCGTCTCTTTATACTTTGATTCAATAGATTGAAGTGCATCATCAATTTTATTGACTAGAACGGTACCCAAGCTATCTATTTGACTAGCCATTTTCTCTTGTTTGACATCTTGCTTATCCAATCTTTCCATTACTGTTTTATGATACATATCTTGGATTTCTAATTTCTCCTGGATATGTTCATATAAAGGCTCTTGCTCTTGCATTTTTACTAGAACCTTTGCAGACTGTTTTTCATAACCCTCTAGCTTATTATGAATTTTTCTTGTTAAATCTTCCTGGTATGTTAACTGGTCGATGGTTGCTTGGCTTAGTATTCTTTCTTCTTCCAATGCCTTGCTAACTTCTTCGTTCATTTGCTCCAACTTGGTTAGACGGAGAATAATTTCTTGGTTTGTTAAGTCATTTTTATTTACTTCAAACTTTAGATGTTCGTTCACCTTTACTTGGTCTTCCAGTTTGTTCATTAGCTGGCTATGTTTGGCCTCTTGTTCACAACTTGTTTCCTCGAGTTTAGCATTTATAGCAGAAACAGAATGAGAGAGAGTCTGATTTGTTTCTTGTTGTTGAGAGAGAATTTGTGCAAGATAATTTTTTCTTAATACCGTTTGGTTGGACATATTCATTGATGCAGGATCAAAATAAATTTTTGGTTTTGAATCATGATTATTATCTTTCATAACAACACTCCTTAACTTTAACGGAAAGAGAGGGGATACCTTATCATATGAAAAAATTGGAGAGATGCTAACCTGGATGGATTAAGATAGGATTATGTTTAGTTTAGTAAGTAATAGGCTTGTCATAGAACAAAAAAAGAGTAAAAACCGTTAAACGATTTTTACCCTTTTAGCTCTTAATCTCTGTTTGCTTTTTCTGCTTTCTTTTTTCCGAAAAACCACCAGTTCCAATCTCCAAGCAGTTTCATGAAGGCTGGAACAAGAATCATACGAACAATCGTTGCATCTATAAAGATGGCGAGAGCGATTCCAACACCTAATTGTTTTACTGGCATTACACCGGTAAAAGCGAACGCTCCGGTAACCACAATCATGATCGCTGCTGCTGAAGTAATGATTTTACTTGTAGTAGTTAATCCTTCTAGGGTTGCTGAATCATTGTCTCCTGACTTTAAATAATTTTCATGAATTCTTGATATTAGAAAAACCTCATAATCCATACTTAAAGAAAAGACAATGGAGAAAACAAAGATTGGAAGAATCAGTGCCAATGAAACTGGTTCTATTCCTAAATGTCCACCTTGAAATATCCAAACAACAATCCCAAATGTTGCACTCAAACTAAGGATATTCATTAAAATTGCCTTTATAGGAATCAATATTGATTTAAAAGCAAACAACAAAATGAAGAATGTTGTCAGCACGATAAAAGCGAAACCATAGGGGGCCTTTTCCACAATTTCATCAAATATCTCTTGTTCGAATTTTGGTGTTCCTCCTAGATGAATAGTCATTGACGTCTCTTTTTCTTCCCAATCTTTTACCCAAGCTTGCGCAGCATTCTCTGACTCGAAATAAACGTGAACCAACATCATGTTGGAGGTTGTATAATTCTCAAGAATAGGTGCAAATGTAGCCATTGTTTCTGGCTGTTGTAGTGATTGATAGAACATTAGGCCATCTTCTATACCGGAAAGTGAAAAAGGGGACTCCAAGGAGAAGACAGACTCAGAACGTTCGATATCATCGATAATGGACTTAGCACTTACTAATGAATCTTCATTTAAAATATTCTCTTCGGATTCAATAATAACGACTGCCTTAACCTCGTCTCGTTTTTCCTCCTCAACAAAATGTTCGACATAGGTGTCATAGGAAACTCTTGATTCAAAAGAGGTAGGAAGTGCATCTGTGCCTGGTACTGACAGTTGCATATCTTTAACAGGTATCAGAGCACCAACTAATAGTATAAGTGTTACACTAGCCATGATTACAGGTCTTTTCATAACAAAAGAAGCAAATTTTCGCCAAAGTGATGAACGTTCGTTCGAAACTTTGAGAATAGAAAATCGATTTATATTCTTTCCAAGTATGGAAAGAAGGGCAGGTAAAAAGGTTATAGCAGACAGTACTGAAACAAATACAACGGTCATTCCACCTAATGCAACATTTCTGAAAATATCTATTTCAATAAACATTAAACCTAAAAGGCCAATGAATACGCATAAACCTGAAAAAATGATGGATCTGCCCGCAGTTGAAATGGTTGTTATAATTGCTTCTTTAATAGAATGCTTTTGAACTTCTTCTTTAAACCTGTCAATAAATAATAAAGCAAAATCGATGCTTAAAGCTAAGCCAATCATTGGAACAATATTGAGGATGAAAATTGTTAAATTCATTTGGTAGCTGAAGAAATACATAATTCCCATGGTAGATATGATGGATATTATTCCGATAACTAAGGGGATACTAGCTGATACCAAACTACCAAATGCTATTAGCAAAATAACCAGAGCGATAGGTAAAGCAATCATCTCTGCCCGGGCTAAATCCTGCTGGCTTGCCACATTTAGATCTTCTTCAATGACAGGACCACCAGTCATGGATACATTGATACCGTCCTTATTATCTAATGTGGAAGAAATCTTATCCAATTCTTCTCCCATATTCTCAGGCGGTTCCTGATAAGAAAGTACACCATATGCAATATTCCCATTAACCATATTTTCTTCATTTTCAAAAGGAGAAATATAATTACTGGCATTGCTCTCTTTTTCCAGTTGATCAAAGGTCTTATCAATAAAAGAGGCAAATTCCACGTTTTTAACATTTTCTTCTTTCTCAAATAGAATAAGAATAGAAGATTGATCTTGATTAAAGTCCTCTTTCAATATGTTCTGAGTCTTATTATAGCTTCCATCAAATTCAAAACCATTTCCGCTTAAAACAGAGGGAACTTTTGAAGCAAAATAGCCGAAAAAAATAATGAAGAAAACCCATGAGACAACAACCCATTTTCGTTTCTCATACACAAAACTACCAAAAGCATTCACAAGAATCTCCTCCGAACTATGTAGTTATATCATCATCATTAAAAAACATCATAAGATAGTAGCTTGTAACCATGATTAAACTCTATCTTTCTTCATTATGATAGCATGAAAGAAATTTGTATAGAATTATATACTGCTTCCCAACATGAAAAGAAGAAGGAAGTTATACTCTCCTTCTTCTTACTTGTAACAGACTATTCCTGGTGTGGAACGTGTATTTTTGTCGGTGGTGGTGGTTTTTTTATTTATTCATCTATATGGGAGACTAATGGCGGTAGTCTCCCTGAAATCAAGGAGGTGTTTAAAGATGTTTCATATAGGATGATGCTGCAATGTTTAGTGAATTCCTGTTAGCTAATTCTTACAGGATATCTAAATTTACAACTAAAGCTAATAATATTTGGATTAAAAGCTGAATGTTAATTGCAATGTCTGTATCAGTTGTAGTTACTCGTACCCCACGAGAATTGTGAATATACGTTTGTTGACGGTTAACCTGAACTGTTTTAGATTTGTTTAATAGTTCTTGTGTTACTTCCTCAGCTTTTGTACTGTCCGCGATAGAAATACTGATTACTAGTACAATCGCTGCTTGAATGGCTGCTTGTAAGGACAAAGCAACTTTCGTATCCGTTGTTGTTACTTCTACATCAGCAGAATCTTTAATGATAATTTGCTCATAAGACTCTTGAATCGTCTTATTAACCTGCTCTGCCTGCTGAACTACACCATTATCATCTAGCGGGTGTAATCCTCTAGGATCTAGAGCGCTCCAACCTTTATTGCAATCTTCTTTACAATCAAACTTTGTATCATCAAATAAATCTTCTTTACAATCATCGTGACGATGCTCTCTGTGTCCAAACAACCAATTGTTAATTTCACTCATTTATAAATCCCCCATTTATCCCTTATTTTTTATTCATCTTTTCAAGCTTTTGAAAAGAATCTTGTAGATCTTTAACCAACTTCTTGAGTTTCGCCTTCTGTTCACTGGAAAGTTTCTCTTTACTAAGCTTTACGTTGTGCTTTTTTAAAATATTTTCTAACAACATATTTGTGCTTGTTTGAGAGAGTTCTGCAATTTTCTTTTGCATATTGCTGCTGTCTTCCATTTAAACACCTCCTTTTCTTACCTCACCACATACTATGTGAAAATAGAAAAAGAGATTGGACAAACATCCTATATCAAATGACTATTTTTTATATAAGAAATAATAGAAGTTGGAATAATCTTTATAAGGGGGAGAAATATCAAAGAGGAATGCTTCATTAGAAGCATTCCTCTTTGATTTCTTCAATCTGCTGGATAATTTAAACCGATTTGCTTTCTGACTTCATCCAATATATTTTGCGTTTTCATTGACGTGGAAAGGGAATTTATCGACGATTCAATTTGCTTATCTTTAATAAGGTGTATGAATTCTGCTGCTTCATAAAACATGGAATGTGTTTTTTGTTCTCTTGAAATGTTTTCAATTGTTCCATCTTTATAATAAATTTCCACCTTTTCTGGTGTATGAATCTTATCAATAACAATGGTTCCGTTTTCGCCTTGTATTTCTGAAGAGGTGTAAGAATTTGCTATTTTCGAATGGGTTACAACAGCTTCCATATCGTGATATTTGAAGAGAACACTTCCTTGTCCATCTATTCCAGAATCTAGCATGACAGCATTCGCTTTTATACTTAGAGGTGCTCCAAACAACACTACCATTGGGTAGATGGTATAGATACCAATATCCATCAAGGAGCCATTAGAAAACTCTGGTTTAAAAGCATTAAGTATTATCCCGTCTTTATATTTATCATACCGGGAAGAATACTGACAATAGCTTGCAGAATATCTTCGAATAGGTCCTATCTTATGTAGATTTTCACGTATGCTGCTAAAATTAGGAAGGAGTGTAGACTTAACAGCTTCCATAAGAACGACTTTTTGTTCCACTGCCACATTTATCATTTCTTGGAGTTCTTTGGAATTTGAAGCTATCGGCTTTTCGCACAATACATGTTTTCTATTTTTCATACACAAAATAGCTTGTTCTTTATGCAGGGAATTTGGACTTGCAATGTATACAGCATCAAAGTGGTCACTTACAGCAAATTGCTCTAGATCAGTAAAAGTATGGATAAGATTATACTTACTGGCGAATTCCTTTGCACGTTCTTCGGTTCGTGAATAAACAGCAGTTAGTTTAAAATCTTCAAGTTCCTCTGCTGCTTCAATAAATCTTTCAGTAATCCAATTCGTTCCAATAATACCAAATCTCACATTATCTTCTCCTTTATATGTAGAGTTTTAATGATGTTATTATAACAGTAAACGTGAATTCAATAAATTTACGCAAAAAAAGAAGACACCTAAGTGTCTTCTTTGCGTATTGAGGCGGCAATCAACATGACCACATTCATGTTTTGCTAAGGAAAGCAACGATTGTCGACTTACACAATTCAGCTCATCGCCAAATAAATATAGCATATTTTCTACTCTTTTACAACAAAAAAAATAGCCCTTTTGGTTAATATAAAGAAAAGAGTAACAATACTAGCGATATTTAGGAAATCAAGATAAAAAAACGGTATAATATAAGAAGTAGAATTAATTTTTTTTATATCTATATTAAATTCATGAAAAAATGTCAGGAGAGAAAAGAAAGATGCGTCAATTTTTAAACGAACAACAAGAAGAAATGCTCCTTTTGCTGGAAACGATTGTAAATATAGATAGTGGTTCTTATATTAAACAGGGCGTTGACAAAGTAGGAGCCATCCTGATGAAAGAGTACCAAGGTCTAGGGTTCACTGTTCAAGAAGTTAAAGAACAAGAGCATGGTAATCACCTAATCATCCACCATCCACTTGCACAAAATCCTCAAATTATTATTATTGCCCACATGGATACCGTTTTTCCAGAAGGTACCGTTGAAAACCGTCCATTCAAAATAGTAGGAAAGCGGGCGTACGGCCCAGGAGTAATAGATATGAAGGCAAGTCAAGTAGCATTATTATTTGCAATGAAAGCTTTAATTCATACTAAAACAAGGGCTATCCAAGACGTATTGATTGTATTAAATAGTGATGAGGAAATTGGTTCTCCATCATCTAAAACACTGATTGAAAAAAATGCAGCAGGAAAAAAGTATGCACTTATTATGGAACCAGCAAGAAAAGACGGCTCCTTAGTTACAGCCCGAAGAGGGAAAGGTCATTACACTATAAGCGTGAAGGGTAGGTCTGCTCATTCAGGGATTGAACCAGAAAAAGGGAGAAGTGCGATTGAAGAATTAGCCTATAAAATTATCCGCCTACATGACCTCACTGACCACTCTAAAGGAATCAGTGTAAATGTAGGGTTGATTGAAGGAGGCTCTTCAGTTAATACTGTCTCAGACACAGCAGTAGCGGAAGTTGATATAAGAATTTCCGAGCGAAACCAAGCTGGACCAATGGAAGAAAAAATCGAGCGAATATGCTCGTCTACTGACGTGGCAGGTACAGAAACCCATTTAGAGGGAAACATGAACCGGTTGCCAATGGAAAAGAATGCACAAACAGAAACGTTACTCCATTTAATTGAAGATATTGGAGAAAAAATCGGCATTGAAGTTACCGATACAGCTACAGGTGGAGGATCTGATGCATCCTTTACTTCAGCCATGGGAGTAGCAACTATAGATGGAATGGGACCAATAGGAGGAAATGCACATAGTGAAACAGAATACTTGGAAATTCCATCTCTAACAGAACGAACAGAACTACTTGCCAGAACAATCGAAAAATTAGCTAAGTTTTAAGACATTTAGCTTTTATTATCTAAAAAATCGTTGGATTCTACAGACTGGGTTAAACCTAAAAGGTTTTTCAATTCAGTCTTCTTATAGAAAAAAGGGGACCGGGACGCTACCATTCCGATCCCCTTATGTAAATTTAGTGAGTTTTATTGTTAGATAGGACCTCTTTGATTCTTTATTTAGACTATCACTGGTCCTCCCTATGTCCATTTAGCCACTACTTTTAGATTTAATTCTATCCTAATAAGTATAGTATAGCCTGTATGGACAATTTCTTAATTTTCAGTAGGGTTGTCTAGTGCATGCTATGCTTTCTTGGGTATTGGCGAATGTGTGTTCGAAGTGGTATAACGAAAAGTATAGAAAACTCATTCTATTGGAGTGGAAGGCACGGATTATATCTCAACAGTAACATTTGCTTTTTAATGCACCTAGCTGTTGATTGGAACGAAAGGCGGAGACTCCAGCGGGAGGTAGTGCTTAGGGAAGACCCCGGAGGCGTAGCCGAGGAGGCTTCCCAAGCGCCCCGCGGACGCGAAGCCTGGCGTGGAGATCAACAGCGGTCACAAAAGTCGAACCCTAAGTATAAAAGTTTTTTAGTGGTCTAGAAGAGGCTCCCGTACCGACTGCGTAAAGCGAAGAGACTAAAATGGAATTAAAGGAGAACGTGTTTGATATTTGCAAATCTTTTTCAGCTCCTTCACAATATAACCATACTTATATTGAAGGAGGTAGAAAAAATGAAATTGCATAACAAGAAAATTATTCAGCTTGTTAGTGATGACTTTGAAGATCTTGAATTATGGTATCCGGTACTAAGACTTAGAGAAGAAGGTGCGACGGTAGCAATAGCAGGAGAAGTAGCAAACACAAAATATATTGGGAAATATGGTGTACCGATAGAATCCGATATATCCTTTCATGATGTTGACCCTAATGAATACGATGCTATTTTGGTTCCAGGAGGTTGGTCACCAGATAAGCTTCGAAGATATGATGATATCCTTTCGATGGTTAAGGTGATGAACGATCAGCAAAAGCCGATAGGTCAAATTTGCCATGCTGGATGGGTGCTTATCAGCGCCAATATCCTAAAAGGTAAAAAGGTTACAAGCACACCGGGAATAAAAGATGACATGACAAATGCTGGTGCTATTTGGGTGAATGAACCTGTTGTAGTGGACGGCCACCTTGTATCAAGTCGCCGCCCTCCCGACTTGCCGGATTATATGAGAGAGTTTATAAAAGTATTGGCAGAAAAAAAGTAAAAGCATAGCTGTTAGAATAAAAGGGGGAAGGTTTATTTTGAATAAAAGTAAAAAGGTAGGAATTGTTGGTTTGGGAGTAATTGGACAGCGACTTATTTCTGAATTTCAGAAATCATCAAAAATACAAATTGGTGCAGTATGTGATTTCAATATAGAGCTTGCAGAAAAAACATCACTAGCACTCGGGGGGATTCCCTTTTTTGAAAATTATAAAGATTTGCTATTAATGGATGATATTGATTTTATTTATGTGGCAGTCCCGCCTGCGGTTCATTATGAAGTTGTAATGGCTGCATTTTCACACAAAAAACATGTGCTTTGCGAAAAACCTTTAGCAAATTCGGAGCAGCAAGCTGACAGTATGGTAAAAGAAGCGGAAATCTCTGGTCTTGTTCATGCCATGCACTTTCCTTTGGTCTATCAAAAGGCTTTTACATACATGCAAAATTCATTAAAGGATGGAAAATTAGGTGAAATTAAAAGAATTCATCTGAAGATGCATTTCCACCAGTGGCCAAGACCTTGGCAGCAAACCAACTGGATTGGTTCAAGAGAGCAAGGTGGTTTTATTAGGGAGATTACTCCCCATTACCTGCAAATTATCACACGTTTATTTGGCAACATCAAAAAGGTAGAAAGCTCAGTGGATTATCCTAATGATCCGAAGGCTAGTGAAGTTGGGGTAATAGCCGTATTGACGTTATCTAGCGGTGTGAAAATATTAGTGGATGGCCTTGTCGGACAAGCAGAACAGGACCATATTTCATTCACCATCCATGGTTCAGAGCAATCCATCTCATTGGAGGATTGGAGAATAGTGAAAATAGCTAAGCTAAATGAATCAATGGAAATTGTGGATCTGGAATCTTTGGAACTTCCTGAGTTTCATTTGGTGGATGAGCTAATTAAATGCTTAAATGGTGAGGATGCTTATATTGTCGACTTCAATGAAGGCTATGAGGTCCAAAAAGTGTTGGAAAAAATCATTCATCACTAATTTTATTCATAAACAATATGTCCTTTTTTCACGATTATTACCAATAATACTTTTCCTTATAAAAAGAAAAGCTATGAGAGTAATAATTTTGTCAAAGGAGATGTCCAAATGAAAAAATTAGTTTATACATGTTTAATTTTTGTATTAGCTCTTTCCATGCTAGCAGGATGTGGTATGAATGGAGGCAATGTAGATACTACGCAACCGAATAATACAGCTTTTGATGATCGTAATGCTAATGATGGGGAAGGACTTCGATATATAGGTAACAATCGAAATATCGGTACCGATAGAAATATGGGTATTGGTCGAGATGTAGGAATGGGAAGAAACATGAACGCTGACCAAAGCAATGGAGGCGGCACAGAGGTGCAGCGTGTTCACCATGGTTTTTTAACAATCGATCAAAACTCTTTTAGTACGACCATACCGAGTAAAAAGTTTCCACACAGTAAAAAAGTTGAACAACACGGACCATTTGCTATCTATAAGTTCCAAAAAGAAATACCACAAGGGGAACAACCTAGACAAGCTCAACCAGAGGGAACTCCTCGACAAGAAGAAGCACCACAACAAGAACAAGCACCACAACAAGAACAAGCACCACAACAAGAGCAAGCACCACAACCAGAACAAGCACCACAACCAGAACAAGCACCTGAAGAAGCACAAGAACAGGCACCAGAAGCTGATGCTACTGCAGGTATTTCAGAAATTGAAATGAAGGTAATCGAATTAACAAATGCAGAACGTCGTAAAAATGGTCTTTCAGACTTAAAAGCTGATTCTCCTTTAAGTAACGTTGCTCGAGAAAAATCAAAGGACATGAAAGCGAAAAATTATTTTTCTCATACAAGCCCTACTTACGGATCACCATTTGACATGATGAGAGACTTTGGTATCTCTTATAACACGGCAGGAGAAAATATTGCAATGGGCCAAAGAACTCCAGAAGAAGTAGTTCAAGCGTGGATGGACAGTGAGGGTCACCGTAAAAATATCTTAAACGGGAACTTTACTCATATTGGATTAGGGTATGTAGAAGATGGACACTATTGGACACAAATGTTTATTGGAAGATAAAGAATAAATTTGCTCAGTTTATAGACAAAAGGGGTAAGGAATGATCAAACATTCCTTACCCCTTTTAGGTATTTTATTAGTTATTTTTGAATAAATTTAAATGCATATTTAACAGTATATTACTTTTAAATCTAAGGCTCTTTAAAGTTGAGTGTTGATAATAACGTTATTCCAGCAATGATTGGAGCAAAAGGGGGAGACCACAACGGGAAATAGCGGGAGATGGGAGACCCCGCAGGCTTGCCGAGGAGGCTCCAGCCCCGCCCCATGGAATGCGTAGCCTTTTCCGGAAATCAACAGCGGCATTTAACACAGCCAAACCTAAAAAAAGGTTTAGAATGATAGTTGTGCAGGGAATATATTTCTTAAAATATAAATTAAGATCGGGGGAGTAGAAAGTGACGATTGAAATGGAAATTTCTCGGAGCACAGAACAGTTGAATTGTAAAAGTGAATTTGCCTCGTTAGAAAAGGTTTTAGTATGTCCACCTACATACATGAGCATAAGTGAGGTAATCAATGAAACACAAAAGCATTATATTGAAGAAAATATTGATGAAAATAAAGCCATAAAGCAACATAATAAATTTGTGGAAAAAATGAAAGAGCATCAAATAGAAGTGATTAGTTTAGACCCTATGGAAAAATTTCCTGAACAAGTCTTTACAAGAGATATTGGTTTTACCCTTGGTGATAAGGTGTTTGTTTCTCGTATGGGTAGCGGCGTGCGAGACGGGGAAGAGGAGCTATTTAAAGGGTGGCTAGAGAAGCATGAGATAACCTATGAAGTACTACAAGATAGCAGTATAGAAGGCGGAGATGTAATTATCGACCAGGATACGTTGTTTGTTGGAATTAGTGGTAGAACATCTAGTGAAGTAATTCACACGTTAGAAAAGCAACTTCCAGAGTTTCAAGTGTATCCACTTCCAATTAAAAAGTCGTATCTTCATTTAGATTGTGTCTTTAATATAATTTCACCAAATGAAGCTTTAATCCATTCTCCAGCATTTAGACAAAAGGAATTGGCTTTACTAGCAAGTCGATATGATTTAATTGAAGTTTCAAAAGAAGAACAATTTACTATGGGAACAAATGTCCTTTCAGTTGGTAATAAAAAAATATTTAGCCTGCCTTGTAATGCGCAGGTCAACAATGATCTCCGTAGACGGGGATACGAAGTGATTGAAGTGGATATATCTGAAATCATTAAATCAGGAGGCTCTTTCAGGTGTTGTACACTGCCAGTAAAAAGACAAAATAACTAAGTATGAGAGGAGTGGGAAGGTTGAGTAATATGTTAACATATGGAAAAAAGCTATGGGGAGAAATGAAAGACGATCGTGCAACTGGACTAGCAGCAGAGCAAGCCTATTATTACACTCTGGCTATTTTTCCACTATTAATTCTTACGCTTTCCATCCTGCCCTATCTATCCATTGATCCTAATAAAGCGGTAGAATTTATCAATTCGGTTCTTCCATCGCAGATTGCAGAGCTATTAGAAGAAAATATACAGGGGTTGATAAACAATCCAAATGGGGGCCTGCTCACTTTTGGTATAATCGGGACACTATGGTCAGCATCGAATGGAATTAATGCTTTTATAAGAGCAATGAATGAGGCATTTGATACAGAGGAAACCAGACCTTTTTATTTAGTAAGATTATTATCCATCGGTTTAACCATCGGATTAATCTTCGCTTTCCTAATAGCTTTTTTACTTCCGATATTTGGAGGAGTTATCTTAAACACAGTTGGGGAATTTGTAAATATCCCTGGTGGCACAGAGGTAATACTTAATATTCTAAGGTTCGTTATCGCCTTTGTTGTAATATTTTTAATCCTTTCTGCCTTGTATAGAATAGGTCCGGATATTAGCAAATCTTTTAAAGATGTAATGCCTGGAGCACTGTTTGCAACAATTATATGGCAATTAATTTCTCTAGGATTTTCTTTCTATGTGAGTAATTTCGGTAATTTTTCTTCGACTTATGGCAGTCTTGGTGGATTTATTATTCTTATGCTTTGGCTATTTCTTACAGGACTCGCTCTTGTTATTGGAGGAGAGATTAACGCAATGAAACATAAGATAGATAAGGATCCTAGTCAAAAATATCATAATGAGAAATTCACTTCTCTATAAGGATACAAAAAGGAGGAAGCCAAATTGTGCTTCCTCCTTTACATTTCCTGTGAATATTCATTGACTTTTTGTTTTGAGCTACTTTTGGACATTACTCTAATAAATTTCTTGAATTGAAAAATAGTGTGAGAAAAAACCGCTTTTTTCCAATCAATATCATTCTTGATCATCTGCTTTTTATCCTTCACTTGATCGGTTTGTTGCTTTATTGCTTCATTTTCTTCTTGCAGCCTACTGGATACAGTTTGAAAAAAAGAAAATGTCGGCTTGGTTTCTTTGCGGAATTGTAATGTTGAGTAGATTAAATATCCTATGCCGATAAGTAAAATTGCACCGCTAATATAAAGTAAATAAACCATATTTCTCGCCTCCTTTAGCTATCCTACTGTATACCCCATAATGAAAGGGAAATAACATGAAATAGATAAGGCACATTACATAAAGGTACTGTTGTAAGCCATTGAGAATTTTTCAGAAGAAAGTAACGATTGTACTACCTCAAATAACCAATAAAAACAAAAATCAGCTAACTTAATGTTAGCTGATTCTACACCATTTATAGTAAGTTTAGTTGGATTAAAGGATACCAAATGATTATTAGATAGAGGACTATTTACAAATATAGAGGAATCATTTTCTGACCGCGCAGACTATATGCGCAGGTAGTTTTATAATTGCTTTATCTCTTCTTCAAAGTAAAAGCTTTTAGGATATTCTTTTAAAGTATAGGAATATCTCTTTAAATTTGGTACGTAGTTAAATTTACTTATCGTGACTTCCTCACCAGTACTTTTTAGAATAACCTTTTCATTGTCTTGGAATTTGTTTTTTAATTTCAATATTTATTCCTTCTTTCTATGTGAGATTCAATTATTTACGTGTCTAGTGCTTTCTTCGACTATGCCAAATAAACAATAGGTCCACAAGCAGGGGGCAATTCTATTTGCCCACACAATATCAATTATCTCATATTTTTCATAGCTTTCCCATTGAAACCATAAAAAATTTTTCAATTACTTATTTCTTTGCTTGTATAAGTGAATAAAGTCGTGGTATTATATGTCATTTAAGGGTATACTATTAGTATAAGGTAAATTCCTTTAGTATCCTGGTGTTTAAATTAACCATCTGAAGGTGTGAAGCCGACATACAGAAAGGATGACCTAATATGTCTGTAACACTATATCAAGCAAGAGCAGGAGATGGATTGAAAAAAAGAGGTCTAAAGAGAGTAGACACTTTTTTCTCTACACCTAAAGAAGCGATTTCAGAGGCTTTAGCACTAAAGGAAAGAATGGATAATACCTATAAGAATGAAATTGATTGGGATTACAAAGCGCTGCTTAAAGGATCCACGAGCAAACTGAAAATCTTAAAAGGATACTTAGGTGGAAACCGAGAGTCCAACCCATTTTACTTAGAGATTTCCACAATTATGGAGGATAAAGTTAAGCCTGTATCCCCAAAAAAACCTAAGAGTTTAAGTAAAGAAGATAAAAAAGTAGAAAAAACAGTTATAAAATTTTATAAATAATGCTATCATATTATTAAAAATGTCAGATCCTACAGATCGTGTAGGTTCTGGCATTTTTTTATGAAGTTTTCACTGTAAATATTCTGTACGATTATAGTCAAAATAAATGGACGGCGACAAAAAAAGTGGCGGGGGAGAGGACTATGGAAAAGGAAGTAATGGATAGCTTATCTATCGCATTAGAAGATTGGCATATGATGCAAAAGATGGAAGGAGATGAAGGAGCCGAATGGGCAGAAAAATTCGAACGTGATTTTTATACCTTCATTGAAGCTTTTGAAAAATGGTTTAGGAACATAAAGCCCAAACCTGAACAATTAGAATTGGCAGAATCATTGGAGTTAGTAAATGAAATTCAAGAAAAGCTGCCAGGTCCGCTGCAGTTGAACTTCTTACTCGAATTAGAAAGAATGGTGGATGGGGAAGTTGCTGAATGGTTCGACTAGTAATTTTATTTAATCTAAATATAAGTTAAGGCTATAGAAGTACCTAAAAAACCAATCGTGTGTAGCGCATTTAAAAGGAAGAGAATCATGATTAAAAGTACAATAGTTTATTTAAGAGAGTGGCAAAAAGCTCTAAAAATAGAAATACTACACTTGAAAAAGTATGGAAGCAATAAATACCAGGTTACCAATGGACACTTGATTTCGAAAGAAAAGAGCTATGTCTATTTTTTTGAAGCTACTCAATCTGTTCGCATACCGACCGGAAGCTTAGTCCAATTAGAATGGGGAGCATTATCAAAAGAAGGAAGAATTCTCTCCTCAGAGGGGAGAAGTGTTATTATCTCCTTCGGGGAATCTTTAGGGGACACCTTATCGGAAGCCTTTGTAAGTCATGACCCCTGGGAGCTATTAGATCAGCTATATGAAAGAATAACAGATATTAAAGAAAATAAGCAAAAACGGTTACGAGTCAAAAGGCTTCTAAAACCTATTATGGAACCTAAACATCCTACAGATAAAATTAAAAGTAATGTTCACGAATTAATTCTAAGGTCTAAATATAACCCTGTCACTTTTGTTTGGGGACCTCCTGGAACAGGTAAAACCCATACTTTAGCAAGGGTCGCAGCCAATAAATACTTTAAAAAGAAGAATGTTTTAATCTTATCTCATAGTAATCAATCTGTAGACGTTTTAATAAAAGAGGTTGCTCATTTTATAAATAAACAAGGTCGTTTTCAGGAAGGGGATATCCTGAGATATGGCACACCAAGCTTTGATATAATGACGAATCCACTACCACTTACAACAAATCAGCTTTTAGAGCACCATGAACCGAAGCTAGCGAAAGAGAGAAGCTCCCTATTTGATGAAAGGGTTTTATTAAAACAAGATCTGTCGGATTCATTCAGCAAAAGAGATTCTGATCAACTTTTAGAGTTGGAAACAAAGATAGCCCGAGTCCTAGAAAAAATACGTCAAAAAGAGGTCGATTATTTAAAAGAGGCAATCATTACCGGAGCAACTTTAGCAAAAGCGGCGATGGATCAAGCTATATATGAAAAAAATTATGATCTAGTAGTTGTCGATGAAGCGAGTATGGCATATGTTCCTCAAATAGCCTTTGCTTCTTCCTTAGGTAAGCATATTATCATTTGCGGTGATTTCAAACAGCTCCCCCCTATTGCCTCGGCAAGGCATGAATTGATAGATAAGTGGCTTAGAGAAGATATTTTTTATCATACTGGAGTAGCAGCAACAGTAAAACAGAGTGTATTGCATCCTCATTTATTTTTATTAAAAGAGCAACGAAGAATGCATCCAGACATATCTGCTTTTACAAATAAATATATTTATCATTCACTAGTCGGTGACCATGAAAGTGTACTCCAAAACAGAAATATAATTGCAAAACAGCAGCCTTTTCCCGGTTTTGCTTCAGTCCTAGTTCATACAAGTTATACAGGAGAGCACGGAATGATTGATAAGAACACTCGTTCCAGAGTGAATCTTTGGCATCTTTTAATTTCTTTTCAGCTCTTATATGAAGCCTTAGTGGATGAAGTGGGTTCCATCGGGTATATTTCTCCTTACAGGGCTCAAGCAATGCTTATGGAATCTTTTCTTGATGAAGTATTGCAGGAAGAGAATTTAAAAGCGGACATCGTTGCAGCTACCGTTCACCGTTTTCAAGGAAGCGAAAAAGATGTGGTTATTTTTGACTCCGTAGACAGCTATCCGATCGAACGGCCGGGTATGCTGTTGGTTGGAAAAGAAAGTGAAAGGCTTTTAAATGTGGCAATTACACGTGCAAAGGGTAAGTTCATTCATGTTAGCGATACACAGTTTATGAAAACTAAGATCAGTAACAATAGAATGATACGTAAATTAATTGACTATCAAGAAAATAACCAAAAGCAAATCTTTCCCCATGATGTTGGTTCATGGATTAAAAAACAGCATCCTAAAGTTCAATGGATGCACGCATTAAAAATAGAGAAAGTTGTCCAAGATATCGAACAAACAAAATCCACTATTGTTCTAGGCATTCCTGACCTGTCAAAGCTTCCCCATAACTTGGTAGATATTTTAAATAACCTTAACAAGCGTATAAAGCTTACAATTGTTACATCTTCTATGCAATCAGGTGAAGTATTTGAGACTGTCATTAGAAAAGAAGATATTAATTTTCCTTTTATCGTCATTGACGAAGAAATCCTGTGGTTAGGTACTCCATATGAAGGTGCGAAAAGGGGTCGTCCTCCGCATGTCTCTGTTAGAGTTGTATCATCTGTGCTTGCTTTTTACCTTTTAAAGCAAATGAATCTATCTTAATACTGCAAGTGATTTAGTTATGTTGGCAAGAGTACAAGAAATTGCCCAGAAGCCACAAGAAACAGGATTGATTTCAGGATACACATATAAGGCAATTAATCGATAAGCATAATAGAAGAGGATTGCGGTACAATGTGATAGTATGTTTAAATACAATATTTTGAAAGAGGTGTAACCATGAAAATCGAGATATGGTCTGACTTTGTTTGTCCATTCTGTTATATAGGTAAAAGACGGCTGGAGGAAGCATTAGAAAAATTCCCCCATAAAGATAAGGTAGATATCCATTTCAAGAGTTTCGAATTGGACCCTAATGCAAAAAGAAATACGGATTTAAGTATCCATGAAATTTTGGCAAAAAAATATGGTATGTCAGTAGCAGAAGCGAAGAAAATGGGGGAAGGCGTTGCTACTCAAGCAGCTGCAGTCGGCTTGAAATTCGACTTTGATCATAATATTCCAACCAACACATTTGATGCGCATCGATTAGCAAAGTATGCTGAGACGAAGGGAAAAGGTCCTGAAGTTACAGAACGCTTACTACAATCTTATTTCACGGACTCCAAACATATTGGCGATGTGAACTATCTCATAGAACTCGCTGCAGACCTCGGTCTAAATGGAGGGGAAGTGGAAGATGTCCTCAATGGAAATCAATTTGAGCAGGATGTTCGCAATGATGAATTGGAAGCCCGCGAGATAGGGGTACAAGGTGTTCCATTCTTTGTCTTGAACAGCAAATACGCCATTTCAGGAGCACAACCAGTGGAGGTATTCGTTGATGCACTAAATAAGGTGTGGGATGAAGAAAATTCAAAACCTAAGTTACAGAAATTCACATCCAAAGATAACACATCCTATTGTTCAGATGATGGTTGTGAGTAAACAAATAGAGTTATTAATTCAGGCTTGAGATGTTGAGTTAATATAATAGATGGATCTTTTAAAGTTGTTTCTTGATAATAACACTATTCCAGCGATGACTGGAGTAAAAGGCGGAGAATCCAACGGGTGATTGCGGAATACTTGTGACCCAGCAGGCAGCCGAGGAAGCTCAAGCACCGCTCTGTGGAACGCGTAGCCTTTTGCGGAAATCAACAGTGGCGTTCAACACAGCTTAATATATAAAGCCTGCATTCAAACTAATGTGAATGCAGGCTTTTTTATAATCAACTTCATAAACTAAGGTGAAATTGTTACATCATACTAATATTATTTTCTCACAAATATAAGCTTATATAATTGGATAAGCACTAATGGCATTAATGCCAGGCCATAGACGTATCCGAATTGAGCAGGAGTTAGCGTAGCAACTTCGAATACTCCTTTCAAAGGATCCACAAGGAGTACTAGTTGTAACAAGGCAATACCTATAATGACTGCTGCTATTAAATAAAGGTTTGAGAAAATCCCTACCTTGAAAATAGACTGCCTAGAACGGGCATTAAAACCATGAAACAACCGTGCAAGACACAATGTGGCAAAGGCCATGGTACTTGCTGTTAGTGTATCATTCGTTGCTAATCCAATGTAAAAAGCGATCAGTGTAGCAACTGCAATTAGAAAGCCTTCCGTAACTAAGCGGGCTGCAAAGACTTTATTTAATAGCGAAGTCTCCACATCTCTTGGTTTTTCATCCATAACTTTTTTGTTATGAGGTTCCAACCCAATCGCAATCGCAGGTAAACTATCTGTTAGTAAATTAATAAATAGTAAATGTACTGGAGCAAAGGGGACAGGTAACCCACCAATTGCAGCGTAAAGAACAGAGATAATCCCAGCAGTATTACCGGCCAATAAAAATCGAATGGCATTTTTAATGTTTGCATAAATGCTTCTACCATTAGCAATCGCTTTTACGATTGTCGAAAAATTATCATCCGTTAAAACCATTGAAGATGCATCTTTTGCAACTTCTGTTCCAGTAATCCCCATTGCAATCCCTATATTCGCCTGTTTTAACGCTGGTCCATCATTGACACCATCGCCTGTCATTGCAACAATATTTCCTTTTTCCTGCCATGCTCGAACAATTCTGATTTTATGCTCTGGAGACACGCGGGCGTATACTGAAACATGTTCCACCATTTCTTTTAGTTCTTGGTCATTTATCTTTTCGAGTTCATGGCCTTCTATTGCTTTATCACCATCTTTAAATATCCCAATTTGTTTTGCAATGGCTGATGCAGTAATTTTATGGTCACCCGTAATCATCACCGGTTTTATACCTGCAGAAATGCAACGTTCTACCGCTTCTTGGGACTCTTTCCTCGGGGGATCCATCATAGCGGTTAATCCTATAAATATTAAATCATTTTCATCATCCGGAGTGACATTAGCATGACCGTCCACTTCTTTATAAGCAAACGCAAGAACTCGCAAACCGTTTTCTGAAAACCTTTGATTTACTTCTTCAATTTTTTGTTTATCTTCTGGTGAAAAATCTGATATTCCAGTAGAAGTTTCAATTCTTACCACTCTATCTAATAGTACATCCACGGCACCTTTTGTCATTAATATTGACTTACCATCAAGGGTATTTACTGTACTCATCAACTTCCTGTCGGAATCAAAGGGTACTTCATTCAACCTAGGATAGCTTTTTCTAGTTTCTATTTCATCCAAACCGTAGATTTCTTCTCCTAAGTTTACCAACGCGATTTCTGTCGGATCCCCGATTTCCTTTTGCTTCGTTGTTTCTGCATCATTGCACAAAATTTGCATTAGTATAAAATTCTTGTGGAGGGACTGGTCTAGTTGCAATTGGTCATGTTCTTTGATTTGATTGTCTAAAAATACTTGTTGAACTGTCATTTTATTTTGAGTTAGCGTTCCTGTTTTATCAGAACAAATGACAGAAATACTTCCTAAGCTTTCCACTGCATGCAGTTTCCGAATAATAGCGTTTTCCTTTGCCATCTTTTGTGTTCCAAACGCTAGAACAATTGTCACAATAGAGCTCAATGCCTCTGGAATTGCGGCAACTGCAAGGGCAACTGCAAACATAAACGAATCAATTATGGTACGCCCTCTTATAATATCTATTGCAAAGATGAGTACTGCGATGATTATGATCGCAACGGCTAGCTTCTTTCCAAAATTATCAAGATTTAGTTGGAGTGGTGTTTTCTTTTCTTTCGCAGTTTCCATTAAGTTGGCGATTTTCCCGATTTCTGTTTTCTTTCCAATTTCCGTGACAACAATAACTCCTCTTCCATATGTAACAAAACTTCCGGAAAACGCCATATTTTTCTTGTCACCAATAGATACATCGTCCTCTAGAATAGGATCAAGTGCTTTTAGCGCACTGATGGATTCACCTGTCAGTGAACTTTCATTTACCTGTAAGCTATGGCTTTCAAGGATTCTACCATCTGCACTAATATAATCGCCTGCATCCAAATAGAGTATATCTCCAACCACCACTTCTTTGGAGGGGATTTCTATTTTATTTCCATTTCTCAATACTTTAGCAGTAGGGGACGATAAGCTTTTCAGGCTGCTTAATGATTGCTCAGCTTTTACATGCTGAACTGTTCCAAGAATCGCATTGATTAGCACAACAACAAGAATTACAATCGTACTCTCGAACTTTCCTAAAAATGCAGATAATAACGCTGCAACGATTAGAATAATAACAAGAAAATCTTTAAACTGTTCCAAGAAAACTCGTAATGTACTTTTCCGCTGCTCTTCCCCTAGTTCATTAAATCCGTACTGCTCCTGTCTCTTTTTAACGTCTGAATCTGATAGGCCTTCTTTAGTAACATCAAGTTTTTTCAACACTTCATCTGAGGAAATCTTATAAAACTTATCCATTTATAGCTCCTTTCCATGCATTGTTATCCCAGTTTATTACAAATCTTTACATACTACATACTATACCTAAAAAAATACCCTTATACAAACGGAAAGAAACCAGAATTCATATTAATACAATAGCTTAGAAGCGGAGGGGTGAAGGAATCGAGGGGTCTGGAATATCTGTTGTGGGGGTAGGGGGAGATGGCTGATGGCTGCACACTATTTTAGGTTTTCAAGGACGGACTAGCCATTCATATTGAACGTCTTGGAGTTTTCATTCATCCTTCCTTAAGAATTTAAGTGTATAGTCTTACAAAACGTCCGTTTTTAAAGGAAATCTGAAGCTTTTCACTGGCATTATGTTTAAAATTCATTAAGTTATATTTGCAAACCTTATTTTTTGGATTGATAGAGTCCTAATTATCGGTTTTTCTAAAAATAATTCACTAAATTTGAACTTGATCCAACACCTTTCGGATTTTATCTAACAACTTTTGAAATTCATCTAACAACAATTGAATTTTATCTAACACATTCTGAAATTCAACTAACAACTACTGGATATGATCTAACACCTTCCGAAATTCAACTAACTACCATCGAATTTCAACTAACACCTTACGAATTTCATCTAACATCATCCGAAATCTATCTAACACCATCCACCCCTATTTAATAGTTCTCATTTTATCTAACATTTCCAGAAGGTTTAAGATTCCATAGACCCTTCAAGTTTATCAACTTTTATAACCAATTCAACTAAACGAGTCTTTCTCTCCTTATTTTCACGCTCTTTCTCTACCAAACTCATAAAAAACCGGTATGTTCTCCTTCCTTGTCCATATAGTAATAATAATGGGACTATTATCTACATTTAATTTTGCAAATCTAATAATAGATGAAGGTAAGGAGGGGAAGGTATTGCTTCATATTGTTGCATGCATAAAGCAGGTGCCGGATACAAAAGTAATCAAAATGAATCCAAAGACGAATACCATGGATCGTGCCAGTGCACCAGCGATTTTAAATCCGTATGACGCACACGCAGTGGAAGAAGCAGTGCGGATTAAAAATAAGTATGGTGGTACGGTTTCGGTTGTGACAATGGGACCGCCGCCAGCGGTGAAAGCGATTAGAAAGTGTATTGAAATTGGGGCAGATGATGGATACATGATATCGGACAGGGCCTTTGCAGGTGCCGATACATTAGCAACAAGCTATGCGCTTACGAAAGCGCTAAACAAAATAAGTGAAATTAGGCCAATTGATCTTATCATTTGCGGAAAAATGACGATTGACGGGGATACAGGACAAGTGGGACCTGGCATAGCTAGACGCTTGGATATCCCCCCATTAACCTCTGTTAATAAAATAGTAGAAATCAATAAAGAAGATTCCTATATGGTTGTTCATCGAAAGCTAGAAGATGGCTATGAAGTGGTTCAAACCAATTTACCTTGCCTTCTTTCTGTAGAAAAGGAAATCAATGAAGTTCCTTACTCAAGTTTTCCAAATATGCTTAAAGCAGCACGTTACACACCACATATCTGGTCTGTGGATGACCTGGAAGATATTGATCGAAAGCAACTTGGGTTGAAGGGGTCACCAACAATCGTTGCAAAAGTATGGGCACCACCAAAGCCAGAGGGTGGCAAGCTGTTGGAAGGAAATCCACAGGAACAAGTAAAACAGCTGCTTTCCATCGTTTTAGATAAAAAAGAGCTTTTTGCAGAAAAGAGGGAATTACGATGACCTTCGAAGATTATCGGGGAGTTTGGGTTTTCATAGAGGAAAAGGAAGGCGAGATTGTGCCAGTTTCACTCGAACTCTTAGGAGCAGGAAGGACACTTGCAGATAAACGTGGGGTCGAACTATCAGGTGTTCTGATTGGACACAATGTCACTGAATTGACTTCCAATCTCTTTGAGTATGGGGCTGACAAGGTTTACGTTTACGATCAGCCAATTTTCAAGCTATATCGAACCGAATCATTTATGAAAGCGCTCCTTCATTGCAGTGAAAAATATAAGCCGGAAATCATTCTTTATGGTGCGACCTCCACCGGAAAAGATTTAGCGAGCGCGGTTGCAACCGACCTCCCGACAGGATTGACAGCTGATACAACTGAGCTTGATGTAGAAGAGGACACCGGTTTGTTGCTTGCCAGCCGACCTGCATTTGGTGGAAACATCATGGCGACAATTTTATGTAAAAAATATCGTCCCCAAATGGCTACAGTTCGACCAAAAGTAATGAAAGCGCTCAGTCCGGATAAGAACAGAACAGGCGAGTTAATACAAGAAAACATTGAGTTAAAAGAAGAAGAAATGCGAACAAAGGTATTGAAGATTGTCCGTGAAACAAAGAAGAAGATAAAAATAGATGAAGCCGATATCGTTGTGGCTGGAGGAAAAGGGCTTGGGAGTGCAGAAGGTTTTAAGCTCATCGGTCAGCTCGCAGACACATTAGGTGGAGTGGTCGGTGCCAGCAGGGATGTAGTGGAGGCCGGCTGGGTCGAGCATCACCATCAAGTGGGACAAACGGGAGTAACAGTGACTCCGAAAATTTATTTTGCCATTGGAATTTCTGGGGCGATTCAGCACATTGTTGGCATGAAAAACTCTGGCATGATTATAGCAATCAACAAAGATCCTAATGCAGCCATTTTTCAATCCTGTCATTATGGAATCGTTGGCGATGCATTTGAAATTCTTCCAATACTAGTAGAAGAAATTAAGAAAGAATTGGGCAAAGAGGAGGTCCATCATGTCAGAGAAGTTTGATTGTATCGTAGTGGGTGCAGGACCTGCCGGAATATCCTGTGCATTTGAATTAGCAAAAGGCGGGGCTAAGGTGCTACTCCTTGAACGGGGGGAATATCCTGGTTCCAAAAATGTTATGGGTGGGGTATTGTATCGAAAAATGATGGAGGATATTATTCCTGACTTTCACAAGGAAGCACCGCTAGAACGACCAGTCGTTGAACAACGATTCATGATGATGGATAAGCAATCAGCGGTGACTTTTGGTTATAAGGGGATGGAGTGGGCAGAGGAGCCTTATAATAATTTCACTGTTTTGCGGGCGAAATTTGATCAATGGTTTGCAAAAAAGGCGGTAGAACAAGGGGCACTCTTAGTAAATGAAACGGTTGTCCTTGAATGCATCGTGGAAAATGGAAAAGTGGTTGGAGTAAGAACAGATCGTCCAAATGGAGAAGTTTATGCAGATGTCGTAGTTTTAGCAGACGGTGTAAATTCTCTTTTAGGAAAATCACTAGGTTTTCATAAAGAATACCGGCCTGATGAAGTAGCCCTCGCAACAATGGAAATTTTGAAACTAGATAGCAAAACGATTGAAGAGCGCTTTAACCTTGAAAAGAACCAAGGGTGTACGATTGAGCTCTTTGGAGACGCCACAAAAGGGATTCTAGGGACCGGTTTTCTTTATACGAATAAAGATACTTTAAGTATTGGGGTAGGAACACTTCTTTCTGGATTAATTGAGCATAAAATAAAACCATACGAACTTTTGGAATATGTAAAAACGCATCCAATGGTTCGGCCGTATCTTGCTGGCGCAGAGCCTGTGGAATATTTGGCTCATCTTATACCTGAAGGCGGTCTGAAATCCATGGGAAGAATCGTTGCGGACGGTGTGCTTGTTGTAGGAGACGCAGCCCAACTTGTCAATGCGATCCACCGTGAAGGCTCCAATCTTGCCATGACCTCCGGAAGACTTGCTGCACAAACCATCCTATCAGCAAAAGAGCAGGGGGACTTTTCTGAAGGAACGCTTGATCAATATCGAATCAACCTGATGAAGAGCTTTGTTGGCCAGGATATGAAAAAGTATAAAGATTCTACCCACCACTTTAATAAATTTCCACAATACTTTGATCAATACATTCCGATGGTGAACCGCGCTGCAAGTCAAATGTTTACCGTTGATGGCACGTCCAAATGGGAAAAGCAGAAAAAGATATGGAAAGACCTGGGGTCACCGAAAGAAAAACTTAAACTAGCTCGAGATGCATATCGAGCATGGAAGGTGATGAAATAATGAGTGAACATAAGAAAGGTCAGTCTATCGAAGAAAAACAGTATCTCGTTCGTTTCAATGCCGACACCAAATCCCATCTCCACGTATTAGATGAAGACATATGCTTGACGAAATGCCCGGATAAAATTTGTACGATTTTCTGTCCTGCAGAAATATACAAATGGGAAGAAATACGGATGCATGTTGGATATGAAGGCTGTCATGAGTGCGGCAGCTGCAGAATAGGTTGTCCACATCAAAATATTCAATGGGAATATCCAAAAGGCGGACACGGAATAGTGTTTCGATTGGCGTAAGTAGGAGGAAGCTTATCTTTGGATAGGCTTTTTTAATTTTGTTTTTATTAAAGAGGAGTGTTATAAAAGGGTTATCCTAGCCGAAGATTTTCTGAATTAATGCAACTACATCTCGAATGTACTTATGTATTCTTTGTATAATCTTTCACATACACATGCAAAAAGAAAAACGAGAGTGTTTTTCTTTTTTATAGCAGTTATCGCAAAGATACTTGCTTTTTCGTAAGTTAGTACAACACTTTACATTCTACCTGTTAAATTAACAAATTACTCCTTATCTTGAGTGTCCAGGAAAGGAATAAATTTAAATACCGATTTTTTACGGACTTACAGCAACAAACTTAACGAAAAGAGCTTTTTCAAACTATACGTCATCCAGCAATAGTAAATAACTGACCTTGATTAGCAATTTCTTCTACCTCTGTGATGTAATCAAGAGCTTCGTCAATGGATAGGAAAAAGGAGGAAACGTAAAGAGGATACTTGTAATCAAAACCGCCATCTATTTCTGCTGGGAAGACAACGATCTGCCAGTGATAATAATTTTCTCCCACATTCATTTCTCTACCCTCTAATGCTATTAACCAATGGCTGTAATTGTCACAGCATTCAATGTCTGTAACTTTTTCAAGGAAAATCAAAAGATCGTCTTTATTGATTGGGACAAGAGATTTTGGGTAAAACTCTCCAAAATTAGGTGTTTCTCGCATAAACATCGCTCCCTTTTGAATTTAGTAAGCGCTTACTGGAAAATTGCAATATATAATTGTAGTTGTATTAATATATGTAGTAGAGTTTAAAATATTTTGTATTTTTAGAAAATTAGTTTAAAAAGAAAAACAGAATCGTATAGGTTCTATAAAAATTATCCTGTATCAATAGTTATCTGTTGAAAGGGGTTTATTTTAGGAAATGCCTCTAATTTTTGATATAATTGGCTCATCTTAACGAGTTTGCCAGAATGATAGAAGGCAAAACTAAGGGAGTACAATAACATCGTGAAAATAATATCTTGGAATGTAAATGGAATACGGGCATGTGTTAAAAAAGGGTTTATGGAGTATTTTCATAATATGAATGCAGATATTTTCTGTATTCAAGAAACAAAACTCCAAGAAGGGCAAATAGAGCTAGACCTTCCCGGGTATCATCAATATTGGAATTATGCCGTAAAAAAGGGCTATTCAGGAACTGCTGTTTTTACAAAAGAGAAACCCTTACAAGTTAGTTACGGCTTAGACATGCAGAATAAAGAAGAGAGGGAGCACGAAGGTAGAATTATCACTCTTGAATATAAAAACTTCATCCTGGTTAATGTTTATACACCTAACTCACAAAGAGATTTGGCTAGACTTGACTTCCGATTAGACTGGGAGGACCGTTTTCTAGCCTATATTCAAAATTTGGAAAAAATCAAACCGGTCATTCTTTGTGGTGACTTAAACGTCGCCCACACTGAGATTGATTTAAAGAATCCTAAATCCAATCGAAACAATTCCGGTTATACAGAAGAAGAACGAGGGAAGATGACACGTTTGTTGGAATCGGGTTATGTTGATACTTTTCGATACTTTTATCCTGATCATACGGATAAATACACATGGTGGTCCTATATGAATAAAGTCCGTGAACGAAATATAGGCTGGAGAATTGATTACTTTATTGTGTCAGAAACACTTCAGGAACGCCTTGTAGGTGCAGGTATACATGCTGAAATACTTGGAAGTGATCACTGTCCAATTGAATTAAAACTAAAGTGAATATTCCGGGAGGTGGAAGGATGAAGGTTCTAGTTAATAGTGAAATTGTGGAGCGTAAGGAAGTAAGAGTTGATATAGAGGATCGTGGATACCAATTTGGCGATGGAGTTTATGAAGTAATTAATGTGTATAACGGTGTCCCGTTCACATTAAAGGAGCATACAACTAGACTTTATCGAAGTGCAAAAGAGGTAGGGATAGAAATAAAGGAAGAACCAGAAGTGCTGATACAGAAAATCCTCCGTGTTATAGAAAGGAATGACATGGTTAATGGCGGTTTGTACCTGCAAGTTTCAAGAGGAGTGGCACCAAGGGCACATCAATACCCTTCAGATATAGAACCAACTTTAATTGCATATCCATTACCATACAAAGAAATGAAGCATACACGGAATGATGGTGTTTCTGTGATCACAGCTGAAGACCTTAGGTGGCTTCGCTGTGACATTAAGAGCCTTAACCTGCTTTACAATATTATGATCAAACAAAAGGCAAATGAAGCAGGAGTGTTTGAAGCGATTTTAATTAGAAATGGGATTGTTACGGAGGGGACATCTTCGAATGTTTTTATTGTGAAAAGAGATGAAATATTTACTCACCCAGCTAACAATTTGATACTAAGTGGAATTACAAGATCGAAGCTTTTGGAGATTTTTGATAATAATGGCTGGAAATGCAATGAGCAAGAATTCTCTAAACAGGAGCTGCTGGCGGCAGATGAGGTATTTGTTACTTCTACAACCAGTGAGGTGGTGCCAGTTATATCAATTGATGGCACACAAGTTGGTGATGGTAAGGCTGGAAGTATGACAAAACAAATACAGCAAGCATTTTCAGAGCTTGTAAAAAGGGAAGTCACTAAAAGAGGTTAGATTTAAATCCTAATCGCTGGATAGCTCTTCATCTGTTTCTACTATCTTTACACCATCTGGACAAAAACACTGGAACATGATACTTTTTAAAATACACTGAACCACATTCATAAATACTTATGGGTACTTAAAGGGAGGAATACATAATGAATAGCACGTTACAATCAACCATGGAAAAATACGCTGATCTTGCAGTAAAAGTAGGGGTAAACGTACAGCCCGGACAGACACTTATTGTTAATGCCGATATAGGATCTGCTCCTTATGTAAGACTTGTTGCAAAAAAAGCCTATGAAGCAGGAGCTAAACTTGTACAAATTGAGTGGACAGACGAAACTGTTACAAGAACTCGCTTTGATTACGCACCAGATGAGTCTTTTGAGTATTTTCCGCTGTGGAGAGCGGAAATGATGGAAAAAGCTTATGCAGAAGGATCAGCTTTGCTTGCAATCACTTCTTTAAACCCAGACCTTTTAAAGGGAGTCGACCCACAAAAAATTGCTAACCTGCAAAAGGTAACAGGTGAAGCAACTAAAAATTCCAGAAAATATACGATGTCAGATAAGGTAAGCTGGTCGATTGTAGCTGTTCCATCTAAAGGTTGGGCTGCAAAAGTTTTCCCTGAATTATCGGAAAAAGAACAAGAGGAAAAGTTATGGGATGCTATTTTTCACGCAACTCGAGCGAACCTGGAAGACCCTGTGAAAGCTTGGAACGAGCATAAATCTAACTTAAGCGAAAAGGTTGATTTCTTAAATGACCATAAATTCAAAGCATTACACTACCAAGCAGAAGGAACAGACCTAACCATTGAACTTGCTGAAAAGCATGTGTGGATCGGTCCTGAAAGCATTAATGAAAAAGGGCATGCTTTTATTGCGAACATGCCAACAGAGGAAGTTTTCACCACTCCATTGAAAACAGGAGTGAATGGAAAAGTTAGTAGCTCTAAGCCTTTAAATTATGGAGGCAATTTGATTAACAATTTTTCGTTAACCTTTGAAAATGGGCGGATTATTGAAGTAGAAGCAGAAGAGGGATATGAAACACTTCAAAAGCTAGTAGAAACAGATGAAGGGTCACATTATCTTGGAGAGGTAGCTCTAGTACCTCATGATTCACCAATTTCCAACACAGATCTTATCTTCTATAATACACTATTTGACGAAAACGCTTCGCATCACCTAGCAATAGGAAATGCATACGCATTTGCCTTGGAGGGTGGAAAAGAAATGTCTGACGAAGAGTTGGAAGCAGCAGGAGCAAATTCAAGTATTACTCATGTAGATTTCATGATAGGAACTAGTGAAATGGATATTGATGGCATTACAAAAGAAGGAGAAAGAGTTCCGCTATTTAGAAAAGGCAATTGGGCATAAGGTGAAAGAATAGCAAATCACAGCTACTACAATCTTGGTAATTGCTTAGACTGTAGACAACCACGAGGTATTTCGAGGTTGTCTACATTTTTTTTGCTTACTTGTAGGAAAAGCCCGTTGATTTCCGTTTCAGGCACACGCTATAAATATTGAATCAGCCTATACCATCTACGGGCCTCTTGCATAATGTGTATAGTAGTTCTACATGAAGGAGGGAATTCTATGTCAGGTGGCGGATACGGCGGAGGTTTTGCGTTAATTGTTGTTTTATTTATTATTTTAATTATCGCAGGAGCAGGTGCTTTAAGATACTAATTGCAACGTGAAAACATGATTGGAGATTTCCTCTAACCATGTTTTTTTTATTTCAATAATATTAAAGTAAGGAATGTTGTTGCTGTTATTACCATTCGATTTAAATGGAGTACTCTTTAGAAGAGTATGTATAGGCAAATAATTATTTTAATTTCCCACTTCATGATACTATATTTTCTAAACCGAAATACATAGATGACACACGAAGGGGATATCGTATGAAACAAGTAATTATAGATACTTTAGAAGATCTAAGAGGAGAATTTTATGAAATAAGTACGAAAATCGGAGAGAACCCGGAATTAGGTCACGAAGAATTTGAATCCTCAAAGCTCTTGGCTGGCAAATTAAAAGAGCATCATTTTCAAGTCAATATGGGGATCTGTGACCTGCCTACTGCTTTTGAGGCTATTTTTGATAGTGGAAAACCGGGACCTGTCATAGGGATAATGAGCGAATATGATGCCTTGCCGGAAATCGGACATGCATGTGGCCATAATCTTATCGGTACAATGGGAATTGCAGCAGGAATCGCCTTAAGTAAAATCCTTCCTTCGACTGGTGGAAAGGTTGTTGTTTACGGAACTCCTGCAGAAGAAACAAAAGGTGGAAAGGTGACCATGGCGGAAAAGGGTGTGTTTAATGGACTTGATGTAGCGATGATGGTTCATCCTCTGCACTCTTATGTGAAAAGTGGTTCTTCCCTTGCAATGGATGCAATACAGTTTGAATTTTTCGGTAAGCCGGCACATGCAGCCGCGAGTCCAGAGGATGGGATTAATGCTTTGGATGCCGTTTTGCAAACTTTTAATGGAATCAATGCGCTAAGGCAGCATGTTACTTCTGACGCTAGAATACATGGAATAATTGCAGAAGGAGGGAAAGCAGCAAATGTTGTCCCGGACTATGCGGTGGCGCAATTTTATGTAAGAGCCGAGACAAGAAGCTATGTAAATGAAGTGGTGCAAAAGGTAAAGGCTATCGCTGAAGGAGCAGCATTAATGACTGGTGCTTCCATGAAGATGTCTAACTACGAATTGTCTTACGATAACATGGTTACTAATAATACACTTTCTAATGTTTTTACTGATTCTTTAGTAGAATTAGGTGTAGAAGCAGAAGAAATTTCTGAATCACGAGATGGTGCTGGCTCATTAGATATGGGAAATGTCAGTCTGGTGGTTCCTTCCATTCATCCTTATATAAAAATATGTGAAGAACGGTACACCTGTCACACACCAGAGTTCCGGGACGCAGCACTTAGTGAACAAGGAAAAAATGCCATGATCTTAGGAGCTAAGGCAATGGCATTGGCCTCTTATAAAGTCCTTAAAGAAGCAGAGTTATTAAAGCAGATTAAAGAAGAGTTTTCTAAAGCAAAATAGATAAGGATACAAATAGAGAGGAGCACAACAATTAATATGACTATTAATGAAAAAAAGAACACTATCCCCTTATCTGTTCTGGATTTAGCCCCTGTAGTAGAGGGAAGCGACCCAGGACAGGCGTTTAAAAATAGCGTAGAGCTTGCTCAACTTACCGAAAAGCTCGGATATAAGCGATTCTGGTTGGCTGAACATCATAACATGGAAGGAATAGCTAGTTCCGCAACGTCTTTGGTAATCGGCCATATTGCTGGGGCCACTTCCACTATCCGTGTTGGCTCAGGTGGAATAATGCTTCCAAATCATGCGCCGTTAGTAATAGCTGAGCAGTTTGGAACATTGGAAACCTTATATCCTGGTAGAATTGATCTTGGATTAGGAAGAGCACCAGGAAGCGATCAGTTAACTGCAGCTGCGCTTCGGAGGGAAAGAAGAAGTGGGGGAGAAGACTTTCCACAGCAGCTAGAAGAGCTTCGTTCGTATTTTCAAGCGGATGGAACGGCAAAAGTACGAGCCGTTCCTGGAGAAGGATTGGAAATTCCGGTTTGGTTACTAGGGTCAAGTGGCTTTAGTGCAAAATTATCAGCTGAACTTGGATTGCCTTTTGCTTTTGCAAGCCATTTTTCACCAGATTATACTCTGCCTGCTCTAGAGCTTTACAGAACCCGTTTCAAACCTTCAAAAAATCTGGAAAAGCCCTACGCGATGATAGGAGTTAACGTTATTGCTGCTGATACCGATAAGCAAGCCGAGTACTTGGCAACTTCCTTGCAACAACAATTTATTCATCTTATCCGTGGAACCCCAGGTAAGATGAAACCACCTGTTGATGATATGGATAGCATTTGGAGCCCATATGAAAAACAAGTTGTCCAACAGCAATTACGCTACACTGTTGCTGGAAGCAGTGAAACGGTAAAACAAAAGCTTCAAGCTATTCTTGAAGAAACAAAAGCAGACGAACTTATTGTAAACACAAGCGTCTTTGACCACCAGGCACGACTAAAATCCTTTAAGATTCTTTCCAAGCTATGGAATGAGTAATTGTGTACCTCTACTATCTAAAAAATAGTGGAGGTTTTTTATTTCGCTTTTCGAAACTTTTTTCGAATATAGGAAGGAATCCTTGCAGCATTTGTCGAAGTAGTGGATATACATATTTTTAAAAGTATACAAAGGAGGAATTATGATGAGATTTGATGATTATCAATATAGCAGACCAAGTATGGAAGAACTGGAGACAGAATTCACACAATTACTGGAGAAATTTGAGTGTGCCGAGACTTTTGAAGTTCAGGATAAAATGATGTCAGAGATTAATGAGTACCGCTCGGAATTTGAAACTATGAGACAGCTTGTTCAAATACGCCATACAATCGATACAATGGATGAATTCTATAAGAAGGAAAAAGATTTTTTTAATGAAGTAGGACCCGCATATAAAGGGCTTATTACCAACTATTACAAGGCTCTTACACAGTCCAAATTCCGTCCGCAGCTTGAAGGAAAATGGGGAAAACAGTTATTTCAATTAGCAGACAGTGAATTGAAAACTTTTTCACCAGAAATTATGAAAGAACTTCAGGAAGAAAACAAATTAGTAAGCGACTATGTAAATTTACTAGCCGCTGCAAAGATATCGTATGATGGCAAAGAAAGGAATCTTTCCCAACTTACTCCCTATCATCAATCAACCGACAGAGTAGTACGGAAAGAATCTAATGAGGCAAAATACAATTTTTTCGTAGATAACGCAGATCAATTAGATGAATTATACGACAAGCTTGTGAAGGTAAGAACAAGGATTGCAAGGAAGCTTGGATTCTCCTCGTTTACCGAATTAGCATATGCCCGCTTAGGTCGCACTGATTATGATGCTGATATGGTTGCTAAATTCCGTGATCAAGTAAAAGAGTTTATTGTTCCTTTAGCAACAAAATTAAAACAAAAGCAACAAGAGCGTATTGGAGTGGACACTTTAAAATATTATGACAATAGCTTTAGCTTTAAAACAGGAAATCCTGATCCTAAAGGTGATGCAGAGTGGATCGTAGAGCAAGGAAAGAAAATGTATAAGGAAATGTCTAGTGAAACAAATGACTTTTACACCTATATGGTAGAAAATAATTTGATGGATCTTTTAAGTAAAACAGGTAAAGCAGGCGGTGGCTATTGTACCTATATCAGTAAGTATAAATCACCATACATTTTTGCTAACTTTAACGGTACTAAAGGCGATGTCCGGGTTTTAAAACATGAAGTAGGTCATGCTTTCCAAGTATTTGAGAGTCGCGGTTTTGAAGTGCCTGAATATGGCTTTCCGACTTTAGAGGCATGTGAAATCCACTCTATGAGTATGGAGTTCTTCGCTTGGCCATGGATGGAGCTATTCTTTGAAGATGATACGGATAAATATAAGTTCTCACATTTAAGCGAAGCCGTACTTTTCATTCCTTATGGAGTTGCGGTAGATGAGTTCCAACATTTTGTCTATGCAAACCCGGAAGTGACCCCACAGGAACGTAAACAGGCATGGAGAAATATTGAAAAGAAATACCTTCCACATCTAAATTATGACGAGAATGATTACCTTGAAAACGGTGGTTTCTGGCAGCAACAAGGTCATATCTATAAAGTACCGTTCTATTATATTGACTATACATTAGCGCAAATTTGTGCTCTTCAATTCTGGAAGCGTGCCCAAGATAATCAAGAAACAGCATGGAAAGATTATTTGCATCTTTGCAAGCAAGGAGGAAGCAAGTCCTTTACAGAGTTGGTGGAAGATGCGAAATTAATTTCACCGTTTGAAGAAGGTTGTGTAAAATCGGTTATAGATGAGATAGAGCTATACTTAGACTCAATCGATGATAAAGCATTATAAGTTTTATAAGGCTATTTGAGAAAATAGCCTTATAGAAAGACCGTTTCATGTTAAAGGTTACTAACATGAAGCGGTCTTTTTATAATGTTTTCTTATGAACCAAGAAGGGAATTCATCTATATACGCATTAAATGGAATGGAGGAAAGTAGGATGATTAAAGCATTATTTTTGAACTGCAGTTTGAAGTCTAGTGAAGAGACTTCCAATACTCAAAGCTTAATGAATGAAGTTATTACCCATTTCGAAAAAGAGGGTGTAAAGTCTGAAACAATCAGAATCGCAGACTATCATGTGAAATTCGGGATCTCCGAAGATGAAGGGGAGGGAGATGAATGGCCGATCATCTTTGAAAAAATAAAAACAGCAGATATACTAGTAATAGGAACACCGCTTTGGATTGGTGAAAAAAGCAGTGTCGCTACCATGGTTATGGAACGCATCTATGGTGCCAGTAGCTTAACGAATGAAAAAGGTCAATGTATCTACTATAACAAAGTAGCTGGGACGGTCGTAACAGGAAATGAAGACGGAGCGAAACATGCTGCAAGATCGATACTTTATGGTCTTACTCACTCAGGATTTAATATTCCTCCAAATGTAGATACTTACTGGGTAGGAGAAGCAGGTCCGGGTGATTCTTATATAGATGCTGAAGGCCACAGAAATGAGTTTACAATGCAGCAGGCTAAGACTACCGCATATAACCTATTACACTTTTCCCGGATGCTCAAAGAAAACCCAATACCTGCAGAGGGCAATTTAATAGAGAACTAGATAGAATAGATTAACAGAAGTTCGGATTATTTCCGGGCTTTTTTGCATTAATAGAAGGGAGGGACTTTGCTTAAGTATCGTTCTATAGCTGTTAATTTCCCAACACCTCTTTCGCTAAAGCTAGCACGGTTATTTTCATGTATTGGTTAAGGGTGCTGGAAGGAACATAAAAACGATGGATGGTGCTCGATGATGTACCTTTGGAGCCGAAGAAAGTACATGAAAAGGGTGATTCGCATGAGATGATGTACCTTTGGAGCCGAAGAAAGTACATGAAAAGGTGGGAGGACGAGAGATGATGTACCTTTGGAGCCGAAGAAAGTACATAAAAAGGTGGGATACCACAAGATGATGTATCATAGGGACCGAAGGAAGTACATGATGAGCAATGAAACTTTTTTTGCCGGAGTTCTAACGCAATTCTAAAATATTACTATTATTAAATAGTTTAACCACGCCCAACTTCAGCTACCAGAGACGAGTAAAATCCCCTACCTTCTAAAGTTTGCTCACTTCCAATTGTTAACACAGCTGTTCGTCCTCCTTATCTTATTCAGATGAGTCAAATACAAAAATGAGCAATATGCTTTTTTCTCCCGCTCTTTTCACTTTAATTAAAGTGGTAAATCCTGTATCCTATACCTAATGGCTCTTATTAAGTGAAGAATTATACCTCTAGCAGGTTAGTCGTTAGAGGCGCCACCGCTTCGCGATCCCGACAGAACTGTGGAATTCGTTTAAGTGGATATACAGCCATAAATAACTAGATTTCTTAACAAATAGAATCCTAGAATAGACTGGAAGGGGAAGAATTGATGAAAAAACTACTAATAATGATCTTGCTTGCAGTTTTACTGAGTGGCTGTCAAGAAGAAGAAAAAGTAAGTCCCTATACCGCTCTTGCCGAATATATTGAAAAGTGGCAGGCATCTGAATTTAACGACATGTATGATACTTACTTGACTACTACAACAAAAACAGCTTATACGAACGAAGTGTTTTCAGAAAAATACGAAAAACTATATGAAGATCTAGAAACGGCTAACCTTTCTATAGAAATTCTGGATAAAGAAATACCATGGGAAGAGGAAGCTTCCGTAACGATACCTGGGAAGATTTCTTTTGATACTTATGTTGGTAAAATAGAGTATAGTAAGGATTTTGTATTAGAGAAGACGATAGCAGAAGACGAAAAAGAAAAATGGAACATCCAATGGGACCCATCCTTTATTTTACCTAATCTTGAATTAACTGATAAAGTTCACTTTAGTACTACATATGCAGAAAGAGGAGAGATATTGGACACTGAGGGAAATCCAATGGCTACAAATGGGGAAGTTTTTCAAGTAGGAGTAGTTCCGGGAAAGTTTAATGAAGAAGAGTCATTACAGCGTCTCTCTGAAATTTTAAATATGGACGAGGAGTATATAAAATCACAATATACACTAAGCTGGGCCAAGCCGGATTACGTGATGCCAATAAAAAAATTTCTTTTAGAAGAAGAACAAACAGTAATGGCAGCAGAGGAAATAGAAGGAATATCCGTTAAGACAGTAGAAGAACGAATCTATCCTTTAGGACAATCAGCAGCACATTTGATCGGTTATATAGGAGAGGTAACAGCAGAGGACCTAGAAAGTCTCGAAGGGTACTCTCCCGGAGATATGGTTGGTAAAAGGGGGCTTGAACAATTACTGGAAGATCGTCTTAAAGCAAAAAATGGGGAAAAGGTCTATCTGGAAAAAGAAGATGGTTCTCAAGTAGATATAGTGGCGTCCGAACCTATAAACGGTGAAACGATAACGCTCACCATTAACGGAAAGGTACAGCAAAACCTGTTCGAAACTCTCAAAGAAGAATCAGGGACAGCGGCTGTCATGGATCCAACTTCAGGAAAAGTACGCGGTCTCGTAAGCCTTCCAACATTTGATCCTAATGATTATGTACTCGGATTATCATCACAACAAAGGCAAGCATTAGAAGAGAATCCGGAAAAACCGACGATAAACCGTTTCTCCTATACCTACTCACCTGGTTCAACAATGAAACTTTTGACTGCTGTGGTTGGATTGGTTAATGGAGAAATAGACCCTGCAGCTACCTATGAGATTAACGAAAAAAGTTGGCAGAAGGATGATTCATGGGGGGGTTACAAAGTTAATAGATATTATGAGGAAGATAATATAGTTAATTTGGAAAGCGGATTGAAGTTCTCAGATAATATTTATTTTGCCAGAGCAGGACTTGACATGGGGGCTGAAAAATTTCAAGAAGGACTAAGTAGGCTTGGAGTTGGGGAGGCTTTACCATTTATCTATCCAACAGTTAAATCACAAATCTCCAATTCAGAGACTATTGAAGATGATGTTCTTTTAGCTGATACTGCTTATGGACAGGGAGAATTATTAATGAATATTGTTCACCTTGCAAGTATATACGGCGGCGTAGTTAATAATGGAAAGATGATGCAGCCGATTTTACTGGAGGAAGAAGAAGAGACCGTTTGGCAGGAAGAAATCGTTTCGTCAGAACAGGCGATTCTTTTAAAGGATTATCTTCGGAAAATAGTAACGGAAGGAAGTTCTCAAAAAGCAAATGTGCAAGGAAGAGAAATGGCCGGTAAAACAGGAACAAGTGAAATGAAAACGGAGCAAGGACCGTCTGGAGATGAAAACGGATTATTTGTTGCATATGATCAACAGGATCCTACCCTTTTAACTGCCATGCTTGTCGAAGGAGTAGATAAAAAGAAACCAAGGGGGAGCACTTATGTAGTTGAGCTTACTAGAAGTTTTTTTGAAAAAATAGATGTAAGAGAATGATACTATACTTCGCTCTACTAATCTCATGATAAATTGTAATCCAATAAAAACAAGCAGGCAAAGACTCTTCCTGCTTGTTTTATTGCATATTTACCAGGTTGTCAGTAATAGACAAACTTTAAATACAACCCTAGACCACCAACTAAAATAACTGCAAGTGCAATGTATATCCATGTTAAACGTGATAAATTCCCTTTAGTGGATGCTGTGTAATTTTCATCACTTTTGCCTGCTAATGAAAGAGTGAGAATCACTGAAGCCACTCCAATCACTCCAACAAGTATAAATGCTATTGTCATCATAACTAACACCTCTTTTGTTCTTAGATAATGGCAGTTTCGCATCGTTTGTTGCTCCTGTGGAAATGGAAGCAACCCGTAAAGTTTCTTTAATTCTGTTAAAAGGTATAATGATTACCGTACTGACTTCATTATACTACAGAAAAACCAAGTATGGAGGTATGAAAGAATGTTGAATGAACAAGATAACTACTCTTATAGAAAAGAAATATATGTTTTTGATCAGACCAAACCAGTAAAGGCAATTATACGGAATTATCAGGAGAAAGACTTTGAAGATTTGATACGTGTGCAACATGAATGCTTTCCGCCACCTTTCCCTCCGGAGTTATTGTGGAATAAGGAACAGCTGCATAATCATATAACTTTGTTCCCCGAAGGTGCACTCTGTATTGAGATAGATGGAATTATTGTGGGTTCCATGACTGGATTGCTTGTCGAATTTAATGCAAAAGAACCAAATCATACTTGGGAAGAGATCACTGACAAAGGTTATATCCGAAACCATGACCCTCGTGGAAACACGGTTTACGTGGTAGATATAAGTGTCACTCCTGGCAATCGCAAGTTAGGTCTAGGAAAATGGCTGATGAATTCTATGTATGAAGTTGTAGTTCAGTTAGGTGTAGAACGATTATTAGGGGGTGGAAGAATGCCAGGTTACCATACATATTCTGAAAAGATGACAGCAGAACAATATGTGGAAAAAGTGGTTAAGGGGGATCTTAAAGACCCTATTATCACGTTCCTGTTACGCTGCGGACGGATGCCGTTGCAGCTAGTTAATAACTACCTGGAGGATGAAGACTCTAAGAACTATGGAATGTTAATGGAATGGAAAAACCCGTTTATGCCAAATATCTAAATAAGAAAGGCTGAAAGAAACTAAATATAGTCCCTTTCAGCCTTCTGTTACTTTATTAACCTTTAGCAGCCTGTAGCTGTAATTCTATTTTAATTTGATCTCCAACAAGTACTCCGCCTGCCTCTAGAGGAGCATTCCAAGTTAAGCCAAAGTCACTGCGCTTAATTTTTCCTTCTACAGCAAAACCTGCTTTTTCATTTCCCCATGGATCTAAACCGGTACCTTCAAAAGTTACGGAGAAAGTTTCAGGCTTTGTTGTGCCTCGAACTGTTAAATCTCCAGTCACATTATATTCATTTTCATCGGTTTTCTCGATATTTGTTGACTTGAATGTCATCTTTGGATGATTGTCTACATCAAAGAAATCTGCAGAACGTAAGTGAGCATCCCGGTCACTACTGCGAGTATCAATGCTTGCTACATCTACCGTAAACTCGATAGAAGCAGTCGTTAAGTCAGTAGGGTCAGCCACAATAGTAGCGTCATATTCATTAAATCCTCCTTTGACTGTTGCAAACATCATATGCTTTACAGAAAAATCCACCGTACTATGTGCCTTGTCTACATTCCAATTCGTTTTTGTCATTTTTTCTTCCTCCTAATTTTCCCCTAAAATAAATTATCTTTAATTCGAGATTTTTAACTTCAAGATGAATTATAAAATGACTTTTGTAAATTGTCAACTATATTTTTCCTTATTTTACCCTGAAAGATAACTTGACGTGACAAGCAACTCAAACATATGGTAAGTTTCCATTAACTTAGTCAGATTTACAGAAGAAAAGGGGAGAGAAATGAAACGAGAAGACGAGTTTGAAGAAAACAAGCCAGATTCGGTAGAACCACCGTTGGAAGATTTTTTATTTGATGACGCTGATTTAGATAAAAAAGAACAAAATATGAAAAAACGGAGAAAGAGATTTAAAATAATTTCCTTTCTTATCATCCTGGCTCTTCTAATAAATGTCTGGGGTATATTCCCAAAATTCTACAATCTACCCTCCTTACAATTTTTATTAAAATCGCAAGAACTATCAAATGATAAGGATATACAAGAATGGAAAGAGGCGGTTGTTACTATAAGAGGCAGTAATAAAAAAGGAACAGGCTTTAACATCGATCCTTCAGGTAAAATTATTACAAATTACCATGTGGTGGATGGAATGAATCCTATCGCTGTCACTTTTCCAAACGGAAAAATTTTTTCTGCGCAGGTTATTGCCTCTAGTTCTGAGTATGATGCAGCAATCCTTAAAATAGACGGCAGTTCCTTACCGATTCTGTCCATTAGCCAAGAAGCATTACCGGATAAACCACAACATGTATATATCATTGGAAACCCACTTGCTCATTCATTTATCGTCAACGAGGGGAAAACGGCAGGTATGATAGATACAACTATTCCAAAGCCTGTATTGTTACTTGATGTGCCAGTTCACTCTGGGAATAGCGGAAGCCCTGTAATAGATCAGAACGGCGAGGTCATTGCCCTTGTTTATGCATCCACTGATGAACATGGGCTGGGCATACCGATACAGTATATTATGCAAGAGTTAGAAACGGACTAATTGATAGTCTTTTCTTTTAACTTATTGAGAAAGGAGATTCACTATTGAATCAATTAAATATTCTATATTCCATAGCAATTGATCAAACGAAATATAAAATTGAAGAAGATATAGATCAATTTTTAGAAACAAAAGAAGAACTGCCCACTTTCAAAGAGTATGTGGAAGAAAGAGGGCACTATGTACAACAAATTTGGACGAATGTTTGGTTAAATAAAGTAACAAATGACATTGCTAGAAAAGAAAAGAAGGCTTTCTTACAGGAACGCGGGTTTGAAGTGGAAGGTGTTGATCGAAAACTTATCAATCGGTTATTTCGTAACGAAATGCGCGATTATAAACCATTTAATGCTTTACAATGGCTTGCAAAAAGAGCAGATGAAGAAGAAGAAGCTTTCTCCTTTGAAGAGAGGTATAAGAACGTACGCTTAGCTTTTCATAAAAGAGTTCAAGAAAAACGTATTCAAGCTAAAAAAGATGAAATCAGCATCAAGCTAGAAGCAAAAGCACGTCAAGTTACGGATGAAAAACATCATGATTTTTATTTGTATACCAGACATTTTGTGGCCAAAAAACTAGCTGCTGATTTTAAAGAACGTGTTAAGTATGAGAAAGTGGACACATTTCGATTAGAAGAAATCTTAATAGAAGCTGGAGTTTTTGATGCTAAGGACTATACAACATTAGAAACCTTTTTTAGTGAATTAACTGGCGCTGTTCATAAAACCTTTCACTATGGTGAGCGTCATTTTGAATATGAAACTTTTTATTTCGTCTATGAGAAACGGATAACGGATTACTTTTTCGGAGTGGTACCTGATCTCATTCTAACCCAATTAAACCCTGAACTCCTTACAATTTATGCTGAATGGATGGGAGAACAGTTAACATCTTCGAAGATAAGAAAACTGTTGGCTAATGATTTTTACTTAAAAATAAATGATATTTTTAATGAAATCCAGAAGGAATATGTGGGTGATCTAATAAAACTGGCGCATCTACCTTTTGATTTAAAAGTACATCAGGAAGTTTTTGAAAAGGATAAAGATGATCGTGTGCGTAAGCAAGAAGAGGAATTAGCTGAACAAAGAAGGTTAAAAGCAGAAGAAGAAAAAATGCTCGATGATATTTTTGGCAGAGAATACATCCCTTCAGCAGATAGAGATATCCGCTATATCCTTCATGTGGGAGAAACAAATACAGGGAAAACATACCAAGCGTTGGATAGAATGAAAAGAGCAGAAAGTGGACTGTATCTTGCGCCATTAAGACTGTTAGCGCTTGAAGTGCATGATACGATGAACGCAGAAGGAGTACCCTGTTCGCTTAAGACCGGAGAAGAGGAAAAGCTCCTTCCTTACGCTCAACACTTTTCAAGCACAGTGGAAATGTTTCATGAGAAGGATTTTTATGAGGTAGTGGTAATAGATGAGGCACAGATGATCGCAGACAAAGATCGAGGATTTTCTTGGTACAAAGCTATTACAAAAGCAAATGCAACAGAAGTACATATTATCGGCAGTTTAAACATGAAAAGCATGATTTTGCAGCTATTGGGAGACGCAGATGTAGAAGTACATGAATATAAGAGGGAAATACCTTTACAGGTAGAATCTAGACCCTTTACGCTACAAGATGCAAAAAAAGGAGATGCACTTGTTTGCTTTTCTAGAAAAAAGGTTTTAGAATCAGCATCTGCTTTACAGAATAGAGGTTTCTCAGTGAGTATGATTTATGGAAGCATGCCACCTGAGACAAGAAAAAAGCAGATGCAGCGCTTTATTAATGGTGAGTCTACTGTCATAATTGCGACCGATGCGATTGGGATGGGGTTAAATTTGCCGATAAGAAGGATTGCTTTTCTCCAAACAGACAAATTTGACGGAACTAGAAGACGACGTTTAACTTCTCAAGAAGTAAAGCAAATTGCAGGTCGCGCTGGAAGAAAAGGGATTTACAATATAGGCAAAGTTGCTTTCATAAGTGATATTTCCATCATGACTAAGCTGCTCGAACAAAAAGACTTGGAAGTTCAAACCTTTGCCATCGCACCTACAAGCTCGGTTCTTGAACGATTTCAGAAATATTCTCGAAAACTTGGTACATTTTTTGAACTATGGGACAAATTTGAAAGTCCTGAAGGAACCGAGAAAGCAAGCCTATCTGAGGAAAAGGAACTGTACGAAATAATACAAGATAGTGTCATTGAGGCTCGACTTTCCGTAATTGACCTCTATGGATTCCTGCATCTTCCGTTCTCTTCTAAGGAGCAGGTGCTGGTAAATCAGTGGTATGAAACCATGCTTGCAATAGCCGGTAAAACAGAACTTCCTGATCCTTTTATGCGAAAAGGGAGCTTAGAGGATGTGGAGCTTTCTTATAAAGCAGTCGGGCTTCATTTATTATTTCTTTATCGGCTGGATCGAAGAACAGAGGCTTCTTATTGGGAAAAGATCCGGGAGAGTTTCAGTGATGAAGTTCATGAAAGATTAAAAACTGACGTAAAAACAATGTCCAAACAATGCAGAGTGTGTGGAACAAAGCTAGCCAGTGATTATAAGTATGGGGTCTGTGATTCATGCCATTTTGCTAAAATACGCCGAAAGCATAAGGGTACAAGGATAAATAGACCATAATAGAAAAAGTTGACTCTTGAACTTACGAGTCAACTTTTTCTCTTTTACTGTTCCTTTCAAAGTGAAGAAAGAGGTTAGTGAGCCATTTAGAAAGAGTGAAAATAACAATATAAAAAAGAAACAAATAGAAAGGGTTTGCCCATTTGTGCCAAAGTATTAGGTCAAACGAATACAAAATTGGTTTAAAAACAAAAGCAAGAAATGCCGTCAATAATAAGAAGGAAAGATAGTAATTCTTCCTTTGATTTAAAGTCCATTGGTATACCAACATGAATAGAACCGGAATTAGAGAGACATCCAGTCCGAAATTAACAGGAATAAAAGGGATAGCTTGATAAGGGTAGCTGATCAATCCAAACCGAATGAGCCCACTATCAAAATAAGTGAAAATAATATGTACTGTAAATCCATAAAAACCTAAATGAAACGCTTTGGACCGATCTAGTTTAAACCATAAAATAACTAAGGGTACAACAAGCATCAATACGTTAACCCAAAATTGCCATGTATTAAAAGACGAATACTGCCACCAGTAATCAATCCATTCATAAGTAACCTGTTCATGTTTTGACTTTAGCCTATTCAGAATTTCCATTTGCTCCTTCGTCATCTTATATCACCGGCTCCTTTTTACAGCTTCCCGTATGGTTTATTGTAACCATACGTTAATAAAACATGTAAAAAGCGCTAAATATTGCAATGGAGGAAAAATCATTTATTAATGAACAACTGAATTAAGTTAAGGTTCTATGTGTAAAAGAGGATAAAACGAAGAATGATGAACTATAACATAATCATTTATTCGAATTTTTTCTTTTTATTATAATAAAGTATAAAAAGGGCGTACTAAAAGGAGGAGGAACATTCCATTGGCATACTGGATTTTTCAAGGTCATCCATCAGAATTGGATACAGAAGAGGCGACGATTGAATGGACTGTCTCCCAGAAGTACCATACCCATACATTGAATATTGGAGATCCAGTTTTCATTTGGAGCTGCTCACATGAAGATGGAGGCAGAGATTCTCTAACGGCATTCGGCAAGATTTGTTCATCTCCTTTTTTAAAAAATGGAGAACTAAGAATTAGAATAGATATAGAGGAGAAAAGAACGAAACAAGAACACCAAGCACTCTTACTTACTGACCTTCAAAAGGTACCAGACCTTAGAAACCTTGAACTTTTTAAACTGAAGGAGAAAATAAACTATAAAATATCGGTCCAAGAATATAAAATACTTCATTCTTTTTGGGTGTCACCAGACTGTCTAAAGCGAAAAACAAAGAACGCTCATATTGATACTCACTTGTATTTATTTAATAAACAGAAGAAACAGTGGTTTGATGATGTGGATGAAAAAGCCTGCAGCTTCCGATACTTAGCACAATTTAATAAAAGAGAGTTTCTTGAAACGTTGGAGTGGGAGGATATCCAACAATTAGGGGAACATCTTCATACATTTGCTTTGACTGAGCATAAAGAACGAGCACTGGGCGGACAATTCGCACCGATCTCGAGGTATCGGAATAGCTTTCTCTATCTTATATTTGGAAACGCCTCTTTAACGGAACGAATGGAAAATCTCGTATTTTCGGAAAAATATAAGCTTTTTGGTTTTGGAGAAAAAGTAATATGTGAAATGGTTGCAAAAATATTTCCAAACTCTTTTTGCCTATTTTCAGAGCAAGGTGTAACTGTTTTAGAGAATGTGTTAAAGCTAGATGTTGCTTATGAAAAAGAAGATGGTTTTGCGATAAGATTTCTTAAATTTCAACATTGCTTGGTGGAAAGTAATTTAGTGGGGAAATATGAAGACTTGATAGGGAAACAATCGGAACTTCCGTTATTTTATGAAATAAGCAGGTTTCTTGATTATCTTCATCATACAAATGTTGATAAGGTTAAGAAACAAGAAAATGTTCAGAAAAATATATCTCAAGGCTATTGGGTTTTGTCGATTGAAAATGAACACCAATTGGAAATTTCAGTTCGCGACAATTGCATATCCATCGGAAAAGAAGTATTAACAAACCTTAAACAATTGCGGAATAAAAAGGAAATAGCAGAAGCTTTGCAAAAAGAACATAAATTTAATGACTCATCTTATAATGAAGCTACGATTAAATATCAGTTTGCCCATGAGATGAAAGTAGGAGATTTTGTTTTTATAAAAAAAGCTCCCAATATAATCGTGGCGTTCGGTAAAGTAATATCAGAATATATATTAAAAAAACATCAAAATAAGTATCAATCTATTAGGAAGGTAGCCTGGATAGCCACTGGAAGTTGGAAAATAAAAGGCAACATCTTTTTTTCAAATACATTAACAAAACTGACAACCCATGAGAACACCATCACCTATTTACTTGATCTTATAGCAGCAGAATATTTGTCACCGGAAGAGCATTTAGATCCCTCAAATAGGATGAAAGAAGAAAACGCACAAAAGGGAGAAGAAGGCAGGCTGGTCAAAATGGAGGAGCATGCTTCACCGCTCAATATTTCCAACGAAAAAAAAGAACATGAAAAAGTTCTTTCTGTCTATTCATTTGAAGACTTTACTTCTGAGGCTTTCCTTAGTAATCATAAAGCATCTCGATTATTGACGGCGCTTGACTACAAAAAAAATATAATATTACAAGGCCCACCAGGTGTAGGCAAAACTTACCTAGCTAAAAGATTGGCCTATTCCCATATGAAAATAATGGATAATAGTCGGATTGCATGGTTTAGTTTACATCCTTCTCTTACCTACGGGGACTTTACCCACCAAGAAGGAATATTCTATCGTTTTTGTCAAATAGCTAAAAAGGATCCTAATAAAAATTATTATGTCATTTTGGATGACATTCACCGGGTAGTGATTCAAGATGTTTTTGGAGAACTTCTTTCAATTATTGAGACAGATAAAAGAGACCCAGAGCATTCCATCTATCTTACCAAATCTGAAAAACAAGACTCATTTTATATACCTTCTAATTTATACTTCATTTGTACGCTCAATAATACAGTAGCTTCTTATAATATTGATTTGGCTGTTTTAAGGCGTTTTGCGCTTGTGAGTATTAATCCGGCATTTCACTCTCCAAATTTCCAAAATCTCTTGATCAAAAAAGGGATAAGTGAGGAGTTCGTTGTAGAACTAGTCTGTTTGATGGAAAAATTAAATAAAGAGATAAAGGCTTATGATAAAGCAGAGAGCGGCTTTGGAATAGGGCACAGTTACTTTTGTCCTTCTGTTGATCGAATCTTAGATGAAGAAAAATGGTTTGAGCATATTATCTGTTATGAAATCGTTCCTCTGTTGAAAGAATTTTGGAAGAACGAAAAAGGAAAGTTTAATACGTTAATGGAGAATTTTATTGTCAATTAGCCACCTTCCATAATTCCACATACACCGGTGAGCTTAAAGTATTTTATTCTGTGAAAACCCGAGCTATTGTTTTGACTTTAGTCCGGGTTTTTTATTGTTTTTTTTAATTACTAGGGGTTGATTGGAGTGCAAGAGGATGACTACTCGAAAATGCGAGCAAAACACTGGGGTTATTCGTTTTTAAATTGTGCTTTATTAGTTTTGTCCCAGACTTTTTTAGAAATATTAGTATATGAATACAGAGAGTTTATATAGTCATTGAATGAAAACTCCTTCCTTAGTAATACTAGGAATATATTCTAGGAGAAGGGAGTCCACCATGACATGATTTTTGCCTTCTTACTTATTTTCACAATCTCCATTCTGCTTTTATACTCTCTTCGTAAGATTAAAAGAGCTTATGTGCCATTAGAATTACTCTTAACTTTCTTCACTACTTCCTATCTGTGCCAAAATACGTACTATAAATTGTTTTCACCCTATGAAAGATTAATTATTGCAGATAGTGGTTGGGCAAAAATTAATGTTAAATTATTTTACGGAGTTATAGTACCAGTTTTATTAATTGGAGTGCTTTATTTAGCTAAATCGAAGAAAAGTATCTCCTTCTATATTAGCGCGATTATGTGGGTCAGTTTTATTGTACTTTGCGAAAAAATATTCTTGGCAATTGGGATCCTTGAAACGAAAAAAGTATCCAATCATTGATGTGTTTTTCGCTCTCGTTATTTTATTGATATCCCACTATGTAACGAAAAAGATTCGTACACTTCTAAAAAGGAAGCCCGTCCTAGCATGAAGTTAATAATCATGAAAATTTTAAACCCAATCTTGCCGAAAAAATTTGATGAAAACGAAATTTATACAATCGTTGTAACTGTCCTAGTAATAACTGTTTTATTCGTACTTCATAAGCATTATAGAAAATTGACAACTATCGAATTGTTCAGTGTTTATTTGTTTAATATATTTCTTGCAACCACATTGGAGTCTTTATTTGCTGAGCATCCCCTGGATATGTACGATACGATGGACTTTGCTCATGCAGAGATTTTCGATCTTATCCTACAGTCCTTTACATACCCGGCCTCGTTGGTGATTATCATTCATTTTTATAAAAAATGGAAGCCGAATTTAGTGGTATTCATCCTTGGAACCGCATGTATCTTAACTTTTCTAGAATGGATCTCCCTCTTTTTTAATTTATTTCAATACAGAGGTTGGGCATTGTATTATTCCTTTTTATTTTATATTTTCATCGCAGCGATTAACGGTGTGTTCTTTAGGGGGATTAGTAAGGTTAAAAAGAGGCGAAGCACTTATTAAGATATAAGAATACAGGAAGAATTGGTGATGAAAATGAAAATACTTTGTATAGATGGAGGCGGCATTCGGGGGGTGTATGCTGTAGCCATTTTACAAGCTATGGAAGAAGAATATAATCAACCCATTAGTGAACTTTTCGACCTTATAGCTGGCACAAGTACAGGGTCGATTATCGCTGCATCTATAAGTATAAAAATGGACATGTCTAAAGTTTTAAATAGTTATAAAAAATTTGGAGAGAAAATTTTTGTGCGGCAAGCAAAATTCGGTCTATTCAAGAGCATCTACAGTGATAAATATCTGCGCAAGTTTTTCTATCAGGCATTTGGAGAGCGAACCCTTGGTGATATTAGTAGTCCTTTATTAATTCCAGCGGTAAATGTAACTAAAGGAAGACCATATGTACATCGTTCAAACTATGGAAACAAAGATACCAAGGACCTATCAGTCAAACTGTGGGATGCTGTTTTATCATCTTGTTCTGCCCCTGTCTATTTTCCTCCAAATAATATAGACAACCACTATTTATCTATTGATGGAGGACTTTGGGCAAATAACCCATCAATGGTTTGCATTACGGAGGCATTAGATTACTTTAAAATAGGTTTAAGTGATATTAATATCTTATCTATCGGTACAGGTCTTCAAACCATTGACTTTACGATTAATGAAAATAAATATTGGGGAGTAAAACAATGGCTTCCTTTTCGTTTGCCATCGATGAAGGTGACACCAAAGCTGTTGGATTTAGCTCTACAGTTATCATCTGAGTCCGTTTCATATCAATGTGAACACCTTCTCGGTAGACAGTATCTTCGGGTAAATAAAGAGCTTAACGCAGAAGTTCCTTTTGATGAAGTTTCTTCAATGGATAAGTTAATTCATTTGGGAAAGCAGTCATACGAGGAGCAAAAAGCAGTGATAAAAGACTTCATAACAAAGTAAAGAAAAATTTAATTGTTTTTTTACCTTAATGAAAGGGTAATATATATATAAATTTAGAATGCTCCGTTAATAGGGGGCTAAATAAGTTAAGGGGGATATACCATGGATCGTTCCACAGAACGGCGCATAACGCTGCACGAATTTAATAACCTAACGAAGTCGCTGAGCTTTAATATGTATGATATTTGTTATACAAAGACAAGACAAGAACGCGAGGCCTATATTGATTATATTGATGAGCAATATAATGCAGACAGATTAACGAAAATCCTTACAAATGTGGCGGACCTGATTGGAGCACATGTTTTAAATGTTGCAAAGCAAGACTATGTCCCACAGGGAGCAAGTGTTACTGTGCTCGTTTCGGAAGGACCTGTTGTTGAGGTGCCAACTGAGTCCTATGAAGAGTCACCAGGTCCATTGCCTGATTCGGTTGTTTGCCAGCTTGATAAAAGTCATATCACTGTACATACTTATCCTGAGTATCATCCTGTAGAAGGGATCAGCACATTTCGTGCAGATATAGATGTATCAACTTGTGGAGAAATATCACCACTTAAGGCATTAAATTATCTTATTCATTCCTTTGAGACCGATATTATGACGATGGATTATCGTGTTCGTGGCTTTACCCGTGATATTCAAGGGAAAAAGCTTTTTATCGACCATGATATTAATTCTATTCAAAACTACATACCTGATGATGTAAAAAATATGTACGATATGATTGACGTTAATATTTATCAGGAAAATATTTTTCATACAAAATGCAAACTTAAGGGATTTGACTTAAACAATTACTTGTTTGGCCATACAAAAGATTCCCTAGATGTGGAAGAGCGGTATGAAATTACGGAAAAGCTAACAAACGAAATGGACGAGATTTTTTATGGAAAGAATATAAATTTCGGTCACAAAGAAAATAAATAATTGTATACAGACCAGAAAAACTCTCTTGTTAGCTTAAAGGGGGTTTTTCAACTTTCCTAACTACTTACCTTTCTGCGATATAGAGAGCAGTCTTTTATTTCCGTCAAGTATCAGGCATAATATACAGTAGTGTAAAAAATATATCAGAATTTTAAAGAATATATATCAGAATAGGTGTTTAATGTGAAAAAGATAATTGTCGTAGGAGCAGGTATACTAGGAGCCTCCACTGCGTTTCATTTAGCCAAGTCTGGAGCTGATGTCACCTTAATTGATCGGTTCGATACAGGACAAGCAACAGATGCAGCTGCAGGCATTATTTGTCCTTGGATCTCCCAAAGACGTAATAAAGCATGGTATCAGTTAGTGAAGAGGGGAGCAAGCTACTATCCGTCTTTAATAGACCAATTAAAGGCGGATGGTGAAACAGAGACAGGCTATAGCAAAGTGGGGGCTTTAAGTTTACATACAGACGCTGAAAAGCTTCTGAAAATTGCAGAGCGCGCGCAAAAGCGAAAAGATGAAGCACCTGAAATTGGGGAAATATCCATTCTATCACCAGAGGAAACTAAAAAGCGATTTCCGCCATTATCCGAAGAATTTGGGTCTGTATACATAAGTGGCGCTGCACGCGTAAATGGAAGGGCGTTGCGAGTAGCACTCATTAATGCTGCTAAAAAGCATGGTGCAATATTTCTAGAAGGCGATGCAGAATTGATACATAAAGATACAAAGGTGACTGGTGTGAAGTTGAAAGATCAGATACTATACGCTGATAAAGTTGCTGTTACAGGAGGTGCCTGGGCAAGAAAACTTTTAGAACCGCTAGGAGTTCGTTTTTCTGTTACGCCTCAGAAAGCACAGATCGTACATTTGGAACTACCCCACACCGATACATCAAACTGGCCTGTTGTGATGCCTCCTAACAATCAATACATTCTTTGCCTTGAAAAAGGTCGCGTGATAGTAGGGGCTACACATGAGGACGAATCAGGATTTGATTACCGTGTTACTGCAGGAGGCATTTCAGATATTCTTGCTAAAGCAATGGAAGTTGCGCCAGGTTTATCAGTAAGCACCATTTTGGAAACAAGAGTAGGTTTCCGACCTTTCACCCCTGGATTCTTGCCTGTTATAGGCCCAATACCCGAATTTGAAGGTTTGCTTTTAGCTAACGGCCTTGGTGCATCAGGTTTGACTAGTGGCCCTTATCTTGGTATGATGCTTGCCCAATTGGCTCTAGATGAAACATGTGATTTAAATTTAGAGGAGTATAATATATCTGGAGCGATTGAAGAATAATGCTTTTTGGGGAATACTTATTCTAAAGACAAGTATTGATGAACCTCCAGCACCGCACCGTGGAACGCGTAACCTTTTATTGGCTGGTGTTAGAAATAGTCAATTATCTATCAGAGAATAGAAGAAAAGAGACACTTTACAGAATCTTAATAGCATTTCAGCGATACTTATGATAACATTTACCTTTACAGAAAAAGAGGACGTGACTAAATATGATAAAAATTGAAATCCCAAATCCGAATATCTCTATTACTGAGAGACAACAAATTAAAAGAGAGAATGAGCCAACCATCACCCCTATCAATGGGTTCATTGATTTACATCAAATACCCCGGGATCAAGGTGGAATTTTTCTTTTCTTCAATATCAATGATGAGCTTTTGTTCGTGGGAAAAGCAAGAAAACTAAGACAAAGAGTTAAAAAGCATTTTGAAGACAATGTTTCACCAATCAAAAATCACAGAGATGAAGTATATCGTATTGATATCTGTTTAATAGAAGATCCGATGGAGCGGGAAATTTATGAAACCTATATCATCAACAAGCTACAAGCGAAGTATAATGTAGATAAGGTGTTTTTTAAATAGGTTCCGTTCATAAATATTGAAATTAAGAGATAATAATACAAGAAATGCCGCCACACAATGTGACGGCATTTCTTTTTATTTACTTGGCTGTGTTAAACGCCGCTGTTGATTTCCGCAAAAGGCTACGCGTCACGGGGCGGTGCTGGAGTCTCCGCCTTTTACTCCAATCATCATTAGAATAGCGTTATTATCAACACTCAACTTTAACAGAGCTATTTACTTAACCAATTATCGACCAGTTCCCTATTTTGTTCAATCCACTTCTTAGCGCCTTCTTCTGGTGAGGTTTCGTTAATCATGCTCATCAAATCACCAAGTTCATCATCGTTCATTTTCCATTTATCCATCCATTTAACGACTTCTTCGTGATCTTTTTCAAAATCTTTTCTTGTCATGTAGAAAATATCATCTTGTTCCCCAAATGTCTTTTTTGGGTCTTCGAGATATTTTAACTCATATTCTGCAAACACCCAATGGGGGTTCCAAAGCGTTACAACAATCGGTTCATTTAAGTCATGTGCCTTTTTCAATTCACTTAACATAGCAGGTTCAGAGGACTGCACAAGATCTAACTCAATGTCATATTCGTTAATGGCTTCATTTGCAAGTTCCATCAAGCTCGTACCGGATTCTATACCAATGATCCGTCCTCCGAGTGTATCATTATTGGCGTTCAAATCTTCGATGCTGTTTATATTCTCCAAATATGTTGGTACAGCAAATCCAAGCCCAGTTCCTTCATACCAGCTTTCTCTTTTTACAATGTCATCTTTATATCGCTCATATAATGGTTCGTCTGTTTTGGGTAACCAAATTTCGGGAGCAACATCCAGGTCATTTTGAGCAATACCTGTCCAGACTGCCGCTTTTTCTAATTCCTTTAGTTCTACAGAGTATCCTTTCTCTTCAAGCAGTACTTTCCACATGTTTGAGACAGCGATGTTTTCTGCCCAGTTGTTGATACCGAACTTCAGAGTGCCTTTCTCTCCTTCCCCATCTTTTTCATTTCCGCCACCGCCACAAGCACTTAAAAGAATTGCAGAAGATAATATTATTACCATCATAATGGTATTCTTTTTCATTTTCATCCCTCTCTTCCATTTGTAAGAGCTCCAAAATTAATATTTTTGAGAGCAAGCTTATAAAGCTAATTTGTCCATTTAATATAAAAATATTTATTAGGAAAATAAAGCAAGCTAATCTTGAAAAGATGGTTTAAAGTACTCCGGTTAAGGAAGAATAACTTTATGCAGAAGCTAGTCAACAATTAAAAATGCTTACATAAATCTTTAATTATATGGAGAGGTGTTTAGGTGGATACTCTGAAGATTAAGGTTGAGAATGTAACAAAAGTATTTGGGAAAAACCCTCAAAAGGCTATTGATCTTTTACGGGAAGGAAAAACAAAGTCACAAATCCTTAAAGAAACAAATATGACTATCGGGGTGAACCAAGCAAGTTTTGAAGTAAAACAAGGTGAAATATTTGTGATAATGGGGTTGTCCGGTAGTGGGAAATCCACTCTTGTCAGGCTGTTAAATCGACTTATTGAGCCATCAGGCGGCCATATTTATCTTGATGGAGAAGACATCATGAAGATGAATAGCGAAAAATTACGCAACGTGAGACGGCAGAAAATGAGTATGGTATTTCAACGCTTTGCTTTATTTCCACATCGAACAGTCCAAGAAAATGCAGAATATGGGTTGGAAATCCAGGATATAGGCAAGGATGAGCGACACAAAAAAGCAAAAACATCTCTTGAACTTGTCGGGTTAAAAGGGTACGAAAACAGTTATCCAGGTGAATTAAGTGGTGGAATGCAGCAACGAGTAGGTCTTGCGAGAGCCCTTGCAAATGACCCTGATATTCTTTTGATGGATGAGGCATTTAGTGCTTTAGATCCGTTGATCCGTAAAGATATGCAGGATGAATTGCTTGAACTACAGTCGAAAATGGAAAAAACGATTATATTTATTACCCATGACCTAGACGAAGCTCTTCGAATAGGAGACCGTATCGCTCTTATGAAGGATGGAAGTATTGTACAAATTGGAACACCTGAAGAGATTATGACTAATCCAGCGAATGAATATGTGGAACGGTTTGTAGAAGATGTAAATATGTCAAAAGTAATTACTGCAGAAAGTGTTATGATACGCGCAGAGTCCATCACGATCGATCGTGGACCTCGCGTAGCATTAAAGCTTATGCAGGATGCAGGATACTCCAGCGTTTATGTAGTCGATAAGAAAAAAACATTTATTGGTGTCATAACAGCAGAAGATGTTACCAAAGCAATTAAAGAAGACAAACCTATTTCCGATATCACTCTTACGGGTATTCCTACGACAACGACAGAAACAACTTTGGAGAATTTGTACGATAAAATGGCGAATAGTCGTTTCCCCTTACCAGTTGTAGATGAAAACAACCGACTAAAAGGAATTGTCAAACGGGAGAGAGTAATACAAGCTCTTGCAGGTGTGGAGCAAAAAGAGGTGATTATAAATGAATAACATTCCAAAAATCCCTTTAGGGGAATGGGTTGACAACTTTGTTTCTTATTTAAATGATACCCTAGGCGGGCTATTTAATTTTATGTCATTAATTATAGACGGTATTGTAAATTTTATTGTAACCCTCCTAACAATCCTTCCACCTCTAGGAGTTATCGTAATAATTGCTGGTTTAGCATGGCTTGTAAGTAGAAAATGGTCTTTTGCAATACTAAGTCTTGTGGGATTATTGTTTATTTATAATATAGGATATTGGGATCAAACGATAGACACGCTGGCACTTGTTTTAACATCTGTTTTTATTTCGGTGATCATTGGCGTACCTCTTGGAATATGGTCATCCCAAAGTGATAAGGTTTCAAGGGTTATTACGCCAATATTAGACTTTATGCAAACAATGCCTGCATTCGTCTATTTAATACCGGCTATCTTTTTCTTTGGAATTGGAGTTGTGCCAGGAGTTATTTCTTCTGTTATTTTTGCAATGCCGCCTACGATCCGTCTAACTAATCTTGGCATACGCCAGGTTCCTGAAGATCTTGTGGAAGCAGCGAATGCTTTTGGATCTACAACTAAGCAGAAATTATATAAAGTACAATTGCCCTTAGCAACGAAAACAATGCTTGCAGGGATCAATCAAAGCATTATGCTTGCGTTATCAATGGTTGTTATTGCTTCTTTGGTTGGTGCACCTGGACTAGGAGTAGATGTATTCCGCGCAGTTTCTCGTCTGGAGGTAGGAATAGGTTTTGAGGCTGGAATAAGCATTGTAATTTTGGCAATTATATTAGACCGTATGACTCAGTATTTAGGGGTTAAGCGACAGAATAGATAGGATTTTATTAAGGCTTTATATAAGTTAACTAAGAAGAAGAGGAGGTAACTCTTCTTCTTTTTAGTGCCAGCGACAGAATCATTAAAGGATTTTGCATTTTTGAAAGAACTTGTCCATATAGTTAGTACAAGTCTATATCAAAACTGATAAGAAAGGGTGTTATCATGATAATCGATTTTTATACGCTAATCTCAAACGAAACAATAAGCAACAAAGATCAGATAATAGCAGCAGTCAAAAGAGCAAAAGAAAACCAACTAACTGCATTGGTGCTTGCGAAAGAATTTATATCACAAAACATAGATAATTTCTTTGATTATTTAGATACTACAGAGCAGTATTTTGATGATTATTATTTCATTGAAGGAATAAAAGTATTTTCTGCCATCGAGGTAATCACGAATGAAATTGGAAAAGTGTTAATGGTTGGAAGCCGATATGACCTGAAGACGTTTAATTATTTTTTTCGGGAATACCAGCAAGAAGGTGAGAAAGTCCCTTTACTAGAGTTGGATAAAATAAGTAAAACTTTAAATTTCATAATGATTTGTGAACATCCTTTGAAAAAGAATTTATTAATAGATGAAAAAAGCGAAGAGTTGGTCAAAACATTTCACTGTTGTGTGATAGATGAGAGGAACTTTAAAGATTATGGACTACCTAAGCTGGTGGAAATTGCAGCTAAATATCGCTTGCCTGTAATTGCAGGGGGTGGTGAATTGCTTACAACAAGTTACGGTGAAGTTGTAAATGTTCTTGAAAGAGACTGTGAAACAATCAATGAAATAAAAGAAATTTTGAAAGAGGGGCTGTTTAATATTGAAATGAAGGATTAGATACAAAGATTATCTAGTGTTCTTTTGACAGGTCAATTGAATAAGTTTAGAATGTATTGTATCTTCCAAACTAAATATTTTATTTAAATTTTATAGATGAAGCAAGTTTGAATGTGCTTCGAGAGGTGTTTCATTACCCTTTACGCCGCAATCACTCATTATTTTCACAAGGAGATGGGAAAATGGAACAAACTACAAAAAAACATGATACAAGTCTTACTATACTAGAAAAAGAAGATATGTATCGGCAAATTGTTGAATACTCCTATGAAACCACTATTATACATGCGAATCATAAGGTATTATATATCAATCAATCTGGTGCAGGCTTTTTTGGAGGAGACAAAGAAAACATAATTGGCGGTAACCCGGTTGAAATTTTTCCAACTGAATATCAGGGATATATTATAGAACGTATTCGTAAAGCATATGAAGATAATATTATCGGAGAACTAATTGAGATTGAAGTGGTTAAACTTGACGGTTCAGTTGTGGATGTAGAATTATTCTGCCATCCTGTTCAATTTGGCAATCAAAAAGCCATTCAATCTATTATAAGAGACATATCTAGTCGTAAAGAAGCGGAAAGAAAACTAGCGACGCTTATGAATGAAGTTGCGACTACCATCGTTCCTGTTTCTGAAGGAGTATCTGTTTTTCCATTGGTCGGTTCTATGGACGAAGAAAGGGCAAGCCACCTATTAGATATTATCCCTCAAAAAATTCAAGGACATAATTTACATCACTTAATTATTGATGTGTCTGGAACATTTAATGTAAATGAAGTTGTTATTGAGTTTCTGTATAATATAAATTCCATTATGAAGCTATTAGGGGTAAATACCATCTATACAGGGCTAAGACCTGAATTTGCCCGAAAAGCAGTCAATACTTGCACAGGTATTACCACTCTAACTACCATGTCTAATTTAAAACAGGCTTTACGTCATTTAAACAAATAATTTTTTCGTTTTGCTAAGGCTCTTATCGTAAAGATTGATGCTATAAGCGAGAAAATGAATCTTTATAATTAGTAGTACAGATACGACAGCAACGATTATAGCGGGTTGTACCACCATTCGGAAATGCATCAATCAATACAAGAACAGGCTTTTTATATAAGAAAAGATGATAACAAAGGTTGCATATAGCAAAGACAAGAAAAGACTTCCCTTTTCTTGTCTTTTTTAGTGGGAGAAATTTAAAACTAGAATAGATGAAGAGATGCGATGAAATTCTGTATATTGTTGCTAATTAATTTCTGTAAAATTAGAAAATAAACTCTCAAAATTTGAGTTTAATGGTAAAATATTCGATATGACACAACATTTGGTATAGAAAAAATATGGGGGTAGAACGATGAATGATCAATTAAACAAACCAAAAGGGTTTGGAGAAATTTTAGACATAACATTTCGAATAAGTAAAAGCAGATTTAAAGAATTTTTCACGATTTTGTTGATTTTGGTAGGCCCCGTGTATTTGCTACAAGCTTTCATACAATTAGCTACTGGGACAAGCTTTTTGAGAGAAGTAGGAACTGGCGATGGGTGGTTCGAACAAATGTTATCCAGCTTTGAAGGTGCGGAACCTACTTTCAGTTCGAATGTTGCAGCAGATCTCGGGATTGCAGCTGTAAGTTTAATTAGTTTTGTTACTTATCCCATCGCAATTGCTGCCATACTATTTGGTGTAAATCACTTGAGAAAACAGGAAGAATTTACGGTAGGTTCTCTCATTAGAAAAGGCTTTAGTCGCTTCTGGGCTATCCTTGGTTGCAATATTCTATTTGTTATCATTATGATTCTCCTTATACTAGCAGCTACCTTTTTTGTAGTGTTTTCAGGATTTCTTACCATTGCGTTTGAGCCGGTAATAGGCATCATTTTTACTATTTTACTAGTATTGGTCGCTACTGTAACTGTGTTATACCTTTTAACAAGATGGGGCTTTTATTTTGGCTCTGTTGTTATTGAAAAAGATACACCGGGAATTGCTAGAAGCTGGACCTTAACAAAAGGACGCGCATGGTTTTCATTGGGCTTATATATCATTTTCTTTTTGATTATTAGCTCAATTAGTGCTGCTATGGAGTTATCGTTTGGGCTTATCCTAGGGGGGAGCGTTCTTTTAGGCTTAATTGTAAATATTACTACACTCTTTACCATGTTAATTATGACTGTGGGCTACTCCGTTATGTATCTTGATTTGAAAATTCGGCATGACGCAGACGATTTGAAAGATATGATTAACCAATACAATGCTAAATAATTCCTTTTTCGATGTGAAAGTTAGGTGATGTAATTGCATAAGGAAGATCAAGCACGAAAAGAACTGGAAGAAATACTGAATGGTAAAGAGTATCAAAATTTCTATATTGATAATAGAAACAGTATCCAAATTCTCTGGGATGATATTAAAGCATGGTTTGCAGATATACTGGCAAGGTTCTTTCCGGCCATGGATAATGCCGGCGGTGCTGCTGGAAATATACTTTTTTTAATTATTTGCATCGTTGTAGTAGCCTTAGTAGTGATACTTATTATTATGGCAAGTCAGTTTAAACGAAACCGTTCCATTGGTAAGCAACAGCCGTTCCAATCAGAAAGTGAACTAGATTGGACTTACCATCAGCATCTAGAAGAAGCAAAAAAACAAGAAGGCTTAGAAGATTATACAAAATCAACTCGTCATATGTTCTTAGCTTTGCTTCTGTTTTTCCATCGCAAAAAATGGTTAGAAGCTAGAATATGGAAAACGAACTGGGAGTACTATGAAGAGCTACGGAAGGTGAAAAAGAGCCGTGCGGAATCTTTTTTTAACTTTGCACTATTATTTGATCGTGCCGCCTATGGAAAGCAACAGATAAAAAGAGAAGAATACATTCCTTATCGAAAGGAAGCATTGCAATGGTTTAATGACTCAAGTGAGCTTGATGGGAAGGAGGAAGATGAGTAATTTGATACACAAGATTAAAAATCGTGGCTGGATATGGCTTTCTATCTTTTTAGTGATGTTTTTGCTTGGTAGTTTTTTCATTTTATCAAAAGAACAAAATGCCTATCTTCCCTACGATACTCACTCTCCTTCACCAACAGGGTTAAAAGCCTTTTATACATATTTAACAGATAAAATTGAGGAAGTAGACAGGTGGGAAGAAAAGCCTAGCCTACTTCCTGAAGCAGAACATAGTTTACTTATCATGGCAGAGCCGTATTCCGTACCTAATAACGAGACTATGAAAGATTATGAATCATTTATGGACAAAGGCAACACCATCCTGCTTATGATGCAAAATCCAAATTCAATGTTTGATGTGGAAACTGAAACTATTGATCGTTCTTCTATAGGGCAGATAACAGTAGTGAAGACTCAACAAGATAGTAATGAGTATCGTGCTCATGTTACTTCTCCTATTCGTTTGAAAGCAGAAGAGGATGATGAAGTTCTGTTATATGACTCAAGCGGTATAATCGCTTTAAAACGTCCTTTCGGTAAGGGCTCCTTAATAGTTTCTAACACACCGGACTGGTTGACTAATGAAATGATTTTACAGGAAAGTCACCTGCCGCTTGTCTTATCGTTTATCGGAAACGAGTCTACTTTTGCTTTGGAGTCTGTATTATTCGATGAATACATTCATGGAGAACAGAGCGGTTCTACTTTATTTACCACTTATCCGCAGTGGTTTCTATTAGTGATGGTGCAAGGAGCATTATGTACATTCCTTCTCCTTTGGAAGCGTGGGAAAAGGTTTGGGCCAATCCTTATACCTAGAACAGAATCGGTTCGTTTTAGCGATGAAAGTTTACGAGCTTTGGCTGCATGGCATATACGGGGTAAACGTTATCAAGATTCGCTAGCAATTCAAGCAGATTATGTAAAATATGACCTTCAGGAACGGTGGGGGATATCTTCGAGTATGGATTGGGTGGACAGAGCTCCTCTGTTAGCTCGAAAATTACACAATCGAGATCTTAAAGAATTGCAAACATTTTTACTACAGTTAACTAGCGCTTTAAAAAAGGAGAAAATGAATAGACACGAATATTTATTGTGGTCAAACCGGTTAGATGAATTAAGGAAAGAGGTGGAAGAAGGATGAAACCAGAATTAGCATCTTTACTTGAAAAATACGAACAAAGAATTTTAGGGCAGAACACCAATATAAAACTATTACTTTCAGCTATACTTGCAGGGGGACATGTTTTATTAGAAGGTGTCCCCGGTACAGGAAAAACACAAATGGTTCGTACTCTTGCTAGCTTGCTTGGTGGCGATTACAATCGCATACAGTTCACTCCAGATTTGCTTCCAAGTGATATCACAGGAAGTACAATTTATAACATGAAAGAAGGAACCTTCCAAACGTTAAAGGGACCTATTTTTACTAATATTTTGTTAGCCGATGAAATAAATCGAACCCCAGCAAAAACACAGGCGGCTTTACTTGAAGCAATGGAAGAGAACCAAGTAACAATACAAGGGGAAACATACCCATTATCTGATGCCTTTTTTGTTGTAGCAACACAAAATCCGATTGAATTTGAAGGAACCTATCCTTTACCTGAGGCGCAACAGGACCGTTTTTTATTTAAATTACACATTCATTTCCCAACGCTTAAAGAGGAAACAGAAGTGTTAAAACAGGTTATTGAAAAAAGCCACGATGCTAGCAAAGTTCAACCTGTATTAGACATCGAAACTTTTTTAACAATAAGAAAAGACTTGGAGCAGGTAACCGTTAGTGAGAGTGTTCTGGAATATATAATGCAAATAGTAAGGAAAACAAGGGACTCGGATTCGATTCGGTATGGAGCAAGTACACGTGCCGGGATTTCAATTGGAAAAGCCGCGCAAAGCTGGGCATATTTGAACGGCCGTAACTATGTTACACCTGATGATATTAAAGTAGTGACGAAACCGGCATTAAGACACCGCATTCAATTATCTCCACACACAGAATTGGAGGGTGCGACAGTTGACCAGATTATTGAAGAACTTGTGGGGTCGATTCCTGTTCCGAGATAGGGGGATCCTGCCTACTGGCCGCTTACTGGTAATATTTATTGTTTTATCTTTAGCTCTCGTCTGCTTGGGTATCTTTGGAATACCTTGGAGCTTTGTTATTTTAACTAATATAGTCATTTTTTTCGTTAGTTTGTTAGACATAGTGCTCTCACCTAGCAAGCGTGAGCTCTCGTTTGAACGATTGGTGCCCCATGAGATGGAGAGGGGTATTTCGTATAAAATAGTCATTGATGTGGAGAATGCCTCCTCACACGATATTAAATACAGGCTTGTAGATGGTTTACATCAATCTTTCTTCAGACCGTTTCCAACCTCAGGAAGAGTCCAAGCGAATTCCAGCATTAGGATGGAATATGAAACTTATGCTCCTGTTCGGGGACTTTACAAGGTGGGGAATTTACATGTTCGTTATCGGAGTACCCTTGGTTTATGGGAGAAACAATTATCAGTGCCATTAGAAGATTCTATAAAAGTGATCCCTGATATGACAGAAACCAAGCAATATTTAGAAGATGCCCAGAAATTTCTAAGTTATGAAGGAATTAAGGTAAGAAAGCATAAAAGTGGAGTAGGGGAATTTTCTAAAATTCGCTCGTATGTAGTAGGAGATGATCCACGTAAAATTAATTGGAGACAAACAGCAAAACTTCAGGAAGTTATGACAAATGAATATGAACCAGAGCATGGGAAATATATTACGATTCTGATTGATTGCGGTAGAATGATGGGAGCGGAATTAAGACAAGGCAACAGGCTGGAGAAAGCCTTAGAAGCTGCTTTAACCGTAACAGCTGCTGCATTGCAAAAAGGAGACTATGTTGCAGTACTTGCATTTTCTAAAAAAGTAAAGGTGTATATTCCCCCTGGTAAAGGGATGTCGCATCTTCAAACCATTCTGCAAGCAATCTATCATCTTGAAGTAGATGCGGTTGAATCTAATTATGGAGAAGTATTGCATTATTTACAGCTTGTTCAAAAGAAACGCAGCCTCTTGCTTTTATTTAGTGATATTCAGTCGTTTCTTCATGAGGAAAGTGCGCTATTGTATTTAAAACGCTTAAGACAGAGACATCTGTTCCTTATGATTGGTGTAGAAGATGAAATACTAAGAAAAAGAGGAAAGGAAGCTCCTTTGACATATCAACAGGCAATGGTTAAAAGCATGGCACAGCAGCAGATTATGATAAAAAGACACGAAAAAGCAAAATGGGAAAAGCAAGGCCTCCTAATGGTGGAGGCCCGTGAAGAGAAACTCGCAACGGCAGCGGTTTCCTATTATATTGACATGATTAACAGAGGCTTACTGTAATTGACTTTTTTGAACACGTAGTTTGCCAATTACGATGTAGAATATTAGTCCGAATACAGTTAAAATTGCAACAGCATATTTTGCTTCAAGGGAAATAGCAGCAGGTGTAATAAAACCTTCGATTACACCTGCAATAATAAATAGTGGAATGGTACCAAGCAATAGTTGTACAGAACGTTTACCTTGTTCCTTTAGTTGGTAGCCTCGAGAGTACGGTCCAGGTACAAAAAGTTTGTAACCCATTAGGAGACCTGCTCCACCTGCAATAAAAATAGCAGTTAACTCAATCATCCCATGAGGAACGATGTAAGCCCAGAATTCATATGTTTTGCCATAATGCCAAAAGAGAGCGGCTATAGCCCCCACTATTATTCCATTGTAAATTAGTACATAAACAGTCAGGATACCAAAGGTCAGACCGCCAGCAAAAGCCAGAAACGCGACCTGGATATTGTTCGTCATTATTGCTGCTGACATAAACGGAGCATCTACCTGACCATCATTATCTCCCAAGCGCTCTGGATCAAAGTTGTTAGCCATCTCTGCTGGAAGGACAAAGTATAGAAGAAGTTCGTCACTCGCAACCGCTGCAAAGCTTCCTAAACCACCAAGAATAAATAGCATCATTGCGATTAGAACAGTTTTCCATTGGTCAGCAAGCAAACCAACAAACCTAGTCCCAAAAAAATTCTTAGCCTGCTTCCAACTGGACATTTGATCTTTATAAAGTAAATTATGAGATTTAGAAACAAGACCATTTAAGTAGGAGGTAATTTCCTCCTTGGGGAAATAGGTTTGTGAGTAAGAAAGATGTTGGGCTGCTTTACGATAAAGCCGATGAAACCTGCTAATCTGCAAGCCAGTCAACCTATTCTTTTTATGTAAAAGGGAAACTGTTTCTTCTAACTCTTTCCATTCGTTTCGATGTAATTTCACGAACTGTTTCACATTCATTTAAGTGTACACCCTCTTGTTATTATTCAACAATCTCTCTTATTATAGTAATATTATAGAAAAATAGAAACACTTATAGTAAAATTTATCCATGAAATGAGGTTATCTTTTGAACGCAGAACAGGTGGACATAAAAACGCCAGAATATGTTTCCTTGCAATTCCAATCTGCTGGTCTCGGAAGTCGAGCAGCCGCATTTATTGTTGATCAATTGATTCTTATGATTGTGAACATCCTGATTGTTATCGGTCTTTTACTAATGTTAAATGCATCTATGATGGATTTTCTACTTTTGGATATGCCTTCTTATTTAGTAGCTGGAGCCATATTATTAATCTTTGTTGTGCGGTGGGGTTATTTTTTTGCGTTTGAATATTTTTCAGGAGGAAGCACAATCGGTAAAAAAATGGTTGGAATTCGAGTAATACAAGAAAACGGACACAGTATTACATTACTTTCGAGCTTAATAAGAAACCTTTTGCGAATCATTGATAGCCTTCCTATAAATTATCTAATAGGGATGCTTATGATATTCTTTCACCCTAAGCATAAGCGGTTAGGGGACTTGGTGGCTGGGACCATTGTTGTCCACGAAAGAAGAAAGAAGCGGAAGAAAAAAAAGCAGACCAAGTTAGAACAGGAAATTTATATTCGTGGACTTTCAAAGGATCAACTGCAATTAGGAGAGTGGGACATCAGTCGCGTTTCTCAGAAGGATTGGGAACTTTTACGAACCTATATTAATCGTTTTATGGAACTTTCCCTAGATGACAGAATTATGTTAACACGCAAAGTAGCAGAAATCATCGGTCCAAAACTGGGTTGGGATATAAGTGAAAAGGGCTATCGAGAACTTGAAAATAACTTGCTTGTCCTTTATTTAATATTAAAAGAGGAATGGGAGTTTGAAATTTAGGTTTAAACTCTAGAATTTTGTGGTAATATAAAATTGTAATGCTTTAGTGGTTTAGTGGATATTGCAGGCGAAAGATAATTTATAAGGACAAAGAATGGTTAGGTTACATATTCTTCGCACAGATTATTGTTCAGCGAATTCTTTTTTAAAATTTATTTTAAAATTCATTTGCTTTTTAAAGATTTATCTGTTATTCTAAAGAAGAATTATTTTTGTTCGGTCCTCTAGGTTATGAATAAGTGTTTAAACTTTTCGCCTTGGATATCTAAATGAGCAACTATAGTAATAAAACGTGGATAAAATCCACACAGGAGGAAACAATTATGCAACAAGGTACAGTAAAATGGTTTAACGCAGAAAAAGGATTTGGCTTCATCGAAATCGAAGGTGGAGAAGATGTATTCGTACATTTCTCAGCTATCCAAGGCGAAGGCTTTAAATCTTTAGACGAAGGCCAAAAAGTTACATTTGACACTGAGCAAGGTCAACGTGGACTTCAAGCTACTAACGTTAACAAAGCGTAATAACGGAGGGACTCTTTTATAAGAGTCCTTTTTTTTGTGTTTATAAGTGACAACATATGAGTGATTGTATTAGTGAGCGGTGTTAAAGTTCTTTGGGAATACCTGCTTTGGAGCGAAAGGCGGAGACTCTAAAGGGGGAGGCTCCAGTACCCCCAGTGGAACGTGTAGGCTTTTGCGGAAATCAAGAGCGGCGTTAACATAACCAAAAAAAAAGACCGACTACTGAAATAGTAGCCGGTCTCGGAAAAAACATGTTACAGGTAATAAAATGGTTAGGACAATCATAACACATATTGCAGAGAACACCTAAACAAATTTTAAAAACTTGAAAAAGGGTACAGTTGATTATTTGACACGTTCGTTGGAGAGTGTTATATTTATCTCGAATTCGAGATAATTTGCTGATAAAGTATAAAGCTAACTAGGAGGATTTTGAATGAGAGATTTAAAAGGCGTTCACCACGTAACAGCGATAACGAGTAGTGCTGAAAAGAACTATGATTTTTTCACGAATGTTTTAGGTATGAGACTTGTTAAGAAAACGGTTAACCAAGACGACATCCAAACCTATCATTTATTTTTTGCAGACGATGTAGGAAGTCCCGGGACGGATATAACCTTTTTTGATTTTCCGGGAATCCATAAAGGTACCCATGGGACAAATGAAATTTTTCAAACAGGGCTCCGAGTACCATCTGATAAAGCTTTGAAGTACTGGGCTAACAGGTTTGAAAGACTCGAAATCAAACATACTGAAATTAAGGAGCAGTTTGGAAAAAAAGTTCTTTCTTTTGTAGATTTTGATGATCAACAATACCAATTAATATCTGATGAAGCTAATCACGGTGTGGCATCAGGTACTCCCTGGCAGAACGGACCTATTCCATTAGAGTTTGCTATCACGGGTCTTGGACCACTTTTTGTCCGTATCGCCAATTTTGAATATTTTAAAGAAGTTCTGGAAAAAGTACTTCTATTTAAAGAGATAGCTAGCGAAGAATCAACTTATTTATTTGAAGTAGGGGAAGGAGGCAATGGTGCTCAGATTATTGTAGAACATAATGCAAAGTTGCCTCAAGCCATTCAAGGTTACGGTACCGTTCACCATGCGGCTTTTCGAGTCGAAGATCGCACGGATATAGATGATTGGAATAGAAGGCTGCAAGGCTTTGGTTTTCAAACTTCTGGACACGTCGACCGTTATTTTTTCGAATCCTTATATGCAAGAGTTGCTCCACAAATCTTGTTCGAATTTGCAACAGATGGTCCTGGTTTTATGGGAGATGAACCTTATGAAACACTTGGAGAAAAATTGTCTTTACCACCTTTCCTTGAATCAAAAAGAGAGCAAATAGAAAAATCTGTTCGTCAATTTGATACAATTAGAAGTACCATAAAGTTTGTTAAAGAATAAACAGATGGAGGATTATCTCTTTCTGGTAACTTTGGAAAGCAGTTGCCACTACTGAACACACTAAAATAGCATTGTGCCATTATGCACAATGCTACTTGTGGTGCTATATATTAGGGAGGGGGATACTCAAAGGCAAAATCGGTAATATGGTTATGGTCAGGCTATTCTGTCACTATGGTTATAACTTGTCTTCTAAACAATCTAAACCCTTTCTGATTCTTTTGATTATTCTAGCTGCTACGCGATTTCTTAAAGCTTCGTACATTTCTAATTCTTCTTGGTAATCTTCTCCGATGTTTTCCAAAAGATCATGAATCCTCTGCATTTCATTCCCCCCTTTCTTCTAGTATCATATGAAAATATTTAGAAGAGGACTGGATATTTGTCTGCTTAAGGTACCCATTTATTAAAAAATGGTAGAGATGGTAGAGTTCCATTGTTTGTGATAAAACAAAGCTCTTTTCGTAAAGATTGTTGCTGTAAGCCCGTAAAAAATTGGCAATTGGATTTATTACTGCCTTTTTCTCACCAAATTAAGAGTAACTTTTAGTGGTGAAAAGGAAAAGAGCACGAAAGCAACGGTGGTAACGTGTTGTACCAACATACGTAAAAGCAACAATCAATGCGAAAACAGCCTTAAACAAAGAATACAACCTTCAGAATAATTCCATATACTATAGCAAAAAGAAAAGAAGTTAAAGTGCCAAGTAGGAAATACTCAGCCCAGTCCCGGTCGTCCATTTGCTTAAATCGAGTTAAAGATTTGGCCGCTACGATAAAACCTACTGCTGAAAATGATCCCATTAATATAAGAGCGACAACCAGCAACCTTTCAAGGTATCCTATTATTTTTCCGCGGGAGAGGTCTTGATGCTTCATTACCATGTAAATGTACTCTTCCGATAAATGCTTATGACTTGTTGAACTTACAGTATGGTCCCTTAAAGTATATTTACCTTCAAATAAGGAGAGGTATTTTGTTAATGAACCTAACATGATCTTTATAAAATGACCTGTTACAGACGTTATTAAAATAAATACGATCAAGATGAACAGGGTACTATTAAGCAATGTTAAAGTTGGACTTGGTCCCTCAAGAATATGAAGGGAGAGTAATACAGATTGTAATAGTTCCCCTAAGTTTACTTCGTAAAAATAATAGCAAACAACTAAAATGGTAAGAACGTGTAAAACTTGATCTGCTAAAAACAGTCCAAGGCTCCATCCATTCTTCTGTTGAAGGTTTTGAATCTTTTTTTGCGAATATATTTTGGTCATATCTATTAACCCGTGAAATAAAGTTAATAAAATAGCAGGTAAAACAACATACAGAAGATAATTCGAGTATCCCAGGTAAAAGGAAATAATCACTAAAGTAACGAAAGCTATTAGACCATGATGCAATAAGTGGATCTTCAAATATTTCTTTTTATCATTTACCATTTTTTCAGTTTGAAGGTAAAAATCAGCAATCAGATGGCCAAGTATTAGGCTAAGAACTATCATAAATACGCTCCTAACATCTATAACATGATAAAGTCTAAATTTTGTTTTAGATTATTTTTTATTGTATTATTTATTTCTTTTGTTATATTAGCTGAAGACGTTGCAGCATGGTTTTTTTCTAAAGAAATTAATGTGCGCTGAATGGTTTGTAAAGTTCTATGTATTATCTCACAATTACCTTTCTTATAGTGACTAGATATGGTAGAAGGGGACTTTCCTAATAGTTTTGCGATAGTTTTTTGTTCTTCCATCACGGTATAAAGTCCTGATATTAAGTGTTGCAGCGTTGTTTGTTCTTGCATCATTTTTCCTTGATATTCTAATAACAAATTCACCATATCCATGGTAGGCTGATCTGTCATTTCTGTTTCAGGAACCAAAAGGATAGGTGTTCGATTAGTAGATCTTTTAATTTTTTCATTAGCCATTCTAGCTTGACTCATTAGGGGATGATTCCATTTATCAATATCGATTCTGGTTAGATCTTCTTCCACATTACCAAATGAGATCCCGAAATAGGGTGGTTGTTCTTCTAGTTTCCAAATTTGACTGATGAAAAAGGCTACTGTATAAGCTGTAGCATAATGATCAAAGATGCAAACTATTTCATCCCCTAAACGATGTTTGACTTGCACGTTTGGTAAACCTACTGTCCAGTTTTTAATTAATTCTTCTATTTTCTCAAGATATGATGTTATTTTTTTCCAGTTTTTACTTGAATTAGTTACATCCATTATAAAAACAGATACAGGCTTTTCCATAGGTTAATTCTTCCTCTCTAAACAGTTGGCTTTGAAAAACAATGTGAAGCGGCAATCAATTGGTAATTATTAAGGTTTGACACTTAATAGCAGAAACCCAAAGTTATATGTAACCGACTTAGTATATCCTAATATTTTAACTCGATTCGACTATATAATCAACTTATCGCTGAATTCGATAGTTTAATCGAATTAAAGATACATAGATTAAATGAGCGAAGTTTTATTGATATTTAACGCATTATAATAACACCTTAGAAAGCAAGATTTCATTGAATTTAGAATATTTATCCTTTAAAGTTATTATGCGTTTAACACACTTTTTTCTGCCGAAGTGTTTTTTCTTTAACTCTGCTCATACCGTAACGAATGGTGTTGCAAGCCAGCAACGATTGTAACGGGGGGAGTCCTAATTTACTTTAAAGCAAAAGCTCTAGCAATGAATGAAAACTCGCTTGAAAGAGGGTATCAAGGATGGAAGAGGAAATACTCAAGATTTTTGATGAAAAACAAAATTATATTGGAGAATCTACAAGAGAAGAAGTTCATCGCTTAGGCTATTGGCATGAGACCTTTCATTTTTGGCTAATTAGCCAGGAAGAGGATCAATATTATCTCTATTTTCAACTTCGTAGTATGATAAAAAAAGATTACCCCAACTTATTAGATATTACTGCTGCGGGACATCTACTGGCAACTGAATCGGTTGCAGATGGGGTAAGGGAAGTTAAAGAAGAGATAGGAATTGACATTAAGATGGACGAACTTGAGGAGTTAGGGGTTATCCCATATTCCAATACGCAAAAAGAAGTAAAGGATAATGAATTCGCACACGTTTTTCTTTTAAATAAAAACATCCATTTTGATGAGTTTTGTCTGCAAAAAGAAGAGGTAGCTGGAATTTTCAAAGCAAAATTAAAGCACTTTACGGAGCTTGTTAATAACAAAAGAGAGAGCTTGAAATTGATTGGTTACCAATTTAATCAAGACGGTCTAAAGGCAAGTTCTGAAAGAATAGTTACAAAAAGTGACTTTGTCCCTCATGATGATCAGTTTTATAAGAAAACAATTTCGGCTATAGCTGCTGCAATAGAAAGAAATAATACTAATATTTAGAAGAAAAGCGATACACACATACATTGGTTCTCTTTATGCAACTAATAAAGCCAGCCTCCGTTTAATAAAAAAAGGAAGCAGGCTTTTAAGCAATTAATATTCTTCTTTTCCGATAGCACCCCATAGGAATAAAAGAAATACCGCTAAGACGATAACTAACACGGGAGCAATCATAATTAGAAAATAATCCATTTCATTTTCCTCCTTACTTTTTACCTTGAACATATTGATTATCAAATAAGAATAGCCTCATCAAAAGATAAAGTGAAGGAATCAGCAAACACAAACCAGCTATAAATGCGATAATTAATGAAATAGCCATGGCTTCATTCGTAAATCCATCATATATAGTCAAAAATGGATACAGCAGATAAGGTAAGTGAGATGCTCCATATCCATAAAAGGCTGTTGCAAATTGTAGCATAACGAATATAAAGGCAAGACCTAAACGCTGTTTTTTCCACATAAGGAAAACTGCCCCCAAAAAGAAGAGAAACGATAAGCTAAACATCCACGAAAGGTCTAACATTTTATCAAAATGAGTCGGGTTATGATCACTTAAAGCAAAGAATACAAGCACACTAGCAAATATGGTAGGAAGACTCCAATTTAAAGCATATTTTCGCAACACTTCAAATGCTTTCTCATCTTTTGCAGAATTAGCATAAAAAGCAAGGAAATAAGCTGAAATATAGAGCACGCTTACTAATGCTAAAATGACGACAGACCATGAATAGAAGCTAGAAAACAAGGCTTTATAATCCAAAGTGACGACATCCCCAGCTAAACTGATAAAGCCCCCTTCAGAAATTGTTAGCACTACTGAAAGAGAAGCTGGTATTAATAGACCGGTCGCTCCATACAAAAGCTGATAAAATAGATTCCCTTTTGCACCGTAATGGTGGAAAGCGTAATAACTGCCGCGTATTGCCAAAAGTATGATGGCAATGCTTCCTGGTATAAGTAAAGCGGTGCCGTAATAGTATGCAGTAGAAGGGAAGAAACCCACAATACCGATAAAGAAAAATACTAGAAATACATTGGTAACTTCCCATACAGGGGAAAGGTAACGCACAATGACTTTATCAATAAGATGATCTTTTTTTGTAATGGTAGAATAGTAGCTGAAAAAACCAGCTCCAAAATCAATGGATGCCACAATTAAATATCCATATAAAAATGTCCATAAAACGGTAATACCGATTATTTCATAACTAATCATAAAATTCCCCTCCTTTACTCAAGTCCTTTTTCACGAAGCTCTTTTTCCACAGGGTTGTTTTTGAATATTTTCCTTAACACTGTAAAACAGGTTGTCAGAAGAACAATATACAACAGAATGAAAAGTATGAGCATAAGGTCCACATGATTGGAGGTAGTAGCTCCTTCTGATACGGTCATATGTCCTACAAGCAACCATGGCTGCCTGCCAAGCTCTGCAAAAAACCAGCCCATTTCAATCGCTAACATCGATAGGGGAGCAGAAACAACGATGGCCCATAAAAGAGGTCTATTCCATTCATTCCATTTTTTTACCCTGGAGAAGACTGTATACAAAATGGAAACGAAAGCTAATAACATTCCTATCCCAACCATAAGATCAAAAAAGTAATGAACAATTAATGGAGGAAGCTCGTCCTCTGGAAATTCTTCGAGACCAATTACTTCAGAATTAGGATCCCCATGTGCAAGAATACTTAGTGCATAGGGTATTTCAAGGGCGTATTTAACTTCATTGTCATCTGTCAGGTATCCGCCAAGAATAAGAGGCGCTTGTGTTGAAGTTTCAAAATGCCATTCAGCAGCAGCTAGTTTTTCAGGTTGATATTCTGCTAGAAATTTACCTGATAAATCTCCGATAATAGCGGTAGATATAGCAAAGACTGTCGCAGCAGTCATCGTTAATTTCAATGCCTTCTTATGGTAAACATGATCTTTTCCACGAAGTATCGCAAACGCTGCAATACCAGCCAAAATGAAAGCGGAAGTTAAGTATGCAGATGATAATACATGCGCCACCTTTGTAGGTGTTGCAGGATTAAACATTGCCTCCAAAGGACTTATATTCGTTAGAACACCATTCTCTATATCAAAACCTCGTGGTGTATTCATAAAGCTATTGACAGTGGATATAAAGAAACCAGAAGCAGTAGCTCCAATAGCAACGGGTATTAGTAGGAAAAAATGATAGATTTTCTTTTTAAATCGATCCCATGTATAAAGATAGATACCTAGAAATATTGCTTCAAAGAAAAAAGCAAATGTTTCTAAAAACAGCGGTAAACTTATTACATGACCTGCAAGCTGCATAAAATTAGGCCATAAAAGACTTAACTGTAAGCCTATGGCTGTCCCGGTTACAACACCTACAGCAACCGTAATAACGAAGCCACGTGCCCAACGCCTTGCCAGAAGTCGATAATGCTCATCATTTCTTTTAATCCCCATCCACTCAGCAAGTGCAATCATTAGGGGAATACCTACTCCGATCGTAGCAAATATTACGTGTACCGCAAGAGTAACTCCAGTTAATATTCTGCTATATAAGACAGCATCGTACTCAATCCCAAACATTTCATTCACTCCTTTAATTCCAGTAAGAACTACATCTACTCAACATGATACTACAGTTTGCTCACTAATTCACAATATAAGTTTCAGAAGTTTTATCTCCAATAATTATATTCCCTTTTTTGATTGAGCAAAACCCGTTTAAGGCTATTAATATGACAATCTAGTGGCGAGCTAAGGGCAAAATTGTGACAGTGAAAAACAATACAAAAAACGATAAAAGTCTAATAAGGATAAAATTATTGTTGAAATTATGAGGATAAAGTATAAAAAAATAGAAATTAGTGGTAGAATATTCTTATAATTCACACAAAGGGTGATGGTATTGAGGCTAGGAAATATTATTAAATATTATCGAGAAAAGAAAGGCTTTTCTCGAGAAAGACTTTCTCAGAATTGTTTCACTACATCTCAACTAACCAGTTTTGAATTGAATGAAACTGAGCCCTCAACTCATCAACTTGAAGTTATCGCTGAAAAATTGGAATTAAATAAATCCCTTTTTTCTCAAACGTCCTGTCCCATACTAGAAGAAAAGTTATTTTCTTGTTATAAAAGTACTATTTCCCACAATCAAAAAGAAGCTTGGAAGAAGTTGACCCTTTTCAATGAAGAACATCAAATAGGTCTAACAACCACATATGTAAATACCTTCTTGCTTTATCTAATAATTAAATTGAATTATTTTTTATTAATTCAGGATAAAAAAGTGATTGATTCTTTGTATGAAGAAATCTCCGGACTCCCTAAGAGCTTAAATTCACAAATTGAATATGTTAGAAAAAGGACCTTGGGTATTTACTATTATCGAAAAAATAACAATTTGAAATCAACTCAATTACTCAAAGAAGCTCTTACCATGGTAGTAAGTCATCCAGTATGTAAGGAAGATTGCGCAGGTTTGTATTATCAAATAGCATTAACAAGTCATAAAACCTCGGAAATTTACGATTCTATCCACTATGCAGAGAAAGCGCTCAAAATTTATGAAGAACTGGTTTCCTGTCGACGCGCTGCAGAATGTCATATTATTCTAGGACTAAATTATCAGAAAATATATCAATACCAATTAGCAGAAGCCAACTATAAAAGTGCTAAGATAATAGGGGGCAATCTTCAAGATATCTATTTACAATCAATGGCCTTACATAATTTAGGATTTAATCAGTCCTGTCTCGGAAATTCTGAGGATGCTATTTTTTATTTTTTAGAGTCATTAAAAATGAAAAAGCAAGAGGATCGATGCTTGTACACTTATTATACACTTGCCAAAGAATACTATAAACTGGATTTATTTGAATTTGCTAGAGGTTGGGCGGACGAAGGATTAGTATTAGCAAAAAGAAGTAAAATAGAGGATTATATCATCCATTTTACTGTATTTATTTATCTGTTAGAAAATAATCCAAAGTTAGAAACCTATATCTCTAACTATGTTTTACCTTATTTCACCAGCGCCGGCAACAAAGGAAAGGTAGCTCAATATGCCGAAACTCTAGCTGATTACCATTCAAAAAAAGAAAATTACCAAAATGCAAGCACCTATTACCAAATGAGTTTACAAGTGCAAAAAGGGATAGCTGGAGCTGTGTATTAACTGAGCGATGCTAGCTAATTTCATCTCACCAGGCACCAACCTTTAAAGTTGGTGCCTATGTTGATTAAGTAAAGTAAACCTCCAACAGTTAAGAAATGAGCCTTCTTAAAAAATGGGGGACTAGACTTTATTCTCTCAATTTTTTCAGATACAATATATCTCATAGAATGGCATACTAGAATGAAAGTAAAGAGGGTTAGCGATGCAAAAAAGATTTTTGATTTTCCAAAAGGGGTCGGGGATAGCCCCTTATATATGGAGTGTTTTCAGCATTTTACCGTTCTACTTCATTTTCCAATCTTCTTCAACACTTGAAGTGATTATCGGAATTACTCTAACGGTCCTATTTTTCATTTCTTACAGATTAGCCTTTATATCGAAAAAGTGGCCAGTGTATCTTTGGTCAAGTATTCTTATTGGTATTTCCATATCAATGACGATTGTATTTCAATTTATATATTTTGCATTTTATATTGCTTATTATAACGGGAAAATAAAAAATAGAATTGCCTTTATTGTCATATATATTATTCACCTAGTAGCAACAACAATTGCAATAAATATTAATGTGGCATTAAGAGATGAAATGTTTATTAGTCAACTCCCTTTTGTAATCATTATTTGGATAAGTGTTATTTTACTACCTTGGAATCTCTTTAATAAGGGAAAACAGGACATATTAGAAGAAAAGCTCGATGTAGCAAATAAACGAATATCAGAATTGGTTAAGCAAGAGGAAAGACAAAGAATTGCACGAGACCTTCATGATACACTAGGACAAAAACTTTCATTAATCGGGTTAAAAAGCGATCTTGCAAGGAAGTTGATTTATAAAAATCCAGAGCAAGCGAAAAGTGAACTGAAGGATGTTCAGCAAACAGCCCGGACGGCACTTAACGAAGTAAGGAAAATGGTCTCGCAAATGCGGGGGATTCGTGTATCGGAGGAATTAGTACGTGTAAAACAAATTTTAGATGCAGCAGAAATAGGTTTCACACTCGAGACAGACCTCCCATTAAAAAACAGCTCTCTTTTTATGGAAAATGTGCTTAGTATGTGTCTTAAAGAAGCTGTGACCAATATTGTAAAGCATAGTAAAGCAACTACCTGTTCTATAAATATTGAGCAGTTGGTGGATGAGTTGCGACTTACTGTAAAGGACAATGGAGTGGGAATGGACGTAATTCAAGACCCAGGAAAGGGAAGTGGTTTAGAAGGAATGAAGGAAAGATTGGAATTTGTAAATGGAAGACTAGATATAATAGAAGACGATGGTACATCATTAGTCATTACAGTCCCGAATGTGGTTATTCATCGCGACAAGGAGGAGCAATAAATGATACGTATTGTCATAGCTGAGGATCAGCGAATGATGTTAGGTGCATTAGGGTCGTTACTTGACTTAGAGGAAGATATGGAAGTGGTTGGAATGGCTGCGAATGGCAAAGAAGCAATAGACCTGTATGAGCAATATAAACCGGATGCTTGTGTGATGGATATTGAAATGCCAGAAAAAACAGGGTTAGAGGTTGCAGAAGAATTGAAAGGAAAAGGATGTAAAGTAATCATTTTAACTACGTTTGCTCGTTCAGGATACTTTCAGCGTGCATTAAAAGCAGGCGTTAGCGGATATCTATTAAAGGATAGTCCAAGTGAAGAGCTTGCCAATTCCATCCGAAGCATCATGTTGGGCAGAAGAGTTTACGCACCAGAGTTAATGGATGATGTCTATGGCGAAGAGAATCCTTTAACAGAAAGAGAAAAAGCGGTTTTGGAGCTTGTGGCAGACGGAAAGAACACGCAGGAAATTGCTGAAGAACTTAGTTTAAAAAGCGGAACCGTAAGAAATTATATTTCCACCATCCTTGATAAGTTAGAAGTGAAAAACCGAATTGAAGCAATTACACAGTCTAAAGAGAAGGGATGGTTTAAGTAATAGTTGTTGATTGATTCAGTTGATGTCTTAAAGTGTCCTTTTTTATTTTTTGTTAAACTTGGTTATGTTATAGTAAGTAAGTACCTAAACCTTTATCCGTTAGTGTTGATAGTTTGTTGTCATACTCTTTTTCTTTGCTTTCATGAAAAGAGTCATGTAAAACTGTCATACAGCCGACATGTTAAATACGTGAAAAGTGCCTAAATGTATATCAAAGAAAAGAGAAGTGATCGATTTGCCTGATTTTTTACAACTAGGAATACGAAAAGAAATCAACCACACGTTAAAATCCCTTGGTTTAGTAACTCCTACTCCAATTCAAGAAAAAACAATACCTTTCATATTAGAAGGAAAAGACATCATCGCACAAGCACAAACTGGAACCGGGAAGACTTTAGCGTTTGTATTACCAATTCTTGAGAAAATAAATATAAACAATCCTGAGACTCAAGCCCTTATTTTAGCACCTACACGCGAACTTGCTCTTCAAATAACGAAAGAAATTAAAAGAGTGAAAGAAAATGTGGATGGGTTAAATGTACTGGCTATATTTGGCGGCCAGGATGTGGAGCATCAATTAAAGAAATTAAGAGGCGCTCAACATATTATTGTTGCTACCCCTGGGCGATTATTAGATCATGTCAGAAGAAGAACCATTGATCTTTCCACCATAAGTATGTTTGTATTGGATGAAGCTGACCAAATGCTTTTAATGGGATTTCTTCCTGATGTAGACAATATAATCGGAGAAATGTTTAGCTCCCGTCAAACCATGCTATTTTCTGCTACCATACCAAAAGAAATTCATTCTCTTTCTAAAAAGTACATGAGAGAACCAGAAAACATTGAAATAAAAGAAAAGCAAATTACTGTTAAGAAAATAAAGCAATTTGCAGTGGAAACGACAGACCGCCGGAAAGAAGGGACGCTGCTTCATTTACTCAATGAACACCGTCCTTACTTAGCAATTATATTTTGTCGAACCAAAGCAAGAGTTCAAAAGCTGCAAGAAACTTTAAAGCAGAATGGATTTAATTCTGATGAACTTCATGGAGATATTCCACAATCCAAGAGGCAAAGAGCAATGAGAAACTTTCGAGATGCTAAGCTGCAATTTTTAGTTGCTACAGATGTTGCAGCCAGAGGGCTTGATGTAGAAGGAATTACCCACATTTATAACTATGATGTTCCACAGGATGTAGAAACCTATATACATAGAATAGGAAGAACAGGACGAGCAAGTGGTGAGGGTGAGGCTTATACTTTATACGCACCTCGTGATGTCGACTTTTTACAAATGATTGAAAAGGGTATAAACCAATCATTAGAAAAAATAGTAATTAGAGGGGTCAGTATTCCAGATCGTGATGACTATGACAAGGAACGCACTGAAAATATAGCAAAAGCACGTAGAGCAGCAGCTAAACGAGATGCAGGAAAACCCGCTGGTGGGTCCAAAATTAGACACAAAAACGAAGAAAGAAAAAAATATCGATAGAAAGAAGGAATATAATAGATGAATATTACAAGACATGAAGTAGATAAGATAAATGATCCAACGGGAATTTTGGTAGGGGAGCGCTATGAGTTCATATTGGATATAGATTTGCCGGAAGACGATGAATTGTATAACGAGAACGGGGTATACTTGAAGGTAATTTTAGCCGTTGATGAGAATTCAGCCAGAATCGCACAATATTATCTATTTGAGGGAAATACAAATACTCCTATGGATTTCGAATTAGAGGATGAAGAAATTGCAGCAATAAAAGAGTATTGCACAAAGCAATTAGCTTCTTTATAATTTTTTGAAAAAAGCCAACAAAGATAATCATCTTTTGTTGGCTTTTTTAATTTCTTCCCTTTTATAAATTTTATGATAAAATTGGTAGTAGATATCAGATATTAATACTAGGTCATAAAATTATTGAAGGGGAGAAATTATATGAAAAAAAGAGTGGTGATTACTGGTATAGGGGCAGTAACTCCTTTAGGAAACACTATGGAAACAACGTGGAATAATGTAGTGAAAGGAAATTCAGGAATAGCTCCTCTTACTAGAATTGATAGTGAAAACTTTCAGGTAAAGGTTGCAGGCGAGGTGAAAAATTTTAATCCTGCCGATTACATAGATAGCAAGGAAGCAAGGAGAATGGCACGCTTTACCCATTTTGCAATCGCTGCAAGTAAAATGGCAATGAACGATGCTGGTTTAAAAGTGGGTGATAATCTAGATGGCGAACGTACAGGAGTTTGGATCGGTTCAGGTATTGGAGGACTGGATGAATTTGAAGAACAGCATAAACGTTTCCTAGCAAAAGGCCCAAAACGAGTTAGCCCGTTCACCATTCCAATGTTTATACCAGACATGGCATCTGGAAGAGTATCCATTGAGCTTGGTGCCAAGGGGATGAATAACTGCTCCGTTACGGCTTGTGCGTCTGGAGCAAATTCAATTGGTGACGCGTTTCGGGTAGTCCAAAATGGAATTACAGATGTCATGATAGCAGGGGGAACAGAAGCATCCATAACAGAAATGACCATTGCTGGTTTTACTAATATGACTGCGCTTTCCACTAATCCAGATCCTACTAAAGCAAGTCGACCTTTTGATAAAAATAGAGATGGATTCGTTATAGCTGAAGGTGCAGGAATTATGATTTTAGAGGAACTAGAGCATGCCAGAAGCCGTGGAGCCCGAATTTATGGCGAGATAGTGGGATATGGTGCAACAGGAGATGCATACCATATAACAACACCTGCACCTAATGGGGAAGGTGGCCAACGTGCAATGAAACTGGCTCTACAGGATGCAAACATCACAACACAGCAAGTGGACTATATTAATGCCCATGGAACTTCTACGTATTACAATGATTTATATGAAACACAAGCAATTAAAAAAGTGTTCGGAGACCACGCCTATAGACTCGCAGTTAGTTCAACAAAATCGATGACTGGTCATATGCTAGGTGCTGCAGGAGCAGTTGAAGCAATTTTTGCTATACTGGCTATTAAAGAAGGTATGATTCCTCCAACCATTAATTACTCAACAGCTGATGAAGAGCTGGATTTAAATTACATTCCAAACAGCTGTAAAGAAACTTCTGTTGAAGTGGCAATGTCTAACTCTCTCGGCTTTGGCGGTCATAATGCTACATTGGTTTTCAGGAAATTCAATTAGGCTCTTTTCGAATAATTCGAATGACAAAACACATTTTCTTACTGCCATTATGTGAAGTATTAGATTTGGCAGTTGCTTTTTTCCTCGTTCTCTTGTATTATAAGAAAACAAGCTACGATGTGCGTAACCATAACAAAGTTTTAACCTTTAAGCTGTAATAGGGAGTTTTATATAGAAACAGGAATGTCAAGCCTCCGCGATAGAGGACGACAGGATGGTTTTTGCGAACACCCACTTTAAGGAGTGGTGGTTTAAAACTTTCTTATATTAAGTTACGGCAACTGTGGCTTGCTACATAACCTATTATTTTAAAAACGGCACCCTTAATGGGATGCCGTTTTTTGCATTTGGAATGGTCTAGTATATTATTTGTTCAAAGTATAAGTCTGGTGATTATGCTAAAATGGATTACCTAAGTCAGCCTATGAAATATCACAAGGGCAGTCCCTTAAAAGGAACCGCGCTTCTATTAAGCTTTTGCTACGCTAACATTTTCTTCTTCAACCACTTCAGCCGTCACAATTTCATCATCAACCTTTGAAGGTCGTAATCCAATAATTGTCACCATGATCAGAAGCCCTGCTGAAATCAGGATTATGACTGAAGGGGAAACGAAATCATAGAGAAACCCGAATAATACAAGACCAATCGGAGAAATACCTGAGGCTACCATTTCAAGTAACCCAAACACTCTTCCCCGAAAATGTTCGGGAGTTGTTTTCTGCATAAGAACCATGATAGGTGTATTGATAATAATCATGGAAGCGCCGAATAAAAAGTTAAGCGCCATATAATAGAAAACAAAGCCTGGTGAGCCCATTGGAATGAGAAGTGGCAGCGCCAAGAATGCAAAAAGCAATCCGATGCTAATCATGCCATAACGCATCATGCGAATCGGTTTCTGAAATTCTTTTCGAGTCGAAATATAAACAGACAGTACGAGTGTACCTAATCCGATCATCGCTTCAATTAAACCAAGCTGTTTCGAGGTGCCCTCAAGAAGCTCGATGATTATATAAGGCAGGCCAACAATTGCAGCCATGAAAAAGAAGTTAATCCAAAGGGCAACAAGCATGATAGGGAGCAGCACACGATGACCTTTAACATAAGAAGCACCTGCTTTTAGACTGTCGATAAGCGGCTCGTCTTTATGATTTTCCGTGGCAGGTTCCTCTTTTTTATATAGCGTAAAATCAATATTAATTTCACATAGTAATGCTGTCGCGTATGCGATGGCATGAATAAGAAGGAAAGCCTCAATCGAGAAAAAACCGTACATAACACCACCAAGTACAGGACCTAAAATGCCTGCAAGAGAAGTGGAGGACTGAGTAAGTGAAACTGCGCGTTGAATACGTGCATCATCGACAAAGTTAGGTATCGCAGCCGTTAACCCTATGCCTGCAAAGGTAGAAAAGATTGCTAAGATGACAGCCGTTATATAAATAACCGGCAAATTTAATCCAAAAGATAGCGTATAGAGAAAGACGAGCAACATGGTTACTGTCATCATGGCATGGGAAACAATGACCACATGTTTCCTTGGCAGTCGATCAACAACATGACCGGCAATAGGTGAAAGAATAATTCTTGGAACCATTGAGCACAGTATTGTCAGTGCAAAACTTGAAGCAGATCCTGTTAATGTCAGGACAAAAAAACTAATACCAAACATATAAATGTGAGCGCCGATTGTACCAATAAACTCGCCACCCGTGAAAAAGAACATATTGCGGGTGGCTTTTAGTAAACGCTGCTGATCATTCATAAATACCCCTCACTTCATAAAAGTTTAATTTAATTAAACTAATCATAACATGCTTTTTGTTTGCAATCTATAAAAAGTTTAATATAATTAAACAAAATAGGCGATAAAGGATGAAGAAGATGAGTAAATTGGGAGAACGGGTTCGTAAATTACGAAAAGAAAAGAAAATGACCCTAGTTGATGTTGCAGGGAATGAAATGTCTAAAGGGATGTTGAGCCTGATTGAAAACGGCAGGTCCAATCCCTCCATGGAAAGTCTTCAACATATTGCAAAGCAGCTAGGTGTAAATGTTCAAGTGCTTCTCGCTGAAGAATCTAGTGAAGCGATGAAAAGAAGCCTCATTGAGCTAGAAGATGATTTGCAAAAGCTGCACAATTCCAGTTCAATGAAGGAATATAAGAGAATCTCTTCGCTGATCAAGGAAAAACTAATCACCGTATTCAATGAAGATCTACCAAAAACATATGAAACCGGCCGCTTTTATGAAATTGCCGGAAGAATACATTATGGTGATAAAGAATATGAAATAGGAAGCACTTATTTAGAAAAGGCGATTGCTTACTATGAGTCGCTTTCACTATTTCATAGTGTGTACAAAGCGCAGCTTCGAACTGTATTGAACACATTTGTTACGCACAACTATCAAATGGCGTTAGAAGAACTTTTAAGTTTTAAACAGGAATACAAATCACGCGAGCTGCTGAGTGATCCACTCGTGCAAATCGAGTCTGATTATTTAGAGGCCTTGTTGCTCTTTTCAGTTGGAAGATATGAGGAAGGATCAAGTATGCTTGAGCAAGTGATAGCATTTTCAAAGAGAAATAATATTTATTATCTGATGGATGATATTTACCGAATCGCTTCTTTTAGTGCTTTATTGAATGGTGATGATGAGAAAAGGCGCTATACATTAATGAAATCACGTCAGTTTGCCGAGTTTACTGAACGTGCAGATGGGCTAGAGAGCTGTATGTATCTAGAAGTTCATTATGAGAATGTATACTTAAACAATCACGATAAAGCACTGGAAATGATTGAAAGCATAAGATGTGATAAAAATTTCGGAGCAATAGAAGAAAATGGACACTGGAACTTAGAGTTGGCAAGAGCATATTATGGGCTTGGAAAGATTGATCTCGCGTATGAGGAATTAGAGAGATTTGTCTTTCCCGAATATGCCCATCACCCCTTTGACCGCGCCATGCTTTCAACAGCAGATGCATACATGGCGCTCTGCCTTATCAAAAGGGAAGATATTAAAACCGCTTTGGTTCATGCAGAAAAAGCAAAGCTCGCTGTAGCAGATTTACCACATACACCATACCATCAATTTATTCGCGAAACATGGGAAAAGACTTTTAACTTAGCGAGGGAACAATCTTAAGTTTTATAAACAACGGTTGTCAAATTTACATTAAAAGTTTTGGTACAAACCATTACATTCGTTGAAGTCGCAGAAACAATATGACCTCTATAGAGCCATTTCCGGTCTTTTAGCTGACCATGGCCTTGCCTGCTCAAGCTGACCTGCTAGCCGAAACAGAGTCGCTTCGTCACCATAAGGAGCAAAAAACTGTACACCTATAGGTAGGTTCTCTTTATTCCAATAAAGTGGAACAGACATGGCTGGAACACCAGTTGCATTGGCTACAGGTGTAAATGGTACCCAGCCATTTGCGAGTTTAGAATATTCTTCAAGATCACTCTGATAGACAAGCTCTCCAACTTTTACTGGCGGCTTAGAAAGGGTCGGTGTAAGTAATATATCGTAGTCTTGAAAAAACACTGCTAACGTTTGTGCTACGTGTTGCATATACGATATTGCAGAAAGGGTTTCTATTCCTGTATAACTTGCTCCGACTTGTCCAATTTCCCATGTGAGTCTTTCAAAGTCTTCCTGGTTAGCTTTTCGTCCAACAAGATTAGGAAGTGAAGTGATACCTTGAGAGACCATTTGATACCATAGTACCGTAAAAGCTTCTGTGAAGCGCTGAACATCAATTTTTGGTGTTGCTTCTTCCACATGGTGACCAAGGGTTTCACAGAGTGTAGCTGCATCAAGAACAGCGTCTTGACAATCCGGATGAATCGGCTTCCCGTCGAACGTTGAAGATAAAAAAGCAATTCGTAATTTCCCAGGATTAGTTGTAACTTCGCTTAGAAAAGAACGAGCGGGAACAGGAGCAATGTAAGGGTCTCCCAAACCTTTGCCATGGGTAGCGTCTAGTAGTGCAGCACTATCTCTTACACTCCGTGAAACACAATGACTTACTCCTAGACCTAATGTATCAGGATTACGAGGATTTCTTCCCCTGCTAATTTTCATTCCAAAAATACCACAACAAGATGCTGGAATCCGTATAGAACCTCCTCCATCTGAAGCATGCGCCATTGGGACAAAACCTGAGGCAACCGCAGCAGCAGAACCTCCACTAGACCCGCCAGCTGTATAAGCGGTATTCCAAGGGTTTCGTGTAGGGCCAAAGAGTTCCGGCTCCGTTATTGGTTGGATCCCCAATTCACAGGTGTTCGTTTTTCCAATCGTTATCAACCCTGCCTTACGAATACGGGAGGATAATACAGAATCGGTTGGACAAATAAATTCTTTTAGAAATTTGGAACCTGCTGTGTAAGGTGCCTCAGCGAAAGACTCCAAATCTTTCATTAAAAATGGCACTCCTGCGAAAGGACCAGTAATATCCCCGGAAGTTGCTATTGTTCTAGCTTCTTCAAACATCTCAGTAATCACCGCGTTGATAGTAGGATTCATTTCTTTAATTGTTGAGATGGCAGTGTCAACAAGCTCAAGTGGCGTAACTTCTTTATTTTTCACCAATTCTGCCAGACCAACTGCATCATAATCACGTATGTCCTGCATATTTTATAACCCCCAATGGTATTTTGAAGATTTTTCAAGGTTCTCTTAATAAGATTAGCACATTATGGTAAGATAGACAGGGCTATTTTTCTTTTAAAAAAGGAATATAAATTATTCTCAACGGGAAGATAGGATAGTAACTATAATGAAATCGAAAGGAGATTTACATATGGAACATTTCGAAGTAGGATCAGTATTTTACGTTCAGGATGAAAATGATCAAGAACAAGAACTAGAAGTCCTTGGGACAATGGAAGTAGAGGGTTCGAGCTATATTGCTGTAGGGTTTGTAGAGGAAATTGAAAAGCAGGAAGAAACAGGGGACATCGATATTTTCTTCTTAAAGGTGGAGGAAGATGGCGGGCTCTTAGAAATTGAGTCTGATGAAGAGTTCGAAAAGGTTTCATCTGCTTTTGGAGAACTTGAAGAAAATCAAGAATAATTCTTTTTTATTAAGATACGGTAATTCCTTAAATGGGATTGCTGTATTTTTTTTGTGGTAAACCAGGAAATTATAAAAACTTCCCGTTGGTGATAACTTAATTAAAAATAAGCAACGTATAGCTGCAGGTGGTAAAGACTATCAAACTTTCCTCGCTTCTGGCTAGTTCTTCAATTGTAAAGCAGGCTTCGTATACGTCCTTGTTTTGGAGCTGAAGCGAACAAAGTACATGAAAAGCAAGGTTAACGGAGAATGATGTACCTTCAGGAGCGAACAAAGTACATGAAAAGCAAGGTTAACGAAGAATGATGTACCTTCAGGAGCGAATAAAGTACATGAAAAGCATGGTTAACGGAGAATGATGTACCTTCAGCAGCGAACAAAGTACATGAAAAGCAATTTAAACAGAGAATGATGTACATTCAAGAGCGAACAAAGTACAGGAAAAGCAATATTAACAGAGAATGATGGACCTTCAGGAGCGAATAAAGTACATGAATAGCAAGGTTAACGGAGAATGATGTACCTTCTGGAGCGAACAAAGTAAATGAAAAGCAAGGTTAACGAAGAATGATGTACCTTCAGGAGCGAACAAAGTACATGAAAAGCAATTTTAACAGAGAATGATGTACATTCAAGAGCGAACAAAGTACATGAAAAGCAATATTAACAGAGAATGATGTACATTCACGAGTGAACAAAGTACATGAAAAGCAATATTTACAGAGAATGATGTACATTCACGAGCGAACAAAGTACATGAAAAGCAAGGTTGAGGGAGAATGATATACCTTCAAGATCGAACAAAGTACACGAAAAGCAAGGTTAACGAAGTATAATGTACTAACAGTAGCATAGCAGGTACACGAAGTTCGAGATAGATGAAGAATGATGTATCGGAACTAAATCCTAACACACTCTTAAGCTGAACAAAGGGAGTACAAACAGCAGTAGTTGAAGAGAAAGACAAGACAATAGCGATAAGCCCCAGCAATAAAATAAAGAAATTAGAATGTTCATGGTTCCTTTCCATAAGATGTAGAGAAGAGGAAACTCTTCTTAAAATTCTTGGTACAAGGAGGAGTGTCTGCATGAACACATTTTTCATTGTCCTTAATATTATTTTATTACTTTTACTTTGTTATGGGATTTACATTCTACAAAAAAAGGGAGTGTCATTTGCTAAACGGGTATTTGCAGGTTTAGGCATTGGGATTATTTTTGGGCTCGGCTTACAGTATGCTTATGGCTCTGACTCTGAGGTTCTTGCTAGTTCCATTGAATGGTTTAATATTGTTGGATATGGCTATATCAAGTTCCTCCAAATGATTGTCATGCCATTAGTTTTCATTAGTATTATTGCCGCATTTACTCGTTTAACCTTAAAAAGTAATATCGGCAAAATTAGTGCATTAATTATCGGAATACTATTAGGAACCACAGCTATTGCAGCGGCAGTAGGCATCGGAACCACGCTTGTTTTTGATTTAGAAGCGATTCAAATTGAACAGGGTGATGCCGAGACTGCACGTGGGGAGCAAATGGAAGCACGGGCCGGTGATCTTGCCTCCAAATCCTTTCCTCAACAAATGCTTGACTTGCTGCCTTCCAATGTCTTTTTAGACTTTACGGGTGCACGTTCTACATCCACCATCGCCGTTGTAATATTTGCTGCATTCATTGGTATAGCTTATCTTGGTGTTCGTAGAAGAAATTCAGAGCATGCAGAATCTTTTGCAAAACTCGTAGACACTTTTTATACCATCATTATGCGTGTCGTCACTTTAATACTTCGATTAACTCCATACGGAATATTGGCCATTATGACAAGGGTTACAGCGACTAGTGATTATGGAGCCATAGCGAAACTGGGGGAATTTGTAGCTGCTTCCTATGTAGCCCTACTCATTGTATTCGGCATTCACTTATTGCTTTTAACGTTTGCTGGGCTAAACCCTATAACGTACATGAAAAAAGCATTTCCGGTGTTATCCTTTGCATTTACTTCTAGAACAAGTGCAGGAGCCTTACCATTAAATATCAAAACTCAAACAAAGGAATTGGGAGTTTCAGATGGAGTTGCCAATTTTGCAGGATCATTTGGATTATCCATTGGACAAAATGGATGTGCCGGTGTTTATCCTGCGATGCTTGCTGTTATGATTGCTCCGACAGTTGGAATAAATCCGTTAGATCCGTCCTTCTTATTTATGCTGATCCTAATTGTTGCAATAAGCTCTTTCGGGGTAGCTGGTGTTGGTGGAGGTGCAACGTTCGCAGCGATCTTGGTCTTATCAGCAATGGACCTGCCGATCGCGCTTGCAGGTTTGTTAATTTCGGTAGAACCTTTAATTGATATGGGACGTACAGCAGTGAATGTGAGTGGTAGTATGACCGCAGGAGTATTGACAGGTAAAGTGACGAATAATCTTGACAAGGAAGTATATAATAGTGCGCCTTCTACAGATTTTGAATCGGATGTATAAAGGGGGAGGGGAGGTCTCGTACCTCTCCTTTTTACGGCAAAAAACGGACAAATATTCATGATTAATGTTGCAACAAACAAACCTTTTTTGATATAGTATTATGTTGTATATTCTATTTACAATATACACATTAACCACACATACTCATAAAAGGATATTGGTGATAAAAATGACTCAAGAATATAGAGTGTTACTGTATTATAAATATGTTGAAATTCCAAACCCGGAAGAATTTACACAGGCTCACCTTGAATTTTGTAAAGAATTAGGCTTAAAGGGGCGTATCTTAATAGCAGCTGAAGGCATTAATGGAACCGTCTCAGGCACTGTGGAACAGACAGATGCATACATGGAGCATATGAAAGCCAATCCACTATTTGAGGATATGATCTATAAAATAGATGTGGCCGATGATCATACATTCAAGAAAATGAAAGTCCGATTTAGACCCGAACTGGTAACTCTGCGTCTTGAAAATGATATAGACCCAAATAAAACAACGGGTAAGCACTTAAAACCTAAAGAATTCTATGAAGCAATGAAAAAGGAAGATACGGTTGTCATTGATGCAAGGAATGATTATGAATACGACCTTGGACATTTTAGAGGCTCCGTACGTCCTGATATCAATACTTTTAAAGAATTGCCTCAATGGATCAAAGAAAACAAACAAAACTTTGAGGGCAAAAAAATCCTAACATATTGTACAGGCGGGGTCCGTTGTGAAAAATTCTCCGGCTGGTTATTAGAAGAAGGTTTTGAGGATGTCGCACAGCTTGAAGGCGGTATTGTGACTTATGGTAAAGATCCAGAAGTACAAGGGGAACTATGGGATGGTCAATGCTATGTATTTGATGAACGAATCAGTGTACCTGTCAATCAAAAAGAACATATCGTAGTCGGCAAGGACTACTTCTCAGGTGAGCCCTGTGAACGTTATGTGAATTGTGCTAATCCTGAATGCAACAAAAAAATATTAACTTCAGAAGAGAACGAGCATCGTTATCTACGCAGCTGTTCTTCTGAATGTAGAGAACATCCTAGAAACCGTTATGTTACGGAACACCAATTACCTGAAGAAGAAGTAAAACGCAGATTAGAAGCAATTAATAGAGAAGCACAATTAAATTAATCCATTTTTCACCCCGTTTCCTTTATTGGGAAACGGGTTTTCTGTGTTTTTGTCTAAAATAAGATTGTTTTGGATAGTTTGAATATAGGAATAGATTAGAAGGTAGTTCTTTTTAAAAGAATTTCAAAGAGAAAGGAAGAGTGGGATGAAATACCGAATTGAGAAAGATACTTTAGGAGAAATAAATGTACCGGAAAATAAGTTATGGGGAGCGCAAACACAAAGAAGCAAAGAGAATTTTGCAATTGGTACGGAACTAATGCCTATCGAAATGATTAAAGCTTTTTCTCTTTTAAAAAAGGGAGCGGCTGTTGCCAATTATAAGCTGGGGAAATTGACGATTGAAAAGACAGAAGCAATCACATTAGCTTGTGAGGAGATCAATAATGAAAAGTGGAATGATCATTTCCCTCTTTCTGTATGGCAGACAGGAAGCGGTACTCAGACAAATATGAATCTAAACGAAGTAATTTCTTATAGAGGTAATCAGATCCTTAAAGAAAGAGGCTTTGACACGACACTTCATCCAAATGATGATGTGAATATGTCCCAAAGCTCTAATGATACCTTTCCTACAGCCCTTCATTTAGCGGGTGTGCTAGCTATAGAAGATTTTCTGCTACCCTCACTCTCGATATTAAAAGAGACATTGGCGGAAAAGGAGGAAAGCTTTAAAGACGTAATTAAAATTGGTCGCACACATCTTCAGGATGCAACACCGCTTACCCTTGGACAAGAAATTAGTGGATGGCATCATATGCTCGAAAAGAATGAAAAGATGCTAAGGGAAAGCATTCCATATATGAAGGAGCTTGCAATCGGCGGGACAGCAGTAGGAACTGGCTTAAATGCTCACCCTGACTTTGGAACACTGGTGGCAGAGGAAATTTCATTATATACTGGTAAAACCTTTACCTCAGCAGCTAATAAATTTCATGCTCTCACAAGTCACGATCAAATAGTATACATCCACGGTTCTTTAAAAGCTCTTGCTGCAGACCTGATGAAAATTGCCAATGATATACGTTGGCTGGCAAGCGGCCCACGCAGTGGAATTGGAGAGATTTTTATTCCCGAAAATGAGCCAGGAAGTTCCATTATGCCGGGTAAAGTAAACCCTACTCAAAGTGAAGCAATAACGATGGTAGCGACTCAAGTTATGGGAAATGATGTTACAATCGGCATAGCAGCAAGCCAAGGGAATTTCCAGTTGAATGTGTATAAACCAGTTATTATTTATAATTTCCTTCAGTCAACAAGACTTTTATCTGATTCGATTACAAGCTTTAACGATAAATGTGCTGTAGGGATAGAACCGAATTATGAAAAATTAGACTTTAATTTGCGCAACTCTTTAATGCTAGTGACAGCTTTAAATCCTCATATTGGATATGAAAATGCAGCCAAAATCGCTAAAAAAGCTCATAGCGAGGGAACCACTTTAAAGGAAGCGGCAATTAGTACTGGATTACTTTCAGAAGAAGAATTTGATCAATGGGTAAACCCATCTAATATGATTGGCCCAAAATAGGACTTTCAATAAAGTTTCAGTTAATGAAAAAGTAAATGGGAATACAAAACGAAGACTTCAGCAAAAAAATGAAGTCTTCGTATCATTTCCTTTATTCTCTTTTCCCTAAAATTCCATAGAAGAAAATAGTTGTGATGTCTTCTGTCAATGGAAGAACTTTTTGATAAACCTCTTCACGCTGCATATACTCCTTTAGCATGTGTACATAGAAAAGGATCGCTTCATCTGATAAACTTTGATCAATATATCCCTGTTCTTTTCCTTCTTTAAAAATATAAGTGAAATATGGGACAGCCTTTTCAATGTATATTCTCTCGATCTCATTATCCTCTTTTGAATATTCTTTCATCAAATATTGATAAAACTCTTCATTAATTTGAGTAGATACTTCTTTTTTATTAAATATAATTTTCTTGATTTTTTCCGGAAAGGCAATATTACTATACACGAGCTCTTCAAATTCATTTGATACCTTATTTATATAATGCAAAAATACCTCATGAATTAAATTATGCTTACTTTCAAAATAGTTATATATCGTAACTTGCGAAACATTAGCTTTATTGGCTATTTCAGCTATCGATATTTTTTGAACACCGTACTCCATGAATAATGCTAATGCTGCTTCTAGAATATTATTCATTTTATGCTCTCTTCGCCTTTTAAAACCGTCCATATTGTTCACCTCTTAAACAGTTTAATAAAATTTATGTAATAAAACAATTATTATAGTTCATAAACTCTTGTCACAATCCTTTTTTTTATATATTATGAACTCTATAAGTTAAAATATTTCATAACTTGAAACGATCTATCGAATATATTATAAGGGGAGGAAAAATAATGGCTATAATTAAAACAACAGATTTAACGAAAAATTTCGGGAATTTCACGGCATTAGATGGAGTAAACCTTGAAGTGGATCGTGGAGAAATTTATGGTTTTATTGGACCAAATGGAGCGGGTAAATCTACCACGATTCGAATATTACTAGGAATATTGAAAGCATCCAAAGGTCAAGCATCCATTTTTGGAAAGGATGCATGGAAGGATGCTGTTGAAATTCATAAGCGAATTGCCTATGTACCAGGGGATGTGAATCTTTGGCCAAACTTGACTGGTGGAGAAGTGATCGATTTATTTATGAAATTGCGAGGAACCTATGATGAAAAGCGGAGGAATGAGTTTATTGAAAGATTCAATCTGGATCCTTCAAAAAAAAGTCGAACCTACTCAAAAGGAAACCGGCAAAAGGTGGCGTTAATTGCAGCATTTGCCTCAGAAGCAGATTTATTTATTTTAGATGAACCTACTTCCGGTCTTGATCCTTTAATGGAACGAGTATTTCAGGAAAGTGTCACAGATGCTAAGTTGCAAGGGAAAAGCGTGCTTCTCTCAAGCCACATCTTATCTGAAGTTGAAAAACTTTGCGATAAAGTTGCTATTATCAGACAAGGAAAGATAATCGAAACAGGTACGTTAAGTGAGATGCGTCATCTGACAAGAACAAGTTTATTAGTGGAAACAAGACAGCCGCTTCCTTCTTTGGAAGGTATAAACGGTGTTCATGATATAGAAAGAAAGGATAATGCTCTGCAATTTCAAGTGGACGCTGATACGTTAGAGAATGTCATAAAGCATATAAGTCAATTTGGAGTAATCAGGTTGGAAAGCTCTCCTCCTACCTTGGAAGACTTGTTTATGAGCCATTACGTGGGGAAAGAGGCAACTACAGATTCAAAAGCAGGGAGGAGAGTATAATGTGGTCCTCTTTATTTTACCAAACTGGAGGGCTGACCAAATTTATATTAAGACGTGATCGTGTTCGGCTTCCTATTTGGCTAATCGGAATCATTTCTCTAACTATCCTAACCGCTTCAGCTTTTACTGATTTATATCCGACAGAAGTTGAAAAGCAGACGATCGCTGAAACAATGAAAAACCCTGCGATGATTGCGATGCTAGGTCCAGGATACGGACTAGACAATTATACGGAAGGACCGATGATGGCACATCAAATGCTGCTTTTCACTGCAATCGTTGTTGCCATAATGAATATCCTACTTGTTACTCGACATACACGTACAGATGAAGAGGATGGACGTGTGGAATTGATTCGCTCCTTACCAGTAGGAAGATTAGCAAATCTTACTGCAACGCTGTGTGTAGCACTCTGTGCAAATCTGCTAATGGCACTTTTAATAGGATTAGGACTATTCGGGTTAGGAATTGAAAGCATCGATTTAAACGGTTCGCTGTTATATGGAATGGCACTTGGAGCGACTGGTATATTTTTCGCTGCTGTAACAACACTATTTGTCCAGCTTTCAGAAAATTCCAGAGGTGCGATCGGCTATTCTTTTGCGATTTTAGGGGGAGCCTACCTTATTCGTGCAATAGGAGATGTTAGCAATGAAACAATCTCATGGCTTTCACCTTTGGGATGGATCTTAAAAACAGAAGCATATGTGAACAACTACTGGCTGCCTTTGATTTTAACAACCTCTACAGCGGTTATAATCATTCTTGCAGCACTTTATTTAAATAGCATCCGGGATTTAGATTCTGGATTTATTCCTCAAAAACCAGGAAAAAGGCATGCTTCCACATTCCTTACCAATCCTTTTGGGCTGGCATTCAGGCTACAGCGAACTGGTTTTATTGCTTGGGCTATAGGAATGTTTATTCTAGGACTATCCTATGGATCTGTGTTTGGTGATTTAGAATCCTTTTTTGCAACCAATGAAATCATGACAGAGTTTCTCGCACCTGTAGAAGGGTACTCTTTAACAGAGCAATATTTATCGATGCTAATGTCTGTTATTTCCATGATTTGTACTGTTCCGGCTTTAATGTTTATGCTAAAGCTTAAAGGTGAAGAAAACAAAAACCGAACAGAGCATTTACTAAGTCGAGCTGTTTCAAGAAACACATTATTAGCAAGCTATTTTGTATTTTCCCTACTATCTGGCTTTTTGATGCTCTTCCTTTCGCTTATCGGTTTATGGTTAGCTTCTTCTTCTGTTATGGAAGACCCTATTTCGTTTAGCATTCTATTCCGTGCAGCAATGGTCTATCTACCAGCTATTCTGATCATGATTGGGGTAACTGTCTTGCTACTGGGATTATTACCGAAACTAGTAAGCTTATCATGGTTATATTTAGGCTACTCCTTCTTTGTTGTTTATTTGGGAGGCTTGCTGCAGTTTCCAGAATGGATGGGTAATCTTTCTCCGTTTGGTCAAATTCCACAGCTGCCAGTGGAGGAAATGGATTATTTGAAAGTTTCTATACTTACAGGAATTGCGTTTGTATTAGTTGTGGTTGGTTTTGTATCTTATAACAAGCGTGACATTACAGGCTGAAAATATTAATCTCTACAAAATTCTCAAGTTGAAAGGATGTTTAATTTGACTCTTCATGACATGGAAGTATGGATAACAAAGCTAGACCTTAAACCACATCCAGAAGGAGGATTTTATAAGCAAACGTTCCTTTCTGAAGAACGCATAACTGACAAAGAGTTAAGCGTAAGATTTAATGGAACAAGAAGACTTTATTCAAGCATTTATTTCTTATTAACAGATAAAAACATCTCACACTTTCACCGGCTAAAATCTGACGAGGTTTGGTATTATCATGGGGGGAGCTCGTTTACCGTTCATGTTATTCATGAAAATGGGGAGTATAGGAAGTACAAACTAGGACTGAACCTGGAAAAAGGGGAAGTCCCACAAGCGATAGTACCTAAAAATGCAATTTTCGGCTCTACAGTGGAAGAATCTGATGCATTCTCTCTAGTTGGCTGTATGGTATCACCTGGTTTCGAATTCGAAGACTTTGAGCTGTTAACACAGGATGATCTTTTAATACAGTTCCCAGAGCATGAAGATATCATAAAAAAACTGGCATATGAAGTGCTCCCTGCTTGAAAAATATAATATACATGAAAAGGCTTTAGGCCTAAAATATTTTTGTCTAACGAAAACCAGAACTATCCTTTTAAATTCTAGGATTCAAAAGGATAGTTCTGATTTCCCATTGGTTTTTTCTGAAATGTAAGAATAGTTTTTAAATTGCGGTATTAATTCAGCATTCCAACGGAAAAAGTAATTAATCTTTTCCTCCCCCATATACATATAGAAGTATGGGTAAAAAAGGAGGATGGAGCTTTTGTTTTTTCATATTAAAGAATTGCAGTATGAAGCCAAGCCTGACAGACCAGATCCGGTATTTGCCACCAAACTTCAAGAAATATTAGGAGGGCAATTCGGAGAAATTACCGTTGCTGTTCAATACTTATTTCAAGGATGGGCCACAAGAAAGCATGATAAATACCGAGATCTATTGATGGACACTGGAACAGAAGAATTAGCACATATTGAAATGTTGGCTACGATGATTGCGAGGCTTTTAGAAAATGCTCCAGTAACAGCACAAGAAGAAGCGGCTCAAAATCCTGTATTAGCAGCCATAATGGGGGGAATGAATCCTCAATATGCCATTGTTTCAGGATTAGGCGCATTACCCGTTAATAGTGTAGGAGTACCATGGAATGGAGGCTATACAATAGCAAGTGGAAATCTATTAGCAGATTTTCGCGCAAACTTAACTGCTGAAAGCCAAGGAAGACTACAGGCAGTGAGACTTTATGAACAAACGAACGACCGTGGTGTCAAAGATATGCTCTCTTTCCTTATCGCAAGGGACCGCATGCATCAAAACCAGTGGCTTGCTGCAATAAAAGAATTAGAGGCCCAAGAAGGTGTGATTGTTCCAAGCACGTTTCCTTTTGAAAAAGAAAAGAAAGAAGTTTCTCATACCTTTATTGCTTTATCAGAAGGTGAAGAAAGTAGTAAAGGGCGTTGGGCAAAAGGGCCATCGATTGATAGTCTATCACAATTCAAGTATCTTTCCATGCCTGGTGCCTGGGGCAATAAACCGGTATTATCACCCGCTCCACCTAGCTTGCATAACACTCCACCTTCAGTTAAGTAAGCTCGTTTGCAAAGTACTTCACTTACTCTCTACATCAGTTGTAGAGAGTTTTTTACTGTTTTTAACTATGGGACCCATAAAACAAGCATGCCTTATCAATATTATTTTTTATCCGTTTCTAAATTAAGCGTTGTTTCATTATGTTGTTGTAGTACATTTCTCCCCGATTTATCTTTAATGGTAGAGGAATACATTTCGTCATACGTGGAATTTGTTATATATAAGACATTATTTTTTTTGTGTTCTTTACCTACCAAGCTGATCATCCTTTCATTTACCTTTTTAAGTATTGGACTTTATGCTAAGATTTTAACCATATTCCTATTACGTTATGCTTTTACTTGAAGTTTTCAGGATAGGGAACAAGGAGCAATGAAATAGGTAGAGATATACATATGGAGGTTGTCTCATTGAGAAAAATTAAAAATATACTTATAGCAGGTGTTAGGGAAGATGAGTTCATGAAGTATCTACTAGATCACCATCACTTGCAACAAAATTTCCGTTTTTTGCGTATAGAAGATATTACAAGCGCTGACTTTGCATGGGCAGATGCTTACGTGGGTTCCAGACCATGTCAAAACTTTAATCTTTCAAATCTATCATGGGTACATTCCTTTAATGCAGGGGTTAATAACTATCTTGAGGTAAAAGGGTGGAAAGAGAATAACATTTTACTAACCCGGACGGTATGCAATTTTGGCCAAAAGATCAGTGAATACTGCTTAAGCTATATACTTAAAGAACTTCAATATCATCATAAATTTCAAAAAAATCAGTGGGAGAAGAAGTGGGAACCCAAAACACCAAAGATGATTCGAGATCAGACTATTGTTATTTATGGTACAGGAGAGATCGGTCAAGAAATCGCAAAAACTTTTAGCAGTTTCGGCGCTGCTGTTTATGGTGTTTCCCAAAGTGGTAGATCAAAAGACTATTTTCATAAAGTGTCTGAAAGCACAGAAGCAAATTCTTTGGTCAGTGAAGCAGATTGGGTTATAAGCACCTTACCATTAACTAAAAAGACGACCAATTATTTTAACAGTGAATTCTTTACTAACCTGAATAATGCTGGTTTTATCAATGTTGGTAGGGGAGCAACAGTGGATGAGGCTGCCTTAATTCAAGCTTTGGATACAAAAAAAGTTCGTTGCGCCGTTCTAGATGTGGTAGCTGTTGAACCGCTACCGGAAAGTTCTTCGTTATGGGGGAGAAGGGATGTTACCATTACTCCTCATATCTCAGCTGTAACTGCACTGAAAGAGGCTGTACACTGTTTTAGCAACACTTTAAAAAACATCGAGAATAACGAACCCTTGATTAACAAAGTGGATTTTGAAAAGGGTTATTAAATAAAGGGCTACAGCATAATCTCCATACAAATAAACGAGCGTATTAATTGTTTATTTGTATGGAATAGTTTGATACTATAATGCCGAGTATAGATGAACTCAGCTTTTCTTAATTTTAGAAGGATTATTAACCTTGTATAGAACGGAATCTTCAATGACAAATTCCTCTTCAATCTCTTTACCTTTAGGTAGTTTCTTTTTAACAATTTTCCCGTCAAATTCAAGCTTCTCACCTGGTGTTAATTCGAACTTTTTTAACGTTTTCGAATGAGAGCACCACGCAAGACCCACATTTATAGGATTATCCTGATCAATGATTACATTCTCTAATACAACTACTTCGTCATTTTCTTCATTAAAATGATTCCAGCTTAAAGCTAGTTGCTTAACAGTAGCAGTAAAATGCACCTTATCTAACGGTAAATCTAGTTTTTCATTTTTTTCTTTATCCACTTTCTCTTTCTTAGGCGCCTTTTTATCCTGTTTAAAGGCTTTTTTCATTTCATTCTTTGAAGGAGCTACTGTAGGTTGTTTCTTTTCTACGGAAACAGCAGCAAGTGTTTCTTCCTTGTCAGATGAAGCAGGTATTGCTTTACCGAAATTAGGTGACTGCATTTCCTTTAAATACGCAGGATGAATGCAACTTAAATTACCATCTTGAAATTCAATGACAATCGTGTAGAGATCATTCTCTTTTCCGTACACCTCATAACCCTTAATAGAGACAAGTCGCTGGTATGTAGCATCCTTATACCAAAATTGTTTTTTCACTTCTTTTGTAGTGGATAACCCCCACTCTCTAACTTTGTCTTGATAGTGGGATTCGTCTGTAAAAGTTTCAAACTCGCCTTTAGGTGGCAAATATAATGTTCGATCAGAATCTTCAATGTGAGGTAAAATAATAGCCATAGTTCCACACCCTTTCCAAACTATTGTATACCAGCACAGATTTTTCACCAACTAATATAACTGAGATCTTCTTTAATAGGAGAGTGATTATAGGTCATATGTACCGTTGCTGTTATGGAGGAGAAAAATCTATGATATCGTGGGTAAAATTTTACATGGACTTATTTATCATTCACATAAGAATTATTTAATCCGAGTTAATATTTGATCATCCAACTTTTAAGTTTATAAACAACTTTTTCACTATATCGACCAATTGGAGTAATTAAGGTCATTTGACATTTTGCGACACAAACTGCGCTACCCTTTAACAAGGATTAGCGCTCATTTTCTTTTTATAGGCGTATAGATAAATAAAATATTGTTAGAATTATTTGATTATGAAATAATTGGTATTAAGATACATATTGGAAAAGAAGGTAGCATAGTCCAGTAAAGTAAGAGATGTTCTTCGTTAAGTAATAAATTCAAAGATCCTCTTGCACCAGAAAATAAAGGATCACTTGCTTCAAGGGAGCGGTTCTTGTAGTCATTTTTGGTATTAGCTTTATTGTGAATTTTTGAGCTATGAATAATGTATCTAATATCTAAAGGGGGATCATTTAATGTTTGTGGTTAATGTTGAGGGTGCCATTCAACGAAACGGACAATGGCTTTTAATCTTAAGAAGCGAAAAGGAAGAGCATGCAGGAGGAACACTTTCATTGGTCGGTGGAAAATGTGAACTTGAAGGTTTTTCATCAGATATTTTAGAAAGAACCTTAATAAGAGAGATTTTTGAGGAAGTAGGATGCGAAGTTACAGGTCTTAGATACGTAAATAGTTCATCCTTTGTTACTGACACAGGAATAAATGTGATAGATGTTGTTTTTCTATGTGAGTATAAGTCGGGAGAGCCTTATCCTAAAAGCAGTGAAGAGGTTGATGATATTAGGTGGATGACAACCTCAGAGATTCTAGCTGGTACAGACGTGCCAGGATATTTAAAGGAAAGCATTAAGCAAGCAGAGAAGATACTTCTAGAGATTTAATAAACTGAATATTCGTAGTACATATTTATTTTATGAGATCGATGCTGTAACAAGAAAATAACTAGTAATATGAGAGGTGATTGAGTGGATCACCTGATTCAGATAAAGGTATAAATTAAGAGGTGAAGCAACTTGAATTTATTTAATATCATTAAAAATCAAAATGAATATTGGTTAGTTGACCAAATCAAAAGGGATCATGTTCCAGAAGAATTATATTTTCGTCAATTGGAAGAAATTCTGGGAGATTGGAACCATCAGGGAATTGGCTATTTATCATTACTTATGGATGAAAGCTTTGAAGATTGGCTGCACCTAAAAATGTTTAGCAAGATTTCAAGTATCGTTGAGTATACAAAAATTCTGGAGAATTTGCCGGAAACAGATAATCTACTTGTTTGGCATTCTCTTTCGGAAGAAATGTTAAGTGAAAAAGAATATGAAAAATTATACGAGCTTTGCCGATCAGGGTCTGCCAATAAGAATACAAAACAACCTATTGACCAAGTAATGAACTCGATTAGAAATGAATTGGGGGCGGATTGGCATCGGCATTGTTATTATTTTAAGAAAGATGAAAATTTAATAGGGATAAGTATTCCTCATATTGAAATAGGAACAGAAGATGAAGGAAGATTATTTTATTTCGGTATCGTCCCTGACCTAAGAGGGCAAGGACTGGGGGCAAGTATCCACAACATCAGTATGGGATTACTCAAGCAATTTCAGGCCAACTATTATGTCGGCAGCACCGACGTTAACAATTCCTATATGATTAGAATCTTCGAGAAAAATGGATGTGAGCTCCGCGACCGGAAAGGTATATATAAGATAGTCAATGAACGTTAATTGGATTCGCGCTCTCCTTTTATTATTAATTGCATTTGTTTTTGCTGTAGGATGTACACTAATTGATGGAGAAACATTAGATTCTAGTATGAAGATAGAAGGTTATATACTTGAGGTTGAAGAAGGAAGAATATTAGTTGCTGAAAACATAACATGGAGTGAATATGAAGAAATTAGTGAAAAAACATTTCAAGAACTAGATGAAGAAAGAATTTCGTTGATTTACCTAAGTTATGAATCTACTAGTAATTTGAAGGTAGGGAAAAAAGTAAAGGTTTGGATAGAGGGTGGTATTAACGATTCATATCCGGTTCAAGCACATGCACAGAAGATTGAAGTAGTAGAGTAGAAAGTTACTAAAGTATGTTTTAATGACATATTATTTCATCGGATTTCCCTTAAATTATTCACCAATAAATAATTATTTTGTTTTTTACATTTAAGATAAGACGAGATTAATAATTTAGCCAACAGATAAAGTTTATAGAAATGGGGAAGTCAATTGGAACAAAGCGTAAAGAATATTTATTCACCACCAAAACATATAGTGTCAGCAGCGACTATTGTAATTAATGAACAAAAAGAAATTTTACTAATCAAGGGTCCTAGAAGAGGTTGGGAAATGCCAGGTGGGCAAGTAGAAGAAGGAGAGTCATTGAAAGATGCAGCAATAAGGGAAACTAAAGAAGAAACAGGTATTGATATCGAGGTTATAAAATTTTGTGGAATCATCCAAAACGTCAACCATTCAATATGTAATACGTTGTTCTTAGCTAATCCTGTTGGAGGTATATTAACAACTTCACCAGAAAGTTTGGAAGTTGGGTTCTATCCTATTGAGCAAGCTTTAGAAATGGTTACTTATATGAATTTCAGACAAAGAATTGAATACAGTTTAAATGAAGACTCACAACCTTTTTATATAGAATTCTAAAAAGGTTATAGTCAAAGGTAATTTGCTGAGCCAGACAATGATCTTCTGACTTTGAAAAATCAAAGCAAGAATAGGAGGTTAAGATTATGAGTAAATCCTTTTGGATCCCGTTAATGACTTCATTTGGTACGATGGTATTACTATATTTAATAGGCTATATAGCTGATATAGATTTTCTAATATTTAAAATCTCACTTGAACACACTGAGATAGCTCTATTACCAATTGCTGTTGGGTTATTAGTCGGGTTTATAAGTGAACGTATTGTCAAATTAAAAGCTCAATAATAGGTTACTATGTTGATATTTTAATGGTAGGCTGTGAAAACCAAAGTATGCTGATTTGAAATATTGGAGTGAAAAAAGTGGATATTATAACAGGTAACCGTAGCTTTGATTTAGAAGAATTTTTAACGAAACCTTTTTTTGCACATCTTTCAACGGCTTCATCAGAAGGACCAAGGGATTCTCCGGTGTGGTTTCTTTGGGAGAATAAGTTCCTTTGGATTATAGGAACTCCCGGAGATACTTTTCCGATAAGGATAGAAAAAACTCCCAATTGTGCTATCGGTGTTGTTGATTTTGATCCTTCTATAGGAAAGGTATTGCATGCTGGTTTTAGAGGAAAAGCAACCGCGGAACCATTTAACTTAGATTTAGCAAAACGATTGCTTTCAAAATATTTAGGTTCAAACGACAAGGACTGGGATCCTAGATTTAGAAACCAAGATCCAAAAAGTGTCTTGATACGCTTTGTACCTGAAACTGTAGTAGTTAGGGATCAATCTTATAAATTGAATAGATAATATATTAGTTTAATTAAAAGGATTTAGTAAGATATTGGTTTAGTCTTTACGGAGACAAAAAGAGGTTCCATTATAAATACGAACTCTTATTTAAGAATATATTTTAAATCATTTCCTTGAAGGGTGAATAAAATGAGTCTTCCTACTAGAGAAATTTATAATAAATTAGCTAATACATATCTTCACGATGTTGACGAGGGGAGTCCTTATACGCATATTATGAACGCCCGGCTATGATGACGGCTTTGTCAGCTAATTTAAACGGGAAAAAGGTGCTTGATGCGGGTTGTTCTGCTGGATGGTATTCTTCTCAATTATTGCAGGGAGGAGCGGAAGTTACTGGTTTAGACATTAGTCCTGAAATGGTGAAGGCTGCAAAGCTTCGTTTAGGGGAAGATGCAACATTCCTTTGTCATGATCTCCAAGAACCCCTTCCATTTAAGGATGATTCCTTTGATATAATTATAAGTTCACTTACACTACATTATCTAAAAGGATGGACATCCACCTTTCAAGAATTCAACCGCACTTTGAAAGCAGGCGGCATCTTTTTATTCTCGGTTCATCACCCTTTTATGGACTATACAAGACACAATTGTAAAGATTACTTTCAAACCCAACTTTTATCAGAAACTTGGAGTAAACCTAATATTACAATTGATGTCAGCTTTTACAGAAGGTCCATGCAAAGCATTGTAAATGAAACAACTCAACATTTCTCTCTTAGCAAGCTTATTGAACCCCAACCCCACGAAAGATGAAAGAAGTGAAGGAAAAAACATATCACTATCTTATGACAAGTCCTCATTTCCTTATTGTAAAAGCTACTTCAAAAAAAATCTGGAAATTCAGGTTTAAGAAGCTCCAGTGGATTCAAAAGTTTTTCGCACATTACAGCTAGATCCTGAGTTTAAATAGAGAGAAACGTTAAGAGGTGATTATACAGATGTCTAATCCGTTTGATTGTATTACTGAATTTATATTTGTTGAAACAAAAGTTGCTCTAGCAGATATAATCTTGGTTCCTGGTGCTAATCATCCAGAACTAATGGAAATGGCTGCTGACTTGTATAAACAAGGGTTAGCTCCTTACGTACTTCCATCTGGTGGACATAAACCACATGTTGGGACTACCGAGTGGGAGTATTTACGAAATATCGGTATAGAAAATGGAATACCTGAAGATGCGATATTAAAAGAAGACAAAGCTCAACATACATTAGAAAATGCACGTTTTTCGCTGGAAGTTCTGCTTAGCAAAGGTATAACCCCGAAAAAAGCAATTATAGTTTGTAAAGCAGGGCATGCACGGCGAGCCCTATTATGCTATCAAGCTGCATTTCCACAAGATTGTGAGTTTCTTGTCTCGCCTTGCGTGGATAGGTTTGGAATAACAAAGGAAAACTGGTATTTATCAGAAGTTGGTATTAATCGAATCATGAATGAAGTAAAGAAAATAGGTACATATTTTGGGGACTTTATTCCAAGTTGGATAAAGTGAGTTTTTTAAGTAAGGATGTTTGAATAATACATGAACCACTATAATGAATTTTTCATAAGCTAAGCAGCTCTAATTTTCCTCTCTACGAACTTGAGTGTTATGTTAGAAGTATGAACCTGGGAAATGTAAGACGGTATAAGGTCTTCAAAAGGATTAATTGTATATAAAAACCTTGCAAAAAGTAAATTTATTAGAATAATAAATTGTAGGAGGGAGCCGATGGTTATACTGATCAAGTTATACGAATATATAATCTAGTACTAAAGACATAATCAGGAAAGCGCTTTCTATTTTTATTGCCAGTTTCTTCTTTACACATTATAATAAAAATAATCGCTTTTTCACTTTGTGATTTCAAAAGCGCTCTCTTTTTAGAAGAAAAAGAAAGCGCTTTCGAAAAACTGAGCTACGATTAATAGTAATATTTTTTCAGTAACATCGAAAGACACTTTTCAATACATGGAGGTGTTTTATAGTATTATCTTATATATTATAGAAAATTGCGGATTTATTTTTCAAAATATTCAGTGAAATTTTGTCGCTATTCATGTACTTAGGTCATTAATTTGCAACAAAACGAAAGCGCTTTCGTTGTTATTTATAATAATCTAAAAAATATTAAATCGAAATTAAAACAAATAAAGGAGGATTTACATTGAAAAAGCAAATGATCAAAAAAGCATTTAGTAATGGGTTGATGTTTCTACTAATATTGTTATTGGTAGTTTCTATTTCCCCACCAGTTAGCGAAGCGGCGGAATCTGATTTTACACATTTACTTGGAAATAGTGCTGTTAAAAAACCATCCGAGGCTGGTGCTTTGCAGCTTTGTAATAAAGCCCCGGGAAAACCTGATCATGCTGGAACTTCTGGCAAGCCTAATCATGCTGGAAAACCAGGCAAGCCTAATCATGCCGGTAAACCCCAAAAGACTCTTTGTGATTCGAACGGAGATCCAATTCAACTTCGTGGGATGAGTACGCATGGTTTACAATGGTTCGGCGAAATCGTTAATAACAATGCTTTTGCGGCACTTTCTAATGATTGGGAATCTAATATGATTCGTTTAGCTATGTATGTTGGTGAAAACGGCTATGCTACTAATCCAGAAGTAAAGGATTTAGTATATGAAGGAATTGAACTTGCATTTGAAAATGATATGTATGTCATCGTGGACTGGCATGTCCATGCACCAGGTGACCCTAGAGCAGATGTTTATTCTGGTGCCTATGATTTCTTTAAAGAACTCGCGGATTATTATAAAGACCACCCGAAAAATCATTATATTATATGGGAATTAGCAAATGAGCCTAGCCCAAATAACAGTGGTGGCCCCGGTATTACAAATGATGAAGCCGGTTGGGAAGCAGTTAAAGAATATGCGGATCCTATTGTAAAAATGTTACGTAAAAGAGGAGACAACATCATTCTTGTTGGAAACCCTAACTGGAGCCAGCGCCCTGATTTAGCTGCCGACAATCCAATTAAGGCTAAGAATATAATGTATTCGGTACATTTTTACACTGGTACGCACGCACCTTCTGATGTAAGCTATCCAGCTGGCACACCAAGTGCTGACAGGGGAAATGTGATGGCTAATGCTAGATATGCTATGGAAAATGGTGCAGCTGTTTTTGCGACAGAATGGGGAACCAGTCAAGCAAGTGGAGATGGCGGACCCTACCTAGAGGAGACGGATGTTTGGCTAAATTACTTAAATGAAAATAATATTAGCTGGGCTAACTGGTCATTGACAAATAAAAATGAAACCTCTGGCTCATTCACTCCTTTTCAGCTTGGTAAGTCTGATGCCACCAATCTCGATCCAGGTGATGATCAAGTATGGGCACCTAACGAATTAAGTGTTTCCGGAGAATATGTACGTGCTCGTATTAAAGGGATTTCTTATGAACCATTTGACCGTACGAGATATTCCGAGGTTATTTGGGATTTTAACGATGGAACAACACAGGGATTTGGTTTAAATGTTGATAGTCCAATTAAAGACGGAATTTCGGTAATTAATTCAGAAAACTCACTGGAAGTTTCCGGTTTAAATGCGAGTAATGATATATCAGAGGGGAACTTTTGGGCTAACCTTCGGATTTCTGCAAATGCTTGGAGTGGTTCTGCAAATATTTTAGGTGCCGACGAGTTGAAAATAGATGTTATTGTGGACGCACCAGCAACTGTATCCATTGCGGCAATTCCACAAGGTGATGCTAATGGGTGGTGGACGAACCCTGCAAACGCAGTTATAGTAACTGAAGAAGACTTTGAGCCATATAAAGATGGTTATAAAGCTGTCTTAACTATTACAAAAGATGATGCACCAGGACTTGAAGTTATTGGAATGCATGAAAACGATAATGAATTAAAAAATATTGTTCTTTTTGTAGGTACTGACGGAGCTGACGTAATATCTCTTGATAATATTAGAGTTTCTGGTGCTATAATTGATATTCCAGTAATTCATGATCCAAAAGGCACTGCGACACTCCCTTCTGATTTTGAAGATGGAACACGACAAGGCTGGGACTGGAATCCTGAATCAGGTGTTAAAACTGCGCTAACAATCGAAGAAGCAAATGATTCTGATGCACTCTCCTTTGAATTTGCCTATCCGGTAGTAAAACCAGGTGATGGTTGGGCATCTGCTCCACGTCTAGAATTTTGGAAAGATAATTTAGTGCGGGGAGATAATGATAAAGTTGCATTTGATCTTTATATCGACCCAGTTCGTGCCACCGAAGGAGCGATGTCAATTAATCTTGTTTTCCAGCCGCCTGCTGCAGGATACTGGGCACAAGGCGGAACTTTCACAATAGATTTTGAAGCTTTAAATTCAGCAACCATTACAGATGAAGGATTATACCATTATGAAGTGAAAATTAATTTTGGAAATGTTTCAAATGATATAGTATTACGTAATATGATTCTAATTTTTGCAGACACAGAAAGCGATTTTGCAGGTAGACTATTTATTGATAATATAAAATTTGAATAAGAATCAGGTAATAAGGAAAGGCGCAGGAGCAAGCACTGCGTCTTCCAATGCTTGCTAAGCTTCGGAATGTTGCGGTTGAGGGAACTCGCTATATTTCATAGTTTATTTTTGATGGTGAAATTGGCACTGGTATGGGCGAAGAGTTACCTTTTTTAGAAAATGCAGAAGCATATAAAATAAGACTTTGGGACTTAATAGAAGAAGTAGGCTAATTAGTTTCTGTGGATATAAAGATATTTGAATTTATTTAATATTTTTCGTACTTATATTAAAAGTTCAGCGCTAAGACAACTAAGATTTTAATAAACTGCTAAAAGAATTTACTTAGATATTCAATTATTCCGGGTATTTGACAGATCAATTTATAGCTAACTCATTGTAAAATGGGTTGGCTTTTTGAGCTTGTCTTATCATATATTCGCCTCATAATTTATAGATTTTTAAAATTATTTAAAATGATTAAGCTCCTATAATTTCCCATAGTATGATAGAATAAGAATGAACGTTCGTTTATTTCGTTACATAAATTCATATGGGGTACAAATGAAAGTAACAAAGTATCGACAATTCTGGAATTTAGATAAATTGTTTCCTGCTGGAAGTGCGTCAACTCAATTTACTGACCATATAAACCGAAATAATCATTTAAGATGCTGCATTAGAAAAAGCTGAAACCAATGAAGAAAAACTTTATATACTTGATGAACAACTAAAGCGAAGTGTAATGAATTTCATGAATATTCCCCGATTAGAAACCTAAGATGGGTATTGGGTAGGCTTTCAAGTAGAGCAATTTGAGGATATTCTAGCTGATATGGTAGCTTTAACGATTCCTTCTCAAAGATATGCAGCTGCAAGGTATAACGGCTCTAATAAAGAGATTTTCAACGCTTATGAAGAACTACATAAATGGGCTTTACAATATGGTTATACGAGATTAACAGATAAATGGCATATTGAGATTTTTAAATCTTGGGAGAATCCTGAAAATGTGGAAGTAGAATTATTGGATACAATAGAATAAGAAAGTGGGGAGAAATTATTATGCAGGAAAAATTATGGAGAGTAGGAACAACCTATATACCCGTTACCAACGTAGAAAAATCAGCTGAATGGTATGTAAGGAACCTTGGTGCTGAGTTGAATTTCCGGGATGGGGAAAAGGCGATATTAAATTTGGCAGAACAAAGCATTTTTCTTGTTAGAGCAGCTCAGAACCAAACTTCGAACTTTATAGATATTCATGGTTCTGAGCGTTTTTCTCTAACTTTTGAAGTGAACGGAATGGATGCTTTAGAGAAGATACATCTTGACTTTACACAGAAGGATATAAAGGTAGGAGAGATTGAAGACAGAGGTCATGCAGGTAGAAATTTTGTCTTTGAAGATCTTGATGGAAATAAATTTGATGTGTGGAGCGAGTTAAGTCCAGCTTTTAAAGAGAAGTATTTCTCTAAATCATAAGCCTAATGCGAGTTTAAGTAGGTGGTACATTCTTGTTGCGGGACGGTATCTATGGAGTGTAATTGGATAGCCTAAAATGGATTTTTCCTTTATGTAGCGCAGTCGTTTTGGCGGGTTCCAAGTTATTTATAAAGAAAAAGAGGGATGGAATCCATGGGAGCGAATACCGAAATAGCAATTAACAGGATGGCTGAGGAAGATATTATGGATACGCTTTTACAGGACTTTAATAGATATCAGAAAACGACTCATGTATTTGTACAAGATGGTGAAGAAATTACCGTAATGAAGGATGAGTTCATCGACGACTGGGATGAGGGGAAAAAGCAGAAAATAAGTGCAGATTTAAGGAGAACCGCTGCAGCAGGAGGGGCGGTGATCGGAGCTCGGCGTGCCGGGATGCTTATAGGATTCGCAGTTTTAGAACCAGAGCGCTTTGGCAAAAAGGACGTCTACTTGGAGCTTTCCTACATTCACGTATCTAGAGAGCTAAGAGGGCAAGGATTAGGAAAGAAGCTTTTCCAGAAATCTCTTCAAACAGCAAAAGAAATGGGAGCCACCAAACTCTACATAGGTGCACATCCATCTGTAGATACACAGAAATTCTACCAGGAAATGGGTTGTGTGCTCGCTAAAGAAATCAACCAGAAAATCTACCAAAGAGAACCCCGCGACCTTCAGCTGGAAATCCCCACAAAAGAGGCCTGATCACCCCATATTAAATTGGTACTAGAATGGGAGCTGACCTATTACAACTTTAATGACAAATGGAATCGTCTGCATTGGGCAGTTGACAGTTACCAACTAGAAGGATTATGGGACAACATTTCTTTACTGGAAGCTCTATTTGATTCATGAACAAGCTGCAATGAACAAGTAAAGGACGCTATCAAAAGCCTAGGATCAGTGTTCATTTTAATTTTGCCTGAAAGAAGAATAACTTTTGTAGATATTTTTCAGATTATGGAATAATTCGTAATAAGTAAAGGAAAGAAATTTTGAAAAGGTATATAACAGTTGAGGTATGAAAAAAGAATTTGGGAGCGATTTCTATTAAAGAATGGTATGGTTCTGCAGCGATTTGTTTCAACGAAAATAAAGAAGTTCTTATGGTAAGAAGTAATGATTCTATGGGGTGGAGTGTTCCATCTGGAGGAATTGAAAAAGGAGAGACACCTGAGGAATGTTGCATAAGAGAAGTGAAAGAAGAAACAGGATATGATGTTAGAATTGTTGAGGTTTTGTTTGTCAAAGAGACTGAAATAAACGAAATAAAGGTAAATACTCATTACTTTAAAGTAGAAAAAATAGGGGAGAGCATAGGGATAAATGACCCTGACAAAACAATTATTGAAGCCGCTTGGAAGTCTTTATCAGAATTAGATAGTTTAATACATATGTATCCTGAAGATTTAGAAACAATTCAAAGGATGTTGAAAATGAAATTTATAGTTTATGATAATGCTCATGATTTTGAGAGAAAAATAGAGTCGTTTTTATTGGAAAAGGAAGATGTATTCAGTCTTTTTTACGGTGTCCTGCAAGCAATTAAAGCTGGTAACTATGAGAATCCATTTATGGCAACAATTGAGGAAGATGGAAATGTGTTAGCCTTTTTCCAAATGACACCCCCGCATCCGTTAAATCTTATTTTTGTTGATGAAAACCGTTTAGAAGAATTGATAGATTTCTTCATAAAAGTTATAGTCGAACTTGAAATAGACTTTCGTTCAATCATCAGTTTGAAAGAGTGGGCATACAAAGTCGCGGAGAAATGGGAAATTAAAACCGGTAAGGCTCATCAACTGCTTATGGATCAGGGATTGTATCGTTTAAATAGGGTCCATGAAACTCTTGAACATAGTCCCGGTTCTTGGCGTTATGCGGAAGAAAGTGATTCTGCACTTATCGAGAAGTGGTTCAACTCATTCGAAAATGATGCCGGACTGCCGATATCGCCAATCGAACAAGTAAAAAAACGTGTAGCAATGTTTCTAAAGGAACAAGAGGTTTTTATATGGGAGGATAAAGGAAAAATCGTATCTATGATGAAGAAGTCACGTCCTACAAAGAACGGTGTAACCGTTGGTTTGGTTTTTACTCCAAAGGAAGAACGCAAAAAAGGATATGCTCGAACTCTTGTTACGGCAGTATCAAGAGAACTACTTAAAGACTTCAACTTTTGCGTCCTGTACACAGATTTGATGAATCCGACATCAAATAAGATTTATAGGGAAATTGGCTATGAAATGATTGCAGACTCTGTTCATCTAGGTTTCGATAAAAGAGAATAATTCTGTTTCATTAACTAATAATATCAAATTGGATCTATAGCTATCTGACGCAATACCCTAATAAACGCTTGCGTCCATATATTAAAATAGGGCGTTATTGAGAATATTGTATGGGTGATAAGAAAACAGAATGAGTAATAACGGGGGAAACATATGAATATTCACTATTATTTAGGTTGGTTTAACAACTTTTTTCCAGAGAATTTGGTCAGAATTTTACAGCAGGATATTACTGATAGAAAATCGCTTGTTATGATTAGCTCGAATCCTATTCTTTATGAAGATGATGGTGCTACTGAGCGTTCGTGGCTTGACCAGGCAGGCATTATATTTGATGAATATCATTTAATTAATTTTCGGATTCACAAGGAAGAAGCACAAACGTTAATTCGAAATGCTTCAGTCATTTTCTTGTTGGGTGGAAGCATTCTTAAACAAAAAGATTTTTTAATGGAATATGAATTGTCTGATTTGATTAGAAAAAGCAAAGCCGTTGTTATGGGAGCAAGCGCTGGTGCTATCAATATGTCCGCTAAATGGTTATGCTCGAAAAACTTTGGAGATGAAGTAAGCTCTGTTTACGACGGAATCGGTCTTGACGATTTTTCTGTCCTGTCTCACTTTGATCTTGAAAATAACATTGCCCTGGTTCAAAGTGAACTGTCTCCCTTATCGGAAGAAATGAATATTTATGCTTCAAACAAAGATTGCGCTGTACGTACAAAGGGAGACAAAGTCGACATTTTTGGAAATGTATATTTAATCTCCCACTCAAAGATTCAGAAATTGAATGAGACGTTCTAGTTGCGGTGTATACCTTTGGCTTAATTGTAATAATTTCTTTATGTGAAGCTTCTGTTTTAAATTAGTGAAGTAGAAATAAGCAAGATAGGATTGTTTCTTCATTATCAAGAAAGCATAGACGTGCAGAACAGTCTTCAGCAATCGGGTGATATAATTGTAGCAACAATGACTTTTGTGTCATTCTTTTCGGCACAAAAGTCATAACATTCTTGTAAATTGACACAAAAGTATTAACAAATTTGTGAGAGCTGTATTATTCTCTATATTCCATTAAAGGATCAGATTGTTGAAGATGTAGTTTATCACCAGTAGTAGGGAACCGTACCCCGTACCATAAGTAACGGTGAAATGGATCACTCCTTGTACATTGTTATGGTACAATTGTATGCAATAAGACTTATAACGAAAATTTAATTTGATATATCCCGCCAATGACATATTATGAAACAGTGCTTTAATAAGGAGTTGTGTCAAATGAATAAAAATAAAAGCACAGAAATAAAACGCTCAACAAAAGCAGAAAACATTCTACCTCTGATCAATAATAAAACTAAGCTAGGCGACTTACGAAAAATCGCGAAGGACATTAAAAAAGATCACGAACTAGCTATGGAACTTTGGTCCACCGGAGAGTTTTTGCCTAGACTATTGGCAATCTTAATTATGGACAAAAAACTTCTTTCACAAGATGTACTAAATAAGCTTGATAAGGATATGCAGACTCACACATTTGATGAGCGAAAAAATATAATGGATTGGTTAATGGCTAATCAGCTCACCAAAGACAAGAAGAACATTGCATTGATGAAGTTATGGGAAAATAGTCCTTCTGCTCTTCAAAGGCGAGCTTTCTGGTATTTTCAAGGGCGTTTGAGATGGACTGGACAAACACCGCCTGATAACACCGCAGACTTACTATCTGCAATTGAATCTAATATTACGCAGGAAGAACCGGAAGTTCAATGGGCTATGAATTTCACCGCAGGCTGGATAGGCGTTTATGATGAAAAGTATCGAGCACGTTGTATTAAACTTGGTGAGAAAACGGGTCTTTACAAAGATGAAATGGTATCAAAAGGATGTACTCCCAATTATTTGCCGGAGTTCATTGCGATTGAAGTTAACAAACGAATTAATAATTAGTTACCACTGAAAAATTCATATGGGTTTGATGTGAAAATAAAGGAATTCAAAGCCTCCAAGCAAAAAGGATCTGAAAGTAAGCTTCCAGATCCTTTTTGCTTGGAGGGAACTTTCAAAAATTTATTATGAGAAATTTTAAAATTCATTTGATGGAGAAGGTGTGGGCTATTTGACGCTTACTTTGATTCGGATAAATTTCTATTTATAGTGATCTTTTTGTAACTAACTCCCCTTGCATGCAGATATCCTTTGAAGTAAGACAAAAACTTCCGAGGGTGTTTGCTCGCACGAGTTTGCTGATAATCATAAAGGATAATAGCTGGATTAGATTTACTTGTTAATCTTCAGCTACAAGGAGCTTATCCGGCAACCAGGTAAGCTTCTTTTTTTTGGAAAAATATATCTTGAGTAAATGCCTAATATTTGAAATAATTGGTATTAAGCAAAAGGGCAGGATTCTTTAACAAAGTTATTAGTCTTTATTCGAGAGAAAGGAGGGCTTTTTTGAAATTACTTAAATCGGCTATTCTATCAATTATAGTAGTAATTGTAGTTTGGAATGCTATCGATTTTATTAGATACAGTAATTTTGATGAAAAGAAAAAAATAGAAGAAGTAAAAGGAGATACTTTAGTGCTAACTGTTCTTAAAGTTGAACCTGATGCTTCGTATATGCTTTTAGAAGTGAAAATTACAGATGAAACCAAAATATCAGGCTTCGGTCCAAAAGCCCTCTTTGTAAACAGCTTTGAAGATTTAAAAAAAGGTCAAAAAGTAAGAGGTTGGTATTCCACCAACACTAATAATGAGAATATAGCTGAAAAAGTGGTAGTATATAACTTGTTTAATTTTCATTAAATGTTATTCAGTTAAATGGAGCTTTTCTTGAATAGTTGTGCAGCATAGATATCCAAGAACGTTCTTCCATTAAATTGGAGCAATCATGGAACAAGAAGTAGTGCTACTTTTCATTTGGGCGATTTAACGAAATTTAATGATATAAAGGGGAAAAAGATTGTGGAATACTTTAAATATTTAAGGCAGTACGTGGGCCAGAGACCAGTTATTTTACCTGGATCTGTTGTTATCATTTTAAATGAACAAAATGAGATATTATTGCAAAAAAGACTAAATGGAAATTGGGGATTGCCAGGTGGTTTAATGGATTTGGGGGAAAGTTTTGAAGAAGTGGCGAAAAGAGAAGTTTTTGAAGAAACAGGATTAGCAGTTGCAAATCTAAAATTACTTAATGTGTACTCTGGTTCAAAATATTACTTAAAAGTTCCAAATGGGGACGAATTATATTCGGCAACAGCTGTTTATTATACCAATGATGTCAGTGGGGATTTGAAGATAGATTATAACGAGTCAAAAGATATGAAGTATTTCACTGCGGATAATTTGCCTAGTAAATTAAATGATATTGATAAAGGGTTTATTGAGGAATATGTAAATAGAAAATAAACTTATATCATGGGAGATATTAATGAGAACTAATATTGCTCTAGGCCAGTTTAAACCAACACTTAATGTTTCAAAGAATCTTAAGAAATTGGTTAAAATGATAACAGAAGGTAGTGAAAAAGACTTCATGGTAATGCCTGAGGGCTGTATATCATAGAGCAAGCACTAATAAAACTTCAATCTTATACGAAAAAACACCATGTGAATTGTGAGTCATTTGAAAGAATACAAATAGATTTAAGCCAAAGTCGAATTGATTTAATTGATGTCATATTTTAAAGATCTTTTATTCAATAGTCAGGAGAACTAGCAAAATCAAGTATTCTATTTATGTAAGTACTCTTCCAAAATCGGGTGAAATTAATTAATTTCATAAGTGTATAAAAATTCTATAAAGTACCTCATATTAGCCTTAATTCTCAAAGAGCAGTAGTTCCTTTTAATAAAGATTATAATTATAATTTACAGAATTTTCTTTGACAAAAGCAATGCATTCGTTGTATTATATTGGAAAACTATTTATTACGTTATTTTATGACGAGAAGAGTAGGCTATAATCCCTGTCTATAGAGAGTCGCTGTTAGCTGGAAAAGCGATGACATATTTAAGTTGAAAATCATCTCCGAGAAGTTTACCTGAAATTACTTTGTAGGGTGAACCGGTCAATGGCCGTTATCCGTTTCGTTTACCAAGTGCCGTGAGAAAGATTACGGAATATGGGTGGTACCGCGGATTCAATCCGTCCCTGTTTAGCTTTATATACAGGGGCGGATTTTTTGTTTTATATAAAAATGTTTAATGAGGTGATTTAATTGCGTAATGTCAATACAAAAGAGGCAGCTTTGGAACGTGAGAACAGAGTTAAGAATTTCTGGAAAGAAAAAAATGTATTTAATCGTTCTATTGAAAATCGCGATGGAGCAGAAACCTTTGTGTTTTATGAAGGTCCTCCAACAGCAAATGGCCTCCCGCACGCAGGGCATGTACTTGGACGAGTCATTAAAGACTTTGTGGCTAGATATAAGACAATGTCTGGATATCAAGTATTTCGTAAGGGGGGCTGGGATACGCATGGATTACCTGTTGAGCTCGAGGTAGAAAAACAACTTGGGATTTCAGGAAAACAAGAGATCGAAGCATATGGTGTGGAAAAGTTTATTGAGGAATGTAAAAACAGTGTATTTAATTATGAAAAACAGTGGAGGGACTTTACAGAATCCATAGGATATTGGCTTGATATGGAAGATCCATATGTTACTTTGGAAAATAAATATATTGAAAGCGTTTGGTATATTTTAAGTGATCTTCATCGTCGCGAATTATTGTATAAAGGTCATCGTGTTACGCCTTATTGTCCAAGTTGCCAAACAACATTGAGCTCTCATGAGGTTGCACAGGGATACAAGGATGTGAAGGATCTTTCAGCAACAGCTAAATTTAAACTAGTAGATAAAGAAAATGAATACTTCCTAGGTTGGACCACTACTCCATGGACCCTTCCTGCCAATGTCGCACTTGCTGTGAACCCTGAGCTTACTTATATTAGAGCTAAAAAGGGGGAAGAAATTTTTATCGTTGCAGAAGATTTAGCCAGTAAGAATCTAGGAGAAAATTTTGAAGTGATTTCTTCGCATAAAGGTAGCGAATTTAAAAATGTTGCCTACCTTGCTCCGTTCCCTTACATGAAACCAGAACGTGGACATTTTGTTGTCGAGGGCGATTTTGTCAATGCATACAGTGGAACGGGGATTGTCCACATCGCTCCAGCATACGGGGAAGATGATTATAACTTAGTCAAGCAACATGATCTTTCCTTTTTTAATGTTGTAGATGGAAAAGGTTGTTATACAGAAGAAATTCCTCCTTTTGCAGGTCGTTTCGTAAAAGATTGCGATGTAGATATTGTAAAGTACTTAGCGAATGAAGGGCTTCTATTCCATAAAGAAAAATATGAACATAGTTATCCTCACTGCTGGCGTTGTGATTCTCCACTGCTATATTATGCTATCGAAAGTTGGTTCATCAAGACAACGGAACTAAGAGATCAATTTTTGCAAAACAACCAGAAAGTGGAATGGTATCCGGCTCATATCAAGGATGGGCGTTTTGGAAACTTCTTGGAGAATATGGTCGATTGGAACATAGGACGAAATCGCTATTGGGGTACTCCTCTTCCGGTGTGGATTTGTGATTCTTGTGAACATCAATATGCTCCGAATAGTGAGGCGGACCTTAAAGCAAGGGCAATAGTTGATATCGAGGAAATTGAGCTTCATAAACCATATGTAGATCGGATTCATTTGGAGTGCGAAAAATGTAAAGGTTCTATGTCTCGTGTTTCAGAAGTTATAGATGTTTGGTTCGATAGTGGCTCCATGCCTTTCGCTCAGCATCATTATCCATTTGAAAACAAAGAGAAATTCGAACAGCAGTTTCCGGCAGATGTCATATGTGAAGGGATAGACCAGACTCGTGGATGGTTCTATAGCCTGCTTGCCGTATCAACCTTGTTTACAGGAAAGGTTCCTTACAAACGTGTATTATCTACAGGCCATATCTTGGATGAAGAGGGACGGAAAATGTCAAAAAGCAAAGGGAATGCATTAAACCCGATGGATTTGGTGGATAAATTTGGGGCAGATGCGTTCCGATGGGCGCTTCTGGCTGATAGTGCTCCTTGGAATAATAAGCGATTCTCAGAACGTGTGGTTATAGAAGCGAAGTCAAAAGTAATTGACACGCTAGTCAATATGCACGGCTTCTATACCTTATACGCAAACATAGATGGCTATCAATTTAATGAAACAGAAACTGGTGAAAAGACATTATTAGACAGGTGGGTTTTAGCTCGTTTAAATAGCGTAACAGCAATTGTTTCGGAAGCTTTGGAAGAATATGATTTTACTAAGGCAGCAAAAGCACTTGAAACATACGTAGATGAAATTAGTAACTGGTATATCCGACGTTCTCGTGATCGCTTTTGGAAAGAGGGGATGACGGAAAACAAAAAAGCAGCATACCATACACTTCATCAAGTGCTGGTACGTACAAGTCAACTCCTAGCTCCATATATACCGTTTCTTGCGGAAGATATCCACCTTAATTTGACAGGAGAAAGTGTCCACCTTACTCACTTTCCTAAAGTAATTGCAAAGGAAGTAGATTCAAAGTTAGAAAAGGAAATGGATGCGGTTTTACAAGTTGTAGAGTTAGCAAGAGGTGTACGTAATGCCGAAGCAATTAAAACGAAGCAACCACTTTCTGAATTAGTCGTAATTCCTGTTGACCCCGAGATGGGGAAAGCCCTAGATAGGTATAGCGAGATCATTAGAGACGAAATCAATGTGAAAAATGTGTTAGTTAAACAAACCTCTGACGACCTCGTCCGTTATGATATAAAGCTGAATTTCCGAGTGGCAGGACCTGTTCTAGGAAAAGAGATTAGTACGGTTAAAGGATATTTAGAGAAATTATCTGAAGAAGAAGTTGCAAAAGTCGTTCAAGCTCAAAAAGTGATGGTTCCAACTGGTGCAGGAATAATAGAGGTGCCTTTAGACCTTCTCGTTGTGGAAAGAGTAGCCGAATCAGGTTTAGCGATGGGGGGAAATCAGTATTTTAACGTTGTACTGGATACTACCATTACTGAAGAGCTTCGTTTAGAAGGGCTTGCAAGGGAAGTCATCCGTGCAATCCAAGATGAACGTAAAAAACTCGACTTACCCATTGACCTTCGTGTTGACATACTATTAGATGGGGACAATGATGTGAAAAACGCAATAAGACAAAATGAAGAAATGATTCGTAAAAATGTTCTTGTTAATAAATTGAATATTGGTGAATACGAAGATATGAAAGAAGTCTCACTTGGTAAAAAACAAGTTAAGGTTGCAATAAAAAATTAAAAATATGAAAGAGTCCTGTTGGTGTATTCCAGGACTCTTTCGATTTTTTCAGAACTTTCTCATATCTAGGATATTCAGCAATCGGGCGCAATTCCTGAGTAAACAAACCTAAATTTCTCATTTATAACAGTGAGAGATTGAGGCTTTTAAATATGTATATCTTATTAAATACATATTTTCCTGCAGGTAACTGATTATTTTAAATAAAGTAGTTTGATAAGGTTTTATCGAAAGTACAGATATTAACATAAAATATATGTTGCTTAAGGGGATATAAATGAATAAAGAAAGCATTATAAAAGAAAAGATAAGTTTAGTAGAATGGCTCTCACTTTAAAAAACATTTATGATCATCCACAATTGGAGAAAGTTCAACTAGAAAAATTTGAAACAATTCACAAAGTTTATTGTGTCGCTCGTCATCAATAGAAGGAGAGGATTGATTATAACATAATAAATTTTAAATATTCTAGTTTACATAATATATATTATAGGAAGTTAGTAGTGAATAACGTTTTCCGTATCACATACCTAGTATACTTTTGATAATGAGACAGAAAAAGAGAAATTTCTTTAATTAGTGTGTTTTGTTGTAACTTGATATTTCATTTAGTCCAGCTTATAAAGTAATTTTACCTATTGTCTATTTATAAAATTTCTTTAAAATTGGCCCCTGTTGAACACGTTAAAATTTATTAAACTCAGCATTTAAAATATTAATATCACATCTTTTTTGTTTCTTTTAGAAACAGCTTCCCTTTCAGAAATTCCTAGTTCACATAACATTATTATAATAAACTATTATTCTTTCAAAAAATAAGCTCAGCACTTAGTTTTACCTTTTCCTTATCCTGCGTAAATATTTTAACGTGTCTTAATGAGTCTTAACGCTAGTTCCTGTGTTTAACTAGTGTTGTTTCCTTACTATATAAGGGCACGATCAAAAAATAACACTCCTTCATCCCTATGGAGTCTCATGTATATTGCCTTATAAAAACAAAAGGAAAACCGCCCCAAGGCGATTTTCCTTTTGTTGAATTTATTTTAATTCTTCCGTTTCTACCCACAGTTCTACTACATCGCCTGCATCTTGCTGGTCAATTACAAAGGAACCATTAGAGTATCGATCATTATTTCTGTACATCGAAGCATCTAGAGTTTCTATTGAACCTTTTTCTGTACGGATGAAAATCTTACTTCCAGCTTGCACTATATCTACCGCAGCAATTAGATGAGGATTGTTTTTAATTTCTCGTATCATTACCAAGCCACGTTTAGCACGTGAGGATTTTTCAAACTCGGTAATTTTCACTTTTTTAACTGCACCACGTTGGGTTGCAATAAATAGGGTTGTTTTCGCATCTTTCTCAAATACCACGCCATTGATTACATAATCTGCTTCTTTAAGGTTGATGCCTTTTACACCGGCTGCACGAGGGCCTACTACATTAATTTCCTCTTCGCTAAACCATAAGCCATAACCGTTTCTAGTCGCTAAGAACAGATCTTGGGTACCGTCAGTCAAATAAACATTAACAAGCTGGTCGTCCCCCTTTAGATTAACTCCCATTAGCGGTTTCGAATACCTTTGAGCTTTGTAATTGATTAAATCTGTCTTCTTCACCATTCCATTCTTTGTAATGAATAAGAAATACTTTGCTTCTTCAAAATTACTAACAGGAATTGCTTTGAGAATGAATTCATCACGATCAATGCTAATGATATTAGCAACGTGTTGGCCCATGTCCTTCCAACGAATATCTGGAAGCTCGTGGACTGGAAGGTATAGATAATTACCTTTATTGGTAAATAAGAGTAGAGTATCTGTCGTATTAATATCGAGTTTAGCTATAATGCGGTCGGTTTCTTTCATACCAAAATCCTGGCCGTTTGATGCAGAGTAAGAACGTAGACTTGTACGTTTTACATACCCATCTTTTGTAACGGTTACGATAACTTCTTCTGATGGGATCATCACTTCTAAATTGATTTTTAGTTCTTCTATATCCTGCTCAATTTTAGACTTACGATCATTGGTATATAACTTTTTAATCTTCCTTAGATCGGTTTTAAGAACAGAAAACAATTTCTTTTCACTAGAAAGAATCGCTTCCAATTCAGCAATCTTCTTTGCCAGCTCCTCTGCTTCCTGTTGAAGCGCAGTGATATCAGTATTTGTTAAACGATAAAGTTGCAAAGAAACAATTGCTTCAGCCTGCTGTTCAGTAAAGGAGAAGTTCTTAATTAAGTTATCCTTTGCATCGCGCTTATCTTTCGATGCACGGATTGTTGCAATTACCTCATCTAAAATAGATAAAGCCTTCATCAAACCTTCAACCACATGCTCCCGATCTTTTGCCTGTTTCAGCTCATAGCGGGATCTGTTCGATATTACTTCTTTCTGATGTGCTATGTATGCATCTAAAAAGTGGGGTAAACCCATTAAGGTCGGTCTTTTATTGTAAATGGCTACCATATTAAAGTTAAATGTTATTTGTAGATCGGTATTTTTATAAAGGTAATTTAAGATACCATTAGCATCTGCATCTTTTTTTAATTCAATGACTACTCGTAAGCCTGTACGGTCCGTTTCGTCCCGTACCTCCGATATACCGTCTACCTTTTTATCATAGCGAAGCTCATCTATTTTCTTTACCAGATTTGCTTTATTTACTTCATAAGGTACTTCTGTAATGAAAATTTGTTGTTTCCCGCCACGTATATTTTCCACTTCCGCTTTACCACGAACGATGATTTTCCCTTTGCCAGTTTCATAGGCTTTTTTAATTCCTTCTACTCCTTGTATGATACCGCCTGTCGGAAAATCAGGGCCTTTTACGAAAGTCATTAATTCATCAACCGTACTTCCAGGGTTGTCAATCCGCATTATCGTTGCATCGATAACCTCACCTAGGTGGTGCGGAGGAATATCGGTTGCATATCCTGCTGAAATACCGGTTGAACCGTTAACTAGTAGATTAGGGTACATAGCTGGCAGAACAGTAGGTTCTTTGCTTGTATCATCAAAGTTTGGAATAAATTCTACTGTTTGTTTATCTAAATCACGCAATAGTTCTGATGCAATTGGTGATAGTCTTGCTTCCGTATAACGCATAGCAGCAGGTGGGTCTCCGTCGATGCTACCATTATTACCATGCATTTCGATTAACATATTACGAACTTTCCAGTCTTGACTCATCCTTACCATCGCATCATAAACAGATGTATCTCCATGAGGATGATAATTACCAATAACGTTACCCACTGTTTTCGCTGACTTACGGAAGCCTTTTTCTGATGTATTTCCTTCCGCATACATTGCGTATAAAATTCTGCGCTGCACCGGCTTTAATCCATCCCTGGCATCAGGCAATGCACGCTCTTGAATAATATATTTACTATAACGCCCAAATCGGTCGCCTAAAACTTCCTCTAGGGGTAAGTCATGAAATTTCTCTGTCTGTGTCATCCGTTATACCTCCTCTGCGGCAACCAAATTATCGTTTTCTAATATATTTGGATCTTCCTCTAAACCAAATGCAACATGGCTCTCTATCCATTTTCGACGGGGCTCTACTTTGTCTCCCATTAAGGTTGTTACTCGACGTTCCGCTCTGGCTGCATCGTCTATGCGTACTCGAATAAGCGTTCTTGTTTCAGGGTTCATCGTTGTTTCCCAAAGCTGATCCGCATTCATTTCCCCTAATCCTTTGTAACGCTGTATCATGTATCCTCGGCCTATTTTATCAATCGCGCCTTTTAGCTCTTCATCGGACCAAGCATATTCTAATACTTCTTTTTTCCCGGTCCCCTTGGAGACCTTGTATAGAGGCGGCAGGGCAATAAAAATTTTACCTGCTTCAATTAACGGTTTCATGTATCGGTAAAAGAAAGTAAGTAATAGTACTTGAATGTGTGCTCCATCTGTATCAGCATCAGTCATTATCACTATTTTATCGTAATTAATATCTTCTACTGAAAAGTCAGGGCCAACTCCCCCGCCTATCGCATGAATAATCGTATTTATCTCTTCATTTTTAAAAATATCAGCAAGCTTTGCTTTTTCCGTATTGATTACCTTACCACGTAGTGGCAAAACAGCTTGAAAACGGCGATCTCGTCCTTGTTTTGCAGACCCACCCGCAGAGTCACCCTCTACCAAATAAATCTCATTTCTTTGTGGATTTCGTGATTGTGCAGGTGTTAACTTTCCACTAAGCATCGCGTCGGAACGCTTTCTCTTTTTCCCGCTTCTTGCATCCTCACGTGCTTTTCTTGCCGCTTCACGTGCTTGATAAGCTTTGATCGACTTTTTCACGAGCATTGAGCTAATATCAGGATTTTCTTCTAAAAAGTAGGCTAAATGCTCAGAAACAATAGAATCTACGGCAGAACGCGCTTCACTTGTTCCAAGCTTACCTTTTGTTTGGCCTTCAAACTGCAGGAGGTCTTCAGGTATTCTTACAGAAATAATGGCAGATAATCCTTCACGAATATCTGACCCATCAAGGTTCTTATCTTTTTCTTTTAATAAACTTACTTTTCTTGCATATTCATTAAAAATTCTTGTCATAGCGGTTTTGGAACCTGATTCATGGGTTCCTCCATCTTTTGTCCGGACATTATTTACAAATGACAAAATCGTTTCAGAGTAGCCGTCATTAAATTGAAAAGCAAAATCTACCTCTATTCCATTCTGCACTCCTTCAAATGAAACAACAGAATGAAGTGTATCCTTTTCTTCGTTCAGATATGCGACAAATGCTTCTATACCCGTTTCGTAGTGGAAAACCTCTTTGTCACCGCTTCGTTCGTCATTAATTTCAATCTTTAATCCTTTTAATAAAAAGGCGGATTCTCGTAATCGTTCACATAATGTCTCAAGATTATAAGTAGTTGTACTGAAAATCGTTGTGTCTGGCTTAAAATGAATCGTAGTACCTGTTTGTTTGGTAGTCCCGATTTTCTCCAGTGTTGTAGCTGGTTTTCCGCCATTTTCAAATCGTTGTTCATAAATAAATCCATCGCGCTTTATTGTAACAGTTAGCCATTCTGACAATGCATTTACAACAGATGCACCAACGCCATGGAGACCACCACTCGTTTTGTAACCACCTTGTCCGAATTTTCCTCCTGCATGTAATACCGTTAAGATAACTTCAGGGGTAGGTTTTCCCATTTTGTGCATTCCGGTTGGCATACCACGGCCTTTATCCTTCACGCTTATGCTATTATCTTTATGTATAGTCACAATGATATGATCCCCAAATCCGCCAAGTGCCTCATCTACGGAGTTATCCAGAATCTCGTATACAAGGTGATGAAGCCCTCTGCTATCCGTACTCCCAATATACATTCCTGGACGTTTACGGACTGCTTCAAGACCTTCTAACACCTGTATTGCATCATCGTTATAATCAAACGTATTTTTTACCACCAAAAACATACCCCTTTCGTTGCTGTTACCATTATCTCTATATGTAAAAATGCTAAATATGTATTGCTATTTAACTAATTTGCCTGCGATTCAACAAACAAATATTCGTTTATATATTAACATACATTTTAATGTTGTCTATGTCCTATTGTATAAGGTTCTTTCATTTTCGCCAACGTTTTTTGGTTTTTTATGTCACAAGAAGAATAAAAATCCTTGCTTTGGATAACAAAACAAGGACATTAAGGACTATTTTGTTAATGCATGTTCTACTTTTATACAGCGATCCATAATGACAGTATAATCTTTTTCTTTTAGAAAACGGAAGGTTTTATCATCTTCTAGACCAAGCTGAGCCCAAAATACATCTGCATCTATTTCAGAGAACTCTTTTGCTACCTCATAAAGATACTCAGAGCGCCGGAATACATTGACAATATCAACATGTCCCTCAATTTCTTTCAATGAGGATACAGCCTTTACTCCTAATACTTCATCAACCACAGGGTTTACTGGAATAATTTCATAACCAGCGTTTTGCATTGCTTTGGAAACCATGTAGGATGTCCTTTGTGGATTGTCAGATAGGCCCACCACAGCTATACGCTTGCTATTCTTTAGGATCTTCCCTATTTCTTCTCGGCTTGGATTTGTAATATTCATCATTCTTTTCCCCTTTCTTTCAGTTTTACTGTATGGTATACCCGATTATGCTAGAATTAATAACATACACTATGCACGCGTCTTCTTATCTTTATTCTGCATTTGTTATAAGAAACCCTTTGCTTCTTGAGAAATATAACATATATTAAAGATAGATTATTACATAAAGGAGTTTATTGAATGGTTGATATTATTATACTTATACTTGCTTATCTTATTGGCGCCATTCCTTTTGCGCTTGTAGTCGGAAAAATCGGTTACGGAATTGATATTAGACAACACGGCAGCGGTAATTTGGGGGGCACCAACACATTCCGTACATTGGGTGTTAAAGCCGGCCTTATTGTTACTATCTGTGACATCCTTAAAGGGACACTCGCTGCCTCTTTATCCGTTATATTTGCTTCCGAGATTCACCCATTACTTGCTGGAGCAGTTGCAGTGGTGGGCCATGTTTATCCGGTATTCGCAAAGTTTCGTGGTGGAAAAGCGGTTGCAACTTCCGGTGGAGTCTTACTTTTCGTAAGTCCATTATTATTTGTCATTATGCTATTTTGTTTCTTTTTGTTCTTATTTTTAACAAAATATGTGTCGCTTTCTTCTATGCTTACAGCAGTGGTTGCAACGACTTATAGTATTGTGCTGGGAGACTTACCATTAATCATAGCAGTTTCCTTGTTAAGTGCTTTTGTCATCTTTAAACATCGAACAAATATTGGTCGAATTATAAATAAAACCGAACCTAAAATCACTTGGTTGAATTTAAAGAAAAAGCACATAAATTGATATACAAAAGAAAAAGATTACGCTCAGACTATTTCTGGGCGTATTTTTATTTTATAAATCTTTTACAGTCTTTTTAATAGTTTCACCTTTCTCTTCATCCCAAACAGAATAGATTTCAAACGTGCCTTCCTTAAAGAACAGAGGAAAACGTTCTTTAAACCATGGCTGCATAGGGAGATTGTCTGCTTCTTTTATTGAGATCCAATGCAGTTCGCCTTCCGGTGGTTCTTGTAAAAGCTCTCCTTCATATGTATCACTTATATAATTAAAGATCATGTATCGATATTTTTTCTTGGCATCGACAAACTCATCCAGTCCTTTATATATTAAATTCTTTACACTCAAACCGGTTTCTTCAAGGACTTCTCTAGCAGCGCTTTCTGTTAGGCTTTCGGGAAACTCCACTTTCCCACCAGGGCCGATATATCCTGGAAATCCTCTTTCCGCAGGTCTGTTAATTAAAAGCACCTTGTCGTTATCTTGAACAAGACACATGGTATAAATGTCTACTTTGATGTCAGCCGTCATACTATAGTTCTCTTTCATTCTGATCGGAATGAATTTTCTCTAACAGCTCTATCATTTTCTGATTTTGTTTACTTAATTCACGAAGATATCCTAAAATCGATCCGACACCTAAGGTTATCAAAAAAATTAAAATAACTAACATGATGTTTTCCTCCTACAGCCTTCCATCTTAAGGTTTTGTTGGTGCTACGACTTCTACTTTCATTCTGTCCGGGTCTTCGAAGAAAACAGCATAATAGTTCTCTCCTCCTGCATATGGATGCTTGTCCTGGTATAGTATTTTAACTTTCTGCTTTGAAAGTTTTTCTGTTATTTCATCCACTTTATCACGAGAACTTACGTGAAAAGCTAAATGATTTAAACCCACTCGCTTTCTATGATAAGGGATTTCCAAAAAACGTTCTTCTGTTTGCACAAAAACAAGATAGGTTTCCCCTAACTTCCAGCTTTGTCCCTGTTCCCACTTTTGGTAAACACTGTAACCTAATTCTTCTAAGAGCCAGCCCCAAAACCGAACAGACTTTCTCAAATCCGACACATAGAGTTCTATATGGTGAATCATCCCTTGCATGAAAAATCCTCCTCAGTTGTAAAGCTAATCTACTGTTTCTATAACTAGCTTAGGCCAAATTGATTTCCAATTTTTCTTTGCCATTCTTTGTTTATACACATTTCTCCGCTCCGCTGTTTCTTGAAAAAAGACAGTCGGTCGGAGCACGATGCTAATTACATCCTGAATTCCACTGGGGGCAGTCAATGTCAAGGTGTCATCCTTCTCCAATTTAATCCCTAGTGCAGTCGCTGTTTCAGGAAATTTAGAGATGGCATCAATGGAGGAAGCATATGGTGGGATATTATTCACCACATGCATTCTCGCTTGATTTTTTACAGACCAGGGAACAGCCGGATCGATGGCTTTTAGTTTAGCTTCGAGTAATTTTTCTTGCTGTTCACTAATATTAATTGAATCAAAGTAAATAACATCCACATCAGGAACAGGTGTTCTCATTCCGTAATTATGGAGAGTATCCCATATTTTCGAGCGAACAAATCCAGCACAAATCCAACAATCCGGTAAATTTAGCGATCTCACTGCATCCAGGGCATCCATCATCCACTTGTCACTAGAAATTAATATTTTGATATCCTGTTCATTATATAGCATAAAGTCACCTCTTTTACGGGATGCGAACATATATTCCTATTATATCATGAATAACGATCCTGTGCAGAAGTAGAGTGATACAGAAACGAATTTATTTACTATTTATGAGTACCTGTCCACTATATATTTGACATTCGTCCTAGCCATTATAGTATCTTCTATACTTTTCTATATTTTAAGATGCTATATGAGCATTTTCGGCATAAAACAAGCCGAACAGAATTGTTCAGCTTGTTTTTAAACAAAATTGATTATAAATTAGAATCCAAGAATGTGAGAATTCCTTCAAAAACTTTAATTTCGTTCTCTTTTTTGGAGAACCCATGGCCTTCATCATCTAAAACAAGGTATTTAATGTCTCGGCCTTTTTCTTTTAGGGCCTCTACTATCTGATCTGATTCCTGTTTCACTACACGAGGATCATTTGCACCCTGGATGATCAACATCGGCTTAGTCATATTGTCTAAATAAGTCGTTGGTGAGTCTACTGTTAATCTTTCTTTATCCTCTATAGGATCTCCAACCCATTGCTTCATTACTGGCTTCCAATGGTCTGGAACGGACTCGATAAAGGAGAACAAGTTACTTACTCCGAAAATATCAATCACAGCTTTGAAATATTCTGGGTGTCTACCGTGAAGAAGAAGTGCCATATACCCGCCGTAGCTTCCTCCCATTAAGAAAATCTTTTCTCTGTCTGCAAAGCCATTTTCAATCAGCCATTCTAATCCTTGAATATTGTCTAACCGAGGTCCATGGCCCCAGTCACCTTCCACCATCTTCATATACTTTAATCCATAGTTGGAAGACCCGCGGAAGTTAGGAGCAAATATACTGTAACCGCGGTTCACAAGTAATTGGAAATAAGAACGGAATGATTTTCTTTCTGAGGCTTGTGGCCCCCCATGTGGCCAAAGTATTACATGCCCATTGGAAACTTCTTCTTTTGCTCTAAAGAACAATGCTTCAATCTCAAGGCCATCATAGGAAGGGTAAGTTAGTATTTCCGGATCGGACATATCCTCATTTGCAACCGCTGGAACACGATTATTTGTTAGCGCTTGCCATGAGTCCTCTTCTCTTTTAAATATATTAGATGGGCTTGTTGCTGTTTTGCCTAATAAATACACAGTACCGCTTTTTGCAATCATTACCTTGTCGATAATATCTACAGGAGTTTCAATCTCTTTCAGTTCCTTCTTTTCTAAACAAAATGAATAAAAAGTGTCCTGTACTCCTTGGGAGGATACAAGATAAAGCTGATTTCCTTTTTCATCGTAATACATATCAGAAAGCTGCAATCCTTGATCTTCCGTGATTCTAGTAAACGTTTGCGTATTCAAATCATAGTGTGCTAAATATCCCATATCGTCTTCATAGTCTGTGATCAGATAAACAGAAGATGCACTGGTGAAAGTCGCACTGGCCACTGTATGCTGTTTTTCTGTTTCAGGTGTTAAAAGGACAGTTTCTCCATCACTTACTACATAAGCTAAAGTGTATGTATTGGCAAAATGCTTCAGAAGTAAATATTTTTTTTCATCTTCAGATACATCAACTAAATAGGTAGAAGCACTTTCCCCTTCCACAATGAGCGTTTCCTCTTTTGTTTCAAGGTCATAGCAGTATGTGTTTAAGTAAGTTTTATTATTTTTAGAACCTGTGTAATACAGTCTTTTTGCGTCCTTCGAGTATTTTGGTGCCATATGACGATATTCTTCATCTACACGCAAATCCTCGAGCGATCCACCCTGACTTGGCAGTGCATAAAATTGAGTCAGCTCGTTACCATCGTGATCAAAGCTTGCTAAAATATACTTTCCATTTGGTTCATATTTTAAGGCATGACAGCTTTGATTATTAAATGTTAGTGGGTATGGGTACGAGTTAGGTAAATCCATTGCCCATAAGTTGTAATGACCTGTTAAGTTTGTACTATAAACTAGCTGTTTTTCGTCAGGACTTAGTGTGAAATCTTGAATATTAAATACGCGGAAAAATTGTTCCGCTTCTGGCTTCTTAAATGTGAACATCTGGTATTCTCCTTTCAAAATAAATTGTACACTTACTTATTTCGAGGCCGGAAGTAAAATCCCTTCAAAAAATTAGAATATTCGACGATTTTAGCGAAAAAGGAATAACAATAGTATCCGAAATGTATTATAGTGAGAGTATAGACAAGAAAATAAAGGGGTCAAGAGGATGAAGGCAAAGTGGAAAATATTTTTACCATTAATAATAATACTTATTTTAGGAGCTGGCTTTTCAGCCTTACTTTTACACCAATACTCTACTTCTGCAAATAAATCGGGGCAGCAGAATACGCAGCTAGTGAAGAAACATCAAAACAAGAATATAGAAGTTATTGATAAATCCTATCGTACAGAAGCAACACTTTCTGCAGTTGGCGATCTTTTAATACATCGTAGGGTTTACGAATTAGCTCAAACGGGTGAAAACAGCTACAATTTCAATCCAATGCTTGATCGGGTAAAAGAGTACCTGCAAGAAACAGATATTTCAATCGCTAACCAGGAAACAATTATTGGAGGTACGGAAATCGGTTTATCTACCTATCCTAGCTTTAATAGCCCATATGAGGTAGCAGACGCCTTAAAGGAGTCCGGTGTTGATATTGTGAGTATCGCTAATAATCATACATTGGATCGTGGAGAAAAAGCGATTATGAACGCAATTAATCATTATGAAAAGATTGATATGCAATATGTTGGTGGCTATAAAAGCGAAGAAGACCGGGCTACTCTCCGGACGATAACTAAAAACGGCATTACCTTCTCTTTTTTATCCTATACTTACGGCACTAATGGGATTCCTGTACCTGAAGGAAAAGAATATTTTGTCAACCTTATCGACAGGGATGTAATTAAACGGGATGTCAAAGAAGCAAAAGAACACTCCGATGTAGTCGTTGTTGCGATGCATTGGGGGGATGAGTATATACTTTTGCCAAACTCTCAGCAAGAAGAACTTGCAGAGTTCTTAGCTGAGCTTAATGTCGATATCGTAATTGGACACCACCCTCACGTACTTCAGCCAATGAGATTCCTTAATCGGCCGGATGGTAAGAAAATGTTTGTCGTTTATTCATTAGGCAATTTCCTATCTGGGCAAAAGGATGATTATAAAGATATCGGTGGGATCTTACAACTCCGAGTCGAAAAATTTGTGAATGGGGATGAATATACGATCGATATTAAAGTGGACGATTTCATCCCTACCTATGTATCACAAGTGGAACCGATCTATCATGTCGTACTCTTAAAAGATGCTGCGAATTTCGGGTTTCCTGATGCCATAGCGAAGAACGAGGAAATGCTCAACCATATGTATCAATGGTTGGAAACCGATGAGGTAAACTAAGTAAGAAAGCATGGGCCAATTAAATGGTCCATGCTTTTCTATTTTCACGACGTCCTACAAAGAATAAAAATAGAAATAATTCGATTCTTTCTTAAACCCTATTTTTTCATAAAGTCCTTGTGCACGGGTATTTTCCTCACCTGTTTCAAGAAGTACACCTGATGCACTTGTTTCCTTAGCAAATTCAATGGCCGCTATTACTAAGTTTTCTCCAAAACCTTTTCCACGACTTTCCTCATTAATAAATAAATCATTCAACACCCATGATTGCTTCATTTTCACAGAAGAAAAGGTAGGATAAAGTTGTGTAAAGCCGACAGCTTCCCCTCCATCGAAGACTAGGAATATGACTGACTCCTCACGAGAAATTCGTTCATGTAAAAAAGCTTGTGCAGCTTCTATATCTGACTCTTGATCATAAAATACTCTGTATTGATTAAAAAGTTCTGCCAGCTCTTTAACATTTTCAATAGTTGCTCTTTGTATCGTCATCTTTTAACCCCTATCCCTATAATACTTTATTTTTCTTTTAGTCTTTGTTAAACGCGCTATTGATTTCCGCAAAAGGCTACGGAGTCTCCTCCGCGGAATAGCGTTATTATCAACATTCACTTTAACAGAGCCTTCTTTTAAACTGCTCTTATCCTTCTTCTTACCACCCTTAACACCCCTAACCACCACAGATGTTTTAATTGGTTCGTTTTGTGGAAGTTAGTTATAATAAGAATGTACATATTTAATGATATTTCGTCCATGCACTGAAAAAGAGGAAGACAGTTGCAATTTTCCTGAGACTAACAACTTTTTTGCATCAATGTATGCGAAATGCTTTACTAAAGGAGTTTTTAAAATGAAACTGACAATGTCCAAACAAGCATTAGAATGGTACAAAAGCGAGCTTGATTTGAAAAGCGGTGATAACATTCGATTCCATGTTCGATATGGTGGCCATAGCACGGTGCAAAAAGGATTTTCACTTGGTATTGAAAAAGAGTCCCCTGATCAGCCTGCAGACACTGTTCAATACGAAGGAATTACCTTCTTTATAGAAGAAAAAGAAGAATGGTATTTTGACGGGCACGACCTTCATATTACATTTGATGAAAAACTTAATGAGCCAAAGTTTGATTACAAATAACTTGCCAGAGAAGAATTAGGAACTGCTTCCTAATTCTTCTCTTTTAAGAAAAATCTTTGAATCTGATCCCACTGCTCTTCTTTTGTTAAAATTTCGAGCTGCTTTTCCCCTATAAGATCGAAATGCGGGTATTGATCACGCTTATGTATCCATTCCTCTTTAAGACCGTAGCTTTTGCCCCACTCCACCAACTTCTGATAATTGCTGCATCCCGCTTTTGTCACAGAACAGATCCCTGCAAATCTAGGGTGTACCCAATGATGGGTAATAAAAGCTATTTCCCCTCTTGCTACACGCAGTTTCCATCTCTTAAGCTCATCTCGATTGATCCCAAAAGCCATGCTTACTCTCCTTGCTTTTTCGCATTTTCATATGCTGTATGCCATTCTGGGTATTTTTTACGAATAATAATTGGTTTGAAATTCTCCTTCTTCACACAAACATGTGAAGAGCTACCAATAAGTGCAATTTCTTCGTTTGGCGTTAAGACTTTATACCCATAAACCACTCTAAATCCATCATATACTTCAATCCAGGTCTGAATCGTTGCGACTTCTCCATAACGAAGAGGCTTCTTATAGCTGACATTTATATCTATAACAGGAGAGATAACTCCATCCTGCTCCATTTGAGCGTAGGAAAAGCCTAAATCTTTAATAAGTTGGGTCCGGCCAAGCTCCATCCATACCAAGTAATTAGCATGATAGACGACACCCATTTGATCGGTCTCGGCATATCGAACCTCTATTTCTTTAGTAGATACTAACACTTTCTCTCCCCCATTTTTTTTATAAGTACTTTTATAAGCTTTTTTCATTTAGATTGTTGTTATAAGTAAGTGCCTAACCTCTCGAATAAATGACTATTCACCGATACGTAGGAAAAGAGTTTACAGCCACAAGTTTTTCGGATTGTAATCACTTTTGGACAAACAACAATTTAGACTAAAACAGCCTTTAATAATGATACCATATCTGAATAATCTTCCATATAAATTAACTTTTTTGCGAGCAAATTAAAAGAACACAAGTGCCTTTTCAGTGACGGCACTTGTGTTAGCTACAAATATTTCTTAACCACTAAAGAAGAGATGGACACACAAGCCATCTCTTCCTAACTCATTTAAATCCGTTTTCTCGTGAACTAGCCTCGTCTTTGATCTCAGCTCTAAACGCTTCAATGCTTTCTTCACGACGATGATTCTTGGCTTCAATCTGTTCTCTTTCTTCAGGACCAGCAAACTGCATTGATTCGTGGGATTCTTCAATATTCTCAATTGTATTTTGCACCATACTTTGGAGCTTTTCTACATTGTCACTGCGATCATCCGGGTTTGGACGATGTTGTTTGTTGTTTGCCATAACAAAACGCCTCCCTTGTTCTATCAAAGTACTACAACTTTATTGTGTACAGGTTAAGCGTTTAGATAACTAGAAAAACATGGACATTACTCGCCCTTCGTTTGAATCACTTGTGCATGTTTACCTGAAGTATCTTGCATTTGTTTTCCTTTATTTCCCCCAGCTTGACGAGGTTGAGTGCCTAAATGGCTTGGTACAAAGTGCTTGCTGTCTTTTTTTGGATTACTCATAAAAACATCCCTCCTACCTTTACTATTTCAAAGTGGAGGGAATTTCATAACAAGAAATATTTGAAAGTTATTCGGCTTTATTTAACATTTTCTGTTCTAAGCGGTCTTCGATTTTTCGAAGTGCATCTTCGTCTTTCATAAGAAGCTCTTTGTTTTCCAGTACAAGCTCTTCAAATGAACGTTTACGTATTCTTCTCATATTATCACCTTCTCACTTATTATTGTAATAGTATTAATGTCCAAAATACTTTAAAATTATGATAACTTTCCGACAAATCAAGAAAAATAAATTGTTATTTTTAAAACTTCTTTTAAAAAATCCTTCCCTTATATACTTTGTTGCCGAATTTTCAGACAAATAAACTGGTAAATTTAATCTTATGGTATGATAATTATAAGAATAGTTAGTATTTTAACGAGGTGATTGTATTGAAGAAAAAACTGAGTTTCTTTTTCCTTGTACTAAGCGGTTGTTTTTTGACCTTCCTTTTATTTTTCAGGGACGGAATCATACTTGATCATATCGGAATACATCTAGATACCCCTTTTATTAAAGCGGTGGAAGTACCAGACGACTACTCACTAACCGATGCTAATAATAACGGAATACCTGACCCAATAGACATCGTTGAAGCTGCAAGAGTAGAAGTGGCTCAGCGTACAACATATAAAAGCACCTACTATGCCGGAGGCTATCCACCAGATGATGAAGGTGTATGTACAGATGTTATATGGCGGGGGCTTATAGGTGCCAATATTAATTTAAAAGATCTAATGGATAAAGACATTGCAGAAAACACAAAACTTTATCCAAGAGTTGGAGTGAAACCAGATCCCAACATTGATTTCAGACGTGTTCCAAATCAAGATGTTTTTCTTAAAAGACATGCACTTTCATTAACTACAAAATTCGTTAAAGATGATCTAGAGAATTTGAAGAGATGGCAACCGGGTGATATTATTGTGTTTTTGGGCGGCGATTTAGACCACATAGGAATTGTTTCAGACAAAAGAGCTAAAGACGGGACACCCTATGTAATTCACAACACCTATCCCTTTGCTGCAGAAGTTAAGCTCACCTCCTTTAAGTCCCCTATTACTGGGCATTATAGGTGGAAATTTTAACATTCTGTTTTATGAAGAAAAATTTACCTAGCACACTAAATAGCACCTTGACATAAACGCTGTCATTCTGCAAAAAGGTAGTGCATACTCTCATGTCATTTCTATTAATGAATCAGGGGGTATTTTAGCTGATTTACAAGATCAATATGGTTCATATACTGAATTAACTGGTGTAACTGAATCTAATGATAAATTGTTCTTCCATAGTTTGAATGATAGGAACACAATTGGAAAGATTACAAAATAATATGGGGGAAGCTTAGATTTGGGGAGATATAGACAAAAAGCTTGGAGTATACCCAAGCTTTTTGTGTGCTACTATATTGTATTTTAATTTTAAACTAACCTATAATGTGCAAAATCGTAGGTTAATTCATCTTCTTCACTTGTTCTTCCATCAACTCATAGGTCATTGGTCCAAGATGACGATAGGAAATGAGCCCCTCTGAGTCAATAAAAAACGTAGTTGGCATTGTCATAACTTCATAATTGCGAAAAAAACCATCTTCGTCCAATATTATCGGAAAGGTATAGCCCCCTTCTTCTACATATTCCCTAACGGTATCAATACTGCTTTCTTGACTGGTAAGGTTCAGTGCTAATACGACAACTTCTTCTTTGTTGCTTTCGGAAAACTCCTGCATTTCAGGCATTTCTGCACGACACGGTCCACACCATGTAGCCCAAAAGTTCAAGATAACTTTCTTACCTCTATAATCAGAAAGCTTCACACTTTCTCCATCCAAGGTTACTAAATCAAAATCTCTCGCCATTTCCCCTGCCGTATTTCCTACAGGAGGATTATCTTCTGCAAAAACCTGAAAAATTGCGTACCCGCTTAATCCAAGTAAAAATATAATAGCCAGTATTTTTTTCATATATATCTCCGCCCTTTTACAGTAAATACATCAATAAATAATAACTCGTTAAAATAATGACTACAACTGGGACCACGAGGATAGTAGTAGTTTTTATATTTAGATTCGATTTGTGCGCTTGCCAATAAAAAAATAGGATTGCCATAATACTCGCTAAATAGACCCCTTTTGTTCCACCAGTAAAAAACAAGAGCCCGTAAGGATTGGTCCAAAGAATGGAAGGCCTGAATAACAAAATACTAAATTTGAATACGAGCACCCACAACAAGGCCGTCGATACAAGATGGTGTTCTATCGTTTTCAGAGTATCCTGTCGCTTTCGATAATAAACGGCAATATATAGATATGCAAGTAAACAAGAAAAAAGAAGGACAAGTATTGATTTTTTCAACAATAGGGGACCTAATTGAATTGCATCCATAATTATGTAGACCTCTTTTACTTCTATTTAATCATAACTCTTATTGTTTCTCTCAAGTGGATGTGTCTATATTTTAACATTTGCATTCAAATAAATTGGCATATTAAGCTTGGCTGGTAATTTTGCGAGAGCCTCCCTGCTTTAATCATTCTTGTCATAGACACATTTAAGAATACCAAAATAGAAAAGCTGGTCTCCAGAAATATGAGGAGACCAGCTTTTTTATTATATTAATTAAACTTTTAATTTGTCACGTAATACCATTCGTAAAATACCACCATGACGGTAGTAGTCGATTTCTACTTCGCTATCGAATCGAACAAGGGCTTCAAAAGTTGTTTTGTTTCCTTCTTCATCAGTAGCCGTGACTTTAACAAAGTCACGTGGTTTTACAGTTTCGTCCACTTGAACTTCAAACGTTTCTTTACCTGTTAAGCCAAGAACTTCGGCACTTTCGCCAGCCTTGAACTGTAATGGTAAAACACCCATTAGAACAAGGTTGCTACGGTGAATTCTTTCAAAGCTTTCTGCAATAACTGTTTTAATTCCAAGTAGATTTGTTCCTTTTGCTGCCCAGTCACGGGAGCTTCCCATTCCATAGTCTTTACCGGCAATTACCATTAGGCCTGTTCTGTCTTCTTTGTATCTCATACAAGCATCGTAGATTGACATTACATCGCCTGTTGGCCAGTATGTTGTCCAGCCACCCTCTGTACCAGGAGCAATTTGATTACGGATACGAATATTTGCGAATGTACCACGCATCATTACTTCATGGTTACCACGTCTAGAACCGTAAGAGTTAAATTCACGAGGTGGTACTCCATTTGCTTGTAGATATTTACCTGCAGGAGTATCTTTTCCGATAGATCCGGCTGGTGAAATGTGGTCGGTTGTAACCGAGTCAGCAAATTTCCCTACAACGCGTAACCCAGATAATGGCTCTACTAAGCCTGCCTCTGGTGTTAACCCTTCAAAGAAAGGAGGGTTTTGGATGTATGTGGAATCGTCATCCCATGTATATAATGCTTCATCTGATGTTTGGATTTCATTCCAACGCTCATTGTCATCAAACACATGCTCATACTCTCTACGGAAAAGTTCAGGAGTAACAGTCGTTTTCACTACTTCTTTCACTTCATCCATAGAAGGCCAGATGTCTTTAAAGAATACATCGTTGCCATCTTTATCTTTACCAAGCACGTCATTTTGAAGGTCCACATCTACTGTTCCAGCTAAAGCATATGCAACTACTAGAGGTGGTGAAGCGAGATAATTTCCTTTAACTAGAGGATGGATACGCCCCTCAAAGTTACGGTTACCAGACAATACAGAAGTAACAAGTAAATCGTTTGCCGCGACAGCTTCTTCAATTTCTTCTGCTAATGGACCAGAGTTACCGATACAAGTAGTACAACCGTAACCTACAATGTTAAATCCTAAGTTATCAAGGTATGGAAGTAAGCCGGAATCTTGAAGATAGCCAGTTACAACTTTTGATCCTGGTGCTAAAGAGGTTTTTACATAGCTAGGAACATCTAATCCCAACTCAACCGCTTTTTTTGCAACCAATCCAGCTGCAACCAGCACATAAGGGTTTGATGTGTTCGTACAGGATGTAATTGCAGCAATGGCAATTGCTCCTGTTTTCATTGTTGTTTTTTCTCCAGAAGCTAAAGTGATGTCCACTTCTTTACTAACTTCCGTAGGAGTTAACCCGTATCCTTGAGCTCCTTCAGGTGCAGCTAGTGCTTTGTGAAAAGTTTCCTGCATCATGGATAGCGGCACAAGATCCTGTGGACGCTTTGGACCGGAAAGGTTTGGTTCAATTTCTCCTAAGTCGATATCTACTACATCTGTATAGATCGGATCAGCGTCTGGGCTAAAGAACAATCCATTTGCTTTGCAATATGCCTCTACTAGTCTGATTTGATCCTCTTCACGGCCTGTTAGACGCATATAGTCAAGTGCTTCATCGTCAACTGGGAAGAACCCACATGTTGCTCCATATTCAGGTGCCATGTTGGCAATTGTTGCACGATCCGCAAGTGGAAGTTCAGATACACCAGGACCAAAGAATTCTACAAATTTACCTACAACACCATGCTTACGCAATACTTGAGTTACTTTAAGCGCTAAGTCAGTTGCAGTTGTGCCATTTGGAAGCGTACCAGTCAACTTCACTCCTACCACTTCAGGTACAGGGAAATAAGAAGGTTGACCTAGCATTCCTGCTTCTGCTTCAATTCCTCCTACACCCCATCCAAGTACACCAATACCATTGATCATGGTTGTATGTGAATCTGTACCTACCAATGTATCAGGGAATGCAAGGTTTTCGCCGTTTTCTTCCACTGCATGGACAACGTTCGCTAAATATTCCAGGTTAACCTGGTGAACAATTCCAGTTGCTGGTGGAACAGCACGATAGTTGTCGATTGATTTTCTTGCCCAGCTTAGGAACTTGTATCGCTCTGCATTACGTTCAAACTCAAGTTTCATGTTAAAGTCCAGTGCATCAAATGTACCTGCTTTATCGACTTGAACAGAGTGATCAATTACAAGATCTACTGGGATTTCAGGATTGATTTTATCTGGATCTCCACCCATATCAGCCATTGCCTTACGTAAAGAAGCTAAGTCAACAACAGCTGGCACTCCAGTGAAATCTTGAAGGATAACACGGGAAGGTTTAAACGGAACATCGATTTCCTTTTGGCCATCTGTTCCCCATTTTACTAAATTTTCTACGTGTTCTTTTGTAATTACTCGACCATCTACTTGACGTAGAACTGATTCTAATAATACTTTAATTGAATAAGGCAGACGAGAAACGTCACCTAGTTTTGCATCTTCAAGTGCTTGCAAACTATAGTAATGATAAGTTTTGCCATTCACATCAAAGGATGCTCGTGCATTAAAAACATCTTTTTTCGTCATATGTATTCCCCCTGCTACTCATAGTTTAATAGGACCTCGCTATGAACAATTAATAGGCATTGAAAAACAGGCTTTCTTTGAGAAAGCGTTTGCGATTGTTTTTCTTAGAGACAAAATTCGATTAATTTCACTCACCAAATAGTCCTTACGACACTATCTTAATACAACATTCTTCATAAGTAAATATCAATAAAGTTATCAAATCACATAAGTTTCACTTATATTCATCATTATCCATGGATGAATGCAAATCTAACTCCTGGAAAAGATATTAAATGGAGGTGATTTTAATGGCAAAACGTAAAGCAAATCATGTACGACCAGGCATGAACGCTGCAAGTGCGCAAGGCATTGGTGCTGGCTACAATGAAGAATACTCAAATGAGCCCTTAACAGAAGCACAAAAACAAAATAATAAAAAAAGAAAAAAGAATCAATAATATTTTGCTGTTTAACTTCTAAGTCACTACGATTGAAGCTTACTCAATAACATAGCCAATAAATCATTGGCTATGTTTTATTAAGAGGAATTCCATTACTTCAAAGTCCTATCCATAAAATTATTACCCACAAAAAAACACCCATCAAACATCAATGGGGAGAATTTTGATCAACAGAAAAAGTCATCATGTAACATCTAATCTACTTTAAACCCTAGCAGTTCAGTCCTTTGGATTGGAGTGGCAGGTGAGAGACTCCTGAGGGAGATAGCGGTAGACGGAAGACCCCGCAGGCAAAACCGAGGAGGCTCCCGCACCGGCCCGCGGAAAGCGAACACCCGAAACAAAGAGCAACTGGGAATTCAACCAGTCCCCGAGATACCTGATTAATTTGCCTTTATTCGTTTAAATTCCCTTGTTGTAAGATAGTCTGAAGATCTTCTTGAAATTGCATCAACTGTGGCCGCTGTGTTTCAGAAGCAACCTCTAGCGCATTATTAATTTGTTCCATCGCTTCATTCACTTCGTTTTCCAATCGTTTAAAATCATGTCCATAGTCAGGATCATTTTTCACAATTGCTTCATATACATCACGTGCTTGTTCTGTTCCCTGCTGTGCAGCTTGAAACGCTTGCTGTTTATCTTTATTGTACGGCATAAGGTTCGCTCCTTTTAAAAGTAATAATAGCTCTACCTATACTGCCCTTCTTACAAAAATTTATTCTAAAAAGCCTCCGCATAAACTTCAGGATTCTTCAGAAACTAAACGTAAAGGAGGAGATAGCCATGAACAAAAATGACCATAAAGATATGAAGAAAAATGCACCTAAAGGAAATAATCCTGGTCAACCTGAACCGTTAAGCGGTTCTCACAAAGTGAAGAATCGTAACCACACTCGTCAAAAACATAATTCTAATCATGATATGTAACAAGTTTTAACGCATCTAAAAGAGGAGGGATTTCTTCTTGTGTGATTGTTCGAAAATCGAGAAGAATAGCATTCTCGTGAATTCGTACAATAATGCTCGATGTCCCTTTTCTTAATTTCTCAGCCAATTCATTTGGGGATAACAGGCTGTGCTTAATTTTGATAACATAAGTAGATAAAAGTACATCTGGCATAGTGCCGCCACCAATCATAGAATAATCTTTATCTACAGAAACCTCTATCTCCTCTATTTTACTTATTTCAGTATAAACATGCATGGCCTTTTGATTGATTTCTTCCTCTGTTTGAAGGATATCTCTGACAGTAGGTATACTTAAAGCTTTGCCGTTTTGATATGCTTGTAATGTTGCTTCAAGCGCAGCATAACTCATTTTATCTACACGGAGTACTCTCGCCAACTGATCCTTTTTAAGTTTGTCGATGAATTTCTTCTTTCCGGCAATAATACCCGCTTGTGGTCCACCAAGTAATTTGTCCCCGCTGAAGGAAACGAGGTCCACACCTGATTCTATAACTTTTTGAACAACAGGCTCGTCCCCGATTCCATGTTGGGTGAAATCATAAAATACCCCACTCCCTAAGTCTTCATATACAATTAAATTTTCATAGTTTTCACTAATGGAGACAAGGTCTGTAGTAGGAACAGATTGAGTAAATCCAATCGTTTTAAAGTTACTTGTATGTACTTTAAGCAAGATAGAAGTTTGCTCGGTAATTGCTTCTTCATAGTCTTTCCGATGAGTTTTGTTCGTCGTTCCTACCTCTACAAGCTTTGCGCCGCTTTCTTCCATTATGGAGGAAATCCGAAAGGAACCGCCAATTTCAACAAGTTGGCCGCGAGATACAATTACCTCTTTTTCTTTTGCTAACGCTTTTAAAACTAAAAAAACTGCTGCAGCATTGTTATTCACAACTATTGCTGCTTCTGCACCTGTTACATCCTTTATGATGGATTCTACAATATCATATCTAGAGCCACGGGAACCTTTATCAATATTATATTCCAGATTAGAGTAGCCGCCAGCTACTTCCACTACTCGGTTGATCGCTTCCCTACTAAGACTTGCTCTTCCTAAGTTAGTGTGTAGTATGGTGCCTGTCGCGTTAATTACTTTCTTTAGAGAATATTGACTATTCTTATGTACTCTTTTTGATAGCGTCTCCCAGATATAAGGGGTAAGTGCAGTACCACTCCACTCCCCATTTCGAATGGATGTTCGAAGTTCATCGAGTGTTTCTCGAAGTGCATGGGTAAGGATATCTTCCTTTATATCGTATTGTTTTCTTATTAAGTGAAAATGATGGTCCCTTTTCAATTCATGAACAGGAGGAATCTCACGTAATAATTTTTCGTTCATTTTACTCACCTTTTCCTTACAATGCTTGATAGAGTTATTATAGCATGCTAAGAAAAACTATGGAAAAACACAAAAAAGAGAAGGGTTCTCCCTCCTCTTTTGGTCTACTTGCTTTCCATTTCATCTATAATGTTTTCAACTTTAGGAAAAACACCTGTTTCTTTTTTTGAGTAAATCGTTTCTCCATCTACCATAACTTCAAATTTACCACCTGAACTTGGTATAAGTTCTAAGGAGCTGATATTAGTTCGAAAATGATTAAAAAGTGATTCCGCGAAACTCGCGGCTTTTGGTGAATAGTTTCACTGCATGCAAAACTCAACAGATACTTTAAAATTTTTCATCTCACATTCCTCCTTGAGCATTTTTTACTGTAGAGTATGAAAACCCTTACCTTAATTGTAATACAACTATTTATTTTTCGCAAAAGTATGAATTTTATTACTGGAAAACGTGAAGATATACTACTATACTTAAGCTCAGGAGGTGGTATTCATGAGTGAACAAGAGAAAATCCGTTTAACTGCTCTTTCCACAAAAGCTGGCTGAGGATGCAAACTTGGTCCACAAGACCTCGCGCAAGTTTTGCGTGATTTACCTTCTAATTTGGAAGACCCTAATCTCCTAGGTGGATATAGCACATCAGATGATGCGGGAGTTTATAAAGTAACAGATGAGATTGCATTGATTCAAACCGTTGATTACTTTACACCGGTTGTCGACGATCCATATATGTTCGGCCAGATAGCAGCGGCTAATGCCTTAAGTGATGTCTATGCTATGGGTGGAACACCAAAAACAACTTTGAATATAGTCGGTTACCCTATAAAGAAATTGGGGCCGGACATACTAAATCAGATCTTGACTGGTGCGATGGACAAAGTGAAAGAAGCAGGTGCTGTCCTTATAGGAGGACATTCCATTGATGACCAAGAACCTAAATTCGGCTTATCGGTGACCGGCTTTGTACATCCAAAAAAAATATGGAAGAACGTTGGAGCAAAGCCAGGAGATGCTCTCGTTCTTACAAAACCAATAGGTGTTGGAATTGTTACCACAGCGATAAAAAGAGAGAAAGCAACTTTAGAACAGATTGAACTTGTTACCGCTACGATGAGTGAACTGAACAAAGTTTCATCAGAAGTTTTACAAAACTTCTCCCCAAATGCTGTAACCGACGTTACTGGCTTTGGGTTATTGGGACATGCAAGTGAAATGGCTAATGGAAGCCAAGTTAGTTTACATATTCGCTTGAGTAGTGTACCAGTTTTGCCAGGGACATTTGACTTTGCTAAAAAGGGAATCATTCCTGGGGGCTCTAAAGCAAATCACCAATGGATAGACTCTAAAGTGAAATATGCTCCTTCCATAACACTTGATCAGCAATTAGTTTTATGTGACGCAATTACATCCGGCGGCTTGTTAGTGAGTATGCCTTATGAGGAAGCCGAGGATTATGTGAATCAACTTTCATATGTAAATATAGCCGCTTCTATTATAGGGGAAGTGAAAAGTCTGGACGACTTTTTACTTTATGTTAAGAAATGAAAAAGCAGCCGTTTAATGGCTGCTTTTTTTATGTCACTATCCACTTTCGTTTTGTCCCATCCCGCTCGGTTATTCCTTGGCGATCCATTAGTTCTACAAAAGGAATTAAATATTTTCTAGATAATTGGAGAGCATCCTTAATATCAGAAAGCTCCATCTCCTCCACCATCTTTTCTCGCAAACTTGATACAGCCTCCTGAAATACATCCTTATTAATCAAATAGTTTTCATTAAGTAGCAGTACTTTGTTTTGCTTAAGTAAAAAATATTGCAAATCGGCTGCTTCTTTTTCAGGCAAGCCAGCTTCCTCACTATATTGTTTAAAAGGTTTAGGTGTGAGTCTATCCTTCAGTATAGATTGTTCTACCTGCTCCATCCTCTTTTTCCACTGTATTGGATAGTCTGGGCTGAAAGTCTTTAAAGAAATCATATTTTCCACTCGCACAACTCTACCGGTTTCTTCTAATTTTAAGAGGAGATAGTCAAGTATCTCTTTTGAACTTATCTTAATTAATTCGGATAATAGCTGTGCTTTCGCTATTCCTATTCTAAGTGAGTATGTATGGTGAAAATCTTCCAAGTGAAGAACAATGCGTTGTTCCGTTTCCTTTAACTGCTTTACAAGAGCATAATCATAGTTTCTAATCATCGTAATTATGCCTTCTTCTTTCAGTGCTTTAGTTTCCAACAAAGTTAAACCGGTTTCTCTTTGGAGTTGTTCTCCTGGTATAATCTGTTGTTTAGTGAAGATTTCATTCACCCGTTCCTCCGGAGAGCCTTGCTTCATATTCATAAGAGCGTCGATTGTACCTTTACCGAATTTGTATTTCTTACCTTTAGCTTGAAAAACCCAGCCGCCACCAATGGTTTCAATAGGTGATGGTCTTCTGATAATAATCTTGTCATCTCTTTTACAGGTAATCGGTTCTTGTAAACGCAACTGACATAATACTTCCCCCGTTTCATTTGGGGAGACTTCATTACGATCAAAAAAGATGATTTTCCCGAGAACCTCTGAAGTGCCTGTATGAACTTTTAAGAGGCTCCTTTGTTTTATAGGGCTTAGGAGGTTTCCGACAAATTTTAGAGCCACATCGATTGTATCAGTGGTTTCATATGTATTCACTTTAACGAGAACATCTCCTCGTTGAATATCTTCCTTTTTGATGTTTGGAATATTAACTGCTACCCTTTGACCAGCAGAGGCAGATTCCACTTGTTTTCCATGAACTTGTAGCTGTCTTACTTTAACAGTTTTCTTTTCAGGCAGCACTTCTAGTGTATCCCCACTGCTAAGAAAACCTTCTACAATCGTCCCTCTTACTATAGTACCTTGACCAGTTATTGTAAAAACTTGATCAATAGGCAAACGAAAACTTCCTGTAATCTGTTTTTCCATTAGAGAATCTAGCTCTTTTTCGATCGTTCTTTTCAATTCTTTCATGCCTTGATTCTTCATGCTATCTACAAAAACTACTGGAGCATTCTGAAAGATACTATCTTCGAGCTCGTCCAATATTTCCTCTTTTGCGAGCTCTAAAATATCGGGATCTACTTTATCCATTTTTGTTATAACAATGATACCCTTTTGTATTTTTAAAAATTTCAAGATTTCCAAATGTTCCTTCGTTTGTGGCATGACCCCTTCATCTGCAGCTATCACCAGCATAACGAGATCTATTCCCGACACCCCTGCAATCATTTGTCTTATAAACCGTTCATGTCCAGGAACATCAACAATAGAGGCGACAGAATCAGATCCTTCAAGATATAAAGGAGCGTACCCTAACTCTATAGAGATTTGCCGCTCCTTCTCTTCCTTAAGACGATCTGTGTCGACACCAGTTAATGCTTTCGTTAAGGTGGTTTTTCCGTGATCAATATGTCCGGCCATGCCAATTGTAAAATGTTTAGTCAATACTCTCACCTATTTCATCGTTAAACTCTACCTTCTTTTTGCCACAAACATGAACGTTACTAATTTTTGTATAGGTTTTGATGCATTCCCCTACATTCCCACTGCCGGAACCAGTAATCCCTGTTTCTTCTGCAATGGGACTTGCTTTAAAAATATTTCCAAAGTTCACTACTCCACCATTTACATTTTCAATAATCACCTTATGAATCAAACATCCCATATTTGCCACTCCCTTTTCTTTTAGCGTATGAAAGGAAATCAGTGCTTGTATAGGTGGACGTCCCTTTTTTACTTTTTTTTATAGTACTGCTGAAGATAGAGATCCCATTCTTCCTCTGTCCAGCTTCTGCCTTTTTGTTCTTGTAAAAATCCTTTCTTCCATTGCCTTTTCACATTGTCTACCTGGTTGGCTTGAATGCTGCTTTGATTGAGTTCTTTTGCTCGTATATCTTCCCAATCTGGTTTTAGAGAAGGTGGTTGTGTTAGAAGCGGATCGATAATTTTTTTAAATACAAAGATGACTAGAAACAGTAATACTACAAGCTTCAAGGGCAGCGGTATTGGTGTGAATAGAACAACAAGAACACACCCACCAATTAGCATCCAGCCTCGATATGTTAGTTTCTTGATAATGTCTTTCCGCGCTTCTTTGGATAAGTTATGCTGCGATTCGTACTTGTTTTCTATCTTACAATAGACGCAATAGGTTTCAATTTCTTTATTTAGCGAATCATAGCGCTCTGATAATTGTTTCTTATGTTTTGTACAATATAAATTCAATTTACCCTCCAGCGTTCATGGCATATAACACTATTATAGCAATTTCACTACTAAACGGAAAACAAAACAGAGAAGGTTAGTCACTCTAGGTCTGTTGCAAGATTTAGCGGATGTTGTTACCATTAAAGATATTATGCGGTTTTTCTTAAGGGGGAAAAATGAAATGCAAAGTCATTACAATCAAACAACTACTGATTTTTCATCTTTAAAAATAGCATCCAAAAAGATCTTTAAAAGTATAAGTGAACGCTTGGATGTAAATACAGCCTATGTAACAAGAAAAGGCAAAACAGCAATGACTGTTCTTAGTTCTTATAATGAAAAAGAACAAATTATACCTGAGGGATATGCTGTGGAATATGGGGAAACTTATTGCAAGTTAATTATTACAAATGAAGAAAATGTGATGCATACTGAAAACTTAGCAAAAGATTTAATTACAAGTGAGTTAGAAGTTACTTCTCATCTTGAAGTTAAAGGTTTTCTAGGTGTCACCTTAACAGATGTGTATGGCAACGTATTCGGTACTCTCTGTGTGATGGATAAAGAAGAAAAAGAATTCAGTGAAGCAGATATTGCTTACCTTAAGTCAATGGCAGAGGTCTTGTCTCATCTCATTGAACTTGATGAAACCAAGTATAATATGGCGTATCTAAATGTTCCCATTGTTCCAATCACAAAAGGCGTTTCCATCCTAACCATTCAAGGTGTCATTGATTTTCATCGTGCAGAGAAAATTTTGGATACGGTATTAAACTATGGTGCAGACCATCAAATCCATCACTTTATCCTAGATTTATCAGGTTTAGTAATAGTAGATGAAGTGTTTCCGACAGTATTAACGGACCTGGTAAATTCTCTGCAGCTAATGGGAATTAAGACTATTCTTACAGGCATTACACCTGAAATCGCGAAATATGAAGCAGGTCATGGTCAGCTATCTGAGGTAACGTCTAAAAAGGTTCGGAACCTGGAATCTGCACTGGAATATATCGGGTTTTCTATCGAAGAAAAAGAATAGAATTGAAGATACCAATCCTAAAGGAAAAGTCCCCAACATATATTAAATAAAGCTATCTCTAAATATGTGATCACAGGGGGACTTTGAATATGGCAATTTCGCCACCATTGCTGCAAACTGGGGATACCATTGGGCTTATTTCGCCTGGTAGTCCTCTTGATGCAAATATAATTAACACAAGAGCCCAAACTCTAATTGACATGGGGTTTAACGTTGTATACGGAACAAATGTATACTCTTTTGAAGGAATCGTTTCTTCTCCTGCTCCCAGAAGAGCCGAAGACCTGATGAATATGTTTATCAACCCTGACATAAAAGCTATCTTACCTACAAGAGGCGGTACTGGTGTACAGTCTCTTCTTCCTTATTTAGATTTCGATGTGATACGAAATAATCCTAAGATCCTATCTGGCTACAGTGATATAACTGTCCTGCTAAACTCTTTATATCAATTTAGCAATCTCATAACCTTTCATGGATTGATGCTTGTTAATTTTACATTGGACACACCAACATATAATTTCAACCAGTTTTTTGAGGCCGTCTCTACCATAACCTCCCCTAGGCAACTGAACAATCCGCCTAGCATGATTTTGAGAAGTTTGGTTCCGGGCGATGTAAGTGCACCCATTGTGGGCGGGAACTTAACTTCCATTGTTAATACACTTGGAACGCCCTATGAAATAGATACAAAAGGAAAAATACTTTTTATTGAAGATATTAATACCCCTTCAAATACAATCTATCGTTACCTGAGCCAACTATCCCTGGCTGGAAAGTTTGATGATTGTGTAGGGATCATTATGGGAGAATGCACCAATTGTACGGTGTCCTATGGGAAAAGCTATGACGACCTTATTAATGAATGGCTCCTGCCACTAGGTAAACCTCTCATGACAAACCTCGCCACTGGCCACGGGTACTACAAAACAACGATCCCAATAGGAGTAATGGTGAATCTTAATACTGTTGCTAATACCATAACGATTTTAGAACCAGCTGTTTCATTATGAGGTTATTTTCCTCATAATGAAAAACCTTCGCCACTCTCAAATTGACATGACGAGGGTTATATTCTACTTTATGAGACCATCGACACACTCAAAAAGGTGTAACGAGGGTTCCATTCCTGCTCTTTGAGACCACCGATACACTCAAATTGGCAAGACGAGGGTTCCATCCCTGCTCTTTGAGACCATCGACACACTCAAAATCGCAAGGCGAAGGGTTCCATCCCTGCTCTTTAAGACCATCGATACACTTAAAATCGCAAGGCGAGGGTTCCATCCCTGCTCTTTGAGACCTGCGTCCCTCCCATCCCTCCCAAAACCACATTAAAAGTTACTAATAAGGAAGGAATCACTAACTTTTACCGTAACCGGCTTGTAAAGTTCAGCTGATAACTCCTAAATAATATAAAACAAAATAGACTACAAGGCATAGCACGGAACCTATTAAAAATGGACTAATGGTAAATGTCATCTTTTCATGTTGAGGTTTGTAAGACCCTAATAAAGTATCAAAAACTGCTACCTGAGAGTTCTTTGATAGTGCATCACCAGTTGTACTCATTAAAAAAGCAAAAAAAGTAAAAAAACAAGATCCATAAAACATTGTATTTACAAGGTTTGTATTAAATATAGCGGATACTCCCACCAAAAACCGATCTCTACAGCTAATACTAGTAGTACAAAAAATAAATACCTTTTCATATATTCACCCCTTATAATTCTTTATAAGGAATTATACGATAAAGATAAGGAAAGGTTTCATACTATTCAGCTAATTGTATGATTTACTTGAGTATACGTACTAAATAGTCTATTTCTCTACTGTGCTTTGAGCCTTGATTATGCATCGCTTTACGTAATTTCAACCAAACCTATTGCCTTTTACTTAGAAAAAAAGTAAAATAATAGTTATGTACATAGACATGGGGCTGATTGCAATGCTGGTGCTTGTCTCGGTCTTCAAAACCGCTTGATTGTTTTACCTGTAAAAAACCGTAACAGGTTCAGGTATATCAAGGTTTTCAACGTTTATAACTCAATATGTTTGGTACGGTCTTTTCAGTGATTTTATACTAAACCGATAAAGTCCGATAAGGAAAACCGTACTGTACATTTACTCTTAGTCACCTATTTTAATCCATAGGGGGCTTATTTTTATGCAGAAGAAAACTATCCGTAAGTACAAACGTGGACAAGGTACTATAAGCACTAAGAAGGTAACTAATGAACTTACTCTATTTGAAATGTTTGACCGTTTCATGACAGTAAAGAAAACTGAAGCATTGTCTTCCAGAACCATTACTGATTACTATAATAACTTTGAGTATTTTAAAAGATACATTGGTGAAGATTTAAACGCTGAAGAAATAAATGCTGATGTATTTCGTGGATTTACAGGACACATGCTTCATGAATTAGAATTGTCACCTGTAACTGCGAATGTAAGAATAAGAACTATGCGTGCCTTTATTAGATATTGCTACATTGAAGAGTACATTAATACCCCTATTCATGAGAAATTCAAGCCAGTAAAAACACCTGAAGACACCTTAGAATCCCTTACTCCAGCCGAGATTAAGAGATTACTTTCAGTAATAGATGAAGATATGTACACTGGATTTAGAGATAAAGTAATTATTTTGGTACTACTTGACACACTTGTCAGAATTTCAGAATTAGTAGCAATCAAGAAAAGTAATGTTGACTTAGAAGGTGGATTCATTACTTTAGAAGCAATGGAAACAAAAACAAGGAAGACAAGAACTGTCCCCCTTTCAACTAAAACTATAAAATTGTTAAAAGAATATATTAAGGAAACTGAAGACTTTGATGATGAACACCTTTTCTTAACTTATGATGGTCACGATATATTCCCTACTACTATTAGAATGAGTTTAACAAAGTACGGAAAACTTGCAGGTATCACAAATAAAAGAGTTAGTCCACACACTTTCAGGCACACAGGTGCTTTACTTTATATAATGAATGGAGGCGACCCATTTTCTTTACAGAGGATTCTTGGTCATAGTCATATGAATATGGTAAGAAAGTATATACAAATGTCTGATACTGATGTTAGAAGGCAACACAATAACTTCTCTGCACTGAATAGCATCTATTAATAAAAAAAGCGTTTCCTAAAAAGGGAACGCTTTTATGCATTTTCAATTTTAAAAAGTTCAATTGTTCATAGGCTTTTTCTTTCACCCAACCTATCGATTTTTTTAATTCATTCACAGTAAACCAATTACCAACTGTTTTTTTTGTGAATATTATTATTCAACTTTCAGTGCCTTCTTCAGAAGGGTGTTTATCAGTATTGTTTTAGCACCCTTACCATTTTTGTTCCCGTACATATTAAAAGCCTTTGCAACTTCTTCATCAAGGTATGCGGAAATTTGACGTTTAATCTTTGGGCGTGGGCGGTTAGTAACTTCATTAACAATGTCTTCAATACTGGTAACAGGCTTATCTTCGGTAGTTTCTAGGACAGTTTCTTCAATATCCGATTTGGTTTCAACTTTAATCGTTTCATCTGTATGGTTATCATATTTATCCATGATTTCACCTCCTCTAAAACCATCTTACAGGAAATTTTAGTAAGCAAATTTGCTTAGTTTTAAAACTCATAAAAAAAGAATCCCTTTACCAGCTTCCGTATTATTGGAAATGGATAAAGGGACATTTTGTTTATTAATATTCAATTGAATTTTAACCATTTGATAAGGCTTTCTGAACTTCACCAGCGTCAATTTCAAGGTTAGCTGCTTTCACTGGTGCATCCTTTGTAAGTAGTGCAAGCTTATCAACTAGAACAGGTTTATAACTGTAATCTGAATGGTGGACTAGGAAGTTTTCTGTATCTATTAATACATTACAATCTGCACCTATTGCTTCCACTTGCTGAAGATACTGCTTCTTCAATTCTTGCACCTTTTCAGCTTGTCTACTGATTGAACCAGCAACTTCTGCAACGTATTTATCTTGTAAATAATTGATTTCATTTACTATGCCAGCCACATCTTCTTTTTTATATTGGTTAATGGTATCTAATTCAAAACCAAATTCCCTAACTGCATCTTCCAGTGGCTTCACTGTACTATCATAATCTTCTATATTGGTTAATTCCTGATAAGCTTGTTCATAAGCACTATTAGCTTCATTGTATTGGCTTGTTACTGATTCCAGGCTTTTGTCATATCCTACTATTAACTGGTTCAACTCTTTCTTCAGTTCTTCAATTCGTTGTATTGTTTTATATTCCCTTTCAGGCTTCATTGCTTCCCCTTCAGCTTGTTTATTTAGGTTGAACCATTTACCCCAAACTTCTTTAATCTTCTTCAGCATCCTATTATTCCCCCCATTTTAGATAAAAAAAATAAGGTGGTAAACTGTAAGATATACAGAAAACCACCGGTTAATTATTATTTACGACCATATACTTTTTGAACTTCTTCTTTTGTAACTACCGCACTGCCTTTTCCTGAACCATCCAATGATTCACCGATAAAATAATGTGAATTTATATTCGTTGCATAAGAGTATTCTTTTAACCCAAGTTCAACTTCTAACTCTGATAACCATACATCATAGCGTTCCTGTTTAACGATTGGAATACTAGCTTCTTTAATTGCTTGGATATATTTTTCTCTAGCTTCCACCATTAGCTTCTTTCTTTCGCCAATTAACTTCCTTGTTTCTTGCTGAAACTTTAAACCCATTTCTTTTGCTTTGTTGCGAACTTCATATAGTTCTTCTTTCATTAGCTTGTCCACATCAATTACTTTTTGTTGGGCAACTTTTAAAGTAGCTTTCTTATCTTCCAGTGCTTTCTTTTCAGTGTTATAGGAATCCAAGCTAGTGATATTAAGTACATAGTGTTTGTAAATTTCCTTTAAATCAACTTCAGCTTCTGCAATTTCTGCTGAAAGCTTTACAACATCTGCTTCAGCACTTTTTAATGCAGTTTGATATTCTTGTCTAATTGCTTGTTCTTCAGTTTCTAAAGCTTGCATTTGTTTTACTACCTTTGCCATTATTCATTTCCCCCTTGTTCTGTATCATCATCAATTCCATGTATTCTTTTTGTCAGGTCTGCAACTGCTTTTGTCAGCAATTCAATTTGTTGAGTTTGGGTAAGGTTATCTTCTGCACCACCTAGCTTAATTTCTGTAACGTTTTCTTCATTCTTTGTTGCTTCAGCTTCCTCTTTAAGCTTCTTATATCCAGCACTAATATCTTGTTTTGGAATCTGTCTTTCCTTAAATAATTGTTGAAAATCTCTAGCCATTTTAAAAATCCCCTTTGTATTGTAATTAGTTTTATTTTTTCAATCTATCCAGTATCACTCTTTGCCTTTCTTCAATACTGGTTGTATCTGAATACTTAGAACCACCTGAACCACCTGTAATGTTTAAGCCTAGCTTTTCAGCCTGAATACGATTATCTGCTTCTATAATGTGTTTAAAGGTTTCGCTGAAATGCTTCATTTCGTTGCTAGTCATATTATCCTTTTCAGCTAACTTAAGAATCTTCTTTTTAAATTTCCTAACTGCTTCTAGTTCATCAGAAGGTATTAAAATTTCATCCATTTCATTTACATATCGCTGAAAATCAGGATTCTCCAAGTAAACGTAAAAAGTTTTGCTGGAGATAGAAAGTTCCTTGAACATTGCATCTTTCGTGAAGCCATCTTTCAGCTTGTTCTGAACATAAAACTTTGCTACCTTTACCATTTTTTCATCTAGTGTATTCGGTATTTTAATATCGTTAATTGATTTACTCATTGCCTTTTTTCACCCCTTAATAATTTAAATTTTCTTGTCTAGTTCTTTGAGAATATTTAGGTTTCCACGCTGAAATCTTTGCTTTTGTATTTGCTTTATAAAAAGTAGTTTCTATCAGGTTCTGAACAATCTGTTTACACCGATTTTCGTTAATCACCTTTTTAGAAAATTCGCTTACTAATTCTTCTAAATCAGTGATAGCTTTGTATTTGTATCTCCTAGCGGTATTAGCATAGCTTGCAAAATGTGTTTTGAATTTACTGGTACGTTCCACTTCAAAATAGAAAGTTGTCTTTTTCATATCTAGCACCAATTCACCAGCTAATAATAGAAGTATTGGTTTATTTAGCTTATATTCACCTGATAATAGTTCACGTTCAATGTATACCAATTTCTCTACCATTTCTTTTACTGAACTCACCTAACACCACTCCAATCTTTTTTCTTTGCCTTTAATTTAGAAGCTGAAAATACAGATTGAAGAAGCATAACATCGTCAAAACCTATACCAGCATCATCAAACACCTTATATAACCTTTCTTCTGTTTCAGTCCGTAATTCCACCAATCCAGCTTCTAGCTTAGAAACTAAAGTCTGATGCACATCTAATTTTTCAGCTAAATCTGTTTGACTCCATCCAACTAAATTTCTTAAATTTTTAATCATATCTTTATCCACTGTTAGCACCCCATTTATTAGTTAGTTAATTATTAAAATAAGAATAGTAATCCAAAAGAAAAAGACTGATGCAATTAAGCACCAGCCTTATTCTCCACACTTTACATACACACATCTGAAACAAACAAATTCTACAAAACTTTAGTAAAAGGAAAGGTAATAACAAAATCGAAAACGTTAAGCAAAAGTTTCTTGAAAAACACGATTATCGACAGACTTTATCCGTCTATATATAGGGTATTTGAAATCAGTGTAAAGTATGACAAGGAAAAGAATTTCATGTAAAAATTTTATTATATTTTGTATAGCTGCTTTTCATATTCTGAAAAATAAAAGTACCCCACCCCTATTTGCTTTGTAGATTTAGTTTGAGAAAGTTGGGAAGGTGAAAATTACAGTTGTCAAATATAAATACCGAACCTCCACAACACCTTATACCGCCCCACCATGTACCCCCCTTGACATATTTGAATTTATATGTATTCATCCTGATTTCACTGAACTTATAAGCAAATTTATATGTATATTTTTCAGTGCTTTTACATTCATTTGTTTAATCTTTATTGAATATTAATAATCAATTCTTTCTTCTTTCTTTCATCAATAAATACTTCTACATCTTCTACAGCTATCTACCTGTACCTTCTGCCCATACTATTCCCCTGTACTATTGCCTGTACTGTATATGTCCCTTCTGCTGGTTCTGTACCCTATGAATAGTATTTACTACTTACCTGTTAAACTGGATGGAATACAAGCTTCCTGTGGGTTCCTGTATGATGCTGAATTACTACTGGTATACTTGCAGAACTATCAGAAGTACCCCCTTAGAAATAATCACCCATACCCTTTTAAGATAATTACTACCACCCCTTTTTAATGGATTCAGGGAATACGAAACTATTTAATCAAGATAATCAAAGGGAACACGAAACTATTAAACCGTTAATTAAGGATTCTCTATGTTTCAACTCTACAAAGTTGCGTAATCCGATAAGGAACACGAATCTTTTTATACACTTTTATGAATTGTATATTCAAATCTAGTTCACATAATAAACCCTATAGGAAGTTGCTTACATGTACAAACCCTGTTACATAAGCATTTCACAAACTGGCTTTTTTATTGAATATACATGATTTTATGCAAGTGCTGATATATCAAGGTTTCCAGCTTCTTTTTAACTTTGTGAAAGTATGTGAATCACATTAAAAATGCATAAAAGAAATTCATTTATTTCAAGTGAAAGTATCACCTAAACTATTCCAAATGAGTTAAACTATTACTATATTGTATACCTTGTCTTAGATACTAGGTGCAAAAGTTTCATAAAATTCAATTCATAAATACATACACCCAAGAAGTATTACGAGAACTATACTTTCCCCAAGAAAACCACATTCTGAATATAGTACAAGCTTTCAAGAAAACAAATGGAAAGGAAGTTATCATTTTTGATAATGCAAAAAGAACCCTAAAAGCAAATTATGTTACCAGCACAACATCAGGTAACCTACATAAAGTGTTTTTTAAGGTGAAGCTTAATGAAGTACAGGCAAACATAAAAGGTTAATAGATGTATTCTAAAGCGTACTGGATGATTGTGTGAATGACTCTAGTCCGCTTTATTTATTGTTGTAAAGTTAATTAACTTGACACCTTTTCTTTTCCCTTCACCAGCCTTGATACATGCCCGATTCACACCTTCATAAACACGAACATATCACCTAAAAACACTTCTATCATTCACATTTTAGACATAAAAAAGGCACTTGTTCAGCTTTGATAACTGAAGCAAATGCAATTTAAGTATTAAGCTAACTCTGATTCTTCTTCATACAACTTTTTAATGTCTTCTACAGTCTTTATTCTCTTTTTCTGTATACCACTTGATATCTTAGGAATGATTAAATCACTCATATCTCTAACAGGATAGTCTTGTTTAATTACAAAACAAGGGTGTCCGGTCAAAACAGAATATTCTTCCTTCATCATTTCAAACAGTACTTTATAACCTTTTAGATTCCTAGCACTTTCGTCATACAGATTTATCAACCACATACCTTCATATTTTTCAAAATCAGCAACATAAATAGGTTTATTAGTATCTATTTCTACCTCATACACTCTATCTTCAGTAGAGTTCATTAAAGATACAGGTACGTGACTACCCCAATTTCTTGCACTTGTTATCTCATTTAATTCTGCATCTTGTTCCTGGGAAAATTCAAGGTAATCTAAATTAAGCTGTTTACTCTTTTTCTTTATAAATCTTCTATAGTTCTGATATGAACTACCATACTCTGCTGTATCTCCGAAAAGATTTGCTAAATAGTTACTGGTATAACCAAGCATATTACGATAATTTTTGTAGATATTAGCAGATACTAAGCGTTTTGGTCTTTCTATAACATTTTTTTCTTCTATAAGTTCTCCTAATTGGTTTATCTGCTTATCATAAGTTTCTAAGTTTTTAAAGGTAAGAATAATTAGGCTTCTTAAATAGTAGATAAAGTCTTCCTTTGAATTAAACTTGTAATCTTTTAAAGTCAATGTCATCATCCTTTTTACATATTTTAGTCTATTTTAACTTACTAATCTATCAAATGATATATTTTATTTGCTTCGCAGGGTAAGGGAAAAACCACCCCTTCCCCAATATTTAAAACCCTAAAAGAGAATCCTGAAAAAAATACTCTGAATAATTACCGTGTATTTTGTCAGAATTCATTTCAGTTAATGATTCAGTTTGATTTTAATTTGGGGGAAGGTGCTTTTCCTTCCACCTCATTACGATTAAATAAACATTAATACAGTTATTATTTTTTTATTCTTCTCTTTAAAGGAAATTTCTCTTCACCCTTACTCTCCCAAGGGTTCCAGCAATCGTTTACTAGGCTAAGATAGTAAGGTGTTTTTTCTTGAAGGTGTTCCATTAAATTATTTTTTTGTCTGAACCCCTTTCTTCTTCTGTTTAAGGGTTGTAAAACTCTAAAACTAGAAAGGAATGCTTTTAATGTACAGAACCAACTTAACCAAACCAACAACATACTACCAACTAACATCAATAAATGTAGTAGATTCAATTATGGGAAGCGGTAAAAGCAGCTGGGCAATTCAGTTTATGAATAATGCACCAGTAAGGAAGAAATTCATTTACATTACACCTTTTACAAATGAAGTGGAAAGAATTATTTCTGAATGTACTAACAGGGAATTTTTTCAACCTTCTAATCAAAACGGGACTAAATTAGAAGATATCAAACGGCTGATATCTGAAGGGATGGATATTGCTTCTACTCATTCCCTTTTTCAACGTGTAGATGCAGAACTACTTGAATTACTGGAAATAGAAGATTACACCCTAATATTAGATGAAGTAATGAATGTTATTTCACCACTAGATGAATACACCAAATCCGATTTAAAGTTGCTTCATAATGAAGGGATAATACAAGTAGATGATATGGGTTTTGTTCACTGGAACAAGCCTGATTACAATAGTGAAGAAGGATATTTTACAAAGATACGTAACCTAGCTAATTCAGGTAATTTGATGATGTATGAAGATGAAGAAGGACAGCCAGTGGTACTTTACTGGACTTTCCCAGCCGAATCCTTTAAATGTTTTACAGAAATTTATCTTTTAACCTATCTTTTTAATGGTCAGATTCAGCGTGCATATTTTGATTTGTTTAAAATTAAGTACAGATACTACTCTGTTAAAAAAGAAAAAGGAAATTATTGTTTAGCAGATTACATTTCACATACAGAAGAAAATCGTACTCACATTAAGGAAAATATAAATATTTATTACGCATCTCCTACAGATAAGAAAGACATGAACAAAATAGGTTCTAAAAGAACTGATTTCAGTGTTTCAAATCTAAAGACTAAAAGTAAACAATCTGCTATAAAAAAGGTTATACGTGACAATGCTTACAATTTTTATCGCAATAAATGCAAGGTTCCTGCTGATGAAGTGATGTGGACTACTTTCAAGGACTTTAAAGGTAATGGGGGAATAGCACCAGTCGGCTTAAAAGATTGCTTTGTGGAAGTAACAAGTCGGGCAACAAATGAATATAGAGATAAATCAACTTGCATTTATTTAGCTAACAGATTTCTTAATCCTGTGACTAAAAACTTTTTTGCAAAACAGGGGGTAACAATTGATGAAGATATCTTTGCTTTATCCGAATTGTTGCAGTGGGTATTCAGAAGCAGAATCAGGGAAGGTAAGCAGATTAACTTATATATTCCTAGTAAAAGAATGAGATGTTTGCTAGAACAGTATTTGTATAACAAGCTTTAAAAAAGACTATCCTGAAAATGGTAGTCTTTTTTTTTCACCTGATTACTTTTGCAATGAATTCAGTGCATTTTCCTGTGCTTCTCGAACCACCCTAAGAAAGGTATTCCTAGTCAATGCTTCTACATTAAAATCATTCATATCTAAATAATTCTTAAAGTCATTGTTTTCTAACAGTTCTATAGCATTACCAAATTCTAAATTTGCTATAATATATTTTTCTATTGAATGTTGTAATTCCCTAATAAAATCTGATTTAGTTCTTCTAAAAGAACTTTGTGGCATCTTTGTAACTGCAACTTCATTTTTAAATGAATTCAATTCTTTCCTCAAAAACCCTAATTCTTCAAGGATATATTGGTTGGCATCTGTAACAGTAGTCTGGTCTAATGAAGGTACTTTAAATTGTCCAAAGTTCCCAAGAAACGTAGAAAAATCAGGAGTGGATTGTGCTTTTTCATAAGTAGCTTTTATTTTTCTAGCTAACTCTTCCTTAAAGAGTACTACTTTCGTAAATCTTAAATCTTTTGGATAAGTGATGTGTTCAATAAGCCCAGTATCAAAGATATATTCTGTATCATCGTCTTTAATAATGATAGTTGGTTTATCAAACGTTAATCTCATACCTAACTCAAACATAACATTTGGATTTTTACCGCTAATATCACAAACTACTATATCTGCATTGTAAATGTTCTGTACTATTCTTTTATGTATTACATCAATTTCGCCATTAGAATCACTAACTATGCTTGTTTTAAATTCAAAGCCTTCTACAAGTTCAGTTGCTTCTTTTATTATCGATTTAACTTCAGCCCAATGGTCTGATTTGTAACCAGGCATAGCTGCTATTGGCATAATTATTCCGCATTCTTTTATTTCTTTAGTAGTCATTAAGAATACCCCTTTTCTATATACCTATTTTAAAATGTTTAATAGGAATGAATTTGTCCAATCATATTTTAAGGTTTCTTTTTCATGTTCTGCATTAATTTTATCGTACTCTAAATAACTCTTAAAATCGTTTTTAAAATTCTCGTCATTTGTATTATTCCTTATTTCAATAGCTTCATAAAATTTTTTCAACCAAACAATATCGCTTTTGTTGAACATTACTTCTTTTCTTTCATGTACAAGGTCATATACCTGTTTATGTAATTCACTAAAGTCCATATCATATTTATCTAAGTGCAAAGCTATGTTAATGCAAAAAATTTTAGATTGAACGGCATCTTCACGTGCAGAAAATTTAAGACGTATTAATGCAAATATAATTAATTGATGAAGTGCTAATATTATAGTAAAACGATTGATAAACTCAAATGTGTTTACTATTTGAAGCCATTGAAAACTATCACCATGTTCTAAATATGAAAATAAAGATAAAATAATAAATTGAACCAAAACTACTTCAATTAAATAAACAAAAGTTTGCGTTATATTCTTCAAATAAGCACTTCCTTTGTAATACAGAATCCCTGCATCATTTCTGAAATAAATAAGGTGCTTTAATTACTCCTCCTATCTTTTTAAGTCATTTCTCTGAAAATACTTCTTAGCACTTTTACCGATAGTTCAGAAAATAATTTACAAAAAGTAGATTCAATTATTACTCTGTCATTATTTTCTATGCTTATACCTACGGTTAACTCTATGAAACTCCTAATATGTTCCTGTTCCGCTACATTTGAAATTAAATAAATATAACCACCTTTTAGATTCTACTTCCTCCAGGTATTCGATATATTCACCAAAATTACTAAGTGATAATTCAAACCAGGCTTCTTCCCCATATAAAAACATAATTTCGTATAACTTCCTTTATTGTTATTTAGTTTAGTGAAAAGTAACACTAACTCTCAAAAATTTCCATAATTTTAGATTTCTTAATAATTTCAAAAAAATAATGAGTATTCTCATTAAATTTAAATGAACCCCATGCATTTCCTACATTACCTAAACCACCAACATCATATCCAAAAATCAACACACTTTTCAGTTTTTCAATTGTATTTTCCAACTCAAAACATGCAACATTAAGACTTTCAAATTCTTTTTTTGAATCATGAACTCTTATAGATGATATATTTCGAGTTACCAATTTGTCGTAAAACTTTTCGTAAATTATAAGAAAGTTATCAAAATCATTATTATTTAATAATGTTAATGCATCTAAAATAATCAAATCTTTATAGTGAATTTCCCTAAGTTCATTTAGTAAATCTCCAGCATAGTAACCCATTATTGCAGAAGCTTTGGATGTTTTTGATTTAACTGATGAATTAATGATTTCCCCTACAAATTCTAAATTTTTTTCTTTTTTTAGAAAGTTTTCCAGCTTGCTTATATAGATGTCATTAATCTTGTCTTTTTCTAAGCTTTTACTAAATTCTTTAAGGAATCTTTTAAATCTTATCCTATTTGCTATAGTCAAAGCACTAATTGTCAATTTATATGGATATATTAAATTTTCAGCTAGGGCAGAATATTCTCTAACAGGATTACTAAAGTTTTCAATCTCTTCTTTAATCTGGTCTATGTTATTGACTAGATTAGTAACTACTTGAATATTTACTTCTTCATTCATTAGTTATCATCCTTTACACTTCGAATCTTATAAAATGCATCAATGGCAGCTAACAAATTATAGAACATCCAATCAAAGTAAACGTCTGTTGGATAGTCTTTCTTTTGTGATAAATCACTGTGACGTATGTTGTATTTGTTAAGTAATAGGAACAGGTCAGATTCATCTTTACTCATAAATTCTGTTTTAAGTTCTTTTCTGTTTTCTTCAAGTACCCTTCCCAAAATTAATAAAGCATTTCTTTTATCAGTTTCTGAAGACTTATGGTGTAAGAATAATGCTTTAGCTTCCTCTACTTCATTACTATTTTTAACATCATCAGCTTCTGTTTCATCAATAGTAATTTCAGAGTTCACTAGAATGTCTAAACCATCGGTAACACCTTTTCTTACTTCACCTTCTTCTGTCAGATAAAAACCTTCTCCATACTTAGTAATAACTCTGTTTACTTTTCGGCGGTACTCAAACCTAAAATCGATACTTCTAAAATCATCCGTTTCAGAAATAGGTTCTATATAGTCATAGTAAAGTTCAATTAAATCAAAAATATCGTCATCTAGGTAATCTTTATCAGTATCAAACGGAAGTAAATCTTTTTTTCCTAATTTTTCAATTGTGAATAAATCGTAATTATCTTCTGCTTCTTTATCTAAAACCCAAAAACTATTTCTTCTCTCAAAAAACGTTAGTATATCATCAAAATACTCAGTTAACTCATCCATACCAAGTCTTATATTATGATTTACACCATTTCTTCTTGAATAGTATACTTTATTCATTTAATTTATCCCTCCAAAAATCATATTGAAGTTGTATGTAAGTTATATTCTATTATATAACAATTTTCCCTAATAGTAGATAAAAACTGCAATTCTATTACAAATAAAAACCCCCTGTAAGCTTTTACGGAAGGTTTAGGTGTACTACTATTTATATGCAATTTCTATCTTTGGTTCAGTGCTTCCCTTTCCATATGTACAATGTATTTTTTCAGTCAAGTAAATGCCAGCAATCAAGCGATTGATAAAATTTTGATGTAAAACATAATTTATATGGCTGGTACACGAAAACAAACACTCCTGAAGTGTAGGTTTATAATCCACTTTCGGGGAAAAGCATATTTAGTACAAGTTTAGCGTAATTACCTAAACCTACAATAGTATCGATTGATTCCTTAGCTTCAGTTGCTTTATTCAATGATTCCCTTACAATGCTTTCAGCTTCTTCACGTGATGATGCTGAAAATATCGCTATATTGAGTTCACTCATTTTTATTAACAATTGCTTATTAGTTTGGTTGCCTTCTTCCAGTAGTCCAGATATTTTTTTCAATTCTGAAAGTATTTCAGTATCCTTATTATTTCTTTCAATTGGTGCAATTTTAAGTAGATGAGTATGATTAATACGGTTTTTAAAATCCAATTCTTTTACTGCTTTTTGTTGTGCATCCATTCTAGCCATAAATTCCCCTATTGCAGTAAACATCTTCCCTTTTTCCTCCCCCATTTTCTACCACCTCCGTTGGAATATTCTTACTTATTAATTATAGCACTTTTCTTTTATTACAATGTCTGAAAAAGAATCAACCTTTGTTATAGGGTTGTAAATAAAAATAAAACAGAAAAGGTGAAGTGAAAATGAAAGAATTAAAAATTATGTTGTCAGATGTATGTTACAAGAAGTTAGAGTTTATTACAGAGAATCAAAATGTGGTCACTGGACTAGAATTAAGTCTTGAAGAAACAATTGAAGGTATTATTCACACACATTATATTTGTGAAATAGATTTTAAACAACAAGAAGAAAGCAAAACTTCTATTTCAATTAAGATTGAATAATTAATAAAAAATAACCGTTGATGTAGTATCAGCGGTTTTTCTACTTGTAAAACTTACATATATCCTTCATAATAAGACCGTGTGAACTAAGAGTAAAACCGAAACAGTATTTACAGAAAAACCGAGTAAATACTGAAATAAACGTTGATATAACAACATTACATGGGGCTGATTGCAATGCTGGTGCTTGTCTCGGTCTTCAAAACCGCTTGTGAGGCGCGTGTCGTCTCAGGTGGGTTCGATTCCCACGCAGTCCCGCCAATGGATATCTTAAACTTTGTATTTCTATAGCGAAAAAACCCACAAAAAAACCGGTATACACCGGTTTTTTTTATTAACCCAATTGTCCTGGCACTTTACTAGTAGTTGTACCAGCTGTTGTCTTAGGGATGGAAGCACCGTTAGTATTTGAACCCATGCTTTGACCCTCACTGTCATCCATTACTTCTTCGCCTGCTTCTTTCACTTTTCCACCGATATCTTTTATTTCAGATGTGACTTCTTTAGCAGTGGAAAGAATATCTGTTGAATCTTCTTTTACTTGATTAGCTTGCCCAAGAATATTTGTGTTTACTTTTTCATAAAGACTTTGAGCATCGTTGATTGCCTCTTTCAGTACGGAAGAAGCAGAGTTTAGTCGTTCTTGCAGGTCGCTTTTCACTCCTGAAGGATTGTTTCTGACTTGGCTGTACATATCCATTGTAGAATCTTTCATGTTTTTTGTTGTGGAAGTTACTTTGTTTCTTGTGTTTGAATCAAGCATTGCAATTGCACCACCAACAACAGCCCCCATTACAACGCCTTTTAATAGCTTACCATTTTTTTCGTTTTCGGTAGTTGTAGATTCATTAGTATAAGTAGCAGTTTGTGTCATAATTAATTCCTCCTGTATGTTTTGTGAATTTGTTGTCCTACTCTTTACTTTCCCGATATTTTTTCATTTAAACTATTTGAGCATTATTCTTTTTTAAAGGCTTTTCTCGTAAGCTATAAGCCCGTAAAAAATCGGTGTTTGGATTTTTTACTGTCCCATTCATTCAAGATTAAGATTAATATTTTAATTTAATAGGAAAAGTGGACGACAGCAACGATTGTAACTGGAGGGATACCTCTTACGTAAAAGCAACAAACCATGAAAAAATAGCCTTTTTAAACAGATTCTATTCAGTTTATTAGTATAAAGAAAAGAAGCATGACGAGTACTTTCCCGCCATGCTTCTTCACTAATTTAAGGTATATCTTCTTCGTTTACTAGATACCATTCTCTAACTTTCTTTGGCCAGAAATCACGTGTATAGGCCTTAGGTTTGAACCCGCCGAGCTCAACCATAACATGTTCTGCTTCCACGTTTACAATATAGTAATCTTCATATGGAGTGGCAGTGATATGTTGAACCTTCTTGTTACTTTTAGCAAAAAACTCTCTAATTTCAGCTTCTGCTATAGAAGTAACTGTCAGGTTATCGTTTGCAACATACGCTTCCTCTTGAGTGTCTTCTTTAGTTACGTTTGTTTTTCTTCGAGATAGTTTATTGTTTATCTCATCTAACAGTCGAATAACTTCTGCAAACCCTATAAATAACATTCCACTCACAAATGTACTAAAGAATGTCATTGTGGCTTGCATTAGACTTGTTTCTGTTGCAATGATCAATGCAATAATAAATCCAAAACTTATAACAACAAAACCGATCACCATAAGTATTCTTGATATGATATTCTGCATAACCTACCCCTTCTCTACCTTAGAAAAATCCTTCAAATTAATTTGTATCATATTGCCTTTTTTGCTTATGTGGGATAGATTCTACCATTTGAATAACTCCAAATAAAATCACACCAAAAATAAGCCAGAAAAAACGGTCAGAGTATTCAGATACAGAAAAAAGAAAGAGCACTGAGAAAAATAACAAGATGATACAATAAATAATTTTATAGTATTTACTCAGAATTCGTTTAACGACAGTCAGAACTGACAATGTTAGGAAAAATATTGCTAATTGAATTATGCCTTCTATAACTATATTATTATTGATTGTCCTTCACTTTCCTTATTAAAAATTTGTTATAAAAGGTATTTCCACAAATCGACATGAAAATCCTGCCTTAATAGTAAAAAAAAGCTATACCCTAAAAAAAGGTATAGCTTTCCGTTATATTATCTAATTTGACCTGTGCCAGTCATTTGGAATTTCACTGTTGTAAGTGCTGGTAAGCCCATCGGACCTCTCGCATGCAGTTTTTGGGTGGAAATGCCGATTTCTGCACCAAAACCTAATGCCCCACCATCCGTAAACCTTGTTGATGCATTATGGTATACAGCAGCAGCATCGACAAGTTTAAGAAACTTACTTGCGGTAGCCTTATCCTCTGTAATGATTGCTTCGGAGTGTTTGGTCCCATATTCATCAATATGATCTATTGCATCATCTAGGCTATCTACCACTTTTACAGCGATATCTAAACTTAAATATTCGTTCGCCCAGTCTTCCTGGTCTGCTTTTACAGAATCTGGGATGGCCTGAACTACTTTATCGTCTCCATGAACGCCGATATTGTTCTCTTTAAACATTTGAATTAATGCATCCTTATGTTCATTAAACCATTCTTCATGCACTATTAATGTTTCTGCTGCATTACATACTGCAGGTCTGTCTGTTTTAGCATTCACAATAATTGATAAAGCTTTTTCTAGATCGGCAGCCTTATCCACATAAAGATGGCAATTGCCTACTCCCGTTTCTAATACAGGCACGGTGGCATTTTCGACCACGGCCTTGATTAAAGAAGCACCGCCACGTGGAATTAGTACATCAATATGTTCTTTCATTGTAAAAAGTTGCTCAGTCGCTTTTCTATCCGTGCTCCCAATAAATTGGACCGCTTCCTTTGGGATAGCCGTGGAATCTAGTGCTTTGTGTATCACATCTACGATTGCTTGGTTCGAGTGAATAGCAGAGCTACCACCTTTTAGCACGATCGCATTTCCTGATTTTAAAGCAAGACCTGTTGCATCTACTGTTACATTTGGACGAGCCTCATAGATCATTCCAATAACGCCCAATGGAACTCTTACTTTTTCCACATGAAGACCGTTCTCTAATGTCCACTCTGAAAGGATATCGCCAATTGGGTCTTCCAGTTCTGCCACTTCTCTTAACCCGTTAGCAAAATCAGCGATTCGTTCTGCTGATAAGGAAAGGCGATCCATATAGGCGTCATTGTAGCCTTTTTCGCGTCCTTTTTCTAAATCTTTCTCATTGTGTTCTAATATAAAGGCTACATTACTCTCTAATGTATTGGCAATCTGTTTTAAAATACTGTTTTTTTCTTCTGTTGATAGCAAACTCAAAACCTTCGCTGCTTTTTTCGCTTCAATTGCTTGGGTTTCTACATTAACTTCTGTTGTTAAAGACATCAAATTCCTCCCTATTATTCTACTAGATAATTATATTCCTACTGGTATGGAAGCTTCTAAATGACAAACTAAATCATCATGTTTTACTACTTCCATTTTATATTCTGGGCCGCTTTGATCGTATTCGCGCAGCTGGTCCGAAGAATAATTTACTACCCCTAGCCCAATTCGCTTTCCTTTATAATCAAGAATTCTAACCACAGAGCCTTCTTGGAAATCTCCAATAACCTTATTAATATTTGAAGGTAAGAGCCTTTGCTTTCCAAGCATGGAAATATCGGCATTCTCAGCAAGAAACACTTCCCCTTCAGGACCAGAGTTAAAAGCAATCCACTGTTTTTTATGATTTAAATTGTTAGAAGTATCCTTTGAGTCAAAATAAGTGCCTACTGCTTGTTTTTCAAGCGCTTGTAGAAGAATTCCAGGTACACCTGCTTTTCCTAAGAAAGCTGGAATTCCTGAAGCCATCGCAATTTTCACTGCATCAATTTTTGACTTCATTCCACCCGTGCCGACAGCACTGCCAGAATCACCAGCGGCCGCTTCGATCTCAGGGGTTATTGCTTCCACGTTTTTCAGTAAAGTTGCATCAGGGTTTTTTCGGGGATCTGCATCATATAATCCATCAATATCAGACATAATTAGTAGCATATCAGCATCAACGAGGCCTGCTACCTTGGCTGAAAGAGTATCGTTATCGCCAAATTTAAGTCGATTAACTGTTACAGTGTCATTTTCATTGACGATCGGTACAATACCACGCTCTAGAAGAACATTTGCAGTGTTACGCGCGTTATTGTAGCGATTTTCATCTGAAAAATCTTCACGAGTTATGAGAATTTGAGAAGCTACATACCCGTTTGATAATAACAATTCAGAATATGCTTCCATCAAAAGCCCTTGCCCTATTGAAGCTGCTGCTTGTTTTTCTGGTAAAGAAGTTGGCCTATTGATACAACCTAACTTACGATACCCAGCTGCTACTGCACCTGAGGAAACCAGGAGAACTTCATAGCCTAAATCCTTTAATTGAGCTACTTCATCCACTAGTCTTTCTAACTTACGTCTGCTAATTTCACCGTGTAAACTTGTTAAAGAACTGCTTCCAACCTTTATTACCACCCGTTTTATATCTGCTGCGGGGTTCATTCAATCACTCCTGTTTTAATCTTTGTTGTAACATTCAAGATAAGACCAATACTTTTTCATTTTCCATACTTATTTCTCTCGATCGACGTGCTGCACCTTTTATGGCAGCAGAAATAGCAGTACCACCACCATTTTCTCTTAGGGCTTCAAGACCCGCCGCTGTGGTACCATTAGGAGATGTTACTTTCTTCCGCAAGCTTTCAGGTTCTTCGTTATTAGTAAGCATCATTTTAGCTGCACCTAGGATAGTTTGTGCAACCACATCTCGCGTAACATCAACATCCAATCCGGCTTCGTTCGCTGTTTTTTCCATATGTTCCATTAAATAATAGAAATATGCGGGGCCGCTCCCTGCTACTCCAGTAAAAACATCCATTTGTTCCTCTTCAATCGTATACACTTTCCCTATCGTCCCAAGGATAGCCTTTGCATCCATGATATGATCAGGTCCTACATGATTTCCCGTAGAAATAGCAGTAGCTGATTCTCCAATCATACTAGAAGTGTTAGGCATTACTCGAATAACCGGCTGTTCACCTTGTAAGCCTTCTTCCATATAACTTGTAGAAATACCAGCTAGTACGGAAAGTAACAATTGGGTTGGCTTTAAATGATTTTTCAAAGAGGAAAGTGCACTATCTATATCTTTCGGTTTCATCGCAATTACAATAATATCTAATTCGTGAAGCTGTAGATTATCCTTTGTCACACCACGAACACCGTATTTATCTTCAAGTTCAATTAATCTTAATTGATTGGATCTATTACTGACGACAACATTATCTGGCGGCACAATTTTACTTGCTACAATTCCAGATACCATCGCTTCAGCCATGGAGCCTGCACCTATAAAACCTATAACTTTATCTCTCAGCATCTAATCTCTCCTGTCTTTTCCGTGCGGTTTTTATTCAACAGATTTATAGTAACATGTAGAATAAAAGACTTTAAGGGGGTTTCCTTCAATAGCGTGCATAAGAGCCAGATAGTGAGTGTAAGCGCTACCAAACATATGACATTCATTCTTAAGTTCCTCTGATGATGAATAAACCCTCTAAACAACGAAATATGGCTGATTTTAAGCATTAGATTTCCCTACGGTCCCCTTACTTCTGATTTAATTTTGCTCCAATCATCGCAAGATTAACTTTTTTATCAACACACAACTTTAACAGAGCCTAATTTAAAAAGAAAAGAGCACGACATTAACGATTGAAACGGGTGGTACCCGCTTACGTAAAAGCAACAATCAATCGAAAACAGTCTTCCAAAAAAAGAAAGCGTGCACTCCATTAGGAATGCACGCTGTTCTTCTCATCCTGCTTTGTTCAATTTTTTTATTACCTTACGAAGGTCGTCAGCCAAGTGTATACACTGTTGTCTTTCTTCAAGAGATAATTCAATATCTCCATATCTTACTTTGGCATATAATTGTATAAATTCTTCTTTTAGAAACGTTTCGCGCTTAAGCCATTCCTCGAGTGTTTCGTGAGGAAATCTTCCATGTTTTTTCTTCTGAGCCTGCTTTTCTAAACTATACATCAGCCTTCTCACCTGATTCTCAGGCGGCTTTTGCTTTCTTCTAAAGAGCTTAAAGTTGTCCGCTTCTTTTGTCATCCTCATGTGAAGCATAGGCTGAGCGGTTTCATCTTCCTCGTCTCTTCTAACCCTTTTCTTTCTTAAAATAAAAAACACAACTAAAGCAATGAAAAGGAGAATAAAAGCGATCACCAATGGATTGTCAAACATGTTCCCTGTTTGGGGTACGACTTCTGGCACAATTTCTTCATTCTCTTCAAGTTCTACAGAACTTACCTCTTCTTGCCCTCTTGGCTTTACCTCCCAATCATGCAGGCCTAAAAGATAGAATAGCGGAATTGCAATTAGTTTTGTAATAAAAGTTAAGACTTTACCAATGAACTCAAAGGACGAGCCTATCAACCATTTACCTAAAGTTGCAAAAACTCCTGCAAATGCTAATACTGCTCCTAAAACACTTGCTGATGCAATAAATACAATTTTCTGTAACGGTCTATTTCCTTTTAACGAGAAAAAAGATTCACCACTATAAAGAAATATTACAAGGAAGAGCTGACTTACAAATAGAAAGAGTAAGTTATTGCTATAAGGGTACTCCATAGCTACTGCACTAACATAGATGATAGGCATCCAAAAGAATGAATGCAGCAATAAACTGTAAGTGGAGACAGGTTTACCTTGCACAAAGTAAATAAAGCATCGATAGGATAAAAATAATCCTACTAACAAAGATACTGTAAGATGATAGTGAAAAACAAAAAGAATTAATGCAAGAACGGGAGCCACAAAAATAATGGCTACATAAGTTTGTGGTAATTTTGCAGTTAAACCCATGTAAATGATTATTCCAACCACATACGCCAATAAAAAGCCTGCTATGGATGGAAATATACCTTGATCTAAATGGAGTATCAGAACAAAGAAATAAATTATATTAAGTTCCATTAAAATTGCAAAACCATGTTTCCAATTATCAGCCATGTTGTACCTCCTGACTCACGAAAGAACGCCATTGATGTAAAGAATATGTTTGATCTGAAACAGCCAGTCCATAAACATGAGAAGTGGTGGGCATATGCCAGCCAGCTACACTCTCTTGATCTGCACAAACAATGACATATGGAGAACTTAAGGCATGCTGATACGTGATCTTTTCAAATGAATGCATCCCAATGGCTACACTATTAACTTGTAATCTAGCAAGAAAAGTTAACGCCAACTGTAAATGTCTTTTCCCTTCCCCGTTTGGAAGTTCAAAGTAAGAAGGCTTTCCAACTTTCTTACTATTAACGATTAAAGAAAAAGGGATATGGTTGGAAGCAGCATGATGCAAAAGAAATGTCACAACCTTTATTCTTTCTTCTAAATAGGATGCACGAATATCTAAGACAATCAGCCAAGAAAATTGAGAGCTTCTTTCGAACATTTTGGTCTGGAGCCCAGCCATTCTTGCACTAGCTTTCCAATGAATTTTATTAAAAGGATCTCCATTTTGGTAATCTCTTGTTCCAACTATCGTGGTCAAATCTTCAATTATTGCTGACTTAGAAGGGTAGTTACCTTGATTTTTAGGAATGATCCTTTTAAGCCCAGATACTTTCCTTTGATCCGAATAGACCACCACTTCCAATTTGGTAAGATCGACTTTTTGAAGATACACCTTTCCGTAATCGATAAAGTGACCGATTTCAATATCAACACGATGGATCTTTGCAACGCCTCTTTTTTTAGCTATAAACGGAACCTCTATTTGTAATTCTCTTTTTCCGAAAATCGTGAATGGAATTTTTATTAAGTTTAATTGTTTTCTTTCTTCTCCAATGTGAAAGCTGATATTCTTATCTACCGCTAAGAGGACAGACCCAAAGAAAATAGGCAACCATGATTGTTGCTCAATTTTAATAGTGAATTTCCCTTCATCATTCGGAAAAAGTTTAATCTGATCTTCAACGATACTAAACTGCAGTTTTCTTCCTACAAACTCTAAGTAAAAATAACTGGCAAGGAAATAGAACATAAATAAACTGCTGATAAAAAAGAAAATGGTGTTTCCACTTAGGAACCCACCCACAAGAAGAACGAAAGCCCCCGCTCTTAAATATTTGTGTTGGTTAAGGTTGTCAATTTGCTGGTTCCACTTCATTGCTATATGGTCGCTTCCACAGGCACACTGACACGGGAGAGCACCTCATCGATAATCTGCTTATTGGTTTTCTTTAAAGATCCTTCCATAGTAAGGACGATTCGATGACTTAGGACATATGGCGCCATTTTCTTAACATCTTCAGGAAGAACAAATTTTCTGCTTTTAATAAATGCGTTTCCTTGTGCTGCTCGCATTAAAGCCAACGTTCCACGTGGACTGACACCCACCTCTATTTCTTCATGATCTCTTGTGGTGTGTATAATATCCAAAATGTAATCCTCCACTACCGAGGAGACCTTTATGCTATTTACGCTTTTTTGGAAAGACAATACTTCTTCTTTAGAAAAAAGGGCAGTAAGTTTTTGTATAGGTTCCTCGATTCGATAACTGTTCATCATCTGTTTTTCTTCTACGAATGTTGGATACCCCATATCAATTTGAATGAAGAATCGGTCCATTTGAGCTTCAGGCAATGGGAATGTCCCTTGCTGCGATTCGATTGGGTTTTGCGTTGCAATGACCATGAATGGACCTGGAATTTGCATCGTCTCTCCATCTATTGTCACTTGTCTTTCTTCCATTACCTCTAGCAAACTGGATTGTGTACGAGGAGTAGCACGATTTATTTCATCTGCTAATAAAATATTTGTCATAATTGGACCTGGTCTTAGCTCGAACTTCTGGTCCTTTGGATTAAAAAATTGAATTCCTGTAACGTCACTTGGCAGCACATCTGGTGTAAATTGAACACGTTTAAACTGTGCATCAAGCGTTTTAGCAAAGCTCTTTGCAAGCATCGTTTTTCCTGTTCCCGGTACGCTTTCAAGCAGAACATGTCCCTTATTTATTAATGCATTAAACATTAATTCCACCACGTCATCCTTCCCTATGATAACACTAGCCATTTCACTTTTTAGTCGTTGGATTGTTTCCATTTACTATGAACACCCCTTGTATTATCTTTCTATTTAGAATTATTTTACCATTGATTAACTTTCAAATATAGACAAATTTCCCCCAATAGAAAACGATAATTTGAAAAGACAAAAAAACGCTCATTAAGCGGGTACACTTAACTGAGCGTTTTTTTGTCTTTTCTTTAGTCCTTAAACATAGTTAGATCTTTCGTGCGGTAACTTTCTGGAGTTACGATTGAGATTAATTGGTTTTGGCTCATTTTATTTTTTATTCGATCAGCTATTCGCTCTCCATAACGTTTCGTTAGATCACCTGGATGAATATTGGAAGTAAAGACAATACTCTTTCCTTGTCTCTGATTTAAGATGGAATAGATCGTCTGGTCTACCCATTCACTGATACGCTCAACTCCCAGATCATCGAGAATCAACACATCTACTTCAGAAATTGCTTTCATAAATTTGCTTTCGGAATATCCAGAATCATTTTCCCATGATGCAACAATTGTGTCCATAAGCTTTGGCACATCAAAGAACATTGCTGTAATATTATTTTGCTTAAAATATTTATATAAACCTACAGCCAGGTGGGTCTTGCCCCGACCAGTACGGCCATAAAAATATAGATTTTCTTTTCCTGTAAACTGGTCAAAATAGTCTATTGTGTTGGCAAGGGCGTCCCCTTGGCTAGTATAATCCATCTTAAAGTTTTCAAGTGTCGCATTTTCCAGTTCTTTTGGAACAATACAAAACTGCTCAAAGTATTTATGTTTTCTTCTTTTTTCTGCTTGCATCGTTTCAATTGCTAATCGGCAATCACATTCATTTTCAAACTCCTGCCATTGCCCTTTGTTTTCCCCACCAATGATCTGCATCCGCACGCGTTTAACTTCTCTATTACATTTAGAGCATACTCTACTTGATAAAACTTCTGTTTTCCCCATACTGCCTATCACAGCGCCAATTTTTTTCATTATGTCCACCTCCAGTATAAATATGGCTTTTTTATATATTTTTAATTTGTCTTTATGTTTTACTAGTGCAATTATAATAGTTTCAGGTATAATAATACAAGAAATGTTAACGAGTTCGGAGGGAAGAACATGTTAACCGGATGGTTTTTATGGTTAATTTTATTTTGGGTAGTTACAATGATTGGATTACTTGCCATTGGCGGTTTTTTCATGTTTCGCAAATTTTTAAAGCGTCTGCCAAAAGAAGATGGAATGTCTGAACTGGACTGGCAGGATTATTATATTAAAGAAACACGTGAACGTTGGCCAGACGATTTGTTGTCACTGCTAGAGGAACTTGTCTCTCCTGTACCGGAATTGTTTAGAGATATCGCTAGACAAAAAATTGCTGGTAAAATTGGCGAGCTTGCCTTTAAGGAAAATGCGCCTATTATTACAAAAGAGCATGTCATTAGAGGCTATATACTAGCAACGCCTAAACGTGATCACAAATTTCTTATTAAAACGCTAGAAAATCTCGACATTGATCAAACCCCATATCAGCACCTTTTCTGAGATTCATTAAAGGAAAATAAAAACCTCGGTTTACACCGGGGTTTTTATTGTTGATAGCGTTCCACCACTTTCAAGCTTCTTATATTTCAAATACATCGCTATTCTCCAAGGAACAATCATCCCAAAAGCAAGCAGCCAGAACATTCCGGTCAACTCTCCAAGATCAATTGTTGTACTTAAAACCAATTTCATTACAATCCGAATGACCAATAAACCTAAAAGGATAAAAACGAATGCTTTTGAACGTTTCAAATAAATATCTGCATCCCTTATTTCGAACTTAGATGTTTTGATAAGAAAAATTGAAAAGATTGCACCAACAGCGAGTGCTTCAACAATCTGCAGTGAATTTACACGAAACTCAGGAAATAAGAACATTAGCGCTCCGCTACTCATAAATATCGGAGGCAGTATAATTTTTTTCACCGAAGAGGGTTTTTTTGCTGCTTTCATTCTAATAAAGATGACTAGTAGCGCCATACATACAGCGAAAATCGTAGATAGAATAGTTTGCACAAAGATCATCCTTTATTTTTACAACTTTTTACCTCTTACTATTATACCGAAAAAAACAAATAATAAAAGTAGTTAATCGGTGTTATTATAAAAGCCATAATAAATAAACTACCATTCTAATAATCTTGGAATGGTAGTTTACCTAAAAAATTAGCCTAATACTCTTTTTACCGCCTCTAAAACCCTGCTTTCATCGAAAGGCTTTACAATAAAATCCTTCGCGCCAGCTTCTATTGCCTCAACAATTAATCGCTGCTGCCCCATTGCTGAACACATGATAATTTTTGCTTTTGGAAACTGTTCCAATATTTCACGAACCGCTTCAATTCCGTTCATTTCTGGCATGGTAATATCCATTGTCACTAGATCAGGTTGAAAGTCACGATAAAGCGAGACAGCTTCCTTCCCGTTTTCCGCTTCCCCGACAACAGCGTGGTTGGCTTTTGTTAGAATGTTCCTTATTGTTAGCCTCATAAACTTTGCATCATCCACCACTAAAACATTAGCCACCGCAGAAAACCTCCTTATGTCCTATAAAAAAAGTTATATCCAATTTTTACTTTACCCTTTTTAAGATAAGGAAGCAACTAATAAAACTATTCTTTTAGAAACCTTGAAATCCGCCGGTTATTCTAGATAACCAAGCAATAATTTTTGTCATCCAATCGAAAAACAAGAGAATCCCCATCGCAATCATCGAATACCCACCAATTTTCATAATTAGCAAATGATTCCGTTTAATCCAATCTAGTTTTCCTACAAAGAAAGATAATATAAAAAATGGAATGCCAAACCCAAGTACATAGGCAGTCATATATAGCACACCAGAGGAAGGGTTATTCGCTGATAATGTGAATACGGACGCTAAGATAGGACCTGTACACGGTGTCCATCCAGCAGCAAATGCCATCCCGATTAAAATCGTTCCGAGGTATCCTGAAGGTCGATTTTTAAAAGAGATTTTTTTATCTTGCATAAGGAATTTGGGTTGAAATACCCCAACAATCATAAACCCGAAAATGATGATCAGAATGGCCCCAACTTGTCTAATCAAATCTTGGTAATTTGTAAAAAAGTTCCCTATAAAAAAAGTGGTCCCAAAACCAAGCGTAATAAAGATACTAGAAAAACCTAATAAAAAGAATATTGTATGTATAATACTTCTTCGTTGCAACATTCCTTTATCTGATTTAAGCTGCTCCACAGATACTCCTGTTATGTACGATAAAAAAGCAGGGTAAATAGGGAGTGTGCATGGTGAGATAAAGGATAAGAATCCAGCACCAAAGGCTAATAATAAAGTAATATCTGCTTCCATATTATCACTGCTCCTACACGATTGTTCTCTTTATGGCTGTGTTAGAAAAGCTGTTGATTTCAGCTGAGGTTTACACCTTATTCTCCAATCATCAGCTTGAGAAGCGCTATTACCGACACTCCTCTATAACAGAGCCCTCTCTATAGTAACAGATTAACCAGATTATCGTAGCACTTCCCACCATTATTCTATGTCAAAACCATGACAATCTTTCTTTCTCAATGAATATCTTCCATTCAAAATTTAAAGTCCCATTAACTTGAAAATATTCTTTGAATTCCCTAAAGTATTCTTGTATAATAATGATACCAATTGGAAGAAGAAAGGAAACACAACTTTGGCTACTAAACAGGAGATTTTACAACTTATAGAAAAAAAACGGACGGAATTAATTGATATTGTTGCTAACTATGGAATGTCCTCGACTAAAACTTTAAAAGTAAGCCAAGAACTAGACATCCTATTAAATAAGTATAACCAGTTAATTGTTCCAAAATATAAGGCTGATTCTGATATGTACATCTAGAACCATCAAATCTGATGGTTCTTTTTGTTCTATTATAAGTAACGTTCAAATAACGGCATTTTCTACTGTATCCGCTTGCCCGTTTTGTAAAAGGTACATTTTGTAATACAAGCCCTCTTGCTTTAATAGCTCCTGGTGCGTTCCTTGTTCTACTATTTCACCTTGATGTAGAACCAATATACAGTCCGCATCCTGAATGGTGGAAAGTCGATGGGCAATAGCAATCGTTGTTCTTCCTTTTCGCATTTTTTCCAAAGCTGCCTGAATCGCTTCTTCTGTTTCCGTATCAATGTTGGCAGTCGCTTCATCCAACACTAAAATTTTTGGTTTCACAGCAATAGTTCTTGCAAAAGCGACCAATTGTCTTTGACCACTTGAAAAAGTAGCCCCTCTTTCTACAACTAATTGTTCATACTGATCAGGAAGCTTCTTTATAAAGGTATCCGCTTGTACAAACTCGGCAGCATCTCGAATTTCTTGGTCGGTTATGGATGGGTCATGCATTCGAATATTATAGTTTATCGTACCATAAAAGAGAAAAGGGTCCTGAAGAACTAGCCCCATCTTTTTACGAAGTTCCTTATCTTCAAAATTCTTCAATTCTACACCATCTAATAAAATCTGGCCATTTTTAATCTCATAAAATCTCATAAGTAAATTGATAATCGAGCTTTTCCCACTGCCTGTATGCCCAACCAGTGCTATTGTTTCTCCAGGATTCGCTTTAAAGGAAATATTTTTTAGAACATCCCTTTTGCCGTCATAGGAGAAGGTGACATTTTTAAATTCAATCTCACCTTCCTTAATAACCGGAGCTAGCCCTTCTTTTTCTGAGATTGGAGCCAGTTCTTTTTCATCAAGTAAATCAAAAACTCTGGATGCAGAAACGATTGCCTGCTGATACATCGAGAGCCTCATCATCATTTGATTAACAGGTTCAAAGAAGCGTCCTAAGTAATTGACAAAAGCATAAAGTACACCAATCTCTATAACGTTTGTAATGGAGGATACACCAAAGTAACTTAGCACCAATATTAAGGATAATACATAAACAAAATCGATAGCCGGACGCAGCAGAAGGCCGTCTAATTTAATATTCTTAACTCCAGCTTGATAATGAGCTTCGTTAATCTCAGAGAATTCCTTGCGCAGTCTTCTCTCTTGCCTGAATACTTGAATAATCGACATGCCCTGCAAAGATTCGTTAAGCTTTGCATTAAGCTGACTTAACCTTTCCCTCATATCCGAATAATACCTTGAACTGAAGTAGCGATATGCTGCCATAATTCCTAATATTATAGGAATAATAAACAGACAAAATAAGGCTAATTGTACATTCAGATAAAACATTGCCAGGAATATACCTATTAAAAATACACCATTTTGGACAAAGGTTGAAATTACACTAACAAACATTTCTTTAATGGCCTCGGTATCATTTGTTACTCTCGAAACGATACTACCACCTGGTGTTTGATCAAAAAACTTTAACCCAAGAGTTTGCACTTTTGAAAATACATCAATCCGAAGTTCTTGAATGATCTTTAATGATATTTCCTGAAACTTCAGTAATTGAAAATAGGTCACGGTAACTTTCAACACTAACACACCAATATAGAGAGCCGCGAGGAAGAAAATAGGACCTCTTTCCATAGCTTGAGGTGTCAAGTAATCATCAATGAAGATAGCGATGATAAGCGGCCCTGCTATTTCCCCCACAGTTGCTATAACCAGCAGCAAAAAAGCAAAGGCAAATTGCTTCGTATGGGGCTTCGCATAGGATAAGAGTCTTTTTAATACTTTTCTTTGTTCTTTAGCTGAGATAGATTGATTGTTCATTATTTAGCCCCCATGCTCCACTAGGGATTCTAATTGCTGACGGTGATACATTTGACGGTACCATCCGTCTTCTTCCATTAACTGTGCATGTGTCCCTTTTTGAATGATTATCCCGTTATCTAGGACCAATAATGTATGAGCGTGCTGTATGGCACTTAAGCGGTGAGAAGTAATGATTGTTGTCTTTCCTTGACGATTTTCTTTTAATGAACGTAAGATACTTTCTTCTGTTTTTGCATCAACAGCTGAGAGAGAATCATCCAATAATAATATTTCAGGATCAAGCAATAGTGCACGAGCGATTGATAATCGCTGTTTTTGCCCTCCTGATAAGGACACACCTCGTTCACCGACCATCGTTTGGTAACCTTCAGTAAATTGAATGATATCTTCATGAATGTTCGCAAGTCTCGCAGCATTAATAACTTCTTCAAAAGACGCGTCTGGCACAGCGAAAGCTATATTATCCTCTATAGTAGCTGAGAATAAAAAATGATCCTGTGGAACATATCCAATTGCTTTCCTAAGAGCTTCCAGAGAATAGTCACGAATAGAATAAGAACCGATTGAAATGGATCCATTTACTCCATCAAATTCTCGTAAAAGCATTTTAAGTAGTGTTGTTTTACCGCTTCCTGTTTTCCCTACCACGCCAAGTGTTTCCCCTTGTTTAATTTCAAAACGAATATCATTGAGTGTTGGCTCTTCCGTTGTAGGATAGTTGAAAGTACTTACATCATATCTGATGTTACCTGTAGGTATATCTTCTCTTGCAGTCTCTAGATCTTTTATATCTACTTCTTCTTTTAAGAGGGAGGATACCCTGTCATAGGAAGCCCTGCCACGTTCTACAATATTAAAAAGCCATCCAAATGCAAGCATCGGCCATATTAACAATCCTAGATACGTAGTGAAGGCAATCAGCTGCCCAATTGTAAGCTCATTTTGCAGAACATAGTAGGAGCCGAATACTAATGCTAGAAAAAAGGAGATTCCAATTATTAGACCGATTGTGGGGTCAAATAAAGAATCAATTCTTGCAACAGTAATATTCTTTTTCACTACATCTTCTGCTTGTTTCTCAAATGTATGTATCTCTTCTTTTTCTTGTCCAAATGTCTTAATTACCTTGATTCCATTTACACTTTCCTGTACTTTATCATTTAATGATGAAAAAGCGGCTTGTGCTTTATGAAAAGTTTTATGCAGCAGCGTTCCGTAATAACTCGTGGATAACGCCATAAAAGGTAACGGGATTAAACATATTAATGTCAGTTTCCAACTGATGGTCGCTGCCATTGCAACAAGAACAAATCCGCCTGTCATTAGAGAGTCGACTAATGTCAATACTCCAACCCCTGCTGTTTGCTGTATGGCTTGCAGATCATTTGTTGAGTGAGCCATTAGGTCTCCAACGCGACGTCTTTGATAAAAGCTTGGCGACATTTTTGTGAAATTTTCGAACAGATTATTACGCAACAGTCTTGCTAATCGTACTGACGGACCAAAGATTAAAATCCTCCAAATGTAGCGAAGAATATAGACAATGATTGCTGTCCCCAATAGTACAAGCATTAATTGCCAGATTAATTCTTCCGTTAAATTCCCTTCTGCAATATAGTCTACCGTTCGACCCACTATCATAGGCGGGATTAACTCCAGTAGTGCTACTAATGAAAGAAGGAAAACTCCCGGTAGGTACGATCGTTTCTCTTGTTTAAAAAACCACCACAAGTCTTTAAATATACTCATTGTCGCTCCCCCGATATTTCTTTCTATATTCAACTTAAATAGTTTAGCAAAAATTCAAATATTTAGGAAGATTATTTTTTCTTATTTTTCAAAAAGAAAAAGCACTCATCATGAGTGCTCTATCGTCTATTTCATTTGTTGGTTATTCATTGCTTTCATCATTTGGTTGATTTTCTTTTGTGAAGGCTTCATACCCATTTGCATCATCATCACGCGTAACATTTGCTCATTAATAGGTGGATTTTTCTTTAAGTAAGTCATCATATACTTACGAGCGATGAAAAATCCTAGTGCAACTCCAACTATCAAAGCTACAACAATAAGCAAAATCCAAATCCAAGGTTGCATCTAACATTTCCTCCTCTAAACTATGTCTACCAATGTAGTGTACTAAACCAATTATCATTATACAACATTTTCCGTCATTTTTCTCTATCTGCTAAACATATTTTCTTTGTTTGATCGGTTGAAGCCAGCCGAATCGTCCTGATTTAGTATCTATTGCCATATAAAATGGTGCTTGCTTTCGAATAACTTCGAAAAAAATTGCTTCTGCTTCAAAAGATCCGGTAGATGATAATTTTATATGTTTTTTGAATAAGGAAAGCTTGGCTACTGAATTTATCTTTTCAATCTTATGTTGATGACCATTACGTTCGTAACCATCCATTTTCTTTAAGGAAGCACCCAAGGCTGATTGGAGAGGGAAAATTGGAATGTGATTTGTGATGTAATCAACTTGCTGCTCCACTATACTTTGAACATGATTTTTTTGTTCAAATTCTTGAAAAAGCTGAAACAGTTTAACTTCATTTCCAGAATAGTGACTTGCCACTTCTTCCTCTATTAAATAGATCATGTATTGGCGCACTCGAAGCCCTCCTTTATCATCCTCTTTTCTATCATTATAAATAAAATACTAGAAGAGGTTTGTCTGTTGATGTAGCAGGTGTTGACTTCTTTTGTTGATTTATGTCGAATACTTAACTATTTCATGCAAAAAAATTTCTGATAAGAGATAATAGTTTAGCTAGGTTTTTCATTACCAATGAAAAAGATAATAATAAAAGGCTGTTTTCGTATTGCTTGTTGCTTTTACGTAAGTTGATACCTCTCGTTACTATAGGGCAGTAAAAATTCCAAATGCAGATTTTTTACGGGCATATAGCAACAAGCTTTAAGAAATGAGCCTAATAAAAAAGGATTGGACATAATGCCAAAAAGAAAAATCACATTATTATTTTTAGTTGCACTATTGGTTTTTATTATATTCAACGGAATAAGCATTTTAACTTTTAGTGACAAAAATGAGCTAGTTCGGTCAGATGCTGCCATTGTCCTTGGTGCAGCAGTATGGGACAAGCAACTTTCTCCCGTTCTTAAAGAGAGAGTAGATCACTCGATATGGTTATATGAAAACGGTTATGTAGCAAAATTGATTTTTACTGGCGGTAAAGGTGCAGAAGACAGCTATGCAGAGTCAGAGGTGGCTAAAAATTATGCAATTAGTAAAAACGTACCAAGTTCAGATATTCTCATTGAAACTAAATCTGATATAACAGAAAAAAACCTCTTCTATGCTTTCGAGGTAGCAAAAGAGCATAATTTAACTACCTTTATCTTAGTGAGCGATCCATTGCATATGAAACGTTCATCTATCATTGCAGAAGATTTAGGAATGGAGGTTTACTCCTCGCCAACTCCTAGCTCGGTTTACAAGACATCTAAAACTAAAATACCATTTTTCTTTAGGGAATTGTTTTTTTTAGTAGGTCACTTAATAACCTATCCATTTCGATAAAGGATAAAAAAACCGGACACAATTAAATGTCCGGTTTTTTCGTTATATTTAGGCTCTTTTCATGAAATTGCTCATGGTAAGCCTTTATAATTTATCTGTCTAATAACGCTTTGATTCTTGCTACTACATTTTCAGAAGTGAATCCATACTCTTTCATGATTCGCTCCCCTGGTGCAGATGCACCGAACGTGTTGATTGCAAGTACGTCCCCTTCATCTCCTGTGTAGCGCTCCCATCCAAGTGGAGTTGCCATTTCAATACCAAGACGTTTTTTCACATCTTTTGGAAGGACAGAATCTTTATATTCTTGAGATTGCTGTTCAAATCGATCCCATGAAGGCATACTTACAACTGAAACATCGATGCCATCTTGTTGAAGTGCTTGTTGCGCTTCTAATGCCAATCCAACTTCTGAACCAGTTGCAAGAAGCAATGCATCTGCTGTTTCTTTTCCAGCCTTCGAAATTACGTAAGCGCCTTTTTTCACACCTTCAAGGGCTGTTTCATTTGTGGCTTTTATTGTAGGCAGATTTTGACGAGTTAACACCAAGACGGTAGGTGTTTTTTCTGATTCCATAGCAATTTTCCATGCTGCAGCTGTTTCATTACCATCTGCTGGACGAATCACAGACAAATTAGGCATCGCACGTAACGATGGTAATTGCTCAACCGGTTCATGGGTAGGACCATCTTCTCCAACAGCAATGCTATCGTGTGTAAACACATACGTTACAGGCAGTTGCTGTAAAGCGGATAACCGTATTGCAGGGCGTAAGTAATCAGAGAATACGAAGAATGTTCCTCCGAATACCTTTAATCCGCCATGAAGTGCCATACCGTTTAAAGCGGCTCCCATTGCAAACTCACGCACTCCAAACCAGATGTTACGTCCACTATAATCTTCTGCAGTAAAGTCTGCTTCATTTTTAATATTAGTTTTATTCGAACCAGCTAAATCTGCAGAACCGCCAAAGAAGTTTGGAACTCTTTTTGCAATTGCGTTCAATACTTCACCTGAAGATGCACGGGATGCTAAACTTTTTCCTTCTTCATAAACTGGAATCTCAGAATCCCAGCCTTCAGGTAACTCTCCTTTAATTGCTGTTTCAAGTTGTTGTCCTAATTCTGGGTATTTTGCTTTATAGTCTTCGAATAGCTTATTCCAATCAGACTCAGCTTGTTGCCCCTTTTCTACTACTGTTTCACGGAAATGGGCGTATACTTCATCAGGAACATGAAAATCTTTTTCAAATGTCCATTTGTATGCTTCTTTTGTTAATTTAAGCTCATCTGCGCCAAGTGGAGCACCATGGATATCTGATTTACCAGAAAGATTCGGAGAACCAAAACCGATCGTCGTTTTCACTTCGATCAGCGTAGGACGGGAAAGATCACTGCGAGCTTCTTCCACAGCAGAGGCTATTTCTTCTAAATCATTTCCGTCTTCCACTCTGATATATTGCCAACCGTAACCTTTAAAGCGCATTTCCACACTTTCAGAGAAGGAACGATCTAAATCTCCATCAAGTGAAATATCATTCGAATCGTATAATACAATGAAGCGACCCAATTTTAAATGAGATGCCAAGGAAGCAGACTCATTGGAGATGCCTTCCATTAGATCTCCATCTCCACAAATACTATATGTAAAATGATTGATCAATTCCATGTCTTCTTTGTTATACGTTGCAGCAAGGTGGCGTTCTGCCATCGCCATTCCCACACCCATTGCAATTCCTTGACCAAGAGGACCTGTTGTTGCATCAACTCCTGCTGTATGACCAAATTCTGGATGACCAGGTGTTTTACTGCCCCATTGACGGAACTCTTTTAAATCTTCGATAGATAAGTCATACCCACCTAAATGAAGGAGGCTATATAAAAGCATTGAACCGTGACCCGCGGAAAGTACAAAACGGTCCCTATTAAACCATGTAGGGTTTCTAGGGTTGTGATTCATAAATCTTGTCCATAGGGAATAACCCATTGGTGCAGCACCCATTGGCATGCCTGGGTGTCCTGAGTTTGCTTTTTCAATTGCATCGATAGATAAAGTACGAATTGTACTTATGGAAAGTTGATCTATATTCTGTGACATAGATTACATCCTCTCTTTTTTCGTTATTTTGTAATGTGGTAATGTTTCATCTTACCATAGTATGTTCTATTGATATAAAAAAAAAGATTAATGCTTTAAATTATTTTTTGTTTCTTTTAACTTATCAGGAGTTACGTCATTACCTTCCGGATCCATCACCGTTACGGAATGCAGGGTATTCTCCACAGAGGAACGAAATGTCCTAATGTACTCATCACGCAACTCTTTTTGTTCAATTGCTTCTGCTTTTGTAAGTTCACTGGTCTTAGATTTTTTTGATAAAGCGTTAATTCTTGCGATTTTTTCCTTTGATAACATAATTAACCTTCTTTCATTCTTGAAAAGATATGACTATATCTTACTAGAGGGTCTCTTTTTTTTCAAGAAAACCGCCATCTTTCTCTTTCAAAAATTCTTTATACCTTCTATGAACCGTAGCTTTCGACACTTCATAACCTAATCCCCTTAACGTAGCAGCGATCTCGTGAAAGGTAAGTTTATTTTTACGAAGTCTGACTATCTCGTCTGTAGGCAGTTCAAGTTTATCTCTCCCAGGACTTAAGTGAAGATTGGAAAGATTTTTTGAAGGGTTGTACCCATTTTTAACGGCTCTTTGCATTCCTCGTTTAATTTTCAAATTATGAAGCTTTCGCTGATATTCCTCTACAATGGCCACAATATCCAACACCATCGAGTCAGAATCAGATAATGTAACTTCCCCGTGATCTGTTATAGTGAAAATTTTGACCCCATGTTTTCTTAACCAATGTAAAAAAGCGATTTTTGCATTCCCTCTTCCAAGTCTTGTTTCATCTTGGATAAGTACTACATCTATCTTATCTTTAGCTATAATATCAATAATTTGAAAGACACCTTCACGCTCTAAATCAAAGCCACTTGCCTGTTCTTCAATCACTTCTACAATTTCAATCCCACTTTGGGAAGATAGAACCAGCAACTCTTCTTTTTGTCTCGCCAATGAAGTTTCTTGGGTATCTTTTTTGGTACTCACTCGGCAATAGATAATTCCTTTCATATAAATTACCTCCCTCTACTTTCTAAGTGCATATTATCTTCCGAACAAGTATTCCTGTCAATTATTCGAACTTATGTTTGTATTTCTATTATTCACATGCTATAATATTCTTAATTATTAATGATAGAGGTGCGGAATATGAAACTATCAAAAAGGCAGCAAGATATTCTAAATTTCATTAAAAAAGAAGTTCAGGACAAAGGCTATCCACCCTCCGTTCGAGAAATAGGAGAAGCCGTCGGTTTAGCTTCAAGTTCCACTGTTCATGGTCATTTGGCACGTTTGGAAAGCAAAGGACTTATCAGACGCGATCCTACTAAGCCTAGAGCTATTGAAATACGAAGCATGGAGGACGAGTTAACCCCTAAGATTTCCGCTGTTAATGTGCCGATTATCGGTAAAGTAACTGCCGGACAACCTATAACTGCAATCGAGAATGTAGAGGATTATTTCCCTCTACCTGAGCGCTACGTATCTCCAGATGAACAGGTCTTTATGCTTGAAGTTATGGGAGACAGTATGATTGAGGCAGGCATTCTAGACGGAGACTATGTTATCGTTCGCCAACAGCAATCCGCTAATAACGGAGAGATTGTTGTTGCCATGACAGAAGATGATGAGGCTACAGTTAAACGCTTCTTCAAAGAAAAGGACTATATTCGCCTACAACCGGAAAACTCAACATTAGATCCTATTATTGTTCGTAACGTTACTATTCTAGGTAAAGTCATTGGAGTCTATCGTAATATTCATTAACGAATTGCAAATGGAAGAAAGTATAAAAAGGTATTGGATTCTGTAGTCCAATACCTTTTTATTTTCTTTATAATTTTCTACGATTGTTTAAAAATCACACTAGAACTAGGATTTCAACAACCCCATCCTCTTATAACTGCTGCAAACCCTTTATTTTCTACCCATTAATTTTGCCTGTTTTTTCATTCGTTTGTCCGCTTTATGTTCATTAACAACAAGGATGGCATGAACTGCACCAGGTATCCAAAAAATAAGTGTTAGAATTAGATTGAGCACCGCCTGAATCGGTCTCCCAGTAAACAATACCGCCACAGGTGGTAATAAAATTGCGAGTAAATACATCATAATTTTTAACTCCTCCATAACTTATAAAATTATACCTAAATGGTCATTCACTACTTCTACTGCTTTATTATCTTAATCTTAGGCTACGTATTCCCGTTATTGATTTCCGCAAAGGGCTACGTGTTCCATGGGACGGCGCAGGAACCTCCGCCTTTTGTTCCATTGCAGGATTAGCATTATTATCAACACGCAACTTTAACAGAGCTTAATCTTTAAGAGAAGTTTAAATAATCTAATTCCCATTATACCAACTATTTAGTTGAAATAAGCATTTTTTAGAAAAGGTGATGATTTTTGTTGCTTCTCTAGCTGAGGGAGGACACAAAGACATAGAACCTCAACCACAGGGGTTGACTGGGTCTTAAAATTCAAAAAACCTCTGCACAAGAGAGGTAAGAAAATCTCTGAATACTATTTAATTCTTTTTCTTGCTTTTTTAGTCCAATCATTATCCTTCCACCATGCAACCAGAGATGCAATAATCGTCCATGTTAACGTATAAAGCAATTCTAATTGATCGGAACTTACAGGAATAGGTGACCTATCCATCATTACCAATACTTGATTTATCAAAGCAAGCACTAAAAACACAACTCGGAACCATGCACCTTTAGAAACAGGTCTTATTTTAATTTCTTCCATACCTAGCATCCCCCCCTGTTATTTATCTCCATTCTACCTCGGTGTGGTAGGTTTGACCGAAATTGCTGGAGTCATATTAATCACTTTGCAACCTTCGAGATCTGTCCGCTTTAACAAGTTTAATTGAATAGCAGCCTCAATTTTTGCTTCATCAGGCTTCTTAACAACCTTAATCAAATCGACCATTTGAAGCTCTTCTAATCTTTTTATAGTCTCTTCCTCTATAAATCTTTCGGTTTTCTTAATTTGCCTTTGAAGCTTATATCCGTCCATTGTTATTTCAGCTTTGCTATCTGGTCCATATTGTAGATCAAAATATTGATGAAACTTTTCCTTAAGGTTCTTCATCTGCAGTTCTATCTCTTTTTTTTGTTTGTTTAACTCATAGTACATTTCCAACATTTCCCTTGAAACTGTTTGGTTAATACCATTGGACATAAATACTCCTCCTAAAAAGAATAGTTAGTCCATCTTATTTTGAATTTAGAGGAAATATGACCTTAATTAGATTTCAAGAAAAAAGACATAGTATTATTTGGCATTTAATTTATGTTCGAAATGGCAGTATGATTTTTGCAAATTAAAAAGACCGCAATATCAAAGTGTTGTATAAAATTTGATATTTTTGCAGTCTTTTTCTTTACTATTATTCTATTTTAGCGCCCGATTGCGGAATAGTGGTCATTATATTAATGTATTGAGTTGTTAATAAAGATACTCTCTCCATTCACTCCAAGCTTTTATATAGCTACTTAAGTCCTGAGGGTGTACTTTAATGCATACACCAATACGGGTATACAGTTGAAAAATCACCTCATTTATAAGGCGTTTTTCTGTGAAGGGTGTATTATCTTTCCATATTGCGAATAATGGCAACAGCGTTTCTAAATTAAGGCTATCTGGAGATGAACAGAATGCATACGTAAAATCATAAATTCTAGGACCGATTAAAGGTGAAGGATCAATAACTCCGACTAGTTTATTTGAATAATAGACGAAATTGTGAATCCCTGTATCTCCATGAAGATAATATTTTTCTTCTTGATTATGATAATCTCTTAGTTTATCTACTAACTCTTTGACTCTTCTATGGTCTTCATTAGGTAGATGGTTTCCTATGCTTTTATGAGCAAGCTGAAAACTAATATTGTTAAACTCTGACCAGTACTTCTATGTATTCCATTAACTCTACCCCATGATGTATCATTATTTATCTTGTTGTATTTAGTAAATAATTCTCGAATTAAAATGGTCATCCACTCTAATTTAGAACCACGATTATTGTGAGTTTCTCCGGGGATAAATGTATAAGCTATGTAGTTATCTTTTTCATCCGCATAAATCACATCAGGTATTACACTTATTTCTTTGTACGCTAGCAGGAAATCTTTAGTTGAACTTATTATTTTCGAATCATCTATTTTAATAACATACGCTGGTTTTTTATCTAATAAAAGAGTATATAAGAGTCCACTGGTAGTACCACTATTCATCCGTTTTAACTCTATATTAGCGTTCATTAAAAATCCTTCACTTTCTAAAACATCAATAATTTTATCGGCTTTTTCCATAAAGCAGCTCCAATAGATTAATTTAAACCACAACCATTATTTTTCAGCTTTTGCACCCGTTAGTTTAAGTGTGTTTATTAACAGAATCTTCTTTTTATTAAATTATTATCTACATTGCTCTATTTTAATACTGTCTCTGCTGGGGTAAATGCATTTACCAAGATAATCTTATCTTTCCTGTTGCCTTCTTCCCTTGTATTATAATAGAAATTGGTTTATCCCCACCTACTACGGATAAACTACCACCTACATCATTTAAAATGGTGTCTTTATTTTCACTCTTCAATCTTTGATATTCCTCACTGGTCCAGGGAACTTCGTCAAGAATTTTCTCATTAGAAGCAACAACTAGAATCTTAAATTCCCCTTCATTTATGTGAATGTCATATTGAAATGCATAATCTTGCTCCGCTTTTGGTTCAAATGAATAACTTATTTCCCCATCTAACTCCTCAATATCTAACTCTATATTTCCATATCCCACTTTTTCTTCATGAATATTATAGCTACCTTCATACGCTTTTGAGACCTGAATGTTTTCACACCCAACCACCATAATAACCAACGACATAAATAGTATTAGACCACGATAGTTATTTCCCAATACGTAAAACCTCCCTTAGAAATAGTTTACATAAAATTTAGTATCTAAGTACTATAATATTCTATTTTATGCTACTATTCTAAATTTTAATTTAATAAAGGGATAAAGGTGTTCTTCTATTTAATTTACATTAAGAACTATAGTACATTTTTTTGACAATCTCACACTAATATTAACATAAACATCCAGTCTTATTGGAAGTCTTACTCAACAATCTGGCCCTTATATTGAAAAAGCGCAACATCAAAATTGTGTATAAATATTAGTGTTTATACTGTTTTTTAGTAACTATTCAAAAATTTTATAAGCATACTGCCAAAATATATATTAATTAAATGCCAGAAACAATAGTCAAATAAATAAACCAAAATCTCTTATGAAAACTTGAGATTTTGGTTTTAAGCCGTTTTTTCTTAATCTGATATCACTTAATGTTGCAGGTTTGCTCTTTTCTATGTATTCGTGAAGTAATATTCCCATAAGATAACTTTGGTAGACACTTCAATAGCTTAAAGCTACTTTTTCAGAAGACCCATTTTTAATGAACTGAAAAGTTGAAAATATCAGTCCAAATGTTCCGGCGGTTGCTCTTTCATTGAATGCTTTTTATTTTTAACTTCGGTAAACAAATTACCACTACTGTTATTATTATTAAAATTACTTGTAGCCGCTTCAGGATCTATTAACAATTTTATAAGTTGAAGTTCTTGATGTAGCAGTGTGAGATCTTTCATTGTCACTGGCTTTGCCTCTTCTACTAGTTCATATCCAAGTTGGCCATTGGGTTCTAATGTAGCCCACTTAACATCACTAATTTTCGTTATATTTTGCTGTCTCAAATTCATTTCTAACTGATCTACCGTAAATCTTAATTTTTTTAGTGTTTTTTCTTGCAATATTCCGTTCTCTATTATTACTTTAGACTTTCCTGTAATAAGTTTTTCAAGAAAATCTGATTTTAATTGTAAAAACTCAATCACCACTAACGTTAAAACAAGTGCAGCCCCAACACCAAAAGTTGTCCATACACTTTTGCCTGCCAAAGGTTGGATTAATAAGGATCCGATCCCAATCATAATAACGACCTGCGCAAGAGTCATCTGTGAAATGGACTTTCTCCCAGCAACCCGCAAAAGAAATGTGCCTATTATTGTAATTAAGATAGCTTTCCAGATCCAGCTAAAGTCCATTTAATTTACCACCTTTATAAGATTAATTCCTTTTATAGATTTCTCTTATTATTTCCTAATCAGGTGAAATTATTGGTTTGAAATAAGTTTGTCTCTTATTACATTTAGGTGCTAAAAATTTGGTTAACAGGTTCATTAAAACCACCACATATAAAAAAACCTCTTGTTACCTTAGTAACAAGAGGGCTTCTTTTTTAGTATTGAGTTAAATACTGATCTCTCTCCCATGGGTGAACCTGGGTACGGAACATATCCCATTCTATTTCTTTTGCTTCAATAAAGTGTTCTAGTAAGTGTTCCCCTAGAGCAGATTGAATAACTTCATCTGTTTGTAGATTATCAAGAGCAGCAGCCAATGTGGAAGGCAGATCTACGATACCTGCAGCCATACGTTCTGCTTTGTTCATTACATAAATATTTCGGTCGATTGGTTTTGGAGCTTCCATGTTATTTTTAATTCCATCCAGACCTGCTTTTAATAGCACAGCCATTGCTAAATATGGATTTGCTGCAGGATCAACACTGCGCACTTCTACACGAGTGGAAATACCACGTGAAGCTGGAATACGAATTAATGGGCTACGGTTACGAGCGGACCATGCAACATAACAAGGAGCCTCATATCCTGGCACTAAACGTTTGTAAGAGTTTACAGTCGGGTTCGTTACCGCTGTGAAATTTGGAGCGTGTTCAATGATACCAGCAATAAATTGTTTTGCTGTTTTACTTAATTCTAAATCACCGTTTTTGTCGTAAAATGCATTTTCACCATCTTTAAATAAAGAAAGGTTCATGTGCATTCCAGATCCATTAACACCGAATAATGGCTTTGGCATGAAAGTAGCGTGTAAGCCATGCTTGCGGGCAATCGTTTTAACTACTAGCTTGAATGTTTGAATGTCATCGCATGCTCTAATTGCATCTGCATATTTGAAGTCAATTTCATGTTGGCCAGGGGCAACCTCATGGTGAGACGCTTCAATTTCAAAGCCCATTTCTTCAAGTTCAAGAACGATATCACGACGGCAGTTTTCCCCTAAATCAGTTGGCGCCAAGTCAAAATAACCGCCTTTATCATTTAGCTCTAATGTAGGCTCGCCTTTTTCATCTAATTTGAAAAGGAAAAATTCCGGCTCAGGTCCAAGATTGAAATCTGAGAAACCTAGTTCTTGCATTTCCTTTAATACACGCTTTAGGTTTGCACGAGGATCTCCTTCAAACGGAGTACCATCCGGGTTGTAGATGTCACAAATAAAACGGGCAACTTTACCTTTTTCGGATGTCCATGGGAATACAACAAAAGTATCTAGATCAGGATATAAGTTCATGTCAGACTCTTCAATACGTACAAACCCTTCAATGGAAGATCCGTCAAACATCATTTTGTTATCAAGCGCTTTTTCCAATTGACTAACAGGAATTTCAACATTTTTAATTGTTCCAAGAATGTCAGTGAACTGTAAACGAATATACTTTACGTTTTCTTCTTTAACAATACGTTTAATATCATCTTGTGTGTACTTTGCCATTTTCATGTTCCTCCTCAAAATTATCACTATATTAGTTTTTTAATAAACCTTACTCATACTAACGATTAATGGAAAAATCTTGACATATCCCCTTGACGAAGACTAGTTCTTCTTTGTGTCATTTCTGCTCGTAAAAGTTTGCGAAGTTCTTCATCCGATAAATCAGGTTTTGAAACATTCTCCACCACTTCTTGCTGTGGTTTTGCGTTCTGTTCTTTGACAGCCATCAAATGTTTAATTCCTGCTATATTAACCTTTTGTTCAATAAGATGTTTAATTTCTAATAATACATCAACATCATTGAATGAAAAAAGGCGGCGATTTCCTTCCGTACGTGCAGGGAAAATCAATTCATTTTCCTCATAATAACGGATTTGCCGAGCGGACAATTCCGTAAGCTGCATCACAATACTCATCGGAAATAACGGCATAGAGCGTCTTATATTGTCACTCATTACAAATCCTCCTTTCACTATTTCCTGTGAAGTTAACTTAAGTTTATCTCATGTTAGGTATCCTGTCAAGAATATGTAAGGTTTTCTAACATCATTTTTCATAAACTATGTTTTTAGAGGGATATTTTCTTATTTTGGCTACTTTTAAAGACCGCATTTGATTATTTCACTCTAAATAATGTCAATCATGATGAAGTATTTATCAGAGCGAATTTGATCAATTAACCATACCTCTTATAAATCCCCTAATCTTCAGATTTGAAACTAAGTTTTTCTTAAAGATTTCAGATAACAAAAAAAGACCACCCAGCAGGCAGCCTCAAATTGTTTTATACAAGGATATATTTCAATAGGAAAGGAAATTACTTTTTCTTTTGGCAGTGCTAAACGCCGCTGGTGATTCCCGCAAAAGGCTGCGCGTTCCACGGGGCGGTGCTGGAGTCTCCTCGGCTGTGCCTGCGGGGTCGCAAGTATTCCGCTATCGCCCGTTGGAGCCTCCGCCTTTTGCTCCAATCATCGCTGGAATAGGTTTATTATCAAAAAACAACTTTTACAGAGCCTTTCTTTCAAACATCTATACTTCAAGCAGCTGTTTTGATATCAGATGATCAATCGCACTACACACTGCGATTTTCACATGTGAATAAGTTAAGCCTCCTTGGACGTAAGCAACATAAGGTGGACGAATCGGACCATCTGCCGTTAATTCAATGCTAGCTCCTTGTATAAAGGTTCCAGCAGCCATAATCACATCATCTTCATAACCCGGCATATAGTCGGCGTATGGTGTAACATGTGAATTAATTGGTGATGCATATTGAATTGCTTGGCAGAACGCAATCATTTTGTCTTTATCATCAAATTGTACAGACTGAATCAGATCTGTTCTTGGCGCATCCCAGCTTGGGCTCGTATTCATTCCAAACTCTTCTAAAAGTGCTGCTGTAAACATGGCACCTTTTAAAGCTTGGCCAACCACATGTGGAGCAAGAAAAAAACCTTGATACATTTCTTGAAGACTGTAGAGCGAGGCTCCGGCTTCTGCACCAATTCCAGGAGATGTCATACGATAAGAACAAGCTTCGACTAATTCTTTTTTACCTACAATATATCCGCCGGTTTTAGCAATTCCACCACCAGGATTTTTTATTAGTGACCCTGCGATTAAATCCGCACCTACATGGCAAGGCTCTTGCAACTCAACAAACTCTCCATAACAGTTATCGACAAAAACAACAACGTCAGGTTTGATTTCCTTAACAAAAGTGATCATTTCTTTTATCTCTTCTATTGTAAAAGAAGGTCGTGTAGCATATCCTTTTGATCGTTGAATTCCAATCATTTTGGTGTTTGGGGTTATAGCAGCATTCACTGATTCCCAGTCAATTCCGCGATTATTCTTTAAATCAACTGTTTTGTAGGATATATTAAATTCTTTTAAAGAACCCACACCAGAGCCCCGGATTCCGACAATCTCTTCTAGCGTATCATAGGGCTTACCAGTCATGTAAACGAGCTCATCCCCTGGTCGTAACACACCGAATAGCGCAATAGAGATAGCATGAGTTCCTGAAATGATTTGCGGGCGCACCAATCCTGCTTCCCCACCAAAAACATTTGCATAAATTTTTTCCAAGGTATCCCTTCCATTATCATCATATCCATAACCTGTTGAAGGAATAAAGTGCGAATCACTTACTCTGTTTTGTTGAAAACTGTTCAACACTCTAAATTGATTCGACTCAATACGATAGTCTACTTTCTTAAATAATTCATCTAGCTGATTTTCCACTTTTGCAACGATTGGTTTGATTGTTTCCCCGTGCAGTAAATTACGAAACATTTCCATTCTCCTCTTAACTTTGCGTTCTAGTCTTTATCTCAACAGCTAATTTAGAATTTTCAAAGGAATATCCTTCTATTCGATAGCTATCCTTGTCTTCGATAAACTCGGTATCTTGTATAATAGTCTCTTGCTTTAATCGCGAAATTAGCTTTCCTTCTGAAGAAGAAACTAAAATAGTGTAAGGGTTCATTTCTCTTTGTATCAGAGTTTCTATCTTTCTAATCAGCTCAGCTATGTCACTTTTATTAAAGGCACTTATATGCATCATTTCTTCGTTATAGGAAGGTACAAAAGATTCAGATACATTATCTTTTTTATTGTAAATCGTAAGAATTGGAATTCCTTCTACCCCTATTTCCTTTAATAGCTTATCCACTGTTTTTTCGTGATTAGCGTGATCAGGACTTGAGCTGTCAACAATATGAAGAATCAAATCCGCCTGTGTTACCTCTTCTAAAGTTGACCGAAAAGCAGCAATTAAAGAGGTAGGAAGATCTTGAATAAAACCTACCGTATCCGTTAAGAGCGCTTGAAATCCTGATGGCAAACTGATTTTCCGTGTGGTCGGATCTAATGTTGCAAAAAGTAGATTTTCTTCAAAAGCACCAGCTTCTGTTATTCGATTAAAGATTGTTGATTTTCCGGCATTTGTATAACCGACTAAAGAGAGCTGAAACGCTTGGTTTTTCTTTCTGTGATTACGGTACCGTTCCCGGTGACTCACAATTGATGAAAGCTGTTGCTTAATGTCAACAATCCTTCTATTAATATGTCTCCGGTCTGATTCTAATTTTGTTTCCCCCGGACCTCTAGTGCCTATGCCTCCTGCTAAACGGGAAAGTTCCACACCTTTTCCAGTTAAACGAGGCAGCAAATATTGAAGTTGAGCTAATTCAACCTGAAGTTTCCCTTCTTTAGAATTCGCTCGTTGCGCAAAAATATCTAGAATAAGTTGAGTACGGTCAATGATTCGTGCATTCAAAACTTTAGAGAGGTTTCTATTCTGACTTGGAGATAATTCCCCATTGCAGATTATAATATCCGGTTCCAGCTCTTCTTCTAATTGCACGAGTTCTTCTAGTTTCCCTTTCCCAATATAGGTTGCAGGGTGCCTCCGTTCCCGCTTTTGTGTAAGTGTAGCAAGCACCTCTCCGTTTGCTGTTTTAGTTAGAGATGCAAGCTCTTCCATGGAATATTGGAAAGATTCATCATCATTTTTAGGCAATTGACAACCAATTAATATAACTCGTTCTTTTTCATTATTTTGTGTTTCGTTCAATAGCGATACCCCTTTTACTTTTTAATGATTACTATTTTTCCCCAATAACTATTATGTAAGTTTCATCTAATGATATCAAAGTTAAGCTAATTTCACTAATATTTATTATACCTATTGATTTCCTTGTAGATTCTTTATAAAATCAGATAGGCCTTATTGTTTTCCTAGGAAAGTGAAGTGATTTATATGACGTGGGAAGTCTTTAGTATTATTGGAACAATTGCTTTTGCAATAAGCGGAGCAATTGTGGCTATGGAAGAAGAATATGATATTCTTGGAGTTTATATATTAGGCATTGTTACTGCATTTGGCGGAGGAGCTGTTCGCAATTTATTAATAGGAGTTCCAATTTCTGCTTTATGGGACCAAGGGATGCTCTTTCAAGTAGCTCTTGTAGCAATGACTGCTGTGTTTTTATTCCCTAACAATCTCTTACGCCACTGGAGAAAACGGGGAAACTTTTTTGATGCTATTGGACTAGCAGCTTTCGCTATTCAAGGTGCATTATTTGCCACCAGCATGAATCACCCAATTAGTGCAGTAGTTGTAGCTGCCGTACTGACAGGAAGTGGCGGAGGAATTATACGAGATCTATTAGCCGGCAGAAAACCATTAGTTTTGCGTTCGGAAATCTACGCTGCTTGGGCAATCCTCGCCGGATTAATCATCGGTTTTGGTTTGGCAACTACACCATTACAATTATTTGTGCTTTTCATTGGTGTTGTTACATTACGGGTCCTTTCTTACACCTACAAATGGAAACTGCCGAACCGTGCTTTGCTTCAACAAGCTTAGCACATCTTTTCTAAATAATAGTGTGTCAAAAGGGATGGGGATTTTTCTCCATCCTTTTTGTTTCCACAAAAGATATTTACAAGGGTCCGTCAGTTAGATTAGCATTTTGAAACACTCTTTCTACATATCAATTTTTCTATTCTTCCAGGTAATATTTTTCTTAATAAAAGTACGAAAACATGAGTAGCCAAAAACAAATATAAAGAACAATAACATGATAGGGAACAATAAACTAGTGTGCCACTTAAAATTACCTACACGAAGAAGAATCCTTCCTAACTGAAAGACAAATAGTAAATAAACGAATAAACCTAAAGGTAAGGAAAAGGTATGTATATTAAGCAAAAATGTCATTATGCCACTTATCCATAAGGAAACGATAATTAAATACATACGATTTGTATTCATAGCTCCACTTGCAAAGCTTTTGCTCCAGCCCTGGATTAAGGAAAAAAAACCTTCAGGATACATTCTCATCGTGATCGCACCTTTACCACTATAAGCACGTACTCTTCCTCCAAGTTCAAACGCCTTAAAACCAAACGCCATATTCTCCATAATTTGCCCCTGTATGGATTCATGGCCACCCCAACTGAAATAGTCTTCTCTACTAACCAGCATCGCTTGTCCAAATGCACCTTTAGTCGGAAACCATTTGCTAAATGGGTGAAAAGCGCCAAGCGAACCCATTATAACAAGATGAAAAAAAGATGAAAAAGACTCATAAAATTTTTCTGTTTTATGATAAGGTTGGATGGTAATCATCTCGCCTCTCCCTTGAAAACCTCGAAGTAATCTTTCCAGTCCGTTTTTCTCTACCATGGTATCTGCATCTAAAAAAAGAAAGATTTCACCCGAAGCACTTTTTGCCCCACTCCAGCAACCAAAGGATTTTCCAAACCACCCTTTCGGTAAGCTTTTAAGACTAATCACTTTTGCACCTAAGTTTTTAGCAACTTTAGCTGTGCTATCTGTAGAATGGTCATCTACTACGATTATTTCTTTCAATTTATCCTTATAAGGAGCTAAAGAACCTAATAAATATTGGAGATTATGTTCTTCATTTCTTGCTGGAACAATGATTGAAAGAGACCCTAAATTATTCTTTTGGAGTCTTGATTTCTTATCATCGAAAATAGGAATATGATAAAACAGGATATATCCAAGAATAAAAGTTACTGCAACAATTATGAACATATTTGCCTCCTTTTTTATTAATTCTTACCTAAAAGTTATGAGTGTTAAACAAAAGGGTAATAAATATAATTAGCCTTAAAATAATTTTCTAAATCAGGAGGAGTATTATGTCAAAGAAAGTAATAGTAATTGGTGGGGGATTGGGTGGAATGTCTACAGCTATTCGTTTAGCAGCGGATGGCTTAAGTGTCCAAATTATTGAAAAAGGCGAACGTCTAGGTGGAAAGTTAAATAAACGGTACGGTAAAGGATTTTCATTTGATACAGGTCCTTCTATTTTAACCATGCCCTGGGTTCTAGAGCAACTGTTTGCTAGTGCAAATCGAAATTTACATGACTATATCACTCTAGAAAGAATAGAACCTCAATGGAGGACTTTTTTCGAAGACGGAACGAAAATCGATGTAACTAGTGACCTTCCTAAGATGCTCCAAGAAATAAGATCCGTTTCCCCTAAGGATGCAAACGGATTCTTTGAATATCTTAATTATTGCAGCAAGATGTATGAATATAGCTTAAAAAGCTTTTATAAGAAAAGCTTAACAGGGCTCAGTGAACTACGGGCTTTGCACAATCTGAAGGAATTATTGGGGATGGAGCCAATGAAATCCATGGATCAGATAACAAAGAAGTATTTTGAAGATAAGCATTTACAGCAACTTTTCAATTTTATGATCATGTACGTAGGTTCTTCCCCTTATAACGCTCCAGCTATATTATCCCAACTAACACATGTTCAGATGGGCTTGGGAATTTATTATGTAAAAGGCGGTATGTACAAAATTGCAGAAGCGATGCAGAGTTTACTTGATGAGCTGCAGGTAGAATATAAACTTAATGCTTCTGTCAAAAAAATCATGACTCAAGGTAATAAAGCGACAGGGATAAAACTTGAAAACGGCGAGGAAATAATGGCAGATCTTATTGTCTCTAATCTTGAAGCCATTCCAACCTATGAACACTTATTAAAAGATGCTCCATACTCTGAGCGTGCTGCAAAAGACTTAACTAAATATTCTCCTAGCGTTTCGGGATTAGTTTTATTATTAGGAGTAAACAAGCAGTTTAAGGAACTAGCTCATCATAATTTCTTTTTCTCAAAAGATCCAGAAACTGAATTTCAAGAAGTCTTCAACGATGGGAAGCCAGCAGATGATCCTACTATCTATATTGGTGTTTCTTCAAAATCAGACCCTAGCCAAGCACCAGAGGGTAAAGAAAATTTATTTGTTCTCACCCATGTTCCTCCTTTAAAAAAAGGAGAAAGTTGGAAAGAGTATAAGGATATTTATCGTGAAAATATTCTTAACAAACTTGAGAGGATGGGAATGGGCGGCTTAAAGCAATCCATCGAGTTTGAATACTGCTTTACGCCAAATGACATCAATAATCTTTATGGCTCAAACGGAGGGTCCATTTATGGGGTAGTTACAGATCGCAAGAAAAACGGAGGTTTTAAAATTCCATGCAGAAGTAAAGTAGTGGAAAATCTTTATTTCACAGGTGGATCAACTCATCCAGGCGGCGGCGTTCCGATGGTAACATTGTCAGGTCAATTAACTGCAGATGAGATCAAAGAGGATATCGAACATATCAGCAAGAGTATCGGCTAGTTTTAAGGGTGAAATTTCTAAAATAGCATGATAGTCTCTTTAACTTAGGGACTGTCACGCTATTTTTATTTTTCTATTCTAAAATTAAGTCTTTACTTTCAATTGTCATCAAATTAGCTTTTTCAAAAAGATCTAGAGTCAGTAGTCTCATGGCTTGTGTCCGAATTGATTTTTCCAAGATATTTCTTATATAACGTCCATTACTAAAAGCAGAGGGAAGCAAAACGGTTTTCATTTGAATTAAGTGCTCACGTAATTTCCATTCCGCTTCTTTACTCAATGCATACTCTCGTTCCTTTAACATCCTCATACAAATCTCCATTAATTCATCCACTGAATAATCAGGAAAGTCAACTATTATCGGAAATCGGGAGACTAATCCTGGATTGGTTCTAAGAAAATCCTCCATTTCCCTTTGATAGCCTGCTAAAATTAAAATAAATTCGTGTTGTTTATCTTCCATATGCTTTACAAGAGTATCTATGGCTTCTTTTCCAAAGTCCTTTTCCCCACCTCTTGCAAGAGAGTAAGCCTCATCGACAAACAAAATTCCCCCAAGAGCTTTTTTGACAAGATCTCTCGTTTTTTGTGCCGTATGTCCGATATATTCTCCAACTAAGTCTGCTCTCTCCGCTTCTATTAAATGACCCTTTGTCAGGACATTCATGTCACAAAACAATTTCCCAATCAACCTAGCAACCGTCGTCTTACCTGTACCAGGATTACCTTTAAACATCATATGCAATACTTGCTTTTCTGTTTTAAGCCCCGCTTCTTCTCTCTTTTTATTAACGTAAATCCAAGCATATATTTCTTTGACAACCTTTTTCATTTCTTGAAGACCAACAAGCTCTCCTAGCTCACGTTCTATTTCTTTCAAAATCGCATGCTTTGGATAAATATCATTTTCTTCTATCGTTTGAACATGCTTCACTTTAATAGGTTTTTTTTGCCCATTTAATACAATATTAATTTTTCCATTGTTTGTTGTCATTGACTGTTCCAAGAGCGTTCACCTCACATTCCCTCCATAACACGAGAATATTTCCTGCTGCAATTGTGAAAAACACCCGCCTGGTTTACTTTTCTGCCTTTAATGCGATTATTTTCAACATAATTCTTCTTTTTTCTCATTCTATTGACAAATTTGTCATAATATGCGCTTTCCCGAGAAATAATTTGATTTTATATATTTTCATTTATATAAAATGAAAACACTATTTTCTACTTAACTATATGATTTGTAAAGGACTATCATGAATGTTTTAGGCTGTTTTCGCATTGATTGTTACTTTTGCTTTAAATTGATACTAGTGCTTTGTGCTTTTAATATTGGCTCTGTCAAAGTTGCGTGTTGATCATAAGGCTAATCTAGCGAGGATTGGAGCATATGGCGGAGACTCCACGTCTGGTGTTTGATAACGAAAAAAACCAGCTATTAGGCTGGTTTTAAGCTTCTGTTTCAATTTGAACATTTTTTGATGGAGAAAAAGTTGAAATAGCGTGTTTATAAATTAACTGTTGCTTACCTTCAGTTTCTAACAGAACAGTGAAATTATCAAAACCTTTAATTAAACCTCGAAGTTGAAATCCATTTAATAAAAATACGGTGACACTTGTTCCGTCTTTTCTTAGCTGATTAAGAAATTGGTCTTGGATATTGATTGATTGCTTCATCTTTTCGTCCTCCTCTTATCTCTATATTGGTTACATATTCGCTTCAAATTCCAGCTTTCCTGCTACAAAAGAAAAAATTTCCTGTAACTTTTCTTCAAAAACAGTATCGGTCATATCAAACCAGGTTACATCCATTTTGTTTCGAAACCAAGTAAGTTGACGTTTAGCGTATCTTCTAGAGTTTTGCCTCAAGGTTTCAACTGCTTCCTGTTTAGTCAATCGACCATCAAAGTAGGCATATAGCTCTTTATAACCAATTGCTTGTATGGACTGGCATTCCCTGATACCTTTTTGAAAAAGACTTTCCACCTCATCAAAAAGCCCGTTCTCTACCATTAGATCTACACGTTGGTTGATTCTATTATATAATGTTTCCCTGTCCATTGTTAAACCGATGAATGCAACATCATATAACAGTTCATGTTGCTGGGACTGTTGGTATTCTGTCATCGTTTTCCCTGTTGTGTAGTATACTTCTAATGCCCGTATAACTCTTCGCACATTATTTGGGTGTATCTGTTCAGCACTTCTAGGGTCAATCTGTTGAAGTTGTTTATAAACCTCATCAATCCCCTGCTCTTCCACTCGCTTTTCGATACTCAGTCGGACTTTTTCATCTTTGCCAGTCTCCGAAAACTGATAGTCATACAGCACAGATTGTATGTAGAGCCCTGTTCCTCCTACGATAATGGGAATACATCCTTTTTGAGAAATAATTTCAATAAGGTGGCGTACTTCCTTTTGGAACTCCGCTACAGAGAAAGTATCCGTGGGTTCTTTAATATCAATAAGGTAATGCGGAACTCCTTGCATTTCATCATGTGTTACCTTAGCAGTTCCTATATCCATTCCCCTGTAAATTTGCATCGAGTCCCCACTAATAATTTCTCCATTTATTTTTTTAGCTAACTCCACACTTAACCTTGTTTTACCAACCGCAGTTGGACCTATAATTACTACCACTTTCTGTTTTTTACCCAATACATATTCACTCTCTCAAATAATCTGTATCACAAGAATTCATTATACCCATTTTTAAAGTTGTCCAAACTATCTTTATAAAAGCTAATTTAAAGCATGCTTTTTAGTACTTGTGTCTATTAGAGCTTTGCCAAAGATTAGAAAATAAAAAAGCAATATTATAGTTTAACTTAAAAATGAAGCAACAACTGTCTACATGACACGCTTAAACATCTTCTCCATATCATAAGTGGAAAAATGAATCAAGATCGGTCTTCCATGCGGACATGTAAAAGGATTATCCGCTTTTCTTAATGTATTTAATAAAGAAGTTATTTCCTCTGATTTTAAATGACGATTCGCCTTTATTGCAGCTTTACAGCTCATCATAATCGCTGCTTCTTCACGCAAGTCGCTTAGGTTTATTTTTTTCTTTTCCATCACATGTTCCATCATCTCATCAAGAATTTCCCGCTCTTCCCCTTTTGGAAACCATACTGGGTATGCTTTTACGACAAACGTTTGATGTCCAAAAGGTTCTAAAAACACACCAACTTCTTCGAAAGCTTTTTTGTTTTCTTCGAGAAATAAATATTCATCTAAAGAACATTCAATGGTTAAAGGAACAAGTAGCTCTTGAAGATTACGGTCATCTTGACCTAGCTTTTTATAAAAATATTCATAATTAATTCTTTCTTGTGCTGCATGCTGATCTATTAAATAAAGACCATTTTCATTCTGGGCAAGAATATAGGTGCCATGCATTTGACCTATAGGATAAAGCTGAGGAATTCTGGATGTTAGCTCTTCTTCTACCTCTTCATGGTTTTCTTGATCCTCCAACCAGTCGACCACTTCTTCCTTGTTACCCAAAACCATACCCTTGTCAGAAGGCTCATTAACCTTTTCTGAGGAAAATAAAGTACTTTTTTCTGGTTCTTCTGTTAGAAAAGAATTGCTTTCGCGTTCTGCAACTGCAACTACTGAGCTTTTTGACGGTGGCAATTCTTCACTGTCCTGTTTATGCTCTAAAGTGAAAGCTTGCTGGGAAGGTTTATTTTCCAATGTATACTTTACGGGTCTTTTAGAGTCATTTGAAGGGATAAGCTGTTTTTGTTGGAATGAATTTTTTATTCCATCACTAATCAAGCGGTAAAGTTCCTCTTCTTTACTCAAACGGACTTCTAGTTTAGCTGGATGTACATTAACATCTACTAAAATGGGATCCATTTCTACTTGCAAATAACAAATCGGAAATCTGCCGATAGGTAAAAGAGTATGATATCCCTCTTGGATCGCTCTTATAATGGTATAGTTCTTAACATTTCTCCCATTTATAATCGTAGAAATATAATTCTTGGAAGCTCTCGTTATCTCTGGTAGAGAAATATAACCTTTTATTTCAAAGTCTAACGAAGAGTATGAAATAGGAATCATTTTTTTGGCAATATTCATTCCATATATAGATGCCATTACTTGCAGACTGTCACCACTACCTGTAGTAGACATCATTCGTTTCCCATTATGAGATAAACGGAAGGAAATGCCAGGGTTGGCAAGCGCAAATCGATTAACCAAATCTGATATGTTACCAAGCTCTGTGTTAATAGTTTTCATATATTTCAATCGAGCAGGTGTATTGAAGAATAAATGCTGAACGTTAATATCCGTCCCTTTTCGGCTGCTGGACTTTTCTTCCGCTTCTAATTGCCCGCCTTTGAATTTCAGGTAAGTACCTGGTCCCTCCCCTGTACAAGAGGTTATTTCAAACAGTGAAACTGAAGCGATACTAGGGAGCGCTTCCCCACGGAATCCAAGCGTGCGAATACGAAAAAGATCATTTTCATTTTTAATTTTACTTGTTGCATGACGATTAAAGGCAGTAAGACAGTCTTCCTGGTCCATACCATCACCATTATCTAATACTCGAATTTTAGATAATCCAGCTTCTTCCAATTCAATTTCAATAATGGTAGAATTTGCATCTATCGCATTTTCTACTAATTCTTTTACTACAGATGCAGGTCGTTCAACCACTTCTCCAGCAGCAATTTTATTAGCTAAGCTATCGCTTAATTGAAATATCTTTCCCAACCCAATTCCTCCTTTCTTCTATTTTTTTGTTTTTAATAGTTTTTGAATTTCATACAATTTATTAAGAGCATCTATTGGTGTCGTATCTAATAAGTCTAGTTTTTTAATTTTCTCGAGTGCTTGAGTTTCTGACTTTTTTAATTTTTCGTCACTTATTGTTTGTTCATCCTTTAATTCAAAAAAAGAGAGCTGGCTTATTGGATCAAGATCGGTATCCTGTGCGTTCTTTACTACTACGCTTTTTTTCTCAGGCTCGGCTTCTAGCTTTTCGAGGATGGTTTTCGCACGTTCAATTAATTCTAGCGGTAATTCAGCTAATTCGGCTACATGAATTCCATAGCTTTTATCGGCTGGGCCTTCTTTCATCTTATGAAGAAAAACGACCTTTCCATTTTGTTCAACTACACTAACATGGATATTTTTAAGGTTGTCCAAATCCTGATTTAAGGTTGTTAGTTCATGATAGTGCGTGGAGAACAAGGTCTTGGCTCCAATTTTATCGTGAATATATTCAATCAATGCTTGGGCAAGGGCCATTCCATCATAGGTAGAAGTTCCTCTCCCGATCTCATCAAATAGAATTAAACTATTTTGTGTTGCGTAAACGATGGCATTACGTGCTTCCAACATTTCAACCATAAAGGTACTTTGACCAGAAATCAAATCATCCGCTGCACCAATTCTTGTGAATATTTGATCAAAAACTGGCAAAGATGCCTCACTTGCCGGTACAAAGCAACCAATCTGGCCAAGAATGGACGTTAAAGCCACTTGTCGCATATACGTACTTTTACCTGACATATTGGGACCAGTTATAAGAAGAACCTCTCTCTCCTTATCCATCGTGCAATCATTTGGTACATACTCATTGGATTCCATTACTTTTTCTACAACAGGATGCCGCCCGTCCTTAATGTGGATTCTTCGTTCGTCATTAAATGTAGGTCTAGTGTAATGTCTTTCTTCACTAATTGTGGCAAAGCATTGAAGAACATCCAGTTCACTAACAGCTTTCGCTAAACATTGCAATCGTGGAATATATGCCTTTACTTCTTCCCGTAGTTTAAGAAATAGCTCATATTCTAAAGCGACAATCTTTTCTTCCGCTTCCAAAATGAGTGTTTCTTTCTCTTTAAGTTCTTCGGTAATATACCGTTCCGCATTTGCTAATGTTTGCTTTCTTTCGTAACGCCCCTCAGGTAATGCAGCAATATTTGCTTTAGTAACTTCAATATAATATCCAAAAATACGGTTGTATCCTATTTTTAAGGAACGAATACCTGTCAGTTCTCGTTCGCGTTTTTCCAATTCAGCAATCCATGTTTTACCATTCTTTCGTGCATCTCGATATTTGTCCAATTCCTCATGAAAGCCATTCTTCATCATGTTTCCTTCTTTAACAGAAAGGGCAGGTTGTTCAATCAGACTAATATGCAAAAGATCAGTAAGTTCTGCACATTCATCCATATTTTCTAATACTGTGGTCGTTTCAATTGGAAGTTCCTTTATTGCATCTTTTAAAGCAGGTATTTGCGACAAAGACTTTCGCAGTTGTACAAGATCTCTTGCATTCACATTTCCAAATGCCACTCGCCCCGCAAGCCTCTCCAAATCATATACTTCTTTTAATCTGTCCCGTATTTCCTGTCTTATAAAATATTGCTTCATTAACGTTTCTACTATTGTTAGACGCGCTTCAATCTGGTCTTTCTTAATTAACGGGCGGTCGATCCATTGTTTTAAAAGCCTGCCACCCATTGCCGTAACTGTTTGATCTAATAACCATAAGAGCGAGCCTTTTTTTCCTTTAGAGCGAATCGTTTCTGTCAGTTCAAGATTTCTCTTTGAAAATAGATCTATTTTCATCTTATTGTCCAATTCATAAAACAAAGCTGACTGCAAATGATCTAGACTCCTTTTTTGAGTCTTTTTCAGATAATGCAAAAGGCGTCCAACTGTTATTAACAGCTTTTCTTGCTCAAGCTTCTCTACTATGTGGCTGAATTCATGCGGAACGGTTGTTGTTGTCTCGTAGGAAAATGTAACAACCATTCTATCTTTAAGCATGGAGATAATATTTTCTGAGAAACTCTCGTCTACCACTACTTCTTTTGCACCAATAGAATAGATTTCATTTACAAGCTGGTGGGTAGGACCTGAAAGAATAGTAGTATGCATTTCCCCTGTTGAAAGATCTGCATAAGCGATACCAAAAGTACTATCTTCAAATTCAGTTATTGTGGTCAAGAAGTTGTTTTGTTTGTCACTCAGGCCTTTACCTTCCATAACAGTACCTGGCGTGATAAGCTGAACCACTTCTCTTTTGACAACACCTTTTGTAAGCTTAGGATCTTCCACCTGTTCACATATAGCTACTTTAAAACCTTTGTTGATAAGTTGCTCTATATAATTGGGTGCTGCATGATAAGGAACGCCACACATAGGTATCCGCTCTGTGCTGCCTCCATCACGACTTGTTAAAGTAATTTCAAGTTCTTGAGAAGCTTTAATTGCATCCTCAAAGAACATTTCATAAAAATCTCCAAGACGAAAAAATAAAAAGGCATCGTTGTAATCTGCCTTTATTCTCAAATATTGCTGTATCATAGGCGTATAAGAAGCCATGTTAGTCCCCCAACTTTTATCCATTGTTTTTGCTACCTATTATATCATATTTTCTCTTTATCTTATAGGATCTGTTAAAGATGAGTGTAGATATAAGTAGCTCAACAGCCGAATATTAAATTACAAAACAAAAAAAGAATACTAGGAAGTTTTTCTCCCTAGAATTCTTCTTTTCACTCTTCGTATCCGTCTACAATAAAGTCAGGATTTAGATCTTCAAAGTCTTCATCATCAACATCCCAATCGGTGTCATCTGTTAATGTTTCCGGATGAACTTCTACCACCACTTTGGTTTCTCCAATTATTTCGGCTAAAAATTCCCTTTCAACCTGCACTTCCACCTTAGCACCTGTTGAAGCAATACTAGCTTCCAAGCAGTTAGGTTGCTGTAAAATCCGGGCAACCACCTCATGCTCATCTCCAATGCTGTTATCATCTTTGTACCGTAGCTTTACAACATCTGTGTAAGATACAGTTTCTGTTACTACCTGCGTTTTCGTATTGTCACTGTAGGAATACCAAACGTTAATATCATAAAATCCTGCGATTTCTACTGTGTCGTCCACTTTTTTCGCATCATACTTATGGTTAATGACCCAGCATCCTAAAATACTTGTAGGACGATGCGAGGGACTTATCGTATGTTTAGACTGCGTAAACTTTCTACCTTTACCGGTAACTGCTCTTGTGATAATTTCTCTGTATTCAGACATTCGAGCATACACCCTCCTCATTACAATCTTCATTTCATCCTATGCGGGTTAAATGACTATTGTGTTTTGATTAAAATTACAACAGAAAAAATAATTTCTAACACATTAACGTATAGTTCATTGTATGCAAGCTTACCCAGATATGTGCCTATTTTTTATGGAATTTTTAGATGAGAGGCAGTTATTGTCTTTCTGAAAACAAAAAAAGACAGTACGGATATTTTTTATCCATACTGCCTTTATTAGGATTGCGTAAATAGCTAGTTTAAAACCGCACATTCCTGCCGTTTATCAACTTAACTACAGCTTCCACCATTACTATTTTTAACATAACTACCTGTTTCACCACGTAGTACATCTCCACCGGTAGAGACAATAATTTCATCTGTAACTTTGTTTGTAATAGCAGAAGAAACTATTTGTAAAAGCTCATTAACACTTTGCTGGGAAGTTTTGAATTCTTGAACAATTGGAATCTCATCTAATTCCTGTAAAAGATTATCAAGCTTTTGCTCTGTTTTCTTTAACGCTTCGTGTTTTCCGTAATGTTGGAAGTTCACAGCTTGCTTTTGTAAGCTTTTAACGCTCGCAACCATTTCTTTGATTTTCTGATTTTCATTGATTTGTGCTTCTGCACGTTTGAAAAAGTCTACTTCTTCTGTTTGAGAGATCATTTGAGCTAATTCTTTTGCTCTTTCTAAAATATCCTCTTTTGTATACATTGTCATATTAATTTACCCCCATTGCTTCTTCTACAGTTTCATCTACCAGTTCTCCATCAAGAGACCAGGTTTTTGCTTTGGTGACTTTTACTTTGATGATTTTACCAACAATAGACTTAGGCCCTCTAAAGTTTACAAGCTTACTTTTGTCTGTATATCCTGCAAGTACATCCGGATTCTTTTTGCTTTCTCCCTCAACCAAAACTTCTACAATTTTACCTTCGTATTCTTGCATTTTTTTTGCTGAAGTTTCATTTACTAAAGCATTCAGACGTTGCAGACGTTCCTTTTTCACTTCCATCGGAATATTATCTTCCATTTTGGCAGCAGGTGTTCCTTCCCGTGGTGAATAAATATAGGTATAAGCTGTGTCGAACTCCACTTCTCTGTATAAAGATAGTGTTTCCTCAAACTGTTCATCTGTTTCATTAGGAAAACCAACAATAATATCCGTTGTTAAAGATGAATTAGGCATGGCCGTTCTAATTTTACCAACCAGCTCCAAATAGCGTTTTCTATCATATTTCCTTGCCATCATCTTTAAAACTTCTGAACTTCCAGATTGTACAGGAAGATGAATATGATCAAGTAAATTTCCACCTTGAGCAAGAACCTCCACTAAACGATCATCAAAGTCTCTAGGATGACTTGTGGTAAAGCGTATTCTAGGAATATCTATCTTGCTGATTTCATTCATTAAATCACCGAGGCCATACTGTAGGTCGTCAAAGTCTTTTCCATAGGCATTAACATTTTGTCCTAACAGAGTGACCTCCTTATAGCCTTGTGCAGCCAAATGACGAACTTCCTGAATAATATCCTCAGGTCGGCGGCTACGTTCCTTGCCACGTGTATAAGGAACGATACAATACGTACAGAATTTATCGCAGCCATACATGATATTAACCCAAGCCTTAATTTCACCTTTACGGACTTTCGGAAGGTTTTCAATAACATCTCCTTCTTTAGACCATACTTCCAATACCATCTCTTTAGACATATAAGCTTCTTTCAGTATGTTTGGTAAACGGTGAATGTTATGGGTTCCAAAAACCATATCAACTTGGTTATACGTTTTTAGGATTTTGTTTACAACAGATTCCTCTTGAGACATACAGCCACAAACACCAATTAATAGGTTTGGACGTGTTTTCTTCAGAGTTTTCAAGTGACCTAATTCTCCAAAAACTTTATTTTCTGCATTTTCACGAATAGCACATGTATTTAGAAGAATTACATCCGCGTCATTTACTGTATCCGTCGGAGCATACCCCAAGCCTAGGAAAATACCAGCCATTACCTCTGTATCATGTTCATTCATTTGACAGCCATAGGTACGAATATAAAATTTCTTGCCTTCTCCAAGACCTTGAAATTCTTCTGCAATATGAAAGTCTTTATGATAATTAACTTCTTCCTTACCTCGTTTTTTAGCATCCTTTAAGGAAGGTGGCGCATATACCGCTTCAAAGTATTTGCTGAAATCCTTCTCGGATTTTTTGTCCGGTAGATTCCCAGCTACTACTTGTTGTGATTCAACTCTTTGTTTTTCATTCATTTTGTGATGACTCCTTCCTATAGAGTGAATAAAACTCTACACATTATCATAGTATATAATTTTATCCAGCCTTAAACAATAAAAATAGAAAACCTGTAGAAAAATGTACACAAAGAAGAAGAGACACTCATGTTACCATGGTGTCTCTCTTTTATTGTGGAATTAAGAAAGAATACCCAACTCTTTTCCAGCCTTTTCAAAAATATCAAGAGCTTCTTGAAGTTCTTCTTTTGAATGTTGCGCTGTTACGATGGTACGCACACGCGCCAACCCTTTTGCTACGGTTGGGAATGCAATACCTTGTGCAAACACGCCATATTCTAATAATTTATCAGAGAACTTATGCGATAAAGCTTCGTCCCCTACAATTACTGGTGTTACAGGAGTTTGACTGTGACCCGTGTCAAAGCCAAGTTTCTCGAGACCTTCTTTGAAGAACTTTGCATTATCCCAAAGTTTTTCAATTAATTCCGGCTCTTCTAATAGTACTTGAATTGCTTCATCACAAGCTGCAGTTACAGCTGGTGGATGTGATGTACTGAAAAGGAATGGTCTTCCTTTGTGTATTAAATAGTCAATTAGTGATTGTGTACTTGCCACATATCCACCAAGTACACCAACCGCTTTACTTAATGTCCCTACCTGGATATGAACTCGTCCATCAAGACCAAAATGATTAACGGTACCTCGCCCATTTTCGCCAAGAACACCTGATGCATGCGCATCATCTACCATAACAAGTGCATCATACTTTTCAGCAAGCTCCACTATTTTATCTAACGGAGCGATATTGCCATCCATTGAGAACACACCGTCTGTTACAATTAGTCTTTTACGATAATCTGCAGATTCTTTTAAAGCGCGCTCTAAATCCTCCATGTCCACATGCTTGTACACCTTACGTGCTGACTTAGTTAAACGGATGCCATCAATAATGGAAGCATGATTCAAAGCATCAGAAATAACGACATCCTCCGGTGATAGAATGGCTGATAAAACTCCCTGATTTGTAGTGAAACCAGATTGGAACACTAAGGAGGCTTCGGTATGTTTGAATTTAGCTAGCTTTTTTTCAAGATCCTCATGCATCGTAAATGTGCCTGCAATTGTACGAACGGACCCAGTACCTGCTCCGTACTTTTCAACCGCTTCAAGGGCTGCTTTTCTTAGACGTGGATGAGACGTTAACCCCAAATAGTTGTTAGAGGATAATTGAATCACTTCTTTTCCATTTATAACAACTTTGGATCCCTGATCAGACTCAAGTGCAACTAACTTCCGGAATGTGCCTTCTTGTTTCATTTGATCTAATTCTTCTTGTAGGTACTCAAAACCTTTCATTAAAACCCCTCCTGAAAATAATTGATTCATCTTATTTAAGTTCAATTTATGGTTGTAAAACTACTTTACCACACTGACCAGAAATCATTAAATCAAAGCCCTTTTCAAAATCCTCAAGTGGAAAATGGTGTGTAATCATCGGCTTCACATCAACTTGACCAGATTTTAATAATCTTGAAACTTGCTGCCATGTTGTGTACATTTTTCTGCCGGTTATACCTTGAATTGTGACTCCTTTAAATACTACATCGTTAGTAATATCTAGTTCAACAGGACGGACAGGCAAGCTAAGAATGGATACCCGGCCACCATTTGTAACCATTTTAAAGCCTTGATTCATTGCCACTGGGTGACCAGACATTTCACAAATCACATCTACTCCGTCACCACCTGTTAAAGCTAATACCTTATCAACAGGATTCTCTTCTTTAGCATTAATTACATAGGTTGCACCCATTTTAGAAGCTAAATCTAAGCGATATTCATTCAAGTCAATCGCGATTACTTCGGATGCCCCTGCGGCCTTTGCGACACCAACCGCCATAATACCTATAGGACCACATCCGATAACCGCCACTGTTTTTCCAGCTACATCACCAGCCAGTACGGTATGAACGGCATTCCCCATTGGTTCTTGAACAGATGCTACATCGTATGGCATATCTTTAGGGTTTTTCCAAACATTCACAGCTGGAAGAGCTACATATTCTGCAAAACAGCCATGTGTATCTACACCAATAATTTTAGTATTTTTACAAATATGGTAGTCTCCTGTTAAACATTGTGGACATTCATAGCAAACAAGGTGAGTTTCAGCAGAAACTTGATCTCCAAGTTCTACATTTGTTACTTTAGTTCCAACCTCAACAATTTCACCAGCAAATTCATGACCAAATACATAGGGAGGATTAACACGGCTTTGGGACCATTCATCCCAAGTGTATATATGAACATCAGTTCCACAAATTGATGTTGCCTTCACTTTAATTAATACTTCATCTTCTTTAATTTTCGGGATGTCGACCATTTGAAGTTCTGCTCCATATCCACGGTGATGTTTCACAATCGCTTTCATTTTTCCATTCACAGAGAACACTCCTTCACTAAACAATTCATATATTCTTTAAATCTAGTAATATTGTATCATCTAAGAATGAATGAGTAAACATCACTGTCCACTGGAAATGCACATGTGACTGTGTAGGATAAATTTTTTAAATTTTATTATAAAGCGCTTACATAAAGTTGCTAGATTTTGATATTTAATTAGCCAATGTTGGGTTGCGCATACAGAGTCGAGTAGGCTACTGGGAGCGCCTAAGGATAAGCGAAATGCCCAGAATGGAAATCAACTAGCTTTATTATATAGAGTATGCAAAAAAACTGTAGACACCTCGATATACCTCGAGTTTGTCTACAGTCTGGCCAGGAAAAATTTGCCCCGCTTTTATTATTAATTACATAAACTCTTTAACTAATTCATTAAATTGAGCTTCATCCAATTCAAGTTTTGCTTTTGCTAACGGCTCTTCACTGTAATTATGAACTAATTCTTGATATGATTTTTGTTCTGTATTTTGATAAATTAAACCAGTAACCAGTCCATCGTGCTCCATAAGTGTTTGCATTGCAGAAACTTTATTATGTGCATCGTAACCTTCGATATCGCTCAGTTTCGTCAAGTTTTCCTTAAACCAATCATATGTGTTCACTTTGTTGTAAGTAACACAAGGGCTAAATACATTAATTAAAGAAAAACCTTTATGATTGATGCCTTGTTCAATTAAGCTAGTTAAATCTTTTAAATCTGTCGAGAAACTTTGCGCGACAAATGTAGCACCTGCTGTTAAAGCCATTTCCATTACAGATAAAGAAGACTCAATTGAACCTTGAGGTGTCGATTTTGTTTTGAACCCTACTGAACTACGTGGAGATGTTTGTCCCTTCGTTAACCCATAAATCTGGTTATCCATTACGATATACGTAATATCAATATTACGTCGGATAGCATGAATAGTGTGTCCTAAGCCAATTGCAAATCCATCTCCGTCTCCCCCGGATGCTATAACTGTTAAATCTTTATTGGCCATTTTTACACCTTGGGCAATCGGAAGCGAACGACCATGAATACCATGGAAACCGTATGAATTGATGTATCCGGATATACGTCCAGAACACCCAATTCCTGATACTACTGCAAGCTCTTCAGGAACCAGTCCGACATTCGCTGCAGCACGTTGAATTGCAGCCTGTACCGAAAAATCCCCACAGCCAGGACACCAGTTTGGTTTAACATTATTACGAAAATCTTTAAACGTTGCCATTTTATAACAACTCCTTGCATTTTGTGTGGATTTCTTTCGGTAGGAATGGATCTCCATCATACTTCAAGACGCTACTTATTTTTTCAGCATGTCCCACGTTCATTTTTAGGATGCTTGCTAACTGCCCAGTAGCATTATATTCCACAACAATAACTTTCTTCGCAGCTTTAACAAGTGGTAATACTTCTTTCGTCGGGAACGGATGAAGTAAACGGACTTGTGCATGATTCGCTTTGACGCCATCTAACTCTAAACGCCCCATTGCTTCCTCGATCGTTCCTCTTGTGGAGTTAAAACCAAGAATCAACACATCTGGGTCTTCATGTTTAGCATTGATATGCACTGGGTTGTTAAACTTAAGGTTCGCTAATTTTCTTAAACGCTTGTCCATTTGTGCCTGACGATTTGCAGCAACCTCTGAAGGTTTACCTGTTTCTTCATGTTCGACACCTGTAACATGGTGAATCCCATTTTTCATACCTGGAATCACACGAGGAGAAACACCGTCTTCTGTTACTTCATAACGTTTAAAATAGCTTTTATCTTCTCGAGTTGGAATTTCACTGTTGATATCTAATTTACCACGTCGGATTTCAACATTTTTAAAGTCAAGGTTTTCAACCGACTGTTTACCTAAAGATAGTTGCAAGTCTGTTAACAGGATGACAGGAACTTGATATTCCTCTGCAATATTAAAGGCTTCCACTGTATCATAGAACGCTTCTTGGACAGTACTTGGAGCAATTACCACTTTAGGAATCTCACCATGTGTACCATAGATCATTGCCATTAAATCCGACTGTTCGATTTTAGTAGGAAGTCCTGTACTAGGTCCCCCACGTTGGGTATCAACTACCACAAGTGGAGTTTCTGTCATACCAGATAGGCCAATCGCCTCCATCATTAAGGAAAGACCAGGACCTGCAGAAGCTGTTAGTGTACGCACTCCAGCATAATTGGCACCGATAGCCATTGTACACGCAGCAATTTCATCTTCGGTCTGAATAACTGTCCCACCAAACTTTGGCAGCTTCTTAATTAAGTATTCCATAATCTCTGATGCAGGAGTAATTGGGTATGCTGGCATAAAGCGAGAACCAGCTGCAACTGCGCCAAGTGCGATTGCATCATTTCCAATCATGAATAGACGTTTCTTTCCATTGGCTTTTTCTAGTTTCATTGTTTGAACGCTGTCAGCTTGATCTTTAATAAATGCAACACCCGCACGAATGGCATCCATGTTCTTTTCAACAATGGTTTCGCCTTTTCTTCCGAATATTTCTTGTACCACTTCACGAAAAGCCTCGGCATCTAAGTCCATTATTGCACTTGAAGCTCCTACTGCTACCATGTTTTTCATTAAAGAAGTACCTAATTCTGTTGCGATTTCCGTAAATGGAACCGCATACAATGTTGCTTTACCATCCTCAGGGATGCTTGGTTTAAACTTTGCATCCGCAATAACTACTCCACCTTGACGCAATTCATGATAATTCACATCGATTGTTTCCTGGTCAAATGCTACTAATATATCAAGATCATCAGAAATGGAACGAACCTGTGTTGTACTAACACGAATTTTGTTGTTAGTATGTCCACCTTTAATACGTGAAGAAAAATGGCGGTAGCCATATAAATAATAACCTAAACGATTTAACGCAGTGGAGAATATTTCACCAGTACTTTCGATACCTTCCCCTTGTTGCCCTCCAACTTTCCATGAAAGTTGATTGATCATGTGTCCTACACCCCTTTAATTACCTTCATTGTCAGAATAAATAATACGGTTTAAATTGTAGCACTATTCCAATTGAATAACTAGAATATAATATTTTGGTTTTAATGAAATTTAGGCTCTGTTAAAGTTGCATGTTGATAATAAGGCTATTCTAGCGATGATTGGATCAAAAGGTGGAGACTCCAACGGGAAGATAGCGGTAGGCTTGCGACCCCGCAGGCACGGCCGATGAGGCTCCAGCACCGCCCCGTGGAACACGTAACCTTTGTTGGAAATTAACAGCGGCGTTTAACACAGCCAAAATTTTAAAAAAACAGCTAGAATATGTACTAAACGCTTTCATTGTAGACCTAATTTTTTAAAAATACAAGCATTTGAATAAATTTCTTCTAAAATATCAGAAAATAGGGAAGTGAGTTTATCAGCTAACTGATCTACTGAAAAACTACTTTGGAAACCTTTGATAGAAATTTTGAAACAAGAACCCTTCCACTTCTGAATGAGAGTAATAATTTAATAAAGTGTTTATTAAATTTGTATAATCCTCATAACGACTTAAACCTGTTACAGTCTGGGTAATTCCATCAAAATCAGAGCCAAACCCAATATTACCGACCCCTCCCAGATTACAAACGTACTCAACATGGCGAAGTACATCTTGAATTGAACTGTGGGGGTGAGTGGTTAAAAATTGGGGAACAAATGTGATCCCTATTGCCGCATTTTTCTGAATAAGGGCAAGTATTTGCTCGTTTGTCAAATTTCTAGGGTTCGGACAAAGGGCCTTGCTATTGGAGTGAGACGCAATTATATATTCTCCGATTTCTAATACATCCCAAAAAGATTTTTCAGATAGATGTGAAACGTCCGTCCAAATACGGTGGTGGTTGTTTTCCAAAACTACTTTTTGTCCAAATGAGGTAAGACCTGCTCCTCTTTTTTCAAGAATTCCATCCGCAAGGGAATTTGCATAATTCCACGTTAAACCAATAGAAGAAACACCTAAACGGTATAATGTTCTTAAGCGCTCAAGGCTTGTTCCAATTACATCGCATCCTTCTAGGGTCAATATTGCACCCACTTCTCCTTTTTTTAATTGAGCAATTTGTCTTTTAGTTGTGACCGGTTTCATTTTAGGGAAACGGTATAGTATGTCACGGTAAAATAGATCAATCATCTCCAAAGCCACATCAAAGGCAGATTCCTTCCTGATGTTCTCAGGAATATAGATGGCAAAACACTGTACCGTACCATTTGCCTTTATTAATCCATCCCATGTAACGTGAAGTTCTTTGCTATCTTTAAAAGACAGGCTTCTATCCTCCCACAATCGGTAGACAGTATCACTATGAGCATCAAATAAACGCAAAGCTTCCCCCTCCTATCAGACCAGTAAATTTTCAACATGATTTCCATCATTTTATATCATTATATAATTCTATCGCCGGCTATTCTAGCGATGATTGGAGCAAAAGGCGTAGACTCTATCGGGAGCGGTAGTTGGAGACCCCACAGGCGGAGCCGAAAAGGCTCCAGCACCGCCCCGTGGAACGCGTAGCCTTTTGCGGAAATCTACAGCGGCGTTTAACACAATTTTCTTTAAAATAGTTCATATCTTTACGTAGAGCCTTACAAAAAAAACAAACCTATTCGCTTTAATTAGCAAATAGGTCCGCACCCCTAGTTTTCATCTTGGTTCTACGATTAATTTCATTGCTGTTCTTTCTTCCCCGTCAATTAAAATATCAGTAAAGGCTGGAATACAAATTAAATCTACACCACTCGGTGCAACAAAGCCTCGGGCAATTGCCACAGCTTTTACAGCCTGGTTTAGAGCACCAGCTCCAATCGCCTGGATTTCTGCATTGCCTCGTTCTCTTAAAACACCTGCTAAAGCCCCTGCTACCGAATTTGGATTAGACTTTGCTGAAACTTTTAATATATCCATTACTAGCTCCTCCTCAACATTTACAGTATATGGTGAACAATCCATAGATGAATTTATTGTTAATAATTTCATTCCTACTATATTCAGGAGAAGTGCAATGTATTCCAGCTTGTATTTTTTTAGAGTTAGAAAAGATAAAACTTATTTACTTTAATCAAATTCACTCAATGAATTATTGCTATTTCGTAGAGTTATTACACTACTTTACTAACGTGCTATTTTTCCTGTGAAATCGTAGTGCCTAATCAAAAAACGGGTGGTCTTCATTAATTATTAGCGGTTTAATTGATTTTGCTTTACCTGTTTTCATATCAACATCAAGAATAATCGCATTAAGCTGCTCTCTTCCTTCTGTAACTTCAAAACGAACAGGCATAGACGTCATAAACCTTTTTAATACAGCAGCTCTTTCAACGCCTAGTATACCATCATAAGGACCTGTCATACCCACATCCGTAATATATGCTGTACCCCCTGGTAATACTCTATTATCACTTGTCTGAACATGCGTATGTGTTCCCACTACCCCTGTAACTCGTCCATCAAGATACCACCCTATAGCCTGCTTTTCACTTGTTGCTTCTGCATGAAAATCAACAAAAATAAAAGATGTTCGTTTTCTGGCCTCTTCTACTAGTTCATCTGCTTTCTTAAATGGACAATCAATTGGCGGCAAAAACGTTCTACCTTGTAAATTAATAACTGCAAGCTCTTTCCCATCAAACGGTATATAGGCTATTCCTTTCCCAGGTGTTTCACTAGGAAAATTCGCAGGGCGTATCATATATTTTGCATGATCAATAAACTCAAAGATTTCACGATTATCCCATGTGTGATTTCCTAATGTGACTAAATTGGCTCCTGCCTTTAGAAAACCTTGGTAGATCTTCTCGGTGATTCCTTTACCACCCGCAGCATTTTCACCATTTACGATCGTAACAGCAGGTTGAAATTTGCTTTTTAATTTGGGTAAATACTCTTTAATCATGTTTCTCCCAGGGGCTCCCACTACATCCCCAACGAATAAAATTCTCAAATGACCCTATCCCTTCTAGTAATTACTTGATACTAATATTTTTGCACACCTTTTACTTAGAGGCAAATAGTGTCCTAAATGCAAATAAGGAAAGTGAAAACGCCCCTACACCTACATATAAAAGATGAATCTTCTTGCAATAAATCATTAATGACTTCGGCGGCTAGACCTAAGAGCTAGAAACTTTATAAACAAATAGATGTTGAACTTTCTTTGAGGCTTATAATCTGGGCTGTTGTGCATTTTTCCTGATAAATTAAGGACAATTAAAAATCAAAATGCCGATTTTTTACGGACTTATTGCACCAACCTTTACGAAAAGTGCCTTCAAAAAAGAAAAAAAGTGGTGCAAGCACCACTTTATTTTGCGTATTCAACTGCTCTTGTTTCCCGGATGACTGTTACCTTGATATGTCCTGGATAATCCAGTTCCTCTTCAATACGCTTTCTGATGTCTCTTGCAAGACGGTGAGCTTCTAAGTCGTCAATGGAATCAGGTTTAACCATAATTCTGACTTCACGCCCCGCTTGAATAGCAAAAGACTTTTCTACACCCTCATAAGATTCAGAAATCTCTTCTAATTTCTCTAATCGGCGAATGTAGTTTTCTAATGTTTCACTACGAGCTCCCGGCCTTGCAGCTGATAGGGCATCCGCTGCTGCAACTAGGACAGAAATAATTGAAGTCGGTTCAGTGTCACCGTGATGGGAAGCGATACTATTTATTACAACAGGATGCTCTTTGTATTTAGTAGCTAACTCTACTCCAATTTCCACGTGACTTCCTTCTACTTCGTGATCTACTGCTTTACCGATATCATGTAGCAATCCTGCACGACGAGCTAGTGTGGCATCCTCACCAAGTTCTGCTGCCATAAGACCTGCTAAATATGCAACTTCTGTTGAATGCTTTAAAACATTTTGACCGTAGCTGGTACGGAATTTTAAACGACCTAATATTTTTATTAAGTCTGGGTGCAAACCATGTGCTCCAACTTCAAACGTTGTTTGCTCTCCCATTTCCCGAATGTATTCATCCACTTCACGCCTGGATTTTTCAACCATTTCCTCGATACGTGCAGGATGTATACGTCCATCCTGTACAAGCTTATCCAAGGCAATACGAGCTGTTTCGCGTCGGATCGGGTCAAAACCTGATAAAATAACCGCCTCTGGAGTATCATCGATAATAAGATCAATTCCAGTTAATGTCTCAAGCGTTCGAATATTCCGGCCTTCACGACCAATGATTCGACCTTTCATTTCATCATTTGGTAAGTTAACAACGGAGACTGTCGTTTCAGCAACATGATCTGCTGCACAACGTTGAACAGCTAAAGAAAGTATTTCTCTTGCTTTCTTATCCGCCTCTTCTTTTGCTCTGTTTTCGCTTTCTTTTACCATTAGAGCAATGTCATGGGATAATTCGTTTTCAACTCGGTCGAGAATAATATTCTTAGCCTCATCTCGTGTTAAAGCTGAAATGCGTTCAAGTTCTTCCTGCTGTTTACGCACTACTTGATCCACTTTGCTTTCTAATTCTTCAATATGCTGTTGTCTATCGTTTAAAGAATCTTCACGCCTTTCTAATGCTACTTCACGTTTAGCCAGCGATTCATCTTTTCGATCTAGATTCTCTTCTTTTTGCATTAAACGATTGTCTTGTTTTTGTAGTTCGCTTCTACGGTCTCGAATTTCACGTTCTGCTTCTGTACGAAGTTTGTGAATTTCGTCTTTTGCTTCTAAGAGTGCTTCTTTTTTAAGTGATTCAGCTGTTCTTTTAGATTCTTCAACAATCTGTTCAGCTGCGCCCTTCGCACCTAAAATCTTTTGCTCAGCGATAGATTTACGAACATAAAAGCCAACAACTACACCGACGAATAAGGCAAGCAAAGCGGAGATGATTACAGTTTCCATTATTACACCTCCTCTTGCTATGAACTTGTTTCTTGCTAGATTTCATTGTCGGCATGTACATTGTAACAATGTGTGTCAACATACAGCTCAAAGGCTTTTTTTAGCTTTTCATTAGCTTTAAAATTCTAACAAAGTATAAATTATACATACTAATTGTAATTCCGTGAAAATTTATTGTCAAGCCTGTCCTATCAAGGATTGATCCTTTTTGGTAAACTAAACCTATTTTTGAAGATAAAAATAGGAAAATCAGGGGGAAATGTTCAACTTACTTGTTAGGAGGTTTCACCACCAGCAAAATTAGCATATATTATAAACACTCTTTTTTAACAGACCGATCTTATTATATAAGCAATGTGGTGAAATCTGTTACTCATGACTCTGATACACTCATTATTAGCCCAAAAGTCGAACGCTTCCTAAAACGGTCTGTTTTTCACCCTGACCAGTTACTTTTGGGAGAGAATTAGGTGCTATACACTACCAATCTTGAAAAAATTCTACATTCTTGAATGGCAAAAACAACACCTTAAAAAAATCAGGTGCTGTCTTTTAAAATTACGTGCATAAATTAAAAATCTAATTCCTCTTGCCCTTTTTTATCTTCTTCTGGTGCGTTAAGGTCTTTATCTAAGTCATAATGGTCTCGTATCTGTTGATAGATATCAGTGAGGACATTATTATTTTCTTTTAGATATTGCTTCGCATTTTCACGACCTTGACCTAGTCTCTCCTCGTTATATGAATACCATGAACCACTCTTTTGGACAATATCCAAGTCTGAGCCCATATCAATAACTTCCCCTTCTCTGGATATACCTTCACCGTACATGATATCCACTTCTGCAACCTTAAAAGGAGGAGCAATTTTATTTTTAACAACTTTAATCTTCGTTTTGTTACCTACAATGTCGTGACCTTGTTTTAATTGCTCAGCACGACGTACCTCAAGACGTACAGAAGAATAGAATTTTAATGCGCGTCCACCGGGAGTTGTTTCCGGGTTTCCAAACATAACCCCAACTTTTTCACGAATTTGGTTGATGAAGATAGCAATCGTTTTTGACTTATTAATAGCTCCTGAAAGTTTACGAAGAGCTTGAGACATAAGTCGAGCTTGCAGTCCTACATGAGAGTCTCCCATTTCCCCTTCAATTTCAGCTTTGGGAACTAAAGCTGCAACAGAGTCTACTACGATAATGTCTACCGCACCACTTCGTACAAGTGCTTCCGCAATTTCAAGCGCTTGTTCTCCTGTGTCAGGTTGAGATAGCAATAATTCGTCGATATTTACACCTAGCTTTTGTGCGTAAACAGGATCTAGTGCATGCTCAGCATCAATAAAAGCAGCTTGTCCACCTCCGCGTTGTACTTCTGCAATGGCATGAAGGGCAACGGTTGTTTTACCTGAAGACTCCGGTCCATATATTTCAACTACTCTACCTCGTGGATATCCTCCAGCGCCTAGTGCCACATCCAATGCTAAAGAACCACTTGGAATCGTAGAAATGTTTCGTCCTGTTTGTTCACCTAATTTCATTATGGATCCTTTACCAAACTGTTTTTCTATTTGTTTTAACGCCATATCTAAGGCCGCTTTACGATCACTCATTAAATTTCCTCCTCATATCTATGAAACTAAATATTTATTATAGATTAACTATCTCTAACTATACCTCTTTTTAACGAATTTGGCAACTAAAAAACGAACATCCATTCGGTTATTTTGAGAACAAACAGAGTAACAAAATACTATTTTTGAAAGGGAATATTGCCATTTTAGAAAAGATTTAGTAAGCAAAATGAAATTTTAAATAAAGGAAAAGTAGCTAGGGCTGACCATTAGCTACTTTTAAATAATTCTTTTAATAAGAGAAAACAACCATATTTAACAGTTCTTTGTCTAATCGCATCCCGGTTACCGGCAAGCTGTAGATGATGGGAAATAGTAGTACCATTAGGTAATGCAATTCCGATGTAAACAGTACCTACCGGTTTACCATCCATTGTTCCTGGTCCTGCAACCCCTGTGAAACTTATCCCAATGTCAGTGCGATGCAGTTTTTTTACGCCATCAGCTAATTCTATTGCGCATTGTTCACTAACAGCACCCAGCTGATCAAGGGTTTCTCGGGAAACCCCCAGGACATTTTCTTTTATCTCATTGGTATAGCAGACCACACCACCCTCAATCACAGAGGATGCTCCTTCAAAGCTGGTCATCTTTTCAGCAAAAGATCCACCCGTTAAGCTCTCAGCACAACTAAGCGTGAATTTCGAGTCTTGGATTTTATTGAACAGTACAGAAAAGATAGTATCGTCATCATACCCATAAAAATAGGAACCCACTCTCGAGAGTATAAGTTTTTCCGTTTGCTCAATTAGATATTCTGCTTCCTCTTGGGAGTGGTGTTTGGCAGTTAATCGAAGTGTAACTTCATAGTCACCTGCGAGAGGCGCGATTGTTGGATTGGTTTGTTGTTCAATCAAATCTTCAATGTCCGTTTCTAACTGGGATTCCCCAATTCCAAAAAAACGGAGAACCTTTGAGAGTATTTGTTCTTTTACACCTAATCTAGAAAGAAGATACTCTCTTCCATAATTCATAAACATTGGCTGCAGCTCTTTTGGAGGACCTGGTAAAAGCATAAAAGTATGATTCTCATCGCTCAGTGCCATCCCAGGTGCCATGCCATTGTCATTCGCCAAAATAGCGGCTCCTTCCAATACAATGGCTTGCTTTTTATTATTTTCGCTCATTGGACGATTAGATTTTTTGTAATAATCCACGATATTCGATAAAGCTTGATTATCAGTTACTAAATTTTTTTGTAGAACCCTAGCAATAGTCTCTTTCGTTAGATCGTCCTTCGTTGGTCCAAGCCCCCCTGTAAATAGTAGAAGGTCTGCCCGACTTCTCGCAGTTTCAATTGCCGACGCAAGACGATTAGGGTTATCCCCTACAACTGTATGATAATACACATTAATACCTAGCTCTGCTAATTGCTTTGATAAAAATTGTGCGTTGGTATTGCAAATCTGTCCCAAGAGTAATTCAGATCCTACAGCAATGATTTCAGCACGCTTAAACATCTTCTCTCTCTCCCTCTATATAAGTTTAACTCCGTCTTTGGGATACTACCTATTTTGTATACCCGAAATTTTACTTGGAATGAAGAAAAGCAGATCTATTTTTGTAAAAATAATCCCATCCGGAAACTACCGTGAATATCATTGCCACCCAAAGTGAAATAATATCAAATGGGATTGAAAGAAAAACGAATGGTATATTATGTAATAGCAATGCAGAAACAGCAATAATCTGAGCCCATGTTTTAATTTTACCAAGCATATTCGCAGCAACCACTTCACCTTCTCCAGCAAGGATTAGACGCAATCCGGTTACAGCAAACTCCCTACTAATAATAACAATTACAATCCATGCAGGGGCTAGTTGGAGTTCTACTAAAGCGATCAACGCTGCTGAGACTAATAACTTATCTGCCAAAGGATCCAAAAATTTCCCAAGATTTGTTACAAGATTATATTTTCTTGCATAATACCCATCCACCCAATCTGTAATAGAAGCAATAATAAAGATGATAGCTCCAATAAGGTGAGTGTAGGGAATGGAAGCTTCTCCTATGACTAGCTGGCCAAAGTCTAAAGGTGCTAACATCAAAATAAGAAAAACTGGTATTAAGATAATTCTAGATACGGTAATTTTGTTAGGTAAATTCACAATCAATCATTCCTCCAACATCTAATATTGCTTTTCCACTATACATAAAGATAGAATATTTGTCTAATGAATTGTAAAGTGCAAGGAATTAATTAGCTCCTTCAAGTGTAAATAAATTGTTTCACTAGAGCTCTGGGTACAAAAAAAGCCATCATGCTGATGACTTTATTGTTCTCCAGTTGGCATAAATTTAATAGTAATAATTTGGGTTGTGATCTCATCTGTAGGGAAAGGAAATTCGAATGGTTCACCATTAATTGATATATCTGTTTCGAACGACCTACCTACTTTAAATATAATTTCTTCTTCTTGGGATAAATCGAGAGTTTCAGTTTGCCCTTCCTTCACGAGGCCGTAGTAGAAGTTATTGCCTTTGGCATTATCTACTTCTATCCATGTCTCACCTGGTGAAGTTATCTCAACAATAAATTGATCTGTATCTTTTAATTCTAGCGTGGCTGAAGTCCCGCTTTTCTCTACTTCTGTAAGGGTACCATTTGCTGGTGTTTCTTCTACCGGCTCTTCTTCCTGCACATCTTCTTCTATTGCCTCGTCTTCAGCGGGAGTCTCCTCGGCGTCAGAATCCTCCGTTTGATTCGGAGCATCAATCTCTGCAGGTGCCTCTTGCTGTTGTGGTACTGTTTGATTATCCTCTCCATTAGAAAAACTTAAAACAAGGATATAGATAATTGCACATACTGCAATAAGAGCAAACAGCATAAATAATTTAGGAAGAAAATTCATTACCTTGCTATTGCCTTTGCTTGGAACTTTTTTTCTTGTTTTCACCCTTGAAAGTGCAGGAATCTCATCTTTATCATTCACAGGTATTTCACTTTGATATTCTTCAAATAATTCTTCCGGATCTAGCCCAACTGCCTCTGCATATTGCTTTAGAAAAGCTCTTGCATAAAACTTCCCAGGCATTATGGCGTAATTGCCTTCTTCTATCCCTATTAAATACCTTTTTTGAATTTTAGTGGTTGTCTGCAGGTCTTCTAAGGACATATTTTTAGCTTCTCGTTCTTGTTTTAATCTATTTCCAATTTCTGTCACGAACTAACACCTTCCAACATTTAAAAATCAAAGCCCCCAAAAGGGTTGTCCTCAAACATATTATTTGATTGAGGTGCCTCATATGTTATTTCCTCGTCTTCATTGTTGCGCAACTCAATAATATAATCAAAATCTTCAAGATTATATTCTGTATTTTGCACAAAGATATCTGGATGCTCTACCACTTTCACTGCGGATAATCGCATTATTTCACGAATAAGCTGCCAGTGCTTTTCACTTGCTCTTTTAGTCGAAACAATACCATCTATGATAAAAAGATTGTCTTCGCTATACTCGTCTTCTATTAATTGACTTCTTATTGTTTGTTTTAACAACGTACTGGAAACAAATAACCAGCGTTTATTAGCACAGACACTTGAAGCTACAATAGATTCCGTTTTTCCTACCCTTGGCATTCCTCTAATTCCAATTAGTTTGTGTCCCTCTTGCTTAAACAACTCTGCCAAGAAGTCAACCAACAGACCTAGTTCATTTCTTACAAATCTAAATGTTTTCTTGTCATCTGCGTCTCGTTGAATGTAACGACCATGTCTTACGGCTAAACGGTCACGTAATTTAGGCTCTCTAAGCTTGGTTACTGTTATATTATCCATTGTATTTAAAATAGATTCAAGCCTAACAATTTGCTCATTAGTATCGCTTAATAATAACATTCCACGTCGCGAGTCATCCACACCGTTAATTGTAACAATGTTTATGGAAAGCATCCCAAGTAAAGAGGCAATATCTCCAAGAAGACCCGGCCTGTTTATATGTATTTCATATTCTAAATACCACTCTTTTTTCTCCATCAAACCACTCCAATCAGGAAAAACGTTCGTCCTAATCCCTTTGTTAACTCTATAATAGCTAATATTCAGGTAATAAGAAAGCAATTAGTTGTCTTTAATAAAAATTTGAACAAAATACTTTAAAGAAGCAAAAAAAAAGAGAGGTGTTCGCCTCTCTTAGTGTGTCCCATTATTTTGAACTAATTTAACCATCATATTTGCAATGGCATGTTGTTCGTCAGGACTTGCCACTTTCCATAAGTCAGCAAGTACTCTCTCTTGTGGATTTTTTGCTTCTACTTCTTTTGCCAGATAATCACCAATTTCATAAGCAAGCTGGGAGATAGCACCATTGTCCATTCCTTCATGCTCTGCATGGTTCAAGCGGTCCCCTAAAAAACCTTTCCACTGATCCCAATTGTCTAACACCGACATCTTAACCCCTCCTTCCACATATGTTCAAGAGTTAGTATGGCTAAGAGTAGACTCAATTATGCACCATATTTAGTTCCATCCACCATTCACGCCTAAAATTTGGCCAGTGGTATAAGATGCTTTGCTGGAGATAAGAAAAGAAACCGTCTCTGCAATTTCTTTAGGGCTTGCAAACCTTCCCATAGGGATTTCTTCAGCTATCGATTTTTTTTCTTCTTCAGTGAAATGATGAAGCATTTTTGTTTGGACCGCACCGGGTGCCACAGCATTTACGCGAATTCCACTTGGAGCAACTTCTTTTGCTAGAGCCTTAACAAAGGAAATTTGAGCACCTTTTACCATGGAATAAAGTACTTCACATGATGCGCCTATTTCTCCCCAAATGGAAGAGATCACAACAATATTCCCTGTTTTATTAGTTACCATGCTTGGTAAAAATGCTTGGATAGCAGAGTATAATGACGTAACATTAAGCTGTATCATATTTTGTTTTGCTTCTTCTTCTATTTCGGTCATTAGTCCATAAAAGCTAGTTCCAGCTGTATAAATAAGGGTATCAATATTTCTGGTGATAGTATCTTGTAATATTTTAACACCTTTAGTATCAGATAAATCCGCTTGTATTTTAACTATATTTTCGGAACCATATTTGTTTTCAAATTTTTGAATGGTAGTTATATCACGATGATAATGCAAGTAGGTAAAGTACCCATTTTCTATAAGGTTCGTTGCAATCGCACTTCCGATGTCCCCGCTTGCCCCTATAATTAAAGCTGTTTTTTTCATTAATTTCACCTTCATTATTTACTTTATGGCATGTTAAATACCGTTCCGTTGTATTTATATTTAAGCACCTGTTAAAACACCGCTATTGATTTTCAGCGTTTGGCTTCGCGTCCATGGGGCGCTTGGTAAGCCTGCTCGGCTAACGGACGCCACTGAAAAAGTACATAATTTTAGGTTTTGGTTAAACACCGCTGTTACTTTCCGCAAATGGCTTCGCTTATCCAGAGGGCGACCTTGAGCCTCCTCGGGCTATGCCCTGCGGGGTCTCAAGTTTGTCGCTACACCCCCGCTGGAGTCTACGCCATTTGCTCCAATCCACAGCTAGAAACCACTCAAAACTAAATGTTTTCAGTTTTTCAGTGACCTTGGCTATCGCCTGAGGGGTCTTCCCTAAGCTGGAGTCTCCGCCTTTTTGCAATCCATAGCTACAGCAGCACCTTTATAAAAAGATTGTTGCTATAAGCCCGTAAAAAATCGGCAGTTTAACATAGCCTAAAGAAAAAGAGTCTTGATAGATTCGATGTTCTAAGCGAACCAAATTGGAAAGGAGCCGATCCGATAACGCATTGGCTTTGGGCGTTATCAAATCGACTTCCTTTTATTTAGGAATAACTTGACAGACAGTGAATGCATCTTTCTTTATAAAGTCTTTTGCAACTTTTGTCACGTCAGATAGAGTTAGGCTTTCAAGCTGCGGGATTACTTCAAATAAATCCATATCGTTAAATGCATATCTTGTAAATTGATTGGCGATAAATTCAGGTGAATTTAATGCTCTAAGAAAAGAACCGATTTTTTTCTTTTTTATTCTTTCAAGCTCTTCCTCTTTTACAGATGTTGGGTCAAAATTCAAAAGAATATCCTTGAGACTTTCTGCAAGTTTGTCTGGTTCTGATGTGTCTCCGCCAAGCATCGCAAACCCAAACCCCTTTTCCCCTGTATAGTCATAGGCAAATGTCTCATCAATAAGTCCACTTTCATAAAGCTTTTGATAATTTTCAGCGCTTTTACCGAATAAAAGATCAAGTATTACATTGACAGTTAATTCATGTTTCAATAGCTCGACACCTTGTTTTGTCGGGTTAGATTCTTTAATGCCTACTAGTGTTTTGGATGTATGGACATTCATTTTTAATACTTTCTTTTCTTGATGTACACTTAAAGGTTCTTCATCAAAATACCGGTTAATTTCTTGTGGATCCTTAAAAGCTTTTTTATTTTGATTTTCTTTAATAAACTTCATCATCTGCTCTGTATCCATCGGTCCGACAATAAATAATAACATATTACTCGGATGATAGAACGTTTCGTAACTGGTGTATAGAAGATCAGCGGTAATATCAGATATGGACTTTATTGTACCTGCAATGTCAATTTTAACTGGATGGTGATGGAACATACTTTCTATTAGGCCAAAATACGCCCGCCAATCTGCATTGTCCTCATACATCGTGATTTCTTGACCGATAATACCTTTTTCTTTTTCCACCGTTTTTTCGGTAAAATAGGGACTCTGAACAAAATCCATTAAAGTTTCTAAATTTTCTTCCACATTGGAAGTGCTTGAAAAAAGATAGGCTGTCCTTGTGAAAGAAGTGAAAGCATTAGCTGATGCCCCTTGTTTACTAAAATCTTGAAAAACATCACCATGTTCCTTTTCAAACAATTTATGCTCGAGAAAGTGGGCGATTCCATCTGGAACTGTAACAACATCTTTTCCATCTATAGGAACAAATTTATTATCGATGGAACCATATTTCGTTGTAAAGGTAGCATATGTTTTATTGAACCCATCTTTAGGTAGTAAATAAACTTGCAAACCGTTTTCCATTTTCTCGTGATAAAGAGTTTCGGATAGTTGGTTAAATTTAATACTTTTCATTTATTTTGCCTCCTTTCCAGTTAAAAAGTAAATGGTATCAAGTTCAATTAGTTTGGCCACTTCTTGTATATCTTCCTTTGTTACTTTTTCAATACCATCAAGGAAAGCATCAACAGGTTTATCCACTTTCGCTACTTCATTATTATAAAGCACCTCTATTAATCCGCGCGCAGTATCAATAGTTTCGAGTATTTGGTTCTTGATTACTGCTTTAGTTTGTAATATTTCCGCTTCCGTGTACTCGCCCTGTTTCATCGCCTCAATTTGTTGATTGATAATACTGACCGCTTTATTATAATTTGCGAAGTCTATACCGGACATAACAAGAAGTAGCCCTTTATGACTCTCAACTCTTGAAGCAGCATAATAAGCTAAGCTTTCTTTTTCCCTTACATTGATAAATAATTTCGAATGAGAAAAACCACCGAAAATTCCATTATAAACTTGCAGAGCATAATAAAGATTATCGTTAAACGTTACGTTGGTCCGATAACCTATATTAAGTTTTCCTTGCTTAATATCCTGTTCTTCTACCACTTCTTTTGGCTCATCCGTTAATTTTGGATGTGGCATTATCGCTGGAACACCTTTATGTTGCTGCTCATTCAAGGTGAAGTGTTTTTTTACAATCCCTTCCAACTTTTCTTCCTCGATATCCCCTAGAATATATAAATGAATGTTGTTGGTCGCTAAAATTTCTTTGTAGTACTGATACAAGGTTTCTCCGGTAATTTCATCAATTTTCTCTTTCAATCCATTTGCCGGTAACCGATAAGGTTCTTCAGCACACATTTCTTCTATTAAGCGCTGGCTGGCATACCGCATTTTATCATCATATACAGATTGAATTCTCTGTTTTAATGCTCTTTTTTCTTTTTCAACTGTTGTTTTTTCAAATGCGCCATTATCTGTAACTGGATGCAGGAGAACTTCGCTCAGAAGCTGAATCCCTTTTTCCAATAGCGGGGTTGAGTCTTTCAGGAACTTTTCATTGGCTATTTCCAATCGAAAGGTGATAATGTGCGACTCCCCTTTTTTACTTAAATCAACGGCGAGGCTTGCTCCATATAACTCATCCAAATAGGATCGAAACTGGGATGCTTGAGGATGGGTTTTTGTACCATTTTGGAGAACGTATGGCAACAAGGCCCTTAGTGTTACATCTTCTTCAGATAAAGGTCCCAACACCTTTAAAATAAGGGTATTAGTTTTAAATTTTTCGGTTGGCACACTATGAACATTCAACCCTTTAAGGGAAAATGTTTGCTCATTAATAAGCTTCAAGAAATCTCCTCCTTGTCGGCAAAAATATAAGTACATGATGTTTCCCTGAATTTCATAAGGTATTCAATAAATATTGGAAATCAGTCAGTACTATTCTTTCATTAATAATGGAAATTTAGTCTTAATTCCAATATAACGGTTGATTAGAAAGTTTTACAAGTTAAAGGACTTAGGTGTTTAGTTTACATAATAATGTTATGGTCTATTAAAAGGAGAGAATTGCTGCTTTTTATGATATGCAAAAAGGATCTCCTTTTAGCACAAAGAGATCCTACCTAGCACTTAATTTATGGACGCTTTCTTAATACATGGAAACTAAATTTATCTGCGCGAAAATAATTAATGGAATATAATATCGGTTCATCCTCTTGATCATAGTGCATTTGCTTCAATACTAGCATAGCGGTTTCTGGTTCGCATTCCAATATTGGTGAGATTTTGTCATGGTACCCCACTGGTTCAATATGAGTAACGGCATAGGATACATACCTGCCAGCTTCTTGTTCTAATAGTTCTAGCAATGACTCGTTTTTGTATGACTGGTAGTCTTCCACTATTGATGTAGGAATTTTATCAATACAATATACCACTGGTTGATCATTAGCAGTTCTAACTCTTTCAAAATGAAGTAATTGTTCTAATGAAGGATCATTAAATTTTTTAATGTCTTCTTCCGTTGGACTTTCAATCGTAGAAGTTAAAAAAATGGTTCCAGCCTTCATACCTGCTTGTGAAATCATTTCGGTTACACTGTTTAATTGTTCAATACCAGAGGAGAATACAGGTTTTGAGTTTACAAAAGTACCTACTCCATGACGACGTATAACAATGTTCTCTTCCTCTAGTACACGCAAAGCTTCTCTGAGAGTTGCCCGACTTACTCCCAAGCTACGCGAAAGTTCAAATTCAGATGGAAGTTTTTCTTTTTCTTTATAGATCTTATTTTCGATATCTTGCTTTAATCTATCTACAACAAGTAAGTATAAGTGCCTACTGTCTGACCGAATCGACATAAACCTGCCCCCATTAACCGTTTACACTCTTAAATTATGTATGCCCCTTTTATCCAAAATAATATAACACTATTCTGAAACAAAATAAATAGAAAATTAGTAATTCAGATTATTTAAATTATTGTCATATTGAAAATTAATATAAAAATATTCAAAAGGTCCTTGCAAATGCAAGAGTGGGTTCTACTGTAGCAATCCAACAAACATCATCAAATTGTACACAACAAAAAACCCTGGGACAAAACGAAAAAACCACAACTAAAATACGAATAATTTCAGTCGTGGCTTTAAATACCGTTATTGATTCTGTGTTGACTCATGATGAAAAGAGCTGACCCAATTTATGATCCGACATCTTCACTGTTGTTTGTGACTAAGACCGTTCGTGGTTTACTTCCTTCATATGGTCCTACAACCCCTCTTGATTCCATTGCATCTATTAAACGGGCAGCCCTAGTATAGCCAATTCTAAACCGTCGTTGAAGCATGGATACGGAAGCTGTTTGCATTTCTAAAATAAGCTGTACTGCATCATCATAAAGATCATCATCCACTTCTTCTACTACTTCATTAATTTCTTGAGGTATCATTTCTTCTTGGTATTGTGCTTTTTGTTGATCAATAACAAAATCTACAACTCGCTGTACCTCTTCATCCGATAAAAATGCGCCCTGGACCCTCACTGGCTTAGAAGCACCTACAGGCAAGAACAGCATATCCCCTCTTCCCAATAGTTTTTCAGCGCCACCCATATCCAAAATGGTTCTTGAGTCGGTTTGAGAAGAAACGCTAAAAGCAATCCGAGACGGAATATTGGCTTTTATTACCCCTGTAATAACGTCTACAGAGGGTCTTTGCGTAGCGATAATTAGGTGAATACCTGCAGCACGTGCCATCTGTGCAAGCCGTGTTATACAGTCCTCTACTTCAGAAGAAGCAACCATCATCAAATCGGCTAATTCATCTACAATAACTACGATATAAGGCAAAGAAGGTTGCTTTGCTTCATCGTCTTGATTATGTCTTTTTATGTAATCATTATAACCCTCAATATTTCTTGTACCTGTATGAGAAAACAACTCATAGCGTCTCTCCATCTCGTTAACTACTTTTTTCAGAGCCTGAGCGGCTTTTTTAGGGTCCGTTACTACAGGTGCAAGTAAATGTGGAACACCATTGTACATATTTAATTCTACCATTTTCGGGTCGATCATCATCATTTTCACTTCATGAGGTTTAGCTCGTACAAGTAAACTAGTAATGATCCCATTAATGCAGACACTTTTCCCACTACCCGTTGCACCTGCAACTAGTAAATGGGGCATTTTATTCAATTCAGCGACTATCGCCTCACCAGATATATCGCGACCAAGCCCAATCAGTAGTTTGGCATCCAAGTTTTCAGCTTGTTTTGTATCAAGTACCTCTCTAAGAGAAACCATGGCCACTTCGTTGTTTGGCACCTCAATGCCAATCGCGGATTTGCCAGGAATCGGAGCTTCTATTCTAATATCTTTTGCTGCTAATGCTAGAGCAAGGTCATCACTTAAATTAACAATTTTACTTACTTTAACTCCAACATCGGGATACACTTCATATTTTGTTACAGCCGGACCTAGGTGAACCTTAGTCACTTTTGCCTTAACACCAAAACTCGCAAATGTTTTTTCTAATTTTCTTGCATTTTGATAAATATTTTCATGTTCGGTTGTTTGGTGATTTACAACCGGTTCGTCCAATAAGTCCAAGGATGGTAGTTGATATTCTTTATTTTCCACTTCTGTAAAAGCCATTGGCGTTGCGATAATATCCTCCGATGCCCCTTCTGCTTTATTGTCAACTTCTTGTTTAACTCCATTTCCTTGCTTTTCATTCTCCCCTATTGCATGCTGCTCTGAACGATCATTAAATGATGAAATAATTGGTGGAGTAAGGGTATCCTCCTTATTACCATCTACAACAATAACCTCTTCCTCAATAGAGGATGGCACAGCTTTCTCTTTCTCTTTTTCTTTCTTTTCTTTTTGCTTTTCATTTTTGCGTTCTTTACTGTCTAATCTCCAAGCTTTCATATCTTCCATAAAAGCTAACCACTGATCTTTTACAAAAGAAAAAAGACCTAGTGCAACTTTAATTACCGTATCATTTAATGATTTTCCGGTAACTAGAATAATACCTATTATTATAAAAATGGTTGCAATCCATTGAGCACCTTTAGCATCAAATAAAAGATGAAAAAGGGCATACAAGATGGCTCCCAGCATACCACCGCCTAGATCAGTGGTGCTTGTTTCTCCATTTACCTCGAACCAAAAGAGTTCCCATGTATTCGCAATAACAGATGGATCAACAAAAGAACCACCTCTTGACAACATTTTAAATAATGTCACATGACTTAGTAAAAGTATCGACATTATAATAATATAAACTCCTACAAGTTGCCTTGTGAAAAAGGGGGGCAAATCACGTTTCCATATAATATAGCCTGATAATATCAGCAGTCCGAGTAGCATAAGCATGTACCATTCGCCACTAAAAAAGCGAAACAATAAAACGAATGCTTGTCCCACCATTCCAAGCTTTGCAATAGCAATACACGTAATAGCTAATAAAAATAGACCCATCACTTCAAAGGTGACTGTTCTTTTCCATTCATTTCGATTTTTACTTTTTCTTTTTTTTCGCTTTGTCATTTCATTCACCTATCTACTAGCATAATGAGAAGAAGAAAGCAGCCAAACATTCCTGGCTGCTTTTTCCTCTGATGCTTGTATTATATCATAAGCAACTATTCTTTAAAGGTTGTTTCAATAAAATATAGTTAAATTAGCAACCAGACATCTATTTCTATTCTCCTATATTTATCATTTGTCCTGGAGAATACTCGCTGTTCAGATAATGGGCTGGATCTGTACTGAGATTGCGGACGATTTGATAAGAATTTGTTTCTGTTTTTTGAACCATTAATGAAATTCCGTTATAATCCACCACTCGTTGCTTTTCATACTCACTGTTCTCCACCGGGTAGATTGCTTCATAAGGCATCATCGTATACAAAATCATTGAAGTAGTTTCCCCTCACCTTCTTGGCGTTCTTCCACCAATTCATTTAACTTTCTTATTGCCTCCCCTACACCACCTACGCTATCAATTAATCCGTATTCTACTGCATCTGATCCAACAACATTTGTTCCTATATCTCTTGTTAAATTTCCTTTAGTTAGCATTAATTCTTTGAACTTTTCTTCTGAAACATTCGAATTCTTCGTAACAAAATTAATAACACGGTCTTGCATTTTATCTAAGTACTCAAATGTTTGAGCAACCCCAATTACTAGTCCTGTTAGGCGAACAGGATGGATGGTCATAGTCGCAGTTTCAGCTATAAATGAGTAGTCACACGACACAGCGATTGGTACTCCAATAGAATGTCCCCCACCTAATACCAGTGACACAGTGGGCTTAGAAAGGGACGCCAACATTTCAGATATAGCAAGTCCTGCCTCAACATCCCCTCCGACTGTATTTAATATAACCAACAGTCCTTCGATATTGGGGTTTTGTTCAATCGCAACAATTTGCGGGATGACATGTTCATATTTGGTTGTTTTGTTTTGAGGTGGCAACTGTACATGTCCCTCAATTTGACCAACAATGGTTAAACAGTGGATTTTTGAGTCTGGTGTCATTTGCGCAATATTCGTTTGTCCTAGTTGTTGGATTTTATTAACAAGCGAATCTTTGCCTGCATCTTGTTTATTTGGTTCTTGCTGTTGCTGATTTGATGACTGATATGTAGAATCTGACATATATTTTTGCTCCTTTCAATCCTTTCCTTAGGAAGGCTATTCGATTATAGTATTCACCCATAAGATATTTTCATTCTATAATGCTTATTAATATTGAGCTTGTATTAAACACATCGCTAATGATTTCCGATAAAATATAACTTTTTCGAAGGGCCGTGAATTATTGGTAAGGGTTGATCTTTAGAATAAAAGTTTGCCCAAAATTGTCTTAGCAATAAAAAAAGCTGCCTAAGCTTTTACACTTTAGGCAACTTTTCATTTTCTATACTTCCATGATTATAGGCAATATCATCGGTCTTCTTTTGGTTTTTTCATATAAATGCTGATTTAAAGATTCCCTTATTTTCAACTTTAAACTGGACCAATCCATCATTTGTTCTTTTACAGCTTTATCTAAAATATCAATTACAATAGAGTTTGCCTTTTCAAGAAGTTCTTCTGATTCCCGTACATATACAAAGCCACGTGAGATTATTTCTGGTCCGGCAATAATGGTTTTTTTCCCTCTACCTATCGATACAACCACAATAAGTATTCCATCTTTTGAAAGAAGTCTTCGATCTCGCAAAACAATATTTCCAATATCCCCTACACCAAGACCATCAATCAAGACATTTCCTGCATAAACTTTTCCAGCGTACTTTGCTTCTCCACCGTAAAACTCTATGCATTCACCTTTATCAAGAAGGAATACAGCTTTTTTATCTATCCCCACACTCTGGGCAACTTTGGATAACGCAATTTGCATTTTATACTCCCCTTGAATTGGAACAACAAATTTAGGTTTGAGTAAATTTAACATTAGCTTTAATTCTTCCTGGCAACCATGACCCGAAACATGAATTTTTTTCTGACCGTAAATAACAAAAGCACCAGCTCGATAAAGTTTGTCTATAACTTTTGAAACGTTAATTTCTGTACCTGGCGCAAGGGAGGCAGCAATCATAACGACGTCACTTTCCTTAATTTGAACATGCTTATGTGTGCCTTTTGCCATTTTTAAAAGTGTATTCATTAACTGTGAATGGGTTCCTATGGTAAGGACTACTAATCTTTCATTATCAGTTTTACCCATATCACTTAAAGATATCTCAAGGTTTTCGGGTATTTCCAAGTATCCTAGCTTAGTAGCCAGTTCAAGGATTTTGTTGCTTGATTGAGAAACAATGACAAGTTTTCTTTTACTGTCGATGGTAGCTTGAACGATTTGTTGTATTCGAGAAAGGTTGGTAGCTAAGCAGGCAGCAAAGACTCTGCCTTTTGAGTGATAAATCACGTCAGCAATTTCTTGCTTGACAAGGGATTCCGAAATAGTATACCCAGGCTTTTCTGCATTTGTGCTATCAGAAAGAACACATAGTACTCCTTGATTTCCAATTTTAGCTATTTTACCCATATCAGTATTATTTGCTAATTGAGATTGATCGAATTTAAAGTCCCCTGTATGCACAATTGCTCCTTGTGTGGTGTGAAAACAAATGCCAACAGAGTCAGGGATACTGTGGTTCGTTCTAAAAAAAGAAATCTTTGTATTATTTAACTGAAGAATCGTATCTCCCGTTACTTCGTGAAAAGTAACTTGTTCGGATAACACTTCCCCCTTTATAAGCTCTTGTGCGAGTGCCAATGTTAATTTAGTGCCATATACAGGCGCTTTTATTTTTCGAAGAATATAAGGTAATCCACCTATTTGCTCTTCATGCCCATGAGTTAAGAAAATTCCTTGTATTCTATCTTTATTTTCCACTAAGTAAGAAATATCCGGTATTACCATATCGATACCTAGCATGCCATCTTCGGGTATCATTACTCCTGTATCAATAACGTAAATATATTGATCTATTTCTACCACGTACATGTTTTTACCAATTTCCCCTATGCCCCCAAGGGAGAATACTTTTACTTTCTCAACCATTTCTGTACTCACTCTGCTACCTCCTACATATATGTAAAATAATTATGAAGATCCTGCATGCTTCTTTTTAAGCTCAAGAGTAATATAGTACCTCTATTTATGAACGCAAAAGGCGCAGCAACACCCAGGGGCGCTCGGAAGTCTTCTCGCCTTTAGTCTGCCAGGCCTTCCTAAGCACTATCTCCCACAGGAGTCTACGCCTTTTGCTTAAATCTTAGGCTTGAGCCATGCTCAAAAATAAACGGTACGAATTTTTTGCCCTTTTACCTTTTACTAAAAGAATGTCCGCTCCAGTCACTTTCCATTATTATAGCGTACACAATAATTGGAATACAAGAAATTTTATAAAAAAGGAAACCTTTTTAAACCCACCAAACTGGACTGAGCCTTACGAGATAAAGGAAACACAAAGAGTGCTAGCGATTCGATGATCAAGCTTCCACAACGTAAATTTTTTACGCTAAACCATAAAAAAAGCCAAAGCCACTATTTAACTCTGGCTTTGACTTTTTCACTATGATTTACATAGATTGAATCATACTTGTTAATTTCGATCGTTCTTCTATTGATAGTGGAATTAAAGGAAGTCTAACTCCCCCCACATCTAACCCTTTTAGTTGTAGAGCTGTCTTAACTGGTGTGGGGCTAGGGGCACTAAACAATTCTTTCATAATAGGAAGCAATCCTTGGTGAATTTTTGCTGCTTTAGCGACTTCACCCTTTTCAAATAAATTGACCATGTTTTGCATTTCGTTCCCAAGTATATGGGATGCTACGGAAACAACGCCATCTCCTCCAATGGAAAGGACTGGCAGTGTAAGGCCATCATCTCCACTATACAAAAGAAAGTCATCCGCTGTACCGGCGATAATCTCAGTCATAGCATCCAAGTTTCCACTAGCTTCCTTGACTGCGATAACATTAGAGATTTCTGAAAGTCGACAGATTGTTTCTACTGACATATTAACAACAGATCTACCCGGAATATTATATAACATTACTGGTAAGGATGTTTCGGCTGCAATTGTTTTAAAATGCTGATAAAGACCTTCTTGACTTGGTTTGTTATAGTACGGAGCAACTAGCATAATTGCATCTACGCCTATTTGTTCTGCTTTTTTTGTCAATTCGATGGACGATCTCGTATTATTACTACCTGTACCAGCTATTACAGGAATTCGTCCTGCGGTCACCGCTACTACATGGCGAAATAAAGCAATTTTTTCTTCCGTGGTTAAGGTTGGAGATTCTCCAGTAGTACCTGCAACCACTAAAGAATCTGTACCATTTTTAATTAGATAGTTCACTAGTTGCGTTGTCTTTTCAAAGTCAATATTCCCTTTATTATCAAAGGGGGTAACCATTGCAGTTGATATTTTGCCAAAATTAATCATGTAATAAAGTCTCTCCTTCTTCTATGACGGTTTGGATGATGGTTAGTTGTTTTTTTGCTAGATTAAATGCTTTGTGTAATGCATTAACAGCCTGTATCATGTCATCTTGTTTCACGAGGACCCAAATGGTTGTATGACTGTCGGCTGATTGGAGAATGGGAATTCCAAGCTCTGATAAAGCTGTTACAATTGTAGCTGTCACGCCAGGAACCCCTGTCATTCCAGCTCCTACAGTTGCTACTTTTGCGCAATGGGGGGTGACCGTCGGCTCATACCCTAAGCCTCTAAGAACGCTAACGGCTTTTTCACACATCTCATCTGTTATTGTATATACCACACTTGTAGGAGAAATATTGAAAAAGTCTACACTGATCTGCTCATTTGCCATTGCTCGAAATACTTCGGTTTGGATACCGTAATTTCCTTCTTTTGCATACACTTTTATTTGTGTAACATTTGGAACATGAGCAATACCGGTAATAAGCCGTTCTTTGACATAAGAGTCTTTATTCACTTTATCTAAAGAAGTAACAAGTGTTCCTGGAGATTCGGAATAAGTAGAACGCACACGAATCGGAATTTTAGCTTGCATCGCAATTTCAACAGCTCTTGGATGAACAACCTTTGCTCCTTGATATGCCATATTACAAATTTCATTATACGTTACAACCGGGAGGGGCTGTGCATCTTTTACGATACGGGGATCTGCGGTCATAACGCCTTCCACATCTGTAAAAATGTCAATCCATTCCGTTTGTAGTGCAGCACCTAATGCTGCCGCAGAGGTGTCACTCCCTCCACGTCCTATTGTACAAATATCTCCATTCCTTGACTCCCCTTGAAAGCCCGCTACAACAACCACTTCATGCTTCTCTAAGGCTTCTAAGAGCCTCTCCGTTTTCACACCGATAATTCGAGCATTTGTATGGTCATTGTTTGTTCGAAATCCTGCTTGGGGACCATTTAAGGAGGTAGCTGCTAATCCTTTCTTCCTAAGCATACTGCTAAATACAACCGAGGAAATGATTTCGCCGCAAGATAATAATATATCTACCTCTCTTTTGGAAATGTTTTCTCCTCCATTGTCTATTAAACTTAATAAGGTATCTGTTGCGTAAGGTTCTCCTTTACGCCCCATGGCCGATACAACTACCACCACTTTAAATCCTTCATCTACTGCTTTTTTTATATGTTTATAGGCATACTCTCTGCTTTTTTCGTCTCTAACGGAAGTACCACCAAACTTTTGAACAATGATCTTCACTTTTGACACCTCTTTGTTTTAAAGCATCCATAATACTTACGAACGTTGCTGTCAATTTAGTACATAATGTACTAGAATTCATTGTTCAAGATATAAGGTGTGGGGGAGCCAGCAGAAAAGAAAAGGCCGGGCTGTAAAGACCTTTTTTTAGCTTATGTTAAACATCTTTTGATTTCAACAGAAGGGTAGAAAAATACTACATTAACACTCTTTATTAACAGAGCCTTCTGTTTAGCACTTATTCTACGATTCCTAGTTTGACTAAGCTCTCTGCAATTTGTACAGAGTTCCAAGCTGCACCTTTTAGGAGATTATCAGATACGATCCATAAGTGAAATCCTCTTTTGTTATCAAGGTCTTGCCTGATTCTACCTACAAAAACATCATTTAATCCAACACAGTTTGCCGGCATAGGATAAATTTGCTCTTGCGGGTTATCTTGCAACACCACACCAGGAGCATTTGCTAACAACGCTCTAATATCTTGAACAGTAGCATTTTCGTCTTCTACTTCAATATATACTGACTCAGAATGTCCTGTGACAACTGGCAAGCGTACACAAGTTGCTGCAACCTGGAGTTTTTGATCATTCATAATTTTTTTTGTCTCATTAATCATTTTTAATTCTTCAAATGTAAAGCCGTTTTCTTCAAATTTATCAATCTGGGGAACGGCATTAAATGCAATCTGATAATGTTTCTTTTCACCTTTAACCGGTAGTATGGAAGGGCTAAATTCTTCATTGTTTAAGATTGCTTTTGATTGGGTTTCCAATTCTTCAATAGCAGCTGCTCCAGCGCCTGAAACCGCTTGGTAGGTTGAAACAATTATTTTATTCATTCCATATTTTTTTCTAATAGGCTCTAATGCCACAACCATTTGAATAGTAGAACAATTTGGATTGGCGATGATTCCATTATGTTTTGTTAGATCTGCCTCGTTAACCTCTGGAACAACAAGAGGGACATTCGGATCCATGCGAAAAGCACTTGTATTATCAACAACAATAGCCCCTCTTTTTGCTGCTTCTGGAGCAAGCTCTTTTGATACGTCTCCTCCTGCACTGAATAATGCTATATGAACACCTTCAAATTTTTCCGGTTCAGCTTTTTCTAACGTATACTCTTTACCCTGAAATGTTACCTTTTTACCTGCAGAACGTTCTGACGATAATAGGGTAAGTTTCTTGATAGGGAAGTTTCTTTCTGCTAAAGTATGGAGCATTTGCTGCCCAACTGCCCCGGTTGCACCTACTACTGCTACATGAAAACCATTCATTGATAAAGCACCTCTCTATTACAAAATAACTAGCATAAACATTGATTCTTAATTTATAATTTTATCACATTAATCCAATAAAGAAGAGAAGAAAGTTTTATTTACTCTCTTCTCCTCTATGATCTATATTATAAATCATCTTTATATCGTTCTACAATAACAGGCTGAATTTGTTTATGCTCCAGTGCTTGTAGGACTGTAGGTACTAGCATTTCCATTCTTGCCACCATAGAGTTTGGTTTTTTATCCGGTGAATCTTGCCCAAATGGGATAAAGTATATATTTTTAGTTGACATAAGCTTCATTAAATTCATTCCATTTAAACCGAGCGCATCGTTTGTGGAAATCCCTAAGACTACAGGATTTAAATTTCTTAATGTTGCTTTTGCAGCCATCAATACTGGTGACTCTGTTAAAGCATTTGCGAGTTTGCTCATTGAATTTCCTGTTAACGGAGCAATAACCATGCAATCTAATGGAAGTTTGGGTCCCAGGGGTTCTGCTTTTACAATTGAATTTATAATTTTATTCCCAGTGATTTCCTCAATTTTCTTAATCCATTCTTCCCCTTCACCGAACCTTGTATTAGTATTTTGAACGGTATAGGAAACAACAGGTATGACATCTGCGCCTGCGTTCACTAGTTTTTTTAATTCCGGTACGACCGCATCATACGTACAGTGAGAACCTGTTAAGCCAAAGCCTAATCGTTTTCCTTTTAAATCCATGATTAATTCTCCTTTCGCCGTTCTAAGCCTTTTTCAAGTAACTGTGATAATACATTAGCTACAATCTGTCCGGCAGTTTTGGGTGCTACAATGCCTGGAAGCCCTGGGGCTAGCAATGCTTTTATTCCCCTTTTTTCAGCATAGCGAAAGTCCGTTCCACCTGGTTTTGAAGCCAAGTCAATTATTAGAGTGTGATTAGGCATTTTCGCAATTACATCTGATGTAACGATTAAATGGGGAATGGTATTAATAACAACATCTACGTCTGCCATATTGGAAGATAAATCATTTAATGAAAAAGGAGTTAATCCCATTTCAAATATACGTGCGATATGTTCAGTTTTCCGTGCACCAACACGTACATTGGCACCCAGTGCAGAGAATGTACGCGCTACGCTCATTCCTACTCTTCCAAGCCCTAAGACTGCCACTTTTGAATTATGAATGGTTATGTCAGTATGTTGAATGACCATCATAATTGTTCCTTCAACCGTTGGAATGGCATTATAGATTGCTACATCATCTCTCTCAAACAGTTGAACCAGATTCCTGTTAGTTGCGTTCACTAACTTATCTAAATAATCATTGGTAATGCCAGAATAAATTGTACAGTGATTAGGGGTGTTTTTAACCATTTCTTCCGTCAACACAATCTTTTCGTTCGAGAAAATGGTATCCACCTGACCCTCTAAATTCGTCCCAGGTACTGGTAGGATTATTGCACCAACAGTGGAAAAATCCACTTCATCAATTTGCTCTTTTGAAGCGCCTGTAAAGCCGTGGTCTAATTGATCAAACCCTACAAGTGAAAGTTTTGCATCTAGCTCAATTAGCTTGCGTATCACCTCGAGCTGCCTCGCATCACCGCCAATGACAGCTATGTGCATTCCGGTCAGCATATATTGTTCACCTTCTTCTGTTTCTTGGAAGTATTAAAACATCATCTCAACTTTTCTTACTTCCACATCTTATGTCATCTAGGTTCATTCTGTGATTGAATATGGAGAAAGAGGAATTTATGTTTTCTCAGTGTTAAAAAGCGCAAAAAAAGACCTAGCATTAGCTAGGTCTTCCAGAATGTATACAAAGTCGAGGAACCCTATCTATTCAAGGGATTTCATAAGCAAACATCCACTAGTACGAGAAACTTTTAAAGGTCTTTTTAAACACCGTTGTTCCTCTCCACGAAAGGCTTCGCGTCCGCGGGGCGCTTGGGAAGCCTCCTCGGCTAATCGCCTGCGGGGTCTTCCCTAAGCACTACCTCTTAGCAAGGAGTCTCCGCCTTTCGTTCCGATCCACAGCTGGGGTACTTTGAATTAATGTTACTCATTTGAAATAGAAATTCTTAGGTAAAGTATGGAGAAATCTTTCTATTCAAGGGATCTTATAAGAACACAACCACTTGTACAAGAAACTTTTAAAGGTCTTTTTGAACACCGCTGTTCCTCTCCACGAAAGGCTTCGCGTCCGCGGGGCGCTTGGGAAGCCTCCTCGGCTTACGCCTGCGGGGTCTTCCCTAAGCACTACCTCCCGCAGGAGTCTCCGCCTTTCATTCCGATTCACAGCTAGGGTACTTAGAATTCAATGTTGCTTATCTAAAACTAAAAACCAATGGTAGTTAAAGTTAAGAATCACCTGTAAATTCAAAGAATCTTCATAAGGAGGCATCTCACCCCTTACAAAGTAAAGAAGGCCATCAGATATAAAGTGCCCCCCCTGTGGATTGAAGTGCAAGGTGATCGACTCCTGCGGGCGATAGCGGTAGACGGGAGACCCCACAGGCGCAGCCGAGGAGGCTCCCGCACCGCACCGCGGAAAGCGATCACCTGGAACGCAAAGGAACAGGGTTTTAAGAAGCTACTCTAATATTTTCAGGCTGGCTCTCCAAGTGAAAACTTTAATAAGCAATGTAAAGAAGGTCACCCCATCTAAAGTGCCCCCCCTATGGATTGGAGTGCTAGGTGATCGACTCCTGCGGGCGATAGCGGTAGACGGGAGACCCCGCAGGCGCCGCCGAGGAGGCTCCCGCACCGCCCCGCGGAAAGCGATCACCTGGAACGCAAAGGAACAGGGTTTTAAGAAGCTACTCTAATATTTTCAGGCTGGCTCTCCAAGTGAAAACTTTAATAAGCAATGTAAAGAAGGTCACCACATCTAAAGTGCCCCCCCTATGGATTGGAGTGCAAGGTGATCGACTCCTGCGGGCGATAGCGGTAGACGGGAGACCCCGCAGGCGCAGCCGAGGAGGCTCCCGCACCGCCCCGCGGAAAGCGATCACCTGGAACGGAAAGGAACAGGGAGGATAGAAAGAATTCTCCTTATTTTAAGGTTAGCCCCTAAACCGTAACTAATATGAGCAATGTAAAGAAGGCACTCACATATAAGGGCTCTCCCCCTTTGTATTGGAGTGCAAGGTGATCGACTCCTGCGGGCGATAGCGGTAGACGGGAGACCCCGCAGGCGCAGCCGATGAGGCTACCGCACCGCCCCGCGGAAAGCGATCACCTGGAACGAAAAGGAACAGGGAGTTAAAACTTCACCTCAACCTTTCCCTGGAACAGCACTTTAAGTAAAGAATCGCTAAGGTGTTTACTCTTCATCATCTGGTATGTCTATAATAATCATATCGGTTCCAATTTTCTTAATATGCAGCCATGGTACCCGTATCTCATTGCCTTCTTTCTTCAAACCGAACCATTTCACGGAAGGAATAATCAGTGACTTGATTTCTCCTGTATTTTCATTAATCTCTAAGTCTGTATGCCCTAAAATCCCTAATCTTTCAGCACGCTTTACATCTACTATTTCTTTTCCACTCATTTCACTTAATCGCATTACAAACCGCCTCCTTATATTAACTATATTAAGAGGTGTCCAAAAAAAAACCTGCTAGTTATAACCAGCAGGTAAAAAAATTATTATTCATTCATTGTTTGTGGCAATTCGCCATTGGGGCTTATTAAGGCTGCAGAATAATCATCAGTAAATATCCTTTTCGCTAAACTGTTCACTGACTCTTCTGTAATCGTGTTGATACGATCTAATATATCATCAAGTGATCGATGTCTACCAAGTAATAACTCATTTTTACCATTACGGCTCATACGGCTATTCGTACTTTCAAGGCTCAACATCAAGCTGCCTTTTATTTGTTCTTTACTATTTATTAATTCTTTTGTAGTAATTCCATCTTGTTTTAGTGTATCAAGTGTCTTTTGGATGGTCTCAAAAAGCAGATCAAGTTGGTGGCTTCCCGTTCCCCCATAGATAGTTAACATACCATTATCTTGATATGTGGAATGATAAGAATAAACAGAGTATGCTAGCCCTCTTTCCTCACGCACGTCCTGGAATAACCGGCTACTCATGCTTCCCCCTAGAACATTGTTCAACACGATTAAGTTATAAATATCTTTATCGCCAATTCCTAATCCATTATAGCCTAAGCATAGATGTGCTTGTTCTGTTGTCTTTTTCTTAGCAATGCGACCCGTTTCAAAGACAGGTTTTACATAATCACGTTTAGAGAAACCTGTTGTGTAGCTGCCAAAGTGGCTCTCGATTTCTTTAATAAAAGACTCTTCAATATTACCAGCAACAGAGATTACTACATTGTCAGGTGTGTAGGTCTCCTTCATATAATCACGTAAAGTTTCTCCATTAAAACCGGATAGTGTCTCTTCCGTTCCTAAGATGGGATAACCGAGTGGATGGTTACCATAAGTAGCCTTACTAAGAACATCGTGAACGATGTCGTCCGGTGCATCTTCATACATTTTTATTTCTTCATATACTACATTTTTTTCCTTTTTCAATTCTACCTCATCGAAAATGGACTGAAAAAACATATCTGCAAGCACACCAAGTGCATAGGTAGAATGTTCGTCCATTACTTTTGCATAATAACAAGTATATTCTTTAGAGGTAAAGGCATTAACCTGTCCTCCAATAGAATCAAAAGCCTCTGCAATTTCTCTTGCATTTTTTGTTTTGGTACCTTTAAAGAACATATGCTCCAAGAAATGAGATACTCCATTATTTTCTTTATCTTCGTTTCGAGATCCGGTTCCAATCCATACCCCAATCGCTACAGATCGAACATGTGGAATGTTTTCTACTACAATTCTAACTCCATTTGAACATGTATGTTTTGTAAGCAACGATAAATCCTCCTATTCGAGTTTGCAAAATCTAGTGATGGTTTCTCTCCTCGCTCAGTAAAGTGGAAACTGTCCCAAGATCAAGACCTTTCTCTTTTATTGAGATGATAAGAGTTTCTAAGCTTTGAGCTGTGGACGGGGTGGGATGCATTAACACCATTGCTCCTGGGTGAATTTTTCCCATTACCCTGTTAATTAAAACATTAGGTTCAGGCCGTTGCCAATCAATTGTATCCACACTCCACATAATAGTTCCAAGCTTGAGCTCATGTGCAATTTTAACAACTTCATCGCGATAATTACCGCTTGGTGGAGCAAACCATTCTACTTTATTGCCGGTAATTGCTTCAATTACTTCATTTGTTTTCGTAAGTTGTTCCCGGACAGCATCATTGCCTAATGTTTTCATATTAGGATGTGTGTAAGAGTGATTTCCAACTTCGTGACCTGCATCAACAATCATTTTGGCAATAGAAGGGTTTTCTTTTACCCATCTTCCTTCTAGAAAAAAAGTTGCTTGAACTCCGTGCTTTTTCAACGTCTCGAGCATAACAGGAATATGTTCATTTCCCCAAGCAACATTGATTAAAAAGGCAGCCATTTGTTTTTCTGGATGACCACGGTAGATTGGTGAAGGTGGTAGATCAGATAAATGAATAGCCGGTGGAACTTGGTCCATGATAAGTTTCTTTTCGTCAAAAACATCATTTTTTTTCATGTTTTCATAAGATTTTTCCACGTTAACCTTTAAGCCGTTTAACCCTGGTTGTGCTTTCCATACTTTATCTATTTTTGCATCCTGTGGTTCAAGCTCGTAGTCCTCTGCTTTATCTGATATTTCTAGATATAGTTCATCTTTTTGCTTGGATGTTTCAGATAAATTAAATGTTAGAGCGGTAGTGAGTACTTTGGGATCAGGATGACTCACCGTTTTATATGTAAAAAAAGCAACAATAACAAAAGCAAGTAGTTGAAGTGTTGTTCTATTCATTTTATACTTCCCCCTTTCTACTAAAATTTATGTAGAAAAAGGACAAGGTAGAACATAAAGAGATCTCCACTTTAACCATTGCAAAAAAAGCCCGGTGGTTTACCAGGCTCTAACCTTAAGACGGTTGTTCATTTTTTTCTTTTTGCTCTTTTAAAAGGACTTTTCTAGAAAGGTTTACTCTTCCTTGTTTGTCAATCTCCATTACTTTTACTAATACTTCCTCACCAAGTTTCACGATATCTTCCACTTGTTTCACTCGTTCTTCTGCTAATTCCGAGATGTGGACTAGGCCGTCCTTACCACTGAATAGCTCAACAAAAGCACCGAATTTCTCTACTCGTTTAACTTTCCCTAAGTAGATTTCTCCAACTTTAACTTCACGAACAAGGTCTTCAATGATTTTCTTCGCTTTTTCGTTCATCTCGTTATTAATAGAAGAGATAAAGACTGTTCCATCTTGTTCGATATCGATTTTAACTCCGGTTTCTTCAATAATCTTATTGATCTGCTTTCCGCTTGGTCCAATTACGTCGCGGATTTTATCAGGATTAATCGCCATCATTAAAATTTTCGGAGCATATTGAGACAACTCTGTACGGGATTCATTTATCGTAGCCAGCATGGAATTAAGAATGTGAATACGACCAATTTTAGCCTGTTGTAATGCTTCCTCCAAAATCTCACGAGATAAGCCTTCAATTTTAATATCCATCTGAAGAGCAGTAACACCTTTAGCTGTTCCTGCTACTTTAAAGTCCATATCACCTAGGTGATCTTCCATTCCCTGTATATCGGATAAAACTGTGTAGTTTTCTCCTTTTTTAATTAGACCCATTGCTATACCGGCTACAGGAGCCTTAATTGGAACACCAGCATCCATCATCGCTAATGTACTAGCACAAATACTTGCTTGAGAAGTAGAACCATTGGATTCAAGTACTTCTGAAACTAGTCGGACTGTGTATGGAAATTCTTTTTCAGAAGGAATAACAGGTTCTAGTGCACGCTCACCAAGAGCACCGTGACCAATTTCGCGTCGTCCAGGGCCTCTCATCGGTCCTGTTTCCCCTACACTAAAGAGCGGGAAGTTGTAATGATGCATAAACCGCTTTTCTTCCTCAATCCCTAATCCATCTAAGATTTGAACATCCCCTAATGCACCTAGAGTACAGATACTTAAAGCCTGTGTTTGTCCACGAGTAAATAGTCCAGAACCGTGAGTACGAGGCAGCAGGCCAACTTCAGAAGCTAAAGGACGGATTTCGTCACTTTTACGACCATCTGGACGCACTTTCTCTTCTGTAATTAGTCTTCTAACTTCCTCTTTCACAAGTTTACTTAATATTTCATTAACTTGTTTTAAAGTATCGGCATCTACTTCTTGCTCTTCATATCTCGCAATGACAGCTGCTTTTACTTCTTTGATAGCTGCTTCACGCGCATGCTTTTCAAAAACTTGAACAGCTGTTGTCATATCATCCTCTGCTAAAGCACGGATTTCGCTTTCTAAGTTTTGATCTACTTCATACAGTTTTACTTCTGTCTTTTCTTTACCAACTGCTTGTACAATTTCTTCTTGGAATGAGATTAATCGCTTGATTTCTTCATGCCCAAACATAATAGCTTCAAGCATTATTTCTTCTGCAACCTCTTCCGCTCCAGCTTCTACCATGTTAATTGCATCTTTTGTACCGGCTACAACGAGGTGAATATCACTTTTTTCTAATTGATCTACATTTGGATTTACAATAAATTCGTTATCAATTCTTCCTACTGTAACTCCAGCAATCGGTCCTTCGAATGGAATATCAGAAACAGAAAGAGCTAAGGAAGACCCGAACATGGCAGCCATTTCAGAAGAGCAATTTTGGTCTACACTCATTACAATACTGATTACTTGAACTTCATTTCTAAATCCGTCCGCAAATAAAGGACGAATTGGACGATCAATTAATCGGCTCGTCAAAACAGCTCTTTCACTTGGTCGTCCTTCACGTTTAATAAAGCCACCAGGGATTTTCCCAACTGAGTACAATCTTTCTTCATAATTAACTGTTAGCGGGAAAAAATCCAACTTTTTAGGTTCTTTTGAAGCTGTGGCAGTACTTAATACTGCTGTGTCACCATAACGGACCATTACAGCTCCGTTTGCCTGCTTTGCGAATTGACCTACTTCTACTGAGAGGCTTCTTCCAGCCCAATCAATAGTAAAAATTTGCTTTTCTTGTCCCATAAATTTATTAAACCCCTCTCTCGCATTTCTTATATAGGCTTCTTTTTGGGTGTGTTACCTTTTATGTATAAAGCTAGCCTCAGTGTAAGTTGTTACCACCCTTAATTATCAGTGCAGTCTTGAAAAACTACCATTTGTAGGGTTTGTATAACTGTGAAGTGTGCTAATGCCTTTCACTGGCTTGCAGCAACAATCTTTCATAGTGAGCAGAGCCTTGTAAAAGATAAAAGTAACTCATAGAAATGCCTATTATTCATAAATAACTGATTATAATGTTATTACTATTATGTATAGTATGAACGAAATAACTACAACATATCAATAGTATTCCGTGTTGTATAGGTTAAAAGTTGCCTTTTTACATAAAAATTCTTAAAGGTGGAAATTAAAAATCAACCCTAATTTATACTCTCAAAAAAATACTAATAAAAAAGCGGGAATTCTCCCGCTTTTCCATAAAACATTATCGACGTAAACCTAATTTTGTAATTAGTTCACGGTAACGAGTTACATCCTTGTTACGAAGGTAAGTTAATAAGTTACGACGCTTACCAACCATCTTCAATAGACCACGACGTGAGTGATGATCCTTTTTGTGAGTACGTAAATGCTCGTTTAGGCTGTTGATTTGCTCTGTTAGGACAGCAATCTGAACCTCTGGTGATCCAGTGTCAGATTCGTGAGTTTTGTACTCACTGATTAGCTCTTGCTTACGCTCTTGTGTGATAGCCATCCTATTCACCTCCTTATAGTAAAAAACCCCTATTACCGAGCAAGCGTTGGTGATTCGACTTGCCAAGCAATGGTTTTCGTACGTTTAATAGCATACATCTTTCCGGGTTAAAAAGCAAGTATTGGGCGTATTTTTTTCAAAATAGTCGATTGCTGTTTGCTTATCTTTCTGAATTTGAGCTATAAGGGTATCTATACCGGAGAACTTCTTTTCTTCCCTTATTAAACAGTGCCATTCTACAATTACATGTTCATCATAGATAAATTCATCAAAATCAAATAAATGAACTTCTATTGAAGGAAGGCGCTCTTCTTTCCGTTCATAGAAAGTTGGTTTGTATCCTATGTTACAGACGCCTAAGTGCCAATGACCTTTAACAAATAGACGGACGGCATAGACTCCAGTTCTAGGAATAACATACTCATCAGAGAGCTCGATATTTGCAGTAGGAAAACCTATTGTTCTCCCTCTCTTATCTCCATGTCCAACCGTTCCGCGAATAACATAATAGCGGCCAAGCGTTTGTGGAAGATCCCCTACATTTCCTGTTTGAAGTTGCTCCCGTATAAAGGTTGAACTTACTTTATGATTATTGGTTGTATATTTCTCAATAACATTATATCCAAACTGATTTCGCGAGTGAAAAGGGAGAGTTTCCATAGTTCCTTTACCTAATCGGCCATAAGAATAATCAAAACCTGCCACCACATGTTTTATATTCAATCTTATTATATATAGGTCGATAAAATCTTGCGGAACTAGGCCAGCAAATTCTAAGTCAAATTTAACTACATATAAAATATCTACCCCGAGTGCAGTTAATAGCTTTATTTTTTCTGAAAGAGGTGTTATGTAGCGAACATGTTGAACGGTTCTCCTTAACACCACGGATGGATGTGGGTCAAGCGTCATTACTGCTGTTTCTATGTTTAGTTCTTTTGCCTTTTTGAGCGCTGACTGGATAACCTTCTGATGACCCAAATGGATACCATCAAAGAATCCCAATGCTGCGACAGCAGGATTACACTCATTTTGAGAAAGAGAATGAGGATGTTCTAGATAAACAACTTTCATTTTAATCACCTAAATCTATATATTCATACATTATGTATGCTTAGTATTACACAATAAGTATTAGAGAAGTTCGGTGCTCAATGGAATACTTTTTTCGGCTTCATCAGCCCAGGTTTAGTAGGATGCTTCATATAGATTGCGATACAAGTATTCTGGTGGAAAACTCCAAAATATTCACTATCATCCACGAGTCCTTCTGGAAAAGGTAAAACCGCTCCATTTTGCACTTTCTCTGCTACTTTATCATTTATCTCTAGCTTAGGCAATGATAATAGGGCTTTTTCCATCGGGATCAATACGCTCGAAACTTGATCTTCTGATACAAGATTCTCCAATTCTTCTAAAGTAATCGATTGTTCTAACAAAAAACTACCTGAAGAAGTTCTCGTCAATTTACTCATATGGGCAGGGTACCCTAACATTTCTCCTATTTGAACAGCTAGCGTTCTGACATAGGTTCCTTTGCTACATGTTACTTCAAAAGAAAAACGAACTTGCTTGTTTTCCTTAATAATGTCACTTGTTAAGAAAATATCATGGATTGTAACCTTTCTGGAAGGACGTTCAATTACTTTTCCTTCCCTGGCATACTCATATAATTTTTTTCCATTAATTTTCACTGCAGAGTACATCGGTGGTGTTTGTTCAATCTCGCCTTTTAACTTTTCAAAGATCATATCTATGTGATCTTTTGTAATTGAGGTAGTAACCTCTTTTTCTTCCACAACTTCTCCTGTTTGGTCTTCTGTTGTGGTGGAATAACCTATTGTAACTTCAGCTATGTATGTTTTCTGTTCAGCAGTTAAAAATTCTACTAATTTAGTTGCTTTTCCAATACATAATGGTAAAACACCTGTTACTTCAGGATCAAGCGTCCCTGTATGTCCTACTTTTTTCGTTTTCAGGATTTTTCTCACTTTAAAAACGCAATCATGGGAAGTAAATCCTTTTGGCTTATTTAATACTAAAATTCCATCCAAAAGATGCACCCCTTTCTTCTTGGCTCTATCTGCAACATGCAAGATAAACTAAATTGCTATTTAAAAAGGATAGACACTTCTGCCTATCCTTCTTTACTACTCTTGATCTTCAGAGTCTTTTTTATTAAGTTCATGGATTAGGTCTTCGATTCGATTACCATAATCAATGGATTTATCAATTTCAAAGAAAAGTTCCGGAGTTTTTCTTAAACGAATTCTTCGTCCAATTTCACTACGGATAAATCCTTTTGCTTTAGCTAAGCCAATTAATGTATCCTGCCGCTGGTCATTATCTCCCAATACAGATATATATACCTTGGCTTGTTGAAGGTCCCCGGTAACTTCCACATCTGTAACAGTTACAAAACCTACACGAGGATCCTTAATCTTTCGACCAATAATATCAGAAAGCTCTTTTTTCATTTGCTCCCCAACACGGTTTGATCTGAGTGTCATATTTTTCACCCCTTTAAAGCCAATCAAGCGAAGTTTCTGCTCGTTCTATTTCAGGAAAAGAATCTAGGAATTCGAGCACTTTCTGTAATTCCTTTTCTGTAATAGCTTTTGAAGAAGAAACGGAAACAATACCAAGTTTCGTCCGTTGCCATACATCCTGATGATCAATCTCTGAAACGGAAATATTAAAGCGTTGCTTAAGCCTGCTAATAATTCGTTGTAAAACGGCTCTTTTTTCCTTCAAAGATTGAGCATCATAGATTATACAGTCACATTCGATATACCCGATCATTTTCTTTCGATTTCTTGCATTACATATGCTTCGATGATGTCGCCTTCTTTAATGTCATTGAAGTTCTTAATTGTTACGCCACACTCATAGTTTGTCGCAACTTCTTTTACGTCATCCTTAAATCGTTTTAATGTGTCTAATTCGCCCTCGAAAATAACAATGCCATCGCGAATTAAACGTATGCTTGAATCACGAGTAACTTTACCTTCAGTTACATAGGCTCCAGCTATTGTACCAACTTTAGAAACTTTGAAAGTTTGGCGGACTTCCACTTGACCGATCACTTTTTCTTCAAACTCTGGGTCAAGCATCCCTTTCATCGCTGCTTCAATTTCCTCAATTGCTTTATAAATAATACGGTGTAGACGAATGTCCACTTTCTCTGCATCAGCAGTACGCTTTGCTCCACCATCTGGTCGAACATTAAAACCAATAACGATGGCATTAGAAGCAGAAGCTAAAATGATATCAGATTCAGTGATTGCTCCAACACCCGTATGAATAATCTTAACTTTTGCACCTTCTACTTCGATTTTTTGAAGTGATGCAGCCATTGCTTCCACAGACCCTTGAACGTCTGCTTTTACGATTAAATTAATTTCTTTCATCTCGCCTTGTTTGATTTGCTCAAATAAATCATCCAAGGTTACACGAGTTTTTTCACTTCTTTGTTCCTGAAGCTGTTTTTGTGCACGAGCCTCCCCAACATTACGAGCTGTTTTCTCATCAGAGAATACCATAAAGTTGTCTCCGGCTTGTGGCACGTCACTGAGGCCAGTAATTTCTATAGGAGTGGATGGCTTAGCTTCCTTCACACGACGTCCTATATCGCTTACCATTGCACGCACACGGCCAAATGTGTTTCCAACTACAATTGGATCTCCTACTCTTAGTGTCCCTTTTTGTACTAAAAGGGTAGCTACAGATCCTCTACCTTTATCAAGCTGTGCTTCAATCACGGTACCGGATGCAGCACGTTTAGGGTTGGCTTTATATTCTTCCACTTCCGCAACAAGAAGAATCATTTCAAGAAGTGTATCAATTCCTTCTCCTTTAAGTGCAGAAAGGTGAACAAAAATAGTGTCCCCGCCCCAAGCTTCCGATACAAGCCCGTGTTCAGTTAATTCTTGCATCACACGGTCAGGATTGGCACCTTCTTTGTCCATTTTGTTGACCGCTACTATGATAGGAACATCCGCAGCTTTTGCATGGTTAATTGCTTCCACTGTTTGAGGCATTACTCCATCATCTGCAGCTACTACAAGAATGGTGATGTCTGTTACCTGAGCTCCACGTGAACGCATCGTTGTAAATGCAGCATGCCCAGGAGTATCAAGGAATGTAATTTTCTTGCCTTTTTCTACTTCCACTTGGTATGCGCCAATATGTTGAGTAATTCCCCCTGCTTCTCCTGCCGTTACTTTAGTGTTACGGATAGAATCCAGAAGGGTTGTTTTACCGTGGTCAACGTGCCCCATTATTGTTACAACTGGAGGACGCTCTTCAAGAACTTCTTCTTGATCTTCTGTGTCATAACCTTCAAAGTCAGTTACTTCAAAGATAATTTCCTCTTCTACTTCCACACTATATTCTCCAGCAATTAGCTCAATGGAATCTTTATCAAGGTCTTGGTTGATAGTAGCCATAACACCTAACATAAAGAGCTTTTTAATAATCTCAGATGGCTCTTTGTTCAGCTTTTTTGCTAACTCTCCAACTGTAAGGGAACCTGTGAAAGTGATTTTCGAAGGTGTTTCTTTTTTCTTCACGGGTGGTGTTGGTGCTGATTGTGGACCGCGGTTTTGATTTGTTTTTTGTTGTTTCTTCTTGCCTTTAGAGAAATTATTCGCATTGTTGTTATTGTTATTAAAAGGCTTTTTGTTTCTATTTGCTTGAGATGCACCTTGATTATTTGCAGGCTTCTTTGCAGTACTGTTAGCACCTTGTGGAGCTGCTTGTTTTTTTGGTGCTTCTTTTGAACTGGAGCCGTTTAATTTTTGAATTGTGTCTTCATCTAATGTCGCCATATGGTTTGATACCTCAATATTCATTTCTTTTAGTTTTGTAATGACATCTTTACTTGATACGTTCTTTTGTTTAGCGTATTCGTACACGCGTAATTTCGTCATACATTCACCCCCAAAGATTAATCGAGCAACGTAAGAAGTTTTTTGGCAAAGCCATCATCTAATATTGCAATGGAAACTCTCGCATCTTTGCCAATTGCCCGACCTAACTCAAACCGATCTGCCACTGTTCTGATCGGTACTTCATAGTAAGTACATTTATCATTTAATTTTTTTAACGTATTAACAGATGCATCACCTGCAACAAGTACTAGCTTCGCATTTCCAGCTCTTACTTCCTTGACTACAAGTTCTTCTCCTGTTATTGTCTTTCTCGCTCTTGTTGCGAGACCTAATAGAGATAGCCATTGATTATTCATGATTCGAATCTTTCTCCGTTTCTACCAGTTGAATCAATTCATCATACAATGAATCATCAATCGCTACATCTAAATGTCGGGATAGTATATTTTTCTTCTTCGCAAGAAGGATGCTATCTTTGTTTCTTGCTAAATATGCCCCTCGTCCAGACTTTTTCCCCGTCAAGTCAATGGAGACTTCGCCTTCTTTTGATCGAACAATGCGAATTAGTTCTTTCTTTGGTCTCAATTCTTGACTAGCAACGCACTTGCGCATAGGGATTTTTTTGCGACTGTTCACCTGGCAACACCTCTTTTTTATTCTTCTGTATTGTCTTCCTCAAAGAAATCATCCATCTCTTCTTCATCACTTTTTGATAAGGTAAGGCTTGGGTAGATTCCTAGTTCTTCTGCCTCTGACTCGCTTTTGATATCGATCTTCCAGCCAGATAACTTTGCTGCCAGTCGTGCATTTTGACCTCTTTTACCAATTGCTAGTGAAAGCTGGTAATCTGGAACGATGACCGTTGTGGCTTTGTCCTCTTCATTTACTTGAACTTCAAGCACTTTGGAGGGGCTAAGCGCATTAGCAACAAATTCAACTGGATCTTTTGACCAACGCACAATATCAATTTTTTCACCCTTCAGTTCATTGACAATTGCCTGTACCCTTTGCCCTTTTGGTCCAACACATGCACCAACCGGATCCACTTCAGGGTTATCACTAAAAACTGAAATTTTGGAGCGATCCCCCGCTTCTCGTGCAACTGATTTAATTTCAACAGTGCCATCATAAATCTCCGGCACTTCCAATTCGAATAGTCTTTTAAGTAATCCTGGGTGAGATCGAGACACAAAGATTTGAGGTCCCTTTGTTGTTTTTTCTACCTTAGTTAGGAATACTTTTATTCTATCATGAGGTTTGTAATGTTCATTAGGCATTTGCTCATTAACCGGTAAAAGAGCTTCAATCTTTCCTAAGCTCACGTAAATAAACTTAGCATCTAATCGTTGCACAATCCCTGTCATGATATCTTCTTCACGTTCAATATATTCGGAGTAGATCACTCCACGCTCTGCTTCTCTCACTCGTTGTGTAACTACTTGCTTTGCAGTCTGTGCGGCTATCCGACCAAAGTCTTTTGGTGTTACTTCAATTTCTAATACATCATTTTCTTGGTAATTTGGATTAATGCCCTTTGCTTCTTCAACAGAAATTTCCAGTCTGGAATCAAACACTTCTGTAACAACATCTTTTCTGGCGAATACACGCATTGTTCCTGATTCTAGATTTAGATCAACTCGTACATTTTGCGCTTGATTAAAATTTCGTTTGTAAGCAGATATCAGTGCAGCCTCAATCGCCTCAACTATTACATCTTTGCTAATGCCTTTTTCCTTTTCCATAAGGGTAAGGGCATCAAATAACTCGCTGCTCATATAACTTTGTCCCCCTTAACATACCTACGCATTCATTTTAGACACATATGATTGGTCTTATAGGTAGTTGAACCTTTTAAAATTTTACTGCCAATCGAGCCTTGGCGACTTTTGAATATGGAATTTCAAATTCTTTTTTACGTGTTTTAATTGTAATGGAGATTTTAAGTGTCTCGCCATCAAAACTCAGAAGATCACCTTCGAACATTTTCAAACCATCTATCGGCTCATATGTTTTAATATGCACATATTTTCCAACAGATTTCTCTAAGTCTTCCTTTTTCTTCAACGGACGTTCTGCACCAGGCGAAGATACCTCAAGAAAGTAATTATGTGGAATAGGATCCATTTCATCCAACTGTTCACTTAATTTTTCGCTGACTGTACCACAGTCTTCAATATCAATACCGCCATCTTTATCCACATAAACACGTAAAAACCAAGATGAACCTTCTTTTACATACTCAATATCCACTAACTCAACATTCATTTCCTCCACGATAGGTAGCATCATTTGTTCTACCGTATCAATAACATTTTTGCTCATCTTTTTCCTCCTTCGCTATAGCGAGAAACGATGTATTTAAAATCTGAACAAAAGACCCTGCCAATTAGCAGGGAATCATAAACAAGCAAGCTTATGTACAACAAAAAGTTGCCGTCTAACGGCAAAAGAATGGACGCTAGAAAAATGAGAATACAATACGAAAGAGTGGGTTTCCCCACTCTTTTCTGATTACATGTATATAGCATTTCCAATGTAAATATATCATATTCCTACATTTTATGCAAATCTTTCAAGCAATTACGCGTTTAGAGACTCGCCATTGCCAGCATTGTACATCCTAGAATAATGAAAGCTGGTTTTGGTCTGGTAGTCCTTCGAGACAACCATGCTTGTCGAGGTATTCCATAATGGTTTTTGAAACACGGCCACGCTGCTGTAAATCTTCTTTAGAAAGATATTCTCCACCTGCTCTAGAATTAACAATGTTAATAGCTGCATTTGTTCCAAGTCCAGGAATGGAGTTGAATGGTGGAATAAGGGAATCACCTTCTATAATAAATTCAGAAGCATGAGATTTATATAAGTCTACCTTTTTAAAAGAGAAACCGCGCTCGCTCATTTCCAATGACAATTCCAATACAGTTAATAAAGATTTTTCTTTTGGTGTGGCATCTAAGCCTTTTGCATTTATTTCTTCTACTATCTTACGAATGGAGGCTGACCCTTTAACCATGCAATCTAGGTCAAAATCGTCTGCTCGTACCGTAAAATAAGCTGCATAGTACATTAAAGGAAAGTGGACTTTAAAGTAGGCTATACGAACTGCCATTAAAACATAAGCTGCTGCATGGGCTTTTGGAAACATATACTTGATTTTTAAACAAGAATCTATATACCATTCTGGCACATCGTTCTTTACCATTTCTTGTTTAAATTCATCAGTTAAGCCCTTCCCTTTACGGACAGATTCCATAATTTTAAATGCCATGGAAGGATCTAAACCTTTATAGATAAGATAAACCATAATGTCATCACGGCACCCTATTACTTCACTGAGTGAACAAGTTTTATTATGAATAAGTTCTTGTGCATTTCCTAACCATACATCGGTACCATGCGACAAACCTGATATTTGAACCAATTCGGAAAAAGTGGATGGTTTAGTATCCTCTAACATCTGACGAACAAATCTTGTACCAAACTCCGGAATTCCAAGTGTACCTGTTTTACACATTATTTGATCTTCTGTAACACCAAGTGATTCTGTCCCACTGAATATCTTCATAACATATGGATCGTCGGTTGGAATTGTTTTCGGGTCTATTCCACTTAGATCCTGAAGCATCCTGATTACGGTAGGATCATCATGTCCTAATATATCAAGCTTCAAAAGGTTGTCATGTATAGAGTGAAAATCAAAATGTGTGGTTTTCCACTCTGAGCCTGTATCATCCGCTGGGTACTGTATTGGTGAGAAATCATAAATATCCATGTAATCCGGAACAACTATAATTCCACCTGGATGCTGACCAGTTGATCTCCTCACACCTGTACATCCGGAAGAAAGCCGATCTATTTCAGCACCACGAAGAATCAAGTTACGATCATTTGCATACCCCTTTACATAGCCGTAAGCAGTCTTATCAGCTACTGTACCAATGGTTCCAGCACGGAAAACATAATCTTCTCCAAATAATACTTTTGTATAGTTATGCGCTCTTGGTTGATATTCACCAGAAAAATTCAAATCTATATCAGGAACCTTGTCACCCTTAAAACCTAAGAAAGTTTCAAAGGGAATATCATGACCATCTTTAGTGAAAGATTCTCCACAATGAGGACAGTCTTTATCAGGTAAATCAAAACCTGAGCCTACCGAACCATCGTCAAAGAATTCCGATGTTTGACAAGACGGACAAACATAATGTGGTGGTAGGGGATTTACCTCTGTAATTTCTGTCATTGTTGCTACAAAAGAGGATCCTACCGATCCACGTGATCCTACAAGATAGCCATCATCTAGTGATTTTTTAACAAGCTTTTGAGAAATTAAATAGATTACAGCAAATCCGTGACCGATAATACTTTTTAGTTCTTTTTCTATTCTTTTTTCCACAAGTTCTGGCAAATCATCTCCGTAGATACTACGAGCACGAGAATAACTCATTTCTCTAATTTCTTCATCAGCACCCTCAATTTTCGGGGTATAGAGATCATCTTTAATCGGTTTGATCTCATTAATCATGCCTGCTATTTTTTGAGTATTAGTCACAACAATTTCTTTTGCTTTTTCTTCGCCTAGGAATGAAAAAGCAGCAAGCATTTCGTCCGTTGTCTTAAAATGCACATCAGGAAGTTCATGACGATTAAGTGGATTTGCACCCGATTGTGAGCGAACAAGAATTTCGCGATGGATTTTATCTTCTTTCTTTAAATAGTGGACATTCCCTGTAGCTACAACAGGTTTTTCCAGTTTTTCTCCTAGCTTGACAATGTTAGTTAAAATTTCCTGTAGTGATTTTTCATCTTTAATTAATTCTAATTCTAAAAGATGATTATAATTACTCGGAGGCTGTACCTCAATATAATCGTAAAACTCTGCAATATTCTCCACTTCATCTGGAGACTTTTGCATCATACCTTCAAATACTTCCCCTTTATCACAGGCGGTTCCAATTAATAAACCTTCTCTCAGCTTTTGAAGCTGTGACCTTGGTATCCGAGGAACACGGTAAAAATAGTTCATATGTGAGATCGACACGATTTTAAATAAATTTTTCAAGCCTATATCATTAACAGCAAGCAAGGTAATATGTGATGGTCTTGCTCTTTTATATGCATCCGATTTACCAGTATTCTCATTTAATTCATCATGACGTGTTATTCCTCGTTCAAGTGCATCTTTTAACATTTTCATTAATAAATAACCTGTTGCTTCGGCATCATAAATCGCTCTGTGATGCTGGGTAAGTTCAATGTCGAACTTTTTACAAAGAGTATTTAATCGATGATTCTTTAAGTCTGGAAATAACAGGCGTCCTAATTCCAATGTATCAATAACTGGATTTTTTGCTTTCCCAAGCCCTATTCTCTGTAAACCAATGTTCAAGAAACCCATATCAAAGCTAGCATTGTGAGCAACAAGAATATCATCATCTATCCATTGATGAAAATCTTTTAAAACATCCCCTACTTCTGGTGCATCTTGAACCATATCATCAGTTATTCCTGTAAGGTTTATGGTTGTCGCAGATAAGGGGTGATGCGGATTAGAGAACGATTCAAAGCGGTCAATAATTTCCCCGTCTTTTATTTTTACTGCTGCAAGTTCAATAATCGTGTCGTACATTGCAGATAAACCTGTTGTCTCAACATCAAAAACAACATAGGTAGCTTCTGCTAGATTGCGGTGAATAGGATTATAAGCAATGGGTACACCATCATCTACAAGGTTCGCTTCTAGTCCATATAATATTTTTACGCCATTTTTTTGTCCGGCAGCATAAGCATCAGGATAAGCCTGTGCTACTGCATGGTCTGTTATAGCAATTGCTTCATGCCCCCACTTTTTGGCTTGTCCAACAAGTGAAGTAATAGAGCTTACTGCATCCATCGTACTCATTGGGGAGTGTAAATGAAGCTCGACTCTTTTTTCCCCTTCCGGCGCGGTATCTCTTATTTCTTTTCCGGCAAATTCATTTATATCATTTGCCATCATAACGAGATCTCGAACAAAGGTATCATTCTGAATACTGCCTCGAACCTTTAACCACATACCTTTTTTAACTGCTTGTAATAAAGGTACATCCTCTTTGTCTCTGGAGAACATTTTTACTAGAATGGAATTGGTATAATCAGTAATTTTAAATGTTAACAAAGTTCTTCCACTTCTAAGTTCTTTTGTTTCTGCATCAAAAACATAACCCTGTACGGCTACTCGTCTTTCTTCATCCACTATCTCTGCTAAAGTCTTAATCTCTGCATCATCTTTGATGTTATATCCTATCATTACTGGGCCACTTACAGAACTACTTTCAGCAGTATCCTTTTTTTGCATTTCAGTAAGAGCAGCTAAAGCTTTTTGATCGTCCTCTATTTGTTTTTGTTCTACAAATTTCTGATAATCTTCTTCAGAATGAGATAAACTTGTATCTAATACAAAAGTAGGAAAACCAAAACCTTCATACATGGAGCAAATAACAGAATTTAATTTCTTCTTAACAGCGATGGCCTCTGCTTCATTTCTTGCTGTAAGAATAAGCTTATTTCCTTTTAGAGTTGGCACCTGTCCTTTTAAGAGCATAAGTAAAGGCGGAGAATATCCCTCCAATTCTTTTAAACATATCGGCCAATAGTCTTGTATATATGTTCCTTCATAAGAATTCTCATTAACGCTAATATGAAAAGAAACACTTGCTATATGTGAGAAGCTTTTTGTCAGCTTTGCATAAAATATTTCATAGATGGATGCTGGAAGAATATTCTGGAAAACAAAATGAAAATGCCATTTTTTTTGTGCTTTTTCTACTGTTAATTTCTCGATTCCCGCCTCAGCAAAATAAGGAAATATTTCATCGCTAGTTAGACCTAGCTGTTGAAGGAGAAGTCGAAAACGATCTTTCTTTTCTTGGGACAACGGATCTAGCAACATTCAGACTCCTTTCCACATACATATTCGGCCACAATATCCGTTGATTATACGTATGCAACATCAACAATGGATAAAAAAAGCCTCATAATTGAAGGTACCTCCTATTTTGATTAGGGGTACCTTCGTGTATTTATATATCTCTTATTGTACTATATTTCGACGTAATGTTTGTATTAATTGTTCCACAGAGATTTCTTCCATATCTCCTGTTTTTCTCCATTTAAGTTCTACCACATTTTCTTCTGCTTTTTTGCCAACCGTGATGCGAACAGGCAAGCCAATTAAATCAGAATCTGCGAATTTAACGCCTGGTCTTTCTTGACGGTCATCATACAGTACTGAAAAGCCTGCATCCTTCAGTTCACCGTACAGTTTTTCGGCCAATCCTGCTTGTACATCGTTCTTTGCATTTACAGGAATAACGTGTACCTGATAAGGTGTCACAGCATCAGGCCATACAATTCCATTATCATCATGGAACTGCTCAACAATTGCTGCCATTACACGGGAGACCCCAATTCCATAACAACCCATAATCATATGCTGAGCTCTTCCATTTTCATCAAGGTAGGTAGCACCCATTGCTTCACTATATCGTTTGCCAAGCTTGAATATATGCCCAACTTCTATACCTTTTGCAAATTGGATGACTCCCTCCCCGTCTGGAGACATGTCTCCCTCTTTAATAAATCGCAAATCGCAATACTGGCTGATGTTGAAATCTCTAGAAGGATTAACATTTTTATAGTGAAAACCTTCCTCATTTGCACCGGCCACACCGTTAACAATATACTCAACGGCTGCATCAGCTACTATCTCCACGGATGTTGGTAAGTTAATTGGACCAAGGGATCCTATCGGGCATCCCAATTGCTCTTTCACTTCTTGTGGTGACGCAAGATCGACTACGGATGCTTGGTATAAATTTTTAATCTTAATATCGTTTATCTCATGATCTCCGCGAACTAACACTACCACAAATTTGTCGTCTACTTTAAACCCTAGAGTTTTTATGCAATCAGAACTTGAAACATCTAGAAAATCTGCTACTTCTTCAATTGTTTTTTGATTAGGGGTAGCTATTTTTTCTAAGTCTTTGATTTGTTCTGTTTTTCGCTCGTAGTTAGCCATTACCGGCGCCATCTCTACATTGGCAGCAAAACCAGATTTTGTTGAGTAAGCAACTGTATCTTCCCCAATTTCAGAAAGAACCATAAATTCATGTGTATCTTTTCCTCCCATAGCACCTGAGTCGGCTATAACTGCCCTGAAATCCAATCCTAATCTAGTAAATATATTAGAATAAGCTGTGAACATGATGTTATACACTTCATCAAGACTTTCTTGGGAGGCATGAAAGGAGTAAGCGTCTTTCATCAGGAACTCTCTTCCACGTAAGAGACCGAACCTTGGGCGTTTTTCGTCGCGAAACTTTGTTTGAATTTGGTAAAGTGTCAGAGGTAGTTTTTTATAAGATTTGATTTCATCACGTACGATTGTCGTAATGACCTCTTCGTGCGTCGCCCCTAAGGCAAACTCCCTATTATGACGATCCTTTAGGCGCATTAATTCGGGACCGTAAGAATACCAGCGACCAGATTCTTGCCATAGCTCTGCTGCTTGCATTGCTGGCATCAATAGTTCTGCAGCTCCGGCATTATCCATTTCTTCCCGGACGATATCCTCCACTTTTTTTAGTACTTTTTTTCCTAAAGGAAGAAAACTATAAATACCACTTGTATTCTGGCGTATATAACCTGCTCTAATTAATAGCTGATGACTTTTCACCTCTGCATCTGCCGGGACTTCTCTAAGAGTAGGAATAAGCGTCATACTTTGTTTCATAATGGGCACCTCGTAACCTATTTTTTTTGGCTGTTTTCGCATTGATTGTTGCTTTTATGTAATTGGCACAACCCGTTATAATCGCGGCCGATTTTTTACGGACTTATAGCAAGAACCTTTAAGAAAAGAGTCTTATTTCTTCACTGCCTGGTCTAATAGAGATTTTTCCCCATAAGAGCTCTCTATTAAAGCAAAGAGAACTTGCATCAAAGTACATGATCCAAGTTGACTCTTTACCATTTAAATTACAAACAACTTTTACAAAGCCTGTGTTAAACGCCGCTATTGATTTTCGCAAAAGGCTACGCGTTCCACGGGGCGGTGCTGGAGCCTCCTCGGCTGTGCCTGCGGGGTCTCCAGCCTACCGCTATCATCCCGTTGGAGTCTCCGCCTTTTGCTCCAATCATCACTGGAATAGCATTAATATCAACGCACAACTTTAACAGAGACTTTACAAAAAGAACTTTTGAATATCATTCCATGTAACAACAAGCATTAATAACATTAATAACGCAAATCCTATAAAGTGGACTAGACCTTCTTTTTGACGATCAATAGGTCTACCTCTTACTGCCTCTGCAGCAAAGAACATAAGTCGGCCGCCATCCAATGCTGGAATAGGGAGCAGGTTGATAATTCCTAGGTTAATACTAAGCACGGCCGTCCACCTGATTAACAAGAGGACTCCTGATTCTGCCACCACTTCGGTGGATTTATAGATCCCAACAGGACCTGAAAGCATATCGATGGAGAATTGACCTGTTACCAGTTTACCAAGACCTGTAATGATTTCTTTAGTCCAGTTGTATGTTTCGGTCCCTGCTTTAGGAATTGCTCCTAGTACAGATTTCTCCATCGGCATATAAACACCAATGATTCCTATTGTTTCTCCTCCTTCGACTTGTTCAGCCTTTGGAGTAATTGGAATATTTAAGGATTGGCCATTTCTGTCAACTAGGAATAACAATTCTTCGTTAGGGTTCACTTGTATAATCTTTACCACATCATCCCAAGAAGAGACACTATTGTCATTTATCGCAATAACCTTATCTCCTTGTTGCAAGCCTGATGCTTGCGCAGGTCCGTCTGAAGTTAATTCACCCATAATTGCCTCATTAACAGGATATCCCTGCACCATCCCAAGGAAGGCAAAAAGCAAAAATGCTAGTATAAAGTTCATCATAGGTCCTGCAAAAATCGCCATCGTCCGCTGACCTAATGTTTTTGAACCAAACTGACGGTCATAAGGAGCATTTTGTATTTCTTGACCATCCATCACGAAATAGGAATCTCTGCTTACAGCAAATTCGTGAAGAGTCTCTTCATCATTCAGTTCATATCCGCGAATAATAAGGTTATGTTCTAAATCTGCATGTTCTACTTCAATAATTTTTGCCTCAGGATGCTTATCCTTATTATTTATAACTACTTTGTTGACTTCTCCCATATCATTGAATAATAAACCAATATGATAGCCAGGTTTTATCTCAATAACTTCTGGATCTTCCCCTGCCATTCGTACAAATCCACCGATAGGTAAAAGTCTAATTGTATAAACTGTATCATCTTTCTTGAAAGAAAATACTTTCGGACCAAACCCTATTGCAAACTCTCTACATAAAATACCTGCTCTCTTTGCAAAGACCAGATGGCCTAGTTCATGAACGAAAACTAGCACCCCAAAAATAATGATAAAAGCTATAACTGTATTCACTAGATTTCCACCTCTAATCTATTAGTGAACGAACATATTCTCTCGTCTCGATGTCTACTTCAGTAATGGTTTGTAGATCTGGAACTTTTTGAACAGAATGTCTTGCCATGGCCTTTTCTATCATGTGCTCTATTGTTAAGAACTCGATTTTTCCTGACAAGAATCCTTCCACTGCAATTTCATTTGCTGCATTCAGAACAGTAGGCATCGTTCCCCCTGTTTTACCTGCCTCAAAAGCAAAATGTAAGCAGCGGAAACGTTCAAAATCCATCGTTTCAAAATGAAGTTTTCCCATTTCAACAAGGTTTAGTCTTTTTCCTGATGTGTGAACCAAACGATCTGGATAACTTAAAGCATATTGTATCGGAACCCGCATATCAGGTGTTCCTAATTGGGCGATGATGCTTGTATCACAAAACTCAACCATAGAATGTATTGCACTTTCTCTATGCAGTACCACTTGAATTTCTTCATACGGGATACCAAACAACCAATGTGCTTCAATAACTTCAAGTCCTTTATTCATCATGGTTGCGGAGTCTATCGTAATCTTCGCTCCCATCGACCAATTCGGATGATTTAAAGCGTCGGAAACCGTAACTCCTATCAGTTGATCCCGAGTTTTATCACGAAAGCTCCCCCCAGAAGCTGTTAATATCAGCGATTGGATATTTTTCTCCTTTTCTCCTTGTAGACATTGGTATATAGCTGAATGTTCACTGTCTACAGGAAGAATGGAAACACCATGCTTCTTTGCTTCATCCATGACGATATGCCCTGCGGTCACTAATGTCTCTTTATTAGCAAGTGCAATCGTTTTTTTACTTTCGATAGCATGTAGTGTTGGAACTAGTCCTACACTACCAACTACAGAATTGACGACAATATCCGTATCCTTAAAGGTCGCCACTTCAATTAAGCCTTCTTCCCCGTCTACAACTTTAATAGACCGGCCAACTAATTGACTTTTTAACATTTCTCGGTCATTTCTGCTTTTAACTGATACTAATGATGGAGAAAATTCATCAATTATTTCAGAAGCAACTTTTATATTGCTTCCAACACTAAATGCTACAAGCTTAAATAGGTCAGGGTGCTGCCTAATTACTTCCAAGGTCTGAATCCCTATAGAACCAGAAGCCCCCAATAAACTTATTTGTTTCACTAGCACCCTCTCCTTCCATACCCTCACTTTTTTTCTGAGTTAGGATATAAATCTATGTATAAAGTGTAATAGTGGCAGCACAAAGAGAAGGCTGTCGAAGCGATCTAATATCCCACCGTGGCCCGGGAGGATTTTACCTGAATCTTTAATCTGATAGTATCTCTTTAAAGCAGACTCGGCAAGATCTCCAATTTGCCCTACTACTGAAAGAATACTCGCTAATAAAACTGTTACTAAAACAGAATGAGTAAAATCTACAACAAAATGGAAGATAATTGCTAATACAATAGCACAAATAACTCCTCCAATAGAGCCTTCCACTGTCTTGTTAGGACTGATTTCAGGCCATAACTTTTTATTGCCTATTGCTTTTCCTATAAAATATGCTCCAGAGTCGGTTGTCCAAATTACAAATAAAGCAAAAAACACATAAGCCAAAGATATTTCACGAATTTCGATAAAATAATAAAAACCCATTCCAATATAAACCGTTGAAGCAAGAATAAAGCCTACATCATCAAATGTGAATTTGTTTTTAGATAATACTGTGTAAGTTAATAGTAGCAAGACAATTAGTAACAGAAAATCAATTTTCAAAAAGATAGGATCTAAAGGTAGCCAGGAGCTCGGCAATAAGAATATCCATATAAGTAAAAGGGACAGCAGACCAGGTATGCTAACAATGGAATGCTTTTTCATCCTTAAAGCCTCATATAAACCTACAGATGCTAATAAGTAAACAAAGATGACAAATGGCAATTCACCGTAAACAACAATAGGTAAAAACACCGCTGCTGCTATTAAAGCTGTAATAATCCGTTGTTTCATTGTATGTCCAACACCTTCTTATATACCACCAAATCTTCTTCCACGCTGTTGAAAACTGTTTATCGCCTCGTAAAGGTGAAGCTCCTCAAAATCAGGCCATAGTACATCCGTAAAATAAAATTCAGCATAGGCTAATTGCCAGAGCATAAAATTGCTCAATCTTATTTCCCCACTTGTACGAATAAGAAGATCTGGGTCTGGTAATTGATTACTGAAAAGATATTCTGAGAAAACCTCTTCAGAAAGTTGTTCTGTAGTAATAGTATTGTTCTGTAAATCTATTGCTACATTTTTCACTGCACGCAGTATTTCATCTCTACCGCCATAATTCAGGGCGAAATTTAATATTAGTCCGGTATTGTTTTTGGTTTTTTCCATTGCACCTTCCACTGCTCGAAGCGTGTGTTCAGGAAGGTCGGATTTGTTGCCCATCAGGCGCACTTGCACATTCTCTTCAATTAGTTCTGGAAGAAATGTTCCAAGAAACTCCTCTGGCAGCTTCATTAGAAAATCCACCTCAAGTTTCGGTCGCTTCCAGTTTTCTGTAGAAAAAGCGTACATGGTTAAAACTTTAACACCTAAACCATTAGCAGCTTTTGTTATTTTCCTTACTGTTTTCATTCCTTCATGGTGTCCTGCAATTCTAGGTAAAGCACGTTTCTTTGCCCAACGTCCATTGCCATCCATTATAACAGCAATATGTTTTGGGATAGGGTGTTTCAATAGTTCTTCCTTTGTAAGGGAAGATTTAGAGGTTTCTTTGCCTCTCCACTCTTGTATTTTCTTCAGCATAAAAATCCTCCATTAAAAATAAATAACTACCTTACTGTTGGTACTTATTTATAGTAACAGTATTAACAAAAAAACCCCCTGTAAACGTTAGAGGGTCTTTCCATCTTTCTATTTTACATGTAAATCGCTCAGACTTCCATGATTTCTTTTTCTTTTTCTTTTGTTACTGTTTCAACCTTAGCAATAAAGTTGTCTGTTTGCTTCTGAATGTCATCAGTATAGCCACGTAATTCGTCTTCGGTAATGTCTCCGCTCTTTTCAAGCTTCTTTAAATCATCATTCCCATCACGACGAATGTTACGGATTGCTACCTTTGCTTCTTCAGACGACTTTTTAACCACTTTCACTAGCTCTTTACGTCTTTCTTCTGTCAAAGCAGGAATAGAAATGCGGATTACTGATCCATCATTAGAAGGATTCAGTCCAAGGTCTGCTCTAATAATAGCTTTTTCAATATCACCTAATGAAGACTTATCATATGGTTGCACAACTAATAACCTAGCTTCAGGAACATTTATGGAAGCTAATTGATTAACAGGTGTAGGTGCGCCATAATAATCCACTGTTACTTTGTCTAAAAGAGCAGCACTAGCTCGTCCAGCACGGATAGATGCTAATTCTCTAGAATAGGATTGAATTGCTTTTTCCATTCTATCTTTTGTTTGTGTAATAACTTGTTTGGCCATGTTATTTCCCCCTCACAATCGTTCCAATATTTTCACCTAAAACAACTCGTTTAATGTTTCCTTCTTCCATGATAGAAAATACGATAATCGGAATGTTATTATCCATACATAAAGATGAAGCGGTAGAGTCCATAACAGCAAGTCCTTCTCTTAAAACGTCAAGGTAAGTAAGCGTTTCGTATTTCGTCGCTGTACGATCAATGCTAGGATCGGCAGAGTATACACCATCTACATTGTTTTTTGCCATAAGAATCACTTCTGCTTCAATTTCCGCTGCACGTAATGCAGCAGTTGTATCTGTTGAGAAATAAGGGTTACCTGTTCCAGCAGCAAAAATAACTACACGTTTTTTCTCTAAGTGACGAATTGCTTTTCTTCTTATGTAAGGTTCAGCAACCTGACGCATTTCAATGGAGGTTTGTACACGTGTCTCAACACCGGCATTCTCTAGACTATCTTGAAGTGCTAGTGAATTCATTACTGTTGCCAGCATTCCCATATAATCGGCAGAGGCACGGTCCATTCCCATCTCGCTTCCAACCTTACCTCTCCAAATGTTCCCGCCTCCAACAACTACAGCAACCTCCACACCTAGGTCAGCCAATTCTTTAACTTGATGAGAAACAGATTTAATTACAGTTGGATTAATACCAAAGCCTTGCTCTCCTGCTAAAGCTTCCCCACTTAATTTTAATACAATACGACGATATTTTGCTTCAGACATAATAACCTCCAGGAATCCAAGGATTTCTTATTTTAATAGCTCTTGCTAAGTACCACTGTTAATTCCAGACATGGCTTGTTTCCACCCCAGACAACATCCAGGTGCGCCATTTCTCGTTTATTACGCAACTACAGTTTACATGATAAGAGCCTTTTTAAAAAAGGGAACACAAAGTGTGCTCCCGGAATATTCAGAGTGTTGTTCTCTTATTTTTTAACTTGGTTCATTACTTCTTCAGCAAAATTGTCTTGACGTCTTTCAATTCCTTCTCCAACTTCATAACGGACAAACGCCTTAACAGTTCCACCTTTGCTTTGTACAAATTGACGTACTTTCATATCTGGGTTTTTAACAAAAGTTTGGTCTAATAGGCAGATATCTTCAAAGTATTTCCCAAGACGCCCTTCTACCATTTTAGCAACGATATTTTCAGGTTTACCTTCATTTAAAGCTTGCTGTGTTAATACTTCACGCTCACGTTCTGCTTCTTCTGCAGAAACTTCGTCGCGAGAAACATATTTAGGATTGATTGCAGCAATATGCATTGCTACATCTTTAGCAGCTTCCTCATCGGTTGTACCTTCAAGCAATGTTAAAACACCGATACGACCACCCATGTGTAAGTAAGCACCAAATGCATCCTCATCAGTTTTAGTAGCAATAGTATAACGACGAAGAGTTAATTTTTCTCCAATTTTAGCGATAGCTGAGTTGATATGTTCAGAAACTACAACACCGTTATCCATTTTCAATTCAAGTGCTGCTTCCACATTTTCAGGTTTATGCGTGATTAACAATTGACCCAATTCAGTAACAAGAGTTTTAAAACCTTCATTTTTAGCTACAAAATCTGTTTCAGAGTTAACTTCTAGAATAACCGCTTCGTTTCCTTTAGTAACAATTGCAGTTAATCCTTCTGCAGCAATACGATCTGTCTTTTTAGCAGCTTTTGCAATCCCTTTTTCGCGTAGAAAGTCGATTGCTTTATCGATATCACCATCTGTTTCCATTAATGCTTTTTTACAATCCATCATTCCAGCGCCAGTTTTTTCACGTAATTCTTTTACCATTTGAGCAGTAACAGCCATAATAATAATTCCTCCTTAGGTTATGTAAATCTATAATAGGTACAATCAATTTAAGTTGCCCTATCACATATTATATTTTCCAAAAAAAGGTGATAAAAGGCTTTCCCCTCTTATCACCTTTTTTCTAAATCTAATTAAGCAGTTGTTGTAGCAGCAGCAGTCTCTTCGCCTTGTTTCGCTTCTAAGATAGCATCTGCCATTTTGCCTGTTAATAATTTTACAGCACGGATTGCATCGTCATTTGCAGGGATAATTACATCAATTTCGTCTGGATCACAGTTCGTGTCTACAATTCCAACGATAGGGATGTTAAGCTTTCTAGCTTCTGCAACAGCGATACGCTCTTTGCGTGGGTCAATGATGAATAATGCATCCGGAAGACCTTTCATGTCTTTGATTCCGCCTAGGAACTTTTCAAGACGCTCAAGCTCTTTCTTTAACATTACAACTTCTTTCTTAGGAAGAACTTCGAAAGTTCCATCTTCTTGCATTTTTTCAATTTTCTTAAGGCGTGTAATACGCTTTTGGATTGTTTCAAAGTTAGTTAAAGTACCACCCAACCAGCGTTGGTTAACATAGTACATTCCAGAACGTTCTGCTTCTTCTTTTACAGAATCTTGTGCTTGCTTTTTAGTACCAACGAATAGAACTGTTCCGCCATTACCAGCAAGTTCTTTAACGAATCTGTAAGCTTCTTCAACCTTTTTAACTGTTTTTTGAAGGTCGATGATGTAAATACCGTTACGCTCCGTGAAGATAAATTTCTTCATTTTTGGGTTCCAACGGCGAGTTTGGTGTCCGAAATGTACACCAGCTTCTAAAAGTTGTTTCATTGAGATTACTGACATGTTATATTCCTCCTAATGGTTTTTTTTCCTCCGTTTACTTCATTTTTAAACAAAACTGATAAGATCAGCACCATTGCTTAAATCGGCAAACGTGTGAATTTATAACACCGAAAGTAACTATATCACATACGCTTTACACAATCAAGTGCAAAATGACTTTCACTGTCGAATTTTCCATAAAAGCTCTATCTCCGTTTTACCTTTATTCAGCTTCTTAGCAATATCTTCAAGAGAATGCCCTTTTTCAACTAAATGCGACACCTGTTCATACAAACTTAAGCTCTCAAAGTTCTCTTTCTTATCAGATGATAGCTTTTGTTCATTTTCATTCAAAAGCATTTCAACGTCTTGTTGTGTAATTTCAGATTCTGTTCTATCAATGAGGTTTTCCCTCGCCATTTTCACTGTAGGAGCATTAGCATGTCGTTTGTCTGTTATTTTTGATAAAAATATTTCATTTTCTTCTTTTAGCTCATAAACATAGCCACTTATTGTTTCTTCCGCTTCTTTCAATAAATGGTGATAATCCTGCTCAAGCTGTTGCACTTTCGAGAATTTAACATAAAGGATGATTACAAAAAATATTGCAAGTAAGCTCAACATGAAGTTTATCACTAAAAATATTACTGTCATACAGCTTCACGACCTTTTTATAAAGCTAGGTTAATGCCAGGTTGTTAATAGTTCCTGGCTATTGATTCAAGGGAGTGTGTAAAGCTCCTGAGGGTGGCAACGGGAGTCCCAATCGACCCGCAACCGCTTTGCCTTTTCAGGAATCAACAACGGTTACTAATACATCCTTAATTTAAAGCAGACAATTCTTTACGCAATTTGAAGATCGCTTTTGAATGGATTTGTGAAATCCGCGAAGTTGTAAGAGACATTACCTGTCCTATTTCTGTTAGTGTTAGTTCTTCTTTATAAAAAAGACTGATTACCAATTGCTCATTCTTATTTAATTTATCAATTTGCTCCATTAAATCTTGAATTGCCTCTGATTTTAACACTTCTTCTTCAGGTGATATGCTAGAGTCATCCCTCAAAGTGTATCTTTGTTGGTTGGAATCTTCCTGATCACTAGGCATTTCATCTATAGAAAGCATATTACAATAGAGAATTTCATGTGTGATGGAAGCTATTTCTTTTTCCGGCATGGAAAGTTCATTCGCTAGTTCCTCTAAAGTAGCATTTCTCATATAATTTTGTTCTAGTTTTTCCATTGCGCTTTCAATTTTCTTGGCTTTTTCACGCAAGCTGCGTGGAAGCCAATCCTCTTTTCTTAATCCGTCTATAATGGATCCACGTATTCGAAAGGAAGCATACGTGTCAAATTTCAAGTCTCGCGAAGGATCGAATTTTTCAAGTGCATCAAATAGCCCTACTAACGCTAAACTTTTCAATTCTTCACGTTTCACACTTTTGGGAAGGCCGGTTGCGATGCGTTGTACATGATAATTAACTAATGGCATATAATTTTGCACTAAATAATCGCCTGCTTCGGGATCTTTGCGAGTTTTCCAAAGGTTCCAATAATAAGATTCCTTGTTGGATGTCATTGTCTTCATGGCTTTCCCTCCCTTTGTCCTGCTAAGAGCCAAAACATCAGATATACCTGATTCCTTTATTAACTGTTTTAATCATTAGTTTTCCGTTTTCAGGATTAAATTCAATCGTTCTTCCACTGTTTCCACCACAATCTTCTCCAAGAATAGGAATATGATATTTTTCAAGCATCATCTTTACCGCTTCCACGTTTCTTGGCCCAATTCTCATCATTTCACTACTATTACTTGTGAATTGAAACATTTGGGCTCCTCCGGCTATTTTCGCTTTGAGTAAGGAGGATTTTGCACCGTTTTGAAGAAGCACCTCTAGTAGATTATCCACCCCTGTATCTGCATATTTACTTGGGTTGAACGAAGAGGTACGCGCAAGACTCGAGTTCGGCAGCATCACATGAACCATTCCAGCGATTTTTGCTGTTATGTCATACAATACCAATCCTACACAAGAACCAAGACCAGATGTTCGAATACATTGTGGCGACTTCACCAGATTCATTTCCGCTATACCAACTTTTATTATACTTTGTACTCCAAGCATTTATTTCTCCCCTAATGCAGTCAATATTTTTTCAAAAGAATCGGGATAAGGGATAAGAAAAAAGTGCCCCTTTGCTTTTTCAGTCAGTCCGTCGGATATTTCTGAAAGCTCTGTATCAATAAAAATGGCGTGATCGCTTATTTGTGAAATCTCCAAAAGGCCTGCCATAACTATAGCTCCTACCATATCTACCGTTACTTGTGGAACTGAAGGTGTTACATTCAAACCAATAGCATCAGATAATGCAGTCAGGTAGTGTGCAGAAATAATGTTACCTAGCTCCTGTAGTGCAGATAACCCCATCTCATGAGTGGATAAACTATCTGGGTCAACACTTTTATCTCCTACTAATTGATGAACAAGTCTTGTAGCATCTTCTAGCGAAAGCACAAAGAACAAGCTTCCCTCTAACTCACCTTCCATCGTTAAGAATACCGCTGCGACGGGACGATCTGGACCTCCTGCTAATTCCATCATCTCGTTAAAGGAAACAATTTTGGCAAAAGGAACCGTCATATTCACATCTTTATTTAATAGTTTCGATAAAGCTGTTGCTGCATTACCAGCACCTATATTACTTAATTCCTTTAATAGGTCAAGCTCATTTAAGTTCTCATGCGTATCCATGTCAACCTCCTTTTATCATTAGCTCTGTTAAGCACCGCTGTTGATCCCCTCAAAAGGCTTCGCTTTCCGCGGGCGGTAGGCTAAACCTTTTGCTCCAATCATCAGCTGGAATATCACTATTATCACCACTCATCTTTAACAAAACCTAATCAGTAGAATGTTCTAGTTGAAGGACTTCCTTTAAATCAAGACAAACAAAGAGTCTTTTATTCACTTTGACTACACCTTGAACATACTTTGTTTCAACCGATCCTACTACTTCAGGAGCCATTTCTATGTCATCCTCCATTATGTCTAATACATCATTAGCAGCATCTACGATAAACCCAACTTCTAAGTCCCCAACAACAGTAATAATGATACGAGTAGAATTAGAGTATTCACTTTCTCCTAAATTAAAACGTGCACGAAGATCTACAATCGGTGTAATTACACCTCTTAAATTTATAACTCCCTTTATATGTGCTGCTACATTAGGTACACGCGTTATAGGGAGTAATTTCTCAATAGAACGAACCTGATGAACCGGTATTGCATATTCTTCTTTATTTATTTCAAAAACAATAAGCTTCAATTTTTGTGCAGTTGTCTGCATTCCTCTTCCTCCAGGCATTTTAAATTTGACGGTTTAGTCAACTTTTTTAGTAGAGCCTTATTTTATTAAAGAATTACAATCTATGATAAGTGCCACTTGTCCATCACCTAGTATCGTTGCACCACTAATCGCAAATGTAGCGTTTAAATATTGTCCTAACCCTTTTAAAACTACTTCTTGCTGGCCAATAAAAGAGTCTACAACAAGTGCTGCCATCTTTTCTCCTTTTTTCACTAGAACGATAGAGCATAATTCTGGTTCTTTCTCATCTAGCTGGTTTACTTGAAAAACTTTTTGCAAAGAGACAATCGGCACTATCTTCCCTCTAAAATCAATAACTTCTTGGCCGTGGGCAGTTAAAATTTCTTCTTTTTTGATAATTGCCGTTTCAATAATAGAAGATAATGGAATAGCATATTTTTCTTTTTCTATTTCAGTCAAAAGCACCGATATAATGGAAAGTGTTAAAGGTAACTGTATGGAAAAAGTAGTCCCTTTACCTTCTTTAGAATCAATCGTAATATTTCCTCCAAGAGATTCGATTGTATTCTTCACCACATCTAATCCTACCCCGCGGCCTGAAATATCTGAAATCACCTCTGCTGTCGAGAACCCTGATGATAAAATAAGTCCGAATATTTCTTGATCTGTTAGGGTTTCTGCCACCTGTTGAGAAACTATTCCCCGACTTATCGCTTTATCCAATACTCGTTGTTTCGAAATCCCACCACCATTGTCAACAATTTCTATGAAAACATGGTTTCCACTATGAAAGGCTTTTAAAGTTATGGTGCCTTCTTCATCTTTACCAAGCTTTTTTCTTTCTTCTGGCAGCTCTATTCCATGATCAATCGCGTTACGTAAAAGATGAACAAGAGGATCTCCTATCTCATCCATTACGGTTCGATCTAATTCTGTTTCAGCTCCAATTATATCTATTTCAACTTTTTTACCTAAGTCTCTTGCTAATTGTCTTACCATTCTTGGAAAGCGATTAAAAACGGTTTCAATAGGAACCATACGCATGTTAAGGATGATATCTTGTAAATCATTTGATATTCTAGACATTCTCTCCACTGTTTCCATCAACTCTGACTGGTTTAATTCTTTCGATATCTGCTCTAATCTGCCTCTATCAATAACAAGCTCCTCAAAAAGGTTCATGAGTCCATCTAAACGATCGATACTAACTCGTATTGTTTTATTTTGAGAGCCTTTGGAAATGACTTTGCCTTCAGGCTTATTGTCAGCTTTTTTGGGTCTCTCTATATCTGTAGCGACAGCAGCTTGCATTTTTGCTTGTTCTAGATTCTCCACATCAGTTGTTTTTTCTTTCTGCTCAACAGTTGTGGTTAAATTACTAGTTTGTATCGTTTGTATCATAACCGTCTCTACTTCAGATACCTTCATAATTCGGTCTTTAATCACTTGTTGTTCTTCTTTTGTAACCATTGTAATAGTAAAAGTATGATCAAAATTTTCTTCCTCTAGCTGATCAACAGACGGATGCGATCTAATTACTTCCCCGACTTGTTCCACTACCTCAAAGACCATAAAAACACGCGCAGCTTTTAGCAAACAATCATTTCGTAGTGTTATAGTTATTTCATAAGGATGATAACCTTGCTCCTCAGACTGTTGCAAAATGGTAAGTTCATAGGAATCATATGTATGGTTTTCTTCCGTTTTAGAAAACCCTTGATGAAGGTCAGCTACTTCTTCACCCTTTTCAATCTTGACAAGCAATGCTACTACATCTGAAACATCTTTCTTTCCATCTCCGCCATCAGCAATTGAGAAAACCATGGCTTCTAGGTATTCTACTGACTGAAATATTACGTCTAATAGAGTGGAGGAGACTGCCAATTTATCATTTCGAATCATATCGAGCACATTTTCCATTTGGTGAGTTAAGCTCGCCAAATCTTCATAACCCATTGTTGCAGACATCCCTTTTAACGTATGGGCCGAACGGAAGATTTCATTAACAATATTTACGCTTTCAGGATTACGTTCAAGCTCTACTAACTGGTTATTAATCGTTTCAATGTGTTCTTTGCTTTCTTCAAGGAAAATATCTAAATATTGACTTAATTCCATTTTAAAACACCCCTATCACATGGTATATTGATGAATTACTTTCGCTATATCTTCAAGGTTTTCTATGTTATCTACTAATCCGGTCTGTATTGTTGCCTTAGGCATTCCAAATACAACGGAGGTTTTTTCAGATTCAGCTATTACAATAGTATTTTCTGATTCTTTGAGACTTTTTACTCCAACGGCACCATCTGCTCCCATGCCTGTTAAAATAGCAACTATTTTACGGTAGCCTTTAATGTTGCTCATGGAAGAAAATAATTTATCCACGGCAGGTCGATGTCCTTTAATTGGCGATTCCTCATTTAAACTAATAAAAAGCTCTTTTCCGCGTTCCTTTACTTCCATATGAAATCCACCCGGTGCAATATAAACTGTGCCTTCTAAAACTTTTTGGTTATGCTCCGCTTCCAATACATTAAATTCACATAACGAATTAAGTCTGTCTGCTAATGATTTTGTAAATTGCGGAGGCATGTGCTGAACAATAAGGATGGGAGCTGTCAACGTATTTGGCAAAGAAGTTAGTACGGTTTGAAGTGCACGTGGTCCACCAGTTGAGGTTCCTATACAAATTATCGGTTTATCCGCAGCTCTCCCTTTGATTATTCGGGTGAATTTACGATACTGTTCTTTTTCAGGAGATACCTTTATCTCATCTTGCTTTTTGGGGGCTGAGATTATATTGGACGTAGCAGCTAGTATGATTTTTTCTATAAGTTCTTCTTTGACTTTGAAAATATCCAAGCTAATAGCACCAGAGGGCTTTGTGACAAAATCTACTGCACCATACTCAAGTGCAATGATTGTATTTAAAGAACCGGATGAAGTGGTACTCGAAAGCATGATGACTGGCACCGGCGAGTGCTTCATTATTTCTTGTAATGCTTGTATTCCATCCATCACTGGCATTTCAACGTCTAACGTGACCACATCCGGGGATAATTCTTTGACTTTTTTTATTGCTTCTAACCCATTCTTAGCAGTCGAAATTACTTCGATTATAGGGTGGTCTTTTAACAAATCTGTGATAAGCTTTCTCATAAAAATGGAATCATCGGTCACTAAAACTTTTATTTTCTTCATGATGTTATCTTGCCTCTCTTTCGAAAGCAATTGCCGATATTTCTCTTTAAGAAAGAAGGCGAAATAGCTTTGCGACAAATGATGGTTTTCTTTGCTGTGTAGATTTATCAGACATCCTTTTTCCTTCTTCATATAAAAAGGATAACTGAAAAATTGCTTTACTTGCTAAACAGTTTGGATATCCCAAAATGAACGGTGTTTGCTCCATTACTGCACGTAAAACAAAGCGGTCATCTGGAATGGAACCTAAATGAGTCAAATCTTTTGTTAAAAAGTTCTGCGCTACAGTCTTTATTCTTTCCGCAGATTTTATCGCTGTTTTTCTATCTGGCACTTTGTTTAGTATAAGATAAAAAGGTATTGAACGATTATGGATATTTATATGTTTTAAAGCTGAATATGCATCTGTTATCGAAGTAGGTTCACATGTTGTTAGGAGAAAGATCTCATCTACAGACAATAGTAATTGAAGACTATCACTTGTGATACCGGCTCCCATATCGAAAATAATATAATCGTATTCGGCGGAAACTTCCGCTAATTGTGATAGAAAAAATCTCTGTTTATCATCATTGAGCTTGAATATGTCTGTTAAACCTGACCCGCCTGCAATATAGGAAAGATTTTCAGGTCCTTTTTGAATGATTTCTGCCAATGTTCTGCCTTCTTCAAACAAATGAACAATATTGTATTTTTGAGTTGTTCCCATCAAGATATCAATATTTGCCATACCAATATCTAAATCAAACAACAACACCTTGTTCCCCTGTTTTTGAAGAGCTAGAGAAAAATTTAAGGAGAAATTTGATTTTCCAACCCCTCCTTTACCACTAACAACTGCTAGAGTCTTTGCTTCTTTTTCAGGCTCCTTAATTGTATCCTTTTGATCTCGATGCATTTCTATTTGTTTTCGTAAAAGTCTTGCTTGATCATTCATCACTTTATTTCCTCAATAAGATAATCAACAACCGTTTCTTTCGTAGCAGCTATCAAGTCTTCCGGAACGCTTTGTCCGTTTGTTAGATAGGATGCCCCTTTTTGATAATGATGAATTAACGAATACATGGAGCTTACTGAAGTTGTTTCATCTTTTTTTGTAAACAAAAACTGTTGAATCCCAACTTCCCAAAATTGTTCTGTGATTATTTTCATATCCTTAAGTTTGGACGTAAGAGACAATACTAAAAATGTGTCCATTTCTTCTTCAAAATTAATCACAGCTTTTAAATCACTTACAAACTCTTTATTTAAGAAATTCCTACCTGCCGTGTCGATAAATATAACATCAAGATGTGCAAGCTTGTTTTTTGCCTCTTGAAAATCTGCTGCATTATAACAAACCTCTATTGGAGCATCTAAAATACTCGCATAAGTTTTCAGCTGGTCAATTGCTGCAATACGGTAAGTATCTGTTGTTATAAAACCCACAGATTTCCCTTGTTTTAGTACCGCATTAGCAGCAAGTTTCGCAAGTGTTGTGGTTTTACCTACTCCTGTAGGTCCAACAAGACTAATAAACTTTTTTTTATACATGTTCTGATTAAAATTCACATTCTTAACCTCATCCAAGAAGAAGGATTGCAGGAATTTGATCATTTGTGTTTTAGAAAGGTCTTTATTCACAAACCATATTTTATAAAGCTCTTCAATTGCTTCTTCAATCATTTCTCCACTTAAATCCGTGGACTTTATTTTTCCTTCCAATTCATAGAAAAAATCAGGAAGCTGTGGATCCCGTTTATTTTCGGTCGCAAATCCTCTCATCATTCGTTTCATTTCCTGAAGACTTGCCATGATTTCATTAGAATTACCAGAATCAACCGGAAGTGTATTCTTTTCCTTGTCTATTTTGTATTCCTTAGGAAGATCAGCTTTCACCTTTACTATTTTATTCACAGGTTCTTCATCAATTGCTGCGATCACTTCTACACTTTTCTTCGTCATTAATCCAAAAAACTTTGATGTTTTTACAGCTTTAGAATTCAATATTACAGCTTGATCTCCAAGTTCTAAACGTACTAAATTCATTGCCTCTTGCATGGTAGAGGCTTTATATTTTTTTACTTTCATCCTTCCACATTCACCACCCCTAAACTCTGTACTTCCACGGTTGACTCTAATTCGTTATAGGATAGAACAGGTATTTGTGGAAGATACCGTTCAAGTAATTGTTTCATGTACATCCTTACAGCAGGAGAGCATAAGAGGACCGGAGTTTGTTCGTAAACAGAAAATTGCTCCATTTGATCTCCCACTTTTTGAACAATTTCCATCGAAACATTAGGATCTAAAGAAAGGTAATTACCATGTTCTGTTTGTTGAATAGAATCTGCGATCAGTTTCTCTACCCGCCCGGCTAATGTTACTACTTTGAAAGATTCATTGCCGACAACATACTGGTTTGTGATTTGCTTGCTTAAAGCTTGTCTTACATATTCCGTCAACAAATCGGTATCTGCAGACATTTTTCCGTAATCTGCAAGCGTTTCGAAGATAATTGGTAAATTTCTAATAGAAACACTTTCTTTTAATAGCTTGGAAAGAACCTTTTGTACATCCCCAATTGATAATGGTGAAGGTGTTACTTCTTCGATTAGAATTGGTGTAGACTCTTTTAAGTGATCTACCAATTGTTTTGTTTCTTGCCTTCCCAACAATTCATGGGCATGCTGCTTTATTTTCTCCGTAATATGTGTGCTAACAACTGATGGTGGATCCACTACTGTGTAACCATACATTTCCGCTTCGTCCTTTGTTTCTTCACTAATCCATTTGGCAGCTAAGCCAAAAGAAGGCTCGATTGTATCAATACCATCAATACTTTCTTCTTCCATACCGGGACTCATTGCTAAATAATGATCCAGTAATAGTTCACCTTTTGCTACTTCGTTTCCTTTTATTTTTAATCTATATTCATTAGGCTGAAGTTGGATATTATCTCGTATTCTAACTACAGGAATAACAATCCCAAGTTCTAAAGCTAGCTGTCTTCGAATCATTACTATCCTATCAAGCAGGTCTCCACCTTGCTTTGAATCAGCTAAAGGAATTAAACCATAACCAAATTCAAACTCTATCGGATCTACTGTTAAAAGATTCACGACATTTTCAGGACTGCGAAGTTCGTCGGTGACCACTTCCTCTTCGGTTTCTTCTACGACTTGTTCTTCCTTTTTCTGAGACTGGTAGATAAAATAGCCACCAACTATCAGTAATAATGCTATAGGAAGAGTTAAAATCCATTCAATTGGTGTAACGACACCTAACAGAAAGATAGTTCCTCCTGCAACAAAAAGCATTTGAGGATACGCAAACAATTGGGATGTAATATCTGCTCCTAAATTACCTTCAGAAGCTGCCCGTGTTACAACAATACCTGTAGCTGTAGCGATTAAAAGTGCAGGAATCTGTGAAACGATTCCATCTCCAACGGTTAATAAAGTGAATTTCTGCGCCGATTCGCCAAAAGATAAACCCTGTTGGGCCATCCCGACTACTATCCCGAAAATCATATTTATTAAAACAATAATAATCCCGGCGATGGCATCTCCTTTAACAAATTTACTGGCACCGTCCATTGCACCATAAAAATCTGCTTCTCTTGATATTTTCTCACGACGTGATTTGGCTGTTTGTTCGGAAATTAGACCTGCGTTTAGATCTGCGTCAATACTCATTTGCTTTCCTGGCATCGCATCAAGGGTAAACCTCGCTGCAACCTCTGATACACGTTCGGATCCTTTTGTTATAACAACGAACTGTATCACTACTAAAATGAGAAAGACAACTAATCCCACTACAACATTTCCACCTACTACAAACGTACCAAACGTTTCTACCACACTACCCGCTTCACCTTCACTAAGAATGGACCTTGTAGTAGAAACATTTAGTGCCAAGCGGTAAAGTGTTAATAATAAAAGCAAGGAAGGAAAAATAGAAAATTGTAAAGGTTCTTGAATATTCATCGTCGTTAATAAAACAATTAAGGCAAGGGAGATGTTAATAATGATAAGAACACTTAGCATCCAAGAAGGAAAAGGAATAATTAACATGGCAATAATCAGGATAACGCTAAGTAGTACGGATAAATCTCTTGCTGACATTTCTCTCTCTCCTTTGGGTCCACTTATCATTTAATGTGCTTTTTTAATCGATACACATAAGCTAAAATCTCTGCAACAGCTTGAAAATACTCATCTGGAATGGAGTCACCTATTTCTGATTGACTATAGATAGCTCTCGCAAGCGGTTTGTTTTCAACGGTTGTTATGTTATGTTCTTTTGCCACTTCTTTTATCTTTAATGCAACAAAGTCCACACCCTTTGCCAACACATACGGAGCATCACGCTTTTTTTCATCATATTTCAAGGCAATTGCGTAGTGGGTAGGATTGGTAATTATCACATCTGCTTGTGGAATATCCTGCATCATTCGTTGCATCGCCATTTCCCTTTGTTTTTGCTTGATTTTAGATTTTATAAGAGGATCTCCCTCGGATTTTTTATATTCGTCCTTTACATCATGTTTGGACATCCTGATGTTCTTTTCATAGTCATATTTTTGATATAAATAATCAAACACAGAAAGAAACAACAACCCCACACCAGCAATTAGACCCATCTGAATCGTTAAGTTTCCGAGAAAAGCCAGCGCTTCGTGGAGATTCTTTTGAGAAAGAATAAGTATCTCATCCATACTTAACCATAATATGGAAAAAGTAATAATACCAACAAAGACAATTTTCAATAATGATTTTACTAACTCAACAATTGCACGAACGGAATAGATTCTTTTAAATCCTTGAATCGGGTCCAATTTGTTCAGTTTCATATGAATAGCTTCTGTGGATAACATGGCACCTACTTGGATGAAGTTTGCAAAAATCGCCCCAACCATTGCAGCAAGCATAATCGGACCTATGATAATTACCAATTCCATCAGGAGATCCATAAAGATTAAGTGAATTCGATTTATGGTGACTTCCTCTAAAACATATACTTCAAATGCATGTACAAACATATGAGTAACCTTTGCTTTCATCCAAGGGCCCATAGCGAACAGACAAAGAAAGACTGCAATTAGTACGAAGGCTGTGTTGACGTCAGCACTTTTGGCAACCTGCCCTTTTTTCCTGGTATCCTGCTTCTTCTTCGGGGTTGCTTTTTCCGTTTTTTCACCAGAAAAAAACTGCAAATCTAGTTTTAACAATGACGCCATTTATACCCCTCCAAGCAATTCCATTAGGCCTCTCATGGTGTAAAGCATTAACTCAAATAACTTATAGAAAAGAGTGAATAAGAGGGTCATAGAAAAAATGATTGCAATAAAACTTACACCGATTTTCAACGGCAACCCTACCACAAATACATTTAATTGAGGTACAGTACGAGCTACAATTCCTAAAGCTACATCAACTAAAAATAAAATTCCTACTATCGGAATGGCCAACTGTAATGCAATAATGAACATCATATTGACGGCTTTTAGAACGTACTCTAAGACTAGTTCATCCCCAAGTGGTATCCAAGGTTGAGTAATGGATATAAGTTCGTAGCTATAAAAAATTCCATCCAGCATTAAATGATGACCGTTAACCGATAACAATAATAGCATGGCAAACATATAAAAGAATTGACCCATGATTGGGCTTTGTACACCTGTTTGAGGATCAATAACATTTGCGATAGCAAACCCCATTTGGAAATCTATAAATCCACCAGCAATTTGAATAGCTGTAAGGATAATATAGGCGACTAACCCGATAAGCAATCCTACCATCATCTCTTTTACTACTAACAGAATATATAAACCATCTATTTCAATCACAGGTAATTCAATCGAAAAGGACATAACCAGTGCGAAAAAAAATCCCAATCCCACTTTAAAAGTGGATGGTACACTCCGATAAGAGAATAGAGGAAGCGTTACAAAAAAAGCTGTTACTCTTGTTAAAACAAGTAAAAATGCAGGAAAATAATTTAGAGATTCTAGCATTCAATCAACTCACGTATTGATGCATATTATTAAATATTTCCATTGCGTATGAAAGCATATTGGAAAGCATCCAAGGGCCAAACACAACAATTCCTACAAGCACTGCGACAATTTTAGGTATAAAAGCAAGGGTTTGCTCCTGAATCTGCGTGGTTGCTTGGAAGATACTTACTAATAATCCCACGACTAAAGCTAAAATAAGGAGTGGTGCAGAAATAAGTAAGATCGTAAAAACTCCTCGTTCTGCCATGGATATTACAAATTCTGGGCTCATTCTTTCACACCTCGTTTAAAATGTTTGCAACAAAGACTTTACAACTAAATACCAGCCATCAACAAGAACAAATAATAGAATCTTAAATGGCAAAGAAATCATAACTGGCGGAAGCATCATCATACCCATTGACATCAGTACACTAGCCACTACCATATCTACCACTAGAAAAGGTATAAAGATCATGAACCCTATTTGAAAAGCAGTTTTCAATTCACTAATTGCAAATGCAGGTACCAAAACGGTTAATGGGATATCCTGGATTGTTTCAGGTCTTTCCATTCCAGAATAATCCATAAAAAGAGCCAGATCCTTCTGACGTGTATGCTTACTCATAAATTCTTTCATCGGCATTGCTGCTAGTTCATACGCTTCATCCAATGTGATCTCTTCATTAAATAATGGTTGGAGCGCTTGTTCGTTTACTTGCGAAAAGGTCGGAGCCATGATGAAAAAAGTAAGAAATAAGGCTAACCCTATTAATACCTGATTCGGAGGCATCGATTGGGTTGCAAGCGACGTTCGCACAAAGGATAATACGATAATTATTCTAGTAAAGCTTGTCATTAATATAATAATTGCTGGAGCGAGGGAGAAAACAGTTAGTAACAATAAAAGCTGCACAGAACTGGAAACAGTAGATGCATCATTACCACTGAAGATTTCCATAAATTCTGTCATTGTTTAAACCCATCCTTATCATCGATCTCTTCTATCTTCTTTTTTCGATCCTTTGAAAGCTGGCCAATTTGTTCTTTTAATAAAGAAGAAAACTTATTGGAACTATCCTTGTTTTTATTACCGGGAAGCTTCTTCACTAGCTCTATCAAAGACTCAGCAGATAATCCAGAAGTTTCTGTTTTGTTTTTGTAAGCTTGAAGCAGCATCTCTGATTCATTTTCATCGGTTATTTCCTTTAATAGATTTATAGAATCACCAACACCAACAACCAATATGCTGTTTCCAACCTTAACTAGTTGCAACGACTTATTGTTACCAAGAGTAGTACCACCAATATTTTCGATTGCACGACCTTTATCAAACCATTTGTTTCGTTTATTTATTAAACGGAGAGCCCCATAAATTAAAACAATAACGAAAAGTAGTGCAAATACCATTTTCACAAAATCCCCAGCAGTTACACTTGGGGTACTCTGTGTGTTGACCATTTCAGAATTAGATTCATTATTTATTAGATTGTTATTGTTTTCCCTGTTGTTGTCTTCATTAAATAAATCATCCACCATCTCGCTTCCCCCCCCAGATGCTGGAGAAGCTGCAAAGGGAGAAGGAAGGAAAAAGAAGCATACCACAACTATTAAACTCATTTTCATCATGTTAGCAAGCAAGTTGAACACTCCTAGGACAGTGTTTTATGGATAGCTTCTATCACACGATCCGCTTGGAATGGTTTGACAATAAAGTCCTTTGCTCCTGCTTGAATAGCATCAATAACCATTGCTTGCTGCCCCATCGCCGAACACATAATAACTTTCGCATTTGGATTGATTGCTTTAATTTCTTTAAGTGCAGTTATGCCATCCATTTCGGGCATGGTAATATCCATTGTTACAAGATCTGGATGATGTTCTTTATATTTTTCCACTGCTTGTTGGCCGTCAGCTGCTTCAGCCACTACATCATAACCATTCTTAGTTAAAATATCTTTGATCATCATCCTCATAAATGCTGCATCATCTACTATTAATATACGTTTACTCATTATTATTCCTCCTAGTAATCAACGAAGCTTTTTTATTCTATCTGTTTGACTCACAATATCTGTTACTCTGACACCAAAGCTTTCGTCTATTACGACTACCTCTCCTTGGGCAATGAGCTTATTGTTTACTAAAATATCTACAGGTTCACCAGCAAGCTTATCTAATTCAATAACCGACCCAGAAGATAGATCTAGAATATCTTTAACAGATCTTCTTGTTCTTCCAAGCTCCACAGTGACTTGTAGTGGTATATCCAATAACATATTTAAATTATTCGGTTCTGCTTCTGCGACCGCAGTGGTTTCAAAGTTAGAGAAAACTGCCGGCTGGACATTTATTTGTTGAGCAGGTCTTGAAGGAGGTGCCGTTTGCTGCTTTTGCTCGTGCTGATAGGCTGAATTCGCAGCATTTATATTATTTCCATTAGCTACAAGAGCTTGTTCCTCCATTGGTCTAGCTGAAACTGATTCAGAAGATTGAGGTTGGCTATCCTTTACCCCATTGCTTGCTATGGGCTCAGATGAAACTGCCGGCTTTGCATCTTTATTTAGCAACTCTTCTACTAGACTTTTTGCAAACGGGAAAGGTAAGATCTGCATTATCGATGAATCTATTAAGTCCCCCACTCGAATGGAAAAAGCAACTTTTATAAGTAAGTTATCCTCTGGTAGTTGTTCTGTACCTTCACCTTCTTTAAAGTCTATTAATAGAACAGAAGGAGGTGAAATATCTATTTTCTTAGAGAATACTGTGCTCATCGAGGTAGCTGCAGAGCCCATCATTTGATTCATTGCCTCTTGAACAGCACTGAGCTTAATTTCATCAAAATCTCCCGATGGATTTTCACCATTACCACCTAACATCAAATCAGCAATAATAGAAGCATCTCTTTGTTCCACTACTAAAATGTTAGATCCGGAAAAACCCTCCGTATAATTTACTCTAATCGCAACATAGGGATCAGGAAATTCATCCTCTAATCGGTCTTTTTCTATTAGAGAAACTTTCGGTGTAGTAATCTCCACTTTTTGGTTTAATAAAGTGGACAAGGCTGTTGCAGAACTGCCAAAAGAAATATTCCCTATTTCTCCTAGTGCATCTTGTTGAAGTGTTGATAGATAATCTTCTACATTTGGTGCAACAAAGAGGGGTTCTTCGTTGTCGTTATCTGAACCTCGAAGTAAGGCATCAATCTCGTCTTGTGATAACATACCATCACTCATCATCTTCGTATCCCTCCTTGATATTACTCATAATTTGTACTGCCATGTTTTTCTTAACTTGGCCTATTTGAGCCAAAAAGCTGGCTTCATTATCAACATTAACGTAAATCGGTTGCTCTATCTTTTGATCAAGTGGCAAAACATCCCCTATATTCAGGTCTAAAAGATCTGCAAAAGAAATCTCTGACCTGCCAAGCTCTGCGGTAATTGTTAAGGTGGTAGCCTTTATTGCCTTTTCTAGTGAAGCAACTTCGTGTTCCTGCCTTACCTTGTGTTTATCTTCCATCCAATAATGAGCAGAAAGCTTAGGGATAACAGGCTCAAGAACCACATAAGGAATACAAATATTGATCATCCCTGTTATTTCTCCAATTGTTATGTTCATCGATATAACAATTACTGTTTCGTTTGGCGATACCATTTGTAAAAATTGTGGATTCACTTCAAGATCTGCCAAAAAGGGTTGTATTTCTGCAATCGATTCCCACGCTTCTCCGAAATTCTCAATCGCCCCTTCAAAAAGGTTCGTCATTAGTTTTGTTTCGATTTCTGTTAAACTGTCCACTTTGTTAAAGCTTGTCCCTTTGCCGCCTAATTGACGGTCAAGCATTGCATAAGCAATATTGGGATTCACTTCTAGAACTATCCTTCCTTCTAGCGGTGCAACTTCAAATACATTCAAGATAGTCATTTTTGGGATGGAGCGAATAAATTCCTCATATGGCAGTTGATCCACCGATGCCACACTTATTTGGATGTATGTCCTAAGTTGTGCTGAAAAATATGTGGTTAATAGCCTAGCGAAATTTTCATGTATTCTTGTAATATTTCTGATTTGATCTTTGGAAAACCTGACTGCACGTTTAAAATCATATACTTTCACTCTTTTTACTTCGGTGTCTTTTTTTAATTGATCTGCATTCATCTCCCCAGTAGAAATAGCCGAGAGAAGTGCATCAATTTCACTTTGAGACATTACTTCTGTTGACATAGCCACCACCTCCTAGTCCCATGGATCCCTTGGTGTTTAATTTTGAAGGAGAAAGGAAGTTGTATAAACCTTCACGACTAATCCATCTTGCATTAATTCATTTATTTTCGTCATAATTTGACTTTCAAGCTCCTCTAACCCTTCTTTACCGTCAAAATCTGAAGACTTCTTGTCGGAAATCTCTTGAATTACTATATTCCGCACTTGGAATTCCCTTTTTTCTATTTCTGCTCTTGCTTTTTTGCTATCCGTTTGAATTTTGAACTGTACCCGAAGATATCCTCCACTTTGAAGGTTGGTTGTTATTTCTTCCATATCGAATGAATGATTAATAATATCATCGATGGATACCTCTTCTGAAGAATCATCTGCATAAAATACATTCACCGTTACTAATGCAACTACTCCTAAGAGGGTTATAACTAGTAAAATAATTATCATGCTATTCACTAATCTATTCTGAAACATTAAATTCCCCTCCTAGCGTCTTTTGGTGAATTTTTGTGTAAAAATCATTACATCTTTGTATAACTTCATCCATCGTTTCAATTACAATAATTTTTTTACCATTATTAAGGCTGATGGTCGTATCTGGCATTTCCTCTACCTGTTCAATAAGCCAAGGATTTACCGCAAAGGATTTACCGTTAAGCTTTGTTAAAATAATCATAATAGAGGGGCTAGAGACCTATACTAACCCCATCCTCCTTTACCGTTTCAGATTGACAAGCTCTTGTAAAATTTCATCTGAGGTAGTAATGATTCTGGTGTTGGCCTGGAACCCTCTTTGAGCTGTAATCATTTCTGTAAATTCTTCTGAAAGATCTACATTAGACATTTCTAAAGTCCCGGCAATAATGGAAGCAGCGCCGGCATCTCCCGGTCGGAACATTTCATTTAACTGAATACCATCACCATTTTTGTCCATTGTTCCTGAATTGTTGGATTGTTGGAAAAGGTTTTCACCAATTCGCTCCAGTCCTGCACCATTTGGAAACTTGGCGAGCATCACCTGTCCAGCTACCTTTAAGTTTCCAAACTGATCAATAAAACTCACTTTTCCATCACCGGAAATACTAAAACTCTTTGCATTAGGCGGAATCTGAATAAGTCCCGGGCTTCCACTTAAAGAATCACTCCAGTCTGGCAACTGAACCATCTCGGCTTTTGCTACAAAATTCTCAAAGCTTTTGTATTCATTATCAAGGCCTTCTTTAACAGATTGAGCGTAAAATACGAGATCGGAAAGAGTATTGACGTTAGAGCCGTTAGGAATAGGCATTGTTCCATTATAAGGTTGTACAATCGGATTGGATAACTGGTAAACTACTTCTCCAGTCTCATTAATAAAATTAGCAATATTTGTATTTAATGTTTGACCAGCTGTATTAAAGTTTGTTATTTGAGAGGAATAAATGTTACCGTAAAAGTTATTTAGTTCATCTGCAGAGTTATCACGAGCATTCTCGGCCGCCACTGCTGCCGCTAATAATTTTGCATCTGTGTTACCCGCTTCTGTACTCGCCTTCAGGGCATCTTCATAAGTTCTCTGAGCTTCTAAGAAGGCTTGTGAAAGCTTTAAAAATTTAGTGGTATCGGTTCTAAATTCTTGAAATTCTCCAAAAAAGTTTTCTGCTCCGTTTAATGCAGCATTGGAAGCATTCATAATGTCCTCGGTTGGAATAGACTTTTCTCCGGTCTCCCCAATTAAATACATTCCATTTGAATTCACTAAATACCCATTATTGTCCATATAAAAATTACCAGCACGTGTATAATTCATCGCCACCGAATTATTGATGGCCCCACCAAGAATCCGATTATCTCCATAAGCAGTATTGGAGTCTACATTCACTCTAGTAACATCTGCTATAGAAGCAACCGCAAAGTACCCGTCACCTGATAATGCCAAATCAAGAGGTCTAGCTGTTGTCTGTAAAGAACCCTGTGTTTGAATCGAATCGATGGAGCTTATCATCGAGCCCAACCCAATCTGCTTTGCATTTACTCCACCTTTACCACCCGCAGGACCACTGGCCCCTGAAAGCTGTTGAACCATCATTTCCTGAAATGTTGCTCTTCCTTTTTTAAATCCGTACGTATTAACATTGGCAATATTATTACCAATTACATCTAACTTTGTTTGAAAGTTTCTTAATGCCCCTATACTTGAATACATCGAACGTAACATAGTGATTGCTCCCCCATCTTATCTAAGTTATTGAGATATTTTTGTAATCGCATCAAGCGATATCTTTTCATCCATAAGGCTCGGATCAGAAACGGTAATAAAGGTTTTCCCATTCTTTGATACGACAGAGTCAACAGAAATATTTGTATATTCTTTTTCCTTGAACACAAGGGATACTTTTTTCCCGATAAGATGACTTGCTTGAAGCAACGTAGAATCATTAACATTATTAGATTGACCGCTTGTAATCCTGGAAATCTGATCCATCGTGATTTCACTGCCATCACTCATCACAAGCTTAGGTGTTCCACCACTTATCGCTACGCTTGTCACATTACCTGTCTTCATTTCGGTGACAGGTTCTTCCCCTACGAACTTAGTATCTTGCCAGGTTATTTCTGAACCTATATATTGTTGTAAGTTTATCGCATGTTGTTTTTCTTGGGTCTTAATGAAACCTTCCATACTGGTATTCAAGTTGGTCATCTGTTCAAGAGAAGAAAAACTTGCCATCTGCGCAATAAACTCCCGATCTTCCATAGGGTTCATTGGGTCTTGGTTTTTCAGTTGTGCCATCAACAGCTTAAGAAAGTCATCTTTCCCAAGCACTTTGTTTTGTTTGGCAGTTTCTACACTACGATTTTGAATGTATAAATCGGATGATATATTGGTCATAATCCCTCACCTATAGATTGATTCGTTTCTATTTCCTCTAATAATAATTCTTCAAAGGATTTATCCTGTTCTTCCTTAGAGTGATTATTATTAATATTGGCTCCCGGATGGCTCTGCTGTTTTTCCTGTTGTCTTCCTTGTTGTAATGAGAGTTGTTCTTGTTCTTGGTAGACGATTTCTATCTTGTCTACATTAATATTTGCATTTAGTAAATTTTGTTTAAGTGATGCCACTCCTCCTTCTAATAAAGAGGCACTGACTTTCGAATGAGCAACAAGCTTTGCAATTAACCCATTTTGCGAGTCTTGTAGCTTGATATGCAATGTTCCTAAGTGCTCTGGATTCAACCTAATGGTCATAGATTGATGTCCATTTACTAACCTAGTATGAGATTTAGATAGAATAGCTTCCAACTTTTGTATAAGCTGTTCTCTTGCCACTTGAGAAGTTGTTGTATCTAAAGTCAATTGAATAGTAGCTTGCTTTGGCTGTTGTAGCAGATGCATTGAAAAAGTATTAATAGACTCGCCATCATTTAAATGCCGGCTAAAAGGTATGACCTTCGATTGAGATGTATCCATTCGTTGCACTTGATTACTTGAATCAGGAAATACTTTTTCTAACTTTTTAGCAATTAACACCATTAACTCTCGTATATCTGACTGTTGTTTGAGAGGCTGTAATTCCTTTTTTTCTTCCATACCTTCAGCCCATTGCTTAATAAAAATTATCACTTTTTCAGAAATATGGGACAGTTTTTCTGGTAATTGTTGAACGTTTATTGCCTGCTGTGGTACATTCTGAATTGCTTGTTGCATTTGGTTCACAATCTCAGTAAAGGCAAGTAAATCTTCTATTAATGCATAATACTCTTCCGGAACATTCTCACCCTCTAGACTGTTAAGAAGTGAAAGCTCTAGATGAAGGATTTCATTCATTTCCTCAAGAAGTGTTTCGATTTGTGTATCTGTTTCCATTTCGATATGGTTAGTTAGCTTATTGGTTTCTGGCAATGATTCACTTAATAAAGCTAGCAAACTGGTTGATAAAAGCTGATGAAATTTCCCATCTTCAGGTAAATCTACTTTCTGACTTTTTTCATTTTTAAGCTGAAGAGGGTTATTTTGCACAGCATTCTCTATATCACCTGGTATTAACATCATCTTACTTCATCCTTTCACAACAGATTTACTCATCTTTTGCTAATAACTCCGTAAATCTTGCTGCTTGTTCTGGTTCCAGGCTGCCTAGAATAGAAGATTTCTTAGCAACACTTAATTCACTTAGAATATGAACTGCCATTTCTTCTTCTAACTCCATCATAATTTCTGCTGCTTTCTTCGTAGACATTCTTTCATAAAGATTGGATAGCTCTTTTGTTGATACTTTAACCTCTTCTTCTTGAGTTTCTAATTCTTTAATTCGACTATTTGCTTGATCTAATTGTGCAGCAAGCTTAGTTATTTCCTGCTGTTTGTCGATTATTTCTCTTTCAAGGAGAGCGACCTCTTTAGGAGCTTGAGCATCCTTGGACTCTTTTTCTTGAGAATCCTCATCTTTTTCTTGTTCTTCTGTTTGTGTAACTGCTTTTTCAGGAATAAATGATTGAGCAACATCAAAAACATTTACACCTTGAAAGGTTAAATATCCTAGAACCAATGTTAATAAAAATAAAATCGGAAAAACAAACAAATATAATAATTTCTGTAAAAAAGTATAAGTGCGTTCTTCTTCCATGCTTGATTGTTGATTTTCTTTTTTCATAGCTACTTCACCTATTCGTGTGATGCGTATATTGTAGGATAGAAAGCTCATCTATAAAGGATGTCTCGATCCTGCTCTCATTTTGTTTCCATAAAACTTTTTGCTTATCATCAAGCACTTCATATTTTTTGCATTCTATTGAATGCTCTTTTAATTTTTCTTCTTTAAGATTCATTAGTGCTCGTGCATGACTTACTTTCCTCTGCTGATTCCGCACATTTTTTTCTAGATTACCAATAAAATACTGTTGTTGTTTTAAAATATCTATCGGTATCCCGGTTTGTAGTCGACCATGCAAGGTTGTTTCAAGTTGCTCTTTTTTCTTAAGCAATGTATAGAGTTCCTGGCCTTCTGATTCAAATTGAGAAATCGCATCTTGATATTCTGAGCTGGCGATATCTTTTTCTGCTTTCTTAACAAATAATATTTTCCCTAAACGATCTTTTCTTTCTGTCACGAGACCACCTTATTTCATCAAGTTAATTAGCTCATCTTTTGTTTCAGTAAAACTCCATTTCGATTCAACATCTTGTTTTAGAAAATGAATAATAGCGGGATATGCTTGGATGGCTTCGTCAATATCTCTTGAAGTACCACGCTTATATGCTCCAATATTAATTAGGTCTTCCGCTTGATAATATTTGGATAGCTTCTCCCTCATGTACTCAGCGGCTTGCTTATGCTCATGGCTTACAATATTGTTCATTACTCGACTCACGCTTTTGAGAACATTGATAGCCGGGTATTGACCTCTATTGGCAAGTTCTCTATCTAAAACAAAATGTCCATCCAATATCCCTCTGACACTATCCGCAATTGGCTCATTCATATCGTCTCCATCTACCAATACGGTATAGAAAGCTGTAATGGATCCTTTTTCATTTGTCCCCGTTCTCTCTAAAAGCTTAGGAAGCATTGAAAAAACCGATGGAGTATATCCTTTTGTTGTCGGTGGTTCTCCAATAGCTAATCCAACTTCTCGTTGTGCCATTGCAACACGTGTAACAGAATCCATCATTAGCATTACATTTAATCCCGCGTCACGAAAATATTCTGCGATTGCAGTTGCAGTATACGCGCCCTTAATCCGCATTAATGCAGGCTGATCAGAGGTTGCTACGATAACAATTGATCTTTTTAGCCCTTCTGATCCAAGGTCTCGTTCTAAAAAGTCCCTTACCTCTCTGCCCCGTTCCCCTATTAAAGCAATTACATTAATATCTGCAAATGTATTTCTTGCAATCATACCTAGTAAGGTACTTTTACCAACACCACTTCCAGCAAATATGCCTACCCTTTGACCCTTACCAACGGTTAAAAGTCCGTCAATGACCTTGACACCTACTTCTAATTCTTCGGAAATGGATGGTCTTGACATTGGATTTGGTGGGGGTTGATCGGTTGGATATTTTCCAAGTCCCATTGGCATCTCTTCGGAGGGATCCAGAGGATTACCTAATGCATCCAGTACCATTCCTTGAAGACATTCACCAATTTTTATTTCTAAAGGCTGGTGTGTGGCTTCCACCATACAGCCAGGGCCAATGTCCTGTATATCTGTAAAAGGCATTAATATAACATGCTCATCTCGAAATCCTACTACCTCTGCCTGAACGACTCTTCTTTTTTTCTTGTCAATTATGATATTACAAACATCGCCGATTGAACTTTCCGGACCCTTTGATTCAATCATTAATCCTATAACCCTTTTTACTTTTCCATACCGTTTGTAAGGATTTATATCTTCTATTTCCTGCAATATTTCCTCAATCATCTTCATTGCGCTGCCCCTGCTTTCACTAAGTGCAACAGTTTTTCTTTAATTTCTGCTAATTGTGTTTGTACGGATACTTCCATCCGACCAGCAGTTGAGTCAATCCAGCACCCATCTTCAGCTAAATCCACCTCTGGATATATATGAATATCAAATTGGCTGTTCATTATATTTTGTAAAAGATGTTTATTTTGAATAAGTAACGGGTATTGTTTAGGACTGACATAAATTCTGATTTCCTCTTTTTCTTTTACTTCCTTTAGTGCTGTTTGTACTAGACTGATATACTGGGTCGGTTCTTTATCTAGTTTCATCCCAATGATTTTTTCAGCCACCTTCATACTAATGGAGAGGATTTCTTCAGAAGAGCTGTCCAGTTTCTTTTCATAATCTGTAGTTGAGAGTGTCACCATTTGTTTGGCCTCTGAAATATAACTTTCGTATTGCACATTTGCATCAGCTTTTCCTTGTTGAAAGCCAGCACTGTATCCCTCTTCGGTCGCTTGGTTTATCAATGCCTGTTTTTCTTCTGACCAGTTCTGTTTATCTTTTTCTATATTTCCAAGGATTCTATTATGTTCTTCAACAGCTTTATTAATAATTTCTGCTGCCTCAGCCTTGGTTTTCTGTACCATGCTGTTTATCTCTTCAATTGATGGACTCTTACTGTTTTGATGCTCATTCTCCTGTCTTAAAAATATCGGCGCAACCTTGATGGCTACTTTTTCTTTTCCCTCTAGTATCAAAGAAGTCGATTTAATTAATCTAGACAATGATGTCATCCCCTCCACCGCGGGCAATTACAATTTCTCCTGCTTCTTCAAGCTTACGAATAATGCCTACAATCCGGGATTGAGATTCCTCTACATCCTTCAAACGGACAGGACCCATATATTCCATATCATCTTTCATCGTTTCTACCATACGTTTAGACATATTCTTAAAGACAATATCTTTTACTTCTTCACTAGCTACCTTTAGTGCAAGCATTAGATCTTCGTTTTCTACATCACGAATGACACGTTGTATTGCCATATTATCCAAGGTAACGATATCTTCAAATACAAACATTCGTTTCTTTATTTCTTCTGCTAGTTCTGGGTCTTGAATCTCAAGAGCATCCAATATAGTTCGTTCTGTACTTCGATCCACTTGATTTAACACATCTACAACAGCATCGATACCACCTGTATTTGTGTAATCCCTTGTTACCGTCGTCGATAATTTTCTTTCAAGTATTTGCTCTACCTCATTGATGATCTCAGGGGAAGTACTATCCATTACAGCAATTCTTTTCGCAATATCTGCTTGTAGCTCCTGTGGTAACTCTGAAAGAATTTGACCTGACTTTGTTGGTTCCAGGTAAGATAGTACTAAAGCAATTGTTTGAGGATGCTCATTTTGGATAAAATTCAAAATTTGTGATGCATCTGCTTTTCTAGCAAAATCAAAAGGTTTAACCTGTAAGGACGAAGTTAACCGAGTAATGATAGCAGATGCCTGTTCTTTGCCCAACGCCTTTTCTAATACAGTTTTTGCATAATTAATTCCGCCTTGAGAAATATAATCCTGCGCTAAAGCGATTTGATGGAATTCTTCTAGAACATCTTCCTTTATATGAGAGTCTACTGTTCTGACACCTGAGATTTCTAATGTCAACTTTTCAATTTCATCTTCCGAAAGGTGTTTATATACGGAAGCGGAAACATCGGGTCCAAGTGAGATTAATAAGATGGCTGCCTTTTGTTTATTTGTAAATACTTTGTTTGAACTTGCTTTTGCCATTTATTGAACCACCTTTTCTTATTCTGATAACCAGGATCGCAATAGTTTTGCAAATTCATCGGGCTTTTCTTTTGCCATCTTTTCCAATTGCTTTTTACGCGCAGATCCTTCAGATTCTTTTTCGTTATTTATATCCGGAATACTTACATTCCTAATCTCATCAACTATCATTTCTTCTTCTATAATCTCTTCTTTTTTGCTGCGTCTAACTAACATGAATATTAATAAAATGATGACAGCTACTAGTAAACCTCCAACAATATACATCCAAATTGGGATTGTAGGTGTTGGTGCTTGTTCAAATTGTGTTTTTCCATTAAAGGTTTGAACAGAGACTACAATTTTCTCATCGATGTCTGCATCGTCTGGATTAGCTGCTAAAGCATTCTTATCTATCGAAGTCCGGACAATTGTACCCAAAATTTGACGGATTTCATCAACTGTGTCACCTTGTAAAGATAAAGGATCATCTGCCACCGGTGGTTCTACCATGACTTGGATTCCCATGTCTCTAACTTTGTAAGGACTTTCAACTACTACTTTGTTTATTCGATTAACTTCATTATTTATTCGCTCTTCCATCCGTTCGAAGTCGCCACTGCCATTTGCACCACCAGCAATATAACCAGGAACATCCGCTTCACCGGTACCTACTTCCCCTCCAGCAGCTGCTTCATTACCTGTATAGGTTTCTGTAATTCTTTCTACACTTACAGCAATACCCTCCATATTTTCTGGGTCAACGGGTGTAACAAGTTTTTCTTCTCGATTCTCTTGTGTAAAATCAATGTCTGTTGTGACAGAAACTACTACTTTGTTATGTCCCATCATCATCCCAAGCATCTGTTGCACTTGACGCTGAATATCTCTTTCGATTTCTTTCTTCAATTCCAATTGGGACGTAACATTTAAACTATTTGACGAATTTTGATTATTTGCGAGATCATAATACTCAAAATTTTGGTTCATGATGACGATATTATCTGTAGAGAGATTGGAAATACTTTTTGAAACCAAGTGATAAAGCGCATTTATTTCAGTCTGGTCGAATTGATAACCAGGTTCTGTATGTAATACGATGGATGCAGAGGCTTCCTGTACAGAATCTCTAACAAACACACCTTCCTCTGGCATAGTTATCATTACTTTTGCATCTTTCACTCCATCAATACTCATAACGAGGTTGGCAAGTTCCGTTTGCATTGCATCCAGTTTCATAATTTGAAACTCGTTGTCGGTCATACCGAATCCAGATCTTTCACCAAAAAAACTATAATCAATACTTCCGCTTTTCGGAACTCCTTCAGCTGCAAGGTCCACTTTTAAGGTATCCACTGTTTCTTGCGGAACTAAGATTGCTGTTCCATTTTCCGTTATTTGTGAAGGTATACCTCTAGTATCAAGTACTTCTTTAATTTGCCCGGTTTCTTGTGGTGTTAATTCTTTATATAGAGGCGCCATATTAGTTTTGGTAACAAAATATATGATAGCTATAATAGCGAGAACTGCTACTAATGTACTGCTAATAATAACGGTCTTTTGAGTTTTTGCTCTGTTTTTCCAAAAGACGACTGTTTTATTTTTCATATCAAGTAATTTCTCTTTCATTCTGTCAATTCCCCCGGTTATTATCTGGCAGCATGATTTATGCAGTTAATAACCGCATTTATTTTATTTTTGGCTCTGTTAAACGCCGCTGTTGATTTCCGCAAAAGGCTACGCGTTCCAAGGGGCGTTGCTGGAGCCCGTTGGAGTCTCCGCCTTTTGCTCCAATCATCGCTGGAATAGCGTTTTTTCAACAAACAACTTTAACAGACCCTATTATTTAAAATCTTATTATTCATTAGGTGCCTATTTGACTTCACTAAACTTGCATGCGCATCATTTCTTGATAAGCTTCAACACCTTTATTTCTAACCTCCATCGTCAACTGAAAAGCGACACTCGCTTTTTGCTGCGCGATTAGAACGTCGTGTAAATCAATACCTTCATTATTCACTAGTTTTCTTGTTGCTTCGTTGGACACAATTTGGTTACTGTTCACTTCATTTAATGCATCTTTTAAATAACTGGAAAATTGCTGATGCACCTCACCTGTCGACTTTTTTTGATTATCGGATATCTGCAGTAAGGGTGTTTGGTTCGAAATTTTTGATATCATTATTCTTTATTCCTCCTACTTTCCTAACTCAAGCGTTTTCATCATTATTCCTTTAGATGCATTGAAAACAGTTACATTTGCTTCATAGGATCTTGTGGCACTCATTAGATCCACCATTTCTTTTAAAGGATCAACATTTGGAAGTTGTACATAGCCTTCCTCATTTGCATCAGGATGACTTGGATCGAATACTATTCGAAAAGGGGCGTCATCTTCTTTAATTCTTGTAACCCTTACGCCATTACCAATTTCATTACTAGATCCGGAAGCTTTCTGTAAAAATGATTGAAAGCTGTTTTCCATTGGCGCGGTCTCTACTATCTTTCTTTTATAAGGCTCCCATTCTCCATTAACAAACCTGCCTCTTGTAGAGTCCACATTCGCCATATTTGAGGAAGTTACATCCATTCGCAATCGTTGCGCAGTGAGAGCGGAAGCAGAGATGTTCATACTTTTAAACATGGACATTAAGCTCTACCTCCCTTAATAACAGACTGCAATGACTGAAACTTTCCACTCAGTTGATCGATCATTGTGTAATAATGAATCTGGTTTTCTGCTAGTTCTGACATCTCTTTATCAATATCAACATTGTTCCCATTATGAGAATAGGAATGTGCTGTGTTATCAATAGTAAAAGCTTGTTTTGAAGTTCCAGAAAATTCAAAGTGACGAGCATCTGTTCTTTTAGCATTCATCGCTTCGTTAAAAACTTGTCCAAAATTAGGATTTACTACCTTACGTTTATAATTTGGTGTGTCAACATTTGCTATATTTTGAGAAATCGTTTTATGCTTTGCCGCAGAATATTGAATTCCTTTTTCTAAAGCGGTAATGGATGACGAAAAAATATTCATGATAACCCCCATAAAAGTGAAAAAAATGACGAAAGATATAGATTTGTCGAAATTTGTTTATATAGCCTTATTGTAAATTAAGGAACCTCATCTGTCTATGCACTATTTGTTAAAATAATGCGATAAATAGACTCATTTTTCATAACAGGACTATAGTTACATATAAATCCCATAAATTAGTATAGTTAGTGTTAACCGCTAAATAAATACTAAATCACTTTACTTTTGCATATAAAATTCTCTTTTGAAAGCTAGGGTGTCATAGACCTTCTGCTCTCGCTCACATGGCTAATCACCATAGCTACTTACCGCTCAAAAACACGTAAAAAAACCTGCCCCTTTAAAGAGGCAGGTTTTTTGGGTACTATAAATTAATGCGATTTCAGCTTAGCTAATTCCATCAAAAACTTATCATTAAGCACTTTAATATAAGTACCTTTCATACCTAGAGAACGTGATTCGATTACCCCTGCACTTTCTAGCTTACGAAGTGCATTTACAATAACTGAACGGGTTATTCCGACTCTGTCTGCAATTTTACTTGCAACGAGCAATCCTTCTTTTCCGTCTAATTCTTCGAAAATATGCTCGATTGCTTCAAGTTCACTGTAAGATAAAGAGCTAATCGCCATTTGGACAACAGCTTTACTTCTAGCTTCATCTTCAATTTCCTCAGCTTTCTCACGAAGAATTTCCATTCCTACCACTGTTGCTCCGTATTCAGCCATAATTAGATCATCATCAGAAAACGGTTCTTGTAAACGAGCTAAAATTAATGTTCCTAAGCGCTCTCCACCACCGATAATTGGTACAATGGTTGTCAATCCTGTCTTAAATAACTCTTTATTCTCTACAGGAAAAGCTGTGTACTCACTATCCACATCAAGATTAGAAGAGGTTTCGGAAATCTTGAATAAGTTTTTCGTGTACTCTTCTGGGAATTGACGATCTTCCAACATTTTAATCATTCGTTCGTTTTCAATCTGTTGGTTAATTGAATAGCCAAGAAGCTTTCCTCGACGGCTTAGCACGAACACGTTTGCTTCAATTACATTACACAAGGTTTCAGACATTTCTTTAAAGTTAACTGGTTTTCCTGCAGCTTTTTGAAGCATTGCATTAATGGTTCTTGTTTTTTGTAATAACGGCATTTTACTTCCTCCTAGAATCTACTTCTACAATATAAATTGACTTAAATCTTTATTTTTCGCAATAGAACCTAATTTTTCTTCAACATATTGAGGTGTAATCACAATTTTCTCCAGATTTATATCCGGTGCTTCAAAAGAAAGGTCCTCAAGTAATTTTTCCAAGATGGTATGCAAGCGACGCGCTCCGATATTATCGGTATCCTGATTCACCTGGAATGCAACTTCTGCTATCTTACGAATAGCATCGTCAGAAAATTCAAGTTGTATACCTTCTGTTTCCAATAAAGCTATGTATTGCTTTATCAGGGCGTTATCCGGTTCCACTAAAATTCTAACAAAATCTTCCACAGTCAATTTCGTTAACTCTACACGAATCGGGAAACGACCTTGAAGTTCCGGTATCAGGTCTGACGGTTTTGCAATATGAAAGGCACCAGCTGAAATGAATAGCACATGGTCTGTATTAACTTGACCATGTTTAGTCATAACCGTAGATCCTTCTACAATAGGTAATATGTCGCGTTGTACACCTTCACGTGAAACATCTGCAGAAGAACCACTGTTCTTTTTCGCAATTTTATCGATTTCATCTATGAAAATGATTCCACTTTGCTCGGCGCGAACGATGGCTTCTTGAGATACTTCATCCATGTCGATAAGTTTATATGCTTCTTCATTTGTTAGAATTGGTCTAGCCTCTCTAACTGTGAGCTTACGCTTTTTCTTTTTCTTTGGCATTAAGTTACTTAACGCGTCTTGCATGTTCATGCCCATTTGTTCCATACCCGAACCCTGGAGCATATCAAACATGGATCCTTGCTGTTCTTCTACTTCTAGCGTTACATAACGGTCCTCTAATTCACCTAATGCTAATTGGTGGGCCATTCTTTTTCGTTGATCTTTAATGGACGTTTCCTCTTGCTTAATCTGTTCATCTGTATCAGACGATTGATTTGTACCTCCAAAGAACATCTCAAGAGGATTTTTATAGGAAGAGGAATTCTTCTGTTTGCCTGGAACCAAAAGCTCCACTAATCTTTTGTTTGCATTTTCTAAGGCTTTCTCTTTTACACTTAACATTTTCTCTTCTTTTACTAAACGTACACTTGTTTCCACTAAATCACGGACCATTGATTCCACATCCCTGCCGACGTAGCCGACTTCAGTGAACTTTGTTGCTTCCACTTTAATAAAAGGAGCACCTACAAGCTTGGCTATTCTTCTGGCTATTTCAGTTTTACCAACACCAGTTGGGCCGATCATTAGAATGTTTTTAGGAACAACTTCATCACGCAAATTACCAGAAAGCAAGCTTCTACGATATCGATTTCTCAGTGCAACAGCCACCGCTTTTTTTGCTTTCGTTTGTCCTACAATATATTGATCAAGCATTTCGACTATTTGCCTAGGGGTTAATTTTTCACTCATATTAGCAACCGCCTTTTCTATAGTTCTTCCACAATGATATTGTCGTTTGTATACACACAAATTTCTCCCGCCATATCCAGGGCTGCTTTTGCAATTTCTCTTGCAGTCATGTGCTCACCAGCATATCTTTTAAGAGCACGCCCTGCAGCTAATGCATAATTGCCCCCTGAACCGATTGCCAAAATGCCATCATCAGGTTCAATTACTTCCCCTGTCCCGGATACTAATAATAGGCTCGTGTCATCCATAACAATCAACATTGCTTCTAATCTTCTTAACACTTTGTCACTTCGCCATTCTTTTGCAAGCTCCACAGCTGCTCTTTGAAGATTTCCATTGTATTCTTCAAGTTTAACTTCAAATAGTTCAAATAAAGTAAAAGCGTCCGCTACTGACCCTGCAAATCCGGCTAATATTTTACCATTAAAAAGTCTACGTACTTTCCTTGCGGTATGCTTCATGACTACCGCATTTCCAAATGTAACTTGCCCGTCACCTGACATTGCTGATTGTCCTTGATGCTTTACAGCAAATATCGTAGTGGCATGAAAAGATGACATGGGGGTTCCTCCTGTTCCTTCCTCATGCACGAGGATGAAATTGATTGTAAGTTTGTTGTAGACGTTCTTTCGTCACATGTGTGTAAAGTTGGGTGGATGAGAGACTTGCATGACCTAATAATTCTTGTACAACCCTTAAATCTGCACCTTCGTTTAACATATGTGTTGCAAATGTATGGCGTAATACATGGGGACTAATATGTAAAGTTGAACTGGCTTGTTTCACTAACTCGTTTAACACCATTCTTACACCACGCGGAGTAATCGGTTCACCAAGATAATTCAAGAATAGATGCTTAGAAGAAGCAGGTTGTTTTGACTTTTTCAAAAGTGCCTCACGACCATCTTTTAAATAATACTCCATCGCTTCTTGAGCAAAGCTTCCAAACGGTACATACCTTTGTTTGTTTCCTTTTCCGTTAATCAGAATGGTTCCAAGGTTAAAATCAATATCTTGCAGTTTAATGTCACAGCATTCACTAACTCGAATGCCTGTTGCATAAAGCAGCTCAAGCAGGACCTGGTTTCTTTGCCCAAGAGGCGTATCTCTACTAGATACAGCAAATAGTTTCTCTAATTCTTCACTATATAAGAACTGAGGCAAATGCTTCACTTGCTTTGGTAGAGAAACGACGGAAAAAGGATTGTTAGTAATCTTTTCCTCTCTACTCAAATATTTAAAAAAACTTCTAAGGCTGGAAGTTTTTCTAGCAACAGACCTTCTAGCGTATTTCTTCTTATGCAATAACGTTAAGTACAAACGTGCTTCTGTATGAGTGATTTCATGTATGTTAGTAATCGCTTCTTCTTTCATGAAATCAAAAAAATCTTCAATATCTTTTTGATAGTACGCAATAGTATATTTTGAATAATTTTTCTCAATTTGTAAATATTCTAGAAAAGAATTTAACGGAATCTTAACATTTGGCATTTTCTCACCTCACAAGGGCTACTAAATATTATCATAATTTAGTAGCCCTTGCAATTAATTTAATTCACTTTTTACAAAATTCTGAATTGTTTCCAACGCTCTCCTAGCATATGCTTCATTTCTTTCCTGTTTATTTTTTATTTTTGTAGGTAAATCAGGGAAAAGACCAAAATTAGCATTCATTGGCTGAAAATTCTTTGAGCTGGTAGCTGTGATATAGTGAGACATACTTCCAATAGCAGATTCTTTTGGAAACTCTAAAGGTTCTTCTCCATTTACTAATCTGGCAGCGTTTATACCAGCTATTAGGCCGGATGCAGCTGATTCTACATACCCTTCTACACCAGTCATTTGACCAGCAAAGAAAAGATCGTCACGAGCCTTAAACTGATAAGTTGCTTTTAACAAATTAGGTGAGTTAATGAATGTGTTCCGGTGCATCACGCCATATCGGACAATTTCTGCATTTTCTAAGCCAGGTATTAATCGTATCACATCTTTTTGAGGGCCCCATTTTAAATGTGTCTGAAAACCAACAATATTATACAAAGTTCCTGCTGCGTCATCCTGACGGAGCTGTACAACGGCATAAGGACGTTTATCTGTTTTAGGATCTTCTAATCCAACTGGCTTTAAAGGTCCAAACAACATAGTCTTTTTCCCGCGATTGGCCATCACTTCAATTGGCATACAACCTTCAAAGAAAATCTCTTTCTCAAATTCCTTTAGCGGAACCGTCTCCGCAGCTACTAATGCTTCATAAAAGGTATTAAATTGCTCTTCGGTCATAGGACAATTTAAATAGGCTGCTTCCCCTTTATCATATCTCGACTTCAGATAAACAATATCCATATTTATGCTGTCTTTTTCTAAGATAGGAGCTGCTGCATCATAGAAATACAAATACTCTTCCCCTGTTAATGATCTTAGTTGATCTGATAAGCTTTTAGAAGTTAAAGGTCCTGTAGCAATAATAGTCGGTCCTTCTGGTATCATTTCTACCTCTTCTTGAAACACTGTTACTAGCGGATGGTTCTTCACCCGTTCGGTCACATTTGCGGCAAACTCATGACGATCTACAGCTAATGCTCCACCAGCAGGGACAGCACATTCATCAGCAGATTTAATTATAACCGAATTAAGTATGCGCATTTCTTCCTTTAACACTCCAACTGCATTTGTAAGATTATTTGCTCTTAAAGAATTAGAACATACTAATTCGGCAAATTTATCTGTATGATGGGCCGGAGTTTGTTTAACTGGTCTCATCTCGTATAAATGAACTCGTATACCTTTATTCGCTAGCTGCCATGCAGCTTCACTACCTGCTAGACCTGCCCCAATTACATTTACTACTTTTGTACTCATTGCAAAGTTCCTCCAAATCTTTTACAGACTACTATTTTTAAATATCTCATTACTTTACTTTATTGGTCCATCAATAAGCGAAAACAACCCTAAAAAAATACTATAACAAAGGAAAAGGGGCTGACGCAAAAAAGTTTAGGTGTCAGACCCTTTTTTTCCTTATGCCTGCTGCTCTTCCTTGTAATCACATTCCACACACTGAACTTGATTACCCTTTTTAAGCTTCTTCTCCACTAATAATGATTCACATTTAGGACACTTTCTTGCAATTGGTTTATCCCATGAGAGGAAATCACATGAAGGATATTGGTCACATCCAAAGAAGATACGTTTCTTCTTGCTTTTTCTTTCCACAATATTGCCTTTTTCACATTTAGGACAAGGTACACCGATGTCTTTAACAATTGGTTTCGTATTACGGCAGTCCGGAAAATTGGAACAGGCCATAAATTTCCCATATCGTCCCATTTTAAATACCATTTCATGATCACAGAGCTCACAGTCTTCACCTGCAGGTTCATCTTTAATTTCGATTTCCTGCATTTCAAGCTCTGCTTTTTCTAACCTTTTTGAAAAACCGTGATAAAACCCATCAATAATATTAACCCAGTTAACTTTTCCTTCTTCCACGTTATCTAAATTTGTCTCTAAGTTCGCAGTAAATTCTACATCGATGATCTCAGGGAAAAATTCCAATATTAGCTGGAGGACAATTTCCCCAAGTTCTGTAGGAACAAATCGCTTGTTATCTAGAGAAACATAGCCGCGCTTCTGAATGGTATCCAGTGTAGGTGCGTAGGTAGAAGGTCTTCCTATTCCTAGTTCCTCAAGAGTCCGAACAAGTCTTGCCTCCGTGTACCTTGGTGGCGGCTGTGTAAAGTGCTGCTTCGGATCTACGTCTTTAGAAAAAACGTTATCTCCCTTTTCCAAAGGTGGCAGAAGATTCTCTTTCTCTTCTTGTTGATCATCATTCCCTTCCACATAAACCTTCATAAATCCTTGAAATTTAACTGTTGATCCTGTGGAACGGAAAATGATATTTTGTTGATGCAGATCTATACTAACCGTGTCTAAAATCGCTGATGCCATTTGACTGGCTACAAATCGTTCCCAAATTAATTTATAAAGTCTAAATTGGTCGCGGGATAAAAATTGTTTAATGGATTGTGGGTCTTTTATTGTAGATGTTGGACGAATTGCTTCGTGAGCATCTTGCGTTTTAGCATTTTTTGTATCTTTTTTCTTTTCAGCTGAAAGAAAGTCTTTGCCGTAATTTTTCATTATATACTCAGAAGCTTCGTTCTTTGCAGTATCAGAAATACGAGTAGAATCTGTACGCATATAAGTGATTAAACCAACAGTTCCTTCTTTACCAAGCTCTATCCCTTCGTACAATTGCTGAGCAAGCATCATGGTCTTCTTGGCTCGGAAATTTAATTTTCGTGCTGCCTCCTGCTGTAGAGATGAGGTAATGAATGGTAATGCAGGATTACGCTTACGCTCTTTCTTTGTAACACTTTTTACCTCAAAAGCATTTCCTTTTAATTTTCCTAAAATATTTTTCACGTCATCTTCTGAACTTAAATCAGTCTTCTTCCCATCTACACCATAAAAACTGCCTTCAAATTCTTTTGAATCATTGGTGATGAATGAACCTTTTATTGTCCAGTATTCTTCTGGTACATATGCCAGTATTTCTTTTTCCCTGTCTATAATTAAACGAACGGCAACTGATTGTACACGACCAGCGCTTAATCCTTTTTTTACTTTTTTCCATAACAATGGACTAATATTGTATCCTACAAGTCGGTCTAAGATCCTTCTGGCTTGTTGTGCATCCACAACATCTAGATCTATTGCCCTTGGGTGTTTAAACGACTCTTTTATTGCATCTTTTGTTATTTCATTAAAAACTACACGGCAGTCCGAATGGATGTCTACATTTAAACTATGCGCCAAATGCCAAGCAATCGCTTCTCCTTCACGATCCGGGTCAGCTGCGAGAAAAATTTTCTTTGCTTTTTTGGCGGCCGTTTTTAGTTCTTTTAAAACTGGTCCTTTTCCGCGAATGGTTATGTATCTAGGTTCAAAATCATTTTCAACATCTACGCCCATTTGACTTTTCGGCAGATCCCGAATATGTCCCATGGATGCTTTTACTTTATATTTTTTACCCAAATAGCGTTCAATAGTTTTTGCTTTTGCAGGTGATTCCACTATCACTAAGTAATCTGACATTTAATAATCCTCCTCAAGAGGGTAAATTCTTAGAAAAAAATAAGCAATTTGCCTTTGTTTTCTCAAAGTTTTTAGCAACCACTTTTAAATTTGTATAATAATCCTTTTTAGGGTTTCTATTTATTATTGTGTAAATATTAAATCTTCACCATTATTAAATATTTTCCAATGGTTTGTCAAACAACTTAAAGTTTTTATCTTTAATAGTCTTACACTAATTTCACTTTAAATAGATTGGTTTCAACTCGATAACTTATATTTCTATCTTATTATGTAGTCAGTTTTTACCTATTTCATACATTACTAATCTGCTCACTTAAATCTTTGTACACTTTTTTGTGCCTTAAGCACTATGTTGAAGCAACAGTTAAAGAGTTTTGAATGATTAGAGCTAGTATTGGTTCTGACAAATGATTGCACAGCTTCGGAAATCCAACACGGTGTTTTAAATAATTATATAAATTAAAAAAGTACAACAAAGTAATATCGTTGTACCCTATAATAATATAGACATATAGTGATTTGTAAAGTGAAAACATAAATAAATTATAAAAATATATCTAAAATATGCCTTTACAGAAGAGAAAGTCAGCGTAGCTCTTCTATTATATCTGCCACACTTGTTACTAATTTTGCGCCTTGTTGAATAAGAGAATTCGTTCCCCTTGATGATGAACAGAGAATTGATCCAGGAACCGCAAAAACTTCTCTTCCTTGTTCAATAGCCTGATCGGCTGTTATTAAAGAACCGCTCTTTTCTTTGGCTTCTATAATTACTACCCCTTCACTTAGGCCGCTTATGATTCTATTTCTTTTTGGGAAGTGCCATTTCTTTGGAGCGGTAAATGGGGGATATTCTGATAATAAGAGGTGGTCCGAAGAGATAGTGTTTGCTAGAAATTGATTTTCTTTTGGGTATATCTGCAGTATCCCACTACCGAGAACAGCAATTGTTTTTCCTTTGTTTTCTATCGTATTCTTATGGGCTAGTGTATCGACTCCTCTCGCTAGTCCGCTTACAGTTGTAAATCCCTCTTTAACCAGTTGAGGTATTATCATGGAAAGTGATTTTTGTCCATATTCTGTTACTTCTCTCGTTCCAACAACACCTAGCATTCTGCTTTGTAAAAGCTTGTAATCACCTTTTGTATACAGTATTAGTGGTGGATCGTAAATTTCCTTTAAAAGCTTTGGATAACTTTCATCAAAAAGGGAGATTATTCTTATGTGATTTTCATTATATTTTGACAGGAGATTTTCTAGTTGAAGGTTTTTCATAAAAGAGAGGATATTACTGGTTTTATTAATAGGAGCTTTTAATATTGTAGAAAGCTGACTTGGAGTGTACTTATCGATTTTATCTAGTTCTGGATCTCTTTTTAATAGAAGTAATAAGGAAGAGTCATTGAGATATGGACAATGATGCAGAGCAATTAATCTCTTTCTCCATGGTTCCATTGAAACACAACCTTTCTGTTGTTTGATTAAAGAAATATACAAGAAATAGGAATAGCCACGCTGACTATTCCTATAAGACAATCAAAAGCAATTAATGTGTTTTACATTTATCAAAAATTCCTTGTTCTTTTATTACTTTAATTAGTGTTTCACCCATTACAGAAGGAGTCTCTGCAACTTCAATGCCGCACTCATTCATCACACGGATCTTTTCATCTGCTGTACCCTTACCTCCGGAAATGATCGCACCAGCATGGCCCATACGCTTTCCTGGAGGTGCCGTACGTCCGCCGATAAATCCTACAACAGGTTTCGTCATGTTTTCTTTTACCCAAAGAGCTGCTTCTTCTTCAGCAGTTCCTCCGATTTCACCAATCATAATTACAGCATACGTATCTTCGTCATCATTGAATGCTTTTAAAACATCAATAAAGTCCGTACCGTTAACAGGATCTCCACCAATTCCAACTGCTGTGGATTGTCCGATGCCTTCTTGAGACAGTTGATGTACAGCTTCATATGTTAGTGTTCCAGAACGAGATACCACTCCAACATGACCTTTTGTGTGAATATAACCAGGCATGATACCAATCTTACATTCTCCAGGAGTAATAACGCCAGGGCAGTTTGGACCAACTAGACGAGTCTTTTTCCCTTCCATATAGCGTTTTACTTTTACCATGTCTAAAACAGGTATGTGCTCTGTAATACAAATAGCGATGTCTAATTCAGAGTCAACTGCTTCCATAATTGCATCTGCTGCAAATGGTGCTGGAACATAAATAACAGACGCATTCGCACCTGTAGCTTTTACAGCTTCCTCTACTGTATTGTATACAGGTACTCCTTCCACTTCGGTACCACCCTTGCCTGGTGTTACCCCTGCAACGATGCTTGTGCCATATTCTAGCATTTGCTTCGTATGGAATAGGGCAGTTGATCCTGTAATACCTTGTACAATTACTTTCGTATCTTTATTAACAAATACGCTCATGAATGTCCCCTGCCTTTCTTATCCTACTTGTGCTACGATTTTTTGTGCACCGTCAGCCATAGACTCTGCTGCTACAATGTTTAAACCAGACTCACGTAAGATTTGTTTTCCTAAATCTACGTTTGTTCCTTCAAGACGAACTACAAGAGGAACTTTTAAACCAATTTGCTTCGCAGCTTCTACTACACCAGTTGCGATGATATCACATTTCATAATTCCACCGAAGATGTTAACAAAAATCCCTTTAACTTTATCATCGGACAAAATAATTTTGAAAGCTTCCGTTACTTTCTCCGCTGTTGCTCCGCCTCCAACATCAAGGAAGTTAGCAGGGTCGCCGCTGTAATGTTTGATGATATCCATTGTTGCCATTGCAAGACCGGCACCATTAACCATACAACCGATGTTCCCATCAAGTGAAATATAACTTAAGTCATATTTAGATGCTTCAATTTCTTTTGCATCTTCTTCCTCTAAATCACGGTACTCCACAATATCTTTTTGGCGATATAATGCATTTGCATCGAAATTCAACTTAGCATCAAGTGCCATAACTTTTCCATCGCCTGTAACTACGAGTGGATTAATTTCAGCAATCGAGCAGTCTTTTTCAACAAAAGCTGTGTAAAGGCTCATCATAAATTTAACAGCCTGTCCTACCAATTCTTTTGGAATATTGATATTAAAAGCGATACGGCGGGCTTGGAATCCAGTTAAACCTACAACAGGATCCACTACTTCTTTGAAGATTTTTTCAGGCGTGTTTTCTGCCACTTCTTCAATTTCAGTTCCACCCTCTTCAGATGCCATTAACACAACACGTGAGGTTGCACGGTCTAAAACTAAACCAACATAGTACTCTTTTTTAATATCGCAACCTTCCTCGATAAGTAAGCGCTTAACTTCCTTACCTTCTGGGCCTGTTTGATGAGTAATTAATGTTTTTCCTAAGATTTCATTCGCATATTCGCGAACTTCATCTATACTCTTGGCAACCTTAACTCCGCCAGCTTTACCACGGCCACCTGCGTGGATTTGTGCTTTTACTACACAAACCTTCGTTCCTAATTCTTTGGCTGCTTCTACTGCCTCTTCTACAGTAAATGCTACACGGCCGTTCGGAACAGCAACCCCGTAGCTTCTGAGGATCTCTTTTCCTTGATATTCATGGATATTCATTTCCCATCCTCCAATCTTATGTATAGCAAAAAAATTTTCAAAAAGTAGACTGCGCTTTCATTTTATTAAAAGGAAGCAGAAATGTCTACCTTTCTGCAAAAATATTATACTATTTTCAAAAAATTAATAGTTGACACACCATAATTGTTACTAGAGAGAGTTTTCTTTGATGTTTTTACAGATTATTCAAATAATTTCCTATAGTAGAAAACCTTCTAATACCTTGACTTTGTTAAGCACCGTTGTTGCTTTCCGCTAAAGGGTACGCTTCACAGGGCGGTGCTTGCGCCTCCTCAACTACGCCTTAGGAAGCTAGTACTTCTAGTAAGGGAATCCCCTTACTAGGCTTTGGAAGCCTTATAAAAGTCCCATTCGAAGCGCAATCAGCGTTCAAACAATTAACTTAGATGTTTAACAGATTATATCATTTACATTTTATTGATTTTCCTTTTCTTTTTCATGAAGCTTATAAACGAAAGAAAGAACCTCAGCAATAATTTCGTATAATTCCTCAGGTATAGATTTATTTAATTCAAGCTCCAATAGCATCTCAATAAGAGCAGGATCTTCTTGTATTGGAATTCTATGTTTTATTGCTTCTTGAATAATGTTTTCAGCAACTAGACCTTTACCTTTAGCGCTTACAATGGGTGCCGCTTGTTTTGATTTATCATAGGAGAGGGCGACAGCTTTTTTTCTTAGGGAAAAAGAATCCTCAAAAGGTTTCATATACGAATATCCACCCCTTCCTCTTTGCGGTTTAAAATCTTTTGAAAGAAATGCAGGGACATTTCTTCCTTCGATTCTCTTTCTTCAGCTGTGATTTTAACAGTAGATAGTGTATAACCTTTTTCCAAAAGTGTATTTTTTAGCATAGGTATGCTTGCTTCCAACAGTCGTTCCAATGGTGGATAGGAATGATGAAAACCCATTGTAATAACCTTTTGCTGAACAAACAAATCGATGATCGTAGAGGAAAAGATAGGCAAGTCAATATATAGAACTATTCTGCAGTATTCTGGATCGACCATTTCACTTTTTTTCTTTTTGGAGGTTATTTGAGCATACCATTCCTTACTCTCCTGTTCGAGTTGAACTGGTATTGGAAGGAAAAAATGTTGGAATGAACCTTCTTCTCTGCTTAGAAGCTGAAATCCAGTTAACTTAGAAACAAGCTGAGAGATGTTTGCCCTGTCCTCTATATTACTTGCGACATGTGCTAACTGTAATAAAAGAGGCTTTAATTGCTCTAGTTGAAGAGCTGATGGAGGTATAAGACTTTGAGCTAAACCTTTTTCATAGTTTAAACCCAAATTAGTAATCAGATTTTTTAAGAATAACACGGTTTCTTGTTTGGAGGATAAGGGGGTTTGTCTCGTCAGCCCCTCCAACAACTCTCTCAATTTGTTTATTTCCGGCCTAGACGCTTCCTGTGGAGGTAGGAGCACTTTAACTTCTTCCACTATGGTAGCCATTGTTTTATCTGTAAGAAAACCTGAAAGTAAGATATTTACGTTATTCGGAATGGAGAGCGGTGCTTGGGCTTGCCGAATAACTAAAAATTTTGTAAGTTCTAGTGCTAGTTCTTTTTGTACGCCTTTTTGTTTTTCGATGTTTTTAACTAATTCTTGCAACTCATTATTTGAAATTTTTACACTAGATTCCTCTATAAACCTCTCTAACCTTTGAGTTGTGGATAATGTCATTCCACTCTCTCCGGTCTTATTGGACATTAGAGAACTATGCGTATTTGCTTTTAGGTGCTCTGTCTTCTCAATTGTTAGAACGATCCCATCCGCTTTGGCATTTCTTCTAAAAACATAATCGTTTCCTACTGTAACCTCATCAGTTATTTTAGCTGAGATAGAGGTTGTTCCCTTTTTTATGATATACAATTCTCCAGGTAACCGCTCTGTTACTTTTGCCTGAAATGTTTCAGGGAGTTTTGGCAATAGTTTATTATTTAAATTAGACATCAAATTTTCTGGTATTCTTTGATGTATCATCTGCCAAATATTCATATGTCATTCCCCTTTATTAGCTTACTACCATTTCTTTTATAGGAGAGAAAGAGTGACGATGTTCTTTCATAATCCCAAGGCTTTTAATTGCTTCTAAATGTTCCTTTGTTCCATATCCCATGTTTTTATCAAAACCATATGAGGGATACTCTAAACTGAGTTTTTTCATATAGGTATCACGTGTTTCTTTTGCAAGCACTGAGCTTGCTGCAATAGAAATGCTTGCTGAATCCCCTTTAATAATTGAGGACTGTTCCACACTGATGTTTAATTTCATGGCATCGATTAATAAATAATCCGGCTTTACCGAAAGGCTCTCGATCGCTAGAAGCATAGCGATCTTAGTTGCTTCGTAAATATTTATTTTATCAATTGTCTCTGAATCTATTACTCCAATTCCATAGCTAATAGCATGCTCTTTAATGTATTGATTAAAGCTGGCGCGTTTTGAAGCACTTAGCTTCTTAGAATCTGTTAAGCCTGGCAAATAGAAGTTTTCAGGAAGAATGACTGCTGCTGCAACAACCGGTCCAGCAAGCGGCCCTCTCCCCACTTCATCTACTCCTGCAATATAGTTGTAGCCTTTAATATATAGATTTCTTTCATAATGTAACATCTCTTCAAATTGATGATGTAAAAGCAGCTCATGATCCTTTTTTCGTTCCCACCGGCTTATGAGATCCTTAACCCCTTTGCGTTCATCCTTTCTTAATTGGATTAACAATGGGTCTTCTTTACTTTCAATTCCCATTAAAAGAGGTTCTAATTCTTTTATCGGTTGATTCTTCATCGGGTTTACCTCACATTTATAATATTATCTTTATGATAGGCTCTTCTCTTAAGGTTGTTGCTCTAAGTCCGTAAAAAATCGGTACCTGGATTTTTTACTATCCTTTTCACTCAAGATTAAGAGCAATTTGTGAATTTTTTTGAAAAGAGCCAACTGCAACGATTTGTAACTGGTGGTACCCACTTACGTAATAGCAAAAATACATGGGAAAACAGCCATAGGATAAATGAAAGAGGCTGCAATAAATTGCCAGCCTCTTATTGTTGTTCTGGTGACTCAAAACTTAATTTGCCAAGTTTTTCTGATCGAATTTCCCTAATAATTAATTCGGCAGTTTTGTCATAATCAATGTATCCGCCACTCATCATGCAACCACGCTTAGAGCCGATAGCATCAAATAATTCAACAATCTCCTCAGGGATTTCGTCAAGATTGTAGCGCTTTTTCAACTGTTCAGGATAGTGCTTCGTTAGAAACCGCAACGCAAATACGGCAATATCTTGAAGTACTATAATGGTATCTTTAATCGCCCCGGTTGTCGCTAACCGATATCCTACTTCTTGGTCTTCAAACTTTGGCCACAAAATACCTGGCGTGTCCAAGAGCTCCAGTTCTTTTCCAACCTTTACCCATTGCTGCGCTTTCGTTATCCCTGGCCTGTCTCCCGTTTGAGCAATGTTTTTCTTTGCCAACCGATTAATAAGCGTAGATTTCCCAACATTCGGAATACCAACAATTAAGGCACGAATTGCTCTTGGTCTAATTCCACGGGATTGCATTTTATCAAATTTTTCCTTCAAAAGCTCTTTTGAAAGAACAGAAATTTGCTGAATGCCTTTTCCCTCTTGAGAATCAATTGCTATTGCCTTTGTTGTACTGCCTTTTGAATTAAAATATTCAAGCCATTGTTTTGTAATTCTTGGATCTGCCATATCCGCTTTATTTAAAAGAATAATGCGTGGTTTGTTGGATATAATCTCGTCAATCATCGGATTACGCGATGAAAGCGGAATCCGCGCATCTACAAGCTCAAATACGATATCAATCAATTTGAGCTTTTCTGTTACTTGCCTCCGGGCTTTTGCCATATGTCCCGGGAACCACTGAATTGTCATAAACTATTGCCTCCTGTAATCCATAACCTGTTTATTTAACCATTCTTATATCGGGCAATGGCCAATAAACAATATTCGCTTTGCCTAACACCTCGTCTTGTTCAATTGTACCAATATGCCGTCCATCTCTGCTATATCTCCGGTTATCTCCCATGACGAATAAGTGACCGTCAGGAACATATTTTGAACCGGTAATTTCTTCTAGAGTAAAATCTTCAGTCCATTTGCCATCTGCCATTTCTTCTTTGTATGAATCCAAATACGGTTCTTCATAAGCATCCCCATTAATATAAAGAGTATCATCACGATATTCAATTTCATCACCTGGCAGCCCTATTACGCGTTTAATATAGTCCTTTTCGACGGTTGCATGAAAAACAACGATATCGAATCTTTCTGGCTCTCCAATTTTATAGCCGATTTTGTTCACAATCATTCTATCCTGACTGTGAAGGGTAGGCATCATGGATTCCCCGTCTACCACAATTGGAGCAAAGAAGAAGTATCGAATACCAGCTGCCAAAAGAATGGCAATCGCCAGTGCTTTTACCCATTCGAAGATCTCATTTTTTGATCGTGCCATATTATTCCTCCGCTACTATCAGTTAGTGTTTGTCTGTTCTCTAGAAAATATATGTATTTATGTATCTTCTATTATATACCTTCTTATAGGCATGAGAAAACTAATAAGCAAGTAACCGGTTTGATTTAAATATGTTATATATTTTATTATTCACAAAAATTGTTATGGATTGTACCAGCTTACACAAATGCCTACAATTAATGGGAAAACAGTTTTCTCTTAAAAGGTAAAAAAAAAGAGCTTGTTTCCAAGCTCTCCCTTTTTATCGAATTTCTTTAATACGCGCTTTTTTACCACGTAATGCACGTAGATAATAAAGTTTAGCACGACGTACTTTACCACGACGCAATACATCAATTCCCTCAACCTTTGGAGAGTGAACTGGGAATGCACGCTCTACACCTACACCGTAAGAGATCTTACGAACTGTAAATGTTTCGCTAATACCGCCGCCACGACGTTTAATAACTACACCTTCAAACATCTGAATACGTTCACGTGTTCCCTCTACAACCTTAACGTGTACGCGTACAGTGTCTCCAGGACGGAAAGTCGGAAGGTCTGTCTTTAACTGCTCTTGCGTAATTTCTTGAATTAATTTTTGCATAGTTTTCTACTCCTTTTCCACAGATGCTCATACCATACTTTGGGATGCAGCGGAACACCGTTTTAAGACATAGCAATAGCTAAGTCACAAAGAGTATCATAGCATAACGTCGCTAAAAAATCAATATCTCTCGTCCTGTTTTTTAAATTCCTTTAACCATTCTTCCTGTTCTTTAGTAAGAGAAAATGACTCCAATAGGTCTGGTCTTCTTTCCCATGTTCTCCTAAGCATTTCTTTTGAGCGCCATTTTTCAATATTTGCATGGTTTCCTGACAATAAAACATCGGGAACTTTTATGCCTCTGAAATCAGAAGGTCTTGTATAATGCGGGTGCTCTAGTAATCCCGTACTAAAAGAGTCCTGTTCATGAGATTCCACTTTCCCTAATACATCCGGCAACAAACGTACTACACTATCTACGATTACCATAGAAGCTAATTCTCCACCGGTTAGAACGTAGTCACCAATAGAGATTTCATCTGTCACTATATGTTCTCTAATTCGTTCATCATACCCCTCATAATGACCACAAATAAAAATCAGGTGCTCCTCTTTTGCAAGCTCCTCTGCTTTCTTTTGTGTGTACCGTTCTCCTTGGGGACACATCAGGACTACTCTCGGCTTTAATGACTTGTTTGAGGCTGTGAGACTCTCTACGGCATCAAATATCGGTTGAGCCTTCAGGACCATCCCTGCACCTCCACCATAAGGATAATCATCGACCGTTTTATGCTTGTTAGAAGCAAAATCACGAAAATCGGTGACATTGTATTCAACTGCACCCTTGTCAGACGCTTTTTTCAAAATGGAGGATTCCAGAACTCCGGTGAACATTTCAGGAAAAATAGATAGTATATCTATTTTCATATTAAAACAGCCCTTCAAGTGGCTCAATTATGATTGTTTTTTCTTTAACATCTACTTTTTTTACGACTGAATCAATATAAGGTATGAGAATATCTTTTCCTTTTGTTGGTTGAACAACCCAGACATCATTTGCACCTGGAGTAAGGACTTCTTTAACGGTACCAAGAACTTCCATGTTTTCTTGCAGCAACACCTTACACCCTACTATTTCGTGAAAATAGTATTCACCTTCGTCAAGATCCCCCAGTTGGTCTTCAGGAACTTTTACGATCGCTCCTTTAAGTTTTTCAACTTGGTTTACATTATAGTAGCCTTCGAAAGTTAATAAATCAAAAGATTTATGGACTCTTCTCGTTTCTACAACAACCTCAATAGGCTCCTTTTGGTCCGGCATAAATAGATATAGTCGATTTCCTTTTTTATAACGTTCTTCTGGAAAGTCTGTTCTTGATACAATTCTTACTTCACCTTTAATACCGTGGGTGTTCACTAATTTCCCCACATTAAACCATCGCAACATTTTACGGCAACCCCCTTGCACTTTCACATATGTAATTCTATTTTACCCTTAATTGAGATTTTAAAAAAGAAATAGAAAACCTCTTCTAAAACAGGAAAAAGGGAAGCTAGAAAGCCTCCCTCTACTCCAGTATTTCTAATTGCACTCGTTTATTTTCGTGAGAGGCTGCAGCGAACAATACTGAACGAATCGCTTTTGCAATTCTTCCCTGTTTACCAATCACTTTCCCTAAATCATCTTGATGTACAGATAGTTGATACGTGACAGCATTACCTGTTTCTTTTTCCGCTACAACGACTTTGTCTGGATGATCTACCAACGACGTCACAATTGTTTTAATCAGTTCTGTCATTATTTCTCTTATTTGCTTAACTTAGCATTGTGGTATTTTTCCATAATGCCTTCTTTAGAGAAAAGGTTACGAACTGTATCAGAAGGTTTAGCACCATCTTGTAACCATTTTAAAGCTAGGTCTTCATTGATTTTTACTTCAGCTGGTTGAGTTACAGGATTGTAAGTTCCAACTGTTTCAATAAAACGTCCATCACGAGGAGAACGAGAATCTGCTACTACGATACGATAGAATGGGGATTTGTTTGAACCCATACGTTTTAAACGAATTTTAACTGCCATTTTTAAAGCACCTCCGAAAATATTTCACACAAGATAGTATGATAACCTGTTGTTTAAAGTTTGTAAAGTGTTTTTTCTTGTCACTTCATTTATAAGAGAAAAAATGATTTAGTTTTATTACATGAAAGGTAATTTAAAGCCGCCTTTTTTGCCTTTTCCTTTAGTCATGCTTGTCATTTGCTTCATCATTTTTTTCATCTCTTCGAATTGTTTAAGCAAACGGTTTACTTCCTGAATAGGACGACCGCTTCCTTTAGCTATCCGTTTTTTACGGCTAGCATTAATAAGATCTGGATTTTCTTTTTCTGCTTTAGTCATGGATTTAATAACAGCTTCCACATGACCGATCTGTTTTTCGTCTACCTGAACATTCTTTAGGCCCTTCATCTTGTTGGCACCAGGGATCATCCCTAAAATTTCATCGAGTGGTCCCATACTTCTTACCTGACCTAATTGCTCTAGGAAATCATCAAACGTAAAATTCATCGTACGCATCTTTTGCTCAAGCTCTTTTGCCTTATCTTCGTCTACATTCGATTGCGCTTTCTCAATAAGAGTTAACACATCGCCCATACCAAGAATACGAGAAGCCATACGTTCAGGATGAAAAGCCTCGATAGCATCTAACTTTTCTCCCATACCTACATACTTGATAGGAGTATTCGTTACTGCCTTAACAGAAAGTGCAGCCCCACCACGAGTGTCTCCGTCTAGTTTTGTCAATACAACACCCGTTAAACCTAGCTGTTCATTGAAGCTTTCGGCAACATTAACAGCATCTTGACCGGTCATTGCATCTACTACAAGAAAAATCTCATCTGGTTTAGAAATCTCTTTTACCTGTTTTAGCTCATCCATAAGGGTTTCATCAACATGCAAGCGACCAGCTGTATCAATAAGCACATAATCGTGATGCTCATCTTTCGCCTTTTGGATGGCTTGTTTTGCAATTTCTACAGGACTAACCTGATCTCCAAGGGAGAAAACAGGCATACTCAGTTGTTTTCCCAGCGTTTCAAGCTGTTTGATTGCCGCAGGACGATAAATATCTGCCGCAACAAGGAGTGGTTTTCGATTATGTTTTTTTCGCAATAAATTAGCAAGCTTACCAGTTGTGGTTGTCTTACCGGCACCCTGAAGTCCAACCATCATAATAACAGTAGGAGGTCGGTTGCTCACCGCAATCTTGCTTTGTTCCCCACCCATTAAATTAGTAAGTTCCTCTTTTACCACTTTAATGACTTGCTGTCCGGGTGTAAGACTTTTCATGACTTCTTGTCCAATTGCACGTTCATTTACACGTTTTACAAAGTCTTTCACTACTTTGAAGTTTACATCCGCTTCAAGTAAAGCCAGTCGAACCTCACGCATCATTTCTTTAACGTCTTGTTCACTTACCTTCCCTTTTCCGCGAATCTTCTGGATCGTATTTTGCAAACGGTCGGCTAAACCTTCAAATGCCATGTATGCCGCCCCCTAATCTAATTTCTCAAGCGACTCAATAAGCGTCAGAAGTTCTTCTTTCGACTGTTCTGTCAAAAGTGTCTCTCTTAACTGTTCAATCAACTTTTGCCGCTCTTGAAACTTTTGAAATAACAAAAGTTTTTCTTCATATTGTTCAAGCATATGATCGGTACGTTTAATGTTGTCATACACCGCTTGACGACTTATGTTATATTCCTCTGCTATCTCACCAAGGGAGTTATCTTCAAGGTAATACAAAGCCATATAACTTCGTTGCTTTGGTGTCAACAACGATTGGTAGAAATCATACAGATAATTCATTCTCGTTGTTTTTTCAAGCATCTTACTCACTCTCCCTTGTTAAGTGAAATGCCTTTATAATGAATTATTTTACAGAGTTCCAAAAGTAATGTCAAGTTTTTTTCTTGTCACTGTATTCATTCTTGATTTTAAAGCAATTCTCATCTTAAACAGGGCTAGCCTGTTAAAAAAGCTACCTTAAAATAGGCAGCTCTTCCATCATGCTTTTTCCTCTTTTTCCATCATATCTGCAAAAAGACCATATACATACTGTTCAGCATTAAACACCTGTAGGTCATCTACTTTTTCACCTAATCCAACAAATTTAACCGGAATTTTCAACTCGTTGCGGATTGCTAGAACAATTCCACCCTTTGCAGTTCCATCTAGTTTGGTTAACACAATACCTGAAACATTTGTGGCTTCAGAGAATATTTTTGCTTGGCTCAGTGCGTTTTGACCTGTGGTTGCATCTAGAACTAATAATACTTCATGTGGTGCACCAGGCACTTCGCGTTCTATCACGCGTTTTACCTTTTCAAGCTCCTTCATCAAGTTCACCTTGTTTTGGAGTCGTCCTGCTGTATCACATAGCAAGACATCTACTTTACGAGCTTTTGCAGCTTGTAGTGCGTCATACATGACAGCTGCGGGATCTGATCCAGAAGATTGCTTGATTACATCAACTCCGACTCGCTCTCCCCATACCTCTAGCTGCTCTATAGCACCGGCGCGAAATGTATCACCAGCAGCAAGTAGCACACTTTTTCCATCCTGTTTAAGTTTATTGGCAATTTTTCCGATGGAGGTAGTTTTTCCAACACCATTTACTCCCACCACTAAAATAACAGTCAACCCGTCCACTTGCATATTGATGGAAGGTGAAACGTCACCAGCTTCCTCGTATATGTCGACAAGTTTTTCTGAGATCACACTTTGTACTTGGCGTGGATCCTGAATGTTACGGCGTTTTACTTCCATTCTTAACTCATCAATTAATTCCATTACGGTATTGACACCAACATCTGCACCTATTAATATCTCTTCCAGTTCTTCAAAGAAATCCTCGTCCACTTTCCGATAACGGGCAACTAAATCGTTCACTTTACCCGAAAAAGAATCTCTTGTTTTTGTTAAGCCGTCTTTAAATTTCTCAGAGGCCGTCTCTGTTTGCATTGTTATCTTCTCTTTTAATTTTTTAAAAAAGCTCATTTTTTTCAATCCTCTCTATCAAGTATTTTGGCATTTTTCGCAACAATATGAAATTATTTTACAAGTTCTTTTGACTCTTCAAGTCTTACACTAACAAGCTTTGAAACACCGGATTCTTGCATTGTTACACCATACAAAACATCGCTGAACTCCATCGTTCCTTTACGATGAGTAATAACAATAAACTGGGTGTCTTTACTAAATTGTTTTAAATATTGTGCAAAGCGATGAACATTCGCTTCATCAAGTGCCGCTTCCACTTCATCAAGTATACAAAATGGTACAGGTTTTACTTTTAAAATAGAAAATAATAGAGCTATTGCAGTTAATGCTCTTTCTCCTCCTGATAATAAACCTAAGTTTTGCAGTTTTTTGCCTGGAGGTTGAGCTACTATATCGACCCCTGTATTAAGCATGTCACTTGGATCGGTTAAAACTAAATCTGCACGGCCTCCCCCAAAGAGAGACCGGAAAACATCATGAAAATGAGCACGGATGTTGGTGAATGTCTTTTCAAATCGTTTTTTCATTTCCTCGTCCATTTCACCGATCACTTGATAGAGTGTATCTTTTGCTTCTTGGAGATCCTCTTTTTGGACTTTTAAGAAAAGATATCGCTCACTTACACGGTCATATTCCTCAATTGCAGCAATATTCACGGTACCTAATTCCTCAATTGCTAGCTTAATAAGTTTAAGTTTCTTTCTTGCCTCATCTATTTCCATCTCAAGAGGATACTCCTCTTTGGCGGCTTCAAATGACAGCATATACTCTTCCCTTAAATGATGAAGTCTATTATCAAGCTCCACATCTAAGCGATTTAATTTAACTTCTTCCGCTTTTAAAATATCTGTAAGTTGTTTATATTGACGTTTTATCTCTTTTAGTTCTTGTTCTTCATTTTCTACCTTTTCATAGAAACTTAACCTTTGAGCACGTCTTTGCGCGATAAGCTGCATGGTTGTATTTTTATCCTGCAGTTTTTCCTGTGCAGCTATTTCCAATTGCTTCTCTCCAGAAGAGTTATTATTCATCTCACCTTGCAGGAGTGCAAGATCTTCTTGAATTTCTGTTAGCTTTTCTTGAGATTGATCAATTTCTTGCGTAATGATTCCAACTTTTTCGGATTGGTTATGCAGCCTCTCTTTTTTGCTAGCATAATCGATCTTCAACTGAGTTAGTTCATTCTGAACAGTTTCTTTGGACGTATGCTGTTCAGTTTTCTTTATTTGGAGTTGAGCAATTTCCTTATCTAACTCCACAATATAGGTTCCTACTGTTTTCAAGTCGATTGTAAGTTTCTCTTTACGCTCAACCCCTTGCTTGATAGAAGAGGTTAGTTGTTGTTTTTCATAATCATACAAACTTAAATGTTCATTTACATTTTTCTCTTCAAGCTCCACTTCACGAAGTTGGCTCTGCGCCTTCTGCTCTTTATAACGAAGATCTTCCCCCGAGTCTTTTAAGCTTTGAACTTGAGTTTCTTTATCTGTTATTTTTTGTTTTAACAACTTCACCTGTTCTTCTAGAAGTGCTGTCTTACCTTCCATCTCTTCTAACTTTGCTGCAATCGTTTCTAGTTCTCGACCACGACTTAACAGGCTATTGGATTTTTGTTTTACTGCTCCTCCTGTCATGGAACCACCAGGGTTAACAACATCCCCCTCTAACGTAACAATGCGGTAGCGGTGTTGTAGTATTCCTGCGAGCTCATTGGCACCTTTTAAATCTTTCGCAATAATGATAGAACCTAATAGGTTTTGAATTATATTACTATACGTCTGATTAAAGGTTACAAGGGAAGCTGCGATGCCCACAAATGCGTCATGTCCACTTATCTGGCTTAACTGGTAATCTGATAATAATCTTGGCTTCATAACCGACAACGGTAAAAAGGTCGCCCTACCATAACCGTTTTTCTTCAAATATTGAATGGCTGTTCGTGCACTGTGCTCATTCTCGACCACAATATGCTGAGTAGCACTTCCTAGAGCAATCTCTATTGCTGTTTCTACTTCCTGTTCTACTTGAATAAGCTCCGCTACTGCCCCATTTATGCCTGCTAATCTATTCTCATCTCTTGCCTTAAGAATCTCCTTAACGCCTTGGAAAAAGCCCGCAAAGTCCCCTTGCATCGTTTCAAGCATTTCTTTACGTGACCTTGTTTGTTGTAAAAACTGGTACGCTTGATACAGGGTTGTTTCTTTCTTTTGATAGGATTGTTTGTATTGTTCTAAGGTTGCCTGCTCTTTACGGTATGCATCAACGGTTTGATTTAATTCAGTTTGGAGACGCTTTTGTTCTTCTTCAACTGCTTCTCTCTTTTGTTTTGTTTCTTTTCGTTTTGTAACATACTTTAAGTTTCCATCATCAAGTCTATCTATCTTTAACTTCTCTTGTTTTTCTTGCTGTTCTAAGTAAGAAAGTTCATTTCTAACAGTTGCTTGTTTGTTTAAAAGGTCAATATATTCACTTTTAAGTGTATCAATTTTCTCTTCAATGTTTTGATCAAGCTGTTCATGTATCGCTTGTTTTTCCTTAAGTTGCTGTTCTGTTAAAATTAGCTCCTGATGCAAAGAATTTAACACCACATGTTCTTGTGTCAATTTTTCTTTATGTGTTTGAAGAAACTGCTCTAGCTCTACCGATGTCTTTTCCAATTGAGTTCGATTTGCTGATGCATTTTTCTTGCGCTCCTTCAGCACTTCTTTTCTACCTTCTAGCTTTTCTAATTCTGAGCTCGCTACTAAAAGAGCTTGTTGAAGGGAATCAACCGATTCATCCAACGCTGCAACCTGGTCTTTGAATTTTTCAAGTGCTGCTTCTTTTGAGTTCAGTTCCGTAGAAAGCGTCATTTCTTTTTCGGTACTTTCTTGTACCTCTTTTTTATTTTTCTCCCATTTATGATGCAGTTCTTCAATTTCGTAAACCGTAACTCCTACTTCGATTTGTTCTAGCTCTTCTTTTTTTTCTAAATAATCCTTTGCAATGGAAGCCTGGATTTTTAAAGGCTCTACTTGACCTTCTAACTCATGTAAAATATCAGATACCCTGTTAAGATTTTCTTGGGTATCCCACAACTTTCCTTCTGCTTTCTTTTTTCGGGACTTATATTTCAGTACACCAGCAGCCTCTTCAAATATTCTACGGCGTTCTTCTGCTTTACTGCTTAAAATCTCTTCTACTTTTCCTTGACTAATAATAGAGAAAGCTTCTTTTCCGAGGCCGGAATCGATAAACAGATCCACAATGTCTTTTAATCGGCATGTTTGCTTGTTTATCAAAAACTCACTATCGCCTGAACGAAACGCTCGTCTTGTTACACTTACTTCCATGTAGTCTATCGGTAAGATACGATTGCTATTATCTAAGGTTAAGGTAACTTCAGCAACATTTACTGCTTTTCTGCTATCGCTTCCTGCAAAAATGATATCTTCCATTTTTGTGCCACGCAAAGATTTAGCGGATTGCTCCCCTAATACCCATCTGACCGCATCGATTATATTACTTTTTCCGCTTCCATTTGGACCCACCACTGCTGTTACACCTGGCACAAAATCTACGGATATTTTTTCTGCAAACGACTTAAATCCTACAACTTCTAATCGTTTGAGGTACATTCCACTTCACCTCTGTTTTATGTAAACGAGGAAAGAAGGCGATCCTTGGCCGATACCAGGCACTATAGGACCGCCCTCTCTTCCCTATTTTTTCTTTAGTTGTTCTAAAGCGAATTGTGCAGCCTGTTGTTCTGCTTCTTTTTTCGACCGGCCGATACCAGTTCCAAGTGCTTCTTTATTCAAGGATACTCTTGAAACAAATTCTCTGTTATGCGCAGGTCCTTTTTCTTCGAGCACTTCGTATTCAATTACACCAAGAGCATTTCGCTGAATCAACTCTTGTAATTGACTTTTATAATCCATCACATGAGAAAAAGCACCTTCATTTATCTTTGGATAAACGTATTTTTCTAAAAATGAAAAGACTGCTGGTAAGCCGAGATCTAAATATAAGGCTCCAATAAAGGCTTCAAATACGTCTGCCAGTAACGCAGGTCTAGCTCGACCACCCGTCAGCTCTTCTCCTTTTCCAAGCAATACGTAGGTCCCAAAGGAAAGTTCATCTGCAAAAGAAACCAAGGATGGTTCACATACAATGGATGCACGAAGTTTCGTTAATTGTCCTTCGCTCATCATCGGGAATTTTTTATAAAGAAATTGGGAAACCGTTAACTCTAATACGGCATCTCCTAAAAATTCTAACCTTTCATTATCCTCATATGGCTTCCTACGATGCTCATTCACATAGGATGAATGGGTAAAAGCTTGATATAACAATTTATCATTTTGAAAGTTTATATTTAATTCCTCTTGTAGCTGTTGAAATTTCTTTCCGATCATCTCATTTTGTTTTTCATTTATTCGACTTTTATTTCTTGTCATAAAGGGGCCTCCAACATACAATCTTCTTTCTCCAAGAAAAATGCGAACTTCTAAGGGGAAAGATGTATAACATCACTATTTTAACAAAGATTTATTAAGTTACAAATAGCATCTTACACCATTTTCTCTTTTTTATGTGAAATTATTTATTCTACACTAAAATTAAAATATTCTTACTACGCTAATTACTCACGGGCAGTTGCACCTGAGTAAGTTGTTACAAGCAAAATCGATCACTATAGGCGTAGTCGTTTAATGTGTAATTAAAAAAGGTGGCCACTCAATCCAAAACCCTTTTTAGAGACTTGGATGTTAATAGCGTCTATGTTTTAGATGGATTCCTGGATTGAAGTAGCCTCCTTCCCAAAGTTCAATATATAGGAGTAGGCTTTTTCGACCGCTGTTGATCTCCACGAAAGGCTTCGCGTCCGCGGGGCGCTTGGGAAGCCTCCTCGGCTAACGCCTGCGGGGTCTTCCCTAAGCGCTACCTCCCGCTGGAGTCTCCGCCTTTCGTTCCGAACAACAGCTAGGGGCACCTTGAATCGATGGTGCTTTTAAGTTTTTTCCAAGAGTATTTAAAAACACTTTTATTATGAGAGGTCTCAGTGCTACCTCCCCTTTGTTATCCCCCCGGCTACTCTAATCCACAGGGTGGTGCACTTAATATTGTTCGAAACGATAGGCGCATACGTTAGCCAAGGAGGCTCCGACACTTCCCCGACAATTAAAAGAGCAGCCCAAACCAAAAATAAAAGCCCCACTTTTAAGTGGGACTTGCAATAACGAAGCCTTATTGGTTTGCTTTTATGTAGTTAACCACATCTGCAACTGTTGTAATGTTCTCAGCCTCATCATCTGAAATTTCCAAATCAAACTCATCTTCTAGTTCCATTACTAGTTCAACTACATCCAAAGAATCTGCACCTAAATCATCTTTAAATTTAGAATCAAGATTCACTTCAGACTCATCAACACCTAATCGATCTACAACGATCTTTGTTACACGCTCTAAAATATCTGCCATAACTTTCACCTCCCCTCAAAATATTATAGAGAAACTCATCTAAAAAAACTAGATTGTTTTTTATTTTCTCTCAAAGCTAAAAAGAGCTGCTTCGCTTTCTATTTACATTACCATTCCACCGTCAACATGGATGGTTTGTCCGGTAATATAAGAACTTTTGTCTGAAGCCAGGAAACTGACAACTGACGCGATGTCTTTGGCTTCTCCAAAGCGGGCTAGAGGGATCTGTTTTAACATTTCTGTTTTCACTTCTTCAGAAAGCTTTTCAGTCATGTCAGTGGTGATAAATCCAGGAGCAATAGCATTCGCCGTAATATGTCGGGTTGCAAGCTCTCGAGCTGTAGTTTTCGTTAACCCAATTACCCCCGCTTTGGCAGCCACATAGTTCGCTTGACCAGGATTACCACTTACACCAACGATGGAAGCAATATTAATGATTCTGCCTGAGCGTTGTTTCATCATTTGCCGTGTTACAGCTTTAGTTGCGTTAAAGACACCTTTTAGATTGATGTTAATAACATCATCCCATTCCTCTTCTTTCATACGCATAAGAAGATTATCTCTTGTAATCCCTGCATTGTTTACAAGTATATCAATCGTTCCAAATCGTGTGATGCTTTCCTTTATCAAAGCCTGCACTTCATCCATGTTTGCTACATTTGCTTGAAAGGCTATTGCATCTCCACCTATTCCTTTAATAGCTTCCACGACTTCATGGGCTTTTGCTTCACTGCCGGAGTAATTGACTACAATATTGGCCCCTTGCTCTGCAAGTTCCAGGGCAATCGCACGGCCAATTCCACGCGAAGCTCCAGTGATAACCGCTGTTTTTCCTTTAAGCATTTTCTTTCCCCTCCAAACCGAAATGATCTTTTACTTTTTGCAACGACTCCAAGTCATATACTGGAATTGTAGTAACTTTTCTATTAATCTTTTTGATTAGCCCTGATAATACTTTTCCAGGTCCTACTTCAATAAAAGTATCTACACCAAGTTCGATCATTTTTTCGACTGACTGTTCCCAACGCACAGGTGAGTATAATTGCTTGACCAATTTTTCACACATTTCACTTGATGTTTGCATGGCTTGTGCATCAACATTTGCGATAACGGGGATGCGTGTATCCTGGATATTACAGTTGGCAAGTGCTTCAGAAAGCTTTTGAGCTGCCGGTTTCATTAAACTAGAATGAAATGGTCCACTAACGACTAATGGAATCACACGTTTGGCGCCTTTTTCTTTGGCTTTCTCTGACGCTGCTTTAACTCCTTCTACAGAGCCGGATATAACAATTTGTCCCGGACAGTTTAAGTTTGCCAGTTGCACTGGTGCTACCTCACGGGTTATGAGTTCTGTTACTTCTTTTAAGGTTGCCTCATCTAGTCCGAGCACGGCAGCCATTGTACCTTCTCCAGCAGGGACCGCTTCTTCCATAAATTTACCACGCAAGTGCACCGCATACACTGCATCTTCAAAGCTCATTGCATTTGCGGCAACTAATGCGGAATATTCCCCCAGGCTATGTCCTGCAACATAATCGGGGACGATTTCTGCTTCAGTGAGTTGTTGTAATATAGAAATACTCGTTGTTAAAAGAGCAGGCTGCGCATTGTACGTCAATGTTAATTCTTCTTGCGGCCCTTCAAACATGAGCGAAGATAAATTAAAGCCCAGTTTTTGATCTGCTTTATTAATTATAGCTGCTACATTTTTGTATTCTTTTGCTAATTCTTGCCCCATCCCTACACTTTGCGATCCTTGACCTGGAAAAACAAAAGCAACTTTCCCCATTATTCTCCCCCATCCTCGACTTTAGTGACATACACCGTATTTTCCATCGTTTTTGAAATAGCATCAACCATACCGGTTTGCAACATTTCTCTTGTTTGACGGATCGAATTAAATACCGCGGTAGCATCGGAGGAACCGTGGGCTTTTACAACCGGTGCTTTTAATCCGAACAATGCAGCTCCTCCGTATTCAGAGTAGTCCATCTTATTTTTAATTGTTTTAAACTTTGGCTTTAATACCGCAGCCGCTAGCTTGCTTTTCATATCGCTTGTTAAGGCCTCTTTTAGCATGGCAAAAACCGAAAGTGCTGTACCTTCAATAGCCTTTAAGGTTACATTACCAGTAAACCCGTCTGTCACTACAACATCTGCAACACCGTTTAATAGGTCACGCGCTTCGACATTTCCGATAAACTGAACGGCCCCTGACTTTTGGATTAGCTCAAACGCCGCTTTTGTTAGTTCGTTACCTTTGTTATCTTCTGTTCCGACATTCAATAATCCTACTCTCGGGGATTTAACACCACGCACTTTCTCGGAATAGATAGACCCCATTAGTGCATATTGCAACAAGTGTTCTGGCTTCGCATCCACATTTGCACCCACGTCAAGCATTAAGAATCCATTTCCGTCTATTGTGGGAAATGTGGGGGAGAGGGCCGGTCTTTCAATTCCTTTAATTCTCCCTACTATTAAAAGGCCTGCTGTCATCAAAGCCCCGGTATTTCCGGCTGAGATACACGCATCTGCGTTACCATCTTTTACTTCCTTGGCCATCAGAACCATTGAAGAGTTTTTTTTGCGTCGCACTGCCTTGACCGGTTCTTCGTCACCAGATATAACTTCTTCTGTATGTATAATAGTAATATTTTTATCATTCGTTAAGTAAGGGCGGATCTTTTTTTCGTCTCCAATTAATGTAAAAGTTAGATCGGAATATTTCTCTACCGATTTCATGACTCCTTCGACGATCGACTTAGGTGCATTGTCACCGCCCATTGCATCAATTGCTATTTTCATCTTTACTACCTACCTTTGTGATTAATAACTTGTAGAGCGGAACATTTCAAATTCTCCGTGAAAGACCTTTTCACTTCCAACTGTACTTTTCACCTCTACTGTTGTTCTGCCTTTTTCTTTATCAACCTTGCTAACCACCGCTTTTGCCACTATTCTCTCTCCTAGTTTTACAGGTCTGGTAAAACGGATAGTCGCTTTTGCCGTTAGTGCTAGCTCATCATTGATTACGGCAACAGCCAGAGAGTTCGCTTGTGCAAACAAGTGGTGTCCTCGTGTAATCTGATTTCGTTTAAAAACGTGTTCTTTTTGGACATCAAAGATGGAAATTGCACTTTGGTCAAGCTCTAAATCTATAATTTCACCTATTACTTCCTCAATAGGCAAGGAACGAACTTCTTTTTCGAGCGTTTGTGTAGCAACACTTTTTATTCTTTCTCTTAATTCAGGAATACTCAATTCCAATCGATCTAACCTGATTGTCTGTATGCTTACCTGAAAGAACTCCGCCAATTCTTCATCCGTTATAAAAGGATTCTCTTTAATTTTATCTTTTAATGAATATTGACGGTCCTTTTTATTTCTTTTCATACTTTTCCACACCATCCGAACTATTATGACTAGGTACTAACAGTAGTATATATAGGAGAGGTACATTTTGCAAGACATAACCTTATGAAATGCAAATTAAAATGTATAATGGATTGCATAAATAAAGAAGCGGACTTATAATCAGCCACGCTTCTCTTTTAATTAGTCCAGCTTTTCGCCATCTAATACACCTGATTCCTCTATCATCATTCTAAGACCTTCATACTGGGGCTCTTTCCAAAAACTTGTGGAATGAAGCATCTCATAGGCATCTTGCCTAGCCACCTCTAGCGCTCTGTAGTCATGAACCATATCTGCTACTTTGAACTCAGGGACACCACTTTGCTTTTTACCGAAAAAATCACCTGGTCCTCTTAGCTCCAGATCTTTTTCAGATAACACAAAACCATCAGTCGTTTCGGTCATTATTTTCATCCGTTCTTTTCCTACTTCAGACTTGGGATCTGCAAGCAAGATACAATAGGATTGTTCACTTCCTCGTCCAACTCTTCCTCTTAACTGATGAAGTTGTGAGAGTCCAAAACGTTCGGCGTCATAAATTACCATCATTGTTGCATTAGGGACATTAACCCCCACTTCCACTACAGTTGTCGAGACTAATACCTGAACTTGGTTTTCACTAAAATCCAACATAATCTTTTCCTTTTCCTCTGAATGGAGTCGACCATGCATTAATCCTATCTTCCATTTGCCCTGGTAGTAGTCGGTTAACATAGTATGAACATCAATCGCATTTTGAAAGTCTAGCTTTTCTGACTCTTCAATAAGCGGACAAATGATGTAGGCTTGTCTTCCCTTTTGTAATTCCTTTTCTACAAATCCAAGGACCCGATCGATCATTTGATGCTTTGCCCAATAAGTTTCAATCGCTTTTCTTCCGGCAGGCATTTCGTCAATAACAGAGACATCCATTTCTCCAAAAGCTGTTATGGCAAGCGTTCGGGGGATAGGTGTAGCTGTCATAAATAAAACATCAGGACTCTCCCCTTTTTCCCGCAATACACGTCTTTGCGCTACACCAAAACGATGCTGTTCGTCCGTGATAACCAGTCCCAGTGAAGAAAAATTCACTTCTTCTTGTATTAAGGCATGAGTTCCTACGAGAATATCAATTTTCCCTTCTGCAAGATTACTTAAAAGCTCTCTTCGTTTTTTCCCTTTTACAGAACTAGTCAAAAGATCTATCTTTAAGGGAGTTTCTGCAAAAAGAGTTGTTAATGACTGTGCATGTTGTTCTGCTAGGATCTCTGTTGGTACCATAAGTGCTCCTTGAAATCCGGAAAGGTAGGAAGCGTATAAGCTGATTGCTGCTACCACCGTTTTCCCTGACCCAACGTCTCCTTGCAATAGTCGATTCATCCGATAAGGGGAAGTGAGATCTCCTACTATCTCTTTTAACACACGATTTTGTGCCCCAGTCAAAGGAAATGGAAGACGAGCAACAAACCTATTTAACTCTTCTTCTGAGTAATTGTGAGAAATTCCTTTCGAGTGCTCTCTTTTATATTTTCGCAATGCTTGCATTTTTAATTGAAACAGCAAAAACTCCTCATAGACAAAATAGCGCCTCGCATGCTTAAGCATCGTCTGGTTAACAGGAGTATGTAATGCTATTAATGATTCTTTTTTTGAAGGTAGTTTATACCTTTCCAAAAGAGTGGAAGGCAGGACGCTTTCTACCTGTTCCCCATAGCCTTTAAGTGCAAGACTGATGAATTTTCTCATTTGCTTCACAGTGATACTGCCTTTTACAGAATAAACAGGCTCGATTTCATTTTCTTTCGTAAAAGAGCCAAAATGGATTTCAAGGACCGTAATCATTTGACGGTTTTGATCCCATTTTCCTGTTAATGTAATCGTATCATTAATCGAAAGTTTATTTTTATAAAATGGCCGATTAAAACAGACCGCCTTTACTAAGAACTGGCCTACATACACGCGAAAAGTTAACCTGGATTTCTTTTTCCCATAATACATAAGAGAAGGCTCACCATGAACCTTCCCTTCTACAGTTATTCTTTCCTCATGTTTTGCCTCTGAAATATCCTGAAGCTGATAATCTTCATATCTATATGGAAAATGCATGAGAAGGTCTTCAACAGACTCTATCCCCATAGCATAAAGAGAATTAGCAGTTTCTTCCCCAATTCCTTTAATATTTGTAATGGCAGTTTCAGATAATTTATTCACCTTTTTGTAAGGTAACACCAAAGATTTTCGCCTCTAATTCACGACCCGTTGGTGTTGCCGCCAACCCTCCTTGTGCCGTTTCTTTAAGTGCAGTTGGCATCGTTTGACCAATCTTATACATAGCATCAATTACTTCATCACAAGGAATCCTACTTGTTATCCCTGCAAGAGCCATATCTGCAGCGACCATTGCATTGGCAGCACCCATTGCGTTTCGTTTAACACATGGAACCTCCACTAAGCCTGCAACTGGATCGCACACTAATCCTAACATGTTTTTAAGTGTTATGGCCATAGCATGTGCACTTTGATTAGGAGTTCCGCCGGCGATTTCAACGATTGCAGCTGCAGCCATACCCGACGCTGAACCAACTTCGGCCTGGCAGCCACCTGCCGCTCCGGAAATGGAGGCATTATTTGCTACAACAAAACCAAACGCACCAGATGTAAATAAGAAATTTATCATCTCTTCACGGGTGGGATTAAGCACTTCCTTGACTGCAAAAAGAGTTCCAGGAACTACTCCGGCTGATCCAGCGGTAGGTGTTGCACAGATTGTTCCCATAGCAGCATTGACCTCGTTTGTAGCAACAGCCTTACTCACTGCATCTAAGATATTCTTTCCCGTCAAGGACTTGCCTGTTTCAATATACTTTTGCAGCAGCACTGCATCTCCTCCAGTTAAACCTGAAACAGATTTAACTCCTTGCATTCCGCGTTCTACTGCCTGTTCCATCACTTCAAGATTTTTATCCATTTGTGCAATAATGTCCTCCCGGCTTTTACCGGTAAACTCCATCTCTTGCTCTATCATTATTTCAGATATCTTTTTATTGCTACTTTCCGCTATTTCTACCAATTCAGCAACATTTCGAAACATCTGCTTTCCCCCTTCGACAACAGCATGAAAGCGTTATCATATTTATTCTATAAATTAATCTACTATTTTGGTAACTTGTGTAATATGAGGCAGTGCCGAGAGCTCAGCTATCACAGCATCATCAATATTTTGATCTACTTCAATGGTCATTAAAGCTTGTTTCCCTTTTTCCTTACGAGAAACCTCCATATGACCAATATTTATTGTGAACTTAGCAAGTATATTCGCAACTGCTGCTATCGCACCGTATCGATCATCATGAACAACTAAAAGTGCTGGATGATTCCCGGATAATCCAAGGTCAAAGCCATTTAATTGAGTAATTTCGATTTTACCTCCACCGATAGAGATTCCAACCAATTCTAATTCTCCGTCATCATCGCCAATCATCACCTTTGCAGTGTTGGGATGGTCGGTAATAGCTTCTTCTATCTGAAAAGTGATTTTTATATCCAGAGATTCTGCTATACTCATCGAAGTTTTGATTCTTTCATCAAAAGTATCATAGTCCAATAAACCACCGACGATTGCTACATCTGTGCCGTGACCTTTGTAGGTTTTAGCAAATGAACCATAGAAAGAAATGTTTGCCCATTTTGGCTGTCTTCCAAATAAGCTTCTTGCAACACGACCAATTCTAGCAGCACCTGCTGTATGAGAACTAGAAGGGCCAATCATAACGGGACCAATTATATCAAATACACTTTTATATTTCATTTTCCCCACTCCCCTTCACTACAATTATAACAAAATAATCTATTTTACAACATACAAAAGAAGGGTATGAAAAACCCTTCTTTAGTTGCTTTTATTTAAAGTACAAGCAGCTCTTTATTCAATCGAGAAAATATAGGAGTATAGCGGCTGTTTCCCGTTATGCACTTCTACTTCTGCATCAGGATAAGTCTCCTCAAGTTCCTGAACTAGCTCATTGACTTCTGACTCTGTGACATCTTCGCCATAAATGACAGTCAGTATTTCAGAGTCCTCATCCATCATGTTCTTCATCAAATCTTTAGCTGCCTGTCTCTTATCCTTGCTTGTAAGAACGATTTTCCCATCGAAAATTCCCATAAAATCATCTTTTTGGATTTCAATGCCATCGATATTCGTGTCTCTAACAGCAAAGGTAATTTGACCTGTCTTTACTGTTTTTAGGGCTTCTCTCATTGTCTCTTCGTTTTCATCTAGCTCGCCTGTGGGATTAAAAGCTAAAATTGCAGCCATACCTTGGGGAACTGTTTTACTTTCAACAACAGCAACGTTTTGTTCCGCAACTTCAGCAGCTTGTTTTGCAGCCATCACAATATTGCTATTATTAGGCAGAATGATAACATTATCTGCATTTACTTCGGCAATTGCTTTTAAAATATCTTCTGTACTCGGGTTCATTGTTTGACCGCCTTCAATCACGGCTTTTGCCCCGATGCTTCTAAACATTTCTGCGATCCCTTCGCCCATTGCTACCGTGATGATACCAAACTTTTCGCGTTTCTTAGGGACCTCTGGTGTAACTGTTGGATAATCTTCCTCCTGAAACAGAAGATTACTATGCTGTTCGCGCATGTTTTCAATTTTCATATTGATTAGGCTGCCATAGCGTTGTCCATAAGTTAGTACATCACCAGGCTGTTCTGCATGGATATGTACCTTAACAAGCTCTTCATCTGCAATAACTAAAAGAGAATCTCCGAATTCAGATAGTTCATTACGGAAGTTTTCTTCTGTGAAGGGTGATTCCTTTAATTTATCCTCTTCGAATTTAACCATAAACTCTGTACAGTAACCAAACTCAATATCTTCTGTATTAATGGAAGAATGGATATTTTTATGGTGTTCTGCACTTACTAATTCATTCATCGTTGTCGTAGGTACGATGTCTTCAATTCTTTGCCCTTTAAGTTCTGCTAAGAATCCTTCATAAATGTATACAAGACCTTGTCCACCACTATCTACTACCCCTACCTCTTTTAACACTGGTAAAAGATCAGGTGTGCGTTTTAAGGAAGCATTCGCTTCTTTTAACGTTTCCTCCATTAGCACTATTATATCTTCTTCACTTTTAGCTACAGCAATCGCTTTCTTTGCTGCATCTTTTGCTACTGTAAGGATAGTACCTTCGACGGGCTTCATAACTGCTTTATAAGCAGTTTGCACCCCTGCTTCTAATGCTTGAGCAAAATCAGCACTGGTGATTGTCGCTTTTGATTCGATATGCTTAGAGAATCCACGGAATAACTGTGAAAGTATTACTCCTGAGTTACCTCTTGCACCCATAAGTAAACCTTTAGCCAGAGCAGAACCGACCTTTCCAATATGTTCCGAAACATTGTTCTTAACTTCCTTCGCTCCAGAAGTTATAGAAAGGTTCATATTTGTTCCCGTATCCCCATCTGGAACCGGAAACACGTTCAACGCATCTACAGTCTTAGCGTTGTTAGATAAATGATTTGCACCTTGGATAACCATTTGTGCAAAACGTTTCCCATTTAGAACTTTAACTGACACTAAATTTTCCTCCTTATTACGGGTTCGTAACTCGAACTCCCTGTACATAAATATTTAATGATTCAACGGAAAGACCGAGCATTTGATTAAGGGTATATTTTACTTTAGTTTGTACATTATGAGCGACTTCAGAAATTTTGGTTCCGTAACTTACAATAATGTACATATCAATATGTAGCTGATCTTCTTCCTGACGAACAATGACACCTTTTGTGAAATTTTCTTTTCGAAGAATTTCTGATAACCCATCTTTTATTTGGTTTTTTGAAGCCATTCCTATAATTCCGTAGCAATCTATAGCCGCTCCACCTGCAATTGTTGCTACTACATCATTAGAAATATCTATTTGACCATAAGATGTTTTTAGTTCGATGGACATAATGCTTCCCCCTTCGATTGGTTTGTCTCCTTGTCTACTTGCTAATTTTACTATAATTTATAGGTTTTTTAAAGCAGGCGATTATTATTGTAACAATACTATTATTATACTGACTCCTGAAAACATGTATGTCAAGGCTTTTTTCTTGAAAGCTTTCATTTGAACTATTGCAAAGTGCACGGTTGTATGTTAAATTATATAAGTATTTTCAACTGTTTATTTTTAAAAATAGAAGACCATATAAGCACCTGCTTCATTAGAATGAAGGATACTTACACGGTTATTCTGACACTAAAATGAAAATATTGACTGATGTTTCTTTGTAGTTGGGAGGGAATCGAATATGGCACGTAAATGTGTAATCACTGGTAAGAAAACTAGCACTGGTAATGCTCGTTCACACGCAATGAATTCTACAAGACGTACTTGGGGTGCAAACCTACAAAAAGTACGCATCTTAGTAGATGGTAAGCCAAAGCGTGTATACGTTTCAGCTAGAGCTTTAAAATCAGGTAAAGTAGAGCGCGTATAATTATACGCACATACAAAAGCGACAGGAATCTCCTGTCGCTTTTTACTTTTATTAATTACTTGTGTAAAACAAACAACATGTAATGTTGTACTAGTTGTTGATTGGAGTTAGGCGTGACTAGGCCGTTTTTCCATCGGCAAGCTCAATACTCAGAAGGCTTAGCCAATGAGGCTCAGGCACCGGCCCGAATGCTAAAATCAACAACGGTATTACCATAGCCTTATGCCTGTTGGGCCACTTCTATTAAAAAAGCACCTCTTAAAGGTGCTCTACTCTTTTTTAAACGAACCTAACATCGCACGAATGATTCCACCCAAAAATCTTGGTAACTTTATTGTATAAAATTTCATTCCCTTTCCCTCCTCAGCACTTTTTACCACTATTAATAAATGATTAATTACGTACTAGTGTGCAGACCCGCTAAAATATAAAGTAATAATAATTAATCACGGCTCCTTATCACCATTAATATGCCGTCCTTAAATGAAAAAGTACCAATTTCATTATCAAGTTCATTACTTATACATAGTGTGTCTCCCCACTTAATATTCCTGTTTTTTAGAGGATACTTTACCCCCTCCAGTGTAAGAGCCGTAACTGTTGCTGTCACAGGAAGGAATGATATGTAAGGGTAATCCTGCCTTTTTTTAAATGAATACACACCTTCTTGCTTTAAGTATAAAAGATTTTGTTTGTCACATATTTTTATCGGTATTCCTGATTCTATTCCTTTTATTAAAAGTTGAACATTTCCTAAAAAATGATCCAGCCTTCCTCCCGTAACACCAAACAGGACGATACTTGTAGGCTTCTGTTTTATTGCCCAATTCATTGCAATCTCTGTATCGGTTTCATTTTTTTCACTTGGAAAAATATTAATATCTTTTAACCTACTTTTCATCTCGGAAAGTTCTACCTCTGTAACCGAATCAAAATCTCCAAATGCTTTAAATGGTGTTATATTTTCTTCTAATAGATAGTGAACTCCTCGATCAACACCAACCCATACAACATTATCTTGGTGCACCTTCCGAAGTTCTGGTATATATTCTACAGGGCCACCTGCTACTATATGTATTATCATTATAATATTACTCCTTTTTAAACTTTACTTTTAAACACAGAAAAAAAGCCTTCATAATGAAGACCTTTCTTTATATATTTGAATCATCGTAGTCATAGCGAAAGCCATCGGCTCTTGCTTTATGTTGTTGGTGAAATTTTTCAAGCACCTGTTCATACATGCTGATTTCCTGATAGTCTGTGCTATTGGCTAAAGCGGATTGCAGCGCCTGTTCTAGAATCGCCAAGTCATCCTTTGTTATGTTCATTCTCTTACCTCCATAACTTTTTCTTTAGCATTCCACCTTCGTTACCTGTTTATGACAAGTTCCCGCGAATAGAAGATATAGCTTCCTTCCGATCAGTTTTCTGGTAGATCGCGGACCCAGCTACCAAAACATTCGCCCCTGCCTCTACACAAAGACGAGCAGTTTCTGGATTAACTCCACCATCTACCTCCACTTCTACAGAAAGTCCTTTTTCATTAATAAGTGATCGAACTTGTCTAATTTTAGAGAGTACATTATGAATAAATGCTTGCCCACCAAAACCAGGATTCACTGTCATTAATAAAACTAAGTCTACCTCATCTAGTATCGGGATAATACTCTCCACAGGAGTAGCAGGATTTATAACAACACCCGCTTTCACCCCTTCGGATTTTATAAGTTGAACTGTGCGATGCAGATGACGACATGCCTCTACATGAACAGAGATAATATCTGCTCCTGCCTTCGCGAAGGCAGAGATGTAACGATCCGGGTCCTCAATCATTAAATGAACATCCAAAGGCAGAGTAGTAATTGGCCGAATTGCTTCTACAATTAATGGACCGATTGTGATATTGGGAACAAAATGACCGTCCATCACATCGATATGGATATAATCAGCACCACCCTGATCGACTTCTTGTATATCCTTTTGTAGATTAGCAAAATCTGCGCTTAGGATAGAAGGGGCTATTTTAATCATCCTAATACCTCGGCTTTCTATCTTTTATTTCTTCTACAAATGAAACATAGTGCTTATAACGGAAGGCTGCAATCTTTTCTGTTTCTACAGCGTCTTTCACAGCACATTTAGGTTCCTTTAGATGGGTGCATTCTCTAAATTTACATTGATCACTAATATGAACGAACTCAGGAAAACACTCTTTCACTTCTTCTGCTTCCATTTCTTGAAATTCAAGCGAACTAAATCCTGGAGTATCTGCAACAAATCCATCATTGATTTCTATAAGCTCTACATGACGTGTTGTATGCTTACCTCGACCAAGATGAGTGGAGATATCATTTGTCTTTAATGCCAATTCTGGGCGCAACACATTCAATAGCGAAGATTTACCTACACCAGACTGCCCTGCTATCACAGAAGTTCGATCTTTTAGATAGGGTAAAATCTCCTTTAATCCTTCTGGATCTTTTGTAGAAATTAATATTACTTCGTAGCCTATTTTACGATAATATTCAGCAAAGAAGTTGAGTTTTTCATCCTGATCTATCAAGTCCATTTTAGAAATACAGATGAGAGGTGTCACTTCTTTTGATTCTACTAGCACCAAAAACCTGTCTAAAAGTGCAGTGCTGAACTCAGGTTCCATTGCTGAGAAGACTAAAATAGCTTGGTCAATATTTGCAATAGGAGGGCGAACCAACTCGTTTTTTCTCGGTAATACCTCGAGAATATACCCTTCCCGGTCATTATCCGCTTGAAAAACAACCGAGTCCCCAACAAGAGGGTTGATTTTATTTTTACGAAATATTCCTCTGCCTCTACATTGGGTTATAAGGCCATCCGCTGTCAAAACATAATAAAAACCACTCAGTGCTTTGACAATCTTTCCTTCTGGCATACTCTCACTCCTTGTAATTAATGGCTGTTTTCGCATTGATTGTTGCTTTTACGTAAGTTGATATAACACGTTACTATCGTTGATGTCGTGCTCTTTTCCTGTTTAACTTAATAGAATCCTCTTAATTTTGTGTGGATAGGAGAGTAAAAAATCCAATTGCCGATTTTTTACGGGCTTACAGCAACAATCTTTACGAAAAGAGCTTAATTAATCAAGATCATCATAGTTTATCGTAACAGACTCCACTTTTTCTCCATCAACAAAAACTTCATATTTAGCTTGTTGTTTATATGGAACAGTTATCGTGAATTCTGTAATAAGATCATCTGTAATAATATAGGTTTCTTCTGGAGATTCCATATTATTATTTAAGTCTTCTATATAAAGTTCAACTTTTTGTTCGACACCTTCTTCTGACGGTTCATATGTCACTTCAAGCGGAATATCAACTACTTTATCTTCTGGTTGAGGTCCTTTTGAAACAATCAACTTGATCGTAGCACCCTTTTTCACTTGAGAATCCGGTGCAGGATCTTGTTTAATTATATTTCCAGCAGATACGTCCGGGCTGTATTCCTCCACGGTTTCAATCTCAATGCCCAGTGTAGCCAGATGTCTTTGAGCGAATTCTAACGAAGAACCCTGGTAGTTATCCAAAGAAATTGGACTTGAACCTTTTGAAACCACAAAGGTAATAACAGTTTCATCAGGGATAACCAAATCACCTGGAGAAGGATCTTGTCTAATAATAGTCCCTTCAGGATCGTCCTCAGAAAAAATCTCATCCACCACTTCATAATCTTTGTAATTCTCTAAGTTCACTCTATTTATAGCATCATTAATTTGAAGCGAAGTATAATCTTCCACTTCTATAGGTTCTTTTCCTGCACTTCGGTAAATCGTGATCTCTGAGCCTTCTTTTCTAACCTTACCAGCCTCTGGCCAGGTTCTAATTACATGACCTTGTTCGATGTCTTCACTCGGTTCGTCTTCTGTCGCCGTTATAATAAAGCCAGTGGTGGTTAGTTCTTCAACAGCAGCATCATACTCCATATTTGTAACATCCGGTACTGTAATGTCTTGAGGTAACAGAATTGGTGGAAGGATCGTAAATGCCGCAGCTATTCCCCCTATTAGCAGAAATAAAAATATAAATACAGCAACAAGCCATTTTTTCTTTTTCTTTTTTGGAGGTTCTTTTTCCTCAGGATTTTTTGTATCTACAGGCCTGTGATCTGCACCAGATTCCTTCATAAGATGCTTGGATAGATCCCCCTTAATGATAGGAATTGCTTTTGTTGCCTCTTCATCATTATCAGGAATGACGAACTTAGGTTCGTCTATTCTATTCGGGTTAAGTACAGTCTCCAAGTCTTCCGAGATTTCTTCCACACTTTCGTAGCGATGAAATGGATCCTTCGCCATTGATTTTAATACAACATTCTCAAGGCTTTGTGGGATCGCTGGATTCCATCTTTTTGGAGATGGCGTTTCGGACTGAAGATGTTTTAAAGCAATTGAAACGGCAGATTCGCCTGAAAAAGGTAACCTCCCAGTTAGCATTTCAAACATAACAATTCCTAATGCATAAACATCCGATTTTTTGGTCGCTAAGCTTCCTCTGGCTTGTTCGGGTGATAAATAGTGCACCGAACCTAAGAGGGAGTTAGTCTGTGTTATCGTGGTAGAACTTAAAGCCATCGCAATTCCAAAATCTGTTACTTTAATTGTGCCATAATCGTCTATTAAAATATTCTGTGGTTTTATATCCCTGTGGATAATACCATTTTCATGCGCGTGGGCAATCGCTGATGTTAGCTGTTTCATTATTTCCACAGTGTTATACTGCTCTATTGGAGCATACTGCTGGATATATTGCTTTAATGTTTTACCTGAAACATGTTCCATCACGATATAATAAATGTCTTCTTCTTCCCCAATATCATAAATACTGACAATATTCGGGTGATCTAAACTAGTTGCAGATTGTGCTTCTCTTCTAAAGCGGCGTATAAATTCTTCGTCATTTGCAAAATCTAGACGTAGTACCTTTACCGCTACATCACGGTCTAATATCACATCATGTGCAAGGTAGACATTTGCCATTCCACCGCCGCCAATGACTTCACGGATTTTATATCGCCCGTTTAATCTTTTGCCAATTAACAAAAATATCACCCACTCTCGTCTTCGGTGACAGATAATTCCAAAATGGCAACTGTGATGTTATCTTCTCCGCCATACTGATTTGCTCGATCGATTAACTCTTTAGCTTTTGCAGATAATGGCGCTTTACCTTTAGCTAATACATCCACTAATTCGGTTGCATACACTTTGTTACTTAACCCATCTGAACAAAGTAAAAGATAGCCTGCATCATCATATGTAATAGTTTTCAAATCAACTTTAACGGTATTTTCTGTCCCTAATGCTTGTAGTATTACATTTTTTCTAGGATGATGTTCTGCATCCTCTTTCGATATTTGGCCGCTTTTCACTAACTCATTAACAAAAGTTTGGTCCTCAGTAAGTTGTTTCGCTTCCCCGTTTGTAATGAGATAGATTCTGCTATCCCCTACATGGGCAATCGTAATAAAAGAATCTCCAAGTATAGCCGCAACAATCGTTGTTCCCATCCCTTGGCATTCCTTGTGTTTATTTGCATGCTCAAATAAATGTTGGTTGATATGGTTTATATAAGTCTTAAACCAAACTTCTGCAGGCTCAGGAGAAGAGACATTTTCTGACTCCTCCCACATTGCCTTAATGTGTGAAACAGCTTTCTCACTGGCAACATCACCAGCTTGATGCCCCCCCATTCCATCACAAACAACCGCTAATACGGTTCCATCTTTATTAACAAAAATTCCCCCGTTGTCTTCATTATGCGAACGAACTCTCCCTTTATCTGTTAAAAAGACCTTCAACACTGTCACCTCGTCTCTTCTTTTCGCTCCTTCGCACGCAGTTGGCCACATGCAGCATCAATATCATGCCCTTGCTCACGACGTACTGTTACATTAACACCTAGATCTTTTAAGGTTTTTTCAAATAAGTTTATTTGTTCCTTTGGTGTTCTTACGTAATCACGTTCCGGTACATAATTTACTGGAATGAGATTTATATGACACTTTATACCTTTTACAAGCTTGGCCAATTCTTCGGCATGCTCTACTTGATCATTTACTCCACCAAACAAGCCATATTCAAAGCTTACTCTTCTACCTGTTTTCTTTATATAATAATGAATAGATTCCATCAGATCAGGAAGTTTATATGCTTTGTTTATTGGCATAAGTCGGGAACGTATTTCCGTGTTTGGAGCATGCAGGGAAATTGCAAAATTAATCTGCATATTTTCATCCGCGAATTTATAAATCTTCGGAATAATACCACTTGTAGAAACAGTAATATGTCTAGCACCAATGTTAAGAGCTTGATCATGGTTAATGATTTTCAGGAAGCTTAACATTTCATCATAGTTATCAAAAGGTTCTCCAATACCCATGATCACAACATGACTGACGCGTTCTTCTAGCTCATCAACCGCTTGCTGTACTTTAACGACTTGTGCTACGATTTCTCCCGCTTCTAGATTACGTTTTAACCCGCCTAGTGTAGATGCACAGAATGTACAACCAATCCGGCATCCTACCTGAGTGGTCACACATACAGAGTTTCCATATTCATGTTTCATTAGTACCGTTTCAATGGAATAACCGTCATGTAGTTCAAATAAAAACTTCATTGTCCCATCTGCTGACGTTTGTTGGACAATCGTCTTGAGCGTAGTTATGGTGTAGGTTTCTTCCAATTTATCACGTAGAGATTTTGATAAGTTGGACATTTCTTCAAAGGTTGTTACTCTTTTCTTGTAAAGCCATTCAAAAATTTGGGTTGTCCTGAATTTCTTTTCTCCAATACTAATTAACCATGCTTCAAGTTCATGCATTTGAAGAGAATAGATGGATGGTTTACTTGTTGTTGCTTCTTTTTTACTCACGGATGTTGTTTTTTGTTCCATCTTTATAGCACCTGCCTTTTTAGTCTAACAATAAAAAATCCATCTGTACCAAAATAGTGTGGCAAGAGCTGGAGCATCCCATCTTTTATATAGGTCTCCAGACTAGCTGGCAATAAATCTTTTATGTTGAAATCTATCTTATAGTCTGGGTTATTTTCTAAGAAAGCTTTTACAACTTCTGTATTTTCTTCTTTATCAATTGTACATGTACTATACACTAAAGTTCCACCTTTTTTTACTAAAGGTGCAACTTGTTCTAAGATCGATAACTGAACCGAGGCTAACTGTTTCACATCCTCCATAGTTTTCGTGAACTTTAAATCCGGTTTTCTACGAATTACTCCAAAACCGGAGCATGGGGCATCAACCAGTACCCTATCAAATTGTTCTATTTCAAAAACTTCCTGTGCTTTTCGGCTATCTAACGTCTGCACTTTAATATTGGGAAGATTTAGTCGCGTTGCTTGTTCTTTTATTAACCTGATTTTATGCTCGTGTAAATCTGTTGAAAAAACTGTCCCTGTACCCTTTAAAAGTTCTGCAATATGAGTGGATTTTCCTCCAGGGGCTGCACAACTATCAAAAACAGTATCTCCTTCTGTTACACCCAATGTTCTTGCAACAAGCATGGAGCTTTCGTCTTGAATTGTAATGTACCCATTTTTATATGCATTTGAAAATGCCAGGTTGCCTTTGTTGGATACGATGCTATCTTCAGCAAGATCTCCCTTGTCCACATCAAAACCTTGAGTTCTCAGCATGGAAATCACTTCTTCAACTGTGGCCTTTGCTGTATTTACCCGAACGGTTTGACTTGGAGGAACAAGATTCATTTCACACATTCGTTCTGTATTTTCTACACCGTATTGTTCTATCCATTTTTCAACCAGCCAACGAGGATGGCTAGTCGCGATTGAGATTCTGTCCAAATCGTTTTCTAACTCTTCAAGGTTTGGTAAACCTTGACGTTGAATGGACCTTAGAACACCATTCACTACAGAAGCGACCCCTTTATGACCTTGCTTTTTAGCAATTTCCACCGCTTCAAAGATTGCTGCTCTCTCGGGAACCTTATCAAGATAAACCATTTGGTATAGTGTTAAACGAAGCAATACCCTTACCCAATCCTGCAGTTTCTTTTGTTTCTCCAAATATGGTGTCAAATAATAATCTAACGTCATGGAGCGTTGGATAGTTCCATACACCATTTCGGTAAAAAGACCGGCATCTTTTTTGCTTAACTTTCCGGAATCCAAATAATTGTTTATAAGTAAATTACTATAGGCTTGCTTTTTTTCAATATTCAGTAGCGCTTCTAAAGCAAGTTCTCTCACGTTTTTCATTTTATTCTCCTAGCTTTGTGCCCTCGGATAATGAAGCTCCTGCACCATTTAAAAATTGTGTTCCAGTCATTCTTTTTTTACCGGCAAGTTGAAGGTCGGTAATTTTAATACTTATAGTATTACCAGTTTTCACAAGGAATCCATCTTCTTCTTTTCCAATAATCGTCCCTGGCGATGCAGTGCTATCCTTCTCAACCTTTTCACCCCACCAAACCTTCATTACTTGTCCTTCTAAATTAGTATAAGCAACCGGCCATGGATGTAAGCCCCTAATTTGGTTATAGATTTCTTCTCCGGTTTTGTTCCAATCGATCTTTTCCTGTTCTCTTTTAATATTGCCAGCAAATGTAGCATCATCTGAAATTTGCTTAATAGGTGTAAGTTTTCCTTCAAATAATAGCGGAAGTGTTTGGGATAGCAATAACGAACCTGCCTCACTTAATTTATTATGAAGAGATCCCACATGATCCTTTTCGGTAATATTTACTTCCACTTGCGTTAAAATGTCTCCTGCATCTAGTTTCTCCACCATATACATAATCGTCACGCCTGTTTTCTTTTCTCCTTGCATAATAGCATAGTGAATTGGCGCCCCACCTCTTAGTTTTGGTAATAGAGAAGCATGGACATTTATACATCCATATTTGGGTGAATCCAACAGAGGGTTCGGTAGAATCTGTCCGAAAGCTGCCGTCACAATAAGATCAGGCTTTAAAGAAGTGATTTTTTCGTATTCCGACTTTTCTCTTATCTTTTCCGGCTGAAATACAGGTATTCCATGTTTTTCTGCTTCTATTTTAACAGGAGGTGCCGTTAATACTTTTTTTCGCCCTTTTGGTCGATCCGGCTGAGTCACCACTGCGATAACCTCATAGCCATCTTGGATTATCTGTTGAAGAACTGGGACAGCAAAATCAGGTGTCCCCATAAACACTATTCGTTTCATATAAATCACCCTTCTAACTCTTCTTCTTCTAAATAGTTCAAGACTTTAGATGTAAATAAAACTCCATTTAAATGATCAATTTCGTGCTGTATGGCCCGTGCAAGAAAACCAGTGGCCTCTGCCTCATACCATTTTCCTTTACGGTTTTGGGCACGAACTTTCACGTAATACGAGCGTCTAACTTCCCCATATAACCCTGGAAAACTTAGACATCCTTCTGGTCCAATCTGCTCTCCGTCCTCCACTATTATTTCAGGATTAATAAGTTCGATTTTCCCTTTTCGCTCATCCACTTCTACAATAGCGATTTGTTTCGCTATCCCAATTTGTGGGGCAGCAAGACCAACTCCATCTGCTTCTACCATGGTTTCGTACATACTATTCAATAACTGGTTAAGTTTTTTATCAAAGGTAATAACTGTTTCGCATTTTTGTTCCAGCACTGTTGCCGGGTACTCTACAATCTTTAAAATTGACAATTTCTCTTCCTCCATCCATTACATTAACATGTAAGGGTTCAAATCTATATGAATGGAAAGTTTTTCCTGATCCATTTGTGCTTGGTATTTTTCCACGATTGTTTTTAACGCTTCATGGAGATTAGGTTCTTTTTTATATTTAACGATACATTGATACCTGTATTTATCTTTAATACGCGCAATAGGGGAAGATACAGGCCCTAATATAACCGCTTCTTTAGACAATTGCATTCCAAGAAAATTAGTGATTTTTTCTGTTACATCGACTACTTTAGTTAGCTCCTGATGTGTAACGGTAACAAGAGCCAGATAATAAAAAGGCGGATATTGATGTGCTTTCCTTAGTTGCATTTCTTTTTGATAAAAAGAGAGGTAATCATGGGTACTTGCTAATTCTACACTATAATGCTCTGGGCTGTAAGTTTGAATGACTACTTCTCCTGCGAGTAGGTGTCTACCTGCCCGCCCACTCACTTGTGTAAGCAACTGAAAAGTTTTTTCTGAGGATCGAAAGTCCGGGATGTTAAGCATCGTATCCGCTGTAAGCACTCCTACTAGTGTCACCATTGGAAAATCAAGACCTTTGGCAATCATTTGGGTTCCTAATAAGATATCTGCCTTTTGATCTCCAAATTGTTGTAGAAGCTTTTCGTGGGAGCCTTTTTTGGATGTTGTATCAACATCCATTCTTATTACTCGGGCATCAGGTATTAGTTTTGTCAGTTCTTCCTCCACCTTTTGTGTTCCGGTTCCAAAAAAACGAAAATGTTCACTATCGCAGGAAGGACATGTCTCGTGAACTTTTTCTTCATACCCACAATAATGGCACTTTAAATTATTGGAAATACGATGATAGGTTAAGGAAATATCACAGTGAGGACATTCAACAACATAGCCGCAATCTCGACACATAACAAAAGAAGAATAGCCACGTTTGTTAAGAAAAAGAACAGACTGTTCTCCTTTATCTAAGCGGATGTGGAGCTTTTCTAGGAGGTCCCTTGAGAACATGGAACGGTTTCCCTCTCTAAGTTCTTCTCTCATATCTACAATTTCAACTTTTGGCATTCCTTGGTCGCTCATCCTCTTATCCATGGTTAAAAGTTGGTATACTCCTTTGGATGCTCTTGCGAACGTTTCAAGTGACGGAGTAGCACTTCCTAACACTACCGGACATTGATGATATTTTCCTCTTTGAATTGCGATGTCCCTTGCATGATAGCGAGGGGTATCTTCCTGCTTGTAGCTTGTTTCATGTTCTTCATCAATAATGATAATACCGATATTTTCAAATGGAGCAAAAATAGCAGATCTTGCCCCTACAACAACTTTCACTTCTTTACGATGTATTTTTCGCCACTCGTCATATTTTTCACCCATACCCAACCCGCTGTGCATAACAGCTACATCCGATCCGAATCTGGATTTGAAGCGGTTTACCATTTGCGGTGTTAACGATATTTCCGGGACTAGAACAATCGCTTCTTTTCCTTTTTTTAATACAGCATCAACCGCTTGCATATAAACTTCCGTTTTCCCACTTCCTGTGACACCAAACATAACATATCCATCATGTTTACCCTTTTCAATAGAGTGGAGAATTGGAGAAATGGTTGCTTGTTGCTGTGGTGTTAAGGCTAGATTTTCTGATTGTTTAAAGCTTCTGTTTTCATAAGGATCTCGATAGATTTCTTCGTCTGCTTCCTGTAGCAATCTCATTTTCACCAACGCGCTAATGGCACTCGTTCCAATTTGCAATTCTTCTAACAGATTCTTTTTAACAGCCTGTTCTCTTTTAGTAGCAATAAAATAATCGAGAAGCTTATGTTGAGCTGCAGCACGGTTTGAGAGCTGATCCTTCGCCTTTATAAGTTCTTCCTGCGAACGGTTAGGACGAACAATGCGTATAGTTTTTTTTGATAGCTTATCTTTTACCTCATAGTAAACTTCTAAAACATTATCCTCTATTAACTGCTTGATTAATTTAAAATGACCGGTTCCTTCTATATCACCAAAACGAACCCTATTTGAATTTTGGAAAAATAATGCCAGCTCAGCAGGAACAAGTTCCAGATTCTTGGCAATAAGCCATTTTTCGTACTTTGCCTTTAAAGCAGCAGGCAGCATTGCTTGAAAAGCAGAAATGGTAAAGCATAAAGTATGATCCCTAACCCAGCCTGCCAGTAAAAGGAGCTCCTTAGTTAAAATCGGTGTTATATCAATTAATGAGGATATTTTTTTTGTCTTGTTTACTGAAGTTGTATTTTTGATACTAACAACAAAGCCCTGAATATGCCGAGGACCAAAGGGCACAATCACTCTCATTCCCGGTTGAAGGAACCCTTCCCATTTTTCAGGGATTTCATAATCAAATGCACGATCCGTCTGCTTCGCCGGTACATCTACTATGACACTTGCGTAAGTCATGCCTTACCCTCTATGTATGAAGCTATTTCCTGTAATAATGCTGCCGCTACCTCTCTTTTAGTCATCAACGGGAGCTTTCTGTTTGTCTCATCTTTGCGGTATATCGTCACAATGTTGGTATCTGTTCCAAAACCTGCTCCAGCCACTGTTACGTCATTTGCCACAATGTAATCAAGGTTTTTTTTCTTGAGTTTATTTAAAGCATATTCTTTTACGTTATTTGTTTCTGCTGCAAACCCCACAAGAATCTGTTGCGTTTTTCTTTCTCCCAACTCTTTCAGAATATCTTGCGTGCGCTCCATTTCTATTGCCTGATCTCCAGCTTGTTTTTTTATTTTAATTTCTGAAACATTTTTAGGACGATAGTCAGCAACAGCTGCTGATTTGATTACAACTTCACATTGATCGTAATTTTCTAATACAACATCATACATTTCCTTAGCAGACTCAACTCTTATCGTATGAACACCTTTCGGGCTTTGGAGGGAGGTAGGACCAGAAATTAAGGTAACATTTGCCCCAAACTCAGTTGCCACTTCTGCAATGGCGTATCCCATTTTCCCAGTAGACTTGTTAGTGAAATATCGGACAGGATCTACCTTTTCGACAGTTGGACCTGCAGTTACTAGAATATTTATTCCTTTAAGAAGTTTAGGTTCTTTATTTTGTGTTGAAAAATAATTAATAATTGCACTCACTATCGCTTCTGGTTCTTCTAGTCGACCTTTTCCTACATAACCGCATGCTAAAAAGCCTTCACCAGGTTCAATAAAACGATAGCCATAGTCTGCTAAACGATTCATATTGTTTACAACAGCTGGATGACTAATCATATGAACATTCATTGCAGGTGCAATAAAGACAGGTGCAGTGGAAGCAAGAAGGGTTGTTGTTACCATGTCATCAGCTAATCCATTGGCCAATTTCCCAATTACATTTGCTGTTGCTGGTACAACTAAAATTATGTCAGCCCAGTCTGCAAGGTCGATATGCGAAATTACAGAAGGGTTTTTTTCTTCAAATGTATCAGTAAACACTTCATTTCGTGATAAAGCTTGAAAAGATAATGGAGTTACAAATTTACAAGCGGATTGACTCATAATTACCTTAACTTCTGCCCCTTGTTGGACAAGTTTACTAGTAAGTGCAACCGCTTTATAGACAGCAATACCACCAGTTACACATAAAAGGATTTTTTTATTTGTTAAAAGCATTTCACTATCCCCCGACTTTTCATTTAACTAGGCTCATTACAACCTTAACTAGTAGGCTCTGTTAAAGTTGAGTGCTGATAATTGTGCTTTTTTTGACTCGGACTGAACCGGGTAGAAACGGGAAGCCATAGACCCCGCAAACTTTCTCTCGCCACACATGTCTATTTTGAAATTAACAGCGGTGTATAACACAGTCAACTATTAAAAAAATAACAACCTATTTCTAGGTTGTTATTTTTACTTGTGATTAAGAATTCCTTCGCTTCTTTCAGCTGTTTTAATCGTTTTAGCTGATAATAAACCAGCATCAATTTCTTCTAACGCTTTTCCCACAAATTTATAGGATACTGTTTCTTCTAGCATCTGATCGTTTACCACTTGGAGTTCACGGGCGCGTCTAGCAGACACCGTTACAAGGGTATATTTTGAATCAAGCTTTTGCATTAAGGAATCTATAGACGGATATAACATATTATTCAGCCTCCAGCATCATTTTATATTTTTCGCGTAGTCGTGTTCTTTTACAATGTTCTGCTTGAACAATTGCTTGGATGCGATCGCAAGCTAAATCGACTTGGTCGTTTTCAACAACATAATCATAAGCGTCCATCATTTCGATTTCTTCTTTTGCTACTGTCATTCTATTGTTTATAAGATCTTCAGTTTCTGTGCCTCTAGTAGTAATTCTGTTTTTTAATTCTGAAAGGCTCGGTGGCATTAAGAAGATGAATACTCCTTCAGGGAATTTGCTTTTTACCTGTATGGCACCCTGAACTTCTATTTCTAGAAAAACATCTTTCCCTTCTGTCAGGCATTGTTCTACATAATCAACTGGTGTGCCGTAATAATTCCCGACATATTCTGCCCATTCGATAAATTTATCTTTCTCGATAAGTTTTTCAAACTCTTCTCTGGATTTAAAAAAATAATCCGTTGCATCCACTTCGCCTGCGCGAGGACTTCTAGTAGTCATGGAAATGGAATAATGCAAGCTCACATCTTCTTTTGAAAATAAAGCTTTCCGCACTGTTCCTTTCCCAACCCCAGATGGACCGGAAAGTACGATTAATAATCCTCTATCTCTCATCTATTGTTTATACCTACCCTTCATCAGACATATCATCTTTATTTACAAGTCGCTGCGCTACAGTCTCTGGTTGTACCGCTGACAATATAACATGATCGCTGTCCATAATAAGAACTGCTCTTGTTCGTCTTCCATAGGTTGCATCTATTAGCATCCCTTGGTCTCTGGCGTCCTGGATAATCCTTTTTATCGGGGCAGATTCAGGGCTTACGATAGATATGATACGGTTTGCAGAAACAATATTCCCGAAGCCAATATTAATTAACTTAATCACGATTTCCACCTCTAGTTACAAACTCTATTCTAACCCTGATATAGGGTTAGTAATCAATGATCACTCAATGTTTTGCACTTGCTCTTTGATTTTCTCTAAGCACGCTTTCATTTCTACTACATAATTAGCAATCCTAGCATCATTCGCCTTTGAACCAATCGTGTTTACTTCACGGTTCAATTCTTGTACAAGAAAATCCAGCTTTCTTCCGACCGCTCCATCGGCTTGTAGCGTTTGAGTGAATTGGACAACATGACTATGAATTCTTTTTAACTCTTCATTGATGTCGGCCTTATCTGCAAAGATTGCTGCTTCTGTAATCAGCCTCTGTTCGTCAATAACTGTACTGACATACTCTTTAATTTTCTTTTCCAGTCGTAATCGGTAAGCGTCTACGACAATGGGAGCATATTGATTCAGCTCCACTGCAATTCGTTCTATATGAGTAATATTATCCATAATGTCTATTTGGAGTTGCTCCCCTTCTGCAGAACGCATCGAGACAAGCTGTTTTAGTGCAATATGTACATTTTCCAATAATTGTTCTTCTAAATCATTTTGGATATTTTCTTCTTCTGTTACAGTTAAAACATTCTCTAACTGAAGTATATCATTTATTTGAAAAGAACTAGAAATTTGAAACCGATCCTTCACCCTTTGTAAAGATTGTATGTATTCGTTCAGCAGTTCCCAATCTACTTTTACTTCTTTTTTGGACAAACCATGTCCATCTATTGTAAGGAAGACTTCTATTCTCCCCCGCTGAAGGTGTATACTAACCAACTTTTTAATTTTATCCTCTAGAGAAAGCAATAGCTTAGGCATTCTAATATTGATTTCACAAAAACGATGATTAACAGACTTCATTTCTACCACAATCCGGTATGAGTCTGTGTTCTTTTCTGATCTACCAAAGCCTGTCATGCTCTTCACCATCATCCTCACGTCCGTTCTCTAAGTATAGAAAGACTCTTTTTCCAAGGCTCTTTAAAATTGTTGCTATAGGCCCGTAGATTCACTCAAGATTAAGTGAAATTTTTTAACAGGAAAAGAGCACGACAGCAACGATTGTAACGGATGGTACCCTCTTCGTAAAGGTAACAATCAATGCGAAAATAGCCTTTTTAAAATAAAAAAGAGCTTAGTAAGCGGGCTTGTTTTAGCTTAAGCAAACACTATATTAGCACTGTTTAAGCATTTTTAAAAGAAGTTATTTCATGAAATGTTGAAAACAAGAACAAAAGCGCAAGGCTCCGCTTAGACGTACAAACTGGACTGAGTCATCCAAAACCATTAAAAAGGTAATAGAGAAGCCTCTACTACCTTAACTAATTATAACATATTCTATTTTGCTTTTCTTGTAAAAAGAGTTCCCACAAGTAAAAAAGTTGGAAGAGAGGCTAATCCTAATATCAATAACCATTCTTGCGGATCAAGTGCCACCGTGTGGAAAATTCCTTGCAGTGGCGGATAATAGATAACAACAAGCATTAAAAGTATACTTGAGATTACAGCGAAAACAAGGTACAGGTTCTGAAAAGGATTACGATGGTATACCGAGCGCTCACTTCTACAATCAAATACATGGATGAGTTGTGCCATTACTAATGTAGCAAATGCCACGGTTTGAGCGTAAATAAGGTTATCCGGGTGCTGTTTATAGACAATGATGAAGGCAATAAGGGTAACAAGTCCGATCATAAACCCTCTGCTTATAATTTTCCACCATAGTCCTCTTGCAAACACTCCTTCTCTAGGATGCCTCGGCTTTCGTTTCATCACGTCCCCTTCTGCTTGGTCAAGTCCTAGCGCCATTGCTGGAAGTCCATCTGTCACAAGGTTTACCCATAAAATTTGGATTGGTACAAGTGGCAGAGGTAATGCAAGTAACATTGCAAATAGCATAACAAGAATCTCTCCGACGTTGGATGCAAGCAAATATCGGATGAATTTTCGGATATTTTCGTATATATTTCTTCCTTCTTTTATAGCAGATTTGATGGTGGCAAAGTTATCATCCAATAGTACAAGTGAAGAGGCTTCCTTTGCGACATCTGTTCCTGTGATCCCCATCGATATACCAATATCAGAAGCTTTGATGGCCGGAGCATCATTTACTCCATCCCCAGTCATTGCAACGATATGGCCTTTCTTTTGTAGAGCTTTTACAATGGATAGTTTATGTTGCGGAGAAACTCGTGCAAATACATAGATATCATCCACCATTTCTTCAAGTTCATTCTGAGACATCTTTTGAAGTGTTTTTCCTTCCATTACTTTTCCACCCATTGGAAGGATACCTATTTCTGTAGCGATTGCTTTTGCTGTGATTATATGGTCACCTGTGATCATTATCGTTTTAATGCCTGCTTCTTTGCATTCTTTTACAGCTTGTTTTACTTCTGGTCTAGGAGGATCAATCATGCCTTGGATACCAATGAATGTAAGGTCTTTTTCTACTTCTTTTTCTGTCATGTTCTGATGGAAATTGGGTAATGGCTTAAAGGCAACGGCTATGTTCCTAAGTGCAAGAGCCGCTAAACCATGAACCGTATCTTTTACAATAGTAACGTACTTATCTGTAAATATTTGTTTTCGACCTTCCCATAGGATGGACTCACTTACATTGCTAATTACATCTGGCGCCCCTTTTGTAATTAAGAATAACTTTTCTTGCTTATCCTTAACAACAATACTCATCATTTTCCGTTCCGAATCAAATGGATATTCTTTTACAATGGAAAATTCATCTAAAAGCGTTTCCCTTGCATACCCTGCTTTTAATGCAGCAACAGCTAGTGCCCCCTCTGTCGGGTCACCGTCAAGTATATATTGGTTATTTTTCTTGATTATGCTTGCATGATTACAAAGCAACCCAAAGGTTAGAAGCTGCTGAAGGGACTTGCTCTTAGTAGGACCCTTGGAATCGGCAGAAATAAATTCACCTTTGGGCTCATAACCATTTCCAGTAACAGCCCAAGTTTGCCCGCCTGACCACACTTGAGTTACCGTCATTTTATTTTGTGTAAGTGTTCCAGTTTTGTCCGAACATATAACAGAAGCACAACCTAATGTTTCCACAGCAGGAAGTTTTCTAACGATTGATTTTTGTTTTATCATACGCTGCACACCTAGCGACAAAGCCACCGTTACAATTGCAGGCAAGCCCTCTGGAATTGCGGCCACCGCCAAGGAAACACCAGCCAAAAACATATCATAAACTTCATGACCTTGGATGATACCTAAAATAACGACAAGAAGGGTTAAAAACAATGCCACAACAATGAGTATCTTCCCTAATTGTTCTAACTTCCGTTGCAAAGGGGTTATGGTTGCTTCAGCTGATTGAAGAAGGTCAGCTATTTGCCCCATCGCAGTGTTCATACCTGTTGCCACTACAACACCTACACCAGTTCCTCTTGTAACAAGCGTACCCATAAATGCCATATTTTCTTGGTCACCAATAGATAGGTCTCCTCCAAGGACGGGCGTGTTCTTTTTGACAACCGGAACTGACTCCCCTGTTAATGCAGACTCTTCTATTTCTAATGAACTTGACTGAACTATTCTTAAATCGGCGCCAATCCTGTCCCCACTCGTGAATTTCACCACATCTCCAACGACAATTTCACGTGAGGCAATTTTTCTCCATTCATTTTCTCTTAATACAGTCACTTGTGGAGCAGAAAGTTCTTTAAGTGCTTGTAAGGAACGCTCTGCTTTACGCTCTTGAAAAAATCCCAATATCCCATTTATAATGACAATTGCAATGATCGCAATTGCATCAATATACTCTCCTAACAGCCCTGAAATTAACGTTGCTGCCAAGAGCACCACTACCATGAAATCTTTAAATTGTTCAAGAAATACTAAAAAGGCATTTGGCCGCTCCGCCTCTTGAAGTTCATTTGCCCCAAACTGCAACAGACGATTTTCTGCTTCTGATTCGCTTAATCCGATTTTTAAATCCGCATTAATTTTTTCTTCTACTTCTTCTGTTCGCATCTCATACCACTTCATCTGTTTCACCTCACAACCTTTACACAAAATCTATCTAACAAAGCTTATTCAGACTCGTCCAAAAAAATGATATACTTTTAAAAGTTAGGGTCTTGTTATTAGAATACATACTTTGGCAAACGCATTAGATCTGGCAGTTTAGAAAGGGAGTAATATAGATGTCATTTGATGGTTTTTTTACTTATGCAATGGTAGGTGAATTGCGTGAAAAATTGGAAAATGGTCGGATAGCGAAAATCTATCAGCCATATAAAAATGAATTGGTCATGACAATCCGGTCGGGTGGGAGTAATCATAAGCTGCTTATATCTGCACATCCTAGTTACGCGAGAATGCATTTAACAGAGGAATCCTATGATAATCCTTCCGAACCACCGATGTTTTGTATGCTTCTGCGTAAGCATCTAGAAGGTAGTATCATTACAAATATTCATCAAGTCGCAATGGACCGAATAATTATTTTCGATGTAAAGGCACGAAACGAAATTGGAGATATATCTTACAAGCAATTAATAGTGGAAATTATGGGACGGCATTCGAATATTATTTTTGTTGATAATGAAAGAAAGATGATTTTAGATAGCATCAAGCATGTTCCTATGTCCCAAAACAGGCATCGAAGCTTATCTCCTGGTCAAGAGTATGTGCTGCCTCCAGAACAGAATAAGTATCATCCGTTTGAAGCGACAGAAGAAACTGTACAAAGAAAAATTGATTTTATAGGCGGAAAGCTTGATAAGCAATTAGTGAATATTTTTGCTGGTATCTCACCTCTTTTTGCTAAAGAAGCAGTGCACAGGGCAGGACTTGCAAATCGTCAGACGCTGCCGAAAAGCTTTATTGATATGGTGGAAAAAGTAAAAGAATACCAAGTAGAGCCACAATTAATTTCAACTGACAGCAAAGAAATATTTTATATTCTTCCCTTGGATCATATTAAAGGTGATAGAAAAACCTTCGCTACTTTAAGTGAGCTGCTTGATCGCTTTTATTTCGGAAAAGCTTCAAGAGACCGGGTTAAGCAGCAGGCAAATGACTTGGAACGTTTCATCTTAAATGAAATAGAAAAAAACAAAAAGAAGATTGTTAAGCTAAAAAAAACATTGGTTGATGCAAAAGAAGCAGAAAAATATCAACTATATGGTGAATTATTAACAGCTAACCTCTATCAAATTTCCAGAGGAGATTCTAGAGTAGAGGTGCTCAATTACTATAGTGAAGAATCAGATAATATTGTCATTCCGCTTGATCCACAGCGCGGTCCATCAAGTAATGCACAACGCTATTTCCAAAAATATCAAAAAGCCAAAAATTCATTAGAGGTTGTAGAGGCCCAAATTACAAAAGCGGAAGCCGAAATTGACTATTTCAGTATTCTTCTGCAGCAGGTGGAAACTGCTTCTCCTAAAGATATCCGGGAGATACGAGAAGAACTTGCAGAAGAAGGATATATTAAGCTAAAGCAAAAGAGAAACCAGAAGAAAGTAAAGCCACAAAAACCGGTATTGGACATTTATAAGTCTTCTGACGGCACAGAAATATTGGTCGGTAAAAATAATAAGCAAAATGATCATTTAACTAATAAAATTGCAAGAAGAGATGATGTTTGGTTGCATACAAAGGATATCCCGGGGTCCCATGTGGTAATACGCACCTCAGAACCATCAGAAAAGACCATACTAGAAGCCGCAACACTTGCCGCGTATTTCAGTAAGGCTCGTCATTCAGGTTCTGTTCCAGTGGATTTCACCAAAGTTCGTAATGTGAAGAAACCTTCTGGGTCCAAACCGGGATTTGTTATTTATGATCAGCAGCAAACTGTTTATGTTACACCTGATGAAGAAATGATTATTTCGCTAAAAGGCTAAGCTAATCACAGAATTATAAAGGATATTATTTGCATCCTTATAAAATACATGTTTAAATGGAAAAATAGTTTTCAATGTATACTAATGGAGGTTTCAACATGAAAAAAAAGCTCACAATATTCTTAATGGTATTAATGTCAAGTCTTATATTGGCAGCGTGCGGAGGAAATAATAATAACAATAATGCGGCTGAAGAAGAAGTACCAAACGAAGAACAGCCAAACGAACAAACGGGAGTGGAAGAAGTAGACCCAGACGAAGTTGTTGTAAAAGTTAATGGGGAAGAAATTAAAGGTCAGGATTATAATTCAATGGCCCAGCAGACTCAGATGATGATGATGCAATATGGACAACAAGCTGATCCTGAAACGATTAAAGAACAAACATTAAATTCTTTAATTGATCAAGAATTGCTTTCACAAGAAGTTACAAACAAAGGCTACGAAGCCTCCGATGAAGAAATTGAGGAATATTTAGCAGAAGTAAAAGAAGGTTTCGAGAGCGAGGAACAGTTTGAAGAAGCACTTGAAAGCAGTACACTTACGTTAGAGACCTTCAAAAAACAAATTGCTCAAGAACTTGCATTACAGAAATATATGGAAGAAGAAGTAACTACTGCTGAAGTTACAGATGAGCAAGTAAGAGAATATTATGACCAAGCAAAAGCGCAAAGTGAAGAACAGGAGCAAGCTGAAGAAGAGCAAGCCGCTTTCCCAGAATTTGCTGATGTAGAAGAGCAAATCAGAACTCAACTAGAAGACCAAGCAATTCAACAGCAATTACAAGCTTTAGTACAAGAGTTAAGAGAAAACAGTGAAATTGAAACTTTAATTTAATAAAAGTTAAGAGCACACTTTCTTAGGAAAAGGTGCTCTTTTTTAATGCTCTGTTAAAGATGAGTGTTGATAATAGTACTTTACCAGCGATGATTGGAGCAAAAGGCGGAGACTCCACGTCCGGCCGCGGTAGACTTGCGAGGAGGCTCTAGCACCGCCCCGTGGAACGCGTAGCCTTTTGCGGAAATCAACAGCGGCGTTTAACAGAGCCTTTTTAATATAAGTATTTTAATGTCTATAAGTTCATCCATGCTTCATTTGTTGGGTCTTGGGCCCATTTTGAAAGCTTGGAACGATCCTTTTGGGCAAGATAGCCTTTTTCAATGGCAACATCCATAAGTGTTTGGTAGTCGCAAATCGCATCTGCCTCTATAGCTTGACTTTTTAGGTTGCTTTTTGCTACCTCAAGACCATAGGTGAAAATCGCAACTACTCCTAAAACTTCACACCCAACCTCACGGAGCGCTTTCACTGCGTTTAGAGAACTTCCTCCAGTTGATATTAAGTCTTCCACCACTACAACCTTTTGCCCCTCCTGCACCACTCCTTCAATCTGTTTTCCTTTTCCGTGACCTTTAGGCTTGCTTCTTACATAACACATTGGGAGATTTAGCCTATCACTTACTAATGAACCATGTGGAATGCCTGCTGTTGCTGTGCCGGCAATCATTTCTGCTTGTGGATACTTTTCTTCTATAAGCTCAGCAAGGGAATGTGCAATATTATTTCTTATGTCAGGGTAGGAAATGGTTAAGCGATTATCACAATATATCGGGGATTTTATTCCTGATGACCATGTGAAGGGTTCATTTGGCTGAAAAAATACCGCTTTAATTCTTAAAAGATCTTCTGCTAAGGTTGTATTCATGCTCTCTCCACTCCTTGCCATTGTTGTAAAATTGTTTGATATGCTAGCACTGGATCCGCTGATCTAGTAATACTTCTCCCTACAACAATTTCTGTTGCACCTAGCTCAAAAGCTTCTCTTGGAGTCACAATTCTACTCTGGTCTGCCTTCTCATCTTCTTTCAATCGAATACCTGGTGTTACTTTTTTAAATGTTGCACCTAGTTCTCTTTTTAATAAAGGTGCTTCCAAAGATGAACAAACCACTCCGGCCAAACCCATTTCATATGCATTTCTAGCATAGTGTAACACCACATCATTTAAATTACGGTATATTAAAAGATCCTGTTGCATCTGTTCTTCCGACATGCTGGTTAACTGTGTCACAGCGATAAGTGCCGGGGAATCCCCTGTAATAGATCCCTCTCTAATCCCTTCTAATGCGGCCCTCATCATTTCCCGACCACCTGCTGCATGGACATTTGTCATATTTACCCCGAGCTTTGCAAGTACCTTCATTGCACTGTAGACAGTATGCGGAATATCATGAAGTTTTAAATCTAGGAAGATATCATGTCCTTGATCTTTTAATAGTTTAATAATATCTGGACCTTCCGAGTAGAATAGTTCCATTCCGACTTTTACATAAAGTTGTTCCTCTTGAAAATTTCTTAAAAAAGCCAAAACCTCTTCTTTGTTTTGAAAATCAAGGGCGACTATAAGCGATTTTTGCATGTTGATTCCAGCTCCTTCCAATACATTCAGAGATATGCTCAAAACCTAAATCTTGAAGCTTTTGAGGTAATGCATCGATAATGGTCGGACAGATAAAGGGATCTACAAAATTCGCAGTTCCAACTGCAACTGCACTTGCTCCTGCAAAATAAAACTCAAGTACATCCTCAGCTGATTGAACGCCACCCATCCCGATGATCGGAATATTCACCTTTTGACTTACTTCATAAACCATTCTAATTGCAACTGGTTTTATCGCAGGACCTGAAAGTCCACCAGATCCATTTGCGAGAATAGGTCGTCCCGTCTTTAAGTCAATTCTCATACCAAGAAGCGTATTGATCATGGTTAATCCATCGGCACCAGCTTTTTCAATGCTTAAAGCAATGTCTACAATATTGGTCACATTAGGAGAAAGCTTCACATACACAGGCACCTCTGAAACATTTTTTACAGCCTTTGTCACCTCATAAGCAACTGCTGGATCTGTTCCAAAGGCGATGCCACCGGTTTTCACATTGGGACAGGAGATATTCAGTTCAAGGGCTTTTACATTTGGAGATTTGGAGATTTCTTTCGCTACTTCCACATAATCTTCTAGCTTTGAACCTGCTACGTTAGCAATAATTGGAACATCATAGTTTGACAAAAAAGGAAGCTCTTCATCTATTACCTTAGCTAGTCCTGGATTCTGCAAACCGATCGCGTTTAACATCCCAGCAGATGTTTCTGCTACTCGCGGCGTCGGGTTCCCGAATCTCGCTTCCTGTGTGGTCGCCTTTATCATAATTGCTCCAAGAACACTTAAATCATAAAACTTGCTATACTCCCTGCCAAAGCCAAAGCAGCCGGATGCTGGCATAATAGGATTCTTCAAATCAAGTCCAGGAAGAGTCATATTCAAACTCGTCATAGTACTACCTCCTTAGCTCGGAAAACTGGGCCATCTGTACAAACCTTTTTATAAGAATAGCCATCAGGGTCCTCTTGTAAATGACACACACATGCAAAACAGGCACCAATTCCACAGCCCATTCGTTCTTCCAAGGATAAATAGACATTGTCATTAGGATAAAGATCTTCTACTGCTTTAAGCATTGGGGTTGGTCCACAGGAAAAGAGTGTATGAAAAGATGGCTGCAGTTCATCCAATACATTTGTTACATAGCCTTTTGTTCCATATGAACCATCAACTGTGGCAATATACGTATCGCCATAATAGGCAAATTCATTTTTGTAAAAAACGTCATCGATAGATTGAAAGCCTAACACATGTTTTGTTTGAACCCCTTTTTGATGCAATTGCTTTGTTAGCTCTAATAGAGGTGGAATGCCAATGCCTCCGCCAACTATTAATGCTGTGTCTCCTCTTTGAAGTTCATGAAGTGGAAAGCCGTTACCTAAGGGACCTAAAATATCAATCATTTCACCCTCTTGCTTTTTTGCAAGCAGGGTAGTACCTTTACCTTCTGCCCGGTAGGTTAGTTTGCACTGATTTCTAGCCTTATCGATTGCTGCGATACTTATCGGTCTGCGGAGCAGAGGGTCAAGCCCTTCTCCAACACGTATATGCACGAATTGACCCGGAGAACTCATTATACCTACGAGTTCTCCTTCTAGGGTCAATTCAAAGATATTTCGTGTGAGAATTTTTTGAGAAACCACCTTCATCCATGCTTTTTTCATGAACTGAACACCGCCTCAGCTTCCTGGATTTCTAATCCTTCCATTGATTCAATCGAAAATGTCATCGATTCTAGGACTCTTAATATAGCTAGTGCAGTGTCAAGAGAGGTTAAGCAAGGAATACCATTTTCAACACTTTCTCTACGAATTCTAAATCCATCACGAGCAGGCTGTTTCCCTTTGGTTAACGTATTAATGACAAACTGTGCCTCTCCTTTGCGGATAACATCAATCAAGTTAGGTGATTCAGCACCGATTTTATTAACAATGGTAACCGGTATATTCTCTTCGGCGAAGAAATTCGCTGTCCCTTCTGTAGCCAATAACTTATACCCAATACGGTGGAATCTTTTCGCAATCATAAGCGCTTCTTCTTTGTCTTTATCTGCAATGGTAAACAATACCGATCCGTAGGTTTTAATGGAAAAACCTGAAGCTACTAACCCTTTATATAATGCCTTTTCCAATGTAATATCTTTGCCCATTACTTCTCCCGTTGACTTCATTTCAGGACCTAGTGTGATATCAACGTTTCGTAATTTCGCAAAGGAGAAGACAGGAACCTTCACAAAGACACCTTTTGTTTCTGGCTGTAATCCAGTTTGATATCCTTGCTCAGTCAATGATTGTCCTAGAATGATTTTTGTTGCAACCTTTGCCATTGGTACATAAGTAATTTTACTTAAAAATGGAACGGTTCGACTTGATCTTGGATTAACTTCAATCACATAAACTTCATCTTTGTAGATGACGAACTGGATGTTTAATAGTCCTACAATGTTTAATCCTTTTGCCAGTTTTATCGTATAATCTATTATCTGGTTTTTAATTTCCGTACTCAATGTTTGAGGAGGATAGACGGCAATGGAATCCCCTGAATGTACTCCAGCTCGCTCGATATGCTCCATGATGCCTGGGATGAATACATCTTTTCCATCTGAAATTGCATCTACTTCAATCTCTTTACCTATCATATATTTATCAATTAACACTGGATGTTCTGGGTTAATTTTTACCGCATTTTTCATATAATGCAATAGTTCCTGCGTTCTATAGACAATCTCCATCGCACGTCCACCGAGTACATAGGAGGGTCTAACAAGTACCGGATATCCGATGCTTTCAGCAATCAGGATCGCCTCATCAATAGAGGTAGCTGTTTTTCCTTTTGGCTGGGGAATACCCAATCTTGATAGAGTTTTTTCGAACTTATTACGATTTTCAGCTCGATCTATATCCTCTAATGTCGTTCCGAGAATTTTCACCCCACGTGCTTCTAGTTCTGCAGCGAGATTTATAGCCGTTTGGCCTCCAAATTGAACTACAACACCTTTTGGTTTTTCGAGGTTGATAACATTCATCACGTCTTCTATCGTTAAAGGCTCAAAGTAAAGTTTGTCGGAAATACTGAAGTCTGTTGAAACAGTTTCAGGATTGTTATTAATAATGATTGCTTCATAGCCCGCTTCTTTAATCGCCCAAACGGAATGAACCGTCGCATAGTCAAACTCGATTCCCTGACCTATTCGGATGGGACCTGAACCCAGCACGACAATACTTTCTTTATCTGTAACAATCGATTCATTCTCTTCTTCATAGGTTCCATAGAAGTAGGGAGTTCCTGACTCGAATTCCGCTGCACAAGTATCTACCATTTTAAAAACCGGAGTAAGATCTTCCCTCACTCGTAAATCATAGATCGCACGTTCAGTAGTATTCCATAGCTTGGCAATCGTCAAATCACTAAAACCCATTTGTTTTGCTTCAAAGAGGATCGACAAGCATTCCACATTATCGCTTAAGACCTCTTCCATATCCAGGATATTTTGTAGCTTTTTCAGGAAAAACAGATCAATTTCACACCATTCATTAATCTTTTGGATGCTTACACCTCTTCGGAGCGCTTCTGCGATATAGAATAACCGTTCATCTCCTGCTTTTCGTATTCGCTTTTCCACCAATTCGTCTGTAAACTCGTTACTATTTGCTAGCTCCAGATGATAGATGTTGGATTCTAGAGAACGAACCGCTTTTAACAAGGATTCTTCGAATGTACGGCCTATTGCCATGACTTCTCCTGTTGCTTTCATCTGCGTCCCTAAACGACGGTTAGCACTTTCAAATTTATCAAAAGGGAATCGAGGTATTTTTGTCACAATATAATCTAATGACGGCTCAAAGCATGCATAAGTTTTCCCTGTTACAGGATTCATCATTTCGTCGAGGGTCAATCCAACGGCTATTTTAGCTGCAAGCTTAGCAATAGGATATCCTGTTGCTTTTGAAGCAAGTGCTGAGGAACGACTTACCCTAGGATTCACTTCAATAATATAGTAGTTAAAGCTATAAGGATCAAGTGCGAGCTGAACGTTACATCCACCTTCAATTTCTAGCGCGCGAATTATTTTCAGGGATACATTCCGTAAGAGCTGGTATTCTCTATCGCTGAGTGTTTGGCTTGGAGCAACAACAATCGAATCACCGGTATGAACTCCTACAGGGTCAATATTCTCCATATTACATACGACAATGGCATTATCATTGCTATCGCGCATCACTTCATACTCAATTTCCTTAAATCCTGCGATACTTTTTTCTAACAAACATTGAGTTACGGGACTATTTTTTAATCCACTAGCTACTATTTCATCCAACTCTTCCTTGTCTGAACAAATTCCACCACCAGTTCCTCCAAGCGTGTAGGCAGGACGGACGATGACAGGGTACCCGACTTTTTCGATAAATTGATATGCTTCATCAAGATTATGGATAATATCACTTTGTGGGACAGGTTCATTTAATTCATTCATCAGTGTCCGAAAAAGATCCCGGTCCTCTGCTTTTTGGATCGCAGAAAGCTTCGTTCCAAGTATTTGAACATTACATTCTTCTAGAACTCCAGCTTCAGCTAATTCTACTGCTAAATTTAATCCAGTTTGCCCTCCGAGTGTCGGAAGAATCGCGTCAGGCCGTTCTTTGCGAATTATTCTACTAACAAACTCAACGGTTAGAGGCTCCATGTACACTTTATCCGCCATTTCTTGATCCGTCATAATTGTAGCTGGATTAGAGTTTACCAATATCACTCGGTATCCTTCTTCTCTTAATGCAATACAAGCTTGTGTGCCGGCATAATCGAATTCTGCTGCTTGCCCGATAACAATGGGACCTGAACCAATAACTAAGATGGATTGAATGTCTAGACGTTTTGGCATACTGCTTCCCCCTTCTTCTTTGTATCTTCAGTGATTAAATTCATAAACTGATCAAACAAATAATTTGCATCCTCTGGCCCAGGACTTGCTTCAGGGTGGTATTGGACAGTGAATGCTGGATAATCCTTATGTTTGACACCTTCCACTGTGCCATCATTAAGGGCCAGATGCGTTATTTCTAATCTGGTTCCATCAATCGATTGCTCTGTCACGGTGTAGCCGTGATTTTGAGAAGTTATTGCTATTTTACCAGTTGTTATGTCCTTAACTGGATGATTGGAACCTCTGTGTCCAAATTTCATTTTTTCTGTATCTGCACCACATGCAAGGGCAAAAAGTTGATGACCTAAGCATATTCCAAAAACAGGAACTTTTCCAAGGAGCTCCTGAATCATCACTATTGCTTGGGGTACATCTTTTGGGTCTCCAGGGCCGTTCGATAACATAACTCCATCAGGACTGAGCTGCATAATTTCTTCTGCTGTTACGTTGTATGGTACTACCACTACATCACAGCCTCTTTTATTTAGCTCCCTTAGAATGCCATGCTTCATTCCAAAATCCACAAGCACAACACGATACCCTCTACCCGGACTTGGGTAAGCTGTTTTTGTTGATACCTGGTACACTTGATTTGTAGCAAGTGTCGTATTTCTCAAGCGTTGAATGATGCTTTCCCGATCTACATCAAGACTGCAGAAAGCTCCTTTTAACGTTCCATATTGTCGGATAATACGAGTAAGTTTACGAGTATCTATTCCTGAAATCCCAGGAATATCTTTCGCTTTAAAAAATTCATCAAGTGACCATTGGTTTCTGAAATTAGATGGAAAGTCACTAACCTCCCGAACAATAAAGCCATTAATTGCAGGGTGTATGGATTCAAAATCATCTCTGTTTATTCCATAATTTCCTACTAGTGGATAGGTTAATGTAACTAACTGTCCGCAATAGGATGGATCAGACAATATTTCTTGATATCCTGTCATCCCCGTATTAAAAACTACTTCACCAATAGAATCCTTTGTGCTTCCAAAAGCCTTTCCTACAAAAAAAGTACCATCCTCTAAAATTAGTTGCCGATTCATACTTCAACACTACCTTTCTGCCATACTAGTTTTCCTTCTACCATTGTCATTACAGGCCAGCCCTTACATTCCCAATCTGTAAATGGTGTGTTTCTGCCTTTGGATAAAAATGTGGACGGATCGATACTTGCACTAGCTTCTAAGTCAAGAATGGTAATGTCTGCAATCGCACCTTCTTTTAACACTCCATAAGGAAGATCAAAAACATTTGCCGGTTTTACTGTTAGCCAATCAATCAGGTCAGAAAGTGCCATCTTACCTTCTAATACAAAATGTGTATAAAGCAATGGGAAAGCTGTTTCGAGCCCAACTATTCCAAATGGTGCCACTTCCATTCCTTCTGCTTTTTCTTCAGCAGTATGAGGAGCATGGTCCGTTGCTATAAAGTCAATTGTTCCATCCATAAGACCTTCAATTAAAGCAGCTCTATCATCAAATCCTCTTAAAGGAGGGTTCATTTTATAATTAGAATCTAGCCCTGGTATATCTTCTTCAGATAACAGTAAATGGTGGGGGCTTACTTCAGCTGTCACTTTGATTCCGGCTCTTTTGGCATCTCGAACCACTCTTACGGATTCTTTTGTGCTGATATGACAAACATGGTAATGACAACCTGCAGCCTCGGCTAACAAAATGTCTCTCGCAATGTGTACGGATTCGCAAACAGATGGTATTCCATTTAATCCATGCTCTTTCGAAAATTTCCCTTCATGTACACTACCTTTATTGATTAGTGTGTTTTCTTCGCAATGTGCAACAATCGCCATATTCAGTTCAGCAGCTTGTTTCATTGCTGTAAGCATTTTGGAAGCATCCTGCACTCCTACACCATCGTCCGTAAAGGCAAATGCCCCTGCTCTTTTTAATTCTGCGAAATTTGTTATCTCTTCACCAAGCTGCCTAGTTGTAATGCAAGCATATGGGAGCACTCTTACATGCGCTGTTTCTTTTATTCTTTTTTGCAGCCATTCTAACTGTTCTTTTGTGTCTGGAGTTGGTCTTGTATTGGGCATAGGGCATATTGTAGTGAATCCACCTTTTGCTGCCGCCAATGTGCCTGTTCTAATTGTTTCTTTCTTTTCCCCACCGGGTTCTCTTAAGTGAACATGAACATCGATAAACCCTGGGGCTATTAGCTTATTCTCTAAGTTAATGATCTCTTCTGTTCCTGATGTTTGTATATTAGAGGAGATTTTAGCGATACGGTTATCTTCTATCAGAATGTCTACCTTTTCTAATTCACCTTTTAGATTAAGCCATTTTCCATTCTTCAGTACTGTTGTCATCAAAAACTCCTCCTTCATGATTTGATAAAGCTCTTTTTAAAACAGCCATTCTCATATACAGTCCGTTTTCCATTTGCTTAAAAATTCGCGAACGCTGGCATTCTACTAATTCCGTTGCTATTTCCACTCCGCGGTTAATTGGAGCAGGGTGCATGATAATGCTGTTCGTTTTCATCTGTTTTTCTCTTTCAATCGTTAACCCATATTGCTGGTGATAACGTTCGATGCTCTTATTCTTTGCTTCATGTCTTTCATGTTGAATACGAAGGAGCATTATAACGTCACTCGTATTTATCGCCTCGTCCATGGTGATATATGCTTCATCATCATAACTAAAGTCTCTCCATTCGGGTGGTGCGACGAAGGTAACCGTTGCTCCTAGACGAGTCAATACTGCTCTATTGGACCTAGCAACTCTGCTATGACGGATATCTCCAATAATCGTAATCTGAACCCCGTCAAATTTCCCGTATTCCTGATAAATTGTCATCAAGTCAAGGAGTGATTGAGTTGGATGGTTTCCACAGCCATCTCCACCATTAATAATTGCGAGGTTCAAAGAACTTAGTTGTAAGAAAAATTCATCTTCAGGGTGGCGAATAACTAAGGCTTTCACACCAAGTGCCTCTAAGGTTCTAGCAGTGTCATACAAACTTTCTCCTTTATTGACACTTGAGGTGCTTACTTCAAATGGAAGAACGGATAATCCAAGTTTTCTTTCAGCCATTTCAAAGCTGCATTTTGTTCTTGTACTAGATTCGTAGAAAAGATTTGCAACAAATTTCTGTTCTGTAGCCTTCCAACTTTTACCCTGTTGTAGCTCTAGCGCTTCCTCTATTAATTGAAAGATTTCTTTATCTGTTACATCATCCATCGTCCGCAAATGCCTCATGTATTGATATCCTCCCTTTTTTCTATAAAAAACACCCATTCCGTTAAGAAAGGGTGTCATCGGTGGACTTGAATACAAGAAAGCCTTCAATAAACTTTCTTGTATGATCAAGCTTGTGCCGTTCACCCTTTTAAGCCTCTCTGGACTTCTTTTAAAAGGTACTATGCAATGGTATCATTTTCATTTTTGAAAAAATCTTCTTGTTCGCTGTTCGTTTCTTTTCCTGGTAATACTAAGTTTAAGAAGATTCCTAGAATTGCCGCTAAAGCCATTCCTGCTATTTGTAGATCATCATTCACTTGGATGAATGCCCCACCTACACCAACTACAGCAATAACGGAGGAGATAATTAAATTTCTTTTGTTTCCTAAGTCTACCTTATTATCTATTAACATTCTTAAACCACTTGATGCTATGATACCGAACAATAGGATCGAAACTCCCCCCATTACTGCACTCGGTATAGTACCGATAAGAGCTGTAATTTTCCCGATAAATCCAAAGCCGATTGCGAGTACCGCTGCTCCCCCTACTACGAACACACTGAATACTCTAGTGATTGCAATGACACCGATATTTTCTCCGTATGTCGTATTTGGTGGTCCTCCGATAAGGGATGCTAAGATAGTTGCTACTCCATCACCTAAAATTGATCGGTGCAGTCCTGGTTTTTTTACAAAATTTCTTCCAACAATTTTACTTAATACCATCTGGTCACCAATATGCTCGGCGATCGTTACTACCGCGATTGGTACCATGATTACAATGATGGACCAGTTTAAGCTTGGTGTGTAGCTGAAAAATGGTACAAGAAAGTCAGGTGCTTGAATCCATGCTGCAGCTTTTACTGATGTGAAGTCTACTAAACCAGCAAAATATGCAGTTGTATATCCTCCCACAATTCCAAGCAGGATCGGAATGATTCCAAAGATACCCTTTAAGAAGATTGCTGCTCCTACAGTGATTGCCAGCGTTGTTAATGCCACCATTAAGTGTTTAAGACTATAAATCAGATCAGCAGGTGCTGCTCCTGGATTTTCATACATGGCCATATCGACTGCTACACTTGCAAGGCCTAATCCAATGACAATAATAACTGGTCCTACTACTACTGGAGGTAATAGCTTTAAGATCCATTGATGACCGAGCTGCTTAATTAACAGTGCAACAATTCCATACACAATACCAGCCAAAAAGCTTCCCACCATTGCTCCTCCTGGTCCGCCTATTGCTGTTGCTGAAACGATGGGAATGATAAATGCAAAGGATGATCCAAGATAAGCTGGTATTTGTCCTTTAGTAATAAGCAGGTACGCTAGGGTTCCTAGACCACTTGATACTAATGCAACCGCCGGACTTAAGCCAACAAGCATAGGTACTAGTATAGTAGCTCCAAACATGGCGAATAGATGCTGAATGCTAAGCATGAACCATTTCGGTGCTTTTGGTACTTCATGTATATCTAAAACTGGTTTTTCTCTCATAGGTGTAACCTCCAAATTTGTTTTTCCAATAAAAAAACTCTTTGTGCGGGCACAAAGAGGTAGAGAGGTCCATAAAAATCCGATGAGGATCAGAACCTATTTACCCCTTTGCAAGCCTCACGGGACTGCACTTAAAAGGGTCATTTATTTATTTTTCATGTATACTTACTTGATCATTTTCATCAATTTCGGAAAGCTCGACAACAATTTTTTCGGAGCTTGCTGTTGGTATATTCTTACCAACAAAGTCTGCTCGTATAGGGAGCTCTCTGTGCCCTCTGTCTACTAATACTGCCAGCTGAATTTGTGATGGCCTGCCGAAATCCATTAGAGCGTCCATTCCTGCTCGGACCGTTCTTCCTGTGAAAAGAACATCATCAACTAAAATCACTTTTTTATTTGTAATAGAAACAGGAATGTCTGATCCCTTAACAAGGGGCTCTTTGTCCTGAGTCTTAGTGGAAAGATCATCTCGATAGAGCGTGATATCCAGTTCGCCAACTGCTATTTCTTTCTCTTCAATTTCACTAATGCGGGCAGCTAATCGTTTAGCAAGGTGAATCCCTCTGGTCTTGATTCCTACTAAAACCGAATCTTCTACACCTTTGTTACGTTCAATAATTTCGTGCGCGATACGAGTCAGGGCTCTTCTTATAGCTTGCTCATCTAAAATTAATGCTTTCTCTGACATGCTTTGCCTCCCCATTCTCTTATTAAGGTCTGAACGATACATACAAAAAACCTCTCACCGTATAATGAGAGGTTTTAGGATACGAAAATGGGTGGATGTATGTTAATCCAATTTCGTATATCCGGTACCTTCTCAGCCTCACGGGACTGTCGTTTAAAGGTCTTATTCAACTGTAATGATTATCTCAAAATAACATTAGTCTGTCAATGACTTTTTAATATTTTAAGAATGTGCTCGAAATCTGCTGGTATTGGTGCCTGGAACTCAAGGTACTTTCCAGTACGTGGATGCTCAAAGCCCAAAACACCTGCATGTAGAGCCTGACCTTCAATATCCAACGATTTTTTCGGTCCATACTTAGGATCGCCTGCTAATGGATAACCGATATATTTCATGTGAACGCGAATTTGATGTGTTCTTCCTGTTTCCAGCTGACATTCAACATGAGTAAAATCCTTAAATCGTTCTAGCACACGGAAATGAGTCACGGCATTTCTGCTGTTATCATCTGTAACCGTCATTGCCTGTCTATCTTTTTTATCCCTGCCAATTGGAGCATCAACTGTGCCTACATCATGAGAGATTACACCATGTACAATCGCTTCATATTTTCTTGTAACAGATTTAGCTACAAGTTGGTTTACTAACTTTTCATGAGCGAAGTCATTTTTTGCAACCATTAGCAAGCCACTTGTATCTTTGTCAATTCGGTGGACAATACCTGGCCGTAATACTCCGTTTATGCCTGAAAGGTCTTTACAATGAGCCATTAGTCCATTTACAAGTGTACCTGATCCATGACCCACTGCTGGGTGAACAACCATTCCGCGAGGTTTATTTACGACAATTACATCTGCATCTTCATAATAGATGTCTAAATTCATTTCTTCCGGAGTCACATCGAGAATTTCGGGTTCTGGAACAATTACGGTAATATCATCACCGATACTACATTTATAATTTGGTTTCGTTTTTTCACCGTTAACAAGAATGTGTCCATCTTTTATCCATTGTTGAACCTGAGATCTTGACCATTCTTCATTTTCCGTCGAGATCACTTTGTCAATACGGTCATTCTTTTGTGCTTCCTTTACGTGGAACAATAAGGTTTCTTCCATTAGTTTGATAGCTCCTTCTCTTTCTTACCCTCTAGTAAGGTTAAAACTAAAATAATACCAACACCTATCACTAATGTGGAATCTGCTACATTAAATATTGGAAAATCGTAGCTAAATATAAAGGTATTGATAAAATCTATTACTTCCTGGTGAAGCAAACGGTCGATGAAGTTTCCAATTGCACCGCCGAGCATCAGACTGAGCGCCAGCTTCATCCATTTTTGGTCTTTCGGCAATTTTTGTATATACACAATTAACCCTATTACTACTGCAACCGTAATAATATAGAAAAAATACATTTGGCCTTCTAGAATGCCCCATGCCGCCCCTCTATTCCGATGAGAGGATAAATACAAAAAGTTCTCTATAATTGTTATATTCTCTCCAAGTTCCATATATTTTACAACCAACCATTTTGTTAATTGATCAACTATAATGATGAAAAGTGCAAGTATATAATAAATCACCAATAGTACCTCCAGCTCATGTTTATGTACCTCTGAATTATAGCAAATAAGCATTGGTAAAGAAAGCATGTATAATTACGCTTCCCTTCCTAAAAGGTGTATTTACCTTTCGGAGGTTTTACGGCTTTCTAAAACGTAACTAAACCTCGCAAGACTTTTCTCTTGCGAGGTTTAGTGGTTAAAATTTATGCGGTGTAATTATTTTTTACCACAGATGCACATCGTGTGCATAAGGAAGGATGATCTTTATCTTCTCCGACAGTTTTTGATACAACCCAACAGCGGTCACATGTTTCCCCTTCTGCAGGTGCAATCACAATGGAGACACTGTCAAACGTTTGAGCGCTGGCAGGTGCTTCTTCTTTTGAGTCAGCAATTTCAAGGCCCGAAACAATAAACAACTGTTGAATATTTTCTTCAATGGAATCCAACAAAGCTTTTGTTTCTCCATTAGGATACAACGTAATTTTTGCTGCTAGAGATTTACCAATGATTTTTTCATTTCGTGCAACCTCTAAAGCTTTAAGAACATCATCACGCAAATTCATGAAACGATTCCATTTTTCTTCAATTGCTTCCGCATTATCTACTTGAAGCGGCTCTGGCATGTCAACTAATTGGACACTTTCTTCTGATACAAACTCAATATGCGACCAAACCTCATCAGCTGTATGTGGTAAAATCGGCGCTACCAGCTTAGTTAGAGCAAGCAAAGTTTCATAAAGAACAGTTTGGATCGAACGACGATCGTGTTGATCTTTTGCTTCGATATAAAGAATATCTTTTGCAAAATCCAAGTAGAACGAACTTAGTTCAATGGTGCAAAAGTTATGAACCGCATGATAGATTCCTGCAAATTCATAATCATCATAGGACCTTTTCACCTTTGTCATCAAATTATTTAACTTCACCATCATGTAGCGGTCCACTTCGCGAAGATCATTCATCTCTACTTTGTTTACGGTTGGATTAAAGTCAGCTAGGTTACCGAGCAAGAAACGGAATGTATTACGGATTTTCCGATATACTTCTGCTACTTGTTTTAAGATATTGTCAGAAACACGAACATCCGCTTGGTAATCAACAGATGAAACCCATAAACGTAGGATGTCTGCACCTAACTGATTCATTACTTTAGAAGGAAGAACTACATTCCCCAGAGATTTACTCATTTTTCTGCCATTACCATCAAGCGCAAATCCGTGACTTAAAATCCCTTTATAAGGAGCTTTTCCAGTAACAGCAACACTAGTTGTTAAGGAAGAGTTGAACCATCCACGATATTGGTCTGAGCCTTCTAGATAAAGGTCTGCTGGTCTTTGCAGGTCTTCTCTTTCTTCCAATACGGATTGATGAGAAGAACCGGAATCAAACCACACGTCCATAATATCCATTTCTTTAGTGAAAGATCCGTTCGGACTTCCTTCATGCGTGAAACCTTCTGGTAATAGCTCTTTTGCTTCTTTTTCAAACCAGATATTTGAACCATGGTTTCTGAACAAATCGGAAACATGATCGATGGTCTCGGTTGTAATAATCTCTTGACCATTTTCCGCGTAGAATACAGGGATAGGTACTCCCCATGCACGTTGACGGGAAATACACCAGTCTCCACGGTCACGAACCATGTTTGTTAAACGAGTTTCTCCCCATGCAGGAACCCATTTAGTTTCAGCTACCGCATTTAATAATTGATCTCTGATTTTGTCGATGCTAGCAAACCATTGAGCCGTTGCACGGAAAATAGTTGGCTTCTTTGTACGCCAGTCGTGAGGATAAGAGTGCGTAATAAAAGTTAATTTCAAAAGTGCTCCAGCATCTTGTAGCTTTTCTGTAATCGGCTTGTTCGCTTGATCATAAAACAACCCTTCAAATCCTGGCGCCTCTTGCGTCATATTACCTTTAGAGTCGACAGGGCATAATACTTCCAAGCCATATTTCTGGCCAATGATGAAGTCATCTTCCCCGTGCCCAGGAGCCGTATGCACACAACCTGTACCAGCATCTGTCGTAACATGATCTCCTAACATCACAAGAGATTCGCGTTCATATAAAGGATGCTTAGCAACGATATGTTCAAGGTCTTGCCCCTTTAATGTCTTAACTACTGCAGCATCTTCCCATTCTAATTCTTTTGCGACAGTTTCAAATAATTCAGAGGCAATAATAAACTTTTCGCCGCTAACTTCCACAACACTATAACTCAATTCAGGATTTACAGCGATCCCGAGGTTGGCAGGAATCGTCCATGGAGTAGTGGTCCAGATGATAAAACGCTCATCGCCCTCTAGTACTCCTTTACCATCTGCAACATTAAATGCTACATAAATGGATGGTGAACGCTTATCTTGGTACTCAATTTCTGCTTCCGCAAGTGCAGATTCACTAGAAGGGGACCAATATACAGGCTTTAACCCTTTATAGATTAGACCATTTTTCGCCATATCTCCAAAAACCTTAATTTGCTGAGCTTCATACTCAGGTTTAAGGGTAATGTATGGATTAAACCAATCACCACGCACACCTAAACGCATGAATTGTTCCCGCTGACGGTCCACTTGCTCATATGCATACTCTTCACATAGTTTACGGAATTCTGCAACCGACATCTCTTTCCGCTTCACTTTTTTATTTTTTGTTAACGCTGTTTCAATTGGCAGCCCATGAGTGTCCCAGCCAGGAACATATGGTGCTTTAAAGCCGCTCATTGACTTGTAGCGGACAATAAAATCCTTTAATACTTTATTTAAAGCATGCCCCATATGGATGTCTCCATTGGCATACGGTGGGCCGTCATGTAGCACATACATTGGTCGATCCTTTGTCCGTTCTTGAACTTTTTCATAGATATTCATATCGTCCCATTGCTGTTGAATTTGAGGCTCACGATTTGGTAAATTCCCTCTCATAGGGAATTCAGTTTTCGGCATAAGTAATGTATCTTTATATTCCATGTTTCTTTCCTCCAGTAAGTATATTTGAAAAACAAAAAAGTCCCCTCATCCCAAAAAGGGACGAGAGGACTCCCGTGGTACCACCCTAAATTGACTTTAAGATTACAAGTCCACTTTAGTATCCGTAACGTGGATCGTACGATTAAACTTACAGGCAACTGCGTTCAGTCTAATACTCAAGGGTGATCTTCATTTCTTAACTTTCCTCGGGCTTCCACCATCCCCGGGTCGCTTGATAAAGTCTAAAAGAAACTACTATCCCTATCAACGTTTTATAAATATTATAAGTTCGCTAATCATTAAAAAGAATATACAATAATTGTTTCGTTATTATACTGAAAATAAACCTAAAATGTCAAGGTTATACTCTATTTTCTTCTAATTCTTTGTCTTTTTCTTCATATTCCATCAAATGGTCCCAGTCATCATTGGCGATTAACTCTAATTGAGCCTCAACAAGCATTTTGAAACGATTTCGGAAGACTTTGGATTGCTTTTTCAATTCATCAATTTCAATCTGAAGCTTTCTGGATTTAAGTAAAGATTCATTGATAATGCGATCAGCATTTTTCTCTGCTTCTTTAATAATCAACTTTGCCTCTTTTTGAGCGTTTCTTCTCACATCTTCCGCAGATTCCTGTGCGATCAGAATGGATTTATTTAGAGTCTCTTCAATAGTATTAAAGTGAGTTAAACGACTGTTGAGCTCTTTTACTTTTTCTTCAAATTCCTTTTTTTCACGAATAACCAGTTCATAATCCTTAATGACCTGGTCAAGAAATTCATTTACTTCGTCCTCATCATATCCTCTAAATCCTTTGTTAAACTCTTTATTGTGAATATCTAACGGTGTTAAGGGCATGGCTGCCACCTCCATTTATATCTCTTCTGATCTTTACATTATTCGACAGTTCAAGAAGAAACACCTTTATTCTGTCGAATTATTTTTGTTTTCCTACTATAACTCTCCATTTATCTTTTTTCGTTTTTCCCTCTACTGATAAAAGCTTGCTTCTACCATAGCCTCTTACAGAAAGAATATCACCTTCCAAACATTCAAAAGATGATTGTTCTACCAACTTCCAGTTTACTTTCACTTTTTTTGCACCAATGAACATTTGAGCTTTTTGTCTCGAAAGGTTATAGATTGTTGCAATTAACACATCTAAGCGTAGTGAAGCTGTGGTGGTTGATGATTCTTCCCATCCGGATTCTTGACTGATTAAATCAGTATAGGGGATGTTTTTAAGATTTACTTTCACTTTTCCCACTTCTTGAAACTGCAGCTCCACATATGAACTTACCTCTTCACCTATAACAAGCTGAACACTCTTTTCATGAAAATAAATATCTCCAAACTTACTCCGCTTCAGCCCGATACCCATTAACGAACCTAGCACTTGTCGATGTTCAATTTGAACAAATTTATCAGGATAGGAAAGCTCATATGTTTTAATTTGAAAATCTTCCGTAGAGGGGGAGTAGTACGAAGGGTATAGCAAAGCTCTTTTGCGTTCCGCTTCACTTACCCCACCGAAAAATTCAAGCTTTATCTCTTCATTTGTGCCAATAATACTTTGAACAATTTCTTGTTCACGTGGATCTAAGAAGTCCGTTAGCTTAGGTGCATACTGGACTATTACGTTTTCTTTCCATTCCATCACCTGATCAATAAACTCATGTTCTTCTGGACGGAAGTGCTGATAAATACTCATACTAATCACCATCACATCTGGCACTTTGTAATAAAGTTTAAATTTAAAATAATAATTTGTTGTATTGCCACTTTGCTTTATTTACATTAAACCTAGCATTCTAAGCAACTGTCCAAGACCCACCATTGCAAAACGCAAAACTAAAATCCCAACGATTGGAGAAATATCGATCATTCCAAGTGGTGGAATAATACGACGGAACATATCTAAATACGGTTCACAAATCTTCCCTAAAAATCTCCCAATAGAAGACTCTCTTGCTCCTGGAAACCAGGACATAAAGATATAGATAATTAATGCGATGGAGTAAAAATACACCAAGTTACTAACTAAATCATAAATAAAATACATATAAATCTACCACCTCTTATCGCTAAAGTCTTCCTGCTCTTGTTGCATTATTTCAGAAATAGACCCAGATACATCTACGTTATCTGGTGTACATAAGAAAATGTTTTGCCCGACACGTTGAATATCTCCTCCTACAGCATATACCGTACCGCTTAGAAAATCGATTATACGCTTAGCCTGACCATGGTCAATTCTTTGCAGGTTAACAATGATTGCTCGGCGACCTTTTAAATGGTCTGCAATATCCTGAGCTTCAGAATAGGATTTCGGTTCAACAAGCACTACCTTAGAGGTAGTGGATTTTTGGACACTTTGAAGACTAACAACGTTTTGTTTTTGTTGCGAAGAAGAGGATCTTGTTCTTCTTGGCTCCTCGATCATCTCTTCTTCTACATATTCATCTTGTTCTTTATATTCGTATTCATCCTCTAGTGCAAAAAAGCTTTTAAATTTCGATTTTATAGTCATTCCTTACACCTCCAGATTATTGTTCATTCCCAACAAGGGCACTACCAATTCGAATAAATGTGGCTCCCTCTTCAATCGCAATCATATAATCATTTGACATTCCCATGGACAGCTCGGTACAAGGTGCGTAGGAATAATGCTTAGATTGGATACTTTGTTGTAGATTCTTTAAGTTCCGGAAACATTTCCGCAAAACCTCTTCGTCCTTGGTGTAAGGTGCCATTGTCATTAATCCTACTATTTCCAACTTAGTATAGGAAGATAACTCTTCAATAAAACTTGCTACTTTATTCATTGGTAAACCATGCTTGGAATCTTCTCCAGAAACATTTACTTGTACAAAGCACTTTATCTTTCTAGTAGCTCGTTTATGTATTTCCTCCGCTAAGGAAATTCTATCTAAGGAGTGGATATAATCAACCTTATCAATGATTGTTTTTACTTTTCTGGACTGTAAGGAACCGATAAAATGCCAAGAAGCATTAGAAGAAATAGCCGCCCATTTTTCCAACAAACCTTCATCGCGATTTTCCCCTAAATCCGTTATTCCATTTGCAACTGCTTCCTCTGCTCTGGCTATAGAAACATATTTAGTAACAGCAACAATTGTTATTTTTTTTGGATCTTGTCCCCCAATTAGGCAGGATTTTTCAATATTTTCTTTAATAGTGGCAACATTCTGTTGTATAGAAAAGGTATCATTCATTATTTTGTACCCCTTTCATTCCAATAAAACTCATCATTCTGCCGGTTTTCCCTTTATCTCTACGATGAGAGAAAAACAACTTATCTTCAGAGCTTGTACAAAAAGAGCTACAGATAATATTTGAGTCTTTTACTCCAGCATCCAGGAGCAGTTGTTTGTTGATTTTCTTTAAATCTAATCTATACTGCCCTTTTGCAACCTCTTTATGTACATCGGAGATCTTGGAAGGTGAGAAGACAGATTTAACTTTATCTAGCACGTAGTCATCCACCACGTAAGCTTCAGGAGAAATGGAAGGTCCTATAGCAACCAGAATTTCACTAGAATCGACTCCCTCTGCCTTCCACCGCTCCACCATTTTGGGACCTATATTTTTCACTGTACCTTTCCATCCTGCATGAGCAAGACCAATCAATGAGTGTTCAGGTGAATAGAAATAGATAGGAACACAGTCAGCAAAACATAAAGTTAGTAAAATATCTTTCTTATCAGTATACAATCCGTCAGTTTCTGGAAGTGCATTTTCATAGGAAGTGACACCTTTTCCGATGAAGTTTTCATCCACTTTCTCAATACCAGCCTCATGAACCTGTTCGCAGCCAATCCATCTGCTAGTGGGAAAACGCAAGGAATCGGCTAGAATTTCCTTGTTGCGGCGTACCGACTCTTCTAAATCATCTACATGGAGACCCATATTTAAACTGGTATAGTCCCCCTCACTTACACCGCCCACTTTAGTGGTGAAACCAGTAACAAGGCTGCTATTTAATGAAGTCCAACTTGGAATGGTTAAGGCTTGATTAAAATGTTGAACAAAAGGTTCCGACATACATGACACCTTCTTTATCTGTTTCATACATATTCTTTCACATTGTACCATATTATCCTTGTAAATTAGAATGTTAAGTTAAATTTCGACACAGAAATTCGTCTTTTATTATGGCTTTTTTCGCATTGATTGTTGCTTTCACTTATATCGGTACCACTCGTGCTTTTGAGCTCTTTTCCTTTTCAATTTAGAAATTACGCTAAATTTTGTAGTGAAGAGGGCAGTAAAAAATTCAAAGCTGATTTTTTTACTGACTTATAGCAACAATCTTTAAGGAAAGGGTCTCTATTATTCTTCATATGTCGGTTCCACACTTGATTGGTACCTAACCAAAATAACATCGGAGCCAATCTTGACAATGTTCCTCCATGGGATGACGACTTCTTCATCTTTTCCGAAAAAGCCTAGCATCTTTCCGCCTCCTGTAATAATTATTGCCTCGATTTTTCCGTTCATTAAATTTATATCAATATCGCCTATATTTCCTAGCTTTTTACCGTCTGAAACACTAACAACATCTTTCATCTGGAATTCGGATATTTTAATCACGATCATTCCTCCAATTTAATAAGCATATAATACAATATATGATACCTGTATCCTTATTCATGAAGGGTATTTATAAATAATAAAAATTATATAATTTAAGGGATATAAATTTGCTCTTTTGCAAAAAGATGTTCAAAAGCAATACAAAAAAAGTGACTAGTAGGGAAGAGTAAGGAAAACCTTTATTTCTTGTACTCTAATTAACAGCATAAAACCATATGTATATATTTAGATATAAAAATGGGGCAATAATAAAAGCACCAAACAATTCCTTGTGGGACACAAAGAATGCAGGTGCTTTTTATTCGTTCTAACTTTGAATATTTTTATTCATTTGCTTGATCGCAGCTTTTTCAAGACGAGAAACCTGTGCTTGCGATATTCCAATCTCATCAGCAACTTCCATTTGCGTTTTCCCTTGAAAAAACCGTTTTCTTAAAATGAGCTTCTCTCTGTCGTTTAGACGTCTCATTCCTTCTTTTAGAGCGATTTCTTCAATCCACTGTATGTCCTTGTTCTTTTCATCACTTATTTGATCTAAAACATAAATCGGGTCTCCACCATCATTATAAATTGGCTCAAATAAAGAAACTGGATCCTGGATTGCATCTAAAGCAAAAACAATTTCCTCATGTGGTACTTCAAGTACTTTTGATATTTCCTCTGCGGTAGGCTCTCTGGATGTTTCACTCATTAACCGCTCTCTTACCTGCAATGCCTTATAAGCAATGTCACGTAAAGAACGGGAAACCCTAATCGGATTATTATCCCGAAGATATCGTCTTATCTCCCCGATTATCATAGGTACTGCATATGTAGAGAACTTTACATTTTGACCTAAATCAAAATTATCAATGGATTTCATTAAACCAATGCATCCTACTTGAAATAAGTCATCTACAAATTCACCACGGTTATTAAACCGTTGAATAACACTGAGAACAAGTCTTAAATTACCATTAACAAGCTTTTCTCTTGCAGATAGCTCACCACTTTGCATTTCACGAAACAACTTACGCATTTCTTCATTCTTCAATACAGGGAGCTTAGATGTGTCTACTCCGCAGATTTCTACCTTATTACGTGTCATTCTTTCCCCTCCTAACAGGAGTTGCTGTTCAGAGTTAAGTATCTCCTGTGGAGGGAAAAATATGCACAAGCTATATTTTATCTATTTTGAAAAATTAAGCTATCCCTTATCATTACTGGAAAAAATAATGTAAAATTTTTTTACACCATTTTGTTAAATTCTTTTCTTAGCCTTTTTATGATTCTTTTTTCTAAACGTGATATATAGGATTGAGATATCCCGAGCATGTCAGCTACATCCTTTTGGGTCTTCTCTTCCCCGCCAATCAGTCCAAACCTCAGCTCCATAATTTGCTTTTCCCTCTCGTTTAATTGATCTAATGCTTTTAGAAGTAACTTACGATCAACATTTGCCTCTAAGTCTTTAGTGATAATATCGTCATCTGTTCCTAGAACATCAGATAATAATAATTCGTTTCCATCCCAATCAATGTTCAATGGTTCATCGAATGACACCTCCGAACGGACCTTATTGTTCCGGCGCAGGTACATAAGAATCTCATTCTCAATACAACGGGAAGCGTAGGTAGCAAGTTTTATTTTTTTTTCTGGATTAAAGGTATTAACAGCTTTTATAAGTCCAATTGTGCCGATACTGATTAAATCCTCAATATTAATGCCTGTGTTCTCAAATTTTCTAGCAATGTACACCACTAGTCTTAAGTTTCTTTCAATAAGTATGGAGCGTGCAGCCTGGTCTCCTTTTGGAAGCTTTATTAAAAGATGTGCCTCTTCTTCTTTGGATAACGGTGGCGGCAGTGCCTCACTTCCTCCTATATAATAAATTTCATCTGTTTTGAGTCCCAATTTCATTAATAGTTTATACCATAAGTAAGTGATTCTTATTTTCAGCTTTCCCAAATTAATTCCTCCTTCTTATTTAGCTAGCATGAAATCTTAATCTATCAAGTGCAAATTAGTTAACATGAATAAAGGTATTACTGTTCGTACTTCTTGTTGATGTCCCTATAAGCTAGTTGCATTTTGGAGGTGGTGCTAAAGCCTTCTACCAGCCACAGACTTGTTTAAGATACACACTCATTTACGTCTCCCTGTAGCATTTTCGGATGCACAATCGCGGTGTAATCTCCATCAGATGAGAGTTGTGTTCTTGTTAGACCAATCAAGAACCTTCTTGTTTCATAAAGCTTGTTGTCATGTGAAATTACTGCATTGTCTGGTTTAATGGCAAGCATAAGAGTTGTTTCTTTCCCTACTGCTCGGTAGGGGATGATTCTTATGCGATCAATCCATCCACAATCTTCTGAAAACGTCGGCCACCCCTGTGATTGTTCAATGGAGTCCATAGCATGTACAATCTCCTCGGGAAGGATATCTGTTAAACTGCTAACTTCGACAATCATAACCGGAGTTTTGGTAATGGGATCCTGCAACTGGTTACCACTATCTATCAACCCTGAAATGACAATGTCTTCTTCATTCAAACTTACTGTAATAGCAGCTAATTGGTCGTACCGGAATTTTCTTGTTTCAACAGTGTTAAATTGTTGCTTTGATAAGTACAAAAGGAGAGGAAATCCAACGATTACAAACATCCAAGACACGGGATCGCCAAGTCCTGTTGATAATGTTAGGATGGTATCATTTGCAAACTGATGATCTACTCTTAAAAAGTAATGTATAGCAAACATTCCTCCACCGGCAGTAAAAGTCGTTATATAGAATACAGTCAGATTTTCTACAAAATTACGAAGTCGGTGAAAACCAAAACTTACTAGAATCATACAAAGTGAAAAAGCAAGCTTGACCATCATATTCGTCACGATCATTTGCAGGGGAGTAAACATCAAAACGACAATCAAGGAACCTATAAATGCTCCCGCTATTAATCTCCAAACAGAAACCTGGCGTTTTAAAATAAGACAAGTAATTTTTAACAGTAGAAAGTCAAAAGCAAAGTTTAAGAGCCAGATGGCATCTAAATAAACTGTCAAGTCATTCCCTCATTTATACCTTTTTGTATTGACTATTTCCGTATACTTTGTTGCCTTTACGCATGTTGGATCTATCACGTCATGCTCATAGTTGTCGTTTGAATATGGCACTCTTTTTTTGTCTGGGTAGGACAGTAAAAAATCCAGTTGCCGATTTTTTACGGGAAGCTACAACAATATTTACGACAAGAGTCTTTGTATTTGAAACTAGTATATATTACTATCTCTGAGAAAGTCTGTCGCTTTGTGCCGATGCTAGCTTACAATTTTTGAAGGTTTTTTTGCTTATTTGTCGGGGGGCAATATATAAAGGAATGGATTTTCCATTGATAGACTTTAATAAGGGGCAGGGAGTGGAAAGGGGGAATTTAATTGGATTTGAGCAAGTATTAATGATTGGGTAATTACTTATTTCCTTAAAACTGAGTAGTTTTAGTACGATAATACGAGAAAAAACCACACAAAAAGAGCGCCAAATCATTAAGAGTTGGCACTCTTTCTAGTATCATGGGAATTACCAAATGAATTGTTTATCTGCGACGATTTCTGTTACGCAAGAACGTTGGAATATCCAAAGTCTCTTCACCTTGCTGCTGTTGCTGAGGTTGCTGTTGACGTGTTGTCTCCTGTTGTTGAACAGGATCTTCACGCTTCACTTCGCGTTTTTGCTGTACTGGCGATTTTTGAGCACCGAACACAGGACGTGCACCTGGTTTGGTATGGTTGATTTCTGCTTCAGTGAAACCTGTAGCAATAACCGTAACTACGATTTCATCTTTAAGGTTTTCATTAATTACAGAACCAAAGATCATATTTACTTCTTGATCAGATGCACTTGCAACAATATCTGCTGCTTCTTGAACTTCGTAAAGACTTAAATTCGTACCACCCGTAATATTCATTAATACCCCTTGTGCTCCATCGATTGAAGTTTCGAGAAGTGGTGAGGAAACTGCTTTTTTAGCCGCTTCTGCTGCTCGATTTTCACCAGTCGCTACACCGATTCCCATTAATGCAGAACCTTTGTTAGACATAATAGTTTTCACATCGGCAAAGTCAAGGTTGATTAATCCTGGTGTTGCTATTAAGTCGGAAATACCTTGTACACCTTGACGTAATACGTTGTCTGCTTCACGGAATGCTTCAAGCATCGGTGTGTTTTTATCAACGATTTCCAATAAACGATCATTAGGGATAACAATTAAAGTATCCACTGCTTCTTTCATTGCTGCAATTCCACCAGCAGCTTGTGTGGCACGTTTTCGACCTTCAAAAGTAAATGGTCTTGTTACAACTCCTACTGTTAAAGCTCCTAAGTCACGGGCAATTTGAGCGATAACAGGTGCAGCACCAGTACCAGTTCCTCCGCCCATTCCAGCTGTTACGAATACCATGTCCGCACCTTTTAGAACTTCTTCTAATTGCTCTTTACTCTCTTCGGCAGCCTTTTTTCCTACTTCTGGATTCGCTCCAGCACCTAGACCACGGGTAAGTTTGCCTCCAATTTGCATTTTCGCCTCTGCTCTAGAGAGATTTAATGCTTGGGCATCTGTATTCACAGCTATGAATTCTACGCCTTGAACACCATGCTCTATCATACGATTTACAGCGTTATTTCCGCCTCCACCTACTCCGATTACTTTAATGGTAGCTAATTGATCGATACTAGTATCAAAATCTAACATGACTGTTCCTCCTAATTCTAAGAAAGTACTAACAAACTCTAAAACTATTATTCAAAGAAGAGACCAAAAAATTTCTTTACTTTTGTTCCAACTTTTTCTTCTTCGTTTACGGGTTTAGTTTGCTTTCCTTTTTGTTGTGTTGGTTTAGCACTACGTTTTTCTCCATGATCTACGGAAGCTGAGGTACTCTCGATTTTTCTACCCTGAAGCTTTGCATTTTTATATGCAAATTGAATTAGACCCACTCCAGTGGTGTATTGAGGCTCTCTTACTCCAATATAATCTGGTACAGCTTTACGAATATTATTATTAAGTATTAATTGTGCTAATTCTAACACACCGGGCATTGTAACAACACCACCAGTTAGAACAAATCCACCTGGAATTTCTCGTACACCTAATCTTTTAATCTCATGTTCTACGAGTTCAAAGATTTCTTCCATTCTAGCTTCAATTATATCGGATATTTCTAATTGACTAAACTGCTGATGCTGATCACTGCCTATTATAGGAACACTAAAAACCTCTTCTTCCGAAGCATGATCATAAAATGCATGTCCATGTTTCAGCTTGATTTTTTCAGCATCTTCAGTTGAAGTACGCAATCCGATGGAAATATCTTTAGTGATATATTCCCCTCCGATAGGAAGGACACTGGTAGCCTTAAGAAATCCATCCTCATATACAGCGATGGTAGTAGATCCTCCACCAATATCAATCAATGCCACCCCAAGGTTCTTTTCATCCTTGGATAAAGCAATCGATCCAGAAGCTAGTGGTTGTAAACAAATATCTGTAATTTCTAACCCCGCCTTTTCCACACAACGGAGTAAATTATGTAGTACTGTTTTAGAACCAGTAATAATGGTTCCTTCCATTTCCAGGCGAACGCCAAGCATGCCTCGCGGGTCATTAATTTCATCTAATCCATCTACAATAAATTGTTTAGGAATACAATCAATTATTTCACGCTCAGGAGGAATGGAGAAAACTTGAGCAGCGTCTATAACTCTTGCAATATCTTCGTTAGCAATTTCCCTATTTTCACTGGAAACTGCCACTACACCGTGACAATCTTGGAGTTGGACATGATTGCCCGTAACCCCCACTACTACCCGGTTAATAGGCATCCCTACCATTCTTTCTGCTTGTTCAATTGCTTTTTTAATGGAATGAACTGTTTCATCTATGTCTACTATTGATCCTTTTCGTAAACCGGTTGATTTTACATTACCGACTCCAATAATATTTAAAGTATCATTTACCATTTCGCCAATGATTACCTTAACACTAGATGTACCGATGTCTAAACTTACGTAAATTTCATTGCTGTTCATTCTATGGCACCTCCTTCTACTACTCAACAATAAATTATATAGAACAACAAATTGCAAAACATATTATATTAGAAAGTATTCCACACATATTATGTTTTCCCTTTTTTATAAACTATTTTTTTTCGTCTTTTCTTTAGAAATGGACCATTTGGATAATAATATCCTTCTAATTACAGCTATATTTTGAAATAACCTTACACCGAAGGCGAAAACTGCAGCTAAATATAAGTCTACACCAAGATGGACACCGAGAAAAGCTAAACTTGCAGCAAGTAATATATTAAAGAAAAAACCAGAGACAAATACTTTATCATCATAATTATTTTGCAAGTGGGCCCTGATTCCTCCGAATAATGTATCTAGTGCTGCCAGAACTGCAATAGATAAATAATTTGAGTATTCATCTGGAACTCTAATTTCCGAGTACAGACCTAATACAATTCCTACCAAAAGCCCTAAGAGTGGTAACCACATCTTATGTTCCCTCCTCTTCAGCCTTCACCGGCTCCATATATTTAACCCGGAGGGACTCATCATATGCTGGAATTGTTACATGATTAATTGGAGTAGAAACTTCAAGAAGTAGATTTTCGATTGCAAACTCATCCATAGCTCTGGATACTTGCAAGCGGTTATACAATTTTGAAGGATCACTTGTAATTACAATTATTTCAAAATTTGAATTTGGTATCCATGCATTATTTACTTTTGTTCTTCCATTTATTTCTCTTATCACTGTATTGTTTACAATACGCTGACCAGCTATTGAAATATCCTCACTATCATAAGAGTTTATCTCATTAATAAAACGTCTTAATAGCTCTGCGGAAATATTCCCTTGCACTTGACCTAACATTTCTTCGCCAAATAAGGGGTTAACCGTCATTTTAATGCCTGGCCCACTTACTTCTGTTAAACCCGCTTCTTTTTTTAACTCCTCTAATGTATCACGAATGACTACTTCCTTCGATTCGCTTCGTTCCCTTTTGTACTCTTCTAAGGTAGCATCATACTTTCTCACTTCTTTTATGATGTGTGACTGTATTTCTTGCTCTCTCTTTAAATCGCTTCTAATCTCCCATGTATCACGGGTATCGCGAACGATGGGTTGTTTCACTGTTTGAAATTGGACGGCAATCATCAGTCCTACAATCATTGTAATAATAGCGAAACTAAATTTCCGTTTGTTCACCTAGAACACCTATCCTTACCCAAAAATACGGCCCATTTGATCTATTGAATGACAGGCTCCAGAATTATTGTCTCTTTTTCAATCATTTTCACTGTAATGTTATCTGCTACCAATTGGTCCTTTACTCCACCTAGAATATTAAGCGCAGGAATAAGTACTTCGGGATCCCCAATAGCGCTTATGACAAAGGGTGCCGGGAACTGATTACCATCTATTGTAATCACTGGGCCATTACATATTATATAGGAGTTTTTTGTTATACGTTGGCCATTAATGGCAACGGCAGCCGCACCCGAAATAAACAACTCATTCATCACATTAAAGACATGACTTTCATGAACTATGTAGTTGTTTACATTTTCTTGGGATGGAACATAAGAAGCATCAGATAGTGTAACCTCTACCCCTCTCCCTTGCACCTTCACTTTACCGGTGTACATGCGAAGCTTTTCAACATCTTCAACAAGATTGAACAACAACTGCTCACCCTCAGCAAGTTCTTCTTCTATCAATGAAACTTCTTCTTGTTTTTTTTGCAGTTCTTGCTGTAACTCTAACGTACGTTCTTCTGTTTTGATGAGTGTTTCTCGAATGGAATAGTCTCGCTCCCATTGCTTGTCCGTCCCTTTATTATCTTCCTCTTGAGTTAATTGATACGAGTAGGAAATGATGAATCCAAGCACAAGACAAACAAAGGATAAGACAACGTGTTTACCGTTCACCTTCATCTGTTTCTTCATCTCCAACTGATTCGTAAGGTTTAAAAAAAGTCCCAACCTCTATGTTGATAATTCCTTTTAGATTTGGATCCAACTCCGCGACAAGCGAAGGATAGTTTGTCATTTTAGCAGAAAAATCTCTAACCGTAGCACTAACTTCATAGCCATCATTCATAAATAAAGTTATATGGTATGGATCGATATCTGTTGGAGTGTGATGTATTTCTGAAATAGCGTAAATTATCGAATCGGGAAGTTTCATAAGTTCACTGATAAATTCCTCGACCTTATTCCCTTCCTTCCAGTTCATCATTAATGGGGCGTCATCTGGTAAGGCGTCTTGTCCAACCGCTTCCAATATCTTCCCGTTCTCTATTACTGGATAGTAAGCACCCTCTTCGAAAATATATGCAATCCGATTGTATTCACCAACGGTTATATTCACTTTATTCGGAAATACCTTATTGACTTCGGCCTCTTTTAGCTCTTTATGCTGTAGGATGGAAATGGATGCTTTTTCTTCGTCCACTCGCCAAATACTTGTTTCTCTAGTAATCTTGCTTAGTTTAATAATCTCTTCATCTGTTACATGACGGTTTCCACTAACATCAATATCGGAAACTTTACTTAAAGAGGATTGCGAATAAATTATTAAAGATATCAGTATGAAAAATAAGGATAAATAGAATATCAATCTCCTGTTAGCCTTTTGTTTTCTCTGCTCTTTTAATTTAGGAACACGATCTTCTAATGTAACAACTTTCCCTTTTTCCATGTATTACGTTTTCACCCCACCGCATGGCAAATGCATGCTGTTATTATGCACTGATTTTCTAGCATAATTATATCACATATGGGGTGAAAAAAAGAGGTTTAAAATACTATTTTCTTCCTATTATTTCGACTTCAGTTTCTAAATTAACATTATATAATTCTAAGATTGTTTTTTTAATATAATCAATTAGATCCTTTACATCCTGTGCCTTGGCTTTATTGTCATTTACAATAAAATTCGCATGCATTTCTGATACCTTTGCCCCGCCGATGGTATATCCTTTGAGTCCTGCTTCTTCGATCAATTGACCTGCATATTTTGGCAAAGGATTACGGAAAATGCTTCCTGCACAAGGGTAATTAAATGGCTGGGTATCTCTGCGGTAGTCTTTATTTTTCTGCAGTTGCTTAACTACATCTTCACGATTTCCTTCTTCTACGTTTAAAATCGCTTCTAAGCAAATACCCGGGCGCTCTTTTTGAAGTAGAGAAGTTCGATAGGAAAACCTTAATTCATCAGGAGTCAACCATTTCATTTCCCCATCTTCAAATAGGATATGTGCTTTCTTTAGCACCTTTGATATGTCAGAACCATGTGCTCCTGCATTCATATAGACCGCTCCGCCCAATGAACCTGGAATTCCTCCAGCGAATTCCAAACCGGTAAGCCCTTTTTTACTTACAATCGTAACAAGTTTAATTAGGCTATATCCTCCGCCAGCAATCACTTCATTTTCCTTTATTTCTAAGTGATCCATTCCGTTGCCAAGTTTGATCACAACGCCTTCTATCCCCAAATCAGAGACTAGAAGGTTGGAGCCCCGACCAATCGCAGTCCATTTCACCTTATATTTATGGATGATTTTCATCGTTTCCTGAAGTTTTTCCAAGCCGCTCGGTTCAACCAATATATCGGCGGGTCCGCCTATTTTCATCGTTGTATGGTTGGCTAAAAGTTCATTCGCCAACACTTTTCCCACTTCTGCTCTTTGTAATTCTTCTACTAACTGTTCCATAAGCCCTCCTATATACACGTTCTATCAACATTCAGTTTTTTTGTTGTTTCCACCACAAGATCTCAAATCACTAATAATAAAACGCATCTATTACTCAATTAGATAGTTGGTTTAAAATACCGGGTGATAGTTGTGAACTTTTTAGTTTTCTCTGTTAATATATGCAGTAGAAAAAAGAATGGCACATTAGCCCATCAATGGTGTTATTCTACTAAAAGAACATTGTATGTATTTAATAATTGATAAGACCATTAAATTTTATACCCATACTACTAGCATTGTAAACCTTCTTAACATCATTCTAGAATATTATTTTCAGTACTGTAGATTGCTGCATTTAACCATAATATCTATATACTATCTCCCCATATAGGGATGTGCAATCAAATCAAGGGATTGTAATAAAATTTTTATTAACTGTTACACAACTAAAATGCTTTGTAATATTCTATTAGTTTTTAGCTGCGTTAAACACCTCTAACACTTTTGGCGGGGCAATAGGACTGTTCGAGGCCACTGAAAAACTGAAAACATATAGTTTTGTGTGGCTTCTAGCTGTGGATTGGAGTAAATGGCGTAGACTCCAGCGGGAGAGTAGCGACAAGCTTGAGACCCCGCAGGGCATAGCCCGAGGAGGCTCAAGGTCGCCCTCTGGATAAGCGAAGCCATTTGCGGAAAGTAACAGCGGTGTTTAACACAAACCTAAAATTATGTACTTTATCAGTGGCCTCGGACTGTTCCTTCGCCTTTTGGTACATTCATCGCTTTAGAGCTATTATTATCCATCTTTTACAGAGCAAAAGAAAAAGAAAAACCGATTCTTTCTCTTGCAGAAAGAATCGATCTCTTTATCGAATATTGAATACCTACTAATATTTTGCATACCTGCTGATATTAAGTAATACACCAACAGCTAATAGCATTAATGTTAAAGATGAACCTCCATAACTCAAGAAAGGTAAAGTGATTCCGGTTACCGGCATTAACCCAGTGACCACTCCCACGTTAATAAATACTTGAATAGCGATCATTGCAATTATTCCAACAGCAAGAAAACTTCCATAGAGATCAGGTGCCCCAAGCGCAATGCGAATGCCGCGCCATAATAACAGAGTGAACAATAGCACAACAAAAGTTCCGCCAATAAAGCCAAGTTCCTCTGCAAGAATGGCGAAAATGAAATCAGTTTGAGGTTCAGGCAGGTAGAAAAATTTTTGCCTGCTTTGACCTAATCCCAATCCAAGCAACCCACCCGGACCAATGGCGTATAATGATTGAATAATTTGAAAGCCACTTCCTAAAGGATCTTCCCAAGGATTCAAAAAAGATGTAATCCTTTTTATACGATAGGGGGCAGATAATATTAAAACAACAAATCCCGCCACACCGATTAAACCCAATCCAACAAAATGACTTATTCTTGCCCCTGCTACATAAATCATTACAATACATGTCCCAACCATTACTGTACCCGTACCAAGGTCAGGTTGCATCATGATCATACCAAAAGCTAAGAAAACTAGTCCAAGGCTCGGAACAAGCCCTTTCTTAAAAGATGTAATTTTCTTTTGGTTTTCACTCAGGTACTTAGCCAAGAAAGCAATCATCGCTAACTTCATAAATTCAGAGGGCTGAATAGAAAACGCTCCTACTCCGATCCAACTTCGTGAACCATTGCGCTCCATCCCTATACCAGGAATCAGCACTAGAATAAGTAAGAAGAAACAAAGGAGGATTAACATCTTTGCCCAGGTTCTCCATGTCCAATAATCCACATTCATAATAAAAAACATTGAAACAACCCCAAGCACCGCAAATAGAAGCTGCCTTTTTGCAAAGAAAAAGGTGTCATTGAATTTATAATCGGCCCAAACAGCACTAGCGCTATAAACCATTATTAGTCCTACGGTTAACAAAGTCAGGGTCGTTAATATTAAAATTAAATCAGGAGTGGATCGCTTTTTCAACAATGTGGAACACCTCTGAGACTTATATTAGAGCATGAGGAAATTATGTAACATCACACTTTCCTCTATTAGCCAAAAAAGCTTTGTTCACAAGTTACCAGCCCCACAAAGAAGCATTACAGGCAACTATTAGAACAAAGCCTTTTCCAATTTGGCCAAGCCCTTACTTAAGCTTATGCACGGCGTTTATAAAAATGTCACCTCGTTGTTCAAATGTTTTATATTGATCCCAACTAGCACAAGCGGGAGACAATAAAATTACATCACCTTCATTTGACATTTCATAAGCGACCGGAACGGCCTTTTCCACATTATCGACACGTTTTATCTCTTTTATTCCAGCATCTCTAGCAGTTTTCTCCAATTTTTCTGCTGTTTCCCCAAAAGTAATAATTGCCTTTAAGTTTTGAAGGTACGGTAGAAGATCATCAAACTCGTTTCCTCGATCTAATCCGCCAGCAAGCAGAATTACGTTTTCATTAAAAGCTGAAATCGCTTTTTGAGTCGCTAGTATATTTGTAGCTTTAGAATCATTATAAAATCTTCTTTTTTGAATGGATTCAACGAATTGTAAACGGTGTTTAACCCCAGTAAAGCTGGTAAGCACTTTAATAATCGATCTGTTTGAAACTTCTTTAAGCTTAACAGTTGCAACTGTAGCCAGAATGTTTTCAAGATTATGTTTTCCTGGAAGAACAATTTCGTCTATATCTATTATTTTTTCATCATTAAAATAAATAGCCTCATTTTTCAGATAAGCTCCATCTACCTTCTTTGATACCGAAAATGGAACAATCGTTACATTTTGATTTTTTATCAATTTCATGATAAGCGGGTCATCTGCATTAACAACAGCATAGTCTTTTGAAGTTTGGTTCTCCATGATTGCAATTTTCGCTTTTGCATAATCTTCCATTGTTCCATGATAGTCGAGGTGTGCTTCAAAAATATTGAGCACTACCGAAATTCTTGGCCGGAACGTTTGAATTCCCATTAGTTGAAAGGAGGAAAGCTCTGTAACCAAAATATTACTAGAATCGGCTTGTTGAGCTACTTCTACTGCAACATTTCCGATATTCCCTGCTATTAAAGGGTTTTGATTGTCTTGTTCAAGTATCTCGTTAATAAGCGTCGTCGTGGTCGTCTTTCCGTTTGATCCTGTAATGCCGATAAATTCTGCTTCACTAACCTGATAGGCAAGCTCCACTTCTGTTAATACTGGAATCCCTTTTGCGATAGCAGCTTCCACTATAGGGTTATTATAGGGAATTCCCGGATTTTTAAAAACAACATCAATTTGTTGATCAAATATACTCAAAGGGTGACCACCACAGACTACTTGCATCCCTTTTGCTTGAAGATCCCTTGCCTGTTCATTGCCCTCCATTGGACTGCGATCATTGACAATTACTTTGGCTCCTATTTTATGTAATAAAATTGCGGTTGCTGTTCCACTTTTTGCAAGTCCTAGAACAAGCACGTTTTTACCTTTATATTGGTTAATTAATTTCATACTAGATCCACACCTCTAAATAAATTCCTAGCATTGCACACAGCAGCCCTACCGTCCAGAACGAAACGACTACTCTCCACTCTGACCATCCAACTAACTCATAGTGGTGATGCAATGGACTCATTTTAAACACTCGTCTTCCAGTAGTTTTAAACGAGAGTACCTGAATAATTACCGAAAGTGTTTCGAGAACGAATACCCCGCCTATAATAATTAAAATGATTTCAAGTTTTACTAAAACCGCAACTGTGGCAATGGCACCACCTAATGCTAATGAACCAGTATCCCCCATAAATACTTTAGCTGGATGTGCATTAAAAACTAGAAAACCCAATAATGCCCCTACAACTGCTACAGAGAAGATAGAAACTTCGAACTGTGATTGATTCCATGCTAAAATGGCAAAAGCACCAAAGGCAATGGCAGCAGTACCTGACACAAGTCCATCCAAACCGTCTGTAAGATTAACAGCATTAGAAAATCCTACAAGCCAAAAAATTAGAAAAAGTACATAGAAAAACCCTAGATCAAAGGAAATGGCTGTTCCAGGAATAGAAACGGCGGTAGAAAATTCAAATTGAATAAAAACAAGATAAAAGACAACTGCAATAATGACCTGCCCAATCAATTTCTGCAAGGAAGTTAATCCTAAGTTTCGTTTCAATACGACTTTAATAAAATCATCCAAGAAGCCAAGAAGACCATATCCAACCATAACAAAAAGCAGTAGGTAGGTTTCCACTGACGTTTCAGCGAATTGTCCGGTAATTACAAGTGTAGTAACTACAACAGATAATAAAATCATTAACCCTCCCATTGTGGGAGTTCCTGTTTTCTTTTGGTGTGACTGTGGCCCTTCCTCTCTAATGCTTTGGCCAAATTTCAATCTGCGTAGGAAGGGAATAAATATTGGTGATAATAGAACTGTTATTAAAAATGACATAACGATTGCAAAAAGAATGATTTGTTGCTGCATCGCTATTCCCTCCTCTCTTTTTATCGGGATTAGAGGTATTATCACCAAAAGCATCATTATAGAAATAGGGGTTATAACAGAAACAAACGTTTTATGCTGACTTCCTATAAAATGAGGGACAGTTGCCTTTAGGTTTCAAATACCTTTGTAATATACCTACCCGAATACCGGTAGTAGTTTTACCAGAATATAAACACTTGCCAAAAGTAAATTTTATCTTTTTTTCGGCAACATGCAAATACTTTTTTATGTTTTTTATTTTTTTCTAATGACTGTTAGATTTTTCTTTAATTATTGCGTGGCTTTCACGACTTATCGGCAGGTAAAAGTGAATGGTTTTAATTCAGGCTCAAACCATATATAGTTTATGAATCATTTCTGGAGAATATGGCTTCTCGTGCGATTTTTCTATCATCAAATTCTATAACACGATTGCCTATCAATTGATACGTTTCATGTCCTTTTCCTGCTATCAGAACAATATCATCCGCCTTAGCTTCCCTAATCGCCGTGAAAATCGCTTCTCTTCGGTCTTCTATAATTTCATAAGACCTGTTTGTCACTCCTGATTTCATATCAGAGAAAATTTGATTGGAATCCTCCGTGCGAGGATTATCAGATGTAAAGATCGCTCGATCAGCATGGATTACTGCTGTTTTTGCCATCAAAGGTCTTTTGGACCGGTCTCTGTCCCCTCCACATCCTACCACACATGTTACTCTATTCTTCACTAAGGTCCTAGTTGTTTTTAATACATTTTCAAGACTATCAGGAGTATGGGCATAATCTACGATTACCGTGAAATTCTGACCTTCATCAATCACTTCAAATCTGCCAGGGACACCTTCCATCTCTTCTACAACTGACACAATGGTGTCCATAGGGATATTTGATACATGCGAAGCAGCAATCGCAGCAAGAACATTGTACACGCTAAACTCACCCACTAATTTTAACTGAATAGGAATGATTTTATTGTCATAAACTAAGTCAAACTTTGTACCTTTTCCAGTCATTTCGAGATTTTCAGCCATAATATCGCTAGGGTTTTTTATTCCATACGTAATAACCTGTGCCGCTGTAGCCTGTGAAAAGCATGCGCTAGCAGGATCATCTGCATTTAGCACGGCAAATTTAGGTTTTTCTAAATTATAGGAATAACCTAAAGAGGAAAACAAGAGGGATTTTGCAAACTGGTACTCTTCCATCGTTTTATGATAATCTAAATGATCTTGAGTCAGGTTTGTAAAAACAGCTACATCATAATCACACCCATACACACGTCCCATATGCAAGGCATGAGACGACACTTCCATTACAACTGTCTCAACGTTACTTTGTACCATATGATGAAACGTCTCTTGTAACGTCAGTGCGTCAGGCGTAGTGTTTCGAACTGGATTCGTCTGATTTCCTATTTTCATATAAATTGTACCGATTAACCCTGTTTTTTGACCGTGTTTTTGGAATATAGATTCAATAATATGTGAAGTGGTTGTCTTACCGTTCGTCCCAGTTATCCCAATCATATGAATTTTGTGTGTCGGCTGACCATAAAAGATGTCGGCCAAAATAGCCATCGCTCTTTTGGTATCCGGTACAACGATTACAGGAATTGAAACATGTAAGACCCGCTCTGCAATAATTGCCACTGCACCATTTTGAATCGCCTCTTCAACAAATTGATGACCATCTACCGTATACCCCTTTATACAAAAAAATAAACTGCCCGGTTTTGCTTTTCGGGAGTCCATTACAACAGAAGTGATCTCTGGATTTATGGAAGAGGATACCTGATAACGGTGTAAATACTTTATTAAATTTTGGAGTTTCATAAGGAATCATTCCCCTCTACATAGGAAAACGCAAGCTCAAGAACGTAGGATTAACAAAAGAGTTTAGTGACAGTTTATACTATATGGACACTACTTATCAAGAGAGCTGAGCGCCTTTCTATAAGTATTATTCGGTAAGCACTTGGTTGATTTATAACTGATTTGCCAAAAAGAATCAGAATGGTAGGATCGCCTATAATTTCCTTCTATCACCATTCTATCCTATTTAGAGAAAATAAACCAAGAGCTTTAGAAAGGCTCTTCGTTTATTTTACTGGTCTTTCTCACTTTTACTTGAACCAGACATAAACACCCGAACAGTAGACCCTTCTTTAACTTTTGTTCCTGGTTGTGGAGATTGTTGCACAACGGTTTCACCGTCTCCACTTATGTCCAGTTTAAGGGTAACAAGCTGCTGAATTAGTTCTTTTCTGGACATTCCCTTTAAATCAGGAACTTCTACTAGAGGTACATCCGGCCATTTTAATTCTTTTTCAATTTGTCCTTTTCTCTTATCAACACCAAGTGCATTTAGGCTTTCCTCCATTATATTCCCAACAACTGGGGCTGCTACAACTCCACCAAACTGAACGGTACCTTTAGGGTTGTCAATGGCAAGGTACACGACAATTTGCGGGTCATCAGCTGGTGCAAATCCAATAAAAGAAACGATGTGATTATTTTCCATATAGCGACCATTTAACGCTTTTTGGGCCGTACCAGTTTTCCCTCCGACTCGGTACCCTTCCACAAAAGCATTCCGACCAGTACCCTGAGCAACAACACTTTCAAGTGCGTAACGAACTTGACTCGAGGTTTCTTCGGAGATTACCCTTCTTTTTTCGGTAGGCGTATTTCTAGATACAACCTCCCCTGTTATTGGATCTACAAATTCTTTCGCAATATAAGGTGTATACAAAATCCCACCATTAACTGCAGCAGCTACGGCAGCTACTTGTTGAATAGGTGTTACCGACACACCTTGCCCAAAAGCTGTTGTTGCAAGCTCAACGGGACCAACATTTTCTGGTTTAAAAAGAATTCCTTTTCCTTCACCTTGTAAGTCAATGCCCGTTTTTTCTCCAAAGCCAAACGATTTAATATAATCGAAAAGTTTATCTGTTCCTAATCGTTGCCCTAATTCTACAAAACCAGGGTTGCATGAATTTTGAACTACTTCTAGAAAAGTCTGGTGACCATGCCCACCCTTTTTCCAACAACGAAGTCTTGCGCCATCAACATTTACTGCTCCTGCATCGTTAAAGGTATCTTTCGATAAATTCACTTTGTTTTCTTCCAATGCAGCAGCAAGAGTAATAATTTTAAAGGTCGAACCTGGTTCATAAGAACTCCATACAGGAAGATTACGATTGTATATCTCTGGTGGAACTTCTTGGAATTCAGCAGGGTCAAAGTCGGGACGACTAGACATCGCAAGAATCTCACCTGTTTTAGGATCCATTGCAATCGCAATAATTCCATCCGGATTATATTGTTCATATGCTAAATCTAAATGATTTTCAATAATGGTTTGTACTTGTGAATCTATCGTTAATTTAAGATCTAACCCATCTACAGGAGCAACATAGTCATCAGGAATATCAGGCATACGACGTCCTTTTGCATCCGAGTAGAACTGCACATGCCCCTTATCACCCTTTAATTGCTCTTCATAGTATAATTCAAGTCCCATTAGCCCCTGATTATCTATTCCAGCAAAACCAAGGACATGGGATAGATAGCTTCCAAAAGGGTAATGTCTCTTTGAATCCTCTGCAATATAGACGCCTTTAAGGTCTAAAGCACGAACCTCTTTAGCTTTTTCATGCGAAATTTTTCTCCCTTCCGGATTAATCCTTTCCATCGAAGAATTTTTAGTAATCTGCTTGTACAATTTTTCTGTTGACATATTTAAGACAGCTGCTAATTTTTCAGCTGTTTGGTTAGGGTCTTTTATTTGCCGTGGCACAACTAACACGCTAGGTGCACTGATGTTAGTTGCTAAAGGCACACCGTTTCGATCAAGAATGTCTCCACGTTCTGGCTCAAAAGGGATGTTACGACTCCAAGAATCCTTTGCTCGGTCCGTTAACATGTTTCCAAGTGCAAATTGTACATACCCAAGACGCAGATCTATGATGCTGAATAATAGAATACCTGTAAGCAAAACGATAGTTAACCTTCTCCGAACCGTTACATGAGATACGCGCATAACATATGAACCTCCTTTAATATTCGTAGTAATATATGCTTGTACAAGACGGGATAGAACTTTCATAAATGGCTGTGTGTTTAAAGTAGGAGAGCAATTGGCGGAATAGAGATTAACATACCTGCTCTTTTTTAGCAGAGATAAATTCAGAAAGATTTTATGCAAACCCAACCTACAGAAGAAAAAAAAGGCAGATATTACAAAAAGAAATGAATATTTCTTTTTGCAATATCGCCTTTATTAGAGGTGTTACCGCATTAGTTGTTTCTTTTACGTTAATCGGTACAACCCGTTATAATCGTGATGTCGAGCTCTTTTCCTTAAGTAAAAAAATTCGGATTAGATAAAAAGTCAACTCTCTGCATCTCTTTCTTCTTCGCTCATGTCTTCCGCTTCTTCACTTTCAGGAAGAGGTCGGTTAGATTTCAGCTCAATGATAAGATGATCCTCTTTGTTTATTTTAGTGCCCGGAGCAATGTTTTGTTTGTGCACGTAGCCATTACCAATTATATTAGGTTTTGTTTCTAGTAGATTGGTTAATTTTCTAACATCCCTTAAACTCCAGCCTGTTAAATCAGGAATTGGTGGTGCCTGTTCCGTTAATAATAATACTCGTTCTGCTTTAATTACCGATTGACCTGGTTCAGGGATTTGCTTGATTACCTTGGAGCCTTTTCCAAGCATTACATAGTTCAATGAATCTTCCCCACCATTTGCAGAAACTATATTTGCGGCGTTTTGTCCAATTAAATCCGGAACTTTTATCCCACTCTTTATCTCTTCGTTTTCATTAGTCTTCTCTGGTTTTATACTTAAATATTGTAAGCTTCTGCGCATAACACTGTTAAAAACTCCTGATACTGGACCTGCACCGTTTTCATGTTGAGCAATCTCTGGCTTTTCTACCGCCACATAGATAAGAAGCTCAGGGTCGTCAGCGGGTGCCATTCCTGTTATTGAATAGATATATTCCCCATGGCCATGTAAATAACCACCACCAGCTTTAGGGATTTGTGCGGTTCCTGTTTTTGCTGCAACAGTAAATCCGTCAATTGCATAGGGACGTCCGGTACCGTTCTCAGAGCTCACTACTGATTCTAGTATAGATCTTACCTTCTTGGCAGTCTCTTGTGAAATAGGTTGCCCTTTTTCCTTCGGCTTGTTTTCAAGCACAATTTCATTTGTATTTGGATCTACTATTTTATCTATAACATATGGCTGCATCATCTTACCGTCATTTGCAATGGCTGTAGCGGCTTGAATTTGCTGAATTGGTGTGAATGCAGAACCTTGACCAAATGCAGTAGAGATACGGTCTCGTTGATAGTGGTAGTTAATATTGCTTGTTGCCTCATCTGGTAGATCAATCCCTGTTGGTTGATCCATTCCGAAAGCTTTTATATAGTCAAGCAGCGTTTCAGTTCCCATTCTATCTGCAAGAATGGCAAAAGCTACGTTGGATGACCGTTGCACTCCTTCGTCAAAGGAAATCAATCCCCATCCCGCTCCACTATTATGGTCATTTATAGGGATAGGATCATTTGGAAGCCTATATGAACCTGATTGATAAAGCTCAGAACCATTATAAACACCAGCCTCCACAGCAGCCGCTAAGGAAAATATCTTCATTGTAGAACCAGGTTCATATCGATATGAAATTGTGTCATTGTTCCAGTTAGCTGTGAGACCCTCGCGTGTGTTAAGGTCAAATGTTGGTCGTGAACCCATCGCTAAAATTTGGCCTGTTTTAGGATCCGCCACAATTGCCATTATTTTTTCTGGACTATATTTCTCATTCACTTCATTCATTGCTTCTTCTAGAAAAGTTTGGATGGTTTTGTCTAATGTTAAATGAACATCTTTCCCATTAATAGCAGGCACATAGGATACATTTGCATCTTTAGGAAGAATGGTACCTTTACTATCCGTTTTTACTGTATAGTTGCCATCCTGCTCTATTAGTTCTTCTTCTAACATTTTCTCCAACCCAATTACGCCACTTACCTCACCTTTATCATTTGGTCTTGCAAAACCAATAACATGACTAGCAAATACGCCGTTCCAATAGAAACGTTTTTTTCCATCCAGAAAAGTTATTCCAGGTAGTTTAAGTTCTTCAATTTGTGTTTTGATAGAAGGAGAAAGGTCTTGTCCAATTGAACCAAACTCAACCTGCTTCTTTGGCTTTGTAAGAATCTTTATAAGCTCACTTTCTTCCACTTCGAGAATGGGAGCTAATTTACTTGCTGTCTCTTTTGGATCAACCACATGTTGTGGTTTCTTTTCATTGGTGGTTAAAGAGGCATCCAGAACAGCTACCAAATTAAATGAAGGGGTATCCTCCGCAATCGGATCACCTACTCGATCATATATCGTCCCTCTACTTGCCTCAATATGTTTATTAACGTTATATTTTTCGACTGCAGCGACAGCCATATTGTGCCCTTTAACTTCGCCAGTTGCTTGTAAATAGAAAAAACGTCCTATTAATAGAAAAAAGAGCAACGCAAAGATTACAAGTAAAAATGCGGCTCCTAGATGAATTCTTTTTTTATGAATAATGTTGGGCATAGCATCTAATTCCTAACATTCTTCACATTGTTTTCGTTTAATGAAAGCCCAAGGTTCTTAGCTTTTTCTAAGATTCGCTCATAACTGCTCTCTTCAGCAACTAGTAGCTCAAGTTCACGGTTTTTATTAATTTGAGTTGCCACTGAACCTTCTAACATTTGTATCTCATTGTTAACCTGATAGATTGTATTATTATTCGAAATAATGTGGATAGATCCAAATGCCAGCACCCCAATAAACATATACCCTAACACTTTTTCCCCAAGCGTTATCTTTGAGCGTTTTTTGATAACAGGACTTTTTTTAGGTGCTTCCTGCCGACGTTCCTCATGTTGTCTTTGGATTTTATGTGCTAAGTTACTCACTTCCATTCCCCCAATTCCATTTTTGTTTTTTACTTATCTCTAACCTTTTCAGCAATTCTCAGCTTTGCAGATCTAGCACGATTATTTTCTTCTAATTCACCCTCGCTTGGTAAAATAGGTTTTCGTGTTATCAGTTTTAATATAGGCTCGAAGCCTTCAGGTATAATGGGCAAGCCTGGGGGCAACTGAGGCAGTTGGCTTTTTTCCTTAAAAGCAACTTTACACATTCTATCCTCCAAGGAATGGAATGTAATGACACTTACTCTTCCGCCTGGCTTTAAAACGTCAATTGCTTGATGAATCGCATCTTCAAAAACACCTAATTCATCATTCACAGCTATTCTGATAGCTTGAAATATTCGTTTAGCAGGATGGCCGCCTGTACGTCTTGCAGGAGCAGGTATCCCAGCCTTAATAATTTCTACTAACTCAAAAGTTGATTCGATCTGCTTATTTTTTCGATACTCTTCGATTTTCCTTGCGACTTGTTTGCTGAACTTTTCTTCTCCATATTGGAAGAAAATTCGCACCAACTTTTCATAAGGCCACTCGTTTACGACATCATAAGCACTAAATGGACTTGAAGTATCCATTCTCATATCCAGCGGTGCGTCATGGTGGTAACTAAACCCTCGCTCGGGTGTATCAAGTTGAGGCGAAGATACTCCTAAATCGAATAGTATACCATCTACTTTGGTAATACCTCTTTCGTTTAATTCTTGCTTCAAATATTTAAAATTACTTTTTATGAAGATGACACGATCGAGATAATTATGTAGTATCCCTTTTGCATGTTCTATCGCACTGTCATCTTGATCAAAAGCTACAAGCCTCCCTTTATCAGAAAGCTTTTTGACTATCTCTGAACTATGACCTGCTCCTCCTAGGGTGCAATCTACATAAATACCATCTTCTTTAATGTTAAGACCTTCTACTGCTTCATTTAAAAGCACTGTAACATGGTGAAACATTTTCCACCGCCTTTCTAGCTCAAAGCTGTTTTTCTCGAATGATGTTTATTCCTTAACTAATTTTTCCACCGTTAAGTGCTTTTATCCAAACTAAGCTTACGGGAGATATAATTAACCCTTTTTATAAAATCTCTTTATTGTTATAAGCCTTGCTATATTTATTAAATGTAGGTGGTGGTAACCGGCGCAAACGCAAAAAATGATACGGAAAGCCTTTATAAATCAAAGTCTACGAGGTTTTCTGCAATTTCAGCGAAGGAATCTTCTGAGTCTTCCACAAATAGGTTCCAGTTCTCTTTGCTCCAAATCTCAATTCTGTTTGATACGCCAATTACTACACACTCTTTTTCCAATTGAGCGTATTGAACAAGTGGCAAGGCAATATTTACCCTGCCTTGCTTATCTAAATCACACTCTGTAGCCCCTGAGAAAAAGAACCGTGTAAAAGCACGTGCATCCTTTTTAGTAAGTGGTAACTGTTTTAACTTATCTTCAACAGTCTTCCATTCTGATAGTGGGTAGCCGAAAAGACATTTATCTAGTCCTCTTGTTAGAACAAAGGCTTCGCCTAAATGGTCACGGAATTTAGCCGGAACAATCATACGCCCTTTTATATCAATAGTATGATGATATTCCCCCATGAACATACAGCTTCTCCACCTTTCCTCTACTTCTCACCACAATCCCCCACTTATCACCACTTATTATATTGTACTATTCTCTTCCCTAAAAGAAAATCCTTTAAGCCTAATATTTTTTCGTTTTTCATCTTTTTACAACATTTTCTGACAAAAGGACGAATTTGGCACTAACGTGGCTATTCTTGACTAACAAAAAACATAATCACCTATCTTTCTTCAACATATGCCCCTTAATGGCACTCCATTTTTTTGAAATGTCAAAATTTAAATTAAAAAATTTTTTTAAGTCTATGTTAAATACCTCGGTCGGACGTTAGAGTCTCCCCATTTTGCTCCAATCATCAGCTGACTTCACACAACCTAAACAAAAAAAAGCAAAACAAAAAAGCAACCAAATCTAGTTGCTTCTCTGCTTTGCTTATTGGTAACTGTTTTTTCACAGATTACCGCTTCTATATCTCGTTTTAATTCCCGTTTCGTGCTCTTTTCTGGGAGTAAAGCCGCAACTCGGTGTTACGATTAATCGGGCAGGAAAAAAACTGCCTTACGGACTTTAGCAATGAGCTTTCCGAATAGAGTCTAAATGAATACAACTTTATGTTTGCCGTTATGCTTCATTGGTATTTCACAAAGTCGATTAACTAGATCGAGTCCATACTCATTTAAATAATAGTATATATTCCATACTCGCTCTTGAGGAATTCCATTTGGTACTAATGCCAGTTCAACACGATGATATTTCTTCATGATATTTTCATGCTTTTCATATGCTGAGCGTTCAAGTAGACGCTTAATATAGAGAAATTGCCTATCAATCAAGTTCCAGTTCTTTTCAAAATTAGACTGCAAATGCGGCATGAGCACCTTACTCGTATCCTTAAACTTATGGTGCACCTCTAGATATTCCTTCATATGTTGTTCCATTTGACTCACCGTTTCATCAAGCTCTTGTTCCGCCAACCATGCTTTCCGCTTATCCTCTAAGCCTTCCTTGAGAATACCTTCTAAATTTTCACCTAATTCTCTAATAGTGGAATCAATATGACGCTCAACGATTGTAAAGCTAAGTCGGGGCACTACTGGAGGCATTTCAAGATTTACAACTTTAAAGGCATTCTCCAACTCGGCCCAGTAGCTAATTTCTCCAGGTCCACCGATAAAAGCAAGTGTAGGAAATAAGAATTCTTCCATAATCGGGCGCGTAACTACATTATTCGAGAAACGTTCTGGATGTTTTTCAATATTTTCATACAATTCCTCAAGACTAAATTCCACGGATGAATTCTTGGTAATTGCAGTCTGTGAAGCCTCATTCCAGTAAAGCAATTCTCTTTCTTCATGCAAGTGATAGAAAATATTCATGGAATCAGGTTGAACCTCCAACATGGGAGTATGTCCTAAATCCACCAGTTTGTTTTGGCTTTTTGTTACTTCGGCAGTAATTTCCCGATTCTTTGAAAGTAATGTATGAAAATAAGGGGTCTCCAGCTTACGAAGTCCTGGATCTGATGCATTAACCAAAATAAGTCCGGTTCCCTTGAATAAGTTAGTGATTAAATGTGCGAAAAAATCGACTAAACTCGAAGAAGACTCTACCGATTGATTTAAAAGCGCTTTAATATCTTTCGTATAGGGAGTTTCACCATAGGTATGGAGTATTTTATTAACCCACTCCTGAATATCGCCTTTATGAAAATCAAGTTCAGATATCATCTTTTTCCCTGCAGATTTCATATGTAGAGCAATCTTTTCAATATTGTTGTTTTGGGGAACATTTATATGATTGATTTCTTGATAATCATGATCCTCACCTGCAATCCAAAACACCGGTAAAACAGGAACTCCCAATTTGCTTTCTTGTTCTTCCGCAAGCTTAATGATACTGATTATCTTAGAAATAGTATAAAGCGGTCCAGTTAATAAGCCTGCCTGTTGCCCCGCAACAACCACTAATGCATCATCCCTGCGTAACTTTTCAATATTATGTAATGTTTGTTCACCAGCTTGATATTTCTCATTAAAGCCTAATAAATGATCGGAGAGTTCATCTCTTCTAAAGCTTCTATGTGTGAGAGCATTTTTTCTAATTTCATATGTGTTTTCGGAAAATGGATTATAAGTAAAAAAACGATGGATGCTTTCCTCTTCAGATAAATAAGCAGATGAAAACTTATTGATAGTAGGAAGCGATAATTCTACTATATTCATAAAGTACTTCCTTTCTAATCGTTCAAATGGACATATCTACATGAGTATAGCACTGATTTCTTTCGTTTCAAAAAATATTGCTTAAAGGTATCTAAGTCAACATGCTATACAAACGACTCATAAATTCTTTTTATCACACCTAATAGTGTCAGGCAAAAGTAGGCAAAGAAAAACAATAAAAAATTAAATCGCCAAAACCCTTTTAATACTCGTCTGAAATTAATTTCTTGCTTTATTTTATAGTGAGTTACAACCATAAGTGCGGCGATTCCTACAAGCAGCATCAGAATGATCCATAAATAGGATTGCCCCCAAATGTTAATTACTAAAAAATGAACAGACAGGATGAAGAAAAAAGTAGAGGTATCTATTGCCACATGAAACGATCTTTTATTATTTTTCGTCAAATACCTTGCACAAACATAGAATATTAACATCGCAAAAACGGGAACAGTCACAATTGTTGCGAAAAAGCCTGCAAATAGATTAGACATTACCTTCTACCTCTCTCTTTAACCTATAATGTTTTCTCTTTTATTACCTCTTAGCATCTTTGAATGATTCTATACTTTTCACCTCAAGGCCTTTTACTATTGTATAAATGAATTCTGTAAGGGGTGTTTTTTCTCCTTGTTCCCTTGCAAGAAATAATATATACCCTAATATTGCCTCCACTTCTGTTTCCCTTCCATACTCAATATCACGTTGCATAGACGACCAATTTCCTGCTGTATTCCGGCAAATACTCACTATATTACTCCACATATCTTCCTTCGATTCTTTTGGTATTAAAAAGGAGAGTTCTTCATATAAGGCTTCCATTGCCTGATAAAAAAAGGGATTGCTAAGCAATTCTCCATTTTTCACCCTGTAGATAGAGGTAAAAGGATTTATAATAGCATTCACTACTAGTTTTTCTTTTAACATTTTTTCATAACTTAAACAGATTTCAAGTGGAAAACTAGCAGATAAGCTTCTATTCCATGCTTCTAAAAAAGGAGAGTGTGAATTCCCTGCTTCATATTCGGCTATTTTCGTTTTCCCTTTACCAGTCCATTGTACTGAAGTATCGTCAATTTTTCTCACCCCATGCTCCACAACTCCTAATAGGATTCGTTGAGTTGAAATTAAATTCAGTAATTTGAGGTGTCCCATCCCGTTTTGCAAGAACAGCACCGTTTGATCTGATCTGCAATTTTTTAGAGCTGTCATAAGGTCTTTAAGTGCATATTGTTTTACAGCTAATATAATAACCTCTTCTTCTAGCTTGTCATTTAAATGAAGCTGCTTAACCCTTACAGTTTGTTCTCCTGTAAACTGTTCGTTACCATAAAGCTTTATTCCTTTTTGTTGTAGTTCTAGGAGCTGTTCCTCCCTTTTCACATATAAAGTTACAGGAAAGTTAAGTGACAATTGATATGCGTAAAAAAGACCTATGGCACCAGCACCTACAATCCCTATTTTCATCAATATCCCCTTCTTTTCACCTAGTTCCTTATATTGTATCAATTTACCGTTTTTTTGTACTAGTTTTAATAAAAACTTTTTTATTTTTTGATGCGTTAAAAACACTGTTGTTTTCCACTTAGGCTGCGTTAAACGCCGCTGTTGATTTCCGCAAAAGGCTGCGCGTTCCACAGGGCCCTCCGCCTTTTGCTCAAATCATCGCTAGAATAGCATTATAATTAACAGGCAACTTTAACAGAGCCTTCACTTAAAATGCCCACTCAACAAGCTCATCGATAGCTGAGGCAATTGAAAAAGAAAAGCTGACTCTTATTAAAGAGTCAGCAACTTAGTAGATTTTCTACACAGGATAAACCGGATGTTTACGATGACTAAACGTCAACTGCTTGCTTGAGTAATGATGAAAACGACTTATCAACACATTTCGCAAGTCTTTTGCAGGAACAATATCATCTACTATTAATTCAGAGGCTAATTTATAAATATCAATATGCTCCTTATATTCCTGATGCTTTTCTTGAACATAAGCAATTCTTTCTTTTGGGTCTTCGATTTGATTGATTTTATTTGAGTATACTGCATTTACTGCTGCTTCTGGCCCCATAACCGCTATTTGGGCGGTAGGCAGCGCAATGCAACAGTCAGGTTCAAATGCGGGACCTGCCATTGCATATAAACCAGCTCCATAAGCCTTCCTTACTACTACGGAAATCTTTGGAACAGTCGCCGAACTCATCGCAGCAATTAACTTGGCACCATGGCGGATAATACCTGCCCGCTCTACTTTTGTACCAATCATAAAACCTGGTACATCAGCCAGGAAAAGCAGTGGAATATGGTAAGCATCACACAGCTGAATGAATTTTGCCCCTTTATCAGCCGAATCGACGAAGAGCACCCCACCTTTAACTTTTGGTTGGTTTGCAATAATCCCAACTACTTTCCCATCGATTCGAGCAAAACCTGTAATTAACTCTGGAGCAAATAATTTTTTCATTTCAAAAAAGCTGTCTTTATCAATTAATTGGTCGATTGCTTCATACATATCAAACGGAGCGTTTTGGTTAACCGGAATTATATCCGATAAGTCCCTTCCCACCTTTGGTTCGATGGAATCTGTATCTTTTGATTTAGTCTGATAACTGCTTGGAAAATAACTAAGATATCTTCGAGCATGTTGAATCGCTTCTTCTTCTGTTGCTGCCAGCACATCTCCACAACCACTTACGGAGCAATGCATTCTTGCTCCACCCATTTCTTCTAATGTCACTTTCTCACCAATAACTTTTTCTGCCATTCGAGGTGATCCCAAGTACATAGAAGCATTCCCGTCTACCATCACAACGATATCGCAGAAAGCAGGAATATACGCTCCTCCTGCGGCAGAAGGTCCAAATAGGAGACAAATTTGCGGGACCATGCCTGAAAGCTTAACTTGATTGTGGAATATCTTCCCTGCTCCACGACGGTTTGGAAACATATCTAGTTGATCTGTAATTCTAGCTCCTGCTGAATCTACAAGATAGAGTATCGGAACCATCAACTTTTCTGCTGTCTCCTGAATACGGATGATTTTCTCTACCGTTCTCGCTCCCCAAGAACCTGCTTTTACAGTTGAATCATTGGCCATGACACAAACTGTTTGTTCATTTATCTTCCCTACGGCCGTTACCACTCCATCAGCCGGCAACCCTTCCGCTTTGTTATTCGCAAACAGGCCGTCTTCTACGTACTCCCCGTTATCGAATAAAAGAGCTAGACGGTCCCGAACAAACAATTTATTTTGCTCTTTTAGCTTTTCATGGTATTTTTCACTGCCGCCACTTTTAATATTATCTACTGTCTCCTGAAATTGTTGATCCAGATCACTTGTTTTAATCATGAGGATTCCCCGCTTTCATACTATTGTTGTTGTTTTATTCTAGCTCTAGAAGTACATCTCCATCATTCACAAAATCGCCTTCAGCAAACAGGATGGAAGTTACTTTGCCCTCCGTTGCCGCCTCAATTGGGATTTCCATTTTCATAGATTCTAAAATCATTACTGTTTGACCAGCAGTAACTTCATCTCCTGTTTCCACTAATACCTTCCAAACTGTACCTGCCATTGAAGCTTCAATTTTCTTCATAACTAGTTCCTCCTAAATTTTCATGGTGTTGATTACCTATAGCTCTTTTTGAAAATATTATTGCTGTAAGCTCGTAAAAAATCGGCAATTGGATTTTTCACTGTGTTATTTATCTGTAATACCCAGTTGCTTTTACGGCAACATTTGATACGGATTATAACAATAGGAGCAAATACAACAATCCTTGCAAAAGCAGACTTAACTATTGATTGATAATCGGCTTCATAGATTGAATAAATCCTGTATGGTAATTTCCTTTGAAGAAATCTTCTGTTTCTAACACTCGTTTTAGGAAAGGAAGATTGGTTTTTATTCCCGAAACCTTAACCTTTTCCAAATAGTTTTTAGCTCGTTCAATTGCTTGTTCACGACTGCTATCAGATATAACAATTTTAGCTATCATCGGATCATAAAAGGGAGTTACCTTAAGGTCTGGACCATATCCACTATCAATACGCACACCTTCACTCTCTGGAAGTTGCCACTCCGTTATCAGTCCAGGAGAAGGATAAAATGTAACAGGATCCTCCGCGTAGAGTCTAAACTCAATCGAATGACCTTTACTTGTTATCTCTTCTTGCCCTAACGGTAAACTCTCACCTTTTGCTACATGAAGTTGCCATTCTACAAGATCGAGCCCTGTTATAGATTCAGTTACAGGATGCTCCACTTGCAATCTTGTGTTCATTTCAAGGAAATAGAAATTTTCCTCTTCGTCCATAATAAATTCAACTGTACCTGCATTTTCATATTTAACTTGCTTGGCTGCCAACACTGCGGCTTCACAAATTAATTTTCTTGCCTTTTCACTTATCGAAGGACTTTGTGCCTCCTCAATTACTTTTTGATTGCGCCTTTGGACAGAACAGTTTCTTTCATACATATGTACTACATTTCCCAAACTGTCGCCAAAAATCTGCACTTCAATATGTTTGGCGTTTCCTACGTATTTTTCGATAAACATATCTTCATTATTAAAATATGCCTTCGCTCTTTTTTTTGTTTGCTCAAATGTTTTTTCAATATCCTCTTTGTTCTCACAGCGATGCATACCAATGCCACCGCCGCCGCCGCTCGCCTTTAGCATGACTGGAAATCCGATCTCTTCTGCTAATTTGCACGCTTCTTCAAATGTTTCAACTGGTTGTTCTGAACCCGGAACCACCGGAACTCCAGCTTGAATCATAGCTCTCCTTGCAGAAAGTTTGTCCCCCATCAGTCTAATAACATCTACTGAGGGGCCGATAAATGTCAGACCTGCATTTTGCAGCTCTTCGCAAAATTGCCCGTTTTCACTAAGAAAGCCGTAACCCGGATGAACGGCATCCACGTTTTCTTCTTTAGCAATTTTAAGCAATAGTTCTACATTTAAATAAGATTTTTGCGGTGGTGCTTCTCCAATATGTCTCGCAATAGTTGCCAGCTGAACATATGGTAGATCCTTATCAGCTTCTGAATAGACAGCCACTGTTTCTATACCCAGCCGATTGCAAGTTCTAATAATTCTTTCTGCTATTTCTCCCCGATTGGCAATAAGTATTTTTTGCATGAGGTCATCCCCTTTCTAGATAGAAAAGCTTAAATTGCCGGATAAGTTGCACAATTAATTTCTACAACGTCTCATTCCGACGTAATTTTCTACATAAAATCCTCTAACATTCTATAAATTCTACATAATTCCTTCATTCCCTTCTTTTTTTGCAAACGCTTTCGAAATTCATTGCAGAATTTTTTGTTTTTTTGTTATATAATTATTATTAAAATAGCGCAATTGAAATAATATGATAAATAGAAGGCTTTATCAAAGATCAACAATGTATTTAAGAGAGACATGAGGGGGAAAAAGTATGACAGTTAAGAAGTTATCCATTAACTATAAAACTTTAGAAGAGTTTAAACAATTTAGAGAATATGGAATTCAAGAACTTTCGATGCTGGAGGATTTGGAAGCCAATATTATCGAAAATGACAGCGAATCGCCTTTTTACGGGATCTACTTTGGAGAAAAATTAGTTGCACGGATGAGTTTATACAAGGTATCTAAAGAACTTGATAAATATTTTGAACCTCAGCAGGAGTATTTGGAGTTATGGAAACTCGAAGTATTATCCTCCTTTCAACGAAAAGGGTTCGGAAAAGAACTTGTTGAGTTTGCTAAGGGCTATGGCCTTCCAATCAAAACTAATCCACGTGTTAAATCAGCAGATTTCTGGAATCGGATGGGCTTCACAACGGTAAATTATGATGTAGAACGGGACCTTGGTGAAAACCCGCTTGTATGGTATCCAGATGGGGTTACAGCACAGGAACGTCCACAATCAACTAATCTAGATGCAGCCGAGTGATTTTTCTTAAGTGCATAGAAAGTATCGGCAATAATTTCTAAAGGAAGAAACAACTGACCTAGAAGCAATAAAATGAGTATAACGAAAAAGGGGAAGTGCACAAACTGCGCACTTCCCCTTTTTCGAATTTATTGTTGCTTGTAAATCTGCACATGGTGCTTGAAGTGAAATCCAAGTGTGAGCCTCGAGGCTCTTTGGTGCTTCAAACGTGAGTTCCGTGCGTACCCCATGGAAAACTGAGTCCGTTACCCAAATATCACCGAAAAACGGTTTATTTTCCTAACCTTTTCTTGATTGGGAAGTCACTATACTCTCCTTACTAACTATAATCATGCAGGCTGGCTAACAGTAGTCTTCCTTTATCCAAAAACCCCTCAAACTATCCTGCATACAACAATCTATGCGGAAAAAGCCCATAACAATCAAAGAGACTTTCATAAGAATCTCTTTTTCATCTCAGGGGTTGGAAGCATACATTGTTCCTTTCTTCCAAACCATCTATAACGGTTCTTTGCAATAAAAGCATACACAACATCTCTTATAGGCTTAGGAATTAAAATTAGTGGATATAAACATTTCCAAAAACCATCTAATCCTCTTAGCACTTTTAACCCCGCTGTGGATTTAGTATAATAATTGTCCCCGATGATATAAATAAAGCTATTAAAATCATTAGTGGGAAGATTAAACTTTGATAAAAGGTTTTGTCCGGATTCAGATTGTAAAGAGGCAAACTTATATTTTCCTTCTTTATCATTACTCATCACAAAAATCACTAAGGAATTGCACATATTACAGACTCCATCAAATAAAAGCACATTATCTTTGGAAGAAGTATTATTCGACATAGTATAAGAAACCTCACTTAAAAGGAATAACAATCTTGTAGAGTTTTATACCTTTATTATATAGGATTAAACGCGAGTGTAAAGACAAAGAGAGCCCCTATGGCCCTCTTCCATTCTTCTTATTTTTCAACTCTCTCGAGGTTTCCATTCCTGTCCATCTGAAATTTTACTTTTTTATTTTTTTCCTCATCCTGCAACACAACCATTTTTCGAGCTCTTTCCATTATCTCAATAAGTGCCCTATAGTCCTCTTCCACAAGACTCATCGAGGTTTCCAGTTCTAGCTTTGCTTCTCCTAATATTTGAACTTCTTTTTCTAGGTTTTCTATTTTTCTTTTTAGTGTGTAATTTTCTTCTTTCAACTTAGTATATTCATTTTCAAGTTGCTCTAAGTGGTTTAAGTAACTGATTACTGCAGAGATTGTAAGATTATCTCCTTGAAATTTGCTATTCAGACTATTATAATCAATTCCCACTGGTTCCGGTAGGTTTAGAGACTGTTCTTTCTTAAGTTCTTTTCTTTGTTTCTTGGCAAGCTCAATACCAGATTTATATTGTTTTCTTACATATGAATTCCACCTAAAACCACATGCAGCAGATGTTCGGGAAAGCTTTTTTCCCACTTCTTCAAAGGCCGTCAACTGCGTGCCTCCATCTCTTATATATCGTAAAACCACTTCGGCCAACAATAGATCTTCATCCTGAGTCCAGGCATCTTGACGTACGGTAGACAAAACGCATCACCCCTAACACACATTTTTATTCTATATATATGCGTGTAGTAGAATAGATAGACTAAAACTCAAAGTAAAAAGATAGCTATTCTTCTATTTTTTCTTGCTTTGGAGAAATTGTGCAACTGCTTCATGGTGCTCATCCATTTCCCATAAAACCGAACAATTTTCCACTTCTTTTTGAATTCTTTCCTTAAGGTTTGTCTGGTTCCATTTTGAGACTAACGCTTCCTTGTAGCCTCTCAAAACTTGTGGAGAAGTGATGAGGTCATTGGTGATTTTTTCACCTATATCAATACCGTCACCATTACTGTTTAAAACTTCTTGAATAAACCCCAATTTTTCCCCTTCTTCAGCAGAAAATATCTTACTGGACATTAGTAATCTTGAAGCAATGGGTATAGGCATTTTTTCAAAAAGCATACTGGCTCCTCCCCACCCAGTAGTGATACCGAGATTTCCTTGTACAAAACCAAGTTTAACGTCTTTATTTGTTGCCCAACGATAATCGCATGCAGTAGCAATCTCACACCCTCCACCGATTGCAGTACCGTTTAGAATGGCATATGTAGGTAGAGGGAGCACCATAAGAGAGTATAAGATATTAGCCATTTTTGATAGCATGTGATAAGCTTCTTCTTTTGTATATAGGGCATGAAATACCGATAAGTCTCCGCCTGAGCAAAAAGATTTGTTTCCAGCACCTGTAATAATAAGGGCACGTACCGAGGGATCTTTTTTAACAGTTTCAATTACTTCTTGAAGTGTATTCATAACATCATAATCAATTGCGTTTCGGGTATTCGGACGATTGATTTGGAACCAATATATATTATTTTCATCTTTATAAGTAATCACTTTTTGGGTATCCATGATTGTTGTAAGCCACCTTTTATTGTTTGATTTAATTTTATAGGAAGAGAGTGCAGAGGTGAATAAGTTTTTTATTGAAGATCTATTGAAGTAGTTGGGTTCCTTTAGAACTCCCTGTTCCTTTCCGTTCTAGGTGTTCGCTTTCCGCGGGGCGGAGCGGGAGCAACCTCTGCTGCGCCGTGGCCACTGAAAAAGTACATAATTGTAGGTTTTGGTTAAACACCGCTGTTACTATCCGCAAATGGCTTCGCTTTCCGCGGGGCGGTGCGGGAGCCTCCTCGGCTGCGCCGTGGCCACTGAAAAAGTACATAATTTTAGGTTTTGGTTAAACACCGCTGTTACTTTCCGCAAATGGCTTCGCTTTCCGCGGGGCGACCTTGAGCCTCCTCGGGCTATGCCCTGCGGGGTCTCAAGTTTGTCGCTACTCCCCCGCTGGAGTCTACGCCATTTGCTCCAATCCACAGCTAAAATCCACCTAAACTATATGTTTTCAGTTTTTCAGTGGCCTTGCTGCGCCTGCGGGGTCTCCCGTCTACCGCTATCTCCCGCTGGAGTCGATCACCTTCCACTCCAATTCACAGGGGGGAGCACTTTATATGCGATGAATTTCTCTACTTTTTAAATGGAGGAATTTCTACTTATGAAGATCCCTTGAATAGAAAGATTTCACTTTACCTACTAGCTATGGATTTCTATTTCAAATGAGTAACATTCGATTCTAAGTAATAAGTAACCAAGCTGTGAATCGGAACGAAAGGCGGAGACTCCTGCGGGAGATAGTGCTTTGGGTAGACCCCGCAGGCGTTTAGCCGAGGAGGCTTCCCAAGCACTCCGCGGACGCGGAGCCTTTCGTGGAGAGTAACAGCGGTGTTCAAAGAGACCTTTCAAAGTTCCATGTACAAGTGGATGTCTCTTAATAGAAAGGTATTCCTTAACCAACCTATGGATTATTGTTTCAACTGAGCAACATGCGATTCTAAGAATCCCAGCTGTGGATCGATTGAAAGGCGGAGACTCCTTGCAAAGAGATAGTGCTTTAGGAAGACTCCCGCAGGCGTTAGCCGTTAGATAGAATAAACTTCATAATATACTTTTTATTTGTGAAGGCTCAACTTTAAGTGGACAATAAATAAAAAAAGCACAAGGCATGAAGCCTTGTGCTTTTTTTATTATTTATTTACTACTTCTTTTCCTTTGTAGGTACCACATGCTTTACAAATACGGTGTGCTAATTTCATTTCACCGCAGCTTGGGCATTCTACCATACCAGGAACTTGTAGTTTAAAGTGTGTACGACGCTTTCTCTTCACAGTTTTAGACGTTCTTCTAAAAGGTACAGCCATTCTTCCCACCTCCTTAAAACGAGCAACAATCACTTAAGCGATGTTTACTCTTGGTCCTTCTCAAAAAACTTAGCCAGTCCGGCAAGTCGAGGATCAACTTTAGTTGTTTGATCCTTTTCTGAAATGACGTCCCAGTCTTTACCAGACTGAGGTGCAGCCTCTTCCTTATCGGGAGATTCGCTGAATATTTGCATCGGTACTTCAAGAATGATAGCTTCACGAATAATTGGTAATAAGTCGATCACATCTCCCTCGACCATATGCAAAATTTCATCGTCACTTTCGTATTCTGCAGGCTGAAATAAGAATGTTTCAGTTGTTTTAATTGTAAAAGGATAGTCCACATCAACCAAAGTACGTGAACAAGGTAAAACCATGCTACCTTCCACTGTTAAATGAAATGTAACTTTTTTAGAACTTAAATCAGCTCTACCAATTACGTGAACTGGATCAATAGATCGAATTTCACTATTTGTCGTAATATCATTTACATCAACTGTTTCATCGATTTCTAAACCCTTATGTTGTAACTGGTTTAACTCGAATAATGTCCATTTCAACAAAATATTCACCTCAAGGCAACAAAAGTAATTATAGCTTTCACGCGTTTATTTGTCAATATTTTTTCTTTACACTATAATTATAAACATACTCGTTTATTATGAACAAGTATCTTATAAAAAATAGCTGAAAAAATATATAATTTAAATAAGGAGCAAAAAATGAGATCTCTAGGAGTAGTTGTAGAATATAATCCTTTTCATAATGGACATATGTTTCATTTAGAAGAATCCATTAAAATGACAAATGCAGATGTAGTCATTGCTGTAATGAGTGGCCAATTTTTACAGCGCGGAGAACCTGCTCTTGTTTCTAAATGGACGCGTACAAAAATGGCTTTAATAAATGGTGTAGACATTGTTATAGAATTACCTTATGCGTTTGCCACTCAAAAAGCAGAACTGTTTGCAAGTGGAGCTATATCGATTTTGACAGGTTTAAACTGTGAAACAGTCTGCTTTGGAAGCGAACAAGGGAATATTAAAGACTTTGAACGTACCATTAATTTAATGAATGACAAAAAGGAAGAGTATGATACCCTGGTACAATCCTTTAGTCAAGAGGGTAACAGTTTCCCTAAAGCCGCTTCCCTAGCCTTCTCTACCCTTACAAAAGATGTTCATGTATTAGATCTAACAAAACCAAATAATATTCTAGGCTACCACTATGTGAAAGCCATTAAAGAACAACATAGTCCATTACATGCTTTTACGATCGAACGAACAAATGCCGGCTATCACGATCCGGAGTTTAACTCTTCGACCATTGCCAGTGCAACGAGTATTCGGAAAGCTTTATTTGAAAACAACGGGAATATTAATACCGTCGGTCAATATGTCCCAAATGGCACCTATCAGCTTTTATCGCATTATCTTAAAAGCACAGGCGGATTTCATCGTTGGGAAGATTATTTTGATTTGCTTAAATACCGAGTATTGTGTAGCACTGCTTCTGAACTCTCAGAAATTTATGAAGTGGAAGAAGGACTAGAATACAGGTTACAACAATGCATGAAAGAAAGCAAAAATTATGTAGAATTTATGACCAAACTAAAAACCAAACGCTACACCTGGACGAGACTCCAAAGAATGTGCACTCATCTTTTGACGAATACTAACAAAGAAAAGATGCAAAAGGTTTCCCAAAACAAACAAAGCGATTATATCAGACTGCTTGGCATGTCAGAAAAAGGCCAAGCTTATTTAAAACAAACGAAAAAGGATCTTGGTCTTCCATTGGTATCAAAGGTTTCTGCCCTTGAAAGTGAAATGCTTGATATGGATATCCGTGCCACAAACACTTTTGCAATGAAATTCCATGAGCCCGCTCGCAGTGATTGGATGAAATTAGAGTATTCAAAACCGCCAATCCGTTATGATAAAGAAAAACAAAAATTTCAGAACTAAAACCTCCCCATTTAATTATGGGGAGTTCTTTTCGTTTATTTGGGTTCTAATGAGTCCAAATAATTGATGGCATCGTCAAAGGTGTTTATTGGTATAATCTTCATTTTTGTATTTATATCTTCTGCGGCCTTTAAGGCTTCTTCGTAATTAGAGTTTTCTGCACCATTTTCATTTGGAGCAAAGAAGAGATCCACACCCGAATTGTCGGCTGCAACAATTTTTTGTGAGATGCCGCCGATACGTTGCACTTCTCCATCTACATTAATGGCACCTGTTCCGGCAATCTTATATCCTTTGGTTATATCCTCTTCAACTAATTGATTATACACCTCAAGGGAGAACATTAAGCCCGCTGATGGTCCGCCAATTTGGGCTGTATCAATGGTAATTGAAGGATTAGTAGAGATTTCATAATCGGTAAGTAAGCTTATTCCTATACCCGGCGCGCCAGCTTTTTCCGGATGTTCACCAAGTTTAATTTCCGTTGTTTCTTCCCTTTCATTACGATCATATGTTACTTCAATAGTGTCTCCAATTTCCATTTCGCCTACTTTTTCCATAAAAATCTCTGAGGTGGAAGTCTCCTCGCCATTAATATGGGTGATTCTATCGCCAATTGCTAATTTGTTTTCAGCCGGCATTCCTTTAAGAACAGTAAAAACGTAAACTCCTCTTGATAATAGTTCTACTTCCTTACCTGCCTTCTCATAAGCAACTTTAATTGCTGTTTCTTTAGAGTTCTCCATCATATGTAACTGTCTGTAGGAGTATTCTTCATCCGATTCATCTTCACTACGAATTTGATTAATCGGATATATGTTTTGATATTCACTAAACTTTGCGAAAGCATACGTAAATACATTGGCTTTACCCATCTTAACAGTAGTAAGCATGAAGTTACCTGCCCCCTCATTACCACCTTCCACTTCTACTAATGGGCTAAGGTCTTGAGCATCCCCCGGTCTTGTAACATAATAGGGCAAGGTGATGAAATTCAAAACAACTGCAATAATAATCCCAATAATAAGGGAATTTAAATAAAATTTATTCTTCATCCTGCTGTTTCTCCTTCCACTCCTCAATCTTCTTTCGAATTAAGGGAATATATCTTTTTGTTTCTTCTTCCCCTATCCTGATAATTTCCTCAATGTTTGTAAAAGCCCGTGAGCTATAATGTCCAACTGGAGGACGCAGCATGACATCGGCTTCTAATTCACTTTTCTTAACAAGCTCATTTTGCATAATATCAATTGTTTGTAAAATAACATCAAAGATAGAATCAATAGGTTCATTTGTCTTAACATTGGATACGTCTATTGCAATGACAATATCCGCCCCCATGTCTTTTGCAACACTAACGGGAACACGATCTATAACCCCTCCATCAACAAGTAATCGGCCATCAACCTTCTCAGGCACAAATATGCCTGGGATGGAAATGCTAGCTCTAACCGCATCTGCTATTGAACCTTTCGTAAAAACGACTTTTTCCGCTCTCTCTATATCTGTAGCTACGATGGCCAATGGAATGGACAGATCTTCAATATTTTTATTTTGGGTAAACATCCGCAATAAATCCTTGACCCGGTTACCACTGACAAACCCCATTTTAGGAACAGTAAAATCTAAATAATATTTTCTTTTAAAAGCGGTCGCAATTTTATATAGCCGGTCCATCTCATGGCCCATAGCAAAGAAACTACCTACTAATGCACCCATGCTGCTACCTGCTATTAGCTTTATCGGTATTTGTTCTTCTTGTAGTACTTTCAGCACACCAAGATGGGCAAATCCTCTTGCACCCCCGGACCCCAGTGCGACTCCAATTTTCGGTTCTCTCAAGTTATCACCTCAAGCTTGTTAAAGCCATTATCCCTCATTATTAAATCTATTCTTACTTGTTATATTATACGCCAATCTCCTTTTTATCGTGAACAAACCATACAAATTTAAGGGGATTTTTGTTCTAAATCTCTACCTCAACCACGTATATTGAAAGGTAAGATGGACAAACCATTCTATTTGACTAAGGTAATTAATAACATTCTATCAAAAACCTACTCATACTTGTACTAAAAGAAGTCTTCAATTCAAGAGCTCCTTTAGCACTTTAACTATTTTCCAAGTTTAATTAGGAGGCTACATGAGTGAACTACTCAAAGTTAAAAACACTATTCTTTGCATTTATAATATCCCTATTGGCTTTATCGCTTATTCTCAATCCGCGCGCTTCTTTTGAAGCAAGTTTAAGAGGACTTACCATGTGGTGGGAAATCGTCTTCCCGTCCTTATTACCTTTTCTAATTATTAGTGAGCTATTGATAGGCTTTGGGGTAGTTGCTTTTATAGGTGTTTTATTAGAGCCGCTTATGAGACCTCTTTTCCGCGTCCCGGGTGTTGGCGGGTTTGTATGGGCGATGGGAATGGCATCAGGCTATCCATCTGGGGCAAAGTTAACGGTTCGACTTCGCCAAGAAAATCAAATAACTGCTTATGAAGCAGAACGTCTTGTTTCTTTTACAAACTCCTCAAACCCATTATTTATATTTGGTGCAATTGCCGTAGGCTTTTTCCATAATGCCAAGGTAGGAATCATCCTGGCATTAGCTCATTATTTAGGCAATGTATGTGTCGGCTTAGTGATGCGCTTTTACGGACCCTATTATAAAGATAACAAAAAAGAGCAAACCTACAAAGGAGCTAAAAAAGCTTTTTTTCGCAGAGCGTTTAGGCAGCTTCATGAAACTAGAATTAAAAACCATAAGCCTCTTGGCAAGCTTTTAGGAGATGCTGTCCTTTCTTCCGTCCAAACACTATTAATGGTAGGAGGATTTCTAATATTATTTTCCGTACTAAATAGTATGTTATCTCTAATACACTTCACTGCTTTATTAGCTACCCTCGTAAGTATATTTTTTCAATTTTTTCATCTTTCCCCCGAACTAAGTATTCCTTTTATCTCGGGTATATTTGAAATTACTTTAGGAGGTAAATTAACTAGTGAAGTTTTGGATGTATCATTAATGGATCAAATCATCGTTACTAGCTTTTTTCTAGCTTTTAGCGGCTTATCTGTACAAGCACAAGTGGCTAGTATTTTAGCAGAATCAGATATTAAATTTAAACCATTTTTTTTCGCTAGAATCATACATGGTTTTTTTGCTGCTTTAATTACTTTTGTAGCATGGAAACCTCTTGATAGAAGATTGGGCGGAATAGAAAATACAGCAGTCGATCTTCCCGTATTTGCTCCATATATTACTGCTGGCTTCTGGGAACACTCTCTTTTACTACTGAGCAAATACGGACCAGTGTTCACCGTAGGGATGCTTTGGATTTATATAATGATATATTTCAAAAGAAATAACAATGTACGAGTTTAGAATGATACATGAAGTTTAATGTTGGCTTAAAATATTGAAGGAGAATAATCGGAACAGTATTTGAAATGAAGGTTAACGATGTAGCAAAATCAAATCAAGTGAATAGGATAGTGAAGTCTACGATTGCCGATTATTAAAAAAGCATTTTAAAAAACCAGCACATGTAAGCCTTGTGCTGGTTGGTTTCCGTTCTTAAGTTTGCTCTTGAAACTTTTCCTTAAGTGCCTCTTCCACTATAGGAGGTACCAATTCTGAAACGGCTCCATTGTATTTCGCTACCTCTTTAACAATGCTTGAGCTCAAGAAGGAATACTGATTATTGGTCATCATGAAAAGTGTTTCGATACTTTCGTCTAACACTCTATTCATAGAAGTTATTTGCATTTCATATTCAAAGTCCGATACCGCTCGCAAGCCCCTTACAATAGAACTTGCCTTTTTGCTTCTGGCATAATCAATCAATAATCCGTGAAAATCTTCTACTTCCACATTACCAAATTCTCTTGTAACTTCTTTAAGCAGGGATACTCTTTCATCTACTGTAAACAATGGTTTTTTTGATGTATTATTTAATACGCAAACATAAACTTTGTCAAAAACCTTTGACGCTCTTTTAATAATATCCATGTGTCCAAAAGTTACCGGATCAAAGCTTCCCGGACAAACTGCAACAGTAGCCACCTTAATTTCCCCCTTCATCTTTTACCGCAAATCTATAGACTGAGATGACCGTGAGACCGTAATGCTCTTGTTTCGTTCTAGTGAACGTTCCAAGATCTACAGGCAATTCAACTTCTTTGCTGTGTTCAGCCATTATCAAGCCTTCTTTACTCAATAATTGATAATCACTAATTTTATGTATCAGGTCTTCCAGCTGATGCCTTTTATATGGTGGATCGAGTAGAATTAAGTCAAATGCAACCTCACGCTTCTGTAGGGCATTTAAGGCTCTCGCAGCGTCATTACGATAAATTTCTACACTCGACTCCAGGTTAAAGGCTTCTATGTTTTGCTTGATGGTTTGAATTGCTTTTCCATCTTTATCAACAAATATTACTTTATCGATACCACGACTTAGTGCTTCAATCCCCAAGGAGCCACTTCCACCGAAAAGATCTAACGCTAACCCTCCATCGAAGTAAGGACCTATTATGTTAAACACAGATTCTTTCACTTTATCAGTCGTTGGTCGGGTGTTCATGCCTGGAACCGCTTTCAACTGTCTACCTTTTAATTTTCCAGATACTACTCTCATAAATTTCACCACTACTCTATTCTTGTTCTCGACTACCAATATCCTATCATATTCGACATTAATTTCAAAAGCTTTTATTCCAAATAAAACTAATATGCTAATCGGTGTATAGCTTTCCCTAATTTGGTTCATACTTAGCAATAACAACATCTATTCGTGTGATGTTGTTGCCAACCGCGGAGAAGGCTTACGTTTCCCCATAAGTTCTTCCTCCGGTTTCTCCTCTCCCTTTGCCTTCTTAACCTGAAAAAGTTCAGGGGATAGAAGGACCCTGCATGGGTATCCATGCAGGGTTTTTTTGTTACGCACTTTATTTAAATGCGCCACAGCCTATTGTTGAGTGAATCTTAATAAAGGTGTTATTCATATTTTACATATAGGGGATATCTTTACCGACCTCTTCCAAAGCGACTGAATTTGTCTTGGTTAGACATAGGTCCACCCATTCTTGTTTGGTTAGTATTTTTTTGTCCAGGATATAATTTTCAATCTCATCTAAACTTTTTTGTTCTAGCACATTTCCCTCTTCTTCTGTGATAAATCCATTAGATAAAAGGTAAAACAATGCTCCTGAAACAAGAAGGCCATTTAAAGGTAACGGCTTATCTTTAGAAGATTTTCTTTGAAGAAAATGATCGTGAAAGAAAACGATTAACAAAACCACAAGTACACTTATGAATATCCAAAGCATACCCAATCCTCCTTTCAACCTTTCTGTATTGTTCTTCTATTTTTATGCAAGAAGTGTTAAAGTAAAACCGTGATTCTAATTATAGTGTTAGGTTAAATTTGTTTATGAAAAGGAGAAATGAACTTGATTCAACGTTTTATAGAACTTGGTGAAGGCTATTCTGATATATACGAGCTAATGGAATTAGCAAAATACAATAATGAACGTTTACAGCATCTTATAATGTTTCATACTGAAAAAAAGGGCAAAAAGGTTACATCCTTAGCTGCCGTAATGAAACCGACAACTCCTGGTGATTTTCAAGCAATATATATCTGCCTTGAAGGCATTCCAAATCCCCATTATCAACCAAATAAGAGGGTTAAAGCATTTGAAGCACTTGCAGCTTCATTAAAAAAACAAATTATCCAGATGGACATAAAGCCCTCTACTACTTTTGCAGAAAAGGAATTATTCTTTCAGTACATTACAGGCATCCTACGGTTAAACCATTATATTCCAGCACTCAGATAACACGAACCTTATTAAAGGCATTACCCTCAACAAAAAAAGCAGTACACTGTCTAACATAAAAGTTAAACTGTACTGCTTTTATCCTATCGGGATTATAGTCCCATTTTATAATCATACTCTTTGGCTTTATCTGGTCTAGAGTTTTCATAATGAGTCTTAATGGAAGGTTTGTGGGAGACGTCCACCTTCTTCACATAGGATTGCTTATTTAACTTCTCCACCAAAATGCCAGATTCTTCTGCGTCACAATAAAATACAACATATTTTAATTTTTTTGATATATAAATGACATTGCCATAACGTCGCAAAAGCTTGGCTTGTTTTAACGAATGTAACCATACTACAATGCCCTGTCTTTGTGTCAGCATACGTTTTTTACCCCTTTTAATAATTCTAGACTTATTTCTCGCTGTTAGACTACGCAAAAGGCTCAGCTAATCACAGCAGTACAGAAGATTCATCAACACTTCTTTTTAGAAATAGCACTAGAGCTATCGTATATTATTCTTATAGTATTTTCTTTTACAATCCTTTTTACTTATTTTAGCATGGATATGTAGAAGATAACATACATAAACAGCCTAAAATATGTGAAAAATCATATATTACTTGTTTTCTTTACACTCCGCTTTCCCTTTCATATATTAAAACCTGCTAATAAAGGAGGGAGAATTTCTTATGGAGCTTCAGGAGATATGGTCCTCTTTTTTAACAAAATTAAGTCAAAGCGAACTTGTAGAAAGCTGTTATCGCAAGAACATAACCGGCATACCTTTTTTATATGTAAAAGTGAATAAGACCGATGTGTCGGCTTGGGATGATCATGGCTTTTCCATTATTTCGGCTTGTTCAAAACAAGCCATGTTTCAGAAGCGAGTTACCGTTGAAACCAATTTCGTACGTCAGGATGCAACACCACAGTTCGTCTACCGGCACCGCTTTTATGTGCCTCAAGAAAAAATGTTCTGTTGTGGAAATCTTTGTCCGGATTGTATTCGATTAAGAAAGAGAACTTAAAAAAGAGACTAGCAATGTAGTCTCGATAACCTATATTAACTTGCTTTGCAACCACAGCCACCACCAGAGCCGCAGCCACCGCCACAACTCGATAGAGAGTCAAAGAATGGATTTCCGGTCGGAACCTTCACATTCTCCGAAACGGCTTTACCAATCATCACACTAATTTCGTCAAGAGTTTTTTGGATCTCATCCTCTGCCTGTTTGAAGGCATGGATGGATTCCTGCAAATCAACTTTACGTTTTAATTCTCTTGTTTCTAATGTAACTTTACGATAATCCGGGTGATACTTTCCAAAGCGTTGCACTTCATCAAAACGGTCTTTCATATTATGAAAAGCACTTATTAAATCTTGTGCCTCTTTATCTTGTTGAACTTTATTTAAACAACGATGGTAATTTTCAGCTAGCTCTGATTGCCATACCATTTTCGCTAATTCTTCTGCTTTGTCTACTATTTGGACATGCTCAAATGTAGTTATCATCTTAGAATATACCTCCGTTTTCCATCATACCATGTTTTATCACGGAAGTATAATGAAGCATAGAGGATTTATCACTTAACATTCACCTCGAAAGTTTCGGCAATTCCATATTCGGTCTCATCATTGTGAATAAGCTTCATTGTGACACTATGTTTTCCTTTCTCCAGGTCTTTTAGAATAAATGCTCCTTGTGAAAAGACGCCAATCTTTTTATTATTAAGGTAAACATCTAAATGACCTTCTCCGTATTTTTTCTTTTTTCTTTTTTCTGTAAAATGAAAATCAGGAGCTACAATGCATTCGACATAAACTTGCTGATTTTTCGTCCGATGATGAACAGTCATCGTTAATGGCTTTTTTGTAACAGCACTAACCTCTTTCACATAGATCGAAGCCTCTTGATGAGCGGTTGCAACATTAGCTTCTGGTTTTTGCTGATCCTCTTTACAAGCTACTAAAAGCATTAATACTAAACATACAAAGACACATGAAATTTTTTTCATAAAAAAGCTCCTCCCGTTATTTTTGTTTAGTTTGGGAGGATACGGGTGTTTCTATTCTAGATAGTATACAAAAAAAGTGTCTTCGTTCGACATATTGCTGCTTTTAACCTTTAGCAATGGCAGTAGCTAAGTGTAGCTATCGCCATTAAAAAGGAGCCTTCATACATTTAGTCCATATTCTTCATGGTTTGAAACATATGAACCATCATCGATGCCATTTGAACAGAGTCTTGAAATTTTTCCACTTTATGTGGAATGGTTTGTTTGTAGTAATGCATAGAAGAAAGTTCAAAATCATTTAGTTTTTCTGGATTCCTTGTTAGTGTTCTGTACCATATTGGTTGTTCTTTCAAATAGGTTTTTAGTGTTTTTTTCTTTTGAATATAGTCATAAACATCTTTTCTCATATTTGTCATCCGTTCCTAATCTTTTCGAAATGAAAAAGGATTTTTGGCACCTTGAGATGGAGTATTGCCTTTGGACGATCCTGGTATGAATTGTTGCAGAAGTTGTTGGATATTTCCTATTGCAGAATTGACATTCGATATATGATACTGCATCTGATTCGCATCCATATTCTTTAAGGATTGTAAAATTAGAGGAATCACATCAGATTTTTTTTCGGTTGACTCATTTTTATCTTGAGCATTTTCATCCTTGAAAGATTTCCAACTTTCATCCTCTTCACCGAGTAGGTACCACTCTTCAAATATAACCTGCCAAGTTTTCTTCTTATCCCTTACCTCTTGAGCCAATTTTGGATGTTTTTTCACAAATTCCTTAAACTTATCAATACTAGGGTGCTTTTCTTTTGTTGCCATTCTCTCACCTCTTTCCTACATATGCCTAGTGTATTTTATTGAAAGAAATGAAAAAGCGTTCGCCTATTTTTCTTTTCTTTCCAGGACATTCCTTGTTAGAATAAAGATAAACTGTTTTAGAAAGAAGGATTTTGTATGGATTTATCTCACCAATGGACAAGCTTTTTAGAAAATGCAACAGAAGAAGAACAAGAAGTAGCTGCTTTATTCTTAGAGAGTATGAAAAGAAAAAAAACGGGGGAAAACGGAACCCATATTGGCGCTTTAATGGGCGTTACCAGTAAATTTCAAGAACCTAATATTTTAAAGATGACCATTCCCAATACAGAATTACTTCAAAATTCCTTAGAGATATTGCATGGCGGTATAACTGCTACACTACTGGACTCTGCAATGGGGACACTTGCCTTTAAATTAATTCCCGAAGACAAGGCGGCCGTTACGACAGAAATGAAAATTAATTATGTTGCAAAAGGAATAGGAACCCATTTCGATTGTGTCGCAAGTGTTATTCATCAAGGCTCTAAACTTCTCGTCATGGAGGGCAAAGTATACCGTAGTGATCATACTTTAATTGCCCACGCAACAGGCAGCTTCTTTATCATTCCTAAGAAAAGATAGAAAGGAATTCTTTTATATGGTTACAGCAATAGTGATTCCTGCCTTATTAATATATTTTTACTGGATAACAAGAAAAGAATTTGCAAAACAAAGAACCAAATGGAAATCACTTGGCTCAATTAAGCTTGAGGCACGAGTTTCAGGCGAAGTTTGTCATATTGCTACGATAAAGAAACGTTACTTCTATAATTATTTCTTGATGGTCACCACCATAAAATTAAGAGATCAACACCGCTCTTATACTATAGTATGGCAACAACCCTTTACCGAGGCATGGGACCCACCCTCTATACAGAAAGGAGACCATGTTCATATTTATGGAGCATGGAACAAAGATGTATTTTATGCTGGAGAAGTACAAAAGGACACCCCTCATGATTGAGGGGTGTCCTTTATGAAAACGGCTGTGTTAAACGCCTCTGTTGATTTCCGCAAAAGGCTACGCGTTACCATTGGAAGGTGTTGGAGCCTCATCGCACTGCGTCTGTGGAGTCTCCAGCCTACCGCTATCTCCCCGCTGGAGTCTCCATCTTTTGCTCCAATCATCTCTGAGATAGTGTTATTATCAGTACACAACTTTAACAGATCCTTTAAAATAACAAGGCCGCTTACACATTCTTACCAAGTTTCAATAAAGTTTTGTGTGTAATATTTCTCATATACCCCGACGCCTAAGTGCGTAAATCGTTCATTCAGCATTGTTTTACGATGACCTTCACTGTTTAACCAACCTTCGACTGCTGCTATGCCGTCTACATATTTCGCAGCTATATTCTCCCCTGCATAACGAAACGATACGTCTCCCTCCATTAACCGATCGGAGAGGCTTCCAGCAGAAGGGGATGTATGAGAAAAGTAATTTCCTTCTTTCATATCCTTACTATGTAAATATGCTACGGCAGATGTGTCTTCATTCCATTCAACTGATGCTAGGTTAAACCGATTCCTAATAATATTAGTATGATCAATAATTTGCTTGGCCGTACCTTCTTCTACGATTGCCCATTCTTCTTCGGATAACTCTTTCGGTTCAAGCAATGGACCACGATATACTAATTCATAAGGTCTTTGCTTTAAAAGCGTTTCTGCATTTAAATAGCGGACGCTGGAAAGTGTGTTTTCAACATCGTCAAAATAAAGTTGTACAAAGACATCACCAACTGAAATTAACGGCCTAGTTGAAAGCTCTTCTTCTTTTATCTGGAATCTATAAGAACCTTCTTCATACATGACTGTGACTGAATCTGCAAAAGAAAATTCTTCATCAAGATCTTCATAAGTTCTTCCGATTTGGAATGGGAGATTGTCATTCACTGTTCCAGTAGTGAACGCTGTTACCACTACCCCTTTTTCTACTCCAATTTGAACATAATTTTCTGGGTCTTGATTATAAATCCACCATTCGTAATCATAGGCAGATAAATCTTTTCGATTAGGCTCACCGAAGTTTTCGATTACATCATCTGCCGTCTTTCCGATAAAAGTTGAAAGACCTGCCCTTGTATTACTTGATTGAACTTTTGACTGAATAACTGTCTGTTCTTCCTCATTTACCATTTCTACTTTATCGTTGGTTTCATTGCTTATTAATTGTTCAATCTGTTGAGGTTCCACATTAACAAATAAATATAAACAAAATGCTAAAAATAAAAGTATGATAAGTCCTCTCATTATTTGCACCCCTCTCCCCTTTCTATTAATATATTTGCTAGAATTTCTTATAATGCAATTTTTAATAATAATATAATAGATTATTATTTTTTATACCCTATTATGTTCTAATACATACATAAAAAAAAGTATTTAGATTATAGTTTTAAAAATATGACTAAATAGAAAAGCACAAGATATATGTTCTGTTCCTTGTAAGGTGCAAATTTAATTAGAGGTTTAAGAACCGTAAACCACACTCTAGAATCAATTGCGTTGAGAAACATAAAAAAAAACCGCAGTGCAAAGTTTAAGCGCTGCAGTTTTTTCTTTCTGGTTGCTAAGTTTCTGAGATGTCGCTTAAGGCATCTCCAGCACTGTCATCTGAACCCTGATTTACAGCTAAATCACCTAAGGCAAGAATGCCAATCAGGCTTCCATCCTCAACCACAGGCAGCCTTCTGACTTGATGTTTAGCCATTAGATGTGCTGCATCTTCGACAGTAGCATCAGGAGAAATCGTGACAAGATGGTCACTCATCACATTGGTAACCGAATTGGAACCGGCATGTTTTTCCGCTATACCACGTACAACTAGATCTCTGTCTGTAATCATTCCAACTAGCTGATCATTTTCGACGATAGGAATAGCACCTACATTTAAATCTTTCATTTTTATAGCTACTTCATACACATTATCCAACGGAGTACAATACTCTACATTTTGTGTCATTACCTCACGCACAGTTGTCATCTGGTCACCTCGTATTTTTGAACAGGATACGTAGCAGAGAAATTGAATATCTTCTCCAACAGTCTTAGTTTGACCATTTTCTACAAAATAATGACTTTTTTATAAAAAAGGGTTAGGAAAAACCAAGTTACTATAACCTCTTATTGAAAGTTCGCTTCTTTCGTACTATTATTAAATAAGGCATATTTTTTGCTTGATACAATATCTAACTTTTAGAGTCTTCATGGCACCTAATTCCCAAGGGTCAAAGGACGCTAATGTAAGTAGTGATTGAAAAGGAGTGTACATACATGAAAATTGAAAATATTGGAATTGAAAATGAAGTAGTTGAACTAGCACGTTTAACTGATATTATGGAGGACCTTGGTTTTGTTCTCGCTGGGCAATGGGATTATGAAAGAGTAACATTTGATCGCAAGTTTGAAAACAAAGGCGATACATTTTATTTACGTCTTTCTGGCTACACAGTGGAAGGCGACATCGGCGGCTCTCACGCTATGATTAAATTAATGACACCACTTCTCGGAAAACATTATTACCCGCATGGTGTGGAATATGGAGAAGGCGAAAACTTTCCGTCCAATGTAGTAGCTACATCAAAGTCATTATTAGCTCAAGCTAAACAACGAATGGATTTATTAAAATAGTTTTATAAAGGGCTAATTTTGACGCTTCCCCTTCTAACAGGTGCCTAGTAAAAGGCATTGACTCCTGCAAGAAGGAAGCTGTAGGTTGCGAGATCTCACAGGCTAAAGGAAGATATTCCAGCTCTTTATGTCGCAAAGTATAATCTTTTGCGAAAATAAACACAGCCAATATAGTAAAAAAAGGTGAAATTGCTTACGTACCCTAGTACAAGCGTTTCCCTTTTTTTATGGTCAATTTCCCAAAGATGGTTATCTGACTACTTTCTAATAGGTTTTTTTCTTAGGGCTCTTTTCTTAAAGGTTATGCTATAAGCCTGTAAAAAACATTTGAAATTTTATAGGAAAAGAGCGGTTAAATAAATCCTATAACAGATATATTAACTGAGTGAACAGTATACCCGGTTATTAGTTCAATTTCGTCTTTTATCAACTTTTGTAAAATTTTACAATTTTCCGGAATGGAAGTGTTGTATTTTACAGCAACTAATACTTCTAAAGACACAACATTTTCTTTAATGAATTGAATTTTCGCCATTTTGTCCTCTTTGTGAACGATAGACAACGAAACTTTCCCAAATAAACGAGGAGGAATCTGTTCAATGTCGTTTATTTCAGAAACGCAAATAGAAATTATGGTCTGAATTAAAATATTACTCATCCCGACAGAATCACTATTAATTTTCATAAAAGCCTCCTGTATTCTTCACGATCGGTAGGAATGCTACCAGTTTTTTATTGAGGTATATTACAAAACCACCCTGTAAGCAAGGAAAGACTATATATTTATTTCTTTAAATACTATTATTTCAAGAAAATACATACTATAATTAATATAAAAGTACTTTCCCTTTTTAAACTTTCGGCCTATTAGAAAGGAGCCATCCATTGTCAACGCTGTTCACGAAAAAGTTCTTATTCATTCTTATTATAATCACATTAATTTGTATAATAGGATATTTTATATTACCTGTATCAATTCCGATTATTGTCGCATTAATCACTGCTTTCATGCTTGAACCTTTGGTGAGACTATTCCAAGTACGAGCAAATTTCAAAAGAAGCTTATCTGTCTTCATTGTATTTCTGTTGTTTGTCACTTCAATAGGAATTGTAGGCTATTTTATTACAACAAAGGTAATAACCGAAGCAATTAATGTTATAGAAAATGCGCCTTCCTACATAAATGAAATAAACCGAGTATGGCGCGATATACAATTAAACCTGACGAATGCATCTGAAGATCTACCACCTGAAGTAGTTGAGGAAATTAGTAATCAAATTGAGCAATTTCTTTATGACTTACGGATATTCTTAACGGACCTTTTTAATATACAAAATGTAAAAAACCTTTTTACTGATATTCCTAACTATTTAGTAAGTTTTATTGTTTATCTAATTGCGTTATTCTTATTCCTTATCGACATGCCGCGATTAAAGTTAGGAGTATACTCACACTTAAAGGAATCTACAGCAGATAAAGTTAAATTTATGACCTCTAGATTATCCTATGTAGTATTTGGGTTTTTTAAAGCACAGTTTTTAGTTAGTATAGTCATTTTTGTTGTATCTTTCATTGGTTTACTAATAATAGCACCTGAAAAAGCATTAATTATGGCCTTTGTCATTTGGATTATTGACTTTATCCCAATTATCGGTTCCATCGTAATTCTAGGACCATGGGCAATATTTCACTTAATTACCGGTGGGATAGGAATTGGAACGCAGCTTGCTGTTTTGGCAATTGTATTATTAATCATACGTCGGACTGTTGAACCGAAAGTGATGGGAACTCATATTGGTTTATCACCACTGGCAACTCTTATTGCAATGTACCTTGGACTTAAGCTGCTCGGTATACTAGGGTTTATAGTAGGTCCCCTCATTCTCATCGCATTTAATTCTGCCCGAGAAGCAGGTATTATAAAAACAAATTTCAAAATATAAAAGGTGTTTGGATGAAAATCCAAACACCTTTTATTCTTATCTAAGATAAATTTCAACAAAAGATAACTTTAAAAACCTAATATCGCTCGGAACACTGATGTGGTCTCTCCACCTTGATAAATTATATAGAGTAATGAGTATACGGCTACTCCTGTAATTGCGGTAGCAAACCAGATAACACTTGTAATAGGACCCAATTTGCGGTGCTTAGCAAGATTATTCTTATAACCTGTCCAAAGACTTATAATACCCATCACTGCTCCAATTGTTGCTAGTGTAATATGAAAAATTAAAAAGAGAGTGTAATATATTTTAATACTATCAGGACCACCAAAACTGGTATTTCCTACAAAGATAGTTCTAGAAGAATAGATAATGAAAAATATAATCGCAAAAATTGCTGCAACAAACATCGTTTTTTTATGAGCTTCGATTTTCCTTTTACTAATCAAATACCAGCCAATTGCGACAAATATTGCACTTAGTACTATAAAGATAGTACTTATAGTTGGTAAGATAGGGACTGTGTAGCCTTCCATTGTTTTCTCCTCTCAAACGTTCTTCGTTAAATGTTCTTTAGAAAGCTTGCAATAATAATCCTGCATAAGAAAACAGCAACCAAAATTTGTTGCTGTTTTCTCTTTAGATTAATCTACAAGTTTTGGATTCATTTCTTGTGCTTGTGCTAATTCAAGTTCATCATTCTCACGTTCTTTACGTGCCCACTGGAAGAATACATATGCTAGTATACTGCCATACATAACCTCTTGAATGATTTTCATAATAATACCGCCTAGTTGTTGATCTTCAACAAGTGGAAGAGCATTAAACAATTCAGGACCGCCTAGATCCAGCCCAGCCAATGTACCAGCTGGCACACATAACTCTAACGCTGCTAGCCATGCGGTTAATTCTGAGTAAGTAGCATATAGGGGTTCTGTAGCAAAAATGATTAAAGCACATGCAGGTGTCAATAAAATACCATCAGCCATAATATATCCGATTTTCTTTATACCTGACAATCGCTGTTCCTCTGGCAGAGGGTTAACAAGTGGCCACCACATAATGAATGCTGCTAGAAACATTATGGTTGTATAAGCTGTATGAAGAGTCATGTCCACTTTCACAATATCAAATACTACTGGTATATGATATAGCGAAAAGATAGCATTAAATACTACCAGAGCGATAAGAGGTTTGGAGAAAAACCTGAAAACAGGCTTAATTATAGGCATATTTATTACTTTTCGTAAAAGCCATGCAGGCATGCCCATCAATAATAATGGTGGTAACACTAAGTATAGAATAGCCATTTGAGTCATATGGGCACTTAACATTAAATGACTCAGCAAGTCGATAGGCGATCCTTTTACAAGATAGAAAAGAATCAAACTAACGATAAAAAAGGTCCGTTGCTTATTAGATATTTCTTCGGTATCAGAAAAATGCTTGCGGCCATTTCCTGTAATATAGAGATACAAAGAAATTATTATTATCGTTGTGATCAGCATAAAAGGACTCCATAATGCCTGAAATCCAAACATATCAAGGTTGCCTATCATTTATTCACCTCATTTTTAGTAATGCTTGATTGAATCAACTAATGTACATACAAATATTATACTACAGCAAAAGATCCCCTTCAATGTGAGATGGGATGATGTAAAGGTGAAGGTAGCTAATTGTCGTAATTTAGACAAATGGTGTTGATAAGGGCCGGTATCTTTACAGTCCTATAAACAACTACAAAAAAAAGTACACGGCGCTCGCTTAGAGACGTACTAACTACTGAGCAGTACGAAATCGAAAGAAAGAAAACACGAAGAGTGCTAGTGATTCATTAATCTCAAGCTTACTAAGAAGGTAAAGGAAAAGTGGGTTAGTCTTTGGCTCCTGTAGCTCCGACGCTGCTATCTTAGTGGATATTTCCACGACTGAAACATACTATACCTTCCAAAACGAATGAAAAGCGGCAGCCAATAGGCTGCCGCTTACATATTACCACCAAATAATTGTCGTAAAAGCTAGAACTGTTATTAACCCAACCGCTAGTCCAGAGAATAAGAATAGAGATGCGGCTTCATGCCCTTTATGATTCATGTGCATGAAATAATAAAGTTGGAAAACACATTGTACCACCGCTAATAAAATGATAAATGGTACGATAAACAATTTGGACATGTCCGCTCCAACCGCTAAAAAGGCTAAAAGCGTAAGGAAGATCATCATTACAAATGATACAACCTGATATTTCATCTCTTCCTTGTTCTTTTTACGACGATATGCTAAATCTACTTTTGGATTTCCAGTATTAGTTTGATTTGCCATCAGTCATCACACCAATCCCATTAAGTATACTACTGTAAAGATGAATAACCATACAACGTCGATAAAGTGCCAGTAAAGTGAAGCTACATAGAACTTAGGAGCGTTGTGCAAGTCCAATCCACGTTTCATGTTACGGATTAAGAGAGTACCGATCCATAATAGACCAAAGATTACGTGGGCACCGTGAGTACCTACTAAAGTATAAAATGCGGAACCAAATGCACTGCTAGTAAATGTGTGTCCATAATGAGTAATATAATGGTAGAACTCGTAAATTTCTAGGATTAGGAACGATAATCCAAGTAACCAAGTGATCCCCATCCACAGTTGCATTTTCTTGTAGTTAAAGTTTTTCATGTGATACATCGCATACACACTTGTTAAAGAACTTGTCAAAAGAATCATTGTTGCCGCAAATACAAGCGGCAAATCGAAAATTTCCTGTGAAGGAGATGTTCCTGCTGTAGAATCTTTTAAAGCAAGGTAAGTTGCAAATAGAGAAGCAAATAGGACAGTTTCTCCTCCAAGGAAGAGCCAAAATCCTAAAAATTTATTTTTCCCTTCAAGGGTCGCCCTTTCAGGCGATGCAGGAAAAGTTTCTGCAGTTAATTTCTCTTCACTATGCATTATAACTTCGCCCCCTTGTCGTCATCTTCAGCTAAAAGGTCTTCTTTATGAATATGGTATCCATGATCATCAAGAACTGAACGGAAGAACATTGCGCCAAATGTAATCAATAAACCGATAATCATTACAGGCAATCCCCAAACATAATCTGTTCTGTACATAACTCCAAATGCTGATACAAATAATCCGGCTGAAATGATGAATGGAAGGATGGAACCATTAGGCATATGGATGTCTCCGAGTGGTTCTGCAGGAGTCATTCCCTTCTTGCCTTCCATCTTCTCAATCCATAAAGGATCTAGTCCGCGAACAAGTGGAGTTTGTTTAAAGTTGTATTCTGGTGGTGGTGATGGAATGGACCATTCTAAAGTACGGCCGTAACCCCATGCATCCCCAGCTACAGTTTGCTTGCTCATATGCGTTTTAACGATATTGATTAAAAGAATAATTGTAGCAATAGCCATTAAAAAGGCACCAATAGTACTGATTAAGTTAGATAAATCCCAACCTTGTTCTGCTTGGAATGTAAATACCCGACGAGGCATCCCCATTAAACCTAAGAAATGCTGGATAAAGAATGTTAAATGGAATCCAAAGAAGAATAACCAGAAAGTATATTTCCCCAAAGTCTCATCTAACATTTTACCAAATATTTTTGGATACCAGTAATGTAAACCTGAAAATAGACCAAATACTACTCCACCAACAATTACGTAGTGGAAATGGGCTACTACAAAGTAAGAATCGTGATACTGATAGTCAGCTGCTGCAGATGCAAGCATTACTCCAGTTACTCCTCCAAGAGTAAAGGAAGGAATGAAAGCAATCGCCCATAGCATTGCAACCGTGATTTTCAGTTGACCGCCCCACATTGTGAAAAGCCAGTTAAAGATTTTAATACCGGTTGGTACGGCAATAGCCATTGTTGCTACAGCAAAAATCGCATTCGCAATTGGGCCAAGACCTGTTGTAAACATGTGGTGAGCCCATACCATGAATCCTAAGAACCCGATTAAAACTGTTGCAAATACCATGGAGGAATAACCAAACAGTCGTTTCTTAGAAAAAGTAGAGAATACATCAGAGAAAATACCGAATGCTGGTAAAATCAAGATATATACCTCTGGGTGACCAAATATCCAGAATAAATGTTCCCAGATTACTGTATTACCGCCAAGTGCTGGATCAAAAAATGCGGAACCGAACATACGGTCGAACATCATTAAAGCTAATCCAACTGTTAATGGAGGAAAGGCAAAAAGAATAAGTGCCGAAGCTACAAACGTAGACCAAGTAAATAAAGGCATACGCATATAAGTCATACCAGGGGCACGCATATTAATAATGGTAACAAGGAAGTTGATACCACCGATTAATGTACCGATACCTGATATTTGTAAACCTAGAACATAAAAGTCAATTCCATGACCAGGCGATGCCAATGATAAGGAGGCATATGAAGTCCAACCTGCATCAGGTGCTCCACCTAAAAACCAGCTTAAGTTTAAGAATACTCCCCCAAAGAAGAATAACCAAAAACCTAGTGCATTAATAAAAGGAAAAGCAACGTCACGCGCACCAATTTGCAAAGGAACAGCAGCGTTCATAAATGCAAATAATAGTGGCATTGCTGCAAGGAATATCATGGTTGTCCCATGCATTGTAAGGATTTCATTATAAAAACCCGCTGAAATAAGTTCATTATTAGGAATCGCTAATTGGATACGAATAATCATCGCTTCCAAACCACCGACGATAAAGAAGAATCCACCGGCCATTAAGTAAAGGATGGCGATTTTCTTATGGTCAACTGTTGTTAGGTAATCCCATACAGTCGCGCCAAATCCTTTTTTTTGTGCTAACGTACTCACAATGTAACCTCCCTTTCAAAAAAATCTAGTCTACTTTTAATTCAAGTAAGTATTCTACAAGCGCATCAATTTCTGTTTCATCTAATTTGCCGTAGTTATTAGTCATTTTATTCCCTGGTTTTATTTTTTCAGGATCTTCTAACCAGGATTTAATATTGTCAGCTGTGTTCGGTTTGATACCTGCAACCATTTCTCTGTCACCATAGTTAGCCAAGTTAGGACCTACAGTTGACTGATCTCCTGAAATTGCGTGACATTGTAAACAGCTTTGAGCAAAGATTTCTTCCCCATCTTGTGCTAAGGCAGATTCAGCGGAATGTTCCACATTTTGCATGCTCTCAATCCATTGATCAAACTCTTCACGAGGTAATGTTTTCACTTTAAAATCCATCAAGGCATGTGAAGGACCACATAGCTCTGCGCATTTTCCATAGAAAAGGTTTTCTGCTTGACCAACACGACTTGAGTCAAACTCTAACCAGAAACGGTTCACGTTATCCGTGTTCGTATCCAATTTCCCTCCAGCAGATGGAATCCAGAATGAGTGCTTAACGTCACTAGCCTGAAGGTTAAAGTATATCTTCTCATCTGTAGGTACATATAAATCTTGACTTGTTACTACTCCATGTCCTGGATATTCGAATTCCCACCAGTACAAATGTGCAGTAACGTCAACAACAAGAGCATCTGACTCTTGATTATCCATTTCCTTTACATCTGCTAAATGGAAAGTGTAAGACACAGTTGGAACTGCTAAGATAAGTAATAATAAAATCGGGATAACAGTCCATGTAATTTCTAATTTGTGGCTTCCTTCAACTTGCTTAGGAATGCGCTCTTCTTCTCCATCACGTTGACGGAACTTCACAACAACGTAAACGAAAATAATGGTAACAACCACTACTACAAGAATCATAATTGCTGAACTTAACAAGATTAGTGATTTTTGCATATCTGCTACCTCACCAACCGGTTGAAGTACAGATAGGTATGGTTTTCCACAGCCTGCTAGGAATAGCGTCATTACACTAAACAGCGATAAAATTCGCCAATTTGGTAGCCATTTCTTCATAGCTTAATCAAACCCCTCTTTCATATTTAGTAAGTAAAGTAGAATGTATTGATAAATTCCTTCAAACCGAAAAGAAAGAATCTAATCATAACCTAAAATGCATTAGCGGCTTGCAAACTTCGAATTACAAATGTCGTTACAAGCAAGCTGCAATATCTAGGTTGAAGTGTCACCACTTCAATTCAACAAAGGAAATAATACAAAAACCTATGTCCGCCTTGATATGCATAAGGCATTTTCCGACAGAGGTTTTATCCAAACATCTGTCGGAAAATGACTTATGCGCACAAGGAGCGGACAAAGGCAAAATATAATATTCTTTGCAGTAATTGATGTTCACCTACCATATGTTACTATACCACAGGTTGCCTTCTTTCACCCTTGAACCTTATGATTCAAACCCTAAATTGTTTTTAGTTTATCTCTGCTTTAAAAAATAGTAACTACAATCATAGAGACAAAGAGTATCGTCAGATAATTCAGGGAGTATACAAACATTAAAGTTGCCCATCTCATATGGTCCTTCATCTTAAATCCTGCAATACTTAAAGCCAGCCACCCTAAATTTAAAATTGTGGCAATTATTACTAAGATTAACCCTAAATCATATAAGTAAAATGGTAAAGGCAATAAGCATACTACCCAGACAAGCATCTGTCTTCTAGTGATATTAAAACCATGAACTACAGGTAGCATTGGAATACCTGCGTTACGGTATTCTTCACAGCGACGGATCGCAATAGCTAGGAAATGTGGAATTTGCCAGATAAACATAATGAAGAACAAGATCCATGCTATCAAGGAAAGACTAGGATCTACAGCTGCCCAACCAATTAAAGGTGGCACTGCCCCAGAAATACTTCCTACCACTGTATTAAGAGTATTTTTTCTCTTAGACCACAAGGAATAAAGGACTACATAAGTGAAAGCGCCAATCAAACCTATTACTGCAGCTGTAATGGTTGTTAGAGCCAAGAGTATAGTTCCTACTACTGTCAATCCAATGCCTAGATACAATGCCCCTTTGGGATTCATTCTACCAGTTACAGTAGGACGATTTTTTGTTCGTGTCATTAGATGATCGATATCTCGATCGATATAATTGTTCAGGCTGCAGGATCCTGCTATAACAAGTGAGGAACCAATAATGGTAAGAAGAACAATATCTATATTTGCTATAAACCCACTTTGGGTAAAGTATAGAGCTAACCATAAACCAGTAAAAGTTGTAATAAAATTGGAATTCACTATTCCTATTTTTATAAGAGCCAAGAAGTCTTTCCAAGCAGAATTTACTTCTAGATCTTTTGGTAAGGAAGCAGAGGCTTGATCCAACGTCCTCAGATTTGCCATTTATATTCCTCCTTTGAACCTTGGAGCAGATTTAAAAACACTATTTTAAACATGTTAGCAACGGCTATGAATCCGTTTCCACTAAGGTACACTTTCATTTTTTTTATTAGAAAACATTAAGATGTTTGCTAACATTCTCTCTGTATATTAAATCATATTTACCTAAAACATTGTGAATTTATTTGAAGAAAATATGAATAATTTGTGTCACCTAAGTAGAATGTTACCACCAGTTGCAAATTCGTTATATAATGAAACATGTTACTGCTTGCTATTACAAAAAGCAGGAACCATAAGGTATCCTTTATATATTTCTAGCAAACTCCACTACAATATTCAACCTTTTCTACTATAGTTTTTTAACCCTTGGTAAATTTCGAAGGATATTGTCAATATACCAGAGATTGTGTAGTATTGTGAGGACGTTTACTATTTTACCATTTCTACTACTACTTTTATATAAGGGAGTAATAAATTCTTTTTAAGAAGGTGAATCAATTGTATAAATTATTAAAGTGGTTCGCCGTTTGTACTTCTATTGTTATGCTTTTTGTATTAATCGGAGGTGCACTGGTAACAAAAACAGACTCAGGTATGGGTTGTGGAAGATCCTGGCCATTATGTCATGGAGAATTAATTCCTAGCACGATAGATTTCGCACTTATAGTAGAGTTAAGCCACCGCATTGTATCAGGAATAGCAGCTATAATGGTTCTTGTTTTAGCTGTTTGGTCTTGGAGAGTGATTGGACATAAAAGAGAGACGAAATTTTTAGCTATTCTTGCTTTTGTTGTACTACTTTTACAAGCTCTAATTGGGGCGGCAGCTGTAATTTGGTCACAATCCTCCGCCGTTTTGGCTCTTCACTTTGGAATATCTCTTGTGTCGTTCGCATCTGTGTTTTTGCTTACTCTTTTAATATTTGAAGCAGACAAGCGATTTGATGCCGAATCCCTAATAATAGACCGTAGAATGTCTTTTCATATTATCGGGATTATTACCTACTGTTATCTTGTAGTATATAGTGGCGCACTTGTTCGACATGTTGGTGCAAGCTTAGCATGCCCTAGTTGGCCAGCATGTACACGAAACGGTCTTGGAATACCAACACAAATGCATGAATGGATACAAATGGGCCACCGTGCTGCTGCAGGATTAATTGTAGTATGGATTATTTATGTAGCGATTCTGGCTTTCAAAAAGTACAAGCACCAACCTGTCATCTATAAGGGATGGCTCATAAGCGCAAGTCTTGTATTACTTCAAGCGACAACTGGCGCTCTAGTTGTAGTTACAAAATTGAATATTTTCATATCATTATTACATGCTCTAATTATTTCCTGTTTATTTGGAGTACTTAGCTATCTATTAATGCTTGTATCGAGAAATAAAATTAATAAACATAAAATCAAATAAAAAGGCTCTTCTCAAGATTTAGAATAACTTCTGAATTTTACAGGTAAAGAGCACAACAGCAACAATTGTAACGAAAGGTACCCTGGTACCCTCTTAAGAAAAAGAAACAATTGTTGCGAATTCAGCCAATAAAAAAGGCGAGGCCCTCTCCATATCGGAGAGGGCCTCGCCTTTTTTTATGGGTTCTATAAAAAAACCCGAAAAGACTAATAAGCTTTTCGGGTCTTCTTAAAACTACCTTTTAAATCCGATCCACTTCTATTAAAAGATCACCTGTAGCTATCGCCTCGCCAGCAGTAGCGTAAATGTCTTTTACAGTCCCGCTAAATGGTGCTTGGACTGTTGTCTCCATTTTCATTGCCTCTGTAATCATGAGATGATCGCCTTTAGAAACTTTTTCTCCTTTTTCTACAAGAAGCTTAATTACCGTTCCAGGCATAGTTGCTCCAATATGTGCAGGATTGCTTGCATCCATCTTCGGCTTTGAGATAACATCAGATTTCACACTTTCATCCTTGATGTTAACTTCACGAGGTTGTCCATTTAGTTCAAAATAAACAACTCTTGTACCATCTTTCTGTGGTTGACCAATCGAGACAAGCTTTACCATTAATGTCTTCCCTTGTTCGATTTCGACTTGAATTTCTTCTCCTAGTCTCATTCCGAAGAAGAAAGTTGGTGTATCGATAACTGAAACATTTCCATATGTTTCCTGTTTCTTATGGTAGTCTAAATACACTTTAGGATAGAGAGCATACGCAATCATTTCATGGCTAGTAACTTGTCTGTTACACGTATCAAATAATTTTTGACGTATTTCTTCAAAATCAACATCATCTAACAGCTCTCCTGGACGGACTGTTATTGGTGTCTTCCCTTTTAATATTACTTGTTGTAATCTTTCCGGGAATCCTCCATGAGGTTGACCTAAATAGCCTTCAAATAATTCGATAACTGAATCAGGAAAATCTATACTTTCCCCTTTTTCTAAAACATCATGTTCAGTAAGGTTATTCTGTACCATAAATAACGCCATATCTCCAACTACTTTTGAAGATGGAGTAACTTTAACAATGTCGCCAAACATATCATTAACACGGCGGTACATCTCTTTTACTTCGTCCCAGCGTGCACCAAGACCTACTGCTTTGGCTTGTTGTTGAAGATTGCTATATTGACCGCCTGGCATTTCGTGCATGTACACTTCTGAATGCGGACTGTTCATCCCACTTTCAAAGTCACTATAATATTTACGAACATCTTCCCAGTAATGAGAAAGTTCTTCCAATGCTTTAACAGGTACATCTGGTCTGCGTTCTGTATCTTCTAGTGCATAATACAGGGAGTTTGCACTTGGCTGAGATGTTAATCCTGCCATCGAGCTTACCGCAACATCAACAATATCTACACCAGCTTCGATTGCTTTTGCATACATATAGATACCATTTCCACTTGTATCATGTGTATGCAGATGGATAGGTATATTGATGGTATCTTTTAGAGTAGATATCAATCGATAGGCAGCTTGTGGTTTTAATAAACCAGCCATATCTTTAATCGCTAATATATGAGCACCGCTATGTTCCAATTCTTTAGCCAGGTCCCTGTAATAGTTTAAATCATATTTAGTCCGGGCAGCATCATTAATATCACCCGTATAACAAATCGCAGCTTCCGCTATTTTACCACTGTCTCTTACAGCATCAATAGCGAGCGTCATTCCTTTAACCCAGTTTAAGCTGTCGAAAATTCGAAAAACGTCTATTCCAGCCTGTGCTGACTTTTCAACAAATTCCTTAATTAAATTATCTGGGTAATTTTTATATCCTACCGTATTGGATGCACGCAAAAGCATTTGAAAAAGGATGTTTGGTGCCTTTTCGCGTAATGTTAACAAGCGATCCCACGGGTCTTCACTTAAGAAGCGATAAGCAACATCAAAGGTGGCACCACCCCACATCTCCATTGAAAAGAGATTAGGCAACATTTTCGCGGTTGGTTCAGTTATTTGCTTAATGTCATGAGTTCGAAGGCGGGTCGCTAAAAGAGATTGATGTGCATCTCGAAAGGTTGTATCCGTTAACAACACTTCCTTTTGTTCTTTAATCCACTTAACTAAGCCATCTGGACCACGTTCGTCTAAAATTTGCTTTGTCCCATTTTGAATTGAAAGGCTTTCTGCCATCTTAGGAATCCTTGGATCTTGGAAAATCGGTTTTTTCCTTTTTTCAACTCCTGGAAAACCGTTTACTGTTACATTTCCAATATAGGTAAGCATTTTTGTTCCACGGTCTTTACGCTTTGGAAAAACAAACAACTCAGGAGTACTGTCTATGAATGATGTATCATAATTGCCATTCATGAAATTAGGGTGCCTTACTACATTTTCTAAAAACGGAATATTAGTTTTTATCCCCCGGATACGAAATTCTTTTAAATTACGTTCCATTTTATTGGCTGCCTTCTCAAAGCTCAAAGCCCATGTAGAAAGTTTAACCAATAGGGAATCGTAATAAGGAGTTATGACCGCTCCCTGATATCCATTACCTGCATCTAACCGGACACCAAAACCTCCGCCAGAACGATAAGCCATAATCTTCCCTGTGTCAGGCATAAAGCCATTCAAAGGATCTTCTGTTGTAACACGAGACTGGATGGCAAACCCATGAACATGGATATCTTCTTGTTTAGGAATCGCCAATTTTTTACTGTGTAAAGCATGTCCTTCTGCTATCATTATTTGTGATTGAACAATATCAATACCTGTAACCATTTCCGTAATGGTATGTTCCACCTGCACTCGAGGATTTACTTCAATGAAGAAATATTCATCCCCAGAAACAAGGAATTCCACCGTTCCTGCGTTAATATAATCTACATTTTTCATTAATTCTACTGCATCATTACAAATGCGATCGCGTAAATCATCAGAAATAGAAACGCTTGGTGCTATTTCTACTACTTTTTGGTGACGACGTTGAATAGAACAATCGCGTTCAAATAGGTGCACAATCTCACCGTGCTCATCTCCGAGGATTTGAACTTCAATATGCTTTGGATTTTCAATCAGTTTTTCTATGTATACATCATCGTTTCCGAATGCTGCTTTTGCTTCAGACTTTGCCCGGTCAAATGCCTCCCGTAATTCCGATTTGCTACGGACAATTCTCATTCCACGGCCACCACCACCAAGAGCTGCCTTAATCATTAATGGAAAACCATGGATTCCAGCAAAATCCATTACCTCATCTAAAGATTTTACAGGTCCATCTGTACCGGGTATAACTGGAATATTTGCTAAGTTGGCTTGGGTTCTTGCTTTAACTTTGTCCCCGAACATATCTAAATGCTTTGAATGAGGACCAATGAATTTAATTCCTTCTTCTTCACATTTTCTGGCAAAATGAATGTTTTCTGATAAAAACCCATAGCCAGGATGAATTGCATCTACGTCATTAGCTTTAGCAATTTCTATTATTCCTTCAATATCCAGGTAGGCATCAATAGGCTTTTTTCCTTCTCCGACTAAATAGGCCTCATCAGCCTTATATCGATGAAAAGAACCAATATCTTCATTTGAATAGATAGCAACTGTCCGGATATTTAATTCCGTACAAGCTCGAAAAACGCGAATTGCAATTTCGCCACGATTGGCAACTAGTATTTTATTAATTTTTTTCGTCATTTTGTCTCCCCCTAGTAGCTACTTCTCTCCGGAAATGTTTTGTGAATTTTTTAATTATACTTACAATTATACATTATTCTCTATCATTTTTCCTCCTTTTTTATAGAGTTGCACAAAAGTGTAAAAAATTGTATATTTTTAAACCCTTTAATTTAAGTGGACTAGCAACTTCAGCTTAATATTAGGTCGTTTTCGTAGCTATTGGTGCTTTTACGTAAGTTGGAACAACCGGTCACTAGTTGTTGCTGATGTGCTCTTTCCCTGTTGACTTGTGAGTTACCGATTGTAAAGAATCCAAATGCGAGCTCTTTTTGAGGCTTAGAGCAACAATTTTTCCGAAAAAAGCCTAATAAAAACGCTCAATCAACCACCGTAGTAGTCGATTGAGCATTAAAATTTGATTTAATTACTTTTCCCATGCTTCATGCAAAGCCGACAATTCTCTTTCAAGCTTGGCTAGTATTTCCTTGCCTTCTTTTTCAGAAATTAAACCTAATCGAACCGCAAAATCCATTTCCCTGGACAAGCCAAACATTTGGGTGTCCAAGACTTCTTCATATAGTGGACATTGAGGCATTGTCAAGTTATCCATCTGAACTTGAATAAGCTTCAAAATTTTATCTGAATCTGCTTTTAAAAGCGAAATAGCTTTATCACGATGATCGACCACGATATCTGATGCCAATATCGACCCCTCCGTTTACGAACAAATACCTATCCTATTATTAAATAGTATCGTTCTTTGGGCTAAAATGCAAGGATGAAAAGCTCAGGTTCCTTTCTAATCATTATAAATTTGTCAATTTGTTTTTAAAACATGCTTAAATCGTACTTTTCTTGCAAAAGTTCTAATAATTTCATTCCAGTATGACTATTTCCAATGTCATTCAATGGAGGGCCAAAGATGCCAATACCGAACCTTCCTGGTACGCTACACATGATTCCACCGGAGACACCACTCTTTGCAGGTATTCCAATTTTTATAGCAAATTCTCCAGAAGCATTGTACATTCCGCAAGTTACCATGAAAGTTTTACAAATTCTCGCAACTTCTTTTGGCATGACTCTCTCACCCGTTACAGGATTAACGCCATTCATGGCAAATACCGCTCCTACATTTGCTAAATGTAGACTGTTCATACTGATGGCACAATGCTTTGTATAAACTTCCATTATCTCCTCAACGTTCCCATGTATTACGCCGCCCCCCTTCATATAATAACAAAGCGAACGGTTCAAAAAGGAAGTCGTAAATTCAGATATTGCCACATCGTTACAGTATGTAATATCAGGATCATTGCAAAGCTTTCTTACAAACTTTAATATGTATTCTACTTTTTCCTCTGCATTTTTCCCCTTTATCATAGAAGTTACTGCTAGTGCACCAGCATTTATCATGGGATTTAATGGTTTAGCCTGAGAGGAAGTTTCAAGCTTTACAATGGAATTAAAAGGATCTCCGGTCGGTTCCATACCTACCTTATGAAAAACGTGATCCACTCCATAGTCCATAAGAACTATTGCCAGTGTAATAATCTTGGATATACTTTGAAGGCTAAAAGATTGATTAATATCTCCAGCTGAAACGCATTTACCATTTGGATAGGTGATTGCACAAGATAAAACTTCAGGGTTTTGTTTTTGCAGGGCTGGAATATAGTTTGCTACTTTTCCTTCATATGCTATTTTTCTTGCTTCATCCACAAGTTCTTGCAGTTCATCTTCTCTTTGGCAAGCCATTTACTCCACTCCTTCCTTGTACTATTTTGCCCATTAGATTCCCTGATATGTGATAGAAGAAACATTTCATTACATAACATGACAAATACTTTTGCAAGCTTTATAATGACAAGAGATATGATGAAAAAGATTATTTTTAGGGGGAACATCATGGAGACAATCATAAGAATAGAAGGAAAGGTTAAATACCAAATAACAATGGATCCCGGTGTATGGATATTTGATGATCGTCGCGTGGATTTGGATACATATTTCGAACAAGAGCATATACAAGAAATCAATGAACTAGAAGAGTATACCAAAGCGGCCTCTAAAAATTGGGAACGCGAAATTAGAGAAGGAGCTATACAGCCACCAACTTTAAAAACTGAACGAAAATACGAGAAAGAGAAACTGCTAACTGGTTCTTTCGGAATCAAATTTGCCCCTTTCTTAAAAAATGCTGAACCATCTCCAGATGCAAAAACCGTCACTTTTCTATCAGACGAGCAGGAACTGGAAGTAGATTTAAAAAAGGCGCAAGAAGTCATTTTTGCATTTTCTAATAAAGGCAAACCTTTAAGAGAGAGTGGCCCTGTCCATGTTTACTATGGTGACGGATCCAATAAGGCAGACCCTCTTCAAAGTGTATACCGCATTATTGTCAAGTAACACCACAAGTCTACTGAATGCCGCGTGAGGGTCTGAGAATTGTTTTCTCAGGCCCTTTTTGTGCAGCTTTAGGTGAATAACAAGCCCCTCCTCCTATAATAAATCTGCAGCCAGCTTAGCGAGCATCGATCTTTCGCCCTTCACTAACTTAACATGCCCTGCTGCTTTTTGATCTTTAAAGCGTTCCACTACATAGGTTAAGCCGTTATTATATTCATCTAAATACGGGTGATCTATCTGTTCAGGATCCCCCATCAACACTATCTTGCTTCGTTCGCCAACCCTTGTAAGTATTGTTTTCACCTCGTGTTTCGTTAAATTCTGTGCTTCATCAATGATAATAAACTGGTCTGGTATACTTCTCCCTCTAATATAAGTTAATGCCTCGACTTCAATTGAACCCATTCCAGCTAAGATTGCATCAAGTTCTCCGGGCTTTTTTGTATTAAATAAGTACTCTAAATTATCATAGATAGGCTGCATCCAAGGTCGCAGTTTTTCTTGTTTTTCTCCTGGTAAAAAACCAATATCTTTACCCACGGGCACAATTGGTCTTGCAACTAACAATTTTTTGTATCTATTTAAATCTTCGGTTTGCATTAGTCCCGCAGCAAGAGCCATCAAGGTCTTTCCTGTACCCGCTTTCCCGGTAAGCGTAACTAATGGAATATCTGTTCGAAGCAGCAATTCAAATGCCATCGTTTGCTGGACATTTCTCGGACGAATCCCCCATATATGATCTTGCGTATCAAATATTAATTTTTTTACCTTTTTTCCTGTTGAGTCGACTAAACCTACGGCAGAAGAAGAACCACCCAAAGCATCCTTCATAAGAATAAATTGATTAGCATAAAACGGGTGATTTGCCAGGTCTGACACATTTATCTCACCTTTATCATAGAAAAGGTCCAAACTTTCTTTCTGAACGTATATTTCCAAAAACCCTTTATAAATATGATCCACATCAACCACTCTATCATTGAGAAAATCCTCGGAAACTAAGCCGATAGCATCTGCCTTCACGCGCACAAGTGCATCTTTACTTACAAGAATAACCTGCCTGCCGTTTTCTTTCGTTTGTTCTTCTAATGACAAATTTTTTGCCACCGCAAGAATCCGGTTATCGTTCGTTTTTTCTACAAAAATTTCTTGTAATTGATGAAAGCTTCGATGATTTAATTCTATTCTTAATGCTCCACCATTGTGTAATGGTATTTTTTCGTGAAGTTTTCCTGTTTGACGAAGTGAATCAATTATCTTAGAAACTTGTCTAGCATTCCTGCCAATTTCGTCCATGTATCTTTTCTTTGAATCCACTTCTTCTAATACAACTGCAGGAATCACTACTTCATTATCTGAAAAGGAATAAATGGAGTTTGGATCCTGTAATAAAACGTTGGTATCTAAAACATAAATTTTACTCAACCTGCCGCCTCCTACTCCTGGCTGTATTCTTTTTCTTACTGGAGTCAATCAAGGCATCCTCCTCTAATTTAACCAAATGGTCGATTTTTTAAAATTACTTGACCTTTAAAAAGGACGGACCGTTGATAAAATATATGTCCAAATGAATAAAGATAGAAGAACAAATGAACAATAAAATCAAGCCATAAGAAAATAGGACAAAGTTCGGGAAGGGAGTATAGTCTAATGAAAAATCTATCTTTCATGCTTTTGATTGTGATTTTAGCAATTTCAGGTTGTAACAATGGACCGCGTAACATTTCTAGAGAAAACGAAAACTCGCAGGTTATTCATGTTAAGGATTCTGCGGATGTTCAAGTGGACAGAAAGACTGGACAAGAAATATCTGCTCATTTAGTTGAAATCGCTTCTAGAACACCAAATGTAAATGATGCAACAGCAGTAGTACTTGGCCATTATGCAGTAGTAGGAATTGACGTTAACTCGGATCTAGATCGCTCCAAAGTTAGTACCATTAAATATTCTGTAGCAGAGAGTTTAAAAAGTGATCCATACGGGGCAACGGCAGTCGTTGTTGCAGATGCAGATTCCTTTGTACGTCTTCAGGAAATGGGAAGAGATATTCAAAGAGGAAGACCTTTGACTGGTGTGATGGAAGAGCTTGCAGAAATAGTTGGCCGGGTGATGCCTGAGGTACCGATGGACTTAAGAGAACCTACAGCACCAAATCCTACAGAACAGAATAATTCACAGCTATCTGATGATTCAGAAAGAGAATTAGAAGAAGAACAACAAAAACAATCTAATGGCCATAAAAATGAGAAAAGCAATTAAAAAGCGCCAAGGAAGTCTGTGGGGACTCTTCCCACTGATTTCTTGGCACTTCTTAATTAATAGCCTTTTAAAACTTCCATCACTTGTTTATCCAACTTTGCTGCGGCTGCTTTGTCATACGTTTTTTCAAAAAGAGGCACAGCGCTTATTTTGGCACCATAAAACATTACATCACGCACTTCTTTTATCTCTAATTTAATTAAAGCCAGTTTTAATGGCAAACCTTCTATCTCTCTTTCCATTATAGACGCTTGAGTGTGAATGGAGAAAACAGATTCATTGGCATACAGGGTCACTACGACATTGCTATTTGCTTCAATATTTTTGACAATACGTGACTTATTATTTACAGCAACCAAAATGTGTGTTTCGTCTGGAGCATAAAGCCAAGAAACAGCACTCACATTCGGACCGCCATCTTCATAATCGACTGTGCTTATCGTTACTAACCGCTCCTCTTGCAAAGCTTCAAGCAAAGAATCAACAAGAACTGATTCCACCAGATTAGGCATCGTTCTCCCCCTTTCCTTTTATTTTTCTCCTATCATACCATATCAGCAAATTTTTAAAACTTACAAACTGTATTCGAACGTAGTTTCCTCCTTTTATTTTATTTTGTTCGGACAGGTTTATGCTATACTATACCTAAAGATTGAGTAGATGAGGTGCCCTATGAGAGTTAAATGTGTTATTTGCGATAAAATTGAAAGTATAAATGATGAAACATTAATAGCAAAAAGACTACGGAATCGACCTATCCATACTTACATGTGTAACGAATGCAGTGAACGAATTGAAATGAGAACCAATCAAAGAAAAGCCACAGGAAACTTTCGACTTTTTGAACAGAAACAAAAACAGGAAGAGTGGTAATATTGCTTATCAGGGGTTCTTTAGCAGGCTTATTAAGCGGGATAATAATGGGGTTAGTTATGAAAGGCCTCGAGGCTTTAACTTCTAAAGAGATTTACACTTTATTGTTGAACATTGATTTTATTCCATATATGGGAGAACAGAATTATTCTGAGCCGATAGAATTTTTCTTCCATCTACTCATTGCTATTTTTATTGGTGTAATGTTTGGATGGATATTGAACTATTTTAAAGTGGTTAGCAAATGGAGAAAATATATGTTGTCACTTCTAATAACTTTACCCACTGTTTTTCTCTATTTCCCTTTAACTATTTTAGCAGTAAAGGCGACACCTCCTGTTTCAGATGTTCAAAGCTTTACTCTCTGGACAATATGCCACTTGTTATTTGCAATTTTACTTCCCGCTTTTTATACTTTTTTCCACACAAGGAAAGAGGATAACTCCATTTGATGAGTAATCCTCTGTATTTCTTCATTCATAGTTATGATATTTCTCAGGCTCACTTTTAATCTGTTCGATCATTACATCAATTAATTCGACCGGAAACCTTGTTTTATGCACTTCTCCATCTTTAGCATAGGAAACGGTGTACATTGGATTTCCTTTAGTTACGATTATATCTTTTATGTGATGATCATCTTTTAAAATGGACTCAAACAGATGCATAGTATCCTGAGCTGATTTATCATCTGGCCTTGCTTCCGCTACCACCTTTATTGTTAACCAATTATATAATGTATCCTGTAAGGACCTCATATCCTGTCCCCCTTTAATTTGCCGAACCTTCTTCTTGCTTATGACGGCGCAGCCTGATTCTATAAATAATTAATATTAAGGCAGCAACAATTAATCCTTCTGCTACAGGAAGAAATATTCCTAAAAAAGAAAGTACAGTTCCACCTAAAATTAAAAATAGATAGATAACAGCAGACTTTAAAATTGGTAGCTTTAAAGCAAAGCCTAGCTTATAAACTAGAATAGATAAGGCAAGTATCGTAAAATACAACAGCCACATTCCTAAATCAGGATTTTCATCCACACGGTAGAGACTAGCAAAAAAAGATAGTCTTTCCGGTACATTTTCTTCCATTTCCTAATCACCTTAATTCCTAAAATTTAGAAAAAGGGTAGCAAGGAGGCTACGCTATGTAACACTCCTCACTTCCCTATTTATTATGCTTCTGCAAATTTCTTTTTCTTAGCAGATCTTTCACGCTCGTTTTTATCTAGAATTTTTTTGCGTAAACGAATGGACTGAGGTGTTATTTCACAATACTCGTCATCGTTCAGGTATTCTAAAGATTCTTCCAAAGTCATAAGACGAGGTTTTTTCATGCTAACAGTTTGATCTTTTGTAGCAGAACGAACATTTGTTGCTTGCTTCATTTTACAAACGTTTACCACAAGATCATTTTCACGGTTATGCTCTCCAACGATCATTCCTTCGTACACTTCTGTACCAGGCTCAACGAAGATTACACCGCGGTCTTCAATTCCCATGATACCATAGGTAGATGCTTTTCCAGATTCCATAGAAACAAGTACACCTTGACGACGTCCACCAACTTGACCAGCAGCCATTGGTTGGTAACTATCGAATGTGTGGTTAATGATACCGTATCCTCGAGTTAAAGATAAGAATTCAGTGGTATAACCGATCAGTCCACGTGATGGTACCATGAATATTAAGCGAACTTGACCATTACCATTGTTGATCATATCAACCATTTCACCTTTACGGGCGCCGATTGACTCCATAATGGAACCAGTATAGTCTTCAGGCACATCAATTTGCACACGTTCTACCGGTTCTGATTTTTTGCCATCAACATTTCTGATGATAACTTCTGGTTTTGATACTTGCAGCTCAAATCCTTCACGACGCATATTCTCGATCAGAATGGACAAATGAAGCTCTCCACGTCCTGATACGATCCAAGCATCTGGAGAATCTGTCGGGTCTACACGTAAACTCACATCTGTCTCCAACTGTGCTTCTAGTCGCTCTTCGATTTTACGAGATGTGACAAATTTACCTTCTTTACCTGCAAATGGACTGTTGTTTACCAAGAAAGTCATTTGTAGAGTCGGCTCATCGATACGAAGAACTGGAAGTGCATCTTGATGGTCAACCGGACAAACCGTTTCACCTACGTTGATGTCTTCCATTCCAGAAACTGCAACAAGGTCTCCTGCTTTTGCTTCTTCGATTTCTACACGCTTTAGTCCAATAAAACCGAACAACTTAGAAACACGGAATTGTTTAACAGAGCCGTCAAGCTTCATTAATGCAACCTGTTGTCCTACCTTCATTGTTCCACGGAAAATACGTCCAACCCCTATTCTTCCTACGTAATCATTGTAGTCTAAAAGAGCAACCTGGAATTGAAGTGGTTCTGTGCTATTATCAATCGGTGCTGGAATGTTTGCTACAATGGACTCGTAAATAGCTTCCATGTTTTCATCTTGCTTTTCTGGATCTGTACTTGCAGTACCATTAATCGCAGAAGCGTAAACTACAGGGAACTCTAATTGCTCTTCTGATGCACCAAGTTCGATGAATAAATCGATAACTTCGTCCACAACTTCAGTAGGGCGGGCAAAATCACGATCAATTTTGTTTACAACGACAATCGGTGTAAGGTTTTGCTCTAAAGCTTTTTTAAGTACAAAACGTGTTTGAGGCATACAGCCTTCATATGCGTCCACCACTAAAAGTACACCGTCAACCATTTTCATGATTCTTTCCACTTCTCCACCAAAGTCGGCATGTCCTGGTGTGTCCATGATGTTAATGCGTGTGTCTTTATAGTTAATTGCCGTATTTTTTGCCAATATGGTAATCCCACGTTCTCTTTCTAGATCGTTTGAGTCCATGGCACGTTCTGCTACATGCTCGTTCGTTCTAAACGTACCAGCTTGGTGTAGCAATTTGTCTACTAACGTTGTTTTACCATGGTCAACGTGAGCTATAATTGCGATGTTTCTAATATCATTGCGGATGTTCACTATTTCATCTCCCTAAATTAACAACTTAATAACTTTAATATTATACCACAAACAAGGTAGAAAAGACGAAGAGACTTCTGTAAAATATATGTTAAGTGTTAAAAACACTTAACATTAAGGAGTGGAATCATGAAAAACATTCAATGGATTTTTGTTCTTTTCGCAGTATTAACAGCCGCCTCGATGGCGCTTATCGGCATTGCTATAGCTGAAAGAAGCCTTCTGGGTATAGTATTCGCAGTTATTTTATTAATTATTGTTATGGTATTTGCATTCAAAAAAAAGCGTAGTCTAAATTAATACTAAAAAATTTCTTTTAATTTTTTGATTTTTTTAAAACCGCTGGTAATTACCTCGCAGGTTTTATGCATGAATGCCTCTTGAATAACCCTCAGTGAAAGAAATCCTGAGGGTTTTTTATTAATTTTTGGGTTCTTCTTTATAATCCACCAAATAATTTTTCCTTATCTGATCATGAAGACCAGGTTTGCTCACAAAAACACTGTCTTGCCCTAACAAGGTCAATGGTTCACCAGTAAGTGTTGTAACTTTCCCACCCAATTCCTCTACAATTATGAGTCCTGCTGCATAATCCCACGGAGAGAGTCTCAATGAAATATAAGCATCTATTCTACCTGTAGCTACATATGCCATTTCCATTGCTGCACAACCATAGGAGCGAGTGCCTCTTACCTTTTTAACCAGTGGTGCAAGTATTGAGGGGTCAATTCTCTTGTTTTCGGTTATCCAAGTCGCATTCAATCCAATAATAGCTTGTTCAACAGACACTTGGGGCAACTGGGGTAGCTTCGTATCGTTTAAGTAAGCCCCTTCACCCGGCATTGCATGGTAAAGTTCATCATGTACAACATCATAAATTAATCCAACCTTCCCCACTCCATCTTGATATACTGCAACAGAAATGGCAAAATTCCGCTGCTGATGGACAAAGTTCATGGTTCCATCTATGGGATCGATAATCCAGACAGTGCCATCTAATTTCTCCAGTTCGTCTCCGAATCCTTCCTCACCAAGTATTTGATGATTTGGATAGGCCTGTCTAATTTTTTCGATAAAAAACTGTTCTGTTTCGCGGTCTATATTCGTGACGAGATCGTTAGGGGAGCTTTTAGTCTGTATTAAAAGTTCTTCACTGAAAGAAGCTCGTATTTTCTCTCCTGCATCTCTAGTCCACCTTTTTGCATTTTCATCAATTTCCTTCCAGTTCATAAAACCCTACCCTTCTACTATAATTTAAGCTCTTCTATATTATGTAGGTTATTATTTTTTAGCTTACTGAATCTGTTCTTTAAAATCAAGTAATGCGAGACAAAGAAAAACGAACCTCATACAGGTTCGTTAGGCAGCTTATGCTACTAAACCTCTAAATTCATCATATCTTTTCGCAACTGCTCTAATTTTCCTTTTGTTTTACGGATTGCTTCTGAATCTTTGGCTTTTATGGCATCAAATAATGTTACTAATTCATAGTCAATTTCAAGTTTCAGCACAGCTTTTTTGTTATTTTCCTTTTTCTTCTTCCACGGTGTCACCACTTGTTTCATCCTAATCCCTCCTTACAGTTTTTTAACAACGGTGCCTCTTGCAGTCACTTTTTAATAGTTGCTATATCATATGAGGGGAAAGGAGGATGGTAACTAAAATGTGCATATACCTAAAAAAAGCTTTTGTAAAAATCAAAGGCAGGTTCAATCTTTTGGAATAACGAAAGGGCTATGCTAAAATACCTCTTATGAAAAAGAGAGATAATTCTCTACTATAATTACTGCAGTGCAGTATAAGGAAAAACGATACGGAGTGATGAAGGTGACAAACAAAAAATTCAATGGATTTCAAAGTGCTGATTTTAATGTCTTTACTATAAATGGATTAGAAGAGCGAATGCACGCTTTAAAAGAACAAATACAACCAAAATTCGAAGTTCTCGGCCAGCACTTTGCACCTACTTTATCTGCAATGACTGGAATGGAGATGCAATATCATGTAGCGAAGCATGCTAGAAGAACAAAAAATGCACCTAAAGATTCTTGGGTGGCATTCGCTAACAGCAATCGCGGCTATAAGATGCTTCCACATTTTCAAATCGGTTTGTGGGAAACTCATGTATTTGTCTGGTTCGCGATAATTTATGAAGCACAGATCAAAGAGGCTTTTGGAGAAACACTAATAGAGGAACTTCAAAATGTACGCACTAAAATCCCTTCTCAATTTGTTTGGTCAAAAGACCATACGAAGCCTGATGTTATTCGGCAAAGTGACCTTTCAGAGACAGAACATAAAGAACTTGTTGAACGTCTAACAAACGTCAAAAAAGCCGAGTTATTATGCGGCATTCAAATTCCTAAAGAAGAAGCTATCAATTTAACTGGGGACGAAACAATCGCTAAAATTGAAAATGCGTTTCAACAATTAAATCTACTTTATACATTAACTAAACAAACTACTGCAAGGGAGGGAAATTAAAACCAAAAGAGATCAGTGCATGAGTGCCACTGATCTTTTCTAAAGGCTATATTCGCATCCTTAGTTGCTTCTGCTTTAATTTGCGATATTCACTCTCGATTGCGTGTGAATATCGCAGTAACAAATCCAGCTTCCAATTTGTTTATAACATTTACGAAAAGAGCATACTAGCGAATTTCCTGCTACATTTTCACAATGTCTCCGGTTTCTAAATTTTTTGCCTTCTTTATTGTGTGATATGCCGAAAATCCGCTAAGTTCCTCATATTCATTTGCTAAACTGCGTTCTTCCGACTTAGAAGGAACGATCTCTTTAAACCTCTTGTATATCTTCATTAATCTATCCCGCTCCATACCTTTCTCATATGCTATTTCCACCGCTTCATAAAATGCAATTACTTCAACTATTTCATCTGTTGACCATTCATGGGAAATTGGATAGGAAAAGTCCATAATGTCACCTCTTTTATGTAGACTGTTTTCGCATTGATTGTTGCTTTTACGTAAATTGCTACCACACGTTATAATCGTTGCTGACGTGCCCTTACCCTGTTAAATTTAAAATGTTACTCTTACTTTTGTGTTGTTATGACAGTAAAAAAACAATTGCCGATTTTTTACGGGGCTTATAGCAACAATCTTTTCGAAAAGAGCCTTTATGTATAAATAAAAATCCATTATAGCACTGATTAACGATAGTTTGTCCATTTCCTTCTTATTTCTTCCGCTTCTTCTATAATCCGGGTAATCAGCTCTTCTGTAGAAGGAACATCATCTATTAATCCCATCACTTGACCTGCCCATGCAAATCCATTTTCAATATCTCCATCATAAATAAAGCGTTTATTTGCCACTCCGCTAACATGTTCTTTCAACCCATCATAGCCGAGCTCATTTTTCTCAATGGCTAGAATGGCATCAGTCCATTTATTGTGTATGGCACGAGCAGGTGTACCAATGCTTTTTTTAATAACGACCGTATCATTCTCACTGCCTTTAACAAGCATTTCCTTATAGATAGGATGCGCGTGTAAGCATTCTTTCGTAGCTATAAAGCGTGTTCCCATTTCTATCCCCTCTGCCCCTAAACTTAAAGCTGCCATAAAACCACGACCATCTCCGATTCCTCCTGATGCTATGACAGGAATAGATAAGGCATCGACCACCTTAGGAACAAGAACCATTGTACCCAAATCTTGCTTTCCTAAATGCCCTCCTCCTTCTTGTCCTACCACCATCACTGCATCAGCTCCAAGCTCTTCCGCCTTCTCCGCTTGCCTTCTCGCTGCTACGAGGACAAGTTTTTTACAAGAAGAACCCTCCAGTCTTTTAAAAATAGGAGCGGGGTTTCCACCTGTCATTGAAATTACTGGAACTTCTTCTTCCATTGCAACCTCTAACATGTCTTCAAATGGCCGACCATGCTGCCCTATCGCATAATTAACACCAAAAGGCTTATTGGTTATAGACTTCACTTTTTTTATCTCTTCACGAAGCAATTCAGGACTATCCAAACTCATAGCGGTAATTTGTCCAAGTCCGCCTGCATTAGAAACTGCTCCAGCCAGATCGGCATAAGCCAAATATGCTAACCCTCCTTGTATAATTGGATAGTCTATGTTTAATAATTTCGTTACTCTTGTCTCCCAGTTCATCTATTTTCCTCTCCTTTCAATCGTTTCAATATATCTTTCTTTATATATAAAGGAAATCCTGTTAGTTCAATCCAAATTCTAAAGAAAAATCTATGCAAGGATAAGTAAAAATGCTATAATTCTTTTGTTTTATGTGCAAATTTGTTCTGAGTTTGAAGTTACGTTAAAATAAAATATATATTTAATTAAGATAAAGAGGTGCTTAATAATTTTGTCCTACTCTCAAAATGAAACACCATTATTTACAGGCTTACTAAATCACGCTAAAAAAAATCCAGTTCAGTTTCATATACCCGGTCATAAAAAAGGAGCAGGAATCGATCCTGACTTCCGTCAATTTATTGGTGACAATGCATTATCCATTGATTTAATTAATATTGGTCCACTTGATGATTTACATCAGCCCAAGGGCATGATTAAGGAAGCACAAGATTTAGCAGCGAAAGCTTTCGGTGCCGATCATACTTTTTTCTCTGTTCAAGGTACAAGTGGTGCAATTATGACGATGGTGATGGCTGTTTGTGGTCCAGGCGAAAAAATAATTGTGCCGCGTAATGTTCATAAGTCGGTTATGTCAGCCATTGTTTTTTCTGGTGCAGTTCCAATTTTCATTCATCCAGAAGTCGATAAAGAGCTTGGAATCTCCCATGGAATTACAACTGAATCGGTTGAAAGGGCCTTACAGCAACATCCAGATGCAAAGGGAGTCTTAGTAATAAACCCCACTTACTTTGGAATTTCAGCTGACTTAAGTCAAATTGTTGAGATTGCTCATTCTTTTAATGTTCCTGTTTTAGTAGATGAAGCGCATGGTGTTCATATCCACTTCCATGAACAGCTTCCCTTGTCTGCCATGCAAGCCGGTGCTGATATGGCCGCAACAAGTGTACACAAGCTGGGTGGCTCCATGACACAAAGCTCTATATTAAACGTCCGTGAAGGCCTTGTTAACGTCAACCGCATCCAAACTATCTTGAGTATGCTTACCACAACATCTACTTCCTATCTGCTATTGGCATCATTGGACGTTGCACGTAAACGCCTTGCTACAGAAGGACATGACTTAATAGAGAAAACCATTCAACTATCTAATAAAACAAGAGACGGGATTAATGCTATAGAAAACCTATACTGCGTAGGTCCGGAAATCCTTGGCAGAAAGGCTACATTCGATTATGATCCTACAAAATTAATAATCTCTGTAAAACAATTAAACCTTACTGGATATGATGTTGAAAACTGGCTCCGAAAAAAATACAATATTGAAGTCGAGCTATCCGATTTGTATAATATCCTTTGTATAATCACTCCAGGTGATACCGAAAAAGAAACAAGTATACTGCTAAAAGCACTTAAGGAATTGTCACAAGAATATAAAGCGCAAGAAACAGGAAGTAACAACCAGGTGAAAGTATTTCTGCCGGATATTCCCGTATTAGCTATTGCTCCCAGAGATGCCTTTTATTCTGAGACAGAAGTAGTTCCATTTGAAAAATCAGCCGGAAGAATAATTGCAGAATTCATTATGGTATACCCTCCTGGTATCCCCATTTTTACACCAGGTGAAATCATAACAGAAGAAAATCTAGCCTATATCACGAAAACGATAGAAGTTGGACTTCCAGTTCAAGGCCCTGAAGATTCTGAACTTAAAACTTTACGTGTGATCAAGGAACACAAAGCTATCCGATAATCCAAGCAAGCTGTTGATTCAGTTAAATTCTTAAATATCAATAAAGAAACAGCAGTCGTTTTTTGCACGACTGCTGTTTTTAGTTTTAAGGATTTATAGTAAATTTCTAGTCTAAATCTTCCACTTTCTCTGTGCACTGACATTCAGCACATTTAGCATAATATGTCGTTACTTTTTCATCTTCAAAGTGATCGACTGCACTATTGCATGTTTGACAAATAATTGTACCCATACGCAATTACCTCTTTTCCAAAGTAGATTTTTCAGAAAAATAATTGTAATGAAAGCGCTTTATTGTAACTAATTATAGTTTAAATGTTCAAATGTGTTATGTCAATAACTATATTGTATAACACATTAAACAGGAGTAAATATCAATTAAAGATAAAATTAGACCACCGCCTCATTAAAGGACGGTGGCCAAACTAGTTATTCATATTGTTCTTGGAAAGGGCTTGTTGGGATTGCTTCTGAAAGAAATTCTGCTAAATCTTCTGCTTGCTCTTTAGATTCAATGCGGAATACATGTTGAAGGTGGTTATAGTCAGTAAGGTCTTTAGGATCGAGGAGGGTGGATCTTCCAGTTTGCATACAAATAACGAGAGGTTTTCCAAAAAATAAATTAGTATAGACAATTCCAAAGTCATATCTAATATCCTTGGTGGTAAAACCTACAAATCTCACAGGTACATTTTCATTGTTATCGTAAAACTTATCAAAAAGATTCATAAGAAACCTGCCTCCTTTTAATTTTTGGCTATTTTCGCATTGACTGTTGCTTGTCGTAAGTTGGTACAACCCAGCATAAGCGTTGCTATTGTGCACTTTTTACGTGAAAAGGAAAGTAAATGGTCCAAATACCGATTTTTTACAAGATCATAGCAATAATCTTTACAAAAAGAGCAATCCTAAAAGAGAATAATTGTTTGTATATTCTGATTATTATTATAACTCTATACTTAAGAAAATTGCAAGAATTTTAACTTAATGATTGTCACACTCTTTCAGTAAGTGCTAGAATGAAACAAAGTTTATTGTCTAGTTTAGGAGTGAATCACGATGGACCGTAGCGCATACATTAACCTTGTTCCAAAATCTAATAAAAAAACCCTTACAATAGAAGATGTAAAGGAATTGGTATCCTATTATCAAGAAATAACCGGCAAAACCGGCAAACAGTTAGGTTGGGAATATAGCGAGGCAGCTTTTCCTTATGAATTAAAAGAAACCCCAGAGGGTAAAGGTCAATGGTTTTATTTAAAAGCTATAGAGGATCGATATAAGATGATTTTGGTTGGAGTGGGAACTCAACCACAACCGCTAAATAGTGATGATTTACCGCTTCCTTACATACAAGTAACACTACATGAACAAAGCACGCACGGGGACAAGGGAAAAGCAAATGAACTATGTAAGTTTTTCGCAAAAAAATTAGAAGCAGAGCTGAAATTATTCACAGGAAGCATCATGTATTATTATAAGCGATAGAAAAAGAAGGGACTTGTCCCAAAGAACTGACTTCGTGAAGAGGCTAAACAAAAGCAAATTTTGATTAGCCTCTTTTTCAACCAAGAAAAAGAGGCCCATTAGGCCTCCTAATTTTCTTGTTTAATTTCAGATGGAACTTCAATTAGATCAGGGTCGACAATATCATACCCTTTTTCTTGTAGCCCTTTTACTATATCTGCAAGCCCTGCATTCGTCCATTCTCTGTCATGCATGAGAAGGTTCGCACCATTCCTTAATAGCTCTGTATTTACCATTATGTCAGCTATTGCTTCTGCATTGGTATACTCCTGTTCCCAATCATATCCATATGTCCAATTCATAAGAACCATGCCTTCTTTACCTACTAGTTCTGCAGAGTAGTCCGTATTTATACCAAAAGGCGCTCGGAAGAAACGGGGACGTTCTCCTACAATTTCTTCTATAAGATCACTCAAAGCAACAATCTCCTCATATTGCTCTTCTTCCGAAATTTGGCGTAATGATTTATGATTCATCGTATGATTGCCGATTGGAAAACCCATTTCATGTATCTTTTTTAAAATTTCCTGTTCTTCGTCCGTTTGTAAAAAATGACCATTAACGAAGAATATAGCTTTTACGTTTAACTCTTTTAATGTATTGGCCATTTCTAAGGCATAACGGTCTGGAGCATCATCTATTGTTAACAGGACAACTTCAGATTTAGCATCACTTAAAGGAATTACCGAGGAATCATTTGGATCTATAGCATATTGCGGCTCATTTATTTTATTTTCTACCTCATTGCCATTTTCTGAGGTATCCCCTTCATCAGTATCAGAAGTATCTTCACTACCTGAGGCTTCCTCTACAGGTTTTTGCTCTTCCTCATCGCTTTCATTCTGTTGATTTTCATCTTCCACTTTGATTTGTTCCTCTTCAATCGCTTGTCCATCTTCATTCTGAGGTGAAGCATTACAAGCGGTAAGGAGGATTATCATTATCGGTAACATCCATTTTTTCATGTTTTCTCCTCCATATGTAAGGTTCTTCTATAATCATACTAGCACCCGTATCCATCTGCAATGGTTTTTGAGTATTTTCCGACGTACTAGTTAAAAATCTTTCATTCACTGTGGTCACATAGACCTTGAAACATTATAGATAAACGTAAAATGGTAAGGTCATCTCCTAACTTAGCGAAAGGCTGTGTTAAACGCCGCTGTTACTTTCGCAAAAGGCTACTCGTTCCACAGGGCGGTGCTGGAGCCTCCTCGGCAAGCCTGCGGAATCTCCAGTCTACCGTGGCGGAGGCCACTGAAGAAGTACATAATTTTAGGTTTGGGTTAAACTCCGCTGTTACTTTCCGCAAATGGCTTCGCTATCCGCGGGGCGACCTTGAGCCTCCTCGGGCTATGCCCTCCGGGGTCTCAAGTTTGTCGCTACTCCCCCGCTGGAGTCTACGCCATTTGCTCCAATCCACTGCTAGAAGCCACCAAAAACTATATGTTTTCAGTTTTTCAGTGGCCTCACCGTGGCGGACGTGGAGTCTCCGCCTTTTACTCTAATCATCGCTGGATAGCGTTATTAACAGTGACACCATGCTAATGAAAATTCGCACCATGGCGCAAGAATATAGATTATATTCAGGGTAGCCTAGCGAAAAGAAATGGAAACAAGCCTCCAAGAAATAAAACCTACTTTTTTCCACGTAGAATTTCTTTAAAAAAACAACAAAAGAAAAGAAAGATCTAAAACATCATGTAATAAAAAAGACTTTGGAAACTAAAATAGAAAATGAAGCTAATTGCAGTGATGATTGCTGCCTGCTTTTTCTTTCCTATCAAATGTGTGGCTAAAATATAACAAAGATAAACGATTATACCTAATAAAATAAATTTCGCCTGCATTTTATCATGAACGGAAAACCATTCAATGATACTATACGTCCCAAAAAGTATATTTTGTATTAAAAACACAAGATAACTTTTCATGCCAGTAGCCCCCTGCCTGATATACATTACCTTTACTTGAGGATGGTTTCTCATTGAGTGTTGCTTTTACGTAAGTTGCTACCAACCATTACAATTACCGATTATTTGCGCGGTTCTAGCTAGTACTCTTTCTAAAGAAGCATTTTTAACAGCCTTAATCTACTCTAGAAGAACCTTTGTAATATTTATGCTATTAATAAACATTCTATTTTTCAATTTTGTAACAATTACATGACAAGCGTTTATTTGCTTTTTTTTCATGTTAAGATAAGTCGAAATAACGTAAATAGTTGCGCTCTATATTAATGAGATATACTTCAGAAAAAGAAAGTGAGGATTGAAATGATTAGAGGCTTTGTCTTTTTTTTATCGTTGTCTTTTTTCATATTGTCTTCTTGCCAAGAAAATGAAACCATCACTCACATTCAATTTCCCGATGATTCTAAAACTCTTGTATTTTTCACAGACGAGTCGAATTTACAAGAAGAAAGTACATATTATGATGCTATCATTGATTTAAAAAGAAATTTTCCAGACGAGGTTGCCAACCTAAAAGTTGCTCAATTTAACAATGAAAAAACTCTCTATCGGCAGTTTAATATAAAAAACACCCCTTCTTTACTTGTTGTGAGCAACAATAAAGTAGTGACCCAAGTGGATGGAACTCTTCAAAAAGATGAAATAATTGGTTCAATTGAACAAGCCTTAAATCAAACAGAAGACACTGAATATTAAGATTCAGGCTTCTGTTTTTTGTATGTACAAGACTATTCCACTCCCCCCTGCTCTCACCATTCATCAGAACTGGTGACCCTACTCTATCCTTTCTCTGGTATTTCAAGTGGTTTCTTGTATTATAGAATGCACATACTCTATCCTTCAAACAAAAAAAGAACCTCGGATTTAAAATCCTAAGGTTCCTAAACTTTTAATTATTTATTTTATTATATGAATCGGACTTCCCATTGCAACTTCCGCTGCTTCCATCGTAATTTCTCCAAGAGTTGGATGTGCGTGAATTGTCATTGCAATATCTTCTGCTGTCATTCCAGCTTCGATAGCAAGACCAAGTTCTGCAATCATATCAGAAGCGCTAGATCCTGCAATTTGCGCGCCAATGATTAGTCCATCTTCTTTACGAGTCACTAACTTTAAGAATCCGTCTGTTGCATTAAGTGCAAGAGCACGACCGTTAGCTGCAAACGGGAATTTGGACGCCACAACTTCCAGCCCTTCTTCTTTTGCTTGGCTTTCGGTATAACCTACGGATGCTAATTCAGGCTCAGAGAAGACCACTGCAGGGATGCCAAGGTAGTCAATTTCTGATGAATGTCCAGCTATTGCCTCTGCTGCAATTTTACCTTCATAAGACGCTTTATGTGCAAGAGGTGGTCCTTCGACTATATCACCGATTGCATAGATGTTTGAAACGCTTGTGCGGCATTGCTTATCAATCTTGATTACCCCGCGGTCAGACATTTCAACGCCCACTTGATCAAGACCAAGTTCATCAGTGTTAGGACGACGGCCAACAGTTACCAGAACGTAATCAGCTTCGATTGTTTGCTCTTCGCCTTTTACTTCGATTGTAACTTTTACGCCATCTTCTGTTTCTTCAACGCCTTTAGCCATCGCTTTTGTGAAGATTTCCACATTACCTTTTTTCTTAAGGTTACGTTTTACTAATGAACTCATTTGCTTTTCAAAGCCAGCTAGAATCTCATCAGCTGCTTCCACGATTACTACTTCTGTTCCGAAGTTAGCATATGCTGTACCCAGTTCTGTACCAATATACCCTCCACCGATGACAATCATCTTTTTCGGAATATCTTTTAGAGCTAATGCTCCTGTTGAATCTAGAACACGTTTTGAGTACTTAAAGGTAGGAATTTCGATTGGACGAGATCCTGTTGCAACAATACAGTTGTTAAACTTATAAGTTTGAGCAGAGTTTTCATCCATGATACGCACGGTATTACCGTCTACAAAGTACGCTTCTCCTGACACTATATCAACTTTATTTCCCTTAAGGAGACCTTCTACACCGCCAGTTAATTTCTTAACGACTCCAGCTTTCCATTCTTGGACTTTAGAGAAGTCAACCGTTACATTTTCAGCAGTTATTCCCATATCCTGAGAATGCTGCGCTGTTTCAAAGCGATGTCCAGCAGAAATAAGTGCTTTAGATGGAATGCACCCTACGTTTAAACATACTCCGCCTAGCGTATTTTTTTCAACGATAGTTACTTTTTGACCTAATTGTGCAGCACGGATCGCTGCAACATAACCGCCAGGGCCTGAACCAATGACAAGTGTATCTACATCAATTGCGAAATCTCCTACTACCATTTAATTACCCCTCCATTAACAATAATTGTGGATCGTTCAACAGACGCTTAATGTGGTTTAGCGCATTTTGCGCAGTAGCACCATCAATCATACGATGGTCAAAACTTAGTGATAAAGCAAGAACTGGAGCTACTACAATTTCTCCATCTTTCACGACTGGTTTTTCAGCAATACGTCCAATTCCTAGAATAGCAACTTCCGGATGGTTAATTACAGGTGTGAACCACTGTCCACCAGCAGAGCCGATGTTCGTAATTGTACAAGAAGCACCTTTCATTTCATCGGAACCTAATTTACCATCACGTGCTTTTCCAGCAAGTTCGTTAATTTCATTTGAAATCGAGAAGATCGACTTACGGTCAGCATCTTTCACTACAGGTACTAATAGTCCCTTTTCTGTATCTGCTGCAATACCGATATTGTAATAATGTTTGTGTACAATCTCGTCTGTTGCATCATCTAAAGAAGTGTTTAGCACAGGATACTCTCGTAAGGCAGAAGTTAACGCTTTTACTACGTACGGTAAGAATGTTAACTTAATACCCTTATCTGCTGCAACTGTTTTGAATTGTTTACGATGAGCAACAAGATTTGCAACATCAATTTCATCCATTAGTGTAACATGCGGAGCAGTATGTTTGGAATTAACCATTGCTTTTGCAATTGCACGACGCATTCCGCTCATCTTCTCACGGGTTTCTGGATATTGCCCAGTTGGAACAGCTTGTTTTTTATCTTGTTTTGCTTCGGTTTTTGTTTCTTCTTTTGCAGGTGTTTCATTTACAGCTTGCGTTTCTTCAGCTTTTGAATTTCCGCCTTCAAGGAATGCATCAATGTCACTCTTCAGGACACGCCCATTATCTCCGCTACCTGCCACTTGACGTATTTCTACCCCTTTTTCACGGGAATATTTACGAACGGAAGGCATTGCAATAACACGCTTGTTTGGATCAACTTCTACCTGTTCTTGAGCACCTGCCCCTGTTTCACCAGCAGACTCTTGCTTTGGTGCTTCTTCTTTCTTCACATCTTGTCCAGCTTCAGCAGTAGCTTGTACTTGTGCTTCTGTTTTTTCTTCTTTTTTGTTGTCATCACCATGATCACCTTTAAACTTAAGGTCTTCATAACCAGGAGCATCCAACGTAATAATGGTTTGGCCAACAGTTGCTACCGTACCTTCATCCACTTTCAACTCTAAGATTTTCCCTTTAACTGGAGAAGGGATTTCTACAACAGCTTTATCGTTTTGTACTTCAACTAAAATATCATCTTCATCGATTTCATCACCTGGTTTTACAAACCATTTAACTATTTCACCTTCGTGGATACCTTCACCAATATCTGGCAGTTTAAATTCAAATGACAAAGTATTCAACCTCCTATTATATATGCTCTTCTTTTAAGCCAAAGCAGCGCGTCTGTCCGCTATTATGAATAAATGGTATAGCCCATTCCATTTGTTAAGTTTGAAATGGAATGGACTACTTCATTTGTCTCTATATTAGAAGTTTAAAACTTTTTTTGCTGTTTCTAATACATCTTTGTGGTTTGGTAACCATACATTCTCAGCCTGTGAGAATGGGAATACTGTGTCAGGTGCTGTAACACGTAGCACTGGCGCCTCTAAGCTAAGAATTGCACGGTCATTAATTTCAGCAACGATTTGTGCGCTAATTCCTGCTTGCTTTTGTGCTTCTTGAACAACCATTGCACGACCTGTTTTTTCTACAGATGTAATGATAGCTTCAATATCAATCGGACTGATTGTGCGTAAGTCAATAACCTCAACTGATGTGCCGTCTTTCTCTAACTCATCTGCTGCTTTCAGGCATTCATGTACCATTGCACCATAAGTAATCATAGTAAGGTCTGAACCTTCACGCTTTATATCAGCTTTTCCTAGTTCAATTGTGTACTCTTCTTCAGGTACCTCTTGACGGAAGGAACGATACAATTTCATGTGCTCCAAAAATACAACCGGATCATTATCGCGAATTGCAGCAATTAATAGACCTTTTGCATCATACGGAGTTGCAGGTATAACTACTTTCAGACCAGGCTGTTGTGCCATTAATCCTTCTAAACTATCTGCATGAAGTTCTGGTGTGTGCACACCTCCACCAAATGGGGACCGTATTGTAACAGGAGCAGTCCATCTACCGCCTGTACGATAACGCATACGAGCAAGTTGTCCACTTACGGAATCCATTACTTCATAAACGAAACCGAAGAATTGTATTTCCATAATTGGACGGAATCCAGTTAAACCTAAACCAATCGCAAGTCCGCCGATTCCAGATTCTGCAAGTGGTGTGTCAAACACACGGTCTTCACCGAATTCAGCTTGAAGGCCTTCAGTTGCGCGGAAAACTCCACCGTTTTGACCTACATCTTCACCGAATAATAAGACGTTTTCATCATTTTTCAATTCTGTGCGTAACGCATCAGTGATTGCTTGAATCATTGTCATTTGCGCCATGGCTTACTTCGACTCCTTCTCTTTGTAAATTTCATTTTGCTCTTTTAGATTGTAAGGTAACTCTTCATACATGAAAGAGATTAAGTCAGTAACTTTTTGCTTTGGCTGGCCATCAGCTTTCTTAATAGCAACTTTGATATCTTCTTTTGCTTCTTCGATTGCTTTATTTTCTTCTTCTTCGTTCCATACACCTTTATTTTCAAGAAACTTACGGAACCGAACTAGAGGATCCTTCTTTTCCCACTCATTATCAAGTTCAGAAGTACGATAACGTGTTGGATCATCTCCAGCCATCGTATGTGGGCCATAACGGTAAGTTAATGTTTCAATTAATGTCGGACCTTCTCCGTTAACAGCACGGTCACGTGCATCACGAGTAGCTACATAAACTGCTAAAGCATCCATCCCATCGACTTGCACCCCAGGAATTCCAGCAGCTACTGCTTTTTGTGCAATCGTTCCTGCAGCTGATTGCTTTTCTACCGGAGTAGAAATTGCAAAACGGTTATTCTGAACAACAAAGATCGCAGGTGCCTGATATGCTCCTGCAAAGTTTAATCCTTCATAGAAGTCACCTTGTGAAGCACCACCATCACCTGTATATGTAATAGCAACTGCCTTTTTACCTTTTTTCTTCAAACCAAGAGCTACCCCTGCAGTTTGGATGATTTGTGCACCGATAATAATTTGTGGCGGTAATAAGTTTACACCTTCAGGCATTTGGTTACCGTGGAAATGACCGCGCGAAAATAAGAACGCTTGATATAAAGGTAGACCATGCCAAATCATTTGAGGAACATCACGATATCCCGGAAGGATGAAATCATCGCTCTCTAATGCAAATTGAGAGGCCAATTGAGACGCTTCTTGTCCAGCTGTAGGAGCATAAAACCCTAAACGTCCTTGACGATTTAAACTAATGGATCGTTGATCAAGAACTCTCGTATATACCATACGACGCATTAATTCTTTTAATTGGTCATCACTTAAATCAGGCATTGCAGCTTCATTCACTACTTCGCCTTCTTCATTCAAAATTTGAAACATTTGAAATTGTTCTTCCACTTTCGCTAACTGCTGCTTTGGATCGAATTTAGCATTTTTTGTTTTTGCAGCCATCTAAATCACCTATCCTTTCTATTAAGAGAAACTCATTAATACATAGTTTTACACACAAAATTAGGTTACCCAAAAATATACTTTAAAAGACATTTTTCTGCTTCCTATGCAAAAATGCACTTTTTCTCTTTTTCAGCTCATTATCAATGCAATATCTAGCATATATAAATACCTGTATTAATCCTTCTAAGAAATATATTAATACAACAGTTTTAAGTTTACAACACCCCGATTTCCCCGTCAATCTCTTTGCATCTATCGAAGTTGTAATTATTTTGACTGTGTATAATATATAGGGATTCAATCTGTACTAATACAATTACACGTTCTGTATTATAAAAGTTTAAATCTATATCCTATTCAAAGTAAAGAGCACTTTTCTACGAATATTCATAACCTGCAAGACACTAAATATAAAAAGAATCAAGATGAAGGGTGAATCATCTTTATCCTTTTCCCTTTCTCACTAAACAATAACCATCCTTTTAGGAGGAACTACTTAAAATATAGTTAGTTCTTATTGTTATAGGCAGTTTTTGCATTGCTTTGCTTATTGTTATTTGTTTCGTGCTCTTTTCCTGTTAATGTAAGAGATTACTCTTTTGAGCGAGTGGGACATTAAAAAATTAAATCCCTGATTTTTCACACGCTAATAGCAGCAGCCTTTGTAAAAAGCTTTGTTATAAGACAACTTTATTGGAACATATAAAAAACACCCTCTTCTAGTGAAAAGGGTGCAGACAATCCAATTAATTATTATATTCTACATCAAGTCCAGCATTCTTGTAGAAGGTGAACTTCGCTTCATTATACTGCTCAGTATATTCATTAAAGGTTTGATTAGATTCTTTTATCTTATCATACATTTCATTTATTTTACTTATTTGAAGTTGTAATTGCTCTAATGTTAGATCTTCCTTTTGGAAGAGAGTATACAATTCTTTGTCAAGTTCGATTGACTCTTTATATTGATTGAACAATATCATATATGCTTCATAACGCTTTTCCATAAGTTGATAAAGACTTTGAGCTTCTGTTTTTAATTCCTCATCTTCTAATAACTCAATGGAGGTTTTAACCTCTTCAAATTTCTCTCTAGACGATTCGATGCTCTCTTTTTCGATTTCCATTGCTTCCTGGCGTTGTTCTATAAGTGCTAATCCTTCCTCAGAAAGCTTGACAATTTGTTCAAACTCTTTCATCCCAAGACTCATTATTTCTTCGTAAATTTCTTGTTCTTCTTTTTCTAATTTCAATAAAGGTTCTTGTTGAGCTTCAAAACTTTCTTCGAGACTTACTACATCTTCCAGAGTTTCAAAAATTTCTTTTTCAGGAGATTCCCCATTTATACAACCTGTTAGTAAAAGTGTACTCGCAAAAGCAAATGAAACAATCGATTTTTTCCAATGACGCAATTTAAATCCCCCTAACGTTTTATCCTCTTTAACTATAAAATTTAAAATTGATTTTGACAACCTCTATTTACTTTTAAGGCTCTTTTTGTGTAGCTTGTTTCGTTAAGATTAATCCTGTAAGCCCCACACTCGGCAGTCATGAGCACAAAAAAGATACAAAACAACGAATTGTTAAAAACAATTAAATAAAACAACTTCCTCTCTCTTGATGCTAGATTTATTATGTAACCTAAATTAATTTAATACTTTCCCTTCCTCACGTTTTTTCTGTTAAAATAACTTAATCAAAGTCATTATTGATTTTCCTATATTTGTTGAAAAAGATTGGAGTGAACCAAAACGATGTTAACCACAAATGATATCATTAAAGAAGGACATCCAACGCTACGGGTTGTTGCCAAGGAGGTAATACTTCCAGCCACCGAAGAAGAAAAAGAAATTCTAAGCGAAATGATGGGTTACCTTAAAAATAGCCAAGACCCAGAAGTATCCGCTCAATATAAACTGCGACCAGGGGTGGGGCTTGCAGCACCACAAATCGATGTACCAAAAAGAATGATTGCCGTACATGTAGCAGATGAAGCCGGAAAACAGTATAGCTATGCATTATTTAACCCAAAAATAGTCAGCCATTCTGTAGAGCAAAGCTATCTTACTATAGGGGAAGGCTGCTTATCAGTTGAACGAGACGTACCGGGAATTGTCCCTAGATATGCCAGAGTCACTGTTAAAGGAACAACATTGGATGGAGAAGAAGTTAAATTACGATTAAAAGGGTTTGTCGCTATTGTATTTCAGCATGAAATTGATCACTTGAATGGAATTATGTTTTACGATCATATAAATCCTCAAGACCCTTTTCAAGCCCCTCAAAATGCGATACCTGTTGAAAGATGATAAAAAAGTGGTTGGGACAAAACTGTTTTAGCCTAAGAAAAACCCGCACTAATTTGAGTTTTTTCAAATCAAATTAGTGCGGGTTTTTTAATGTCTTTAAATATACGTTTAGTCTTAAGGTTACCCAAGCGGTTGATTGGAGTGCAAGACGAAGACTCCTGCGGGAGAAGTGGCCAATGTGAGACCCCGCAGGCGAAGCCGAGGAGGCTCACGGGTCACCCGCGGAAAGCGAAGTCTTGCACGGAAATCAATAGCGCCTTTAAGAGCCGGTACTAAAATTTTTCGTCTTTTGTAAGAGTTATTTCAGTTTTGTCCCGACCTCTTTTTATTTGGCTAGGTTAAACGTCGCTGGTGATGTACGATTATCAAGCATCATCTTTAACAGAGCCTTTTATTTTAAGCTATTTCCCTAGAAGGCCCACAAGTTCCAGGCCATGTTGAATGCCATCTTCGGCTACATCCTTCGTTACTCTGTCTGCTACTTTTAATAACTCTGCATGAGCATTTCCCATAGCTATCCCAGTACCTACATACTCTAACATCTCGATATCATTTAAACCATCACCAAAAGCATATACATTTTCTTTCTTAAATGGCATGCGTTCTAACATTCGTTCAATTCCGATTGCTTTGGATCCGCCTTTTGGCAATATGTCTGTAGAATAAGAGTGCCAGCGGATAAAGTGGAAATCTTTATAAGCTTCAAGGTATGTTTGCTGATCTTTCTCTTCTATAAATAGCAAAGCTTGATAGATTTCTGTTTCCTCTAAGAAGGATGATTGAAGTTCTGGATGCTTAAACTTTAAGCTCCCCATACTCTCATGTATAAAAGGATGATTTTGCACATTTGCTTTCATTGTCTTGTGGTTCAAATAAACTAACGGGTGCTTTTCCTGCTCTGCATACTTGCGCAGAACTTTCATTTTTTCGACACTTAGCGGATTTTTGTAGATTACCTCTCCTTCAAACACCACATATTGACCATTAAAGCTTACGAAGGTTTCTATATCTAATTCTTTTCGCAAATCCTCAAACATAAAAGGTGCCCTACCGGTTGCAATTGCAACGTATACGCCATTATTTTTTAGTTTTGCAATTGCCTTTTTAGTAGATAACGGAAGCTCTTTATTGTGGTCAAGTAATGTGCCATCTATATCAAAGAAAACTATTTTACTGTTTTTATCCATAATTACCACCTTAAATTTTTTAAGCTACAATTTTATTTTCTAATTTTTGCTTTTTTGTTTTGTACGAAGACAAGTATACACCACTAAAGATCAGAACCAAACCAATGAGCATAGAAAAAGTGATTTGTTCATTTAATAGTATACTTCCCCAAAGCATGGCCGTTAAAGGTACAATATAAGTAACAAGGGATGCAAATTCCGCGCTCCCCTCTTTTACCATATAATAATAAAGCAGGTAAGCAACTCCTGAGCCGAATACTCCTAAACCTATTAACGAAAAAAACACGGTTATGCTTCCTAATTGCAAGAAGGCTTCAGGTTGGAAAAATAATGACATTAAACCCGAGATTATTCCCGCTAAAGCCAACGTACTAAAAGATATGATTGTGATTGGAATGTTTTTGAGATGTTTTCTGCTTAAATGAGCACCAAATCCATAACAAATTGTTGCCCCTAGCATTGTCCCTACACCAAGTAAGTTATCTTGAAAAAGTTGCACGATATTCAGCTCTAAAAGTACAAGTATCCCAAAAAATCCTACACCTAATCCAATCCATTGGGTTTTTTCCATTTTACTAGCGAAAAGAGTAAAGCCTATTAAGATGGTCCACATGGGAGTAGTTGCATTTACAACAGAAGCCAGACTGCTGCTAATGGACATTTCACTTACGGCAATCAGCGCCCAGGGAAGCGCATTATTTAGTAGTGCAATCAAAAGGACTGGGAACCATGGAACCTTTTTTAGTTCAGGTAATTTCCTTTGAAATGCTAGTAGAACCAGTAATGTTCCCGCCCCAAAAGCACACCTCCAAAAAACGACACCCCAGACTCCTAACTCACCCACAAGTATTTTAATGAATAGAAAAGATGTTCCCCATATTAAACTTAATGTAATTAATGCCAAATATAATTTTCTCATCTTATCAACCGCCTAAACTCACTTTGTTAGGGTTACGAAATATAAATTTACACTTAACCTACATGAGGAAAGCGTTTACTGTCAATAGGTCTTTTTATTTTATAACTAAAAAGAATCTCCCGATGCTTATTCCCAAGAGCCCGTACTTATGATACTCTATAGCTAAATATAGCATTTCATTTAGACTCAAAATACCAAATAAAGCTCTAAAAAAATCTACCAACAAGCAGATATTGGCCATTCCTTGGGTGAAATAATTTTCTCTCTAATAACTTGATGTCCTTTTAGCACATACTACAAATAACTTCCTGGACATACCTTGATAAGGAGTGAGGCACATATGCTTAGAAGATTAAGAAAAAAAATATTAAGAAAAATGAACAATATCCTTAATAGAAAAACAATTGCTTAATTTAGGTTAATGAGTCCTTCTAATGAAGGGCTCTTACATATATTTAGGGGTAATAAATTTTACAAGCACCCTACCGCTCTTTATAATAGAAAGATATATGGTTCTTTTCTCATGAATATCCAAGACTTAGAAATATCTATAATGGAGAAATCCCATTTAAAAACAGACATATAGCTTTGTCTACTGAGTAAAACGTGAATCAAAATGATAAATAGTTTATAATATAGGGTATTAATGGTATAAGTGCCAACTGTACGGCTATATTTAAATATAATTTTTTAGAAAAACGATTAGCGCGTTGTCTTTTTGTAAGGTTAGACTAAGGCATAGTAGCTTTTCTCAGATGAAGAGTCGCCGGGCACTTCCGCCTTAGTAACCAAACATAAAATAACTATAGATACCTTCCCTACCCACCCAATAGTTAATAACTTGGGGATACGGAAGAGAACTACTAAAGGAGAGATAGGAATGATATACAAAGTCTTTTTTCAGCAAAACCCTACAGAAGCACCTGTAAGAGAAAACACAGAATCTCTATACATAGAAGCTTCGGCGGTTTTTGAAGTACGCAGAAAATTAATAGACAAACCATACAATATTGAGTTCATCCAAGTGGTGGATGGAGCTTATCTTGAGTATGAAAAACAATCAGAAAATTATAAAGTATTGGAGATTTGATAGAAAATGAAATTTGTTAAAAACAATCAAGCAGCGGTCTTCGCTTTAGGAGGACTAGGTGAGATCGGCAAAAACACCTACGCCATTCAGTTCCAGGATGAAATTATCTTAATTGATGCTGGAATAAAATTTCCTGAAGATGAATTATTAGGAATCGATTATGTTATACCTGACTACACTTATTTAGTTAAAAACAAAGAAAAAATAAAAGGATTATTTGTAACCCACGGACACGAGGATCATATTGGAGGAATACCTTACCTGCTTCGTGAAATAGATGTTCCTGTTTATGGGGGTAAGCTTGCTCTAGGCTTAATTAGAAATAAACTTGAAGAACATGGTTTACTGAGAAAAGCGAAGTTAATTGAAATCCAAGAAGACGATATTATAAAATTTCGCAAGACGTCCATTACTTTCTTCCGCACTACACATAGTATTCCTGATTCTTATGGTGTTGTTGTAAAAACACCTCAAGGAAACATTGTACACACCGGTGACTTTAAGTTTGACTTTACCCCTGTAGGAGAACCTGCAAACTTAACCAAAATGGCTGAAATCGGCAAAGAAGGTGTTTTATGCCTACTTTCTGATAGTACAAACAGTGAGATTCCTGACTTTACAATGTCAGAACGACGTGTTGGTGAAAGCATTCAGGATATCTTCCGCAAAGTTGATGGACGAGTTATCTTTGCTACATTTGCTTCTAATATACATCGTCTTCAACAAGTAATTGAAGCTGCTGTATCACACGGTAGAAAAGTTGCTGTTTTTGGACGCAGTATGGAGGCAGCAATTAACATAGGGCAAGAGCTTGGGTATATACGCGCACCAAAAGAAACTTTTATCGACACACATCAGATAAATCGTATGCCAGCTAATAAAGTAACAATCCTGTGTACAGGAAGTCAGGGAGAACCAATGGCTGCCCTTTCAAGAATCGCCAATGGGACACATAGACAAATTCAGATCATTCCTGGTGACACAGTCGTATTCTCCTCTTCTCCTATTCCAGGAAACACGCTAAGTGTAAACCGTACAATTAACTTGCTGTTCCGTGCAGGTGCAGATGTAATTCATGGTTCATTAAGTGATATCCATACATCCGGTCACGGCGGACAACAAGAGCAAAAGTTAATGCTGCGCTTAATTAAACCGAAATACTTTATGCCTATACACGGCGAATATCGTATGCAAATTACGCACAAACAACTTGCTATTGATTGTGGGGTCCCTGAAGAGAACTGCTTTATCATGGACAACGGCGAGGTACTTGCACTTGGAGAGTCAGAAGCTTCTGTTGCCGGTAAAATTCCATCGGGCAATGTCTATATTGACGGAAGCGGGATCGGTGACATCGGAAATATCGTGTTACGCGATCGACGTATCCTTTCTGAAGAGGGACTTGTTGTAGTAGTGGTGAGTATTAATATGAAAGAATTCAAAATCGCATCAGGGCCTGATATTATATCCCGCGGGTTTGTATACATGAGGGAATCGGGTGACTTAATTAATGATGCACAGTCACTGATTACTAAACACTTAAATAAAACGATGGAACGCCGTACAACTCAGTGGTCAGAAATCAAAAATGAAATAACTGATACACTTGCACCGTTTCTTTATGAAAAAACAAAACGCCGTCCGATGATCCTACCTATCATTATGGAAGTTTAATGTAAATAGGAGTTCTAAAAAAGCCATGTGCAACTGCACACGGCTTTTTTAAAAGGACTTTTTTCATTGCAACTTACTCTTCTACTTGATTCTTTTCAAAACGGTCGATATCCTTATCAGCACCTATAACAATAAGAATGTCACCCTGCCTGATTCCTTCATCAGCCTGGGGAGATACAATAATATCCCTTCCGCGTTTTATCGCAACAATATTAATGCCATACTTTGCACGAATATCCAGGTCTATTAAGGAATTACCATTTAATCTTTTGCTAGCAACAATCTCTACAATACTATGTTCATCTGAAAGCTCTAAATAATCCAATACATTATTCGAAACGATATTATGGGCTATTCTTTTTCCCATGTCCCGCTCAGGATGAACAATTTGATCTGCTCCAATTCGACTAAGTACTTTTTCATGATAGTCATTTGTTGCTTTTACAGTAATATGCTGAACACCTAACTCTTTCAATATTAAAGTTGTCAGTATGCTAGCTTGAATATTATCCCCTATCGCTACGATAACATGATCGAAATTTCGTATTCCTAAACTTCTGAGTACTGCTTCATCTGTTGCATCACCCACAACCGCATGGGAGGCTACATTAGCATATTCATTAACTTTATCCTCATCTGTGTCGATGGCGAGCACTTCTACTCCTTCTTCACTTAAGGCTTTTACCATGCTTCCACCAAAACGACCTAATCCAATAACGGCAAACTCTTTCTTTTTCAATGGCTTATCCCCCATTAACTACATGTTTTCTTTTCTTTTATTGTATCATAACTGCAATATTTCAATAGTGTGAAAACGAATAAAGATGCAAAAAGATCTTGTAGTAAAGTTGATAAACGAAGGTTAAAGGTGTAAAGTTACACCAAATAGATAATTTATAATACAAGGAGAAACTAAATACTATGATACAAACAGAAATAATTGAAGTCATTTCTAGCAAATTAAAGCTCATTCGTATTGAAGAGGGGTACACCCAGGATAAAATGGCAGAAATATTGGGAGTCTCAAAAAAAACATTAGTACAAATTGAAAAAGGCAGAACGAATGGCAGCTGGACGCTTATAGTCGCTGCCTGTGCCCTTTTTCGTGAAAATAGTACAATGATATCAATTTTAGGGAAAGACCCGTTAGAGGTAATTGAAACAGTTGCACACGAGCGCATTGACAAGAGCAAGGAAAAAACGTTGGGGGGGAAAATCTGGTGGAAGGAAATCTCCGAAACTTCTGGGTACCGACTACAGCAAAATGTTATTAGCCAGCATTACCGGATCTTAGATAAAAAAGATTATCGGTGGTTTAGCACATTTAGTAAAGAAGAAGCTGAGCAGCGTTTCTTAGAGCTGGAAAATGAATTATGGTAACGCACAAAAGGCACCGGTAAGTAACCGGTGCCTTTTGTTTATAAATGAACTTTAAGAATTAACCAACATCTTGCATAGTGAATTGGGCTTTAACCAAATGATGGTAAATACCTTTATGCTCCATCAGCTTGTCATGATTTCCTTGCTCCATGATATTTCCATGATCAAGTACTATTATGTTATCTGCTTCTCTAATAGTAGATAATCTGTGGGCAATGATTATAGCTGTTCTTCCATTTAAAAGTTTCTTTAATGCGTTTTGGATTTGGACTTCCGTTTCTGTATCAATACTAGCGGTCGCTTCATCCAAGATAATTATACGCGGATCAGCCAATAACGCTCTAGCAAATGAGATTAATTGCCTTTCCCCAACAGAAAGTACGTTTCCGCGTTCCTCTACTTCAGTTTCATAACCACTTTTCAGTTTTTCAATAAATACATTCGCACCAACTGCTTCAGCAGCAGCTTTCACTTCTTCATCTGTTGCGGAAGGGCGCCCAAAGCGTATGTTATCGTAAATTGTACCCGAGAATATGAATGTATCCTGAAGCACAACACTTATCTGGGAACGTAAACTCTGCAGGGAAACATCACGGATATTGTAGCCATCGATTTTTACTGTTCCTCCTGTTGCATCATAAAACCGGGAGATCAGATTAGCAATTGTTGTTTTACCTGAGCCTGTATGTCCAACTAGGGCGACAGTTTGACCAGCTTCCATTTTGAGCGAAATCTTGTTCAGGGCGGTTCGTTTATTATCATAAGAGAATTCTACCTCTTCAAATTCGATCTCACCACGAACATTGTCAATCTCCAACGCATGGTCTTTTTCATCCACATTAGGCTTTTCATCTAAAAATTCGAATATTCTCTCTGAAGATGCCATTCCTACGAGGAGCATATTATATAACTGACCTAACCTTGAAATCGGTTCCCAGAACATTCCTAGATAAAATGCAAATGAAACAAAGACCCCAATCGTTAATGTGCTTGTTCCGCCTTGAAGGTTTGATTGGATTAAATACGCTCCAAACCATATTAATATCGCGGTTCCAATTGCATTTGACATCTCAACGAAAGGTCGAAAAATAGCATTTTGTTTGGTAGCATTTCTCCATGACTCGAAATTCTCTGTATTAATACGATCGAAAAATGCCATATTTTCTTTTTCTTGCGTAAAGGATTGCGTCACACGAACTCCTTGAATACTTTCATTTAAATGAGAGTTCAGCATCGATTGTTTGATACGAACATCCTGCCATGCTCTTCTAATCTTTCTACGTAAGCTTGTTGAAATAAAGAACATGATTGGCAAAATGATTAAAATAGCAGTTGCAAGCTCTGGACTTAGCGCAAATAAAATTACTACGATACCCACTAGGAGCATAAAGTCCATCAACAAGTTAATAACTCCATTTGTAAACAGTTCCTGGAGAGAGTTAATGTCGTTCATTATTCTTACCAGGATAGATCCTGCTGAGCGCTGATCAAAGAAACGATGAGATAGGCTCTGAACATGTGTAAATAAGTGCTTTCTTAAATCATAGATGACATTTTGCCCAAGCATATTCATCCATCTTATCCGAAAAGCATTAGAAACATAGGAAACTATATACAAAACCGTAATCAAGATTGCAAGTTGGGTTAAGAGATTCATATCTTGTTCAGCAATTGCATAGTCAAATACATACTTACCAATAATAATAGGAACAATTAATCGAACGGCAGTTGCCAATAACATCGTAATAATAGCTAATGGTAATAAGGTTTTGGAATATGGTTTCATATAGGAAAATAGACGCCACATTTGCTTCCAGTTAAACGGTTTTTCAATCGCTTGGTCTACCGAATAATAAAATCGCTTTTTAACATTGTCATTCATTTCTACTTTTTTTTGTAGGCTCACACTCTTTCACCTTCTTTCAATTTGTCTGAGCTTCCAGCACTGTTTTTTGATCTTTGTATTGAATGTCATATATTCTACGATACGGACCTTTTTGTTGAATTAAATGCTCGTGGGTCCCTCTTTCTGCAACACTACCTTCTTCTAACACAACTATTTCGTCCGCATGCTTTAAAGAAGAAATTCGATGAGCAATAATAAAGGTAGTGCGTCCAGCCATTGCATTCTTTAGTTCTCTTTGAATATTAAACTCGGTCTGCATATCAACTGCACTAGTAGCATCATCCAGCACTAAAATACTTGGATCAAGAATCAGTGCACGCGCAATAGCTATACGCTGTTTTTGGCCACCTGAAAGACCCATTCCGCGTTCACCAAGCATTGTATCATAGCCATCAGGCAGCTCCATGATAAATTCATGAGCCTGAGCCATTTTAGCAGCTCGAACTACTTCATCCATAGAAGCATTTGGTCTCCCATATGCAATATTTGATTTAATAGTTGAAGAGAACAAGAACGATTCCTGTAACACAAATCCAATTTGATTTCGAAGAGAATGAAGAGTGTATTTATTTATTTCTTTTCCATCAACTAAAATCCGACCATTCTGCGGTTCATAAAATCGGGTGATGAGCTGGGTAATACTCGTTTTCCCTGAACCTGTCGCGCCAATAAGACCAATGGTCTTTCCAACAGGTACATCAAAAGATACATTTTGTAATGCTGCTTTATCTTCATTAGGATAACTGAAAGATACATCTTCAAATGTTACATGGCCTTTCATTTCATTAATATCCTTCGCTTCAGGGCTATCTTGAATATCTTCTTCAGCCTCTAATATTTCGAGTAAACGCTCCCCAGAAGCTTTTGCTTGTGAAAATTGATTAATAACGAATCCTAGGTTGGCAATTGGCCAAACAATGAACCAAACAAGACTAAAAAATGCTACTAGAGCACCAGGGCTTAAATTACCGTTGATAACTAAATAACCACCAAACCCAAGTAATCCTACTACACAGGCATTCCCGATAAACTCCATCAAAGGAAAAAACTTCGCCCATACATTAGATGTAGCTATATATTTATCTTTGTAATCCACATTGGAATTATTAAACTTATCGATTTGATGATTTTCCCGAGACAAAGACTTAACGGTATTTATCCCACTAATGTTTTCTTGAACATTTGTATTTAATTTACCGAAGGATTTTCTGATTTTACGGAAAGCAGGATGCACTTTTTTATCAAAACGATAGGTTGTGTATGCTAAGAACGGCATGGCTAACAAGGTTACGAATGTTAGTGGTATGGAATAAAAAAACATCAATCCCAAGCTCAGCGTAACTAGGAGAACAAACCGAATTAACTCTGCAAATCCAAAAGAAAGGAAGAATCGAAATCCTTCTACATCTGCTGTCAGTCTTGACATTAAGTCTCCTGTTTTTGCATTATCATAATAACGGAACGGTAAAAATTGCAACTTTTCGTACAGTTCATTTCTTAGTCTATAAACAGACCTGATTCCGAAAAGATCACCTAAATACTGATTATAGTAAGTAAATAATCCTTTTAAAGACATGATTCCAATAAACCCGAGTGCTAAATAAGGAACATATTGGAACTGTTCTTCTACCATAACTTCATCAATTGTAAATTGTAAAATAACAGGGTAGATAACAGTAATGACCGTTACAAGTAGTAAAAACACTAGCGAAATATAGAAGTTTTTACGATACGGCCAATAAAATTGCTTTAGTTTCTTAAAAGTCTCCACATGGTTCCCTCCTTTTGTGTATTCATGCTGGAAAATATAAGATAGTATCTAATATATCGAGTTTCGAAATATTTTTCCAGTCTTTTTTAAAAAAATTTAAATATTTATACTATTATCATAAAGTCCTAGTCTCAATTTGTAAGCGTGAAGAAGTCTGAACTTCTCTACAACTTTAGGTGGAGATAAAGATTTAGAGGAGATTATGCCTACACCGAAGTGAATATCGAGAGCTTTTACCTAAAGAAGAACTTTATACTATATGCATATTTGTTATGTCCTTATGAGGTTATTTGTTATCTTCTTCTTTCCATTTCGTTTGTATCTACATCTGCAAAAAAAAGAACTCCAAGTTCCATTACTAACTTGGAGTTCTAACTTCCTTATTTCTCACTCTCACCTAAAACACGGTTTACTCGTTTTTCAAGCATTTTCATTCCACTACCGCCCGCTTGGAAGTGACGCAGATTACCTTCAGCATCAAATACATAGTATGCAGGTACATATTGGTTTTCAAAGGCTTCTGTTAGTTTATGTTCATTATCCACAAAGATAGGTTGAGTGATGTCATGTTCACTTGCTACCTTTTTGATTTCGTCCATATCAAGGTCATCCTCGGACCTTGGCATATGAACAGCAATTACATTCAATTTATCCTTATACTGATCACGGAACTCGTTTACTTGGGGCATTGCTTCTTTACAAAGGTGACAGCTTATTGACCAAAAGTGAATAAGTGTCGGCTTATCTCCCAGTAATTCTGATTTTGTTACTTGTCCATTTAGCCATTCTGTGGCACCAGATAATTCCGGCATAGGTGAACGTAATTTCATATCGCTTAGCCTCCCATATGTAGTTTAATTTTGAAATATTTATTATATTTAGGAAAGAAAAGGCCTAACAAATGTAATGTTAGACCTATTTCTTATCCATTCTATTATAATGTAGCTTGTCCAGGCTTCCAGTTAGCTGGGCAAAGTCCACCAGTTTGTAACGCCTGAAGCACACGTAGAGTCTCTTCAACATCACGACCGATATTGTTATGGAATACTGTTTGGTATTGTAGTTCACCTTCTGGGCTTACGATATAAAGTCCGCGTAAAGCAATACCTTCGTCCTCAATCAATACACCATAGTCACGAGAAACCACATGGTTCGTATCAGCTGCTAAAGGATATCTTAATTCACCAAGACCATTTTCTTTACGGTCTGTATTAATCCAAGCTAAGTGAGTGTGAATCGTATCAGTGGAAACACCAATGATTTCTGCATCCAAGTCTTCAAACTCATCATAACGATCAGACATTGCAGTGATTTCAGTTGGGCAAACGAACGTGAAATCCATTGGATAGAAGAATAGTACTGTCCATTTTCCATTTTTCATGTTTTCTTCTAAGCTTACTTTTCCAAATTCTTTATTCGGCATTACAGCGTCCATTTCAAAACGTGGAGCTTGTTTACCTACCATGCGTTCTGCCATTAAAAATCCCTCCAAAATAATATTTATTGAGAAAATAGCTTGTACTTTCTCAATTGCATTTTTATCAACATTAGTAATTATAAAACAAGGGCTTTTTTTAGTCAATATTAAATGATAATTAATTTAAAATAGAATATGTAGAAAGAACCACTAAAATTTCTATTAACCCTTCATTGGTATTCCCTTTAAGAAGTAAAAAATACACTTCATACTATAAATTCTATCCCTACTTATTACTTTACCACTCTTTAAATGAGGAACAAAACGATAAGCTTACGACGGTTAAACTTATTGTTTGGTTTTATAGTGTCTATCCTATATAATGCCTTAGTATGTAGTCAGAAATATAGTGCAGAGGAGATATGAACAGATGATATGGGATTTTTCTGAAATAAACTTGTATGCTATTTTAACGGCAATCGGTATTATTTTTCTTAAGCTGATTGTCATACTCTTGGTATATGCAATTGTTAAATCACTAGGTAAAAAAGTGATTGCCCGCTTATTTAATCGTGCAGTAGAAAAGCAAGGTATATCAGCAGGAAGAGCAAAAACACTTGAAAAGTTAACTTTTAATATTTTTACATATGCTCTTACTTTCTTTTTAGTAGTAATGGTACTGGAAAACATTTTTGATGTTCAAACCACCGCTATCCTTGCAGGTGCTGGTATACTTGGGCTCGCAATTGGTTTTGGTGCACAAGGGTTAGTAAGTGATGTTGTTACTGGATTTTTTCTGCTATTAGAAAAGCAAGTGGATGTAGATGACTACGTCACCACCGCTGGTTTCTCCGGAATTGTGGAAGAGGTAGGGCTAAGAACAACTAAAATCAGGGATTTTGATGGGTCCTTGCATTACATTCCGAATCGGGAAATATCTAATCTTACCAATCATTCACGTGGTAACATGCGAGCTCTAGTGGATATTGGTATTTCCTACGATGATAATATAGACAATGCTATTCTTGTTATGCAAGAGGTATGTGATGAAATTGCACATAAAAATGTGGCAATTAAAGAAGGGCCAAATGTAATTGGTGTTCAAGGCTTAGGAGATTCTGATGTAGTCATTCGTATTATCGCTAAAACAGAAAACATGCAACAATGGGCTATTGAGCGAGAACTTCGCAAGGCAATCAAGGAAGCTTTAGATGCTAATGGAATAGAAATACCATTCCCACATCAAGTAAATGTTGAGAAAAAAGCATAACTGAAAAAAAGAGCTATAACGGCTCTTTTTTTAGTTGGTTGTGTTTAAAATAGCTGGTATTTCCATTATAGACTTGTTTACTTTTAGGCTGTGTTAAAACGCCGCTGTTGATTTCCGCAAAAGGCTACGAGTTCCGCGGTGCGGTGCTGGAGCCTCCTCGGCTGCGCCTGCAGGGTCGCAATCCTACCGCTATATTCCTGTTGGAGTCTCCGCCTTTTGCTCTAATCATCGCTGGAATAGCGTTATTATCAACACACAACTTTAACAGAGCCTAATTTTAATAAGTTAACAACTTGGCTATAATAGCCCTTTTTAATGATTAATCTTACTTTCAACCTGTTGACAAACCTCATCTGCTGATAGGCCATGTGCCGAAATAACAGAACCTGCTGTTACGCTATTTTCAATCCCCATAACATTGTTGTCTATCCCTGTAATTACGCAGCAATCACAGCCTTTTGCATCGTTTTCACTTTTCAGTTGAACCACGTCATATCCTTTTTGTTGTAATGCATCCTGCACTGCAGATAAAGACTGTTCTACACCGATTTTTGGCATAATTGGTCCACCTCCTCGTACTTAATTTGTCTTTCTTTTAAGAAATTATGCTCTTGAGATGGAATGTTTATTAATGGCTGTTCCCATATTATTGTGGGCTTTATGTAAGTTGATACAATTTTTCAAATTAATTATTCCCTTTTTCCGTCATATAGGAAACCAACATATCTATTGCGATACCGATCGCATCTTCATTTGGATTTAGTTTGGAATGGTGCAACCCATAAGGAGAATCCACGCCTAACCAAAACATGAACCCTGGAATATTTTCAATCATATACCCATAGTCTTCGCCAGTCATTGCTTCGGAACATTCGATAACATTAACTGCAGTATTTTCTCTAACGTAGGTCATAAAATCTGATGTTAGTTCAGGATCATTATCTACCTGGTGATACATACAACCATAGTCTATGTTAGCTTTACAGTTGTAACCTACCTCAATTCCGCGAATGAGAGCTTCAATCCGTTCTTTTACTTTTCTCATACTTTCAACTGATAATGTACGAATCGTTCCCTCAAGCCTTGCCTTTTCCGCTATTATATTTTGTACAGTACCACCTGTTATTTTTCCAATGGTAATTACTGCACTATCAAGTGGATCTACATTTCGTGAAATAACGGTTTGTAATTGCGATACTAAGGAACATGCTGCTATAACCATATCATTTGTCTGATGAGGGTAAGCTGCATGCCCGCCTTTTCCAAACAGGTCTATAAAAAGCTCAGAAGTGTTGGCAAATAATAATCCAGGCTTGGTAGCGATTGACCCTACTGGGTATTCTGGTGCAATATGAAGAGCCAACATCATATCAGGTTTCCATTTATTAAAAATAGCAGACTGGATCATAGGTTGTGCTCCGCCTGGCCCCTCCTCGGCAGGTTGAAACATAAATACCATATTATCTTTCGCTGGATGTTGAGAGAAATGTGTTAACACACCAAGTGCTATACTCATGTGCAGGTCGTGGCCACATGCATGCATCATTCCCTTATGTAGAGACTCAAACGGAAGTCCAGCCTCTTCAGTAATCGGAAGACCATCCATATCAGTACGGTATCCTATTGTTTTTGTAGGGGCTGTTCCATTTATTCGTACAAAAATACCTGTTTCCCATTCGATAATTTCAAGATTATGTTGATTAAGGCCTTTTAGATAACGTAGTAAGTAGCTTTGTGTTTTTTGTTCCTGGAATCCTAGTTCGGGTATTTGATGGAGTTCTCTGCGTATCTTAATAAATGGATTTGTCATTTGTGTCATAGAATTCACCCTTTTCCTATAAAGAAGGCGCGGATTCTAATTTATCCACGCCTTTCTTGGTAATATTCAATTAAAGCTGACGAAGCTCTTGTTTAATTTCAGTTTTTGATTTCGTTTTTTCATCTATATCTTTGATTTTCCGGGCCGGTGTTCCAGCTACCACAGTATACGGTGCTACATCTTCAATTACAATCGCACCTGCAGCTACAACTGCCCCTTTTCCTACAGTTACACCTTCAAGTACCACTGCATTAGCTCCAATCACTACGTCGTCCTCTACGATAACGGGTTTTGCAGAAGGTGGTTCAATTACACCCGCCAGAACAGTTCCTGCTCCGATGTGACAGTTTTTACCTACTGTTGCGCGACCACCAAGAACCACATTCATGTCAATCATGGTACCTTCTCCTACAACAGCACCTATATTGATTGAAGCACCCATCATGATGACAGCATTGTTGCCAATTTCCACTTGGTCACGAATGATAGCACCAGGTTCAATTCGGGCTTTAACATCTTTAAGGTCCAATAATGGAATAGCAGAATTTCTGCGATCATTTTCGACAACATAATCCTCTATTTTTGCTGAATTATCTTTTAAAACTGCTTCAATTTCATTCCATTCACCAAAAACGACCCCACTGTTGCCATTAATAAAAGTTTTAGAAGAAGCTCCAAAGTCAACTCCATCCAATTCTCCTTTTATATATACCTTAACCGGCGTTGATTTTGTACTATTTTGAATAAAAGAGATAATTTCATTTGCATCCATCATTTTCATTATGTATTCCTCCTAAAACTTGATGTCTTTATTCCTTTACTCTATCAAACAAAAAAAAATGTGACAAGTTTAAATTGCGTAGCTTATATAAAATCATGCGGTATGGACTCCGCACGATTCATACCTATACCATTTGAACATTAAACTGTTTTCTTTACCATCTTATCGTTCGCTTTACCAATAAATTGGACAATGATTATTCCCGCGATAAAGGTAATGATGCTCATGATATTTAGAAAGATGCTCGTGGAAATCCCAGGAAACACGACTACGGTAGAACCGAGTACCAGTCCGATAATAACAGCAAACGTAATCTTTGGATAAGCCTGCATTAAGAATTTTATAATCTTGCTACTTACAATAAATCCAACCGCTCCACCAGCAACTAAAACAAGAATAATTGGGATATTAAGTGTATGGAGAGCATTTAGTGCCGTATAATACACGCCAAGAATCAAAAGCATTAAAGATCCGCTGACGCCTGGAAGAAGCATCGTCATACTAGCTATCCACCCTGCAAAAAATAGGCCAATTGCAGAAGTAAGTGTTAATGATTCAATAGGAGCCATGGAAGATTCTTTTAAAACAGCCATGGAAGCAACCAAGATAAATGCGACAACAAGTGAAGCATAATGTCGTTTAGTAAAAGTAGTCTTCAATTGTGATTCTTTTACCAATAAGGGTAAAATACCTATAATCAGTCCCAAAAATAAAAACTGTGTAGGCTGATAGTAATTTTCGATAAAATAAGTAATAATTTTGCTAAAAAGGAGGATTGCTGTACCAACTCCAAGAACTAGCGGCAATAAAAAGCGGAGATGAGTTAGCCAGTCCTTACTGAAAAATCCACTGATCGCATCTATTAGTCTGTCATAAATTCCTAAGATGAAAGCAATTGTTCCTCCGCTAACACCCGGAACAACATCGCTGATTCCCATTAACATTCCACGAAAAATATTTTTCCATTCCATACAAACGTTCCACCCTTGGTATTTAGTCTAGTTCACTCAAGTTTATATGATACTATTTTTACTTTCGATAATCCAACAAAAACTTAGAGTCTTTCATGATATTTGACGAATAAAGCCTGAAAAGAAATCAACAGTTATATTTTTACTGCTCTTTTCCTGCTAAATAGGGAGTTATTCATCGGAACAAGAGGGCATTAGCATTGAGATAACTACTTACCCATATCTTTTTTAGCTGGTGCACTTTCATTCAACACAGCTAAAAACGCTTCGACTTGCTTTAATTGGAACGCTGACTCATAACCAATCAGCCAAGTATCCCTATGCAAACTAGAAGCTTCCTTTTGCGATAATGGAATTTTGTTAATCTGATCGTACTCTTCTTGCAATGTAATGGAAGGCAGGATTGCATAACCTATCCCGTTTAGTGCCATTTGTTTACATGTTTCAATTTGGTCCACCACAATGGTCCTTTTAGGAGGCGTCTGAAACTTCTTATGCCACCAAACGTGAATTTCTTGGTAATAAGTAGAATCGCTTTTAAATTGAATAAAAGGTCGTTCAGTATATTGAAGTTCTTCCAAGCTTTCTATTTCCGTATCGACTACATACAGATCATCACTTAACAAGTGTTGCTTCACACCCTTCCACTCCGGATTACCACGAATGATTCCAAGGTGAACTTCATCTTCATACAAACTTTTTACAATTTCACTACTCCAACCAGTGATTAGGGATACCTTGGCACTGGGATATCTTTGAAGATATTTTTTCAAAACTTTTGGAAGCCAATACTGTCCTATTATCGTTGCTACTGCAATTTTCAATGTTCCATATACTTCTTTTTCCAATGAAAAGATTTCTTCCCGTACTTTAGCATCCTTTGAGAGTACTTCCTCTGCAAACTCCACTATTTTTTCTCCTGCAGGAGTAATTAATAACCCTTTTTGTGTTCGAATAAAAATCTTTGTATTCCAATTCTTTTCAATACTTTGTAGTCGCTGTGATAAAGCTGGTTGTGAAACAAATAACCGCTCTGCTGCTTTTCTCATATTTTTTTCCTTAGCCAAAACAGAAAGAATATGAAATTCTGATGAGTTCATAAATTACCCCTTGTTATAAGTTTTCCTTATATTATATCTTAAATATTTCAATATTTCATTATGACTACTGATTTCATATAATAAAAAGGGAATAACATCCTGCAAAGAGGCGGAGAAGATATGGAGCATTCCTATTTTTTACTTATTTTTATTGGATTTATCGCTACCTTTATTGGTACTTTAGGTGGCGGTGGTGGCCTTATAAGCTTTCCTGCTATGCTTTTACTTGGAGTGCCAATACATGCCGCAATTGCAGCAAACAAATTCTCAAATACCTTAAGCTCCACAAGCAGCTTTTACAGCATTTGGAAACGAAAGGAAGTGAATTTAAGACCCGGATTAAAAATCGTACCTTTTACGTTGATTGGTGGCCTACTAGGTGCTTTAATTGCTTCTAGTCTCTCAGAGGATCTTCTGTTAAGAATCGCCATTATTTTGTTAATCTCTGCTACTGGATTGAATATTTACAAGTCTCGAATCAAAAAGGACTTTAGCAGTCAAACACCACAAAAGTTGTTTTATCCAACATATATCTTTATTGGAGCATATGATGGTTTATTTGGACCAGGTCAAGCAACTCTTCTTATGCATTCATTTTTAAACGCGGGATATTCTTTTCTTACTAGCATCGGTTTAACAAGGCTTCAAACACTTTCAAGTTGTCTGATTTCCTTTACTGTATATTTATCTATGGGGTTATTTGACTGGAAAGTTGGAGTTATGCTTGGTATTGGTTCCATTCTTGGCGCTCAAACGGCGGTAGCCTATGCACCAAAAATAGCTCATTTACCTTGGAAAAAGATATTAACCGGATTTTCTATTTTTTTAATTATTTATCTAATACTTAAAATTTTGTAAGCGAAGGAGAAAGCTATGAAAATTTCTGTCAAGCGACTACACCATATTCAACTTTGCATTCCTTTTGGAAAAGAAAATAGAGCGAGAGAGTTTTATTCCAATTTGTTGGGATTCAAAGAAATAACCAAGCCTGCCTCTCTACTAGCAAATGGAGGACTGTGGTATAGAGTCGGTGATATAGAGCTTCATATTGGAGTGGAAAATATAATAGAAGAAAAAAGCAAAAGACATCCTGCCTTTGAAGTTGAAGATATTGAGGATGCGAAACAATATTTGTTATCTAAAAAAGTAAGGGTAAAAGAGGAAACTCCAATTCCTAATGTGAACCGCTTTAGTTTTTTTGACCCATTCGGAAACCGTATAGAGCTTTTAGAACTACATTCCTGAGATTCCTAAAAGGATCATCTGAAAAAGCATTTCCTTACAGTCTGGTTAAGGAATTTTAACCTAAACCTATTGTATTACATTTAGCATAAAAGGCAGGAAAAAGAGTGTATCTTTTCCTGCCCTTATTTAGAGAAGCTTTTTGAGTTGCCCTTCTACTCTTTTTTGGGTAGCAGTAGTATAAGACAAAAGCTAATTACAGCAAATACTCCAACAACAATATAGACCGTATGCAAAGCCGAAGTGAGTCCATCCTGCAAGAGGAATCTCATAGAATCTGATAGTTGATTTCTTTGTTCTTCATTTAATAAAAGCGTCGTGGAATCAAGCGAAAATTCTTCACTTACTCCGTTATTTCTTAAATGTTCTTGAATTCGAGAGTTTAAAATCCCTCCAAGTAATGCTGCGCCTATCGTACTTCCAAGCGTTCTCATAAACATATTCGAAGCTGTAGCGACTCCACGCTTTTGCCAAGGAACAGTACTTTGTATGGAAACAATAAAAGCAGTGGTTGAAAACCCCATCCCTATACCTATCATAAAGGAACCAAACGCAGCCATTACCGGCCCATCTTCCGGACTTAAAGACATAAATATAATGCTTCCAAAGATTAAAGCCACGCCTCCGATAATCGATGTAGTTCGAAAACCTATTTTTAATAAGGTTCTTCCTGCAATCATTGCCGCTATCGGCCACCCGATAGACATCGTAGTTAACGTAAATCCTGCAACGATTGCCGGTTTCTCCATTACCCCTTGAACAAACGCTGGAAGAAAACTGGATATACCTATCAGCATTACTCCAGTCGTTAAAGAAGTACTGTTTGCAATTAGAATAGAGCGCTCTTTCCACAAATCAAACGGCATCATGGGATCTACCGCTCTTTTCTCCTGATATAGGAACAACATAAAAGTAACAACTGATAGAGCCACTAGGCCTAAGATAGGTGCAGATAGCCAAGGAAAGCGCACACCGCCTTCTACCAGAACATACATCAAGCTACTAACTGAAAGGAACAACAGTCCTGCTCCTGCATAATCAATTGAATGTTTTTTCTTTTCCACTCCTTCATGCAAAAACAAGAAAAGACCAATGATTGCCAAAATCCCAAGTGGTATGTTAACCCAAAATACATAACGCCAGCTTACGTACTGAACTAACACTCCACCAATTGCCGGTCCTAAAATAGCGGAAATTCCCCAAACACTCGATAAATAACCCTGGATTTTTGCCCTTTCCTCTTTTGTATACATGTCACCTACTATAGTGGATGCTATCGGCATCACAGCACCGGCTCCAAACCCTTGAATAAATCGAAATACTATTAGCATCTCAATGGATTGAGCCATTCCACAAAGAATAGAGCCTATTAAAAATACAACAATACCAAATGTTAAAATAGGCTTTCTGCCGAACAAATCTGAAAGCTTACCATATATCAATACAGTAACAGCATTCATTAACAAATAGGAAGAAAACACCCAGCTATATAAGGAGAATCCTCCCAAATCTGCAGCTATTGCGGGCATTGCAGTGGAGACTATTGTCGCTTCCACCGCAGCCATAAACATCGCAAGCATAATGGCAGCCAATACAAAAGGACGCTTCGTTTTTTTTGGTGAAGTTAGTCCCAAAGCCATTCTTTCTTCAACCGCTGTACCCATTGCCTTTCCCCTTCTCTGTATCAAATTCCAACTACGAACTATTATTTCGTGCCTCTATGTAAATTGTACCCTTAAAAAATCTCTATGCCAACCAGAAATGCGAAAGCGGCTCGTTCAGCTCCGACGGGCATAAGACAGATTTCTGAAAGAGGTTGCTTTTCACCTCTGTAAGAAAGCTGACTTATGACCCGAGGAGCTAGCCGCTGCAGCTAGACAACCAGAAATGCGAAAGCGGCTCGTTCAGCTCCAAATAAAAAAGACCTCATAAAGGTCTCCTTATTTGTTAAGTTTTTGGAAATGGGTACTTAGTCGTTCTAGTATACTTCTTCTCGTGAGAATACCTTCAAATACATGCTCATTATTTTCCACACATACAAAAGGATGGTTTACAAGGAGCTCTAATCCTTTTTCCACACTATCACTTAAGCTCAAGCGGGGGATTTCTTTGTTCATAACATCTTCTACCACCATCTTATCTAAACGATCAAATTCAATCCGCTCTAACCCAAGGATGGAATCCATTATTTGTGTCGTACTTACCAAACCATGTAATTGATATTTAGCATCTAATACAGGTACTGCAGTATACCCTGTCTTTGTTAACACCAAAAGAGAATGCTCTAAATTATTCCGTACCTGTACATGCGCCACTCTCTCTACAGGTATAATTAAATCAGGAAGTGTAGTTCCCAAAAATTCCTTATGGAGACTAATCATGAATGTTCTTCCTCTCTTTATTTACTTTCATTATTATATATATATGATACATCTCATTATTAACCAAACTTATTGTAGCACAAATCTAATATCAACTCGAGTTTTTCCCTTCATCCCCCCTCGCTTTTAGTTCGACAAAAAAGTTGCCCATTTATAGAGCAACCATAATATGTAGGATATATTAAGCACCACCGTTGATTTCAGCACTACACCTCAGAAAGCGACTAGAACAGAAATCAACAGCAGAATAAAAAAGAACCAAAACTTTTCAAGAAGAAACAATATTTATGAGATTTTATTAAAAATTTGAACTAATTTTTTATAAGTTTCACTTTCTAGTTTCTTATCACCAATTTCGATGTCGTTTATTTCATTAGCTACTAGTTCTTTCGCCATATTGGAAGATATTAATAATGATACAAGTAGCTCTTTATCCTCATCTGTAAATCCCAACATCCATCACCTCCCTTTTTCTTCTACTTTGTGTACCGGTGTGCATAACAAAAAGCTGCATACGCATCAGGCTTAATTTTTGCATCAAAGCCCATTGCTGTGATCCTTCCTGTCATTTCCTGAATAAAATCCCTTGTTGCTCCTTTTTGGCCAATATCAAGATGAATTTCGAATCTAAAATCAGCTCCTTGATCTAAATATGGTATGAGTAAATTTTGGATGATATCTAAGCGCTCATTGGTAAAAAGCATGGCAACTTCTTGACTTAGTGCTGTTTCAAGAGATATCTTTTCATGTAAACTGCGAATGGCTCTTTTGGCGACATAGGGTCTGATACATCCCCAAGCCCCTTTTCCTATACGGTGCAGATGAATGGCCGTCATAAATTTTGTCTCTTTGGGATAAGTATGGGAATCAGTTCCAATAGACAATAAATAGGAAGCTTTCACATCCTTCTCAATAAAGGAGAAAATTTTCATATAAGCTTGTTCGAAAGTAAGGTAGCCGTGGGTAATATTATAAAACTTATTGGTGTTATCCATTGAGCCACTTCCTTTGTTGGGCTTTCCTACTTACTTATATGATGAAAGAAGCCAAAAAATTTACCTTTTTCAACCTAGGATAAGTTATAAGGCTAAATTAATCCGAACATAGGATGTTTTTTAAAACTTTGTTAAAACGCTGCTCTTGATTTCCGCAAAAGGTGCAACGATCTCGGAGCGGTGCTGGAGCCTAGTAACAGTCCTGCCCGTTATAAAATTGTCATGTCTTGAATCCGATTGGACCTTCTCCCCTTACTATAGAATCTAACGGAATAGTTCCTTCTAGAAGAAACCAAATAAAAAGACTGTAGACAAACATCGATAATCATCGAGTTTGACTACAGTCTCAAATTAAAAGGTTTAACCCTTGCTTGTATGAATCTGTCGTTTTAAATATGCACAATGTGGACATTGATAAATTATATTTTGATTGGATTGGGCGGTTAATACCTTATCAATAGCTTCTTCTTTGTTACATTTAGGACAGTGAACTAAAGGCATCAAGAAAAACCACTCCTAACGTATATGTTTCTTAAACTCCCCGTTTTCCACAAAAATGTCATCTTTGTCGATTGCACTTGTATTTGCTAGAACGAGTCCAATATTAGTAGAACTCTCTTTGTCGTCCACTATTGTGAAAGGGATGTTATTCTGAGTTGCTAGGCGAATGTATTTGGAAAGGTGAGCGTAACTAACCTCTCCATCGAGATACAGTCTGGATGATGGGTATCTTTTCATTAGATCTCCAATTGGAGTATACAGCTTTGGCTGCATTACTTGTCCATTTGTAAGAGCTAGAATAATACGCTCTCTTAATTGTGTCAAATACTCTTTTCTTTCACCTGGTTTTATTTCTGGAGTTCCTTTTAAACCTCTATCTATGTAATCGTCTATGTTTTTACCCATGATTCTCTTCCTCTCCACAGTGAAAAAATAGGCACTTGCATTAAGTGGTTTAACGAATAGTAGCTCACATAAATTAATGTATTAGGTCGAAAATTTCTATCGCAATCATATCAATGTTATCAAATTGGAAAGTTTGAGGATTTTCACCCTTCGTGTAAACTTCTAATTCGTATGTATTTGTTTTATCAAAAAATTTCACACTACAAACTTTTTCTCCATTTACCTCAAAAAAACGTTGAGCCGGCTCATTCCCTGCCTCTGATGTTTCTTTTAAATCGTTTAATCTTTTTACAATTCCTACTAATAGTGACATGTCACAACTCTCCTTCTATTCCTTCTAACAATATTATTGACCTATAAAGCTTTGAACATTCGTCATTTTACAGGTAAAATAATGTAGAAACTTATTATTTCTTGCTACATTCTTCATTTCCCTTTTATTGTAGACTAAAACTACCTAAAAGAGCACAAACAAATATGAATTTTTTTCTAATAAGGAGTGTACACCCTATGAAAGTAACCGTTTATACACAACCAGATTGTCCACCATGCCAAGTGGTTAAGCAGTATTTGACTCATCATGACATATCTTATGAACACGTCGATATTTCAGAAGATTCGCAGGCAAGGGATTACCTTGTTTATACGCTTCAATCTTTTTCCACTCCTACAATAACAGTGGATCAGGATATTGTAAAAGGATTTGATTTACCCGCTTTACAACGCCTGCTCAACATTGAAGAATGATTAGAACTTCTCATCCCAATCTTTCAGCAAGAGAATTCATCATACCATTAAAAGATTGGGGAATGAAGTTTTTTAATAATTTTATAGTGGTGAGTTTAGTGAAATTTATTATTTCCTAAACTAAGCACAAAAAAAGAGCGTAACCACCGCTCATTTTTTTCACTCTATCTTCTCGCGAGCAAATTCTTATCCATCCTTTGCTGAAAAAAATGAGCAGCAAACATAGGCAAAGGATTGGAATGAGTGTAACTTGCATTTTGTCGGTTAAATACATGCAGTGCAAACGGCTTTGTTAGTTGCTTAAAAGAGGAATATTTGATACTGCTTTTCTTCAGTTCTTCCAACATATTGAGCGATTCTCTTTTTTCTAGTTCTACTGCTCGTCCACTTTCCACTATCACATCTTGACTTGGAATGGAGGGCTCTGCCACCGTATTGATAGAGTCGTTAACAAGAAAATCAGGCTTTTCCTCTTGATTTCCAAAATTAACTATTCTAATTCCTTCTTTGGTCTCATCTATTTCTATAAATTCATAATGATTTTTATTTAAATAGGGCATGCTTTCATCTACTTCAAAATATTCATAAACAATAATTGTTTCTGTCTCCTTTATTTCAAAAAATTTAGTGCTTTCATCATAGGAAAAAAAAGGTATGTAGAAATAATTAACATCCGTTCCATAGGTTATATAACCCTTGTCCTCTTTGTATAAATGCGCCTCAAGAAACTGTTCCTGGTAGTCTTGTGAAAAGTATGGGTTTAGAACTTCCTTTATCTCCTCCAAAGTTCTATGCTTTTCACCTAAAGAAAATTGTGCTTGCTGTGCTTTTTTTAGCACGGTGTTTATCTCATCATTTGTAGCCGGATTTTGAGCTGCTGCATCAGGAACACCGATTGTTAGTAGAATGATAAAGGCAAATAATAGTTTTGTACCTGTTCTTAGCAAATTAGTTTCCTCCTAATAGTATGTCTCCTAATCTTATCAAGCTTTGATTATGCTCGGGGCTGTAACCGTTCGCAAAATAACTTGCTATTCTGACACATTTCTCATAATTTTAACCTTCCCGCCTTACACTTCTTACAAACAATTTAATCAGATGTTTTTCTGCAGATTATAAAAACAGGACTTAATAACTAGGCTTTGTTAAAGTTGAGTATTGATAATAACGCTATTCCAGCGACGTTTAACACAGCCTATATATAAACGCTAAAAAACTGACCAATGTTACCAAGTCAGTTTTTAGGAGGACATTGCTATATAGGCTATATAAAGTATTACCAGAACCGCAGCAATTAAGTAGGCTAAAAACACCGGGTTCCTGAGTACATAATGCTCTTGAACCTTTTCATTTATTGCTGTATCCATTTCACTGCTCTGTTTAGCATTCGATTGTCGTCCAACCATATATGTGTAGAATAATCCTGCCACTATTACTAAAAGGGCTACTATCGCTAGTATTAAATCTAAAGGACCCATACTTTTCACCTCACGAGCACTATTTACTCTTAAGGTTTGCTTTAAAGATTTTTCTATACCAGTTTTTATAATAAATCTTCTTTTTCATATAAGAAATCGTAAGCAAGATCAATGTATACATATTGCTCATGATTGATAGGATAGGAAAAAGTACGTACAGTTTCCCCAGACTCAATATCACTGTATACATCAGATAAAAGACCTTTGCGCTCCAGCCTCATTTTCATGACATATTCTAAAAAATAAGGCCTCCAACTCCAATTATTCATTTTATATTCCGGTTGCATTTTCCAATTCCCCTCTATTTTAACCAAGTTCGAAGAAAGCTGAAACCCATTTTCATCACAAATATATATTCGGAAACTTATGTCTGAAAATGCCTTCCCAATATGATGAAGCCACAAATCAAGGTCTTCCCTGATTTCAAACTTTCCTAATAAATGTTGGACTTTTCCTTGAAGCATTTCAGTTAAAAGTTGAATTGCTTCAAGTTTTCTTTTTTCATATCGGATAAAGTGACGAAATTTCTCCATTAGTTTAACTTTAGCATAATCCATTGGGAGAAATTCCGGACCAGGGGCATGCAGATAAAAACCTTGATAATATCTGCCCCCATGCCGCCATGCATATTGGAGTTGAAAGGAAGCTTCGATGTTCTCATATAGCAAAGTAGCCCCAATTTTCCTAGAAAGAACTGCCAAGGAAAATAATACATCTTGCTGGGGACCTATTTCATACGAGAGACGCAAAATCTGTAAATCTACTTTTATGATATTAGGAGATAATCTTCCAATCCGATCTAAATTTGTTCCAGATTCTCCAATATTCGAAACTGCAAATTGGATACCATAAGTTCGATAGTAATTAATTAAATTCTGCATATGCTCTATATCGCCTTTATATACGTGCTCTTCTAGTTCCAATACAATATTATCTAGCTTTAGGCCATTTGGAACATAGGATAGAAAAAGCTCCAATAATGCCTCACCTTGATCTAAAAGAAGTAGATGCGCATTTTGGTTGATAAATAACAGAAAGTCCTTCTTTCCCTTGGTATAAGAAGCTAGAACTTTGTTGATAATTACCATTTCTACTTCCAGGCGATACTCATCCGGAACTGTTTCATCCTGAAAAAATGAGCCCAGGCTATGTACGATATCTTTATCTACTTGTATTCGTCCAAGTACTTCATATCCTATTATTGTTTGCCTATCCGCACTAAATATTGCTTGATAATAAGGGATGACCTTGTTTATATTTGTCATAATATCTAGTGGATCCATATTATCCTTCCCCTTTTTACCACTTTTTTAAAAAATTATATCATGTATACAGCTCTAAAATTTATCCATGTTTAACCTAGATAAAGAAAAAACTACTTTAACAAGTAGCTTAATGTTCGTTAATAGTACTTCTTGGGACCTTCAATTCCAATCCTGGTGTTAAACAATCTGTTGTCAGATTATTCATTCGCCTGATGGCTTCTCTTGTGCTATCAAAACGTTGAGCTATTTTTTGAAGACTGTCTGAAGAAATTACTGTATGTCTGTAAATCGGTACCATTAATTCCATTCCTACCAAAAGCGTATCATTTGTTAAGTGGTTATTCTCCATTAGTTCAGCCTGTCTTACTTGCAGGAGATTTGAGATTTCTCTTAACGTATCATCTTTCCGAACTTTAAAGTATCCAAATTCTATATTCTCAGGTTCCATAGTCACATTTTGATCTTTTTCTTTAAACACTGCTATAAGGAACTGTTGGAATTTAATTCGATAACTATTAATAGTTGTTTTTTGAGGAAGATTTTCATTCACATATGTTCTTACAGCTATTAATAGACCCTCTTTCCTTTCCTTAGGTCTTTTTTGGTTTACATATTCAACAGAAAATTCGTAAAATGCTTCAGTTGGATTAATATATAAAGTCACTTCTCTGTTTTCCTCGTCCCATTCATGTTTATAAAACACGCTCATTTCGTTCCTCCTTTTTTAAATTGTTTTGTTTAGTATGTAACCAAACGGTAGAATTTTATGATATTACAGATATATCTTTGTTTATTTATGGTAAGGCTCATCTAGCTTCAAACAGTCTTACCACCCATTATTATTGTTACCATCATGCTCAATCCTTTTGTATTTTGAAAAGTCATTTGCAATTTCGGTTGAATATTGTAACAAAAAAAACTTAACCGCTTGAATTTATCGGTTAAGTTATCTGTAAATTATTTATTCTGCTTATTGTGCTTGCTATGAATATCTAGCGAGTTAAAACGGGAATGGCTGGAGCCATTGCCCACCATCCATTGTGACACATTCCCCATTTATGTAAGCCGCTTTTTCTGAACTTAAGAAAAAGGCTAGCTCGGCAATTTCTTCTGGTGTTCCAAATCGTTTCAAAGGAACACTTTCTGCAACCTTTCTTGCTTCCTCTTCTGATTGCATTAATTTATCTGCTCCACCCGTTCTTTCTATAGGACCTGGAGCAATGGCATTTACTCTAATACCATACTTTGTTCCCCATTCGACGGCTAATGTTCTGGTTAAGGAAAGAACGCCAGCTTTAGCAGCTGCAGAGTGTGCAACACCTGCACCCGCATTCCAAGCATAGGTAGCAACCATATTAATCATACTTCCTTGATGCTCTCTTTCCATCCAATATTTCCCGACAGCAGAACTACAGAAAAAGGTCCCATTTAAAACAATATCAATAACAGACTTCCATCCATTAACGGAAAGTTTTTCCGCCGGACAAATAAAGTTTCCTGCAGCATTATTTATTAAAACATCAATACGACCAAATGCTTCATCTGTAAGTTTGACCATTCGCTCGACATGATCGGGGTCTCTTACATCCATTTGAATGGTTAAAACCTGTCCATCTTCCGTCTCGATTTCTCCTTTCGCGTTTGCTAGTCTCTCTAAATCTCTCCCAGTTATAACAACTTGGTAACCTTCTTTTGCAAACTTCATCGCCATATATTTACCCATTCCACTGGATCCACCCGTAATAATTACAACCTTCTTCTCATCCATTCTATCTCCCCCTTTAATCTTTCTATATCGTTATTTTATCTTAATTATCAAAATAGTAAAATTAATTTGTATGTTTTCCCATAAAAAACATGTGGAAAAGAGAGTAAAGAGACCACAAAAAGTAGTGTAGGAGATGGTATAATATAATTTCAAAAAAAGATTAGATTGTAAAACAGTATTATTTCATTTGATTAAATATTATTTTAGATAGGTTGATGAATAGATGGAAAAAATCACAAGAAGACATTTTTTTAAACGTGTATTTATTGTTCCTTTTATGGTATTTATTACTAGCGGATTAGGTTATTGGTATGCTAGATACATAGAGCCTAAGCAAATAAAAAAAGAGACCCACACTATTACAAACAGCAAAATTCCTGAAGGATTTACAGGTTTAAAAATTGTTCAATTTTCTGATACCCATGTAGGACATTATTTTGAACAAGAAGATCTAGAAAGAGTAGTAAAAATGATAAATGAGGAAAAACCAGATGTAGTTTTCTTTACAGGAGATTTAATGGATGACCCATTGATCTATAAAAACCCACATGATCTTATTCCTATACTAAGCAATATTCAAGCACCTTTAGGGAAATTTGCGATATTTGGTAATCATGATCACGGTGGTTATGGAACAGAAACGTACGATGAGATTATGGTGGCAGCTCAATTTAGGATGCTTAAGAATGAAAGTACTTTTATTGAACTAAAAGATAAAAGTAAAATATATATTGCTGGTGTAGATGACTTGATGTTAGGTAGACCAGATTTCCGACAAACATTAAATGGTATTCCAGAGGATTCTTTTACCATACTTCTTTCCCATGAACCAGATGCAGCAAAGGAGATCTCAGAAGAATTCAACGCTTCTTTTCAATTATCCGGCCATTCCCATGGTGGTCAAGTACAGTTGCCTTTTATTGGTCCTTTAATTACTCCCCCCCTAGGGTCTAAATATTATGAAGGTTTTTATCAGTTTAATGAACTCACATTATTTGTGAACCGAGGTTTAGGAACAACAAGAAAACCACTTCGGTTTATGGCTCCTCCCGAGATTACTTCTTTCATTCTTGAAAGAAAAACTGAATAACATCATCGTTCATAACAAATGGGCGATTATATGCTACCCTGACAAGCGCACAACCACCTTTTTGACATAGAATGTACTAACAAAAAAAAGGAGGCGTATGTCTAGATGTATAGAAATATCCCGTATGGAAGAAATAGTAGATTTTTTGGAGGCGGTTTTGGTTTTCCATTTTTGCCCTTCGTTGGAGGTTTAGCAGTAGGTTCGTTACTCACACGGCCTCGGCCATACTATTATCCACCTTATCCTTATTACTACCGTCCGTATCCACCTTATCCGCCTTATCCTTATCCTTATCCTTATCCTTATTATAGATAAATGAAGGTTTCTAAGAGATTCCACTCGCTCTGGTAGGTGCATAGCCTTTGCAAAAATCAACAGCTACGCGGTCCACGGGGCGGTGCCGGAGCCTCCGGTTGTGCCTTCGGGGTCTTTAGCCTACCGCGGCCGGACGTGGAGTCTCCACCCTTTGCGCAAATCATCGCTGCAATAGTATAATTATCAACACGCAACTTTCACAGAGCCAAGAAAAAAATTAAGTTCCCTATCGTGAACCTTTAAAACTGATTTTCTTTTTGTTCTGATGATTCACTCATATGATTATATTCGCCAGCGAGCATTGTAACATGTGATCTCGCAACCTCCACTTTTCAAGCTTGTACATCACCAATAGCTTCAACCTTTTTTAATTTAGCAAACTTAAAAAGAGGTGTCTCTAATGGCTATTCATTATGTAAAGATAGGTGAAACATTAAGTTCAATTGCATCGGATTATAGAAGATCCGTTGCTGAATTAATTCAAGTGAATAATATACCAAATGCAAACATTATTGTGCCTGGTCAACCTATCATTATTCCAAATCTCCCCGCTAAGGAAAGTATCCCTTATACTATAGAGGTATCCATTTCAAAACGGACACTTACTTTAAAAGAAGCTGGTCAAACAAGGAAAAGCTACCCTATTGCTGTAGGAAGAATGCTTTATTCAACACCAATAGGAAATTATATAATTGTTAATAGGCAACCAAATCCAGGTGGACCTTATGGGGCAATGTGGCTTACTTTGTCTAAAAGGTCATACGGAATACACGGTACCAATGATCCAAGCTCCATTGGAAAAGCTGTTTCAAAAGGGTGTATTAGAATGTACAATCATGACGTTTTAGAGTTATCTTCCATTGTCCCTAATGGCACCAGTGTAGCCGTTCGTCCGTAACCTCACTAGGTTAACCTCTCGCTGTGCTGTACCCTTTTAATCTCCTTCAAATATACTAGCAGGTAGACCAGCTTTTGATTATAATAGAAAGAGAATATATTACACTCAAAGGAAGCGATGACTTGCCTCAGGACATTTACAAGAAATTTGTTCGACAGCTTTTGCTTAATTACCTTCTGGGTTCTTCTATAGCCGTATTAGGTGTAGGAGGAATCTTTATTTTTTCCACATTAGATCTTTCTTTTGCCGAAAAAAATGTGATGGTATTTATATTACTATTTTCAATATTGTTTATGATAACCGGAGAGTACTTGATATTTCGAAAACATATAAAAAAAATCAAGCATATTTTCCATATGGATGACCCTACATATCTCGAGTGCCAGTCTGCATTTTATTATGTCCATCGATTCCCATTTTTAACTGTCCGACGAATACTGGGTCCTCACCTTTTAGGGCTTTCTGTACCTGCAGGTACCCTTGCTCTCATTAGTATTCAGCTGGGCTGGTTGACTTTACCTGTTCATTATATTTTATTAGCATTTATTGGAGCATTATTGATTGCAGGAATGCATGCCTTTATTGAGTATTTTCTTACAGCCCGTGCCATACAGCCGGTCCTTGACATTCTTCAAAACACAACTAGAAAAAACTTTTCCCTGCCTCTAACTCTTGACGGAGACGTACTTGTTTCAATAAAAACTAAATTCCTTATAAGTTCATTATTTATAGGGATCTTTCCTGTACTTTTATTTAGTTTAGCTACTCAAGTCCGTTTGGATGTTCAGGTTATCGAATTAGAGTACTGGAGCTGGGCCATCTTGATATTAGCTGTTGCTGGCGCATTTTCTGCATATGGCTCTTATTTGTTATTTCGTGATATTATCCATCCAATTAATACTCTCTTAAAAGGAATGAAAGATGTAAGAGAAAATCATCTTTCACCAGCTAAAGAATTATATGGAGATGAATTTTCCAGTGTTATAAAAGGTTTTAATATGATGGTAGATGGCTTAAAGGAAAGAAACGAAACAAATAGATTATTATTGGAGAGTTTTTATCAAACTCTTTCCACCGCTCTAGATGCACGTGACCCTTATACTGCGGGTCATTCTTTACGGGTCAGTGAGTTTTCTTTACTTATCGGCAAACAAGCAGGATTAGATTTGATACAAATGGAACAGCTAAAAAATGCTGCTCTACTACACGATATAGGAAAGATAGGGATAAGAGATGAGGTATTATTAAAGGATGGCAAGTTGACGGAAGAAGAATTTCGCCAAATAAAGCTTCATCCTCTTTTAGGAGCAAATATCCTTGAGCAGGTGTTGCCAAAAGAAGCCATTGCTAGTTTAATTCCAGGTGTAAGGAATCACCATGAACGATATGATGGGTTTGGGTATCCAGACCAGTTAGTAGGCATTCAGATTCCTATATTCGGCAGAATCATTGCTGTTGCTGATGCATTTGATGCAATGACTTCAGATAGGCCCTATCGAAAAGGAATGAGCATTACTAAAGCCCTATCCGTTTTAGAGTCAGGGAAGGGGACTCAATGGGACCCTTATTTTGTAGAAATTTTCGTTAAAATTATTCAAAATAGAGAGAATAGGCTACCCGTTGCTTCATCTGGTTGAGACAATAGGTGGCTTCTCTTCCCTTTTAGCAAAAAGGTAAGTATAATGAAGAAAAGAAAGGAGTCTGCTAAGAATGCCCAATCAACGATACACAAACCAAAGTAATAAAGAAACCTCAAAGCAATCTTCTGTAGAAAACCTCTCCCGTGCCATCTTTACGGTGAATCGCCATGCTAAAACAGCACCGGACCCGAAATTTCTCTATACATTAAAACGAAAAGCACTTGAGAAACTGATTGCAGAAGGGAAAGCACAAAAAAAGGGATTGCACTTTTCAAGAAATCCTAAGAATAGCCGGCAGCAGTCCGACGTTCTTGTGTTGGCAGGAGACTACTATTTTCATCTGCCTCCTTCAAAAGAAGATTTTACAGAACTCCCTCATCTAGGGGAATTGGATGATCACTATCGGAATCCGAAAACGAGTATGTCTTTATCAACAGCTAAAAATATGCTCCAAAACTATACAAATTTTCACCCATCAGAAAACCAAGGTCGCCCAACTAAAAAAACCTACGAAAAGCCAGTTTTTAAACGCTTAGGCGAAAGCTATTAAAATAGTTGCTCTAATAATTCTGCTTCTTCTGCTGATGAACTTTGTAGAAAGCGGTATGTTGGAAACACATAGGATAACGGTTGGTGCGCAGTACCTACCCGTATGCTTGCCGCCCGTTATAAAACAGAAGTATAAAACAGAAAAATCAAAAATGCCCACTCAATTATAAATTGGGCGGGTATTTTATTTTTTTTACTTATATCGTCTCTTTTGTATTCTTAATAGGAATCTTAAGCAACACTTAAAAATATTATTTTACATCCTCAAATAGAAACTGATCCATCAAATCGATTAATTTTGTTAATTGAGGTTTACTGATTTGAGCATCTGCTCCTACCATCTCACCTTTATGTCTTAAATGGTCCGTAATGAGCGATGAAAAAATGATGATAGGAACACTTGTTAGACTCCGATCTTCTTTTAACATCTTCGTAAGGTGGTGACCATCCATTTGTGGCATTTCAATATCGGAAATTAGTAGATCAACCTTTGATTCTCCATTTCGGACCTTCTCATCAAAATAATCCCACGTTTCTTTCCCATTTTCAAAAAATGTAATATGTTCAAACCCTGCCGCAAGTAGCGTTTCTTGTAAAAGTTTTCGAAGCATTGGTGAATCCTCAGCAATTACAATGTTTTTCTTACCACGTTCAGGATTGATTGAACGAGAGATGGGGTTCAGACTTCCCTCCATATTCGGATATATGTCATAAATTATTTTCTCGACATCCACCAATAAAATCATTTTCTCTTCTTGTTTAATTACTCCTGTCACATGATCCTCAAGCCCTTGATTTAGAGAAGCAGGCTTATCCATTTGGGACCAGGATAGTCGATGAATTTGTGTGACATGATCCACCCGTAAAATGACCTTCATCCCATTAAACTCACTAACTATAAATTTATCTTCGTTATAAGAACTTTTAGAATCAATGGATAAAGCCTTTCTCAAACTGATTACTGGAAGAACCTCTCCTCTTAGTTCAATGATTCCCTCAATATTGGGATGAGAATGAGGAACTTTTGTTATTGCAGTCGGATTGATGATTTCTCTTACTTTTAACACATTTATACCAAAACTAGTATCAGAAATTAAAAACTCCAGAAATTCTACTTCATTAGTTCCAGAGTCTAATAAAATGCCCTTTTTATTTTCCATAGCTGTACATCCCTTCACTTTCTAAATCTCACTACACCTTTAATATCGGAAATATTTCCTATTAGTTAAGGACAGTCAAACTGGGTCATAGGGACAGGTCCATCGTCCCAATCGGTAGTTCATAAGGGTGCATTTTGCCCTCTTCAGAAATCCTAGCTAATAAAAAATCGAGCACCCTCAAAAAGAGTACTCGATAATTATTTCATTCTGCGTGCAAAATCAATAAAACGGAACTTATCCAAGCGATGACGAGACTCTGTAAATTGGAATGGACTGGCATCATCTAAATGTACGACACTTTTTACCACTACAACATGACTTAACCCATTTAAATCAAGTAATATATGATCTTCCTCTGAGGCTTCTTCCACTGTAACCTCTTTATCTGCAAAACTGATTTGAAGTCCTAGTTCATTTTCCAAGTATTCATAGATGGAATGTTCAGCGATCGCATGGCTTAGATTAGGAACATGTTTTTTTTGAAAGTAATCTTTATCAAGAATAATACTTTCTCCATCCACTTGTCGGGAACGGACAACTTTCCAGAGTTCTTCCTTTCCTAACTGCTCTTGTAACCCTTCACTAGCTTCCACAATATTAATTTCATGCACTTTTGTGAGCCAAGGTTTCCCCATCTTCTCCGCCAGCTCCTTAAAGCTAACAAGGCCTGAGATAGGAAAATCAAATCGTGTTCGATCTAATACGATTGATCCCTTTCCACGAACTTTTTGAATATACCCGTTCTGGGCCAATAAATTTAAAGCTTTACGAACAGTTTCACGCGAGGAAAGGAATTGCTCCATCAACTCATGTTCAGAAGGAAGCTTATCTCCCACACTAAATTCGTCTTGTTCTAGTTTTTTCACAAGTTCATGATAAATCCATTGAAATTTATTTTTTTTCATCTGTTATCACCTGACATCATTGTAGCATTATTTTTTCAAGTGATAAATAATGGATTCATAAGGACGAAGGGAGACTTCCTTGTAGCTTATACTTGAATCTTTATAATTGCTGAGCAAAATTTCCGCCTGATATTCATCCACATCTACATCAGAAGGCAAGACAAACGTACTTTCCTTGGCATAATAATTATTAATGACAAGTAACTTCTCATTATTCCAATTACGAATATAAGCAAAAATTTCACGGTGTTTTTCCAAAATCAACTCAAAATTTCCCCACGTTACAATGTTATATTTTTTTCGTAATTCAATAAGCTTTTTATAATGGTGAAAAATTGAATCTTTGTCAGCAAGTGCTGCTTCAGCATTTATTTGAAGGTAGTTCTTTGCTACATTAATCCATGGGGTACTCTTAGTAAAGCCTGCGTTTTCACTGGCATTCCATTGTACTGGTGTACGAGAATTATCCCGGGATTTATGACGAAGAACCTCCAAGATTTCTTCTTCTTTCATCCCTGATTCCTTTTTCAAATGATAAGTATTTAAGGATTCTACATCACGATAATCTGATATTTTAATATAGCCCGGATTTGTCATACCAAACTCTTCTCCCTGGTAAATATAAGGAGTTCCACGCATCATATGCATGCTTGTTGCAAGCATCTTTGCCGATTCTTTGTGATATTCTTTATCATTCCCATAGCGTGAAACAATGCGAGGCTGGTCGTGATTGCACCAAAACAGCGCGTTCCATCCTCCTCCTTCTGTCATTTCAATTTGCCATGTTGATAGAATATCCTTTAATTTTTGAAAGTCGAAATCCGCCACAGACCATTTCTCACCGCCAGGGTAGTCCACTTTCAAATGATGAAAATTAAAGGTCATACTCAACTCATTACGGTCGGGACGTGTATAGTTAATACAATGGTCAATAGTGGTAGAAGACATCTCCCCTACAGTCATACTGTCATATTTAGAGAATACTTTTTCATTCATTTCATTCATATATTGATGGACTTTTGGGCCATCTGTGTAAAATCTACGGCCGTCTCCCGGAGGCACTGTACCATCATCGTCGGGGAAATTCTGGTCTTTAGAAATAAGGTTAACCACATCAAGACGGAAACCATCCACCCCTTTTTCAAACCAGAAAGTCATCATATCGTAGACCTGCTTGCGAACTTCAGTATTCTCCCAATTTAAGTCCGCTTGCGTGACGTCAAATAAATGCAAGTACCATTGTCCTGTTTTTTTGTCATACTCCCAAGCATTTCCTCCAAATTTCGAATCCCAATTTGTTGGCTCACTTCCATCCTCTCTGCTGTCCTTCCATATATAAAAGTCGCGGTATGGGTTATTCTCTTTTGCTTCTTTAGACTTTTTGAACCATTCATGTTCAGTAGAGGTATGATTTACGACTATATCCATAATTACTTTTATTTCCCGTTCATGGGCCTGGTCAAGAAGTTGATCAAAGTCATCCATCGTTCCGTATTCTTCATGGATAGAAAAATAATCGCTTATATCATATCCATTGTCTTTTTGAGGAGATTGATAAATTGGGGTTAACCAAATTACATCCACACCGAGTTCCTTCAGATAATCTAATTTTTTAATAATCCCCTGTATATCCCCTACCCCATTACCAGACGTATCATTAAAGCTTTTCGGATAAATTTGATAAACTACCGAACGTTTCCACCACGGTTCTTGTTGTACTTTATTCATAGTAAACACCTCTTTAGTTAAAATGATTGTTATTAGTTAAGTAAATCACTCTTGCCTCATATGAGCGCATATTAAACTCTGAAACATCGCCTACGTTTTAATTTAATAACCGTTGATAAGAAATTGATTAGTCATAAATCTATCTTATAACTATAGTATTTACAAATTTGTAAAGGATTGTAAAAAGGGGCCAGACCCCAATTTACAATCCTTTACATTCATTTCTCTATTTTGTTGCTTCTTTTTTCATTTTTGTTTTTGCGATTAAGAAGGTAATAACAAATGGTACGATTAAAACGATTCCCATTCCTAAGAAGAATACTGGCCAGTATTCGTTTAAAATGGAGAAAAATGATGGAATTCCGCCCACTCCGATAGATGGTGCCATTACACCTGCAATCGTTATGATTATCCCTGCTATGGCAGAGCCTATCATTGCTGCAAAAAATGGGTAACGGAAACGTAAGTTTACCCCAAACATTGCTGGTTCCGTAATCCCTAACCATGCTGAGATAGAGGAAGTTAAAGCTAACCCTTTTAATTTTTCGTCTTTTGTCGCCAACATCATGGCAAAGGCGGAAGAGCCTTGAGCTATATTGGAAAGTGCAACCATCGGCCATAGGAAGGTACCTCCGATTGTTGCAATCAATTGTAAATCAACTGCCAGGAAAGTATGATGCATTCCTGTTATAACAAGCGGTGCATATAATCCACCATAAATTAATCCACCTAAGGCCGGAACAGCATCAAAGATCGCTACGAATCCGTCAGTTAAATAATTACCCATAGTAAACGTAATTGGACCAATTGCCACAAATGTAATGAAACCTGTTAACAATAGTGTAATTGGTGGAACTACCAACAAATGAAAACCATCACTGACTCGTTTTGCTAAAAATTGTTCTATTTTAGCTAGTACGTATGCTGCTACAAGTACAGGTAATACTTGCCCTTGATATCCTACCTTTTCAATTTCTAACCCAAGAAAATTCCAGGTGTCCACTGCTCCTTCTTCTTGAGCTTCTGCGTATCCCCAGGCATTTAAGAGATCTGGATGCACCAACATTAAGCCTAATACGATACCAAGTAGCTCACTTCCCCCAAATCTTTTGGCGGCGGACCACCCAATTAATCCTGGTAAAAAGACAAAGGCTGTATTTGCTATTAAATTTATAATTCCTGCAATATCTTCCCATTGTGCATATACATCAATTATTGATGCATCATCAAAAAAGATACCTTTTCCTGTCAGCATATTGTTTATTCCCATTAATAAACCAGCTGTAACGATTGCCGGTAATATCGGGATGAAAATATCAGCAAGTGTTTTTACCGCTCGCTGCAGTGGATTTAAATTTTTCTCAGCGGCTTTCTTCACATCATCCTTTGAAGCTTCTCCAACACCAGTAATCTCGACAAATTCTTTATATATTTTGTTAACCGTACCTTGGCCTATTACCACTTGGAATTGTCCATTAGTGGAAAACGATCCTTTAACACTTTCTAGGTCTTCTAAAGCCTCTTTATTTACCTTACTTTCATCATTCAAAGCCAAACGGAGACGTGTTACACAATGTGTAGCAGCGCTAATATTTTCTTTCCCTCCGAGTGCACGGACAATTTCTTCTGCTTGTTTCCTGATGTCCATTTTAGTTTCCTCCTAGTTCCCCTGCTCTTAAGCTCTTTTTAAATGAAACAATACTGTTTCTCCTTTTATTGCATTGTCAGATACTCTCTTTTCAAAACTCTCTAGAACCTCGCCATTTGTGATTACAATAGGAGTGATCGTACTGGAGGCTTTCTCTTTAATCAAATTCATATCGAAGCTAATCAATTTATCCCCAGCTTTTACTCGGTCTCCCTCTTTTACATGACCTTCAAATCCTGCACCATTCATAGAAACTGTCTCAAGACCCACATGTATTAAAATTTCTGCTCCCATATCTGAACGTATTCCAATGGCATGTTTTGTATGGAAAAATTGAACTATCTCTCCATCAACAGGCGCAACTACTTCTCCTTCTGATGGCAGAATAGCGAGTCCATCCCCCATCATCTGTTGTGAAAAAGTTGGATCTGGAACCTCTGTGAGCTCTGTAACTTTTCCACTTAAAGGTGCATAAATTATTTCTTCTGTAGGTTTTATCTCTGTTTCTTTTTTACCAAAAAACTTTTTAAACATAAGGCTTCCTCCTGTCCCTAATAAAGTTATTTAATGAGTTCATGTAACACCGCCGTTAATTTCCGCTAAAAAGACAACGCTTTCGGGGGATTGGTGCTTAAGTTTACTTTTATCAGCAGCCCTCTTTAATACAACCTAAAATTAAGAAAAGGGCTTACAAAAACGCTTTTATTCACCTCAAAAACATGTATATACATGTTCAACTTTAGTTTATCTTGTATATACATGTTAGTCAACTAAAAACTTTTTAACTTCTCTAAACCCGACATGATACTTTTAGTGAGAAGAGCTAAAATCACAAAGGAAAACAAAGATTTGAAATGTGTCCAATTTATCAAATTCAGCATCGAAAATTTTATGAATAAAGGTTCTAATACAAAGGAAAGTAAAGACGATACGAGAACACTTCCAAGCAAAAACTTCTTCCAATTAGAAAGGTACTGATACAACAGCATAAACATGACTGGAATAACTGATAAGTCTGCTGGTAGTAAGGTTGGTACTTTGTTATACAAATTATATGGATATTCCCACAGTCCATTTGACGTACCGATTAAATCTAACCACGTTGCAATCACTGCCCATAACATCCCATATATTAAAAGTTCATATAACCTATTCTTGTCTGCAAAAATCCACCAAATTACCCAAGGTAAAAAAATGGAAAGAAACAACAACCACCATCTTGGGTCAGCTATGTAATTAAGAATGATTAAATCAGAGTAAAAGGGAAAATGGTAAGGCCTCATTACATACACTCCCTCACTTCCTTGCCTTTATATGATAAACAGTTACTTGTCGAATAATGTCGCTCTCATAATATTTTCCCCTTGTTATGCCGATATTACACACTCAAATATTTTAAAATGACATAAATAGAAAAAAGACCCGAATTTGTGTAAAATTCGAGCCTTTTTTCTATTAGGCTGATTTTGTAATGTTGTTCTGCGTAATTATCACAACACGTAACAATCATTGCTGTCGTGCCCATTTTCCTCTGTAATTAGCATACTCCCTATAAATCAATAGTTGTCTTAAAAGGGAAGAGAGAAAACACTTTGAAAGAAATGGATATTTTATTTGCCTTGTGCAGCTCAGCTTTTCCATCTTCATCTCTCATATAGAGAGAATAATTCTTTTCTTTTTTTGCACTTTTTCCTGGAATGGTTACTTCATTTAATACTTCAAACGTATCAGTTTTTTGCGACAAATATTCCTGACTCACATTGGAACTTGCACTATTATGCGTACCATTTAAAATAATAGAATATATTGTAGCTTTCATTTCAATATCGTCTTCATCAACAACTTCTGTATAATAAACCTCAATAGGCATATGAAAAGGGTTCTGCAAGTTTACAGCCACCGCACTATTTTCTTCATCTAATACAGCAGAAGTGACAATGCTCTCTTTGCTTACTTGAATGTAAGTGAAAAATAATATACTTACTAAAATAAGTGAAAAGATCAAGCGATAATACACTTTTTTATATTTTTTCACTGCCCCTCTCCTCACTTTTTACCTCATGTCTGATGTTGTAAGTCTATACCTCCTACATAACACCAATTCAGCAAAAATAAACATGTAAGCTAATCTTCTTCCTTTACAGAGGCCTCCAGTTCATCTACTAATTCCCCTTTATCATTAAATAACTGAGCTGTATCGCCTTTGTCGTTCCACAGATAATCACTTAACCAGTGAATATATCGCTTGAATTGCTTCTTTTGTGCGCCTGAAGTAATATAAATCATTTCTCCAGGAGCTAACTTAAAAGCTTTCGGAAAGTCAAATGTCTGATAACCTTTTTTACTAATTAATTTCCAATTTGAAAGATCAACTGTACTCTCTCCCTTATTTTGAAGAGTTACTGTTTCTTCCATTACATCCAAATCGGTTATTACGACAGCATCGGTTTTTGTTCTTTCCTCGGTATTTGCATATAACCACGGTCGGTTATTAACAAAAAGCAAGTTACCATCTGTAGAAAAAATTACAGAGCCAGCTTCAGCTGTATTATAAACGTCTGCTCCACTTTCTATTAGGCGATTTAAGACAGGCTGATGTGGGTGACCAAAGTCATTATCTTTTCCAGCCGATATAACCGCTATCTTCGGCTTAACTTCTTTTAGAAAAGAAGCAGTCGATGAACTATTGGAGCCATGATGAGCTACTTTTAACACGGTGGATGACAATCTATACTTTCTCGTCAATCTTTTCTCTTCTATTTCTTCTGTATCTCCCATAAACAGAAATTTCACATCTCCATATGTGATTTGCAAGACTATGGATGCATCATTGGTTTCCTTTTTACCTACCCCGCTATTTAGTACCTTTATTTTCAGGTTCGGATCAATCTCAAGTTTCATTTTTTCCTTCGCATATTGTACCGGAACGATATTATTCCACACATATTGTTTGTATTGAATGAATGATAAAGTGGAATGGGCTTTCCCACTGTCCAAAATTTTATTTACTGGAACTTTTTCCAACAAGGAGGGGATTCCTCCAATATGATCAAAATCAGGGTGGGTGATAATGAGTAAATTGATAGTGGAAACGGATACTTTTTTCAGATAGCTAACAAGTTTAGAGGAGGATTGTTTGGGTCCAGTATCTATTAAGACATTTAAGCCATTTGGTGTTTGCAACAATATCGCATCGCCTTGCCCTACATCTATGAAATGCACTTTTAGTTTAGGTAAATTCTCGTCCTTCACAGGAATCTCTTTAATGCTATTCGGGTGAGTTGCGGTTAAATGGAGAGTTAATGGAAGATTAGCAAGGTTGGTCCTAACATAAGATTCGAAGTTGATAAAAGGATTTATAAAGGAAATTATAAATGCTAAAAAAAATATCAAGCTTTTCATAATCATTTTTTCTCCCCCTAGAACAATAATTCATTACTGTTACTATGAGGGAGAAAAAGCGATATTATTCATTATAAATGCTATCGTTTGTTATAAATTTTATTCTTTAAATCCTATATTATCCAAAAATAGCAATCCTCTTTCTACCTGATTGAATTCAAATATAATTTCTTCAACATCCTCATACACAATGGAAGACAGTTCTTCTTCCAGAAATTCCAAAGGCACCTCATAGGTCTGTAACATATGCTCATAATTATTTCCAAATCGTTCATTCCACCATTCAAACCTATATAGCTTGGAAGAATAGGTAGGTTCTATCATAACAGTGGTTCGGTTACGACTATCAAAAGTCATCTTCCCTTTAGTTTTTACAATGACTGATATAGGAATAGCTTTATTTATATATTCTTTTGGCATCTGAATACCATAAAATTGATAGCGACTTGAATGTAACTGGATTGCGTCAAATGTTAATACCGAACTTTTGTTAAGGGTAGCAGAAATATTTTCAGGCACATCGAGAGAATACCTTGCATTCGTATTACGCCATCCTAACATTACTGCTTGATTATCTTGGGGCTCTTTGTTACGTAAAGTAAGACTCACTTCTTTCCAAACTTGAAGGTTATGTCCTGTACTCACTCCATTTTCAGCAGTTATAGTGGTAACATCCACATCTTCTTCAAATGTTGCAAGGGGTGTGAAGGTATTATCTTCATATCTTAATCGAATAGGATCTGTCGGAATCCATGCTGCTACTGTTTCTTTTTGAGAGAAAACCTCTCGATATTCACGTTTACCTTTTAAAGTAGCATCTAAAAATGCCGAAATATACGTTTTTGTCATTTTTCTCTGTAATTCGGGTTCCAATAATTCTTTACGGTTCATGAACCACCAATAGGGTGCAGGCTGGTCCACTTCCCAATCTGTATTGAACTGACCATGATTTGCGCCATACAAATAAACACTGCTCTTAAAGCCATCAAAATCATCCGAAAAAGAAACTCGTTCAAACTGTCTCATTCCTAAATAATTAGTGTGGTCGGTATCATTCGCTCCTTGCAATGTTAAATAATTGATATTCTTTAGCTCTATAGGCTGATCACCCAATTTGAAGCGCCCATCACCTGGTGAAAGACCTATAAGTGATTTAATGGAAAAGTCAAAATCCAATCGTGTTTTAGCATTATTTGGAAACCGGTCCAACTTGTTCATTAATGCTGCAATGCTTACTGCTTCCCCGCCACGGGAATGCCCAATTAGAGCAATGTTCTCCATATCTATTGTATTATGTAGCGGATGGTTTAAATCTTTATTCCATTTATCCCATTGCTCTAAATGTTTAAGAAACATCCATGCTCTTCCCGAATTATCCCAGCCTATATGACCTGATTTACCGGAATTGAGAAAATTTTCATCAATCGAAACAGCGATATACCCTTTGCTTGCTAGAAGTTCCCCTATGTACCCATATCCCCCGTCTGAAAAATCAGCCATATTATGATTACCATGCACCATCAGCACAAGAGGGTATGGTCCTCCCTCCGTATCCTCAGGCATCCATACACGCCCGTTAAGTGGGGCATGATGAATATTGAACCCCCAGAACCATTCTCGATACCATTTATTAAATCCTTTTGGTTTTATAATAAATGGAGATAAGTTCACAGATCTTGTTGTATACTCAACTTTCCTATATTCCTCTCTTCTTTGATCATCACCGCTTCCATATGTAAAGTGGTTTATGGAAAGTGGCCCAGGAGTAGCAGGATTAGCTAAGCCATGTGAGGGATTGTCTTTATCAACTTCAAGAGACCAGGCTCCATCCTGACCTTCTGATGTAACGAGATAGATGAATAGTCCATGTGAAAAAAGGGTAATCAAGCTCAAGAGTCCAGCAATCCATAATTTCCTCCTACTTAATGATCTATACAAGTGAAAGGTGAGTCCGGCTAAAGCTCCGAGAATCAAAATTGAATAAGACATCATACGGAAAAATGGACCTAAATACAAACCAACGCTATTAATGGCAACAATCACCCCTATAACACTGGCTATCATAATAACAGGTATTTGTTTTAAGAGTTTGATTATAATGACACTTATAATGAAACCGAGCGCCATACTCAATATGGCGGTTCCGATTGTAAATGTCACATCAAACCATTTTCCTACTCCAGTTAAAAAGAAAAACCCGATAAATATAACAAATAAGAGGAAATAGGTTAATAATCCCGTTATGATCGAACGCCAATTATTATCTATAAAACGATGACACGATTCTAAGACTCGTTGATATACTCTTTTAATCCATTTCATTTATAAGTCTCCTACTATTAATACTCATTCATTGCTAAAGCTTGCTCGGCCATTATCTTCAAAGTGATATCATCGGACGGAGGGTTATGAAGCCCAGCACGTACATCACGATAATGTCGCCCAAGCGGATGTTCGGCATGTAGACTCTTTGCTCCGACAATTCTCATTGCTTCATCAACGACAGATAGAGCTGTATTTGTTGCTATATATTTAACTGAAGCGAGCTCTCCAATTAACTTATTCCTAGCATTTGGGTTTTGATCCCATTTCCTTGCTACACTATATAGGAAATGCCTAGCCGCAGTTAACTCTATATCCATTTTCCCTATACTTTCTCTCACTTTTGCAACTTCACTTATCGGATGAGGCAGGCTGTTAGGTTGATACCCTTCAGCAAATTTCACTGCTTCATTTCTTGCAGCTATGGCTATTCCTAGGTAACAAGCAGGAATATGAAGCAGCCAGCCTTGAGGCTTCGACTCCCTTTGTCCTCGTATAAAAAGAAATCCTTCATTCGATATGGTGACATTTTCAAGAAGTAGATCATCACTGCGGGTTCCCTTCATACTCATGGAGTTCCAGGTTTCAACAATTGATAGACCAGCTGAATCTCTAGGGAGGATAAATTCACCAACTTGATTTGAGCCTTCAATGGAGGCAGATATAATAAAATAATCTAAAATTGGTGCTAAGGATGTAAAAGTCTTTCTGCCATTTATTATCCACTTGCCATTATCTGTTTTCCTTGCACTTGTTTCTGGAAGTCCACCTCTGGCCGGACTACCGGTACCTGCTTCTGAATGTGCGCTATTTATGATTTTTTGCTTCGTTATTATCTCTGTGCATATCTTATTAAAAGTCTCTTTTGGCCAAACTTGATAAGAAGAGAGGTTCATAAGCACCCCAAGATGCCATCCTAAGCTTAGAGCGGTTGGTGCATCGCCCTGGGCAAGGGTTTCTTGAAGTAAAATAAATTCATACAATCCAGCCCCCTTTCCCCCTTGCTCTTTCGGTATTGTTAATTCTAATAGTCCCGCTTTTTTAATTTCCTGAAAATTTTCAAACGGAAAGAGGGCATTTTGATCGTAAAAAGAAGCCCGCTTCTCAAATGAAGCTGAGAGCTTTTTCGCACTATCAACTAATTCTTCTTGCATTTCATTTAACGCAAATGTAGGAAGGAAATTCATTTTTACCCACCTTTTAGTATAGTTTCTTTCATCATATCATAAAAAAGATTCAAGTTGATTAGTTAAGCTCTCTGCCGATTTTCTCCAAATATTCCTTCTCCTCTTCAGGGGTTAAAACCCCAGTAGCCTTTCCAATCGTACCCTTTTGTAAGCTCCATATCCGGTTATGATCTTGATCTGCACGATCAAAATTTCCTTTTTTCCATTTTGATAATATTTCAAGGTAAATATCTTCATGGTTATAATCTCGTACCTTTACCTCTGCCAATAACCACTCTACTCGCTCTGGGGTTAATTTGTAATGGGTCCATTTTTCATCTGCTTTTACTTTTTGATGGGACATCCAGTGAATATAGTTTTGTACATCAACTTCTGTAAGAGAACCACGATGATTAAAAGGGTTATCACTTTGTCTACTCTGACTAACGGGCTCTTTACCATCGGTTGAGTTTGTAATGGCCGACTGGTTATCACTATTACTTGAACCGAGCGAGGAAGAAATAGAAGAAGTTTGAAAATAGTAGATTACAAAAAACGCGGCTAAAAAGGCGACTAAAAGAAAAGGTATGACCTTTTTTTTATTTGTTTTTAACCATATAAACATACAGTACCTCCTATTCAAAACGAATGATAATTACTAGTTACTCAGTTTCCCACCAATTCCTTGTTCTATAGTGGACCGATAATACCCTTTTTTTCTCAAAAGATGACCAGGGTTTTTTTATTATGCTTAAAAATCAATCCTCTAATTTAAAAAGCTGCACCTAATACATAGGTGCAGCTACCACATTCTATTTAGAGCTATCTTTACTTTGTCAGGGGTCAAAATGAATTGACTGTTCCCTTAATAGGCTTTCACAAAGCTAGTTTTTTAACATTTCATATACTTCTTCATCTAATTTTCTTGCTAATTCCGCATCATAGGTTTTCACATAATCCGGTTCCTGTGTTACCTGACCACCATAAAAAATAACATCTTCCACAGAAGTCACCTCTACTGTAACAATACGATATTTCATCGTTTTATCTATTACTTCGGAAACAGTACCTGTTCCATTGATGGAAAAGCAGCTTCCTGCACCAATCACCCCTAAAATTAGCTCAGGGTTATCTTCAATATTAAATGCGCTTTCCGCTTTGTGACCTAAAGCGAATTTAATCGTTTTGCCATCTTGATGAGCAACAAGCCAAGATACAATACTTAAATTAGGTTTATTCGTTTTTTTGTCCGTTGTAATAAGTGAGACGATCTTTTCTCCTTGCAATAGGTCAATAATTTGTTGATTCAATTTTGTTTCCACTCTTGCCATATATATTACCTCCTAGTTTCTATCTTCCTATTCCCATTATAAACAATGTTTGGGTAGCAATCCAAATGTTAGGTATTTAATTTGACGGTCAATTCCTATGAATACTTAAATCTTAGTTGATAAAATCATGTTTACATGTTGTTTTTCTTAGAGTAGGTTAATGACTTTATAATCCGTTGCTGTTTTCTTTTTTTGCTCCAACGTCTTTGAATCAAGCTTAAGATTAATAAACAGAAAATTATACCTAAAAATATAACTACACTATTTAACGAACTATTCTTGGGTTCAGACGAATCGACACTTGTTGAAGCAATTTTCTCATCCTCTATAATTGTCAAAGGTTTCATTTCACTAATTTTTCTATTAACCAAAGCATTCTCTTTAATAAATTCTCTATCCCCAGCTCTTATCACCAATTGCATGTCTTCATTAACCATAAAAGACATTTCTTCTTCATGCTTTGTGGAGATAGAAATATTTTCTGCAAGGATATACTCTTTTCCTGAAGCGTCCTTTACCATTTTGCCCTTCTTCAAGTCAACTACTTTGAAGTTCTCGAAACCATAATCAAGAAGTTTTATTGTATCCTGATAGGAATAATATTTTGAAGCAGCTTTTAATGTTACAGCGATTAGCTCTGTATCATCCCGCTTTGCGGAGGTAATTAGAGTATGACCGGATTCTGGCACAAATCCATTTTTCACACCAGTAGTTCCTTCATAATCCCATAAAAGCCGGTGATGATTGTAAAGAGTCGTTTCCCACCCTTCTCCAATCCATTCTATTTCTTTTGTACCAACAATTTCTCGAAAAAGTTCGTTTTCCATCGCATATTTTGCAATTTTTGCCATATCTCTGGCGGTTGTTACATGATCGGGATTATAAAGACCATGCGGGTTTTTAAAGGTAGTGTCTTTTGTTCCTATTTTATTTTCAACAAAAGATGTCATTCTCTTTGCAAATTCTTTTTCGGATCCATTCATATGTTCTGCAATGGCAGTACCAGCATCATTACCGGAATTAATTAAAAGTCCTTTTACTAGCTTATGGAGAGAAAGTTGCTCTCCTTCTAGTAAATAGACCCTTGAGCCTTCTTGATCTCTAGCATTCTTACTTACTGTGACGATATCTTCCAAATTACCCTCTTCTATCGCAAGGAGAGCAGTGACAATCTTTGTAATACTGGCAGGATACATCACTCTTTCACTATCTTTTTCAAACAAAACATCACCTGTCTTTGCGTCAACCAATAATACGGATTCACTGAAAAGATCTAAGGTAGAAGTACTTGCTTTTGTTCTTTCTATTGGTAAGCCTAATGTTAATAGTATAGGAATAAGTAGAATAATCGCCATAACTTTGTTCATCATTTCATAGACAAACCTTTCTATATCAATCTAGTATTTTTTAAACCAGAAATAACACCAATCTTAGTTTACCTAATAGATTAGGACATTCCTACTATTTTTCGACAATTGTAAGAATCGTAAAGAAAAATTAATAAAAGCCTTTTCAGAAAGCTAAATTGAAGAATGCAAAAAAAATAAGCAGAGGCATCAATCCTCCACTCATTCTAAATTTCGATTCACTTAACAGAAACCCTCTGACAATATGCTTTTACAAAAAACTCAGGGTTTAACGCTTCTCCCGTTACCTTTTCTATTTTTTTGTTCCAATGATAGGTTGCACCTGGTGCAAGAAATTCATCCCGAATATATGCTCCAACCTGCTTTGTGAAGAATTCTTTGGAGATATTCTTCAAAATGTATTGATGTAACTGTGCAGAAGTAAGTTCGCCTAATAAATAATTTTGATAGTATACTGGTGCAAGCGTAAAATGTATCTTAGCTGCCCAATCGGGATTTGATCGATCATCAGGAGGATTTACTAGTTGAATCTTTTCCACCGTATCCCACCATAAGCTGTTTAGATCCTGATCTGGATTTTCGTATAATTTTCGCTCAAAAAATACGAAGGTGATAATCCAACGAGCTGAAATCAGCATCTTTAATCGCTCGTGCTTTTCAATACTCGGAGCTAAGGAGTCGAGTGTATCCTCCCCCAGTTTTAAGAACTTGGAGAGCCATTCTCGGTTCTCAGTCATTTTTCCAAATAACATGGCAATTGCCTCGGTCGTTAAAATATGTGCTGGACTACGAAGAAGTACTGGTAAATCTCGATTAGTATATTTGTTGTAAGCCGCATGACCAAATTCATGAAGCATCGTACCCATCCAGTATGTATTATCTTCAAGATTACAAAGTACGCGAATGTCTCCCATACGATCCATATCCATGCAAAAAGCTGTTGGGTTTTTTCCAGTACGTGGATTTAAATCGGATGAAGCATACAACCCTTCAATAGGCATATCCATTGAGTCAAAGGTATCTGCTGTAAGTTTTTCTAAATCTTCGCCTTTGAAATATACATCTAAATTGGTTTTTTCATCGGTAGGAGCTTCTTGAAAGAATGGGTCCACATAGTGCCATGGACGAAGCTCAGAAACGGTGATATTAAATTTAGCGGCCAAGGAGTCATCCAGTTCTCTTTTTAATTCTCGGAATGTCTCGTCTGATTGATTTACCAACTCAGAGAACATATAAAAAATTTCTTCTATATCTAATTCCTGATTAGCAAACGCCATTTGATAATAGTCCTTATAACCTAGGGTTCTTGCAGCTTCATTTCTTTTTTTCACTAAGTTTAATAATTTTCCAGATACCACAACTCCTACTTCTTTGCTTGCTTTCCAAGCATTTTCACGCTCTTGATTATCCTTGCTTTTGGCCAATATATCCCGAATATCGTTCGCTGATAATTTCTTGCCACCCACCTCTGGCACGTAAGTGTTAAATAAATAATTCAACTCAGAAGACATAGTTGCCAGCTCTTCAATTGTTTCTTTGGACATCTGGTTTTCTTTCATTTCTGTTTCTAAGATTTCTAGCTGCCGTCTTTGTTCAACAGTAAGATCTTCTTGATTTAAAAATGCCAAAACCTTCTCATATCGCTCCGCTTCCGAAAAATATAGACTATATTCGCTTGACGCTTTTCCAGCCTCATCCGCCCACTTTTTTTCTCCAGTTGTCTGAGCCATCCAAGCCGCGTAAGAAGAATTTTTTAATAAAAATTGAAACTGTTCGTTTTGCTCTTTTAAAAACTGATCAATTAACATTTGTTTTCCTCCTATTTCAAAGTATCTAAAGCGTTACATGCAACTTCTGCAAACTGGCTCCTGATCTTAAGCAGGTTAATTTCTGTCCTCTACCTTTTCTTTTACAGTCTTTTTCATCCACACCTGATTTACCCTTCTTATGAAGCCCTTATCAAGCAGATAATGGTACACCTTCGTGTTGGATAAAAGAAAAAAGGCGACGGTGCAACTATAGGAAGTAGCAGCTGGTGGAAATAGAAATGAAAATAGAGAATCAATTAGAAATTCGGGATTCCCTTTAGATTCATTAATAAAGCAGTGAGTAACAACTACTGACTTCAATGTGCCGTCTTCTTCATACTCTCTTTTAAAAAGTCCGTAGGCAACTGTTTCCCCTCTATCATTCAATAGCTGAAGTGCTTGGCCTTCTTTCATGGCAAACCATTGACTTTGCCATGGAGTATCAGATTTATAAATCGGGAAATACTGAGCATCAAGCACAGATGTAAAAACAGCTTGGTAATCAAGAGTTCCATAGAATTCCGGAACGTCATCTTTTCTTAGATGCACCACCTCGTCCACAACTTCATATCCCATTTTTTCATATAAACTAATTGCTTTCATATTTTCAGTGATAGCTTCAAGTGTGGAAATATCAACATCAGTCTCTTCATATATCTTGATCGCAGCTTCAATTAAGAGTTTACCGACACCTTTTTGTCGGTAGGGTTTTGCAACACCGGTTCCACCATTCCAAGCAACTTTTTTTCCATTTATCTGTTTCATCCCACTTAAGAGGATTCCTATCGGTTTTTCCTTGTCAAAAGCAATAATTGATAACGATGGTGAAAGGTTTTCATGCCCTAATCTTGCTGTAAACCGGTCAACATCCATGGTAGCATCAAAAAAATATCCTTCAAAACCTTTATTCCAAGCCTCTACGGCTTCTTCAAGTTTGCATTCATATAGTTTCTTGATGATAAACATTGATTCTCCTCCTTTATCTAACAAAGGTTATATGTATCTGAATTTTATGTTTTGTTTATACACTACACATGGGCTTTTTGCTAAAGCTGCTTTTACCCACTATAATAAACTGACCAGACAGTTTATTTCAATTATATAAAGCAATGTAAACCGACCACTCAGTTTATTTAATTTAAGCATGAATTTTCTAATACTTCAAACTAATCTCTTCGACAAAATTCTTCCATAGCTTTATTATTTTTGGGAGGTAAAATCATTAGATTAATGACAGTTTCTAATTGGTTAACCAATCTTACATATAGTTCATCATTCTCCATCACACACTGATAAAAACATATGCCATCAAAAGAACTCCAATAAACGTTTCCAACAAAGTCTATATCAGTAGATTTCGAAAATTCAGCCCGGTCTACCCCATATTGAATGACATCCGTTAGAATTTTTTTATAGACATTTTGATATCTGTTGAACATAAAATCCTTTGTTAGTTCATTACGAACAGAACTTAACCAAAATTCTATGTGAACCATACTGGTGTTTTCCCAATTCGGATTCACTTTTACTTGCGACCGAAACACTTCAAAAAAATGACTTAATCTCTCTTTTGCAGTTGGTAGCTTTTCTAAATTTTCACGAAGTATTTCAAAACTCTTATTTGACTTTTCGTTCATCAATTCTATATAAAGCTCTTCCTTACTTTTAAAATAGTTGTAAATGGCACCTTTACTTATCCCCGAATCTTTCACAATATCGTCCATCGTAGCTACTTGGAATCCCTTTTCGGCAAAACAAGCTAACGCACTTTCTAGAATCCTCTTTCGTTTTTTTTCCTTATACTCATCGGAAACTACTGGTGGCATAAAAGTTTACTCCTTTCATACTAGCTATCTTTACCACTAACAAAAACGATACTTACTCGTTACAATCCTTAAGAATAAATCCTTTTTCATTAGGGTAACCGTTATTCTGTGACTTTTAGACTTTTTTTAACTTTAGCATCTTTACTTATCTCGATTGAATCCGTATATTCCACTAGCTCTACCTTACATCCTGGACCAATTACAACCTTTTCTCCTCTAATGTGGTTAACATTTGTTGCTTCCACATTTATATGTTTACCGTATATCTCTTGAACAGAAAGTGACCCAGTCTCGCCTGCAGCTGTCAACAAAGCTAAAAACCAGCCAATGATTCCATTAAACTTTCTATTCTTTAATATTTTAATAGAATCAGCTTCCATTCGATTAACGCGACTTCTGGAATTACCTAGATTTAATTCTATATTTTTTGCTTTTAATGTTTCACCGATACGGATAACCCCTTCTGAAAAAAAAGAATCCGTATTGCAACTTCCGTCGAGTTTCAGTTTTCCATATATTTTGGTACTCTCGCTATTAATTTCCTTTTTTATAGTGCAAGCACCCCTTACTAAGAGATTTGCTGTATAGAGCCCACCCATTAAATCACTTCTGCCATCCACGGTATAATTATGGAGGAAAATATCTTCTTTAATACTAGCTCTGCCTCTAATTACTCCTGTTTCTCCTTTTAAATGACCATTTATATCACAGGCTCCATTTATTTTAAAGTTATTACACTGTACCCCTCCATTAATCGTACCTTTTCCATTAATGGATACTAGATTAAAAGAACCTCCAGAAACTGTCATACTACCATTGATAATAAGATCCTGATTTAATTTTTCTATTGCCACAAAATCACTTCCGATACTAATTATAATCCTACTCTAAATAAATTCCCCACAAAGGTTAATTTCCCTGCTTTTTTATGAACCTAATGAGGTGTGCTTACTATAATGGATTGAAGGGGGTGAATCTTTATGAATACTATCAAAACCGAACAGGAAATTAAGAAGATGCATGAAGCCGGCAAGCTTTTAGCTGCCTGTCATAAGCTATTAAGAAAAAATATCAAGCCTGGAATAACAACTAGTGAAATAGATGAATTTGTGGAAGAATTTTTAATTACTAATGGAGCAACACCTGAACAAAAAGGTTTTAGAGGATACCGATATGCAACTTGTGCATCCATCAACGATGAAATATGCCACGGCTTTCCACGTAATGAACCTCTTAGTGATGGAGATATCGTAACAATCGATTGTGTCGTTAATCTAAATGGGGCACTAGCAGATTCAGCTTGGTCTTATCCCGTTGGTAACATAAGTAAAAAAGCACAGGATTTACTTAAGGTTACCCAAGAAGCCCTTTATAAAGGAATTGAACAAGCATATATAGGAAATAGAACAGGAGATATTGGCTTTGCGATACAGAACTTTGTGGAGGGAGAAGGTTACTCGGTAGTACGAGATTTTACTGGCCATGGGATAGGCAGGACCATCCATGAACCACCACAGATATTCCATTTTGGCATTAAGGGAAGTGGTGTTAGATTAAGAGAAGGGATGGTTATTACAATCGAGCCGATGGTGAACGTTGGCACCTGGTTTTCACTTTTAGATCAGAATGGATGGACAGCAAGGACAGCGGATGGTAAATTGTCTGCGCAATATGAGCATACTCTTGCCATTACAAAAGACGGTCCACTGATATTAACTGCTCAGGATGAGTGAGTATGAGGGCAGCCTGATTAGTGGAGAAATATCGGCCGAAAACATGAACTCCAGCTACGTCTTATATCGGATCTTGTTGTTAATCTACGAATAGCATATTCGTTTTGCGGGAAGGTTGTGGAACCTTCCCAGCTATTATTTTCCCAGCACTTCATTTTTTAAAATGGAAAAAACATTGGCATCATGAAAATTTCCTCCTTGGAACAGATAGTTCCGCAACAACCCTTCATGAGAAAATCCAGCTTTTTCGAGCACCCTTCTCGAACTAATATTTTCGGGATAAACATTTGCCCCTATCCGTTGCAACTTCAATGTATCCATCCCATACTCAATTAATGCTTTAATCGCCTCTGTAGCATAGCCTTTCCCCCAAAACGGGACATCTATCTCATACCCAATTTCTGCACGCAAATGCTTTTCAGAAATTGCATGAAAACCGCAAGTACCGATTAGGCGGTTGCTATCTTTCTCCACAATTCCCCAACGGAAAAGCATATTATAATCATCCAGAAAATTTTTAATAAATTTTTCCGCTTCTAATCTTGATTCGAAGGGCTCCATTCCATAAAATCTAGTCATTTCAGGATTGGAAAAATACAAAAAAATCGTCTCTGCATCTTTTAAAGTTAGTTTGCGTAATTGTAAACGCTCAGTAAGAAGCGTTGGAACTGGTTTCACTGGTGTTCACCTTACCCTTCTATCATTTCACCCACTATATATTGGTTTGTCCACATCTTAACCATTAAAACGAGACTTTCCTCGCCTCTTGTAAAGACAAAAATGGAGCCTGACTGATTTGCCAGAAACCAGCCTTCAGTTTCTACTAAGGATAGGAGTTTCTGAAACCCTTCTCCATCACTCATTTTAGTCATAACCTTTGTGGTATCCCCTTCAGATGATAAGGTTATAACTGGCGAACCAGTAATTGCAAGCCTCACAGCACCACGGAAATTCCCATTAAATGAAAGCAATAGTCCTGTCACAAAAAACACACCAACGACAATCATAACTGCCCATTTAAATCTCATCCACATCATCCTCACTACTTAATTTTTTTACCCAAAATAACCAAGTCTCTCTTTATTCCTTCCAATTCGGCAACTTCAGGGAGATATCCCCACTTTTCAAATCCATATTTATGAAACAATCGTAAACTTGGTTCATTATGTGCAAAAATAAACCCAAGAAGATTATCTACCTTGATGCTTGGACAAGCTTCTAGTGCCTTTTCCAATAAGTATGCACCAAGACCTCTGCCTCTCGAATTTTCATGAATATAGATACTTACTTCGGCTGTTCCTTGATAAGCAGGCCTGCCATAAAAGGATTGAAAGCTTAGCCAAGCACTAATATTTTCCTTCCCAGGTTCTACAACCACCCACAATGGTCTATATTCATGATTATGTTCATGAAACCATGCAAGCTTGTCCTCCACTTTAACTAAAGCTGTGTCGGCTGTTACCATCCTGCTTTGAACAGTAGAGTTATAAATGGTAACAATTGCAGGGAGGTCTTCTATTAGTGCTGGTCTTATAATATATTCAGAATTTATCATGATGAGTCACCTTTCTAGTATTCTATGCTTTTTTTTGGTTTTTTATTATGGTAATAGTATAGTATTATTCATATTGCCTGTCACTATCGATATTTGCTGGATATCTCCATACTACCTACCATTTATAGGGTGCTTTATCGGAATCAGTTTCAGACTCAATGAAAAATAAGAAACTCCTGTAATCTATATTTATTCAACTGGACTATTATAATGGTTTTGTTTTCTGTAAAAGGCGCTAGGAGTTTCTGGAGCCAGAGTTGGACGCTGCTTGCTTACCTTTTAGATAATTTTTTTGGTAAATCATAAAAAAGCAGTGGATCTCTAAAGAGAGCTCCACTGCTACATATCATCTATTTATCTCGAAATAAACATTTGTGTCCAATAATGACTGGATTTTCCACCTTTTGCGTAACCTACACCAATTTCTGTATATTGGCTAGATAAAATATTTTTTCTATGTCCATCACTATTCATCCAAGCATTCATAACTTCTTGTGCTGTTCTTTGCCCGGCAGCAATGTTCTCTCCAGCTGCTCTGTAGTTAATTCCAAAATTTTTGATCATCGTAAACGGTGATCCGTACGTTGGAGAAGTGTGACTGAAATAATTTTTATCTATCATATCTTGAGACTTGTATCTGGCAACTCTAGAAAGTTCCCAGTTAAGCTTTAATGGTTTTAATCCTACTTTACTTCGTTCTTGATTCACCAAGGCTGCAACTTGTTCCTCTAAAGATTTTACCTCTCCTAACTCTGGAATGTTAAGTTTTTGACCTGGGTAGATAAGATTTGGATTCTTAACTGCAGGGTTCGCATTTATTACTTCCGAAACACCCACTTGATACTTAACAGCTATTTTCCACATTGAATCTCCGGATTGAACCGTATGAGTTGTAGCGGCTAATGCTGCAGTATTTCCACCTAAGACTAAAGCGACAATCGACAAGGGTATGAGGACTTTCTTTAAAGTTTTCATACTCATACTGTAATATGAATCTCTAAAAATATAAACAAGAAATTATTGTAAAATAGTAATAACGTTGTAGGTGTAAAGGATTGGCGTACATAGTTAATAAATTCCAAGAGGGGTCTGGCCCCTTTTGGAATTTATTAACAAAATACACAAACGCTACAAAAACACTACGGCTACACCTGCACCGATTGCAAATGCGGTGAGAAATGCTTCTGCTCCTTTGGAGAGGCCTGAGACGAAGTGTCCTACCATTAGATCCCGTACTGCGTTTGTAATGAGAAGACCTGGTACTAGAGGCATGACGGATCCTATTATTATTTTATCTAGTTCAAATCCGTACCCTACCTTTACAAGTTGGAACGATAAGATTCCGATAATTAACGAAGCTAGGAATTCTGCAAAGAATTTAACACGGGTGTAATGCTGAATAAATAATAAGCTGGAATAACCTATTCCTCCTACAATTATAGCTGGTAGAAAATCGGCCCATATTCCTTTGAACATTATTAGAAAAGACCCACTTACAATACCTGCTGCGAGAATTTGTATCCAGATAGGAAATTCAAGGTGGGAAGCTTGAAGTTGTTCTAATGAATGATGTGCCGCTTCTATCTCAAGCTCACCATTGGAAATTTGACGGGATATACTATTTACCCTTGCTACTTTTTCCAAATCAGTTGATCGATTACTGATTCTGACTAATTGTGTTGGATTAGAACCTTTAAGGGAAACGATAATGCCAGTTGGGGTAACAAAGCTATGTGTTTCCGTTATACCATATGCTGCGGCAATTCTTGACATCGTATCTTCAACTCTATACGTTTCCGCACCACTTTCCATCATAATTCTCCCTGCCAAAAGACATAATTTTATTATCTCTTCCGTATGATGTTCATGTATCTCACTCATCTACTTGATCACCTCTTTACTATCAATGCTATTTTGCTTTTTCCTCGTTTTCGTCACAATCTGAACGAGAACCTCGGCAAATACGAGACCCATTGCTATAGCACCTGAGATCATAAACGCTTTTGCTGCTAGTGGTATTGCTGCGATGTAATCATTTTGGGCAACCTGTCTCATTGTATTGTAAGCAAGACCACCCGGAACTAATGGAATGATCCCTGCTACACTGAAAATAATCATCGGCATACGAAACCGCTTGGCGAAAATATGACCAACCACCGCCACAGCAAATGCACCGAAGAAGGAGCTAATAACTGTATCCACACCAGAATCAGCAAGTAGAAGATAGGTGATCCATCCGACCATACCCACAAAACCACAATGAATTAATGATTTTCTTGGTGCATTAAAGATGACACCAAAGCCTGTTGAAGCAATAAAACTAAATAATAGCTGAAAAAGTATATAATTCATTGCTTCACCTCTTTTATCTGATGTTACTTATTATAATGTATTTAACCGAAAGACCGAAAAAGTTTCCTTTTATTGTATGTAGTATGTATATGTAATGTATTTATGATAATCAATTACTTATTTATCTATCCATCGCTAGACCATATACTGTTCACCGTTTGAGTTTTGCTATGTTAACTATACCTTTTTTAGAATACAGATATAAAGAGCCAACCCTCTCCAGAATTGGCTCTACTTGATATCACTTAATATTTTTTACAGCGTCCTCAATCTTCACATTACCCGAAATTACATCAAAAGCAAATCGATAGGTGTTTTCCGCACTCAACACTTCGGAAATCAAATGCGCGACATCCTCTCTAGAAATCGAGCCTCTATCAAGATTCAGACCGGGCTGAATCTTGCCTGTTCCTTTTTCATTCAAGAGCAAACCTGGTCGAATGATCGTGTAATTCAAGCTACTTGCTTGTAGCATTTTGTCTGCATAATGCTTAGCTACATAGTAGGGTTTTATCTGCTCATTCCAACTTTCCCGATTATGTGCCTGCAGTGCACTAACCATAACAAATCGTTTTACTTCAGCTTTTTCGGCTGCTTCCATTACTTTAACTGCACCATCCAAATCAATCAATAATGTTTTATCATGTCCGGTACTTCCTCCCGAACCTGCAGTAAAAACAATTGCGTCACTATCTTTTATTGCACTTACAAGGTCGTCAACTGGGCCCTCTAAATCTGCAAATACTGTTTCAACACCTGCTGCTGCATACTTTTGTGCTTGTTCTTCTTTCCTAACCATAGCAATAGGAGTATGTTCCGTTGTGTTACTTAGTATGTGAACAAGCTTTTGTCCAATTTGACCTGTTGCTCCGACTACTAATACTCTCATATCCTACACCATCCTTATCAAGAGTTATCTGCTATTATTACAAACGATTAAGATAGATGCAAAAGAATTGCTTACCAAAAGGGCACGACAGTAACGATTGTAACGAGTGGTACCCTCTTACTTAAAAGCTTTGTTAAAGATGAGTGTTGATAATAGTACTTTACCAGCGATGATTGGAGCAAAAGGCGGAGACTCCAAGTCCGGCCGCGGTAGAATGGAGACCCCGCAGGCGCAGCCGAGGAGGCTCCAGCACCGCCCCGTGGAACGCGTAGCCTTTTGCGGAAATCAACAGCGGCGTTTAACAGAGCCTACTTAAAAGCAACAATCCACGCGAAAACAGCCTTCAATAATCATTGTTCAATTTTATTAAAATGCTTTCTTAAACTTCACCTAGAATATTGAAAATAAGAATTACATACCTGATAGCAAGCGCTGCTGACATAGGTATCCAAATTGCTGTAGATTGCTAGTAAAGTACCAGAGAATATCATATCTAATATACTATATTTCCCGTTTTAGTTGTCTGAAAATTCTTCTTAAGAAATTGTTATCAATTAATGAAAAAAAGCAGAGCAGTTTTACCCCCGCTCCGCTTCTAATATAAACATATTAAACATTATCGTTTCTTACAATTCTCACAAAAGTTAGAACTACTATTAAAAAACTCTCGACCACATCCTACACACATGGAGGGTCTCACAAACTTAGCTCCGTAAATTTCATGGTGCTTTTTCAGAGACATATTTAAAAAATAGAAAAAGATTGCAACTAAAACAGTAAATGAAAGAAAAAAGACCCAAATCACAAGCACCATAACCTCTCTATCCTATATTCTATCCTGAAAATAAGTTTGAATTTTTGATTGAAATCCCTGTTTTTATATAGCCATTTTCAAAAAGGAATTTTAAACATACTTCCTAGCGTTCTCTACTATGTACTTAATAGTATCGTACTAAAAAAATCAATTTTAATAAAGGATAGACAACTATCGCCATCGACAGTTGGACGTATAATACCATTTCGACTGATATTTTCTCCATAATTAATAAGAGAACAGAAAAGACTACACTTGTTGCCATGAGTACATAGGCAATATGTCCGCTTTTTTGATTGATTTCTGCTCGTTTTTTTTTGGTTGGCCGGTAATGCCTTCTCATAAATGCGCGGATAATTTCAGAGAGTCCAAGTAAAATGAAAACTACAGGGACATATTTAATTTTTCCTGAATTATGAGCTTCATATAACAAGAAAATCCCGAAAAGCATAATTAATATTGGTAAGCCAAAGGCTATAATTGGTTGATCAAATATAGAATGCTCCTCTTTATCCATGAATATCTCGTCCCTCCCATCTAAGTCGACTTGTATGTATTTTCGCTAGCGATAACTGAAATCCCTTTATCATATTCTTTTCTTAGAGCAGTTTTCCTCACCTATAACAGAACCTTACGAAAAGAGCCTTATAAAAAGAAGAATCGTTACATTATATGCAACGATTACTAGAAAAAATGATAGATTTATTTTAAAAAGGCTAACTTCTATTGTTTTATAATTCTTGCTGGACCCTTTACATAAAATCAAAATAATAACGAATTACATGGAAGAAAATCGGAGCAGAATATGCTAAGCTGTCAACTCTCGTCAAATAGCTTTTTTTAACTTCAACGGTCTTCTCTTCATCACCAATCAATAGATCTCGTTTTAGTACAGAAACTGCTAAGCTTCCTCCAAAGCATGCCGCACTGATGAGTATTCCTGAAAGAATCCCGAATAGTTCATCTAAAGGAGTTAAATATGGATAAAGAAGATAAGAAAATCCTGTTGTTACGAAGGTCGCAATAAGAAAGCCTTCCCAGGTAATATTAGGGTTGGAGGAAGGGACCACTTTTCTCTTCCCAACAAATACTGATACTAAAAACTGAACGGCATCATGTAGTTGAGTAAGTACTACCAAGTATAAGACTAAGTTTGCTCCAAATTCCGGTGTTGCTATCTGATAGAATGCTAGATGACTTAAACCGAACACCATCAGCATCAGCCCCCATTGAGTAGAGCTAACAGATCGGAGAAAACCCACAGTACCTTTTCCTAATATTCTTGGCAAAGGCAGAAAAAGAAAAACGTAAACGGGAATAAACACAATAAACATCCCATACCAACCTATATAAATCCAGTAAAATTGTATAGGTATGGATAAATAAGCCCATAGAAAAAGCTGCCTATCCACTTTTCGTGTTTTTAAGATGGAGAAATACTCTTTTAATGAGAAAAAGCATAATAACATAAGTGCAAAAAGTGATACTATTGGATTAAATAAGGTAGCAAAACTAAAAACAATGAGCATTCCCCACCAAGTCTTCACCCTAACAGATAGATCAGAGAAATCTTTTGATGGATTTTTACGTCTTACTAAGACGAACACAACATTGAACAAACTCAAGCCAGCACTAATAACTAGCAAGGTAATTAAAGCCTCAATTTCAAACATACTTTTCCCCCTAACTATATATATTATGAAATTAATGTTTAATTTTGGTCAATAGGAATCGTATAATAAATAAGAATATTCTTTAAATATACTATAAATGGAGTTTGATAAACCATGAGCCAAGCATACATCTATATTTTATTAACAGATACTGGAACTCTATTTACACGTTCCATAAAAAAATATACAAAAGCACCTTTTAATCATGTCTCTTTATCCCTTGATCCTGAGTTAAACGAGCTCTACAGTTTCGGTCGCAAAAAACCAAATAATCCTCTTAATGGGGGCTTCGTTAAGGAAGATGTGGTACACGGCACTTACCGAAATTATCCTGGGACCACTTGTGAAATTTATAAATTGCCTGTATCAAAAAGAGAAGTGGAAAAAATAAAGCGACTAATAGCATTTTTTCAAAAAAAAGAAAAGAAATGGTTTTATAATTTGCTTGGAGTGCTTGGAGTTTCCATCAATGAGCCCGTAGAAATAGATTCCTCTTATTTCTGCTCTCAATTTGTTTCCGATGTTTTACACCGCTCTGGCATTAATCTATGGGAGAAACTTCCGTCACTTGTAACACCGGATGACTTTAGAAAGAGTGCGAAGGTGAAGAAGATATTTGAAGGGAAGTTGTTTGAATATCATCCGATAAAAATTCAAATGAACACATAAAACAGAAACAGAACAGGGAGTAATTTCCACTGTTCTGTTTGCGTCTATGTTTCAAAGTAAACGATGAGATTTTCTTATTCTAAAGCCTCTTCTACTTCTTTCACCATTTCAGAAACAGAGATTAACCCCCCACCGGATAGGTACCAATAGTTCGGGTCAAGATAGATCACATTGTCTTCTTTAACAGCTGTTACCTGTTTCATTAAATCATTGTCCAGTAAACCTTTTGCTGTAGAGTCACCAGCTACTGCTGCTCCTCTATCAATAACAAATAGATAGTCAGGATTTTGCTCCATAATATATTCGAATGAAACATTTTGTCCGTGGGTGGATACTTCTATTCCTTTGTCCACAGGAGTAAATCCAAATTGATCATGGATGATGCCAAAACGTGAGCCGGGACCATACGCACTGATATTACCTTCATTTGCTAAAATGATAAGTGATGTTTTATTAAGTGCTGATGCTTTTTCAGCTAATTCAGCAATTGCCGTTTCTACATTCGTCAACTCAGAAGTAACATCTTCTTCTTTTTCGAAAATCTTCCCTAAAGTAGTCATGTTTTCTTTATAGGAGTCCATATAGCGGCTTGTATCAACCCCTAAAAAGATGGTTGGAGCAATATCTGACAACTCTTCGTATGCCTCGGTCTGCCTTCCAGAAATAATAATCAAATCAGGCGATAAGGAATGGATTTTTTCAAAATCCGGCTCTTTTAAACTACCGACATTCTCGTACTTAGAATCTTCATATTTTGATAGATAGGCAGGAATATTAGCTTGAGGAACTCCTAATACGTCTACACCAAGTTTATCTAAGGAATCAAGAATTCCAAAGTCGAATACTACTACTTTCCCTGGACTCTTTGGTACTTTTGTTTCGCCTAACTGGTGGTTTATAGTTAATTCAGTAACTTCTTCTGAAGCATTTGCAGTCTGTGTTTCATTTGTTTCAGCTGTAGCTTCATCAGTACCAGTACTAGCATTATTCGTGGAGCTGCAACCTACTGCTAAAATAGTAAGAATAAATGTTAAAAGTAAAATGGACAATTTGTTTTTCATTGTATACACCTCATAGGTTTTATTTTTTTCATTCCCAGAAAACAACAGCAAAGACGACTAACTAATTGAAAACAACCTTTTTAAGAGATACCTTTATATAAACCTTCCTTATTATGGAATGTTCCCAATCCGCAAAGGAGAAAATATCATTCTCTTCATTTACGTCCTCTCCTTTCTTTAAGTAAGGCTATCTTAAACGCCGCTATTGATTTCCGCAAAAGGCTACGCGTTCCACGGGGCGATGCTGGAGCCTTCTCGGCTGCGCCTGTGGGGTCTCCAGTCTACCGCTATCTCCCGTTGGAGTCTCCGCCTTTTGCTCTAATCATCGCTGGTGAAGTACTATTTTCAACACTTATCTTTAACAGGGCTTTAAGTAAAGTAAATACAGATGTTATTTCCGTTAATGTTTTCAATTTGCATATCGAGTTCATAAAGCTCTTTTAAAACTTTCACATCGACAATATCATTTGTTGGCCCTTCTTTTATCACTTTTCCATCTTTCAAAGCAACAATATAATCTGAATAGCAAGACGCAAAGTTAATATCATGTATCACGATAATGACGGTCTTTCCTAGTTCATCCACTAACCTTCTTAATACCTTCATAATTTGAACAGAATGCTTCATATCTAAATTATTTAAAGGTTCATCAAGTAGTATGTATTCTGTGTTTTGTGCAATAACCATTGCGATAAATGCACGTTGTTGCTGGCCACCGCTTAACTGATCCAAAAATTTATGCTGCATATCCTCAAGCTCCATATAGGAAATTGCCTCATCAACAAATTCCTTATCCTCCTTATTCAGGTTTCCTTGAGAATATGGAAACCGTCCAAAGCTGACTAGTTCTCGAATAGTTAAGCGGATTGGTAAATGGTTCGCTTGCTTTAAAATGGATACTTTCTTTGCAAGGTCATTGCTTTTTGCTTTCGTAATATCCTGACCATCAATAGTCACTCCCCCACTATCCATTCCAATAAGTCTGCTGATCATGGAAAGGAGTGTGCTTTTCCCTGCACCATTCGGTCCTATGAAACTCGTGATCTTCCCTTTCTTAATTGTGGTAGAAACTTGATCAATAACCACTTTTCCTCCATAGCTTTTCGAAACATTACTCACTTCGACCATGATTTACTCTCCCTTAATAGTAGATAGATGAAATACACGCCACCTATAAAGTTGATAATTACGCTTAATGTCGTGCTAAAGGTGAATACGCGCTCTACGATGAACTGTCCTCCAACTAAAGCGATAATACTAATGAGCATGGAGGCTACTAATAAATACTTGTGTTGATATGTTTTCATAAACTCGTATGTTACGTTTGCTACAAGTAGCCCTAAAAAAGTAATCGGTCCAACCAATGCTGTAGAAAGAGATACTAGAATAGCGATTACAATCAATAATCTTTGAACCACAAGATTGTATGGTACTCCTAAATTTATCGCATGCTCTTTCCCAAGTGAAAGTACATCCAGGTATTTCATAAATCTTGCTACATACAAGAAAATAGCAATGAGCAGCACGACCGCCAGAGTTAGCAAGTCCGTATTTACATTGTTAAAACTAGCAAACATCCTATCCTGTACCAACATAAATTCATTTGGATCAATTAAAACTTGCATGAACGTGGATAAACTTCCAAATAGGGTACCAAATACAATACCTACTAACAATAGGAAGTAAATGTTCCGTCCCTCGCCTTTAAAAAAGAATCGATTTAACACAAATGCGAACATAACCATCAATAACACGGATATCATAAAGTTAAAATTTTTATTCATAGCGATTAAGCTAGTGGAACCGAAGGCAAAGATTAAAAATGTCTGTAAAAGCATGTAAAGAGAATCCAGGCCAATAATACTAGGGGTTAAAATTCGATTACCTGTGATGGTTTGGAAAATCACTGTTGAAAAAGCAATGGCACTCCCTGTTAGTACAATCGCAAAGATCTTGGTTGCACGTCTTGGTAATACATAATCCCAATTGGGGCCTAATTGATAAAATAAAAACAATATAATGGATAAGATCGCCAGAACTGATAAAATAATAATCTTATACTTTAGCTTCATTTGATTTTCTCCTTAAAAGTAAGTAAAGAAATACCGCACTACCTATTACGCCGACGGTCATTCCAATTGGTATCTCGTAAGGAAAAATAATTAGACGTCCTAAAATATCACAGAACAATACGAAAGTTGCCCCCATTAAAGCTGTATGTGATAAATTTTTCTTTAAATGGTCCCCATTATAAATACTTACGATGTTCGGAATAATCAAACCTAAGAAGGGGATCATTCCTACTGTGAGGATAACGATGGACGTTACTGCAGCGACAATAACCAGACCAATATTCACAATCTGTTTATATGGAAGCCCTAGATTAATAGAAAACTCCTCGCCCATTCCGGCGACAGTAAATTTATTTGCAAAAAGGTATGTAATAATAACCAAGGGGATACTGATATATAAAAGTTCGTATCTGCCTTTAATAATTAAGGAGAAATTTCCTTGCAACCAGGAAGACATGTTTTGTATTAAATCATATCTGTACGCCAAGAAGGTCGTAATGCTCCCTATGATGCTACCAAACATTAATCCTACTAGTGGAATAAAAACCGTATCTTTGAATTTGATTTTATCCAATATTTTCATAAAAATAAAAGTCCCTAATAATGCGAATAAAAAGGCAATCGACATTTTCAAAACGGGGCTTGCCGATGCGAAAAGAAGTAAAGAAACAAGTACTCCTAGTCTTGCAGAATCCATCGTTCCAGCCGTTGTAGGTGAAACAAATTTATTTCGTGTTAGCTGCTGCATGATAAGACCACAGATACTCATACTAACGCCAGCAATTATAATACTTATTAATCTTGGTATTCTACTTTGCAACAAAATTTGTACTTGTTCATTTTTAAGGTTAAATAGATCAAATGGAGTTACTCCTTTTACTCCTATGAATAGAGAAACAACGGATAAAACGACAAGTGTTCCTAGTAAATATCTTCTTTTCATAGCCCCTAACATTCCCAACTTAGATTTTTTCCAGTATGGTTTATTTATTCTCACCGAAATAGATAATCATTCTCAATATCGATTAAAAAAAACAAACCTGACCTGCTTTTTTAATGATAATGATTATCACTATTGATTGTCAATAGGTTTTCGAAAAATACTTGTTTAAACAACTAATTTTTTTTATTTCATTACTTGCTTAAACAATCATTTTTTATGCCTTTTATAAGATTGTTGTTTCTACTTCTTTAAGTTTTCCCTGATTTTATCTAATACAAGTAGACAGTTTGTTAGATCATCTGGATCTATGCCATCTGTAGCATCTAATATCGTCTGTTCAGCAAGAGATGTTAAATCCATTCGTATTTCCTTCGCCTCTTTTGCTAAATAAATCAAGTTAATTCTAGCATCAGATGGATGTGCCTTACGTTCTACCAGCCCTCGTTTAATCATATTGTCTATCAAACGCGAAACACTAGGTTGATCTTTTTCATTTAACTCTGCAATTCTATTTTGAGTTAATCCATCCTTCTCATAAAGTCTGCTTAATATTTGCCACTGTTCATGTGTCACTGGAAAATCATTATATTTAAAATAATAATTAATCCGGTTATTCATTAGTCTGGAAGCATGAAACAGCTTATACCCAATTGAATTATCAAGCATATACCATTGTCTTTGCATTCTTATCACCTCATATGTTCATTATGTCAATTGTACTTATAAATTCATTGATAAACAATCTATAAAGCGCCCCATCCTAGGGCTAAGTCGACATGACATACTGTTCCTTTGCTTCCCAAACCCTTCCCCATTATTGCTTATCTATTATTAGAATCGATCAAGCAAAGGTTCTGACAAAAACTCTTATCTTTTGATACAATAACCTTTATTGAACATGCGAAGTTGAAAATAGTTGGTTTTTTAACAGCCATTACTACAAAATTCACAAACGTTTACTAACAAAGCTATAAAAAAGAGGGATTTTACATGAATAAAAGTGGTTTAGTTTTAGAAGGCGGTGGCATGCGTGGAGTGTATACTGCTGGTGTTTTAGAGTATTTTATGGAGAAAAACCTTTATTTCCCTTATGTTATAGGAGTTTCAGCTGGGGCTTGCATGGCCGCCTCCTATTTATCAAGGCAGAGAGGGAGAAATAGAAAAGTTAATATTGACTTTATCAAAGATTCTCGTTATCTTTCTTACCGAAATTACTGGAAAAAAAAGCAGTTATTTGACATGGATTTTATTTTCGATGAAATACCAAACAGTCTTGTCCCCTACGACTATGAAACTTTTCTAAAACGAACAGAGCAATTTGTAGTTGTTGCTACAGATTGTGAATCAGGTGAACCGGTGTATTACCACATGGATGAACATGGGGAAAATATGCTACAGCTCATCAGGGCATCCAGTTCCCTGCCTTTTGTTGCTCCAAGTGTCACGTACGAAAATCGTGTCTTATTAGATGGAGGCATCATCGATCCGATTCCAATTAAAAAAGCACAAGAGGATGGGTTTCAGAAAAACGTTGTTATCCTAACCAAACCTCTGGGGTATAAGAAGAAATTCAGTCGCTTGTCTTCCCTTTTCCAATATAAACAGCATCCTATTATTTCCGAGCGCTTACAAACAAGGTATCAGCTTTATAATGAAACTCTCTCTTATTTAGAAAAAGAGAAAGAGCAGAAAAGCATCTTTATTTTCCAACCAAGTAGGTCTATTTCAGTTAGTCGTATTGAAAAAAACCAAAAAAAATTAACTGATTTATATAACTTAGGCTGGGAGGATGCTAAACAAAACTTTGATGCTTTACAACGCTTTTTGCAAATTTAAAAGAAACATGGTGATAGAAATGACAAATGACGCTGTCATGATGCAAGCTGATGAACATCCAGTTATTCAGGAAAATAAAATCATTCTTTTTTGGAGCGTCACCGTTTGGCTTGTCGTAATGAATACGACCATGTTTAATGTGGCGCTGCCAAGTGTGTTACAGGAGTTATCCCTTACCTCCTCTACCGCCTCATGGATTGTATCAGGCTATTCGATTGTATTTGCAATTTCCACTTTAACTTATAGTCGTTTGTCAGACTTTCTTCCGATTCGAAGGTTATTGACAATCGGCTTAAGTCTGCTAGCCATCTCCTCTATCATTGGATTTTTAAGCAATGATTTTTATTGGCTTATGGGTGCAAGATTATTACAGGCAGCAGGGGCGGGAGCGGTTCCAGGTCTTGCGATGGTATTAGCTGGACGTTATATCCCCATTTCCAGAAGAGGCAAGGCAATGGCCTTCATTTCCTCCGCTGCATCGTTAGGATTTGGGCTTGGTCCTGTTTTCGGCGGTCTTATCACACAATTTCTTGGTTGGCATTATTTATTTGCCATTACGGGGCTTGTGGTTTTGCTGCTCCCGTTATTCCGGAAGCTTTTACCTATAGAAGATGTTCAGAAGGTGAAATTCGACATGATTGGCGGCTTAATGATTGGCGTTACTGTAACAGGGCTGCTATTGTTTTTATCAACCTTTTCCATTCCAATACTGCTAATAAGCCTAGTGGCAGCGGGGTGGCTATGGCGACACATTCATCGTGTGAAGATTCCATTTATCCAGCCTTCATTATTGAAAAACCGGCAATTTGTCAAGCTATTGGGAATTGGGTTTGTGGCATTTATAACACATTTCTCTGCACTATTTTTGATGCCCATCATGCTTTCAGTTGTTTTCGGTAAAGAACCGGCTGCAATAGGACTTCTTATTTTTCCAGGTGCCATTCTCTCTGCTGTTGCAGCTCAATTTATCGGAAGGCTGATTGACCGGTTCGGCAATATGCCTTTAATCCTTTTTGGACAATCCTTTCTCTTAATTGCAACTATCTCATTTGCAGCATTAGGTACCGTATCTCCTTTTTCCATTTTATTTATCTATATGTTTATGAGTACAGGCTTTTCAGCTTTAACTTCTAGTATTTCTAACGAAATTTCAAGGATAATGGATAAAAGTGAGCTTGGAGCAGGGATGGGTATTGCACAGCTAGTGCAATTTATTGGCGGGGCCTTTGGTGTAGCACTAACCGGTCTTCTCCTTGTCTGGCAGGTTGCTCTTGGGGAAGTTGCAAGCTATCGTAATATCTTTATAGGCTTATCGTCTCTCATTGTCCTTACCATTGCATTATTTATTTCATATAAGAGGAACAAAAAAGTTAACCGTTAAGGCTTTCTTTTTTGTTGCTACAACATTTAGCAGTTAAGCTTTTCAAAAGGCTGTTTTCGCATTGTTTGTTGCTTTTACGTAAGCGGGTACAACCCGTTAAAATCGTTGCTGTCGTGCTCTTTTCCTGATAAATAAAAAAATCTCTCTAAATTTTGATTGAATAGGACAGTAAAAAATCCAAATACCGATTTTTACGGGCTTATAGCAACAATTTTTACGAAAAGAGCCTTTCAAAATAATTGGAATGAAAGAACCTGAATTTTTAATTGGAATATATAAAATGCCACTCTGTATAAGCAGTGGCATTTTATCGTTTCATTTGCTTGCTCTATCTATAATCCTCTTACATGGTACGATCGACTTCTTGCTGCGCCTGGGCAGTTCTTTTAGCGTAAGGAAGGGCTTCAAGTCTTTCATAAGGAATCTCCTCACCTGTATCAACACATGTCCCATATGTTCCATTGTCGATACGTTCTAAAGCTTCATCTATTTCCCCGAGCAACTTTTCATCAATCTGGTCAAAGGTTTGTTCTTGTTCTCTTTCTACACGTTCTGCATTGCCTTCCGCTATATGGTTTCCTATACCTGTGGTTAATTCCCCTGTTGATTCTCTCATTGACTCGTCGAACTTACTGTTCTTTTTTTTCTGTTCTATGCTTTGTTTCATATCTAAAAGTTTTCTTTCCAATTTTTGCGTTTTTTCTTTTGATAAGCTCATTTCTATCTACTCCCTTCTACTATTGAGCATATTCCCTGATTTTTTAAAATTAAAACAGAGCGGCTCTTGGGGGAGTTAAGACGATTGAGAATATCCTATTCGGGAAAGCTAGGGTTTATATGATTTCTTCCAATGCCGTATCTATTGTGGCAAATTTAAACGAGTAGCCTTCCTCTTCAAGCCTAGCTGGAATAACCCAACGGCTCTTTAGTATCAGTTCAGTTTCTGTTCTTATGAATATTGCCCCAAGTTCAAGCATCCATTTTGGAGAAGGTAACCCAAGGTTTTTATTCATCTTTTTGCGGAGTTTGGTCATAAATTCTCTATTAGTTACAGGATTCGGCGAAGAACAGTTGAACACTCCACTAAGGTCTTTCCTCTTTTGCAAAAATAAGATTATGTTATATACATCTTCCATATGTACCCAACTGAACTTCTGGGTGCCTGGTCCCTGTACACCTCCAAGTCCAAACTTTACAAGATTCATAAAGGGTACCATAACTCCCCCATCTTTTCCTAGTACAATGGCGATTCTCAGTGCTGCCTGTCTTGTTTTCGGTAGGTGAAATTGAAAAAAAGAACTTTCCCATTTTTTTGCAACTTCTACAGAAAAGCCTGATCCAATTTCCCCAGTTTCCTCTGTCATCGGACGGTCTTCTGCATGTCTATAGATGGTTGCGGTACTAGAATTAATCCATAATTCTGGAGGATTATTTGCTTCTAAAACTGCCCTTCCCAAAATCTCTGTGGTTTTTGTTCTAGAATCAAAAATTTCTTTCTTATTTTTCTCATTGTAGCGGCAGTCAACTGACTTTCCCGCTAAATTTATCAGCATTTCGGAGTCCTCTAAAGCATCCACAATACTAGCAAAATCACTCCAAGAAATATGTTGTGGCTGCCTTGAAATAATTTTCACTTCATATCCAAGGTTCTGAAACTTTTCTTCTAAATATATACCAATAAAACCTGTTCCACCTGCTAAAACTATTTTCTTATTCATTGAATCACTCTTTTCGATTGTATTCTAACAAAAGGTATATACAATATCCGTCTACTTAATTATACAATAAATGGGTGAATTATTCGGATAAAAATCGGCATTTGGATTTTTCACTGCCCTATTCACTCAAGATTAAACGTAATTTCTTAATTTAACAGAACGTTATTTAAACCAAAATAAAAGACCTTTCATTAAACAGAAAGGTCTTTTCCTTAGAGATCTATTTATTCTATTGCTCCACTCATTTCTTTTGCGACCACATCACGAAGGGCACGCTTTAAAAATTTACCTACCGATGTTTTAGGTATTTCCTCCATAAAGATAACCTCATCAGGGAGCCACCATTTTGCAAACTGAGGAGAAATGAAATCTAGTATTTCTTGTTTTTCCACTTTCCCCTTGTAAGAATCTTTTAACACCACACACGCTACTGGTCTTTCCTGCCACTCATCGTGGGGAACAGCAACCACGCTTGCTTCAAAGACGGCATCGTGCGCCATTATGACATTTTCCAAGTCAACAGAAGAGATCCATTCTCCTCCACTTTTAATAAGATCCTTGGTACGATCCACAATTTTTACGACTCCTTCCTCATCAATGGTGACCACATCTCCTGTATGCAGCCAGCCATCCTTAAAGGCATCATTGGAGCGTTCATCTTTGTAGTATTCATCGGCAATCCATGGCCCTCTTAGGCAAAGCTCTCCCATGTCTTGTCCGTTCCAATCCACTTCCCCGTCAGGTCCGATGACCTTCATCTCAAGACCTGGTACGAGTAAACCTTGCATTGAACGTTTATCAAGCATTTGGTCTTCGTCGAGATCGAGTTGATGACTCTTCAGTCGCGAAACGGTGGCAAGGGGTGTAGTCTCCGTCATGCCATATGCATGCAGAAACGGAATTCCATATTTCGTTTCAAAAGTCTTAATCATTCCCCGTGGTGCAGCAGATCCTCCGCATAATATGGCCCGCAAGCTTGATGTATCGTAAGTTCCTTTTTCCAATTCATTCAAAAGCCCGAGCCAGATTGTTGGTACCCCCGCTGTTAGTGTAATATTTTCTTGTTCAATTAGTTCTGCTAAAAGCTGCGGGGTGAATTGTGGTCCTGGGAGAACCTGGGTAGTCCCAAACCACGTTGCTGCAAACGGCAGCCCCCATGCATTCGCGTGAAACATTGGAACCACTGGCATGCATGTGTCATATTCCGATAATCCTGCTGTGTCTGCAAGGCCAAGTGCATAGCTGTGAAGCACCAAAGAACGATGAGAGTAGACAACACCCTTTGGATTTCCTGTTGTAGCAGAGGTATAGCACATCCCGGCTGCATCATTTTCGTCAATATCTTTTACAAACGAATAATTAGGGTTTCCTTCTTCTAAGAGATCTTCATATGAAAATACCGGATGAAGACTTGAACTAGGAAGCTCTTCCTTATCTGTCATGATGATGAATGCCTTTACAGTATTTAACTTGTCCTTTACTCGCTCCACAAGAGGTATAAGATCTTCATCGACAAAAAGTACAACATCCTCTGCATGATTCATAACGTAGGAAACATGCTCTGGAGCTAATCGTATATTAATAGTATGAAGCACTGCTCCCATACCAGGAATTCCAAAGTACGTTTCTAGATGACGATGGTGGTTCCAGGCAAACGTTCCGACCCTATCACCCTTTTGCACTCCAAGTTTTTCGAGGGCACTCGAAAGTCTCCTTGTCCGTTCTCCTATTTTTTTATAAGAGATTCGTTGGACACCAGATAAAGTTCTCGAGACTACCTCTTTATTAGGAAAAAATTTTTCTGCTCTTTCTAACAGCGAACTAACGGTCATAGGTACATTCATCATCTTCGTTTACCCCTTCCTCATTCACAATAATTTAGATTTATTTTTGCAGACTATCATTGTTTTTTCCTTGGAATTCTACACAATCAAACTTTAAACGCTTGATTATGCTCACCGAGTTTAGGAATTTTGCTTTCGATTCTTGATGAGCTGGTATGCATTCTCACTTCTACATGTCCTTCTGTATTTCGAAAAATGGTTTCATTTTCTTTAAAATAAGGAAATTGTTCAAGTTCTCCCACTTCTAAAACAGGTGCCATACAGCAATCAAACTCTTGGCTAAATTCAATCCACTCTAAAAAGCTCTTAGTCAGAAATAACGCTTGTATTTCGTTATAGATAGAATTCGTCTCTCTTTTCAAGGTGAAATGCGCACAAACCCACTCGGGGCGGTTTACCGCTTCACAAAAGTTCTTCCAGAATTTTGGTTCCAGAGCCCCTAAGGACATATACCTTTGATCCTTTGTTTCATAAATGCTATAGGATACTATTTCACCATTTAAGAGCGAGATGCCCCTTTCTTCACCTAACTCCTCCTGTATGATTAAATGGTTGCCCATCATAGAAGCCATTACATCTGTTATAGAGAGACAATGATATCCGCCAAGTCCTCCTCTTTCTTTGGCAAGCAGTGCAGCAAGAACTCGCTCGCAAGCTGCAAAACTGCCAAAGTAGTCTGCTAAGGTAATAGAGGGGTGAATAGGCTTCCCATTCGTATCTTTAAGCTGGGCGAGCATTCCGCTTAATGCCATATAGTTTAAATCATGGCTGCCAAACTTACGCCATTTTCCATTTTCTCCATAGCCTCTGAGAGAACAATAGACAATTTGGGGATTATGCTTTTTAACAGATTCGTAGTCTAAGCCGAGTTTCTCCATCACACCTGGTCGAAAACTCTCAAGCAAAACATCTGCGGTCTCTATAAGCTCTAAGATCCTTTTTTTTGTACTCACTTTTTTCAAATCCATTGAAATACTCTTCTTCTGACGGTTATTTGCTAAATAGACGATTCCCGTTCCATTACGCTTTAATCCTGCATTTCGGGCAGGGTCCCCTTCTAAGGGTTCCACTTTTATCACTTCTGCACCAAGCTCAGCTAAACGCTGCGTAGCAAATGGACCAGGTAAGTAGTTAGTGAAATCAATGACTCTTATTCCTTCTAATAGATTATTTATCATGTTTTGACCGCTTTTCCCGCCATTTTAATTAATCTATCCTCTCGATAATCGTTGCATTCGCCATTCCATGACCTTCACACATTGTCTGTAAGCCGTAGCGTCCACTTGTTCGCTCCAGCTCGTGCATCATACTTACCATAATCCTTGCCCCGCTTGCCCCTAACGGATGACCAAGTGCGATGGCACCACCATTTGGATTTAATTTGGCCGGATCTGCTCCTGTCTCCTTTAGCCATGCGAGCGGCACAGGAGCAAAAGCTTCATTCACTTCAAACAGGTCTATATCTTCTATGCTCAAGCCAGCCTTCTTCAAAACTTTTTCTGTTGCAGGAATCGGTCCGGTAAGCATTAAGGTTGGGTCAGAACCCACTACAACTCTCGTATGTACCTTAAAGCGAGGGGTAAGTCCTAATTCCAGGGCCTTTTCTTTTGACATTAATAAGAGTGCTGCTGCTCCGTCACTTATTTGGCTGGCATTTCCTGCATGGATCACTCCATCTTCCTTAAATACTGTTTTTAACCCGCCGAGCGCTTCCACCGAGGTTTCCTCTCTTGGTCCTGAGTCCTCTTTCATTATCCTTGTTGTACCATCAGGCATCATGACTTCAAGTGGCATAATTTCTTTGTCAAAATAACCCTCAGCCTGTGCTTTTAAAGCTTTTTGGTGACTATTGAAGGAGTATTGATCTAATTCTTTTCTTGTAAATCCATATTTTTCTGCAATACGTTCTGCAGATAGTCCTTGGTTTATAATCTCAAAACGATCTCTTAATTTTTCACTAAAAGGCGCCTTTTGATAATTCGAGCCCATCGGCACTCGTGACATGTTTTCCACACCACCTGCAATAACCACCTCCATGTCTCCAGCTAAAATGGCTTGTGCTGCAAAATGAACCGCTTGTTGACTTGATCCACACTGTCTATCAAGAGTGGTTCCTGGGACTTCAATTGGAAACCCTGCAATAAGGGCCGCCACTCTAGCAATATCCCCCGCTTGCTCTCCGGATTGGGTAACACAGCCAAGAATAACATCCTCTACTAAACTTGCATCCACTCCTGCACGACGTACCAGCTCTTTTAGCACTTCCCCTGCTAGATCATCTGGTCTTATATCTTTCAATAACCCATTTCTTCTTCCAACCGCAGAGCGTACCGCTTCGACAATGACAACTTCTCTCATGTTGAACAAACTTCCCTTCTTATAAGCCTAAATTTTTGGCAATAATTGTTTTCATAATGTCATTCGTACCTGCATAAATACTGGCAACCGGAATATCCCGATACCTTCTTGCAATTTTGTACTCTTCCATATATCCATAGCCGCCATGTAACTGCATGCACTTTGTGGCAATTTCACGGGCAGTCTCAGTTAACTTCCACTTTGCCATCGATACTTTTGTGACGACATTTTCACCAGCCATATGCTCTCCAATCAATCTATCTAGAAATACTCTTCCCATTTCTACTTCCGTTGCCATTTCAGCAATTCTGAACTGGGTGTTTTGAAATTGACTGACAGACCTTCCGAATGCTTCTCTGCTTTTCACATACTCAATTGTAGATTCTAGCATGTCTTCTGAAGCAATTTGGGCACCAATTGCAACAAGCAACCGCTCCTGCTGCAGCTTTTCCATTAAATATAAGAATCCTTTTCCTTCTTCACCTAAAAGATTTTCTTTAGGAACCTTACAATCTTCAAAAAACAACTCCGCGGTATCCTGGCAATGCAGCCCTACTTTATCGAGCTTCCTGCCTCTTGAAAAACCTGAATGTCCCCGTTCAATTACAAGCAGGCTCACACCTTTATGCTGGGGACGAATTTCAGTGTCTGTTTTACAAGCCACTAATACGAGATCTGCATGTATGCCATTTGTGATAAAGGTTTTCGCACCATTGACAATATAATGATCCCCTTCAAGCCTGGCAGTTGTCTTAATATTGGCTAAATCAGAACCTGCTCCGGGCTCGGTCATGGCAATTGCGGTAATGGTTTGTCCAGTAGCACAAGAAGGCAGCCAGCGCTGTTTCTGCTCCTCTGTTCCAAAAGAAGTAAGATAAGGAACAACAATATCATTGTGCAGGGCAACTCCTATTAACCCTGTCCCTACCCGTTCTAATTCTTCATCAATAACAACAGAATAGCCCCAATCCGTTTCACTTCCGCCGTATTTTTCGTCAATATCCGGGCAAAGATATCCCTGCTCTCCCATCTTCGTCCAAAAGGACCTTGGAACGATGCGGTCTTTTTCCCATTCTTCATAGAACGGTATAGCTTCCTTTTCTAAAAACTTGCGTAATGATTTACGAAATTGGTGATGTTCCTCCTGTAAGTAAGGGTGTTTCATAGACTCTCTCCTTGTTGTAAGCGATTTCGCTTTTTTCACCTCTAAGCCTTTACTTCATTTAATTGTTTGCGTAGTTGATATTTTAGTATTTTTCCGGATGCATTCCTTGGAAGTGCATTTTCAATAAAAATCCTTCTCGGCACTTTGTATCCAGCAAGCTTTTGTCTGCAGAATAGCTTTAGTTCTTCTTCATTTAATAGTTGATCTTTGTGCGGAACAACTACAGCGCACACTGCTTCTCCCCACACTTCATCTGGCAATCCAATAATAGCTGCCTCCAACACTTGCGGGTGTTCATAGAGTACCTCTTCTACTTCGATGGAGTACACGTTCTCTCCACCTGAAATAATCATATCCTTCTTGCGGTCCACCAAGGTGATATAACCTTCTTCGTCAATGACAGCCAAATCTCCTGTATACAACCAGCCATTTTTCAACGTTGCTTTCGTTTCCTCTGGCTTTTTGTAGTATTCTTTCATAATCGACTCACCTTGAAGCACAAATTCACCGACAGCTCCAGGTTTCACATTTCCCCCTGCTTCATCCACCACTCTTGCTTCCGTTAAGAAAGAAGCTTTTCCATTTTTCCCGAGATGATTTTTATGACCTTTAGGATCTAATAAAATTCCATTTGGACCGGCTTCAGTTAAACCACATAGATTATAAAATTGATCATTTTTGAATAGAGTTATACTTTTCTTCACAAGCTCTGGCGCCATAGGTGCTGCCCCATACCCACACCTTTTAATGGATGAAAGGTCATACTCATTGGCATTAGGCACCTGCAACAGAAAATTGAACATTGCCGGAACGCCAAAGAAATGGGTGATCTTATTATCTTGGATTGCTTGCAGGGTGTGAACCGGATGAAAATCACGCTGAATATAGTGGCTTGCCCCAAGGACCACTCCAGAAACCAGAAACAGATTAAGCTGTGCAGAATGAAATAGTGGAGCAACATGTAAGAACCGTTCCTGCTGGTTGATTCCCATGCTAATCATCATCGAGATACCAACATTGAATATACGGCGGTGGTCAAATAACGCTCCCTTAGGACGTCCTGTTGTTCCCGATGTATATAGAATCTCTATGTCATCTGTTTCCAATACTTCCACATCAGGTTCTTCTTCATTTCTGGATAAAATCCCCTTGTAGGATCTGCTCTCTTCGTGTCCTGGGTTGCCTACAACAATTACCTTTTGAACCACGCACCCCTCGCTTGCAGTTTTAACAGTATCCTCAAACTCTTCATCGCAGATAACAACTTTCGCTTCAGATTGTTCTAAAATATAATGAATTTCCGAGGACGTTAAACGGAAGTTCATCGGAACAATAACCGCACCAATTTTCACACCTGCAAAAAAAGAAAACACAAAATAGTCTGAGTTCTTCATCATAAAGGCAACCTTATCGCCCTTCTCCACTCCCAAAGCCATCATGCCGTGTGAAAGTCTGTTCACTTCACGATTAAACTGATCATAATTGTACGTTCTGTCTTCACACTTTATGGCAAGCTTTTCTGGATGCTTCCTTGCATTTTGCGCTACATACATACCAATGTTCATTCCTATTCCTCCTTTAATGGGTGTTACCGACATACATGCAATAATTATGCCAATATTCAAACATCTATAAATTCACTATTATGTTGCTTTTTTATATACTAGTTTTGTAGAGAATGAAAAAAAGTGTCCTTTAAATGGACACTTAAAATAATTGTATAGAGATTTTTTCGTCGATAACAACTTAAAATTAATTTCCAGATTTATCTCCAATATTATTCTTTTTTTCTTCCTCTTCCAACTCTTTCATTTTTTTATGTGTTTGTGGAAAACCATTTGCCACCCATTCAGCACGATAAGCAGAATCAAGTTGGGTTAGCCCTTTTTCCTTCTCGTCTTTACTTGCATCTACACTTTCCATTCTGTCGATTTTTTTACTGTTTCTCATGTCGGTATCTTCTAGAACCCTATATTTATTTTTTTGTCTTTTTTTAATAACTTCCTTAACCAGTACTGCACTGCCTGCTGCTGAAAGCATTGACCCGATAATAATGTTCTTTGTTTCCTTTTTCATAATAAGCCCTCCCTTTCAGAAAAGTTTTTACTCTTCTCTCTCTATTCCCTTTTATTCCTTTTTTAAAAAGCTGTGAAAAACGCCGCTATTAATTTCCGCAAAAGGCTACATGTTTTACGGGGCGGTGCTGGTGCCTAGTCCAGGATCTCTTCTCCAATAAAGCTAGAGAAGCACCATTAATAACACTTCTCTCTGATACCCACTTAAAAAAGCATTTTAAAAGCAAGAAGATAACTACTTACTAATAAACAAGCTGGTACTTTTTTATTTTTTCATACAAACTTGAGCGACTAATTCCTAATACTCTAGCAGCTTTTGCTTTATTTCCCTTTGTTTTTCGAAGGGCATTCTCAATGGTGTTTCGCTCTGCACTTTCCACCATAGTGACATCATTCTGGTTTCCATGGCTTATTGGCTCTATACCTTTATGCATATATTCAGGAAGGTCTTCTGCTTTTATTTTTCCGTGCTCTGCAAATGTCATTCCTCTTTCCATGACATTTCGCAGCTCCCTTACGTTCCCTGGCCAATCATAAGAAAGCATCACCTGTTTTGCTTTGGGTTCTACACCAACGATACTTGTACCTAAAACGGAGTTAAGTTCCACCATTAGCTTATTTAACAATAGCTCTACATCGTATAATCTATCTCTTAGCGGTGGAATCGAAAAGGAAATTACATTTAGCCGATAATATAAATCCTCCCTGAAAGCACCTTCTATTACCATTGTCTCCAAGCTACGATTTGTTGCGGCAATAATACGAACGTCCACGTGAACCTGCTTTGTGCCACCAACTCGATAGAACTCTCTTTCTTGAAGGACTCGCAGCAATTTCGCCTGAAGATTTAGAGACATATCGCCTATTTCATCCAGAAAAAGTGTTCCTCCATTGGCAAGATCAAATTTTCCAATTTTGCCTTTGTTTTTTGCTCCAGTAAAAGCTCCTTCTTCATATCCGAAAAACTCAGACTCTAGTAAATCCTCTGGTATAGCAGCACAATTTATGACGACAAATTTTGCTTCTTTTCGTGCGGATTCATTATGAATGGCGTGAGCAAATAACTCTTTTCCTGTTCCACTTTCTCCTCGAATCAATACAGTGGACCTACCTTTTGCAGCTTTTGCAGCACTTTTCTTCAACTTCTCTATGTGGGGATCTTTACTTATGATATGATCCCAAGTGTATCGGGCAGATTCTGCTTGTTGGTACTGGGAACGATAATAACTTGCCTTGTTTTCTGCTTTTTGAAGTTTTTTAAAAAGTTCGCTAACCTCATTTAATTGTCGGAACATTATTTTTCCAATAGCACCAACCACTCTATCATCTTGTATAATGGGAATACGGTGGAGTATATATTTAATTCCATTTACTTCTTTAAAATTACTTATTTCTGCTGATTTGGTTTCATAGATAGATGACAAATCGAATTGTGGAAATGCTTTATCAACATGCATATGTAAAATATCTTTCTGATCGAGTTGAAATAGTTCCAACAAAGAAGGACTAACCATTTGTACTTTTTGCTTTTCATCAATCATCATTATTCCATCATATGCATGATTAATCGCAGTTTGTAAGGATTGCTTTAAGTTTTTAACTGTCTCTAACTCTGCTGCCATATCTTCTACCTCGGAAAGATCTTGAAAGAACAAGATATAGCCCAATTGATTCCTAATGGTTGAATATGTGGTCATTGTAAGGATTGCCTTAAGTTTTTCAAGTTTCAAAGGCACGAAAGGTCCATTACCTTTTAACATAGAACTGGCTTCAGGGAAGATTGTATGGATATTTGCTGATATAAGAAATTCCTTCTTTTTCGTAGTCATCTTACATAGCCGCTCGTTGGCATAGATAACCTTTTTATTTTCGTCTGTCATAAGCACGCCAATCGTTGAATTTCTCATAACCGTATCAAGTTGTTCTTTCAACGTACTGGATGCGTGCAATAAGGACATGACCATATCCGTTTTGGTGAATAAACCTATCACTCTTTCATTTTCATCAACGACAACCCCTGTACCAACTTGACTCGAACGAACAATCTTTTCCACTTTTTCGTATGAAGTATCAATAGCCAAAGTAGAAACATCTAATTTTATATAGTCACGAATAGTTGTATTCAACGATCTTTTATCCATAATCATTCTATATAAGCTTGTTCTTGTAAACACACCTTTAAGTTTTTTCTCCCCATCTGTTACAGGCAAAATATTCCATTTATTAGCCTGCATAATGGTTAGTGCTTTTTCAAGTGAGGTGTCCGGGGTGATTGTTTCCACAACAGGTGTGATCATATCTTTTAACGGAAGCATGAGAATTCCCCTTTATACTTAGATATCTCTATTCTAACTGAAAAAGCATTATTTAGAAAATTATAAAAATAATTACATAGTGAGCTTTCTAGTTACAAGACATGATCTTCTTCACCTTCGAACATGTCTTGTAACTAGAAAAGAGCAGCTTATTTCGGCTGCATTCTAATCGCTCCATCTAGTCGTATGGTTTCCCCATTCAACATAGGATTTTCAATAATACTCTGCACAAGCTGAGCATATTCCTCGGGATAACCTAACCGGGATGGAAAAGGTACCATCTTACCTAATGAATCGCGAGCCTCAGCTGGAAGTGTATCAAACATGGGAGTATGAAAAAGACCCGGTGCAATCGTCATGACACGTACTCCATAAGAGGCTAATTCCCGAGCAATTGGCAAAGTCATTCCAACGATGCCACCCTTAGAAGCAGAGTATGCAGCCTGTCCTATTTGACCGTCAAATGCTGCTACTGAAGCAGTATTTATAATAACGCCACGTTCTCCTTCATTGATTGGATTATTAGTAGTCATTCTCTCTGTTGCAAGTCTAATGACATTAAAGGTACCAATTAAATTGATGGAGATGACTTTAGAAAATTCATCAAGAGGATGTGGTCCTTTTCTACTTAGAACTTTCTTAGCCACGGCAATCCCTGCACAGTTCACGACCGTATTGATGGATCCAAACCTTTCTATTCCTAGATTTAATGCTTTCGTTATATCCACTTCCTTTGTTACATCGGTTTTCACAAAAGAAACCGATTCACCTAGTTCTTCCTGAAGCATTTTTCCTCTTTCTTCTGATAAATCCACAATCAGTGCTTTTCCACCTTTAGCAGTGATATTTCTGACGGTAGCTTCACCAAGTCCTGAAGCTCCACCGGTTACAAATGCAATCGTATCTTTTATAAACATTTAGTCCGCCTCCTATATATGTAGGGTTGATTATTCCTTAATATGCAATAAGTGTGCCAATTGAGGGCTCAAGGTTCAAACTAGCTTAGAGTGTTTATAATATGGACACTTAAATGGAAGTGTGAACATATTCTGAACAATAAAGGCAAGCATTCTACCCATTGTATGCCTGCCTGAAGTTAAATCTGTTGACTGATAATTTTTTATCACAGGACGTCATACTGACCCTTCTCTTAACAATTTAAAATGTCATCTTTCGGTCCTAATCCACAATCATAAATTGTTTTTCTATTAAATTCCTAAGATCCTTTCTAAATAGCACATAATAGTACAAATCAAATGGACAACTCTGTTAAAATGAAAATAAATAAAATTAGGGAGGGCTATTCAGCATGAAGAAACGAACTTTACTTGTAACACAAGATATTGGCCAATATTATAAAGAGCAAATTAAAGCCATGGTTCCAGAATGGGAAGTGGTTATTGGAAAAGATAAGGATGTTTGGGCTCCATACGCAAGTGAGGCAGAAGTTATATTAGGATGGAAAAAAGAACTGGAGGAGTTATCGCTTAATAAATCACCAAACTTAAAATGGATTCAAGCGTGGAGTGCGGGTGTGAACAATATACCGCTTGAAAAGCTTTCGAGAAAGAATATCCTTTTGACTAGTGCTAATGGAGTCCACGCTTACCCTATCTCAGAAACAATTTTTGGACTGATGCTTGCTCTTACGAGAAAAATTCATACATATGTAAAAAATCAGCAAAAGAAAGTTTGGCATCATGCCAAGATGAATCTAGAACTCCATAATAAGACGGTAGGAATTATTGGAGTGGGAGAAATCGGTAAAGAAACTGCAAAAATCGCCAAAGCTTTTGGAATGACTGTGCTTGGTGTCCGCCATTCAGGTAAATCTGAAGAATATGTCGATAGCATGCATACGCCAGAGCAATTACATACGATTCTTCCTAAATGTGACTATATAGTTATAACACTACCACTTACACCCGACACTCAAGAAATGTTTGGTGAAGAAGAATTTATCCTAATGAAGGAATCTGCTTTTTTGATTAATATCGGGCGAGGCGAAATTCTTCAAGAAGATGCACTTATTAGAGCATTACAAAACGGTACAATTGCCGGAGCAGGTTTGGATGTTTTTGTAAAAGAGCCCTTAGAAAGTAACAGCCCCTTTTGGGAAATGGAAAACGTCATTATCACTCCCCATACTTCAGGTTCAACTGAGCATTATACTAAAAGAGTAATAGAAGACATTTTTATACCAAATTTCAAAGATTATTTGAATCAAAATCAACCATATAAGAATTTAGTAGACTATAATAAAGGATATTAATTAAAGGCTGGAGATCCCCCAGTCACAGCGGAAGAGGTTCAAGCACCTCCCTGTGGAAGGCGTAGCCTTTTGTGGAAATCAATAGCGGCGTTTATTACAGCCTAAAATTAAGGAATTCCTCTTTATTTTAAGTGAATCAGAAAGAAAAAATCCAATTGCAATTTTTATGGACTTATAGCAACAATCTATTAGAAAAGAACCTAATTAAAAAGGTATAGTTTTAGAGGAGGATCCCCTTTGCACAGAAATATAGCGTTACACAAGTTTATATTAGACAAAGCAAAAATCTTAACTGAAGAGTGGTACGAATCATTGGACAAAAGCGATCCTTATGGTGTTTATTCTTCCAACAATCCAGAAGTTATTGCGAACCTGAAGAAACAGAACTATGATTTCCACTTTCATCTTTGCAATATCTTTGTTGAAGAGGAAACTGTGTTTTTTCAAGAGTTCCAACAATGGATAGTAACCATTGCCAAGGATGATCAACATTTAAATACTCCCATTCACTTTACTTTAAGAGAATTTTCCAGGGTAAGGGAACAGTATCTTGATTTTATAGCTGAGTACATTTCTATTAATGAAACAGATAAAAATAACGAAATAGCATGGAATCGTTTAATAATGAAGGCATTTGACAAAGTCATACTTAAGTTTGTGGAAGAGCATCAACATTATGCTGAACAAAAGTTAAAAGCGCAACAGGAAATGATACAAGAGTTAAGTTCTCCTATTATTGCCTTAGATAATAACCGAGCCTTGCTGCCACTTGTCGGAGATATTGATACTAGCAGAGCCAAGTTTATACTTGAACATACATTAGAACAATGTTCAGAGCTTGGCGTTAGTCATCTATACATTGATTTATCCGGTGTAGTCATCATTGACACGATGGTTGCCGATCAAATATATCAGCTTATAAGTGCCTTAAACCTTATAGGAGTTACGACTACCCTTTCTGGCATTCGACCGGAGATTGCTCAGACAACTGTTCAGTTGGGGCTCTCTTTTGATAAAGTTTCCATTAAATCCACTCTTGCTGGAGCACTTTCAATTAACAGATGATAAATCATAAGACAAAAGCACTCTTTAAAATACGAAAGAGTGCTTTTGTTATGATAGATCAAGGCAAACCACGAGGAGATTTCTATTATTGTTTTTATCTTAGTCTATTTAACTCACGATAAATCATTACTATATCTTCAAGCTTCATTCTCACTAAACCACTCGAAGACGGTGCAACAAAATCAATAACATTAGAAACAACTGGTTGATCTTGGACACCCCACTGTACCTTTTTATGACCGCTGTATTCTTGATAAACTCCTTTTCCTACAAAACAAACGATTTTGGGTTGGTACATTTCTATTTTCTTTTTTAATTGTTTCCTCCCAAATTCATACTCTTCTCTTGTAATATCCGCAGCTCCCACTGTTGGTCTTGAAACTATATTAGTCAATCCATAATTAAGGTCAATTAGCTTTGAGTCCTCTGTTGGTGCATATTTTCTAGGTGTAATACCTGCCATATATAATATTTTCCAAAAACGATTGTTCGGATTGGCATAGTGATGCCCTGTTTCTCCAGAACGAATACTGGGGTTAAAACCAACAAACAGTATATCCAAGTGTTTTTTTATGTGATCATAGATAGGTTCCATAAACCATCACTCCTATCAGTCTTTTGCTTATTCAATGTTTTTTACCAAGGCTTTTTTCCCTTTATTTTCCGAAACAATCAGCAGTGGTTTAACACAACGGAAAAATAAAAACCAAGCAAAATCTATGCTTGGTTTAATCGTTAGAATAATGGTAGCGGTCGGAGAATTACTTTAATATCAGGTGGCATTTTAAGGTTTTCTTGCGCTTGTTTTAAATATCTGTACATTGCCTTACTGCCTACCGAGTTAGCTGAGTGTATAGTAATTCGTTCTGCATAGAGCTCGTTTTCAACCATAATTTGAACCAGCATGAAGCCATTGCGTTGTCTACTCAACAGATCGTGGTCCAATGAAAGATGCCCAATTGCATTATTTTCTAGCAATGTGCGGCATTCGTCAATGTCCTCTGCAAGGATGTATCCTTCTGGACATGTGCGACTATCATCTAGAAATACATTTATCAGGATGAGCCCTCCATAAATTTGTCTTAAAACGATTATAACACAGTAAAACTACCTTTTTTTTAGATTATAATAGCAGAAAACTAAAAAACCCTTGTTCAACAAGGGTTCGTAAAGGAAACATAGGAATAATGTACCATTTTTTTACGGAGCGCGAAATTCCGGGAAATCAAAAATCCACTTCATCCAAAAAGACTGAAACAGAGTTTGCAGTCGATTATAAAGTTCATACTCCTTTTCATATGTTTGCTTAAATGAATAAGAAACCTCACCTTGAGCTTCCTTTTCAATATATTCAGTTTCTAACAACTCCATTTTTTCAATTTTAAGTTGTATTGTATGATAAGTTAAGCCAGCAAGTAATCCATAAAGAGTGGAAGTAACCAACAGGTATAGAAGAATTACCTTCAATACAGTACTCATTCGTCCCCCCCTTTTCTTTTCTACATACTATGTCGAAAGGCGAAAATATGACAGGACTATTACAAAAAAATTTCAAGACAACTTTATTTATCTCATTGATTGTTTTATTTGAAAAAGTTATGATGAAAAAAATAGGATTTTCGGAGGAATGGGAATGGTAGTTTTAATTGATATACTAATTGTGACAGTTTTTGCCGTGATTTTTTTCGGTGTATATAAATATGTAAGAAACACATTGAAAAAGTATTAATTCAAGGCTAACAGAGCCAAAAAATAAAGGTGGCTGGGACAAAAGTGAAATAACTCTTACAAAAGACGAACAATTTTAGTACCGGCTCTAAAAGACGCTATTGATTTCCGTGCAAGACTTCGCTTTCCGCGGGTGACCCGTGAGCCTCCTCGGCTTCGCCTGCGGGGTCTCACATTGGCCACTTCTCCCGCAGGAGTCTTCGTCTTGCACTCCAATCAACCGCTTGAGTAACATTAAAACAAAACGTATATTTAAACACATTAAAAACCCCGAACTAATTTGAACTTAAAACTCAAATTAGTCCGGGTTTTTCTCAGGCTAAAACAGTTTTGTCCCAACCTCTTTTATTTTTTTCTTTAAACATCTTGATTTTTAAGTCTTCTATTTCTTCTTCTATAAAGAATAGGAAAAGGTAAATATAAAACCAAAAACAAAATGATTACAACTGCCTCCAAAGAAAGAATATACCATGGATAAGGCCCTAAAAAGTCTATTAAACTAGCGTTAGATGGTTTTCTGGCTAAAAACATATAATTTCCATCAGTCAGCCTGTTTATAAAATACACAATTAATGCAATAAGCTGTAAAAAACCAAAAGCCTTCCATAACGACTTAAAACGGATCAATTTCCCCTCTACCCATATCATATAAAAAACAGATAAGATGATAGCAATATGGGCAACAAAAAAGTGGATAAACCGAAAATGGGGAAAATCATAAAATAGTTCTGGCGTAAGTATTGCTTGAAGGGCGCCGCCTAAACCGATAAAATATACTATCTCAAAGGACAGGTTTTGTTTAGTTAGAAGCGTCCATATACACAGATACAAACTGATGGAACAAAGCTGAAAAGGTAACGTATACTTAATATCCCACATGCCTGTTGAAAAATACCAGGCATTCAGCCAAATCTCAGAGCCTATCAGGCTTATCAGAATAAGCCACTTTCCATAGGTTCTAGTGAATTTCTGTTTGCGAAAAATAAAAAGCAGTATAATCAGAAGCACTGCTAGTATTATGCTAGCTATATGAGAGGAGGAAAGGAATAGCGTTCCATCCATAAAAGCTTCTGGATCAGTATAGGAATCAAACAAGTACATTCACCTCCTGGATACTGTAAAAATGTTCGGTTCTCTCAAAGGCTATTTATTAGTTTGTTATAAGGGTAACTTTAACCTTTTTATGAGATACCTTTATCACCGCTTCTCCTCCTATCGGAAAAGTAAACATTGGACTTGTATGACCGAAGTCTGCATTTGCTACCACAGGGATACTCGCAAGCTCTTTTTTTGATGAAATTATAGTTACAATATCCTCATTGGTTACTTGTGAAGTTTTCTCAAATCGCCCTATTACCACTCCGTTGACTCCTTCAAATCCTGGTTGGTGGATAAGAGATTGCAGATCTCTGTCAAAGGTCTTTGGACATGTTAACTTATCATCTTCTAGAAAAAGAATGCTGTTCTTCAGGCTTGGCATAAATTCTGTTCCTTGCAATAGGTTCAAGGTACAAAGATTCCCACCAATTATTCTACCATTGCAGTCTCCTTCATTAATTACTAAATATCCATCATTACTATAAAAAGTTCGATCCTCTTGATCTAGATACCATGTATCATTACTCCATTCCCGGGAAGGTCTTACATCAATAATAGTTGGTTCTTCCATAAACGCTTTTTTAAAGTATTCTAAGGAATATTCAAAACCTTTGACAATACCAAAGGAAGAAAAATGTGGACCTGAAAAGGTTATGAGACCTGTTTTAGCGTAAATGGCATTACTTAATGCAGTAATGTCAGAATAGCCGCAAAAAAGCTTTGGATTATTTTTAATTAGTTCATAATCAATATATGAAAGCAGCTGATTTGCTTGATACCCCCCAATTGTTGTTAAAATCATTTTTACATTGGAATCCTTAAATGCTTCATGTAGATCTTCTATTCTTGATTCAATGGAGGATGTTAAAAAACGATTCTTCTCCTCTATATTCCTACCGAATGACACCTTAAATCCAAGTTCTTCTAATCTTTTTGTTGATAAGTCAATATTCTCTTTCGACAGGATTGAATGAGAGGTAGACGGTGCTATAATGCGGATCTCGTCGCCATATACTAATTTTTCTGGAATCATACCTAATTTCCCCTTTCCTTAAACCTTCCCTATATTCTACCAGAATAGTGGGTTTTTCTTCTATCTTTTTCCTAACCGTTTCTTCTTACGTTCTTCTGCGTTTCTAAATAGTTCTTTTTCCACATCTGTTTCAGGTATAACACCTGGTACTGGAGTCGGTATTCCTTCTCTATTTTTAGCAACCATCGTCAAAAAGGATGTAGTCGTAGTAGTCTTTTCACTTGTTTCCAAATTTTCACTTTCCACTTTCACAAAGACTTCCATTGAGGTTCTTCCAGTGGATGTAACTACTGCTTCTAATGTAAGGATATCTCCAACTTCTGCAGAGGATAAAAAAGTTACTTGATCAATTGAAGCTGTCACCACCACATTTCTTGAATGCTTCATTGCTGAAATAGCTGCAATTTCATCAATATACGATAAAATCACTCCCCCAAATATAGTTCCCATGTGGTTCGTATCAGGTGGAAGGACTAGCTTAGTTTGGATTGTTCTAGACTGATTAGATGAAATTCTTATTATGGTCATCATATACCTCCATTATATAAAAAACAGTTTTCGCGTTATTTTATTAGAAAAAACATCTCGTGACAATCGGTCTTGTTATGCTTTCATCTTTGCTTTCTCAGGCAATAAAATAAAAAAACTCATCCTAAAATCGGATGAGTGAAAGACGAGTTGGCTAAATAAGACTTTTAAAATAAGGTTCTTTCCCTAAATGCATGTGAAAGCCCCTATAATAATGTCACAGTTCCATTCCTCGTTCTATCCCTCACCTCCCGAAGAAGATAGTACATCATAAAAAGACAGGTCTCCTGACTTAGCTTCCTCCTACTTTAAGCCCTTCCCATAACACGTTTGTTATAGTGGAGTTACTTATTTCGTCAGCATTACAGTTGCGGGTACAGTTCTGGATTCTCACCAGATTCCCTTTTAAGTGCGAGCACATCTTTATTATTTGGAATTACTTCATGAAATTGGTCTGAATTCTCTCCCATTTTATCATGGAACACCAATTATAGCTCAATAAAAACTGCAAATAACTATACAAGTGATGAGATTTTGGTTTATACATTATTTTTCTTCTAGATTTTCGTCACAGAATAGTAAGAATTACAAGGTTGAATTAAGTGTAGGTTAGTGTGTATACTTAAAATTGCAAGTTTTTTCTATGCTACAACGGGGTATTGATTTAAGATTCTTAAATATGCAAGATAAGTGAGGATAACCTATGTTTTATAAAACACTTATTCATCCTACATCAAAAGAGTGGATTGTTCTGTTTCACGGCTTTGGAGGAAATCATTCGATTTTCTATAAACAGCTAAAGTCTTTCCGCTCTCAATATAATATACTCTTATTAGACCTGCCTGGCCACGGGAAATCCCCATATCCGGACGGAGTGAATCTTTTTGAGTATTCTACTAGTAAAACAGTTGAAATTCTTCAAGAGTTAAAAATAAAGTCTGCTCATTTTGTCGGGATTTCATTAGGAACCATCATCATGCAGGAAATTGCATTACGGTATCCTTCCATAATTAAATCCATGATATTAGGTGGCGCAACACCAAAATTAAAAAAATGGGGAGAGTTCCTTTGCAAACTTTCTGTTTTTTATCCACTAAAAAAAATACTTCCTCATATGGTACCTTATAAAATTTTTGCTAGAGTACTTTTGCCAAAAAACAATCATGCAGACTCAAGAAAAGCGTTCATCAAGGAAGCATATAAATTATCTAAAGAAACTTATTTAGGTTGGGTTCTAACCGGGCTTAAAGGATATACTACCTATGACAGGTTAGCGGAAACGGAAAATACTATCCCAAAGCTATATATATCCGGTTCTGAAGACCACATGTTTTTAACCAGTACCATCAACTATGTTAAAAACGAAAAGAATGCTACCATGGAAATATTTGAAAATTGCGGACATGTCTGTAATATAGAAAAAAGCGAAAAATTTAATGATTTAGCGATTGCTTTTATGAAGCGAGTAGATAAAATTCAAATTACTGCATAAAGAAAAAGAGCGATAAGGGATCCCCCCCTTTCGCTCTTTCTTTTTCCTATCCAATTTTAGATTCCTTCACAGTGAACGTTTGATTTTTGTACTGAGCACTATTTCATAAATAGAGGCTAATGGATAATAATTACATCATATAACTGCTAAGTTTAGGCTCAGTGAGATAACCGAGAAATGTCATCTGCCCTTCCCGTGTTTTATTCTTCTGAAGGTACTAAAATTTCCCCACGCTGATTTTGCTCTAAAAGGGTTTGTAGTATGGTGTTTACAAGCTTACTTGTTTGATACGGTTTTACCAGGTAGTCCTTGACCCCTAGCTTAATCCCTTTTTCCTTTTCTTCTAAGGCTGAAGAGATAATAATTGGAATATCTGCTAAGTTAGGCTTACTCTTTACTTTCTCCAAAAAACCCCATCCGTCCATTTTGCCTTCTTCTAGCATAATATCAAGAACAATGGCATCAGGCTTTTTCCTTTCTACTTCTTTCAAAGCATGTATTGCACTAGAAAAGTGTTTTACTGCAAATCCACTATCCTGAAGTTCCATTTCCATTAACGTTGCTAAATTCTTGTCATCTTCAATAATAACAACATGTCTATCTTTAAGAGAAGTCGGAGAGAGAGAATTAGGAACCTCGTCATGATGAGTAGCCAAAGGAAATATCAATCTGAAGGTGGTTCCTTCTTTCACCTTCGAAAATAGTTCTACATCTCCTTCATGTCCTTTCATTATTTCCTTTACGATTGCAAGACCTAAGCCAGTACCTCCTATCTGTCTCATGTCAGAATTATCAACTCGATAGAATTTAGTAAACAATTGCTTTTGTGCTTCTGCTGGTATTCCTATTCCTTCATCCTTTACATCGACAATGAGTTTTTCTTCTGAATCAAGGACAGATATCTCTATTCTCCCGCCGTCTGGGGAGTATTTAATAGCATTATTTATAATATTATTGAATACCTGAGTTATTTTAGCCTTATCACCAATAATCGTTGTCTTTTGGGTATGAAGTACTAACGTCAACTCATGCTTTTTTGTACTACCTTTTTGAGTTTCAATAACATCCTCTAAAATGGGTACAATATTCTCGAATTTTTTCTCGTATGTTTGCTTACCGGCTTCCATCCGTTGAACATCTAAAAAGTCATTTATTAAAGCGGTTAAGCGCTTTGCTTCCTGATAGATAGTCGTTAAATATTTCTTTTGTCGGTCCTCTGAGAGTACTTTGTTAAGCATCAATTCTGTAAACCCCAGAACGCTAGCGAGCGGGGTACGAAGTTCATGACTAACGGTACTTACAAATTCAGATTTCATTTCATCCACTTCGTACTCTTTTGTTATATCTCTATGAATGAATATGAACCCAAAATGTTGATTATTCCGGTATACCTCTTCACTGTATACCTTCATCACTTTCCTTTTCTCTTGATCCACTATTTCATATGTGATAGTTTGTCCCTCCTCTGTCTGACCTTTCAGGACGTTTCTCATATAAAGAATTAGATTTTCATGCTTTTCCACTTTCTCTATCATTTTTTCCATCCATTCTTCAAACGGTGCTTGAATCATTTTTTTAAATGAAGGGCAGTCAAATAATTCGCACATATTGGTATTAACTTGTAAAATGTTACCTGATCTATTAACCAATTGGGCTCCTTCATGGATTGAGTTTAATATATCCTGATAAAGAAGACGATCATGTTCCGATTCTTCATACGCTAATAATTTTCCAAGCGCTATATTAACCTGTTTAGAAAGCGCATCACATGTTTCAATGTCAGAAGAAGTAAAATCTGCATTATAGCGACTGAAAAACATACAAGCTATCATCTCATTATTAGTGGAGAAAATGGGAGCTACTAGGTCATATGCGTACATATCATTTTCATGATAAAGCTTTTCCTCGGGAGTGCATATTCTTTTAATGGAATATGATTGTGTTGTTTCTCTAGCCCGTTGCACAAAACCATTTGCTAGATGGCTCTTAAATTGAGCTACGGCCTTATCTGTTAACCCAAATGAAGCATGAAGCTTCGAATGATCTAGTAAGACTATAACTCCTCGATTTGCTTGAAAAACGTTCCCCATGTTTATTACAACACTTACTAATAGCTCTTGCTTATCAAGGGTGTCGGTTAAATCGAGAATGAATTTGTTACGAGCTTCCAGTTCATTTTTCCGTTCTTCCATGACCGTCAAATTGTTCTGCAGTTCGTCTTGTTGTGCTTGTAGTTCATCTTGCTGAGCAAGCAGCTCTTCATTTTGAGCCACTACCTCTTCTTCATTTGCTTGGAGACTTCTCACCATTTGTGAGAAAGAAGAGCTAAGGGTACCAATCTCATCCTCACGGTTATTCCATTCTGGTAAACTTACTAGTTTTCCACTGGCAATTTTCTGTGCTGTTACAGCAAGCTCATTTAATGGCTTACCAACCTTTTTGAACATTGTTACCGTCATATAAAACAAAACTAGGAGGATAAATAGGAGGTAGGAGACAAACAACCATTGACTTGTATTAAGTTTACTTGTTAATAGATTGAAGTTATCTTCAATTTGTTCATCCACTGCGAGTCTTTGCTCCTTTAAATAGGTGCGAAAGTCCGCAATTTCTTGCGATGCCCCTTGGTCATAAACTAACGATTGTAGGTTTTCCACCTCTCCCTCCTGATAATACCTTGTTGCTTCAGGAAGATAACTTCCAAAAAACACTTGATGGAAATCAGTTAAATTCATGGGGAATATCTGCTCCTCCCCATCAGCTAGCATTTCTTCTAGACTCGCAATATATTCTAGTATAATTTCCTCTTGCTCAAGTGCATCTTCTAGCATCATTTCATTACCAAATGCAAAATAGCCCCTTGATTGTAAGATGGCTGAATTAAAAGAGTCATCGATATTTCTTACCAACATCTCTTTATATTCCAATTCATTATTTTTTTCCCTAAAAGAATCTGTTAGATAGTGTTCATAGCCAACTAGCGAACTTATCCCTATAAGAAATAGGGTAAAAAACGTACCCATCAACAATAAAAATTGTTTTGATAAGCTCTTATTTCTTTTCATTTAAAACTTCCTCTACTTTAACTGCAAGCTCTAAGGGACTAAAGGGTTTAGACATAAAGTAATTAGCGCCTGCTTCGAGAACCCTTTCCCTATCGGCTGTTTGGTTTTTTGCCGAAAGCATCAATATTCCAACATTGGGCTGATATTTTTGCTCTTTTATTTTCTGAATAACCTCTAATCCAGTAAAAACCGGCATCATATAATCGAGGATAATAAGATCAAACACTTCATCTGTACTTAGCAGATTGAATGCCTCTTGACCGTCTATTGCCTCTATAATTTCATGCCCTTCATCTTCTAATGTATCTACTACAAGCATTCGGAGTACTGCTTCATCTTCCGCAAGTAAAATTTTTGCCATTCACTTTCCCTCACTTTTCTGTTTGTCTAAAAACTTGTTGAATAAGATAATAAGACGATTTTAATCGTTCATGATAAGCTGGTGTGTCCCATGGATCCCATTTATATTGAAAAAATTCCGAAACTGCTAAATGATTATTATTTATGCTCGGATAGGTATCGATTATCTTGTTTGTTTGTTTATCAACTGAAATAACACCCATTCTTATTCCTTCTAAAAACGAACTTGCAGCTAAACCATCCTTACTCCATATGTCCCCCATTGCTTCGCGGGTACTAGGATCTTTAATATTTAACAAGGCCCATGGAATTCGGACTTCTAGAACACCTTGTGCTTTGTTTATATAAAAGTCGGCGAGAGAATTATAGTCATTTGCACTTGAATCACTATTGCCATGCAGCAACTTACCGGTTTCGTAGAACTCAAATGGAAAAGTTAAATTCTGTCCACTTTCATTTTGGACTGTAATTTCCTTATTTAAGGTTAATCGAATAGGATGAAATACGCCATTATCTTTTTGTGAAGCATAGTCGTTCTGCTTTATCATATTTAGCGAATGACCATAAGAATAATAGAACGTATCATAATAACTATCTACCAAAATCCTGCTAGATTCTTTACCAGACAATTCGACAATAAAATCGATTCCCTCCGTTGTTAAGCTCGGTACTTCAGGGATTTCCGTCTGTCCTTGGTTATCTATCGTATTAAATAAAAAATAATGGTTATAGTTATCAATGTTTTTTGCGTCTATCCGTAAATAAACGTACGCCTCATCACTTGTTACAAACATACCTTCTAACATCCTGGAGGGTGGGTACGAGGAGCTCCCCTCTATCTTTTTCCAATCTTCTATTTCACCATCCACCTGCACTTTCATACTTTCTCCAGGATCAAAACTTAACAGACCAAATCGTTGTTCATTTGTTTGCACGTTACTCCAATTTGGACGGCGGTCTGGATTGTCATAATCCATGGTATTCCATGTTCGTTTAAACCACTCATCGTGCCAGGAAAAGACTAGCCCTCCTGCCCATTTTTCTTCTACGATATCCTCGAACAAACGTTGTAATATTTGACCTTGTTCTTCTTCGGTATGAAACCCCTGGTTCCACCCGTATACATTGTTATGTGTTAGCCCCCTCGATGCAGGAATTCCAAACTCGGCAACCAAAAGTGGCATTCTATGCTCTTCTTTCATATGTTGCAGGTAACCAGCATAGTTATTCTTTTCCCCTCGATGATCAATATACTCAACATAACGTTCTTCAAAATTTAAAAAATCAGGATAATAAGGATAAATGTGATAAGAGGCGAACATACCGCTTTCAAATTGTTCCGTTGCATAGATTACATTAGGATTCACGGAAACCATATCTTCCTTTTCAGATGGCTCAGCTGGATGCTCTAATAAATCAGTAGTTACCCAATTTGTAAAGCTCATCGGTCTTTGCCAACCGTATTTTCTTTGTTCATAATCTATTGTATATTCCATCATCTCCGCAAGCCATATTTCAAAAGGCTCTGCATTGGTAGTATAGACATAGTTTCCATTAAAATCTGCTATACCTTTATGCTTTCCATTTGTAGAAAGCACCACTTCAGGATCCCACTCCACACCAAGCACCCACCCCATAACATAAGGAGATACATTACTTGTGAAGTTTCCACTGGCGTGACCCGGACGCTCTTCAATAGTCGCGTTGCCATGTACCAAATCAACAATTCTTTTAATTTCATCTTTAAATTCTTCAGTATTCCTAGAAGAGAAAGCATCTTGCTCTTCATAAAATATTTCTTCATTCAGCCAGACACCATGGAACACATAGAGTGGCTTGTCCGAGATAACATTATACTCTGCTAACGCTTCATAGAAATGCGGGGGATGAATGGTATAGATTCTTATGGCGTTAGCGTTCATATCCCCAATCTGCTGAAACCATCTTGCATATTCTTGTTTAGTAATAGCGGTTTCCCCTGGGAATGTACCTGGTTTTGCTATTCCCATGTTCACACCTTTTACAAGGATATCCTGCCACTCGCCATCTTTAAAAATTTGAATATATTCCTCGCCAGTCTTGGAATGTAGAGTATATCCTTCGCTCTCCTTGAACTCAAGTTTACTCTCTACCTTAGTTGGTACAGGAATATGCTTTTTCTCTACAATTTCCTTCATCATCGGAATATAGGCGCGCCAATAAAAGGAGGTGTTATTTTGTGTTGAAAATGAGGACGCTAACTTTTTCCACCATGGAAAAAATTCTGTTTTATAGAAGGAAGGTAAATCTCCTTGGTCGGCAAAGTCTCCTGCAAAATAGTAAGCCTCATATTGAGGATTTTGGTGGTAAAGGACAGCAGGAACTATGGTTGATATCCCTTCCATTGCTAATAATTCTTCTGCTTCTTCGATTACGTCTATAGAAAAGTTCGCCATAACTTCCTCTTCATTAACAGGTTGAACAATATCAAACCAATACTGGTAAATGGATTCACCTTTCAGATTAAAGTGAGATTTGCCCTCATCTGTATAAGAGAAAACAACTCCATCCTCATTTAACTGATTTTCCGTAAGAACTATAAGTTTATCCGATTCATGAACGTATACGAATCCTTTTCCTTCCAGAGACCATTCTTTTCCGTATTGATTTTGATAATTATCTTTCATCCACTTCGGTATCTCATCACTTTGCAAGTTGGAAAAATAACGTCCTATCCATCCGTCCCAATGCAAATTATGTAGTGCATAGAATTCCTGTTTAACCTCTTCCGGTGTTGGACTTGCAAAGGTATTAAATTCACTGATTAATGTGGAGCTATGTTGAGATAATCGTGAACGAATCATGGAAACATCCTCATTAGTCATCCCACCATAAATGAGCTCGGAACGCTCTCGGGAACTTTGATTCATGTTTTCCTCATATACACCATAGCCATCTGCTATATAAATAAAATCATATTCGCTTTCTGGATCACTTACACGCTGTTCCTCTTCTTTAATAGGATTATAGCCGATATAATCCACTGAAGCATTATAAGCAGTTCCATCGCTTTTCTTTATTTTCGATTGATTTAAAAACCATACCAGCCCCTGATGTTCTCTGTATGTTGCATCTGGTACTGTTTTATCGATTATCAACATATCTAGAGTAGCAGACTCTTTTAAATACCAACTCCAAAATGGAGCGCTTGATATAACTAAAAACACAAGGAAAAGTAAGACCCATACACTTAATTTTAATCTATCTTTCATTGTGAAACTCCCTTTCGCTGCATGTCTCCCCATCCTCTTTTTTTACGCAGAAAATCTACAATCCCTTGGCAGCGCCAAAGTACTGTCATCGGTCGATACCATAAGGATTCTGTCATAGAAAAGAAAAATAGCTTTATTATATGGGAAACTTTTGGGAAACGACGCAGACTCCATTCTTCCAAGAGGACAGCAGTCATTGAATAAAAAGACCCATAAAGAACAAGCAATAAAAATAATAAATAAGCAAACTCGATATATATTCCACCGACTATGAAAGACACTAGCATATAAATGTAAGCAATCAGTTCAATCACTGGCCCTAAAAATTCGATAAAAACAAAGTATGGCATCGAGACCATTCCTATTGAACCGTATTTTGGATTGAATAAAAGGGATTTATGTGTCCATAAGCTTTCAAAAAGCCCTCGATGCCATCTGTTTCTCTGCCTTTTTAAATAGGTGATTTCTTCCGGCGCCTCGGTCCAACAAACGGGATCCGGGATATATACGATTTTTTTATTTGCCTTTTTTTCTTTTACCAATCGATGCAAACGGACGACAAGTTCCATATCCTCTCCCACGGTATGAGAATAGCCGCCCGCATCAATCACCCACTTTTTTGAAAACACTCCAAATGCTCCGGAAACAATTAATAAAAGGTTGTGGTGGCTTAAACCAACCCTTCCCATAAGAAAAGCCCTTAAATATTCTATTACCTGCATGATAACTATTGGCTTTGTTGATAAGCCAATCGAAACAAGCGAGCCATTTTCTATTCTACTTCCGTTAGCAATTCTGATACTTCCTCCTGAAGCTATCACTTCTCCATCAGAATCAATAATAGGTTTCATCACCTTTAAAAAGGCATCCCTTTCTAATACTGAATCTCCATCAATAGAGCAAAAATAAGGATAATGTGCCAGGTTGATTCCAATATTCAACGCATCAGACTTCCCGCCGTTTTCTTTATCAATTACATACAGATAATCATAAATTTTGGACTGGTAGATAGCCTTCACTTCTTTCGTCTGAATGGCTTTTTTTATTACTCGGTTTATTTTGACCAGTTCGTACTCTTCCACTAATTTGTCTAAAGTGTTATCTGACGAACCATCATTTATGACAATAATTTCATATTGGGGATATTTTATACTTAATAAAGACCTTACACTTGCTGAAATCCCCAACGATTCATTGTATGCCGGAACAAGTATGGAAAGAGGTCTTGTATAGCTTACCTCTAGTAAATCTTCGTAGGGTTCATTGTTATCTAACTGATACTGTTTCCTCACCTTAAAAAGAGAAATCAGAAGCATAAACAAATAAAACCCTACAACTGCAGACATATATACGATAACTATCCATCCAATCCCTTGGATGACTGATTGCCACACCTCATTATTCCACAAGCTTCTTTCCTCCTCTTTCTAACCATTCTCGTGCCATGTCTTTTGCATAACGGTCCTCAGTAGTTTGGTAGAAATTCCATAAGAACTCTTTACCAGACCGAATTTTCAATATCGCTTGAGCAGCATTAGACCGTACTGAGAAGTGATCGTCTTGAAGCAAAGTAGCCAGTTTAACTAAAGCACTTTCATCTTTTGTATTTCCCAGTAGCTTGGCTGCCATCATTCTCTCTTGCCAAGCAACAGCTATAATATGTGGTGAAAGTATCTCAAGTGCTAATGGTTGACCTAATTCATTCAAGGCTTTTAGTGTCCGGATTCTTATCTCTTTCGAAATGGAAGATAACTGTGCGATTAAAAAGCTGTCATACTCTCTTTTTTGTTTTATCCCTATCATGTCAAGGATTGGGAGTTGTAAATAGTTTGGTAGTTCTTCATATTTAATAATGAAATTTTCAAATTGTGTTTCACTCATTGTACCTATCAATGACCGATAGACAAATTCTGAAAGTGGTTTATTTCTTTTCGTCATATATTCTACTACTCCCGGGATTTGGAAGATAATGAAAATTTTTAGAATTTGGCTTTCTTCTGCTGGTGACAAGTTGCGTTTTTTATAGTATGCAAAAATATCCGGCAGCATAGAAGTCATTCTGAAATCTTTGATAGCATACAAAGCATTCATTCGTATACTCCAGCGACGATGTTTTAACGCTTTACGATACTTTCCTGCGAAATATTTTTCAGCAATTTCCTCTATGCGTCCCTTTATCTCTTCTCCATCTACTACATCCGTAAAGTTACTTAAAAGTTCTTCCATAGCAAGGTATTTATTTGCATTCAAGAATAAATTATCTAAAGTGTTATCTCCCTTATACAGATACTGAAAGAGTTTATCTCTTAATTCATCTTTATAATTTTCAATTGAAATACGTCTTGAGTTGTAGATTAATTTTGAAAAGACTAAATATAAGAACAAAATGCTCAACAGGATAAAGAAGCCTATTATAATCGTCCATAAAGCGGTAACCTCATTAGCAAACACTTATTTCACCCTCTTCATCAAGTGGCGAACTCTAGCTTCCAATTCTAAAAGTTTAAAAGGTTTTGTTATATAATCATCTGCACCAAACTCTAATGCTTTCTGAATATCTTGCTCGCTTTTTCTAGAAGTTAACATAATCACTTTCACTTGATCGTAGCGTTTATTTTTCCGCAGACGTTGCAAGACCTCCAATCCATCCATTTTAGGCATCATACCGTCTAAAACAACCAAAATTGGACCATCTTGTTTTAGCCATTCCGATTGAAGGAAACTCAAACCATCAGGAAATGTTTTCACCTCTATAAGAATATTAGCATTTGGAAGCTTTGATAATACCTCTTGAAGCATTGTACGTATAATGGGATCATCATCGACAATAGCTAACTTCAACAATTTCTTTTGTGAAGTTAAGTTTAGAGAAGCCTCCACCACTCGCGCTCTTCCTTTATCTTTAGCTTCATATAAAGCTTGATCCGCTTTTTCTAACCAGTACTCAAGCGGAAAAGTGTCCTCAGATACTTCAACTACACCACCTGAAAAGGTACAGGAAAATTCCTCTGATTCCACATTAAAGACCATAGAAGAAAACCCTTTCAGAATTCTATTTAATAAAGTAACGCTTTGAGCGCGATCTGTTTTAGGAAGTATAACTGCAAATTCTTCTCCCCCATACCTTGCAAAAACATCCCCAGATCGTAGATTGTTTTTCATAAAGGTGGCAAAACCTTTTAACACTTGATCACCTATTACATGACCATATGTATCATTCACTTTCTTAAAAAAATCGAGGTCAAGCATTGCGATGCAAAAAACTTCGCCTGAGCGACCTATTTCACCCATCTGTTGGGTAAAAGATTTCCGAAAAAACCTCCGATTGTAAACCTGGGTCAGCTCATCTAGGAGAAGGACATTCTCAATCTGCTTTTTTCTTTCCAATTGGCGTTTCACTCTAACAATAAATTCTTCTATGTCAAAAGGCTTTTTAATAAAGTCATCTGCCCCAAGCTGGTAAGACTTTATACGTATCGCTTTTGTATCAGCTAAACTCATCATAATAGTAGGGATAAACAACTGATGCAAGTTCTCACTCAAAAATTCTAATACTTCCAAACCCTCTTCTCTTTGCATGTGAACCCCAAGAATAAAACAATCCGGCTTAACTTCATAAAAAATAGATATTGCTTTTTGCACAGACGAAGCCACTAACACTTGGAACCCTTCTCTTTCAAGCATCTCTTTTAAAAAGATTAACATGGATGTATCATCATCCAAAATCAGGATAATAGATTGTCCATCTTCGGGGCTAAATTCAAGATTTTCTGTATTGTCCTCCCATTCGTCTCTGTAGCAATATTGAATAATATCAATAAAAAAAACCTGTATTTCTTTTTTTGACCAGTCCGTTTTTTCCATTTTTTTTATTTTCTCATACAGTGTAGAAGCTATATCACCTAATTCAGTAATTCCAAGCGTGTGAGCAGTACCAGCCAAGGAGTGTACAAACCGATAAACCTCTTCGAAAGGTATTTGACCTTCTTCCTCTAACCATGTATTAAACTGTTCTTTTATATTTAAAAGTAATTTATTTTTATATTTATCCATTTTTGTATCCAACTTTCCTTATATTGCTTTGTTATATTATAGTTCCAAATCATAAAAGTGTAGGAGAACACGTGAAATTAGTTGTGCACCTTTCTTACCATACGATACATTTATATCTTTGGAAAGACAACAACTCTCTTAATTAGATTGGATTATGTATATTTTACTTCGTCTTCCGAAAAAAACACATCTTTTGGAGAAGTTTATGCTACAATTACTTCATTGAAGTAAAGGAGTGTTTAGATATGCGAAATATTCCTTTCGGCAGATTAGCTGAAACATATTTGGTAGGTACTATTGGAGGCTATTTATTCTTTCTATTAAGTTTACCCTTGCCCTGGGTACTAGGTGCATTGACCTTTGTAATGGTTTATCAAGGAACTACAAAGCGGTTTATGTATTGCCCAGATCCCATTAAGCAGAGTGGATTTCTTATATTAGGCATGTTTTTTGGGTTGTATTTTACTGCTGACACTTTGGCGACAGTTGCACCCTATGTTATCCCTTATGTACTTGCAACGGTTGTTTTAATTATTGTTAGTATTCTTAATAGTATGCTAGTTACAAGGTGGATACCTGTTGATAAAATTACCAGTGTTTTTGGTTCAATTCCAGGCGGGCTCTCGGAAATGGTAATAGCCAGTGAAGCTTTAAACGCCAGGTCTTCTCTTGTTGTCATTTTTCAAACAGTACGTTTATTAACTGTTTTGTTTTTAGTACCTTTTATTGTTATTCAAACCTTTACCAACACTGGGACAGGTGTAGGATCTTCTATTAGTGATTCCAGCTTTATATTTGGGGGCTTCCAGTACATATGGTTTATCATTCCTGCAATTTTTGGTGTTCTATTACGCAAAAGAATCCCAGCCGGAATTGTCATCATCCCTCTCGTCTTTACAGCAATTTTAAATATCATGTTTGTCCCTATGCCGACACTCCCTCCATTGTTGCTTATTGCAGCTCAGATAACAGTCGGAATTGGGATGGGTAAAGGAATCTCCTTTGCTGACTTAAAGTTGGGTGGTAAATACTGCTTCGTATATTTCGGACTGACTGTCGCGCTTATCTTTGTTTCCTTTGGATTGGGAGTGGCATTAGCTGCCTTCACCTCCCTTAGTCTTCCTACTGCAATATTAAGCGTAGCGCCAGGAGGATTGATTGAAATGGTACTAACTGCAACTTCTGTTGGGGGGGACCCAGCAGTCGTAAGTGCTCTTCAATTAGTACGATTGCTTTTCATCATTATTGTTGTCCCTCCAGTACTGAAATGGTATTTTGGTAGAAAGTTAAAAGCAAATACCGCTTAATAAGTCAGTAGATTGACTCGGACATCGTTGTCCGAGTCTTTTTAATGAGTATAAGGTGGCAATCATCTTATTTTTTCACCTATAACAGGAATACAGTATAGGTTAATAGAATTTAATAAGGATAAACTATTTCTGGAGGCATATTATGAAAATTCTAGTGATTGGCGGCACACGGTTTTTAGGTAGATTTATTGTGGAAGAAGCGTTAAAGCAAGGCCATGAAATAACACTGTTCAACCGAGGAAATCATAATGAACTTTTCCCTCAAGTAGAGTGTATTGTGGGAGATCGCCATAAAGATTTAGCTCTACTTGAAACAGGTAAATGGGATGTAGCAATTGACACTTGTGGATTTACTCCCCTTGCATTGAGTGAAACAACCAAAATATTAGCGGACAAAGTAGAACACTATACTTTCATTTCCAGTATTTCCGTTTACAAGGATTGGATCCCATATGGTATTAAAGAAAACTATCCTGTCCTTTCACTATCGGATGAAGAAGTCGAAAAAATCGGATACGGTACCTCTGAGGAAATAAATGCTAATTATGGTGCTTTAAAAGCTTTAAGTGAGAAAGCTGCAGAACAAATAATGCCTGGTAAAGTGTTGCATGTTCGATCAGGATTACTTGTTGGCCCACACGATTATTCTGATAGATTTTCTTATTGGGTTTCAAGAATAGCGGAAGGTGGGGAGGTTTTAGCTCCAGGAAGAAGGAACCGCACTATCCAATTAATAGATGCCAGGGATATGGCACTATGGATTTTAAAAATGGCGGATGAAAGAATGACAGGTACTTTCAATGTAACAGGACCAAACACTCCTTTAACAATGGAGGACTTTTTATTAGCGTGCAAAAGAATATCAGATTCAGATGCAGAACTTATATGGGCAGATGAAAGTTTTCTACTCCAACATAATATTGCTCCATGGTCAGAAATGCCTTTGTGGATACCGGAAAGTTTTCCATTGACTGAAGACGGAGAGCCATGGAAAGGAGCCAGTTCAATCAATATTAAAAAAGCGGTGGATAACAGACTTACTGTAAGGCCTATCGAAGAAACTATTAAAGACACTTTAGATTGGGCTAGCTCAAGAGTAAATGAGAAGCCAAAAGCTGGCTTACTTAAAGAAAAAGAACAGGAAATTTTACAAATTTGGAGAAAAGGGCACGAAAGCAGTGATTGTGACGTGGTATAATACGTCGATTTCTTCGTGCCTCTATTAATTTTTGTCTTCTCATAATTGATAAATTTCGGAACTTATCGGCAGCATTTGAATTGGTTTACCTTTGTTCAGAGTTAAGTATTGAAGAGCTCGTTGCGGTTGTGATGGGAATGAATGAAATGAAAAAAAGACAGAATGCTCGAAATAATATCGCAGCCACTTAATTACTTTGCCTATCTATTTAGAATGGAGCTTTACGACTATGTCCTATATGAAGTTTTTTATTTTTCAAGTTATATTGTTTTGTGTGATTCTAGTAACAAACGTTTTTACTGATAAATACCTTGGCAGACCGTTTACACTAGTAGATCTTACTGCGGTGTTAATTAGTGCTCCTATATTCATTGGTGTTTTCATTCTGATAAATAAGTTGTATAAAACTTATACTTCAATCAATCTGAAGATCAAAATAGCACTTTCTATAACTGCCTTTATTAGCGCTTTTATTGTTCTGGTATTGTTAGAGAATATATGGTTTAATATCACTGGGTTCCAGATATTTTCCTGATTTTAAGAAATAATAAAATTCTATTATCTATCAGACTGTAGACAAACTCGAGGTATTTCGAGGTTGTCTACAGTTTTTTTGCGTACTTGTTTAATAAAGCCCGTTGATTTCCGTTCCGGCACTTCGGTTATCCTTAGGCGGTCCGGAAGCCTTCTGGACGCTGCGCGTATGCGGGGTCTCCCTTGTACCTTCCTCGAGGCCACTGAAAAACTGAAAACATATAGTTTTTGGTGGCTTCTAGCTGTGGATTGGAGCACCTGGCGTAGACTCCAGCGGGGGAGGAGCGACAAACTTGAGACCCCGCAGGGCATAGCCCGAGGAGGCTCAAGGTCGCCCCGCGGAAAGCGAAGCCATTTGCGGAAAGTAACAGCGGTGTTTAACCCAAACTTAAAATTATGTACTTCTTCAGTGGCCTCACCTTCCTCCCGCAGGAGTCTACGTGCCTTCCACTCCAATCAACTCAGTTTTCTAAACGTTAAAACGATAACCAAGTGAATTTTAAATAAATATAATGCTTTCGAAAAATCTTAAAAGGGGGTCGGAATGTCAATTATCTCTTTTCAGATTCGTCAATGTTGTATGTTCGTTTTCTTCAGACTTCTTAATAACCGATATTCTTCCGTCTGTTTCTAGTACTACTGCTTCTACATCATTCATTGAATAAATACCACTAGATCTTGCTGCCTGTAGCACCTCTTCCTCCAATACTCTTGCTTTTTTCATAACTTTTTTTAGAAATATTCCATTATAGTACAAAAGTTCTGGACTTGATTTTATCATGCTACTAAAAAAGTCAGATCGTACTGACAACCATGTTATGATATATTGCATTCCAATTAAAAGAATGAATGCAGTCATACCTTCCGCTAAGGCTACGTCCTTACTAAGAAGAATTGTTGCCAAGGTAGAACCGATTGCAACTGTAACAACAAGATCAAATGCGTTCATTTTAGTAAGAGTTCTCTTTCCGGAGATTCTTAAAACTAGAATTAATCCTATATATGCCATAAACCCAACCAATAAAGTTCTCCCGATGGTCTCGAAACCATTAAAAAACATTAAAACACCTCTGTTTCTTTTACTCTATGATTGATTTTCCCTTTTGAAAGGACGTACAAACCTTAAAATAAAATACTAAATCCCTAGGATGGAGACCCGCACCCACTTGGCCTTCAAATCAAACAACAGATTAGAATAAGTTGCCTATAAAAAACCGCCAGAGACTAAAATCTCAGGCGGTTCTTCAATCCCTATTCTTTAATGGAGATAGTTTTTGGATTAATTCGTCTATAACCTAAGCACAGATAACCCGTTTAAATCGTTGCTACCGTGCTCTTTCCCTTTATTTTTAACAGCTTACAACATAATTTACGAAAAGAGCCTAAATGATAAACCTTCTTTCATATATCCAAAAGGAGTTTGAATCGCTTTAACAACATACCTATTTCCAGTAATCACAGTGACTAACCCACTGAGTAGTACAAGTAGAATATAACCAGAAGGAGAATTAACAGCTTGACTTAAGCTCGTTTCAAAAAACCATTTTATAATAAACCCGTGTAAAATATATACATAAAAGGACCTTTTTCCAATTCCTGTGAATATATATTTCTGCTTTGGTACAAGGGAAAAGAACGCAATAGTTACAAGAAAGCTACCTATATAAATTCCAGTACGGCTTAGTATATCTAGAGCGGAGGAAAAAGTATAAGTGCCATATAAAATACTTGATGCATCTATTCCTCCTAATAATAAATGAATCCCAATAAACAGAAGGACCAAAAAGGAAGCTGCTAAAGTGCGATGTGTTCCAATTTTAATTCTTTCAAAGAAATCGGTTTTCGTTAAATAGTACCCAATTAAAAAGAATGGAAAAAAGTAAAATGTTCGATCCAGGCTTAAAAAACGTTCAGGTATTTCAATAAACCCAATACCAATTCCAAGAGCGATGGCTAAGGGAATACTATGGATCGCTTTTAACTTTGCAAATATCGGCAACAAGATTTTCCAAGCAATCATACTCAAGAGGAACCACATAGCCCACCTTGGCGTGAAATATTGCAAAGTATAATTGGAAGAAAGATAAAGCTGACTATAAAACAATGTATAGATAGTTTGCAAAATAATATATGGAACTAATAATCTTGTAAAAATCTTTACATAGTATCCTTTTTTATTGAAATTCGTACTAAAGTGACCTGCCAATAAAATAAATGCAGGCATATGAAAAATAAAAATGAAGTGGTAAATAGATACTAACCACTCATGATCTGTTCGATATGGGGAGATGATATGCCCAAACACGACTAGAAAGATTAAAATAAACTTCGCATTATCAAAAAAGGAATCGCGAATATTCATGATGTATTTCCCCCATTCTTTATTACACGAAGTCATTACCCAGATTTATAAACATGATAAACCTAAGCAACATATATATTCGCATAATAGAAAAGAAACTTGTCCGTTTGGAAGGGGAATTCTTTCAAGCCTATCAGAAAGAGGTGTTGCTTCATCATTCTAGGAGGCAATCTATATCACCTCAAGGGTTGCTTCCACTTACCCCAGGCCGTTTTTTTCTTCGTATCTATAAATCAATTAACTATCTTTACTTTTTAAATATGATGTAAGGAGCTCTACTGCCTCCTTTTCATCGGAGCCTTCAGCACTCACCGCGACAACACTTCCATTCACAATTCCTAACGAAAGTAACCCTAAAAGACTCTTACCATCTACTATTTTATTATGTCTAATAACATTTATTTCTGATGTAAAACAACTTGCTTTTTTAATAAAATCTTGTGCTGTTTTGGAGTGAAGACCATTTTTAAGCATAACAACTATTTGTTTTGTTACCAATTTTTATTCCTCCAACCTATCCATTGTAATTTATATACTGTATGTTTAGGAATTAAAAACATGAAGAACTTTCATAAAATAGTTAGATAGCCCAAGGCAATCTTAAATATCTGATTGAGATTAAGGTCACTTGATATAATCCACAATTTTTTACACCTTCAACGGAAGATGAAAATTATCCCGAAAAAACCCGAAGAATCCCTGACTTGTCATTCCATTTTCAATCACTTTACCGAAGCTTCGCTAGTAGCAACTAGTCCTCTCACCTTCTAATGTTTCCATGAATACTGTAACAAAGAAAGATAGATGCACGGGAATTTGAAGGAGGAAACATTATGCCGGTTTCGATTATTTTCAACCAAATAAATGTTAATTCCTTGAGTAAAACTTCAGCTATAATTACTGGTCAGAACAATCAGCCCGACTGGTCTACTCAAGGAAAAATAAATATGGGCAATGGTATTGAAATTGGAGTGGTTGCTGTTACAGGGCTATTTAATGTAGTAATTGACGCAGATGGTGTCGACACAACTATTTCAAATCCAGAACTAATAAATCCTCAACCAAATGCTCAATTCTAGAAAGGGTGCTATTCATGTCAAAAACCTCACCTATCCATTTCCTACTTGATCGTATTGAAATTAATTCTATAATGAATAACTCTGGGGTATTTACGGGGGAAAATACACAATCGAATTGGAGCACCAACCAGAAAGTTAATATGGGGTTAGGGCTGATTGTAGGTACCGATAATCATTCTTCTTCTAATATGAATATTGTTTATGACCCTGATGTAATGGATATGCCTATCAAGACAGCTTCTAGTAATTAAAGATTCGATTCATGGTGCTCTTCCTGTTCCTGCTCCTCTTCTCTCTGATCAGTTTGTTTTCTCTTTAAGACATCCTGTAGCCACTGCGGCAATTCTTGATCCTCGAGTTGATTAAGCATATCAATAAAGGAAGAATCACTCACCATGCTTTTAGTTTCATGTATATCATTATCATCTCCACTTATGTTGCCTAGCCCTTGATTGTGTTTTTTGTTACTTTGAAATTGGGTTGGGTAATTGTTTCCCATATTTATGCAAGAAGCACTTTCTACTACACCAATCCTTATGCTACCGATAAAAAAATTGGGGGAATATGGTGAGGTCATCTTTCTTCCTCCTTTTTGTTAAGACTTATCGTATATCCTTTTGGATTTGACTTCATAGTAGTAATAGGAGAATGGTTATGCCTTCTTTCTTCTTTTAATCTTTCAGGAATAAGAGGAGTTTTTTCGTTTTTTTCAGAAGGTTTCACTTCGTCTAGTTTAGAGGCGACCTTTGAAAGTCCAGCGCTACTCTTTTCTGTTGCCTTCCTCCCTTCTTTTGGTCCAAAGTTATTTCCAATATTCAAAGTGCCCGTTAACTGCTCAATATCAATTGAATCCAAATGATAATGCAGTTGCTCAATCGAAGCTTCCTTAATCTCCAAGTGCTTAATATGATAATGAATGATTTCTTTCATGTAGGATTTTTCGAGCAATCTAGTCATAATAATAAGTTGATTTTCTAATTTTTCTATCCGCTTCTCGAGATGATTATGTTCTATCATTGACCATCACAACCAGCTACCATTATTTTTTAATCATCCTTACTTTGGTTTTTTACCAGATTCGTATTTTCTTTAATTTGATTTCCGTCACCTGCAATCGTACCCATTCCCTCATTTTCGCTTTTTTTAGAGTTTACATTCATTATAAAATTTTCTCCTTTATTTAAGGACGAGGAATTCATAAAAACATCAATTTTAAATGATTTAAATTCAAACTTCACCTCACAACCTCCACCTTAAAAGCATTTATTATTAATCCTCAAAGTCGATCTCTACATTAAAGTTCTCTAGTTCTGCTTTTTGAAAAGTCAAAGAAAGAATCCCTTGTTTATATTGAGCCACCAATTTTTGAGGATGAAAAGGAAATGGAATTTGAATGGTTCGTTGAAAAGTTCCAAAGAACCTTTCTAGTTGTATCAGGTTCTCTTTTTCCACCGGATAAGAATAAGGTATAATGCCCTTTATATTAAGTAAATTGTTCTTTACCATTATCTGAACATCTTCTGTAGAACGTAACCCGGGAAGTTCAAGCATGATGATGCCATGTGTTTTAGTTTCAACTATATCAACTAGAGGAACTCTTCTAGGTATTACCGGCAGTACGTCCTTCCAAAACTTCTCCCCTAATACCTCGTCAATCTTCTCATTCATATTCCCCCAGGGGTTAGCATGCTTATGGTTTTTTTTCATCTCCCTTCTCCTCCAAATCAAAACCTATATTACAACATGTATATGAGAACAAAGCAGGAAATTATTCAAGTATTATGGTAATTCTCAATAAAGCGGAATAATAGTATTTAAAAAGAAAGTAGCAGGGCGAATTAGCCCTGCTACTTTACTGTGTTAAAGAGGGGCCTGGCCCCATTTTCCATTATTTGCTTTCTACTCCCAACACTCTGTTGATACGTTTTTTTAGCATGTTCATCCCGCTACCACCCGCTTGAAAGTGGCGAAGGTTACCTTCTTCATCGAAAACATAGTAGGCAGGAACATATTTATTTTCAAAGGCTTCTGTTAATTTGTGGTCACTATCTACATAAACAGGTTGTGTGATGTCATGTCCCATTGCCATAGAGCGGATTACACCTAGATCCAAGTCGTCCTCTGAACGAGGCATGTGAACTGCTATTACATTTAGTTCATCATCATATTCGTCACGCAATTCATTGACTTCTGGCATAGCCTCTTTACATAAATGGCAGCTAACTGACCAAAAATGTATAAGTGTTGGTTTACCAAGAAGTTCTTCTTTCGTTACTGCTTCATTTATCCATTCGGTTGCTCCTGTTAACTCAGGCATTTGCTCTCTTAACCTCATATTAAATACTCCCCTTTTTAAGTAATTAAATTTATTACTTCTTTATAATAATTACTATATAATATGTTTTATATTATATTGATTCTATTATAGCTTGTCAACAGATTATAGTAATTATAAAAAAATAATCAAACCAATTATCATCAATCGTATTAAATATTCAATTTCCCGAGAGTTTGTTTGCCCCAAAAAAGCTGCCAATATGACAGCTTTTTTCTTAGTTCCTATTTAAACTTCTTTTTTATACGGTACTTTGAGAGTAATGATTAGTCCAATAAAGGCTAAAATAATTAAAGAGCCCAAGGCTGTACGGCTTGCGATGTTTCCGTAACTAGCTAATAACAGGGTAATGGTTCCGTAGATTAATGGTCCTACTATAGAAGAAACCTTCCCTGAAAAAGCAAATAAACCGAAAAACTGCCCCCTCTTACCTTCAGGTGTCAATTCAATGATAAATGTTCGCGAAGTCACCCACGTTGCTCCCAATGCTATTCCAAACAAACTGCCTGCGGTCCAAAGCATCCACGGCGCCATAGCGAAAACTGCAAAAAGCAGTGCAACAATTAAGAGTGCTGCGACAGAAGCAACAGCATATTTGGATCCAATTGCTTTGGAAATATAACCATAGATAAAAGAACCAATAATACTTGAAACGGTTGAAACCAAGTAAAGCAAGATAAACTCCGAAGCTGTAAAGCCTCCAATTGCACGGGCATAAATAGCCATCATCGCAATTGCCGTGGCAATTGCATCATTAATAAAAAAATAAGCAATCATAAATAGAAAAACCGGTCGGTATGAACGCATTTCTTTAAAAGTCTGGAGGATCTCTTTATATCCACTAACAAACGATTTTTTCTCTATTATTTCTTTAGGCTTATCTTTGAAAACGAAGAATAACGGCAGCGAGAATAGAAAAAATAAGATGCCAGTTGGAATAAATGCTCGGTGAAAATCGCTGTTTCCTACATATAAATAAACTGTCAAACCAACCAAAGTGCCTAAATAACCAACTGCAATTCCAAAGCCTGAAATCAGAGGTAATTCTTTTTTCGAACCTAAATCAGGCATCATTGTATCGTAAAAAATCAATGAGGAATGGAAAAAGAACTTTGCCACAACAAATAAAATTAAAACCGCTATAAAAGTTAACGGTAGTCCAAATAATTGTTGACTTGAACCTAAAGAAGCAAACACACCCATTAAGATAGTACACAAAACTGCCAGGAGAGTAAAAGGAATTATAAAGCCCTTTCTTTTACCAGTTCGATCAATTAATACACCAAACAACGGAGAAAATAAAACTAAGAAAAGACTCGCTGTAGCATTCGCGTAGGAGAGGAAAGTGCTTGCAATCTGATCCATTTGTTCATTAGTCCCAATAACTTCTTGTAAGTAAAACGGGAAAAAAATCGTAATAATATTAGAAGAGAAAATAGTGTTGGCAAAATCATATAGTGCCCACGAGAGAATCGGTAGTGAAAAATACAGTTTCCAGGGGGATCTGGGTTTATTGTTACGGTAAGCAGCTGGTTCTACCCTATTTTCTATCTTAGCCATTAACTTTCCCTCCAGTATAAATAATATAAAATTAAATATTCTTCAACATTTTCCCTAATCCTGCTAATTCACCTACATTTAACAAAACCTTAATAAAGTGTTTTTATACAGTTTCCTTACTTAGTCATTCCTGAGATCTAACCGGAAGAAATAGGATACAAAATATAACTCCTTAATAGTGTGAATGTAGGCTTTTAATATTGCTTTACTTAAAAAATTGAATAGTTGCATACAGCGTGCTTCATACTAAGGAAAATAATAATTCTGAAGGGGGGAGTAGTACAGAGTGACAAAACTTTTATTTACTTTATCGGTAATAATGGTTTTAAGTGGCTGTGGAACAAATGGCCAAGAAACCGAATCTAGAGAAAATCCACCAACCCTTACACAAACACATTTTAATGAAGAAATTCCATCAGATGAGGATATGATTATTGGAGCAAGGAACCAGATCACACTTAATCTCGAAGACCAACTTGAGGACAAAGAGTATTACTCTAAAGAAGAAGCTAAACTATTGGTAGAAAAACATTTAAACCGACAAAAAAATGATAGCTCCACTATTTCTTTTGAAGGATTCAAAGATAATCACTACCTATTCCGTGTTTATGATCTAGTGCATTTTAATAATAAGCCTGAAAAATTAACCCGTGGGTGGTATAGGGTAAGTCCAGAAAGCGGGAAAATTTCTGCTGTAAAAAAAGATTCTTAAAGTTTTGGATTTCTTTTAATATTAACAATTAATCAAGCGGATCTATAACAAAGGCAAGCTTTATGACACTTGTCTAAAGCCTGCCTTTTAATCTTAGGTTTATAAATATTTGCTAGCTATCGGTAATATAACAGTGACATTTGTGCCTTTATTTTCTTTGCTCTCATAATAAATTCTGCCTTTCATCTCGTGAATCAATCTATTTGTAATCATGCTTCCAAGTCCTGTTCCTTTTGTTTTAGTTGTGTAAAAGGGCAGTCCTATTTTTTCGAGCTCTTGTTTTGTCATTCCAATCCCATTATCTACGAAGGTGATTTCAATCGTTCCCTTCACTGCTCCCTCTTGCTTTTTTATTTTTACATATCCGCCATTTTCCACTTTTATCGACTCTATTCCATTCTTCAAAATATTCATTAGTGCTTGCTTAAGATGTTGTTCGTCACTGTATATATAGTGTGTTCCCACAAGATCAAGATCAAGTGAGACATTCCGGTAAGAGCCGAAAGGTCGCAACAACTCTATCGAATCCATTAGTACTTTGTTAACATCTACATATTCCAAGGAAAAAGGTGTTGGCTTTGCCACTGTAAGGTAATTGGTGATAATCTTATTCGTCCGATCTAATTCCTCTAAAATAAGAGGAGCGAATTGCTTTAACTTTTCATCTTTGGTTTCTGTGGAGATAAACTGTATAAAACCGCGTACTGTAGTTATTGGGTTTCTAATTTCATGTGCAAAGGCAGCCGCCATTTGACCGATAGTTGATAATTTTTCCAAATATAAAGTTTCATCAAATTGTCTGTTAGCAACGATTAGTCGTTCCACTACTATGATGATACTTATAAAAGTAACGAAAAAAGATAAAAAATAAACTATATAAAATTGTATATCTAAAAACGGAACAGTATGATATAAAAGAAAAATATAACCTAAGTAGTAAAAAGCAAGAATTATTAGACCTATTACAATCTTATTATTACTCTTTAAGAATATAGTCCGAAAAGTTAGAGCAATTATTAATGCTAAAACTGAAATAACGATTCCAACATATAAAAATTCGCCTCCTATGAAATAACGAACAGTCGCTACTATCACAGTACATAGTAGGCCTGGATAAAGACCTCCATAAAGAGTGACAACTAAAATAGGGATCGTGCGTAAATCAAAATGAGTATCTTTAAGGGTTTCAATTGGGTAGAGCATACATAACAATGCAGCAAATGCTCCGAAAAGAGCAAAAATTGTCTGTTCTTTCTTGCTTAATGGCTTCCTTTTCCTAAAGGGAAAAAACATATTCAGGTTAAAAAGTAAGGAAAAGATTATGGTTATGTTAACAATTAAGGGCTTTATCAAATAAATCATTGTTGTTGTTTCCTCCAAAAATCACTTTACAAATTATAAATGCATCCTTATCCATTATAGGTGCCCTACTTTAATCGTGTCTACTGATAATAAGTGACAGCAAAAAGCCGATATAATGAATCGGCTTAAATGACATACATGATAATATAGAATTTATCCTTTCCATAGGTGCAGCAGTTGATTGTTTTCGCCACGAGCAAACACATCGATGCGATTCCTTCCACATGATACCGCTGAAGGCTCTGAGGTTATCTGACCATGAACTTCCTCCCAATCACTCCACCGTCTACCGTTCCAATATTTATTAACTAATTGAAATTTGTCTCCTCGGGCAAATACGTATAACCTATTGGGACCAAAAGATGCTGCTGTAGGGCTAGAAGTTAATATCCCACCTAGGTTTTCCCAATCACTCCACTGTTGCCCATTCCAATATTTATGAATCAATTGTTGTCGTTCCCCTCTTGAAAAGACATCAATTCTATCAGGTCCGTACGATACTACTCCTGGAGCAGATGTTAAATTTCCATTAAGGTTAATCCACTCACTCCATTTTTGACCATTCCAATATTTTTGATACAATGCACGATCAGTCCCTCTTACAAAAACATCAAGTCTCTCAGCTCCTCTAGAGGTTACCGAGGGGGATGATGTTAGCACACCACCCATATTTTCCCACTCATTCCACTTAGAACCATCCCACCATTTATGAATAAGTTCTTGATTCTCACCACGTGCGAACACATCTATTCTGTTAGGGCCCCATGAAACAGCAGCTGGGGATGATGAAATATTACCTTCATGCGATTCCCACTCACTCCATTTAGTACCATTCCAGAATGTATGAATAAGTTCTCGGTTACTCCCGCGAGCAAAAACGTCTAATCGATTACGATCCCAAAAAGCTACACTTGGCCCGGATGATAATTGTCCCCCAAGATTCCCCCAGCCATTCCATTCTAGACTTGGAGAAAAACCTGAAGTTTCCAAAGTAATACGTATAACCTTCTTCCCTAGTCTTTCCGCTTCCGATAATGGAATTCGATACGCGGCTACTAAATTCATGATCCAAATATTTTGTTGAACAAATAGATCCCATAACTGGTTAACCTTTTGACTGAAGGATCCTGTAACTCCAGTGCTATTATTAGTCGTATATACCGCCAGTCTTTGAACAAGAAACATGGAAGTTGCCCGATTCATATTAAATTCTTCTAGCTTAGCATATATAGGTTCAAGATCTTCTTGCATCGCTCTCCAGGTCTTTTCAAACGAGGAATTAAATGAACCTTGCTGGTTTCTTGGATAGTAAGATGATGTGTAATAATAGGGTTGCTGCGCTTGCCGAAAATAATTACTAGGGTATGCAGGGTACGTTCCTTGGTGATGCGGATACATAATGTAAGACATACTATAAGCCCCCTTGAACCATTTTTTCTTCCATAAATAATATAAACCCTTCCCATACTACACTATGTTTAAATTGTATACTTTCATGACTTCCATTTGGGCTTACCTTACAAAATGAATCTTTTCTGCTTTTCCTATATAATAGTAAAAAAGAGAAAACGTTATAGAACAGATTTCTCAAGAAGGTGGATAGTAAATTGGCTACTAAACTTGTCATACTGGGATTATTAATGGAGGGGGATAAACACCCCTATGAAATACAGCAAATAATACAGGAACGTCATATGGAGCATTATATTAAACTTGCAAAGGGTTCTTTATACTACGCTGTAGATAAGCTGGTGGAGCTTGAACATATAGCCATTCGAGAGGTTATTAAAGATCAAACACGACCAGATAAGACCATATACTATATTACAGAAGAAGGAAAAGCTGCATTTCACGATCTGCTAAAAAAACAATTTAAATCAGAAACCACTTATTACCACCCTCTCTATACTGCATTAGCATTTATCCACCATGGTGAATCATCTTCAATTCTTGAGTTATTAAGTGCTCGTATTGAACACACTAAATATCAGTTGGAAATGCTTAAAAGAGTGTATAACCTTTACGGCAAAGGTGCCTCCCATGGCTCTGTTGCAATCATGGAAAATGCCCATGAACTATGCGAAGTTGAACTAAAATGGCTCAAACAGCTCTATGAAGATGCAAAAAAAGGATTATTCGCAAGGAAACTAGATAAATAAAAAGTGGTTGGGACAATAGGATTTTTTTGTGTGGAAAGAGGTTGGGACAAAACTGAAATAACTCTTACAAAAGACGAACAATTTTAGTGCCTACTCTAACAGACGCTATTGATTTCCGTGCAAGACTTCGCTTTCCGCGGGTGACCCGTGAGCCTCCTCGGCTTCGCCTGCGGGGTCTCACATTGGCCACTTCTCCCGCAGGAGTCTTCGTCTTGCACTCCAATCAACCGCTTGAGTAACCTTAAAACTAACGTATATTTGAACACATTAAAAACCCAAACTAATTTGATCTTATAACTCAAATTAGTTCGGGTTTTTCTTAAGCTAAAACACTCTTGTCTCAGCCACTTTCTATTTAAAGGCTGTTTCATATTGATTGTTGCTTTTGTGTAATTTGATACCACTCATACCACTCATTACAAACATTGCTATCGTGCTCTTTTCCTTTTAAATTAAGAAATTACTCTTTATTTTGAGTGAATCGGACAGAAAAAAATCCAATTGCCGATTTTTTTCGGGCTTATAGCAACAATCTTTAAGAAAAGCGCCTATAATATTTTCCCAGGTTCTTTTTATTTTTAATGCATCGGGAAAAAGATTATTTGAACCAGAAAGATAACCGCAAATATAAAAATTAGAGGATGTACTTCTTTCCATTTACCTGTTGCTATTTTTAAGATTGGATAGGAGATAAACCCTAATGCAATTCCTGTCGCTATACTTGATGTTAGTGGCATGGTTAAAATAATGATAAACGCCGGGAAAGCATCATCAAAGTTTCGCCAATTTATTTTTGCTAGACCTTCCATCATAAAGCACCCGACTATGATAAGAATCGGGGCTGTTATTGCTGGCAAGGAAGCTATTGCACCGATTGCTGGAGAAAAGAACATTGAAACTAAAAATAAAAAAGCCACTACAACAGAAGTTAAACCTGTTCTTCCTCCTGCAGCAACACCAGCTGATGATTCAATATAAGCACAAGAAGGACTTGTACCTAATGTTGCACCAATCGTTGTAGCAAAAGCATCCGAGAGGGTAGCTGATTTGGTTCGTGCAAGCTTCCCTTGTTTCATGAAGCCACCTTGTTCTGATACCCCAACAAGTGTTCCAGTAGAATCAAAGATTGTTACAAGGATAAAAGCAAATACTACGGTATATAAACTGTTTCCAACAACGCCCCTAACAGACTCCCCTAAATCAATGAGGGTCGGAACAGGTGGAGCCGAAAATATAGACTCAAAATGTAATAATTCAAAGAAAATCCCGCCAACTGCAGTTATAACCATTCCAAAAAATAAAGCACCAGTTACTTTTCTCGCCATTAAAACCAGAGTAATAACCAGTCCTCCAATTGCAAGTGCCGTTACCGGTTGAGTGAGATCCCCCATTGTTACTAAGGTGTCAGTATTTGGTTGCACAATTCCAGCCATTTTCAAGCCGAGAAAAGCAATAAATAACCCTATACCTGCAGTAATTCCGAATTTAAGTGGAGCAGGTATGGCTTCAATTAACCTTCTACGCAAGCTTGTTAAACTTAATAGAATGATAATTAAACCTGCTAAAAAAACTGTACCAAGAACAGCCTGGTACGTTAAACCCTGTGTCGCTACTATACTTGTAAAATATGCATTAAGCCCCATCCCTGGTGCAACAGCTATTGGGTATTTTGCAAATACGCCCATAATTAGAGTACCAATAACTGCGGCAATAATAGTAGCCATGAAAACCTGGTCAAAAGGTATTCCAGCAGCTGAAAGAATGGCTGGATTTACAATTACTATGTAGACCATTGTCAAAAAGGTAGTAACACCAGCTAACACTTCGGTTTTAAAAGTAGTTCTATGTTCCTTAAATTTAAAAAAGTTTTCCATTAGTATTTAATCCTCCAAAGACGAATGTAATTATGAAACCTTTATAATACTATTCGTTTTTACAGATTAATTCAAGTGTAAAAATCGTATAAGTTGATATTAAAAGGAATAATTACGAATTTCCCTATTCAGTTCTTCTTCCAAATACATCAGTACCTGCTTTATTTTTGTACAACTCCGTTTATATCTAACCTGTTTTTTCCTCTCTACTTTTGGGTATACATAAATTAAATCGTTAATATAAAAGATAGTTTTTGGTAAAAACACCATTATTTTTTCTGATATATCTAAATTTTCCGATAATAACACTTCACAAATTCCACAAAGTATCAGATAATAAGAAAAAGGATGAGGGATTTTTTCACTATATCTTTCAAAATAAGCCTTTTCCGAAATCAAATTGCACACAGGGGGTAGAAATTATGAATAAACATTTTGCTTTTCAACCTGAACATTCCGTATCCAATCTTCAAAGCTTAGATATGACAGACGAGGAGAAAATGGCCCAAATCATCGTCGATTCCTCTGTACTTCAATTTCACAAAAAAAGGCTTATGAGCGAAATAGATCACGCTTTGAGCACAAGAAATAAGGAAAAATTCACCAAGTTTTCTACACAATATAATGAATTAGTTGACAGATTCGCCCATCTTCATTAGAGATTAAGTTAGTATTGAGAAAATAATGGTTACACTGGACATGCATTTGCCAGTTAAGATTTCTTTAAGGCTCTCTTACGTAAAAGGAATAATGAATGCAGGAACAGCCTTTTAAAAAATGTTAAAACCGTAGACAATGAAGAGAAGCGGAAATGATACTCCGCTTCTCTCTGATTATTGGGGTTCATCCAAGTTTGTCTTGTTTTTCTCTTTCCAATTCTCTCATGCGGCAACAAGAGCATCTTTCCTTCTTCCCACTCTTCTCTTGCTTGTACAAATACGCTAGCACTCCAATAATCATAAAAGAAAAGACCCCCGATGTTGATTCTTGAAAAAACATTTCTCCGGCATAAACTTCAAACAGCCTTAACCAAATCTCAAATACAATTTCCATTACACTATCCCCTCTCAGACGGATTCCAACAGACACCAAAATCTCAGCAAAACTAAGATGAAAGGAGTAACTGTATGAAAGGCAATGGAGGCAACGATTTTTACATTTGTGTGAATATTCTGTGATTAATATTATTTTAACTTACATGTTATTTTTTTCCTATCCTACTTGTTACATATTTTTATAGGACTTCCCTCGTAAACATGTAAACAATAAGCGCTCTATGCCTTTAACTAGGTAACAAGGAGCCCCTCTAGATACCTAGTCTCGTTAAAGTTATTTTACAGGCATGGTTCCCCTATAAATAAAAAGTAGAGCGATAACCATTAAAGAGATTCCAATCAACCGCTGGCTATTCATTGGAATTTTCGCCCCTCCAAATAGTCCAAAGTGATCAATAACGGTACTGACAATCATCTGGCCAACTATAAGAGAAATAATCGTCAACGCTACACCAATTTTAGGAACGGCTATAATGACAAAAGTGACAAAGCATGCACCAAGGAACCCACCAGCTAACTGCCATTTAGGAACAGTAGGTAAATGAAGTAAATTGCCTTTTCCAAAAAAGGCAGTTAACAATAATAAAAATAAAGTACCAATAAAAAAAGAAACAAATGATGCTTCTAGACTGCCAATTCTTTTACCAAGCTGACTGTTTATTGGTGCCTGTATTCCCCCTAAGATACCACCAAAAAATGCAAGAAGAACAAACCAAATTTTAATCAATGTCACTCCCCCAGACAAATAATAACTATTATTACATATACAACACCTAACTTAAATAATCCTTTGGACAGGACAAATAAACTGGCTTATACTATTCTGTACATAGACTATCCGGAAAAAAAGGAGCCAATTATGGAACACTTAATCAATAAAAATGTCCGAGGTATAGAAATATCAGGGATTCGTAAATTTTTTAATTTAGTGGCAAAATATGAAGATGTTATTAGCTTAACAATAGGACAACCTGATTTTCCTACTCCTGCTCATGTAAAAGAAGTTGGAGTTAGAGCAATTCAAGTAAATCAAACTACTTATACACAAAACGCTGGTATTATAGAACTACGAGAAGCAGCTACCGAATTTGTATTCGAAAAATACGGCTTAACCTATCATCCGGAGTCCGAGGTTATTGTATCTGTAGGTGCAAGCCAAGGGATCGATATTACTTTTCGCACGATTTTAGAACCAGGTTCAGAGGTTATCCTACCAGGGCCCGTTTACCCTGGATATGAGCCTATTATAAAGCTTTGTGGTGCTACTCCCATACATATCGACACTTGTGAGACGAATTTCTTGCTTACAGCAGACTTATTGGAAAAACATCTAACATCAAAAACGCGGTGTATAGTCCTCCCCTACCCTTCCAACCCTACTGGAGTTTCACTTTCTAAGGAAGAGTTGCAAAAAATCGCTAATCTTTTGAATGATAAGGATATTTTTGTCCTGTCAGATGAAATATACAGTGAACTTGTTTTTAATGGTGAGCATACTTCCATTGCTAACTTACCTGGGATGAGAGACAAAACCATTGTGGTAAACGGTGTTTCTAAATCTCACTCGATGACAGGCTGGAGAATTGGTCTGGTTTTTGGACCAGAATACCTCATGAAGCAAATGTTAAAAGTGCATCAATACAATGTTTCATGTGCCACTTCCATTTCCCAGCATGCTGCACTTGAAGCATTAACACACGGAAAAGATGATGCAAATGAAATGAAAATTCAATACCAGCATAGGATGGAATATGTTTATGGTCGACTAGTAAAGATGGGATTGGACGTTGTAAAACCTAACGGAGCCTTTTACTTGTTTCCTTCTATAAAAAAATATAAGATATCCTCTTTCGAATTTGCACTTAAAATGGTTGAACAAGCAGGGGTCGCTGTGGTACCTGGTAGTGCCTTTTCTACTCTTGGAGAAGGGTATGTAAGAATTTCTTATGCTTATAATATGGAAACTTTAGAAAAAGCGATGGATCGGATGGAGAAGTATTTGAAAGATTTGTCCTATTAAAAGAGGAAGAGCGACATACAGAGTATGTCGCTTTTTTTATTACAAAATTGTTCAGAACATTAAACCGAGCTAACTTTTTCTGGTACATCATCCTGCTCTATCCTTATACTTTTATTTATCTCCCCTGCCCCTTCACCCGATAAATGGATAATAACACCTACTTTACGTCGAAGAGCTGTCCGGCAGTTCTCGATTTGCTATACGAGTGAAGTCAAAAATAATAGCTCTAGAACTTGATATCTGCAAAGTACAGAAACTTATTCTTTCTTAATGGCAGTTTTCCCATAGATTGTTGCTATTGTTTAGTTTGTGTTAGCCTGTGGAGTTTTTAGGTTAACTTTAAAGGTAGATAAATTACAGGGTTTGTTAGATACATTTGGAAATTTGTTAGAAGGGTATTGAAAGTTGTTAGATGAATTTCATAAGTTGTTAGATGAATTACAAAAATTGTTAGATGATAGACAAATATGTGTTAGATGAAACCACAAATCATATCAGATTAACTAAAAAATTTGCCCAGCTATCGAATTTTCACCCTAAATAAGCCTCTAACCTGAATATATTAGCTATAATCCTCATAATCACGAGCATTTTGACTTAAATGGGAAAAAAATAGACATCCGCCCCGATTAATCGGGGCAAACACCTATATAAAAAAACGTAATTTTCATTTTGCATCGATTGTTGCTTTTACGTAAGCGGGTCCCGCTCATTACAATCGTTGCTGTCGTGCTCTTTTTCTTTTAAATTAGGTTTTGTTAAACGCCGCTGTTGATTTCCGCAAAAGGCTACGTGTTTCACGGGGGTGCTGGAGCCTCCTCGACTAGCCTGCGTGGTCTCCAGCCTACCGCGGGCGAACACCGTAGTATACGTCTTTTGCTTCAATTATCAACTAACGAAGTTCTGTTTTCATCAATCATCTACTACTATCCTCATATTAAAAGAAGATTTCATCGCTTTACTTTATTGTAATGCAGCTTCCACATTAATAACTCCATGACCGTAATTAAAGGCAGAACCTAAATTTGTAGCTGTATCGCGCAGTTTTTGTCTTACCTCTACATTTGATAAGCCAGGATTCTTTGCAAGGATCAACGCTGCTGCACCTGCTACATGAGGGGATGCCATGGATGTCCCATTAAGGGATCCATATTGGTTTCCAGGCAATGTACTATTGATGTCTACCCCTGGAGCCATCACTTCTAATTGACTGCCAACACTAGAAAAGGAAGCACGATTGTTATTGGAATCTACTGCACCTACCGCGATGACAGAGTCATAACGTGCAGGATAGCCGATAGTATTGATTAGTCCAAAGAAGGACCCACTATTACCTGCGGCTGCCACGACAACAATTCCACTATTGTAGGCGTTATCGCTTGCTTGTTTTAGAGTCGTTGAACCCGTGCTCCCACCTAAACTCATATTGATAACATCCATATCGTTATCAATCGCCCATTCGATTCCTTGAGCAATACCGCTTAATGTTCCGCTTCCACCACCGCTTAAAACTTTCACTGCATATAAATCAACATCATAGGAAACACCTAATACACCTAAGTTATTGTTAAGAGCTGCAATTGTTCCTGCAACATGTGTACCATGCCCGTTTCCATCTGAAAGTGCATCGGGCTCCTCTGCAACAAAGCTTGCTCCTCCTACAACATTTAAGTCCTCATGACTTGCATCAATTCCTGTGTCCAACACCGCCACCTTCACCCCAGAACCTGTAACATTTTGAGCGTGAGCGGTATCCGCTTTAATGTGAGGTATTCCGTAAGGGACTGTTTGAGCGTCAATATGATACTCGATGTCTTCTTCAATATAAGACACTAAAGGATTTTTCTTTAATGCAGTTACTGCTGCTTCTGGCAAGGATACTTGAAGTACATTCATATGCTTAAATTGATGATTAACCGATCCCCCGAGAGTGGACACTATTTTGTTGGTTTGTTTAGAAGCAGGACTTTTTAGACCAATAAGGTAATCTTTGAATAAAGGTTTGTTAGTTGCATTTGCCTCTCCAGGTGAAAAAGAAAACGAGAGCACTAGTGCAATTGCTAATAAAACTGATAAAAACTTTTTCATTTTAGAATCAATCCTTTCTTTTTTTGGGGGCTGTGTTAAACGCTGCTATTGATTTCCGAAATAGGCTACTCGTTCCATGGGGCGGTGCTGGAGCCTCTGCTACGAGGTCTCCAGCCTACCTTTTTGAAAGCGGAAATTTAAACTCTATTAAGCTAATCTAACAAAGTTTAAAAAGCCGATAGGAAAGATAACCAAACACCCTACATGCCTAAAGACTGCAAGTGGGGTGTTTATATCATTCTTGGATTATTGCAAAGCCTTTTCTACATTAATGACACCACTACCGTAATAGAAGGAATCACCTAAGTATGTTGTTGTGTTTTTTAAGCGCTCACGAATTTGTACATTTGATAAGCTAGGATATTTCGCTTTAATTAATGCTGCTGCTCCTGCAACATGAGGAGATGCCATTGATGTACCATTAAAAGACGAATAGGTATTACCAGGAGTTGTACTTAAAATACTTACACCTGGAGCCATTACTTCCAGCTCTCCACCTACACTAGAGAAAGATGCTCTATTGTTATTCGAATCAACAGCACCCACTGCTATAACGGAACTGTACTTAGCAGGGTAACCAATAGTGTTTCTTTTTCCGCGTGAACCCGAATTTCCTGCAGCCGCAACTACCACAATTCCATTTGCATAAGCATTATCACAAGCCTGTTGCAGCGCTGTTGAACCTGAGCTTCCGCCTAAACTCATATTAATAACATCCATGTTATTAGCAATGGACCATTCAATTCCTTGTGCGATTCCACTTAATGTACCACTGCCAGATTCACTTAATACTTTTACTGCATAAAGGTCTGCGTTGTAAGCAACCCCTAATACACCTGTTGTATTATTTAAGGCGGCTACCGTTCCAGCCACATGTGTTCCATGCCCATTACCATCGGTTAGAGCATTAGGTTCACCCGATACAAAACTAGCTCCCCCTTTTACATTTAAATCAGAATGACTCGCATCAATTCCAGTATCCAAAATGGCTACCTTCACACCAGTTCCTGTAATATTTGAAGCATGGGCTTTGTCTGCCTTAATATGTGTTACTCCCCATGGAGTAGTTTGAGCTGTAGCTTGGTAAACAAGGTTTTCTTCAACAAAAGCGATGTTGGGATTTTTCTTTAGTGCCTCTGCAGCTTTCTCTGGTAAGGTAACGTGCAGAACTTTCATATATTGAAATTCATGTTCGACATCGCCACCAGCAGCCGTAACCAGATTCTTGGAAGATGTTGCACTAGCTTTATTGTTAAAGCCGATTAAGTATTCCTTCTTTTCATTTGCACTAGATCCATACGCACCAGCTTCGGCAGAACCGAATGCTAATGTGAAAGCCATGATTGCTACAATGATTACAGAAAAACCTTTTAACCACTTTTTCAATAAACTCCACTCCTTTTGTTTTTTTATAATTCCTAATATTAAGAATTATTAACATAAGTCTACCACTCACTTTATGAATTTTATATTGGGAAAGTTGGTTACGAATTGCGTGTTAAAAACTCAAATTATAGATGCGCTTTCCCAATAGAAAAAATTGTAATACTATAATTTAAAAGAAATTTTTTCCGAGTAATACTATAAAAGTTTCGCCTTCAAAAAAGGAAGAGGGTTTCCCACTCTTCCTCCTGTAAAATTCTAATTAAAAAATGCGTGGTAGTATCTTGTAAATGCTACGGCAAAGTCGCCTCTTGTGACCGTTTCACCAGGTCCAAATTCCGCTTCTACTTTCGGTTTCAAATCGTATTTTCCCTGTGTAACAGAAAATTTCGCATTTAAGATATTCAAATCAAGGGCAACTTGAACATAACCTTTAAGCTCCTGAGGGATGCTCGCTTGATCCTTTAATGTTATCCGCTCATCCTTGTAAGTAACTTTTACATCACCACTGTGTGCCATTGCTTCTTTTTCCAATCCTAGGCTTTGAACAAGGGAGTAAGCAAGTTCTGCTTTTGATACATCCCCTTTTGGAGAGAATTTTCCGGATGCCAATGGAAGCATCACGCCCCTAAACTGGTGTGACTGATCACGGAATGCTGCTCCTTTAGCTATTACTGCTTCAACAAAAGGGAACGCTTCTTCAGAAACATCCTCGAAACTTGCCTGGTTTGGTAGACTTTGGCGAATTTCTGCTCCCATTAATAAAGATTTCGCAAGATCTAATCTGCTCAATTTAGAATCCGGTTTAAAGCGTCCATCTTTATTACCGTCAAATAAACGCTCTTGGATACCTAGCTGGATTGCCGCTTCTGCTGGGTGGCCACTTAAATCGTTCAGACCCGAAAATCCACTAATTTTTGTAAAGGCAAGAGATCCTTTTACGCTTTCCGGGAGGGAGATTCCAATTGGATTCAATGGGTCCCCTTTTAATCCGCGAATCTCTGCCTTCCACTGTCCTGGTATCGGATTATCCACCATAACTACCCGATCTGTATAAAGGGGAAACAATAAACTTACTCCCGAGCTGTATTCTGTTCCATCGGGACCAACTAAAACAAGGTTTATTGGATTTCCTGTCAATTCAAGAAGACCTTTTCCATCAACCCTTGCTAGTAAGCTAGTCAAATCACTTTCTACTTGAAACTCATAGTAACCCTCTGTTAAAAGAGAACTGTTAATCTCAAAATCTTCTCTAGAAGTGGCTGTTTCAACGCTCGAGTTGAATGTTTGGTTCTTATTTAATGTGGAGCCATAGTTTTTATTTTGAAATGCTGCGTCCACTGCTGCATAAGCATTAACATAGCCAGCTCCTGCTTCCCACGCTTCGTATCCAGGCATATTTGTCGAAGTAGCCTGCAGTATGTTTTTCACATCGTCTGGTGACAAACTTTGATTTGCTTCAAGCATAAGTGCCACAATTCCTGCTACATGTGGAGTTGCCATGGAAGTACCACTCATTGTTGTATAGTATGGGAGGTGTGCTGTTTCAATAAGCTCCAAATCTTTTTCAGCTGAAAGTGCAGTTAATGGTGATACCACTTTCGTAGAAACAATGTCTACACCCGGTGCAGTTAAAGTCGGGCGGTCTTCCCATGTATACTCTTTTCCTTCCATTGTAAAAGTTCCACCGACACCTTTCGTTCCCCGTGAAGAAAAGTCAGCCAACGTTCCATCCTTTACACCCGCTGCAACCGAAATAACCCAAGGAGCTTTCGCATAAGGATTATGTGTATTTTCTGCAGGACCTTCATTACCAGCGGCAAATAAAACGACAATTCCTCGATCATATGCTTTTTTACTGGCAATATTAATAGGGTGGTTTGGATCAAAATCTCCACTAGAGCCCCAAGAATTTGTTATAACTCGGATATCATATTCCTGCTGATGGGTTATGGCATAATCAAAGCCACCAATTCCATCCAAAACAAAGAGTGCTCCCCCAGATCCATAGCCAATCAAGCTTGCTCCAGGAGCTGCTCCTTCGTATTTACCACTAGACATTGCACCAGTTCCTCCTACTGTTCCCGCTACATGCGTACCATGTCCCGAATTAGAATCAGTATTTGGAATGTTTTCGGTATAGGAAATCGGGACAATCCCAGTGATACTTTGCAGGTTAGTAGAGCCTAATACATTTTGAACTAAATTGCGGCCTAATTCATGGTCTTTATGTGTACCATCTACACCACTATCGTTCACTACAACCCCTACCCCTTTACCAGAAACAGGTAGACCTTCATTCAATTTTCTAAACTCATTATCGGTACGCAGTTTAGTTACACCTGTAACATCAGTAGATTCTGCATTATAGTATTCTACTTCTTCATTTAAATAAATGGATAAAACTTCAGGAGAGCTTTCTAAAGCTTCTATTTGCCTCTTTGTCGCAAGCACCCCTACTATGGGTAAAGAGTTCATGGTGACAGCTGAGGTAATACCCAATTCATTAAGAAGACCGAGCTGAACATCCGTTGGTTTTTCTTCCCCTTTAAAAGTGATGATAACTTGGGCAGTGCTAGTAGCATTCTCTAATTCAGACCAAACCTTCTCATTTACGACAGAAACAGTCGACTGTAGGGATTGGGCACCAACCACAGAAAACATCGATAGGATCAGGGACATCGCACAGAAAATAGCAAACACTTTTTTCATTTAGTAACCTCTTTCCGTTTTTTTATTTTCCTTTACATATAAGCACTATTAAACACCACCGGCTCCAATCACCGGCAAGAAACAACTGGATACAACAAATCCTTTATTCACAAAATATAATAGTTTTTTAATAACTATAAGCTAGTTTTACAGCTTCATAGGCATTAACGTAGCCTGCTCCTACTTCCCAGTCTTCGTAGCCCTTCATTTCTGTAGCTGTATTTTGTAAAATCTCTTTTACTTCCATAGAATCGAGTTGTGGATTTACTTCCAAAAGTAACGCTATAATACCGGCAACATGTGGCGCTGCCATGGAAGTACCACTAAACGTTGTATAATATGGAAGGTGTGCCGGAGATATAAATTCTAAATCCTTCTGCGTACTTAATGCTGAAAGAGGGGAGAAAACTCTTGTCGATATAATATCCACTCCCGGTGCCGTTATGGTGGGACTGTCCTGCCAGGTGAAAGTAGCACCATCTACCTCCACACTTCCTCCCTTCCCTTTCACTCCTCTGGAAGAAAAGTCTGCTAAATCTCCTTCTTTTGACCCTGCTGCTACTGTAACAACCCAAGGTGCTTTTTTATAGTTACCTGAAATGGTTGCTTCTGCTGAACCCGAGTTACCCGCTGAAAATACAGTTATAATACCGCGGTCATAAAGCTTTTTTGTTGCGATATTAATTGGATCGTTCGGATCAAAGTCTGTACCTGCATCACTTGTAGCTCCCCAGGAATTCGTGATAATGCGAATGTTATATTCTTGCTGATGTGTTAAGGCGTAATCAAAGCCACCAATAGTATCAAGCATGGCAACAACTGCTCCTGATCCGTACCCGATTAAGTTAGCACCTGGAGCTACACCTTCATACTTCCCTCCAGACATTGCACCTGTGCCACCGACTGTTCCTGCAACATGTGTTCCATGTCCTGAATCACTATCCGTGTTTGGTACATTTTCTAAGTAAGTAATAGGCAAGATTCCAGTTAATGCATTTAAGTTAGAGCTGGCAAATACGTTTTGGATTAAATTTCGCCCCAGTTTAATATCGTTATGAGTTCCATCCACTCCACTATCATTAATTACCACACCAATTCCTTTTCCACTTATCGGAAAGCCGCCATTTTTAGAACGTAGGTTTTCATCCGTCCTTACTCTGTCAACTCCTGTAATAGAGGTAGATCCTTCGTTTTCATATTGAAGTTTTTGATTATAATAAACGGAGACTACACTCTCCATCTCTAAGAGTTGCTCCACCTGTTGTTTCGTAGCTAATGCACCAACAATTGGTAAGCTCTGAAAGGTAATAGCTTTATTAATTCCGATGGCCTTTAGAAGATTGACTTCCGCTTCCTCTACACCACCATCATGGTCAAATGTGATAATAACCTCCACAGGTCCGTTTACAGCTTGAAGAACATTTTCCAAAACCTTATCCAGTAATGCAGTTTTACTAGTTGCAGCTGTTGTTTTGTAATTTTGAACCCCTAAAGATGAAAGGAGCATGCTGAAAAGAAGAACCCCCACAAATAATAATGAAACCTTTTTTCTCATAAAATTTCCCCTTTCTAAAATTTTTGAATAGTAAGTTAACTTACTATATCTTCTCATACCCTTTAAGCTCTACCAATTAGTCATACGTTATAAAAAACAGAGTATATGTACTATCCTTGTTACTACTTTGGTAGTAGAAAATGAAAAAATTTGCGAGTGACCAACCATAAAGAGATATTTATCCTCCTAGAATAGTTAAAAAAAAACACCGAAGAGAAGTTCTCTTCGGCATTCTTTTATATCCTATAGATTTCCTAACGACTGAATCCACTTGAAAATCCCTAGTGACTGAATAAACACAATTAAAATTGCGACTGGAATAAGGTATCTTATAAGATAGTACCAAACTTGGAAAACACTTTTTTTCAGAGTGGATCCTTGGAAAAATTCATCCTGTAAAATATTTTTCGGTATTCGGTAGCCAACAAAGATGGATATCATAAATGCACCTAGCGGTAAGGCGATATTGCTGACTAAAAAATCCGCCATATCAAAAATTCCCAAATCCGCAATTCTGATGTTCGATAGTACACCAAATGATAAGGCAGACGGGATACCCAGAAGGAAAATGATTAATCCGGTAATCCAAGCCGTTTTCCTTCTTTTCCCTTGATTATCCTTTACTATAACAGCCACGATGATTTCAAGGATAGAAAATGCGGAGGTGAGTGTCGCAAATAGTAAGAGAATTAAAAACATCGCTAAAAAAATCGTACCAAATGGCAATTGATCAAAGACAGCTGGAAGAATAACAAACACAAGCCCCGGTCCTTCATCCGGTTGTAATCCCAATGCAAAAACCGCAGGAAAAATTACAAGTCCCGATAAAAGGGAAATTAATATGTTTAACCCTACTACTGACCCTGCAGATTTTACTAAGTTTTCCCCTTTGGAGAGATAGGAGCTATAAGTGACCATAATGGATATTCCGACACTTAAAGAGAACAAAGCTTGTCCCAAGGCCATTAAGAAAGTGTTAGGAGTGATGAGTGAAAAGTTCGGCTGAAGAAAAAAGCGAACTCCTTCGGCAGCTCCTTCCAAAGTTATCGACCGAGCTAAAAGGATCATAAATATGATAAATAATAATGGCATTAAAATCTTACTAGCTTTTTCGATTCCACTTTGAACTCCTGCTTGGACTACATAGACAGTAATTAACAGGAAAATAAACTGTGCGAGAAGAATCTGGTAAGGACTGGAGATTGTCTGTCCAAATAGCTCGCCATATTCTTCTAAAGATAAATGGGCGAGTCCACCTATAAAGCTTTTTCCAAGGTAGGCCACAATCCATCCTCCGACAACGCTATAAAAGGACAAAAGGATAAAAGATGCCACTACACCTAAAACCCCTATGTAATGCCACTTCGAATTTTTCGCAAGAACTTTATAGGAAGTAATAGCATCCTTCTGGGTAGACCTCCCTATAATAAACTCCGCTAAGATCATTGGCGCTCCAATGAGCAAAGTAAATAAGATAAAAAGAAGCAAAAATATGCCGCCTCCGTTGGTCCCAGCCATATAAGGGAATTTCCAAATAGCTCCAAGACCGATTGCAGAACCTGCTGCTGCTAAAATAAAACCAAGTTTTGATGTCCATTGCTCATGCTGTTTCATTTTTAAATGCTCCTATTCCAAAGATTAATCTCCTATATTACTATCGATTATATATTTTGTATAGGGAATATTCTGTAAATCGCATGTTAATGAAATTCGAATCTATGGGAGAGGCACCAGCCTATTTTGAACCGCATAGATAACCACCTGCGATCGACTTTTTACGTCTAGCTTCTTAAAAATTTTACTAACATGGATTTTAACGGTTTTATCACTTATAAAGAGTCGCTGAGCTATTTCTTTATTGGATAGTCCTTCTACGAGGCAGATTAATACTTCTTTCTCCCTTTCCGTTAGGGAGGATTCTTCTTTGATTTGCGATTCTTGCTGATGATAGCTTATTAATTTTTTCGTCATAGCAGGATGGATGATTGATTCTCCTCTGAAAACCGTCCTTATTGCGTCAATCACGTGTTCTGAAGGGGAATCCTTCAGCAAATATCCATCTGCGCCTTCTTTTAAAGCAGTCATAAAATATTCATCATGCTTATACATGGTAAGAATTAGAACCTTGATGTCCGGATGTTCATTTTTAACTATTTTAGTAAGTTCAATTCCATTTTGTTCCGGCATGTTAATATCCATTACAATAACATCTGGAATAGTATTCCCTAAGAGGGCAAGCATTTCCTTCCCACCTGTTGCTTCTCCAATAACGTCCATATCATCTTCTAAAGAGACAATGGATTTTAAACCATCTCTCAGGATAGCATGGTCGTCGACAAGCATCACATTAATCATTGTTCGCTTCCCCCTCTAACCCTAATTTAGGAACAGTTAAAGTAATCTCTGTCCCTTTATTCGTTTTACTTTCAATCTGCAAGGCAGCCCCTATTTTCTCTGCGGCTTCGTTCATTTGGAGGATACCGTAATGCGGATTGTTCATTGCCTTTATCATCGCATGATAGAGCGAGAACCCCTGCCCGTTGTCTGTCATTTTCAGCACAATATGATCGGTCTGGTAACTAATTAAAATCTGTAGCTCACTTGCCTTGGCATGCTTTATGCAATTTTGTATACTTTCCTGAAATACACTGAACATGACTTTTTCAGTCATAGGACTTATCGGCCCACGTTTCCCTCTTTCTTCTAGCTGTATGTTAATTTGAAAGGATGTATCCTTTTTCAAATCTGCTATCTTCCTTTCTACAGCTAAATGAAATCCTAATTGTTCTGTTGGATATGGGCGTAAAGCATAAATAGAATCTCTTACTTCCTTCAAGCTTTCCCGAAGTTTTTTAGTACTATCAGAAATAAGTAGTTTGGCATCTGCAGGATTTGTATCAAGCTTTTTATAGGAGGTGTCGAGCTTCATAACTGCACCAGCCAAACTTTGGGCAATTCCGTCGTGAATGTCATGAGCAATTCGATTCCGTTCTTCTAAAATGATTCGCCTCTCTTGTTCACTCACAAGTTGTTTTGTTTTGAAAAAACCTGCCAGCTGGTTGGAGATGGTTGCGATTGCCCTGGTGTCTTCAATAGTGAAGCCCTTAGTTCTTGCTCTTGTTACCACAAAGCACCCAATTACTTGGTCTTCAAATAGCATGGGAGCATATACTACGGAACGGGTAGATTGTCTTAGTAAGGATAATAATGGCCCTTTACCGGTTTTTTTATCATCGTAAACACGCAATTGTTTTAAGCTTTCTAGCTCAAGTACCATCTGTTTATCAAGTATAGGAGTATTCAACTCTCCCTCAACCACAGTGATTTCCCATTGATGCTTTTCTTTCAATAAAAGGAGGCAATCTTCATATTGCATTACTTCCTTTAAGAGATTTCTGATTATCTTTACCCAATCACTTGTAGGTATAGATTTATTTAATTCAGATGAAAAATCGAATAAGGCGCGAATCCGACTTTTCTCTGTTTTAAGCCTTGCGATGATGGAGCTTAGTAAAGAAAGTCCTACAAGAGGTGAAAAAAAGAAAAAGAAAGAAAAGGAATCTATTTCTCCACGATTCTGACTTCCAAGTATATGTATCAAACATCCATAAATAAAAGCGATAATAAAACTAATCAGTTCTCCTTGTGTTTTCCCCCACCAGAACCGGAAGGGATAGTTTTCTGGCCTTAACCAGAGGACAATATCTACAATAATATTATTAATAAAGTAAAAAAGTGAAATCATTAGGATAAATCCTAACATTCCCAGAAAAAGAGGTGAAACTAAGGAATCTGATATCTTTTCCATTACAGCCAAATGGATAAGGTGAGCTAAGTAAAAACTGATCACTAATTGTGCAGGATTAAAAAACATGATCCTACTTGGCCGTTGGTGTAATATATTTACTCCTAATACAATAAAGGCATAAAGAATAATTACCTGGTCAATTCCAAAAACTACATAAATCATATAAATGATTGGAAAGGTAAGTGTAGTTTGTCCTCTTGGGACAGGCATTGGGTAGTATTCACATATTCCTAAAAAAACTACTAATAGGAACAGATTTAAAGAAAAGGAAAACCCTTCAAGTGAAAAAAATTGAGAAAAAACGACAATCCAGCCAATTACGGAGATAAACACCATATATATCTGAGATATGTGAAAATCAGTTGTTTTATGTATCATATCCATCATACCATTCCGAATAGTTTTTATTTTTGTAAGGCTCTTTTTTTACTGTCCAATTCACTCAAAATTAAGAGTGATTTTTTGTTTTAGCTCTGACCTAAAAGTAATAATCAATGCCAAAATAGCTTTCTGTAGACAAAAAGAACCCCAGCTGGCACAATGAACAGTCACTTCCCAACTGGAGTTCTTCATACCCTTAGGTGAGTACTCTTCTATCATAAACTAATGTGTCTATCAGAATCTATTAGTATAAAGATATAAAGAACTAGTACATAAGTATTATTTACTATCTAGGACCTTCGGGAATTTCACTATAATCTTCGTTCCCCTATTCTCTTCACTTTTTGCACTAACCTACCCATGATTATTTTTAATAATATTGAATGTAATCATCAACCCTAAGCTGGTTCCAGTTGATTTGTTGAAAAGAGGGCTCACCTAATGTTTCGATTATTTCTTCCGTTATACCCCGACCCTCATCTGTCTGTTATACTAATTTGCACTTCATTCTACTCCAGTTCTTCAGTTGCAATACCTTAGTTCCCTCCCCTCCTACATTGCTTCTCTATCATTTTTATTTTCTAAATATTATAACAATTATACCATAATATAAACACCTTTCTTTCTCACAACTTTGAACCTGCAGCAAACAGATTTAACAAAAACTTTCTTGCCAAAATAAGATTCACAACCCAACCACTACCCTAAGATTTGCTATAATTATAAAATATCATTAACAAATATTAAATTTTGATTAGGGGCCAGACCCCGGGAGGAATTCGATGATGAATGTAGAAGAGAAAACGGTTGCGTTTGTTGGGACTGGTGTGATGGGAAGTAGTATGGCACAGCATTTGTTGGAGAAGGGTTGGGATGTGGTGGTTTTTACTCGTTCCAAGGAAAAAGCTGCTGGTCTTTTAGGTCGGGGCGCTCGTTGGGCGAATAGTGTAGGGGAGGCAGTAAAACAAGCTGACTATGTCATTACAATGGTGGGTTATCCTAAGGATGTAGAAGAAGTTTATCTTGGGGAGAATGGCATTATTTCAAATGCTCCTGAGGGGTGCTATGTTATAGACATGACTACTTCTACGCCAACCCTTGCAAAACAGATTTATCTTAAAGCAAAAGAAAAAAATATACATAGTCTAGATGCTCCTGTTTCTGGTGGAGATATTGGAGCGAAAGAGGCAAAATTAACGATAATGGTTGGTGCAGAGAAGAATGATTTTGAGTCCTGCCTCCCAGTCTTTCAAGCATTGGGGACAAACGTCATTCACCAAGGTGATGCAGGAGCAGGACAGCATACGAAGATGTGTAATCAAATTGCGATTGCGACTAACATGATTGGGGTATGCGAAGCACTTGCATATGCAGATGCAGCAGGTTTAGATCCTGAACAGGTGCTAAAGAGCATTTCGAGTGGTGCAGCAGGAAGTTGGTCTCTTAGTAACCTTGCACCTCGTATAATAGCAGATAACTTTGAACCTGGTTTTTATGTAAAGCATTTTATCAAGGACATGAGCATCGCACTTGATGAGGCTGAGCGTATGTCATTGAACGTTCCCGGATTGGCACTTGCAAAGGAAATGTACGTGAAACTAGCTGAAGGCGGCGAAGAGAATAGTGGAACACAGGCGTTGTATAAACTGTGGAAAGAGAATTAAAGCTTGCTAGTAACAAAAGCGCAAGGCGCCCGCTTAGAGAAGTATAAACTGGACTGAGCCCAGAGAATAAGGAAACACGAAGAGCGCTAACGATTCGATGTTGAGCTTACGCATCAGAGGCAAGGGAAGTTTGATAGTCTCTGACGCCTGGAGCTGGACGCTGCTTACCTTAGAATAAATTATCCACAACTATAAAATGATATCGGCCGCTCAAATATAAGCGGCCGATACTTAATTTACTGCGTTACGTCCCCGCAAAAATTCCAATAAACAATAAACAGCAACTCTGCTTGTCATATCGCGAAAATCTATGGAAGGATCAATCTCCACTATATCTAACCCGCATACAGACTTTTCCCCGCCTAGTAAATGAACCGCCTCTAAAAGATCATCACTTGTCATCCCACCAGGTCCTATAGCAGGACACCCTGGTGCAAAGGATTGATCTAATACATCTATATCTAGAGAAATATATATAAAGTCCACTTTATCTGTTAGATATTGGATTGCTTGCTGAACAATTGGAACGATTCCCTGTTTTTTCACATCACCCATTGTGAAAATTCGAATCCCTTTATCTTTGGCATATTGGTGGTAGAAAGAACTATTAGTGTAATTACGTATTCCAATTTGAACCAAGTTCTCTCCTTTTAGCACATCTGCCTCCAATAATCTCCGAAAGGGTGTGCCATTCGTTGGTCCACCATCTTCGGTGTTTCGCAGGTCATGATGTGCATCAAATTGGATGACACCGATCTGACCTTTTCTCTTACACATTCCTTTTAAGGTGGAGTAAGTGATAGAATGGTCACCGCCTATAAAAAGCGGAATGCATGAAGGTTGTTCTTTCAAGAGAGAAGACACCGTTTCTTCGATTCTTATATAGGATTCTTCTATATCTGTAGCGTGCATAAATATATCCCCTATATCTATTATCGGTGTACCATTTAATAATTCCTTTTCATCCTCAATTGCATAGGTAGAATAGGATTGAAGAAGCTTCCTTACTACTCCTGGTGTAAAACTCGCCCCAGAATGGCTGATCGATGGTTTAGAAAGTGGAACTCCAATAAGACCCGGTCCATTTATCCTTTCACCTTCCTTCCATTCTAATAAAAGTTCAGCTGCTTTTGGATAATGACGGTCCACAAATAAGGGGGCACCTGCTTTTCGCAAGTATTCTGGCTTGTTATTCATCAATATATGCCCCTCCCTTTGCGACTTCTTGACCGTTTAAAAATACAGTGTGAACATGGTTTATTCCATAATGATAAGGAATATATTGATAGTTTGGAGCGTTCCAAATAACAACATCCGCACGTCTTCCCACTTTCAATCTACCAGAGGTATTTTCTTTTTTAATTGCTTTTGCAGCGTTAATTGTGACAGCATTCCATATTTCCTCGCATGTCATTTTAAGCTTCAGCATTGCTAAATTCATAATAAATTGTATATTTTCTGTCGGAGAGCTACCAGGGTTAAAATCTGTTGCCAAAGCGACTGATCCCCCTTTATCAATAATGCTGCGCGCTTTCGCATAAAATTCTTTGTTTAAGTAAAACGTAGTACCTGGCAATAGAACTGCAACGGTATTAGATGAACCAAACATATCAACCGCCAAGTCGGATGCAGCGATTAAATGATCTGCCGATGCCGCGCCAATTTGTATGGCCAATTCAGTTCCACCAAGAGTTACAATTTCATCTGCATGTATTTTAACTGAAAAGCCAGCTTCTTTTGCTAGTGAGAGGTACGCTTTAGATTGGTCTAAGGAAAATACGCCTTCCTCACAGAAAATATCGACAAATTCGGCTAACTCCTGGTCTTTAATTTCTTGAAAAAGCTCTGCCATGTTTCCCAAAAACACCTCTGGATTTTCTTTATATTGCATTGGTATGGCATGGGCCCCCAAAAAGGTGGAGGCAATAGTCATATCCATATTTTTTGCAAGCTCCTTTACCACTTGAAGCTGCTTCAATTCAGTCTCCCTCTCTAACCCATAGCCACTTTTTGCTTCGATGGTTGTTATGCCATAGCTTATTAATCTCTTTAAATGAAATTGAGCTTTTGCATACAGCTGTTCAAAACTAGCTTCCCGTGTTGCCTTCACGGTGGAATGGATGCCTCCGCCTTGTTTAAGAATCTCCAGATATGGGGTACCTTGTTGCTTTAATGCGATTTCATGTTCTCTCGAACCACCGAATACAAGATGTGTATGTGGATCAACCAAACCTGGTGATACGAGCTTACCATTACAATCTATAATTTTCTTACTTTTAATACTTTTTGCTTCCGTAGATGTTCCTACAAATGCAATTACCCCATCCTTCCATCCTATCGCACCATCTTTTACATGTGGCAAACTGTTCATTTGCTCCCCCCGGACCATCTTTGTTTCATGGTCCATTGTTAAAAGCTCCTTGCAATTAATTAAGAGGATATCTAGTAGCATCAGTTACTCACTCTCCTTTAGTAATGGAATTTGTACTCCTTTTTCTTTTGCTACTTTTCTAGCAAGCTCATATCCAGCATCCGCATGACGGGCCACACCCATACCAGGGTCAGAAGTTAAGACTCTTTCTATTCTTCGTCCCGCGGCTTCTGTTCCGTCTGCTACAATAACCATTCCTGCATGCAACGAATACCCCATACCAACTCCACCACCATGATGAACAGATACCCAGCTAGCTCCATTCACTCCATTGATAAGCGCATTTAATATTGGCCAATCTGCCACTGCGTCACTACCGTCAAGCATTGCTTCTGTTTCTCTGTTAGGAGATGCAACGGAACCGCAATCTAAATGATCCCGGCCAATCACAATCGGAGCTGAAAGCTCTCCACTTGCTACCATTTGATTTATAATTTTCCCAAAACGAGCTCTCTCTCCATAACCTAACCAGCAGATCCTGGAGGGAAGACCCTGGAATGTAACCTTTTCCTGTGCCATTCTAATCCAATTGCAAAGATGCTCGTTGTCTGCGAATTCCTTTAAAATTACATTGTCGGTTTTGTATATATCCTCAGGATCACCGGATAATGCTACCCAACGGAAGGGACCTTTACCTTCACAAAATTGTGGACGAATGAATGCTGGAACAAATCCAGGAAAATCAAATGCATTGATTACTCCCTCATCCAAGGCAACTTGGCGTATATTATTCCCATAATCAAAAGTTACTGCTCCTCTTTGTTTGAGCGCAAGCATCGCTTTAACATGCTCAGCCATGCTCTGTTTCGCTAAACTAATAAGGCGCTCAGGTTCATTTTTTCTTAAAAAGGAAGCCTCTTTTAAAGTTGTATTTATCGGGATATAGCCATTTAATGGGTCATGTGCGGAAGTTTGATCGGTTAAAAGATCTGGTATAAACCCTCTATCTACAAGCTGCGGTAAGATTTCAGCAGCATTACCTAATAGACCGATAGAAAGAGGTTTTCCTAGCTTTTTATATTCTTCAGCCTTGTTGATTGCCTCTTCTAATCTAGTCATTTTTATATCACAATATTTTGTTTCCAACCTGCGGTCAATATGATGCTCATCCACTTCAATCGCAATACACACTCCGCCATTCATCGTGACAGCAAGTGGTTGTGCTCCACCCATTCCGCCTAATCCAGCAGTGACTGTAATTGTCCCTTTTAGTGTATTGTTGAAATGTTGTTTGGCTGCTTCTGCAAAGGTTTCATATGTGCCTTGTAGTATCCCCTGTGTTCCAATATAGATCCAGCTACCCGCTGTCATTTGGCCATACATCATGAGTCCTTTCTTATCCAACTCATGGAAATGCTCCCAATTTGCCCACTTAGGAACTAAATTAGAATTGGCTAGCAGAACTCGCGGAGCATCTTCATGACTCCGAAAGACCGCTACAGGTTTCCCTGATTGGATAAGCAGCGTTTCGTCATTGTTTAACTGTTTCAAGGAAGCTATAATCGCATCATAGCTTTCCCAGTTTCTTGCTGCTTTTCCGATTCCACCATACACAACAAGTTCTTCCGGATTTTCCGCAACCTCCGGATCCAGATTATTCATTAACATACGCAATGCAGCCTCTTGAACCCAACCCTTAGTATTCAACTTACTGCCCCTAGGCGCTCGAATCACATTCACTTTTTCCATCCCTCAACATCTCCTCATTAGATAAATTCATCCCACAACGGACTACCATATTGTTACAGAGTTATTACAGATATATTAAATTAATTTTTGGGGCCAGACCCCAGCAGGAATATCACGCTCTGCACAGAATGCTACTACCTTCTTTCATCCATGATGTTAGGGCTTCGATGTCTTTGGAGAAGATGCGGTCTTCGGTGATGCTTGGTACAACATTTCTACCTTCTTGATGCCATTTTTGCATATGTGGTGAGGCGAGAATGATTCCACGATATTCGACTGCCTGCATCGCACATATCCATTCTATTGCCAGCACTCTTCTAACATTTCCAATAATTTGGTGTGCATGCCTTGCTCCAATTGTTCCCATACTTACATGATCTTCTTGATTTGCAGAGGATGGAATGGAGTCAACGCTCGCCGGATGAGCAAGGGTTTTATTCTCTGACACCAGCGAAGCTGCACAATACTGCATAATCATCGCTCCGGATTGAAGTCCTGGCTTAGAACTTAGAAAGGGCGGTAGATCGTTCAACTGAGGATTTACTAATCGCTCAATTCTACGTTCTGATATATTAGCAAGCTCTGCCATGCCAAGCTTAAGGAAATCCATGGCAAAAGCAATCGGCTGTCCATGAAAATTTCCTCCTGAAATCACCTTTTCACCTTCACCAAATATTAATGGGTTATCTGTCGCCGCATTAATTTCAATCTCAAGCTTTTCCCTCACGTACCCAAGAACTTGCCAGGAAGCTCCATGCACCTGTGGAACACATCGTAGTGAATAGGCATCTTGCACTCTTTTTTCACCCTGTTTAGTCACTAGCCTACTTCCTTCAAGAAGCTTACGGACTCTCCGTGCTACTGCAACCTGTTCAGGATAACCCCTAACAAGGTGGATATCCTCATCTAGTGCATCTATAACTCCCTCTAAGCCTTCAAAGGTAAGTGCTGCAATAGATTCGGCCTGATAAGCAATTTTTTCTGCTTCCAAGTAGGCAACTACCCCAACAGCTGTCATTGCTTGAGTACCATTGATTAATGCTAAACCTTCTTTTGCTTTTAACTCAATCGGTGATATCCCTTTCTTATCGAGGACAACACCAGTTGAAACCAGGTCTCCCCTATAAAAAACTTCCCCCTCCCCAAGCAACGTTAAAGCTAAATGAGATAACGGAGCAAGGTCGCCACTTGCTCCTAGTGAACCTTGTTGTGGTACGACTGGATAGATTCCCTCATTGACATATTCAAGAAGACGCTCAATGATAATCGGTCTAACACCCGAATATCCTTTTAATAATGCATTTGCCCTCAGAACGAGCATTGCTTTACTGATTGTCTCTGAAAAAGGTTCACCCACCCCGCACGCGTGGGAATGAATAAGATGACGCTGTAGTATTTCTGTTTCTTCCACAGGAATTAATACATCACTAAACTTTCCAAAACCAGTTGTAATTCCATAAATCACTTGACCCTCCAAGACAATATTCTCAACGGCCGCACGACTACCTGTCACTTTTTGCATTGCTTTTTTACAAGAAGTAACTTTGACATTATCAAATAAAATCTTACCCATTTCCTCTAGGGTTAACGACTCTCCATTAAGAATAATCATGAAATTCCTTCCTCTCCTCTTATAACTCCGATAAAAAACACTTTTTACTGCTCTATTCAACTTTTTCAAATTTCATAGAAAAATGCACAATAGCACTGATTGTGACAGCTAATACCGACTTTCGCCAAGCAACAATCTATACGAAAATTATCAAAACAAAAGAGGGCCATACTTTAACAAACGTTCATTAAAGTACAGCCCCCTATTATTCAGCAACTATGGGCATTGCAATATTTAGATATGATTAATTCCCAGTCCAATTGTTTCATGTTCAGAACCCCGAACTGGAGCTCCAATCGTTCCATAAAGTGCAACTGCAATCCAGTCGCCCTCTTCGACCTCTTCGTATGGATTGCCTCTGACAACAGCAAACCGAAGTCCTACCGTACGCATTAAGGAGCCAAGCTGAACCTGACCACGGGTTACTCCACTCATTGCATCCATGATTGCATGATACAATGCATGCGTTTCCCGATATCCATCCGACTTAATAATGTTCTCTCTTTTGGCCGCTGTTTCAACTGCTGCCACCACTTTTTGAGAATCCATTGATCCAACTTTACCAACACAAGTCTGCCAATGTTCGGGCAGGGAAAACGTAATTTCATCCTGTACATTGCTCATTGCCAACAGCACGGCAAACTTACCAATTCGACGTTCTACAGCTAATACCATCCGCATTTTCCTCAATAATATAAATTTTCTAATAACTATCAACTATCTTAAGTTTAAATTTGCACATGCCTATCTGTCAAGAAAGAAAAACACTAGATTTTTTCATATTCCTTATAGATCATAAAATATTGAATGCCTTTTGTTGCAGCTAGAGCCTGCTCCTTCTTTTCCCGAGCTAAAGAATAATTTTTTTTTCGTTTTGCCTGCTCTGTTTCAATTGCAAGCACCATCCACTTTTTCTTTAATTTTACCTTAAACTCTTCTACGCTTTTATCATCTTTTTCAATTGTTGCAATAGCTGCCAACACATAATTCTTAAGCTCTTCCTGATCAATCAAAGCTACTTCCTCTTTTGCCTTCTCAACTAGGTCCACTCTTAAGTAATATTGCGCTCGAAAAATGGCTGTTTTTTTCCCTTTCCATTTCTTCTCGAGTTCATCAAGCTGCCGTTTTGCCTCAGGCATGTTTCCTTTTGCTAGTTCTAAAATAAAACCATAGTATGGTTCATGCTTCTTATGTACCAAATAATTTTCAATCTTATCTACATCTTTAGATAAGAACATATACCTTATGTCTTTATAGGAGAAAACAAAAAAGGCAAAGATGAGCAGTATTACAAATATCCAAAAATTAAACTGAAGATTCATGAAGCCTAATACAATTCCAATCGTAATTCCAATAACAATTAATATTAATAAATTTTTCATTCATTTTCTTTCCCTTCTTACTAAATAATTATCGTTTAATCTAAGCTACAATCCATGCGAAAACAGCCTTTAATATTTATTATAAAGCTTATATTTTCTTTTGTAACGATAGATTAAAAACTAGCTAAAGAAGAGAGGATCTTTGGCCCTAGCTGAAGAAAATGGGATGTTATAGTATACACTTTCATCAGATAACTTGATGTGACATTAATCACATACCATACTAGATAATTACTATAGTATTAAACTTGGAGAAGAGTCTTCATCAATAGAGATATTATCGGGATATAAAGGGAGAGAACACGATGCTATTTAAGAAAAAGCTACCTGCAACTAAAAATAATTTATTACCTAATAATGTAGAAACTCTAATTAAATTTAAACCTGGCAGCGATATTGATAGGCAATTGAAAATGATTGGCTTAACAGTAGGAGACTTGGCTATTGCAAAACAAATTCAACCTTTTGTCGAAAAGAACTTAGATACCATAGTGAATCAATTTTATAAAAATCTTGAAAATGAACCTGCTCTATTGAAAATAATAAATGATCAAAGTACCATACTAAGGCTAAAAAAGACGCTAAAAATCCATATAATTGAAATGTTTGAAGGTGTAATCGATTCGGCTTATTTCGAAAAGAGAAACAGAATTGCACATGTTCATGTAAAAATCGGACTGCAAACTAAATGGTATATGTGCGCCTTTCAAGATTTATTATTATCGTTAATGAAAATTATTGAACAGAATCTAAATTTTAATGAACAATTTACTGCCGTGAGAGCTGTATCAAAGCTTCTTAGTCTTGAACAACAGGTCGTACTGGAAGCCTATGATAAAGAGACAGTAAGATTAAAACAAGAAATTGAAAACCATAAAATTAAAATCAGTTATGAAATAGCTGATGCATCACAACGCTTGGCTGCTGTTTCAGAAGAGACGAATGCTTCTTTTCAAGAATTAATTGCTCAGTCAGATGAAATTACTTCCATTGCTTATGTTGCTAGCGATTTATCCAACCTTGCAGAAGAACGCTCACAAAATGGGAAAATACAGATACATAATCAAGAAAAAAACATGTCTAATATTAGGCTAACTGTAAATGATATTTCAAAAGATGTGAAAGTCCTGTTAGAAATATCTAAACAGATGAATGACATAGTTAATATTGTTACTGGTATTGCTGATCAAACAAATCTGTTAGCTTTAAATGCCGCCATAGAAGCTGCAAGAGCTGGTGAACAAGGTAAAGGTTTCGCAGTAGTAGCCGGGGAAGTTAGAAAGTTGTCCGAAGAAACAAAGAAATCCGTAACTAGTGTAGCTGATTTAATTAAAAATACGAATAAACAAGTTGAAAAGCTTGGCACTTCTCTAGATAAAATTCGAATTGAAGTAGATGAGGGGACTGAAAGTATATCGGAAACGAATTCTCATTTTGACGAGATCCTTAAAGTGATGGTTGAAACAAAGGAACAGAATAATAAAATTAGCAATGAATTGGTCTCCTTTGTAAAAGTCATCAACGAATTAGGTAAGGCTTTTGAAGAAATTGCAACATCCTCTGATAGTTTATCAACTATCGCTCAGGCGTAAATAAATATACATAGTATATATAGATTATTCTCACTTTCCAGAGGAAAATTGAAGTTATCTTGAGGTTCTCCTTTATCCCACAAGAGAAATAGGTAAAATATATAATGCAACATTCCCATTTTCCTGTGGGGCCTTTCAATTAATAGTTTCTGTTAAAGGATATTAAGGACAAATAACCTCTTAAGTTGTAATTGGAGTGCAAGTATTAAAATCATAAGGGAAAACCGAAGTGATAAAGCCCGCAGAATAAACCTCTGTTGACTCACTTATCCCTTCGGATCCCTTAGAGCGATAATTAAAAGTGGTGGATATGATAATGTTTAATACTACTCTACCTCAAATTTCGTTTCTGCTGTCGCATGATTTCTATTGTCCTGAAGAACAAACTCAATAGAATACGTTCCTGATGAAAGTCCTGAAATTACATCTTGATAGTTTTCAGAAAAGGAGACGGTTTCTCCCTCAAGTAAAGTCATTTCCTTTGATTCATTTTCTTCCTCTCTCTCATCAGACAATTTTTTCACAACATTTCCTTCTTCATCATATACCACATAATCGTATTCGAATCCTGATGTGAAGGATAGCTCAACATTTCCTTCTTGCTTGCTTTCCACTGTAAATACAAACGTATCATCTGTTAACTCTAAGTCACTATGAAGTTCTTCCCCTACTTCAAGATCATCAATTTGTTTTTCATCTTCCTCACCCATTCCGCTCTTGTCTTCTTCATCAGTATCACTTGTAACATGAGGATCTTCCGGAACAGATGGGGTAGTATTATTGGATTCATTACCACATGCAGCTAGTAAAAAGGAGATTACTAGGAAAATCGTGAGTTTCTGCATTTTACAACCTCCTAAATTGTCTATTTATTATAGTAGAATTCCTTCTTTCCGCTGTTGTTAAACCACTTTTTTGCTTCTTTGAATATTTTTGTACTGGAAATGGAAACGAAATAAATAGAGGTGTCATACCTTATCGGATATGACACCTCTTTATCGCATGCTATTCTTCCTCCTCCTCAAACAACGGAATAACTTTTTCTCCCTCTTCAAATTCGTAATAGTTATAAGCACCATATGATTGTAATAAAATATTTGTTTCGTCCAAGCTCGTAACAACTTCTAAATTCACCATCTCAACTTCTCCGTTTGAGCTTTCTTCCATATGGCCCATATAGCTAACTTCCAGATACTCATCATTTTCGCCAACCACATTCCAATGGTACTGTCTGTGGGAAAGACCCTCTACTTTCGTTCCTTTCACTGTCACTTTGTACTTATTTTTATTTTCATTGCTGTGATCTAGCTTTTCTACAGTTAAACGAACTTCCTTAATATCATCTAAATCCATATCGAGCAGTTTATCTTCTGTTTCTTCTAAAGGGAGCTTCAAAGAAATAAATGTTGGTTCTTCGTATTGAACATTTCTGACCTCTGCACTATACTTTCCTACCGCTTCTTCCTTTCCTTTCAGCTCATAGGAGTGGTAATCAAAATAATACCTCGAAAAATCTTGGTGGATCGGTTTTTCTGAATCAGGCTCCATCATATAAGATTGATAGTAAATTGGCATCATATAGTCACCATCCTGGTTCACAGCTAGAATCCCAGCATGAATAAAATTACCCTGGGACCAATATCCAGCAAGATGTTCTTCTACTTCTTCTGCTTCTTCCCGAATTTTGCCCAACCTCTCCTTTTCTTCTTCTCTAAATCGCACCTGATAAGTCAAACGACTGCCATTGCTACCGTAAGCCATCGATAGGAATTCGATTTCAATCTTATCATCGATTACCATTACCTCATCTAGTTCTACTATTTCTAAACTTTTATTTATTTTGTCATAACGAATCGGCACTTCAACTTCCCAATTACCAGATGTGTTTTGTATTCTTCTGAATTGAAATCGAAGCGTAAACCTGTCCGGCAATTCTTCTTCCTTTACCGCCTTAACTGCAAAGGATGGACGATTTAATGCTTCATCTTCCTTCTGATCTCCCGTTGGCTGCCGCATACCATTATACAAACCAGTTAGAGGGTGTGATACCTCTACAGGATAAATATTCCCATCTTCGTCTTCAATTCGCACGGCAGTAGTCTCATAAAAATCAAAGTCACTGCTATTATTCATGTCAATGTCTCGCTTCTCATTCTTGATGTTATAATAAACAATCATATGAAGGGGATCGATATCTACCCCAGTCACTTCAAAAGTTAAATCTTTATCGGTCGCCTTGTAGGTTCCTTCTGTCCAAACGTTGTAAATGGTACCATATTCCATGTACGTTGCCACTTTACCTGCTAACGGCTTTAGGGAGGGAATTACTACTGCGCTAATAAAAAATATTGCTGCGAGCACTCCTATCACACTAAGTTGATATTTCCAAGTTCGATGCTTAGCCACTTTTGGTGTATAAGGCTCTACCTTACCGAGAACCTTTCGATTAAAAGTATCTTCCAACTTTGGAGTATGAATTACATTTTCGATCGACTTTTTTTCCATTTTTAAAGAATCTAGGACATCTCTACAAGGTGGACAAAATTCTAAATGATCCTCCACCCTCTCTATCTCTAAACCTTTTAATTTCGCATCAAAATAATCGGTTAAAACTCCAACAGATAGACATTCCCCTGAGGTTTTGTGCTTTGAAACTGCTAATAGTTTCTCTCGAATGAAGAATAAAGATTCTTGGTACCGTTTTTCTACTAATTCTTTATCCTTTTCAAGGTAATCTGCTATCTTTTCAGCACGTTCCCCCAATGCATTCACTAGAAGGAACTCAAGTCGATTAGTAGAATTTAAGGAGATAATTGCTTCTTCTATCTCCAGATAATTTGGATTAAAAAATTGAATATATTCTTCTGGTAAAAGCTTACCGGAAGAAAAAGTTTCTTTTTGTATAAAACGAATCGTTTCACGGTAAAACCATTCAGAAAAAATTCCAGAATTTTTGTAAGTATGTATGTTTTGATAGGCAGCAATAAAGCTCCCTGCCACTATCTCTTCTGCCTTTGATTCAGATCCTGCCATCCGAAGTGTTACCGCGTACAATCTATTCTTATAAAGCTCAATAATGGAATCAAACGCTTCTTTATCCCCTTTAAGAATATCTTCTATTAAGGTTGTTTCATCTCTCATTTCATTTCCACCCTTTTATGTATTACAAGAAATCATTCTTAATATCCATTATAACATTTACTACCTTTTTTTCACTGAATTATGAGAAAATTTACAAAAAACAAGGCTATATTAAACTCCGCTGTTACTTTCCGCAAATGGCTTCGCTTTCCGCGGGGCGACCTTGAGCCTCCTCGGGCTATGCCCTGCGGGGTCTCAAGCTTGTCGCTACTCCCCCGCTGGAGTCTCCGCCTTTTGCTCCAATCATCGCTGGTGAAGTACTATTATCAACACTGACCTTTAACAGAGCCAAAAACAAAGAAGATAGAGAATTACCTGCTTTCGAAAGTTTTTTCTGAAATGAATTTCTAGTGGCAGATGATGAGATCCCTTTCGGTAAATGAATATAGCTCACCGTGAGACTTCTTTCCCAAAAATCGACTTTTTATCTCAAGGGAGGAATCCTTCATAAACTAATAGAGCACAAAAAAGAAGATGCTTTTACACATCTTCTTCAAGCGGTAATATATTCTTAACTATCTTATAAAACTCTAACTGCCTTAACTGCTCTTGGCTGCCAGTAGGAATTTAATGTGGTAAAGGCTACCCCAGTAGTTGATCCAGAGTGTAGCAGGGTATTTTTGTCCACAACTATAGAAACATGGTTGACCCTGCCATCATAATTTGTATCGAAGAAAATAAGGTCCCCTTTTTGTATTTGTGAGAGTGGGATTTCTGTACCGACATTTGCTTGCTGAGCAGAAGTTCTTGGTAGGTTTATACCATTTTCCTGAAATACTCTTACAGTGAAAGAAGAACAATCGAACGCATCCGTTCTGCTAGTAGATGCTCCATATAGGTAATTAGCTCCTATATATTTCTTACCTGTTTCGATAATAGCGTCAGCTTTAGATTGTGAAGAAACAGAGCTATTTACAGGAGCTGCTTGCCCGCTTCCTGGAATCGTAATAACCTGTCCAACATAAATACGGTTTGCATTTTTTATCTTTGAGTTCACACTTAATAGTGTAGATAAAGACACGCCATGACGCTTTGCCACTAGAGATAAAGAATCTCCACTCTTGATTGTGTATGTACTAGTTGTAGTCGCTGCTTTTACTGGTTGACTTTGTGGTTGACTTTGTGCAACTGCAGTATTACCTGATATTGAGATCTTTTGACCTACATAGATATGATTTGCGTTTTTTATAGTAGGATTCGCACCAAGTAGTTTACTTAAAGTTGTCTGATATTTTTTTGCAATACCAGATAAAGAATCTCCGGATCTGACTGTATAAGTTGTTGTGCTATTACTTTGACTAGGTGTATTTGCAGAAGCATTTGTGTTAGCTTGCAATTTTAGAGTTTGTCCAGGATATATAATATTGGATGTTAAACCATTCCAATTTTTTATGTTATTTACCGTTACTTGATTGTTGGTTGCTATCTTCCATAACGAATCGCCTGATTTAACATTATAATCAGAAGCTAAAGCTTGTCCAGAAAACATAAAGGTCGTAACAAGTGCACCTGCTAAAATTTTCTTTTTCATGTGTTGTACATATCTCCTCTAAGTTCAGATTATTGTAATTCTTTAACACAGAGTAAGCTTAGCACGAAATATTTTTACAAATAACCCTTAAAAGGTTACCAATCTGTCCACTTTTTGGATTAAAGCACAAAAAAATCCAGATATTGTTTAATATCTGAATTTCGGTTTTAAATTTATATACTTCCAAAACCCTTTAGTAGAGAGGTTTAATCAACTTGTTATACAAACAATAAAGAAGGATCCCCTTGCTTCAATATTTGGACACAATTTGCAAACTTACGACTAATTTACCTTGATTTTTCATAATAAGCGTCCTTCAATACCCTTGAAATCATTCTATTTGCAATTATATTCGCTTAAGGGCCCCTATTTTTTCCAGTTCATTTAGCTTCTTAAATATCCTTTCCCCCTTTTTGTATCTTTGAAACCTATTGTTTCATTAAGCTCTTTTGGTAAAGATTGTTGCTATAAGCCCGTAAAAAATCGGTATTTGGATTTTTTACTGTCCTATTCAATCAAAATTAAGAGAGATTTTTTAATTTATCAGGAAAGAGCTCGCCAGCAACGATTGTAACGGGTTGTACCCGCTTACGTAAAAGCAACAAACAATGCGAAAACAGCCTTTCATTATCAGCTTGGCAAAGTAGGCAAAGCCCTAATACGTAAAAAAAAGTATGATCATTTATAGGTCAAATGCCCATACACAATGGGTATTTGTAACATAAAGTGAAGTATCTTACGTTGAAAGGAGATACGATTAAATGAGTAAAGTAGAAGGCGGTATTTATCCAGGTGCAGGCTTTACCTTATACATCATCTTATTTATTCTTCTTGTAATTATAGGAGCAGCTTATATTTGTTAACTTAAAAAAAATTTCTAAAAATCGCATGATATATAAATGTGCTTTTAGTAAAGCTATCGCAATCTCATTTTTTAAAACGCAGAGTCCTTCTGCGTTTTTTTCATTTAACATAATTTTTCATAAAATAGGCTAATCTAAAGAAAGATTAAGCTTGGTTGGAGGAGTCTTTTTATGAAGAGAACTGTCCCTATTATTCAGATCAAGGAAAAAAAATATAATTATAAACTCTTGAGTTGCTTAATTGACGAAGGAAAGAGCAATTCTTCTGTTAGATACAGGTTGCAAAGATGAATAAGCCTCTTGAAAGATTACTTTGGAGCATTGCACTTCCTGGATTTGGACAGTTGCTTAATAAAAAGTATATAAAAGGCTTAACCTTTATCCTTTTGGAATTTATTATTAATGTCCAAGCTAATTTCAATTCAATTATTATGTATAGCTTTCAAGGAAAGATAAATCTTGCGTTTGAGGAAGCAAATTTTCTTTGGTTATTGTTTTATCCTTGTTTGTATTTTTTTGCTATGTGGGATGCCTTTAAGGATGCTGGAGGCGGGACAAAGCCTTACTCTTTTTTACCTTTTGTAAGTTGCGCTTATTTCGTAACGGTTGGCATATTAGTATCTCATAATGTACAAGTATATGGGGTAAATATAGGTCCTGTATGGTTGCCTATTGTTTTTGTTATACCAGGTCTAGTCGTTGGTTTTTTTGTGAAGGAAGTGCTTTTGCATTATTATAAATAACAGGAAGGGATGCGTTTTAATGCCTTATGCCATAACAAGAGATAGTGTCCATCTATATTATAGACTGATCGGAACAGGCTCTTTTACCCTTGTCTTTATTCATCCTCCTGGAATGGGCCATCTAACATTCAAACACCAACTTCCATTATCCAAAAACTATCGTTTATTACTAATCGACTTACGCGGAAACGGAAAAAGCGAAAGAAATAAAGCATCTATAACATTTCAAATGTTAGCAGAGGATATTTATGATGTTTGTCAACACCTTAATCTCAATAATCTCTGTTTAGTAGGTTATTCTAATGGAGCATCGATTGCACTCGAATTTGCTATACGCTTCCCTGCAAAGGTAAAGGGACTTGTACTTGTAGGGGCATTCCCGAAAGTTAATTCTCTCTTATTATACGGCGAATTCATCTTAGGAATTTGGGCAACAAAACTTAAAGCTCTCCCCTTGATTGCAAATGTGATTGGGCATGCTCATGCATATTCCAGAGGCTATGGGAAGGAATTGACGCAATATATCTCAAGAACCTCCGCCATCACACTTCATGAGATGTATAACGAAGGGGTGAAATATGATTGTACTAGCAAGCTTCATGAGATCGCTGTCCCCATCTTACTTGTGTATGGTCAAAAAGACTTTTATGTTCACCACTATCAAAAAGAATTTATCAAGCTTCACCAAAACACACAGGTTATCTATGTCTCCAAAGCCAAACACCAAGTCCCAACCAAATTTCCCAACGAATTTAACGCTATCCTAAAAGGCTTCGTCAATAAAAACATAAAAAAAATTAACTAATGGGGCCAGACCCCGGCAGGAATATTGCTATAAATGTCGAAGGATAAAACAAAAACAAAGGGCTCGATTTTTTTCGAGGCCCTTTTTATTTTGTTGAATTTATCGTAGTAAGGAAATGAATAACTGATGACTTGAGGTTGTTCTAGTTAGAGGAATGAAAGCGGCCGTTATTTTTGTAGTTATACACCTGGCCTATATTATATAATGGCAGGAAGGTTTAATTACTATTCGTTGGTATACTAAAACAATTGTTTGCTATTTTCATTTTGCTTAAAGTTGTTTGTAAAGAAACTAGAGAGTCACTTTTTTCATGCAATTGATTGTTCGTAAGGTCCACCATTGCTCGGGCAACATTTTCCAAGGCTAATTTGAGATTAACTTCTTCTAGACTTGCACCATCTTTTACTAACATCTTAAGTAGATCATTAGCATATTCATTCAACTTCTCCACTGTTACGTCCTGTCCATTCATTATACAGACCTCCTTATATTTATTTACTAAACTTATGCTAGCCTTGTTCATCCTATTCCTGTTTATCAGACTGTTTCTAAGTTCTAATTCTTCTTTTCTGATCTCAAATCCTTTCAATCGACAAAGAAAATACGATTGAACTTTTCGACTTATTCAGTCTTTTTTCGCTTTATCTTGCTAACTTTAACGTTGTGGTAAAGGTGTGTTTCGATATTAGCGTTTTGTTAGCTGACGATTAAAGAATAGTGTAGATTCCTGCGTCCGGCCCCGCGGTATACTTGAAATCCCATTGGCATGACCGAAGAGGCTTCTGCACCGCCTCGTGTTCGCTGCGTCTTTTTAGGAGATAAACAGTGACATTTAACTCAGCTTACTTTTATGAAACTGCCCTATTAAAAGAAGTATAAAAATTATATCTTTTTAAAATGCTTACTTTTTCACAATAATCCCTCCTTTTTACACTTGACCTATTTTCTTACAGTTCTTTTTCCTCTATAATAGAATAAAATCGTCGTTATATCATTAGAGGGAGTGATTAAGATTAAATTAATACAACTTGCAGTAGAGAATAAAAGAAAACAGATGATCCAAACTGCATCAAAAACCGGCTTTACCTCTAATGAAACGATAAAAGTAAGTCAGGAGTTAGATAAAATTCTTAATGTCTTTGTTCCTCCTGCTACTGGTTATCAACATGACCAGTTAAACAATAAAAAACAAAAAAATAGTAAAACTTCTTGAAATACATGAAAATTTATATATAATTAAGAAAACCTTTTTAAAAAATCACATGTGTAAAATACCTTAATGCCAAAGAAAGTAGCCTTTAGCTAGACACAAAGCGAATTAGGGATGGTGGGAGCCTAATGCAATGCTATAGAGTGAAGCGCACTGTGGCCGATAACATAGACTTATCCCCTTTACTGGATACTTAAGCGGCTTTTCTCAGAAGGAGAAAGCAAAAAGAGTGGTACCGCGGGCAAATTAGAGCTCGTCTCTTCATTTATTTGAAGAGGCGAGCTCTTTTTGTTTATTCCGTAAATTAATTTAGGAAATATAAAAACAAGGAGTTTTTAAAATGAACTTAAAGCAAATAATAGCAAATTCTATTCATGAGGTTGTGACCGAGTTACCAGTTGATATCATTCAGAACTTGATTGAAAAGCCGAAGTACTCTCATCATGGAGACTTCTCTTTTCCAACGTTTGAGATTGCAAAAAGAAAGAAAATAGCTCCCCCCCTTCTTGCCTCCCAACTCTCAGAAAGAATTAGCAGTCCTTGGATTGAAAGATGTGAAGCGGTTGGACCATATGTGAATTTCTTTTTTCATAAACAAAAGGTCCAACAACAGATCGTACAAACCGTCCTTGAACAACAGACAAATTATGGTGATCTCACCATAGGAAATGGAGAAAATATTGTTCTGGACTTATCTTCTCCTAATATTGCAAAGCCTTTTTCAATGGGCCATCTTCGTTCCACTGTGATTGGGAATTCTCTTGCTAACATCCTTGAAAAATGTAATTTTAATACTGTACGTATCAACTATTTAGGCGATTGGGGTACACAGTTCGGGAAGTTGATAGCTGCCTATTTAAAGTGGGGAGAACAAGAGAAGGTAGAAAAAAATCCTATACCAGAGCTCTTAAAACTTTATGTAAGGTTCCACCAAGAAGCTGAAAAAGATACAGATGGACTTGTGGAAGAAGGAAGAGCTTGGTTCAAGAAGCTTGAAGACGGGGACGAAGAAGCACTCTCTCTTTGGAGATGGTTCCGAGAAGAATCGCTACTTGAATTTCAACGTATTTATGACTTACTCGGAGTCAGCTTCGACTCTTATAATGGTGAAGCATTCTACAATGATAAGATGGAAGCTGTGGTCAACCTGTTGCAACACAAACAGCTCCTATCCTTTTCTGATGGTGCCCAAATAGTAGAATTAGAAGAAGAACCATCCTTGCCTCCCTGTTTAATAAAAAAGTCAGATGGAGCGACACTTTATGCTACACGTGATTTGGCTGCTGCTTTTTACCGGAAGGAAAAATACCAATTCGCTAAAACACTCTACATAGTAGGTCAAGAACAAACCGTCCATTTTCAGCAAGTCAAAGCGGTAGTTAAAAAAATGGGGGAGTCCTGGTATAACGATATGCATCATATTCCTTTCGGTCTACTTCTTAAAGATGGGAAAAAACTGTCGACAAGAAAAGGAGAAATAATTCTGTTGGAAAATGTTATCCAAGAGGCCATCCAATTAGCCCAAAATAATATTGCAGCCAAAAACCCATCCCTTCCTAACAAAGAAAAAGTGGCTAAACAAGTAGGCGTCGGTTCCATCATATTTCAAGATTTAAAAAATTTCCGTTTAAACTCTATTGAATTCTCTCTTGAGGATATGCTTAAATTCGAAGGAGAAACCGGCCCCTATGTTCAGTACACTTTTGCACGGGCCTGCTCTATTTTACGCAAAGCTTCTTTCTCCGAAGAACTGGTATCTCATGGTCTTCAGGATACCTTTTCATGGGAACTTTCAAAACTACTTTATGAATTTCCAGAAGTCATAGAAAGAGCTTATATTGGTTTTGATCCATCCGTCGTTGCCAAATATATAATTGATGTTTGCCAAAGTTTTAATAGCTGGTATGGTCATGAGAAAATTTTAAATGAAGATCATAGCAAAAAGAGTAGGTTGGCATTAGTTTATGCTACAACAGTCGTCATTGAAGAGAGCTTAAGGCTTTTAGGGATGGAAGCTCCAACTGAGATGTAAAGCACCGATAGCAGAGAGATGGTTGAATATCAAAACAATGTAATATTTTATCGCGCCAATAGTACATGAAACAAACTTTCCTTTCATATATTGAAGTAACACTTTGTTGGGGGAATGCCTATGCAATGGTTGGTTTGGATTCATATCTTAGTCGCGATAATCGGAATCGGCCCTACCTTTTTTGGAAATATCCTTTTGCGGAAAAATCAAACTGTCACAGATTTGCGTCATAATATCTTACTTCAGCATAAATTAGACTTTTTCCCGAAGATCGGTGGGACAATTGCTGTCATAACCGGAATTTTGCTAGTGATTTTCGGAAACTACGGCTCCATTCTACAAATTTGGCTACTTGGAGCACTTTTCATCTACTTTGTTATCCAGGTTCTCGTCATTGGCTTTATTTCGCCAAAGGTTTACGAACTACAACGTTGGTTGCTTCATCCTGAAAACCGTGCTTCTACCCAACTGCCTTTTAACCAAGCCGAAAATTTAAAAACTATAAGTAATTTGTATATGTTGGTATCGGTCCTAGGTATATTAATTTTCCTGCTTATGATCATTAAACCAAACTAAAAGATAGGTCAGTTCCTCTAGCTCTCTTAAAAAGAGTATAAGGCATTGACCTATCTTTTATGTTCTATTTATGGCTCTGTTAAAGTTGTGTGATGATAAAAACGCTATTCCAGCGAGAATTGGTGCAAAAGGCTGAGACTCCACTTTCGACCGGGATAAGACTGGAGAACCCGCTGGTACAGCCTAGGAGGCTCCAGCACCGCCCCGTGGAACACGCAGCCTTTTGGGGAAATCAACAGCGGCGTTTAACTCAGCCTAACTTATAAAATTTCTTTAATAAGTAGTTCTTGAACCAGAGGCTCTTATCCTTTTTCTATATTCCACCTCCGTTCCGAAGTACTGATTAAGTAGAGTTTCCATTAGCTCCAGATCATTGGGCTTTACTACCGGATCACGCTCATCCCAATATACTGTATAGACAAAATAATATCTTTTCACTCGAGAAAACAACACATTAGAATGAGGATATTTATCAAAGTAACCCAAAACCCTCCCTCTCTTCATATGCGAAACCTTTATTAACTCCATTATTATCACCTACTTTAGTAAGAATAGGTGGATCCTATATTGCTTATATTCCACTAAAAACAAATAAAAAAACTGCCACTGTATACTGGTGCCTGCAGACCAAACCGAAGAGGCTCTTACTTCGTTAACTCAAACACAAAAAAAGCAATCCAACCCAAACGGGAGGAATTGCTTCATAGTTTAAATTAAGCTGCAATATCTCTCTTCACAAAAGTTAAAAAGCTGATTACTTGCAATAATATAAAATAGACCAGGAACATTACAATAGAAAACCAAAATGAAGTTCCCGCAACAACCGGTATTCCATCGATAAATGCTGTAAAGTTTATATTCGCAAATGGGGAAAACTTAGCCCATTCGTATTTCATACTTACTAGTTGTGTAATTTGTGTTCCGGTAAACAACAAGAATAGGGAGAGACCTATGGCAAGAGAGTTGTTTCTAAATACGCTTGAAATCATGAATGCGATAGTGGCAAACAATAGAACATCAAGTGAACTTAAGAGCATTTTAAGGGTTATAAACATAAATGGATGTAAAGCGATAATTTCTCCGTTTGCATACAACAATTCGGTAGAGCTATCCATCCCAAAAGCTATCGCACCTACTAGGAAAGAGGTAATAAATAAGATCACATAAAATATTGCCATAAAAACAAGGACAGCTAAGTATTTAGCCAATAGAATCTTGCTTCTCTTTATTGGGCGGATCATAAGTAACTTTATTGTCCCCCAAGAAAATTCACTGGCAATCATACCAGCAGCTATAATAACCACAAAAAGTGTGATGATACTTGATAGTCCAATGGTAGAGTCAACATATGTCCAGACAGTATTTTCCTGAACAGGTGCTAAATTGTTTTTTATCCGATATTCATTTATCGCATATGTGCGCTGCTCCCAATGCGAATCAGCATCCATCGTCATTTTTAATTGTTCATTTTCTTGTTGGAGGGATTCTTTCCAGCTTGCCTGATTGGCATTTTCATCCGGGGCATTTTCCATCGTGGAGCCCATCATCAACGTAAAGACCACACTGACAACGGCTAGCGCGATTAGAATTAAACTCATCACATAAAAGCTTGGTCGTCTAAACCATTTAATTAACTCATTCTGTATTAGCTTAGCCATATTAGACACCTCGTTTCTGTGATGTTATTTCTAAGAATTTATCTTCAAGAGTTTTTGTCACTTCTCTCACTTCAAATATAGAGACTTTGTTTTCCACAAGTAATTGGATGATCTCCGGTACTTTCTCTTTTTCCAATACAGCCTGGAGTATTTCCCCCTCCACCTTGACTTTCAAGGCGGCAGATTCTAAAATCTTTTTCGCACTGTCTAGAGGCGTGACATAAAAGTTGAACGAAGATACACCATCTTGAATGAAGTCCCGAATGCCTTGAATATCAATTAGCTCACCTTGTTGGATAATTCCAATACGGTCACACATAAGTTCCATTTCGGATAGTAGGTGACTAGAAACAACGATAGCCATTTGCTCTGTTCTTGCCAAACTGCGAAGATAATCGCGTATTTCTCTTATCCCTGCAGGATCTAAGCCATTAGTAGGTTCATCTAAAATCAACACTTTCGGTTTGTGTAAAAGAGCTTGCGCAATTCCTAAACGTTGTCTCATACCAAGCGAGTAAGTTTTCACCTTTTCATTGATGCGATCCGTTAAACCTACTAACTCGATTACATCTGTTAAACGCTCTTTGGTAACGCCAGGGGTCATTCGAGCATATTGCATTAAATTCTGGTAGCCTGTTAGAAATTTATACATTTCTGGATTTTCTACGATAGCTCCTACATGGCTTACTGCCTTTTCATAATTAGTTTTTATACTCGCCCCTTCAACTAAAATATCCCCAGAGGTTATGTTCATTAACCCTACCATCATTCTAATAGTAGTAGTTTTTCCAGCACCGTTTGGACCCAAGAATCCAAATACTTCCCCTTTGTACACTTCAAAGGAAACATCTTTGATTATTTTTTTTCCTCTAATCTCTTTAGTTACATTTGTAAGTTTTACTGCAATTTCACTCATTGTCTTCCTCCATTTCTTCTACATTTCCATTTTCTTTTCAATAAACCAAGTTGAAAGCATAAATAACCCGACACACACCATTCCATAAAAGCCAATTAGCCCTAAAGAGAATTCCCCTATATCCAGCCCGAAGGAAAACCCATATTCTTCCGTTTTTGTTCCGATTGTCGGAAATGGAAATACTACAATCATTAGAAGCTTTTGATACATCAACGAGTCGTGAAAATATTGATGTAATTGAATAACAGGCCAAGTTAAAATAACGATAAGAATCTGTATAGTTTTACCTGCTATACCTTTGTTAGCCACACTTTTTATAAACACAAAGATAAAAGTCATCCAAAACCCTAGATAAACACCGATTATTGCAATACTAAAAATAAAAATACTTGTTTCAGCTGCCTCAAAATTCATCAGATCTTCTCCCTTAAGAAGAACGCCTGAAAGAAATACCAAACCTATTGTTATAACAAGGGATATAAGACTTGTAATTAAGGAGACAAGAAGTTTACTTGAAAGTAGGGCATAGGCAGAATTTGGATTATGCAGCCATATCATTGATTTGGTATCTCTGTAAAGGCTAACAGAGATATCTACCGCTACATAAAATAGGTGGGTGGAAATTAATAATATGCCAACTCCGAGTGAAATTTCCGGTTGCTTCCAGTAGAGGGACGCTCCAAAGCCAGTTATCCATAAGAGCATAATCGTAGCAAAGTTTTGCCACAGCATTTTTTTTGACAGCTTCCATTCTTTTAGAATAAGTCCATTCATTATCTGCAAAGGATCCCTCTCCTATCTTTCTATAAAATGCTTAACCATCCAATCACTAACAGACACACCTTCCACTTCCCTGATCTGTTCTACATTTTCTTGAGCTATATAGTTTCCATCTTTTATTAAAATCACTTCATCTAGCAATGGTTCAATTTCATCTATTTCGTGTGTTGCAATAATAAGTGTTTGGTGCCCGAAGTTCACGTAAGTTAATAAGCTCTTTACAATTGATTTTCGTACCATAGGATCTAAGCCGGAAAATGGTTCATCTAATAAAATATAATCCGCTTCCCTTGCTAAGGCTAAAACCAATTTTAAACGACCACGATTTCCCTTTGACAATTGTTTTATTTTTTTTGCACGTTCAATATTCATAAAGATTAATAGTTCTTCCGCTTTTTCTAAACGAAAATCACTAAATTGGGAGGCATAAAAAGAGACCATATCATTAACAGTAAAAGGTTCATAATAAAAATCCAATTCTGTCAAATATGCAACATTTTTCGCGATTTTTCTAGTTACCACTTCCCCATTCACCGTCACTCTGCCTTTATTAGGCTTTGCTAGTCCTGCCATTAATTTAAGCGTTGTAGATTTTCCGCTACCATTGGGCCCAAGTAAACCGATTATTTTTCCCGCTTCCAGCACAAGATTTGCATCCTTAACAGCCAGTTCCTTACCATACTGCTTCGTGACATTTTCAAATCTAATCATCCTTCTTGTCTCCCCTTGCAAGAAAATTTTCCACTCTTTTTATAATTTCCATTTCAGAGGCACCAATTTCCCTCATGCTTTGTACAAAACTTTCCACAACCTTGGCTTCCATCGTATCTTTCAGATGGGAAATATTTTTTTCATTTTCCACAACAAAAGTCCCTTGTCCTCTCCTCGATTCCACAATCTCCATCCTTTCCATTTCGCTGTAGGTTCGTTGAATGGTGTTGGGGTTTACTCCAGAATGAATGGCCATTTCCCGTACGGATGGCAGCTTATCACCTGGTTTAAGTTCCCCCCGGACAATTTCTCTACTAAGACGATCAATAATTTGTAAGTAAATTGGTTTGTCTGCGTCGTACTTTGTCATTTCACTTCCACCGCCTTTTCAAGAAGCCATGCTGTAAGAAAGAACCATCCTAAAGATTTGAATAGAAATATTATAAAAGCACCTAGCGTAAAAGGATTATTATTAGTGTGAAAGGTAGAAGCCCCCTCTGTTCTTATTAGATAATCCAAAGCATAGTCATAATTCCATGGTAGGGGTCCAAATTGAGATAGCGTATTAATTAATGTAGTGTTATCCAGAAACATAATAAGTGATTGAAAACCGATTAAAAATAAGAAAAAGATTTGTACTTTAAATCTACCAAGCAATCCAACCATCCCAATCGCATGATAAACTGCCCAGTAAAACATGATATTCAAAGCAAATTCGATTCCACTTTTATTCAAACTATAGCTTTCGGTAAGAAGAATGGAGTTGTATGGAATAAAATCTAAGCTAGGAAAAATATGAAATATACTTATAAAGACAAAACCAAATACACTAAAACTGATTATTTGTAAATATATTCCTGTAACGATTTTACTTAATAACAATGATCTAGTAGATTGGGTGGAATGTAACCATAGTTGCGTTTTGCCCTCAACAATCAATCCAAACATCAGGATAATCGGAAAATATAAAAGGTGTAGTACTAAAATTACGATAGAGACAATTAAACTTATTGTTGGTTCGCGATAATAAAAGGAAAATCCAAGGCTGATGATCCATCCTGCCAAGAAAGTGATTGTTGTAAATATGAAAGGTTGTTTAGTAAGTATCCACTCTTTTTTCAATAGACCGATAAGAGGTCTCCGCATAAAATCCCCCCCTCTCGTGTATTATTAGTGTATTAGTTAACTAGTACAAAGTGTTCTAGTTAGATGGTACACTGATTTAAGCTTGTATGTCAATGGTCTCGTGTTCTTAATTTTATTTTTCAGGACATTAACAATGGAAATATTATGCCGATAAAGTATATATGCTCTTTTTTTAGCTTCGATAGACAATTAAGTACATAAATTTAGTTTTTTTTACAAATTTCTCTATAATCACTTAATATTTGTTAGAATATTTTGTATAATAGGATTATTACTTTATTCATTGGTTTAGGAGTGAAGTGAATGGATACTAGAGGCAGAAGAATTGTTCGCAACAAATCTCGGGGGCAATATCATTATTTATTGGTAGCAAGGGAATTTTTCAGTTCATTCATTCTTCATGCACTTTCACTTGCAATTATTGCTACTTTCTTAATATTGGTATTGAATCTGGTATAAAAAAGGAGAGGGCCGACATAATAGCGGCCCTCTCCTTTTTTACTTTTTTTTATGTAAGGGAATAACATTTCTGGTTTCCCACTTAGCCTCTAAATCCATCACTTTGTCTTCTAGTTTACGGATATTACGATTTATTCTATAAAATACAGGAATGTAGATCATTATAATAAATACAACCGTATATAAGAATGGATGCATTTTTTCACTCCTTTTACATTGTTACTGCTTTTGCTGGTATTTGCTTTTATGATAGGTTATTCGACTAGCAGTATATAAAACTCCAATTGTCGCAAACAGAAGAACAAATAAAACCTGTATAAACCTCGATTCGATCTCAAACATGCCAGTAACCATATAAACCAATATTATCGGAATCATAATAGTATATAGGGAAAATATAAAGCGATATCGCTCGTCTACCTCATGGACAGTGCCACAGGACTCACATGTTATTGGACGATATCCAAAAAAGATTGAATAGAGCTTTCTTTTATAGGTTATTTTTTCCTTGCAGTTGATACATTGCTGAAATGACATTCTTCTACTCCTTTTTTTACCTTACTTTGCTTTTAGGCATAGGAACTACTTTCATTCTATCACTTGCATATCTATATATCTTACTAATATCATACCAAATCTAATATAAAAGGAATAGGTAATTTACTGAAATTTCACTACAGAAATATAACAGAATGCTTTTGAACATGGAGAGTTAAGAGATATGAAACACCACTGTTAATTTTCATCAACACACATCTTTAACAGAGCAATAATAGATGGATGTTTTCTCTCAAGAATCCACCGTTTAATCGCCTTCTAAAAGCAACCGTTCAGATTTGAGTGCTAATGAATAACTAACTATCTAAATAAAAGTTTTACAAGGGTAACTTTTATTCTATAATTGGTAGTTTACTTGTCATTACCTTTATAAAATCATCCAAAAATAGTTGATAATCAAGCTCAAGAGCTATAGCAACTTGGTTTTCAGCTGGTTCTTCTTGTGGCTTTGGACGAAAATCAGCGATGCTTACCCCTCTTAGTGCGTCATCCGTTTCCCCAATGAAAATTTTTCTTTCCACATATTTAAAAGCTTGGGGAGTCGTTATTGCAAATAGTGTCAGGACATCATGTAAAGGACTCCCTTGAATTCCTGGTACCAGTTTTTTATAGGCCTCAAAGTAATAATCGAATATTGCTTTCATTAAAGGCTGAAATGGATTGTTATTGGTAGCAATTATTTTATCAATTACATTTGGTGGAATGATTGCTTTATTTGTTACATTTAAAGGATATACGACTCCATTATCTACACTGGCTGTCACAATTTTTGCAGCCATAGGGTCTCCATAGAAATTCGCCTCTGCTCCTGGAGTAACATTGCCTGGAACCAAGAATGCGCCGCCCATTAAGTAAAAGCCCTTTACTGTATTTAAAATGTCCGCTCCTGCAAGGTTAAAAGCGATTGCGAGGGAAGTCATTCTTCCCACATCTACAATGAGTAAATCATCCCCATATTGCTCTATAATTTTAAAAACAGTATCAAAATTTAGTAATTCCCCTTGAATTTTTTCAGGTGGTCTAATCGGACCAAGTCCTTCTTCTCCGTGAATCTCCGGATAAAAGGGTGTATACTCTCCTGAGAGCGGACCTTTTGCTCCTCCGATTAATACGATATTATTCCTATTTGCTAAATCTAATAAGTAAGCAACATTTTGAGTTGCCTGTTCTTGATTAACATTCCCATAGCTTGTTACTATTCCCACTAATTGGATGGATGGGTTCAGTAAAGCATAAATAATCGCTAAAGAGTCATCAATGCCAGGATCACAAAACAACAATATTTTTTGCGCCACTATTCCAACCCCTTTTGTTGAGTTTTTCAAATATATTCACCCTTCCTTTCATTCTTTCCTATTCTGTTATTCCAGTACCAAGAATGGTTACTTCTGTAGTTACATTAACTTCTACATTAGGGTAGGTTTTTTCCCATTTTTTTAAGTCAAAACCTCTTTTTCTTGATTTCGCTTCAAACCCTAAACCTATAGGGTCTACATTTTTTTCTTGAAACAATTTTATCAGTGCTAATGATTGCTTCTTCAATTCTTCCTCAAAAGCCTTCTGAAATATTTCTATCTGCTTTCCATTTACCTTTGTTCCTGAATATTCCCTAATCGTTCCGTTCATTTTCAGTTCTATGTGAAAATGCGGCTCTCCATTTTTCCATTCAACTTTCACCTGACTATCAGTCTTGATGCTTTTTAAAGACACATGTTCATTTTCGTCCGGAATCATTATGGAAAGTGTACCACCAGAATGCTTGTCTACTAACAATTTAAAGTAAAATAGCATATCATTTGGAACCACGGCAACAAGTTTATTGTCTTTTATTACAACCGCACCTTGAATGGCAATATCATCGTTTTCTTCCTTTAGATAAGGAAGATTAGGATCTTTTCCTTCTTGGTAATGGTCTGAAAGGAAAATATGCAAATTGCTGGCAGGCAAATCACGGCGGTGGACATTATGTTTTATTAAATTCATAATATAGTGACCTGTTCCCTCTGTCCCATACTCTTTTTCCAACACACTTTTAACTTCTCCTTCCAGGACAGCCAAGTAAAGACTAGTTCCTATACTTGAATCCCGCTCCAGAGCATCAATAAGTTCCATCATTCCTTTTTCAGCTAGTTTTTTATTAAAAATAACCACTTGCAGACTTCCATTTACAATAGGTGCGGAAGATTCTTTTTGTAAATTGGCTAGAAGATCTTTATTCATATTTGCAACCGAAGAAAATGTTTTATTTGTAATAGATTTATCAGCTTGGTAAATCGGGATTAAGAAAGTACCCCTGACTTTCTCTCCTTCTACCAAATCAAATCCTTCTGCACTTTCAATATTAATATCATCCACGATTTCTTTTTCTAGACACCCCGTTAAAAGGAGGCAGCAGCATAATATAACCAGCCATTTACATTGAGGCATTTTCTTTCTTCTCCTTTCTCCAACTTGCAAACACAACTATTAGAAATAGGATGGGTATATACACATACGCTATATAAAATCCTACTTGGCCAATATAATTATTTAATTCGTTAATAAGTTTACGATCCTCAAACATTTGCGTTATCATAAAAATAAAGATAGTGAGATAGATAAGTGCCGTTTTATGTTTTATAGGGATTACCCGCTTAGTCATCCGACTAGCACACCATAGAAACATGCAAACATTCGGAAGGATAATCAGACACCAGTTTGAAATCCCGATATACTCGACCCGCGCCACAAAAGGCAGTTCGATCTTTTTCCAAATAGATAAAGTTGCCCATATATTTTTTTCCAGTTTTCCTTCACTAAAGTATGAGAATGTAATGATCGCCACTGCCAGATAAATGAACGTAGTCGTAAACACTCCTAAATGGGCCCATTTTTTTGATTTATTTGGTTTACTAATAAAAGGATAAAAGACGAGCAGTGTTTCAAAACCTAGCATGCTTAACGTCATATCTTTCCCAGATAAAAGGATATCCTTTATGGGGTGGTCAAAAATCGGCAGTAAATTCCGAAAATTGGCATACTCCAAAGGGATTATCAGAGTAAGTGCTAAATAAGAAGGTAGTACTACCCCAAGGAATGCAATACCAGTAACAATTCTAAACCCTCCTGTAATAATGTAGAAAACTAAAAGAAGAAAAAATAGCGAAAAAAGCCAAGTTTTAAATTCCGGAAACAGCCATACCTGAACTACTTCTATATATGTACGGAGTACTGTAACTGTCGTAAGGATGAAATACAGCACAAAAATCAAGTTAAAAAAGTTCCCTATCCACTTTCCAAAGGCTAACCTGTGGGCACTCGCAAGGTCCCCTTCGCTTTTTTCGCATATTTTATAGATAAAGTAAATCATAAGATGAGTCACTATCCCAACGATGATGATGCCCATCCAAGCATCATAACCGGCAGTCATTGCAATAATCCGCTGATAACCTAATGCCCCTACCCCAAATTGTGTACTATGAATTAAAAAGAACACTAAAAAAGGAGAAACTTGAAACTGCTTTGGTATCTTCTGCAATGGACTTCCTCCTTCCTATGGTTTACTCCACATCAATATCTTTTGGCTTTTTTTTCTTTTTCATATACGATCTTCTCTTTTTCTGCGTCCTCAGTTGAGTAGGTCGTGTTGTTTGAAATGAAAATGGCAACCTGAATATTGCATCTTTCATATCTTCTATTCTTGGCGGGTAGATTGGCTCTAAATAGGGTCTGTTCAAGGAAGTTAACCTTAGTAAATGTGTAGCCAAAATGCAAAAGCAGAATACAATTCCTAAAAGCCCCCATAACTCTGCAAATAATAAAAATGGGAAACGTAATAAACGGATGGTGTTACCCATTTTATAAACGGGAGTTGTGAAGGAGGCAAGCGCTGCTAAAGCAACTATAATAAGCAGGACATTACTAGTTAACCCCGCTTCAACCGATGCTGTCCCAATTACAATTCCTCCAACGATCCCGATAGTTTGACCTACTTTTGTCGGAAGCCGCGCTCCTGCTTCCCTTAATAATTCCAGCGTTAATTCAAGAAAGATTGCTTCAAGGATGGGCGGCAGCGGGACTTCTCTCCTCGAAGAAATTAAAGTACTTAATAAATCCTGAGGAATTAATTCATAGTGATAAGATAGTACCGCCACATACACTGGTGTAACAAGGATGGAAAAGGCAACACCGAACAACCGTATGAGCCGGAAAAATGATGCCAGCCAGTAGCTTAAATAATAATCTTCAAACGAAGAGAAAAACTCCACGAGCGTAGTAGGACCAATTAATCCATGTGGCGAACCGTCCACCATGATGACAACTTTCCCCTCCGTTAAAGCAGAAACTACACGATCCGGCCTTTCCGTATCCAACAGTAAAGGGAAAACAGTATGTTCGTTATCGGATATTAATTGAGTTATGTATGAACTATCGTTAATATGATCAAATTGGACAGCACCCAATCTTTCCTTCACGGTTGCAACATTGTCTTTATTCGTTATCCCTTCCAAATACAAAATAACGACTTTCGTTTGTGATATAGTCCCCATTATTTTCTGGTCCACTGTCAACATCGGGGTTTTTAACCTTCTGCGGATTAGATTCATATTGGAGTCTACATTTTCTACAAAAGATTCTTTTGGCCCTATCACACTAAATTCTACTTCTGGTAAAGAAACGGCTCGGCCTTGAACAAACTCAGATCGTACAAGCAATCCTTGCTGGTCTTTTTCGTGCAGTTGAATAAACATAAATCCTGAGAGCAACTTTTCTCTTATCTCATCGGAATCTGAAGATAGCGTAACAACTTCTACCGGCAGAATATTTTTGAGCTCCTGGATCGTGTTCCAAGGTTTAGTGGAGATGGCCTGTAGTATATCCCGGTGTAAAAAGTCTGTATCAATTAAGGTGTAGTAATAATTCACCCAAACCGATTTCCTTCCATCATTTGTAGCTGAATTAAAGCTTAAGAAATCCACTGATTTTTTCATCTGAGAAATTAATTCAAGAACCGTTAAGTTCTCTACTTTATCGGAATCGGATTTAGACTTGGATTTTGACATAAATATACTTTTCAAAATATTTTTCATTCTAAATCCTCCTCACATTTCCATTTTTGCTATTTTTATTTTTCCTAGAATCCCACTTAATATACAATCAGTTCTATCCATCGAAAAAAGATGTTTATCTTAAAGATTAGGGACCATTATTTTCTTTAGAAACTCGCAAATGCCTAAGAAAAGAGCAGATAGTAACAGTTGTAACAGTTTAATCTACTTACCTAAAAGCAACAGTCTATGTGAAAAATCCAAAAAAAAGAGGCTGCCGCAAAATTCACTTTGCGGCAGCCTCTTTTTATATTTTATCGATGCGATTTTCTAATAATTTCAATCACATCAAAAATTCGAATATGGTAAATATTTTTATCCGAATCTTTAATGGTTATCTTGTTTGCTTTATATCGAAATGATTGAATATGACCTGTAACTTGTATAACATCGCCCTCAAACCAAATGGTTATTTTTATTGTTTCTCTTGCCAGATAGATATGACGAAGCAACTTTTTTATGTACTGTATGTCAGGTACATTCTCAGGATATAGTAAAAACCCCTGAACGGTTAAGTTTTGTTCATTTTTCCATAGGTACATAGATTGGTTGGTCAGTTTATCTTCTTTTTTATATTCCATGGCTATTACCCCTTTATATTATTAATAAAATCTTTTTTAACAGGTAACTTCCATCTCCATAAGGACCACTATTTTCATACATATTCTAAAATTCCAAGGATAATTACTTTTCTTGCAATTTAATGAGCCTATGGATTCTCATCCAACTTCCAGGAAAGTAAGATTAGGATCTATACAAGAATTTTTTCTGAAAATACCACAACCGGCTAGCAAGATATGATATTAACTTCGTGCTTCTTGCATATAATGATAAATAACTTCACCGTTGTGTCTGGCAATGCCTCTGAAATGCTTAAAGTCTTCCCGGTTCACAAGAACTTTACGAAATGCCATAAACTCCTCTTTGGTCACTTTATACTGTGTTAAATCACCACTTTTGAGCTTGTTTAAAATCTCAGCAGCTAATTCTTCGTTCATTCTGTATACCTCATTTCATTCTATTTAACAAATTTAATATACTCTTATTATACTATCGTATTATTTCAGAAATTAGGCAATTTGAAAAGAAAAAAAACCCTTCTTTACCGAAGAAGGGATTCAATGGGGGATAAGGAATAAAATAATTAGAGTAATTTTACTACTTGCAAAATTAAACTCAAAATATAATATGCCTATTATTGTAAGAGGTGACAATGAAATATTTCAAATAATCGTATGAAAAATGAATTTACCATTGGTTTACTATTCTTTAACAAGAAGAGTCTTTACAATTAGGCTCTGTTAAAGTTGAATGGTGATGTTAACTCCAGCGATGATTGGAGCAAAAGGCGGAGACTCCAACGGGAAATAGCGGAATACTTGCGACCCCGCAGGCTAGCCGAGGAGGCTCCAGCACCGCCCCGTGGAACGCGTAGCCTTTTGCGGAAATCAACAGCGGCGTTTAACAAAGCATACAATTAAAAGAAAATTTCGAAATAAGTGAATCAACCTATTTACGTTTTTAATAAAATAATGCAAACTGTATATAATTACATTTTTAATATCTATAGACTCTGTTAAATGAAGTTGTTAATCCCGTTTCTTCCTCTAAATTGGAGTCTACTGCGGGAGGAAGCTGTATACTTGTGACCTCTCTGGCAAATCATAAGTGATTTTTGTACATTACAGCAGTTCGTGTATATCTAAAGTAATATTTAACACAGTCTGTCAATAAAGTTTGTATATAAAAAAACAGAGAAGGAGAGAGAAAATGAAAAAGGCATTGGTGGGGAATATCATTGAGTTTAAAGAAGGACTACAAGGTGTGGTAGAAAAAGTTAACGAGAATTCTGTTATCGTTGATTTAACATACATGAATAATTATCGTGATCTGGAGCTAGAACAACGGACTGTGGTTAATCATAAGAATTATAAAGTGATTAAGTAGTTATAAGCGCTGGCTTCTTACGTAAATAATGAAGGTTTAAGGTTGTAAAAACAAGCAGCTGTATTGTCACTGCTCGATTATCGCAGTATTTATTTTTGTTATTACCCAGAGTCTTAATACTTGTAAACTCTAGTTTCTAATTACACTCACTGAACAATGAATAGGAATGCAGCCTGTTATAAATAATGCGTTAGTATGTTAATTAATATTAGAATATTTGAAAAAGGGGCTCTTTTCAAAAAAGGAGCTTCTTTTTATTGGCTGCTCTAATCGCATATAAACTACCAATTAGCTCCCTCAGTTTCCTCGCAAAAAATCAATAGCGGTATTTAAACCTGCCATTCCATGTAATTAGGATGAGCTTGTTTTAATTTTACAAAGCTTGAAACATTCTGCCTGCCTTCATGCTTTATCTGTTTTCCTCTTCCACTATTTCAAGTACGACGCTAGATCTTTCTTTATCTAACTTTATACTAAAGTTTGTTTCTTCACTAATTTTCAGGTTGCGCCTTATTTCCACAGGTATATTAACCTTCCCATTATTAGAAACTACAGATTCATTAAAAATATGATTGTCGTCAATTGGTTTCATGACAACTCCTAAAGGTTTTTCCATTATCATTAATACATCTCCATCAGATATTTCCAATTGCTCGCGAATGATTTTGGGAATGGTTAAATGGCCAGATTTACGAATTCGTCTGCATTCTTCATAATGGCACATAGTTTACACTCCTAGTTTTTAAAGTATATTCCCTTCTCTTCACAAATGAAAACGATATTTAGCATGGTAACCCTTTAGAGGGTACCAATTTTATGCATTAAGTCAGATTCTATGATATGTACCCCTTTTTTACTATTTCTCATAAAAGAAACCATTGATTTTGCAACAGTTGATGCATGAATGGAGTGATATTTTCGTAAATGCCCTCTTAAAGCTGGTTGTATTAGTTTTTCTAGTATTTCTCCTGTTTTTTCTCCAATACGAAACTCCTCACGTTTTCCAAGCAGTAATGATGGTCGAAAAAAATAGGTTGAAGGTATATTAATTTGAGTAACAGCATTCTCCATTTGTCCTTTAATTTTATTATAAAAAAAAGAAGAATTGGCGTTTGCTCCAATAGCGGATACGATCGCTATTCTTTTAACTCCTTGCTCCTTTGCGATTTTTGCTGCCTCCACTACATATTCATAGTCTACTTTTTTAAAGTTCTCTTTGGATCCGGCTTTTTTTCTAGTTGTTCCTAAACATATAAAGACTTCATCTACGCGAAAATGATCTTGATAGTTTGATAAATGATCAAAATCAATACCTATTTCATTTAGTTTTGTATGTGCTTTTATAGGAGAGCGCCTTACAAGAGAGGTTAAGCTATTATAATCTGAATTTTTCAAAATTTCTTTCGTTATATATCCGCCAATTAATCCTGATGCACCTAGAATTAATGCTGTTCTTTCTCTTTTCATCATTAAATTCTCCTTTCGCTTAGATACTACCTTTATATCAAATCTCCACTATTTCTACAACTATTAGAATATTTTTCATTCACTAGACTCCAGTTCATTGCTTAACCTGCTCAAACTATAAAATAGAGTATAATGGTGAGATTTGCATTGCTATAATCCTCTAAATAAACCTAGGACATTCCAACTTGCTTTACTACTTCGCTCTTTTGGGTCCATCATCTTGCTTCCTCATCTATAAAAAAAATCCCGAAAGACTTTTCGTCAATCAGGATTTTCTTTGGAAGGTTACAATCGGTGGAATGACTAGGAGGAGAGGTTAAATCCAGCTTCTACGGTGGCATTTGCGACGACGGTCATCTTGAGCTCCAGCTACTAAGTCATTGATTAAACAGCGACGGACTGCTTGGCAAAAGTCTCTTCCATCAATCGAAGCATGTACCGGGACTCTGAAATTTTCATCAAAAATTCCGGCTACACGGTCGTAATCCTTGTCAATACCGGCTACATTATTTCGGCAGCATCCCATATATTTCACCCCCTTGTTAGTTACATATTGTATCTTATGTAATTACAGACAAGCTGCGAGGGCAATTCTACCATTTTAATAAAAATGTGTGAATCTCTCAAATTAAAAATAGATGTAGACAAACTCAAAGTATTTTCGAGTTTGTCTACATCTTTTTCGTACCTGTATCTTAAAGCCCGTTTATTTCCGTTCCCGGCACTTCACTTTCCGCAGCCGTAGCCGAGGATAAAGCATAGCTTATACTACCGGTTATCAATTTTTTCTGGATATAAATCATGGTTCATTAAACGATAATCTGCCATTTCTACGTACTTGGTCCCTGGCTTACCGTAATTTGTGTAAGGATCAATGGATATGCCACCGCGTGGGGTAAACTTCCCCCATACTTCTATATACCTTGGATCCATTAGCTCTATTAAATCATTCATGATAATATTCATGCAGTCCTCGTGAAAATCACCGTGATTTCGGAAGCTGAACAGATACAACTTTAATGATTTGCTTTCTACCATTAATTCACCTGGAATATAACTAATGTAGATAGTAGCAAAATCAGGCTGATTTGTTTTTGGACAAAGACTAGTAAACTCCGGACAGTTGAATTTAACAAAATAGTCTCTGTTAGGATGCTTATTTTCAAATGTTTCTAATACATCTGGCGAGTAATTAAATAAATATCCAGTACCTTGATTGCCGAGGAGAGTTACCCCTTCTAACTCATGATCTTTTCTTCCTGACATTTGTTACACTCCTTTTTAGACGCCTCGCTTATTTCCCCATATCAATGTATGGAGCTGGGGCAAGACATGCGCATTATTTAATTCATCATCTTTCATTACTTTATCTATAAGCCATTCGTATTGTGTTAATAATTTATTTACAAGGTTCTCATTATCCTCTGTTTGGGTGTCTTCATTTCCTACTTGAATGTAAAAGGTAAGATGTGGATAACGTTGATGAACCTGTTTTGCATAATTTAAATCTTCTTCATTGAACACTACTATCTTCAATGAAGTATTGGAAGGTTCTACTTTTGAAATTAAAGTGTCCAGCATCGAAAAATCAGTATTCATGCTGGAACTCGGTGGTTTAGGGGATAGTGTTAAATCATCAACCTCAACTAACCAATCCTGCCATTTACTTCCTTGTGTTTCTACTGCTATTTTAATATTTTTATTGTGTAAAAGCCTTACAAGCTCTCCCATATTTTTCAACAATGCAGGATTACCGCCGGAAATAGTTACATGGTTAAATGACTTCCCTCCACATTCTACCAATCTGCTCCATATTTCCTCAGCAGTCAAAAGTTCTATGTCATCTTTCGAACTACCATCCCATGTAAAAGCAGAATCACACCACGAACATTGATAATCACAGCCAGCGGTGCGAACAAACATTGTTTTGCGGCCAATAACCATACCTTCTCCTTGCACGGTTGGGCCGAAAACTTCCAAGACAGGTATTTTTTTTATACTCATTCTACTCTTTCTTTCCTTTCTTAGGACGATACACTACATAGCTAGTTGGTGTTTCTCTTACAAATAATTGTAAGCACGTCGGAGTATTCGGCAAGTTCTTTAAATGAGCTTCAATCGTTTCCCACATTAATCTGGCGACCACCTCTGTTGTCGGAAAAAAGTTGGGGTCATTGGAATTAAAAACATCGGTATGATCATTTAAAATCGTATGATCAAATTTATCGTGCAAAAGTTGTTTTAATACCTTAAAGTTCACCAAAAAGCCTGCTTCGTCTAGTTCATCACCGCCAACGGTAACATTGACAAAATAAGTATGTCCATGTATCTGTTTACACTTCCCGGCAGATTCTGAAGGAATAAAGTGCGCTGCCGAGATATTCATATCTTTATTTAATTCATATTGATAATCATGGAAAATTTGGGGATACATTTGCTGTATCATTATGACACAACTCCTTTTTCCTTCGTCGCTAAGTAATCATCTAATCCTCGTTTCCTTAATTTACATGCAGGACAATCCCCGCACCCATCCGCTACTATTCCGTTATAACAGGTTAAGGTTTTGGTTCTAACAAAATTTAAATACCCTAAGTCATCAGCCAGTTTCCATGTTTCTGCTTTATTAAGCCACATTAGTGGTGTATGAATTACAAAAGGATAATCCATTGATAAGTTTAAGGTGACATTCAGTGATTTAATAAACACATCTCTGCAATCAGGATAGCCGCTAAAATCTGTTTCACATACACCAGTTACGATATGCTTTGCGCCAATTTGCTTTGCGGCCACAGCAGCGAAAGATAGGAACAAAAGATTTCTTCCGTCTACAAAAGTACTTGGTAATTCTCCTTCTTTTTCTTCAATTTCAATATCAGAACGAGTAAGAGCATTGGGGGTAAGTTGACCAAGTAACGACATATCTAGTACACGATGTGTAACACCAAGGTCACTAGCTATTTTTTTTGCACATTCAATTTCTAGTTCATGACGCTGACCATAATGAAAGGTTACCGCTTCAACCTCTTCAAATTCACGCATTGCCCAAGCAAGACAAGTTGTACTATCTTGGCCACCACTGAATACAACCATTGCCTTTTCGCGTATACTCATAACAATCTCTCCTTAACTAAACCGTTTTTTTATATTAAACATACTGTTGATTATTGCTATAGACTCAGGCGAACTTTGGAGCGGAGCTGATACATCCAAACCAAAAGCCCGCGACAGTATAAGCATTGTATTCCAATCATCAGCTTTAGTAATTATCCACATACTTCTTTAACTGAGACGTAAAAAAGAAAAACGCCACCTTAAAATTAGAGGCTAGCGTATAACATTGGAAGAAATAAAAAAAACTATATCCTAAGGAATATAGTCGAATTTCTGTCCTTAGTTTTTTATAGAGGGTATGTGCTAGAACCTCTCCTATCGCCACAAGATGACGTAGACTTTATTAAATTTAACTTTGTTACTATAACATATTTTATAAAAACAAGCTACTACCTTTCCAGAAAAAGAGGCTGTGATAAATGCCGCTGTTAATTTGCAACAAAAGTCTACGCGATCCACGGGGCGGTGCTCGAGCATCCCTTCTGCGGAGTCTCCGCCTTTTACTCCAATCATCGCTGGGATAGCAACACGCAACTTTAACATAGCTAAAAAAGAAAGGACGTGCGTTTTTTGTCAAGATCTGTAACCCTATTACGGATTAGAACAAGCTTTTGGTATCTTCCATTATTTTACGGATTTATTGCTACACTTCTTGCTTTAATAACACTATTCGCTGATTATTTTCTACTTTCAGCAGCTAAAAATGGATTTCATATACCACTTGTATTTCTATCTGATATTTCATTATCTCAGACCATCCTAAGTTCCATAGCCTCCTCCCTGCTTACTATGACTACCATTACTTTTTCTACTATATTGGTGGTATTGACAACCTATCTGTCTGAATTTTCCCCTCGTGCTCTTCAGAACTTCATCACTGATCATGCGACACAAAGAGTATTGGGGATATTCACAGGAGGTTTCATCTATTGTATTCTCTTACTGCTTTTGCTAAAAGAAACAACAGAAGAACAGCTTTTTCTTGTTCCAGCATTTGCCGTGGCTATTGCAATTCTCTGTTTAATTGTATTCGTTTTCTTCATTCAGCATGTTACTACATGGATTCAGGTGAGTAATCTTTTACATAATATCACTGTCGAAATATTAGAATATATGAATGAAAATTTTCATGCATCTGAAACTCGAGAGCATGATTCTCCATGGGATGACTGGGAGAGTAACGATTTAGAAACAAAAGAACCTATTATTTTTAAGAGTGAAATGTCAGGCTATGTACAATACATCAATATCCCCTCACTCGTAAAAAGTGCGAGTATCCATAACTGTATTATTCGCGTAGAGAGGCAGCAAGGTGATTATATTAATGAAGATACTCCTCTACTATCTGTTTGGAATGATCATTCAGATACAACTATTGACAGGCGCGAAATTATGACAAATATTAATGTTTCTGTTGCCCGTGCCCCTCTAGAAGATATAGAGTTTGGTATCCGCAAGGTAACGGAAATTGGAGTCCGCGCTTTATCTTCTGGAATTAATGATCCCAGTACTGCTGTACATTGCATTGAACAACTGAGTACTCTTTTAGCTAAACTTACTACTCTAAAGGGACACCAGTCTTATTTTAATGATCATAATGGAAATCTTAGAGTTATGATAAAAACTCCTGATTTTTTTGACTATCTTGACTTTGGATTTTCTCCATTAGTTCGATATGGAAAAAGCGATATTGATGTTATCGCTTCTATTATCCATGCCTTTACAGTAATTGCTAATCATTCACCAGTTAAACGAAAAGAGGCAGTTTGGAAATTCACCCGCCATACAATAGAAGCTATCCAAAGTGAATGCTACTTATCACTGGAAAAGGAACGAATTAATACAAATCTTAAACAGCTTCTTTTTGCTTTAGGTTATAGCAAGGAGTATGAAAGATTGAAACTAAGATAATTTCAGCAAAAAAACAAAAGCACTCTCCTGTCTTAAGGAAAATGCTTATAATAGTAAATCATAACTTATTCAGTTTTCTTTCCTGTTTCGTTTGCCAATTGTTCGAAGCTCTTTACCTTGCCATGCTCGTTTTGGGATTGCTTTCGAACTTTCCATTGTCTTTCTTGCTGACTTTTTGATTGAGTCATCCTTATCCTCTCCTTTCGAATAGATAAGATATATCGTTTGTAATTCCTAAAAAGATTATTCAGGTTTATTTTATTTCTTTTTGATACAATAACCTTAAGATTTAGGACAAGGAGGGGTTATGTGAGGACATTAAAGTTGATTGTAGGGGTGTGGATTTTAGCTAATGTGCTGCTTGGCCTAAGCTTTAGTTTATCATCTTATTATTTCTGGATGCTTTTCCCTTTCGCTTTAGCAGTTTTATCTTTTATTAGTTTAAAAAGCATGAGAAACAAAAAGTGGGAAAAATCCTTGTTTTCAGTAGATAGATTTGATTTTTTATTTGGTATTATTTCTGGGTCTATCTTATATTGTTTTTTTCTGTTCACTTATCTACTAATAAAAACGCTAAATATCCCGCTATTACTTAACCAGGTACATGAACTTTATCATATTGTTGGCCCTTCGCAATGGTGGCATTATTTTATGTTAGTACTAATAATAATTCCTGGGGAAGAGATCTTTTGGAGAGGATTCATTCAAGGGGAAATCCAGACTATTGTTCGTGGCAGATTTAGCATCATCGTCGCTGCTTGCCTTTATGCATTCGCCCACATCTGGACAGGAAATCTAATGTTAGTTGCTGCGGCAGCCACAGCTGGCGTGGTTTGGGGTACTTTGTATTCTTGGAAGGATTCCTTACCGCTAGTTATTATATCTCATCTTGTGTTTAATCTGTGGCTGCTTATTATTTTCCCCCTTCTCTTCTAAAGACTGTTTTCGCATTAATTGTTGCTTTTACCTTAGAGGATACAACCCGTTACAATCGTTGCTTCGTGCACTTTTCAAGCACAATGGTGAAAAGTTACTCCTATTTTAAGGGAATAGAACAGTAAAAAATCTAATTATCGATTTTTTTGCGGGCTTATAGCAACAATCTTTAAGAAAAGAGCTTTTCTAAAAGGAGTATCCTTCGAGATATCTTTATTGTAAAATTAGTTTTTACATACTTATAAAGGGGGATAATGAAATGGATGCGATTTATATTTTCACTATAGCTGCAGTAATTGCTTGCTTCGGAATTGCTTTTATTCTACGTTCAAGTTTAGAGAAAATCTCACTTGAGCCCGGGAATCTAGGTCAGATTCAATCTAAACTCTTTATGCTGGTTGCTTTTATCGAAGCATTTCCAATCGTCTTCATTGTATTTGGCTTTATGCTTTTAGCTGACTCAACTGCAGATACCACCATTCCACTTATTATTGTAGTAATCAGTGTACTCGTGAATGGAATATTAAATTTCATGAAACGAAATGAATTGGTTACTGCACAGCCGGAACTAAGAAACATATTAAATTCACTTTTCCGTGTAGGTACTGCATTGATGCTAGCAATACCTATTGTAGCAATTGTAGCCATGTTTGTTCGTTAAGGGATACAATACCTGACGCCAAAGAGAAGGGACTTAAGTTCCTTCTCTCCTGTTTTTACCGAACATCAAGAATAAACCTAATACAATTAAAGCTAATGGCCAAAATTTTTGCACGGAAGTAGTAATAAACCTCTCCATTAAGAATATAATCGCCAATGTTGTAAGAATGAAAACAGGAATAAGCAGACCCTTTTCCCTATTGCCAAAAAACCATAATTCAAATAAACCAAACGCTACAGCAATTAAATAAATTGGCCAAGTAATATGGCTGAATGACCACCCTGTTATAACTTCAAAAAAGAACAATGAACCTATAACCACCAGAATGCCACCTGGGACTAGCAAACCTGCCATATTTTTTTGTGCTCCGGATAAAAAAAATGCTAGATGAAAAACAATGCCAGGAATTAAAATGAATAATGGCCATAAATAATCCCAAGAAACCTTAAGAATACCCAATGTTTGTAATAAAAAAAACGTCCCTATAAAAATTAATAGTAATCCACTAAATATTTTTCCTTTATCCAAAAACCTCACCCCTTATTTCTTTGGCTTTGTTAAAGTTGAGTGTTGATAATACCGCTATTCTAGCGATGATTGGAGAAAAAGGCGGAGACTCCAACGGGAGATAGCGGTAGACTGGAGACCCCGCAGGCTTGCCGAGGAGGCTCCAGCACCGCCCCGTGGAACGCGTAGCCTTTTGCGGAAATCAACAGCGGCGTTTAATACAGCCAATTCTTTTAATATTCCTTATTTTTTCATTATAATAGAAAATGAAAGATATCGAGCAATATATTCTATTTCCTAAAGACTAAAAGAATCAAAAACGCAATGCTAATATAGCCGAACAATGGATATAAATGTTCTATTAAGCTTCCATAACCTACCTGGCTTATCATATAAATGATGCTTACAAGCACAATGGTAACAAGATATTTAGGTACTTTCCACATACTTTCAAGCTGTCTTTGCAAACCGAAAATATCACTTACCACTGAAGTGAATATTTCTCCATATATAACGAATATATAAATACCGAAAAAAGATACCATACTTATTTTTACAACTTCAGCCATCGGGATTTCGAATGCTTGGAAATTCGGTAAAGACGCAATAGATATATGACAGGTTAGCAGGATTAAACATAAGAAAAGCCCTCCAATGAAACCACCGCGTTTAATTACCCATTCATCATCTATTTCAGTTGCCAATGGTACTAGAACCGGCTGTGCCATCGACAGGTTAAATGCAACATAAATTACAGGCGATATCCATCCCTTCCACGCATCATCAGGAGCAGCTAATGTCATAAAAGAAAATCCATGATCCAGGAGAGCATTTATTGCAATAAAAAGACTAAACCCAATCATCACGGGAACAACAATAAGGTTTACGCCTACCAACCCTTTTACGCCAAAAGAAATAATGGCAACGGAAAGCACGATGGTAATTAACACACCTAGTTGAAAGGACCAGCCAAGCTGCTCCTCAAAAACGGCACCAGCTCCTGAAAGCATTACCGCACCAACACAGGTTAAGATAACGAGCATGAAAATATTTACAACGGTGCCTGCCGATACACCGAACAGATATTCATTAAATTCCTTGTATGAAGTAGCTTTAATACGTTTTGCAACCAACATCATCTTCGTACCAAGCCAAATAAACAAAAAACCACTAATTATTATGGAAAAAAAGCCAATCCAGCCATATTGTGTATAAAATTGAACAATTTCTTTACCTGTTGCAAAACCGGCTCCCACAATGGTTCCTACGAATACAGCACCTATTTGAAATGCACCAAGCCAACTTCTATTCAATGCGCCACACCCTCTGCTTTTATTTAGCGCCTTTCCATTTGAAGAAAATTAAAAAACCTGCTTGTCACATATATATGAGACAAGCAGGTTGGAAAGTACATAAAAAGCATAAGCAATGGTTATAAGCCGACACAGCTTATAGGATAACCAGCTCTTTTAATCAGGAATAAATAAACGAAATCCTCGACTTTTAAATTCTGGAACACGAACCTTTATTCTTTTACCCTGCTTTGAAAAAGGACTTTGGAAATGAATAATGACGACAGCACCTGATACTGAGTGCAGTAGAGCATCTCTTACATGCTGTTTAACATTTTGAGAGTCTAACTGAGTTTGTAAAAAGTAACTCCCTCCTTGTTTCTCTCCCATTTTCTTTATGATTTTGTCCTTTTGAAGAACTATATTCTTTTTCCCTTTTTTTGAAAATTTATCAAGCTTTTGCTGTTGAATAATGGCATCAGATACTTTATCTGCCGTTGATTCATCAAGAGCTACATCCTTTTTGCGTCTAGATTTCCCATTTAACGTTGGACTCCATCTAGCATGTGAGTCCGACGCACTAATCGTCATATAACTACCTTTGTAACTCCATAGTCCTTTGATGCGCATTGGCTGATTTTCTTGTTGCTCTTTCAGATATATTATTTTTCTATTTTCTGTTCTACTAACCTCGTCTGGTGAGCAATCCTCTAATGTAATAGCAAGTACCCGGTTGTTTTCATTTCTTCGAACGGCGACATTTTTTATTTTTTTCTCCCACTTAGAAGGCAATTTATACGTATTTATTAAAAAATCCCTTAAATCTGATTGTGAACGAATTTGATTTAGATTGTTTATATCCACGATATGGTTCATCTGAAATGGTGTGGTTAAAGGCTCACTAGCAATAGGTTCTGTCATGGTTTCCTTAGCTTTTTCTATTTTTGTTTTGGACTGGCATGTCGAAACGTTGAATAATAAGACACAAGCAAATAAAAGATGTAAAAAACAGGTCACGATTTCACCTCCCAGTGTTATCGTGACCTGCATTTGTCTATATATGTATCTGTAACGTAAATGTAATAATAAGTCTCTTCTCGGAAGGATTGTTACTATACGTCCGTTAAAAATCAGGCATTTGAATTTTTTACTGAATTAAAATAAATAGGAAAAGAGCACGAAAGCAAAACAGCCAATTATAAAAGTTTATTCTAATTCATATTCGTCCAAATGAACAAAACTATATCCCTGCTCAAGTAATACGGCTATTGCTTCTTTCACGCCATCCGCTGTTTCGCTTGATGGTTGATTCATATGAAGGATAATAATGGAACCTGCTCTAGACTTTAACATCGATTCTACTACTTGAGGCCTGGAAAAAGTAGCACCACCGTCACCAATTACATCAAAATTAACAACTTCCACTCCTAAATCCTCCGCAATTTTAACGGCTACCTCATCATAAAATGCAGTACCTGATCTAAAGAAACGGGGTAGTTTTCCAGTCAACTCCCCTATTTTTTCCTGGTTATCGGTAATTTCTGTTACGATTTCTTCCTTAGTAGAAGTACTATTTATTCCCCAGGCAGATCTTGGGACAGTGGACAATGGTCGATGTTCTGTACCGTGGTTATTTATCCGGAATATAGGATTATCTGCTAGAGCGAGGAATTTATCGTGTTGTGCATCTATCCATCTAGCGTTAATAAAAAGGTTTGCTTTTATCTTATTGGCAATTAGGAAATTCATTAATTCATGGTCATAGCCACTTCCAAATTCTCCACCACAAGCATCTAACGTTAAGGCAATTACTTTATCGGAGGTTTTCATCCGTGTTTTAACTCCTGCAACATATTCACCAAATTCTTTGGATTGATTATATTCTTGATTTAAGACCCTTTCTTTTCTCAAATATAATTCTTCTTTTAAATCTTGTACTAACTTCCCATCTATACTTGATGGGATACTGTTCCACCTTTTGATTTTTTCCACATTCTTTTTAAGGAGTACCTTCTCCTCTTTTTTTTCCATAGGATAGGCGGTGAAAGCTTTTTCTGTAAAATTGATGGTTTCCTTATTACATCCTGCAATTAAAAATAGTAAGATAATTACTGATATACTCCTCATTTTTACATCCCTTGTTAATTGCGACATTTTACTATCAAAAAAATAAGCTGACCAGATTAATGTGATTTCCGAAGTTGAAAACCATCATTATGAAAACCATCATTATACGTAGCCAGCTTAATGTTGTATCCTCTAAGTTGTAGGAATATTCTCTGTGAGTGGATATGCTTTTAGAGCTCGTAACGCTACTTCACCATCATTAAAAGGTATCGATTCTGTTCCAATCAATTGATAATCCTCATGTCCTTTTCCAGCTATTAAGATAACATCGTCTTCTTCTGCTAATTCTATGGCACGAAAAATTGCTTGTTCTCGATCACCTACGCACTCAAAGTTATCGTGAGTTGCTCCTGCTGCCATACCCTGAACGATTTCGTCATAAGGTTCATCTAACGGATTGTCCGTAGTGAAAATGACGTAATCTGATTTTTCTGTAGCGATTCTCCCCATTTTAGGACGCTTATCTTTATCTCTATTGCCACCTGTTCCTATTATGGAGATAACCTTTTTTCTAGAAAACATTTTTATGCTATCCAAAACTTTACCAATCGCATCCTCTGTATGAGCATAATCGATTATAATATTTCTTCTATCTTCTGTTTGCAACGTTTCCATGCGCCCGCTTGGGGGAGTAGTCTCCATAAGATGTTGTAGAATCCGTTCAAATGGCATCCCTTTGTCCCAAAGTACACAGATTACAGATAGTATATTATATACATTAAATTCACCTACAAAAGGAACTTCCAATTCATAAACACCAAAATTGGTATGTAGAGTAAAGTTTGTCTTATTATCAAAAAATTTAATATCGGACGCCCTGAAATCAGCATCATTTTTTATTCCATACGTAATGATTCTTGCGCTTGTCATGCTTTCATAATCTTTGGATGAATTCTCATCTATATTCAAGATAGCGGCTTTATCTTTGCGTAAATCTTGACCCAATTGAGCAAAAAGCAAACCTTTTGCATATTTATAATGTTCCATCGTTCCATGAAAATCTAAATGGTCCTGAGTTAGATTGGTAAAAACACCATTTTGGAACTCTACTCCTGCAAGGCGTCCTAACACTAGTCCATGGGAGGAGACCTCCATGATGACATCTGTAACCCCAGCATCCACCATATCCTTCAGCATTCTTTGGACGGTTAACACATCACTGGTCGTATTTTTGCTTTCAAAAGTTTCTCCATCAATGTCTATCTCAATTGTTCCACTAAGGCCTGTTTTGTAACCTTCTTTACGCATTACTTTGTTTAAAACACTTGTTACCGTTGTCTTTCCATTCGTTCCTGTTACCCCTACAATCCGGAGCTTAGTGGAAGGATAATCAAAAAATGCATTGGCAAGTTTACCTAAAGCCCGTTCCGTATCACGAACCCTAACATAGCAAATGTCCTCGTGCATTATTTCAGGTAGGTCCTGGAGTACAATGACTTTGGCACCCTTTTTTATTGCTTGGGGGATATACCTGTGTCCATCTACTGTATACCCTTTAATACATACAAAAACAGAGTCCTCTGTTACTTGCCTTGAATCGGAAAAAATATTAGAAACCGCTAGTGGGAATTCTCCGTATATATTTTGTGTTTGTACAGTAGAAAATAATAATTTTGTATTCATAGGGTCACTTCCTTTCCTGGTACTTGACATAATAAAAATAAAAGCTCGAGTCTTTGTCACAATTCCAAAACAGGGCAATCTTTGTGGAAGGAGTATTGACTGTTTGTGCTAGGCACTAAACCAACTTCAGAAGGCAAGCGTCTTCTAAAGCCAATGATATTTTCGAATAAAAACGTAGAGTTTCAAGTTTGATTTTATGCTTGTATAAAATGAAAATCGTTAATAAATAGTATCTACATTCATTTTAGTATGTATTTTACCTAATAATGTAAAAGCGAACAGTAGAAAACATAATAAAATTAAGTTCATTAGATGTATATACCATTCTACAAAAATTACGTAAAAAGTGAAAGTAGAAACTTAAAGATATTTGAATCAATATAGAAAAAACTGCCGAATACTATCGACAGCTTTTAATGTATTAAAGTTCTTTATCCTTAACATTATTTAAGTAGGTTTCAATTTCACCTACTACGGATTCTACACACCCCTCTTCAAAGGGAGAACGAAGATTTGCAAACTTTACAAGATTTATAAAAGATTTGCTTCCACCTTGCTTACAAAGCTCTAAGTAGGATTTCCATGCTTTTGTGGTATCTTCTTGTGAAAGTTTCCAATATTGAAGGGCACAGATTTGAGCCAAAGTGTAATCTATATAATAGAATGGTGTTCGATAAATATGACCCTGACGCTGCCAAAACCCTCCATCTTCCAAATACGTATTTCCATCATAATCACGACCAGGAAGATATTTTTCCTCGATTTCTCTCCATGCACTATTTCTTTCAGCAGGAGTAGCCTCAGGATTCTCATATACAAAATGTTGAAATTCATCCACTGCTACACCATATGGCAAAAATGATATTGCGGCGCTTAAATGGGAAAACTTATATTTATCTGTATCTTCCTCGAAGAAAAGATCCATCCAAGGCCAGGTGAAAAACTCCATGCTCATAGAATGTATTTCGCATGCCTCATAGGTCGGCCAATTATATTCCGGTACATCAAAATCCCTGCTCATATAAACTTGAAACGCATGTCCTGCTTCATGGGTAAGAACATCAATATCTCCGCTTGTTCCATTAAAGTTCGAGAAAATATAAGGTGATTTGTAATTAGGGATATAGGTGCAGTATCCTCCAGCCTCTTTTCCTTTTTTAGCAACAAGATCCATTAAATTATTATCAATCATAAACTTGAAAAACTCTTTTGTTTCTAAGGAAAGTTCTTCGTACATTTTTTTACCGTTCTCAATAATCCACTTGGGAGTTCCTTTAGGGGTGGCATTACCAGTCTTAAATTTAAAGCCTTCGTCATAGTACTTTAAATCTTCAACATCAATTCGTTCCTGCTGTCTTTTCTTTAGTTTTTCTACAAGTGGTACGATGTACTCTTTTACTTGTTTTCTAAATTTCGATACCATTTCCGCATCGTAATCCGTCCGCGTCATTCTAGCATAGCCAAGCTCGACAAAATTTTGGTAGCCAAGTTTTTTAGCTATTTTCGTACGTACTTTTACAAGATCGTCAAAGATTCCATCGAATTCATGCTTATTATCATTAAAAAATTCGAATTTAGCTTCACTTGCCTGTTTTCTTATTGCTCTATCCTTCGATTCCGTGTAAGGATCAAGCTGGGCTAACGTAAGCTCTTCTCCATTAAAGTTAATCTTCGCAGAAGCAACCAACTTAGAGTATTTAGTGGAAAGCTTATTTTCCTGCTGGAGATCTTCAATAATGCTATCATCGAAAGTTTTCAGTTCACAATCTGCAAGTGCAAACAACTGACTACCCCACTTTTCTTCCAGCTGAGGTCTGTATTTAGACTTTACTAAAGCTTTATAGTATTTGGTATCAAGTGCTTTTGTAAGCGGTTCGATTTCATCAAGAAAATCTTGCTCTTCTTTATAAAACTCATCATTAGTATCAATAGAGTGACGAATATAAACCAAATTAAAATCGGTACTTAAGTTATTACGCAGTGCATTAATTTCATTCATCGCTACTTCTTGTTCCTTTAACGACTTCGCAGCTTCAAAGTTACTCAAAGCTGACATATACTTACTCTCTACCTCTTCCATATTCGGTCGCGTATAAGCGAAATCCTCAAACCTCATTCCAAAACGTCCCCTTTACCTAAAAGATTCAACTTAATATACTTCTACATAAATTGAAATATTCCTGCCGGGGTCTGGCCCCAAAAAGAAAAAAACTGACATTAAGTCAGTTTTTTTCTGTGTTAGCGGCAAAATATCCTAATTTTTTTATTAGTGTAATTGCTTGTTCTTTTTCATCGGTTGTTATGCCCTGGAGTAGTTCGTGAATCCGTTCTTCATGTTTGGGGAAGATGTCTTGCAACAAACTTTTTCCGCTTTCGGTAATATGGGCATAGGTTACTCTACGATCTTTAGGACAGGCTTTTCTAGCAAGGAGCCCTTTTCCTTCTAATTTATCTACGACATACGTAATACTACCACTGGCAAGTAGTATTTTTCCTCCGATCTGCTGAAGAGGTTGATCTCCTTTATGATAAAGAAGTTCTAGTACAGCAAATTCTGTCGGATTTAAATCAAAACGTTGAATGGATTGGTTAGCTTTATCATTGATTGCCCTGAATGCCCTTGATAGTACAATAAATAATTTCAAAGAAGCATCTATTTCATTTCTATTTGCCATACTTGTCATTCCTTTTTTTCAATTATCTTGAATTAAAGCTAATATTATAGGAAACTTACCGATTCGTCAATTAGATCTAGAACATATATAGAAGGATGTGTAAAACATCGCGGTTGATCTCTACAAAAGGAACAACGTACAAGAGCCGATACTTGGAGCCAAATCGGTAAGGCCGGCAGAATCTCCTGTCTATTTCAGTCTAACGTCGGAGTCTACACCTTTTGCTCCAATCATCTGCTAGAGAAGCAAACTATTATTAACTCCCAACTTTAACAGAGCCTAAAATAATTTACTGCTTGGAAAAGACATAGCTAAACTCAAGCTTGCTGCTCATTCCAAATTACCTTCCAGTTATGGTTGACAGTGGCTTCTATAGTTCCTTTTTCCATTATATAATTTGCTATAAGTTCCGACATGTCTAATGGTATATCTTTGACAACCTGTTTGTTCTGATACATAATATAATCCCCACCACCACCGGCGCGGTAATTATTCATAACTACATCATATTCTTCTTTTAAATCAAGTCTTTCACAGTCACGTTCTAGTTTGACGACTCTCTCACCAATAGGTTTTCTGATATCAATAGTATAGTTAATCCCTTCCCACATGTCATAGTTATAATGTTGTGGTTTAGGTATTGTAAAGCTAGGATTTACTTTAATACTCCCGTCTACATCCAGTAAAAAGTAAGAGGCAGATCTTTCCAATGCATCTTTTATATCTTGTCCGGAAATTCGAATGACCTTTAGTGTATTTGGATAGATATAATTTGATACAATATCACGCATCGTGACATTGGTTGGAAAACCTGGTGATGAATTATGAAAAAGCGCTGTATTGGATATTGTAGTGTTTGATACTTCCATTTGCACCTTGTTTATAAATTCTATTAATTCATTATCCTTGAGTCGAACCTCGAAGGGACTATTAACAGCCATATTTCCTTTTATATTCCCAATCGGCTGATCTAACCATGTTTGGGTGGATTGTTCATACTCCTTGATTAATTCTGCAACATCAGCATCTACTCTACTATACTTTGTAGACAGCAAAGAACCTTGTTTACTTACAACTTCCCACTTGTTATTCTTTTTTTCTAATTGAATAGTTGCCTTACCTAATGTTTCACCGTTAACTCCTGGCTGTAGAACTAGAACCCCATTTACTGTCATTTCTGCAATAGAGCGATGTTGATGTCCAGTTAAAAGTACGTCAATTCCTTTAACACTCTTACATATCTCGTATCCTTGATTTTCACTTGTCAAAGTTTCTGTCGGACTGCCATCTACTAGATTTCGTTCGAAACCACCATGATAGCTCACGACAATAAGGTCAGGTTCTTCTGTATCTTTTAGATGTTTAACCCATTTTTTTGTTGATTCTAGTGCATCTTCAAAAGTTAATCCCTCAACATGGGTTGGGTTTTCCCAGTTAGGAATATAGTGAGTTGTCACTCCTAAAACCGCTATTTTTACTGTCTCAAAAGTTTTAATAATATAAGGTTTTCCCAAAAAGGGATCTCCTGTTTCAGATAATATATTTGCTGATAGCCAAGGAAAATCAGAATCTTTAACAGCATTCTTTAAAATATTCATTCCGTAATTGAATTCATGGTTTCCTACTACAGCAGCATCAAACTTCAAATGGTTTAGAACACGAACCATTGGATTTTCTGTATTTTGTAGTTTTTTTACGTAATGATAGGTTAAGGGAGTACCCTGCACTAAGTCACCATTATCAATAACCAGTACATTCTCGTGTTTTTTTCGTTCTTCCTTTATTAGGGAAGCTAATTTTGCTAGGCCTACATCTGATTTGCTATTATCCCCATAGTTAATTGGTAAAACATTACCATGAACATCACTTGTTTCCAGAATGGTTATATTCACCACCATTTAATTTCTACCTCCTCAATTCAAATTTTCAATAGATATACTATATTAAACATATTACTGAAATTTCTGGTCTCTTGCCATGATTGTTGTAGTATAAAAAATGAATCTAAAATAAAGAGCTGATCATTTAATAATGATCAACTCTTTGATAATTTTTATTATACAATTCTTTTCCGTATTGAGGATGATAAGAAATCAATTATCGTGACTACTACAACAATAACTAGTAGAATCAGTCCCATTTCTTCCCAGTTACGATTCATTTGAGCAAATTGAATTAGCGTACCAATTCCTCCTGCCCCGACGATCCCTAGGATGGTTGATGCACGTACATCAATCTCAAAACGATAAATGGCGTAGGATAAAAATTCCGGAATAATCTGTGGAATAACACCCTGGAAGAGAATTTGGATTTTATTTGCTCCGCTCGCTTCCATCGCTTCCACAATATTCATGTCAATCGATTCTAATACTTCAGAATAAAGTTTTCCTAACATCCCTGTTGATCCAATTGCAATAGCTAGAACACCGGCAAACGGATTAGGACCTACTGCCACAACAAATAGAATTGCCAGGATTAGATCTGGAAAAGCTCTTATTCCACTTAAAATCCATTTTCCAAAAGTTGTTAAAGTTTTACTCTTTGTCATGTTTTGGGCAGCTAAAAATCCTAGTGGAACAGCCAAGATTGCTGCCATCAAAGATCCGGCAAACGCGATATATAGCGTTTCAACCATTGCAGACCATACTTTTCCAAAAGCAGACCATTCAGGATTAAATAGTTTAGGTATCACGCGATGAAAGTTATTAATCATTCTTTCAAATGCTCTTACCCAATCGACATTAATACCCACAAAAGTCCAAACATACATCAACAGGATAAGAATAAAAATTACCCAGTTTCGTAATATTTTCAAACCGGATTTTTTCTTTTTGGGAGGTAATATTAATTCCATTACACAATCGCCTCCCTAATTTTAGTAGAGATATACTCAATAATGACTACTACAGCAAAAATTACTAGTATAATTAACATTGCATTCGGATAATTATAGAATTTCAACTGTTGACTTAATACAATCCCAATTCCACCTGCTCCTACTAACCCTAGTACAACAGAGGCTCGTATGTTAATTTCAAAAACATACAATACAAACGAAGCAAACTGTGGCAATACTTGCGGTACTAAAGCAAATGAGATTTTCTGAAGCGTATTGGCACCTGAGGCACTCATCGCTTCCATTGGATTCATGTCCACTGATTCAATCGTCTCACTTATAAGTTTAGCTAAAATTCCTAAAGAAAAGATAATTAGTGCTAAAATCCCTGGTAACACACCAATTCCAAATAATCCTACGAAAATAACAGCTAAAACAAGGTCAGGAATCGTACGTAGAATATTTAAGAAAGAACGAACGAAAGTATACACAAATTTATTTGATGTTACATTCTGTGCTGCTAGTAGACTCAGAGGTATACATAAAACCGCTGCTACAGTAGTTGCGATAATAGCCATTTGAATCGTTGTAGCCATTGGTTCAAGAATATTCATAAATACATTAAAATTAGGAGGAAAGAACTTCGCGATTACTCGTCCCATATTTGGAATACCTTGTATTAGATCAGGAAGAGTCGCATTAGTTTTAACTGTACTAAGAATATAAAAACCGATTATTACGGAAAAAATAATGGTGAGTTTAGCTTTTGTTTTAGCGGGTAAGAGAGAAGGTGCTTTTTTCTTTTCTTCTACTTTCACTCTTCAACACCTCCGCGCAAATCGTCTTCACGAATTGCACGACCATAAATTTGTTCGAAAGTCTTTTCAGTCACCTCTGAAACAGGACCGTCAAACACAACCTCTCCAGCTCTCATCCCAATAATTCGGTCAGCATACTCCATAGCCATATCTATAAAGTGGAGGTTGACTATAGTCGTTATTTTATCCTCTTTGTTGATTTTTTTCAGATAGGTCATTACTTGATGTGAGGTAGGTGGATCAAGAGAAGCAACTGGCTCATCAGCAAGAATATATTTGGGTTGTTGTGTCAAAACTCGAGCGATACTCACACGTTGTTGCTGCCCGCCACTTAGTTCATCTGCTCGGTTGTATAGTTTCTCTTCAATATTCACACGTTTTAGACTTTCATATGCTAATGCAAGATCTTCTTTACTGAACATATTTACCATCGAACGTAGTGTACCTGTATATCCTAAACGCCCAGCAAGGACATTTTTAAGAACATTAGATCTTTTAACAAGATTATAGTTCTGAAAAATCATCCCAACTTTGGTTCGTAATTTTCTCAAGTTATTGTTTCTAAAAGTAAGAATATTTTCATTATCAACTTTTAATTCACCTTCAGTTGGTGTAACCAATCGATTAATACTTCTTATAAAAGTTGACTTTCCTGCACCCGATAAACCAACAATCACGACAAACTCACCTTCATTTATCGTTACATTAATTTTTTTCAATCCCGGCGTTCCATTTGGATACACTAGTGACACATTTTTAAATTCAATCATGGTGTAAACCCCCTCATCTCAATAAAACGCAAAAGTGTTTCTTAACATGCAAAAAAGGGGAAGCAACCCTCCCCTAGATTGCAAAACTTATTTGATTAGAAAGAAATAGAATCTTTGAATTTTTCGTACGTGTCTTTTACAACTTTGTATTCTTCATCAGAAGCTTCACTGATTTCGTCCCAGTTGTAAACATCATTCATAATTTTGATCATTTCTTCATCATCATTGAAAGAAAGGAATGCATCCTTAATTTGTTGAACAAACTCTTCATCTAATTCTTTTGTAACAGAAATTGTATCGTTTGGAATATCATCTGTGTAACCAATTATTTTTGTTTTTTCCATAATATCTGGATACTCTTCTTCAAGACCTGTACGTACATCATCAAAAGTAGTCGCTACATCAGCGTCCCCTTCGTATACAGCGATTGCAGCTGTATCATGTCCACCAGCTTGTAGTGTATCTTTAAAGAATCCTGATTGAAGATCTTGTACAGTTTCAATATCAAACTCATTCATAAGTTGTGCAGCTGGGAATAAGAAACCAGATGTAGATGCAGCATCTGCATATGCCCAAACTTTTCCTTCTAGATCTGCTAGTGTTTCAATACCTGAATCAGCTCTAACAACGTACTGAGCTTTATACGTTCCACTACCAAAACGAATGGACTTAAGGATTACGTTAACATCGTATTGCTCATTAGCCATAACATAACCAAATGCCGGAATAAATCCTACATGTACTTCATTGGAACCCATTGCTTCAATTAGTGCAGTGTAATCAGTCATAACACGGCCTTCAACTTCCACATCGAGCTCTTCCCCTAAACGGTCTGCCAAAGGTTTTACTGTATCAGCAATAGTATCAGAATCCTGTGATGGAACAAAACCGATAATAAGTTTTTCCGGTTTACCTTCTCCGCCACCTGAATCACTGCCACATGCTGCTAAGCCGATTGCTAGAAGCGCAGCCATAAATACTGTTAGAAACTTTTTCATGTTTTTTCCCCCTAAAACTAGTTGTTTTCTCACAAGTAGAATTATAACTAATTTTGTAGATACCTGGCTATACTTTTTTCAGATTTTTTACAAAAGATTAAAATATTGAATCAATTATTACGGAAATTACCCCTTTCTCACTAATTTCTTTACAATTAGTTTACAATATAAAGGAATATTCTTTTAAAAAGAGTAATAGTAATAAATGAGTTTAGAAGTCTGATGTTTGATGATGAATCATACAACCCTCTACTTTCACTTGTTGATCCACCCTATTTTTTGCTAATTGGAATTATCTTTGCTAAATTAACGTTATAATACTTAGTAACTATACACAGGAAAAAAATTATAATCTTGAAGGGATAACTACTATTATGAATGAAGTTCTACTTGGCAGCGTTTTAGCTGCACTGTCAACAGGGGTTGGTGCACTACCTATCCTATTTCTTAAAAATTCAATTACACATCGATGGAAGGATATATTACTAGCATTTACAGCAGGTATTATGATGGCGGCCGCTACTTTGAGCCTAATACCGGAGGCATTGAAATATGAAGGCTTTATTCCTCTAGGAGTAGGTTTGCTATTGGGGGTAATAACCCTAACATTACTCGAAAAATCAATACCGCATATTGATCTTGAGCATCATATAAAAGGAATAGAATTTGATCAAAAAGCAATGCTTATAGTAGCCGCGATCACTCTTCATAATATTCCTGAGGGGTTGTCTGTAGGTGTAAGTTATGCATCCGATGTTGCTGAAACTGGCAACTTAATTGCTTTTGCTATCGGGCTGCAAAATGCTCCGGAAGGTTTCTTGGTGGCTCTCTTCCTTATAAACCAAAAGATTAGTCGAATGAAGGCATTTCTTGTTGCTACGTTAACAGGAGCTGTTGAAGTACCAATGGCATTGATAGGCTTCTACTTAACCTCTTTTGTTTCCACACTAGTACCCTACGGACTGGCTTTTGCTGCAGGTGCCATGCTTTACATCATCTATAAAGAACTTATTCCGGAAAGCCACGGTGATGGTCATGAGACAACTTCCACTTACTCTTTCATATTCGGACTATTATTTATGATATTTCTCATCCAAATTTTTTAACCACTTCAGAATTGGAGTGGTTTTTTAGCACGGACTTTTCACAATTTTGGGTGAGCAATTTCTGATATTCATAAATCAACTTGTCCAAGTCTTGACTACATTTAATTGTTTGCTGGCTAATATAACCTGTCCTATTCGCAATAATCATCATCATATGCCTTTTTTCTTTTATTCGAAGTAATAGATTTTTCACATACCTATCATGCGACAATGTAATTCTCTCCTTTAACTAGTTCCCCAAAATAAATTATTACAAAAATTTCTATTATTGTAAATAGATTCGCAAAATTAGACAATCTTCACACTATTTTTCTTGTTAAATCGGATTTTTATTTGAAAATAGTGCAAAATAGTAATAATAAATTAAAGGTGAGATGTTGGTTATGTTAAAAAAACAGAATGAGCTGTCGAAAAAAGGAATTCCTTCTTTATATGAAGCATGGACAGATATACGAATTTTATTAAAATTGGCCACAGATTGGAAAAACAAAAAATATACGGATCTTTCAAGAGTGGCAATCTTCATGATTTTTATAACGATTGTCTACTTTTTTAATCCTTTTGATATCATTCCTGATTTTCTAATTGGTCTGGGTTTTTTAGACGATGTAGTAGTAGTTAGCTTTTTGTACTTCCTTATGGGTAAAGAAATCGACAAGTACAAATTATGGAGAGAATCTCAAGTTCAGGAGGGCTAAAATGAAAAAATTTTCTTTCGTTGTTTGTATCGCTTTTTTCTTATCTTCATCCCTGTTCCTTTCAGAAGTAGAAGCAAGCAAGGTACCAACAAAAAAGGTAGCTATTGTAATAGATGATTTTGGGAATAATATGAAAGGCACAGAAGAAATTCTTCAATTACCGGTTAAATTAACGGTTGCTGTTATGCCTTTTCTTTCTACAACTCAAGAAGATTCCCTCCTGGCACATAAATTAGGGCATGAAGTAATCCTTCATCTTCCTATGGAACCGTTAAAAGGAAAAAAAAGCTGGTTAGGTCCTGGGGCAATTACAACTGATTTAACTGATGAGGAAATTGCCAAGCGTGTTAATGCTGCAATAGATGCTGTGCCTCATGCTGTTGGCATAAATAATCATATGGGTTCAAAGGCTACGGCAGATGAAAGGGTAATGAGAATTATTCTTTCCATATGTAAAGAAAGAAAACTATATTACTTAGACAGCAAAACTTCAAGAGAAAGTGTCGTACCCAAAATTGCTACGGAGATTGGTGTCCCTTACTTGGAAAATGAACTTTTCTTTGATGAAGTCTATACCACAAACCATATCGTAAAACAGGCAAATCAATTGATAAGAAAAATAGAATTTGATGATTCCATTATTGCTATTGGGCATGTTGGTATCGCAGGGGAAAAAACAGCTAATGTATTAAGGCAATATATACCTGCATTAAGAGAAAAAGCGGAACCCGTAACATTATCAACTTTACTCGTGGAAAAGGAATTGATTATCCCTTAGAACTAGAAGAAAAGAAATGCAGTGGCTTAAATGTCCTGTGTAATATATATTTTTCAGCTTAAGCACTGACGTTTCGGTGGATGATGCCCCTTCAGGCATAGACCTGTTACTGACAATTACATTTAATAGTGCCTTCAAAAGGGGCTCGGAATTTTGACATTCCGAGCCCCTTAAGTATATTATTCCGTTACATCTATTTGATCAACATGTGTAACACGAAATTCTTTTTCTTCCAGTTTCTTAACCAATTTTTTCATCTTTTCCTCAGGAAGCTCTGCAGGTAGATTTAAAACAATCCGGCGCAGATACTTTTCACCGTTATCAAGGGTGAGCATTCCATCTATATTAATGTCCTTTAACATAGATACAAGATCTTTTATTGCACCTTTATGCTCGATTGTTGCAATAGTTAAAGTATATCCACCTGTTTTCATACCAAAGGAATCTGCCAGGACATCCATCACATTTGCGTGTGTAAGAATCCCCAAAAATTCCTTGTCTTCATTTACAACTGCAATAAAAGGCAGACGCTTAATGGTGAAAAATGCTTTAAAGAAGGAATCCTCTTCAAATATAAAGGCATCCTCATTTTTGATTAATGATTCTAGCGAAGAGTCTTCAGATCCTTTTTCTTCATATAGAAAATCGAGTAAATGCACTTTATAAACTAAACCTACAAAGGTTCGTCCATTATTTTTGAGGATTGGAATACAACGATACCCCGTGTCTTTTATCTTTTGATAAGCTTGCTTTACAGTATAGTTTGGTTCACAATACTGAACATCTTGTTTTGGTACAAAATTATAACGTACTTTCATGCTCCATCCTCCATTCAAAATCCTTGATTATGTAAGTAAGTAAAACTACTTTTACAGTAGCACATTTACTTTAATAGGTAAAGAAAATTCATAATATTAACACAATTCGACTCTGCTTTTTTCTTTCTATTTAGCAACATTCGCCGCTACTTGTACAGCATCCCAGACGGTGGCATATGGGGGAGCATAACTTAGATCCAGCATGGCAATATTGTCGGTTGTTAAGTTACATGTAATGGCGGTTGCTAATATATCTATTCGTTTAGCAACAGTTTCATCTTCTCCTATTATCTGAGCACCTAATAATACCTTTGTTTCCGGTTGATAAACAAGCTTAATATTTAGCGGCTTCGCAGCAGGGTAATAAGAGGCATGGCTATTTGCTTCGACTTTTACTGTTTGCACCATAATATTTTCTTTCTCAGCCTCTTTTTCAGTTAGCCCGGTCATTGCAGCAGTCCATTCGAGAATTTTCACAACATTGGTTCCAAGTATTCCTGGAAAGATTGCTTTGTTTCCTGCAATATTCTCTGCTGCCACTCTTCCATGTTTATTTGCTGTCGTGCCAAGAGCAATATTGACCGGTTTCTTAAGAAGCAAATGGTTACTAGTTGCACAGTCACCAGCAGCATAGATGGAAGAAATATTTGTTTGTTGTTGGGAGTTAACAACAATCGCTCCATTTTCCAACATATCTAGACCAATGTTTTCAACAAATTCTGTATTCGGTTTGTTTCCTATATTAACTATAACAGCGTCTGCTCGATAATTCCCTTTATCAGTGACTACCTCCGTGACCTTATCACCTGAAATTTTTAATTCCTTCACTTCTTCACTAGTATAAAGATTCACCCGGTCTTTTAAAGACTCCTCTATTAACGTTACCATGTCTTGGTCATAGTTGGGAAGTATGTGAGGTTGTAATTCTATGACAGTTATCTCTTTAGCTAGTTCCACCATCGTCTCAACTAGCTCCATCCCAATATAGCCTCCGCCAATTATAACGACCTTTTTTATAGAAGGTTCTTGAAAGAATTTCCGCATGGCTATTCCATCTTTGATTGTTTTTAATGTAAAAACATTTGAAGCGTTTTTTGGTACAAATGGTGGCTTGATCGGTTTTGATCCTGTCGCAATTAAGAGAGTACTATATTTTACAACGTTCGTTATACCTGCCTTAATGTCTAAAACCTCAATTTCCTTCGTGCTTTTATTAACTTTTTTTACTTCATGTTGGATCTTAACTTCAATTTTATGCTTTTGAAAATCCTCTACTGAGCGCGCTAAAAGGTCTTTGTAGTTTTCTGTTACTCCGGAAATATAATAAGGAAGTCCACATGCACCATATGAAATATGTTCATCTTTTTCATACACGGTTATTTTAATATCTTCACGTAAGCGGCGAAGTTTTGCAGCAGCGCTCATTCCGCCTGCAACTCCCCCAATTATAACGACATGTTCCATCCATCTTCCCCCTAATTAACTAATTGCTATAACCATTATATTCCCTCATCACCTGTGAAATACACATAGGAAATGTGTAAACGACTTCAGTATAAAAATATTAATTTAAACTTAAACAAAAAAAGCACTAAAGTAATTTCTACTCTAGTGCCAAAAAAAAGTTAACCCTTCATTTCTTCGTTTTCGTATATAGGTACCCACCCTTCCGTTGTTACAAAGATTCGAATGGCTACAACCTTTCTATCCTCCATCAGTGTAAAATAATGGCGAACATTAGGCGGGACCGATATTAAGTCACCTGGTTCCAACTCTACATCAAAAAAGCTGCCCGCTTTTCCCTGTATGACAAAGATTCCATGACCACTCACAATATAACGTACTTCATCGTCAGTATGGTGATGCTCTTTATTAAAATTCTGTAAAAGCTGATCTAAATTTGGTGTGGAATCTGACAAAGAAATAACATCTTGTGCCTGATATCCTCTACGTAAAGATATGTCGGACATTTCCTGTTGATAAACAGTTAAGATTTCTTCTTTTTCCTCTAAAGTTAACGCATAATTTTCTTGAAGATGTTGAGGTAGTTTTGCAACGTCCCATTTTTCATAGATTACCTCATTCTTTGTAAGAAAAGCCTCAACCTCTTTTTGTTCTATAATTCTTTCACCTGTTTCATGTAATCTTATTTGCGCCATCCCTTTTTCCTCCTTACATTCTTCTTTATATTAGGCTATTTTCGCTTTGATTGTTGCTTTTACGTAAGAGGTACCACTATTATAATCATATATTTAATTTAACTTAACTGAACTTGAGTAGATGCTGTGACGCAATTTCTTACACTTAATAGTTTAAGGTGGTAAGAGAATAAGAACTCCCACGCTTCCAAGAATTTTTTGGCATCAAAAGCAGTCTTTCCCCAAACGGTAATTCCGTGATTTTGAATTAAAACCGCTCCTGAGTCACCGTGTACATGCTTTGAGAATTCTGAAGCCAGCGTTGGAATGTCTGCATGATTTTTTATAATAGGAATTTTCACAACGGCATTTTCCTCCCAAATACCGAATGCCTTGATGATCTCATGACCACTAAAGACAATCTCCTTCTGACTGCTATACAGCTCAGAGATTACATTATTATCTATCGTATGAACATGAAGAGAACAACCTGCATTCGTTTTTGAGTATATCTCCAGATGCAACAACGTTTCAGCTGAAGGTTTTAAACCCGACTCTTTTTCAACTGCTCTTGCTTCATGATCTACCAATAAAAAATCCTCTAAAGTTCTTTTACGTTTATCCTTGCCACTGGCTGTAACAAAGAAAGTTAAAGGGTCTCTTGAAACCTTAATTGAAAGATTTCCACTTGTTCCAAAAAACCAATCCCTGCCCGCAAGCTCCTCTTTTATTTCGGCAAGCTCATTCCACCTTGCTAAGACTACGCTCATCTTTACACCTCACTTTCTTTAAAATTTCTATCACATCAAAAAAGTTTTCAAATGACTCATAAAAAATGGATTCTTCGTTGCACTTTTCTATAAGAAAGTCGCGGGCGATTACTTGGTCGGCAAGCTTAGCAGCCTGTAAATCAGTAATAGAATCGCCTATCACTATTTTATAAGACGTATCATTAACCAACTTTCGGATGATGGATGGTTTGCAGCAACCACAATCATTCTGACAATTTTCATCACAAGCATACGGCCAAAGGATTTTTATTGTATCAGCAGTAAAATCTGACTCATTACAAAACACTACATCCTCTGAAACTATTCCTTTCAGCAAAGGTTTCACAAAAAAGGCTATTCCCCCTGAAACAACATACAAAGGTATTTGGTGTAGCTTTGTATATTCAACAAATTCTGTAAATCCTTCTCTAAATTCGGCATGTTCTAAAATATAGGAAGTTATCTCTTCCTTTTGCTTTGAGGGAAGCAGAGTAAACATTCTCCCTACTCCTTCTCTAATTGAAATCTCCTGTAGTAAAATTAGGTCTTTTATAGACTCCCACTCAGCAGGAGCAAATTTTTTCATAATGGCAATAATGTTATCACTTCGGGTAATTGTTCCATCAAAGTCACAGAATACTATTGGCTCGAACTTGCTCATTTCGCAACCTCGACACCGCCCCATTGTTCAATAGCAAGACGAAGCTCCTCTTTTGTTTGTGCATAACTAATTAACGATTGACTTGCTTGAACAGCTTCTACCGCTTGACGAAATGCCTTTGCCCCCCCTGTTGCTCCTAAAGAATGACCATGAATCCCTCCACCTGCATTAATAACGGAATCTACGCCAAAATCTTTATAAAGTAAGGGAACCAACCCAGGATGAATACCTGCAGAAGGTACAGGCAATGTTTCTTCAAATCTTTCCTCTTCTTGTGTAAGAGCGTGCGCAATGCCGAGTGCTTCTTCTTTAGGAAGTGCAACACTACCATAAGGAGATGGAAATAGTGAAAAATCTGCTCCAGCATATCTTACAAGCTTTCCTAAAAGTAACTCATTTGAGATTCCATAAAACTCTGATGGGGTAATCGCGCCACTTACTGCCGGATGTGCCATTATAGGAATGCTGACGGAAGGATCTTCCGCAAGGCTTTGCAGAACATCTAAACCATAAGCAAAAACATTGAACAATAGTATATCTGCACCAAGCTCAACTGCTCTTACTGCCTTTTCCTTTAAATCAAAGGTTTTTCCTGACAAATTTACCGCATATAAAGCTCGATGTCCGGTTTCCTCATACACTTGTTCAAGAACTCTTTTACCCACCTTAATTCTCTCTTCAAAAGGTGTAAGATTGTTCTCAAAAAGGATTTCATCGTCTTTAATAAAATCCACCCCGCCTAACGCTTGTTCCCTAAGCTGATTGCTTAAGTACGTCAAGTCCCGGCCGATAACGCCTTTAAAAATGCTCATCACATAAGGCCGTTTCCGCAGACCGGTTAACTGCCGTATTCCCTTAATTCCAAATTTTGGACCAGGGAAATTTTTTTTAAATTCTTCACTAAACTCAATATCTAATAGTTTAATCTCTCCATCAAGTGAAAGCTTGCCAAATACGGTTGTTAGTATCGCTGGAAGATCACTACTAAAATTAAGTGTAGGATAAGCAATTTTAATAAGCCCTCTTGTGATAGTACCGTTAAAATAGTTATTTATTCTCTTACTTTGACTGATTTCTTTTACACTCACGACTCTTCCCTTATGCTTTTGCAGTTGCACTTTATCTAACTGAGGAAGATCTGTCCAAGAACCCACCGTTAAACCAAGAGCAATACCTTCTGCCTTTTTCTCTAATTGTCCTTTTTTATCATGTATAAGATATGTAGCGATGACTTCACTCATTTTATTCATCCTTTCAAACATTTGCCATATTGGAGTGTATTGATGTTCCTAGCTGATGGTTAATATTCTTAAGAGAACCGTCTTAGCAATAATCGTTCCTTTTTGTAAAAATCGGTAAAAATATAAAAAACCTCTTCAGAAAAGAAGAGGTTAGGCAGCCTAACATCTTCTTATCTCTCAGCAAAAAGCTGCAAGATTTAGCACCGTGCTTAACGAAAGTCAAGTCGGTTGCCGGGTATCATCGGGCTAGTCCCTCCACCTGCTCTTAATAAGAAAACGCATATATAATTTAATTGTTGATATTTTTAAAATATAATTGGGATTATACAAACGATTTACAAGATTGTCAACACAATATTCAGAAAATGTTTAGTGCTTTAATTCTATGAACTGCTTCACGCAGCCTCTCTGTACTTGTTAAAAGACCGACGCGCACAAAGCCTTCTCCATATGATCCAAACCCTATGCCAGGAGCAACCACGACATGCGCCTTCTCTAGCAATAAATCTGCAAATTCCTCAGATGTATAGCCTTCTGGAACCTTAAGCCATGCAAAAAAGGTTCCATTCGGTGCCATCACTTCCCAACCGATTTCCTTAAGTCCCGAAATAAAAACATTTCTCCGTTCTTCGTACAATTTTACAAGGTCATTAACACATTGTTGAGACTCTAGAAGAGCAGTTGTTGCTGCTTCTTGTACCGCTCCAAATAAACTTACATACATATGATCTTGCAAAAGGTTGATTGCCTCTATTACACTCTTATTCCCAACAGCAAAACCTACACGCCAGCCTGCCATGTTAAAGGTTTTGGAAAGCGTATATATTTCTATCCCTATTTCTTTGGCTCCAGGAGTCTGCAAAAAACTAATTGGCCTTTTTCCATCAAATCCAATTGCTCCATAGGCAAAGTCATGTACAACGCATATATTATATTTTGTTGCTAGTTCTACCGTTTCTTCAAAAAACTCAGGAGAGGCTACTGCACCAGTAGGATTGTTTGGATAGTTCAGAAACATCAGCTTTGCCTTTTCCAAAACAGTTACATCGATATCTTCATATTTTGGCAGAAAATGATATACTTCTTTTAAAGGCATATATTCCATTTTCGCCTTCGCTAGTGCAACACCAGATAAATAATCGGGATAGCCTGGATCAGGCACCAGAACAGTGTCCCCTTCATTTAATAAACATTGAGGAATTTCGACAAGCCCAGCCTTTCCACCGAACAGAATAGCTATTTCTGATGATGAGTCTAATTTAACACCATATTCCCTTTTATAAAACTCGGCAATTGATTGTTTAAAAGATTCATTACCGCGAAAAGGAGAATATTTATGGTGTGCCGGGTTGCCCGCTGCTTCTTGTAGAGAAGCTACAATATGAGCTGGGGTTGGCTGATCAGGATTGCCCTGTCCAAGATTAATTACGTCATGACCTTGTTCAATTACCCTTGCAACCTTTTCAACTAAGCTCGCAAAAAATTGAGAGGGCAACTGTTTTAAAAGATCTGATTGTTTAAAATTTTTCATTAAGTTCACCTGCTTATAGAATTCTTGAAATCCTAGTCACAAATCATATAGTGTTAAAAACAACTTGTAAAGTAGTTTTTTTTCATAGATTTATAAACAAGGCTTTTCATGACTAAGTGTATAAAAAATATTACATAAAGATGTTATCTAACAAAGTGAGTTAATACTAGAGGAGGTCTACAAATGAAGTGGAAAATTGCTTGCATTCAATTTGATGTTGCCTTTGGAAACCCTGAAGCAAATATCGAAAAAATTTGCAATTTAATTAAAGAGGCAGGAAAGGATAAACCTGATATTATCGTACTTCCTGAGTTATGGACTACAGGCTATGATTTAACACGTCTAGATAAAATTGCGGATGCAGGAGCCTTTGTCACAACCAAGCTATTAAAATCTTGTGCAAAAGAGCAAAAATCCCATATTGTTGGAGGTTCTGTTGCTAAGAAAACGAATAAAGGCATTTATAACACCATGCTTACTGTAAATAAGGCAGGAGAAGTTGCAGGAGAGTATAGTAAACTGCATTTATTTCGTTTAATGGATGAGCATCTCTTCCTCCAACCCGGAAAAACAGATGGGCTTTTTGAATTGGACGATATAACATGTGCTGGATTTATTTGCTATGATCTTCGTTTTCCTGAATGGATTAGGGCTCATACTACAAAGAATGCCAAAGCCATTTTCATTGTAGCCGAGTGGCCACTGGCTAGAGTTGATCATTGGAGAACGCTTCTTATTGCGAGAGCCATTGAAAACCAGTGCTACGTAATCGCCTGCAATCGATCTGGTGCTGACCCTAAAAACACCTTTGCCGGTCATTCAATGATTATTAGCCCTTGGGGGGAGATCCTTGCTGAGGCTGGTGAGGAAGAGGCGACCATTACCGCAACCATTGATTTAGATAAAGTGGATGAGGTAAGAAAACAGATTCCTATTTTTGAAGATAGAAGACCTCAGTACTATTAAGAGAGAATCAAAAGGCTTAAAAGAACCGCGCATGTCGACCAATTTCTTTTTGTTGATTCATACTGTAGGCAAACTCGAGGTTGTCGAGGTTGTCTACATTTTTTTGTGTACGTGTATAAGTAAGACCGTTGGTATCCGTTCGAGGCCACGGGCGGACCCAGAGCCCCTCTTCGGTGGTCTCATTCCCTGCATTGAGACCTTCCGTTGATGCTTTTATCTCGTTCGATGGTCTCATTCCCCTGCATTGTGACCATCCGTGGGCGATACTTCCATGTTCGATGGTCTCAGTCCCCTGCATTGTGACCATCCGTTGACCCTTTACCTTCGGGGGATGGTCTCATTCCCTGCATTGAGACCTTCCGTTGAGGCTGTTATCTCGTTCGATGGTCTCAGTCCCCTGCATTGTGACCATCCGTTGGCGATACTTCCATGTTCGATGGTCTCATTCCCCTGCATTGTGACCATCCGTTGGTGCTTTTCCCTCGTTCGATGGTCTCATTCCCCTGCATTGTGACCATCCGTTGACCCTTTTCCTTCGGGGGATGGTCTCATTCCCTGCATTGAGACCATCGGCTGTCGCTTTTCCCTCGTTCGATGGTCTCATTCCCCTGCATTGAGACCATCCGTTGACCCTTTTCCTTCGTTCGATGGTCTCATTCCCTGCATTGAGACCATCGACTGTCTTTTTCCCTCGTTCGATAGTCTCATTCCTCTGCATTGTGACCTTCCGTTGGCGATACTTCCATGTTCGATGGTCTCATTCCCCTGCATTGATACAATCCGTTGACCCTTTTCCTTCGTTCGATGGTCTCTTTCCCTGCATTGAGACCATCGACTGTCTTTTTCCCTCGTTCGATAGTCTCATTCCTCTGCATTGTGACCTTCCGTTGGCGATACTTCCATGTTCGATGGTCTCATTCCCCTGCATTGAGACCTTCCGTTGACACTTTTTCCACGTTCGGTGGGCTCATTGCTTCCCATGAAAGCAACGTCTAAAGCCTTCCACTCCCTCTTCAACCTAGTCTTCTTTCCCCCAAAAAAAAGACCCCAAAATTGGGATCATTTCTATTTGCCTAGCATTATTTTGTAACGTTTGCTGCTTGAGGTCCACGAGCGCCTTCAACGATCTCAAAAGAAACTTCTTGGCCTTCTTCTAAAGTCTTGAAGCCATCTCCTTGGATAGCGGAAAAATGTACAAATACATCATCCTGACCTTCCACTTCAATAAATCCAAAACCTTTTTCAGCATTAAACCATTTTACTTTACCTTGTAACATGTTTGCTCCTCCTTGTGGCTTACCACGTAAAAATTATTACTATTCTTGCTCTACCTATCTATAACTCTTTGATAACGAACAAAAATAATAGTTTAATAATAACAGATGTGATCCTCTTTTTCAATATTAAAACTGATTATTCTTACTATTCTATACACTTTGTAATTCTTTTCGTCAGCAACCAAAATGCGTCCTTTAATTTTTTGTTTAGCTCTTTTCTTAAGGATTGATGCTAGAAACCAGTAAAAAATTCACATTTGGAATTCTTACTTCCCTATTCCCTCAAAATTAAGTGTAATTTTTTAAAACAGGAAAGTAGCACGACAACAACAATGGTAACGATTGGTACCAACTTACGAAAAGATAACACTCAATGCGAAAATAGCCTTTTATTAAAATAATCAAATTTTTGTTGACAATTATCTTTTACTCTTGCTATTATTTTCAACAACTGATAATTTTCAAATAATTAAATATCTATCGTGATTCATTTATCACGATCTCTTATCAAGAGCAGGTGGAGGGATTTGGCCCGATGATACCCAGCAACCGACCGTAATACTATCGCGAGATAGGGCGTTATATTTAAAGCCGGGACACTTTAGTCCCTTAAGGCACGGTGCTAATTCCAGCAGAATTTTTTTCTGGCAGATAAGAGGGGAGAAGAATAAACACTTCAAGCCTCTTTCTTATGGAAAGGGGCTTTTAATTTTTGCCCCTCCTAAAAACGTTTTTCAAGGAGGAAAAAACACATGTCGATAGTATTTAAAACTGGGTATGAACCACTAACAGAAAGTACTGCACAGCAACTTGCAAAAAATCTCGGTTTTTTTGAAGACCACTCTTTGTTATATTGTAAAGAAATTGGAGATGGAAACCTAAACTTAGTGTTTCATATTCAAGATGAGGAAAATAAATCCATCATAATCAAGCAAGCCCTTCCTTATGCAAAAGTGGTTGGGGAAAGCTGGCCACTTACTTTGTACCGTGCCACTATCGAAGGGAATTATTTAAAAAACGCAACCACCATTGTTCCTAATTTCGTACCAAAAATATATTATACCGATGAAGAAAGAGCGATAACAATTATGGAGGACCTTTCCAACTTAAAAATTGCAAGAAATGGTTTGATTGAACTTAATCATTTTCCACTGCTATCCGTCCATATTGGAGAATATTTAGCTAAAACCCTTTTCTACACCTCTGATTTTGGTTTAAATCAGCAGGAGAAAAAAAAGTTGCAACAAAAGTTCAGTAATCCTGAACTTTGCAAGATTACTGAAGACCTAGTATTCACCGATCCATTTTTCAATAGTGATACAAATAGTTTTGAAGCTGAATTAAGGTCAGACGCAGAGGAAATATGGAACAACCATACACTAAAATTGGAAGTAGCAAAGTTAAAATATAACTTTTTGACTCAAGGAGAAGCATTACTGCATGGAGACCTTCATACAGGAAGTATTTTTGTGAATCACACCGAGACAAAAGTTATTGATCCAGAGTTTGCTTTTTTTGGACCGATGGGATTTGATATTGGCCAATTTTTTGCCAATCTCCTATTCCAAGCTTTGACAAGATCCTTAGAGGACCGGGAAGTAATTTTTACTCACCTCCATCAAACCTGGGAAACTTTTGAGGTTCATTTTTCTGAACTTTGGCAAAGATCTTCTACAGAACCGTTCACAAAAACGGAAGGTTACTTGGAACATGTCCTACAAGGTATTTTTGAAGACACAATTGGTTTTGCTGGCTGCGAGCTAATTCGTCGAACAATTGGCTTGGCCCATGTAGCCGATTTGGACGGAATAGGAGCTTATGAAAATAAAATAAGATCAAAAAAACTTGCCCTATCCTTAGGTCAAAAATTGATTTTAAATCAAAAAAATCTTCCTAATATTATAAAACTGGAAGCCTTATGTAAACATTTAATAGAGGAGATATAACTATGACTAAAAGTCTTACCGAAATACCATTATCCGTAGAATGGAAAGAAACCTACATTAGGATATTAGATCAACAGAAATTACCACATGAAACTGTTTTTCTTGATTTATTTACATTAAAGGATGTTTTCCAAGCGATAGTCACATTGAAAGTGAGAGGCGCCCCAGCTATCGGTATTACCGCTGCATACGGCCTTGCCCTTACTGCCCAAAGCTACACCGTATCTTGTCTAAATGAATTCAGAAGGAAGCTTCAGGAAGACAGAGATTATATTGCTTCCTCTCGGCCAACCGCTGTTAATTTATTTTGGGCAATCGACCGTCTTATGAAAGCAATCGATCATGCGTCATCCGTTAACGCAGCGAAGACGAACCTTATTCATGAAGCAGTTAGTATACAAATGGAAGATGAGGCAACCTGCAGGGAGATTGGGGAATATGCTTTAACACTTTTCAAAAAAAATGATCGAGTGTTAACGATATGCAATGCTGGTTCGATTGCTACGGCTAAGTATGGAACGGCATTGTCACCTTTTTATTTAGCAAAAGAAAGAGAAATGCCTCTTAAGGTATTCGCATGTGAAACAAGACCTGTCTTGCAAGGTGCACGGCTGACGGTTTGGGAGTTACTTCAGGCTAATATTGATGTAACCTTGATAACGGACAATATGGCTGCACATACGATTAAAACTAAAGGTATTACCTCAATAATTGTAGGTGCCGACAGAATAACAGCCAATGGAGATACAGCAAATAAAATTGGGACACTTAATCTAGCGATATTAGCAAAATCCTTTAACATACCTTTTTATGTTGCAGCTCCACTTTCGACTTTTGATCTTACAAAAAAAACGGGAGAGGAAATTGTGATTGAAGAAAGGCCACCTACCGAAGTAACTCATATAGGTGATCAATTAATTGCACCTGCAGGAGTAACAGTATTTAATCCGGCATTTGATGTTACTCCAAATGAATATATCACCGCGATCATCACTGAAAAAGGTGTTATATCTGGAGACTATCGAACTCATATTAGAGACTTATTTATATAGATTGTATTCTCTACCGAAAAAGTGAGCCTTTAAACACAGCAAAAGAGAGAGAACGTATCATAGGTTCTCTCTCTTACTTTGCCCACATTTCTTGTGGATTTAGTTCATAGATTCCGTTCTCTCGATACATATAATGATTAATAATAAACTCTCGCCTAATAGTGGCATAGTCTTCATGAAATTTCATTATATGTTCATTGATTTCTTTCTCTGTATATTTCTTTCCTGGCTCTAAATCTTTTATCATATGTTCAAAAATGATTAGCTTTTTCTTACGCTGGGCCGGTATCGTTTTTAGCATTCCATTTGGTTGTAGAAAATTTTCCAGTATTTGCGTATTATCTTTTTGTTGACTCACTGTTTCTTCCTCCTTCCTGCTTCGACTAATAATGGTTAACAATCCTTCTGAGTGTTGTTTTATTGCTTTCTCGTTTAGGAAATAGTTGATAGTATTTTTATTACGTCTTTCATATACCGCACTGACCTCTTTTAATTTTGCAATATGATGGGAGATAGTCGGAGGCTTTACACCTAATTTTTCAGCAAGCTCCTGCCCACTCAAAGCATGTTCTGAAGCAAGTAAAACTAGTAATCTTATTCTCGTCTGGTCACCCATCACCTTATGAAAATTTACCAATTTATTTAATTGCAGTTAAAACACCCCTCTAAATAGATTATCATCTAATTAGATGATAGTCGAATCTCTTATCTTTTTCAACCTTTAGTTGTCACTTTTTTTAAAATTACCGCTTTATCATTTTCACTAATTACTTGAAGTTTTGTTAAGACATTCGTATAGAAGGTTAATTTATTACTTTTTCCCAATGTTTTCGCCCCCCTTTATTTGTTTCCTATGCGCAACTTTTTTAGTGTTAGTAAATTATATGAATCGGCATCAGATTTGATACATATAATCGTCAATCTCATAAAAAAAACGATAGGTAACCCTACCGTACTAATGTAAAACACCTTCTAATATTAATAACTTCTCTTTCATACCTACTTTGTCCCCTGCATAACCGACCAGTGTATTATTTTTCCCTATCACTCGATGACATGGAATAACAATAGGAAAGGAATTTCTTTTATTTGCTTGCCCGACAGCTCTTACTGCAAGGGGTTTATTTATTTCTTCTGCTATCTCTTTATAGCTTCTCACACTTCCATAAGGAATCTTACTGAGCGCATTCCAAACATCAACCTGAAATGGTGTCCCGTTAAGTTGAATCGGCAGGGAAAATTCTGTACGGTCTCCGTTAAAATACTCTGTTAGCTGCTTTTCTACTTCCAGGCACATCGGATGATCAGCAGCAAGAGTAAGAACCTTGTCTCCGAATCTTTCCATCAACTCTTGCTTGCAAAACAAGATAGAAGCAAGACTATTTTCATCACAAACTATATACAAAGTGGATATCGGTGATTCCATTTTCTTATAAAAGAACATTAGGTTCTCCTTCCTATTCCCTATCTTAGTTCAGCGGCGGGTTAATCGGTAGTTTAATGTGAAAAGTCGTTCCTCTGTTTAGTTCACTTTCTACTTCTATTATCCCATTATGCTCTTCCACTATTTTATAACTTACCATAAGTCCTAATCCAGTACCTCTGTCTTTTGTTGTGTAAAATGGTTCACCTAGTTTTTTAATTTTTCCTTCTGGAATACCAATTCCCTCATCTTTAATTGAAATTAGCACCTGTTGGTATTCTTTTTGCTGTAAAGAGACAGAAATGGTGCCGCCCTTTGGCATGACTTCAATGGCATTTTTCAAAATATTGATAAAAACCTGCTTTAATTGATTAGGTTCACAATAAATATCAGGAAGGTTTTCTTCATAGTAACTTGCAAATTGTACATTTTCCAGTGCGGCTTGTGCACTTAAGAGATCTAACGTATCTTGCATAATTCTTACTATATTCTTCTGCTGATAGGAAATTGCCTGTGGTTTCGCCAATACAAGGAACTCTGTAATAATAGATTCAATTCGCTTCAGTTCTGATGTAATCACATCAAAATACATGGCATACTGATCGTCCGTTATATTATTTTGCAAGAGCTGAATGAAACCTTTAAGAGCTGTCATCGGATTTCTTATTTCGTGTGCAATTCCTGCTGCCAGTTCACCAACAACTGTTAAGGTATCTGACTTTCTTAGCTGATCTTCCATTTCACGCTTTTCGGTAATATTTCGAAATATAGTCATATGAAGACCTTCTATGACATTCTTCTTTGCTGAGAATTCTAAAATCTGTTGTCCTTTGGCTAGATTATGACAAACCTCGCCACTAAGTTCTTCATTTTCTAAGCACAAACTCCATTTGTTTTTCATAATGTCTAGTTGATCAAGGTTAATATATTGGTTTAAACATTTTGACATCAATTCTTCTCTCGATAAATCTAAAATTTTACTAGCATTTGGATTTGCATCAATAATAGCGCACGAGTCATCCCATAGTATTATTCCATCCATAGCGTTATTGAATATCTTTCGGAATTTCTGTTCACTCTCCCGTAAATCCTTTTCCATCTTCCTGCGCTCACTAACATTTCGGAAAATAACCATATTGTAGCCATCAATTATTCCTTTATTGGCTGTAAACTCCAATAACTTCTTTTGGCCATTGGGCATGTGAAATTCTAGTTCTTCTCTAATTTCTCCTTTTTCACTAAAAACTTTAAGTATAGTAGAAAGTTTCTTATTGCCTTTTAATACAAATTGCTGTAATTTTGCATTTTCAAGTTCATTCAAAGGCAATTCAAAGGCTCTGCTTGCCGCAGGATTTGCTCGCATAATATTCCCAACATTATCTACAAGCACGATAGCATCTAGGGCATGCTGAAACATCTCACGAAATCGCTCTTCACTTTTTTCTAATTGCAACTCCATATTTCGTTTCTCTGTTACATCACGCATGATTGCTAAATAAAAATCATCATAGATATTAGCAGTTATGGTCACTTCAAATCTTTTCTTTTCCCCATTTTGAAGCAATACGGGCAATTCCCCACGAACACGTCCGTACTTTTCCAACAGAAGCCATATTTTGTCAATTTTAAATTGATAGTCCTCTTCCACAAAGTCGTCTAGTTTTGCTTTCAATAGATCTATTTTGGCCATTGCAAAATTCGAGCAGAAGGCAGGATTAACATCGATAAAGCTCCCTTTTTTGTCAAATACCACGATCCCATCCACTGCCCGATTAAATACATCATGATACATTTGCTTACTTTTATTTGCTTCATTTTCCGCCTTCTTTTTTACGGTTATATCTCGAATAACAAAAATATCATAGTCGCTTTCGTCAGGATTTCGGACGGCAGAATATTCTACAAACTTGACAGATCCATTATCTAAACGAAGGATAAGTTCGTTTTCTGCTTCTTTTACCTTTTCCAGCACTGCTTCTTGATATTGGACTTCCTCTTTAGCCATTAAATTAAGAAATTCATAAAGGTTTCTCTTTTGTAATTCACCTTTAGATAACTCGAATAGCTCACACGCCTTAAGATTGGCCTGTGTGAATCTTAAGTTTCTATCCAATAAAACGATGGCTTCATTCGCATGGTCAAATGTAAGTTGTAGAAATCTATTTTGTTTCTCAATCTCTTCCAGTTTTTGTTTAAGGACCTCATTCTCATCTTCCAATTTTCGGACCTCTGCTTCCACCATATATTGGGTCATCCAACTTCCCCCACTTATAAAAGATATTATTTATTTCTTATTACAAATTCTACGTTTCTTCCAAAAATCCTTTTAAAGATAGCTTAGCAACTAAAAAGTCATTTTCTGAAATCTTGTTGTAATATTTAAATGTAATCTTGTAGATAATGGTAGCATAAAGATTCCTATTCATAGGGAATATTTCCCCTTTTTAAAGTACATGCAATTTATTACTCATTTGTTGCAATTATGATAAACTATATAAGTTATGCAATAAGTATTAAAAACAAATAGTGAATGCGTATTTATTAAGCAATCTCTATTAGAATTTATTTTAGGAGTTTGATGGAACGAAAATGAAAATAATTGCTACAACCTTAAATGCAAAATACATCCACACAAATCTTGCGATACGCTATTTAAAGGCTTATGCCGAACCTGAATACAATGTGGATCTAGTAGAATATACAATAAAAGATCCATTAATGAACATTGTCTCTGATTTAATTCAAAAAAAACCAGATGTTATAGGTTTTAGCTGTTATATCTGGAATATTGAAGAAACAATAAAAGTTATAAGTATGTTAAAAAAAATCAAACCTAACCTGACTATTGTACTTGGTGGTCCGGAAGTAACTTATGATGTTTCTTATTGGCTTGAACGTTTAGTAGACGTTGATTTCATAGTCATCGGAGAAGGTGAGATAACTTTTAAGCAGCTTTTAAAAGAGCTAGAGGGGGCAAGGGATTTTGCTTCTATTAGTGGGCTTGCCTATCGTGTAGACCAAGAAAAGAAAATATCGCCACAACGCAATAAAGTGGACCTAAAAGAATTGGCCTCCCCTTATCGCTTTCAAGAAGATCTATCCCAACTAGGCAAACGCGTTACCTACTTTGAAACTAGCAGAGGTTGCCCTTTTAGTTGTCAATTCTGCTTATCTTCTATTGAAGTAGGAGTGAGGTATTTTGACAGAGAAAAAGTGAAAGAAGACATTCGCTTTTTAATGGAGCATGGGGCTAAAACAATAAAGTTTGTTGATCGAACGTTTAATATTAGTCGGAGCTATGCTATGGAAATGTTCCGATTTCTAATTGATGAGCATAAGCCAGGGACAGTGTTTCAATTTGAAATTACCGCAGATATTATGCGCCCAGAAGTGATTGAGTTCTTGAACCAAGAAGCTCCAGCAGGATTATTCCGTTTTGAAATCGGAGTACAATCGACAAACGACGAAACAAATGAATTGGTTATGAGGAAACAAAATTTCACAAAGCTTTCGCGTACGGTAACCATGGTAAAAGAAGGCGGTAAAATAGATCAGCATTTGGACTTAATTGCAGGTTTGCCGGAAGAAAACTACGAGTCTTTTAAAAATACCTTTAACGATGTCTTTGCTCTCCGACCAGAGGAGCTTCAACTAGGGTTTTTAAAAATGTTACGCGGTACCGGTCTTCGCATCCGGGCTCATGAACATGGGTATATCTACATGGATAATGCCCCTTATGAAATTCTTGGTAACAATATCCTTAGCTTTGATGACATCATACGGATTAAACAAGTGGAAGACGTTCTGGAAAAATACTGGAATGATCATCGTATGGATGCCACTGTTGAACATTTAGTAACTAATGTTTTCCCCACACCGTTTGATTTCTTCCAATCATTTGGTTCCTATTGGGATAATCAGGGGTGGTCAAGAATCGGTCATCAGCTAGAAGACTTATATAAACGACTATTCTCTTTTTTAAAGGATACAGCTCAAAAGAATAGTGTTGAGGTTGAAGGTTTGATGAAGTACGACTATCTTCGTCATCAAAAATTCAAACCTCGTAAGCCATGGTGGGAGGACAGACTCTCCAAGCAAGTCCGAACATCCCTATATAAAAGTTTGTTGGCTGCACCAGAGGTACTAGGCAATACCTTTGTAAAAATCCAATTAAACGAAAAAGAGCTGTATAAGCATACAATGATTGAAGAGGTTCCATTTGATCTTGCCCTGTACTTAGAAACAGGACAAATTAAGCAGGACGATTGCTTTATGTTAGTTTACTTTAATCAAACAACGAACACGACAGAAATTTTCCCTATACCATCCAAGCTGAAAAGAAATGCTAGCTGACGCTAGCATTTTTTCTTATTTGATGCCTTATTTTTTGCTTCAATAGCACCCTCAAAAGCTTTCATCGCATTAGGGTCCCCTAATTCCGGTCCAAATTCCTCTTTTAGTATCTGTTCAGGAATTGCATGACTATGCTTATGTGCCTGTTTTTGCTTTTTCTTGCTTGAGCTTTTATCCATTCCTCTTTCCCTACTTTCCTTGTCTCCCTTTTTTGGAATTTCTATTTGCCCCCCGAATCATATCCTCAGTTTGATATTCTGCTGCAAATTCAGTGTCAGGCAGACTTTCTTTAGGCGTTTTATTATTATTAACTGCAGCATCAAAAGAAACTTTTCGTTTTGCCAAAACCTTCACCCCCTTGGTATACGATTATTTTGTCCAGAAGAGCTATTTTCATTAACGTTTAAAAGTATTCTCCACTCCTTTTTCTTTCCAATTACATACTTCTTAATTTTTAATGAAATGCTAAAACTAGTCACGCTAATGGGAGGTGAAATAAGATGAAACATAAAAATAAAGAACAAGAATTACCTTATATCGATGAAACGATGCCACACCAGATTAATTCACCTTCTTTTAAGGGCAGTAGCATAAAAATGCAGCCCCCTTTTATAAACGAACATGGTGTTGTAATTGGTGACAGCCTTTACAATTCAGAAGATTCTCCACTTAACAACTGGTCAGATCAGGTTGATCCTTCTATAATGGCTGGTGACCAATGGGTCCACCCTACTAATGATATTGGGTGGAATTCAACTGAAAATCGAGAACTGGTGGAAAAATCGAAAGAGCCCAAAGGTGTACCCTTTACCCATCCTGATAAAGATGTTAGCTATGGGAGAGATTAAGTCTTCCCGCTAAAAAAAGCAGCAAAAGTGAATATTCACTTTGCTGCTTTTTAAGTTTTGGCCTTGTTAAAGTTGTGTGTTGAAAATAAGGCTATTCTAGCGAGACTCCAACGGGAAAATAGAAGGCCACTGAAAAATTGAAAACATATAGATTTGGGTGGCTTCTAGCTGTGGATTGGAGCAAATGGCATAGACGCAAGCGTAGGAGTAGCGACAAGCTTGAGACCCCGCAGGGCATAGCCCGAGGAGGCTCAAGGTCGCCCTCTGGATAAGCGAAGCCATTTGCGGAAAGTAACAGCGGTGTTTAACCCAAACCAAAATTATGTACTTTTTCAGCGGCTTCGAAAATAGCGGTAGGCTTGCTACCTGCAGGCTCAGCCAAGGAGGCTCCGACACCTCCCCGTAAAATGCGTAGCCTTTTGCGGAAATCAACAGCGGCGTTTAAAACAGCCTAAAATTTATACTCTTTAGCTTATAGATGGACTTAACCAATTATTACTCTTTCTACTGGATAGTGATATTTTGCTGGTTTTCTTTTACTTTCTAAAATGAAGAGGAACGTAAGTAACCCAACTCGCCCAATGAACATCAAGCACATGATAACCAATTTCCCTATTGTAGATAATTCAGATGTTATTCCCATGGAAAGACCGGTCGTACCAAAAGCGGAACATACTTCAAACATAATTTCTATTAACTCAAAAGGCTCTGTAATACTTAATATAATAAAAGATGAAAAACATATTATTATGGCCAGCAACAGGACAACTAACGACTTAATAATATCCTCTTCATGAATCTCCCGTCGAAAAAGCTTAATGTTCTTTCTGCCCCGTGCAAAGTGAAACAAGAATAATATATTTAAGGCAAAAGTAGTTGTTCGTATGCCCCCTCCTACTGAACTTGGGGAAGCACCAATGAACATTAGCCCACACATGACCAATAGCGTAGGAAGTGCGAATTCACTAACGTCCATGGTCGCTAAACCACCACTTCTTGTTGTAACTGATTGGAACAGAGCATAGAAAAAGGCTTCATGCCAGGACTTTCCTGCCAAGAATTTTCCAGATTCCATTATTAAGATTGCAACTGTTCCAAAAATAATTAAACCTGCAAAGGTAATAGTAGTTATTTTGGTAAATAAAGTGAAACGAAAACGACCACCCTTATTCATAATAAATTCCTTAACTTCCACTAATACCGGAAATCCAATTGCACCGGTGGTAATTAAAATTATCGTAATAAATTGAACAAAATAATCATTGGCAAACGGAACAAGGGATTCTCCAGTAATATCAAAACCACCATTTGTTGTGGCGCTTACCGCTGCGAAAAACCCATGTAAATAAGCTTCTTGCCAGGTTGAGTAGTACGATAAATAATACGTGCCCAAGATTAATGCACCTATTAATTCAATCGTTAAAATTAAAAATAGAATTTGCTTAATAAGTTTAACAATACCTGATAGGTTTGATTGATTTTGATCAAGCATCATCAATCTTCTTTCTTTCAGACCTATTTTTCTTCCTAAGATAAGCCAGATAAAAGTTCCTACAGCCATAACACCAACCCCACCAAATTGCAGGACAAATGCGAGAATAAAGATGCCCGGAACAGTAAAGGTTTCCGCAGTGTTTAACACTGTCAGACCAGTTACGCTTACCGCGCTAACTGCCGTAAAAAGCGCGTTCATAAAGGTCCAGTCCACACCATCATATCTCGCAACAGGCAAACTTAATAAAGATACTGCTACAATTACAGCCAAAAAATAAAAACTTACTATAAGTTGTGCAGGTGATAAATTATGTACTTTTTCATTAAATAAACTTTTAATTTTTATCATGTTGACCCTTTCACGTTAAAACTGCCTTTATTCTAATCATTATTCTTATATACGGTACTGACTAGAAAATGTTTCATAATTCTCTCTATATTACATTATTTGTCTAATACTTACTAGTATCTGTTTTTCGGATTAACCAATACTATGTGTACAACTTTTATTATATAAGTTGTAGTTCAATAAGAAAAGGAGTGATGATAATGGCACGAAGCAGCAATAAATTATTAGTACCAGGTATTGAGCAGGCTTTAGACCAGATCAAATATGAAATTGCACAGGAATTTGGTGTAACACTTGGTTCAGATACAGTAGCGCGCTCCAATGGATCTGTTGGTGGAGAAATCACGAAACGTCTTGTAGCACAAGCTCAATCACAACTTAAAGGTCAATAAACTTCATAAACATGGCTAATCCCAGAGTGTTTCACTCTGGGATTTTATTATAGCATGTCTCTTTTGTTTGTGAAGTTTGTGCTTATAAGGCAACAGAAAAAATGAAATCAACGAAACTAAGTAAAATCAAAAGTTATTATTGTCCCTTGCCATTATTATTTTGGTGTTCTTTGCTATTTCGTTTATTCTCAATTTTTTGTTCATGCTGCCCTTTGCTAGGTCTATTATGTACTTTTTGTTCCTTTTTCTGTTTCTTATCTACTTCTTTAATTTTTTCATCTTCTTTATAACCTCTATTATCTATTTTGCTTTCTCTATCTCTTTCTCGTTGCTCTTTCCTTTGGTTCCTTTGCAACTCACGTTCTTCTTTCCTTTGCATCCTCTCTAGCTCACGTTCTTCTTTTTTCTCCAACCTGTCAAGCTTTGATGTTTCTAATTTTATTGCTTTTTCAGTTGTTAAAGCTTCTTCATTTATCTTTTCCTTGTCCTTGCTTATTTGCTGCTTATCTAAGCCATTCTCAGCTGGGTTTTCTTTCGTGCTTTTTAAATTTTGTAATCCTGTAATTCCGGTATTGGTATTTTCATTTAAACTTGAGGTATCATCTTTTTCTACCAGTTCGGTGCTACGTTCATTTTGAATAAATTTACCTGGAGTTACACCTTGTCTAAGCGCTTCTCCGCGTTTTTCATTAGTTGTTTCTATCGTAGTTACATTTATATTCTCCACTTGAATTGTTTTAGAAATAGCGATGATTTCATTTTGAATTTTATTTTTCCAGATTAAATTATCACTTTCTGACAAAACGGAAGCAATAATTACCTCTCCGCCATTGTTCAAGTAGCCTTCTTCACGAATTAATCCCATTATCATTGATGACACATGTGCAATTTCTTCATTCTCCCAATCCTTCAAGTCACCTAATAATCGTTTACCTTCTTCGTTATAGGCATCAATAGATAGAACACGAAAATGCTTATTTATGCTTAATTCCAAACTAGGATTTACATCTAATGAAATATAGGCATAAACCTGGTTGTTGATATATTTAGGATAGAGTGTAAAAAGCAATATAGTTGCCGTTAGCAAAGTTACTATGGCCCATCTTATTTTAAAAAGAGAAAATCTCCTCTTCTTAGATGACTCAGTAGACCTATGCATGGGGAAAAAAATGATTTCCTCCCCAATTCCAACTTCCCCTTTTTGCTTTCTCGATCTTAAAAACTCGCCGTCTGGGGTCAGCATCGTGACATAGTCATCATGAACTTCGAGCACAATCCCTTTTTTCACTCGTAATCGCCCCTTTTAGGTAATCTTTTAAATATATATAATCCCCTGATAAAATAATAGACACTGCTATAATGTACTTCCGGTTGCGTTCTATTGTTTTTCTACTAACGTCAACCAATCCTTCTAAGTTCTTCATCGGTAACATTTTCTTATCAAATAAATGCTTCTTTAATTCCGGATTTTGGACTAATATATGTGCAATATTAATAGCATTTTGCCTCGCATCAGAATGCTTAGGAGCACACGCATGCAGGTCAGAAAAAGTTAAGCCGAATTCTTTTAAAATTGTTTGATAATAGATTATTTCTTCTTTACGTTGTTCCTGATCTATTTGTTTTTGAAATTCCTCAACGGATAGTTTAGCTTCGATGTTATTAGAAGCATAATCATCCTGGTCAACATCCTGCTCCGACATAGTAATAGTCATGTTCTTGCTTTCTTTTCGGATATAATCAATTACTCTTCTTTTAATGATCAATTCAGCAAAAGATAACAAAGAACTTCCTTTATCAGTTGAATACTTCTCGATTGCTTCATTGAAAGCGATTAAACCGATACTAAATTCATCATCCGTTTCATTAATATATCTTTTACAAACAGATGAAACAGCCTTTGCGATAAATGGTTTATATTTATTTATTAAGTAATTTTGTAATTGTATATTTCCAGCTTGAATTTCTAGCACTTCATCTTCAAGTGATTTTGTGCGTCTTTTGCCGATTTTAAAAAGTAGGCTTAGCACCGGCTTCACCTCTCTCCCTGCTTATATTCTTTAATAACTAATGTTTAAAGTATACAGCAAATTTTAAGAAGGAGGCTTTTTCGATTTCAAGAAAAAGTCACCTGTCTCTTTATAAAGGTGACGTTTTCTCTATAAAATGTCAATGTAAAAACCTGTTAAGACAGCTTTTATCAATATATAAGGAAATACTAACCACTTTAATGCTACTTAATCGGTAAAAAATTACTTTCAGTTATTGATAACATAGTAAAATTATCCTGATTTCTTCCCCCAATCACTGTTTTTGATATATATCTTCACTCAAATATTACGTGAATGTTTCAATCTTTTCGGGGGAGCGACAAAAAATATTTTTTAAAAACATTCATTTCTTCACGATAACAGTTTAAAGTGAGAGCCATAAAAGCCTTTTGGAAATAAGTGGATTTTTTCCATATCGCTTTGCGCTCTGGATTTCTTTCTCATTATTTCTTCCATAATTTTAAGTAATTGACTCTTTTTTTCAGGTTAAACTAAAAAGGAGCAACTATAAAAATTAGGTTAGGTGATAAAAATGCATACCATGTGGAAAGGTTCCATCAGCTTTGGACTTGTTAACATTCCTATAAAGATGTTCTCTGCCACAGAAGATAAAGATATTAAGCTACGTACCCTGCATAAAGAGTGTCATTCACCTATTAAGTACGAAAAGGTTTGTCCCCATTGTGAAAAGGAAGTCGAGCAAAGTGACTTAGTAAAAGGGTATGAATATGTAAAAGGAAAATATGTGATTCTGGATGACGAAGAGTTAAGTTCCCTTAAAGAAGAGCATGAAGATAAAAGCGTAAAAATTATTGATTTTGTGAAACTTGAAGATATTGATCCCATTTACTTTAATCGTTCCTATTTCTTAGGACCCGGAGAGAACGGAAGCAAGGCTTATTCTTTATTACGGGAAGCATTAGAAACGTCAAAAAAAATTGGAGTAGCAGAAATTTCAATCCGCTCAAAACAGCAACTTGCTATTGTGCGTGTTTACCAAGACTGTCTTGTTATGGAAACAGTCCATTACCCTGATGAGGTCCGAAATGTTCGAGATGTACCAAGTGTTCCTGAAAAGACGGACATAAATGAACAAGAGTTAAAGACGGCGATTATGCTTATAGATCAACTAACAACCGATTTTAATCCTGAAAAATACCATGACAACTATCGTGAAGCTGTGTTAGCTTTAATTGAAAACAAGGTAAATAAACAAGAAGATACCACCACTCCTCAAGAACCAGGCGGTAAGACAAATGTTGTCGACCTGATGAGTGCCCTGCAGGCAAGTATCGAACGAACGAAGGATCAGCAGATAAAACCGGAAAAAAAGAAAGCAGTAATCAAGCAAGAAGAAGAAAAGAAAGATACCACAACGAAAGCAAAACCTAAAAAAAGAACTACTCGAAAAAAAGCGACTAGCTGATGTTAGTCGCTTTTTGGGTAATACAGGAATGAGCCACGAACGCAGCATTTAGAGTTTACGCTCCTCATCCTATGAATTCTGCATGTATTTACTCCAGCACACCGGCTACTTTCCGGATATTTTGCTTAATACACGAGAATAACTCCACTTTCATTTCGAGTTTTACTGTCCTCCTCAACCGCTTTCTGCACGTTAGCAGCACTTTTCGCACCACTTCTCTTTTTTTAAAGGGCATATAGCAACAATCTTCCAGGTTGCGTACCACTTCTCGGGACTTGTGCACGGAACCCGGGTTTTTCGTACCACTTCTCGGGACTTGCGCACGGAACTCGGTTTTTCCGTACCACTTCTCGAGATTTGCGCACGGAACGCTTTTTCTCCATATCTCATGGCGATTTGGACAAACCCCCAGGATCTGATGCAGCATCTTCGGGAGATGCACGGCTGATTTCTTACACAGACGAGCAAAGAAAAAACACCCAAGCGAAGTATGCCCTTGGGTGCTAGTTCTCACGCTAAAATTACAACCTCTATTATTTTTGTCTAACTAACCACTTTGCAGCATCCAACAGAGTAGGAAAGGTATAATCTGCTATGTTGGTTTCTTTACCGATAAAGATTGTTTTGGTTCCTGCACTTTTTCCTGCCAGAATATCTGGTTCTCGATCACCAATCATATAGGAAGAAGACAAATTGATACGATATTTTTCAGCAAGATCTTCTATCATTTTTGCCCCAGGCTTTCGGCACATGCAACCTTCGTCCGGTTTATGGATACATGCTGAAACTTCTTCAATTTCTCCACCTGCTTTTTTAATTTCTTTTACCATAAATTGATGTATTTCATTTAATGCAAGACTATCCATAAAACCAAGGCCCACTCCACCCTGGTTTGTTACAACAAAAAGCTTATACCCCGCCTCTGACAATAATCTGATGCCTTCTTTCGCTCCGGGAAGAAAATGAAAATCACTCGGCTTATTTACGAATTTCACTCTCTTTGACAACACTTCATTTATCACACCATCGCGGTCTAGAAATATTCCTTGATACATTGTTACACCTCATTAACATAGTTTGTTTTGTGCGAGCGCATGTTAATAATACGTAAAAATCCATACGGGATTTCTTAAAAGCAGAAGAAAGGAAAGATAAAATGATAAAACCAATGCTTCTCACCCTCCATCGTGACCCACCAGTTGGAGAAGAATGGGGGTATGAAGTGAAATATGACGGCTTTCGCTGTCTAGTTTTCCTTGATAAGGATAATATTACTCTTCAAAGCAGGAATGGCAAATCTTTGAACAATCATTTTCCAGAGATAATCGATTTTTTAGAGGCTTTAGTTCAACAGGATAAATTGCTACAGTTTATTCCGCTCGTACTAGACGCCGAACTCACTATTCTAACTTCACCTTGGAAAGGGAATTTTACAGCGATTCAAAAGCGAGGGAGAACAAAGACTAAAGAGACTGTTTTAGACCTTGCTCAATCAACACCTGCTACCTTATTGGCATTCGACATCCTTAAAGCAAGTGGTAAAACGCTTGTCTCATTGCCTTTTCAAACAAGAAAAGCGAAATTAAAGGAAATATTCACCTTGCTGGACCTGCCTCTTAGTCCAAACACATACAGCTCTGTACCTTTGCAGTATGTACCATACCAGTTGAATGGAGATATGCTTTTTAAAAAAATTAAAGAGAACCATGGAGAAGGAATAATCGCAAAAAAAACGTCTAGTACCTATCAGGCAGGTAAGCGAACTCCAGATTGGATCAAAATTAAAAACTTTCGTAACATCAGTTGCTTTATCACAGCTTATCAAAAAGATAACGGTTATTTTCATGTAGCGGTAATGAACCAAGATCGCATCCTTCCCATCGGTCTATTTTCTCATGGAATGAGTTCAGAGGAGCGACGAGCTTTAATTGCGGTCGTTAAAGAGAATAGCAAAAATGAGGACAATTTATTTGTATACGTAGAACCAGGTATTTGTGTGGAACTATACTACTTGGAGCTTTATCAAGGTCAACTACGACATCCTGAATTCCGTCGTTTCCGCTTTGATATCCAAGTAAAGGATTGTACGTGGAATAGTCTGCGCAGTTCTAATTTAGACCTGCCGAAGAGTGTTCAGATTACACATCCCGAAAAACCGTTGTGGGAGGAACCTTTTTTTAGCAAATTAGATTACTTGCAATATTTAACGGAAGCCTCGCCTTTTCTTTTACCATTTTTAAAAAATAGGCTGCTAACCGTTATTCGTTACCCTCATGGTATGTCTGGCGAGAAATTTTACCAAAAAAACCGCCCAGATTATGCACCAGAATATGTAGAAACCTCTGTAAATGATGGTATTCACTACATTGTATGTAATAATCTCGAAACACTCGTTTGGCTTGGTAACCAGCTTGCGATAGAACTGCATATTCCTTTTCAGAAAACAGGCTCCCTGCTACCATGTGAAATAGTTTTTGATCTTGATCCACCATCGGAGAAATTCTTCGCAAATGCCGTGATTGGGGCATTAATGATGAAGGAGATATTTGATCAGTTACAGCTTGCGTCGTTTGTAAAAACCTCTGGCAGGAAGGGGTTGCAAGTATATATCCCTCTCCCTGAAGAGACATTTACCTATGAGCAAACAAGGAAATTCACAGAGTTTGTAGCAAACTATCTAGTGTCAAAAGAACCAGAATTGTTCACGATCGAACGATTAAAAAAGAATCGCGGAACAAGAGTATATGTGGATTTCATTCAGCATGCTGAAGGCAAAACAATTATTGCACCATACTCCTTAAGAGAAAATAGCCTGCCTACCGTTGCTACTCCTCTCAATTGGAGTGAAGTGAACCAAGGGTTACGCCCAAAGCAATTTACTGTATCAAATGTGCTAGAGCGTTTAAAAGAAAAAGGTGATCCATTTCATAGCTATCATCTAAAGCAAGATCGGCAACCTTTTGACAAAGTTCTTTCCTTTTTAGATCAAGTATAAGGTGGAAATTAATTGGAGAAGATGGACAGTAGTATAAGTTTTTTTAAATATAGCCTAAAAGAAAAAGGTGATTGTTTTGCAGGCCTTTGCTATTGTCCATCCTATAGTTGAAATAGATCACTCCGTAATTTTGGAATTTGTTGATGAAACCGAGCCTCTAGAAAGCCGACGTTATCGTTTATTTTTACAAAAAGTATCTCTTCAAGAGCTCAAGCTAATTGTTTATCGGCCCAAGAAAGAAATATGGCAGGATATCACATCCATGATTTCCCCCTTTTACCTTGCTTCCCTAAAAAATGTCTTACTAGATCAAATTAAATCAACGACCGAGCTAAAAGATAATATTTCATAAAAGCGAGCTGTATCTAAAACAGAAACAGCTTGTTTTGTTTTCAAACTTATAATCACAAACATAGCCAAGGAAGCTCCCGCACCGCACTTGGATAAGCGAACACCTGAAACGCAAAGCAGCAGGGAGTTTACAAAAAGTCCCCCATCAAAAAAACATCCATAAATATGGATGTTCTGCATAATCAATCAATCAAAAATATCACATACACTAAACTCACAACCGCCACAAACAGGGAAGCGATGAAACCAGCAAGAAAAGGTTTAAAGCCTAATGTTCGAAACTTCTTCCACTCCACTTGTAACCCAACACCTGCCATCACCATGACAATCAGAAATTTAGCAAAAGACCCAAGCATACTGCTAAAGGCTTCAGGTATCACTCCAACAGAATAGAATATACTCATAATAAGAAATCCAATAATAAATAAAGGAAAGGCATTTTTTACACTGCTGTTTTTGACGTTATTTTCGTTACTTTTGTTAACCAATATAAAAGTAATAGCCAATACAAGCGGGATAATAAACAACGTACGAACAAGCTTCACAGTTGTTGCAATCTCTCCTACTTCGTCACCTACCAAATACCCGACAGCCACGACAGACGAAGTATCATGAATAGTAGTCCCTATCCAAATACCAAATTGTAGCGTGGTTAATTGTAGCCATTGACCGACCCAAGGATATAACAGGGTTGCTACTATATTGAAAAAGAAGATAGTGGTGATTGCATAGGCTGTTACCGTTTCTTTTGCAGAAACTACTCCTTTAATAACAAAAATTGCCGTGGCACCACAGATACTTGTACCTGCCCCTATTAAAAGACTGAGTATATTATCAATTTTTAACAGTTTACCTACTAGCAAGGTACCAAAAATCCCGCCTATCACTACAATCAATATAACAGTAATGGACTGTGTTCCAATTTCTAAGATACTTTGTATACTTAAGGTTGCACCTAAAAGAATAATTGCCAACTTTAAAAGTTTCTTCACAACAAAATGAATACCTGGAGCAATAACCTCATTTAACTTAAAGCTATTGCGTAGAATTATTCCTATTAGGAGTGCAAATATAACTCCTCCTACCGTTGGAAACACTTCACCAAGTAATTTTGCAGCTATTGCAATCAATAATATAAATGCTGTTCCGATAAACCAAACTGGTAACTTTCGAGTCAGATCTTTTAGTGGTTTTTGCTTTGCTGCCATTTCTTTATCTCCTAACTCAACTTATTGCACACCCTATCTATTTTAATGAACAAAGAAAAAACTGTCGAGTAATTTCGACAGTCATGATGATTCTAATCGATGGAAATGTTTTCTTAACCCCTCTCCAAAAACATTAAAAGTGAATACAGTAAATGCCAGTGCTAGGGCTGGGAAGAATGGAATCCAAAAAGATCGGATAACATCTCCTCTTGCTTGACCTAATAAGGTAGCCCAGTTAAAGCTGGTGTTTTGTATTTCACCTGATCCATAGGAAAGTTGTACAAATTCCTGTGAGATGAAGATACTGAATATACCAAGCTGACCAATTAATAAAGCAATTCTACCTAAATCCAAGAAGAACTGTACAATTATTTCTGGCAGGGTATTAGGAAGATAATACTTGGTGAAAAGTGTAAAGGAAGAAACACCTACTGTAATTCCTGCTTCTACATATGGGGTTTGTTTTATTTTGTAAAACTGGTGTTGGAGAACGGTACCTACCCTTCCTACTTCAATACAAGCCAAAATGACTATTGCCCATAAAAAACGATGTTCATTAAATACGAAGATAGGTAGATTGAGCAAGATAATGGCAGAAAAAATAACTGGTAATGCAGAGAAAATCTGATGCCATCCCTGTAAAACCCAATTTGCCGGCCCTTTTTTATTTACTGACAAAAGAGCTAACATAATCGCGATTGAATAGCGAATAAGAGTTATTCCAAAAATCAGCATAAGGGTATCCCTCGCACCAACCACAATAATGCTTAAGATATCTCTTCCTTCTCGATCAGTACCAAAGATATGTTTTCCAGAGGGCTCAAACGGTGCGGTCTCTATTCCTGTTTCAGTAAACACCACCCGCCTGCTTTCTAGCACATTATCAATAAAGGGTAAAAACGGGCCAATAAGTGTTACCAGCACTAAGAAAATTAAAAAAGAACTACCTATAATTAATGTCCAGTTCCGATTCATGATTTCACCTACCTCGGTTCTACTTTTTTCATAATAAAGAGTGTAATTACTTGTGATATTAATACAATGATCATAAAGCTTAGACCAAACCCAATAATTAATCCTGATTCATCTATAAACCTATTATTTCCTGATATTGCCTTACTTACATCAAATGCTTGGAACATCCGAAACGCTGCTCCCCGATAATCCAAAAGATACTCTACTATGAGTAAATTGGATAATAAATATAGCATCACTGCAGTCAGGTTGGAAAGTATGGGATAAAGACTATTCCGTAGCATATGCTTCCATAAGACTTTTTTTCCAGAAAGACCTTTCGAGCGTGCAACCTGAATATATGGCTTTCCCTTTTCACTTCCTAAAGCTGTTGAAGTGATTCTTGCAATATATAACATTGGATATAAAGATACTAAAAAGGCTGGCAGTAAAAAACTATACCAATGATCATGTCCAAAAATCCTGATAAACGGAAGATAAAAGATAATTAACCATTGCAAGCAAATTATGAGGAAAAAATCAGGGATGGATTGTAACAGCCAAGTCATACCTTTTCCAAAGATATTCCATCCATTCCAACGATCATAAAAATCATAAATCCCCTTTAAGATTCCAAAAATAAGAGTAATAATAAAGGCGGTAACGATAACCTTCAAGCTTCTTTTCATATGTAACAGTATCTCTTCTTCTGCAGGGTTATCATATCTTGTAAATCCCAACGTTCCATTTTCCCTTACATCATGAATAAACATGGATATATTATGTTTATAGGCATTCCAAGAAAATTCATATCCATACTCCACGGTCATTGCCTTTCCATGCACAGCAATATCCGGTGACCTTGGGAATAAAACTGCTAAAATTAAAAGTATTGCTACGAATAGAAAAAACAGTAACGTTTTCGTAATCTTCCATGTGAATCCCAATGGCTACACCCCTATTTAACGAAATCCGAAATAATATAGTAAAATACTACCACTTTATTAGTCAGAATTCTACAAAAACATTTACTGTTCGCAAAACATTCCACTGTTTCTGCGAATTGAAATTTAGAAGATTACATAGTATCATAAGGCTTTATAATAGATTGATAGTACGTTACTTGTTTTCAAATGGAGTTATTCACAGGAGGTTTGCACCTTTGAACAAAATAATAAATAGCTTTACTGAGACTTTCACCTATGATTTTTGGACTGATATTACTTTCTGGATGGATTTTGGCGGATCCCTTCTTATCCTTTTTCTCTTTCTTTTATGGAGAAAGCTCTTTACCAAATATTTTTTCAAAATCATCTTGGCATTTTCTCAAAAAACACCTACCGATCTTTTCACTTATATTGTATTAGCATTTAATAAGCCTGTTCGAACATTTTTTGTTATTCTAGGAATCTATTTTGCCTTAAGGACCGCTCCATTTGAAATAATAGAGCCTACTACGTTGTCTAGTTTGATGCGATCATCCGTTATCATTCTAATTGCTTGGGGACTATTTAATTTTATTCCTTCCTCCTCAATCCTGTTCTCCAAATTAACTACTAAGCTGGATTTTGAAGTGGATAAAATTGTTATGCCCTTTATCACAAAGATATTACGTTTCATATTAATCGCTTTAGCATTAAGTATTGTGCTAGAAGAATGGGATTATAATGTAGGTGGTTTTGTTGCAGGTCTAGGTTTAGGCGGATTGGCCTTCGCTTTAGCTGCGCAGGAAACGTTAAAAAACCTGTTGGGTGGGTTTATTATTATAACCGAAAAACCATTTACAATGGGAGACTGGGTAAAAACTCCAAGTGTAGAAGGTGTGGTCGAGGATATATCGTTCAGGAGCACCAGAATCCGTACTTTTGCTCAAGCAATCGTAACGGTACCAAATGCTACAGTATCGAATGAGCCGATCACGAACTGGTCTAAAATGGGAAAGCGTCAAATTACTTTTGAGTTAGGTCTTCAATATAACACCTCAAGAGCAAGCTTGGAAAGTGTCGTTCGCAGTATTGAACAAATGCTCCAAGCCCATCCTGAGGTTCATCAAGATACTATCATGGTCCGTTTCGATAACTTTGGCGATAGTAGTCTGAACGTATTTATCTACTTTTTCACCAATACTGTCATGTGGGCGAATTATTTAGAGGTTAAAGAGGATATTAATTTTAAAATTATGGAAGTATTAGAAAAAGAAGGTGTCGTAATCGCCTTCCCGACTCGTACCCTTCATATAGAAAATAACGCTCAGGAAGAGTTAAAAAAAGAATATGTTCGGCATTGATAAGGCATAGTCTCTGTATGAGACTATGCCTCCTTTTTATTTTCCCTTTTGGGAGTGAGTTTTTTACTAGGGATATCATAATAAAAGTAATGATATTCTTCACTTAACTCCCTGATTGTCATGCCCTCTAAAATAACTAAATCGTATACTCCTATTAACAGAAGTTTTTTTATATAATAGTCCCGTTGCAGTTCCAAGCCTTTTTGCATTTTTCCTTTCATGAGCCATCATCCTAATAAGTTTATTTATTAGTTATCATAGCCAATTATTATTGATATAACATGAAGAAATTGTTAAATTTTATATTAAATGATTATTTAAATGTTACAGGTTGAACTGGTTTCCACTCCATTGGGAGCAGGGAGTTATATTTCGACGAAAAATAGCGATCATCTATTAATAAGATAAATCCAGTATCTTCTTCACTCCTGATTAACCTTCCACCTGCCTGCTGGACTTTGTTGATACCAGGATAGACATACGCAAAATCAAAACCATTGTAGCCTTTTTCTTGAAAATAATCTTTCATTACATTTCTTTCTAAATTTATTTTGGGCAGTCCTACGCCTATAATTCCTACTCCGTTTAAGCGATCCCCTTTTAAGTCAATGCCTTCTGAAAATATGCCGCCAAGAACTGCAAATCCGATTAAGGTATCCTCACTTCGCGGATAAAAAAAGCGCAAGAAACGATCTCGCTCATCTTCTGTCATTATTGGTTCTTGAACGATGGTGTGAACATTCTCTTGATGGACTATGGCTTTGTAGGATTCATACACTTGAAGCATATACTCAAAAGATGGAAAAAACACTAAGTAATTCCCTTTTCGTGAGTGAAAAGTGGAAATGATTGTTTTTACGATGGAAGGTATAGACGCTTCACGATCTTTGTATTTTGTAGATATAGAACTCGCAAATACCTTCAATTGTTCTTGTTCAAATGGAGTTTCGATTTTAATATGATAATCGTCCTTTTCTCCGCCTAGAAGGGTCTGATAATATCCAATTGGCTGCAGCGTCGCAGAAAAGAAAATGATTGCATAGGATTTTTTCGTAATTGCACGTAATAAGGAAGACGGATCCAGGCAAAGAAGCTTGACCATAACCTCACTTTTATAAATGGTTACGATTGTTTTAAAACTATCATTATAATCCTTCATCACTCGAATAAAGGACTGCATTTCAAAGTAACAGGAAAGAACCTCTTCATAACCAGTACCAGAAGAATTCACTTTAAGCCAACGCTCGCATTCCTCCACTGCTTCTGTCAAAGAAGGGATTAGATGAGAAGGCTTTTCATCAATCACAAACGTATCTTGCGCTATAAGCTCTTTTTTCCAGACTAGCATTATGTCATTCACTGCTTTTAGTCTCAAATATAAAACATTGTCCCCGCTTTTAAGGATTCTGCTCGCATGAAGATAAAGCGACTTACTTATTTCGGCCGAAAACATTTCCCTGGACCGGTCCACTAAATTATGAGCTTCGTCAATAAGAACAATCGACTCTTTATGAAACTCTCCCCATCTCTGTAATTTTACTTTTGGATTAAAATAGTAGTTGTAATCGCAAATAACTGCATCTGCATACATTGCGATATCCAATGAAAATTCAAAAGGGCAAAGATGATGTTTATGTGCATAAGCTTCAATGACACCACGATCTATCAACTGTTCGTTACTAATAATCTCACGAAGGCCCTCTTTCAATCGGTCATAATAGCCATCGGCATAAGAACAAAACTCCCTCTGACAGCGGGTTTCATCCTGAAAGCATATTTTTTCTTTTGCAGTAATTGTTACGACTTTAAAAGATAGACCTTGATTCATAAGTAATCGAAATGCATCTTCCGCAACAGTTCTTGTGACAGTTTTAGCTGTAAGGTACATTATTTTTTCAGCCTTGCCATCTTCTATGGACAATAAAGCAGGAAAAATGGTAGAAATGGTTTTCCCTATTCCTGTGGAAGCACTAGCAAACAGGCGCTTTTTTTCTTTGATTGTTTTATAGACAGCTTTAGCTAAATCTTTTTGACCTTTGCGATAAACCGGAAACGGAAAGGAGAGTTCTTTTATACTTTGATTTCGATTATACTTATTTTCCATTATCAGATGCATAAAGTTCATATATTCTGCTAGTGTTGTTTCAACAAAACTTTCTAGTTCTTCTAGTGTAAAGGACTGAATGAATGTTCTTTCCTCAAGACTATCTCGCTTGGCAAATAATAAATGAATATCAATCAGATCCAGCTTTTGCTGCTTGCCGTAAATATATCCATACATTTTAGCTTGCGCCCAATACGACGGAAAGTCCTTTTCTGTTAGTGTAGATAGCTCTCTGGAAGTAGTTTTTATTTCTTCTATGATGGTTTGTTTTTCTCTGGAATAGATCCCGTCACATCTTCCTTCAATATGCAGTACATATGCACCTACAGGCATGTCCATTGCCAAGTGAACTTCTTTTTGATAATCTTCTCCTCTGCTATTTTGCAATCTTTGATGCGTTTTTGTTCCTTCCTGCATAATATTTGATCCAACAAATCTAGAATCTATACTGCCACTCATTGTTGCAAATTCTACTAGCTTTCTTACTGAAACAGTGAGAACCGTATTTCCCATAAGAAAAACTCCTATTTTATTAATACATTTTGCATTATTCTTCTATTAATATAGCTCTTACAGGGCTACCATCAGCATCCTCTAATTTTAGAGGAAGGGCTACTAGTTTGTATTCGCCCTCTTCCACCATCCTTAAATCGATTCCCTCTAGTATGGAGATATTGGCTTCAAGTAGAAGGTGATGAAGTGGTAACTCTTTACTATCAAGCTTATCTACACTAGGTAAGTCTACTCCTATTAATGGAACCTCAAGCTCTTTTAATAGTTCTATTACTTCCTTAGATAAGGTGGGAATAGTTGATGGAAATTCATCTTCCTGCTTCCATGCATTTGTTTTAAATAAAATTCTTTTCTGCGGATGTGCTTTTAATGACTGGGCTATATCTTCATAGCTAATTGTAGCTTTATTTGTAACATCCAGCACAATAGCCGGTCCTATAAAAACAGATAGATCCATGTTAACAATTTTTTTCCCTGTGCTATCAAAATGAAATGGGGCATCGACATGTGTTCCGGTATGAACACTCATTTCAATGCTTCCTACATTTACAGATCCTGTTTCCTCTTTACTCCAATTCAAGGTATAGGAAAATGGCGTATCTCCGGGCCACATAGGAGTATGATTGTTTAAGATTCTTGATATGTCATGTATTTTCATATTTCCTCCTTACGCAACTACTCCGCGTTCATTTGAATAATTTTCATAGAGCTTCTCCTGCATGATTTTCTTAAGAATCATAACTGTTTCGTATAGCTCCTCATAGGTTGTATAGAGGGCCACTGGCGCCAAGCGGATGATGGAAGGCTTACGGAAATCAGGGATTACTCCATGTTCTTTTAAAGCTTTGCAAATTCTTGCTGCTTCTTCATGTTCAAGACTAACATGTCCGCCACGAATCTTGTCCTCTGTTGGGTTTGCAATATTAAAATGAAAATCCTTTAATTCATGCTCGATAAGCTCCATCAAAATTCTTGTTTGATGAAGTGATTTTTCGCGGATCTTTTCTATACCAATTTCATTAAACATCTCTAAAGAACCTAAAAGCGGTGCCATACTAAAGATATGGGGAGTTCCTATTTGAAAGGCACCACTTGTTTGTGCCGGGGTAAAGGTATGTTCCATGTCAAATTGCTTTTCTTTTTGAGAACCAAACCAGCCCGTTAGTCCTGGTGTTTTGCCTAAATGCTTTTCATGAACAAATAAAGCTCCAACTCCTCCAGGACCAGCATTCAAGTACTTATAGTTACACCAATAAGCAAAATCAACTCCCCAGTCATGAAAGTGATGAGGAATCGCTCCTACAGAATGACACCCATCCCATCCCACAAGTATTCCATGTTTATGTGCTTCTTCCGTTATTTTCTTTATATCAAAAAGCTGGCCGCTTCGATAAAGGACGGTTGGCAGAATAAGTAATGCTACTTCATCTGACAATTCTTTTATAATATCCTCTTCCCTTATGTTTCTCCCATCTTCACTATCAACTTGTACCAGATGCTCTTTAGGGTCATTGCCTTTAAGCTTTAATATACTTTGTATCGCGTAGATGTCAGAAGGGAAATTCAACACATCAGCTACTATTTTTGTTCTTTTTCCTTTTGGTTCATAAAATGTCGCCAAGAGCTGATGTAAATTACTTGTTGTCGAACCTGTTACCGTCACTTCCTCTTTTTTTGCTCCGACTAAAGGAGCACTCAACGCCCCAAGGCTTTCAGCAAAGTAAAACCAAGGATTATCTCCAGAAGTCCATCCATCTATTCCGTGATTTTTCCATGACTCAAGCATGCTCAACAAAGCTTGCTCCGCTCGTTTCGATAAAAGTCCAAGTGAATTGCCATCAAGATAGATAGTTTTATCTTTTATGTAAAATTCATTACGATATTCTTTTAAGGAATCCTGCTCATCCCATTGCTTCATGTTATTTAACGTCTTCTCCATAAACCTCTCCCCCTTATCTGTCTTTTTACATTATCTCACTTTTCAGTGAATACGGACAAGCTTTCCTCCTTTAAAAGACGGGAAAAACTTAGTTGCTTTGAAATAGGCCTTTCTTAATCAGGAAAAACAAAAAAAGGACCTTGCTAGAAGGACCCATAATAATTTAAAGTACATTTTGTATAAGTTGATCAAAGATAACTTGCATTTTCTTTTCTGCTAGATTATTAAGTCTATTTCTTGTTAGTAAGGAAGGGGTACCATTGATACGAAAGCTGTAGTCAAGAATTTCTGGATGTTGAACAGAAAACATAAACTCAATTTGAACTTTATGCCCCTCTGATTCCATCATGAGGGTACAGACCTTATTCCCCATAAATTCAGTGATTTTCACAACGCTTCCTCCTTCTCTCCTTTCATACACCCTAACTATTCTACAAAGAAGGACAAATTCCTTTGTTTTTTCAAACTTTTCTAATAATTTATGACAAAAAAAGAAGACGAATCGTATCGTCCTCCTTAAAAATGTTTCTTCAAATAATTATTAATTCTTCTTATTTCACGATTGTTGCCAAGTGCATGTGTCACACCCCAGATATTTGTTTCACCCTTATCTTCTTTTACTTCATTAAGATGAACATCTAAATCGTGAAAGATACGGTGTAAATACCTCAGTGCGGTTCGGTCGCCATTTCTTTCTACTAATAAAATCAAGCCATGAGCATTTTCCATATCATTTAATATCTTTGAGGGAGCAAATCCCTCTTCTTTCATCCAGTTCACAGATACCTTTAACTCTTTCCATTCATCAGATGTTATTAAGTTTCGTAGATTCACTGTTTCTACTCCACCCCACCCTGTAATATCATTTAAATAGCTATGCTGAATCGTTAATGTTTCTAGTGCTGTTACTTCTCTACCATCCTGATACAAGATACTTTCCTCGTATTCTTTATGCTCTATCTCTTGAACGGAAGCCAGAGTGGTCGAAGAAAAAAGAGACCCATCTTCAACAAAATCAAAAAAATGATACCCAACCAATCCAACGATAAATAGCAACAATAGATTAATCGACATAGCCAGTTTATGAGATTTTATATATTTAAACATCAGATGCACTCCTTTCATCCTGAAAAATTACATTTTGCCTTAGAAAACAATCTAATCGTCCATCTATATTTTTGCTCATACATCCATTTATTGATAGGATAAAAGAAAAAAATAAAAAGGTGAATTATTGTGGAAAAATTGTTAGTTATTCTTTTTATCGTCATCTCTCCATTAATGTTAACAGCTTGCCAGGAACAAAATGATGACACTAATGAAACAGCACCGTTAGAAAATCTGTTCTCTCAAACTGATCTTAGCTATGGAGAATATGTTTTTATCTTTGAGGATATTGTAAATCGGACAAAATCGATGAATATTGAAGATGAATCGTTGGAAAAATGGGTAATACGCGCACTAGGAGATGAAAAAATTTCTAATAAACGAGATCTAACAAAGGAAGAAGCTCTCGAAATAGCGAAAGAGAATCAGGAACTAAATACTGCGTGGTTAGCTGTTGCAGAAAAACAGTATAATGTGATGGTTACAGAGGAAGAATTGGACAATTGGATAGAAGAGGGTCCAGATCAAGATATTTTCCCGCAACAGAAAGCTTATGCGGAAGCGCTTGGATTAACAGTCTATCAATTAAATCATGGTTACGACCGTGAACTTTATGAACAAACTCTTGTTTGGGAAAAATTATTCTCTCGTTTAACGGAAGAATATCACACAGAGGATCAGAACGAGTTGTTAAGACAATATCAAAAAGAAGTAAAACAAGAGGTTGAAAAAGAAAAGGAAAACTAACCAAAAAGGACGAGAAGGAACCTTAACCTTTCTCGTCCTTTATATGTTTATTATTTTTAAGTAAGCTATTAATATGTTTCTTTAAATTTTTACTTTTATAGATTTTCACGAACTCTAATGCAAAGATACAAAACATTAACCAAATTGTACCAACAGCAAATCCTGCAAGAATATCGCTTGGAAAATGTACACTCAAATAAACTCTACTAATGCCAATTAAGAGAATAAGGACTAAAAGGGATATAATAGCAAAATATCTACTTAGCTTTAGTTTAACCCCTCGTGCGATAAAATATATAAGAAATCCGTACAGAATCATACTCCCTGTGGCATGTCCGCTCGGAAAACTAAATCCAGTACCATCATATGCTGGATTTAAAGTTGGTCGAGGCCGCTGAAACACGTACTTTAGTACAGATATAAGAATACCTCCACCACCTATGGCAACAATAAAGAACAAAATGTTCCATTTGTCTTTTACCTTAAACCATTGAACTCCTACCGTAATGATGGTAACCACAGTTAAAAACCATACAGATCCAGCCTCTGTAATCACTTTCATCTTAGAGTAGATCAATGCGTAATCTTGTTTATGTAGAAAATCTATTATAACCTGATCAAATAAGAATGTTTCCTCTTCCCATACTTCCTCGGCCAGCTCTAAAAACAAAACACCAGCCATAAGACTAATTCCCATACCAAGTAAAACCAAAAGAATAGGCAACCACTTTTCCTTTATATAACCTGCCCTTAACCAATCTACTAATTTACTTCTCCACGACAAAGACTCCACTATATCAACATCCTTTTATAATTAATTCCCTTCCTCTCTATATTCCACCTCCTCACCATACTAAACCCCCCTCAACAAAACCCACAAAAACTTTATAAAAACTATAGCCAATGCGCCCCAATTGCTTCACTTCCCCATCCTTACATAACCCTTCTCCTCAATTAAAACTTCCCATCCACCCCAACCTGTACTTTGCTCACTCCCTTTAGTACATCTTTCTTCTGTTTTCCTGCTCTTCATGTACTTAGTACGCGCCTGCTCCAAAACAAGAATATACTTTCTTACAGAAAAAAAAGGCCACCCAAAGGCAGCCTCTTTTCTAAAAACTTATTAATTATATACTTTAATTCTTACTTCTTGCACTCCAAAATTAAGTGCATCTTGTCTATTTGGTATAAACAAATCAATCTTATTTCCTTTGATTGCTCCACCAGTATCTCCAGCAATTGCATCGCCATAACCTTCTATCCAAATTTTAGAACCTAATGGTATAACGTTTGGATCGACAGCAACTACTTTCAAGTGTGGATTTTCAATCAAGTTAATCCCAGTTGCTGTAATTCCAGAACAACCTTCACAATAAGCAGTATAAGCAGTAGCTGTCACAGTAAGTTCTTGCACCACTTCTTCATTAGCCGGTGCTTCTTCAGCTGGTGCTGCTGTAACAGGTTCTTCCGCTGGTGCCTCAGTTACAGGTTCCTCTGCTGGTGCCTCTGTTACCGGCTCCTCAGCTGGGGCTTCTGTTACAGGTTCTTCCGCTGGTGCTTCTGTTACTGGCGCCTCAACCGGAGCTTCCTCTACTGCATCAACGACAACAGGTTCTTCCTCCTGTACATCTGGTAATACAGGGTTTGTATTTCCTTTAACGTAAATGGCTAATGTTTCGCCAGGATAAATTAAATTTGGGTTTTCTAACATATTCCACTCTGCTATCTGCTGAGCTGAAACTCCATCATATTTTTTGGCGATTCCACTCAGAGTATCCCCTCTGTTGATTTCATAAAGCTCTGCAAGTGCCACTTTTAATTGATCTGCGGGATGGATAATGTCAGTGGTGAGATTATTCCAATCTTTTAATTCCTCCACTGAAATATTATTTACTTTTGCTAGATCCCAAAGTGTGTCACCTTTTTTTACAGTTACTTCTGCAGCAGAGGCATTTGAACCTAAGCTGAAAGAACCAGCTATTGTTGCTGCTGTTACTAATGAAAATATGGTCTTCTTCATAAACTAATTCCTCCTATGTTTCTGACTCATTGGTTCAATTCTATCATGTATAAGCTAGATTTAAAGAACAGAGCGATAACAATTGCATTACTTAAATGACGCCAATATTAATAGACTATTACGAGATTTCCTTATTTTAGAAGAAAGATAGAATAGTTTTCCAATCTAGGAGTATACACCCAATAAACACCCAAAAAAAAGATTCTGTTAGGAGTTTTTACTCAAAAACAGAATCTTTCAATCTCATATTATTTTTTAGTCAAGGTTATTTGGTACCAACCTCCCTCTTTAATTATCGGCTTCATTCTCTCAACCTTCATTCCGGAACTACGTGCTAATTCTTGCAGATCCTTTTCTGATGGTAGTGGATATAAATTTTCAAATGCTGTAAAGAAACTATTAAAGACACTAGAGAATTGTCCCCCATGCTTGGAATTATGAATCGGGGTAACCACTGATAGAGTTCCTTTTTTATTTAGCCACTGACTTATAGACTTAAATAATTTTACCCTCTCTTCAGAGGAAACGTAATGTAAGACATTGTTTATCATAACAAAATCAACTTTTGATTCAGGTGTCCATTCTTGAACATCTGCACAAATAATTTTAATTCGTTCTTGCTCTTGGCAGTTTTTTGCGGCCTCTTCTGCCACCTCTTCGTTCAATTCGATACCTGTCATACGGACTTTAGGAAACTTATTCGAGAGTTTTTGTAAATACCCGCCACTTCCACATCCTACATCCACAAGTGTTTTAGGTTTTGCTTCTTTAATTACTTTCATCACTCTAGGCACCGCTAGTTGCTCTAATAAGGAAGAAGTTTGAGCTACAACCATTCCATGCTCTTTTTGATCGAACGTCTCTTTTTGGTCTTCTCTCATCAATTTGGGATATTTGATAAGTGTTGGAATATGAAGTTCCATCATTTCTTTTAATAGAACACCCGTTGACCTGGGATTGTTTTTACTAGATGGTACCATAAAACGCTTAACCGTTTGATATCGCTGTTTGGAACGTTGCTTTAAATAGCCAATTACTCCGCCAACCTCAACCCACCTCACCAAAAGATCTTCATTAAGTGTCAAATCTTTTGATACCTCATCAACCGTTTTTGGCTTTTTAAATGCCTCGTATAAATCCAGTTCATATCCAACATAGGCATGCCAGCTATACAAAAAAGGTAAGTTCCTCTTCATATAACCTCTTGCTTTAAAAAGCCTGATGTATTCTCTAATCATCCCTTTGTCTCCTCCTTCATACCCCGCCAAGGGTAATCTTCTATTTCTGTAAAGAGATGACGTTTGTCCAATTGAAAACCTTCATCTTCTTGTCGTTTTGGTACTACCCCTGTTTGTATCGCTCTATCAATAATTGATTCCTTCCAGATTCCCAATCCTGAAATATTCAACATATGTTTGATATGCAAGATCGGATCACTAGTAAGCTGTTCCATTACTTTATTTCTCCATGATACAAATGATCGTAATGGTCGGGAGTAGGCTAATGCGGATAAATGACTAAGCTTTAAAATATGCTGAACTCTAGGTTTTCTCACTTTTTCATATAATAGAAGAAAGTCGTTAGAGTGTTTATTATGCTCATACATCCAACAAAGTAGTTCTCCTAATACATCCGCATCTTGAATGGCCAAGTTCATTCCTTCTCCTGCCATCGGGTGTACACTGTGCGCTGCATCTCCTAGTAGAACAATATTATTTTTCACATAATGGTTCACATGATAATGAACCGGTATCATTAATTGAATCTTTTTCCAAGAATCAATTTGCTGCACATAACCATCCAAGGATGGGCATAACTCTAAGTATTTTTTATAAAATTCTTCTAATCCTTCTTCTATCATTCTTTTATAAGACCCTTTTGGAATAAGATAGACCGACCTTACCATTTCTCCTGGTAAAGGAAATAACCCTAAGAAAGTATGGTTATTGGAAATTATCTTTCCTTCTGTGAGAGTAGGAGGTCGTGGAAACGTAACGGTAAGAAAATGATGGTCATATTTTTTCTCTTTTTTTCCTAAATCCATTTCATCTCGAACTTTCGATTTCCTACCTTCCGCACTAATATAGTAGTCCGCATGAATCAACACTTCTTCCTTGCCAATTTTCACTCTACCTTGTCCATTTGAAAAACCAAGAAATCTTGCAGGTTGAATATATTGAAAGGAAGGATACTTCATTGCTTCTTCTAAAAGAATATTTTTCAACGTTTCATGTGGAATCATCAATGCATGATGAAATGGATGCGGCAACACGTTATAGCTCATCGACTGAACTGGTAAGTCATCAATAGGAGCAGACCTGTTCTTTCTTTCTACTATGTCAATATCATTTATTACATGTCCTTTCTTTAAAACAGGCGATTGAAGTCCAATGCTGTCAAATATTTGTAACGTTTTGGGCTGAACAAGCTCTCCTTTGTATAAGTGAACACTCCCTTTTGACTGTTCAACCACAGTAACCCCAATCCCACACTTGGCAAGCTTGAGTGCAACTGTTAGTCCCCCAACACCGCCACCAATAACTAATACATTTGTTCTCAACTGCATCACCACCTATAGCTTTTCATTCCACTTATTCTTTAAAGTGAAACTTGCTAACTCTCTGTTTAATCCACAAAAAAAACCTTACGTTAATTCATCTTAGAATGAATCAACAAAAGGTCTATAGTATATTAGCGCTATGTATCCATACCTTATCCTTAAACTAACCGCTCTTATTTGATGACTCGAGTAACGGTTCGTACATCATAATCGCATGATTTTCTGTCACATATTGATCATCCACTTCAATTCCTTGCACATTGATTACTTTTCTATGGATAACATTGTGCCGCAGATAACCTCCCCAATATGCAGGGGTAATTATGTGTTCCTTTTCATAAACTTTATAGGTGCAAAGCGCTGGGTTTGCCATCCTCCACTCTCCAATTAAAAAATCGCCTTTAACCTTTACTAGCAGCTGAAATGGTTGGTTCGTGTCATTACGAAGTTGTAAATCTAAGTAATTATAAGAACAGGTGGCACCACTGCCAAATGGCTGCGATCTTCTTGAATCGGGGAATACATCGAAACTGTGACGATATCTTTCAGTTACAGTTAAAGGAGTATGGAGAGACATCCAGTAGATTAAATTTGAAAGTTGACACAGCCCTCCGCCTAAACCCGGCTTGAAGGTTCCATAAAACAATACCATTCCATCTACGTACCCTTTCTCTTTTGTGGGCTTACCAATCAACTTCCAATAAGAAAAGGTTTCACCTGGCTTTAATACCACTCCATTCAACTTTTTTACGGCAATCCGAAGATTTATAACTTTATTATGCTGATACCACATCTCCACGTCCTTGAGCTTCCTAAGCATCGGAGTTTTATGTGCATATGCTTTATAAGGCAACAATTCATCTGTTAATTCTTCTGCGTACTTTTTCTTATCGCTTTGCCATTCTAGCCACCTTTTAGCTGTGTAAAACTGAGTTCCTAACCAAATTCGCAATGCTGATCTGGACTTTGGTCTTAAGTCTACATGGTTCAATACCTTCACCTCTTCAACATCCTTCTATAGTTAATAGACGTTTGAGGGGGGCTTAAGGTTTCAGAATTTTTCAATTAATATACTTTTATTTAGGATGTTTTGTGCATAGATGGTTGCATCAGTAGTTCCTGTTCTGCTTATTATAGTACATATCCTTTGAATCACTTTTAATTTCCATAAACCTACTAAGCCCAATCAGATCATCATCCCCAGGCATTCATCCTCTGCAGGTACTATCTTCCTACGCCTATTAACATCCGCTTTCCTGCTTGAAGATCTATATATAACACCCCTGCTTTAATCGCTTAATAGTTATTGTTTTACTTATTTCCAATAACGATTCTAAAAAATACTCTTACAATATTTCTCAAGCATAAATGGTTGATTAAATTGAACAATAAAAATGGATAATTTAATAAGAGAAGGTGATTTTTATGGACACTTATGAACAAACTTCTTCCAAAGATGTTTATCCCGGAGATTCGGTGTATCTTTTTTATCGAAATCCTCATACCCAAAATGTAGCGACCTTGCAAGAAGCTACAATAGAACCCGATCCACATGATGCTGGAAAGTTGGCTATCTTTCTCTTTGATACCTACTATCCATTATCAGATGAATTTGTATTCTTTAAGTCATTAGAGGAAGCGGAGGCCATGTATAATGATTATTTTGGACCAACTTATGAGTAGGAGGTTCCGCTTTGAATAAACCATTCGTACCACAATTAGTATATATAGAACCAAAGGCACTTGAGTACGAGCTTGGTGTAGAGTTAAAACGGAAATTTGAAACGATGGGGCTTGAAATAAGAGAAACGACCTCACACAATCAGGTTCGGAACATACCAGGTAAGAACGATTTACAAAAATACCGAAATGCCAAATCAACCCTTGTAGTTGGAGTGAGAAAAACTTTGAAGTTTGATACCTCCAAACCTTCAGCAGAATACGCAATTCCTTTTGCAACGGGTTGTATGGGACATTGCCACTACTGCTATTTACAAACGACGATGGGTAGCAAACCGTATATCAGAACCTACGTCAACTTAGACGAAATTTTTGGTGCAGCAGAAAAATATATGGCGGAACGTGCTCCAGAAATGACAAGATTTGAAGCTTCCTGTACGTCAGATATTGTGGGAATTGATCATTTAACTCATTCGTTAAAAAGAGCCATTGAATATTTTGGCCGTTCAGAACACGGCTTATTACGGTTTGTAACGAAATTTCACCATGTGGACCACTTGCTCGATGCGGACCATCAAGGGAAAACCCGGTTTCGCTTTAGTGTAAATGCAGACTACGTTATTAAAAATTTCGAACCTGGTACCTCTCCCCTTGATCTTCGGATTGAAGCTGCAGCAAAGGTGGCAAGCGCTGACTATCCACTTGGCTTCATTGTAGCTCCCATCTATTTACACGAAGGTTGGCAAGAAGGATACAAAACCTTGATACAAAAACTTTACGAAAAACTGCCGCGTCATGCAACAGAGGACTTGACGTTTGAATTAATACAGCATAGATTTACTAAACCTGCCAAACGTGTAATCCAACAAAACTATCCAATGACTAAGCTAGAACTGGATGAAGCAAAACGGCAATACAAATGGGGTAAATATGGTATTGGTAAATATGTTTATAAGAAGGATGAAGCAACCGAGATAAAAGAAACCTTGTCGGAGTACATTCATGCTTATTTTCCTCAAGCTAAAATTGAGTACTTTACCTAACGAAAAAAAGAGAATGGGACAAAACTAAAAAAACTCTTACAAAAGACGAATGATTTAAGTACCGGCTCTAAAACCGCTATTGATTTCCGTGCAAGACTTCGCTTTCCGCGGGTGACCCGTGAGCCTCCTCGGCTTTGCCTGCGGGGTCTCACATTGGCCACTTCTCCCGCAGGAGTCTCCGTCTTGCACTCCAATCAACCGCTGAAGTAACCTAAATACTAAACGTATATTACACAAAAACCCGAACTAATTTTATCTTAAAACTAAATTAGTTCGGGTTTTTCTTAGGCTAAAACACTTTTGTCCCAACCCCTCTTTCAATTACTTCTTAGTATTTCACCATATCAGACAAAAGATAGTGGTAAATCAATTCTTGTGTATTACGAATTGAAGTTTCGTGGGTTCTTTCTAACGCATGAGAAGATTCTATTCCAGCACCTATTAAACCATGAACAATATCATGCCCTGATCGTATAGCAGCAGAAGCATCTGAGCCATAGAAAGGATAAATATCCAATTTATACTCAATATTGTTTTTATCTGCTAGCTCAATTAGGTGTTTACGAAGTCCATAATGATAAGGACCGCTGGAATCCTTCACACAGATGGACACAGTATACTCGTCAGACGCTTGACCATCACCTAAAGCACCCATATCAACGGCCAGGTATTCCACTGTTTCTGGTGTGATATTCGAATTCCCTCCATAGCCGATTTCTTCATTATTTGAAATTAAGAAATGAGTAGTATATGGAAGGGGGATCATTTCCGATTGAATATGCTTTATTAAATTTAGTAGCATAGCTACACTTGCTTTGTCATCTAAGTGTCGCGATTTAATGTACCCACTATCTGTGATTTGAACACGAGGATCAAAGGAAACAAAATCCCCAACTTCTATACCAAGTGCGCGCACTTCCTCAGCAGTGGTTACTTTTGCATCAATTCGAACTTCGATGTTTTCGTCATTTCTTGGTGCATCTCCTGCATTTTTATATACATGCACAGAAGTCTGATGCATCAGGATAGTACCTGTATAGGTTTTTCCAGAGGCTGTCTCAATTTCACAATATTCTCCTTCTACTGCATTCCAACGAAATCCGCCAATCATGGTAAGTTTTAATCTGCCGTTCGATTTCACTTCTTTTACCATTGCCCCAAGAGTATCCACATGGGCAGTTACCATTCGATGCTCCTGATTATTGGTTCCTTTAATAGTAGCAATTAATCCTCCTTTACGATTTCTTTTTAATTCTACCCCGTAATCCGCCAAAAAATTTTCAACATAATTTATAACTTTTGTTGTGTTTCCCGATGGACTGGGGATGGAAACTAGTTCTTTAATCAATGAAAAAGTTTCTTGTACATTTGCTTGATAATTCAAACTACCACTCCTTAATTACTAATACTTTCCTATTACTAGGATAAAAGAAATCGCACAACATGTATAGGCTTATTCATGTAATATTTTTGCGAAAAAAAGCGATACTTGATGCTAGTTCCTACTCAGCGAACAAAAAACCTTGACTTTAAATTTCTATGATGTATAATAAACGTTTGGGTACATGACCCACAAATTAGTAACTTGATATAGAGAGGAAGAACGTTATGACATTCTTAAGCTTTACAAAAAGAACACAAGGATGCACTGGCGTTCCATATAGTTTTTTAAGCAAACTTAATCGTACTGGCACGGTCTAGGAGCCGTAAGGACGTCTGAGAGGTAGGGCTTGCGTTGTTTAAGGTAAGAAAAACTACCATGGAATTTATAACCGCGGCAAACGAATATAAACTTTTATGTCATTTATAATGCTTGTGATGAAGCAAGTTACTAATGCGCTATGCATCAATAATAGTAGCGCTCTCAATAAAGATAAAAGCGGGCTGATCCTTTGGGACGGCCCGCTTTTATTATGTCACGTTTGATTATTTGTCTGAATACCTGTATAATGTATTGCTGGATTGTCAAAAATTTTTAAATAAAATTAACAAGGCTTTTCTGTAAGGGGGAATACGATGTCTTTTACAAGCTTATTCTTAGCCGAAGAAGAGACAAAAAACAAAGAAGAGATAAAACAGGAGTTGGATGAGCTTGAATTCCAAATGTTTCGGATGAAGGAAAACATGAAGGAAATCGCCAAAAAGTGGCAGGTAATCGGCATTGATCAGACTAAGGACGATACCTGGGTAGTTGTATACACCAACTATGATAACAATTCCTGCAAAATCATGCTGAATGATTGCGAGACCGCCTACCGCGGCCAATGGGATTTCTCCATTCAGGCGACCTACAAGGATGAAGAAACCCTCTTCATCGGTGATATCAAAGGCCCTGAAAATAAAGGCTATGGATCTATCTGCATGAACTACCTTAAGGAAGTGGCCAAAGACCAGAATATCCAGTCCATCACAGGGGATATTGCAAAACGCGACTGGGGCCATGTGGACCGTCTCATACACTTCTATGAAAAGCATAACTTCCAGGTGGAAATTGACAAAGAATCAAAATCAGGTGAAATAGTTTGGCAACCGTATAATTATTAAAATCTTCTACCCTGGATGATATCCGTTCCAGAGATCAGCGCGGCGCGAGTACTAGCGTTGACTAATTCCTGCCCCGCTGAAAACCAAGGCTTGCAGCAATGATCACCAGATTTGTTTTATTGACGAATAATTAAAGGATTTAGTGGCTTGTATTGAGAATTATTAAAAGTACCTTAAACTAGCCGCAGGAGCGATCAGTGATGCAAAAATCAAACATTCTCCAGGTTCATGGCCAGACTGTTGACCATGAAACAAGATGTGTTCATTATCAATCTCCAAAAGATGTCATTGCAATAAAATTCTACTGCTGTCAAAAATATTTTCCATGCTACAAATGCCATGATGAACAAGAAAATCATTCAATAAAAGTATGGCCAAAGGAAAAATGGAATCAAAAAGCAATTCTATGTGGAGCCTGCAGCAACGAACTAACTATTGAAGAATATTTAATGAGCGATTCCAGCTGCCCTTACTGCTCCGCAAAGTTTAACCCGGGCTGCGAGTTGCACTATCACTTATATTTTGAAAAAAAAGAGACCTCTTAAGGTCGTTATTACTGACCGTAGACAATCTCAAGGAAATATGAGGTTGTCTACGGTTTTTCCACTTTAATAGTCTTAGGACCCCGGTGCACTTATGGGTTTAAATCATATACGATTTTATTGGTATTTTTCTAAGGCAGATTGGAGCTTTAACGCTTGACCAAGTTCCCCTTTGACTTTGAGCTTTCCTGTCATATATGCCATCGTTGTATTAAAATCTCCAGCAATCATTTTTAATACATTCTCATCTGATAGCTGAAGCGTGCAATCGGCCGCTTTATCTGAACCTTCGAACATATCAACGTGACCTTTTTCAAAAGAAAACTGATAGGTTTTTCCTTCACTAAGATCAAATTGATAAATTGCATTCAGATTTTTTATCCCTTCAGGCTCTTGGTTCATTTTCTGTACTAGTTGTTGAAAAGCAATTTCGACATCCATCTTTTCGATCCCCCCTTTTGTATGTATCTCTTCATATTTCGCTATAATTTTCAAAAGTCCTTTTTATTAGACTCTTTTCGTTATGGTTGCTTCAAGCTCCTAGTGAGTAATTTTTTGCAAATACTAAGTTGTGAAGGTTTTTCCATTTTTCCATAGCCGTTCAATTTTCTCTTCCTCTGTTGTGATGCTCAATAAATACACGTCTGGATTACTCAAGCTCTTCCATTCTTCAAAGCCGAAATTTTTATCAAAGTAGTTTAACAATAGGGATATTATCCCTCCGTGTGCAACAATAATGGTATTCTCAAAATCACTAGCCATGATTTCATTTACAACCTTTACAATCCGAATCATAGCTTCATTACTGGATTCTCCACCTTTATACTTTAATTTCATATCGTTGAATGTTGCTTCCAGTTTGTTCATCCAATCAGGAAAAAAGGTCGAGCTAAGCACACGTTCTGTTAATCGGTTATCCATCTCTATTTCTATTTTCTGGCTCTTTGCAAAAGGCTTTATAGTTTGAATGGCTCGTAAGTAAGGACTGGAAATGACTCGATCAATCTTTATTTTAGATAAAAAATCAGCTAATTCATTTGCTTGAATGAACCCTTTTTCTGTTAACTGCGCATCAGAAGATTGCCCCTCCGCTTCACAGTGTCTAATTACATAAATTTTTTTAACCATAGTTCCTCCTTTAAAAATTTTACAGTAGTAAACTTGACCTCTTTAATCTTTTCAAAATCAAATGGGTATGTGTATTCAAAACAAATCCTGGGACATCCGTATCATGTCTCTGCACCAGATACCGTTTTCAAAAATCTTATTCTCATAGTGCCGTATAAAAAAATCACGATCAACACCGGTAATTCTAAAGCCACACTTTTGATACAAAGCTAATTGCCCTATACTGGAATTTCCCGTTCCAACTTCTATTGTTTTGTAGCCTTCTGCTTTTGATTTTTGAATTGCATCCATAAGCAACTGCCTTCCAAACCCTTTTCCTTGAGTGTTCTCAGAAACAGCTATGTTAACTAACTCAACTGTTTCTGGTCTTGTGGGAAGCAAAACATAGACACCTATTAGTTCTTTATTATTTTCAGCTATATAACATGTTCCCCGTCTCACATATTCCTCTATTAATTTTCGAGAAGGGTCAGCTAGCAATAATAAATCTATTGGGGGGATTTCGTTAACATCCAGCTCTCTAACCCTCATGACATCTTCTCCCTGTATCTTTTTAATAGAACCGTAAAGCACTAGAGTTACCTTATCGACTCATTATCTAAAAACTTAGATAACTCATAGCTTCCATTTAAACCACCTTCCATGTCCATCGGTTTCCGCTATTGTTTCGTTATGTTCTATACCATTTATGTAATAATCAAGATGAAGATCTCTATCCCAAATATTATTATAAATATGACATACATCTCTTTTCTTCGCAATTTCCTTAACGTTCTCTAGTAACTTATATTTAGTAGCTACTGGAATTTGGTTAGCCACGTGAGTATGAAAAATACATATAGTTGAATCATTTGGGATTTGCTCAATAATACGAGAAAGTAATTTAACTCCATCACCTTCAATTAAATTTAGCTCATCCTTATTGTCAGTAACATAAGAAACAGCCTGTTCGAACAATGCTCTTCTTTCTTTATGTTCTGGCCAGATTAATGCATTTAACCACAATACATCCTCCACATTGGAAACATCATTAATGTGCAGATCTAATCCGTACCTGTGAGTTACAGCAGGAATTACTTTAGAAAGAATTGGTGTGTTTTCCCCTTTGATTTCTGACCTTATGTACACCTTTGAATCACTATCACCAAATACTTCATCTGAATTATAGGAGTATGCGTATTTATCCCATAAAAGCTGGAATCCTGCACTTGTTCCAATTTCTATCAACGCTAATGGCTTTTTAGCCTTGTTATAAACATAGGTGAAACTTGGATAAAGGTATCCACAACGTCTAACTTCATTAGTCTGTACCAACTTTTCTCTCAATAAAGAGATAATATGATCGTTGTATTTTGAACAGAAATCCCTGAAATATTGAAATGATTCTTGCGTTTCTTTGGGCTTCTCAACCAAACTAGGATAATACTGACGTAATGGATGTTCCTCTCCATTCATTAGAAGATAATGTACGGCTCCAAAGAATAAATTTGGAATCGGCTGCCCTTCCCTTGCATATGAACTCAATTTTAGCAATTCAACATCCTCTACTATTTTTAATGATAAATACTCATATAGTTCACTCGACCCTGCACATTCTTTTTGAGCAAATGTTTTAAACTTTACTGATACTTGATTAAGTTCCACAGTTATCCCTCCTTGCTCTCTTCTTGGTAATTAATCCTATTCATGAAATGACCCATATGCAAGCCTTTTATGAAAACAATAAAGATGACATTGAGATATTGGCTGTAAATTTAACTAATGTTGATAAAGGTCAGGATGCTATCAATGCCTTTGTACTAGAGTATGGGCTAACCTTCCCAATCCCTCTTGATGAGGACGGTATGATTGGTATGCAATATCAAGCCTTCTCGATTCCAACCAGTTTTGTTATTGACTCGGAAGGTATTATATAATAGGTCCTATGAATGAGAATATGATGGAGAGCTTAACAAAAGATATTAATTGAATTTTTTTAAAATGTTTTTCCTTAAAAAACCCAGGTCTATAGACTATGGGTTTTTATTCTTTATTCAGTTGTTACTAGAAATCAGGAAAAATCGTTTCATAATTAGTAGCTGTGGTGAATATTAAACAGAAAAAAGTACACCTTTATGATAATTCTTTCATATACCAGGCGTCCATCGCATTATGCTCTGATCCTCCTAGTGCTCTATCAAGTTGTTTGAAGCCTAATTTGATGTAAAGAAGATTAGCTGCTTGGAGTTTCTCCATTGTCTCTAGGTAACAGAAGGTATAGTGTTCTTTGGCGAAGTCTAGTGCTACTTTCATCAATTCTTTCGACAGACCTCTACCTTGAGCATCCGGTGTAATGTACAGCTTTTGTAGCTCGCAAATCCCTTCATTCTCTCCAAATGGTGCAATACCCACGCCGCCAACTACTTCATCTTGTTCATTCACTGCAACCCAGTACTTTGCATTTGTATATTGCTTGTAATACTGTGCTAGATTGCTCAGTTGGGGATCAAAATATGCTGTTCCTGGAATATTTAAGTTAAATGATTCTAATGAACGTTTAATAATTTGTTCCATCGTTCTATTGTCTTTTTCTTCAATTTCCCGTATCTGCATTGTCTCCTCCCCCATCCTTAACTAAATGGTAAACCACACCTTGCAGTTTTTGAACTTGGTTTACTTGATAGGCTATTGTGCAGCAAACTGAATGGCATGACTTAAGCCTTTATGTAGTTCTCCTTCATTCCGGATTACCTCGCCCATAAATAAGAGGACAATACGCCAATCTTCAAATGTTCGCATAAATTCTTCCGGTGTATACAAAAATTCCAAATCTTTCGGTCCACCACTGTTATAAGGGAGTTGATGGATAGAATACACTTCCGCTAAAAAGTAACCACCGGGTTTGACAGCCTCTTTCACACCCTCAAGGGTTTTCTTCCGTAGTTCTGATTGAAAATGCCCAAATATACATACAACTTCATCCCATTTATTATTTTCCCATGATGCTTCATTTAAGTCTACAAGTTCAGTGTGAAGGGATACTCCTCGTTTATTTGCGAGCGCATTTGTTTTTGTTAGACCGGATTCAGCAAATCCCATACCGTCACCTTCATTCCCTTTTCAGCTAAAAAAACAGCAGTTCGGCCTTCACCTTCTGCAATTGCCAGAGCATTACCTGATAAAGGAATTTTATTCAGTATCTCTTCTAAAAATACATTTGGTTCCGTTCCATATACATAGTTCTTATCTTGAAATCGAGTCTTTCAATGATTCATCTTATACTACTCCTCTTTAGTTAAATTTTGTGATTCTGTATAAAAATGAATAGAAAAAAAAGAGGCTAAAAGCCCCCCAATTTATAATATTTTGTAAAGTAGACGATGACTCCTACCAGGAGCCAAAATAAAAGCCCTGGTCATATAGGTGGTAAAAATTTCAATCGGGATTTTTTATTTTTAATTCCTCAAGTACCATTACCACAACTTTTAAGATTATTGTTTTCTATTCTAATCACCCTATTCTTAAAATATTTATCCCCTGTTCAGATAGAACATAATCGGACATTAACATGCTTTGATGGGTGCAATTAAGCTGTTCTCTGTTTTATCTCTTTTTTACAATCACAATCTGTTAGAGAATAACCGATAATCTCAAAGCCTCTTTTTCTTAAAAAACGAATACTAATATTTTTCTCTAGATGATTAGAAGCTAGTATAATAATTTTAGATTTGGGTAATTCACTGTAGTTTCTTTTTAAATAGGCTACAGGAATATTAATTGATTCCCGGATTGAATCTTTATAAGCTTGGTTGTAATCTCTAACATCTACAATTTTTATGATATCTTCATTTGTGCTTAACGAACTTACACAAGGAATCCCCCTGATAGGAAAATATCTTATATATAAGGCAGCAGAAATTATACCAAGTACTATTAATACAATAAAGAACATATTTAACCTCCTTGTCAAATGGAAGGGATTATTACTTTACGTTAATGTTATACCCCTTAGGGTATATTGTCAATAGTTATATACTCTTACCACAACAGTCTCAAATACCTTAAAAATATGATTAAATCAAAGGAAGGATATGGTTAAGCAGAAAAATTAGCATTAAGTATTGTATGTTTTGAATCTGAGTTACCCAAAAACAAACCAGTCTATTTATCCTGTGAGGTTGGTTTAAGGGGTTATCTTGCGACTAACCTTACGATGCGAAAAATATTTTCAGGAATGATTGGGTATTTTTATTACAGCATTCCTTACAAGGATGATGTCCCCCGTAGTTTCTACATAGTATGTCTAGCAATTTTTCTAGTATAGACTAATGCATTAAGAGATTTATCCAATTTAATAGATTTGCATAAAAAAAGCCTCAATTTCTTGAACAAAAGAAATTGAAGCTTCTTCATAAATGATCTGAGAGGGATTCGAACCCCCGACCCCTACCCTGTCAAGGTAGTATTCTCCCGCTGAACTATCAGATCATGTTTTTATATGATTTCCAAACTGAAAAAAGCAGATTTTAAAAGTGTTTATTAATAATAAAACTTGATGACGTTTCTCTATTGAATATACTAAATTATAGTCTATTAGAGCACTTCTTTGCAATAGTTTTACACAAGAAACTATAAATATTTTCTTCATTACCGCACCAATATACTCAAACTTACAATCGCTTTAGGTGTATGTACTATAGTAAGTTTAATGCGTAAGAATGGATACATTTGGAATTATATTTGGTATGATAGATGATAGTTGAAAGATTAACTATTGCTTAGGGGGACTACAGAATGATTATATATAATTTTGAGGTGAACATCTATGATTTATAGAATTCTAATGATATTGGCGATATTAATCCTAATAATTGACTATTTTGTAGGGCCAACTTTTTTTGATTCTTCTCCTTCTGATAATGGTACGTTTGTTGCACTAATGTTAATATGCATAGTTGTGAATCACCTCTTAATTAATTCGGAAAACAGAAAATAATCACTATCCTATTTTAATACCCCTCCTACTTCCATTGTCTTTTATACATTAGACGTACGGAGTGGTTTTTGTCGTTAATTTCTGATTGTAGAAGAATTCTTTATTGGAAGGTTACAAATGCCAGTCGTAAGAACGATACTTCAAATGTCCAAATCCAAAAACCAGTTACCTTACACCAACAAAAACCACTGTTCTAATTCCTAGAATTATTATAGAAAAAGCACAAGGCAGACTGATAGGTATGGATAGTGACAATACTCCAATTAAGAACGTAATACATTCTTCTCTCTTCCTGAACCATAAGCATCAATCATGAGCAGAATCGCTGTAACCGTATGTAAGGCCCACCCTAAAAACGGAATCCATGCTAAACAAGAGGTTACAATTCCCCAGATGCTTCCATGCTTTTTTTCTCCCTCCTGCACACTAAAAACCAGCGTAATAATATGAAGCACGAGAATAATGCCAAGTGGTGCATACAATAGAGAAATAACTGTTGTACCTCCAATAATAGGTATAGCCAAAAAAGCTTCTAAACCACCAGTAACCCATTTCAATGTTGTAGAGATTTTCATTTAATCACCTCCATTTAAGTATAGGCGAAACAATCATTTCTAATAAAGTATATTCTACAAATGAAAGAAAACAACCAGAATATATGTTCTGTTTTTTGTTGAATAAAAAACATATGTTCGTATATAATATAGAGGAGGTGATGACAATGGAACGTTTATTAAAATGGTATGGCGGGAACAAAGAACCTGTACAGATCATTTATATGGCGAAGAACGGAACGATTACTCAAAGAAACATCACGATACTAAAATTAACTAACTTAAGCGTCATTGCATACTGTCACTTACGAAAAACGAACAGAACCTTCTTGTATGAGAATATCCTTTCCTTTGCCCCTATAAAGAAACCAAGAAAGGAAAACATTGCTATATAAATTCCGCAATTTACCTATTGTAACTAGCTTACTACTTATGATATTCTATACAGTAATATATTTTTATATGCTAATCAAAAAAGGAGGAGTAATCATGAGAAATGTCACATTAACTGATTTATTTCAACATCCTATTACGCAGAAGTATTTACAACGATCAGGAGTTGCGCATGCCATAGAAGTAACAAATCATGCATTTCACTTGGCGTTTAAATATAATGTGAGTGTTGACCTTGCTACAAAGGCAGCATTATTACATGATATTGGTCATTATGAGTGGTACCGTCAGGGTAAGTGGGATTATGAACTTTATCGCAAAAATGATATTCACGCGATTAAAGGTGCTGAACGTGCCCACAAACTGTTAATACGTTTGGGCGAAAACCCTCAGAACGCTAAAGTTATTTCCGTAGCAATCCTTTTGCACACTGATAGCTATTTGCCGGAAATTGATATTAACCGTAGCCCGCTGCAAAAGGTTGTAAAGTTAGCAGATGAAATGGATGAAGAACAGGCTGGAAAACACCACTACAAACAGATTGACAAGGTTACCGCTTTAGAGAAAATACAACACCTAGATGAACTTGTGGAACGCTACCTATCGAAGCAACAGCTCCCACTCGACAATCAAGAAAAGCTTATGTGATTTACACACTTAAAAATAAAAGAAGAGGTAGCCAATGCTGCCACCTCTTACGTTACTTGATCACGGTTTCTTTCTGAATCATCCCTTTATAAAAAAACCCCAAAAAAACTATTCTGTCACTTTTTTAATATCCTCCATGATCTCTTCATAAGGAACATCCATTCCGCTATATTGCTCTCTTACAAAACCCTCTTTGTCTACTAGAAATATCCCTGTACTATGCATATATTGGTCTGAGCTTTCATCCTTTGCTGCTGGTACCATAAAGGAAACATTCGCTAACCTTTCAATCGTTTCCTGGTCATATCCAGTTACAAATTGCCAGCTTTCATAATCAGCATCCACCCGATCACCATATTCTTTAAGGATTTCCGGGGTATCTACATTTGGATCTATACTAAAAGAAACAATCGGGACATTATACCCCTCTGCTTTTAGTTCACGTTGTACTCTCGCCATATTTGCAGTCATTGGCGGACACACGGTATCACAATTGGTAAAAATGAAATTTGCCAGCCAAAATTCTCCTTGATGATCTAATGACGTAAAGCCCTCTGCATCTTGATTTATCCCTTTTACTTCACTAACTTCTAACTTCATGGAAAATTCTTCATCTAAATTAACCTTACTTTCGCTGCTACATGCAGTAAAAAATAGAAAAGTTGCAATTAATCCAAAGCTGAATATTAATCTTTTCATTATAAAAACCTCCAGAATGTTCACTAGCACCCCTATTTAGCCTATAAAAAAAGTGTCGAAACTATTATAGCCCGACACCTTCCGTTTATGCTAGTCAATGAATTGTGTATCAATAAGATTTTGGAAATCAGGTTTTTCTTTTAAGAATTTCAAATCAAAGGAAGAGTTTGCGAACTCTTGAATAACCTCAGCATCAACTTCATGTGTAAACCGAATTCGCTCCCACGCACTGTCCACTACTTCTTTGGAAAGTTCCTGGTTGGTTGTTTCCTTAATCGACTTGATTGCAATTTCTTTAGATTCTTCAGGGTTTTCGATAATAAAATCAACGGAATCTTGATGAGCTTCAACCAGTTTCCCCACAAGTTCATTATTCTCTTCAATTAGTTTACCTGTTGTAACGAAAATGGTGTTCGGCAAGGTAGTGCCAAAGGAAATTTCATTGCTATCCACTAAGATCTTCGCACCATTTTCAATAGATAAAACAGATGCCCAAGGTTCAGGTACAGCTGCCGCATCGACTTTTCCTGACTCAAACATACCACCATATTGTGCAGGGTTCCCTGTTACATGTTTCATTGTTCCACCTATTCTTGCAGAAGTTAATCCGTAATCTTGCAGAAATGTTTCCATTTGAACATCATGTGTACATCCAACACCAGGTGTAATGAAGGTTGCACCTTCTAACTCTTCGATAGAAGTAATTCCACTTTCTTTACTTGCAATGATAACTGTGCCTCCAGATGAAGCACCTGCTACGATTCTTACGTCTGCCCCACTAGAATAATTGTTCATAACTGGTGCTGGTCCCACTAACCCTGCATCAATATCTCCTGTCTTTAATGCAGTCATAAAAGCTCCTCCATCAGGAAAAGTTTTATATTCTACCGCGTAGTCATCGCCTAACGCCTTCTCGTATAATTCCTTTTCACGCGCTATCATTCCTGGCACATGGTCAATATTAGGGAAATACCCGATAACAACTGTTTCTTTTCCATCTGCTGAGCTACCGCTAGTAGATCCACACCCACTTAGTACCCCCATTAGTAATATAAATAATGCCGAGATAACTAACCAACCTTTTTTCATTTTGCTTCCTCCCAATACTCTCTTATTATGAATGAACCTTTTCCCATAACGGATAATGATATACCAGTGTAAAAGTCAACCTTATGAATCCAAGCCCCAGCGTCGGATTACATTTTTCTCAAATCGCTGAAAGATTACTAGATCTACGAATGATCCAATGACACAAATGATAATAATAACACCAAACACTAAACTCATCTGACCAAAGTCAGCAGCATACTTCAATGTATAACCTAATCCAGGTCCCATGCTTAGGAGTTCCGCTGCCATAAGTGCTCTCCAAGCAAATGCCCATGCCAGTCTTGCACCTGTTACTGCGTATGGTACAGATGCCGGCAATATTATCTTCCAGAACATTTCAATACCTGTAGCCCCCATGGTTGAAGCTGCTTTAATATAAAGCGGCGGAACACTTTTGATCCCCATTCTCATATTGATGGTCATAACTAAGGTACCACCCAGGGTTACGATAAAAATAATCGCTGTTTCGTTAAAACCAAACCAGATGATGGCAAGTGGCAACCAAACAATGCTTGGAACACTTTGCAACGCAAGAACTAACGTCCCAAGTGTTTCGTCTGCAGATTTAGATTTTGCTAACCATATACCAAGCAGTGTTCCAAGTACTAATGCTATCCCTAATCCAACTGCTAATCGTTTAAAGCTTGCTAGAAGATCATAAAGTAAGGTTTTATCGGCAAAGCCGTTATATAGTGCCTCTGCTACATCTGTCGGTTTTGGCATTACAGCCGGTGACCAGCCGATAATTCGTACTGCCACCTCCCAAATTAAGAAGAGAGAGACAAAGAATACTAATCGTTTTAAATTTGGATTCATTGCTTTAACTCCTCTTTTACCACTTTATCTATTTCTTTTTCTAACATACTGCTAATTTCAGCTTCTAAGGCGGCAACTTCTTCATCAGTTCTTAGTCGCGGTCTTGGTAAATTGACTTTAATGTCTGCAATAATTGTGCCTGGTCTTGTTCCCATCACGAGAATCCTATCCGAAAGCTTAAGTGATTCATGAATGCTATGTGTAACAAATAACACCGTTTTATTTGTTTGCAGCCAAATTCCTTCAAGCTCTTGCTGAAGGCGTAATCTGGTCTGTTCATCCAAAGCACCAAATGGTTCATCCATAAGAAGGATGGTCGGATCCATTGCAAGGGCACGTGCGATGGCCACTCTTTGCTGCATTCCTCCTGATAATTCATGAGGATATTGAGTAAGGTTACTTCCTAGCTGTACCATTTTTAAATAAAGATGCGCTCTGGCAAAGCGTTCACTTTTATTTTTAATATCCCGAATGGCAAATAGGACATTTTCTTCCACTGTCATCCATGGAAATAGAGCAGCCTGCTGAAAGACCATTCCTCTGTCCTTTCCAGGCTTCTTAATAACTGAGTCCTGAAGTCGGATTTCTCCGGTTGTAGGTTTTAAAAGACCTGCCACCATCGAAAGAAGAGTGGATTTTCCGCAACCAGAAGGCCCAAGGATGGACACAAATTCACCTTCTGTAATATCCACATTTATAGAGGAAAGCACGAGATTTTCTTCATTATTTTGCATGTATCGTTTGGTTATATTGGAAAGTTTTAAAAACATTGTTTCACCCGCTTCTTTAATTCTTATAAGCTTAATCGGAATAATAGGAATAAGAACTATTATATAACGTATGTTTTATTCGTCAATATATTGACAGCAAAAAAAATATTTTCCTCCTTACAACAAGCGAACCTTTCCTACTTTTTTTAAAGAATATGATATGATTGGTTATAAAGCGCTTGCTAGAGTGGAATAAGACATCATAGGAGGTTAAATAGGGATGAAAAAGGCATTTGGCCGCATCGAAGAAAAAACTTTATATAGCAACGAATTACAAGAAGAAATAACCTTAATGGTTTATACACCAGCGAATTTTTCGCCACTTTATAAATACAATCTACTCATTGCCCAAGACGGCAAAGACTACTTCACATTAGGTAGAATAGGTAGTTTAGCGGATGAACTGTTAGAGAACCAAGAAATTCAAAACACGATAATTATCGGTATACCTTATAAGACTGTACAAGATCGCAGAGATAAATATCACCCAGAAGGAAGTAAGCAAGGTGCCTATATACGCTTTTTGGCTCACGAACTAACACCATATATTGATCAAGAATATCCTTCCTATCAAATGGGGATGGGTCGTGCATTAATCGGAAGCTCTTTAGGTGCAACAGTATCACTTACTGCCGCTCTTTCCTATCCTCATACGTTCGGGAAAGTAATTATGCAATCTCCGTATGTCGATGAGTCAGTATTAAGTAAGATAGAGGAATTTCAAGACACTTCCCTACTATCGCTCTACCATGTTATAGGTACTAAAGAAACAGCAGTCCCCACCACAGATGGCAAGAAGAAGGATTTTGTTGAGCCGAACCGGAAATTACATACTTTAATGAAAGACAAGAATTATTCTGTTATTTATGATGAATTCGAAGGAACCCATACTTGGACTTACTGGCAGCCTGACTTAAAAAAAGCCTTGCCAAGAATGCTTTCTTCTTAAGTAATTTTCAGAATTCTTTTCTATCAATTATCGTAAAACTGCGATAAAATAAAGAAAAGTTTTTCCGATGTGTTTATAAATTTTTAGCAAATGTAGGAGGGATATTGGATGAAATATGGTATTGCTATTTTTCCATCAAAAAAATTACAGGATTTTGCGAATTCTTATCGTAAACGCTATGATGCTCATTACGCATTGATTCCGCCACATATCACATTAAAGACTGCTTTTGAGATTAATGAATCAGACATGAGAGCGGTAACGGAGGAGCTTAGTTCAATTGCTAAAGAAACCCCACCTATCTCTATAAATATCCATAAAGTCAGTTCATTTGTCCCAGTTAATAACGTGATTTATCTCAAGGTAGATCCTGATGAGGAATTGCTATCACTTCATGAAAAATTGCACGCTGGAATGGGCTATTTTGAAGATAACCGCGAGTATTCTTATGTTCCTCACATTACAATTGGACAAAATTTATCAGACGATGAACATTCTGATGTATTAGGGTCCCTTAAAATGACAGAAATCGAGCATGAAGAAGTGGCAGATCGCTTTCATTTGTTATACCAATTAGAAGATGGTATGTGGACAGTATATGAAACGTTTCGTTTTGGAAAGGATTGCTGAACCTTGCAAGTAAAATTAGTAGAAAATGAGCAGGCACTACAAGATGCATATTCTGTTCGTAAAACTGTATTTGTAGAAGAACAATTAGTTCCTTTAGAAGAAGAAATCGATGAATTTGAAAAAGAGGCAGCACATTTCGTCCTTTATGATCAGAATCAAGCTGTTGGAGCAGGACGCTTTCGGGTTCTGCAAGGAATCGGTAAGGTAGAGCGAATTTGTGTACTCCCCTCTCACCGAGTTGCCAAAGGTGCAGGGCGCTTAATTATGAATGCCATTGAAAACTTTGCCAAAGAGAAAGGCATTTCTACTTTAAAACTCAATGCCCAAACCCATGCAGAAGGTTTTTATTCCAAGTTAGGCTATGAAACGGTATCAGGCTTATTTATGGACGCGGGTATACCACATGTAACAATGACAAAAAAACTATAAATGGATGCACCTATACAGATTACTGTGTAGGTGCATCCATTTTTATATTCATCTGTTATGTAGCAGCCCTGTTAACAATTTAGCTGTGTTAAACGCCGCTGTTGATAGCCGCAAAAGGCTACGCTTCCCACGGGGCGGTGCTGGAGCCTCCGGCAATCCTGCGTTGTCTGCCGTCTACGGCTATTTCCCGTTGGAGCCGCCTCCTTTTGCTCCAATCATCACTAGAATGGCGTAATTATCAAAACTCAACTTTAACAGAGCCAGAATTTAAATATACTTCATAATGCTTCCTTATTTTGTGCAAACTATTTGGAGGATAACGAATGAAGGGTGAAGCTAATTTATGATGGAATATGGACAAATTACAGTTGAGTTAATAATTGGATTTATCGCTCTTTTTGTCATCACACAAGTTTTGGGTAAAACACAGATTACTCAAATTACCCCTTTTGACTTTATCTCTGCTCTGGTATTAGGAGAATTAGTTGGTAATGCACTGTATGATGATGAGGTTGGTGTAGGTAAGATCCTTTTCACGGTAGCACTATGGGGGATTCTCATTTTTTTACTGGAGCTTATTACACAAAAGTGGGGGAAAACACGTGTTTTTTTAGAAGGCAGCCCATCCATGGTTATACATAAGGGACAGATTGTAAAAAAAGAGTTAAAAAAAGCAAAGCTCGATATCGATCAACTTCGCCACTTGTTGCGTTCCAAAGGAGCATTTTCCATAAAAGAAGTGGAATACGCCATATTAGAAACAGACGGAACAGTGAGCGTTCTTAAAAAACACAGATATGCCCAACCCTACAATTCCGACTTAAATATTCCGGAAAAGAAAGTAACCCTTGCCATCCCTTTAATTTCCGATGGACAAATACTTTCCGACAACCTAAAAGAAACAAACCTCACGGAGCAATGGCTTCTAACAGAAATAAAAAAACTAGGATATCATACGCCGCGCGACATCATTTATGCTGAATGGGAAGAAGCCAATCCATTGTTTGCCATTCCTTATTTAGAAAGTGATTCTACTAATAATTGATTATGCTTTACTAATAGGTCTACCTTGTTCTCCCTCATCAGTTTTGTTAGGTAGGCCGTTATGGCAGTACGAAATAACATATAAGAAGACGTGTTTTTTATCATAATTTCTTTTTCTCTACAGGCTTTTGTAATGAGCATATCCAAAGAAATACCTTCTGGGCTTTCTCTGATCATTTCATATAGGAGATTTTCAATTTCTTTGTGTACCTTAAGATTTTCTTCCAAGGTTAACTTAATATTCTCTTCAAAGCTTCCATGTCCTGGAACTGCTCCTTTGCATGAAAGTTTTTTTAATTTTTCAATGGATTGTATTGTCTGATGGGCATCGACAATATATGGAATTCGATGCTTGTGTAAAGATTCCACTCCGAAGTATCCATCTCCTGCAAAAAGAACCTCGTCATAAATGACACCAAATTGATTGTAACTATGACCAGGAAGCGCAATGGTTTCTATAGATGTATCTGCTAGTTGAACTGTTCCCTCTTCTTCCAGCACAAGGTCAACCCTTACCGCTTTTCCTTCAAGAAATTTATTTCTCCATGACTTTAGTGGCTGGACACCATGAAATAAATATAGCGGCTCAATCATCGGGTGTTGGAGGATCGCTGCCTCAAAGACAGGGGAAATAGTATAAACCTGGTATTCCTGCTGTAGATAGGCAGCTCCACCATAATGATCTGCATGTGCGTGAGTAATAAAAAGGTGGGTAATTGGTATTTCCATCTTTTGTGCTTCTTTAATAACCTTTTTCATCGTCTGGTCCTCTAAACCGGCATCAATAAGCATCCCTTCTTTTTTCGATAATCTAATATATCCTATATTAACCACCCCAGGGAAATACCCGGCTTTGTCCGTGATGGAATGAAACACCATTAGATACCCGTCCTTTTCATTCGAGCCTCTAGATAGACTCGTTAATATATCTTCCTTTTCCTGTTATATCAAAAAGCAATCGATCACTAATCTGCTTTGTTTGTTCTTCCCTTTTTCGTTCAACCAATCTGCTATGATTATTCTTTTGAATATCCTCCCAGGAATATTGGGAGTCGACACGATAAAAAGTTGGTTTAACTACTGGATCTAGCTTTATATATTCTTTAGTAGAAGCTGTCCGATTAGCATATTGTGTATACGTATCCATTTGTACTGGTAAGACATACCCCATTAATAATCACTCCTTTACTTATTTTTTCCCTTAATTTGAAAAAAACAAACTTATTGAAGTCAGATGTTTTCTCTATAGTTTATGTGTTAATATGAGAAAGATTGACGGTAAAAAGGAGTACATATCTTATGAAGTCTGCCATTTGGAATGAACGTAACATCCATTTAGATAATATAACAAGAGAACGCTATCAGGAAATTCATGAAGCAGGTATCAAAGGGACTCTTACATGCTCCACTTGCGGAGAAAAAGTTCAGCTCTATCTTGGTATATGGAAAGAACCTCAATTTTTTCATATCAATGAAGACATATCTCATGAAAATATAGAACGAAAAACACAAAAAGAAGCCGCTATCACTTTAGCTGAAGAGTATGTGGAGCGGGATGGATTTCGTTACCCAAAATCACGTGCCATCTCTCCCTCTTCACAAGATACAAAAAAATTAGATTGGAAAGAACCAAAAGTCCTCTCCCATCTTCCGATTTTTACAAAAGAAGTGTCAAAAACATCACCTGTTTTAAGTAGTTTTTTTGATCGGCTACAACAAAGACATATTTACTTAGATTCCTTTCAACAGGAAGCTGCTTCTTCGATAGATGGGCCATTGCTTGTACTTGCAGGAGCAGGCAGCGGAAAAACCCGTGTCTTAACAACCCGCGTTGCCTATATGGTACAGGAACATGCAATAGACCCGCGTTCGATTATGTTGATCACTTTTACTGCAAAAGCGGCCAATGAAATGAAAAATAGATTACGACTCTTTGAAGACCAGCATTCTCGTAAAATTTCATCCCTGGTCACTGGCACTTTTCATAGTATTTTCTACAAAATCCTATCACACGACCACCCTACCCGTTGGAATGGTGATAATCTTCTAAAATGGGATTGGCAAAAAGAGCAATTTCTTAAGCAGGCCGGTCGCAAACTTGGACTTGATGAAAAGGACTTTCCTTTTGATCAAGCTATTCAACAAATCGGGTTTTGGAAAAATAATATGCTTCTTCCTAAAAAGGTAAAAGCGAATAATAAGCTTGAAGAGCAAATTCTTTCTCTTTATCAAGACTACGAAGATTGGAAAAAAGAAAAACAGGTATTTGATTTTGATGATATGCTCATGGGGTGTTACGAGCTTTTAGCAAATAATCCTGACTTGCTAGCAAAATATCAAGCTCGTTTTAAGTACTTCCTGATTGATGAATTTCAAGATATTAATAAAGTACAATATGAAACGATAAAATTGCTCGCACTCGATGGAAATATATGTGCAGTTGGGGACGATGACCAATCTATCTATGCTTTTCGTGGAAGCAGTCCCGATTTCATTCTTAACTATCATATAGATTTTCCACATACCAAAATTGTGACACTTTCCAACAACTATCGTTCGAGCCATGGTATTGTGGCAGCTTCCAATCTTGTTATAGCTAAAAATAAAGGACGAAAACAAAAACGTATGTTAGCAGGATACGACAATAAATCATACCCGGTGCTCTTCTACCCTTACGATGAAGAAGAAGAGGCAACCATGATTGTCTGGGATATGAAACAACAAATAAAAAAAGGAGCCGCACCAAAAAATTTCGCGATATTATATCGGACTCACAGTGCAGCAAGGGCCATCTTCGAACGCCTTTCCCAGTCTGGTCTTCCTTTTTCCCTTGATCAGGATTATGAAAGCTTCTACAATCGTCGTATTGTAAAAGGAATTCTTGGTTTTTTACGGTTAAGTAATGACCCTAATGACGTGCAAGCCCTTTCCAATATATTACCTGCTCTCTTTTTAAAACAATCCAGTCTCCAAGACGCCAAAGCTCTTAGTATTCTAGAGGATTGCAGTCTTGTAAGAGCTCTAAGCAGTTTAAGTAATCTTCAGCCTTTTCAGTTAAAAAAGATAAAAAAAATCATCCCGATGTTTTCTGTATTAAAGACAGTAACACCTTCTGTTGCTCTAGAGATGATTGAGAAAGACATGGGCTTTGATGATTATATTAAAAAGCGTGGCAATGAAGGTAATTCTCTCGAAAAAGGATCAGATGATATACGCGACTTAAAAGTTGTCGCCAAGAAATTCAATTCAACTGTCAGCTTTTTAGAGCATGTGGATGACATGATTGCTAAAACAGATGAAATGAAGAAGCTTAGCAAAAAACATTCAAATGCCATACAATTGTCTACTATTCACCGTTCCAAAGGACTCGAATACAAACAAGTATTTTTACTTAGTGCTGTTGATGGCAGTTTACCTCATGATTTTTCACTAGAATCGTTTCGCAATGGAGATCAACACGCACTAGAAGAAGAACGCCGTTTACTATATGTTGCGATGACAAGAGCTCAAGAAGCACTATACATATCGGTACCGGAAAATAGACGTGGTAAAAAAGCATATATAACTAGATTTATTAGAGATATTCTATAACCACTCATGCAATCCCTTTAATGGGGTTGCTTTTTTAGTGGCTGTACCGATGTTTTCTGAATCAGCATATTTTTTCATAACTTATTTGGAAAGCGTTTGAAAAATGACAGTCTGGGTATTTACCACTTATTAGGATTTATATGACGGCTGCTTATTTCGCCATATTGGAAGGAGTTTGATCTTTTAAGTGCATCAAATCAAGAGTCCCTGTTCGATAAAATGCTTATCAAATGAGTCACTTCGCATTGCCTATAAACAGGCAAAAGATTTAAAATTAGATTTACATTTTATTCAGTTGTTAAAAGAAGAAATTAATAAAAGAAGAACTACTCAGCATCTGGAACATTCAGATTAACACTGCAAATAATATTATGTTATGTACTATTTGATGGTATTATTTAACCTATACATATAAAAGCTTATAAGGGGTTTCTGATGACAAACATATTACACGAAAAAGCTCAATGGACAGAATTTCATCGCAATCAGGCAATACAGTTATTTAATCAAGTGTGGGACCTCTTGGAAAAGGAAGATCGTACGGAAGAGGAAGACTTTCTTATGATACATAAGGCACATGCCTCTCGATATCATTGGACTGAGATAGGGGAACCTGTAAATTTTTCACGGGGTGAGTGGCAAATTTCACGGGTGTACGCAGTAATAGGGAGAGCAGAGTCCTCATTGGTACATGCTAAACGGAACCTTTCGATTTGTTTGGAGCATAAGATTGAAGATTTTGATTTAGCGTTTGCGTATGAGGCGATGGCAAGAGCTTATAGTCTCTTGAGCCAATATGATTTAAAAGAAGAATACTTGCAGATGGCCAAAGAAGCAGCCTCCCATATCATAAAGGATGGAGATCGTAAGCTTATACTGGAGAATTTGAAGACAATTTTATAAGGATTTGGTTTAGCATAGAAAAAAATATCTCCCACACTCCAAATAAAGGATGGCAGATATTTTTTTCTTTTTAGCTATTTTTTCTTTTCATTCAGCATTTTAGAAATAGTTCCCATGTCTACTGGTTTATTTCCATTAATCAATGTATTTACAATCTTATCTTCCAACTCTTTTGGAACCTTGCGGTTTGCTAAAGTTGCGACACGGCCGACTAAATTACGTACTGTTTGTTCGTCTTTGAAATTAGCATTTTGCATCGAGTTAGCCAGCTCAAAAACATCCTTCATATTTACACCTGTTTTCTTTTCTATACCTTTGAATAAATGATTATCCACCTAACATCCTCCTCCCGGATATACCACAATATATGTCTGTTTGCATTTGATGGTGACTTAAAAATAGAACTCAAAAAGCTCTGTAATTTAAATAACGAATAAAAGGAAACAGAAAAGTACGGCTAAAACCGTACTTTTCTATTTATTTCTTTTTATTAATGGAATTTTGAAGCTCCAACAATAATTAACAGAATGAATAGAACGACGATTAGTACAAACGTACCGCCGGTATTACCTCCACAGCCATAACCTGCTCCACCTACACCATAAGGATAGCCACCATAGTAACCCATAATCTTGCACCTCCTTAATGAAGATTCCTTATTACTATATGTCTTATTTTTTAAATGGTATGGGCAAAAGAACAATGGTTGGTCTTTTATATATTTTTGTAAGAAAACTACGAAACGAAGGAGAAAGTGCACCTAGACTCTTAATGCGGGGGATGACACCATCGATGGATGGAAAAGTGGCAACCTAGGGGTTCAATTGAGGGTAATGAGACCATCGAATGATGGAAAAGCGGCATCCGAGGGTCTCATTCCAGCACATTGAGACCATCGATCGTTGGAAAAGCGGCACACGAGGGTCTCAATCCAGCACATTGAGACCATCGACCGTAAAAAAGTCAGCACCCGATGGTCTCAATCCGGCACATTGAGACCATCGACTGAAGAAAAACCAGCACCTAAGGGTCTCAATCCAGCACAATGAGACCCCCGAACAAAGGAAAAGGCTCACCGGAGGGTGGTAAAGTTGAAACTGTGGGGTTTTGTTTTACTCCCTGTTAATCTCCCTATCAGGTGGTTCCTTTCTGCCGGGAGTGGTCAGCACGTACCTTAAAATAGAAAAAGCACATGAAAAGATAGGATTTTACCTATCTTTCATCTGCTTCTTTATAAATGACAATATTTTTATTCTTTAAGTTTTTCCTTAGATCCTTCCATCCAATTCTCCAAATTGCCCATGTACCTATTTAATCGAGATTCAAGCCAGTCTGCTTGTTGAATCAATTCTTCAGCACTTGTTATATTCTTCTCTCCTTGCTTCTCTGTTTCCGCTAACTTTGCTTTAATTCTCCACCGCTCAAACATAAATTTTAAATGTTCTTCACCAAAGTCATATTCACTCACATTATTCACCTCTAACCCTACCGTATGATGAAAACATAAGCTTAGTGACGTTAATCTTTTAATAATGGAAGCAAATTTCCTTTAATGGTATTCAAGGTAACTTCAATCTTTTTAAAAAATTGCTTCTGATCTTCATATGGTGCGATCACTTGTAGATAAGCAAAGTCCGCCACACATTTTTCTAAAGTAAGTAGGATAAGTTCTTTTTCTTTCATTTCTACAGGAGTTATCTTGTCATCATATAAATCCATAATTAATTTTCCGTCCGAATCAACTTGTGCCAGGAAAACACTTTCTTGTAACACTTGTTGCTTCTCTAACTCGGCTTTTAACCAGCCTCTATTCAAACCAAGTTTACCTAGTGATTCATCCAATATGTCTCCATCCATTATCACCGTCTGTGGCACTTGATTATGAGGGACATTGGAAAAAAGATCGCTATATGTTAGTGGCTGGTAACCCTTTTTAAGCATCACACTAAAGTCTCCATTGGCTTCCAAAGTGGCAAATTCAATGGAATCGATATGAAAGATGTTTTTTTTCCGTAACTGTTCCATAAATTCATCAATAGAGTATTTTTCTTTTTGAAGATTCCGCTCCAATATTTTACCATTCTCTACAAAAACAGTTGCATTCCCCTCAAAAAAATCCCTAAACTTTTTAGACTTAAGAGAAATTTGCGAAATAACTAATGGAAACAGAGCCCAAATTAAAATGCTTGTAACACCACTTTTAATTTCTAAACTTGGATCAATTGACAAGGTACCTGCAATGTCACCAACAGTAATGCCTACAATATATTCAAAAAAAGATAGCTTGGACAACTGCTTTTTCCCAAGGAGCTTTGTAATGATAAAAAGTCCGATAATGATGGTAAAAGAGCGGATAGCCATTTCAATCCATTGCGGCATAATGACAGCTCCTTTAGCACATACCTCTTGAATGTTGGTTTTCATTTTTTATTGCTCGATTAATTTGATAAACAATTTCATCAATTTTCATCATGGATTCATGATAACTTTGCTTTGAAACCTCGTCCTCCGCTTCCATTGCATAGACATGTAAATGGCTGCGGATCATTTTTAAGGAAGCGAGATTATAGGTTAACAACAACTTTTCATCATTCATATAAATCTATCCTTTCGGTTTAAATAGTAGTGCCCCAATAAAACCGAAAACAATTGCCGCTGAGATACCTGAACTGGTTACCTCGAACATCCCTGTAAGTACACCAACAAGGCCATGTTGGGTTGCTTCTTCTAAAGCTCCATTGACAAGAGAGTTACCAAAACTGACTATCGGAATTGTAGCACCTGCACCTGCAAATGAAATGAAAGGATCATATAACCCAAACCCCCCCAGGATAGCTCCTACTACTACAAAAGAACTTAAGGTATGTGCGGGAGTCATTTTAAATACATCGAACATAATCTGCCCAATAACGCAAATCAATCCTCCAACCACAAACGCCCAAAAAAAGGATATAAACATTAGGAATCTCCTCCCATCTCAATGGATACGGCGTGGGCGATACAAGGTATTGATTCTTTTTGCTGAAAGGATAAAGGTGAAAGAAGGGCTCCTGTTGCAACTACAAGAATTCTCTTCAGTTTTCCTTTTCTCATTTCATTTAAGAGATGACCATATAGGACAGTAGCCGAGCAACCTGCACCGCTGCCTCCTGCTAAAACAGGCTGGTCTTTTTTATAAATTAATAATCCACAATCCTTGTACTGTTGATCTTGTATAGCAAATCCTTGTTCTACCAACATATCAAGCGATACCTGCCTTCCTATTTCCCCAAGATCACCTGTAACAATCAGGTCATAGTAAGATGGATCTCTGCTTAAATCATTAAAATGAGCTTTCATGGTATCCACAGCGGCTGGGGCCATTGCTCCTCCCATGTTAAAAGGGTCCTTTAATCCCATGTTAATAACCTTACCGATCGTAGCAGACGTAACATGTGGCCCTACCCCCACATTACTAATCAAGCCTACTCCTGCTCCTGTCACAGTCCATTGAGCAGTTGGAGGTTTTTGACCTCCATATTCCGTAGGATAACGGAACTGCTTTTCCACTGCAGCATTATGGCTCGAGGCTCCCGTAAGACAGTATTGTGCTCCTCCATAATTCACAATAAAGCTAGCAAGTGCTAACCCTTCCATGGAAGTAGAACAGGCTCCAAATACACCTAAATAAGGGATCCCAAGTGTCTCAGCGGCAAAATTAGATGGTGTCATTTGATTGATCAGATCACCGGCCAGCAGAAACTGTACATTTGTCGCTTCCACATTCGCCTTTTCTACTGCCTTGTTACATGCTTCTTCTAAAAGAAGTTTATGAGCCTTTTCATAGCTATCTTGTTCAAACCACAAGTCTTTATGTAACAAATCAAAATCATCTGAGAGTAATCCATTTGCTTCAAATGGCCCGCCAACTGCAGCACTTGAAAGAATAACTGGTTTATTGGCAAAAACCCAAGACTGTTTTCCTTTAAGCATTATAAGACCCCTAACTGTATAATAATCGTTTTAATTAGTGCTACTAAAAAGGCAGAAAAAACTCCAAATAAAATAACGGACCCTGCCAATTTAAACATATTAGAACCTACCCCAAGTACAAACCCTTCTGTCCTGTGCTCAATACAAGCTGAAATAACAGCATTACCAAAACCAGTTACCGGAACGGCACTTCCCGCACCAGCAAATTGAGCAATTCTGTCATACACTCCAAACCCTGTTAAGAGCATAGCAAGAAAAATCATTGTCGCTACTGTGGGATTACCTGCTGTAACTTCTGTGAAATTAAAAAAGTAGATATAGCAAAGCTGGATAGCTTGTCCAACAGTACAAAAAATGCCACCAACTAAAAAAGCTATGATGCAATTTTTCACAACCGGTCTTTTTAGTTCTTTTTGTTGCTCATATTGCTGATATGCTTTCTGTTCCGGTGTTGGCTGCTTACTATTTTTACTCATAGATGAAAACACCTCATTATGCTTTTTCTTTTCGTAAATCATCAATTTTTTTTATTCTTTTGTCGATTTCTTTTTCTTTTAGATTCTTTTCTTTTATATCTCTTCGCAGACGTTCAATTTCCCACCTAATTTTAAGATCATGTGAGACGACCACTTTTTCATCTGGAAATTCTTTCTCTAATGCTTTTTTGACCTTTTTTTCTACTTTTTCGGTGAAGAACTTCTGAAATTGATTAACATGGAAAGCGACTAATAACTCATCCTTGGAATCATAAGCAATTGCGCCTTTCACTTCTTTAATGTTTTTGGTTATTTCTTCTGCTCTTTGTTCCTTTTCAGTTTTCTCTTTTGTCTTTGCAGTAGTTTGAGTGACCGCATCCTCCACCCTATCTTGTACCTCTCCACCGCCACACCCACTAAGCAACCCAATCAAAAAAAAGACTGTAATTATAACCCTCAAAAATTTCATACGTACATCACCCCTAAATTAATATCCTACTGTTAATATTCTACCTTTAGGGGATTTTATGTATAACTAATAAAGCAGCTCTCTTAATGAGGCTGCTTTCACATATTACTTCTATTTACAAAACTCTCCACAATGCCCGCTACTCCCGCTGCCGCAAAAATAACTAATACCGATTCTCCTAGGAAAGGATAGAATTTATATAAGAAAAAAAGACCTGTGGTCACCCATACCCCTGTACACCAATGACAACTTATTAGTTCTCCTATCCAAGCACGAATTCCTTTTCCTTTTATAATAAGATAGCTTTCCATTTCGCCATTCTCATCAACTTCTTCCACTTCTTCTACAAAAGGACGTCTTAGGAAATAAGTAATTTTATCACTTACTATTAACCTTGTTAGCCTGAAACTGGCCAGCCCCAGTAGAATAAACCAATACCAATGCTCGAATATAAAAACCCCCTTCCATTCTTCATGATATGAATGGAAGAGGATTTTTACCATTAAATGTTTAATTTTCAGTTATAATTCTTTTCTTTCCACAGCCACAGCCTTTAGATTTCTTTTTTCTTTTAACATGAGTTGAATTGGAAGAGGTATATACCTTCATTGGAGATTCCTCCTTAGGTGGCTGTGAGTTATCATAATAACTCATTTTATTAAAACCTCCATCTTGGGTCATATTGTTAATAATGCTTGGTTAGTATTATCGTATGCAAATATGTCCAAGATGTTTTCCGCATTTTAACTATAGAGTATATTTTCGTGTTTCTCATGTTTCTTTTTTGACATTATTATAGAACCAACTTTGAATTTTTGGCGTTTCGGTTTGGTTTTCTTTCGTCTCGCTTAAAGGTAGTGACTCATTCTTCTCATTCCATTTCGAAATGGTGGTTTTCTCAGAGTAAAATTTCTCTGCTTTTTTTTCTAAACTACCGACACATTCATGAAGTTTAGCGATATCATCATGAAGTACTGCATTCTCCTCGTATACTCCCTTTAGTTCTTCTTCTAGCCTTTGTAATTGTTCCAAGTAATTTTTGATTTCTTGGTGGTATTTTATGTTTTCTTGCTCAAGCTTTTCACTGACTTCCATTACAGCTTGAAGTTGATTTTTCTCAACTTGATTTTTTTCGATCTCTTGTTTTAGACTAGAAATTATCGCTCTCGCTTCTTCGTACTCTTTTGAAGCAGAGCTAACTTTTCGATTTGATTGTATTAGGTGTTCTTCAAGATCAGAAGTAATAGCCCGTTGGATACTCAACTCTTTTCTCAGTTGGTTATTTTCCTTCTCAAGCTTTTCTTTGACTCCATTGACCGAATTAATAGCTTCATTATGCTGTTGTATGTTTTCCAACTTTAAGTTTTCAACTACCTCATTCATTCTTTCCCACTCTTGTTCTGCTTCTTCTAATTTTTGATTAGATTGGTGAATGAAATTTTTCAATTCCGAGATAATCTTTGCTTGTTCTTCCGTATCTTTTTTAAGTTTTATGTTCTCTTGCTCAAGTTTTATTCTTATAGCTTCAAGCTCCACTATATTACCGTTCTCTGTTTTCAATTTTTGTATAGTGGAGGTATTGTTAATAATCTCCTCTTGTAATTGCGTGATTTCTTTCTCTAAGTTTTCCTTCTTTTCTAACTCCGTCTCGTAGTTTTTTTGCTCTTCTTTCCATTTACCTTCTAATTGTTTATTAATCTCTTCTAATTTGGTCAGCTTTTCCTGAGATTGATATATAAAGTTCTTCAATTCTGAAATAACCTTAGCTTGATTTTCTATTTCTTTGTGAAGCCCTAAGTTCTCTTGCTCAAGTTTTCTTCTTAAAGCTTCCAACTCCACAGTACTACCGTTCTCTTTTTCCAATTTTTGTATTGAAGAGGAGTAATTAGTTATCTCTTCTTGGAATTGGGTAATTAACTTTTTCTTCTTATCTAACTCCGACTTGTAGTTTTTTTGTTCTTCTATCCATTTATCTTCTAATTGTTTATTAACCTCTTCTAAAATGGTTAGCTTTTCCTGCCATTGAACTTTCTCTTCCTTCCATTGACCTCTCTCTTCTTCCCACTGATGGTATTGGGATTCCAGCTTTTTTAAATACTCTCTGTTCTTGGATTTTTCTAATTCCGATTGAAGCCGCTTCACTTCTGACCCTAAATGAATAACTTTTTGTTGAAGAATTATAACGTTATCGTTCTTAAAACTTTTCATCTATAGATGCCCTCCTTATAAACGCTCCTTTTACATGTAATTCTTACTTCCAAAGAAATATTACTTTTTTGGGTAGAAAATAAAATTCGGGCTCAAATCTCAGCACACTTACCCACCAAATTCATACTATACATTAGTCCCGTACCCCAAATGGGTAATTAATGAATAGGAGGAGTTTTTAGTGAGTCATAAAGAAACTGAAAGAGTCTGTATAAAGGCTCGTAAAGTTTACGATTGGGTTTCACGTCAAATAGATGTAGCATTACCAGCTATATGTAACTCAGATTTGGATGGTCTATTCGCTGGTGACCATGACCATGATGACAAAGCGAATATTGCAGATTTATTGTGTGATGCCAAGGTTGGAGGATTATCGGTCGAGTGTTTCTTATCTGATGAGCACGGTCATAAAATTAATACATTAGCTTATCACCACCACCGTCATCACAAAGGATTAACCTGCAAAGAAATCACTAATCCAAGTGACCGTCCTGATGTGGATGTGACACTACCTGATGGAACAGAAATAGTACTTCAGAGAGTAAAGGTTTTAATTAAAGGTTATGTTACTGTACACCTTGTAAATTCTGCCGGGCATGTAGTATTTTGTTCTGCCCCAATACCGTTCCATACCATCCAAACATTCTTACTATGTGCACCAGAAGGAACAGAGCTTGACTGCCATGTGACATTCTTTGAGTGTGATTCTAACCTTGTCGCAACACCAGAGTTTTCACAATTAGACGTATCTCTTACTTTATGCTTAGACATTCAAATGGAAGCAGATGTGAAATTTGAAATCGATGCTAAAATTTGCAGACCACGTGAAGAGATTATCGAAGGCTTAATTTGCCCAACTAAAGAATTCCCGCCACAGTGCCCAGAGATCTTTCCGGCGCATACAAAAAAACCGAGATAAATATTGTAAGTCAGAAACAGCCAGCCTTGTTCGGGTCACACTGAATGAGGTTGGCTGATTTAATTTATAACATTTTGCACTTTTTCCCATATTACTTTTACGATCCATACATAGAATAGTACAAAACGAGGATAAGGAGTGTTTAACATGACTAATCAACAAGAACTAATATTTACCCAGCAGCAAGTCATCCATTACCGGGCAGAGGTTTCGAAATATAAAAATAGAATTGCGGAGTTAGAATTACATATAGAAAAAGAAAAGATGCGAAACAAATATCTTCAGTCAAAAATTCGAGAGTTACAAATTGAAAAGACAGACCATTATATCAAAGAGATGGAAAAGTTGAGAAAGAAAATTTTGCAACTCGAAGTGGAATTGGAGGAAGAAAAGCTTTTAGGAAAAGATATGCAGGAGCTTCCCCAGGAACCGCTATTATCAAGAAATGAAAAAATGGAACGATTAACTCATTTCTATAGTTTCTTTAACTACTCCATTCTCTTGCATTCAGAGGAAGATACCACTGTCACCATATTCTTTGATTTTACAGTAGTGAATACAGGTGAAAGAGAACAATCTGATTTCATAATTTGTTTAAAAGTTAAGCCGGTCAACAAAATATTTTTATCAGGAAAAATAACTAATCCAAAACTTATTCAACACACAGATGAAGATCGCCATGCGGCTGATTGGGTTTATGCAACAGAGGATTGGCAAGCAAAAATTAGAAATGAGGGAGAGTATTGGATTCGATCCGTCCAAAAACCTAAGGTGGGAGTCCAGGAAACTTTAACGTTTAAAGGGGTTGAAATATTGGTTGATAAGGAGACGGTTAAAGGGAAAATGACAGTAGAGGGATTTGTTTACTGTGAGAACGAAGTTAAAGAAAGTAATAATAAAATAACGGTAAACTTATGATGAGAGCTGATTTGCATGCTTAATTTAATTGTTCAGTTAGTATATTAAGGAAAAAGCCCCAAACCTATTAATAATGGGGCAAAATCTTAGAGGAAAAGTTTAATTGTAGTATGTACCAGAGAATGTACGAGGTCCCACTAGGACAGTGCCCTCACCTGCAGCTAATTTTAATACATAAAAAAAGTTTACCCTTATCTCTACATAATACTTTACACAAATTATCGTAATGTGTAGCACTGGGATAGGGATAGTAATGCCTAAAGGACCAGGAATCAACATTGGTAGGGTTTGGTAAATAATCTTTCTAGCTGTTCCCATCGGAAGCCCCTCACGTATTCTAATAAGTATAATAGCTTTTTAGATAGGGAACTAGATTCGAAGCTAAGCTTGGCGTTTATTTTTTCCTGTTCCCGAAGAATGAATTTTCTTCTAAAAGGGATGGAAAGAAGAGCAAGAATCCAAGTAATGAAACAATTTTTAATGAGTACTCAAATAAAACTATAGCTTGGGAATGCAGCTTCCACTTTGATATTTGAAACAATTTAAATTGTCTTAATTGTATAATTAATCTATTCAAATGAAGAAGTAATGAAGATGTCTCAGTTTAATTAGGATAAACAACCATTTCTCATAGGCAGAACTACTAGATTCTATTATATTCCAAAAAAAGGCATTTACACTACGAGATTCGCCCTCCCCAAATAGTCTTACTAGAATACATTAAAGTAGGATGAAAAATCCTAAAACTAAATTTTAGAGGGAGGCAATACTATGAGTTTATACTATGAGTATAAGTCATGTTGCGGTAGTAAGAAGGATGATCATAAGCACGATGATCATAAGCAAGATTGTTTTTGTGGGAAGTTTCCTAAGTATTTATTAGGTCAAGAGGTTGTAATAGGCTCTGTAGCTGCTACATTACCGGGAACATTTAGAATTGCATGTATTGATGAGAAATCCGGAATTATCACACTAGTCTCTACAGACACTGACCTTGATGCTGAATTTCCTGCTGGGGCTCTTGTGTATGTTTGCTGTAAAGATATCGCGTTTATTTCACCGGTAGTTGCAACAGCAGCTACACCGGTAGCTGGAGCATAATTAAAGTAGCTCAGTTTTGAAAGCTGTCGAAACTTCGACAGCTTTTTAAATCTTTGTTACAGAGACTTTATTAACTTACTCAATTAACAATCTTGAATTTCTACTTTCGGTTTTTTACTTTTACATTTTTATTTAGAAAGATGTTGGATTAAAAGAGTGTTGTGTTGCTCAAATAGTTCCAATTTGGTACTTTGGACACGTGATGGCTCTTTTACTTCACTAATAATTTAGAGTCTATTTTTTCTAATCAGATATTTATAAGTTCTTTCTAATTTGTTAAGATCTATGAAATAAATATAAGTACCCCTTGTTTTTAGGTAGGGTACTTAAATGGTAAACTAAAATTTACACCTCCACTCTCTCTTCTTCTTCCGCTTCTTCTTGGCTTTAGCAAGTATATTTTCTGCCACAAGCTTATTCTCACCCATAACTCTCCAAGTTTTTATCATTCTTATCATCACTCCTTTCCTGTCGCTCTACTATCAAGTTATTCAATAAAACATAGAAGAGTTTGTACGAAAAGGAATAAAGTTGTGTTTCCTCTAATTATATTCCAATTACATGTAATTCTTTTATCTGCTTAATTGGTAAAAAAATAGATTCCGTTAATTCAGGCATAGTTATCTCTAGAATTTCATTTTGGTAGCCAACCACTTTTCCTACATAATCTCTTTCAGGTGTAACTATTTTACAAATTTTCTTAGGAATACCTTCTGCCTGTTCTACCAAGGTGGTTATTTTCTCTTCTAAGGATAGCAAGTAAAACGGGATTTTTGATGTTTTTTTTTCTTGGGTGCCTTCCTCTACATCCAATTTGACCTTAGTGCTTATCGTAAGATTACTCTGGAATTTACTCTGCATTGGAACAACTTTATTGACATTTGAAATACTTTGAATATAGAGAAGTGGCTTTTGATTACTGTTTTCTAACTTTCTTTCCATATGGAGCACCTCCAGCTCTGATTGTTTCTTTCTTAAATGTATGCATGATAATTGTCCACTTTGCCTATAAGAATATTTAAAGTGAGTTACCTTTTGAATTAGAATGCTTTTATTTCGTCTTCTCTATAATTGGGCTTGATTTCCGTCACACCCCGCTCCTGTCCATTAATAGAATAATAAATAATTGCTAACGTCATGGAGGGAGTTTTCACTTTGAAACTATACATCCTTGGAGCCGGCTTTTTTAGATGCATCACCACTGTTAAAGGGGTTAGACTCTTATGAAAATACTTGTAACAGGCGCTGCTGGATTTATTGGCTCACATCTTTGTGAAAGATTATTAGAAGATCCTACCTATCAGGTTTTTGGAGTGGATACCTTTATTGGCCCGACACCTCCATCATTTAAAAGGGGTAATATTCAAGATTTAAAAAAGCTTCCCAGGTTTTCCTTTATCGATTCTAACCTATTGAAAACGGATATTGATCAACTACTATCCAATATCGATGCCATATACCATCTTTCTGCCATTCCTGGGGTAAGGGAGAGTTGGGGGAAGGAATTTGCTCCTTATATGTACCACAACATACTCGTTACACAAAAGCTTCTAGAAGCGGCTAAAGATAAAAAGATTGACCGTTTCATTTATATTTCCACCTCTTCTGTTTATGGTGAAAAACATGGCAAGGTGAGCGAAAATGCAATCACTCTCCCTCTCTCCCCTTATGGGATAACGAAACTCGCTGGAGAGCATTTATGTCGCGTATACGAAAAAAGCTTTAATCTTCCTCTTGTTATTTTGCGTTATTTTACGGTGTATGGACCGAGACAACGACCTGACATGGCCTTTCACCGTTTTATGAAGCAGCTTCTAACCGATCAGCCGATTAGTGTATTTGGAGACGGCTTACAAACAAGAGATTTTACCTTTATCGATGATTGTGTCACAGCCACTAAAGCGGTGCTGACTGCAGAAAATGTGATCGGGGAGACCATTAATATTGGAGGGAAAGAACGTTCTTCAATTCTTGATGTTATCTCTATTTTAGAAGAAATCACCAATAAAAAAGCACTACTCTCATTTACAGGAAATGTGAAGGGAGATCCGAAGCACACATGGGCTGACATCACAAAAGCAGAAAAACTTCTTCACTATTCTCCTGCCACTTCCTTAAAAAAAGGGCTTGAAAAAGAGTGGCAGTTTATTCAAAAGCTCTATGAAGAGAACCAGTCATGAAGCTTGCCATTATTTGTACTGAGAAACTCCCTGCTCCTGCCATAAAAGGTGGGGCAATACAAATGATGATTGATGGTATAACCCCTTTTCTTAGAAAAAGATACGAGCTCACGATATTCTCGGTTACTGATCCAGAGCTACCTGACCGGGAAATGGTGAATGAGGTACAATATATCCGCTTTCCGCGAAGTGAATATCGTCATCATGTAGCCAAGGAACTAACACAACATCAATTTGATGTTATTCACATTTGCAATCGCCCGAAAAATGTTCTTCTTTATAAAGCTGCTTCTCCTGAAAGTAAATTCGTCCTTAGTCTTCATAATGAAATGTTTGCACATAGAAAGCTGTCAGATGAAGATGGGCAAAAGGTTGTCGATACGGTAAGTGCAATAACGACTGTAAGCAATTTCATTAAAAATACAGTAGTGGAAAGGTTTCCAGAAGCGGAAGCAAAAATTAGAGTAGTGTATTCCGGAGTAGATTTATCTTCCTACCCTTTACGACATAGTAAGGAAGGAAAGCAAATACGCGAAAACTTCCGTAGAAGATATCAGTTAGAAGAGAAAAAGGTTGTTTTATTTGTCGGGCGATTGAGTAAATCTAAAGGACCGCATCTTCTCATTGAGGCAATGGAGCAATTATTGAAAAAGCATGATAATATCGTTTTACTTGTTGTCGGAGGAAAATGGTTTAGTGACAATGGAATGAACAAATACGTCTATTCACTCTACAAGCAAGCTCTTTCTTTTAAGGATAAAATTATTTTTACGCAGTATATCCCTGCTCATTATATCCATGAGGCTTTTCTTGCAGGCGATGTTTTTGTCTGTAGTTCCCAATGGAATGAACCTTTGGCTAGAGTACATTATGAGGCAATGGCGGCAGGGATCCCGGTCATTACAACAAATAGAGGTGGCAATGCGGAGGTGATACTCGATAAGTTTAATGGACTAATTATTGAAGACTATACGAACCATCTGGCCTTTACCAAAGCCATTGACTATATACTGACGGAACCAGAGTTAAGCGGTTGGATGTGCCATAAGGGGCGGCAATTTATTGAAATGAATTTCACCTATCAACATGTAGCAAATCGCTTTGGCAGTCTATATGATAATATTTCCTATGCAATTTCACCTGCCATTCCACATATGGAAACGGAATCAAAAGAAAAGTACCAGGATCCCTCATAAAAGGAACCTGGTACTTTTTTTATTGTGCTATTCTTCTTCCTCGTCGTCCTCTTCCTCGTCTTCGTCTTCCTCTTCTTCTTCTTCTTCTTCTTCATATTCAGTCTCTGATCCGTCATTGTATTCTACCGCTATTTTCACTTCTGACACTTCTCCATTTTTAAGTGCCTGCAATACAGCCTTTAAAGCTTCTTCCGCACTTAATTCTGGGGATAACGTGAATCCATTCTCAAAATCCATTTTCAGCTTCGCTTTTCTTACTTCATTTGCCATGATTTATCACTCCTGTTTCACAAATAAATTTAGTTACACATATCAACTTATGCTAGAGGATCCGTGTTTGATGAAAGGATCTACAGAATTATTTATTGTTTCTTTGAAAAAGAAAGCACTGGAGAGATCCATGGGGTTTTTAAGGAGGGCTCTTTAATGATAATAGTTATCCTATTCTTAGGAACTGGCTCCTTTGTATCTTCCTCCTGATCTTCCTCTGCAACAGTTTCCTCCATCACAATTTCTGATACTTGTTCCGCTTCCACTTCTACTTCCTCTTCCACTTCCAAAGGGAGTTGTGCATTCAATCCTGTTTGTTCAGATTTTAATTCTCCACTTAACGAAAATTCCACTAATTGAACTCCCTGTAACGATTGTAAGTGAGCATTAATGGTTGATTCATTAAGTACAAGCTCCTCGGATTTTTCCAACAACTGCTCATACTCAGCCATATTCCACCCCATTGGTCCTGGGGGAGAGAAGGTGAATTTCTCCAACTCCAGCTTTGGTATTTTTGGTTTTTCTGTCATCTAATTACCCTCCCTTTGTGAAGAAATAATTTCTCCATATAAGGAAGAATAGTGCTTTAGAAAGTCTCCCTTGGATTGTTCCAAAGCGATAATATTTTGCAAGGCCCAAAGATATTTTTCATCAGACCAGGAACGTTTCTGAGCAAGAAAGTATTTATGACCTATCGCACAGAATAGATGAGGAAATAATAAGTCGATAGACAAAATTCTATAATACTCTTCGGAAAGTGGATTTGTAGTGTGGTAGGCTCGTAATAGATCAAATACTAGATTTTCATCCCAAACTGAAAACTTTTTCATCATTTTATTTAAAATGATGCGCAAGTCCCTTGTTGGCAGATCATACGTAATAGAATGTAACTCCTTCATAAAGGGCGCTCCGTCTACTTCCGTAAACCTGGCAAGCGTAAAATCTTGCTGGCAGAAACCTTTTAAACTGCTAACCTCTTTCGAAATACTTTGAAATACTGGCTCATCCAGTCCATTTAATGCATCCTTTGCACGCAAGATCATTTCATCCACATGCTCAAGAAAAAGAATGGAAAAGGCATCAGTTGGATAGGATTGCGCAATGGTTTTATTTCCTTCTAGCTCTTGAAGCTTCCATCGAAACAATTTATGCCATTTTCCTATTCTTCCACGTGTTTTACTTTCCTCAGAAGGTATATATCCTTTCGAAGCTTGATAGAATTGGCCAGCAAACTCCATTGCTTTTAGCATTTGCTCCTTGTTATAGTAAATTACTTCATTTCCTTCCACTTTGTCATACAGAACATATCCAAAAGAATCTGCTCCGATACAAATTCCTCCATTTTTCGTTTCATGAATCTGTGTAATCGCAAGTCCTTTATTAAATAAATGCTGATGTGCTCCTGCAATAAAAAGCATTCGTTCAGGTTTCATGCTTGCCTGCTTTAGAATTTTCTTCCCCTCGGAAGTAACCACTTCCCAAGTAGTTCTGCCGCTTCTGCTTGAAAGAAGTTTTACATCAGTAATTTCAAAAGGGTAAAACTCCAGTACTTGCCGTAAGTGATGCTGTTCCACCTCTTGATGCTCTTCCACAAGTCATCACCTTTCTTCCTTAGTTATTTGCAGCTTCTTCATAAACGGATAACAAGTTATGCTCAACATTTTTCCAACTAAAATCTTTTTCTACCTTGCGTCGACCATATCTTCCAAGCTGCTCCCGCTTACCTGAATCATGTAACAAAGAATTTAGAATCTGTGCATAACTCTCTGGATCCTCGAATTGCGAGACAACATGGCCATTTTTCCCTTCATCAATCACCTCTGGATTTCCACCACGATTACTTGTCACGATCGGCAACCCTGCTGCCATTGCTTCATAATGTACTCGCGCAAGCGGTTCCTGCCATTGAGAAGAACAAACAAAAACATCTGACATCGCAAATAATTTCGGGATATCCGCAGGCTTAACAAACTTAATAAATGTAACATTTTCTGGATACATAGCGCCTAGTGTATACAAGTGCTTTACATAATTGTTAACATTATCGTCACCAAACCACTTTGATCCGATAAATACCATCATGACATCCGGATGCTCCTCCATAATAGAAGGAAGTGCTTGCAAAAGAATATGTGGCCCCTTTACTTTGCTCAGTCTGCCTACAAAAAGAATAACCTTCTTATTAGAAAGATTTAGTTCATCCCGAACCATCTTTCTCGCTTGTATTCCTTCTCTAGTCCAACAAGGTTGGAAAGTATCCAAATCTACCCCTGAATAAACCGTTCGCACCTTTGATTTGGCAAAAGGAAACCTGTCAGTAATAGTTTTTCCAATAAAATCACTTACTGTAACTACCTTTGAAACTAAATTAAGACATTCTTTTCCTTCCTCGTCACTTAATTTTTCATAAGTAAACATCTCATTATGGACACTTAACACAATTTTGCTTTGTGGAGTAGCCTTCTTTACTGAAGAAACCCAAGAAGGACGGTTACATAAGTGAATCACATCATAAGTCTCCTGATTTAAATGAGAAAGTATCGAAGGCAGATACTCTTTTTCATCAAAACGAACAAATCGGACACTTCCTCTTTTCTCATCTTGCTCTAATTCTTCATGCTGTATAGAAAGAATTGTTACATCATGCTTTGAACTAATGATTGCTGCAACAGAGTCTATATATATTTGTATCGCACCACCTCGTATCGCTGGTACCGGAAGCTTTTCTGTTGCAATATAAGCAATTTTCATATTTTACCTCCATCTCACCTTTAAATGGTAGTTTATATGTATGGTATGGATGAGCCACCTTTAATGAAGCTTATCCTTATTTTCTTTCTTCAAAAAGGGCATACACCCTTATGGAACGATAGGCTACAGCATGAAAGGTAGAATGTTTCCTTAATCTTGAAATAGAAGGATAGACACAGACCATTTTAAAAAAAGTGACACCTGTCTATAGCACTTTCATTTGAAGAGCCATACCTTAAAGAAAGTGACACTTGCAAATTGTGAGTGAATTCAATCTTAGAGGTTGCTGTTTTAAAATTGGCACCTTACAGAGGATGGTGGGACGTTTGTTAGAAGATCGAAGCCTAGATCAACATGAGGAATCGGAAGCATATGTATTATCACCAGAAGAAGAACAAAAACTTATATCCCTTGCAGAGACTATTCTGAAAAACTGGGATGTCACAGTGAACCAAATAGAGGTAGTACAAGGAGGTCAAATGGCCTTAGTTTGGAAAATACAGACGAACACAGGGCCGATTTGCTTAAAAAGAATACACAGACCAGAGAAAAAAGCCTTGTTTTCAATTAATGCACAGAACTATTTAGCTTTAAAAGGTTCAAGAGTACCAGGGATTATTCCTAATAAACATGGAGTGCTTTATACGAAGCATGGACCTTTTTTGTTTGTCGTTTATGAGTGGATTGAAGGACGGCCTTTTGAATTGACCGTTCAAGAGGACCTTGAATTTATTATGAAAGGTTTAGCCGAATTTCACACCGCTTCTATTGGTTATCAGCCACCCGATGGAATTCCGATATTCACCAAACTTGGTCGTTGGCCAAATCACTATATAAAGCGATGTCAACAGATGGAGACGTGGAAAATCATGGCGAAAACCATGCCAGAGGATCCATTTTCTCAGCTTTATCTAGCAGAAATAGATTCCTTTATTCATGAAGGAAGAGAAACACTTGCGAGGTTATTAAACTCAGATTATTTATCGTGGGTCTCTCAGCTCAAAGCCAGACCGAACCTTTGTCATCAAGATTACGGTACTGGAAACTCACTTCTTGGAAACGACGGCCAAATATGGGTTATTGACCTAGATACGGTTTCTTTTGACTTACCTATTCGCGACCTTCGTAAAATGATTATTCCCTTACTTGATACAACCGGAGTCTGGAATGAAGACCAGTTTAACGTCATGATTAACGCCTACGAATCTGTCTCGCCTCTAACGGAAAAACAAAAGGAAATCATGTTTATTGATATGCTCTTTCCCTATGAGTTATATGATGTTATACGAGAAAGATATGTACGTAAAACACCTCTACTTGAAACCGAATTGATCGAAGCATTTGAATATGAACGTATTAAATCCAGTGCCTTGAATCCATTGATTCTTTAAAAAAAGCCGAGCTCCTAGTAATTTATAGGAACTCGGCTTTTTTATTAATTAGCATTACGTACTTGTCCCAATACCTCTCGCATCGTTTCTAATTCCATTTGATTAACGGTAATCGATTCCTCTAAATTTTTTTCATAAATCTTTAAAATAAGCTGGCCATATTGGGAACCTGGAACAGCCCATCTCCCATTTAGATCCTTCCAACCGGGAGCACTACCTCTTGTTACAAGATCAAAACGGGGATCTACTTTAGGGTATTTGTCTGGAAGTGGATCACGAGAGGCATATGCGTATAAATGTTGTATATGCGCGAGTACCCCTTCTTCAGGTGTTGCAAAAGATGCCCCTGTCACATCTCCCCCTGTTGCTCCGATTCCGGCATAGTTATTTTGCTCAGGTTTTACGATACCAGTAAAGCGGAAGTAATTCGTTTCATGAATGGCTTGCGCAAAAGCAACATCACCTCGAATCCCATAATCCCTTCCAATTCTTTCGTAGAGTTCACCAAGTGCAGGAGCATTCGGATGGATTGTTTGAACAAAAGTATCCATTTCCTTTGCATAAATGACGGAAGACCCTAAAATGGAAAATCCATGTTGAGGTGGTGGTGCTGGAGGCATAGGTTTCGGAGTCGGACTGGGTGGTGGAGGTGAAGTAGATTCATTTTCTTCTGCTATTATAAATGCCTCAATTCCTAACCTGGTTAATGTTTGAACCATTTGTTCTGAATTTTCTCTCTCGCTAAACGCACCCGTTTGCACTCGAAAGTAAGGAGCACCATTTAGGGTCGCTTGAGCTATGAATGCCTCGATATTATTTTTTTGTAAACGTTCTACTCTTGCAATCGCATTTTCACGATTCTTAAAGGACCCAGCAATTACTTTAAAAATAGTATTATTAGTTTTTCTGGGCAGGGATAGTGCTTTGGCAATTCCGTTTGCAATAGATATTGATACCTCCTTTTTAAAAGTTTCGTTTAGAATCAGAGATCTGTCTCCTTCATTATCGATGAACAATACTTCCAATAACACGGCAGGCATGTTTGTTTCTCTTAAAACATGGAAATTAGCAGACTTTGTTCCTCTATCTCTTCTTTTATATTTTCCTGAGATGATACTTGCGACTTCCTTGTGAATAGTTTGCTGATAAGCATTTGTTTGATTAGAAACTGCTCCATTAAAACGATAACTTTCAAACCCTGTTCCACCTCCAGCATTATAGTGGATGGAGATGTAATAATCTGATTTTAGCGAATTTGCTAGATTCGTCCTCGCCTCGAGCGAAACGGTTGTATCCCCTTCCCTCGTCATGACAATTCGGACCTCATAATTTTTTTCTAAAAATTCACGAACTCTCCTTGCCATTTCTAAATTTAAAGCTTTTTCTCTCATTGTCTGGTAAACTGCACCAGGATCCTGACCTCCATGACCAGGATCTAAAACTAGTAATTTCATAAGCTGTTTTCCCTCCTTTCTATACCATATGCTAGATTTCAACGTCTAGTATAGGTAAATGAGAGGAATAACAATTAATAAGTTGTCCATTTATTGTGTTGTAAAGAAGATTTTGCTCGAAGTGGTCATCACATTCAAGTTGGTTCTCAGGTGAATCTCGCTCGCCCTTACGCACTCCTCTTTCTGTTTACATAAAGGGGGTAGGCGCTGGAGCTAGACACTAATCAAACTTTAAGAAGCTTTTATATTCTTACCTTTTAAAAAACCACCCAAGACAAAGTGTCTCGAGTGGTTTTTTCTCATTACCTCTTAAAGAATATGATACCCAGAATCTACATGTAAGTTTTCACCAGTAATTCCCCGTGCTAAATCACTGAATAAGAAAAGAGCAGCATCGCCAACTTCTTCTTGTGTTGTCACACGGCGTAACGGTGCTTTTTCTTCGATTTCCTTTAAAATGGAGTTAAAATCACTTACACCTTTAGCAGACAAAGTTCGGATTGGTCCTGCGGAAATAGAATTTACACGAATACCTATCTTACCTAGGTCATTCGCTAAATACTTCACACTGGCATCTAAGCTTGCTTTCGCAACACCCATCACATTATAGTTCGCTACTACTTTTTCTCCACCAAGATAGGTTAAAGTCACAATACTTCCACCCTCTGTCATCAACTCTTTTGCTTCCTTTGCCACAGCTGTCAACGAATAGGAACTGATGTTGTGAGCAAGCAGAAATCCTTCACGTGTAGTGTTCATATAATCACCCTGCAGCTCTTCCTTGTTTGCAAAAGCGATACAATGTGCCACTCCATGAATAGCGCCTACCTGTTCTTTAATTTGCTGAAAGCATGTGTGTACTTCTTCGTCCTTCGTTACATCACAAGGAAGAACAAGAGAATCATCTCTATCAAGAGAATCTGCAAGATCACGAACGCTTTTTTCTAATCTTTCTCCAGCATAAGTAAATACTAAACGAGCACCGGCATCATGAAGTGAACGTGCAATTCCCCATGCAATACTTCGTTTATTTGCAACACCCATTACTACATATGTACGACCAATTAAGGATAAAGTCATTTTTATATCCTCCTATTTATATAAGTTATTAGTACCTAGTCACAATTATAGCATAAACCAGTCCACTTGCGCACTTTTCTTCTTATATTATTTTCTCCAGGTAAAAAAGTGGCTGGGACAAAAGTGTTTAGCCTAAGAAAAACCCCAACTAATTGAGTTTTAAGATCAAATTAGTTCGGGTTTTTTAAAATCTTCAAATATACGTTTAGCTTTAAGGTTACTCAAGCGGTTGATTGGAGTGCAAGACGAAGACTCCTGCGGGAGAATTGGCCAATTTGAGACCCCGCAGGCGAAGCCGAGGAGGCTCACGGGTCACCCGCGGAAAGCGAAGTCTTGCACGGAAATCAATAAAGTCTTTTAGAGCCGTTACTAAAATTGTTCGTCTTTTGTAAGAGTTATTTCAGTTTTGTCCCAACCTCTATTGATTGCTAGATATTCGAAGGCTCAAGGACTCTTTTAGTTTTAATCATAATCCCGCTCCAATAAAACTTCTTTCGGTAACTCAGTGCCTCTTGTTCCCCTGAGGTCTCCCTGGACTTCCGCTGGATAGAATATGATAAAGCTTTCAGGTTTTATTTTTGCAAGTTTCCGCGGAATTCTTTCTAGTTGTGGGTGCCATGCAGTTGTACCTTTACGGGCGCTTATGACAACAACCAGATCATCTTCCATTAGTATCGGTAGTTTATTCTCATATAATGAGCCCCAACCTTCCACCCACTCGACTTCTGTTGGTGGATTCGGTTTTATTTCTCGCATATGCGCCTTATAGGTATCTGGAAAGCCTTTAATTGCATAGCAATGAATGGTCGAGCCCAAATTACTTGCTATTAGCTTGATTGTTGCAAGGGCTTCCCAATAGCCTGGTTTATGGTCAATTCCATTTGGCAGTATAAGAATAATACGCTTTGTTGTGTTTAAAGGATGACCAAGCTTAGAAATTAAAACGGACACATTCGTTTGATCTAGCACCTGATCAATTACCCCGCCAAAGATCTTCTGTGGAGCTGTTCGCTCGCCATTCCATCCAGCTACAAGCGTGGTAATTCTTTCTTCGGCAATGGCTCGATTAATACCGATAGCAATGTTGCGATCTACCCTTGTTGTAACCCTTATCGGAATATCGGCACCACTAGTATAGGTTACTGCCTGACCTAGCATTTTTTCCGCCTTTGCTACATCGTCTTCTGAAGCCCACATATCCCTTTGTACAACACTTAAAGCATACAAAGGCTGTTCTAGGGAGGTTGACTGCCGTATAACAAAAGCAAGATCCAATAAAGATTCCATTGTGTTTGGATTCGCAATAGGTATAAGGATTCGTTCCGGTGCATCGCCTTTTTTCACTGGTTTTTGATCTTCCAATAATGCCAGTCTGCGCCCGTATTTTTCTACCAAGTATGGACCAATGATACAAGTAAACAGAATCATGATAATTACTCCATTAACAGTAGCCTGATCAAGCAATCCGACATTAAATCCAACCAAAGTTGCTGCTAAAGTCGCAGCAGCTTGGGGAGTAGTTAAACCAAAAATAACTAATCTCTCCTCTTTGGAATAGTGATAAAACTGACTAGTAAACAGCGCCGCTATGTATTTACTTATTAATAGTCCGATTACAATGGATACAGTTAAAATCCATGCTTTTGGATTCCCAATCAATACCCGTAAATCCATTAACATACCCACTGATAGCAAGAAAAATGGGATGAATATGGCGTTCGCAGTAAAACGAATTCGATTCATGAGTGGACCCTGTTCAAATATAAATCGATTTAATGCCAAACCTACTAAAAAGGCACCTATAATGGGCTGTAGTCCCGCAAATAGAGCAAGCGAACCAGCAGTAAACAACATTACCATCACAAAAATAAACTCAATAGGTCCCTCTGTTGTCACATTTCGGAAAAACCATCTCGAGATAAAAGGCGTTCCTAAAAAGATGATGGCAACAAATACTATTAAGGAAATAGTTAATTTTACTCCAAAATAAAAATCCAACTGGCCAGCTGCCGCTCCCGTTATGACAGCCAGTACCAATAAAGCAAATGTATCCGTTAAAATACTTCCACCCACTGCTGTTGTTATGGCTTTATTTTTCCCGATACCTAATCTACTTGCAATCGGGTATCCTAGAAGAGTATGAGATCCTAGAATGGACCCGATTAAAATCGAAGCTGCCAGACTATACCCTAGGAAAAGGCTTATTCCTGTTCCTACAGATAGCGGAATCCAAAAGGAAAGCATTCCAAAGACAATGCTGCGATTACGATACTTTTTGAATCCATCTAAATCCATTTCAAGCCCTGCAATAAACATAATAAACAAAAGTCCTACCGTTCCTAGTAATTCAATTGTAGAACTGCGCTCTAAAAGCGCGAGGCCATTAGGTCCGATGAGAACTCCTGCAAGAATTGGTCCAATTAAACCAGGTATTCTCAACAATTTCATTAAGTAAGGGAAGATGAAAAAAGTAATCATGGCTAATGTGAATATTAATACAGGCTCTTTGATTGGTAGTTCAAACATCTTATCTTCTCCAATCATATTTTTTTCTTCATGCAAGAGGTTTAATAAGCAAAAATTATATCATTATTTCAGATTAGAATATAGAAGATTAACATAAAATTAATAAAGGTTGTCAGCGCTAGTCTTAGCTTTTCTCAGGAAGTTCAGGTTCTTCACAACTATCATTCCAACCAACAGCTTGAGACGTATTGATTTATAAGGTTTTTAGAAAGGCTCTGTTAAAGTTGAGTGTTGATAATAACGCTATTCTAGCGATGATTGGAGTAAAAGGCGGAGACTCCAACGGGAGATAGCGGAATACTTGCGACCCCGCAGGCTTGCCGAGGAGGCTCCAGCACCGCCCCGTGGAACGCGTAGCCTTTTGCGGAAATCAATAGCGGCGTATAACACAGCCTTTAGAAAAAATGATTCTCGCTCCAATTCTAGTATTCACCCTATCTTCACGGTTCACTCATATAATTGGATGTGTTAGGTAATGAAGAAAATACATATGGAAAGGTGAAGGATAGCATGAAAATAGATATAATAGGCGACATTCATGGCTGTTATGATGAATTTATGGCATTACTAACGGAACTTGGTTATAGAAAAGGAACGAAAACTTATGAACATCCAGAAGGAAGGAAACTTGCCTTTGTAGGAGATTTGACAGACCGAGGTCCTGCTTCATTAAAGGTAGTGGAGGCTGTCAGTGGCCTTGTTCTAAACCGTATGGCTTATTATGTACCTGGCAACCACTGCAACAAGCTCTATCGTTTTATGCTTGGAAATAAAGTACAGCACACTCATGGTCTAGAAACAACGGTTGCTGAATTTGAAATGCTTTCTGTAAAAGAGCAACAAAAAATTAAAAGCTCTTATATAACGCTATATGAAAACGCCCCGCTCTATCAGGTACTTGATAACCAAAAACTTATTATTGCTCATGCAGGAATCAAAAGAGAATATATAGGGCAGCAAAGTAAGAAGGTCAAAACATTTGTATTATATGGAGATATCACTGGAGAATTTCATGAAAACGGAATGCCTGTTAGAAGAGACTGGGCCCAACAATATGATGGAAAGCCCTGGATTGTGTATGGACATACCCCGGTTAAAGAAGTGAGATTTGTTAATAGAACAGCAAACATTGACACAGGCGCTGTATTCGGAGGAAAACTGACCGCCTTAAGGTACCCAGAAATGCAGCCTGTTTCTGTGCCATCCAGTATGCCTTTTGTAAAAGAAAAATTTCGAGAATTGTGGGATTAAATAGTATAACAGCGGTAGAAGGGAGATCCTAAAGCGAAGCAGAGGAGACTCCCGCACCCGCCCTGTTATAAACGCAAATTTAGTGTTTTTGTTTTTCAAGTACGGTCCTCATATCATAAGGAAGCTCTGAGTGAAACCGGTATTCTTTTTTCTCTATCGGGTGGAAAAAGGTAAGCTCACAGCTATGAAGTGCTTGTCTTTTTATATCAAGCTTTTCTCCTCCATACAAGGTATCTCCAGCCAATGGATGACCAATATACGCCATATGAACTCGAATCTGATGAGTTCTCCCTGTTTCTAATTCAAGTAAAACATGGGAATAGCCCTCATACCTGCCTAGAACATCATATTGTGTAACTGCTCTCTGTCCATCTTCTCTTACTTCCCGTTCAATTATACTCGTTTCTTTTCTGCCAATTGGCGCATTAATACAGCCGCTACTAGTTTCTAGAAGACCATGTGAAATTGCTTCATACTTTCTTTTTATCCCATGATCTCGCTGCTGCAAGGCAAATAGATGATGGGCATGTTTGTGTTTTGCAATAAGCATCAACCCTGAAGTATCCCGATCCAGCCTTGTTACAATATGAATGGTTGCTTCATAGCCTTTCGTTTGATAGTAATGCATAAGAGCATTGGCCACGGTTCCTCCACGATGCTCTCTAGAAGGAATGGAAGCCAGTAAAGGAGGCTTGTTCAAAACAAGAACATAATCATCCTCATATTGTATATCAAGAGGGATATCTACAGGATGGAGACCTTCACTTGGAGATTCTTTTGGAAACAGAACTCTGACATAATCCCCACTTTTTAATTCATAGCGGACTGTAACCTCTTTTTCATTAACAAACAAGTTTCCACCATAATGTTTAATTTCTATGAGCGCATTTTTTGATATTTGTTTTTCTCTTAAATAATCACGCAATAATCTTCCAGCATCTTTTTCTGTTATTGTGTAGCTTAAAGAAAACACACTCACGGTTGCTCCTCTTTCTCTTATTTATCTGTAATAAAGGAATCACTGACTCTTTTCCAAAAAGGAAATGGACGAAAACGTGCGAATCTGATTTTCTCCTTAGCTACTCTGTATTGAATGGATTTAACATCCTTATGCAAAAGTGTCAAATGATCAACAGTAATCTGATAATCCACGTCATTGACAGGCTTTAATAAGCAGGTATGGTGATCAGGCAAAACGAGTGGGGAACCTATTGTACGGAACACTCGATTGTTGATAGATGCCATTTCTGCCAGTTGAATCGCAGGTAAGGACGGGTGTAATATAGCTCCACCTAGGGCCTTGTTGTAGGCTGTACTGCCTGAAGGAGTTGACATGCAAAGACCATCGCCCCGGAATGTTTCAAAAAGCTGGCCTTTAATTTCTACATCCATTACTAACGTTCCTTCGACACTTTTTACAGTGCACTCATTTAAAGCTAAATATCTTGCTTCTCGCCCGCCGTCATTATAACGGATGATTACCTCTAATAATGGATATTCGATTATTTGATAAGGAGTTTTGGCAATAGCAATAACAAGCTTTTCAATTTCTTCAGGAACCCAATCTGCATAAAAGCCTAAATGACCTGTGTGGACACCTATAAATGCTGTTTTGTCCAGACGACTCCGATAACGGTGAAACGCATATAATAGTGTGCCATCCCCGCCAACCGATACGACGATATCTGGTTGATCTTCATCATAAACTAATTCAAAATCCTGCAAATACGTTCGCATCTTATGCATCAGCGTATTGGATTTTGCATCCCCTTTAGAGGTTATTGCAAACTTCATACTTCCACCCCTGTGTGTTTAATATGATAATAAGTAAAGTGCAAGGACTTCTTTTACCTCCCGAAAAGCAAGGTACATGCCTACGGAGATTGAATTTTTAACCCTTTTGAACTTATTCTTTTTCCTTATTCTCTTTTTTTCGTGAAAAAATCGCTTGCGCTTCTTGAATTTCCCCGCGAATTTGAGACATTTCCTCGTCAAGTAGATAAGCCGCTTCCGCTGCGCGAACAAGCCGCTCTTTAATATCTTGTGGGAATTGACCACTGTACTTATAGTTAAGAGAATGTTCAATGGTCGCCCAAAAATTCATCGCTAACGTACGAATTTGCAGTTCCACAAGGATTTTCTTTTCTCCATCAATGGTTTGAACAGGATACCGAATCACCACATGGTAGGATCGATAACCGCTACGCTTTTCTGCAGAAATATAGTCTCTTTCTTCTACTATTTCAAAATCATTTCGAGCCCGTAATAACTCGACAACCTTATGGATATCATCCACAAACTGGCACATCATTCGAACTCCAGCAATGTCTTGCATTTCATCCTCAAGTTTCTCTAAAGAAATACCCTTTCGAGTTGCCTTGTCCAAAATACTTGCGATCGGCTTCACTCTACCTGTAACAAATTCAATTGGAGAATGTTCTGACTGCATCATAAACTGGCCACGCATACCCTTTAATTTAACTTTCATTTCATCAATTGCTTGATAATATGGTGCTAAAAACATATCCCAATGTTGAATCATATTTGGTCAAACCCCTTAAAAAATCTCGTTTACTCGTCTCTCCATCTCTTCCCCGTAGTTCGCATTGTCTCTAATATTTTCAATAAGATAACCAAGCTCTTCTTCTACGTTTGTTAAGAGCAAAGCAATGTTTTCAATAAGCAGCACAACTGCCTTCTTCTCTTCCATGGCTTTATTTAAATCTTCCCAATATGTATCCTTAATGCTTACATAAATAAATTCACTAGGTGTCTCTAATTTGTAGATAAAAGCTAAATTATCCGAATCCACTAACATTTGGCTGCTCGCTGTTACTTGCTCTAAGGAAAACGAAACAGGATCTGCTTGAAGTAATAGTTGGTGTTCATTCCATGATGTTTGGTTAATTTCAATTCGTTTTTGCATAATAATCTCCTTCCAACCTAAATCCTATTAATATTTTATCATAATCTTTAGTTATCATCTAAATGGAAACATCACTTTTACCTATTTTTAATATTTTTGATTCTTCTAGGAATAATAGTTTATCGTTGCTATCTAAATAAAAGCAAGTAATAATAGAAGTATACCAATGATGAGAGGTAAATATATGAACAATCAAGAAATTGAAATTGAATTTAAGAATCTCCTGACATTTGAAGAGTTCACTGCTCTTTGTTCCCACTTTAACGTAAATTCTGAAGATTTCTTCAGTCAAGAAAACCTTTATTTTGATACACCATCTTTTTCTTTAAAAGAAAAACGCTGTGCATTGCGTATTCGTCAAAAAGGAGATGAGTTCACACTTACTCTAAAACAGCCTGCCGCCAAAGGGCTTCTTGAAACCCACCAAAAGATTTCAAAAGAAGAAAAAAGAATAATGTGCCACGAAGCACAAGGTATTCCAAACGGGTTAATAGCTGATATACTGGAAAAAGAATTTCAAATTGATCCTACCTCAGTTACGTATTTTGGATCGCTACAAACAAACCGAGTAGAATTCTCCTACCAAAATGGATTACTGGTGCTTGATGAGAGTCATTATTTAGAAACAAGTGATTTTGAATTGGAATATGAAGTCAGCAACTATGAGGAAGGGGAAAAACATTTTTTGAATCTTTTAAAAGAAAATAATATTCCTATCCGTGAAACCAAAAATAAAATTGCTCGCTTCTATGACAGGAAAATTTGTAGACTTAATGAAAAGGAAGGCGAATAATGAAAGTTGATCAGTTTCGTTCTATGATGCAAATTCAGGCTCTGCAATCTATGCAATATAATAAACACGCTAGCATGCCATTGAATAGCTATCAATCTTTTACCCAACTTTTTGAGGGGCTTGTGGAACATCAGCCACAACCTAGTTCAAATAAAAACAGTCCTTTTTCGATGTCACATCCTTTAAACATGGCTCAACTCTCAGGTATGTCTTCCTATATCCCAGAGGTACCAAGTGCAAAATCAAATGCAACTGTTGCCTACCGTTCGGATTATGAAGATATTATCCAAGAAGCGTCATCAAGGTATGGTGTGGACCCTGTATTAATAAAATCTATTATTAAGCATGAGTCCAATTTTAACCCTAACGCAAAAAGTCATGCAGGCGCTGTTGGGCTAATGCAGCTTATGCCACTTACTGCGAAAGGGCTTGGTGTTACAGATGCTACCGATCCTAAACAAAACATAATGGGTGGGACAAAATATATCAGCCAAATGCTTGCCCGTTACGATGGGAATATTTCGTTAGCATTAGCAGCTTACAATGCCGGACCGGGTAACGTCGATAAATACAACGGCATCCCGCCCTTTAAAGAAACAACCAACTACGTAAGAAAAGTCACCCAGAGCTTGATAAGTTAATCCCAAAAGAGTGAGCGCCCACCAGCGCCGCTCTTTTTAAATGCTCTTTTTTTGTTAAACTTCCTTATTCTACAATTTGGGGTCTGGCCCCAAATACCACTTTTATCCAATATATAAACTTCATCTAAGCGCCCTCTCTTCCTGTACTACCGATAAATCATGGATCAGCGCTTTCTCTAAGATGCAACTTGCCACTTAAAAGCAATTCTACCTCCTATATATTGTAAGGTGTGAATCGAATTGTTTGAGATATAATAAACACATTGCTAAACTATACATATAATACAATTTTATCTTTACTTTGATATTTATAAGGAGTTAATGGAATGATGAATAACATACAATCACCTTTTGAACTTATTGGCGGAGAACAGGTTATTCATGAACTTGTGGACGCATTTTATGCACGAGTTAGCCGGCATCCAGATTTAGCTCCCATTTTTCCAGATAATTTTACGGAAACAGCAAGAAAGCAAAAACAATTTCTTACACAATATTTAGGGGGACCTGCTCTTTATACAAGTGAGCATGGTCATCCAATGTTACGTGCGAGGCATATGCCTTTTGAGATAACCCCTAAGCGTGCAAACGCTTGGCTCGCTTGTATGGAAGAGGCAATGGATGAAATTGGACTTGAGGGTTCATATCGAAAAGAATTTTTTCAGCGTTTAGTACTAACGGCTCATCATATGGTTAATACTCCAGACAAACCTGAAGAAAAGGAAGATTCATGTGACCTGTAATGAAAAACAACTATTTTATTTGAATAATATTCGACATACAACTAACAAGCCCATTGAAGTTTACTTTTTTATTGATCCCCTTTGTCCTGAATGTTGGGCATTAGAGCCGATATTGAAGAAACTGCAAATGCAATATGGACAATATTTTACAATCAAGCATGTTCTAAGCGGCCGTCTTACTTCGCTTAATTTAGCTAAAAAGCATCATGCCGCATCCTTAGCACAGGTTTGGGAAAGAACAGCTAATCGCACCGGAATGTCCTGTGATGGTTCTTTGTGGCTTGAAAACCCAATAGCCACTCCTCTTGCTGCCTCTATTGCTATTAAAGCAGCAGAGCTCCAAGGAAAAAAGTCAGGTATTAAATTTTTGCGAAAGCTTCAAGAGGTTTTATTCCTTGAAAAGCAAAACATCTCTGAACTCTCGGTATTAATAGACTGTGCGGATTCAGTGGGATTAGATAAAGAGGAATTCATCAATGATATGAATGGGGAATGCGCATCAAAAGCACTACAGTGTGATTTAAAAATCACCAATGAGATGGACGTTACGGAAATTCCTACCCTTGTTTTCTTTAACGAAAACATTGAAGAAGAAGGAATAAAAATAACGGGGTATCATTCGTACGATGTTTATGTCCAGATCCTGCAAGATATGCTTGGCGAATATCCCTTTCCAACGATGCTTCCGCCTTTAGAAGATTTTCTTCATCAATTTCAATTTGTGGCAACGAAGGAAATTTCGGTCGTCTATAATCTTCCGATTGCAGAAGTAGAAAGAGAGTTAAAAAAACTCCAACTCGCTCAAAAAGTGGAACAAGTTCCAGTGAAATACGGAACCTTCTGGAGATATCTGGCATAATTACAATTAATAAAGATACAGAAAAGCCTTGGTCCTAGACCAAGGCTTTCTTATTGTCATAAAGACAACAAAGGGGATGGGAGAAATTATCACGGTCAAACAAAGGGGTAATGTTTGTATGTGAATCGTTTCACGTTGATAAATATATCAGATTTTGTCGACTTTTGACAAGTGGTTTGCCATGTATTTCACAACATTGTCACAAAAGTAATAGCTAGTAAAATTTCAGGAAATGATTTTAGTTATCCTACATAACATAGTAAAAAGGAGTAGTCCGAGTAGTCTGAAAGGAGTTTTTTGATGAATAGAATTCCCTTTGCCTTATCCTTACTATTTATAGCATTTTGCGTTTTTATAAATATTCTAGGTCTTATGAAAGTTTACCCTGTGTATCTTACTTCCCCTCTTTTATTTCTCTCTGTTTTCGTATTTATAATTATGATGAATAATAAGCGTCGATTTCGAGGTTTTAGAAAATGATATTTTAAAAGAAGCTTCTATCTTCCATTTTAATTTCTTTGGTAAGATAATAGCTGACAAAAAAAGAGGTTGGGACAAAACTAATAAATCACTACTTAAAGACTAACAATTTCAGTTTTGGCTTCAAACCGCTATTGATTTCCGTGCAAGACTCCGCTTTCCGCGGGTAGCCCCTGAGCCTCCTCGGCTATGCCTGCGGGGTCTCACTTACGCTACTCTTCTAAGCAGGCGTCTCCGTCTTGCCCTCCAATCAACAGCTGGAACTAACTACAAACTAAATTTGCATTTGAACAAAACAAAAAACCCGGACTAATTTGAATTCTAGAATTCAAAATGATAGTTCGGGTTTTCCTCAGACTAAACTTTTAGCCCTGCCTCGTTTCATGATACCTATGAAAGCAATTCTTCCATTTCATTTAATTTTTCTTCAAAAACTTTGCAAGCTTCTTCAATAGGAGTCGATGCTGTCATGTCTACACCAGCTTTTTTCAGTACCTCTATTGGATAGTCAGAGCTTCCTGCTTTCAGGAATTCAAGGTAACGGTCTACAGCAGGCTGACCTTCTTCTAAAATTTGTTTACTAAGAGCAGTTGCTGCACTATAACCTGTTGCATATTGATACACATAATAATTGTAATAGAAATGAGGAATTCTTGCCCACTCTAAGCCTATTTCTTCATCGATTTGAATGTCTTCACCGAAATATTTTTTGTTCAACTCATAATAAGTTTCGGATAATAAATCTGATGTTAACGCTTCTCCATTTTGAGCAAGTTCATGAATCTTATGCTCAAATTCAGCAAACATGGTCTGACGGAATACTGTTCCACGGAATCCTTCTAAGAAATGATTTAGTAAATACAAACGCTTCTTGTCATCATCAATTGTTTTAAGTAAATAATCGTTTAATAACGCTTCGTTACATGTAGATGCAACTTCTGCTACAAAGATGGAATAGTTTCCATAAGGATAAGGCTGGGAGTTTCTTGTATGGTAACTATGAACAGAATGACCAAATTCATGAGCAAGGGTAAATAAATTATTTACATTATCCTGCCAATTCATCAGGATATACGGGTTTGTTCCATAAGTACCAGAAGAATATGCTCCAGAACGTTTCCCTTTGTTCTCTTGAACATCCACCCATCGGTTATCAAAGCCCTCTTTTACGATAGTTAAGTAATCTTCTCCTAAAGGCGTAAGTCCTTTTAGTAAATAATCCTTCGCTTCCTCATAGGAAACCTTCATGTTTACATCTTTAATTAAGGGCGTATAGAGATCATACATATGCAACTCTTCCACACCTAAAACCTTTTTACGTAATGCAACATATCGATGAAGTAAATGCAGGTTTTTGTTAACGGTATTCACAAGGTTCTCATACACTGTTTCAGGGATATTGTTATTGCTTAGTGCAGCTTGACGAGCAGAGTCGTAATTTCGCACTTTTGCTTGGAAATTATCTTTTTTTATTGTTCCCCCCAGTGTACTTGCAAATGTATTTTTGTAGCTTCCGTATGTTTCATATACTGCTTTAAAAGCATTTTTACGGACTTCCTGAATTCCACTCTCAAGGAATCGAATATATCTGCCATGCGTGATTTCCACTTCTTCTCCATTTTCATCCTTTACAGATGGAAACGTTAAATCTGCATTGTTTAACATTCCGAATGTATTCGAAGATGATGCAAGCACCTCGGATGCTTGTGCAAGTAAGGCTTCTTCTTTTGCTGATAAAATATGCGGACGCTGACGATTAATCTCATCTAGAGAATGTTCATATAAAGCAAGCTCTTCTTTTTCTTGCAGAAACCTTGCAATCTCTTCTTCCTTCATTGTTAAGATTTCAGGTACCACAAAAGACAAAGCACTCGCCACTTGTGTATAAAGATTGGTTGCTCTATCATTTAGTCCTTGGTAGAAGCTATTAGTTGTATCTTGATCGTAACGCATATGAGCATATGTATATAGCTTCCCTAGACGACTGGATATGGCATCCTGGTATTGAAGTGCTTCATATAGATTATCAGCCGACTGAGAAAGCTTTCCTTCAAAGTCACCGATTTTTTCAATCATACCTTTTACGTCTTGAAATTCTTTTTCCCATGCTTCATCACTTGAAAAAATATCTTCTAATCTCCAAGTATCCTCCACTGAGATATCTTTACGTTCTTGTAATTTTTTAACGGCTGTTTGTTCTGCCATGATTTTACCCCCTTAACTTAATAAAAAACATGCATCTTTACTCTATTCGACACAACCTTATTATTCCCTCTTTTCTATTCATTATTGTTCTTATTTATTTATCTTCTAGCCAAAACTTTCTCCATAATAAGCGTGTCTTGACCTAGTGCTTCTTCAAGATGAATATAAGGAAGCTCTTTTTTCCTCTTTCTAAATATAGTTTCATTCTCTTTTTTAAGAACATTAAGTGAAACCAATAGATGGAGATATTCCACTATGGCTTCTTCATAATTCCCATATTCCACTAGAGGCAACTGCTTCACTCTAATAGTCGATTTTTTTATTCTTTGGTTGAATCGGTGTATTACTGAAGGAAGATGGATGATAGAATCTACTGGAGTGTGGTAGATGGAGTCAAAATAAAGCCAGGCTTGCCACTGAATAACAGGAGATTGAAACCAATAAGAGGAAGGTACCGGAATACCAATCTCTGCTGGAACTAGTGAGAGAGGAATCTTCATTTTACTATAGCAAAAGTGTCGTAAGGGTTGATTGCTTTTATATAAGCAATACTTATATCTCCACATCTTTTTATCATAAAGCCATTTAGTTTTGCTGTTTATCTGTATTTGATTGAAAGAAGGGGTCGGAGTTAGTTCCCATTCTGTGCTTACTTGGTAACTGATAGTAGTATCGAGGCTATTAAAACTAAATCTGGGAAACAAATAAAAAAATTTGGATTGTTGGGGACAAAAGCTTAATAAGTAAGGGGCACTTCCTGACGAATGATTTTGAACAAAAGACCACTGAAATGGTGAAAGCTTCATTTGGTTACTTAAAGGTCCTAGCTTTTCTTTGCCAATTACCCATATGGGAGTGATGAACTGCGATTTGTAAAGATCTGTTCTTTGCTCGAGGGTTGGTATTGGCAGTGATGAACACTGAAATTCAAATGCGTATTTTTTTTCTTCCATACTCAGAAAGATATCCGCTCGCTGTTTTGTTTGAGTGATAAATGTTTCTAACTGTGCTTTTCCGTAATGTTGCAGAAGCTGAAATAACTTCGCCTTGCCATCTAAATGGTATAATGTTTCTGCTTCTGTTGAGGCTTTGCACTCAGTTTGGATATGAGCAAAGTGCAGCCTTCGTATGGCTCCGTTTTTTAGTCTAACTTCAGAACCACATGCCGGACATTGAAATTCCCCTCCTATAATATCTCTTTCTAACTGTTCTCCGTTTTCATAATCAAGTAAGGTAATGAAAGTTCCATCTACTCTTTTAGCAACAAACATCGCACCGCTCCCTTTCTCTTTTGCTCTGTTAAAATAATGCATATACTACACCATTGCAATCACTTCGTTTTTTGCGAAAATCATTAGCGGTGTCAAACAGAGCCTTTGCTTTTTGCCTTGCTCACAAATATATTCGGCAAAGACTGACAAAATCCTTTAAAATTCCTTTACCTTTCACAGGAAATTCTACTTAAATCTTTAATGTTCAACAATTGAATTTCTTACTGCCACAGAAAATAATGCTACTGCACGATACAAGGAAAATACCTAAAATTAAAAAAGAATACCCATAATCTCGGTATTCTCAGATCACTCCAGCTTTCAGGATTTGGTGCGCGCATCCATGTGGTGCCTCGGAAGCTCCTCTTTGCGGCGCTTTTATATCAGAACCACTTTATAAAAGTGGGGATGCTAATCTTGAAATAGATTCCACCACCTTTTGAAAAAGTGGTCTTTTGGCAAAAATCCCCTTTACAATCGGCTTGCTATCCAACAGATCTTTTTCAAAATCCTCCACAAGTGATAAAACGCTCTCTGTATTATACAAAAATGCATTTACTTCAAAGTTTAGATGAAAGCTTCTCATATCCATATTAGCTGTACCAATTGAAGCGATTTCGTCATCTACTATAACTACTTTGCTATGCAAAAATCCTTTTTCATATTCGTAAATTTGTACTCCTGCATCCATCATTTCCGGGAAATAGGACCGTGAAGCGTAATAAACAATTCGTTTGTCTGGTCTATGGGGAACTATTATTCGCACATCTATCCCACTAAGTGCAGCGACCTTTAAGGCTGTGAATATATCATCGTCCGGAACAAAATAGGGAGAGGCAATCCATATTGATTTTCTTGCAGATGTAATCATCTTGAAATATAAGCTTTTTATAACTTCCCACTCCTGATCAGGACCGCCTGCAATCATTTGTACTCCACCATGCTTTTTTTGTTCTGTTAAACGTGGCGAAAAATACTCTTTTTTAAGAAGTGACTGATCAGTTGCATAATACCAATCCTGTAAAAATATGAGTTGAAGTGTACGGACAGCTTCCCCTCTTACTAAAAGATGAGTATCACGCCAGAACCCAAAATATTCATCTCGCCCTAGGTATTCATCACCGATATTTAGGCCTCCCACAAAGCCTACTGTACCATCAATAACAATTATCTTTCTATGATTTCTGAAGTTAACTTTATTATTAAAAACAGGAAAGGTCACTGGAGAAAAAGATTCTATCTCAACACCTGCTACCCTTAAATCCTTAAGGTATGCTCTCTTTAAATTGAGACTTCCAACTGCATCAAAAAGAAAGCGCACAGTGACTCCACTTTTCGCTTTTTCAATTAAAAGATCTTTAATCTGGTTTCCAATTTCATCATCTCGGACAATGTAATACTCTAAATGAATATGATGTTCCGCCTTATTTATTTCTTGCAATATCTTTGTAAACGTACTATCCCCATTCGTTAATACTTCTGTTTCCGTTTGAAAGGAAATAGGACTTTTACCAATATTTTGAGACAAACGAAAAATTCCTTGTTTGTTATCACCAAGTAAGGCCATGTCTTCCGGTAAATAGATTCTTTCCCCTTCAATTTCTTTAACAGCCTCTTTATCAAGCAATGCTTTACGTTGGAAAAGTCTTCTTTTACGAATATTTCGGCCAAAAAGCAGATAGAAAAAGAAGCCGAGGACAGGAAAACTCCCCAGTACTACCAGCCAGGTAAGAGTTCTGGTCGGATGACGATTTTCTAAAGAAATTAAAAGAGCGATGAACACAACAGATAAAGTAAAAAGCAGGGAAATGGATCCTAAAAACCATCCCTCCCACAATCCTTGCGTGGTGAATAATACAGCACCAACCGCTAAAATAAATACAGATACACGAACTGTATTTTTCACATACTACTCCCCCTATGTATCAATTCAAATTGGAAAAAAAACCGATTTCAACAAGTGAAATCGGTCCTTTTATCTAAGTGGAAAGTGTTTTGTCATTTCCTTCATCGCGTCATCCTTGACTACTTCTGAAGCATATTCCTGGAGACGGTGGATGCTCATTGCCGATTCCTCCCCGTATTCAAGGAGCACACTAAGAACATTATCTATTTCTTCATCGGAATAATGCTCACTGGCAAAATCGACGTATAAATAATAGTTCCCTTCAAAGAAATAAAGATTATTACTTAGGTGTTCAAGGTCCTTCAAGCGGTGACTTACTGAAATAATATATTCCAAATCCTTGAAGCGTACCATGAATTGTAGCAAATCTATTTCTTCTTCAGGTTTTTCTTCTTTTTTATTTTCTGTTTTAGGAGGATTAAAGTGCTGATCGAGAAGGGATTCAATACGCTCATCAACAGGAATATCAATTCTCTTATCGTCAGAAACAGGAACCTCAAAGTTCTTCCCATCCTTCGAGATTTGTGCTCTTGTCACGATAACCTCAAGTCCTTTATCAAGCGCTTGGACCTGAATCCATAATGGACCTTCCACCATGAAATCTTCTTCATCATGTGCTTCGTCCATCATTTCCCAAAATAATTCTTCACTTCTCTCGCGATTGTACCAAATTTCTTCACGATCAAAGCCTCTTTCTTCTATATCACCATAGGAAATATAAAACTTAACCGTATGATCATTAATGCGTTCAATTTCCATCATACATAACTCCCTTCTGATTAGGTAAAATGATCAGCGCGCTCTCTGGAATATTTATTAGATAAGCTATTCTCTTTGATGTCCGCTTCTCATTTTCCTCCGTGATTCCTTGGAAGGGACCCTCCACAATTTTTGTACTGCCTATTGTAACAATTTATCCATTATGCATAGCCTGTAAACATATATCCTATGCAGTGATGTAATACCTTGTACTCTTATTTTATGATAAATAAAGCAATAATGGAAATAAAAAAGCTCATATTTTAAAAAATCGTTCAAATGCCTATGCGGAAATAGTAAAGCAACAATCAATACAAAATCAGCCTTACCAAAAAACAGTCATAAAATAGTACTTGTTTCACTATATTTATAAAAGTAATGGGACAAGAAGGGGCGATTTTGTGGATCTAGAGCTGGTTACTTCCATTCTAATCATAATAGGTATTGATATCGTTTTAGGTGGAGATAATGCAATTGTTATCGCATTAGCCTGTAGAAACCTTCCAGAAAAGTATCGGAATAAAGCGATTATAACAGGGACATTATTGGCCATTATGTTTAGGATATTAATAACAATTGGTGCTGTCTATCTACTTGCTATACCATTTTTACAATTTGTTGGTGGTGTCCTGTTAGTCTACATTGCGATTAACCTAGTCAAGAATCAATCAGAAACAACGATGATAAAAGGAAGCACTTCGGTAGGTGCAGCCATAAAAACAATCGTGCTTGCGGATATTATTATGGGGATTGATAACGTGATGGCTGTCGCTGGTGCTGCTCATGGCCAATTTTTATTAGTTGTCATTGGATTACTGTTCTCCATCCCTATTATAATATGGGGAAGTAGAATTATATTACGTATAATGGATAAATATCCTCTAATTATTTATTTTGGGGCAGGAATTCTTAGCTACACTGCCGGAAAAATGATGATTCAAGAGCCAAGTATAAGAATGATAATTAACGGGGAATTTTTGCTGGAAGCTTTTCCTTTCCTAGTCGTTATCTTCGTTTTACTTTTTTCTTACATCAGGAAGAGGAAGATTTATAGTCTTTAGTGAAAAAAGCTTCTACATAAAATATGTAGAAGCTTTTTTATTGAAGGCTGTGTTAAACGCCGCTTTTGATTTCCGCAAATGGCTACGCGTTCCACGGGGCGGTGCTGGAGCCTCCTCGGCTATGCATACGTGGTCTCCACGCCTACCTCTATCATCCCCCGTTGGAGTCTGCACCTTTTGATCCAATCATCGTTATAAAAGCCTTTAACAGAGGCTTACTGAAATATATATTAACCGTTAACTAAGCGTTGAGCTTCACGCAACTGAAAAGTTCTTACTTTTCTTGGAAGGAATCGGCGGATCTCATCTTCGTTGTACCCTACTTGCAATCGCTTTTCATCAATAATAATCGGTCTTCTGAGTAGGCCTGGGTGCTCTTTTATTACTGAATATAACTCTTGAAGCGGCATTGCCTCAACATTTATATTCAATTTTTGAAAGATTTTAGAACGAGTGGAAATTATCTCGTCTGTCCCATCTTCTGTCATACGAAGAATTTCTTTGATCTCATCGATAGATAAAGACTCTGAAAAGATGTTTCTTTCTGTATATGGAATGTCATGCTCTTCTAACCAATTTTTTGCTTTACGACAAGAAGTACAACTTGGTGATGTATATAAGGTTACCATGAACTGTCCCTCTCCTTTTTACTTATATTTATATGAAAAAAGAACATGCTGTAAGATTCTAATTGTGAATCGCTCTCAATTTGAAATTACTCTAATAAAGGAATCTCTATTATTTATTATACACGATTCTACCTTAAAAAGGTACAGTATTTTAAAAGTTAGACAAGTTGTCACAACATGTTCGTATTACATAAATTCAATAATTATCATGATTAAATTTCCCTATATTATAAGACGGTTAAAGTCTTACTTTAGTTTCATTTAATTTGCTTTCAATCCACACGTATTTGTTCTGTTCACAAAATAGTAACAATTATCTTGTTTCTGTATCAGGTAGATAGTTAGTATTTGTAAGGGGTCTTAATACATGATAGCTTTATATTTAGACATGATAAGTATGAGGTGAATATATTGAAAAAAACATGGTTGATTACTGCTTTATTTTTGCTGCTCTTTACTACTGCCTGCAGTGAAAAAGAGATTACCAGTCAAAACACAGAAATAAATAAAATTCCTGTTTCCGTTGTAAATGTTACAGAAAAGAATATCAGCAACACCATTGAACTAATTGGTCTTGCAGTACCGGAAACCCAAGTACCGCTCCTCACTGCCTCCCCCCTTACTGTAACTCAGGTTCATGTTAAAGTTGGTGATCCAGTGAATAAGGGTGATTTACTTGTTACATTAGATGCAGGGGCTGCAAACGAACAAGTTAACCAAGCTCAAAATGCGGTATCTGAGTTGGAAAACGCCCTCTCGAAGATGAAAGAAATGCAACAGGTAACCGAAAATCAAACCTCTTTAGCTGATATACCCCAATTACAGGGGGAGTTAAACCAATCTTTAGAAAAATCTCAAGCTCTTTTAGAAGGAATGGACTCAGGAGCTGTTACATCGTTGGATTTATTACAAAGTACGATGGAAGTTATGTTAAAGCAAGCACAACTTTCTTCAGCTGCCAGTCAACTTCAACAAATTCCCTCTTTTAACACAATGGAAATAGAAGTTCAGTTAAATCAAGCTCGCCAAAGCTTAAAGCAAGCGGAGCAGGTAGCCGATGCTACTAGTATTACTAGTCCAATTGACGGGATAGTTTCCGAATTAAACGTAGTAGAAGATGGTATCGCCTCTCCTAATGTTCCGATTGGTACCATTATTCAATTGGATAATATCGCAGCGACGTTTCAAGTGAATAGTTATCAAGTAAGTAACTTGAAATCTGGACAAGCCGCTACTATCTCTTTTGAAGGAATATCAGGTACTTTTGACTCTACGATTGAAACTGTTTCACCTACTGTAAATCAGCAAACAAATATGTTCTCAGTTATTATTCCTGTGAGCAATTCAGAGTTAACTATTAAAGGTGGTATGCGCGCTACTGCTTATGTAGCAGTAGATAATTTAGAGGCGCAAACAGTTATTCCCGTTGAAGCGGTCTTATATGAAGATACAAGTGCTTTTGTATACGTAATTGATGAGGGAAAGGCCATGCGCCAAGATGTAACATTAGGTTTTCGCGACCAAGAGATGATTCAGATTGTAGAAGGGTTATCTAAGGGGCAAAAAATAGCCGTAAGCGGAAAAGAACGACTAAAAGACGGTGCAGATATCTCTGAACAAAGTGAGTGAACTAAATAATGAAAATAGCTAAGCTTTCAGTTTTACGACCTATTGCAATGTCAATGGTCATTGTTCTCATGCTTATTTTAGGTGCTGTCAGCATGCGGAGCATGACCGTTGACTTATTTCCTGAATTAACGTTTCCAATTGTAGCCGTTACAACCACTTACGAGGGTGCCGGACCAGAGGAAATTGAAAATCTCATTTCCTCTCCTTTAGAAAATGCAATGGGAACATTGCCTAATGTAGAATCTATCACTTCCATTTCCAGAACAGGCGGTTCCCTCGTTCTAGTATCCTTTACCTGGGGAACAAATATGGATTTTGCTTCCCTGGATATGAGAGAAAGAATCGATTCAGTACGGGATTTTCTTCCTCCTGGCGCCAACATGCCAAGGGTGTTACGCTTTAATCCAAGCGACCTTCCCATCGTTCAGTTAGCAATTACAGACCCTTCTGGAGAGATGACCAAAGCTAAAATATTGGCAGAAACGGAAATTGAACCTCAGCTGAATAGTGTTGATGGCATCGCTTCGATTTCAGTTGAAGGTGGAGCAGAAAAGGAAGTTCGAATAACACTTGATCCCAACACCTTGTCTTCCTTTGATCTCTCAATCGACCAATTGCAGCAAATAATTGCCTCAGAGAATCTAAATCTTCCTGGCGGAGCATTAACAGATCAAAATCAAAATCTTCCTATTAGAATCACTGGTGAATATGAAAGTATATTCGATATTCAGTCTCTCCCTGTACCTACAACCAAAGGGGTCATCTCACTAGACCAGCTTGGAGAGGTTAAAGAGACCCTTCAACCAACCACACAGCTAAGCTACCTTAATGGAGAACCTGCTGTTGGGATGTCTATTTTAAAACAATCGGGAAGCAATACCGTTACAGTTGCTAATGATATTAATGCAAAATTAGAAGAAATGAGAAAGACACTTCCAGAGGGTGTAGAGATAAAACAGATTTTTGACCAAAGTCAGTTTATAGAACAATCAATACGTGCTGTCACAACGAATATGATATTCGGAAGTCTACTTGCTGCTCTAGTTCTCTACTTTTTCTTAAGAAATATGAGAAGTACTTTAATCATTCTATTTTCCATTCCTATTTCGATCGTCACTACTTTTATCTTTATGTACTTTAGCGGTCAAACACTTAATTTACTTACACTAGGTGGTCTTGCATTAGGGATCGGAATGATGGTAGATAACGCCATTGTAATTCTAGAAAATATCTATCGACTAAGGCAAAAAGGTTTTTCATTAAAAGATGCAGCGATAAAGGGAACGGGTGAGGTAGGTCCCGCTATTATTGCTTCTACACTCACTACAGTCATTGTATTTTTACCAATTGTATTTGTAGATGGACTAGCAGCACAGCTATTTAAACCGTTAGCTCTTGTTGTATCATTTTCCCTTTTTGCTTCATTAATTACAGCCTTAATCATTGTTCCACTATTTTCTTCTTTGCTTTTAAAAGTAAATAATAAAAGTTCACGCTTTGAAGAACGTTTTAGTCGATTTACACTATGGTACCGCAGCCTATTGGAAAAAGCTTTAAAACATCCTAAAAAAACAGTATCACTTGTGTTACTCTTACTGGCTGTTTCTTTAATTGGTACTCCTTTTATCGGAAGAGAATTTCTTCCTCAACAAGATCAGAGTTTTGTTTCACTTACCGCACAACTTCCAGAAGGAAGCTCTTTAGATGCAACTTATGGAATCATGGAGGACATTGACCAAAAACTAAAAGATATTCCTGAAATTGATTTATCTTTCGTTACGGTGGGAGGTACAGATAATTTCTCTGTATCAGCAGGTACCCAAACGAATAGAGCGAATTATAGCTTATTACTTGTCCCGTTAAATGAGCGAAATAAATCGGATATTGAAATAGGTGATGAAGTCAGAAAAAGATTAGCAGACATTCCGGGGGCAGAAATAAGAATTTCTTCTGGTGATTCAGGCTTTTCTCAAAATCCAGTTAGTTTAAGTATCACCGGCCCTGATTTAACAACTTTGCAAAGTATGGCTGATCAAACGATAGACTTACTATCAGAGGTGGAAGGAATCCGAGAGCCAACCTCAAGCTATACTGAAGGAAATCCTGAGATAATGGTAGATATTGACCGAGTGAAGGCAAGTCAGTTTGGTATCGGAAGCGCTCAAATAGCATCAGCGGTATCAAGCGCAACTAAAGGACTCATAGCTTCTACAATGGCTCGAGAAGGTGAAGAGCTTGATATAAGATTAACCATCGAAGACACTTATACAAGTTCTATTGAGAATCTCGAAAGCCTTCTCATTAATACTCCAAGTGGAGAAACCATTCCACTTCAAACAGTAGCAACTGTAAGTCGTGCGCAGGGGCCAAGTCAGATAACAAGGACTGACCGGCTCAGAGAAATTACCGTTAATGCAGATATCGTTAACAGAGACCTTGGAAGTGTAGTAGAGGACATTGAAAAAACCTTAAGAGAAAACATGTATATTCCTACAAACCAATATAAAATAACTATTGGTGGGCAGGATGAACAAATGAATGATGCATTCTTTAAACTCGGAGGTGCGCTTGCATTAGCAATCGTTCTGGTATATATGGTGATGGCTGGACAATTCGAATCATATTTTTATCCATTTATTATCATGTTCGCTGTACCACTGACAGTGGTAGGTATTATAGTTGGACTATTAGTTACCAACCAACCACTGGGAGTTGGCTCCTTGGTAGGTATGCTAATATTGACCGGTATTGTCGTCAATAACGCCATTGTCTTTGTGGATTATGTGAATCTTTTAAAAAGGGATGGCAAATCGACTTTAGAAGCAATATTAGTAGCTGGCCCAACACGTATCCGTCCGATATTGATGACAGCCCTGACGACGATTCTTGGATTAATACCACTAACTTTAGGTTTTGGAGAAGGAATGGAATTACAGCAGCCAATGGCTATTGTTATTGTGTTTGGATTAAGCTTTGCAACATTAATTACCTTAATTTTCATCCCAGTATTATATTTATTATTTGACAGATTTAAAGAAAAAAGAAAAATTAAAAAATTAGAAAAAGCAGAAGCATAATTTTACTTACCTTTTGGAGAGGATGAAACTATGCAGAAAATGATTCGGATAGCAGTGCTAGTACTTTTTGTTAGCTTAATAAGTTATCCCCCCGTAACAGCAGAATCTCCTAAGCATATTACTTACATTGCATTAGGAGATTCCCTTACTGCGGGACTTGGCTCTTCTGAAGAAAATTATTTAAGATTACACGGATTCGTTCCACAGTTTACAAAATATTTAAGACTAACCTCTACTGTCAAAGTAGAGAACTACGGGATACCTGGATTAACATCAACAGGACTATTTGCTTTATTACAAGCAGATGAAGCTTTAAGAAACCGTTTAAAAACAGCAAATATCATTTCTGTTTCAATAGGTGGAAATGATTTTCTGCAAACGATTCGTGCCAATTCAACAGTAGAGGAAGAAGAACTTAATTTAAGTATGAGGATATTGAAGAACACCATCGGGGAACTTTATGATACATTACGTCACCTTAATCCCGAAGCAAAAATCTTTTTGATTGGTCTTTATAATCCCTATCCTTCAGGGCATGAACTACATCAGCACGGGAGTGAATATGCACCGAAGTATAATGAGATTCTAGAGGAGTTGGCATCATCCTCTACCCTCGTTGTTAGCCCTTATGAGGCTTTTATCGGTAAAGAGGACAAATTAACGCATATTCTAGAGGAAGATATCCACCCCAATGATTTGGGCTATACAGAGATTGTTACGCTAATGAAAGATGCATATGAGTAATAGGAAAAAGGTGCTCCCACAGTGGGTGCACCTTTTTCAATGTCTATTTTAAAGCTCGGACAAAATGTTTTTATTATCGTTATCTTCTTCGTCATAGCTTAGAACTTTTTCAACAGAGTCATAGGACTCGCCATATAGCTCTTTATCCTTATATGTATGAATTTGCTCATAAGTTTTCTTCATGCCTTCATATATTGCTTCTTCATCCTGTTGATCTGGTGACCAGTACAATATTTCCATCTGATTTATTTCATTGGTTGCCAAAGATCTTCTAGTGTAACCGATGGAAGCCGCATGGTCAAAGCCTTCTCTTTTATAGAATTTTAATCTTTTTTCAGTATCTGTATCCTCATAGTCTACAGGTTCCACTTCCAAAATAATAGGCTTCTTTTTTTCTTTTAATTTATCAAGAAGTTTATGACCTAAGCCTTGCCCTCTGGCATCCTTAGAAACGAATAAATAGTCAATGAAAATAAGGTTATCAAACTCAGCATACATTAGTACATGATGTTCCCCTTCATCCTTATGATACATATTCCCTTTTTCTTTTAAAAGAATATCCATGTGCTCCTTAGATTTCATTTCTTCTACTGGAAAATACTGTTTTAATTTCTCATACCAATTCATTTTTTTATCTTATTCCCCTTTCTATTTCTACACTTATTACTAGTATAACAAATATACACAGATCTCATCGATAATATACCCTCTTTCTTTTATCGCATTCCTAATTTACAATAGAAATAGAACTAATATGCTTAAGACAAGGGGTTGTCATTGTTGGTAGAATACTTTGTAGATTTTACACTCGTCTCTATTTTAATCATAGGAATAACAGCAGTTATGGGAGTACTAGCCAATGGAATTGGAGAAAAACTCTTCGCAGGTAAAAAAAGATCAGAAAGCTTCGATAAATCAGCAAGCGTCCAAACAGGATGGAAAAGTGTCGGAGGTAAAGTTAAATAAGAAAACCGGCGGACAAAAACCGCCCGGTCCTTGTTTAGTCTAGTCGTTTATATGGAGTTGGATTTACTTATGGTGCAGCAGCAAGAGTACTTACTTTATACTTGTTGCTACATCATTTTTCGGCTTCCCTGCTTTTCATGTACTTACTTCGCTCCGAAGGTTTACCTTCTCTTTTAAAAAGCAAAAGCTGCCTGACACAAGTCAGGCAGCTTTTGCTTTTTAATTAGTTTAATCATTAAGCGGTGTAAAGTCCACGCCTTCTGTATAGTTATTCCCAGCATTCCATAAAAGAAATTCATCAATTCCATTTTCATTTAACGCACGAACTTGGTCTTCTATCTCTTTCTTCCCATACTGGATATAGTTCCCGGAACCTAGCCAGCTAGCGGTAAAATCTTGAATCCATGGTCTGGATACAGGTCGATCTTCAAGTTCATCCAGCTTCGCATTTTCGAATTTAGCGTATTCTGCAATAATTTTATATGGCTCTAGGTCAGGCTTTGCGACTCCAAAATAAGAAGTCCAGTGACTTGGATAGATCATAGATGAAATCACATCAACATGCTCTGAAATTCGGGTGAAATTTTGTCCGATCCCCGGTGCTTCAGGTAAAGTAGCCGTATATCCAAATATGTCTACCGAAACCTGTACATTATAAGGTTCGAGCTTTTCCTTTGCGTAAGCAACAAAGTCGGTTACCGAGTCCACACGTTTTTTTACATTATCAGGATCGTCACTTTCATACTCTCCGAAGCTGTATTGAAGCGTAGTGTCACGTTTTTCAAATCCTTCTGGGTAACGAACGTAATCAAATTGAATTTCTTGAAAGCCCATTTTTGCCGCTTCAATTGCAATATTTACATTATAATCCCATACTTCTTTTAGGAAAGGATTAACAAATGCTTCTCCTCTTCCATTCTTCCACACTTGGCCGTTTTCTGTAAATGAAAGATCTGGTCTTTTTTCTGCTAATACAGAATCTTTAAAAACAACAATTCTCCCGATTGGGTAAACCTCTTTTTCTTCTAACGTTTTCATCATTGCCTCTGGATCACCTATGTATGGTTTTGCAATATCCATAAATGGAGAGCCTTCCTCAGGAATATACGTTAAATAGCCATGATCGTCTTTTATATCAATAACCATTGAATTAAGCTCCGTTGTATCAAGCAAATTCAATAATCTTTCAAATCTTTCCCCACCAGCAGAGTGTGATGTGACATAAATGCCTCTTACCGCATCAGGATAAACAAACTCATAGCCCGAATCGAATGCAAATCTTGCAACAGATATTGGCAGCTCTTTTGTCTCTACTTCTGTTTTTTTAGCACTATGCTTTGCTACCTGAAGTTTCTCTTCTTCTGCTTGAACAGGTGAAAAGCACATAAAGCTTAACGTAACTGTCGCAGCAAAACTTACGAACCATTTTTTCATAAACTTTTCCCCATTTCCTCTGTATTATAGTTACTTTTATTATAAAGGAAAAACGTCGTCTTTTTGGCTTTTTCAACAAATTTCTTCAAACTAATTTATCCCAATAATTTTCAAGACATTAGGAGCTTCATAATCTAACGTTTTTCCTATATTGCTTCATCTTATTATGGAATTTATTTTGCTATGTACAATGCTAGACGGAATATAGAAAATAACCGACCTCAATTGTTGAGATCGGTTATAATTTGTGTCTCTATACATTACCTTTATCTTCTGCTTTATATTGCTCGTACTCTTTTTCGGAACATAAAACATAATGACCAGGTCTAACTTCTCTTAATTCAATCAGTTCATTTTCACCATAACCATGAGCTTTAGGGTCATAGGCAAAACGCTTCCGTGTCCGCTCAGAATCTGGATCTGGCTGTGGAATAGCTGATAATAGTGATTTTGTGTACGGATGAAGCGGATTATTATAGAGCTCATTACTATCCGCAAGCTCAACTATTTTCCCAAAGTACATTACACCTATTCTGTCGCTTATATATTTAACCATGGACAAATCATGAGCGATAAACAGATATGTTAATCCTTTTTCTTTTTGCAGTTTTTTCATTAGATTTACTACTTGCGCTTGAATGGATACGTCTAAGGCTGATATCGGTTCATCTGCAATGATAAAATCAGGGTCTACTGCCAACGCTCGAGCAATACCAATACGTTGACGCTGGCCACCACTAAATTCATGAGGATAACGGCCAGCATGATCTTTATTTAAACCAACTGTTTCTAAAAGATCATATACCTTTTGCATCCGTTCCTTTTTATCTTTAGCGAGTCCATGAATATCAATACCTTCAGCAATAACATCCGCTACCGTCATCCTTGGATTTAAAGAAGCACTTGGATCTTGGAAAATCATCTGCATTTTACGGTTAAACTTTAATAATTCTTTTTTTGATTTTTTGCCGTGAACATTTTCACCTTCGTAGAGTACTTCTCCGTCGGTTGCATCGTATAAACGAATAATCGTACGACCTGTTGTCGATTTACCACAACCAGATTCTCCAACCAAACCTAAAGTTTCTCCACGGTAAATGTCAAAGTTCAAACCGTCCACTGCACGAACCATATTCGGCTTTCCTTCGTTAAAATATTGCTTAAGGTTACGAATTTCTAATAATTTTTCATTTGTCGCCATGTTATTCACCGTCCTTTATCATAACAGGCTTATCGAAGTTATTAGGCATGTGACGTCTCCGTCTTTGAACTGCGAGTGGCGGCTCAACTTGTGGAGCATTCTCATGCAAAAGCCAAGTTTTCGCAAAATGTGTTTTAGAAATCTGGAACATTGGTGGTTCCATTTCCATATCAATTTGCATTGCAAATTCATTTCGAACTGCAAATGCATCCCCAATTGGTGGATCAGTCAAATCTGGTGGAGTACCCGGAATAGCATATAATTCCGCTTCATCTCCTAATTCTAAATCAGGCATTGAACTGATTAATCCCCATGTATACGGATGTTGAGGATTGTAGAAAATTTCATCTACTGTTCCCATCTCAATAATTTGTCCACCATACATAACAGCTACTCGGTCTGCTACATTTGCCACAACACCTAAATCATGGGTAATAAAGATAATGGATGTATCAATCTTTTGTTGTAAGTCTTTCATAAGGTCAAGGATTTGAGCTTGAATCGTAACGTCTAGTGCTGTTGTTGGTTCATCAGCAATCAACACTTTTGGATTACATGCCAACGATATTGCAATGACTACCCTCTGTCTCATACCACCAGAGAATTGATGAGGGTATTGCTTAAAACGTTCTTCCGGCATCGGAATTCCTACTAAATCTAATAGGTCAATTGCTTTTGCCTTTGCAGCACTTTTGCTGGCATTTTGATGTTTGATAATTCCTTCCATAATCTGCTTCCCAACAGTCATAGTTGGATTAAGTGAAGTCATAGGATCTTGGAAAATCATCGATATATCTTTTCCTCGAATTTTTTGCATTTCACTTTCAGAGAGCTTGGTAAGGTCTTTTCCTTCAAACAATATCTCTCCATTTTTTATTTTGGAGTTGTTCTTAGGCAAAAGACGCATAATCGTTTTAGTGGTAACTGATTTACCGGAACCAGATTCACCAACAATCGCTAAGGTTTCACCCTTTTTTAAGTCAAAGTTAACCCCTCTGATTGCTTTAACTTCTCCACCGAATGTATCAAAAGAAACGTGCAAGTTCTTTACTTCAAGAATTTTTTCCATTATTCATTTCACCTACCTTTATACTAGTCCTTCATTTTAGGGTCTAATGCATCACGCATACCATCTGCAACAAGGTTGAAAGCAATCATAAGTGCACTTATGATAATTGCTGGATAGATCATGATATGTGGGAATATTTGTAATGATTTATAACCATCTTCAATTAATGTTCCTAAAGATGCCATAGGTGCTTGTAACCCTAAGCCAATAAAGCTTAAGAATGCTTCAAAGAATATAGCACTTGGAATTGTAAACATCGTGTTAATAATAACAACACCAACAACGTTAGGTAATAAATGCTTAGTGATAATCTTTCTATCTGAGGCTCCTAAGGTTCTAGAAGCTAATACGAACTCTTGTCCTTTAAGTTTTAAAACTTGTCCCCTTACAACACGTGCCATTCCGACCCAGCCTGTTATCGTAAGAGCGATTGTGATCGCTATAATTCCGGGGTCCATAACTAATACCATTAAGATAACGATTACAAGGTTAGGTATTCCAACTAACACTTCAATAATACGTTGCATAATATTATCAACTCGTCCGCCGTAATAGGCAGAAATACCACCATAAGCAACCCCAATGACCATATCAATGAATGCTGCAAGTAAAGCGATATATAAAGATACCCTTGTACCTTCCCAAATACGAGTCCATAGGTCACGACCTAACCCATCTGTACCAAACCAAAAGTAGTCTGTAACTTCACGTTGCTCATAAACATCAACACCATTTCTCGTTCCATCAAGAATCCCTAAGTTCTCAATGCCTGGTACTTTGGCAGGTAAATTAGCTCTTAAGACGTCCTGATCATTAAAACCGTGACTGTTCATAAATGGTCCAAAGATAGCTAAGAAAGCAATAATTAATAAAATAAATATTCCAACTATCGCTGCTTTATTTTTCTTCAGACGTAACCAGCCAGTTTGCCAATACGTTAGGCTAGGTTTTGAAATTTTTTCACTTTTATTTGGATCTTGTGCGGCTGGTTTAAATAGTTCCTTAGGAAGTTCTTCATAGTTGTTATTCATTATTTTTTACCTCCTGCTACACGTATACGCGGGTCAATAATTCCATAAAGAATATCAACTACTAGTACAATTACAATAAATAAAGCAGCGAAGAATAGGGTCGTTCCCATAATTACGGGATAATCATTTGTTGTAATAGAGCGGATAAACTGCTCCCCTAGTCCCGGAACTGCAAATATTTTTTCAATTACTAATGTACCAGTCATTAAACTAACAGCTAGTGGACCTAAAACGGTCACAACTGGTATTAATGCATTTCTTAACGCGTGTTTAAATGCAATGTCAAAAGAGGTTGCCCCTTTTGCTCTAGCTAAAGTGATGTAATCCGATCCTAATACTTCAATCATTTCTGTTCTCATAAATCTCGCTGCAATTGCGAGCGGGAACATAGATAAGGCAATCGTAGGAAGGACCGTGTAATCCCAACCGTTCCAGAAGGCTACCTGGAACCATCCAAGTTTAACAGCAATATAATATTGCAATAATGCTGCAAAAACAAATGAAGGAATAGATTTACCTAATATAGCTAAAATAGTGGACCCATAGTCAAGCCACGTATTTTGATTAAGTGCAGCAATGACACCTAATAAGATCCCAAATATTGTACCTACTAGCATTGCTTGAAAACCTAATTGAGCAGATGGACCAATACGTTGCATAATCAAGTCAGTTACACTTCTATTGTCGTATTGGAAGGAAATTCCGAGGTCTCCTTGCACAAGACTTAGCATGTATTTTGCATACTGAACAGGAACAGGATCGTCTAAGCCGTACTTTGCATATAAAATAGCTCTTTGAGCCTCTGACATTTTTTCCTGCATTGTAAATGGAGTACCTGGCATAAGTTTCATTAAGAAGAATGTAAATGAAGCGATAAGAAATAAGGTGATAAACATAAATAAAATTCGTTGCAACAAGTACTTAGTCATTTTTGCACCTCCTAAAAATTTCTGAATAGATAAACTGTCTCTAATTTTCTCTATTATTCGACAATTTCCACACAAGGGAAAAAGAGAGTATATATATCAATATACTCTCTTTTTATAAATTTGAAAAGTAATTATTTTATTTCAATATAATAAATTAATTAGTTTTTCTCAGAAATGTATGCCCATTTATAGCTAAAGTCTGGACCGAAATTGTGACGATATACGTTTTGTACGTATGGCTGCCATAATCTTGTAGTACCACGTTGGTAAATTGGAGCAATCGCAGCATCTTCTTCTAGAAGAATGCGCTCAGCTTCTTGCATAGCTTCGAAACGTTGAACTGGATCATTAGCATAAGTTGTCATAACATCATTCAACAACTTGTCATATTCTGGGTTAGAGTAACCCATTTTATTGTTTCCGCCGTCTGTCATCCATAGGTTAGCAAAAGAAATTGCATCAAGATAGTCTGGACCCCAACCACCTAATTGCATGTCATAATCCATCTCTGAATCAAGATCAAGTCTTTGTGCAAATGGTACTTCTTTTAAATTGATAGTTAAACCAGGTAAGTTAGTTTGGAACTGATTTTGCAGGTATTCTTGCATGTTTTTAGCTGTTTCTGTATCTCCACCAAGAATCTCAATAGTCACCGCATCAGTTCCTAGCTCTTCAAGACCTGTTTCCCAGAATTCTTGTGCTTTCTCTACATCAAATTCATTGAAAGCGCCGTGTTCTGCACGGAAGTCTTCCCCAGTTTCTGGGTGTTGAACAAATTCTACAGGTACAGCATAATTAGCTGGTACAGAACCATTGTTAAGAACAATGTTCGCTAAGTTTTCTTTGTTGAAAGCCATCGATAAAGCTTTACGGATGTTTACATTTGCAAGAGCTTCATTCTTCGTTTGGTTCATTTTGAACCAGAAAATTGTTGGCTCTAAGTAAGAGATTACATTTGGATCTTCTTTGTATAATTCAACGAACTCAGATGTTAAACCTGGTGAAATGTCAATTTCATTAGCTGTATAAAGGTTAACCCCAGTTGATACTTCTTTTACTACTTTTACGTTAACTTCATCCAATTGTACTGTTTCTGCATCCCAGTAATCTGGATTCTTTTTCATTTTCCAGCCTACTTCATGCTCCCAGTTGTCTAAAACAAATGGTCCATTATAGATAAGCGTATCGGATTCTAAAGCATATTGATCACCCTGTTCTTCCACAAAACCTTGATGTTGTGGGAAGAATGTAGGGAATGTCATTAAAGATTCGAAATAAGCAACAGGTTGCTCTAATGTTATTTCAAGAGTATGTTCGTCCAATGCTTTGACACCAAGTTCTTCTAAAGGTAGTTCTCCAGCAGATACTTGAGTAGCATTAAGAATTTTACCATTCATCATATACGGTCCATATTCTGATCCTACTTCAGGATCAACAGCACGGTGCCATCCATAAACGAAGTTCTCTGCTGTTACAGGATCTCCATTTGACCAAACAGCATCTTCACGAAGTGTGAAAGTATAAGTCATCCCATCTTCACTAACTTCATGTCCAGTTGCAACACCTTCTACAACTTCATCATTTTCTCCAAGTCTGTAAAGACCTTCAAAAACGTTGTTCATTACATTAAATGCAACTGCATCTGTTCCTTTAACAGTATCCATCGTAGGAATTTCAGCAGAATCTAATACATTAAGTATTTGTGGTCCGGTTGCTTCTCCCTCACCTGCAGGAAGTTCGTCTCCTTGACCATTGTTGTTTTGCGCATTGTTTCCACCGCCACATGCAGCTAAAAATGCACTAAGTACAAGTGAAAGCGCTAAAAGCATTAAAAATTTTGACTTTTTCATTTCCTTGACCTCCTAAAAATTCTGTCGAAATTTGTCTGTGTTGTTAGGTGACAATATTCATTATACAAGTTTTCTAAACATTGTGTATACACTTATTTAACAACAATTTTACAAAATACTGATAATTCAGGGATTAGCATTACAAAAATAGTACTTTAGACCTATAATATTCGTAACATTAAAGTGGTTAATATTACAAATACTTTACAAATGTTTCTTGGATTTTACAAAATGTATTTTCTATTTCTTGTTATATTCTTTATAAATTTGTTATTTTTTATTCATTTCTTTACAATACAATTTAGTACTCAAATTTTCGCAGGAGGATTTATGAAAAAACTAACGAAACATAGTCTAATTTATTTTGTTATTCTTTTATTTCTATCTATAATTGTAGGAGTTATTTATTATAATAATTTCTCATTGCTTGTATTCATTAATACATCCTTTTTCGTTTCTGGAACTTTACTGTCCTTCTCTTTGTTAATACTTGTAACACAAAACGGTTTTTTTGATGGCATAACCTATGGTTTCAGAAAAGTTTTCGCTTCACGACAAGCTGATAAAGAATTGGAACAAGATATAAGAAATGAAATGCGTGACCCTTCAGAATTATTAGATCCAATACATGTCTCACCAATGATAATAGGTTCTTCTTTACTGTTTTTATGTATGCTTTTTTCCTTATTGGTCTATTATAATAGTTGATAGTTAACTAAATTTACGGTATAATAAATGAAATTTTAAAAATATAGCGATGATAAAGATTAGTACTAAACGGGTTAGTTATTAGAGAGTTTGTGGCTGGTGTAAACAAACAACTAATGTTTAGGAATGGACTTTTGAGCATCAAGCTGAAAAGCTTAATTATATTCTTGTTAATTAAGCAGTAGGCGAAGACGTTTCCTTACGTTATAAGGTGTAGTGATTTCTGCATACTATTGCATGAAATAATAAGGGTGGTACCACGGTCCATTCGTCCCTTTTTTTAGGGGTGAATGGGCTTTTTTGTGCCTCTAATTTTCAAATTTTTACCATTTATTGAGGAGTGAACTTTAATGAAAACAATCTTTTCAGGTATACAACCTAGCGGAAATGTAACTTTAGGGAACTATATCGGTGCAATGAGGCAGTTTGTTGATTTACAAGAAGATTACAATAGTTATTTTTGCATTGTCGATCAGCATGCAATTACCGTACAGCAAGACCCTACCGAGTTGAGGAAAAATATACGTAAACTTGCTGCGCTTTATATTGCTATTGGTTTAGATCCAGAAAAGGCAACACTTTTTATACAATCAGAAGTTCCTGCACACGCTCAGCTTGGTTGGATGATGCAATGCATTGCATATATCGGAGAACTGGAGAGGATGACGCAATTTAAAGATAAATCCTCTGGAAAAGATTCCGTTGCAGCTGGACTATTAACCTATCCACCACTTATGGCAGCTGATATTCTCCTGTATAATACGGATATAGTACCAGTTGGAGAGGATCAAAAACAACATTTGGAATTAACTAGAGATCTTGCTGAAAGATTTAATAAAAAGTACCGTGAAATACTCACTGTTCCTGAAGTGAAAATTGCGGAGGTTGGAGCTCGGATAATGTCTTTGGCCGAGCCAACCAAAAAGATGAGCAAATCGGACCCAAATCAAAAATCATTTATTTCTTTATTGGATACCCCTAAGCAACTGGAAAAGAAAATAAAAAGTGCTGTTACTGATTCAGAGGGTATTGTAAAGTTTGATAAAGAAAATAAACCAGGAGTTTCTAATCTCTTATCCATTTATTCTATTCTAGGAAATATATCAATTGCTGAACTTGAAGCTAATTATGAGGGCAAGGGGTATGGAGAATTTAAGGGAGACTTGGCCAATGTAGTAGTAAATACATTGGAACCAATTCAAACAAAATATTACGAACTAATCGATTCAGAAAGATTAGATCAAATTTTGGATGAAGGTGCTGAAAAGGCCAATAAAGTAGCCAGAAAAACATTAGCGAAAATAGAAAACGCAATGGGCTTAGGAAGAAAAAGAAACAGATAGCACCAAAAAAAGAGGGGATTTGGCTTTTTAGCTCAATCCCCTCTTTTTTATTCCCTAGGAAAACAATTCTCAATTTACCTTCGGATGCTGTTCAAGCTCCCAAAGTTTTTCAAAAAATGGTTGGCCTTTTACTAGATGTTCACAAAAATACTGATGCTTTAAGGACCAGCCATGTCTTGTTTCTTCAAATAATTGAGACCATACTTCTTCAAAAGACATTTCTTGAATCTCCCTGTAATGAAGTGGATTCCACTCTGTATACCAATAACGAACCTCTGCAACATTACAAGTCGACTTTAATTGGTCAAGAGCCATGAACAGCAACTGCTTCAGTTGTCGTTCTTTTCTCGTTAAACCATTCATTATCTCTGGAGAAGGAGATAATATATGATAGTCCTTTTCTGTCTTTAAGGATGGTGAAAATGAAAAAACCGAACAATCACAATTCTCGATCATGTCATATACCAATTGTTCTTGCCTAGGAATAAGTCTGCTTTTTCTGATTGGAATATTATAGCCAATAGTATCAACAGCTAATATACCTTGTCCGTCAGAAACAACAAAACAATAGTCCAACTGAATTCGTTCATGGTTTTTGCGAATGTATCCTTTTTGAAAAATCTCTTCTAGTAAAGATTGAGGTAGCTCTTGGAGGTCGTTTTCAATGTAGTTGAACAGAACAGATTCTACTTTCAGCAATGGAACTTGGTCTAGTAATTCCACACTATCGTCTTTTCTCCACTCGTGAAAATGGCAAATATTATACCCGTTTTCTTCTCCTTCAAACCAATTTACCCATACGTCATGAAGATATAACATATCAAACCCCTCACTTCACATCTACTCTTTATTTATCCAACAGTATTGGCAGTGAAGTTCAATATTATTCCATTTTGCCCAGATATTTTTATCAATTTACTCTTTTTTTCTAAATATAGGTTTATCCGTTTTAGGTAAATAAAGACTTATAGCAACTATAATAATACCTAAAGGTAGAAGATAACATTCAGGCCTGGAAATTATAAAGAGCATAAATTCCAGTAAATTTGTGCCAGTTGCTAATATATTTAAATAAGCTATAGTACTAATCCCTCCGGCTACAGCAATTCCAAATCCAGTTAAGAAAAAAAAGCTCCTTATCATCAGCCATCACTCATTAAGAGAATGTCGTTTTTCATATTCACCGAACTCCTTGTCCATTCTTGTACTATTACTTTATGAAAGAAAAAGTAGATGATGACAATGTAATGGATAATTGGGCGATTTAATTCATAATTTTGCTCACCTTCTATTAGAAAGTATTTTTAAAAAGGCAAAAAAAAAAAAAGTCAAGATATTATCTTGACTTTTCTTTATTCGGTCATTTTTGGATCAAGTGCATCGCGTAAACCATCACCTATAAAATTAAAGCTTAATACTGTAAATAAGATTGCTAAACCTGGGAACAATGGATACCACCAGTGTTTTAACATGATAGTAAAGTTCTGTGCATCTTGCAGCATGTTACCCCAACTTGGTGTTGGTGGTTGAATTCCAAGTCCTAAATAACTTAAAGCAGACTCAGCAAGAATAACTGTCCCAACTCCCAATGTTGCTGCAACAATAATAGGTCCAAGTGCATTAGGCAAGATATGAGCAAATATTATCTTATAACTTCTTGTTCCAATTGTCTTGGAAGCTAATACAAATTCACGCGTTCTTAGTGATAAAAATTCACCACGGACCAGACGTGCTGTACCTGTCCATCCAGTTAATGCAAAAATTAAGATTAATTTATCTACACTTGGGCTAAAAATAGTTACAAGTGTAATAAGAAGGAATAATGAAGGGATAGAAATAATAACATCCACGATTCTCATTAAAATGGAATCAATAATTCCTCCAAAATATCCCGATACTGCTCCAACTATTGTACCGATTGTAATGGATCCTATTACAGAAGCAAATCCTACTAATAAGGAAATACGTGCCCCGTGTAAAAGACGAGAGAAAACATCTCGACCATAACGGTCCGTACCAAGCAAGTGTTCTCCACCAGGTGACTGTAATTTATTCAACAGGTTTTGATCACTGTAGGAATGAGGCGTTAACCATGGAGCAAAAAGTGCTCCGAAAACTATGATACTTAAAATAACGGTTCCTATTACTGCAAGTTTATTTCTTAAAAACTTTCGAACCATAATTTTTGTTAAAGTATCCGGTTTATTCTTAATATTGGGGTCTAACGATAAATTATTATTATTTGGTTGAGGCGATGTTTGAGTTTGCATCGATGTTCCCCCTTCTAGTATTCGATTCTCGGGTCAAAAACTGCATAGAGAATGTCAGCAATTAAATTACCAACAACTACTAAGACCGCTGAAATTACTGTTAGTGCCATAATGACTGGATAATCACGTTGGAAGGCGGAATCAACAAATAACAAACCAATTCCTGGCCAAGCAAAAAGTTTCTCTGTTATTGCTGCTCCTCCAATAAAGGAAGGAAGCATTAAACCAAAGATTGTTATTACAGGTATTAAACCATTTCGCAAACCATGCTTGTATACAACCTTTTTCTCTTTGATTCCTTTAGCACGAGCTGTACGCATATAATCTTGTCCAATTACTTCAATCATACTTGATCGGGTATAACGGGTTAACCCAGCCATGTCTGCAGTAGCTAATACAAATGCAGGCAAGATAAGATGCTGTATTCGATCAATTATACTAAAGTCAGCATTTAATGTAGCTACGCCACCTGTTGGAAGCCAACCTAGTTGAACAGCAAAAACCATAATTAAGATCAGACCAATCCAGAAGTTCGGTGTAGCAAGTCCAAGGAAAGAAGTGACTGTTACTGAATAATCTGTTAATGTATAACGTTTTCTTGCAGATACTACTCCAAATGGTATTGCAATAACAACTGCCAGAATAGTGGAGACAAACATTAGCAATAGCGTATTGGGCAAGCGGTTCATAATCATTTCGCTAACGGGAACACCACGGCGGATTAAAGACGTACCAAAATCCCCCTGAACCATGTTTCCTACCCATTTAATGTATTGTTCATGAACTGGATCATTTAAACCATAACGCTCTTCAAATTTCTTTAAATCTTCTTGACTGATATTAGGATCCATCATAAGAGAAGACGGTCCACCTGGTGCCATTTGAATAATAGCAAAGGATAGTATCGTAATTCCTATGAGTAAGGGAATAGCCATTAAAGAACGGCGGATGATATATGAGATCATAGCTGATTCTCCTTTTCTGTCTTTACTTTAAGCGGAGTCTAAACGTGAATGTTTTATATAAATACTGGGGCGTAAATCTTTACCATCCAATATTACTGTCAATTTTCATGAAAAGAGGAAAGGGATTGCTCCCTCCCCTCCTATCCTCTAACAACAGATATTATTCTGCGTCAGATAACCACCATTCGTTGATTTTGTAGAAGTCAGATTTAGCATGGAACGTGTATCCTTCTAAGTTAGCAGGCATAGCACGGTGTACGTTTGGATAGTACAAGAATGTGTAAGGTTGCTCTTCAGCGATAATGTTGTTAACTTCAACAATATATCCTTTACGCTCTTCTTGGTCCATTGTGCTCATGTTTAAGTCCATAAGCTCATCAGCTCTTTCGTTAGAATAGCCAATGAAGTTTAAACCTTCTTCAATTTCTTTAGAGTGGAAAATACCACTTGGATCTGGATCAATTCCTAGGCTCCATCCTAAGATGATAGCATCGAATTTCCATGCAGGAGGGTTAACATCCGCTAAGAATGCAGACCATTCCATGATATTAGGTGTTACAGTGATTCCAATTTCTTTTAGTTGTTGTTGAACAACAACTGCGATATCTTCACGTACTTTATTACCTTGGTTAGTTTTTAATTCGAACTCAAATAGTTCGCCGTCTTTTTCAAGCATTCCGTCTGCGTTAGCAGTCCATCCAGCTTCTTCAAGTAATGCTTTTGCTTTTTCAGGATCGTACTCAAATTTAGGTGTTGATGAATCATCATACGCCCAGCTTAATGGAGATTCTGGGAAGTGCGCTACTTCACCGTCGCCATTCATTACAGATGCTACGATAGTTTCTCTGTCGATAGCATGAGTTAATGCTTGACGTACTTTTACATCTTCAAATAATGGGTTACGTAGGTTATACCCTAAGTAAGTGTAAGAAAGAGCTAAACCAGATTCGATTTTTAATGCTCCTTGAGCTTCCCACTCTTGAACAGTTTCAAGGTCAGTAGAAGGAACGATTGAGAACTGAACATCACCAGTATTTAACTGAGTTAATAATTGGTCAGCATCTGTTACGATTTTATAAGTAAGTGTATCAAGGTATGGACGACCTTCGTGGTAGTCTTCAAAAGCTTCAACTTTCACGTATTGACCGTCAACCCACTCAACAAATTTGAATGGACCAGAACCGATTGGAGATTTAGTATTGAACTCGTGCTCACCCAATTCAGCAACAGGAACATCACCTAAGATATGTTGAGGAAGAATTCCGTAACCTAAAGTGATATGGAATGCTGGATCAACAGCACTTAAAGTCATTTTAACTGTTAATTCATCAACGATTTCTACAGATTCAATTCTTTCAAAATATCCTTTACGTGGACCATCATAGTCTTCGTGTAATGGAATATCATAAGTGAATTTAACGTCTTCAGAAGTTACAGGCTCACCATCATGGAAAGTAAGACCCTCTTTAAGTTTTAATGTGTGCACAAGACCATCTTCTGTTTGATCCCAGCTCTCAGCCATAGATAATTCTGGTTCGAACTCAGTGTTTCCGCCAACAAGTGAATCATAGATAAAACCTTCAATTGCAGAACTTGCAGTATCTGCAGAGTAAAGAGTGTTGAAAAGTGTAGGGCTACCAGATGAACCGATTACAAGATCTCCACCTTGTTGTGGTTCGTTGTTGTCTGCTGGCTCCTCTTCTGCTGGTGTACCAGTGTTGTTATTGTTGTTTCCGCTATTAGTGTTATTATTGTTACCTGCTGTATTGTTAGATGAACAAGCAGCTAAGAACAATGAAAGCACTAATGTTAAAGCGATTAATAGTAATGATTTTTGCTTCACGTTTAATTCCCCCTTAAAAATTTTAAATGTTCTGATAATGAAAGGTAAAGAATATTTCCTCTAGTGGTTATCTCCCCCTTTCAAAGGGTATATATTTTATGAACCTGCCACCTATTCGTAAAGGTGGCAAGCAACATAATGATCAGGTTTAACTTCTTGAAACTTCGGTATGACCTGCTTACAAACATCCATCGCTGCCGGGCATCTTGTATGGAAAACACAGCCTTGCGGCGGATTTGCCGGACTCGGGAGTTCTCCCTTTAAAACGATTCGCTCACGCTTAACCTGACCTTTACGGCGTGTGGAAGGTACAGCTGAAAGCAGTGCTTGTGTATAAGGATGAAGAGGTTCGTTGAACAAGTCCGTTTTACTAGACAACTCCATCATCTTACCTAGATACATAACTCCAACTCTATCACTTATATGTTTCACTACACTTAGGTCATGGGAGATGAATATATAAGATAATCCCATTTCCTGTTGCAGATCCTGCATTAAGTTTATAATTTGCGCTTGGATAGAAACGTCCAGTGCAGATACTGCTTCATCCGCAATAATTAATTCCGGTTGAAGAGCTAGTGCACGAGCTATTCCAATCCGCTGACGTTGTCCACCAGAGAACTCATGTGGATATCGATTAATATAAGAAGGATCAAGCCCTACTTTGGCTAAAAGTTCTTGCACCTTCTGTTCGCGTTCTTTTGGAGTAAATAAGTTATGAGTATTAAAAGGTTCTTTCAAAATTGATCGTAAGGTTTTTCTTGGATTAAGTGTTGCGAATGGATCTTGGAAGACCATTTGAATGTCTTTTCTTACGGTTTTTCTAAGTTCACTCTCGCTCATTTTCGAAATATCACGACCTTTGAAGATGATTTCACCTTCAGTTGGTTCATAAAGTCGAATCAATGTTCTTCCAGCTGTTGATTTCCCACAGCCTGATTCTCCAACAATCCCGAGTGTTTCGCCTTTTTTAATATAAAAGCTAATATCATCAACTGCTTTAACATTTCCTACATTTTTTTGCAGCAAGCCTGCCTTTATGGGGAAATACTTCTTTAATCCTCTGACTTCAAGAAGGTTCTCGGAGGCATTGTCTGTTTGTACTTGATCTGAATTTTGGGTTTCTGTTGATATCATGCTTGCGCCTCCTTCCCATCATATAAGAAGCATCGAACCGAACGGTTTCCTTCTTTCTTTTCAAGCGTCGGAATTTCAGCAAAGCATCTGTCAAACGCATGAGGACAACGAGGTGCAAAACGACACCCAGGTGGTAAATTTGTTGGCGGTGGCACGTTGCCTTTTATCGATTCAAGTCTTGAAACATCTCCGTCGATACTTGGTATGGAATTCATTAATCCAACTGTATAAGGATGCAATGCTTCATCAAACAAGTCATCAACAGATGCTTCTTCTACTACTTGCCCGCAATACATAACAACTACTCTATCTGCTACTTCCGAAACAACACCTAAGTCGTGAGTGATCAGAAGAATGGATGTATCAAATTTATGACTTAAGTCTTTCATTAAATCTAAAATCTGTGCTTGTATGGTAACGTCTAACGCAGTTGTAGGCTCGTCTGCTATAAGCAATTTAGGATTACAGCTCATTGCCATTGCAACCATTACCCTTTGTCTCATTCCACCTGATAGGCGGTGAGGGTAATCATTTATAATTTGAGCCGCTCTTGAGAACCCAACCATTTCTAACATCTCGATTGCTTTCTTAACGGCAGCTGTTTTGGACATTTTTTGGTGAAGTATTAATACTTCTGTTATTTGCTCCCCAATCGTAAGTACTGGGTTTAGCGAAGTCATCGGTTCTTGGAATATCATGGAGATGTCGTTCCCACGAACTTTACAAAGCTGATTCTCTGTAAACTTCACAAGATCCTGACCATCAAATATGATTTCTCCACCAACAATCTTTCCTCCAGGACTTGGTACTAGACCCATTATGGAAAGTGAAGTGATTGATTTTCCTGATCCTGATTCTCCAACTAGTGCAACTGTTTCTCCCTTTTTAATGGAAATGTCTACACCATCAACTGCTGGAATAGCTTGCTTTTTTCTAAAAAAGTGAGTTTGTAGGTTTCTCACCTCTAATAAAGCTGACATTTAGCCCTCACCATCCTTTTCTCTTTCGATGCATGGTCTGTTTGATGTATCAGTAATTCCAATCTGTAAATTCTACATTAAAATTATCTGTTAATCTTAACGTTAATATTACAAATTTATTAAACTACTATTTTCTAATCTGTTTGCATTCAACAATTAGAGGCTTTCCATGCTGTTTATTACAGTAGTAAATTGAAATTAACTGTAAAAACTAAATTATCGGAAAATAATTATCGTCTGTTTGTATATTATTACAGTTTCGTTACAGAATCAAGTTAATTTTATAAATTAACTAAATTTTTTTTTTATTAGCACTTGCAACAATCTTCTACAAAAACTGATTATATACAATAAAAAAGAAAAAAACTAGCTTTTTTTGCTAGTTTTCTAATTTTTTTGTTTTTTTTGTTATTTAGCTAGTATTCCTCAAAGAATTATACTTTTAATAGCATTCTTATATCTAATAAATTCTGGTTCATCAAATCGGGATATTTTAAACTCTCCTCACTTAGTAAGTTTTGGATAAGATAGTAACCAACACAATAGCCGACCATTTTCGGATAAAATCCTTTGCCATATAAAATCTTCATATGATTTCGCTCATTTTTCTTCAAATCTTTATTTGGTAAAATATATCTTTCTAAATAGGTAGCTAACTCTCTATCTGAATAATAACTGGTCCAATTTGCTGTATATTTATCTCCAAGCTGATATTTCACTGCACTTTCTGCCAGGCCTTCAATAATCACTGATTCAATTAATGTATAATGATCATCTTGTTTTCGATTGTTAGATAGCACACAGATATGATTATATTCATGTGTGAAAAGCGCTCTTAGCTCATTTATATCTATATCAATCGGTAAAAATAAAAAGAGTTTATCTTTAAATGCCACCCCTGATTTGCCTTTAAAGTCTCTTCTTATTTGAGGATTTTGATCATCAGAAGGGAAAATAAAAATTGGAATATCTGGTCCATTCCAAACCTTCCTTAATCTTCTCCATTCTTTTAAAACAATATTCCAGCAGTCGAGTTCAATTAGTTTATTGACGGTTTCTTTGCCATTATGAACAGGACGATACATTCCATGCATGATTAAGTAATCATACAACTCACGCTCTGTAACGTCTTCAAAATATTTAAGCAGTTTTTTAGAAATGTTCAAGGGTTGATGGTAATCCTCCTCCAACCATCGATCCGTATGAATTATAGTCATTATATACAGCCCTTTTCTTCACTTTTTGCCATTGTATGATGGGTGGTCGGATTTGGTGTGATTGAAAGAGGATCTATTAAACTGAGGACCTATTATGAGCAATCCATACTAATAAGAGTGTGGGTATGGTCAACATAAAATACATTAGGGTTAACTCACGCTGTTGATTTCCACCCAAGGCTTAGCCCGCTTTGTGAATTTATGTACTACTTTTCGGACTTTCAGCACGTTCTTCCGCTTTTTTGCAAACTCCACCAGCTTCCCCTTAATCGCATTTTGAGCTTTTCGTACCACTTCTCGGAGTTTGCGCACGGTATTCAGTTTTTTCGTAACACTTCTCTCGCTTTTCGCACGCTATCTCTTTTTTATGCACCATTTCAAAGGATTTGTGCATGAAACTTGAAGAACTCGAATTTCTGGCTAGAGGAGGCCCCGCACCACCGCCCATGGATAAGCGAACACCTGAAAAAGATATCCGCAGGGAGTTTAACCGGTACCCCTACCTTTTCATCTCTCCCCTCAAAAAAAATACACCAAACTTCCCATTGAAAGTTTGGTGTATCCGTAATTTGGTGTATCCGTATATTATTGCTCATACCTTTTAAAAACAATCGTCGCATTATGTCCACCAAAACCTAATGAATTACTCATCGCTGCTTTTACTTCTTGTTTGCGAGCTTTATTTGGAACATAATCAAGATCACATTCTGGATCAGGAGTCTCCAAATTGATTGTAGGTGGAAGAATGGAGTTCTCAATTGCCTTGATTGTAAATATAGCTTCCACACCGCCTGCAGCTCCTAAGAGATGACCAGTCATGGACTTTGTAGAGCTTACTGCTACTTTTCCAGCGTGCTCCCCCATCACCTCTTTAATAGCGATGGTTTCGTATTTGTCGTTATACTCAGTACTTGTACCGTGAGCGTTGATATAATCAATATCATTCGGTTGAAGGCCCGCGTCTTTTATTGCCATTCTCATCGCACGAACTCCGCCTTCTCCTCCTGGAGCAGGTGCAGTAATGTGATGGGCATCTCCTGTCGCGCCATAGCCTACAATTTCAGCATAGATATGTGCTCCACGCGCTAATGCGTGCTCTAAGTCTTCTAGCACTAGGATCCCAGCTCCTTCTCCCATAACAAAACCATCTCTATTTAAGTCAAACGGTCTGCTTGCTGTTTTAGGGTCTGGATTGGAGGATAGTGCCTTGGCTGAACTGAAACCGGCAAACGCCATATCTGTTAATGGTGCTTCTGTACCTCCTGATATCATTACATCTGCATCTCCACGTTGAATGACTTTAAAAGCGTCTCCAATCGAGTTCGTTCCTGTTGCACATGCTGTCACCGTACAAGAGTTTACCCCTTTTGCTCCAAGTGCGATGGAAATCTGTCCTGTAGCCATATCAGGTATCATCATCGGTACAAAGAATGGACTAACACGACGTGGACCTTTTTCCAAAAAGGTTTTATATTGTTGTTCAAACGTCTCCATTCCACCGATACCTGAACCTACCCATACTCCAACCCTTGGTGCGATTTCATCTGTGATAGTTAAATTCGCATCCTTTACAGCCATTAAAGAAGCAGCAATGGAATATTGTGTAAAACGGTCCATTCTTCTTGCTTCTTTTTTGTCCATATAATCTTCAGGATGGAAATCCTTGATTTCTGCTGCTACCTTGGCAGGAAACAAACTACTATCCACTCTCGTTAAGGGGCCAATGCCGGATACGCCATTAATTGCGTTCTCCCAAGCCTCATTTACGTTTTTACCAATTGGTGTCATGGCACCAAGACCTGTAACTACTACTCTTCTCTTTTGCATTTTAATGTATACTCCTTCCAACGTTGTATCAGATTATGTTATCTTCCCCATCTAAGGGCAATCGCACCCCAGGTTAATCCTCCACCAAATCCTACCATAACGATGAGATCACCTTCTTTTATTTTCCCGTTTTCTAATTCCTCCACAAGGGATATAGGGATGGAAGCTGCGGATGTGTTACCGTATTTGTTAATGGTAATGGACATTTTTTCTTCGGGTAACCCTAATCGTTCTCTAGCCGCTTCCATGATTCGAATGTTTGCTTGATGGGGAATTAAATAATCGACATCTTCTTTTGTTAATCCTGCCTTCTCTAATACATTGACAGCTGATTCACCCATTTGTCTTACTGCGAATTTAAATACTTCTCGTCCATTCATAATGATGTTTTCATCCTGATAAAGATGCTTAGCTCCCGTCCCATCTGCCCCAAGCTCAAAGGATAGGATACCGCGCCCTTCAGACACTGGGCCAATAACTGCAGCACCTGCTCCATCACCAAACAACACTGCTGTATTCCGATCCTGCCAATCCGTGATTTTTGAGAGTTTTTCAACACCTACTACTAGTACATTTTTGTATGTCCCTGCCTCTACAAATTGTTTGGCTGTGATGGTTGCATACATGAACCCTGCGCAAGCAGCACTTATATCAAATGCGTTTGCCTTTTTTGCTCCCAAACGTTCTTGAATGAGACAAGCAACAGATGGAAAGGGGTTATCCGGAGTAACTGTGGCCACTATAATCATATCAAGTTCTTCTGCTAAAACACCTGCATTGGTTAATGCTTTTTCAGCAGCATAGAATGCCATATCTGAAGTATCTATATCATCACTTGCTATTCTTCTTTCTTCTATTCCAGTTCGTGTACGAATCCATTCGTCTGTTGTATCAACCATTTTTTCCAGATCGGCATTTGTTAGTACCTTTTCAGGTACATATCTTCCAATTCCTACAATCCCTGCATTCATTGATATAACACCTAACTCTCTTTTATTATAGCTATTTCCGCATATTAGTAGCTCCTGCGTAAGTTGTAACATCCCGTAAAAATCTTTGCTATTGTGCTCTTTTCAAAAGTTAAGACAAATATCCTAATGCCAAACCTTTACGGACTTAAACAACCTTTTTACGGAAAAGCTTTTATTATCAATTATTATGACTTGGTACTAATTTTACAGCATTTTTTTGTTATTGACAATATATATTCATACTCTTTATTACTTACACACCTGTTTATAAGTCAATTGCCTATCCACATTTTTTGTAGCTTGCATAGGATAGTGTGATACCTAGTAATATGTGAGGTGAGTTAATATGAGCGAAGAACAAACCAAAATTAAAGAAGAAGAAAAAGAAACCGACCCTTTTACACGTCTAATGTTTGGGCAGCAAGTTCAAAGAGAGGCTAAAGAAACGAAAAAGGAAGAACCTTTATTAAAAAATCGCGGGGAAGAGTATTATGCTCTAATGGAGCAGGTTGATTCTATTATGGAATCAGTAAATAAATTAAAACCGATGTTAAAAGAATTTTCACCTATTATCGATTTCTTTAAGAAAAAATAAGAAAAGGGACTGATATAGTTCAGTCCCTTGCCTTAAAATCCTATTCAATATCCAAAGCATTTTGCTTTCCCAGCTCGTACGCCTCGTCCATTACTTTTGTAAGCAAGGAAACGAGTGGTTGGATGTGTTGGGGTTCAAGTTCCAACCCTGTTTCATCAAGCATTTGCTTTGCCTCTGGTAAATATTTCATCGCAATAGCCATGTACTGCATCGTTCTGTCCTGTTCCATTTAACTTTCCTCCTTTCTTATTGATTTGGTAAAAGTCCCGACTCTTTATATCTATGAATGTGTTCCGCTATTTCTTGCTGGTATTCTTTACTTACCAAAGGGCTAAACTTACCTAAGGAAATTACTTCATCTTCAAAATCAAAATATAAATTTCCGGACTCTAATTCACCTGCTAGAAAGCGTTTAGCTACAAGTTCATATAATTCCGGAACATGCTGCACAGTACTTGTTAATACGGTGTATTCACCTAAATCTGATTGGTCTGATACAAAACCGATGGCATAAAGTCCTCGATCTTTCAGTGTGTTAATTATAGGTATATTAAACCCATCTCCAGCAGGATAGACAACATCTACACCTTTAGCCAACATTCCTTCTAACATGGACCCTGCAATTTCTGGATCATTCCAATCATGTGTGTATTCTATGTAAATATTGGCATCAGGATTTTCATATAGTGTCCCTTCAAAAAAACCATCTACTTCTGGTTGCCATTCAAAAGCAGCGATAACTCCAATATTATTTGTTTCTGTCATTTTTGCTGCAACCATACCGCCAAAAAAGCCCATCGCATTTGCTTTGAAATTTAAACTTGTAACATTATTCCCATGGACGTCTGAATTAAAACATACAAAATGTATATCCGGGTAGTCTTCTGCTATACGGTTAAACACTTGTGCATATTCACTGCCATGGCCGAATATGAGATTGATTCCTTCTTCGTCGAAATCTTTTACAGCCCTCTTTATAGCTTCCTCACTCACAATTTCTTCTTGGTAAAAGACATCAACTTCATATTGTGATTGTATCCGCAAAAGTCCCTTATATCCTTTTGTACCCCATACCTGGTCACTAATAGAATCAGGAACCAGCATCCCTACTTTTTGAAGCTCGTTTTCCGGACTGGGTTGTCCACAAGCAGATAATAAGAGAATAAAGAGAAGTAGTAATCCAATTGGTTTTTTCATGATGAAACACCACCTTAGTTTCTCGGAAAAAATTCCCATTCTTTCATATATATAAGTACTCTTATATTGTACATGTCGACATGTAAAAGGAAAAGTTAAATTTTTATGTTAATGTTTTTACAAGGCTCTTTTCTTAAAGATTGTTTCTATAAGCCTGTAAAAAATATGTGAAAAAGCAACAATCAATGCTAAGAAAGCCTTTTACAATGCAGATAATCAAAAATCTAACTTTAAACTTTCCTCTGTCGTATTTCTTTGCTTTGCTAAAGCTTTTTTTACACTTATAGAAGAAGATACATAATAAACATTTCTTGTTTCCTCTTCTTTCTTAAGTTTTTTGGGAAATTCTTTATCTTTTATCTTTAGTTCTAATTCTGCAGCAATTTCCGCTAGTGTACCTTTATCTCTATTTACTAATGTAACAGAAGTACTAACTTGAGTGTTCTCGCTTATTGTAAAAATTGCTTCTACAAGATCTTCTACATATAGAATATCATCATTTAATATCTCTCTTTTTTCTAATTGATTATTATTTAATAGTTCGATTATTCTCTGCTGTATTGTCTCACTTTCCGGCTGCCAAGGGCCATAAGCGGATGGATGATACACAGAAAATATATTTGAGTGATTGGTTATGTCTTGGAATTCAGCTACATCGAGGTTGTTGGCTATGGGAGAAACTAGAAGAATCTTTTGTGTCTTATCAAGTAGCGGTTTTAGCCTCTCCATAGCATTTCTCTCTAAACTTTCCTCACTTTCAAAACAAAAGTAAGCAATTTCAAAAGACCTATCTTTCAACTCTATACCACGCTCTAAGCTATCAAGATTAAAATAGTTAAAATAGGCATTCCGTCCAATTTCCATTAGCTTTTTTTCCGCTTGATCGTTTTCCTTTTCACTAAATTCTAAGCCGAAGACCTCTACTTCCATGCTAATCAGTTTCTGACAAAGTGAAAAACCAATAAAGTTAGTTGCACCTATCACTAAAGCATTTTTCATACTACTTCACTCCAACCATTTGTTTAGATATTGTATCGTATGCATACAAAAATAAATATAGTCCCTATCATATGTACATCCTGATAGAGACTAGCTATAAATACTGTTCATATTTTCTAAAAAATTGACAAATTGAGCTTGCATAGGCGTATCTTTTTTCAATTAAATGGTAAGTAACGATGATAGGAACTCCCATTTTTCGTCTATATTCTTCATATGCTTTGCAATGTAGGTTAGGGTCAAAAGTATTGTTGGTAGTCGTTTGCCATATTTTAACTGGTTTGTCGCTTTGGAAATTTTTAAGAGCAGGGAAATCTCGATAATCATCAATCTGGTCTATAGAAATGTTATATGCATTAGCCAATTCTTTTTTTAATTTTTTGTAGAAAAACTTTCTATCCTTTTCATGGTTCATTTGTACTTGTAAATTAATGCAAGGATTAATAAGGGCTATGGAGCGAATGTTTCCTGGCATCATATCAGCTAATTGAAGGGCAGTGAGCGCTCCCATTCCTTCTGCTAAAATATGAATCTTTTCATTCAGAATTTCTTGTTTTTGTATATAATGATAAAGTTGCCTCGCCTGGTTTACAGATCTGGTACTCCCCCAATGGGCTCCGAAAAGATTAGAGTAGAATACGGTATAACCTGCTTCAACTATTTCATTGATGATACGATTCCTTCCTATATGCTGAATCCATAGACTATTAAACTCATCAACAAAATGATTGGTATCTCCTATTATCAAAACCCCAAATCCATTGGGCTTTTCAGGTACATGCACTGCATTCCATTCTCCGCCCATTTGAAAAAAGCGTACACTAACATCCATTTCTACTCACCTCGCCTTCAGTTACATACTTGTATAGTACTATGCTATGTAAACCACCTTCTAGCTGCTAAAGGCAAAAGACTGAAATTCCATGAGAATCAGCCTAAAGTTTAATGTTGTCTTTCCTATGCACTATCTCTTGCAAGAGTTTCAGCCATCTTTCCGAACAACAGCTAGAGGCAACGAGTATCAAAGGGGTACTTTTTAAAGAAATCGGGTATTTTGGGATACCATTAAACACCGCTGTTGATCTCCACGCAAGGCTCCGCGTCCGCGGGGCGCTTGGGAAGCCTCCTCGGCTAGCGCCTGCGGGGTCTTCCCTAAGCACTACCTCCCGCTGGAGTCTCCGCCTTTCGTTCCGAACAACTGCTAGGGGTAACGAGAATCATAGGAGTACTCTTTAAAGCAATCGGATATTTAGGGATTCCATTGAACAATTATATTATAGTAGCGTCAAATACATTTGATAGCCGAACATCTAAAATGAATTACAACAGGGAGTTTAACGGAACCTTATCTATTTCATTATAGAATCAAGTGAAAACTTCCTTAAGGCTGATAATAAAACCCTCAACTACAAAGTCCTCCCCCCTGTGGATTGGAGTGGAAGGTGATCGACTCCTGCGGGCGATAGCGGTAGACGGGAGACCCCACAGGCACAGCCGAGGAGGCTCCCGCACCGCCCCGCGGAAAGCGATCACCTGCAACGAAAAGGAACAGGGAGTTTTCTCGCAACCCTACTGGTTAGCCTTTTAAGTGAAAACTTCGATTAAGCCTGCAAATAAAGCCCTCAACTATAAAGTATTCCACCCTGTGGATTGGTGTGGAAGGTGATCGACTCCGGCGGGCGATAGCGGTAGACGGGAGACCCCACAGGCGCAGCCGAAGAGGCTCCCGCACCGCCCCGCGGAAAGCGATCACCTGCACGAAAAGGAACAGGGTGTTATCCGAAACCTTATCTATTTTCAGGGAAGTTTCAAGTGAAAACTTCCAAAACCTAAAAATAAAGTCAACAGCTATAAAGTGCTCCCCCCTGTGAAACGAAAAGGAACATGGTGTTTAACCGAAAACTAACTATTTTCAGGTAGCTCCTGCCTCAAACGATTTAACGTTTCCACCCCAAGCTCTGTTAAATTACTCTCCTCTTGAGCTTGCAGCATCTCCAGCTCCTGGATTACCCTCTCCTGGCTCTTATCCTCACTGCTCATCAATTTAACATCTCCTTTTATGGACAATTATAATAATTTTACATTTATTATATGCGCTACTTGTGGTAAAATATCCTCTGTATAGATAAGCGATTGTCCTTCTCCGCTTAGAAAACGGATGAATCGTCAAAGCCTATCACAATAAATCACTAAACTTTAAACTTCATATCAAAAGAATGGAGGGGAAGTCAAGATGCGTGCATTTTGGACTATTTTCTGGTCACTTCTTCTAATAAACATGGTTTCTTATGTTGTCGCTAACATGCAAGGTGATACATACAACTACCTTTTGTCTTCAGCAGTTGCTGTAGTCTTTGCTATTGTAGTTATGCTAGTAGGGAAAGCGTTGCCAAACGAACCAGTAGAGAAACACTAATCGTAGAATATTTTATACAGAAAAGAACTTGTTCATTGGACAAGTTCTTTTTCTTTCCCCATTAATTAATTAGTCACTAGGTCTAATTTTCCTGCTTTTAAATCAATAATTATTTTTTGAAAATCACAGATTGTCCCTTTAATAATCTCTTTCGCAATTAAGGTCTCGACATGTTTTTGGATATACCTTTTTAACGGCCTTGCTCCATAAACCGGATCAAAGGCGCTTTCAACGATATGCTTCTTTGCTTCTTCTGTAATATTTAACGTTAAATGCTTATCTGCCAATCTTTTTTGAAGTTCTCCTAATAACTTTTCCACAATCATTCCAATATTGGTTTTTGTCAACGGAGAAAAAATGACGGTGTCATCAATACGGTTCAATAGTTCTGGTCTAAAATGTCCTTTTAATAATTGAATTACCTTGTCTTTAGTCTCTTCTGAAAGCTCCTCTGTTGAGGACTCTAATAAGTAGTGTGATCCCAGATTCGATGTCATGATGATTACGGTATTTTTAAAATCCACGGTTTTCCCTTGAGAATCCGTTACTCTACCTTCATCAAGCAACTGAAGTAACAGGTTAAAAACATCCGGATGTGCCTTTTCTATTTCATCCAATAAGACAACCGAATACGGCTTTCTTCTTACTGCTTCTGTTAACTGACCACCCTCATCATATCCAACATAACCAGGAGGTGCTCCAATTAATCTGGAGATAGAATGCTTTTCCATGTATTCGGACATATCCAAACGTATGATTTGGTCTTCGTTATCGAATAAAGAATGTGCAAGCGCTTTTGCAAGCTCTGTTTTTCCCACCCCAGTCGGTCCTAAGAAAATAAAGGACCCTATTGGACGATTAGGATCTTTAATTCCTGCCCTCGCGCGAATCACAGCTTCTGATACTAACTGAACGGCTTCTTCCTGCCCTACTACTCGTTTGTGTAAAATAGATTCTAGTTTAAGGAGCTTTTCTCTTTCTCCTTCTACAAGCTTAGTGACTGGGATACCCGTCCATTTTGCTACAATTCCTGCTATTTCTTCATCTGTTACTTCTTCTCTTAAAAGTCTGTTAGATGTGTTCTCTCGCTTTGCTTGCTCCTCAAGCTCCGATAGCTCTTTTTCTATTGCTGGAATCTTTCCATGACGAAGTTCCGCTGCCTTATTTAGATCATAGTTACCTTCCGCTGCTTCTAAGTCTCTTTTAGCTGTCTCAAGTTCTTCACGTTTTTCCCTAACGTATTGGATGGAATCTTTTTCGAGCTGCCATTGTACCTTCATCCCAGAATAATGTTCCTTTAAATCCGCTAACTCTTTCTGCAGAAGCTCTAAGCGATCCAAACTTGCTTGATCTTTTTCCTTTTTTAACGCTGCTTCTTCAATTTCTAATTGCATTATTTTTCTAGTAACTTCATCTAATTCGGATGGCATTGAATCAATCTCAGTACGAATCATCGCACATGCTTCATCTACGAGGTCTATGGCTTTATCAGGCAAAAATCGTTCTGAAATATATCTGTCAGAAAGAACAGCCGACGATACGATTGCCCGGTCATGAATATTTACTCCGTGGTGAATTTCGAATCGTTCCTTTAAGCCACGTAAAATTGAGATGGTATCTTCGACAGTAGGCTCTTCTACCATTACCTGTTGAAAACGGCGTTCAAGGGCTGGGTCTTTCTCGATATACTGACGATGTTCATTCAAAGTTGTGGCACCTATGCAATGTAATTCCCCACGGGCAAGCATTGGTTTCAGCATATTCCCAGCATCCATTGCTCCATCAGTTTTGCCAGCACCTACAATGGTGTGTAATTCATCAATAAATAATAAAATTCTGCCTTCACTCTTTTTTATTTCCTGCAGGACAGCCTTTAATCTTTCTTCAAATTCTCCTCGAAATTTTGCCCCAGCAATTAGCGAGCTTAAATCTAAAGAAAAAATCGTTTTATCTTTTAACCCTTCTGGTACATCTTTTTTTACAATTCGCTGCGCAAGACCCTCGACAATGGCTGTTTTTCCGACCCCAGGCTCACCTATTAAAACGGGATTATTTTTCGTTTTTCTTGAGAGAATCCGAATTACTCTTCTTATCTCTTGGTCCCTTCCGATAACAGGATCTACTTTCCCAGTTTTAACCTCTTCAACCAAATCCCTACCGTATTTCTTTAATACTTCATACGTATTTTCCGGTTCCTGGTTTGTCACCTTTTGATTCCCCCTAATTTCTAAAATAGCTTCTTTAAGCTGTGCGTCTGAAAATGATAATTTCCTAAAAAGTTCTTTCCACTCTTGAGTAGCTGAGGAAGATTGGAGTAGGGCCAGTAGAACATGTTCAATGGATAAAAAATCATCCTCCCACTCTTGTTTCCAAATTTCTGCCTCATTGAACACTTTTTGAAGCTGGCTGCCGACAAAAACATCTACCTTTCCACTAATTTCTGCTTTTCTTTTCAGTAGTATGTTTAGTTCAGTTACGAGGCTATTTATATCAAGATTTATTTTTTCAAAAATTCTTCTGCCTAAACCGTCTGATTGATCCACTATTGCAAGCATAAGGTGTTCCGCCTCTATTTGCTGGTGATGAAATTTTTCCGCTATGTTTTTCGATTTTACAAGGGCTTCCTGCAATTTGGTAGTCATGTTATTAACGTTCATTCAAACACCCCCTGATAAAAGTTTGACCATTTCTGACCTATGTAATTATTATAATCCAAAAAACGTCATCCTATCAACTAGGATGACGTTAGCTACTTAAAGCAAGACTTAGCATTTAAAAATCATGCATGTTACAATCTGAAATTGCTTCCTAACTTAAGGTCTACGTTTTTTTGCCCATAAACGATTATGGTTAGAAGTTTCAGGAAAAGTGTCTCCTGCTTTCATGTCTAACCTTTTTGGGTTCTTCACCATACTTCCTGTTTCACCTATTTCCAAGTAGATTCCATTGTTTGGAGCTTTTTGCCCAGGTTTAAATTGCTGATTTTGGCCCACGCGATTACCTCCTATTAAAAGAACTTCTTGTCAACACTGTAGGTACTGGAGTTTTCTTGAGACAGTTAATCTCTTTCTCTATTCTGCCCAATCAGCCTCTTTTTGATGTAATGGTTTTAATTCTGAATATAAAAGCCAAGTTGGTATGTGTGTTGGTGGTCAGTCTGTTACATTTAATGCGATTTTGGCAAGTCTTGACATTCTTTCTTTGCCCCATGGCGGATTAAATGTGATGTTAACATTAACTTCGTTCACTTCTTCGATCGGTGATAACTTTTTCTTAACATCATCGACAATTTCGCCTGCAAGTGGACAACCAATGGAAGTTAATGTCATGGTTACTAGCACATCATTGTTTTCTTCCATTTCTACATCGTATACTAGCCCTAAGTTAACAATATCTACACCTAGTTCAGGGTCTTCTACTTCGGATAAGTATTCCATTATCTTGCTTTTTAATGCTTCTTCCATTTTAATCTCTCCTTTAATTTTTATTGCTTTTTTGCTACTTTTAAGACGATTACAATCACTTTTAATAAAAACCATCCCTTTACAAAGAACTGACCAATCTGCTCTTTAAATGAGTTGCAAACCATTGTACCGTTGCAGAAACGCCTTCTCGGGACACCTTATGCTCTGCCCGTTCATCAATCATAAGCTTTATATTTTCCGGTTTCTTTTTATAATAACCTTTTATTTCATTTACAAACTCTATTACATAACCTGCTGGTACCTCTTGGTCTTTTGAACCATGCCAGCATAATAAAGGTCTTTCATTCATTTTCTCCGGATGATTAGAAAGATCATATCCAGCTAGCCTTCCAACAAAAAGTTCAATCTCTGCTTCATTAAAAGGTAGGACAATTCCCGTTTTTGCCACCTTTTCTATCTGCCATTTAGCAAATTCCTGATAATATGGACAACCCATCAAACTTACGGCTGCTCTAATCCAAGGATATTTCTTTAAAGCACCAAATGTTACAATCGCTCCCATGGATGTTCCTGCCACACCAATTGAATCAATTTCTGAAAGACCCTCTGCTATTAAATATTCTTTTACAATTTCTATTTCATTGATCGATTGGATCACAATTTCCCAAAACGCTTGCATCATTTCCACCGAGCTAAGGTTATTATCTCGATCTCCATGATGTATACAGTCGGGTAAAATAACTCGGAATCCTTTTTCTGCTAACAAATAAGCATAATGCAAGTTGTGCTCTTTGGCACTCTGGAAACCATGTATAAAAATAACGGTAGGTTTGGGCTGTTGAAAAGATGTCTCTTCACTTATATGTAAAAATGAAACTTCCCCCGTTTTTCCTTTAACAATATTAATCATTTGGTTCCTCCTTCATTATTTCTGAGACTGATTTCCTTTTATTTATGCTTTTTAACTAGTGTATCATGTAGACAGTTAAAATTAAAAAAGGTTACACTTGGTATAAGTAATTATTTTAAAGGAGACTTGGTGCTTTGGAAAAACATTTGATTGCAATTGATCTGGATGGAACGTTATTAACAGACGACAAAAAAATATCCCAACGAAACAAGCAAGCATTGAAAAAGGCTAGAGAACAGGGGCATGAAGTTGTCATTGCCACCGGACGTCCTTACCGTGCTAGCGCCATGTATTATGAAGAATTAGGCTTAACTACACCCATAGTTAATTTTAATGGTGCCTTTGTACATTTTCCGGGCAATGATGATTGGGGAGTTTACCATGAACCGCTAGATCTCAGTACAGTGAAGAAAATTATTGAGGTTAGTGAAAAGTACCAAATACATAATATTTTAGCTGAAGTGATAGACGATGTTTATTTTCATTTTCATGATGAGAAGCTGTTAGATATTTTCAGTTTTGGTAATCCAAAAATGGAAACTGGAGATCTGCGCCAAGTACTGAAAAGTGACCCAACGTGTATACTCATCCATGCTAGTGAGGACGAAGTTGCAAAGATTAGAAAGTATTTAACAGAAGTACATGCAGAGGTCATTGATCACCGCCGCTGGGCAGCTCCATGGCATGTTATAGAAATTGTTCGAACTGGAATGAGTAAAGCAGTCGGGTTGAAAAGAATCGCAGAGCATTATAACATTTCCCAACAGAACATTATTGCATTCGGCGACGAGGATAATGATTATGAAATGATTGAATATGCAGGTATAGGGGTTGCGATGGGAAATGCGATTGATGGCCTTAAAGGAAAAGCAAATGAAATTACCCTTTCCAATGAGGAAGATGGTATTGGTGTATTTTTAGAAAAGTATTTGAAATTATAAGCTACAGCTACCCTTGAGATTATCGTGTACCTTCCTCCCATATTTCGTTTCAAGTGTTTGCTTTTGGTTGACTCTGTTGAAGTTGATTACGCTACTTCAGGTAAGATTGGAACAAAAGGTGGAGAATCCAACGGAAAGATTTTTGAGGAAATCAGCAGCGCCGTTTAACACAGCCTTTCGTTTAGAATGCTCTACCCAATATTTGCCCTAATAATTTCTCTCAATTGTCTTACACTATATAGTGGACGGTTGTTGTCCTATATGAAAAAGGGGGGCTTTCATAATGGGTAGAAGCAGCAAATCAAAACGTTTTGTACAACAAGGTAAAGACTCTGTGCAGCTACATGATCAACAATTCCCTTACCATTTAACAATGGAACAAGCAGAAGAACGTAAAGCCAAAAAGGCGGAACAAAATTCTCTTGGAGGGTTTTAAATTATGGGCAATCAGCTTTTTCAATCCGCTCGCGAAGCAGTTATAAAAGCGGAAAAAAGTAACCAAATTTCTTCATCCGTACAAAATGATATAAGTGTTGCAAAAAACGCATTATCGTCCGCCTACGCAAATTCAACAGAAGCTGAACAACGCCAGCTACATGAACTACAGGATCGTTTGCAAAAATTAGAATAAGATGCAGTTTCAGTGAAGGTTAAGCGCAAAACAGCACAAAGCAGCGGGCTCTTTAAAAAGAGCTTCGCTGCTTTTCAATTTCGCCTATTTTTCCAACCATTGTAAAAATAGCCTTACTAATTGATTCTTAATCTTTCCGAAAAGAGCCGAAAATGCCAGTGGTTTGTACTACATTCGTAAAGGCTTTTGGATCAGCTTCTTTAAGGATTCTTTCCAAATCATATAACTCATACCGTGTTATCACCATCATGAGCATCTCTTTATCTTCACCAGAAAATGCGCCGCGCGCTGGCATAGAAGTAATTCCACGTACCATCTTGGCATGAATCGCTTCTTTAACAGCCTTTCCTTGTTTTGTAATAATCATTGCTGTTAGTTTTTCATGACGAGTATGAATAGCGTCTATGACACGGGTAGAGGCATAGAGAGTAACTAGTGTATATAACGCCTTTTCCCATCCAAATACAAGCCCTGCAGTTATAATGATGATGCTATTTAAAGCGAAGAAATACGTTCCAACAGGTTTGTCCTTCATTCTAGAAAGAATCATTGCGATAATATCCAAACCACCAGTGGAAGCCCCCCACTTTAAAGTCAATCCTACACCTACAGCAGCGATAACTCCTCCAAAAACGGCATTTAAAAGAATATCATCGTTCACTTTGTAAATTGGTACTATTTCTAGAAAAAAAGACATTAAAAAGACGCTTAAAAAACTATAAATAGTAAAAGATCTTCCTACCTTTTTCCATGCCAGGATGGTAACAGGTATATTTAATACTAATAACGTAAATCCCGTAGTCAAAGTAAACGGCAAATAATCTTCTGTAATTCGAAAAATCAACTGAGATACACCGGTGAATCCGCTTGCATACACATCCGCAGGTATGAGAAAGAAATTCATCGCGATTGCGTTTAAAAACGCCCCAATTAAAACAATTATTACTTTTTTCACATGCTGTTCCACTATCATATATTTAACAACCTCCCTACAAGCCTACTGCCTTATTCTATGTATTTTGCCTCTTTTTACCCATTTCAAACGATTCTCTTGGATTCTATGCTTGAAGAGTTATCTTTTAATAGGTAAACTTAGGAAAGGAGGAATCTTCCTCAACAGAAAATTCCAATCTTATGTTTATTTAGTATAGTAAAGAAGGTGAGAGTATGGCAATAAAAATCATTGCGGATAGTGCAAGCGACTTACCAAAAGAACTAATTACAGAGAAGAATATTGAACTCCTGCCTCTCAAGGTTTTATTTGGGGAAACTGAATACGACGATATGGTAACAATCGATTCTACTTCGGTTTATGAGGCGATGCGCGAAGGACAGGTGGTCAAAACATCACAAGCATCTCCAAGCCAGATGAAAGAGGTTTTCACAAATCTCGCGAAAAATGGTGATGCAGCCATTTACATTGCCTTTTCGTCTGAACTATCGGGAACCTACCAAACAGCTGTTTTAATGCAAAATGAGGTGTTGGAAGATTATCCAGAGTTGGATTTAACGATAATAAATTCAAAATGCGCTTCCCTAGGTTTAGGACTAGTGATAAAACATGCTGTGGAACTAGTGGAAAATGGAGCTTCTAAAGAAGAGATAATTGAAGCCATTCGCTACGACATTACACACATGGAGCATGTATTTACAGTAGATAATCTAGAATATTTGGCACGTGGTGGTCGCGTCAGTAAAGCTTCCGCATTTGTTGGAGGTTTATTAAATATCAAGCCTCTTCTACATATGGAGGATGGAAAACTAATTCCACTAGAAAAAATACGAGGCCGAAAAAAAGTATTGCGGCGTATGGTGGAAGTTATGAAAGAAAGAAACGGTTTTTCTGCCGCTAATCAAAGAGTTGGTATTAGTCATGGGGATGATTTGGAAACAGCAATCGCCCTTCAAGAAATGATACAAGAATCATCAGATTGCAGCAATTTTACCATCACTAATATTGGTTCTGCAGTGGGAGCTCATGCTGGCCCTGGAACTATCGCTCTCTTCTTCCTAAATGACCAAAAAGCTTAATTGTAGGTATACCGATTGCAGCCATCGATACACATAGTAAGATGATTTTGGGACATCCTATTCCTATCAGGTTTTGAAAGGAGTAAGAGCATGCCACATACTAGTGATAACGACAAAAAGGCCAAGGATAATAACGCCAAACTTCATGAAAAAAACATGGAACGAGAAAAGAATCGACAAAAAGGCGAACGTCAATATTCCAAAAAAACCGATCATCTGTAACAATAAGAAGTGCCGCGCTAATCATCCAGCACGGCTCTTTTTACTTTTTCGGTCCTATTAAGAGTCTTGTTCCTCTTTTTTTATATAAGTCCAGCCATCCTTTTGTGTTATTAATCCTTCCTTTAAAAGTCTCCCTAAAGCCCGTTTGAAGGCAGCTTTGCTTATAAAGAAGGTTTCTTTAATATCTTCTGGTGCACTTTTATCGCTAAAAGGCATAGCTCCGCCTCTTGATTCTAAATACTCCAATATGACCTTTGAATCATCGTCCATGGCATCTTGTTTGCGAGGTAATAAAGAAACATTTATGGTACCATCCTCTTTTACATCAATGATTCTGCCTTCTACTACCTCACCTAATTTTGGTTCTTCTTTTCGCTCGGAGTTGTGAATAAATCCAACATACCCTTCATTTGTTATCATATAACTGCCGACCTTTAATAGTCGGTAAACTGTTCCTTGGATATTTTGATTTAGAATAGCATCTGGTGCTTTCACGGAACGGTCAAGCATCACATCCTGAGAAGCGAGTTTACCTATCAACTTTCCACGTCGATCAGTTTTGATGCGACAGAATAATAGGGATCCCACATCCGGCCATACATCTTCATAAACTGGCAGGTCCTCTGCAGGAATTAAGGCATCCTTAGCAATCCCAATATTAATAAACACACCAAGACCATGTAAAACTTCTACTACTTCCATCCATTCATGACCATCTAAGCCCTTTGGTACAGTCATGGTAGCGGTAATTCTGCTTTTATTATCAGAGTAAAGAAAGACCTCCACATTTTCATCTACCTCTAAATCCCTTGTTGCCTCGTTTTTATGAAGAAGGATTGTATCTTCCCCATCAGTAAGCATATATCCAAGCGGTGTTTCTCTATCCACGGTTAACTCTAATACTTTTCCTGTTTCCATTGCCAACTTTACCATTCCTTTTCATTCGTTGTTTTTATGTAGGCTGTGTTAAACTTCGCTGTTGATTTACGATGTAAAGGCACAGCGCTCGCTCGCCCCTAGCTCTAGCTATCCTGATTTTTTCTTTAACAGAGCCTTTATATAAGATAATTTATTCTTATTTTATTTTTCTTACTATCTCCATTAAAACACACTAACTCTTCTAGAGCATCTTTCCTCCAGATTTGTGGCTGACATAAAGTTTACCTAATTTTCATTCTGTTGTCCAAAAGGGTATCTTCTACTATAATTAATACTAGAAAACTTTATTGAGCATTACCTATTATACTAATAAGTGGAGGGATTACCAATGGCAAAAGAAAGCTCCTTTGATATTGTATCCAAAGTTGATTTATCAGAAGTTTCAAATGCTATTAACGTTGCCTTAAAAGAAATACAAAACCGCTTTGATTTTAAAGGATCGGTTAGTGATATTAAATTGGAAAAAGAAGAATTAGTGCTACTTTCTGACAGTGAATTTAAGCTAGACCAAGTAAAAGATGTACTAGTGAGCAAATTGATAAAAAGAAATGTCCCTACTAAAAACATCCAGTATGGGAAAATCGAAGAAGCCTCAAAAGGTGCCGTTCGGCAACGTGGAACACTTGTCCAAGGCATCGATAAAGATAACACCAAAAAAATTAATACAATCATTAAAAATGCAGGACTAAAAGTAAAAACACAAATTCAAGATGACCAAGTTCGTGTTACAGGTAAAAACCGTGATGATCTTCAACAGGTAATCGCTGCCTTAAGAGCCGCTGATTTGGATATAGATCTTCAATTCGTAAATTACCGCTAATCTTATACAAAATGCCAAGCACTTATCTATGTGTGCCTGGCATTTTGTATTTTATGTAACTTCATTTCACAAAATTGCCCATAATGTACTCATCCGAGTAGGAACCATCTTCAAACTTAATGTGCTTTTCTTTTTTCCCCTCAATATTAAAACCAAGCTTTTGGTACAAATGAATAGCCCGCTCATTATGAGAAAAAACTTCTAAACTTACTTTCTCTATAGAAGAATCTTCCTTGGCCCAGTTCAGTAAGATTTCAATCATCCTTTTTCCTATTCCTCTATTACAATAGGATTCTTGTATGCTTATGCCAAAATGGCAGATATGCTGAACCCTCTTTCTGGAACCTCTTTGAGCATTTAACATACCAATCACATTATGACCTTTTACTGCAACCAAAACCAAATTGTTCTTTGATTTGTTCTCATTCAACCAATGAATCTCGTCTTCTACAGTAATGGTGAATTCCTCAGGAGTTGATAGTAGATTATTACTTTCCGAAAATGCGATTTTACTGTGCTTTATAATTAGTGGTGCATCTTCAGTTAGAGCCTCGCGAATAATTATATCAGACAAGGTTCCTACCCCATTTCTTATTTAATGAGCTATTTCTAGGATAAATTATAAGCTTTTTTCCAATAATACGAAAGATTATTGGAGGTGCTTTTATGAAAAATCAACCAAAACAAACATTACCACCACAACATCAAAACCAACAACCTGGCTTAGAGGATCAGATGACTCCTAAACCGCAATCCGAAAGCCCAAATTATAAGGGCAGCGGAAAACTCAAAGATAAGGTAGCAATTATCACTGGAGGAGATAGTGGTATTGGAAGAGCAGTTGCTATCCTCTTTGCAAAGGAGGGGGCAGATGTAGTAATCTCCTACCTTAACGAACATGCTGATGCAAAGGAAACAAAAAAACAGGTTGAACAAGAAGGTAGAAAATGCCACTTGATTTCAGGAGATATTGGCCAAGAAACTGTTTGCAAAGAACTGGTGAAAGAATGTATAACTCATTTCAACAAACTCGACATTCTCATTAATAATGCAGCTGAACAACACCCACAGGAAAGCATAGAGGATATAACAATGGAACAGCTCGAAAAAACGTTCCGCACAAATGTATTTTCTTTTTTCCACTTAACTAAGGCAGCACTACCTTTTCTTAAAGGAGGAAGTACGATTATTAACACAGCTTCCATCACCGCTTATGAAGGAAATGAACAGCTATTAGATTACTCTGCAACGAAAGGGGCGATTGTAACCTTTACACGATCCCTTTCCAAGCAGCTAGTAGGAAAAGGCATCAGAGTCAATGGAGTAGCGCCTGGCCCAATATGGACTCCTTTGATTCCATCTACCTTCTCAAGCCAGAAGGTAGCTAGCTTTGGTTCCAACACACCCATGAAGCGGCCAGGTCAACCTGAAGAAGTAGCACCTTGTTATGTATTCCTAGCAAGTGATGATTCCACCTATATAACTGGGCAAATGCTTCATGTTAATGGTGGTACTATTGTGAATGGTTAGTTAATAATGTGTGTCCCCACTGTTGGAGATTAGGGGGTACCATCGAACATAACGTCATCGCATATCAAGTGCCACCCCCTGTGGATTGGAGTGGCACCTGATAGATTTTTGCGGTTGTTGCGGTAGATGGAGGCTCACGCACCGCCCCTTGGTAAGCGATCACCTGAAACGTTTGAGTTGCGCCCTGCTTACTTCAGGAAAGCAATAAGTGTAAGGCTCCTTTTAGTAGGAATGTTGTTGCAAAACCATAAAAAATCGGCTAGATGGTTTCCAGTGAGTCTATTAATGTGAATAGTGAGTACTTTTTTCTTTAATGCATCAGGTAAAGATAGCAACGTGTGCATATTTACGACTTTTTATAGAGATTTAACATTTCGAGATAACACAATTTCCGGAAATATGCAGGGTATTTCGCTCTTTCGTACCACTTCTCGAGATTTGCGCACGGAACTTAGGATTTGCGTACCACTTCTCTTGATTTGCGCACGAAACTTACGATTTGCATACCACTTCATGATTTGCGCATGAAACTTACGATTTGAGTACCACTTCAAGATTTGCGCACGTAACCTACGATTTGCGCACCACTTCAAGATTTACGTACGGAACCGACCATGCTCCCTTATATATAAACTAGTGTTCTTCTAAACGTAAGGTATCAGGCAATTAACCTGCTGCATAATCATTTTCCAGAAAAACAAAAAAAAGCCAGCCTCCATCAAGAGACTAGCTTTTAACTACAACAGCTTCAAATTCCTTACAAGTATGACGCTTCACCATGCTATGCGGAATTATAATTCTTTTCGTAGGTTCTGTTGGATCTTTTATCATCTGAGTTAACGTTTTAGCAGCTTGAAAACCTAATTGAAAGATATTAATGTCCACTGACGTGAGCGGTGGACGAGCAACCTCTGCAAGTAGAACATTATTAAAGCTTACGATAGACATTTGATCTGGTACAACGATACCTATATCATGCAAGGTATTTAAAATACCTAAGGCCATTAAATCATCTGCTACCACCAGGGCTGTTGGAGGTTCGCTCAATGACAAGAGCTCTGATACAGCTTCCTGGCCACCTTCTTTTAAAAATTCTTCGTGAATAATATATTCATCTTTATATGGAACTCCCGCTGTACGGAGGGCGTTTTCATAGCCCAGAAGACGGTCAATCGTAACAACCAATTGGATACTTCCGCCGACAAATGCCACTCTTTTATGACCCAATCCAAGTAAATGCTCTGTAGCTTCTTTTGCTGCACGATAGTTATCATTATCTACATGCGTAATCTCTTCCACATTTTCGTAAGGTTTTCCAATAACAACAAATGGAAAACTTTCTTTTTGGAGATATTTAATTATTTTATCATCTACCGCGGAATACAAAAGAATAATTCCATCTACTCTGCGGCCTTGTACCATTTGCATAACACCTTCTAAGATCTCTCGTTCCGTTTCCCCTGTGGACATTTGAAGTGCATACTGCTTTTCATGGGCAGCTGTACTAATTCCCCTTAACACTTCAGGAAAGAACGGATTTTGAAATGTTTTATCTGCTGAAGCCGGCATTACCAGTCCAATTACCTGGGTAGACTGATTGGCTAAACTTCGAGCGATAAAGTTCGGATGATATCCTAGCTCTTCCATTGCTTCTCTTACACGTTTTTTTGTTCTCTCACTGATGCGTGAACTATTCGCGATAACGCGAGAAACTGTGGAAGGTGCAACATTCGCTATTTTAGCAACATCCTTAATTGTAACTGCCATGCACCTTTCCCCCTCCCCCAATAAATTACATTGTAAACGGATACAATAAATTTGAGGAAATCCCCATTATAGAAGATTCCGTCTACCTTTTATTTTTTCTTTTTATTTTTTTGTTTCTTAAGACAACTGCTACAACGAACGCTACAAATCCACCATAAATCAACGCCATTGCACCCACAAAGGGAACATTAATACCTGAGTCTTCACTTACGGTATAGATTTCTGCCATTTCACGATCGAGTGCAACCTTATAGGTTCCATCAGTGTTTCTTACAAGTTCATCACTTAGTGTTCCACGTAATTCAAGATCTTCCCCAATCAGTTCTACATCTATTGGAGCAACCTGCGTTCCGCTTGTATTATTAATAGCAATAATAGTCGTTTCTTCTTCATACTCACGCTTAATGACTGCCATTCCTTTATTCTCATAAATCATTTCATAAGATCCATGAGTTAAACTAGGCATGCTTTTTCTTAGTTCCCCAAGTTTTGTTATATAATCAATTATCTCTGTATCTGCACGGAAATTCATATCTCTTCTATTATCCGGATCTGCTCCGCCATCTAAAGCAATCTCTGTTCCATAATATACAATTGGAATTCCAGGTGCTGTATACAAATAAGTTAATGCCAATTTCATTCTTGTTGGAGGGTGCTGCTTTTTCTCCAGAACCACTCTCGTAAAACGTTCTACATCATGGTTGTCCAGGAATGTCCCTAACACATAAGGATTGTCATAGAAATTCTGGTTATGTGCCCATACCGTGTCTAAACGGCCCAATGATTGATCCGGTGCGGAAAATACACGCGTCAATTCATTGTATGTTGGAAAATCAACCAGCGAATCTATACCAGTATCCTGATATTGAGCAACATACTCTGGATTATCGTCCCATACTTCACCAATCAGAAAGAAATCTTCTTTAACAGATTTCACTTCCTCCGTAAATTCCGTCCAGAATTCTTTAGGAACATGCTTAACGGTATCTAGTCGGTATCCATCAATATTCGTTTCTTCTATCCACCATTTTGCCATATCGAGAAGATAGGTGCGTACCTCAGGATTCTCATGATTTAAGTCAGGTAAGCCATATATCCAGCCGTTTTCTACCTGTTCTTGGTTATTCCAATCCCTGATTCCCTCGTTAGGATGAAACCAATCAGATTTCTCATTTTCCTCCAACCAGGCATGTTGATATCCGGTATGATTTACAACCAGATCCACAATAACTTTCATGTCTCGTTTATGGGCTTCCTCGACCAGCTCTTTGAACTCTTCTATGGTTCCAAAGTGCTCTTCTACATCATAGAAGTCTTCCGTCCAATACCCGTGATATCCTTTTTCTTCATTTTTCACTATAGGTGTAAGCCATAAAGCAGTGAAACCCATCTCTTGAATATAATCTAGCTTATCAATAATTCCCCGAAAATCACCACCGTGGTAAGCTTTCGGATCATCACGATCAACTTCAAAGTCATTTGATGTGTCACCGTTACTAAAGCGGTCAATCATTATAAAATAGATCATCTCATCTTGCCATGCGTGTTCTTCTTTTTCAGCTTTTACAGGTTGTGTGAACCATGCAGAAAAAAGAAGAAACGGAACGAGAATGAGCCCCATCACTCTTTTCATCAATTCCGCTTCCCTCCTTTAAATCGTTTTTATAATACTAGCTGTTTGTTTCAAAAGAAACATTGCTTTCCCTAAACGATTATATACTATTATTAACCTTTTGTACCACCCGCCGTTAAGCCGGCAATTAAATAACGTTGTAAGAATAAGAACATCAATGCTATTGGAATGGCAATAAGAATCGAACCTGCCGCAAAACGAGTAAAGTTATTGGCAAACTGATCGCTTATAAAGTTAAACAAACCAAGAGCAAGCGTAAACTTCTCAGGACTTCTCAATATAATCCTCGGTAAAAGGAAATCCGTAAATGGTGCCATAAAGTTGAAAAGAGCTACAACAGCTAAGATTGGTTTTGCAAGCGGAAGCATGATTCTAAAGAATACGCCAAAGTGTCCAGCTCCGTCCATACGTGCTGCTTCATCTAATTCTTTAGGAATGGTATCAAAATACCCTTTAACTAACCAAGCATTAAATGGTATTTGTCCACCAATATAAACTAAAGTTAGTCCGATTAAGCTATCATCTAACCCAATCATGTTTAATAGAATATAGATTGCAACCATCGCCATTAGTGCAGGGAACATCTGAAGAAGTAAAAATGCATACAACCCATAAGTTCTTCCACGGAAACGATAGCGTGAGAATGCATATGCTACAAATGATGTTACGACTACAGAAAAGAATGAATTCGCAACAGCTACCATCACACTATTTTTGTACCAAAGAAGATAATCACTTTGGGGTGAGGTAAATAACCATTTGTAATGCACAAGTGACCAGTTTTCAGGAATCATACTAGCCGAGTAAAGACTTGTACCTGGATTAAGTGATAAACCGATAGTCCAAAGCAACGGGTAGGCAATAATGATGAACATGAACCCGATGAATAAATAAATCAAGGAAACCTCTAATTTAGATTTTGTTTTATTGTTCATTAAATATTACCCTCCTCTTTGAACGAACGAGTGCGACGGAACTGGAAGAAGGCAAATCCTGCAACAATTAAGCCCAAGAGAATGGAAATCGCAGCAGCCATATTATAGTTATTCGTCTCGAACGTTAATTTATAAACCCAAGAGATAAGGATGTCCGATCCACCAGCATTTTGGCCACGAACCGCTGGACCACCTTGGTTGAATAAATAGATGATGTTAAAGTTATTAAAGTTTCCAGCATACTGCATTATCAATAAAGGTGCAGTTGCAAAAAGAATGTGTGGCAGGGTAATGAAACGGAATTTTTGAAAACGAGTCCCACCATCTACGTCTGCTGCTTCATACCAGTCTTTTGATATGCTTTGAAGTACTCCTGTAAATAGTGCAAACACAAACGGAAACCCGAGCCATGTTTGAATCATAATAATTGCGATCTTAGTATAGAATGGATCTGTTAACCATGGTAGTGCCATGCCAATCGTTCCTAAAATATCACGGTTAATTGCTCCAAAGCGATCATTAAACATTGCAGCAAAAATTAAGATAGTTACGAAGGCTGGTACAGCCCAAGGTAAAATTAATATCGTACGAATAAAGCGTTTATATTTAACACGGGGGTCGTTAACAATTAAAGCTAAAAATAATCCTAAAGCAATTTGGGCAGTGGTTGCCACAACTGTCCAAACGATTGTCCAAGCAAAAACACTAAGAAAAGTTGACTTCCAAAGTGGAATCGATACCAGATTGGTAAAGTTATCAAATCCAACCCAGCTCAATAAATTTCTTGGTGGTGAATTATAAAGATTATAATCCGTAAAAGCTAATGAAACCATGAAGAATAATGGTAATACTACGATGAAAATTAACATGATCAGTCCAGGAATAACCATAAAATACGGAAATCCTGTATCATAGAAATTCTTTAGCGCTTCTCTTACAGAAGGCTTTTTTATACCATTCTTTATATCAATAGCATTATTTTTTGCATCAATAGCATTTAAGTAATAAAGTGCAGCAGCGAAAATGGTAATTATAATGGATATTAAACCTTGTATTAATAAGAAGATGGAATGGTCTTCTCTAGGTATTTCACCTAAAGTGAATATCCCCCAATAACCTATGTTAAGGAAGTTCCAGAATGTAATTAAAAATGCTGCTTCAATAATGATAAATGTAATACCTTTCGCATATCTGCGGTTATATAGTTGCCCTAACCCTGCAAAAATTATGGAAAGGATCATGGCTAAGGTTGGGTTATGATTCCGCATTTTGGATGTTGCTGTCTCAGACATAGCAGATCCTCCTTCTTAAAGAATAATAGTGGATAGATAAGCTTGGAGCTTTATCTATCCACCAAATCTAGTCGTTAGTTATTATTGAGCTCCACTTGCTTGAATATTATCTTCGATCTGCTGAACAGCTTCAGATAATACTTCTCCAACATCATCACCACTTGCGATAAATTGAAGCGCACTTCCCATTGGATCCCAAACTTGTTGCATTTGAGGAATGTTTGGCATAGGCTCACCATATTGAGTTTGCTCTGCAAAGGCACCGATTAATTCATCGTTTGCAATTTCATCACTGTCAAGTGCTTCTTGTAATGCAGGCATTTCTCCAGCAGCACTGTAGTATTTCATTGCATTATCATAGTTAGTTGTAAACTTCATTAAGTCAATTGCCCATTCTTGATTTTCAGAATAAGAGCTAAGCATCCAAGTTTTAACACCTACGAATGATTTTGGTACATCACCATTGTCAAGTGTAGGTAGAGTTGCAGTACCTAGACTGTCTCCTAATGCTTCTTTGTAAGTTGGAATATTCCAAGGACCTGTGATTACAGATGCTACTTTACCATCTGTGAATAATCCGTTCATGATGTCACCGTTGATTTCTTTTGGAATATAACCATTAGTGAACCATGATTGTACTAATTCTCCACCTTCAACTGCTCCTTCGTTTGCAAGACCGATATCACTAGCATCAAAACCAGTACCATCGTTATTGAAAACATATCCTCCATTACCTGCGAAGAAAGGATAGATGAAATAGAAGTTAGTTGCTTCCATTAAGAAACCATATTTATCTTGACCTTGATCTGTTTGCTCTTCAGCAACTGTCATAAGACCTTCCATTGTAGCCACTTCTTCAGCAGATACTAGATCTTTGTTATAGAATAAACCATAAGTTTCGATTACATGCGGTACTCCGTATGTTTCTCCTTCAAAAGTAACAGCATCGATTGAAGCTTGTCCATATAGATTTGCATCTTCTCCTAAGTCGATTGGATCAGCTAAACCTTGAAGTACGATATCACCAATACGATCATGCGGTTGGAAGAAAACATCCGGACCTTTTCCAGATGGTCCATCAAGTGCTAATACTTCGATTTGATCTAGCATAGAAATTCCAGTAGCTTCCACTTCAATTCCAGTTTCTTCTGTATAAGCTGCGAAAATTTCTTCTAAAGCTGCTTTTTGTTCTTCTTGATCATTTACCCAAACTGTAAGCTTATCAGGTTTTTCTGCACCTTCAGTTGTTGTTCCTTCACCTTCGTTGTTGTTATTAGCGTTACCAGCGCCATTATTAGTCTCACGTTGTGGACCACAAGCAGCTAATACACCTAACGTTAAAACGGCAACCATTAACATTACTATAAATTTTTTCATTTTGACCCCTCCGTCATTAAAGTCTATCTCTTACTAAAATGCACAAACGTTTGCATTATCATGTAAGCGAAATCATTTAGCGCTTACATTTAGAGTGAAAACGATTGCACAACTCACACTTTTTATTATACATGTTATCGCCCAATTGACAACCTGTTTTTTGAAATTAATTATAACTTTATAGAAATCATCGCGTTCTTCCACTTATTCTAGTAATTACTGCTTGCCAAATCTAGGTTTCTACTAATTATATATATTTTTTTATTTGTGCTTATTTTCATCGTCTTATTCCTTTCTTTATCCTTTTGCTTATTATTGACATCCTTTTCAATTTGACATACCCTTATGGTGAATAAAATGGCAATGAAACTATTTCAACCATTTTTTTCTTATAAAAAATGCAAGCGATTGCATATAGGAGAGGTTGAATATAATGCTAAAAGAAGCAATCTATCATCGCCCAAAGAACAACTTTGCCTACGCTTACAATGAATCTACACTGCACATTCGGTTACAAACTAAAAAGGATGACGTGGAAAAAGTTGAATTAATTCATGGTGATCCTTATGTATGGGAAGATGGCCAATGGGTTTCATCTAAGAAACCTATGGAGAAAACCGGTTCTGATGAGCTATTTGATTATTGGCTGGCTGAAGTAAGTCCCGAGTTCAGAAGATTACGTTATGGATTTTCACTCTCCTCAAACGATGAAAATTTAACTTTTATTGAAAAAGGCTTTTATAAAGAAGAACCAAAAGATTGCGGTCTTTATTTTTGCTTCCCTTTTTTGAATAATGCTGACGTATTCCGCGCCCCCGAGTGGGCTAAAGATACAGTATGGTATCAAATCTTTCCTGAACGTTTCGGAAATGGTAATAAAGCGAATGATCCAGAAGGCGCTTTACCTTGGGGGAGCACAGAACCTACCACAACGAACCTTTTCGGTGGGGATTTTGAAGGAGTAATTGAACACATCGATTATCTGGTGGACCTAGGAATTACAGGAATTTATTTTACCCCTATCTTCAAAGCTCGTTCTAATCACAAATACGACACAATTGATTATATGGAAATTGACCCACAGTTTGGTGACAAAGAAACGTTTAAAAAATTGGTAGAGGTTTGCCATGAACGTGGAATAAAAGTAATGCTTGATGCTGTATTTAATCATAGTGGATATTATTGGGCCCCTTTTCAGGACGTTCTTAAAAACGGGGAAGCATCCAAATATAAAGATTGGTTCCACATTTGGGATTATCCTGTACAAACAAAACCAAAACCAAATTATGACGCTTTTGCATTTGTGTCGGATATGCCAAAATTAAATACTGAAAATCAAGAACTAAAAGACTACTTATTAGAAGTTGGTCGTTATTGGGTACGAGAATTCAATATTGATGGCTGGAGACTTGATGTTGCAAATGAAGTAGATCACCAGTTCTGGAGAGATTTTAGAAAGGCAGTTAAATCTGAAAAAGAGGATGTCTATATTTTGGGAGAAATATGGCACGATTCCATGCCTTGGCTACAAGGGGATCAATTCGATGCAGTCATGAACTACCCTTTCACAACAGCAACTTTAGACTATTTGGCTAAAAGCAAAACCAAGGCACAGGACTTCGCGAATTCCATAACTAAAGTATTGAATTCTTATCCTGTAAACGTAAATGAAGTAGCATTTAACCTTTTAGGAAGTCATGACACTCCACGTATCTTAACCATTTGCGAGGAAGACAAAAATAAATTGAAACTATTATTCCTATTTCAACTTTCCTTTATTGGTGCACCATGCATCTATTACGGAGACGAAATTAGTATGACTGGCGACCAGGATCCAGGTTGTCGAAAATGTATGGTGTGGGAGAAAGATAAACAAGATCAAGATATGTTTGGTTTTGTACAGAAGCTAATTAAACTTCGAAAAGAAAGACCAGCTTTCGGAAACCATGGAAGTATTCGTTTTGTTGAAGCGAACAATGAAACCAATCATGTTATGTATGAAAAGACTTCTGGAGAAGAAACTATTTTATTCATAGTAAACAATAGTGATCAAGAGTTGGTTGTCACCCTGCCTGAGGGAATTAAAGGAAAAGTTATACAAGATATCTGGAACGAGAAGGAATTCGCTGCAGAGGCAGATACTTTGCAAGCGAAATTGCCTGCATACGGTTTTCAGATTATTTCTTATTAAGTCGCTTCCCAGTAAACAGCTTGGGTAATACTGTGTAACGTAGATAAACAATAACCGCTAAGATCTAAATAGATCTTAGCGGTTATTGTTGTTGAATTAGTTTACATAAGCTACTTCATTTCCGTTGCACCAATCGTCTGTATTCTATAGGAGTTGTACCTTCTACCTTTTTAAACAATTTTGAAAAATATGTAACATCTTCAATCCCTACTTCTTGTGAGACACTTGAAATTTTGTATTCTGTTTCCACTAGCAATCTTTTGGCTTGAAGAAGGCGGTAGTGCGTTAAATATTGAATTGGGCTGATACCGATCGTCTTCTGCATGCATCGAGTAATATAATCAGGATGAAAATTCAACGCTTCTTTTAACCAGGTCATACTGATAGGCTTTCGGAAATTCTCTTGAATCATTTTCATTGCAAGCTCGCATACCTTTTCTGTCGCACTTGGAATGGAAAAGGCTTCTTTTTGAAGTTGCAGAAAAAACTCCGAAAAGTAAATTTGTTGCTTCAAATAGTCATCCGGGACGTGAGCCTCTCCCTCCCTTATGCTTAACATATTTTCAAGCTGTTGCTCGACAATCTCTCTCCTTTTCACTACTCCCCATTGTGGGATGTGAAAAAGATAATGACCTGGTTCGATAAATGTAGGCTCTTTTTTATAAACAAAGGACCAATCCAATTCTTTTGCAGACACAATCTGATACTTATTTTCTGGAATAACAAAGTGCAACCAAAAGTAAACCGTGTCCTCCTCACACCCCTTATATCCTAAATGCCTTTTCCCTGGAACCAAAATGACATATTGCCCCTCTTTCACCTCAAATTTTTCTTCATCCTCTTGTATATACAGCGTCCCTCTTTTTACATATAACAAATCAAATACGGTAAACACTCTGGAAAAATGGCTTTCCCCCTTTAAAAAGGTAAATTCTCCACCAGCAATAAAAGTCGGGAAAGGTGGTACCGAAAGCGCTATCATTGACATTCTTTACACCTCTAGTCGTAATAATCCAAAAATCATCGTAATCATCTCTTTCTATTATAATAAATTCGGTATAAACTATAAATTGTTTTATGTCGGAATTGTAGAAACCAAGCAAGGGAGGTACCACTATGAAAGAAGTAAGCACAAAAAAAATAACTCTCTTTGCCTTAACATGGCCTATTTTTATAGAAGTATTATTACACATGCTAATGGGAAATGCAGATATTCTAATGCTCAGTCAGTATTCTGATGACTCCGTAGCGGCAGTCGGTGTGGCAAATCAACTATTATTTATGCTTATTGTAATGTTCGGGTTTATTGCAACAGGTACGTCGATTCTAGTAGCTCAATACTTGGGAGCTAACAATAGAAACATAGCGGCAGAAGTAACAGTCGTCTCTCTTGCTGCAAACCTGCTATTTAGTATCATTATCAGTATCGTCGTTTTTCTCTTTAGTTCAAAGTTACTATTATTAATGAATCTTCCCATTGAATTATTATCAGAAGCGGACTCATACTTAAAAATTGTTGGTGTATTCTCTTTCGTTCAAGCACTAGTTATTACGATGGGAGCAACCATCAGAAGCTATGGTTTTACGAGGGATGCTATGTATGTCACAATCGGCATGAATATTCTTAACGTAATTGGAAATTATTTATTTATTTTCGGTCCGTTCGGTATACCGGTTCTCGGAGTAGATGGAGTCGCAATATCTACTGTAACAAGTCGTGCGCTTGGGTTAATCGCAATCACTGTCCTTCTATTTAGAAGAATTGATGAAACACTTCCTTTCAAGAAGTTATTTACCTTACCGGTTGAACATGTAAAAAATTTATTAAAAATCGGTATCCCTTCAGCTGGTGAGCATTTGTCTTATAACACTTCACAAATAGTTATTACCTTTTTTATCGTTATGATGGGGACAGAAGCCCTCACCACTAAAGTTTATGCACAAAGCTTAATGATGTTTATTTTCCTTTTTGCTGTCGCAATTGGTCAAGGCACACAAATTATGATTGGTCATCAAATAGGAGCACGCCAAATAGAAGATGCCTATAAAAGGTGCATCAAAAGTTTAAAACTCGCTATTTTAATTTCTATTTTGACCGCCATCCCGTTTGCGATTTTTTCTGATACACTTTTAGGTATATTTACCACAAACCCTGACATTATCGCTCTAGGAGGTACATTAATTCTCCTGACCATCATCTTAGAGCCGGGGCGATCCTTTAATTTAGTTGTAATCAGCTCGCTGCGTGCTGCCGGGGATGTGAAATTCCCAGTATATATCGGAATATTGTCTATGTGGGGAGTCAGTGTAACGTTATCCTATATTTTAGGCATCCATTTTGGATTAGGATTAATCGGTGTCTGGATTGCCATGATCATGGACGAATGGCTGAGAGGCCTTATTATGTTAAGGCGCTGGAGATCAAAAGTATGGGTTAATAAATCTTTCGTAAACACAAAACCAGCGAAATCTGCATCTTAGGAAAAAGCTGTTTTCTCCATTGATTAGATTTACAAATGAAAACCGCTCTGATAATAAAAATTCAGAGCGGTTTTTTTATGTATTTTTAAAAAACAAGTCTCCATATCTACAGTATTATCTTCCTTCCATCGCAAATCAAAGAAATATGCAAATAATATATTCCCTTAATGCAACCATCACTATTATTAATTTCCCATTGTATTGTAAGAATTCCTTACAAACATGTAAACGTTTTCTCGGAATTTTTTGAATATTCGTATTGCATCTTAGATCAAAATGCCATATGATAATAAACATACCACAAGATGTTAGGAAATATAACATCAATTAAAAGGAGAGATTGAAATGAAAAAGGTAGAAGCAATCATTCGACCAGAAACTTTTCGTACCCTTCGTGAACGGTTAGAAGAAGTAGGAATTAATGGCTTAACGGTCTCCGAAGTAGCCGGTTGCGGACAACAAAAAGGACAGCAAGGTGTTTTTAGAGGCAATACTTTCGAAATCAGATTACTACCTAAAGTAAAAGTGGAAATGGTAGTGGAATCTGAATTTGTGGATGAAATTGTCCAAATTATTCAAGAAACCTGCAGTAGCAATACTGTAGGCGACGGTAAGATCTTCATTTATCCTATTGAAAATGCCATTCGTATCCGTACAGGCGAGACTGGAAAATTAGCAATCGTTTAAAAACAAGGAAAGGGTGATAATTATGATAAAGAAAATTGGCTTATTATCGACAGGCGGATTATTACTTGGATCTACCGCACACGCACAAGCACCTACAGTGGAAGCATTGAGCGTATCCATGGATATGGTATGGATCATGATTGGGGCGTTATTAGTATTTTTTATGCATGCAGGATTTGCTATGGTAGAGTCAGGGTTCACACGATCTAAAAACTCCCTGAACATCCTTATGAAGAACTTTTTAACCATTTCCATCGGTTCGGTTCTATATTTAATTGTAGGATATGCCATTATGTTTGGCTCTTCTGCTGGTGGATTCCTCGGTACTGAAGGATTTATGCTATCAGGTCATGAAGGAGAACTTGGATTCTTTGTATTCCAAGCTATGTTTGCTGCAACTTGTGCAACTATTATCTCTGGGGCGGTTGCTGAACGTATTAAACTTAGCAGCTATATATTATTGACAGTAGCGATGACCGCTTTCATTTACCCTGTTGTGGGCCATTGGGTCTGGGGTGGCGGTTGGTTAGCAACACTTGGATTCACAGATTTCGCTGGTTCTACTGTTGTTCACTTAACTGGTGCTTTAGGAGCAGTGGTTGCAGTGAAGTTCTTAGGGGCTCGGATAGGTAAATATGCTAATGGAAAAGTAAATGTTATATCAGGTCACAATATCCCACTTGGTGCATTAGGTGTATTTATCCTATGGTTTGGCTGGTTTGGTTTTAATGGAGGTAGTACATTGGCAGCAGATCCAGAGTTAATACCTCACGTAATCACAACTACATTACTTTCTGCATCTGCCGGGGTTATAGCATCTGCGTTCTACTCACAACTCCGCTATAAAAGAATTGATGCATCACTTACCCTGAACGGCGCATTAGCTGGTCTGGTGGGTATTACAGCTGGAACAGGAGACGTATCTCCAATCGGTGCTATTATTATCGGACTAATCGCTGGCGTTATACTAGTGGAGGCAGTTTCCTTTATTGATAGAAAGTTAAAGTTAGATGACCCAGTTGGCGCGATTGCCGTACATGGTGTTTGCGGAATTTGGGGAACACTCGCTGTTGGTTTGTTTTCCACATCCACAGGATTATTTTACGGTGAAGGTATTAGCCAACTAGGTATTCAAGCTCTTGGAGTTGTTGCCGTTATCGCTTGGACGGTCCTTACAGTAGGAAGTTTTCTTTACTTAGTAACTCGTTTCAGCAGCATTCGTGTGACAAAGGAAGAAGAAATTGCCGGACTGGATTTTGCAGAGCACGGTTCATCCGCCTACGAACTAAGAGAATCCCTCTATTCTGATAATAGCTCTACCCCTGAATTCGGCACAGGACTTGTTCATCGACTAGATAGTATTGGCCGTAAACCTAAACCAAAAGCCAAAGAAGTTTAAAACCAATAGAAAAAGCGGTCCATTACTTATTGGATCGCTTTTTTATATGTACAAAACCTATACAAACATTCAACCCAAATGCTATAATTTCTCATGGAGGTGAATCAGATGCAAGTTAGCAAATGGGAACGAAGTATTTATCGTTTTTTTATCTTTTGGTACATATGTGGGGTCATATTATTAACCTTCGATCTACTTCCACCTTGGTTAGAGTGGGCAAATGTTGTTTTTCTTATTACTTCAGGTTCCCTTGGAGCAATTTACTTAATAAAAAATTATTATCGAATAGGTATAGCAGCAGCATTATTTATCTTTTTTGTTTCTATGGCCGCAGAGCATTTTGGAGTAAAGTACGGAATTTTATTTGGTGATTATTATTATAATGCCTATTTTGGGCCAAAACTGTTTGAAGTACCAATCACCATCGGGTTCGCCTGGATAATGGTTATTGCAACTTCTCATGTTATGGCTGTGAGGATTTTTCCTAATTCATCTATTTTGATCAAATCTTTGACAGCTGCAGGGGCCACAGTGATTCTGGACTTAATTATCGACCCTGTTTCTTTTATTGCAAAAGAATATTGGATTTGGACTGGCGAGAGTTTTTACTATGATATTCCTTTGTACAACTTTTTTAGTTGGTTTGCTTTAGCCTTGGTTTTTCATCTTCTTTTATTTCACTTTACTAAGGGAATGGTGTCTAACGAGAATACCTATTGGGAAAAGAATATGTATGTCCTATATGGCTTAATGATAGCCATGTTCTGTGTTATTGCACTTTCTGTTAATCTTTTCCTAGCATTCTTTGCTACCATAGTTCCGACGCTGCTACTTTATATTGGCACTTTTAAGCATAAGGAGTTTTTTAATGATTCCAGCAAAAAAAAGCAAAGCATTTGAATTCTTTTTTGATCAGTTTAATAAACGTTTTTTATCATTTCAATTTAAAGGGATCTATTGGGCAACAGAAACAAATATCGTAACGCTCCCCTCCACCTCTGCTCTATTTATTGCTAATCATAGTACATGGTGGGATCCACTTGTTATTTTTCACTTAAATAGACATATTATCAAGCAAGAAAGCTATTGTATGATGCATGAAAAAGGAATAAAAGAATATCCTTTTTTTCGTAAAATTGGTGCATTCTCTGTAAATCGTCAAAACCCAAAGGATATTGTTCAATCGATTAATTATGCCAAAGAAAAGTTAAAGGATGGGAAAGCATTATGGTTGTTTCCTCAAGGAGATGAACATCATCTTGAAACCAGGCCGCTCGCTTTTCTTCCTGGCGCGATACATATCGTTAAAAACAGTGATATTCCCATTGTTCCTGTTGGATTATATTACACTTTTGGAAATGAGCGGAAGCCCGAAATTTATATAAAAATAGGAAAACCACTCGTTTCAGCTGAATTAAAAGGCTCTCTTGTAAAGGAAAAAAATCTTGAACTGGAATCACATTTCACCTTTCTTCTAGACAGCTTAAAACAGGAAGTTATCACCAAGAGTCTAGATCAATATAAAAATATACTATAGGTTTGGAGGGAGCGTCTATTGGAAATCTTAATCTACCTTTTATCCCTTCTGCTTGGGCTGTCTTTTCTCTGGATCATAATTAACGGTTTCTTTTATCCTCCCTATAATAGCTGGGAGAAATTTAAAGGACAACCTCTTGTTTCGGTCCTTGTCCCAATGAGGGACGAAGAGAGAAATGTAGGTCCCTTAATCGCCAACTTAAAGGAACTTTCCTACCCAAATGTAGAATATATTTTTCTAGATGACCACTCATCTGATGCTACCTATAAATTAGTAGAAAACTTGATAAAAGGAGAGACACGTTATCACCTTTTAAAGGGCGCTCCACTAAAAAAGGGCTGGGCAGGTAAAGTTCATGCTTGTTCTCAACTGGCTAAAAAGGCAAAAGGTACCTACCTTTTATTTTTAGATGCAGATGTAAGACTCCGTTCTAATACAATTGAAAGAATGCTCCCTTTTTTTCAGAGAAAGAACATTAAATTAGTAACAGGCTTTCCACACTTCCCTGTTACTTCCTGGTTAAGCAAATTGCTTGTTCCGATACAGCATTTTGTCATCTGGCTGCACCTGCCTCTCGCTTTGGCAAACTATACTCGTTATAAACCTGCAACTGCTGCACATGGGGCATTTATGTTCTTTGAAAGAGATGCTTATCACTCAATTGGAGGACACGAGTCTGTTAAAGATTCCATCGTAGAGGATGTACATATCTCACGTATGGTGAAAAGTCATGGGTATGGCGTCTGTTTAATTAACGCTACTCCATACGTTACCTGCCATATGTATGAAACAAATGAGGAAGTATGGAATGGCTTTTTAAAAAATATTTACATTGGTATCGGGAAGTCTTCAGTTATGGTCGCTGGTTTAACCTTTTATTACAGCATTTTTTTTATTCTCCCACTACTATTAGCCTTTTTCGCTCCTTTCTACGGGGTTTGGTACACACTTCCTCTTTTACTAGTTTGGATACAAAAGCTGTATGTTGATCTTCAAACAAAGCAAAGCCTCATTCTTTGCTTATTCATGCCATTTAGCGCTATTGCATTTATCGTCATCATGCACGCCTCGATGTGGAAATCGCTAAAAAATCAAGCCTATACATGGAAAGGGCGGAATTATAAATGAAGAAGGTAATTGTTATAGGTGGAGGGCTTGGTGGTTTAGCCGCTGCTATTTCCTTAGCGGCTAAAGGCTTTAAAGTTACGATTTTAGAAAAAAACAGTCACCTTGGCGGAAAATTAATGGCTGTTCAGCTAGGTGAAACATACTTTGATTTTGGTCCAAATACAATTACCATGCCTGATGTATTTCGTGAGGTAATTGCGCTTAGCGGAGAAAATCCTGACGAGTATCTCACTTTTATTAAATTACATTCACATACAAGAAATGTCTCATCGGATGGTACTAAGTTTGATTTTAGTACAGATAGAGAAATAATGTTAGAGCAACTCAGCAGGCTTGATCCAACTGGCGCAAAGAATTATCATGCATATCTTACAAAAGTAACAGAGCTTTATAAGCTTGGACAGACACATTTTTTCCGGAGAACCTTCACATCCACCAAAGATTATCTGTCACCAAGTTTAGGTGCATCTTTTTCAAAAGTAAAACCTTTAACTTCTCTTCATCAATTTAATCGACGCTATTTTACAAATCCCTTCGTCATTCAGGCACTAGATAGATATGCCACTTATATTGGATCGTCTCCTTATATTTCGCCCGCTACCTTTGCTTTAATCTCCTATTTGGAATTAGTAGATGGAGTATATTACGCTAAGGGTGGAAATTGGAAGATAGCTGAAGCATTTGAGAAGATTGCAAGAAAATTAGGTGTAGAAATACGAACAGATTGTGCTGTTACAAAAATTGTGGTGAAAAATAAACAAGCAGTTTCTGTTGAAGTGGCTGATGAGGAAATCTATTATGCGGATATCTTTGTAATGAATGCCGATCTTTTAGCAGCATATCCTGACCTTGTTCATGAAAAAGATCGTTCACACTTTTCAAATCAAAAAGCAGCTTCATATGAACCTTCTATCTCGGCTCTGGTAATCCTTGCAGGCCTTCAAGAAAGAAATGAGCAATTGCTTCACCATTCCGTTTATTTTTCCACTAATTATCACAAAGAGTTTATCGAACTTATGAAAGATAGAAAATACGCTAGTAATCCTACTATCTATCTTAGTAATTCCTCTGTCACTGAACTGGATAAAGGTCCACATGGAGACAATCTTTTTATTCTTGTTAACGCACCTGCTGTAACAAGTAGTGCCGATAACAGCATTTTTATTGAAGAGTACAAAAAGCAGATATATACCACTCTTGAAAGTCATGGACTATCAATAAATGCCAATCTTAAAGTGGAAAAGATTATTACACCTCAAGATATTCAATCCAAATTTGGAGCTTTTAAAGGTTCCCTTTATGGTGCAGCATCCAACCGTAAGCGAGATGCATTTTTCCGGCCGCGAAACAAAGCAAGAGATATTGGAAATTTATATTTTGTGGGAGGATCAACCCACCCTGGGGGAGGATCGCCTATGGTAACATTATCGGGAATAAATGTAGCAAATACCATAGCTCAGGTTTGGGAGAATAATACTGACAGTTAAGCTGTACGGTTATAGCTTACTTTTCGTAATTTCCCCCTTGTAAGTAGTAACATTATATCCAGAAATTAATATCCCCTGAAGAAAAACCGGGCACCAACTGTCCGGTCCTTTTAGTTTAGACGCCTAGAGGATTTTTGGATTCAAATGAGATCAAAAGAGTATATTGGTGAGGCATGTTTGTACTAAACCCTCTGTTAAGCTTAATAAATCTGTCCTGGCTTTTGGTGTGTTAGATGCAAACTCCGATACATAATTCTACATCTATCTTTTTTTCGGGCACCTGGTATGCACTGTTAGTACATCATTCTTCGGATTTATTATTTTCATGTACTTTGTTCGCTCCACCTCCAAAACAAGGAAGTACACGTGGCATCATGCTTTCCGACAGAAGAACTAGCTAGCAGCGAGGGAAGTATGATAGTCTCTAGCGTCTGAAGCTAGACGCTACTTACCTTTGAGTAAAATAACGCCAACGGGAAATAGCCCCCTCCGCATAGCAGAGGGGGTACTCTTATATCCTATTCTACATTTCTAATAAAATCTTCTGTTTCTCTTCACGAGTAATATAGTGCTTTGTGTGGAAAACGCTATAATTTTTTTGACGAATTGACCCTAAGATTGCACGATATAGGTAGGCAGCACCTTTAACTGGTGTACGAGAATCAACCGGGTAAAGATCGATAGTGTTTAAAGCTAGTTCATAAAGACGCTCAGCTTCTACGGCCATTTCCTCCCAAACCTTGATAAATGCTTTATTCACTCTATGTTTTTCTAATTCTTCAATAGTGTAGCCAGCTTTTTCTAATTTTTTAATCGGTAAGTATATGCGATCACGAGCAAGGTCTTCACCTACATCTCGTAGTATGTTTGTAATCTGCATCGCTTGACCTAAGGCAATTGCGCCCTGACGCAAGGCTGACTTATTTCTTGGAGCAAGGATAGGTAACAACATTAAGCCCACTGAACTTGCTACATGATAGGAATAGTGCAGAACCTCTTCTTCTGTATAGTACATTGTTTTATACAGATCCATCTCTTGTCCTGAAATCATATCATGAAAAGCCTGAACATCCATGTCGTATCGGGAGAAAACATCATTTAACGCCAACCACATAGGATTATCTGAAGGTAAAGAACCATTGAGAAACATTAAAAAGTGCTCTTTAAACTTTTGCAGCTCTATTTTAGGCTGTACCCCCTCATCCACAATATCATCGACTTGACGGCAAAATGCGTAAACAGCCCATACTGCTGTTTTCTTTTCAGAAGGTAAAAGAAAAAAAGCTTTATAAAATGTCTTTGAATGTTCTCTTATGATATCTTCACAATGTTGATAAGCCTTTGTTAACTCGTTCATGAGAATTCACATCCTTTACCTTGGAAGGTTCGTTAAAATCTTTTAGAAGTTGATTTGCTGCAAGCTTAGCACTTTGCATTACAATCGGTATTCCTCCACCTGGATGAACAGACGCCCCTGTTGCGTATACGTTTTTCAGCGAAGAAGGCTTTGCTTGGGGACGAAACACCCCTGACTGAAGCAGTTTTGGAGCAATACCAAAGCTTCCACCTTGGAATAACCCTTCTGCTTCTGCATCGTTTGGTGTACGCACTTCCATCCACTCTATTTTCCCTCTTAGCTCAGGGAATGCCCTCTTTTCTATTTGCTTGATCATCTTGTCAATAAATACTTTCTCCTTGCTCCAATCAATATTGCCACCTGAGGGAACAGGCACTAATACATATAAAACACTTTTACCAGGCGGCGCTAGTGTTGGGTCGATCTTCGTGGGATTAAAGGTATAAAAGGAAGGATCAGTAGGGATTTTCTTATCTCTAAATACCTCTTTCATATGCATGTTAAAGTCTTCGCTCATAAAGAATTGATGCACATTCGACTGGTATTGATGATTAACACCGAAGTACAAAAGCACACAACCTGAAGATGGTATATATTTTTTCTTTTCCTTAGTGATCTTAGCAATAGAAGGAAAATCACCATTCCACACTAATCCATCTACCTTCTTCTCTTCTCCATTAACCGTTATCGCAGTTATCTTGTCTTTCTCCTTACTCATACCCTCTACCTTACTATTAAAGAAAACTTTAATGCCCTTTTCATTCATCTCCTTTAATAACACTTCTACAAGAGTGGCATATCCTCCTTTAACGTAATGAATGCCATGCGCATGCTCGCTATATGGAATCAGACTATACATAGCTGGGGCTGATAAAGGATTACCTCCAATGTAAAGTGTTTGTAGAGAATAAGCTTCCTGTAACTTAGGATTGGTAAAATAGCTGCTTGCAAGCTTTTTGGTAGATTGGTAGGCTTTTAGTTTTATTAAAGACGCTGTATTTTTCAGAGTCCAGAAATCCCGTTTTCTTGTAAACGATTTTTCGAGAAAAGCTACCTTTCCTAAATCGAAACTCTCCTTCATATCATTCATGTATCGTTGAAAGCCTTTTCCTTCACCAGGAAAAACGGCTTCTATTTCTTTCTTCTGTTTTTCAATATTTTTATATTTTGTATATACCGTACCATCTTTAAAATGAAGGGAATATAAAGTATCCAATCCTAGTAGATTCCACGATTCTTTAGGTACTCCAGCTTCATCCAGAATTTCAGTCAACATGTCAGGTAATAGGACAATCGTTGGCCCTTTATCCACCCGGTACCCCTCTCTTTCAAGAAAGGCGAGACGACCACCAGCTTGGTTATTCTTTTCATAAACAGTAACATCCAAGCCGTTCTTTTTTAAAAGAAGAGCAGTAATCATGCCACCTATTCCAGCACCGGCTATTGCTATATGCGGAATAGTCATTGAACCCTCTCCAATCTTTGAGCACGAATCTCTTTTAGTGAGAAGCTTTCGTGTTTTTCCCTTAGCAGATGTGTTGTGATTCTTGCTGATTCTAAAATAGTTGGTAAGCCGCTTCCAGGATGGGTACCGCCGCCAACCAGCCAACAGTTCTCCAATTCTTCAAATCTATTATGAGGTCTTAATACCATCATTTGTGATAATTGATGACCAAGATTAAAGGTGGCACCTTTGTAAACAAGAATCTCCTTTTCCCAGTCATCTGGAGTTAATATTTTTTCCTCTTCTATGTGTTGTTCCAAATTTTTAAAGCCTGTTTTTTCTTCTAATGTCTGAAACACAAGTTGCCTAAACGCTTCTTTATTTTTTTCCCAATCTATTTTACTGAAGTTATTCGGTACAGGAGCAAGAATGTAAAGAGCCGATTTCCCCTTCGGCGCAAGAGTGGGATCTGTCACAGAGGCATTTTGAACATAGATGGATGGATCCTCTGATAGTTTTTTAGTTTTAGTGATTTCTTCTACGTTTTTCTTATAATCCGCAGCGAAAACAATGGTGTGATGCGGCAACTCATATGTTTTATTTAAACCCAGATAGATCATGAAAGTAGAGCAAGAGTATTTTTTCTTTTCAAGCTTCTTTCTACTATATTTCCTCAGCACACCCTCATCTACAAGGTTTGTCATAATATGAGCAAAATCCCCATTTACTACCACTTCATCTGCTTCCATTTTGCTTCCATCATCTAAAATAACTCCCTTTACTTTTCTTCCATCTAGCCAAAGTTTTTTGACACCCTTGTCTAGAACAATGGTACCGCCATGCTCTTTCACTACTTTCGCCATTCCTTCGGAGAGTTGATTGACACCTCCAATTGGATGAAAAATTCCATAAGCATGCTCCATGTAGGAAAGAATGGAAAAAGCACCAGGGCACTCCCAAGGAGACATCCCTAAGTATTTCGACTGAAAGGTAAAAGCTAGCTTCAACTGCTCTGCTGAAAAATATTTGCTTAACTGATCATATAAACTGCTTCCTAAGTTGAGCTGAGGTAAGGCTTTAAGAACCTTCCATTGCATGTAATGATAGAACTTATCCATTTTCCCTTGAAGAATCGGAGTTAATGCTGCCATCTTTTGTTCTGTTTCCTTCATAAAACGACTGTACCCTGCGCCATCACCAGGAAAATACTTTTCGATGGTATTGATCATAGCTTCCTGATCTCGTGTAACCATAAAAGATTTATCCGGAAATACTAGTTCATACATATCCTTTAGTTCTATTAATTTTATGTAGTCATGAAGATCTCTATTAGATTCATGAAATATTTCTTCTGCAATGTGGGGCATACTTAGGAAAGTCGGACCCATATCAAAGATAAATTCACCTAACTTTATGGAAGAGTTTCTTCCCCCAACATAAGATTGTTTTTCAAGTACTGTCACGTTATATCCATTTGCAGATAGCATCATCGCGGCCGCCAATCCACCTGGGCCCGCCCCTATTATAATTATTTTTTTACTCATCCCTATGCCCCCGCATCTGCATTTTAGAAACTGGCCTTCTAACTAAACAAACATTATACAAATATTATACACAACATGATTATATGATACAAGAATTATTGTATTTCATGTACTTACTTTGCTCGGGAATGTACATCATCCTGCTCCAACGCCTCTTTTCATGTACTTACTTTGCCCGGGAACGTACATCATCCGCAGCCTCATCCTCTTTTCATGTACTTACTTTGTTTCTATGAGATAATATCCACTAGTATACTAAGCTTGTCTTTAAATAGACTAAAAAAGTTCCCCCTCTACAATGCCCTACCACCGTAGACAGGAAACCCCGCAGTCATAACTCAAGGAATCGACCTAACACCCATGGCTAAGCCAACCCTTAACATAGCAATCTATTCTTTTATCGTAACACCATACTCTGTAAACCATACGTGAATTTGAGCAAGATGTGCTAGCAGTTGTGGGCCGGTCATAAGTTGCCCAAACCACGGAACTTGAAATGCCTTGCCTTCTGAATTTACAATCTCCTGCAGTTTCTCTTTTTGTAAAAATTCCAACAACGGAGTATTTTTGTCTTGCAAGATTTCCTGCAGCCAATTTTTCACCAGTTTTGTGTACACTGGATGATGCGTTTTAGGATAAGGACTCTTTTTTCGATAAAGAACTTCATCTGGTAGAACACCCTCTAAAGCTTTACGTAAAATACCCTTTTCCTGATTACCATGCATTTTCATTTCCCAAGGGATATTCCAGACATATTCCACAAGCCGATGATCGGCAAATGGTACACGCACTTCCAAACTGGCTCCCATGCTCATTCTGTCTTTTCGATCAAGCAATGTTGTCATAAACCATATCATGTTCAGATAAAAAAGCTCTCTTCTATGTGCTTCTTTTTTGCTTTCTCCATCTAAACGGGGAGTCTCTGCAATCGTTTCTTCAAATCTTGCAGTTATATAATCATCCAATTGTAATTTCTGCTTCCATTCAGGCCGAAGAAGATCCATCCTCGCTTCTGTAGAACGCATCCAAGGAAAATTTCTTGAAGCCAAATCTTCAGGACGGTGAAACCATGGATAGCCACCAAATATTTCATCTGCACATTCACCAGACAAACCAACAACATAATTTTGTTTTATCTCACGACAGAACCATAACAAAGACGAGTCAATATCTGCCATTCCTGGTTGGTCCCTTACTAGTACTGCTTCTTTTAAATTGGCAGCAAGACTTTCCTGAGATATAACTGAATAGTGATGGACTGTTCCAAATGTTTCTGTCATTTTTCTAATCCATTTCTCATCTGAGTTAGGCTGAAATTCATTTGCTTTAAAATATAGATTATTCTCCTCATAATCAATTGAATATGTGTGTAGAGGTGATTTTCCTTCCTTTTTAAAGAAATTAGCGGCTACTGCTGCTATTGCACTTGAATCAAGACCTCCAGAGAGAAATGTACAAACAGGTACATCTGATACTAATTGTCTTGTTACAGCATCTGTAAATAAATATCGAACCTTTTCCACTGTCTCATCAAAACTATCCGTATGTGGTTTACTAGTTACATTCCAATACCGTTTTATTCGTAAACCATTACGCGAATAGATTAAAAGATGTGCCGGACGAAGTTCATTGATATCTTTAAACAAGCCATGCCCTGGTGATCTGGATGGACCTAATCCGAATATTTCCGCTAAGCCATCATAGGAAACCTCACTTGTAATCGACGGATGCGCCAGAATGGCTTTAAGTTCTGATCCAAATAAAAGCTTTCCATTTTTTTCATGATAAAATAATGGCTTTACTCCAAGCCGGTCTCTTGCGACAAATAATTGTTCTCTTTGTGAATCCCAAATAGCAAAAGCAAAAATTCCGTTTAAATGATCCAGGCATTCTTCCTTCCACTCTATATAAGAAGTAAGTAAAACCTCTGTATCGGAATGTCCTTGGAAGGTATATCCTTTTTGTACTAACTCTTTTCTTATATCCTCCGTATTATAGAGCTCCCCATTATAGCAGATGGTATACTGATATCCATCTTTCTCTCTTGTCATTGGTTGTACCCCACCCTTGGGATCTACCACCACTAGACGCTTATGTCCGAATGCTGCATGATCATCCAGCCAAATATTTGTATCATCAGGGCCTCTATGTGATAATGTTTCTGCCATTTTCTTCACGATAGGCTCTTCATGCTTTATTGATTTTTGGTAGTCTACCCACCCTGTTATTCCACACATATAAATATCCACTCCTTAATCAAGGCTTTTTTATACTATGCAAATAAGGCTTATACCATGAATTTTTAGAATGCTTCAATCCCTTTTTCCGTGTTAGTCCTCCTCTCAACCATTTCTTTTGGGCCTAATGTTAATCTAAACCAGGTTTATGAGCGGAATTTTTTGTTTAAAGAGATAAAAAGAAGGGCAGAATTTGGGAATAAGGATAAAGCATTACTATACGTTCATCACTGGAGGAATACCTGTGAATCTTCAAAAAAGACGAAACATCATATACAGTCAAAAACGTTCCTATACATGTGGAACAGTTGAAAATATTAATGAACAGTGGATTTTTTTTGAAGCGGAAGATGATGAAGCCTTTTTACTTGAGGAACTAACGGAAAATGGTATTGAAATTCTTCTTTCTAACGAATGGGTGCCTGGTGTCTTTTTAGAGACTGGGGAAATTTTGCTGCAAACACAACACCTTTATGAATTGAACAATGGGGATGCAGTAAGAGTAAGGAAGCGTCTGCCGTACCCTTACATGGAATTACTTGAGGAGCTCCCAGAAGAGGCATTTTATCGGTTTACTAAACTATTGAACTCAAATGAAATATCTTTATATGATTGCATTTACTGCCATAATACCATGCAATTTCTTGAAGAGAAGAACCAAAGAGGCGTTAATTTCTTGGTCTACGACAACGGAACTCTCATCTGCAGTGTTCAGCATCACTTTTCTAGGGAAAAGCACGGTGCCGACCGATTTGAATATACCCTTCAAACAGGGAAACGCTATATGATTGCAAATCTCGAACAACGTAAAGCAGAATAATAGCAAAAAAAAAGCCGTCAATCCCTTGCGCTTTTTTGCAAAGTGATTAGCGGCTTTTTTAATTTGGCGCATTTCTAAAAGGTTGTTGCTATAAGCTTTTAAAAACGGTATTTGGGTTTTTCGAAGCCCAACTCACTTAAAATGAAGAGTAATTTTTTTAATTTTACAGAAAAAGAGCACGACAGCAACGATTGTAATGGTGGTGTGGTACCAACTTACGTAAAATCAACATAAAAGCGAACACAACCTTAAAACTAATAAAATCGACTCTCGATAAAATGTTCAAAGTCATCAACTTTACACGGTTTGGACAAGTAAAATCCTTGAGCGACATCACAAGAAAGATTATCAAGCAAGTGCAACTGCTCTTCTGTTTCAATACCCTCTGCAATGACTTTTAAATTCAAACCTTTTCCCATAGTAACAATTGCGTTTACAATAGCAACATCCTTCGTATCGAAACGTAAATTTTTAATAAAGGAACGATCAATCTTTAAATTGTTAATTGGTAAATCCCTTAAGTAACTCAAGGAAGAATAACCAGTTCCAAAGTCGTCTACTGAAATTTGCACACCAAGATTTTGCAATTCTTGCATTAAAGCAATACTATACGTTGCATTCCGCAGCATTACACTTTCAGTTAATTCAAGCTGCAAATAAGAAGGAGCAAGTCCACTCGCTCCCAAAGCTTTCTTTACCTCGTCGATAAAAGAAGACTGTTGAAATTGATGTGCTGATACATTTACGGAGATGGTTAGATAACCAAGGCCTTTCTCTTGCCATCTTTTAGCATCTTGACAAGCAGTCATCAATACCCAAGCTCCGATTTCCGTAATAAGTCCTGTTTCCTCTGCTAATGGGATGAATTCTGCAGGAGAAACAAGCCCTAACTTCGGATGATTCCAACGAATAAGTGCTTCTGCACCAATGACCTTATCTGATTGAATATCAACAAACGGTTGGTAACATAAGAAAAACTCTTTTTTCTCCAAAGCTTTTCTTAAATAGCTCTCTAATTCAATTCTATAGAGTGCCTGGTTGTTCATATCGGTAGAATAAAATTTGATTCGATTGCCGCCAATCTTTTTTGCTTGGTTCATTGCGGCATCCGCATTTTTCAGAAGGCTATCGTCATCAATCCCGTCATTTGGGTACATACTCACGCCGATACTAGCTGTTACATAAAATTCTTGGTCATTATATACTATCGGTTTTTTTATAACATTCAGAAGCCCTTGTGCCACATTTATTACTTCGTCAATAGACTTGATTGAAGCGAGTAAAAGGGTGAATTTGTCTCCTCCAAAGCGTCCTAAATAGCTTGATGCCGGGATAGTCTTTTGCATTCTTTCAATAATTAATTTTAGTAATTCATCTCCAACATAATGCCCCAAGCTATCATTAATAAGTTTAAATCGATCAAAATCAATAAATAGAATCGCTATTTTTTGCTTTACTTTTTTTAATTTAATCTCTCTTAGCTCATTACACAACCGTTCACTGAAATTTTGTCTGTTTGGAAGAGCTGTTTCAGGATCATAATAGGCTAGATATGCTACTCGTTCTTCTGCTTTCTTTTGGGCAGTAATATCTCGTCCTATACCATAGATTCCCGCTTTCTGCCCATCCACAATTATCGGAATATGCTTTATTAAATACGTACTTTCTTGACCATCTCTTTCTACTAGTTTTACTTCATAGGTCTGCTCAATACCTTGCAGTGCTTTATAGAAATGATTGGTAACACGTTCTACGTCATTTGGTTTTAAAAATGATAGGGCGCTTTTTCTCAAAAGTTGTTTTTCTGTAAAGCCAAATATCTCTGAAAATCTTGGATTCACACTCAAAATTCTGCCGAATAGATCTATGGAAAAGACAATATCTGTATTGTGATCAAATAAGGATTTATACCTTTGCTCTGATCTTTCCATGCTTTTATTAAGCTCCACAACGTCTTGCGAGGACGCATCGATTAAATGGGAAAGACCAAGAACAGCATTAGAAGCACCCGTAATATCGAAATCGATATCTAAAGCAGGAATTACTCCTACATCACTTGATTCACTAAGAGCAATATGAATGGATGAAAAGCTCACATAATCAATTTCTCCTCTTGAAGGATTAATAATTTCTCCGTAGGAAAAGAAACCAAATGTCGGAGCTATTTGTTGGTAGATATCTATTTCTTTTTGAACAAAATCATTAAAATAACGCGCTCTCGCCATGCTAGTAATAGTGAATATGGATTCAACAGGTTTGTTTTGAAGTTTTTTTACATACTTTGTAGAATTGTCAATTATCCCTTGGTAATCAGCATATGAAAAAGTAAATGTTTCCCCTTGGAACACTTCTCGGTCTACTTGTATCAAACCATCCTCTAATACACTTATAATAAATAGCGGTGTTTTTTTACCGTTTCTTGTTGCCATTAACGGGAATAATGAACCACTGGACGGCAAACCTTTCACAACATGCTCACCTAAGTATTTTCTTAGAAAATCGAGGGGCTTTTTATTATTTATTTCTTTAATTATGTTGCCTGTTGATTTAGTTATGGAGAAGGAGGTACCAATTTCTTTCCAACTGTTGCTTGTAAAAGGATATACATTTAATTCATCACTTTCAAAGGTTATTGCAATCAGTCCTGTACGACTTATTATGTAATCGTTGAGCCACATAAGTGTTTCTCCAGAGGTAGAATCAACGCCCATTATGGCTCCGAAAATATAAGTTCCGCTAGAATGTTCTGCCAGACTTTTTATTATCGGATCATATTCATGATGAAGTCCATTTCCTAAAAAGATTACAAGTTTCGTAGAATCTGTAAACAATTGATGCAGCATGTCTTTTCTCATGCTCCCATGTGAAATATCTTCTATAGGAAAGAAGGTGGTATGTAAACTTGTTTTTTCAAACACTACAAAAGATAGCGCAACTTCATTGGTTGAAATCTTTCCGTTGCATATCTCTCCGGTCGTATTTGCACCTACAAGATGAGCATGTGGGAGCTTGCAAATGATTTCAGTTATCCATGCATGTAGCAAGTCATTGTCTTTTATTCTAGTATACATTTGAATAAACACCGAAGAAGAATCATCAATTTGATGCTTCTGGATAAATCGACCTATATCATTTAGATGTGAGCAGACGAGATTGTACATTTTCATAAGTAATAGCTCCTATAAGTTCTACATCTTTTTACATATTAAGTGTTTTATGGACAATTTGTTTAATTTAACTTTACCATAGTTATAGTGTGGAAAACATGGAAAGATGAAAACATTCGTAGAAGAATATAGGTGGTGAATTTCACCCAAACAAATACTCCAACCTGATAATAGGCTGTACTCCGTTCCACTCCCTGTTGTTTTCTGCTTTAGCTATAAGTTCTTGTGTGGCCCCCACAGCCTGCAGAAAGTGAAGACTGGCGCAGTAAAAAGACAGAAAAATTAAAAAAGCCTGATCATTTTATCAATAATCAGGCTTCTAAACGTATGCTTTATAGGTTGTTTTCGCATCTTATGTTGCTTTTACATTTGCTGGATATACTCTGTAAACACTGTCCTTGTCGTGCTCTTTTCCTATTTAAATTATAAAAGTTACTTTTAATTTTACATGGGTAGGACAGTAAAAAATCTAATTGCCGATCTTTTACGAGAGATTAGTAAACAATCCTTATGAAAAGAGTCCTATTAAAAAAACTTAAAACCCATAGACATGCTAAACCCTAAATAGATAACATATACAAGTGCAAGAACAAATAGTACCCAAAATACTGTTGTGGATTTCGCTTTTCTTGTTCGAACGGTAATCATCTCCATTAGACCAATGACAACAATCCCGACGAGTGCCTTCCATAGATAAGCTCCGTTGATATTGATTTCTAGTAAAAGAAGAATGCCTGTAGCAACAATTAGTATGTAGAACAGTCTTAGAGTCATGCTAACTATTTTGGCGCCTTTTGCTTTTCCGCTTTTATGCAAAGCAAGGACAACTAAAAATAAAATAAGTGCGATTGCCCAGGTAGTAATATGAGCATGTGTCATGTCTTTTCCCCCTTAATTTCATGTATAATACAATACTATTATCATACCATGTTTCTCTAGAAAACCTAAACAAAACTTCTTTTAGGGCTTTATATAAGATTTTGAATTTTAACAATGATATAATATTTATTGAAAACCATAACATTGATTAGATGGAGGTATTTCAATATGACAACAAAAACACATGATATCATTAGCCAGACTGAAAAATTTGGTGCAAACAATTATCATCCGCTCCCTATAGTTATTTCAAAGGCGGAAGGTGTTTGGGTGGAAGACCCTGAAGGAACGAAATACATGGATATGTTAAGTGCATATTCAGCCGTAAACCAAGGTCATCGACACCCGAAGATCATTGAGGCATTAAAAGAGCAAGCTGATAAAATCACGCTTACATCTCGTGCATTTCATAATGATCAGCTTGGACCTTGGTATGAAAAAGTAGCAAGTTTAACAAATAAAGACATGGTTCTACCGATGAATACGGGGGCTGAAGCAGTCGAAACTGCCGTGAAAGCTGTTCGGCGCTGGGCATATGACGTTAAAAAAGTACCTGTCAATCAAGCAGAAATCATTGTATGTGAGGATAACTTTCATGGTCGGACTATGACAGCCGTTTCAATGTCTTCTAGTGAAGAATATCAGGAAGGCTTTGGACCGATGCTACCTGGCATCAAGGTTATTCCATTTGGAAGCATTGAAGCCCTGAAGGATGCTATAACACCCAATACTGCTGCTTTTATTTTCGAACCTATTCAAGGCGAAGCTGGTATTAATATCCCAGAAGAAGGCTTCTTGAAAGAAGCCTTAGAAGTCTGTAGAGCTAACAATGTTCTCTATGTTGCAGACGAAATCCAAGCAGGCTTAGGGCGCTCAGGTAAATTATTCGCTTGTGACTGGGAAAATGTCGAACCTGATATGTACATATTAGGTAAAGCACTTGGTGGAGGAGTATTTCCTATCTCTTGTGTTGCGGCAAACAAGGAAATTCTTGGAGTCTTTAATCCAGGATCTCACGGTTCTACATTCGGCGGCAATCCGTTAGCATGTGCAGTTTCCATCGCCTCTTTGGAGGTAATTGAAGAAGAAAATCTTGTAGAAAAGTCCTATGAGCTAGGAAACTATATGCAAGAGCAGCTACGGTTAATCAAAAATCCAATTATAAAAGATATCCGTGGCAGAGGTCTGTTTATCGGCTTAGAATTAACCGAGGCAGCCCGCCCATACTGTGAAAAGTTAAAAGAAGAAGGACTTTTATGTAAAGAAACGCATGAAACAGTTATCCGTTTTGCCCCACCTCTTGTTATATCAAAAGAAGACTTGGATTGGGCCATTGAAAAAGTGAAAAAGGTTTTATCGGTTTAGAATATCTGTAGGACGCTAAGGCCAGGCACCAATAGGTGCCTGGCCTTAGTTTATAGAAAAAATGGTTTCGAAATTATAACTTTAGTTGTGGTGAGTATTTCAGAATTTTATTAGCTGGTCAAAGTTCCACAAAATATTTAGAAAACTGAGTTGATTGGAGTGGAAGGCACGTGAAGGGGGGCCACTGAAAAACTGAAAACATATAGTTTTGGGTGGCTTCTAGCTGTGGATTGGAGCAAATGGCGTAGACTCCAGCGGGGGAGTAGCGACAAACTTGAGACCCCGCAGGGCATTGCCCGAGGAGGCTCAAGGTCGCCCCGCGGAAAGCGAAGCCTTTGCGGAAAGTAACAGCGGTGTTTAACCCAAACCTAAAATACGGAAATCAACAGGCTTTATTATACAACTATGCAAAAATACTGTAGACAACCTCGGAATACCTCGAGTTTATCTACAGTCTAAGGCCAGGCACCAATAAAGTGCCTGGCCTTTTTGCTGTTTACTATTCCACGCTATTAACCAACCGCCCGATCTGTTCCACTTCTACTTCAACAACGTCCCCTTTTTTCAAAAACCTTGGAGGTAGAAATCCTTTCCCAACGCCTGCTGGTGTTCCTGTTGCTATAATGTCCCCTGGCTCCAAGGTCATTCCTTTAGAGAGTGTAGCAATAATTTCAGGAATTTGGTAAATCATTAAACCGGTATTGGCCTTTTGTCTAATTTCCCCATTTACTTTTGTGCTAATTGTAAGTTTATGCGGATCAGTAATAACTGATTTATGAACGATGAACGGTCCCATTGGGCAAGAAGCATCCAAGCTTTTTCCTAGAAAAAATTGTTTATGTTTTGCTTGTAGGTCTCTTGCGGTAATATCATTTAGTATTGTGTATCCAAACACATAATCCATTGCATTATCTGCCTTAATGCTTTTACCTTGTTTTCCAATAATCACTGCCAGTTCGCCTTCATAATCAAGTTGATTTGTTAGATCTGCATGAAGAAGAATATTTTCTTGATCACCAATTACAGATGTAGGCGCTTTTGTGAAAATCATAATATGTTCAGGGATATCATCAACACTACCCATTTCAAGCACATGGTCTTTATAATTCTTCCCTACACATAGAACATTTTTACTTGGCCGAGGAATTGGTGCGAGCAAGGTTACATCCTCAATTTTATATAAATAACGGGAAGAATTATTTTGCTTTTGAACCCAATTTCGTAAATTGATACAAATTTCTATGAATTTATCTTCTAATTGAATACATTCTAATAACGTTTTGGGGATATTCATCATCTCCCCTACCATTTCCGCCGCTTTGTGTAAATCAAGAATAAACTGTTGTGCCTCATCTGTTATACCAATAAAAGTTTCTCCTTTGAAGATTCCTGTGACAAAATACATAGAATATGCCCCCTTCTTTTACTGTAGTAGTTTGTTGTATTTTGTTGTATTTTGACTTGTTTTATCGAAGTGCTTTTTTTATCTTCGACAGCGTGGCATAATGAAGCAAACGATTGCATCCTAATAAATTGGAGAAGATTATCATGTTATCTTTAAGAATCGAAGTAAAAAGAAAACAAATGATACAATATGCTAATAAATATGGATTCACTTCCTATAAAACGATAAAATGCAGCCAAGAGCTTGATACACTTCTTAACAAACAATGGAAAGAACTAAATCCACTTTCACAAACCAATCATTATTTTTATACGCCTTGAGATGTGAGTCATACGACTTACATCTCTTTTTGCTCTGTTTTGGATCTTAATGCCGCAGCTCAACAACGGTGTTTAATACTGCCTTATTTTTTAAAGGTAGATCGTTTACCATAGGTCCCGATTCTCCATAACCATTCAAGCGGACCGTAATGAAAATGAGAAAGCCACCATTTGCTTAATAATATTTGGGCTACAAAAACGGCCAATACTAGTATCAAGCCATTGAACGGATTAAAATCTCCATATAATCCAAAACCATAGCTATAAAAAAGCAAGGTACATACTACTGACTGGAATATGTAATTCGTTAAACTCATCTTACCTACGTATTTAAATGGAGCCAAAATTCTTAAGCCAATTTCTTTTCTTGTAGCTAACACTACCGTCAAGAAATAGAAGATGGCACTTGCAGGTCCTCCAAGTGAATCCTGAATATACTCTGTAACGAGATTTTTATCAGTGTAATATGGTAAAAGTTTAAATACTAAAGTCAACAGGAGAGTGACGATCCACAATTTTTTAAGAAGCCCCAGTTTCTCTTCAACCTTCCGTAACCAGTTTCCCTTAGCCGCTGCTGCACCAAATAAAAACATGGGCAATACAGATAAGATGATAAACACCCCATTGCCAAGGTTAACAAACGACCAATCTTGCACTCGCTGCTTTGTGATGTCCATAAAAGACCCATGTGCATAAATTTCCAACGATTGAATCGCATAGAGCTGCAATTCTTCATACATTTGCAAATCTCCATCCATTACAGCCAACAACATAAGTAGGATAAGTGTCAGTCCAAGTGTTGGAAGAACGATTAGGAGAATTCCAGTCCAAACCATCGCTTTTGAAGATATATTTCTCATTATTAATAAAATAAATCCGGTAATAGCATATGTAATTAAGATATCTCCATGCCATATCAGGAAAGCATGCAAACACCCGAAAATTAATAACAAAAATAATCTTTTTGAAAAGTACTTAGGTACAGACAGATTTTTCTCTTCTAATCGTTTCGTAAAAAGGATAAAGCCATAACCAAATAAAAAGGAGAATAAGGTATAGAAGCTTGCCTGAGCTATTATATCAACAAAACTTATTGTCCATAGATCAAGAGTCTTAGACCAGTAAGTGTGTTGTTCAATATACAGCACTGGTGAGAAGAAGGAAGGTATATTCACTAAAAATATTCCCAGTATCGCAATCCCTCTAATTATATCTAATGCTACAATTCTATCTTTTTCCTTGGTTGGTGCTGCATGCATTCCACTTCCCCCTTTTATTTTCTCTGCTATTTATTATAGCTTATTTCCCTTAATATTCCTATAATCGATACCGGTCAGATATTTAATATAATGGATTCATACACTCACAATACCAGGCGATTGTCATAGAATATGACTATACCAAAGCGTAGTTTTATAATCTTTAAATTTCAAATTAAAGGAGTTACCGTTATGCCTGCTATAGTCGGAGCTGTAAATGTTAACAGTATAGGGAATTCTGGTATCTTCCATATTGGTGATGTTTTTCAGATGTCCCCTTACAGTGCCGCCAAAACATTTGCCGGATCTGGAAGCTTTAATACCGGCGATCGCATCTCGATAAGCAATTCAAATAGCCAGACAAATACCTATGATCAGGATGTTAACGATCAACCTATAGCTTTGAATATGTAAGGATTTTTCTTAATTCATATGGGGGTAGAAAAATGTCTACCAATTATTTTGTTAACCAGAACATTGTCATCCATCAGATAAAAATAGGAGGGGTCACTAACTCCTCTGTTTTCCAAATAGGAAGTGCCGGAGTAATAAAAGCGATCTCGACCTTAAACAACACAGGAGGCTTTACTGGCCCCGCTCCTGAGTCTAGTGCAGAGTTGGAATCAGAGCAAACCTCCACCAGCTCTTTTACCGGACCATTTGTACCTTTAAAATAAACCGGTCTCAATGTAAAAATATAGGCATTCACCCAACTAACATTATTTGCATACATTACATTGTCTAAGAATGTAGCGGAAATAGTGCTCATGAAAGGGGTGATCATATGTACTATAACTTTCAGCAATATTTTTATGAATCCCAGCAGCAAATGTTAAAGCTAAATGAAATTGTTGATAAACAAGCAAAACAGATTACAGCATTAGAAGAAATGATCAAGCAAATGCAGCAGGAGATCATCCAGATGAAAGAGAAACCGAGCATGAATATAGAAAAGATTGAATATAAATTCGACCAGCTGAAGGTAGAAACTTTAGAAGGTACACTGAACATTGGCTTAACACCAGGACCAGGTACCCAGGGCGATATTGAAGACTTCGTTGTTACCAAAAATAATTTAGAGGTTCCTGTTCCCAAGCGGAATCAGCAGCTCAGCAAGGAGATTGAAACAGAACTAAGAGATCATTTAACCAAAAACGGTCATAATACCATCAAAGAAATTGCACAAAGGAACAATCGGTCAATAGAAGAGCATTATTATGACTTTATGATTCAGGATGTTAGTAAACAACTTCCAAAACGGATTGAACAAACATTAAATCAATTTACCACAGAAGCCATTCAACATGGTTATAGTGATGAAAAGATAAAAGAAATAACGGTTATGAAATTACAGGAGGATATGAAGAATGCTTTTACAGCTTTTATTCAGACACTCCCAAACTCTAAATAAGTGTGGTGGAATTTTATGAATTTTAATGTTGTTAATCATGGTCTTCAAGTACAAAATATAGATGTGTTAGGTGTTTCATCCTCTTCTGTTCTTCTTGTAGGAGACACTCAAACGATTTGTTTAACTTCGTATTTTGATACTCCTCCAGAGTCTTTAATAATCGGTCCATTTGTACCTCTGACAACGGAATAGTTTAATGAGAATATCACGGGTTAATGAAGTGAATGTATTATCTTTAGCATTTAGTTCGTATTTGCATATTGGGGATTCTTTTCACATTAATGCCAAGAACAAAGCACTGGCAGTAAAAAGAGAATTTCCACGGTATTATGGAAACGAAGGGAGTTTTGATGCCTACTCTATCTTTTCCATCGCTTCACCTATGACAGTCATCGATGAACCTCTTTGTATGAGTGTGAAAAACCCTAATCCAAATATTTGTGTTGATAACATAACCGTTAATGGGGTATCCTCCTCTTCTGTGCTACAAATCGGTTCTTCTCAATCTATCTATGCAGAGGCTCGAGTGAAGCATATTCGGCAGCTTATCGGAAAAGTTCCACCATCCTTCCCAACATCACAAAAAAAGGAGGAATAACACATGCCAGCCATTGTAGGACCGGTGCAAGTAAATAGTGTAGGAGGAGGAACCATTAATTTTGGTGACTCCTTCTACATCAGTCCAAAAGAGACTGGAAAAAGCCATGCAGGTTCCGGTGCATTCAATACCGGAAATTTCATTAATGCTAATAACGGCCTCAGCGCCACTAATACAATTGATCCTGATGTCAATGACCAGACTGTCGTTGGGAATGAATAGTGATATTAACACATTTTCCTTCCCCACATATAGTGTACTATCACAAAGTTAAAGGATGTCTTCCATGCCAGCGATAGTCGGTCCCGTAGCAATTAACAGTGTAGGTGGTGGAGTTGTAAATTTTGGAGATTCGTTTTACATTTCTCCTAAAAGTGCCTCTAAGACCTCAGCAGGCTCCGGTTCCTTTAATACCGGAAACTTCATCATCACCAATAATGGATTAAGCGCCACAAATACCATCGACCCTGACATCAACGACCAAGATATCGTCGCAAACAACTAAACCAACCTTACCCAATTCATATTACAGTGGTGTTACAAATATATTTTTTCTGTTTGGGGCCAGACCCCGGCAGGAATTATATCTTAGGCGTCATACGGACAAATCCTAAGAAGCAAGAGGCCTTGGCTCCCACCGGAGCCAAGGCCTCTTTTTAATAATAATATGGTATATGGTATTTTATCTTTTCTTTTTTCGTGCGTTTGACTTTCTTGTGACTGGTATTTTGGAGGAAGGCTGTTTTTGAATCCATTTTATAAAGGACGCTACCTTAGTATCATCTTGCAAAAGAAGGATAGTGTTTAAACGAAGACCGAGTTCGTCATTTGTGTAAAGAGCGTGAATTTGCTTATGACAGGGAATACATAGCATTGCTGTTGGAAGAAATGTACCGCCCACTTCCTTTGGTGTAAGATGATGCACGGTTGTTTCCACATCGTTTCTGTTGCATAGTTCACACTCACCGAAAGATACTCTCTTTTTCGCCACCCCTCTACTCTCCTTTTACACTGTATTATCTTCTAATGTGGACATGCTTATAAATCTTCAAGTGTGACAACCGATCCTTTTCCAGATGATTGTGCTGGTGTTACCATTAACCTTCTAGGCAAGCGTGCTCTTAATTCCTGAACATGACTGATGACACCAACAGCCAAGTGATTGGATTGCAGTTTTTCAAGTGCTGTAACGACCCCATCTAACAGTTCATGGTCCAAAGTCCCGAATCCTTCATCCAAGAAGAAGAACTGTAGAGGATATTCCCCTCTTAGCTGTATCTGAGCAGACAATGATAACGCAAGGGCAAGCGAGGTCAAGAAAGTCTCACCACCAGATAGGCTAGACACGGGCCTCCTTACTCCACCATTTGCATCATCACGAATAATAAAACCACCTTGTGAATCCATTTCTAACGCATATCTTTGACGAGTAAGATGTCCTAGTCTCTCTGAGGCATCTCTGCTAATTTGAAGCAGCTGTTCTTCTGCCAAATATTCTACAAAGCCATTTCCTTTAAATACTGCTTGTAGCTTTTGATATTGCTGAATTTCACTTGAGAGTTTTTCTTTATGTTCTTCCAAGGCTCTGTACCTTTCGTTACGATCTTTGATGGAGGACAGATGTTGAAAGGAAGCACTTTTTGCTTCTATTTCTTCCCGAAGTTTTTGTCTTTTATCGTTCAATCGCTCTTGAAGTTCCAGCCAATCGGACTGTTCTAATACTTCTTGTCCAATCAACGAGTTTAATCTGTTCCAATCATTCTCCATTGATTTAAGAGTTTCCCAATAGTTCTTCACTTTCTCTTTCCAACCATCTTTATGTCCTATAAAGTTAATGGCTTGTTCTACTTCATCCTTAGAAGAAAATGAGGTTTTCTCTAGAGCAAGATTCCATCTATCCCCAAGGCTTTCCTGACGCGAAGTCGTTTCATCCAGCATATGCTCACTTTGCTTCAAGTTTTTATCGGTTTCATGAAAGTGATTTTGAGCCTCTGTCCAGTCCTGATAAGACTTCGTCTCCTGCTCATGAAGCTTCGTTAATTCCTTTCCCAATGTTTTTAAACCTTCCACAACCGAGTTTTCTTCGGTGATGTTTTTTATTTCTGCTTTCGTCTCTTCGATTCGTGAGCACACTTGCTCTCGTTCTAAGTTATTTTGGAAGATAACTTTTTCTTCTGCTAATAAAAGTTCTTGCGCTCTTTTTAATTCTTTCTCTTTTCTTTCTATAAAATCCACACTTGTGTTAATTCGTTCTTGTAGTTCTTTTTTTTGCTTTTCCACTTCTTTTGCATTATAGAAATCTTCTTCTATACTCTCATATGTGATTTCTGGAAAATCGCTCTTCCACAAACTCTGCTTTTCTTCTAGCTCAGCTCTTGTTTCTGAAAGCCTTGCATTCCATGTAGACCATTGATCTTCATAGCTCTGCATTAACTTTTCTGACTCATTAAGTCTAGTTTCCCATGTTTTAAGTGTTTGATTAAATTCCAGCTTCTTCTCTTGTATGTGGATATAATCTTGAACAAGAGCTTTTTGCTCTGTTTCAATGAGATGATATTTTTCAATTAGCAGTGCAGGTTTTTCCTTACTTTGATGGTATTCCTTTTCCCACTGATCAACCTTTTCAGTCGATGGAGTTGGGTTTGGCACGGACTGTTCTTTGTTGATTTCACGGAAAATCTCAGAAGCTAGCTGTTCTAACTTTAGTTTAATGGTGACATTTTCTTGTTTTTCTTGTTGTACAGATGAAATTAGCTTTTCCATGCCGTTTTGTTCTCGACTACTTGCGATTTCACTCATGCTTTCATGAACAGGTTGACTTGGATGGTGGGTTGATCCACAAACAGGACAAGCTTCCCCTTCTTTAAGCGATTTTGCCAATTCCAATGCAAGTTGATGAAGTTTTAAATCCTCTGCTAATCTTTTTTCTTCTTGCAGAAATAAATCCACCTGGGATCCTAACCAATCAAGTTGTAGTGTTAGCTCAGCGGCTTTTGTATAATACTTTTCGGTATGGTTGAAATAGACTATAATTTCTTTTTTTACTGTAGCGAGCTCATTTTCTGCTTTTAGGTTTTCCCTCTTATAGAGCTGCACTTTTTCCTGTAACTTTTGAGTTTCCTTATTAGTTTCCGCTAAGTTCTTTTCTAGTAACTTTACTTCTTGTTTTTTATCATAAGCTGATTGGAGTTTTTCTAAATGATCTTGCGCTTGTGTTTTCTGAGCCAATTGATCCTTCAAGCTTTTTTGCTTCGAGATTGCCTTTTCGTAAATTTCCAAAATCTGTTTTTCTTGTTGCTTTGCAATGCTTAATTGTTTATTGTTAGCCGTCAGAGCAACATCATACTGGGTTAATTTATTTTGATGTGCTTTCATTCCTTCTTCTAGCCTAAGGGCGCGTTCCAGTTTTTCTTTTTTTGAAAGAAGAACTGGATGATTTGTTTCCTTCTCTTTTTTTGCTGTTTCATAAACTGCTTTAGCCTCTTTCAGCTTTTCTTTTGCACTTTCAAATCTTTTTATATCTTCTTTATGCTTAACTGTCCAACGTTTAAGTGTGCTTTCTATCTCTGTTAGATCCAAAAGAATAGGCTTTAAAACCTCCGCTTGTTCTCCAAGTGCGATGTTCACTTCAAGTTGCTTTATCTCCGATTCATTTTCTTTATAATGAAGGAGGGATCTTTCCACTTGTTTTCTTTCAGACTGCCATTCCCATTTTCTCTTTTTTTCCTCAAATATACGTTCTAGTTGCTGTAATGCCTTTTCTGATTTTTCCACAGTTTCAGCTATTGCCTTATACTGTGATGCAGCTTCTTTGACCGCTGTATCAGAGGCATCTCCAAGCCCAAGTTGTTCGGCATGTATCTCAGCAAGTTTGCGCGTTTTCTGTTGCAACTCATCTTTTATTTTTCTGGACAATTCATCGCCATACTTTTCTAACTGAAATAAGCGTTGGAGCATTTGCCTTCGATCTGCCCCTTTTAACGAAAGAAATTCCGCAAACTTCCCTTGAGGCAGTACAACAGCACGAGTGAAATCATCGATTGTTAACCCAATAATCTCCTGAATGGCCGCATTAACTTCACCTGCTTTATCTGCAAGTACCAGATTTTCTTCCTCTTTTATTTCAGTTAGTCGGCAGATCCCTGATTTCACGCGAATAGGATCGGTACGCTTAAAGGTACGCTCTACTTTATACCGTTGTTTTCCTTTAGCATTCTCTAATTCAAATATATAAGAGACTTCTACCACATTTTCTGCATGATTCATAATTCCTTGTGTATTATTGGAGGCCCGCTCTACTTTTCCATACAACGCCAATGTCATGGCATCTAAAATAGAGGATTTTCCGCTTCCCGTTGGTCCAAAGATCCCGAACACGCCACCTTGACATAAGGCTTCAAAATCAATCACCTGCTTTTCGCGAAAACTATGCAAGCCACCAACCGTTAATTCAATCGGTTTCATTCTTCCCCCTCCTTTCCTGACTCTTCATTTAATAAGGATAAAAATAAATTCACAAGCTCTTCTTCAGGCTGCGCCCCGCCTGATTGCTTTTCGTAAAATTTAACAAATAACTCTTCAATTGGCATGCTATCCATTTTCACAGCTTCTCTCTCTATTGCCATTTCAGGAAAAATTGGGCGGATATGCAAAATTCCTTCATGTTGCTTTCGAATCCGATGTATTTCTTCCATGGACAAGGCATTTGTTACATAAATCTCTAAATCTACCCATGCTCTTTTATCTTTTTTCTCCTCTAACCAGCTATATACTTGCTGAATACCTTCTGTTGCTTTCCATTTCACTAAAGGCTTTCCACTGGCTAAAAATATTTCTTTCGTTTGCACTTCCTTGCCTGGCTCTGCATCAATAATGGTCACACTCTTTGTATATCCTGCTTCTGAAAAACTATAGGCTAAAGGAGAGCCAGAATAACGAGCCGCCGTTTTGGCTCTTTTAATTGTCTGTGGACGGTGCAGATGGCCAAGCGCGACATATTGAGCTTGAGCTGGTAAGCTTTCGGCAGCAACAGTGAAAGCTCCTCCTACTTCTATCGGCCTCTCAGAATCCGAAGAACTTCCCCCTGCCACGAACAGATGACTCATTGCGACATTAACAGTATCAGAGGTAAATTGTTCACACATTTTATCAAAAAGTTGTCGAATACGCGCATCATAATGATCCCGTATTACCCTTTCCTCAAATTGGTCGGATAAAATCTCATTTAACCGTGATTCGGAAGGATAAGGTAAAGATGCGAGCTTAAGTGTTTCATTGGTTGTAGGAATATAAATATTTTGAACATCCATGGTCGGATAGCCCAATAAGGAGATATGTTGATTGGTGGCAAGCGGTTGAGAAGCGGACAAACGATCTGGATTGTCATGATTTCCTGCTATAACTGCTACCGGTCGCTGTCCTTTGTTGGAGAGCTTTTGTAAAGATTCATAGAATAACACCTCAGCCTGTGCAGGTGGATTCACCGTATCATAGACATCACCCGCCATTAAGATGACATCTACCTTTTCATCTTCTACAATTCTCGAAAGCTCTTCTAGAAATTGTGCCTGTTCTGGTAATCTACTACGTCCTTCTAACGTTTTACCTAAATGCCAATCAGCAGTATGTAAAATTCGCATATTTTCCCCCTAATATCAACAAACTCAAGCAGAAACTCTCATAAAAAGTTTCGCCTGAGCCTGCGTGTTATCTAATTATTAATCAATTTTTAATAAATGGCTTCCATCAAAAAAATAAAGATATTTTTCAGTAAGCTCTTTCTTCCAAATCTGTTCTACCGCCTTGCCGTACAGGGATATTTGCTCTTGATACCTGTTTATCAGCACAGGCTCTGCTTCAGCAAATCCATTCGGAAACCTTGTTGTGATGGTATCCGTCTTGTAATCAATTAATACGAGTCCTTCCGCATCTTCTACTAAACAATCGATAACACCTTGTATTAGCACTGTTTCATCGGCTAGCTCTGTATTATTTCCTATTTCACTACCTTGTAACGCAAAACTAAAAGGAATTTCTCGGTATAATTTATCGGCATGTAGCATTCGCTGCCCTATTTCAGACAAGAAAAATCTTTCGATTGCATCGATGTGAATAACTTCTGCCTGTTCACTCGTAAGAAGTTCATTTGTTACCATTTGCAAAATCTGAGCTTGTATTTCTTCTCTATCAAGACTTTTCTGTGCTAAATTAATATTCTGCATTACCGTATGCATGGCAGTCCCAATCTCAGATGGTGACAATCCCTTTTTTTGTAGAAAAGCAGGGCGATCTAAAAAGTACTTGCGTTCTGTCTGAATCATCGACTGATCGGCATACGGGTCCTGTTGCTCCCTCATTCTCTTTATTTCGGAAACAGATTGCTTAGAGCGGTGCTTACTTGCTTCTTTATATGGATACTGCCAATAAAGTTGTTTTCTTACTTCCTCTTTTAGTGTGCTTTCGATTTCTACCGTCACACCTTGCTTCACTTGCTCAAGCAGAAGATTTTCTTCTTCCTTGGCGGCTGTCATTTCTTCTAATAATGTCTGGACCTTTGTGACTGAAATCTTCCATTTAGCCGGATGATTGGTTATTTCTTCTGGAACATGTGGTGATAACTCTCCACCCTGCAATATCTCCGCGGTTTTGTGTCGTATCAAAGCTGGTGCTACCCAGTCCATATAAGACTTCGCAGATGCCCTTGTGTAATTAGGAAGTAACCAATTTTCGACTGAAGCATGCTCCTTCCAATCCGCCTGTGCTTTTTCAAAGTCCTTTACAGTGCCAACTAAATACAGCTTTTCTTTTGCTCTAGTTAAAGCAACATAAAGTACCCGCATTTCTTCGGCTATGAGCTGTGCTTTTGCTTTTCTTTTTAATGCAAGCTGAAGGATCGTAGGATAGGTTATACGTAAGCGTGCATTTACATACTTCGGTCCAAAGCCAAGCTCTTTGTCTAAGAGATAACTACTGTTTAAGTCCATCATATTAAACTGTTTGGATAGGCCTGCAACAAACACAATAGGAAACTCTAATCCTTTACTGGAGTGAATGGTCATTAGACGAACAACATCCTCCTGTTCTCCTAGAGCCCTTGCCGCCCCTAAATCTTCGCCGCGATCCTGCATCCTTTCTATAAACCTCAAAAAGCGGAACAGCCCACGGAAGGACGTTGCTTCATATTGCCTTGCTCTATCATAAAGTGCTCGTAAATTTGCTTGACGTTGCTTTCCTCCTGGCATGCCACCTACAAAATCATAAAAATGGGTATCCTGGTAGATTTGCCATATTAATTCAGATAATGCCCCTTCTCTTGCAGCGGTCCGCCATAGTTGTAGCATATCGTAAAACCTTTTAACTTTAATCAGTAATTCTTTTTCTTCGATGCTATCTGGAGTTTTTTGTAAAAATGCAAGTAATGCCTCAAAATAAGATCCTTTTCTCTGCTGAATTCGTATAGAAGCTAAATCATTTGAATCCAATCCAACTATAGGGGACCTTAGGACGGAAGCCAATGGGACGTCCTGATAGGGATTGTCGATTATTTTCAATAAGGACAAGAGAATCGCTACTTCTGTGGCCTCAAAATAACCAGTGCTCAGATTGGCATACAGTGGTATCCCTTCTTGCTTAAACTCTTCGATAAACTGAGGGGCCCACGGCATAGAACGCATAAGTATTACACAATCGCGGTAGGTAATAGGTCTCATACGCTTTTCATCTTTGTCATAGATTTCGTATCCGGATTGAATAAGATTTTTTATTTTTTGTGATATCATTTTCGCTTCCACTTGTGCGGTTTCAAGCTCAGCTTTATCAAACCCGGTAGAGTTAGTTTCCTCGGTGTCATATTCATTGAAACTATCTGCTGAATTACTGCTGTCACTACGATCAATTACCAATAATTCTGTCTCTCGGTCTGCAGCATCCGGATAGTTGGCTGCTCCGAACTTCAGCTCTGCTGCTTCATCATAGTCTATCTCTCCAACAGCTTCACCCATAATTTGTTGAAAGATAAAATTGGTTGCGTCCAACACTTCAGTTCTAGACCTGAAGTTTCGGTTCAAGTCGATGCGAAGGCCATCTCCAGTACCATCCTTGTCATACCGCTTATATTTACTTAAGAAAAGAAAAGGTTCTGCTAAACGGAAACGGTAAATGGACTGTTTTACATCCCCTACCATAAACATATTTCCGCTGTTCTCTGATTGTTTTGTCACAAGCTTTAGAATAGCTTCCTGCACCATATTTGTATCTTGGTACTCATCCACTAATACCTCTTTAAAGGTGGATTGGTATTTTAAAGCTGCATCTGATCTTTCAAAACCATATGATGTTGGCTGTTGAAGAATACTTAGACAAAGATGCTCTAAATCGGAAAAGTCCACTAATCCTTTTTCTTGTTTCAGAGCGCTAAACTGGTTTCCATATTTTTTTACAACATGTATCAAGGTTTTCATAACAGGAGCCAGCTCTTCTAGATCTTTTAGAAAAGACTCCGGTCGCCTGCTGAAAAGTTCGTCCTTAATTCCTTGGACCATTGCTTTCGCTTTATTACGTGCCTTTGTCCAGCTTTCAATCAGGTTCTTGTCATACTCCTCACCACGACACGTTTTTGCTCTTGGAAAATCCACCTTCTGCATTTCTTGATAGAGTACTTCCCAACTATCATAAAGGGAGCTTTGCAGTTTCGCTAGCTGTTCCATATCCTGTTCAACATTGACCGAGCGGGGTGCAGGGCCACCTGGCTCCATCGTGATATCCATCGCCTTTTGCAGCAAGCTTTTTGCGCCCAGAAACTGCAATTCCATTTCCTTCTTTAACATCGGAATAAATGGAAGGTCATCCATGTTTGATTGACTTGTACTCTCATAAAACTCAACAATCTCTTCAAGCCATTGTTCTGGCGAAGGATTTGCTCTAGAAAACTCATGCAGGTCTAGTACGAGCTTTTGAAGTGCCCCATCTGTTCGATCATTGGTGTAACGATCCACTAGTTCGAAAAATGCGTCGTTACCCTCTGTCCCATACTCTTCTTCAAAGACGGCTTCTAATATTTCCTCTTGCATTAATTGTATCTCTGTTGTGTCGGCAATACGAAAGCTTGGATCAATATCAATTAAATAATAGTATTTGCGTACTACGTCTAAACAAAAGGAGTGAATGGTGGAGATTGAAGCTCTATTTAAAAGGCTTAACTGCCTGCGCAAATGAAGAGAGGCTGGTCTTTTTTCTAATTGTTTCTCTAACGCTTCAGCAATTCGATGTCTCATTTCAGCTGCAGAGGCATTGGTAAAGGTTACAACGAGCAGGCGATCAACATCTACTTGCTCTTCAATGATCTTGTGTATCATCCGCTCCACGAGAACCGCCGTTTTTCCTGAGCCGGCTGCTGCTGCAACTAAAATATCCTTTCCGCTTGAAACAATAGCTTTCCACTGATCATCTGTCCATTGAGCGTCTGTTGGTTTAGGTAGTATTTCCATCCCCATTTAGTCTCCTCCTTCCATTTTCCGTTTCATTGACTCGATAATTTCATTCTTCGGCAATGCCGATAGGTTTCTATAATCATTTTCGTCAAGGGAAGTATCAAATTGACAAAACGATTTAAAGGAACAAAATGTACAAGGTGTCTGGTTTTTCAGCTTGTATGGAGCAATACTAGTTTCTCCATCAGTGATCTGCATTCCGATATTCTCAAAGGTTTTCCTAACATAAGCTCTTAAGTGAGAAAATTCCTGCTCGCTTGCTACCGATGAATTGGAATGAAATTCACCATTCTTTTTTAATGCAGCCGATACGATTTGAGAATGCCCTGTCTCAAGCGTCTGATCCATAAATCGAACTGATTCCTCTTCTCCTAACAGAAGACCTTTCATTTTGAAGCTTTTAAAAATTTCTTCTTCAATTAGATCTTCCGGGGTCATTCCATTTGTTTTAATCATTGGATTATGAACATGAAAATATAGAACTCCTGCAGGTGTGGCTTCTGAGCCAAGCCATTCTTTAGAATGGGTTATTACCAGATCTAAGTAAGTTAACATCTGCAGTGCTAATCCATAATATACTTCCGTTAAATCTAACGCCTTATTGCTAGATTTATAGTCAATAATTCGTAGCAATAATCCATTGCTGCCCTCTGCTTTATCTACACGGTCAATTCGCCCAACAAGCTCCATTTTCACACCATTTGGGAGATCTATCCTTATCGGTGGAATCTCTTCTTTTTGTCCAAAACCAAGTTCAAGTCCGATTGGCGTAAACTTACTCGCTCTTGAGTGTTCACTCAAAATCTGGGATGCTCTTGTGATAATTGTTTCTAGCTTTCTCTTAATATATTGAAACCGATTGGAACTAAGCAGAATCTCCCCTTGCAGCTTAGGTGCAAGGACATTCACCGCCTCTTTCGCAAGGTTTTCACACTCCTGTTTAGTTAAGGACTTCCAATCACTTCCCTGTTGGCGCAAGGTATCGGAAATATGTTTAAGAGCTGCATGAAAAAGTTGTCCAATATCAGGGGCTTCCAAGCGGTAAATTTTTCGGTCCTTCAGCTTTAATCCATGAGAAGCAAAATGGGAGAAGGCACAGGCACTAAATTTCTCCATACGGGAAACACTTGCTTCCATATGCTCACCATAAAGCTGTCTGCTCACATGTCCTTTAAGCTTGTTTGCTTCATTTTTATAAAAGAGGCTTTTGAGAACCTGTTCTGTTCTGTCATGCCATTCTTCATGGTCTAACAGTGTGTTATAGACGTCCCACCAAATAGGATCTACTGGATATTTTTTGATCCATGTTTGCAGCTGTACAGCTAAGTTGGACAGTGTAGTAGAAGGTGTATGCACGTACTTCAACTGTTCCGATTGTGGAAGCTCTGAAGGTTCATTAAGCAGCAGCTTTTCCTTTATTTCTGGAAACATTTCTTTTATCCGTTTAATATACGAGGAAGGTAATAAGGATTTCCCTTCTTCATCAGCCAAAGCATAGCTAATATAGAGTTGCTGTGATGGACTTAAAAATGCAGAATATACCAGAAAATGATCATCTAGTAATCTTTCTAGGCTTGTAGGCGCGAGCTCCATACCGTAAGAGGAAAGAAGCTCCCGTTCTTCTTCCGAAACAAAGCCTTCATCCTTTATTTTCGCAGGGATAACTCCTTCGTTTACTCCGATAACAAAGCTATGTTTAATGTCTGTTAAGCGGGAGAGATCAAAATTGGCGACAATAACCTGATCAATGGCAGGGGGAACAAGGCTAAACCTTAAACTTTCTAATCCACTTTCCAACATCTTTGTAAACATACTTAAAGTGATAGGCTGATCTCCAATAAGTTCGACCATCTGATCTAATAGACCAATAGTCGCTTTCCAAACCTGTTCGTTTTCTTTAGACTGTGTTAAGTTTCCTTGCTCTTCCGCCTTTTTCATCCGGAGCTCCAGCTTTTTTGGAATCTCAAGGTCTTCCAAATAGTGATACAACGCTTTACAGTAATCTTCAATTGAATTAGATCGCTTCCAGCGTTTTTGGAGCTTTTGCAATGGAGTGACAATCAACTCTCTTAATTCGTTAATTTCAGCTTCATAGGCTATTTCATCATCTGTTTGTACATAAGGTCCTTCCGAATCAATAGTAAAAAAGCGGCGATATTTCCATGGTTCCTCAGAAGTCCACTTGTTTCCTTGTACTCCATAGGACAGACAATAGTTCTCTAGTTTGTCCGTTTTCTCCCTCATTTCATCTGTATCCTGAGCAACAGAATAAAAGAAATCTGTTTTCACACAGCGAAACACTGACTCATAGCGCCAGTTTTTGGTTACAACCTCGAGGCTAGAACGTAACAGCTCGATTAAAGGATGATGAAGCATTGTCCTTTTTTGATCTACAAAAAAAGGTATGTCATAGTCTTTGAAAACCGTGTTTACCAAGTCAATATAGGATTCTGCATTTCTCACAATCAGCGCTATATCTTTATACCGATTTCCCTGTTCCCGAACGAGGGAGATAACCTCTCTTGCAATTCCTTCAATCTCAGCCCTTCTATTCACTGCTTGAAGCAGCGCTACTTCCCCTTTATTAGGGTAAGCCACGGTTGGTCTAACATCGAAGTATTTCTCTAAATGGCATAAGGAATCTGATTTCGAGAACCGACTAGCATCTTCAAGCACAATTGGTGCTTCTATCTGACACCCTTCTTCAAGAGCCATTTTACGAAGCTTCTGATAGGTGATTCCTGTTGCTCTAAAAAGATGCAAATCATACGGTGCTTCTTCGTTATATGGCTTGTCCAGTGTAAGTGCTATCGTTACTGATTTTGAATGGACCATTAGCCTTTTGAGAACAAGCTGTTCTTGAGGTGTATAGCTATGAAAGCCATCAATATAAATATCAGCTTCTTTTATATAGGAAGAGTGCGGTATCTTTTCAGCTAGAAGCTGTAAATAGTCCTCTCCATCCACATATTTCCCTTCTAATAATTGCTCTAGCTGACGGTATACGACCAATATATCGGTTAACTTTTTGGAAAGCATCTTTTCATGATCAGAGATTGTATCGTCCTCGCTAATCCGAATGATTTCCTCTTGCAAACTATCAGGTGTAACACAATAGCGTTTAAACTCGGTTACCATGCCCTCCATTTGCTCAATAAAGCCAAACTGTTCCGCTGACCGTCCAAACACTTGGAACTGTGCTTTATGCTCTTCAATTACTTTTCTAAGCAGCATATGAATGCCAGATTGATCTATATGAAAACGGCTTATTCCACCTACTTCTTGCAAAATTCGCCATGCCAAACGGGTAAAGCTGAATACTTGTGCCCGAATCATACCTTGAACAGCCTTTGATTGGACAATCTTGTATTCTGATTGGAAGGTCATTTGTTCAGGAACCAGATATACAATCGGCGAACCTTTCGGGTTATCCTCCAGTTTTTGAAGGATTTGCTCATAACACCATTGTGTTTTTCCACTGCCTGTTCTGCCTATTAAAAAACGAATCGACACAGCATTTCCCCCAAACTACTTATTTTTAGACTACCTTAAATGCAGGTAGCGTTCTGTTTTTCAAAGTTTAATATCCATGTGAGTTTTATATAGAACACTGTAAAACAACAAGTTACATTTTCTCACAACTTATTGCCATTTCGCATAAGCAATCAGCTAATACCAAACGGCTATGTTAAACACCGCTGATAATTTCCGCAAAAGACGCAGCGTTCGCGGTACTTCAATTAAGATCTTTCATCATAATACGTACCTATGTTCCTCTTATATTGTACTGAAAATGTGAGCAGATTGCCAACTTGATAGACACATATTTCAAGTGGATGGGCACCAGTTAATCTGCCTCTGCATATGGTAGGTAAGGTAGGGGATCAAAGGATGCTATACTGTAAAAACCACTATTTTACTGTCACTCTGTTAACTTTATTGGGGTAGTTTGTTGTGTGCAATCGCTATATACTGGTTCCTCTGTATTACCGATTGGTTCCAGTGAATGTTTTAATAACACAAGCAGACTAGTTAGCAGATATTTTAGCATGGGCCTCCATTTGTTTACTATTTGAGTAATAACTATAATAAAGCCAAAAAACACTTGAACCATTAAAGTCATTCAAGTGTTTTAATTATTGGATGTTCTTTGTTGCTTGAGAGAAGGAGTGATACTTGAAACATTAAGGTACATTGCCGATTTATTAAGGACTTATAGCAACAATCTGTAAGAAAAGAACCAATCTAAAAGATTCATATTAACTATTTCTGTATATTAAAAAGATACACCTAGTGAAGCAGAAAAACTAGGTGTATCTTTTTGTTAATTTTTCATTTCTTGAATTTCTTCAGGTAGCTTGAAAATTTCTTTGTAGGTTTGAATGATGCTTTTTTTATCAAATTTTCCTACTGTCGTTTTGGGGATATCTTTCACAAAAGCAAATTTTTTCGGTATTTTATACTTTCCTAATTTTTGAGAACAGAAGGTAGTTAGCTCCTTTTCAGAAGCAGGACTTTTCAATGAGACCACCGCTAACACCCCTTCGCCCCATTTCGGATGAGGTATTCCTACAACGCATACCTCTTTGACTGCAGTATGCTCTGCAAGCGTCTGTTCTACCTCGGATGGATACACATTCTCTCCACCTGAAATAATCATATCCTTTACCCTTCCAACGATATAAAAATACCCCTCCTCGTCCATTCGCCCTAAATCACCAGTACATAGCCAGCCATCAACCTTCACTTTTTGCGTTTCTTCCGGCTTGAGCCAATATTCTCTAAAAACATGTCGCCCTTTTAAATAGATCTCTCCTACTTCATTTACTGAAGCTTCTTCGTTCTTATTTTTCATAATCTTCACTTCGTTGAACATCATCGGTTTACCGACTGATCCTTTTTTTCCGTATGCCTCTTTGGGATCAATATAGAAATTATTTGGGCCCGCCTCTGTAAGACCATACCCTTCTTTAAAAAGTTTACCTTTTTTGTAAAAGGCTTCATAAATTTCAATGGGGCAAGGCGCCCCCCCTGAGAGAAACGTTTTCATAGAAGGAAAGCTTTCTTTCTGAAACCGTGGATGCTCAATTAGTATGTGGTACATCGTCGGAACCATCAAAACGACTGTGCATTGGTACATGCATAAAAAATCGATCACCTTTTCCACTTCAAAGTCTTGCATTAATACAACCGTCCCGCCTGCCATTAAAAGTGGCGATGATAAGGCATTTAAACCACCAGTATGGAACATTGGCAAACATGTAAGGGTCGCATCATCCTCAGATAGTCCCCAGCTTATAATCGTATTTATTGCATTGCTTATAATATTCTCATGAGTAAGAATTACACCTTTTGGCTTACCAGTAGTACCTCCAGTGTAAATGATTGCAGCAGGATTATTTAAATCAACAGACACCCTATTCTGTTGAGAGTCAGCTGGCTGTGGTAAATCATCTATAGAAATTATGGGGCATGGTCCTATTCTAACTTTCCCTATCATAGTGGGATGCACAAGCAAATACTTTGCATCACAGTCTTGCAAAATATAGACCAATTCATCGTTTGACAAGCGCCAGTTTAATGGAACAAAAATTGCGCCAAGCTCTCCACAAGCAAAGAGTAAATCAAAATACACCATCTCATTCGGAGATAAAAGTGCAACACTATCCCCTTTTTTTATTCCAAGTGAATGTAGTCTATTTTTCATATCTATCGTACGAGCATACAATTGTTGATAATTCCATCGTTCTCCAGATTCGCCATCAATTACTGCGACTTTACTTGGAGACAGTTGTGATCGTTTCTGCAACCATGAACAATCTATAGCCACTTCCATCTCTCCCTTACACATTACAAGTTATATTTACTATAAGAGTGTCGGGTTACAAGCGGGTTACAGAGTCATCATCAAACTAGTCCTTGAACCACATAGCATAGTTGTAGTGAACTGAAAATTAGTTACTAGAATAACAAAAAAGCTCGAGGAAAGTATTAAAAGACACTCTTTAAAAAGTGCACTTTTAATGTCCTCGAGCTTTTCTACATTGTTACAAATCTAATATTAACTTGCGGTGCCTCATCAAAATTCCTTCACTTGCTTTTTCTTAATCACAATATAAAACGCTGGTACAAACAATAAAGTAAAGAAAGTCGAGAAGAATATTCCCGAGATAATTGAGATAGCAAGCGGTGTAAACAAGACATCCCCGCTAAACGCTATCGGTAATAAGGCAGCAATGGATGTAAAAGCAGTAAGTACAACAGGTCTAAGTCTTGCTTTCCCTGAATCTATGACTGCTTCACTTAAAGATGATCCATTCTGTAGTCGTTGTTCCATAAACTCTATAAACACAGTCGCATTTCGAACCACGATACCTGCCAACGATACAATCCCCATCATCGCCATAAATCCAAGCCCTGTTTGTGTTAGGAATAATCCTATTAAAGCCCCTGAAATGGCCAGATACACAGAGCTCATAATTAATAGTGGCAATCTTAATGAATTAAACAGTACGACCATCAAAATATAAATCAGAAATATGACAATCAGGAACAGCTTTCCTATTTCTATAAAGAAATCGCTTCTTGCTGAAGATTCTCCACCAACTGAAATAGACGTAGTGGCAGTTTCTAAAGACTCAGCAATTTCCATTACTTCCCCTTCAAGCTTTTGTTTGTCTTCTTCTCCTGGATAGACCCTAACTGTAATCGTTCTTTCTCCATCTTTATGAGGAATCAAAGGCAATGCTTCCGTTTCCTCTACAGTCACAAGCTCAGATAACGGAACAAGAACCGGAGCACCAAATTCCGTTGTTTCATATTTGCTTGGCAGCTCTAGTTGACTTAGTTCAAGAGTTTCTCCATCCTCTACGAAATCCTGTGAGATTGTCAAGGTTTCCCTTTCCATACCAGCTTCATAGGAACCTACAGGTATACCTTCTGTGACAAGCCTAATTTGATTGCTTATTTCCTGAGCGGTGATTCCATGTTCCTCCATTACCTCACGAACGGGAACATATTGGATGGTTGGTAAAGGTGTACCAACATCATCAATCACAGCACCACTGCCTTTTAAGCCTTGGATATCTTCTTTTAACCTATTTACGGTATCCATCAACTCATCGATTTTTTCACCCACAACAGAAAGTGCAATAGGTGCACCCACAGGTGGACCTGCTTCGATGGTTGATAGCATAATAACTGCATCAGGATATTCTTCTCGCAACTTTGGTTGCCATTCTTCAATCGTTGCTGCAGCTGATTGTTCTTCCCTGTTAACCCTAACTACTATTTGACCGGTATTTTCTCCAGAGTTGGATAATGTACTTCCAAAAATCCCTGGCTCTCCACTTCCAGCAAAAATGGTGGTTTCATAGATGGCCTCTTCTTCTTTTAAGCTGTCTTCGATTAATTGCAGTCTTGCTTCGGTTTCTTCCAACGGCGTTCCTGCTGGGAGAGTCACTGTTACTGTTACTTCTTCTCTGTCAGCACTTGGAAAAAATACAACTGGAATAAAAGGAACAAGGGCATAAGTTGCCGTACAAAAAATAAGGACAGCAAACCCTGTTACTAGAGGTTTTTTTACAATCTTGGTTAGAACTTTCTTACTATACCAGTCACTTAAGTTTTCAAACTGTTTGCCTAATAGTCCATCCCTCGACTTCTTGCTGCTCTTTTTTCGACGCCATGCCAGGAATATTGGAACGATGGTCAATGCCACAATAGTCGATCCAATGATCGTGGAGATAAGTATAGTCGGTAAAGCTGATATAAAGGCGCCATTAGGGCCGGAAATAAACGTCAAAGGAAGAAAAGTAAAGACAATGGCAAGAGTCGATGTGATAATGGAAACTCTCACCTCTTTAGTCCCTGTTAAAGCACCTTCCAACGGCTTATCACCTAGCTGGTAGCGTCGTTGAATATTATCATTCACAACAATCGCATCATCAACTAATATTCCGAGTGCAATAATGATTCCTATAATAGATATCTGGTTTAAATCCACCGAAGCATATGGTAATGGAATTAACCCAAGTGCAATCGATATTGGAATAGAGATTGCTACAAGTAGAGCGGAAACTGCGTTTAGCCCAAAGAAAGTAATTAAAACTACTGCTAAAATGGAGATTAAAAAGGATAATCCTAAATCTGTAAATATTTTTCCGACAATCTCATTTTGTGTGTAGTACAGATTTAATTCCACTTCTGCTGGTAAGTCGCTTGAGAGTCGCTCCATTTCTGTGTCGACCTTTGCTTGTAGTGCGGGTATATCTACTCCTTTTTCTTGCATAATGGTAAGAGAAAGGGCTGGGGTTCCATTAAAGGAAATAAAGTCCTCTTGGTCTGTTGATATTTGCGTTAGAGTTGCAAAATCCCCAATATATATCGATTCGCCATCTTGATTTTTCTTTACAAATACTTTTTCTACCTCTTCTATATTTTGAATATGCTCGATTGTTAGCTGGGAAACTTGATTGCCTTCTTGCTGGCTGCCAAGCGGCGTAATTTCTAGCTCATTTTGGATGGCTGTAATTACATCAGGCAATCTAACGTCATTTTGCTGCATTCTTTCCATATTCATCTCTAAAAGATAATTCGATTCTGCTAAACCTTTAACTGAAACCTTACGTACTCCTTCAATATTTTCAATTTGTGGAATCCAGTCATTGATTAATTCTTTTTGTTCTAATAAGATTGATCGATCTTCATTTAGTAAATGGTAAGAGGAAATTGCACCCATTTGTATATCTGAGTTAACGATAGGCTCCATTGCCTCTTCCGGAAATTCCCTGCTTACATCAGATACTGCTTGACGAACAAGGGAAAAAACTTGATCACGATCTGCACTGTCTGTGAGTTCTAATACAATATTGGATATCCCCACTCCTGATACACTTGTTACACTATCCAATCCCTTTATATCTAGAAGCTCATTTTCCAGAGGGGTCGTAATGTCTCTTTCTATGACATTTGGAGCGGCACCAGGGTAAACGGTGGTTATGGTGCCAACATTAAGAGAAATTTCTGGAATCTCTCTTTTAGGGATTTGGAAATAAGTAATAGCTCCAATCACAATTAATAAAAGTAAAAAAATGAGGGTAACTTTTGGTTTTTTTATAAGTGCATTAAACAAGGCGATGTCCTCCTATGCATGTTATTCAAATTTGACTATATAGCTTACATTATTCCATCATAATGGTAGAACGATAGTCTCTGCAAGCTTGAATATGTTTTTTGTGAAGGTTATTCATTTGATCACATTTTTTTGGTTTAACCAAGCCAAAATTCACGAAAACAGAAAAACACACCAAGTGCTACCGATAAGCACCCGGTGTGATCTGATCATCCCCGTTTTCTATTAAACTTCCACAAATATCGAAGCTCCCATACCTCCTCCGACACACAAAGATGCCAAGCCACGGGATTTCTTTCTTCTTCGCAATTCGTGGACCAAACTCACGACAAGTCTGGCTCCAGTGCACCCTACAGGATGGCCGATACTTATACCACTGCCATTCACATTCACGATTTCACGATCTAAACCAAGCTCCTTCTCAACCGCTAGATATTGGGCAGCAAAGGCTTCATTGATTTCCATTAAGTCAATTTCCTCCATACTCCAACCTGTAGTAGCCATCCCTTTTTGAATGGCTGGGACAGGGCCTCTCCCCATCAGCAGAGGCTCTACTCCAGCTACGCTATAGCCTTTAATTGTAGCTAACGGCACGATACCACGCTCTTTTGCTACTTCTTCGGCCATTAATACGACACACGCTGCTCCATCATTTAGGCTCGATGCATTCCCTGCAGTTACAGTCCCGTCATCTCGGAATGCCGGTCGCAGACTACTAAGCTTAGCAAGGCTTAGATCAGGTTTTGGACCTTCATCCTCACTGATAACCACCTCGCTTCTCCTCTTTTTGATGGTCACAGGAACAATCTGTGATTGAAAATAGCCTTCTTTTATTGCTCGTACTGCCCGCTCATGACTTAACAATGCGAGTTCATCTTGTTCCGCTCTTGTAATTTCAAATTTATCTGCTAGGTTTTCGGCTGTTTCCCCCATCATCACATGATGTAGAGGATCCTCTAATACTTCCCAAACACTATCATAGACTTGAGAATGTTGGAGGCGTGAACCCCACCTTTGCTGTTTTAATATGTAAGGACTTGAGCTCATCGCTTCGACTCCACCTGCAATGACTATATCCGATAATCCTGTTTGCACCTGCATTGCACCGGAAATAATTGCTTGCATACCTGATGCACATTGGCGTTGAATCGTATAACCGGTTGTTTCTGCTGCTAGTCCCGCCATTAACGCAGCGGTCCTTGCCGTGTTCGGCTGATCAGTTCGCTGAATACATTGACCTAAGATCACTTCGTTCACATCATTTGGTTTTAGGTAACTTTCATTTAGAACAGCTTCTATCACAGGGACGATTAAATCCGTTGGTAGAAGATCTTTGTATGCTCCACCAAAAGTACCCACTGGCGTTCTTAATGCTGCTGTAATCACGACGTTTCTCATGATTTTAAGTCCACCTCCTCAAAAATTACATCATTATTCCACCGTCAACATGTAAGGCAGTTCCATTAACATAATCCGACTCATCTGAAGCTAAATATAGATAGGCATTCGCAATATCACTTGGCTTTCCTAAGCGTTGTAACGGGATAACCTGTAGCAAACCTTGAATCACTTTTTCAGGAACAGTAGCAACCATGCTTGTTTCCACAAAACCTGGTACGACAGCATTAACATTGATTCCTTTGCGTCCAAACTCCTTTGCCCAAGATTTTGTCATCCCTACCACCGCAGCTTTGGAAGCAGCATAGTTTGTCTGACCTACATTTCCATACACACCAGAAACAGAAGAGGTGCTGATGATTTTTCCTTTACCGTTTTCAAGCATATGTGGAACCACTGCTTGTGTGCAGTTAAAGACCCCGTTCACATTAATGTCCATGACTTTCTGGAAATCTTCACTGCTCATTTTAAGAAGCATATTGTCTCTAGTGATGCCTGCATTATTTATTAAAATATCGATCTTTCCAAATCTTTCCTTTACCATACCTACCATTTCCACTACCTGAGCCTGGTTGGAGACATCCACTTGATAGAAGGCAACTTCTCCCTCTGATTGCAATTCTGCAGTACGCTGTTCTCCTGCTGTTGCATCATAATCAACAAGAGCGACTTTCGCACCTTCTCGTAAAAATACTCTTGCAGCTTCAAGTCCTAAACCATTCGCTGCTCCTGTAATAATTGCTACTTTACCTGCTAGTCTCATTTGTCTGTTCCTCCTGTTTTCGTACAAATGCGGTAATTCTTTCTAATAATTGTGGAAGATCATCTACTAATGGGGAGTGTCCGCACCCTTTTAATTTAATGAGTGTTGCTTTTTCTCCTAAATCTTCAACAATCTCTTGTGTCATTTGTTCGGGGATAACAAGATCTTTTTCCCCTGCCAGAACCAATACGGGAATGTTTATCTTGGTAACATCTCCAGTCCCATCTAGTAGACCATTCGATTGATTGCTTATGTTAAACGTATTAAGCGCATGTAAAATCTCCGGGTAGTTACGCTGCGTCATCATATCTTCCAAATACTGTTCATAGCGGCTTTCTTCCGGCTTATTGTCCTTGTAGATTGCATAATCCCAAATCATCCTCAAAATTGGTTTGTTTTTAGTCTCATAGGCTTGTGTAACGGTGATAGTTCTTGCTTTGTCCTGTAGTATCTCTTCATAATCGGTTAGTCTTTTCGTCAAGTCCGGCTTTCCTGTTTCATCTGTTTGAAAGATTGGAAATCCTCTTGTTGATGCAGAAGCAAGTAAAATCAGCTTTTTACAATATTCAGGGTAATCAGCTGCAAATTGCATTCCTACCGCTCCACCGGTTGACCAACCAATAAAGATGAAATCCTTCAAAGCTAAACTATCAACAAAAAGTTTCACATCGGAAGCGAGCTCTTTAATAGAATAAAATTTTTCATGATAGGTAGACTCTCCAAACCCTCTCATATCCATAGCAATTAAATGAAAGGACGGGTCGATATTCTCCATGACAAGGTCCCAGTGCTTAGAGGAAGTCATATTTCCATGAACAAGTAAGATGGTTTCGCCTTGGCCTTCGCGTTCTCTGTAACCTAGCTCCTCTCCATTGGAAAGTTTAACTTTTTTCTGTACGATTCTTTTCATTATACAACCTCCCATATTGGCTTATCCCCATTTAATAGTTGTTGCTCCCCATGCATAACCTATTCCTGCACTAACAAGTACTGCGATATCACCATCTTTAATTTTCCCTTTGTTTAAGGCAAGTTCTAATGATAAAATTTGGTCAATTTGACCAATATGACCATAGTCCTCTAAGTAAATGGATTGGTCTTCAGATAAACCGAGTTCTCCTAGGACGTAATCATGTGCAGACTTTTTCATATGAAGGATAGCAAGATAATCCACATCCTTCTCCCTTAACCCACTGCTGCGTAATGACCCGCGAATTGCCTTTAAGAAATTTTCCATAGATTTCTCTTCAAGTCTTTTTTTCATCCCGTCCGGATCCAAGACATCTAGTTTGTTTAGGCCTTTTTCGAGAGCTTCCACCGAGATTGGATGCTTCGTACCTCCAGCCACCACTACAACATCTTTTGAAAAAGAGCCATCTGTAATAAGATGCGAAGACAGTAATTCATTTTTCTCATAGTCTTTTTTTAGAAGGATTGCTCCCCCACCGGCTGCTAAATTGAACATAAAGCGTGTTCGTGGATTTTCATAATCGATAAAGTCTTCATTACGATAACCGCCTGCAAGTAATACCGTATTTAATGATTCATCTGAACTCATCATATCTTTCGCTATCTTTAATGCCATGATGGTTGTTCCGCAGCGCAAGGCCATATCAAAGCCAATTGCATTTATTGCCCCTAGCTTTTCTTGCATATAAAGAGCAGCTGTCCATAACGGATATTCCTTGTGCTCCTCTCCTATATAAATAATTAAATCAATCTCTTCAGGAGCAATTTGTGCTTTTTCAAGCGCTTTTTTGGCAGCTGTTATTCCCATCTCACAAGTATGGTCCTCGTTCGATGCGATAGGCTTTCTTTTAATCCCCATTTTTTCTTCTACCACATATATAGGTATTCCAGATTTTTCTGCAATCTCCTTGCTGGTCATGAAATTTTCTGGAATATAAATTCCGGTACTTACAATTCCTATTTTTTTCATGAACTCACCTGCTTAATATACCTTTCATATATTCGTAGACATCCTCAAGTGAGGTAACAGTTATGTCTTCCTCACCCTGAACATGGCTAACAGTAATTCTCCAAATGGGCTCTGTTTGATTGATATCGACTGAGCTCGCACATCGAACGACAAAGGATGCAACTTGGGGCTGAGTGATCATCTTATTGCCTCCTATCCTGATAGATTATTATCATTCTTTATTGCGCTTCTTTTTGATTCTTTTCTATTTCCCCACCAGACTCTAGCAGTTCCAACAATGCCTTGTGGAAAGAACATGACGACAAGGATATAAAGCACACCGAAAAGTATAATCCATCGCTCAAAAATCCAATGAACCTTTGAAAGTCCCGATATCCAATGATGAGCAAATTCAATTAATCCTGCACCTATAATTGCTCCAATTAACGTTCCTACTCCTCCAATAATTGTCATTAATAATGCGTCCAATGTAACATCTACTGCAAAAACGGAGGTATTTACAAATCTCAATGTTAATACATATAAACTTCCAGCAATGCTTGCAACTACTCCTGCTACGACACTTGCAATCACTTTATAATGAAGGACATTATAGCCAAGAGATTCTGTACGGTTTTCATTCTCGCGAATTGCCTGAAGCACACGCCCTAAAGGAGAGGATATGAATCTTCTTAATAAGAGGAAAATAGCCCCCATCAAAATTAGGGCAAGAAGATATAACGTCAACCGATCCTTTAACGGTTCAGGAATCGAAAAGGTAAAACCATCATTTCCATAGGTAAGCGATCTCCATTTTTCTGCAAGCACTAGAAAAAGTCCTGAGAATGCTAGGGTCAGCATCGCGTAAAAATGACTTTTTAATCTTAAGGAGAGCATCCCCACAAGATAACTGATGAAGGCTGCTATTATAGCCCCCACCACAACCGCTAATAGAAGCGTTGGTATGGTGCTATCAAATTGCTTTAGCATTACTCCGGTAGAGTAGGCGCCAATTCCAAAAAACATCGCATGACCAAAGGAAACAATCCCAGTGTAACCAAGCAAAATATCATAACTCATTGCAAAGATCGCAAAAAGGAAAACTTGAGTGAAAATAATTAATAGAGTTCGAGAATCAGTGATAAATGGAATGAGCAGGAGCATGATAAATATTAGTAAATACACAATATTTGGTTTGGTCATATATCTATTCATTCTCTCACCCCTTTACACCGAATAGTCCTTGAGGACGGAATATTAACACAACTGCCATTAAAATCATATTTACAGCCAAAGTCAGATCCGGTACATAGTAGGCCATAAAGGAACCGCTTAATCCCACCAGTATCGCCGCTAAGACAGACCCGGTGATGCTTCCCATCCCTCCAATAACTACAACAATGAATGCCAGGATCCCAAACTCCAATCCCATTTCAGCATAAATCACTCCAGAATAGGGTCCGAGAAGCATCCCGCCTAGTGCTGCCATCGCTGCACCTACCATAAAAACCAGCATAAAGACTTTTTTAATATTAATTCCTAATGCCTGAACCATTTCTTTATTAATAACCCCTGCACGAACAATAAGTCCAATCTTCGTATTCTTTAAAACATAATAAATTGCCGCAAAGATTAGAGCACCTACCAGGATGATGAACAAACGGTATTTGATGATGATAATGTCTCCAAATTCCCAACTTCCACTAAAGTATGATGGCGTTTTTGCACTTAACTGGTTTGGTCCAAATACAACTTTAATTGTTTCGCTCAGTACCAGCATCACGCCTAGTGTTATCAAAATTTGTTGAACATGGTTGCCATACACGGGTTGAATAATAAACCTCTCTAAAGCAAACCCCAGAATCAATCCAGTACAGATCGCTGCCATTATTCCAAGTATAAAACTGCCAGTAGTGCTATAAACCCAAACCCCTGAAAAGGCACCCCATGCAAACAAGCCGCCATGGGCAAAATTAAGAACATCCATTAGTCCAAATATTAAAGTTAAACCAGCAGCCAATAAGAAAATCAGCATTCCAGTTGCTAATCCATTTACAGCAAGGTTAATGAAAACTTCCACTTTGCTCCCCCCTTTACGCTATCCCTAAGTATTGCCTTCTTATCTCTTCATTCTCTTTAAGTTCTTGCATCAGTCCCTGGTGCACGGTTCTTCCATCATCCAAAATATAAAAGCAATCCCCTATGGTGCTTGCCATATAAAAGTTTTGTTCAACCAGAATGATTGTTGTTTCCTTTTTCATCTGTTGTATGGAGTTCATCACTTTTTCGACCATAATAGGGGCTAACCCTTTACTTGGTTCATCTATAAGAAGCAGCTTACTGTTGTTCACATAGGCACGGGATATGGCAAGCATTTGTTTTTGTCCCCCGCTTAAGTTTCCACCCTGCTTTTTCCAAAATGTCTTTAGATCTGGAAAAAGTTCAAGTATCCAGTCTAAACGAGCCATCGATGTATCATCATGTTTTCTCATCGCAACCTTCATGTTTTCCTCTACCGTCAGTTCTCCGAATACGCCTTGGTCTTCAGGTACATAACCTATCCCTTGATTAGCAATCTCATAGGTAGGGCGTCCTGTAATATCTTTGCCATCAAAGGTAATACTGCCTTTTTGTGGTGGATTTAATCCCATTACACTTCGGAGAGTAGTGGTTTTCCCTCCTCCATTTCTCCCCAATAGGACAGTCACTTCCCCTTGTCTTGCTTCAAAATTAACTCCATGCAAAATATGATATTGTTCTATATAAGTCTGAATGCCCTCAACTTTAAGAAGCGTTGTCATCATACAAACCTCCTAAATATGCAGACTGCACGGTTTCATTTTTCATAATTTCCTCTGGAGTACCATCTGCCAACAATCTTCCATTGAATAGTACGGTAACCGAATCAGATAAATCCAGAATCATATCCATTTTGTGTTCTATTAAAATAATCGTGCGTTCTCCCTTGTCTTTTATCAGTTTAATCACCTCTAAAATGGCTGGTACCTCCTCAATCGACATCCCGGCAGTTGGTTCATCTAGGAGTAATATTTCTGTGTCCAATGCAAGCAGCATAGCTATCTCCAATTTACGTTTTTCTCCATGAGCCAAGTTTTTGGCAAGAGAATACGCTTTCTTTTCTAGTAATACCGTTGAAAGAAGCTCTAAGGATTTTTTCTCAAATTGTTTAAAATGTAAAAAGTGAGAAAACATGTTATACCTTACTCCTTGTTGTGATTGCACCGCAATTCTGACGTTTTCTAGAACAGTAAGGTTCGGAAAGACATTTGTAATTTGAAAAGATCGGCCAATTCCTTTTCTTGTTCGAATCATGGGGGATAGCTTGGTGATATCTTGCCCTTTTAAAAAAACTTGACCTTTTGTAGGTTTCAACTGTCCACTTAACAGATTAAAAAAAGTTGTTTTCCCAGCGCCATTGGGACCGATAATTGATTTAAAATGATTAGGTTCAACAGTGAAGTTCACTCTATCTACGGCAACATGCCCGCCAAATGCTATTGTTAAGTCTTTCGTTTCTAATATGGGATTCATAGCGCTTCCCTCCTTTATATGTTTAAAATATAGAACGAAGGAACTTTAGAGCTCAGCCCCAAAGTTCCTCTTCTGTACAACTAATTTCGAACTGGAGGAGCTGTTTCTTCAGGAGAGAGCTCCCTGATTAATACTGGAACAGGATAATCGAATCCATCCATTTTTTCTAAACGAATAGCGTATAAAGTCTGCATGGCCTGATGATCTTCAGCACGGAATGTCATTTGACCTTTTGGTGTATCAAATGTCATACCTTCCATTGTTTCAATGATTAAATCTGCTTCTGTTTTTCCATCAGTTTTCTTTAAGGCTTCCACGATGGCGAGGGCGGCACTCATCCCGCCAGGAGTGAATAGATCTGGAACTTCCCCATCAAATTTCTCTTTATGTTTCTCTACTAACCAATCATTAATTGGGTTATCAGGTAAAGTATGATGGTACACAGTGAACCCTTCCATGCCTATTAATTGCTCCATCGTGTAAAGAGCGGCAATATCAGGTGCACCTGTTGAAATCTTAATTCCTCTGTCTTGCACTTTCATGTCAGAAATCTGGTTCCATGGGGAGTTTGCACCCGCCCATACTACAAATAAATAGTCTGGGTCCGCATCTAATATTTTTTGAATATTGGAAGTAAAATCCGTTGCTGCTGGATCGGCATACTCTTCTAGTACAATCTCTGATCCGAGTGCAACCGCGGCTTCTTTAAATGCAGCTACTCCGTCATGACCAAAGGAATAATCAGGTGCCAGTGTTGCTATTTTCACACCCTCTCCTCCAATCGCTGCTGCTCCTGCTACTGCATCCTGGGAGGAATTTCTTGCAGTACGGAAGATATATTTATTCCAGTCTGCACCGGTAATGCTGTCTGCTACTGCCGGTTCAACAATCATTACTTTTTCGTATTCTTCAGCTAAAGGTAAAACTGCCAGCGTATCTCCTGAACTGGATGATCCCACCAAGAAATCAACTTCATCCTCTTCTAATAGTTTAGTAGCTTTCTGAATGGCAATTTCCGGTTTTGTTTCAGTATCTTCTACTATAAATTCAATCTTCTGACCGTTTACCTCCATTGTTCCATCTGTTGCATAGTCTAATCCTAGTTCAAAACCTTGTACAGTTTGTTTACCGTAAGTCTCTAAAGCACCTGTTAGAGAAGCAAGCACCCCTACTTTGATTACCTTCTTATCATCTTCGTTTTCACTTGATGAATCTGTTCCTGCATTGTTGTTACAGCCAGCAAGCACCAACAAAATCATACTAAGAAGCAGAAATCCTGTTTTCCACTTTTTCATTGACCTTCCCCCTAAAACTTGATTTGTAAAAGTTGTACCCTTATCGTAAGTGGGTGGGGTTACAAATGAGTTACAAGAATAAAAGCGACCAACCAAAAACAAAAGCGTAACTCGCCCGCTTAGAAACGTAAAAAAATAGAGTGAGTTATTATGAGATAAAGAAAACAGAGCTCTAGTGATTCGATATCCAAGCGTATCGTAAGAAAGCGAGGGAAGTTTGATAGTCTCTCTGGAGCTGGTCATGGTTAAACGCTGAGTAAAGAAACTAAAACATTTTATAGCTTCCTAAACCATAAAAAACTCCGCCAAACTTGTCCTTGACGGAGATACTATAATTAGTTCGCTTTCCCGAGCACCATTTGATACATCTGCTTTGTGGTCGTCATCGGCTCTACACCCAGTTCACTTTCCAAATAACTTGTACATCTTGCATACCACTTCATCGCTTGTGGTCGGTTGTTTTTTTGATAATAGCAAAACATCAACAAACGATAGGCCTCTTCCCATGTTGGATCTTTATCAATTACTTTTTCGCAAAGCAAGATAACCTGATCGAATTCCCTTTTAGCCACTAGCAACTGTGCCAACTTTTCACTACAGCGTAAATAGTAGACTAAAAGACGTTCTCTCTCATTTAAACACCAATCAGCATACTTCTGTTCGGGTAGAAAATCTCCCTTATACAAGGACAAGGCCTTTTCTAATAATGCTAAAGCTTTCGTTGGCTCTTTTTCTTCTAAACCAATATTTGCTAAAGTCTCGAATTCCATACAGTCTATTGAATAGCCGCTACTTGGATTTAATCCATAGGAACTTCCGTTTCGCTGAATAAAGAAAGGCTCCATCCTTGCCTTCCGGTCTGGTTCTAGCGCATTGTTTAATGCATTCAAAGCAACCTTAAAATCCCTTGTCATCGATTTTTCAGGCATGTTAGGCCAAAGTGCTGCAAAGATTTCATCCTTAACTAATAGTTTTTGGCGTTTGGTTACAAAGAACTCCAGTAGTTCCTTTGCCTTTATCCTCTGCCAGTCTTTTGATTCCAGTTCTCGATCCCCTAACCAGACTCTAAAGGCTCCTAATGTTTGGATTTTTAATGTATATCCCGGATGATTTTGAGCATTGGAAAGACCTAACTCATTTAAAATGGAAGTTACGTATGAACGATGAATATCTCTTTGTTGTGCTTCCAGTAAAAGCGGGGTGAATTTTTGAATATCTTTTGGCCCAAATGTGGTTCTATTAAACAATACATATTCATAATTTCCTGTTTGTAAAAACGTAAAAAAACGGGTAAGCGACTCTTCAAGTGAGGACCATTCTTCTTTTTCATAAAAATAAATGGACTGCCAAAAGTATAAGAGCAATTCTCCGTATGCATCCCCGCAATTGTTAAGTAGTGTAGAAGCACGGACACCGTAGTGCTCGACTCTATCCCATTTTTTATTAACTATGGAGGCTATTTGCATACTTAAATAGATAAGTCCGGATAGCCAGTTATCCTTTACTTCTTCAGTCTCGTTGAGAGCCTCTTTACCGCATAAAATCGCCTTTTCATATGCTCCTTGATGTGCATATAAAAGACAAAGCCCCATATTCGCTTCCGCTTTGCCCCTTGAAATGTTTAACTCTTCCATTATGGTAAGTGCTGTCTCATAACACTGCTTTGCAAGGATTGGATCATACATCTCCATTAATTGAACCGCATGTCCCATACGAATCCAGCCGCATGCTTCTACAAAAGGAGCCTGTAATTTAATTCCCTGCTTAATGCCGGCATCTGCCAACTTTTTAGACTGATCGGCATTACCCATAAAAGCTTCCACAAGGGATAGCAAAAGATCTGTTTCCCGATGAGACTGAGGAAGAATCCCCTCTGCATGCTCTTTTCTGTTAGAGAGAAGCAGCTTTTTGGCAGCTTGTAATTTTCCTGAACGGAGTAGAATTCTTGGTTCCAAATTAATCTCTGCCGTCTCTTTGTAGGAAGTTTCTACCTTATCAAACCAAGCCAGGGCCTTTGTTGCATGACCTGCATTTAATAGATTCTCCGCCATGATAGAATAGAGTTGATTTTGTTCTTTTATTCCGAGAGTGGTTGTTGTCATTAAGTGAGTTGCTTCTGAGAGGAGTCTTTCGGCTTTGATTGGTTGGATGGTATCTAAATAAATCCTCGCAATGCCTATAATAGTGCGAATGGAGGCAAGGGTATCTTTAGAATCCTTTGATGCTTCCAAAGATAATCTATACGCTTTTTCTGCTTCTTCATACTGACAGCGATAGCGGTAGATTTCGCCTTGAATGTACCAAAGCATATAAAATTTTTCTTTAAGCTGATCATTTATTAACAATAATTTTTCTAAAATGTAAGACAGTTGACCTTGTTCAATTAGTCTAAACCCATATTCATGTATTAAAGATGCAATCGAGGCATAATCCTTCATTACTTCAAAATGAGAAATAGCAGAGAGTATTTCTCGCTGCTTCATATACCACTTAGCACACCGTTTCTGAAGCAGAATATATTGTTCTGGCTGGTTTTTCAATCTTCTCTCAAGGAATTCTTTAAATAGAGCATGATACCGGAATTGGTTTTCCCCTGTGGCTGTTATAAAAACATGGCGTTCAGCCAGAGATTTTAACATGTAATTTGATCCATTTATGCCTAATATTTCATCGCACATCTCCCCCGACATCATATCTAATATAGAGGTCTGTTCAAGAAATTGCTGCACCATTGGTGTTTGTTTATTAAATACTTCTGTTGCTAGATATTTAAATAGATCATCTAATGTTCCTTGAGTGGTTTCAATTTCTTTCGTTACAGACTGCTCCAAAAGTCTCTGACTCAGTAACCCTATTGCCATTACCCAGCCTTCGGATAGATCGAAAATCTGCTGCACCTGTTCTTCGGTCACATCCAACATGTAAATATCCTGAAGGAGAACCTCTACTTCTTCTTTAGAAAATTTCAAGTCTACTTCTGTAAACTCTAGTAGTTCATTTTTCACTTTCATGGCAGTAAGAACATCCCAACTCGGGCATTCACGGGTGATTAAAACAACATGAAAATTTGTGGGGATATGCTGAAGCAGCCAATGGAACCATATAATTATTTCCGGATTTGACTGAACAAGATGAAAGTCATCAATAACAAAAATAATAGGCGATTGAATCATTGAAATCTCATTAATAAACAACGAACATAAATCTTGAATTTCCTCATCACGTATATATCGATCCATTCTTTCCAAGTAAGAAAGAATTTTATCGCCAAAATTGCTTCTCTCATTTCGTATGGCATGTATCATATACCGGAGAAATGGAATAAGCTCATCATCAAATGGTGTCGCAGAATACCAATAAGTTGGAGCATCAAATGTTGGCACAAAGGAAGCTAATATGGTGCTTTTTCCAAAACCAGGACCAGAATGGACAATTGTTACACTATAACTAGTAACCGCTTTCATTTTTCTGGCAACTTTAGCCCTGCGCAACACATTATCCTTTACAATCGGTGGGGTGATTTTAGTTTGGAGGATTGTGCTAGTATCAGATGGAGCCATTATCCACCCTCCTTTATTCTGAATATTAACTCTTTTTATTCTATTATAATGGATAGGAAAGATATTTTATAACTCTTTTCAATTAAAAGGCTGTATTAACTTCCTTGGTGCATCTGAATTTTTCACTGACTAATTTTCCCGAAAAGGCGAACAGCTTCTAAGGTATTCTAAGGAAAAGAGCACAACGACAATAATGGTTACAAGTTGCAGAAGCAACAAAGAATGTAAAAACAGCCTTACAAAAAGAACTTACTTAAAAGTTGTACCGAATTCTTCAACGGGCCAGTACCTTACGTCAACTTTACCTACAATATCTTCAATTCTAATAAAACCGAAATGTCGGCTATCAAAGCTGCTAAGACGGTTATCTCCAATAACAAACAAGTGGCCTTCAGGTACCGTTTCCTCCCCTGTTAATTCAGAAAGTGAAAAGTCACCAGTAAAATTACCGCCGAATACTCTTAAGTGGTCGGATTGTATAAAAGGTTCTAAAACAAATGTATCATTGATATAGAGCATGTCCTTTTTATATTCTACTTTCTCGCCAGGCAGTCCAATAACCCTTTTAACATAATCGGCCTCTCCATTCCCTTGATGAAAAACAATGACATCAAAGCGTTCCGGCTTAGAAAAAGTATAGATGATTTTGTTTACCATCAGGTAGTTTCCTTCTTGTAGCGTCGGATTCATTGAGTGACCTTCTACCATGTAGTTAGAAAAGAAAAGGGCACGAATCATTATAACCAAAAGGAAAGAGACAATTAACCATTTCAGCATTGATTTACGCTTTATTCTCGCTTTCTTTTCTTTCAAATCATTACCCCCGAGGTCTCTGTTAGGTCTATTGTACCAATTTGTTCTTTTTTTCACAATAAACTGACTTTATTCCGATGTGCTCACTTTTCTCCTGATAGTTGTAATCGTAACTCTACTTTTTTTCCAATATACCATAAAACAAGCATTATCGTTAGTGCAATCGCAGTTTTGATTGGTGCTTTAATAAAGGATACTATATCGTAACCTATATAACTAATTGTAAAAATCATCACCATTTTCCCTGCAGTCAGTGCAAGAAAAAATTGATAAAACGTAACCTTTGATAGGCCTGCTACTACGTTAATTAAGAAAGATGGTGTAAACGGAAAGCAAAGCATGAAAAAGATTGGACCAAAGCCGTGCCTTTCAATCCAGGACAACGTCTTTCGCACACTTTCTTTTTGAAGCTGCTTTTGTACCCACTTGTACTTCTTTAGCTTTGAAACTAATAGAAATACGATAGCCGCACCTACAACTGCCCCAGACCAAGAAATCAAAAACCCCATCCATAATCCAAAGGCTGCAGCATTCGCCATTACAATTACGATTAATGGTAAAAATGGTAGAAATGCTTCTAAGACAACGAGCAAGAAGCCCGGTAATGGACCAAAGGATTTATAACTCTCCAATATTTCTAATAAATTATCTACTGTAAGAAATTCTTTTAATGAATCTATGATTTCCATATATTTTTATCTCCGCTTCTTTCCATATCTATCATCTCTTATTGTACTAGTTATTTCTATATTTACAGAATAATTTACATGAAAATTTAGAAAAAATCTATATAAGGAGATGAGGGGAAGATAATTCTATACCCTATTATTTTCTTATTAAATCTTTTATGTAATTATCACTATTATTCACATAGAAAAGCCGGGCAAAACGTCCTCTTCTTTATTAGTTTAAGTGTTTAAAGGTTTTTTGGGATGTATATGATTTCAAAAGAGGATATTGATGAGAAATTTGCTGGTTTGTACTAAACCTCTGTTTTGCTTGGTGAAACCATTGGGGCAATTGTAGTGTTAGCCGCAAAGTCCGATACATCCTTCATCGGGTTCCTGCTCTTTATGTACTTTGTTCGATCGGGTTAGTACATCATCTTTTGGGTTCCCTGCTCTTCATGTACTTTGTTCGCTCCTAAAGATACATCATTCTCTAATTTCCCTGCTTTTCATGTACTTTGTTCGCTCCAAATGATACGAAGAGCGCTTGCAATTTGATGGAGGGAAGTTGGATAATATTTTCTATACTAAGAAAAGCCCATCTAGTTAAAGCAGACGGGCTTCTTATATACTATTATGCACTTTATCCCCGTTGCTTGACACTCCCACAGCTAAAGCAATGGGATTCTGAAGTGCTAAAGCGGTCGCAGTCCATTTCTGTTTTGAACTAGCCTTCCGTTAAGTGCGTTGTCATCAGCCAGTCCTGTTTCGTTCTATATTCGTTCGGTAGACATGTTCGTAACAGGCGGTGTTACTGTTAACTTAAGACTAGTTTAAGCTGCTTTTTTATTCTTTTTCTTGGATAAGCCACTTACAGCTTTAGATATGTTGATTCCTGCGTTTAAATCAGCATGGCTTACGTATGCACACTTTTTACATTTGAATTTATATCTGTTTCGATTGCTTTTTTCAGCATGACCGCACTTACACGTCTTCGATGTATTCTGAGGATTTACATACTGAACTTCCATCCCTGCCATTTTTGCTTTATACTCGATAAACTGTTGAAGTTGATAGTGTGCCCAAGAATGTAGGTTTCTGCCTGCTTCTTTTTTAGATTTTGCTGTATACCTAATGCCAGTCAGATCTTACATTCGAATTAAACGAACACCGTTCTCTAACGCGAAGTCTACGATTTGACGGCTTATTTTGTGGTTCATATTCTTCATCCATCGAGATTCTTTATCTTTTGATTTTTTAATCGCATAAATTTTTTTGTTTTGTCCTAAAGAACGCCGTCTTGACGCGAATTTACGACGAACAAAAGCTGCCTCATTCCCCCTAAAGAACAAAGAAGTGGTACCAATAGAACAAACTGCAAGATAGTTTAACCCATTATCGATCCCCATTTTGTTGTAGATTTATTCGGTTGAGCCTTCGGTTTGCTTGGCACAAAGGAAAGCGAAACGGATACAAACCAACGTCCATTCTTCTCATAAAGTTCCGTTTTTCCTTGCTTCGCTTCCCCTTTCAGTATTTTATCCAACCAATGTTGTTGATAGATTTCAGCCACAACAGGGACTCCAACACGTTTTTCGAGGGTTGGAAAAGAAACCTTATATAGTCCATTTTCTTTTTCGATTTTTAAATTTTGATTATTAAATCCACACCAAAAAGACCGGAAAAGTTTTGCTTTTTGGTTCTTTTTCTTGGATTTAACCTCTCGAATGGTTTGATTGCTAACGGCAGAGGCGAATTTTAAAGTCGAAAATAACTTAAAATGTTTCGATGTCGCCTTCTTAAGTTCGCTGAAATCTAGCAGCCAATTAGCAAAAGAAGTATTAATTTCCGTCATTTTTTTGTACATGTTTTTTGTGACCGGTTGGGGTAACGTCTTCACTGCCGCTTTGACAATCCACTGGGATTGAGTCCGTTCTCCTTGACCTTCAGAAAGTGCTGGTGAAGATGCTCAATACCTTCAATCATATCTATATTTTCCTCCTAAGGATTTCTTTTGAACCGATGTATACTTCTATCAACAAACTTCTTATTTCTTATTTGTTCCTTTCAAATACTCCACAAACCAATTCTTTATCTGATCTAAACGATGCACTCTCAATGCAGGATTTCCACTTCTGGAAAGCTCATGATTGGAATCAGGAAAACGGACAAATTTTGTTATCTTGCCTTGTTTTTTCAAAGCTACAAATAGTTGCTCTCCCTGTTCGATCGGACAGCGATAATCTTTTTCCCCGTGCAAAATCAGCAAAGGAGTGTTCACATTGGAAACATATTTAATTGGAGAGTGCTCCCAAAGCTTTTCCATCTTATCCTCCATGTTTCCTTTTACCTCCCATTCGGAGAAAAAGTAGCCTATATCACTTACTCCATAGAAGCTTAGCCAGTTGGAAATGGAACGCTGCGTCACTGCTGCTTTAAAACGATCGGAATGGCTGACAACCCAGTTTGTCATAAATCCTCCATAACTGCCCCCTGTGATTCCGAGATTCTTTTCATCGATAAAATCAAAAGTTTCCAACGCGTAATCCATTGCACTCATCACATCTATATAGTCCTTTCCTCCATAATCACCACGTACGGCATCGACGAACTCCTGACCATATCCATGACTGCCACGAGGATTGGTGAACATTACAGCAAATCCCTGTGCACTCAATGTTTGGAATTCATGAAAATAGGAATTGGCATACATCGCATGAGGTCCCCCGTGAACTTCTAGTATTGTCGGGTATTTCTTACCTTCTTCAAAACCGGTCGGCTTCATAATCCAGCCATGTACTTCCCATCCGTCTGGAGCTTTAAAACTGATTGGCTCCGCTGTACTAATTTCTACTTCCTCTTTCCATGTCCCATTGACATTTGTAAGCTGTTTTTTTGTCTGTGTTTTGAAATCAAGGTGATAAAGCTCACCTGGATCTGTTATAGTGCTTATCCCTACAATAGCCTCATGTGTACCTGTCAGCATAGAAATAGCATACACATGCTCATCCGGAAGTACGATTGGATACATGGCACCTTCAAGAGAACCATAGTAGATGCCAGTCCCTCCTTGATCGCTGATGAGAAAATAAAATCCTTCACTGTCTTCTGTCCACATTAATCCGGGATTCACATTGCCAGAATGCAAATCTCCAATGGCTACATCGCCTACCTCAATATCGAAGTCTTGTGTTAGGCATTGCAATTCTTCTGTTTGCAACGCATATGCCCACACACGTGTTAGTGTAGCACTATGAAATTCCTTCTGATGTCCTAAAAAACCTAAATATCTTCCATCTGGTGACCAGGTTATCGTAGAAAAGAAACCATTACTATGTGTGATTTTTTTCATTTCTTTCGTTTCTAGCTTCATAATATAGACGTCAGAAACTAACGTTAGGTCTGGATTTTCCTCCAGATTGGTAACAAAAGCGATACTCTTACCATCCGGTGACCAAGATGGGTTGCCGTAATCTCGATCACCCTCTGTTAAAAGTGTCATTTTTTTTGTATCTATATCTAAAATAGCTAAATGATCATTTTTATCATCCAAAAAGCCTTTTGCATCCGATTTATAACGTAGTTTTTCTACTACCACGGGCTCTGGCTTTTGGTTATTTGAATCTTCGTGCACCCCCTGTTGCAGGTCTTCCTCGGATTCCACGGAAGTGCTAAATAGAATCTTTTTTCCACAAGGTGACCAAACCGGACCTCTTGCACCATTTTTACAGAAGGTTACCTGCTCCGATTCTCCACCATCCACAGGGATAATATAGATTTGAGCTTTATCATTACGAGTGGAAACAAACGCCAGCCTCTTGCCATCAGGAGACCATCTTGGACTTGTCGCTCTTCCTTTTCCAGCCACAAAAGGCTTAGCTTCTTTTTCAAGTCTGCCCACAAAGATGGTGGATCTGTAATCATTTTCTTCCTCGTTTATCTTAGTTTCCACAAAGGCATATTTACGAGAATGTTTATCCCATTGCGGATCTGTTAAAGATGACAATTGAAACAAGTCAGTGGCTTTAATTTTACGTTTTACCATTATGAACTCTCCCTTACGTATAGATTCTTTCCTTTCTATTTCGATAATAGAAAGGAATTACCTTTAAAAATGGCAACGCCGCCGCTCATCGGGTCGCTGCCCCATGCATAAATGAATAGCGTGTTAACATAGCCATAAATAAGAAAAGCTCGAAAAATTTTTCGAACTTAAAAATGTTGCTTGCATATTTTTAACGAAATAGTATAAAATAAATACGAACAGATGTTCTTGCGATATCTCTACCGACACCAACGATTGTAACAGGCTGCTTCTAAAGATGAAATATCAATAACTTTGTAAAAACAGGTTTAAAAAAGAATTTGTTAAAAATGAGTGTTGATAAAAGTACTTCCCCAGCTGATGATTGGAGCAAAAGGCGTAGGCTCAGGTGGAAGTAGCGGTAGGCCGGAGTAACCGAGGCACGGCCGAGACGGCTCCTTCCCCGCAGAAAGCGTAGTCTTTTGAGGAAATCAACAGTGTTGTTTAACGCAGCCTTTAATAAGGGAGGATTAAATGATGACAAGACTTTCAAAAGAACAAATACAACTGTTTGAAAAAGCTATCTACCTTCCTTTATTACTTATTGTGCTGGAAAAAGATACAATTATCATACAGGAAAGTAACATTAAATTAAAAGATCCGTATGTAACACTCATTGATGAAGTAATGAAAAAGATTCAGCTCCAGCTCAAACAAGTAAAAATAGAAATGAAGCAGCAAAAGATGAAGCTTCACAAGTTAAAGCAGGATGAATCCTTTACAATGTACGCCTTTCTGTTCAATGGCTATGAAGAACATCACAATTATTTTAATCCTCGCCTAAGAAACAAAGTGAATGAATTGCTGATTCACTATTTAGTCAATAAAAACAATACTGCTTAATGAAAAATAGGGATTGTTTGAGTATGTCCTGGCTTACATAAAGTTACATAAAGCTTGTTCTGCTCGTTAATTGCTGCATAAAAAACATCCTGAATATTAGTAATGTTTTTTCTCAAAAGTTCTTCACGTAGCCAGGCTTCATTTAATCCCTTATAAGAAAGCGCCTCGAATTGTATTTGTCCGTCAATGATTACCGTGAACTCTACAGCATTGGGCTTTGGAGCGGTATGTACATGTTCAACTTTAGCTATTTCCTTTTCCGGTTTTAGTTTTACGGAAAGTTCTCCATTCGCCTCTACTAATGCAAAGTGAACATCTTCCACCCGAAACACATCCTTCTGTCGTAGCATCTGCAAAAGGTTGTCGATTGAGTAACTAATTTTGCGCATGTTTTGAATATGAAATTGTCCTTCATAAATGACAAGAGTCGGTTCAAAAGATAAAAGCCTACCTAATTTACGATTCTTTATTTTCCACCATGCAATCAGCTTTTGAAGAAGGGCTATGGCAATGATAGCTCCTACAGTCGGTAAATGATGAATCTCCGGATCAGCAATATCGGCACCAACAACAGAACCTAGAGTCAAAATGACTAGAAAATCAAATACAGGTAATTCTCCGATAGACCGCTTCCCCATAAATAGGGTAATAATGAGCATTAAAGGCAAAATAGTAATCACTCTTGCTAACACCTTAAATACATCTATAAAAATTTCCATATACACCTCTCCTTTTTCCATAATCTTATCGTTTTTCAAAAAGAGAATCGTATACATAGAATAAGCACTTTGTTTTCATGAAAAGTGATCAAAAAAAAGACACCACCTAATAATTGAAAAGGGCAGTGTCCAAAATTAATTTTAATTTTAATCTAACCTGCCTCCACAATACTCTCCTTAAACAACTATTCTTGAAAAGCTGTTATCGCATTGATTGTTACTTTTACGGAGGTTGATACAACCCGTTCCAATCGTTGCTTTTGTGCTCACTTTCAGTTGTGCTATAAAAAGTACTCTTGGTCTTGTGCGTAAAGGAAAGTTCTTTGAAAACAGGAAGATTCAGAAAAACATCTTATCCATGCTTTATGCTAGGATTTCCTATTTATCCGTTGTAGTAGCTTTGTTCTGAAATAGGAGGTTCGCAAGATTTGTGTCTTAAAGGAACTTGGAGATATTGGGAATTCCATTTCTTGTTTATTGGTGAAGATCACGAGAGTGTTCGAGATGGAAGTTGAATTATAATCTAAAACATGATGAAGAGAAATCCATATACATTCGCTCCGTTTAGGTGAAGTAGTTGGGAAAAAATAAAGGTCACTCATAGGATCAATAGCAATCGGTGGTTTATGTGTGATACTAGAGATCACTTTGGTTCCCTGTCTCCTTCCTTCTAAGCTTGCGCCATAATAACTGCAACTATTTTCTAAAATCATTAATGGTGTCAAGTCTACATATAATACCCCCTTTAACTCTAAAACTTTAGAATAAATCCTCCCTTCGCTTTCCATAGGTATAATTGCCATTGTGTTTCGATTAATCTCATATTCCTTTTCTAATGTGACAACTTTCTCCAACTGTTTCACCCTTTCCTAGATAAATAAAATTTTTGTTAAAATAGCACGAAAGAACTAAAAAAATGTCTATTTATGTATTATTTTACAAAAAATTTGAAAAATTGCAATACTTTATTAAATTTTTAAAATTATTTTTTTTATTGTTGATTTTCTCGTGATTCCTAAATATACTATTAAAAAGGCTCGAGGTGAAAAACTCATGAAGAATGAGAAATCTTATACGGAACTGATGAAGGCTAGCAAAATGAACAAAAAGATCTCCGTTGAAGCCTATATGATGAATATTTATGTACAAATGATTATTGATGAATCGCTCTTCCACTACCACCAAAAACTCCTCCAAGAAAAAATTGATTATGCCATCGATACCCATAACCCTGTCCTGTTTAATGTCTTATGTGACAAATACAAAAAATTCCTTTTAGATTGGGGTGCTTGAAAAGCTATTGAAAAAGTTAAGTACTCTAAAACGCGAACATTAAATAAGAGAAGAGCAACTTAATAGCTCTTCTCTAGTTCTTTTTATATTTTAGGCTATGTTAAAAGCCGCTGTTATTAAAATTAACCTTTAACAAATCATTTATTTAAAATTGTGCTTCTTCCGTTGATCCGGTCAATGCGGTCGTAGAGGAAGTCCCACCAGAAACGATCTTTGCCACTTCATCAAAGTAACCAGTTCCCACTTCTCGCTGATGACGTGTAGCAGTATAGCCATATTGTTCACTTTCAAATTCCGCCTGCTGCAACTCTGAATAGGCACCCATTCCACGATCACGGTAGCCTCTTGCCAGCTCAAACATGCTATGGTTTAGCGCATGAAAACCAGCAAGTGTGACAAACTGGAACTTATAGCCGAACTGTGCAATTTGCTGCTGAAAGGTCTCAATTGTTTCATCATCCAATTTAGACTTCCAGTTAAACGAAGGAGAGCAATTATAGGCAAGCAGTTTGCCAGGAAATTTCTCATGAATGGCATCAGCAAAGGCTCTAGCCTGCTCGAGGTTCGGTTCTGACGTTTCACACCAGATTACATCTGCATATGGCGCATAGGCAAGCCCGCGAGCAATAGCTTGATCAAGGCCAGGCTTTGTTCGAAAAAACCCTTCTGCTGTCCGTTCTCCTGTTAAAAATTGATGATCCTGTTGATCAATATCACTTGTAATCAGATCTGCAGCATCAGCGTCTGTTCTTGCAATTAACACAGTAGAAACGCCCATCACATCTGATGCTAAGCGGGCAGAAATTAAATTTTTCACAGCCACTTGAGTTGGTAGAAGCACTTTGCCGCCCAAGTGACCACATTTCTTTTCAGAGGATAATTGATCCTCAAAGTGAACACCAGCCGCACCTGATTCAATCATTCCTTTCATGAGTTCATAAACATTTAACTGTCCACCAAATCCTGCTTCAGCGTCAGCGATGATTGGGGCAAAATAATCCACTTCTTCTTTTCCTTCAAGGAACTGAATTTGATCTGCACGCTGTAAGGCCTGATTAATTCGCTTTACAACATGTGGGACACTATTTGCGGGATATAGGCTTTGGTCAGGATACATGTTTCCTGAAAGGTTTGCATCCGCCGCTACTTGCCAACCGCTTAAATAGATAGCCTTTAAGCCTGCTTTTACTTGCTGAATGGCTTGGTTTCCTGTCAGTGCGCCAAGTGCATGCACATACTCTTCATTTGTCAGAAGGTTCCATAGTTTTTGTGCCCCTCTTTTGGCCAAAGTGTGCTCCACGTCTATTGATCCCCGAAGTCGAACCACTTCCTCTGCACAATAAGATCGAACCACTCCATTCCATCTTTGCTCAAGTTCCCAACTTTCTTCTAACTGTGCTACTCGTTCTTCTCTGTTCATCCTTTTCTCCTCCTCGTATTTTGATATCTATTAATCTTCCAACAATCTGTATGCAGGAAGTGTTAAAAACTCTACAAATTCATCATCTACAATCAGTTTCTTAAAAAGTTCTGCAGCTTGATCGATTTTTCCAGTGGTGTACCGAGTCGGCCCTACTTTTTCCAATATAGCCTGCTTTTCTTCAACAATAAGTTCTTTTACAAACTCGAGCGAGATTTCTGTTCCATTTTCTACCTTTGCATCTGGATGCCTCACCCATTGCCATATTTGAGAACGAGAAATTTCTGCGGTAGCAGCATCCTCCATTAAGTTGAAAATTGGTACCGCTCCATTTCCGTCAAGCCAGGCAGTAAGATATTCAATCCCCACATGAATATTTTTCCGAAGCCCCTCTTCTGTTATTGTTCCTTCAGGAAGTTTTACCAATTCTGCAGCATCCGCTATAACGTCTTCTCTTTTTATAGTTAACTGATTTTGACCTTGCATATGTTCATCAAATACTTCCAATGCGACTGGCACCAGGGCTGGATGCGCAACCCACGTTCCATCATGACCGTCTTTCACTTCACGAAGTTTATCCTCTCTCACTTTAGAAAAGGCTAGTTCGTTTGCACGTTCATCATTTTTCACCGGTATTTGAGCAGCCATACCCCCTATTGCATGGGCTCCGCGCTTATGACATGTCTGGATCACCAGTTGTGTATACGCTCTCATAAAAGGGACGGTCATCGTAATTTGGCTTCTGTCCGGTAGTAGATAGCTAGGATCATTTCTGAATTTCTTGATAAAGCTAAAAATATAATCCCATCTGCCGCAATTTAATCCTGCTGCATGGTTCTTCAATTCATATAAAATTTCATCCATTTCAAACGCAGCAGTTATCGTTTCAATAAGGACGGTTGCTTTGATCGTGCCCTGGTTAATGCCAAGCTCTTTTTGTGCAAAAATAAATACATTGTTCCATAATCTAGCCTCCAAATGATTTTCTAGCTTTGGAAGATAGAAATATGGACCGCTTCCATTTTCCATCAGTTGTACAGCATTGTGATAAAAGTATAAACCGAAGTCATACAGACTAGCTGATACTGATTCGTTATTGACGGTTACATTCTTTTCTTCTAAATGCCAGCCTCGAGGGCGTACAAGTAATGTGGCAATATCTTCTTTTAACTTATATTCTTTGCCATTTGGACCTTGAAAATCGATTGTTCTTTTATTCGCATCTCTTAAGTTAATCTGACCATCCATAATATTACACCAAGTTGGAGAAGTGGCGTCTTCAAAGTCCGCCATAAATATTTTCGCACCAGAGTTGAGCGCGTGAATAATCATCTTTCGGTCAACTGGACCAGTAATTTCTACTCTTCTATCCCTTAGATCATCCGGTACAGGATTAATCTTCCAGCTTTCCTTTCGAATAGATTCTGTGTTTTCTAAAAAGTTGAGTTTTGCTCCTGCATCGATTTGCTTTTGTTTTTCAAGCCGTGTTTCCAAAAGAGCTTTTCTTTCTTGATTAAACTTATTGTGAAGTTTTTCTATAAAAGAAAGAGCTCCTTGTGTTAGTACAGTTTCATAGCCATTTTTCATTTCTCCTGTTACCGCAATACTTGATATGCCTGTGTTCACTTTTTCTTATACCTCCTTTGTTATGAAACAGTTAATCTATTTGTTTTGTATTATATAACAGAGTTTATAAAATAAAAAGCCCTTTTTTGGATTTCTTTACTAATTTTTTTCGACAAGAGAATGATAGTCACGTTATTACTAGCTATAGATGACAAAACAAAAAGCAGGCGATTATTCACCTGCCTGCTTTTCTTCCTCCAAAAAATTCTCAAGATAGGAAATACGATCGACCATAGGAGGGTGAGTGTATCGAAGGAATTTCACTAACAGCGGGGGATTTACTTCACTTAAACTCGACTTCGTTATCTGTTGAAAAGCTCCGATGGCCGGGTCTACCTCTCCTGTCAATTCAATGGCATACTGATCTGCAGTATGTTCTTGGTACCTTGAGACCGCATTGGTTAGGGGGCTTGCCAAGAATAATACGAAAGACAATAGGGCCAACAGTAACGGCATTGAGGCTAATTGACCTAAGTTTGTAATTCGAAAAGTAGTTCCCCACCTCCTGATAATTCTCGTCGCACTCCAATGGATAAAATAAAAGGCAAAAAAGGAAAAAGCAATATAGCCAGTTATCCCAACTACAATATGATTTAATACAAAATGCCCCATTTCATGAGCCATGATAAATAAAATTTCATCCTCATCTAGCGTTGTTAATAAAGTGTCCCATAACACGATACGTGAATTGGCCCCTACCCCTGTTACATAGGCGTTAATGCTATTCGTTTTTTCGGACATATTCACTTGGTATACCCTGTTGGCAGGGATTTCAGCTATAGCCGCTAACCCAAGTATTTTTTCTTCCAGCTCTTTATCCTGCAGCTCTGTAAAGTCATTGTACAAAGGATCAATTACTACAGGTTGGATATACATGAGGAAAAAGACAAATGGTATAAATAACACCCATGAGATTGCCCACCACATTTTCTTAAACTGGCGTATGAGAACATAGAGAACCGCCACTACAAGCCACATAAGCAGTGTTTCTTCCCAAAAACTTACTACATGATCCCGCATCCAATTTTCAAAAGTTTGAACGGTGATATTATAACTTCTTGATAACGTAAATCTTAGGTAGCTTAAGGGAAAACTGACAATCGTCATGATAAGTGTTAGCCAAAAAACATAAATGCCACTTTGTAGCCATTTATATTTTGTTACATTTTCAGCCCACCGCTCTATAGCCCTGGCGCCGCCCAACAGGAGCAACAAAAAAAATACAATCCAATCGAATGGAAGGGCAAGAAAGTACAAGAAATTCCGGATTTTCGAATATTCCTCTACCAGCATTACTTCTTGTACAGATAAAAAGGTGTGAGGATCCGCTTTTGTACCAACCAGGTGTGATGGCAATGCTGTATCGACTACAATCCAGATGTAACAGGACATAGCCAGTGCGTATAAGACATAGCCTATCACCGTCCATCCTACAAGCTTTTTCATCAACCTTCCCTCCTCTGCTCCGTACTTTTCAATTACTTTCCATTCCACTATTGTATGAAAAGGATAACTTTATTATTATTCCATGAAAAAAAGAGCTCATTCTCTTAAGCTCTTTTCACCGATTTAGCCAAACATCCAAGAATATACACTTAAAGCAGCAATGGAACTGATGACAACTAAAATGACATTGGCACCTAAATAAGCAACAAGCAAAGCTACCCCGCCACCTATGACTCCATACATAATGTCTTCATTAATCAAGAAAATCCCGGGTACGATTAATGCACCAAGCGTAGCATAGGGAACATTCTTTAAAACAGATTGTAAAAAGGGAGGAAGCTCCTTGCCCTGGAACATAACAAAAGGGATTAATCTAGGTAAATAAGTCACTACCGCCATCCCGATAATCATGATGAGTATCATATTATGACCCATTATTTTCTTCCTCCCTTACTCCACTACTTCTAAAGAGAAGCTCTATTCCTACAGCACTCATAATTGTTGCTAGAACAATCGACCACCCTGGGGCAATTCCAATCACAGAGGTGAATAATGTATTAAGAATCGCAGCTACAACTGCAAGAAATACTACTTTTCGGTGTTTTTTCAAGGATGGTATCAGTAAGCCCACGAACATAGCATACAAAGCGACAGCCATACTTTCTTGTAAAGAGGAAGGCAGGCTGCTTCCTATAAGATAGCCAACACCAGAACTGATAACCCAGCTTGAATATGAAATTAGTATAACCCCAAACATATAGCCTGTTTGAAGGGTGCCCTCTTTGATGGCAGCTACAGAAAAAGTTTCATCAGTAATACCGAATGAAAAAAGGGATTTTTTCCAGAGTTTTTGTTCCTCAACTTTTTCATTCAGTGATGCACTCATCAAAAAATGACGGATATTTAGAATAAACGTGGTCATTACGATTTCAAACACCCCTGAGCCTAACACAATCATGTTCAAGGACATGTATTGCGCTGCTCCTGCAAATACAAGAAGGCTCATTAAGACGGTTTCTGATACGGTGAGCCCTGCCGATTTAGCTAATAACCCAAAAGTTATGGCGATCGGAATATATCCAATGGCAATACTAACTCCTGCTTGTAGTCCATTTTGAAAGGACGAACTTTTTCTTGCTGCAATTGATGATGCCACACTGCATTTCTCCCATACCTGCGTTTTAGTTATCTCTTAATATACTAATTTTTATAATCAATTGTAAAGGGTAGATATTTTCATATAAAAAAAGTGCCGCCCCATTATTAAGGAGCGGCACTACTTTTATATTACTTCCCTTTAAACTCAGGTGCTCGTTTTTCTTGAAATGCAACGAGCGCTTCCACTCGATCTTCTGTTGGTATAATAACTTCATATGCTTTGCGCTCTATTTGCAAGCCAGTCTGCATATCGACACTCATTCCCTGCCTTATAGCAAATTTAGCTTGTTGAATGGCAACTGGCCCATTCTTGAGCATTTCATGAGCAAGCTCTTTCGCACCGTCTACAACTTGGGAACTATCCTCTACTAATCTGGTAATTAAACCGAACCTGTCGGCCTCTTCACCAGTAAATCGTTTAGCGGTAAGAATCAATTCCATCGCCTTCGCTTCCCCGATTATTCGTGGCAAACGCTGCGTGCCACCTGCACCAGGAATAATTGCCAAGCTCGTTTCAGTCAAACCCATTTTTGTTTGGCGTGATGTTACACGGAAGTCGCAGGCTAACAGTAACTCCATTCCCCCTCCGAAAGCATAGCCATTGATGGCTGCGATCGTTGGTTGAGGGAGATCTGCGATGCGGTTAAAAACATCTCCAATTTTATATACATTTCGACGAACCTGCTGCTCGGTTAAACCTCTTCTTTCTTTGAGATCCGCTCCTACACTGAAAGCTTTATCACCTGCTGCTGTTACAACAACTACCCGAACATCCGCATTTGTACGAAGTTCCTCCGCGACATTCCCCAGTTCTACTAGCATATCGTAATTAAACGCATTCATCGCTTCAGGGCGCTTAAGTGTCACTGTCGCAATAAAGTCCTTTATATCTACCTCAATATAATTCATCTGTTACCTCCCACGAGATTGTTAGCGGTTACAAAATTCGCTATTTTTATAGATTCTCTAAGGAGTCTGAAATTCCTTTAAACTCCAAGCTTTTCTTTAAGGGCTCTTCGTAATATTTTTCCTGTTGTGTTTTTCGGGAGCTCTTCTAAGAACTCGATTGAAGAAGGAACCTTATATTTTGCTAAGTGCTCTGCACAATATGCAATTAATTCCGCTTCCGAAACTTTCTCCTTAACCACAACAAAACACTTTACCGCTTCTCCGACTTGAGGGTCAGGCACGCCTAGTACTGCTACTTCCGAAACATTTTCATGGTTATACAGAACCTCTTCTACTTCGCGAGGATAAACATTGTATCCTCCAACTAAGATCATATCTTTTTTGCGATCTACAATGTAAAAGTAGCCTTCCTCATCCATTTTCGCAAGGTCGCCTGTATGAAGCCAGTTGTCTTTAATGGTCGCTGCAGTTTCTTCCGGCATTTTATAATAACCTTTCATCACATTCGGTCCGCGGACAACTAGTTCCCCAACCTCACCAGGAGCAACTTCTTCTCCAAGTTCATTTACTACCTTATTTTCAACATTAACGATATTTGTGCCAATAGACCCTGCTTTTCTTGGTCTATCTAACGGATTAAAACATGTAACAGGAGACGCTTCTGATAAACCATAACCTTCTGAAACAATTACATTGTATTTATTTTCAAAGCTTTGAAGCAATGCGACCGGCATAGAGGCACCACCTGAAATACACAAACGCAATGACTTTAAGTCTTCTACTTCCCCTTGAGCTTGAAGTAAGAAATTATACATCGTTGGCACACCGGCAAATACAGTTGCTTCATATTCTTTTACGATATCAAAAATTACCTGAGGACTGAATCTAGGAACTATAATTACTGTTGCTCCATTCATTAATGGGGCATTCAGTGCAACCGTCAAACAGAACACATGAAACATTGGTAGAGTTGCAACAACTTTGTCTGATTCATTGATCTTCAAAAAGTCAGCAGCGTCCTTCGCATTGCGATAAAGATTTTTATGAGTAAGCATGGCACCCTTAGGTTTTCCTGTTGTACCGGAAGTGTAAAGAATAACCGCCACATCATCTTCAAGTAATTCAGGACCAGAGTATGTAAAAGTACCAGCAGCCATTATGCTTGTAAACGATTTCATTTTAGGGTAGATTGATAGCTTCTCTATCGGAAAGTCTTGTGATTTTGCTTTGCCATCCGGTGTTTCACAAATGATATAAGTTTCTGTATCAGACAAATGTGGATGAAGCTTCTCAAAAAGTGGCACAAGTAAATCTAAAGTAATTATCGCTTTTACGTCACCATCTTTTAAAATATAGCTTAGTTCATCTGGTGTATATATCGGGTTAATTGGAATAACCGTTGCACCTAAACGAGCCGCTCCGTACATCCCAATAATAAAATAAGGTGAGTTCCCGACTACTAGTGCTAGATGGTCTCCCTTTTTAATTCCCATTGCCTCTAATCCTGAAGCAAAAGCGTTAATTGCAGCGTTTAATTCTGTATATGTTTTGGATTCCCCTTCAAACACATATGCCTCTTTCATTGGGTTCATTTTGGCTGTCAGTGCCAATTGTGAAGAAATATTCAAAAGTACATCGCCCCTTTACTAGAATTGATAAAAATTGAATGAATCACCATTCATTAATCTCCCATTATAATTATAGTAGATTGAGCAGAATCTGTCATTAAATTATGTCAATAAAATTAAAATATTCAGATAAGGTATACTAAAATAAAAATGTGAAGTAATTTACTTCACATTTTTATTTTAGCTATACAAGATACCTCTATCGAAATCTATGCTTGTCTTTTGCTTCCTGTGGGCCAGCAAGGAACCCCCTAAGCGCGCACCGAGGCCACTGAAGAAGTACATAATAGTAGGTTTGGGTTAATCACCGCTGTTACTTTCCGCAAATGGCTTCGCTTATCCAGAGGGCGACCTTGAGCCTCCTCGGGCTATGCCCTGCGGGGTCTCAAGCTTGTCGCTACTCCGACGCTTGCGTCTACGCCATTTGCTCCAATCCACAGCTAGAAGCCACCCAAAACTATATGTTTTCAGTTTTTCAGTGGCCTCCGCGCACCCAGGAGTGACCTTCTCCTCCACGAGAGCCTTTCTGACTTATACTTTGTTTGATAACTTAACATGGTATAGAATCTACCTAATTAATATATCAACTCCAATAATTCATCTTTGGTAATATTTCCAAAATAATGTTTCACATCGATTTCTTCAAGTGCATTAGCCACTTCCGCTTTTTCGTATCTTACACCCTTAAGCAGGTTTTCAATCTCTTCCACGTTCCCAACGCCAAAGAAATCGCCATAAATCTTACATTCCTCTATCAAACCTTTGTTCACATTTAAACGGATATCGATTTGTCCAACTGGAAAACGATGGGAGTGCTGGAGGTTAAACTTAGGAGATTTCCCATAATTCCAATCCCAATTTTGATAACGCTCTTTTGAAAGTTCATGAATATTATTCCAATCCTCTTCCGTAAGCTCATATGTCGGAATATCTTTCGTTTTAAAGATCGCTTCTAATAGTAATTGACGAAACTGTTCAATCGTTATTTCTTCTGTCAAAAATTCCTTAATGTTCGCAACACGACTACGAATAGATTTAATGCCCTTTGATTCAATTTTATCCTTCTTCACATTTAAGGCAGATACCACATGTTCAATTTCCGAATCAAATAATAGAGTTCCATGACTGAACATACGGCCCTTTGTGGAAAATTGTGCATTTCCACTAATTTTTCTGCCTTCTGCAATTATATCGTTGCGGCCACTCAATTCTGCTTTTACACCTAGACTATCTAATGCTTCTACAACAGGCGCTGTAAACTTTTTAAAGTTATGAAAACTCTCTCCATCATCCTTAGTAATAAAACTAAAGTTCAAATTACCATGATCATGGTACACCGCGCCTCCGCCAGAAAGACGACGAACAACATGTATACCTTGGTCCTCCACATACTTTGTATTAATCTCTTCTACACTGTTTTGATTCTTCCCAATAATAATAGAAGGTTCGTTTATGTAAAACAATAGGTAAGTATCTTCAATATCCAGTTTTTTCAGAGCATACTCTTCAATGGCTAAATTAATTCTAGGATCTGTAATTCCTTTATTATCTATAAAAAGCATCATTGTTTCCCACTCTCCCATGTATATCCTTTATGCGCTATCCTTATCTCACCATTATATATGGCAGAACATTCCTCTACCAACTGTTCAACCTTACCGAAATGAGGTAAATGCGTAAGCAATACCCTTGGTACACCAGCACCTTTGGCTAATTTAGCCACATCATGACTATTCATATGTCCTGCAGCCTGTCCATTTTGATGTGCATATAAATTGCATTCGCTTATCAATAGATCTGTGCCTTCTGTAAATGGAATAAAAGATTCCTGATAGCTCGTATCTGCTGTATAAACAAATGATCCATCCTCTGTTGTTACTTTCATGGCGTAGCAGGGGACTGGATGTTTCGTTTTCAGGAATTCAATCGTGAAGGGTCCAACTTGTAAAATTTGCGTTGGATCGTAAGCTATTCCTTTTGTATATTCTTTATGGGTCAAACTTGCAAAACCAGTTTCATCTTCTTGATGACCATAAATCGGCAGCTGACTAACAGATTTACCCATATAAAAGGAAATTAACCTTGCAAACTGCAAAGGACCAATGTCTGCTATGTGATCGTGGTGGTAATGAGATAGGATAACCGCATCAAGATTAGTGACTTCTATGTAATTTTGAAGCTGTGCTAATACACCACTTCCGCAATCAATTAGTAATCGAAAATCATTATGTTCAACTAAATATCCAGAGGTTGCACTATTTACAGCAGGATAGCCTCCCCAAAACCCAATTACAGTAAGCTTCATCGCTTCATCTCCTTATCCTAATCTTCCTCTCTAGAATATCATAAAAAAACTTAACTTCCTATTTTACCTGTTGTTTTAAAACAGTTGTTGACAGTACAAGCTCTGTTATAATACAATAAAACAAATAACAAAACGGAGGGTGATAAGATGTTGATTAAAAGTACAGAATTTTTCAGAAATTTACCACCTAAAAAATGTGTAGAATGCAAAAAAACTATGGATGAGCAGCATGAATGCTACGGTAACCAATGTACGGATTGTATGTCAAATGAACTTAAATAAATTTTTATTGAGCAGAATCCGCCCAATTCGGATTCTGCTTTTTTAGATTTGTCCATCAGGGTAGCCACTGAAGCATGTTTTGCTAGGATAAACATGTGGTGGGTACCGCAAGAGGAACGGGGGCCGCTCTATTTTGAACGCAATTGAGATTTCAGATGATTTTCTTTGTGTTTTTGACTTTTTAATAGGAAGATTGTTTTTTTTATGACAGGTGACAAATTAAAGCTGTTTTTTTTCCTTCCTAAGCCATCTAAAGGATGAATTTAGTTCTCTTATTAACCACTTTCCGTAATCTATCTAACAACTTAGTGGAATTCATCTAACAACTTTGTCCAAGCTATCTAACAATTTTCTTAATTCATCTAACAACTTCGCAAAATTATCTAACAACTACAACGATTTATCTAACACTCTTCTTAAGCCATCTAACAAAATCCTCAATTCAACCTACAAACCGTCCAAACTATCTAACAATCTGCCCAACGCACTCCTTCCTGCTTATTAAATACCAAATCAGAAATGAATCTACCTCAAAAGATGCCAGGAATATTCAAGTGCTCTATAATAGATATTACATAATAGCATTATTTCTTAATGCAACTATATCTTTAAAGAAGGCTGCTTGAGTGTCGAACTTTACGGACTTATAGCAACAATCTCTAAGAAAAGACCCCTAAAGATAGCTAAAAAGGAGCAAGCAAACATGGAACAAAATCAAAAAAATACTTTAAAACCTTTTCTTAACCTTATTCTTTCTACAAAAATCCCTAAACTAGCATTAACAATAGGATTGATTGGAAGCGTACTAACTACCCTAGTGGGACTTGCCATCCCTTTGTTAACAAAAGAACTGGTTGATGGCTTCTCTGTAGAGTCAATAAGTATCGCACTTATCCTAACGATCGGTGTTGTTTTCATCGTTCAAGCTTTAATTGATGGGTTTTCTACATATTTATTAGCATACGTGGGACAAAAAATCGTATCCAGGTTACGTGAGATTATGTGGTTCAAACTCATTCGATTGCCAGTTAGCTATTTTGACAAGCAAAAGAGTGGAGAGTCTGTGAGCCGCGTTGTAAACGATACTGGAATTGTGAAAGATTTAATTTCACAGCACTTTCCACAATTTATCACAGGAGTTATTTCTATTATCGGAGCAGTCATTATCTTGCTAATTATGGACTGGAAAATGACCATGCTTATGTTAGTTTCTGTCCCAATTACAATTATTATCATGGTTCCACTCGGGAGAAAGATGGCTAAGATATCGCGTGGGTTACAAGATGAAACCGCAACATTTACCGGCAGCATCCAGCAAACATTAAGTGAAATTCGCTTAATGAAAGCTTCAACTGCAGAAAAAGCAGAGGCTCAAAAAGGCTCTTCAGGCATTAACAATCTATTATCCTTTGGTTTAAAAGAATCGCGTATTATTGCACTGATAGGTCCTTTAATGTATCTCATTGTAATGGTGGTAATTGTAATAATAATTGGCTATGGAGGGATACGTGTAGCTGAAGGTTCCATGTCCACTGGTGCCCTTGTAGCTTTCTTGCTCTATCTATTTCAGATTATTTTTCCGATTACTTCTTTTACAATGTTCTTTACTCAACTTCAAAAAGCGAAGGGAGCTACCGAAAGAATTATTGATATTCTGGACCTTCACGTCGAGGAGGGACAGGAAGGATTAGATATGGACATTTCTAATCAACCTGTTCGAGTGAAAGATGTATCTTTTGCCTATAGTGAGGAAGAAGCTGTAATAAAAAATGTTTCTTTTGATGCTCAACCAGGTACAATGGTTGCTTTTGCAGGACCGAGCGGTGGGGGAAAATCTACATTATTTGGTCTTATCGAAAGGTTTTATGAACCAACCTCAGGCGATATTTTAGTAGGAAACACGTCAATCAAAGATCTATCAATGGAATCCTGGAGAAATCAGATCGGTTATGTTTCCCAGGACAGTCCGATGATGGCCGGTACTATTCGAGAAAACCTAACCTACGGACTAAAACACCCGGAGAGTATTGCGGATGACCGTCTATGGGAAGTAGCTAAAATGGCTTATGCAGATCAATTTATCGAGGAGTTCCCAATGAAATTAGATACAGAAGTCGGGGAGCGTGGAGTAAAGCTATCTGGTGGCCAAAAACAGCGCATCGCGATTGCAAGAGCATTTCTAAGAGACCCTAGGATCTTAATGATGGATGAAGCAACAGCAAGCCTGGACAGTCAATCTGAAAGCATTGTACAACAAGCACTAACACGACTGATGGAAGGTCGCACCACCTTTGTCATAGCACACCGTTTGTCTACGATTGTACATGCCGATAAGATTGTGTTTATTGAAAAAGGCGAGATAACCGGTATCGGGACACACCATGAACTTGTTGAAACCCACGCATTGTATCACGAATTTGCCGAGCAGCAATTGACATAATTAAGTTTTTGGGTATAAAGAGTTCCGATACTTATTCAGCTTGAGCAGTTGTTGAATAATGTGGTCCCCACTTAGGTAAACGCAACAATTAATGCGAAAACAACTAAAATAAAAACATAACAAAAGAGCACCATCCCCACAGTGCTCTTTCTAACTTTATATTAAAACCCCTTGTTTGACCGTTGATTCTCGTACAATAAGCTCCAAATCATATTCAACTATTTCTTTTTGACGATAGCGTTTGGAGTTTACTTTTTCCATCATAATTTGAAATGTCTTACGCGCCATTTCTTCAATAGGCTGATAGACAGTTGTTATGGAAGGTTCGACCAATTCTGTGATTGCTTGATTGTCAAATCCAACCACAGCAAGATCTTCTGGAACCTTTATCCCATGACGCTTGGCCTCTGTAATAATGCCGGCTGCTACTTCATCTCCACCAGTAAAAATGGCTGTAGGCCTGTCCTTTAGAGTGATAATTTCTCGTAGGATTTCCCTGCCATCCTCAATTGTAAAGGCATTCCGAAAAGAAAACTCTTCTTGGAAGGAAACCTCGAACTCTTCTAATGCTTTGAGAAACCCTATTTCTCTGCTTTTAGCAACATTGCTTTTGTATCCACCTGTACAATAAGCAATTTTACGATGACCAAGATCAAGGAGGTGCTTCGTTGAAATATATCCACCATAAGTTTGATCTAAACGAACGGAAGGCACATGAGCATCCTCCTCAAACTCATTGCAAAGTACAATTGGTCCGAACTCTAAGAATGGTTCGATAACATTCCAATCGTTTTGAATAGAAGAAAGAATAATACCATCCACTTGTTTCGTTTTCAACAAATTCAAGTAGTCAAGTTCCTTTTTCTTCGAATATTTAGTCTGACAAATAATAAGCTGGTATCCGTTCTCCGCCGCGGCCATTTCCATTCTTTCAATAAGTTCACTAAAGAATGGATTCATTACACGAGGAATCAATAATGCAACCATCTCTGTCTTTTGACTACGTAAACTTCTAGCAGATGAGTTGGGAACATACCCCAGTTCACTCATTGCATTCATTACAAGCGAGCGTTTCTTTTCCGAAACATATGGGTGGTTATTAATGACACGGGAAACAGTCGTTCTTGATAAGCCTGCTAATTTTGCTACGTCTTCAATAGTCGCCACGAGTCTTCCCACCTTTTACTAGGATTTCTTGTTTTATAAGTTAATTACGTCTTATATCAACATTTTTACGAAAAGCCTTATTAATAGTCTTATAATGAAATCGTTTTCATAACTACTAGTATAAAAGGTAATGTAAGTGTTTTCAATAGGAATTTTATATTTCTATGGAAAAAGTACTAGTTTGTTAAGGTCAACTAACCCGTCAAGGGAAAACCCCGGAGTTGTTAAACACAAACTCATAAATAGGGGCTCACCTTTTTCAGGTAAGCCCCTTCCTTTTTTAGACACGGATCATTTGCTTGTTGTATTGTTCTATAACTTTCGTTACTGCCGCTACTCCTTGGTCGATGCAATCAGGGATACCGACTCCTTCAAAAGAACTTCCTGCAAGGAAAACTCCTGGCATTTCTTCTGTTAAACGGTCCTTTATATCATCTAGCATTTTTTTATGCCCGACAGCGTACTGTGGCATTGCCTGCTTCCAGCGAGTAATGATAGTGAATTCTGGTAACGCACTGATGTTCATTATTTTATTTAGATCGTCCAATACAACCTGTTTGATTTCTTCATCACTTTGCTCAACAATTGCTTCTTCTCCAACTCTCCCCACATAGCAGCGTAAGAGGACTTTACCATTTGGAGTAGTATGAAGCCATTTTTTATGAGTCCATGTACAAGCAGTAATGGTGTAGTCACTATTACGAGAAACAACAAAGCCAGTACCTTCTATCTCTTCTGTAATAGCAGATTTGTCAAATGCCATAGCAACGGTTGCAACCGTTGTGGACTTCATCTTTTCAAGAGGTGCTACAGCTTTGAAATTTTGTAGCATGCTGGCTGTTGCAAAATGGGGAGTAGTAATAATGATATTATCAGCGGTCATTATCTCTCCATTACTTAAAGAAATTCCATAGCTATAATCTCCATACTTCTCGATGTGATCGACTTTCACAGCTTTTAGTACCTTTACTCCAACTAACTGCTCTTCCATCGCATCTACTAAGGACTGTAGCCCTCCTGTAAGGGTAAGGAACATCCCCTTTTTTAACTTAGGTGCGTCTGCAGGTTTCTTTGGGGTTGTTTGTTTCATACCTAAAATAAGGCTACGGTATTTTTGCTCTACCTGTTGAAATTGGGGAAAGGTAGCCTGTAAGCTTAACTTATCAATATCACCTGCGTATATACCGGATAACAATGGTTCAATTAAGTTTTCCACCACTTCATCACCTAATCTTCTACGGAAGAAGGATCCAAGAGATTGGTCATCTTTATTTCCACTTGCTGGTAGAATCAAATCTGCTGCTGCTCTCATTTTCCCCATGGGAGAAAATAAACCTGTTGTTACAAAGGGAGACAGTTTTGTAGGAATTCCCATTACTGCACCCTCTGGCATAGGGTATAGCTGGCCTTTTAAAAGAATGTAGGCTTGACCTGTAGCATTATTGGTAAGCTGGCTTTCAAGCCCAACATCTTTGGCTAATTTTGCGGCACTCGTCTTTCTTTCAAGAAACGAATCTGGTCCTCGCTCAATTGTATAACCATCCTTTTTTATGGTTTGAATTTTGCCACCTAAACGGTTACTCGCTTCAATTAACGTAACTTCCATATTTAAGTTTTTCTCTTTTATTTCCTTAAGAAGATAATAGGCCGCAGATAGTCCCGTAATGCCTCCACCGATGATGAAAACCCTTTTTTTCTCCTCATTCATGGTATCATCGCCTTTTTTTTCAGTTTCTGTTACTTCTTTTTCAACTCTTCTAGCACTACTGTTGCCATTGCATCAACAAACTCCGGTTGTGTATTAGGCATTTCAGGGCGATAGTATTTTGCACCAATTTCATCTGTTACAATCTTACACTCCGTATCGTTATCATATAGAACTTCTAAATGATCGGATACAAACCCGACAGGTGTGTATACAAAGGATGTGTAGCCTTTTTCTTTATATAGGTCTCTGGTAATATCCTGTACATCAGGGCCAAGCCATGGATCAGGTGTATTTCCTTCACTTTGCCAAGCAATCACATAATTTTCTACACCTGCACCTTTGGCAATTAAGTCGGCTGTTTCTTGAAGCTGATCTGGATATGGATCTCCCATTGAAATAATTTTCTCAGGTAAACTGTGAGCAGAAACAATCAACACCGCTTTTTTCTTTTCAGCCTCGTCCATGCTATCAAAGGTTTCTTTCACGCGCTTCACCCAATAATTAATAAACTTCGGCTCCTCGTACCAGCTTTCAACGGAATAGATTGTTGGTCCACCTAGTTTTTGCGCCTCTTCTTGTGCACGACCATTATATGATTTCACACTAAAGGTGGAGAAATGTGGCGCAAGAACAATACTTACTGCCTCTTGTATGCCATCATCGTTCATTTGTTTTACGGCATCCTCCACGAAGGGTTCGATATGCTTTAATCCCAAATACACTTTAAATTCTATTTCATCCTGAATGCTGTTTAAGTGTGAGCCAAGTGCGTTTGCTTGATCTTGTGTAATTCTTGCAAGAGGAGAGATGCCGCCAATTGCATTATAGCGGTCACGCAAATCTTGAAGCATTTCTTCTGTCGGTTTTCTTCCTCGGCGAATATGTGTGTAATAACGCTCTAAGTCTTCTTCTTTGTATGGCGTTCCGTATGCCATAACCAACAAGCCCACTGTCTTTTTTGCCATGATATCTGTACACCTCATTCTATTTATCTAAAGAAAAACTATTAGGGAATACTTTACTTTATTTAGCAGTATAATCGTGAACAAATTGCGCTAAACGTTTCAATGTTTCAGGTTTTACCTCTGGGAAGACACCATGACCAAGATTAAAGATATAGCCTGGGCGTTCCATTCCTTGATCAAGAATAGCTTTTGCTTTTTCTTCAATCACTTCCCACGGAGCTAATAAGATAGATGGATCTAAGTTTCCTTGAACTGTCTTTGTAATACCACGTTGTCTAGCCTCTGAAATTGGTAAACGCCAGTCTAATCCGACCACATCCACCGGTAAGTCATGCCATTCATTTGCAAGATGACTTGCACCTACACCAAACATAATAAGAGGAACATTTTCTTCTTTCAAAGATGAGAAGATTCGATTCATCACTGGCTTAATGAAATAACGATAATCTTCCACATTTAATGCTCCGACCCAACTATCGAAAATTTGGATAGCTTTTGCACCTGCATTAATTTGTGACCGTACATAGGTGATGGTTGTGTCTGCAAGTTTATCCATTAACGCAAACCACGCCTTCGGTTCTGAGTACATGAAAGCTTTCGTTTTGTTATAATTCCTAGAAGGTCCGCCTTCGATCATGTAAGATGCTAATGTGAAAGGTGCTCCAGCGAAGCCAATTAAGGGAACATCGAGTTGTTCCTTTGTTAATAGTTTGATTGTATCAAGAACGTAGGGAACATCCTGTTCTGGATTAATCTCTCCTAATCTTTCGACATCCTGTACGGAGCGGATAGGATTATCAATAACAGGACCAATTCCTGATTTAATTTCAACATCTACACCGATTGCCGGAAGTGGTGTCATTATATCTTTATAAAGAATGGCAGCATCGACATTATATTGGTCAACCGGAAGTTTGGTAACATAGGCACAAAGCTCCGGTTGGTGGGTAATTTCAAACAGTGAATATTTCTCTTTAATTTTCCGGTATTCAGGCTGTGAACGCCCTGCTTGTCTCATATACCATAATGGTACATGATTTGTTTCTTCTCCTCGACATGCTTTTAAAAATGTATCATTAAACTTACGTTGACTCACTATGATGACCCCTTCCGTCTCATTAATTCTCTCTTTTATTTCGTTTCACTTCTGTCATTTTACACTATACCTATTAATAGAAGGAAAGTATAGAAATAGCGCGTATTGTTCATAAAATTGACGATTTTCACGAATACTGCCTATCTTTATAGTAGTTCTTTTCGTAAAGCTCTTTTATTAAGGCTATATTAAACACCGCTGTTGATTTCCGCAAAAGGCTCCGCGTTCCATGGGGCGGTGCTAGAGCATCCTCGGCTGCGCCTGCGGGGTCTCCAACTACGGCTATCTTCCCGTTGGAGTCTCCGCCTTTTGCTCCAATCATCGCTGGAATAGCCTTATTATCAACACACAACTTTAACAGAGCTTTTATTGAAAATTGTTGATGTAAGCCCCACAATGCTAAAGCAGCCCTATCGGAAGGTTGGTTTCACCATTTTAGAAGGTTCTCCTTCTTGGCCGGTTTGTGGATTAAATGGGACAACATAATAGGATGGTATTGAAAAAATATTTATCGTTTCAACTTCATATTTCCCCATACCCGTTACTTCCTCTATTAAAGTAGCTTTATCATTATGAAAAGAGTAGATACGGTAGACAATTCGATCATCCTCCGAAATGGACCAATTTAACGATGCGGTAAACAAACCAAAAGGACGGAAAGTCATCTTAGCTTCAATTTCTTCCACACTCTCCAAAACGATTGGTTCCTCAAGGTCTGTAACACCTGTTGGCACGGAAAAGGCAGCACTATCCAACTCTGCTCCTCTTAGAATATCTTTAAACAGTTTAGTTGGATAGGCCCCGCCACCTGTTAAAAACTGTTCCTTCGTAGTACTATCGTACCCCATCCACACCGTTCCTACAATTTCTGGAGTATATCCAACAAACCATGTATCTTTTATTGCCCCTTCTACACCAGGGTAATTCGTTGTCCCTGTTTTTCCGGCAAGTTCTCCTTTTATCGTTCCTGCTTGAGCAGATCCTTCTTCCACGACACCTTGGAGCATTCTTGTCATGGACCATGCAGTTTGAGGGCTGAAGACTGTTTTTTCTGCCACTTTTGCTTTAGCAATTGTTTCACCATTTCTATTTTTTATCTCTATAATAAAATACGGCTCCACAATTTTTCCACCGTTCCCAAAAATCCGGTAGGCTCTTGTTAGTTCTAAAGGAGTTACCCCTTCTTTTAGACCGCCGAGAGCAATAGCTAGTCCATTATCAGGGATAGGGAGATTCATTTTTTCTAAATAACTCTTGCTTTCTTGAATACCTAATTCATTTAAAGCCCATACTGCCGGAGCATTTAATGAATCCTGAATAGCTTCATACATGGTGACATTATCTAAATATTTATGATGATAGTTTCTTGGCTCATAACCATTATAGGATAAGCGCTGATCTTTTAATAAACTATATGGTTCAAAAACTCCTTCTTCCATTGTAGGAGCATAAACAGCAAGCGGTTTAAAGGTAGAACCTGGCTGACGTTTGATCGAAACCCGATTAATGCCTTGTGTCACATAATTACGCCCCCCAATGACTGCAAGAACGCCTCCGGAATGTTGATCCATTAGTACAAATGCCCCCTCGACAAGCGGTGGTTCACCTGGAAAATATTCATTCTGCTTAAAAAGTTCAAACGCAGTCTCTTGAGCGGCAAGGTGCATTGGCACCGTAATGGAGTATCCACCTCTGTGTAACTCTTCATTCGTTAATCCATATAGTGCTTCCGCTTCTTCTACGACCATATCAATATAGGTTAAATAGGATTGAGTTTCTGTGTTCTCTTTCACTTTCACTCCAAGTGTTTTACCCTGGAGGGCCAACGCTTCTTCCGCTTGAATATAACCTCCGTTATGCATCAAGCTTATAACTAAATCTCTACGTTCTTTTGCTTTATCAGGAAAGTTAATCGGTGAATATCCGTTAGGAGCCTTCGGTAAAGCAGCTAATAATGCTCCCTCCTCGACCGTTAACTCTTTCGCACTTTTATTAAAATAAAATTCTGAAGCTGCCTCTACTCCATATGCTCCATGCCCAAAATATATTTGGTTTAAATACATTTCTAATATTTCATTTTTTGTATATCGATTTTCAAGATTAATGGCAATAACCGCTTCTTTTGTTTTACGAAGCCAGGATTTTTCATTAGTCAGAAACACATTTTTGGCAAGTTGCTGGGTTATGGTGCTGCCCCCCTCTGCCTTACTTCTTGTTATAACGTCACGATAGACAGCTCGTCCTATTGCACGAATATCTATTCCGCGATGCTCATAAAAACGTTGATCCTCTACCGCTACAAAGGCTTGTTGAACATGCTTTGGAATATCATCAATAGTTATAATTTCACGATCTTCAAAAAAAAGCTTGGTTATCGGGATTCCTTTTTCATCTACTAATGTAGTCGTAGAGTCCATAATAAGCTTCTTATCATCTATCACATAATTTCCTGCAAATATTATTAGGATATAACCAAACAAGCCAACAATCATAAAACATAATAAAATGATAGGAACAAGTAAATATTTCTTTGGAACAAAATTCTGTATGTCCTTTAGTTTCTTCTTCCACTGATTTTTTCTCGTAATTCTTTCCATGTTGTTTACCTCCTCTGAAAAAGCGGAATTATATGAAAAAATAGATAGTTTTGTACTCAATAAGCGACAAATCTATGCACTTTCTCTATAATAAGACTTATAGTAACTACCGCTTAAGAAAACCTAGGTCAAAATAAGGTGCCAGATATTATTCTATCGTATTCTGGAGAATCTTTCTTGCATTCCCCTTATTTTGTTATAAGAACTAGGATATTAAACATAAGGAGAAGTGAAAAATGAATTTTTATATGACTTTTGGAACAGCTGGTTTTTTAGAAGACTTAAAAGAAGGTATTAATGTAGGTGAGCTATTATTGATGCAAGGAGAGGATAACGCCGTTCTAATGCATGAAACAACAGAACAATCCAGTTTTAATTCCGGAAAGAAATTTGAAGTACTAGATGCCTCAGGAGACTTTTCAACTGGTAAATATGCGGTTTTAAATAATATTCCCGTAACACAGGAAGGACGACCTGTATTTGAATATCGATTTAGTCAGAGAGCAAGACTTATAGAAGAGGAAGAAGGGTTTGTAGCAATCAGAGTATTGCGCCCAATCGATTCAGACACCTATGTAATTCTTACGCTTTGGGAAGAAGAGAGCAATTTTACTAAATGGCAGGAATCGCAAGCCTATAGTAAAGCCCACGAAAAACGTGGAACTTCAGAAGGTGTAGACCAAAAGGAATCAGTCTTTCCAAGGCCTTCATTTGTAACCAGTTATCATGCACCAACACCAGAAGATGATACCACCCATAACTAATGCCGTGGAATTTAAAATCTAAAGAAGGACCGCATCTTCAACGCGGTCCTTCTATTTCTACTTCTCGTTATTTTTCTCTTTAAGGATTCCATGCCTATTGGCATAAATGGCTGCCTGGGTCCGATCTGCTACTGCTAGTTTACTTAATATATTACTAACATGAGTTTTCACAGTTTTCACACCAATAAAAAGCTCATCCCCAATTTCTTGATTGGTTAATCCATCACCTAGACACATCAGCACTTCCAATTCCCGCTCCGTTAAGTCATTATGAGGCAGCTTTACTTGACTTCGAAAACGATTCATCATCTTGTTAGCAACTTTCGGTTCAATTACAGGCTCATTACGTATCGCTTTTTCAATAGCTTGTATAATATCTTCCGCTCTTGCGGTTTTTAAAAGATAGCTATAGGCCCCTGCTTCTATAGCAGGAAAAACTTGCTCATCATCATAATAGCTTGTTATGATAATAATTTTACAGGATGGATGAAATTTAATAATTTCCCGTGTTGCATCAATTCCTGTTCCATCTTCCATAAGTAAATCCATTAAAATTACATCCGGCCTCTCTTTGCGTGCAATTTCTATCGCTGCTTTTCCACTAGCACCTTCACCTACTACTTCAAGACCCGGCTCTGTAATCAAATAAGCCAAAAGCCCTTTACGAACCATTTCATGATCATCAACTACTACCACTCTTATCTTATCCATCTACTTTTCCTCCTCCCTTATCGGAATATAAATTTCAATATGAGTTCCTTCGCCAGTTTTAGAGCGTACTGTAAATTGACCACCTATTTCTTCACAACGCTCACGCATATTAGAGATTCCGTAGGATGACTGCTTGTGCTGATTCACTTCAAATCCTTTACCGTTATCACTAATAAATATGTATACATACTTATCATCTTTTTGATGCATATCTATTTTGACAACTGATGCATCGGCATGCCTTAAAATATTGGATAGGGCTTCTTGAATAATGCGGAATAGATGATCCTCTGTGGCATTGGAAAGTGAAATTATTTCATTTATGCTATGTTGAAAATTGATCGGGGTTCTTTCCTCCAACTCTTCCAATAGTTTATGAATACCGACGCACAAGGTGTCATTTGTTAACGACACTGGGCGAAGATGTAATAGTAAAGCCCTCATTTCCCCCTGTGCTTGGGCTGCTATCATCGCAATATCATTCATCTGTTTTTTTGCTTCTTCCGGATACAAGTCAAACATACGGATTGTTGCCGAAGACATGATGCTTACAGCAAATAGCTGCTGACTAACAGAATCGTGTAATTCCCTTGCTAACCTTTGTCTTTCTTCAATTGTTGCTGCATTATGTGCTCTTAGTGCTAACTGGTTTTTCTCCTCAGCTAACTTCTGTAATGAACGAACTTGGTTTTGGATCTTATTTGCAAGTTGATTAATATCCTCTGTCAGCCTTCCTAGTTCATCTTTTTCAACGACAGCCATTCTTTCTGATAATTTCCCCCTACCTAAAGTAGCAATAAAGGTAGAAATATCCTCCACTCTTTTTTTCAAATAACTACTATGTCGATACCCAATGTATACACTTGTTGCAATGGAAATCAGAAGGCCTATAACCGTCATCCCTATTGTTACTTGGACATTGATCTTTCCATTAGGAAAGAATAATACCAATAATTGAAGAAAGATAAAGAATAAAGCAGAGGAAACCATTGAAACGGTTATAAATGAACGAATTAACCAAAACCGCAAGCTATTAATCTTATTTTCCTGTTTAGATTCGATCAATTCTTACATCCCCTATTTTTAAAGCTATAACAATATTCAATTTACGCGTCGATTCAATATAATTTGGTGATTCATATAAGATTCTACAGCTTTTCCCTTGCGACATTTCATCAAAAACTCTGAGCTTCCCCATTTTTATCGCTGAATCAATACGAACCGGAAGGTCTTCTGGTACTAGCATTTTTAAATCTGCTACCATTCCGGTGATTTGTATTTTAGTTTCTTTGTCAGGGATATAAGCCTTTGAAAAATCAAAATAATAATCCCCTACTACAGTTTTTAGTGATAAAGGTTCTACGGACCAGTTTGGCTTATTCATTTTCAATTCGCCTATTGTGATTACTTTTTCCTTTGTGAAGTCTTCTTTGTTATCTTCAAAATCTTCTTCCTCTTTATCCGAGAACAAATTAAAATCAACATCTCCTCTAGACACTGTTACTGTTACCGGACGCTTCCGAATGAAAAGTTTTAAACCAAAATAGATAAATATTATTGGCCACAACTTCCATATCATATGGATTTCAAACTGCAAAACATTTAGACGATCTAAAAGCAACAAACCTCCCAAACTAAGAAAGAGAAAACTAAAAAAGAGTGCATGTCTTCGGTAAATCACTGTTTCAATAAGTAATTTAAATCCATATAGGACAATAAGCACGGGATAATATGTGACAAAATACTCTTTTATTTCCAAGGAAATGACACCTAAATTAATCAATAATAACAAGACCCCTATGAAAACAAATATAAGAGCAATTAACTTCTGATTGAAAGTTTTCATAACAATTCTTTTCATCCCTCCTTTACATAAGCTAGACTAGTGGTAGGTAACAAAAGTTTTCTATACTAGTGCCAGTGTACGATGAATTAGTCGAAATGAAACCAACCTGCAGTTTGTATGTATATCCGCCTTTAGACGGAATGCCCAGATTATCATTGTCAGAATACCAGCGGCTTCAGCTTACATCTTACCGGTTTAACTACTTAGGTCTTTTCTTTCCAGTTGCTTCCCTATGAATGGAGATTATTCTTAAACCGGTTGCTTAACTGTGCTTAGATAACAAAACCAGCGCCCTTGTGGCTACGCTGATTTTTTCGTCAGAAAATATTGCAGCCCTTCATAGGCCAGCACGCCAAACAACAGGCAAATATACCCTGCAGCATAGCCCGCAAAAACATCAGAAGGATAATGATAATTCAAGAATATCCTGCTACTTCCAAGTAATAAAATAAAAGTTATGCCTGAAACGAGAATAAGCAGCCGGCGGCCTCTTGCTTTTGTGTAAAGTAGCAGTAAATAAAGAAGAAGACCATAAAAGAATAAACCTACCATAGCATGGCCACTTGGAAAGCTTAGGCTTTCCGCCCCTGGACCGGTCATGGGACGCTCTCTCCCGGTAAAGTCCTTTAACCATTTATTAAGTTCATTTACGACAATTACTCCACTAACAAGGACACCCATTGCAACATAATCCTTTGTTTTCCACCAGATTACCAGAATTGCCAGAATCATAATGGTAATTACCCCTGCCTTATCTCCCAAAACAGTAAAAAGATAAAAGAAATCTACTACCAAACTGATTTCCCATCCATTAATGGTCTCACGAATAGCCGAATCAAACGTGATTGTATTTTGTGCGATTATTTGTTGAAAAGACCAAAAGAAAAACAATCCACAAATGATAAATAAAAAAACTCTTCTCCATACTGTGTAATTCGATTTAACCTTTAGTTTATATGCTTGTTCTGCCTGCATTCTATCTCCCCCAACAGCTATTTACCTTTCCATCATACAGGATTTTTGAATGTTATGACTATTCTTTTTTCACAGACTAATATAAAATACTTTCTAACTGCTTTTTATTAGAGAGGGGATCAAAGATGCTATCGAAACTAAATGACTTATTAGAAAAACATTCTGCAGAAATGACGGAGATTAGAAGATATCTTCACCAATATCCTGAGTTATCTTTTCAAGAAATTCAAACGGCAACATATATAGCAAATTATTATAAAAACTTAAAGATACCTGTTAGAACGAATGTTGGAGGTAATGGTCTAGTTGCACATATTGTTGGAGGGTTGCCTGGTAAAACAGTAGCACTACGAGCAGATTTTGATGCCTTACCTATTGAGGATGAAAAAGATGTGGAATATAAATCAAAAGTTCCTGGTGTGATGCACGCATGTGGCCATGACGGTCATACCGCTACGTTACTTGTGCTTGCTAAATGTCTGAATGAGTTAAAAGCTGAACTAAAAGGGACAGTAGTACTTATTCATCAGCATGCAGAAGAGTATGCCCCTGGTGGTGCCATATCAATGATTGAGGATGGGTGTTTAGAAGGGGTGGATGTTATCTTTGGAACCCATCTATGGGCTGGTGTCCCAGTAGGCACTATTCAAACCCGTGTTGGACCAGTCATGGCAGCAGCAGATCGTTTTACTGTGAAAATTCAAGGTTCAGGTGGTCATGGAGCACAGCCTCATACAACAAAAGACGCAATTTTGACGGCTTCCCAGCTAGTGGTAAATTTGCAGCAGATTGTTAGCAGAAGAGTTAATCCTATTGACCCTGCAGTTATTTCAGTGGGTACTTTTGTAGCAGAGAATGCCTTTAATGTAATAGCAGACTCAGCAAAAATTGAAGGAACTGTTCGGACCTTTAATGATCAAGTGCGAGACCAGATTGAAGCAGAAATTGATTTAGTTGCCGCAGCTACTTGTGGACTAAATGGCTCAACCTACCAATATGACTTTCATCGGGGATATCCTGCGGTAGTAAATCATAAAGAGGAAACGGAATATATAGCAGAAATAGCTGCGCGTGTTGCAGAGGTTCAAACCGTCGAAGAAACAGAACCTCATATGGGCGGGGAAGATTTTTCATACTACTTGCGTCATGTTAAAGGTTCTTTCTTCTTTACTGGTGCACAGCCTGCTGGCGTGGAGGTTTCCTACCCTCACCACCACCCGAAGTTTGATATAAATGAGGATGCGTTATTAATCGCTGCTAAAACACTTGGAGCAGCAACAGTTCTTTACAATTAGAAAAATAGGCACTGGACTTCATTAGAGGTCCGTGCCTATTAAGTTTGGTTCTGTAAACTTGTAGTTGTTTGCCATGTTAACAAATGGCGAGATCCACTAAAAATTTTAAAGTAGGTTTTTTTCCTTAAGATAGCGCATTCGATAACAATTCATCGCCGTTTTTCCGAGATGGTCCAGGAAATTATAATTGGCATATGCGCCTACTATGGCCCCTAACCCAGGTATCATCTGTAGCATTTTGATTAGATCAATATAATCCCGATATTCTTGTTGAAAGACCTGCCAATCTAATTCTTTGACCTCTTCTTTATGCAGTTCCCAGTTTTCAAGGGTTTCGAGTACCGCCCTTCGATGCTCATCCCCTGAAAAGGCTAGCTGGAAAATATAGAGAATAAAGATACGTTCTTCATAATTTTTTACATTATATCCATAAATGGTAGCTGCTTCAAATAGAAACTTCATTTTGATAGAAAGCAGCAGCGGAAAATCTGCAAGACCTAAAAATATCCCGCCTGCACCAGTCCCTGCTCCCTCCACTGCAGCTGTTCTTTTATATTTATCTATTTTATCCATCAATAACTTTTCTTTCTCATCTAGTGACAAAAGGGAAATATCTTCTCTTTTTTTTGTTGTAATATTACTTCCCACCAAAGTTGCCTGTACCATCTTTTTAATACTTTCTCTCATAATCGTATGCACTTTTTCTGGGATCATATTATTTACTTTGTTTTGAGCGCCTTTCGAAAACCGTTGAAACATACTGGACCTTTTTGTCAACTGGAGCTTCCATTTTGTTACTTCTTCCAAAATCTTTCTATCATCCAAAAGAAAACACCTCCCTATATCATTATTATGTATACGGATTTCACTGTGATTTGTTTCAAATATAACATAGCAAAACACGCAAACAACCGGATGTCGTCTACGTGTTGCATTTTGTCTTTAGGATAAAGTTCCCTTTCAGAGCTCAGAAGCATCATAATAAGGATATTTTCTTTTTCACTACTCCATTAGTATACAAAATAGAAAATAGAACGCCCCCCACTAACACAATGGCGACCTCGTTCCAGGACGCAACGAAAGCCACAATTACACTTAGTATTAGTGTCTGTATAATAAGAATCATTTGTAGCATCTTGAGAAACGCTTTGTTTCTTTCTTCCTCACGAACAGGATAGATGGATAACCATAATTTATTATAGTGATGTCTCCACATCGGAACTAGTTGAAATGCCGTTAAATAAAGAACCAATAATGGAGCGATATATGTCGAGTATCCAACTGGTAATAAGAAAAGAAGCACTCCCCCAATAACTAATAATCGTAAAAATAAACCAAAATAGTCACCTGAGCGCAGAAAAGTCCTTAAATAAAGATACTGAAAGGAGTTATTTTGATGATAACCGGTGGCAGGAAGCACAAAGTCCAACCATTTTCTTCTTTTCACCTTTTCCTTTAATCCTGGAACATCGACAAACAAATTAGCCACACGGTAAAAGAGTTGCATTCTTTTTGTTTCATTTTCAATTAAAAATTCCCATTTCCAATTTAACTTCTTTGAGGCTAACTGGAAATAGATAAGCAACGCTCCCATAATCGCTAGGATTAAGAGAACAAATAAAAAATCCGCACGAACAAAAACTAGATAAAGAAGGGCGAAGTTCAATAAAAGACGAATCCACCAATCCACTAGACGTGTCTTAAAGTCCGTGTAGAGGCTCAGTAACCAGAACATCCATAAATTCCATGCTTTTATTACAATTAACAAAGCAATAATTCCCAAAACAGTTTGCAGTGTTGCATCTGTAAGGGTAAGAAATAATGGAACAGATATTCCGAATACAATTAATAGTATATAGCTTTCAATAACAACAGAGTATAAAAAGGATTTTTTAATATAAGGCTTCAGCTTTACCTCGAGGGGCAGTAAAAAAACCAGGTCCGGATCCTTAAGAAAGGTATGTATACTTCCTCTCGTTAAAAGCAATGCAAGCAGCGCACCCATAAGTAATGCATACGGAAAATCCTTAGGAACTTCTTCGAGCCAATTTTGGTAAGCAAGTGCCAGGCCACTTAGTAGGAAGATCATGACAATAACTAAGTGATCATTGAACATATAACGTAAATATTTGCGCGTATCCTTTAAATATTGATCAAATCTATTCTTCCACAGCTTATCTACATTAAACATCGCTTTCTTCCTTTGTTAACCTAATATAAAGATCATCAAGTGAGGCAATAGGCATATTAAATTGTTTTCTAAGCTCTTCAAGTGTCCCTTTTGCCCGTACTTTACCTTCATGCAATATAACAAAAGAATCACAATATTTTTCAGCCGTTGCTAATATATGGGTGGACATTAATATTCCTGCACCATTTTTCTTCGCTTTGTCCATTATTTCAAGCAAAGAATGAATCGCAAGTGGGTCCAACCCGACAAAAGGTTCATCTACGATGTAAAGCTTAGGTTCAATTAAAAAAGCAGCAAGAATCATGACTTTTTGCTTCATACCTTTTGAAAAATGAGCAGGAAACCACTTTAAACGCTTTTCCATACGAAATTCTTTAAGCAATGGGTGTAATCTTGCTTCAAACGTCTCTTTTGAAAGACCATACGCCATAGCAGTCAATTCTAGGTGCTCATACAAGGTTAACTCATCATAAAGGATTGGTGTCTCAGGAATAAAGGTAAAGGTAGAGCGGTATTTAGTAGTATCCTCCTGGATTGAAATACCATCTATTTTAATAGATCCTTTTTTCGGCTCCATCGTCCCAATCACATGCTTGATTGTCGTACTTTTCCCAGCTCCATTTAACCCAATCAGCCCTACAAGCTCATTAGGTCTCACAGAAAAAGAAACATCCTTCAAAACAGCCTGATTGGTATACCCACCAGTCAACTCACTAATCTCCAACAAATTCATATTCACCATCACACAACCTCCCAAATCAAATCCTACTCTAATAACACGTACTACATAAACAGCAAAAATCCTGCCGGGGTCTGGCCCCTAAAAAAAATATTTTTTAAAGTTTTTTCTAAATATAAAATTTACCATAACATAATTTTAGCGTAAGTGCGCATGATAAGGAAGGAAGGGGAACGGGGAGCAAGAAACAAGTTATAAAATCAGCTTTTTGAGAATGAGGGTGGCTGTCCAAGACAGTTAATGCTTATTGTGCTGAAAGTTAGATTTCATTTCTCTCGTCGTTGTGGGACTTAACCGGCTACAACAACTCGATCATCATGAACAGAACTCCTGCTGATGACCGGAATGAGGTGTTTACGGGCGACTCTTTATTAGTAAAGTAGTATATCCGTGAGTAATTCATTTTGAAAATGAGGTGTTCGTCAAAGACGATTCAGTCGAAAACCACGTTGCTAAAGTTGCGATAACTAAGTAACAAGGGGATGGTTGTTTTGAACAGGAAAGCTGATAACTAGACACATTTTTAAAATTCAGATGATGAGGTGTTTATCAAACACAATTTATTTGTAAGCTAAAAATGCTGTTTAAAGGCTTCTCCTTATTAGGATAGAGAAGCTTGTGGCTCCCCTTCCCTTTCTATAAAGCAGAAGCTGTTTATTAGCTTCTGCTTTTTTATTTCCCCACCAAGTAATACACTATTATGTTCCTTGTTCAAAACATGGTAATATAAATAAAAAACATAGAGGTGATTCAGATGGATGATTGTATTTTTTGCAAAATTATTAATGGGGATATTCCCGCAGCAAAGGTATATGAAGATGAACATGTTTTTGCTTTTTTAGACATTAGTCAAGTTACAAAAGGACATACACTTGTCATTCCGAAAGTACATAAAGAAAACATCTACGACCTCCCACCAGAGATGGCAGCTAATGTATTCAAGGTAGTACCAAAAATAGCAAACGCTATTAAGGAGCAATTTCAACCGATTGGCTTAAATCTACTCAACAACAATGGAGAAGCAGCAGGGCAATCGGTTTTCCATTATCACATTCATATCCTTCCACGCTATGGAAAAGGTGACGGATTTGGAGCAGTCTGGAAGTCCAATCAAAGCGATTATACTCCTGAAACTCTAAAAGAGCTTTCTACTCAAATTGCCAAAGGGATAAAATAACATATCGAAGCTTTTGAATATATTTTCAATAACGGGTTTCTCTAGTTGCTCTTATTAGTAGGCGAATATAGCCTAGGCGCTGAGAAACCCTTTTATTGATTGTAGAGATTTCCTGCTCACCTATCTAACCAAATGACCGACTCATTTCTCCGATTGTAGATATTTTCTCAACAGGTAACCAATCTGGATGCTCAAATTCATATGTATGCTCCCTTAAAAACTTTTCAATAAACTCTCTGTAGGAAAAGTTCCATCGCAATAAATGAATAAATTCTTCTCTTGTTCCTAAAAAATCCACTTTCTTTTTCAGATCATCTAACATGTCAATATGCCATTTTTCCTGTAGTGTACTTGTACTTGGTATATCCTTAAAGCGGACCATTTCGCCTTCCCATAGCAAAGCTTTCGGTACATAATAAGCATAAACCTTGTCAAAAACTTCCCCTGTATTTAAGACTAATTTTTTACCTGTATGTTCTCGAAGCTCATAATCTTTTTCTGTAGCATTAATTAACTTTAATTGATCTTCATCCATAAATGTAATCCATACTTCTGTTTTTGCCCCTTTCATTGGAGCTATTACAGCCGGTAATGAACCATAAGGCGCTAAAAAAGAAGAGTAGACAATATCTGAATCAGTTATTTCCCCTTTTACGCAAAGCATAAAGTCACTATCAGAAGGACGCAGGCTAAACTTATAACGAAGCTGAGCCAGGCAAACATTGGAACCGTAAGCAACAACAGGAATTTTTTCTTTTATCGAACTTCCCCCAAGAAAATCTTCTACCTTCCTTTCCTCAAAGCTATTAAAGGCAAGACTACCCAGTATATGGTCGGTATTGGAAAGATAAATACTTTGCTGTTCCAATGGCAATCCTTTCAAGCCACTCATTCTGTGCGCTTTTCCTTTCCAAAATAGAAAAGATGAATTTGGTCTTGGTCCAGGGTAAATATTTGGTTGGTCGTATGGACTTAAATCAAAAGGTTTATTGTCCCGATACACCCCAACCCACCTCCTTTTTAATTGTCAAAATATTTTATGTATAGCAGCACATTTCATGTTAGGATAAATATTATCATTTTTTTAGAAAGCTTTATAGGGGGAAAGTTATGAAAAAGGTGTATAATTTTAATGCTGGTCCAGCTGCACTACCAAAAGAAGTGTTAGAAAAAGCTCAGCATGAATTTTTAAATTACCGTGGAACCGGATTGTCTGTAATGGAGCTTAGCCATCGCAGTAAACATTACGAAGCTATCCAAGAAAAAGCCATGCAGCTTTTAAGAGCATTAATGCGAATACCTGAGGACTACGAAATTTTATTCATGCAAGGTGGAGCTAGTCTTCAATTCACTACCATCCCATCTAACTTTTTAACAGGGGACAAAATAGCAAACTATTGCCTGACCGGATCCTGGTCTGAGAAAGCTTTAAAAGAAGCATCAAGAGTTGGTAGAACCCATATTGCCTCTTCTTCGAAAATAAACAACTACACTTTCATCCCAGAAAACTTAACGCTCTCTGATAAACCTGCTTATGTTCATCTAACCAGTAATAACACCATCTTTGGTACACAGTGGCAGTCCTTTCCCACTTTGCCACAATCAGTCCCTTTAATAGCAGATATGTCGAGTGATATTCTTAGTAAACAAATAGAGCTAGAGAAGTTCTCACTAATTTATGCGGGTGCCCAAAAAAATCTTGGTCCGTCGGGAGTAACAGTGGTAATCATTAAAAAAGATTTACTGGATACGTGCCCTGAGCCTCTCCCAACGATGCTCAACTACCAGACATACGCAACCAATAAATCGCTGTATAACACACCGCCTACCTATTCTATCTATATGCTCTCCCTTGTTTTGGAGTGGGTAGAAAATCAAGGTGGCATCAAGGAAATTGAAAAAAGAAACACAGAAAAAGCAAACAGGCTATACCATACTATTGACTCCAGCCATGGTTTTTACAATGGTCCTTCACAAACTAACAGCCGCTCCAAAATGAATGTTGTCTTTACTTTACCCACCGAAAAATTAACTCTTTCCTTTCTGAAACAAGCAGACGAGAAAGGATTTGTCGGGCTTGCTGGACATCGTTTGATTGGCGGGTGCAGAGCTTCCATCTATAACGCAGTATCACTAGCAGATTGTGAGGAACTTGCCTCATTCATGGAGAAATTCCGAACAGATTCTATATAATAAACAAAATACTTCTCAAAGTAAGTAAACTTATGTATAATAATGAGAATAATCTGCATTAGACAAAGAGTGTACTAATGGGATTATAAAAAAGTAGAAGAGCCGAGGAGAGATGAGAAATGAATACGAAAACTTTAGTAACACTAGCTTTAATGGTGGGAATTGGTGCAGTACTTCACACAATAGTTCCAGGAGTCATCCTAGGAATGAAACCAGATATTGCATTAACCATGATGTTCTTAGGAATTATTTTATTTCCAGAAAAGAAAAACGTCTTGTTATTAGGACTTGCCACAGGTTTTATCTCTGCCCTAACAACAGGGTTTCCTGGAGGACAGCTGCCAAATATCATTGACAAGCCTATTTCAGCCTTTTTATTCTTTTTCATGCTACTTGCATTAAAGAAGCTGAATAAGAGTTTACTAAAAGCAGGAATATTGACTGCACTTGGCACAGCCATATCGGGAGGAATCTTCTTAGGTTCCGCATTATTTCTTGTCGGATTACCTGCTGGAGGAACATTTTCCTTTTTCTTTATGACAATAGTCTTGCCAACTGTAGCATTAAATACGGCACTAATGGTTATTCTCTACCCTATTGTTACAACTATTGCAAAGAGATCCAATATAAAAATAGCAGCTTCTGCCTAACTTAAAGAGGGGATGGTCCTTAGGGATCCATCCCCTCTTCTATTCTATCTATGTAATCCATAAAGCAATAATCGCTAATAAAAGTGTTCCAACACCTGCACCGAAAATTACGAAAGCTTTTTGTTGCAACACTTTTCTGGGTGGATAAACTCCTCCTCTTTGAGAGCTAAGATAATAGTTTACTCCACCAAAGATTAGCAAGATGCTTATGGTAAATAAACCAAATGTAATTCCTACCATCTATCACCGCCCCCTTTCTACATATCTATGCTTTTTCTCGCTTTCTTATAACATGTCTTTTCTTCAATTAGATTCTTGTACAATTACTTCTCTTTTTTATTATTAAAAGTTTTCTAATTTAAAGGATTTATAACTCAAGCTTTTAATTAGAGTAATCTACGAAGAATTCTGTTGAAATGGAGCGTAGGCCATCGAATAAGCACTTTTATATTTAGGGTTCATTAAACACCGCTGTTGCTCTCCACGAAAGGCTTCGCGTCCGCGGGGCGCTTGGGAAGCCTCCTCGGCTTACGCCTGCGGGGTCTTCCCTAACCGCTATCTCCCGCAGGAGTCTCCGCCTTTCGTTCCGTTTCACAGCTAGGATTCTTAGAATCGTATGTTGCTTATTTGAAACAGAAATCCATAGGTAAAAGTGTGGGGAAACCTTAATATTCAAGGAATCTTCATAAGAAGACATCCTACTATAAACATAGTAGAGAAGGACATCTCATATAAAGTGATTTCCCCTGTGGATTGGAGTGGCAGGTGATCGACTCCGGCGTCCGGCCGCTTGTAGACGGGAGACCCCACAGGCGCAGCCGAGGAGGCTCCCGCACCGCCCCGCGGAAAGCGATCACCTAGAACGGAAAGAAACAGGTTTCAGAACTAACCTACCTATTATCAAGACAGTATTTAAAGATGTCGCAATATATTCAAATAAGAAAAGGCCCAAATATTTAAAGTGTTGCCCCCTGTGTATTCGAGTGGCAGGAGTTCGACTCCGGCGTCCGGCCGCGGTTGACGGGAGACCCCGCAGGCATCGCCGAGGAGGCTCCCGCACCGCACCGCGGAAAGCGAGCTCCTGAAACGGAAAGCAACAGGGAGTTTCACAACTAACCAATCTATGTCCAATGCAGGCACCACTAAAATAAATTTTTCCAAACAAGGAAAGACTAAAATAAAGGAATTTTTCTATAAATGTTGAATTATATAATAATCTTAAGGGTATTGAACTATACTTACATAATTTTATTACGAGGTGATCAAGATGAATGGAAAATCATTAATAAGTGGAATAGTTGTTGGAAGCGTTATCGCAGGAGTCTCTACACTACTTACTACCCCCTCTTCAGGAGAAAGCATGCGGTCAAAAGTAAGAACAACTAAAGAGCAAGCAAAACTAACTTTTACCGAACTAAAAAGCGAGGCAATGCAGATCAAAAGTAACGTATCAAACGTAGTCGAGGAGAGCAAAACCGTTATTCCAAACGTTTCAAAAGACCTTAAAACATCGCTTGAAATTTGGCAGGACTCTATCCGGCCACACCAGGAAAATATCCAGGATAATATTGCTCTTGTAGAAAAAGAAGTAGAAAAATTGGAAAAAAACTTAAATAAAAACGGAGAATAATATAAATTTTTAATTTTTTGTATATTTAGACCTTTATTAATTTTTACTTTCTTGTCATAATAGATAGTAATATATTAGAAAAAAGTAGGTGAGTCTGTGAGCACACAGCACGGGGAATATTCATTAAAGGAAGCAATGCTATTTAGTCAACGTGTCGCGCAGCTAAGTAAAGCTCTTTGGAAAACGATTGAAAAAGACTGGCAACAGTGGATTAAACCGTATGATTTGAATATTAATGAGCATCATATCCTTTGGATCTCGTATCATTTAAAGGGAGCAAGTATTTCAGAGATTGCTAAATTTGGAGTAATGCATGTCTCAACAGCCTTTAACTTCTCAAAGAAGTTGGAAGAACGTGAACTATTACGGTTTTCCAAAAAAGAGAACGATAAACGTAATACCTATATTGAATTAACGGATAAAGGTGAAAAAATCTTATTAGATTTAATGGAAAGCTATGATCCTAGTAGCAATTCGGTCTTTAGTGGAGCACTACCTATGCATGACTTGTATGGAAAATTCCCTGAGCTACTGGATGTAATGTGTGTCATCCGCAATATTTATGGGGATGATTTTATGAAAATCTTTGAGCGTTCCTTTAACAATATAGAAGAAGACTTTGTAGAAGTAGATGGGAAGCTTTACAAAAAAGAAGATGCATCTTCTGCTAAAAATGAAAGTCTTACTTCTTTATAAGCAACTTTAAAAATGCACACATAAGCGATTGGTATATCCCTTGTTTTTTTAATGCCAAAATTGTATCCTCTAAAGGCATATGGGGATGTAATCTTTTTTCAAACATAGCAAGAAGCGGAGTGAAAGTTACAAATCCCTCCGCTTTTTGCTTTTCCATTTCTATGGTCAAGTCTTCACATAAATTCATAATATTTGTTACATCTTCCCTGCTCAAGTTCCCCTTAATCACCAACGCGTCAAATGGAAACTGATCTACCTTTATTTGTTTTAATAATAACTCCATCTGAAACTCAAGTTTCTCCATTCTTTTCTCTAAATCGGCCATATTCGACTTCCTTCATCCTCTTTTTCTATTATTCTACCCTATATTTCACTGCTTACCAATATATAGATAGAAGTAAAAAAAATAAATCCAAAACTCCTATTGATTTTTAATATAAAAAGGCGTACATTAGTTTAGTAATTCGAACTTGCAGTATCGGAAGGTGAATCATTATGAATTGTTGGAAATCCATTAACATAACAAAACAATATGGAACCAATCGCTTAACGCTTATTTCGCTTATACTCACATTACTTTCTTTCATTTTGTTCTATTTGTCCTATAGTTTAATTTATGCTGAAATAATCGTATCCTCAAGATATTTTGGCTGGTTTTGCCTAGCGTTAGCAAGCATGTTCACCTTGCATAAGCTTTGTCATGCATTACCGTTACTTGCCACAAAAAAACAAGTGAAATTCCGATGGAAACTTAAAGGCTTTATGCCCTATATTGCTATTAAAACCAAACAGTCTTTTTCAAAAAATGAATCCTACTTAGTATTCTTGGCACCTTTTTTAATTATAACAGTTTCCTTGATATTCCTGACTTCCATATTTCCAAGCTACTATCATTACTTTTCCATGTTAGCTGCTCTTAACATTGGATTATGCTTTACGGATTTTCTTTATATAAGACATATCCAATCCGCACCAAGTGCATGTCAGGTCGAAGAGTTAGATCATGGTTTTGATATTTTGCTAACTAACAAGAATGAAATAGCATCCTAGTTAAAAGTAGGTTGCTTTTTTTTATTCAAAATTTTCCATTAACCTTAATTTGTAAAAAAAATCTAAGCCTCCGAGGTATCTTTTTTCTTAAAACTTTGGTAAGGTTATATTTATAATGCGGATACAAAAGAATAAGACAAAGAGCAAGATATAGATGAAAGCACATATTCAAGGACCAATTTTCTTAGATGACAATTGGACAGATGATTCAGGCTGACATAACAATTCATGCTTTTTTCCTTACTTTTGCCTATCCTCTCATAATAGAAGCCAAAAGGAGGGATCTTATGGCTATCTTATTTATTGTGGTGGCTGTATTTATACTCTTCTACATAAACAAGTTAACCAATGCATTATGTGTTCAAAAGGAAATACCGGAGGAGCGTCAACCAAAAGTATTCCGAACCATCAATGTCCTAATTACTATTCTATTAATTTCTTCTTATGTAGATATCCTATTAAAATCTTTATGATTACTGTAATTGCTTTCTAATTTTTAAATAGTGGTTCATAAAAAAACACTTTATCCTGTCTATGGATAAAGTGTTTTTTTTAGCTGATTACCGCCCAAAAAAAGAAAGGAGAATTTCTTCTCCCCTCTCCCTAGCTAGCTTAGTATAACCAAGCTGCACCTACGATTACTAACAAAATAAACAATACTACGATTAACGCGAAACCTCCGCCTGCATATCCACCTGACATCTTTGTTTCCTCCTTTTGTTTTATTGGGTTTAGAATGAAACTTACCTGAGTGTTGAACTATATCCTCACTCATAGTTAGTTGAACCAATCGGGGTGTTAACTCCCATTTAGCTTCACTTGGTATAGGCTACTGTTGCGCTTTAAAATGCGTTTAGTATAACCAAGCTGCACCTACGATTACCAATAAGATAAACAATACTACAATTAACGCGAAGCCGCCTGCATATGGAGTACCCATCAAGTAACACCTCCTTCTTGAGTTGTTACGATATCTTATGCAACAGTTTCTTAAAAGGCCTAGGCGTTTAACCTGCCTCTAAGGCTTTTTTTATCTAAATTCCTGGGACTGTTGCTTAAGCTATTATCTTCATGATTCTCTATATACTACGTAAGTAAGGAAAATCCGATTGGACTCTTGCCTAGGAAAAAAGATAAAAGTGGAGGTTTGCTTCCATCGAGTGCTTCTTTTAGGGGCTGAATAATATTTTCATTAATTTAAGGGAATATGCTATAGTATAATTTGAATGTTTACTATATATGGGAGTGTTTATAATGAAAAAATGGATGATAGCTTTAACTGTGACAACAACAATTCTGGCTCTTTCCGCATGTAATAACGAAGAGGAAGACAATTCTGAGGTAATAGCAGAAACTTCTGCTGGAAATATCACTCAAGAGGAATTATATGACGCGATGAAAGAGCGCTTTGGCGAAGAAGTACTGCGGGAACTGGTGTATGCTAAAGTTCTTGGTGATACATATGAAGTGACTAGTGAAGAGCTCGATGAACGGTTAAATGAATTAAAACAGGAGCTCGGGCCACAGTTTGAAATGGCACTCACGCAAAGTGGCTTCAAAAACGAAGAACAGCTTAAACAAACTTTACGCATCTCCATGCTTCAAGAAAAAGCTGCAATGGCAAATCTTGAAGTCTCAGAAGAAGAGATTCAAGATTATTATGACAATATGAAACCTCAAATCAGGGCTAGTCATATCCTTGTGGAGGATGAGGAAACAGCAAGAGAAGTAAAAGAAAAGCTTGAAGCTGGTGGGGATTTTTCTGAGATTGCAAAGGAATATTCAGTAGATACCGCCTCTGCTGAGAATGGTGGGGACCTAGATTGGTTTGGTGCTGGTAAGATGCTTCCTGAATTTGAAGAGGCAGCTTACAACTTGGAAATTGATCAAATAAGCGACCCTGTTGAAAGTATGTATGGCTTCCATATTATTAAAGTAACAGACAAAGAAGACAAACAACCGTTAGAGGAAATTCGCGAAGATGTTGAAGCAGAACTTCTTCAATCAAAACTAGGACAAGAATCAGTGGACGCAGCGGTACAAGCAGAGTTGGAAAAGGCCAATGTGGATGTAAAAGATTCTAAGCTTAAAAATACGTTTAACAAAGAGGAAGACACAACTACAACAGATGAAGAGTAGTAATAAACTTTATTCTGTTAGGCTTTTTCCTTAAAGATTGTTGCTATAAGTACGAAAAAAACGGCATTTACATTTTTCACTGCCATGTTCACTCAAAATTAAGAGTAATTTCTAAATTTAACAGGAATAGAGCACGACAGCTATTTTTAAGTAAGGCTGTCCTATACTCTGTTGTTGATTTCCGCAAAAGACTACGCTTTCCGCGGGCCAGTGCTTGAGCCTCCCGTTTTCAGGATTTCGAGTCTCTGCCTTTTTCTCCAATCATTGCTAGGGAAGCACTATTATCAACACTCTTCTTTAAAAGAGAGCCTAAAGTAAAAAAGCAGGAGCCACGGTGCTCCTGCTTTTTTATGCGTTAGAACTATTAGAAAAAACATGTTGCTTTCTTTCACGCTCGTCTTGGATTCGATCCATATAGACTTGTCCTTCTTTTTCGATGATTGCAGACTCTATTTCCTTGTCCTCTTTTGCAGTCCTTAACGTCATATATGCACTAAAACAGATTGCAATTACCACAAGTAACATCCACCAAGGCATTCTCTTTCCTCCCTTCAAAACTAGCACAAGTATCCTAGCTAGTACATTTATATGAAAGAAAGAGAGAACCTATTACCTTTTAGTGAGGCCTTTTGTGAAATCGTACTTAGTTCTACTTATGAAAAGTAGGTTTATAAAAGTTTCGATTGTCCATTGCAAAAATTCTCTCTGTGTATTCTCCTGGTTTGACATGTTCAAGGGCTCGATCAAGCATATTCATTTTTGCATCAATATTATCAATGTAATGAAGAACTTCTGCTTCTTTAATTAGCGGCATTTTAGGGCTGCCCCACTCTGGCTTACCATGATGACTTAGTACCAGATGCTGAAGGACCATGACTTCTTCCCCTTCAATCCCCAACTCTTCTGCTGCTTTACTGATTTCACTAACCATAATGGAAATGTGACCGATAAGATTGCCTTCCACTGTATAACTGGTAGAAACAGGCCCAGAGAGTTCCGTTACTTTTCCTAAGTCATGCAGAATCACACCAGCATAGAGTAAATCTTTATCAAGTGTAGGATATAAAGAGCTGATTGATTTAGCCAATTCAAGCATACACACAACGTGATAGGCTAAGCCTGATACAAATTCATGATGGTTTTTAGTAGCTGCAGGGTATTGTAAGAAATCCTGTTGATGCTTCTTTAAAAGATGGCGTGTTACCCGTTGAATGTTAGGATTATTCATCTCAAAGATGGCCTGCGTAATTTTCTCCATCATTTGGTCTTGACCAAGCGGAGCCGTTTCTATAAGATCTGAGACTGTAACCGTTTCATGATCTTCCTTTGGTTTGATTTTGCGTATTTTTAACTGATTACGTCCACGATAGTGGTGGATATCTCCTTGCACACGCACAATACTTTGAGGACTATAAAGTTCTTCGTCATTAGAGGAAGCATCCCAAAGCTTTGCTTCTATTTCTCCACTTTTATCTTGGAAAATCAATGTCATAAAAGGCTTACCATTACTTGCAATTCCCTTTGTTGCGTTTTTTATTAATAAATGAACATCCACTTGTTCGCCTACCTCAAAGTGGAGAATTCCCTTCTTCATAAACATTTCCCCCAATCTAAAATCGATACATTTTATTTAGTTAGTATAGCACAGTACATACTACTTCAGAATAATCAGAGCAACCGGCAAGTTATAAAACAAGGTCTAAGAAGTTGCATGAACGGTCCCTCTTTTTTTCGCCAGCCATATTTTCGTAATGATTAATCCAAATAACATAACACATGAACCAAACAGATATGGTATGTGGATATTTATTTCAAAGAATATCCCTGCAAGGATGGGGCCAGCCACATTTCCTAAGCTTAGAAAGGAATTATTCAGCCCCATCACCATACCTTGTTTTTTGCCAGCAAGTTTAGAAATAAAGGAGTTTAACGATGGTCGTAATAAAGAGTTTCCTAAAAAGAAAATACTTGTAGTTAAGAGCACAAGTATAAAATTTGTAGCAAGGGTCATGAGGATAAATCCTATTGCACTAATCAGCAAAGCCCCTGTCACTACTCGCTCTTCTCCATAACGTTTTGTAAGTCTTCCTACAAGGACTCCCTGTACGATAGTGCCAACTACCCCTACCAATAGAATAATAGTCCCTACTTCGCTAGGATCGTACTCGTAGCGCTGCATAGAGTAGTAACCAAAGATAGATTGGAAATTAGCTAAACCAAAGCTCATGATAAACACTAATACTAATAAAAAGCCAACTGGACTTTTTAAAGCTTTCCCCATGAGAACAAATTGATTATCTCGCTTCTCTCCGGTTTCTGATAAAGCATCCTCTTCTCGTTTTTCCTTTGGATAGGACTCTGGCAGAACTATTATAGAAACAATCCCGGCCAAAGTAGCAGCGACCCCAGCAACAATAAAGGGTACTGCTAAATTATACTCTCCAAGCCATCCTCCAATTCCAGGACCAACTACAATTCCAAGACCCATGGCAGCCCCTAACACTCCCATTCCTTGGCCGCGCTTTTCAGAAGTAGTCACATCGGATACATAAGCCATGGCAGTTGGCATTAATGCAGAACCAAAAATACCTGCAAGGATTCGTGACAAAAACAACATCCATAATCCATTAGCAAAGGCAAAAATAAACTCTGCAATTGCAAATCCAAAAAGCCCTATCGTTATTAAAGGCTTTCTACCGATCTTATCTGACAATCTGCCCCATATAGGAGCAAATAAAAATTGCATAAATGCAAAAACAGCAACAAGTAACCCCAATGTGCGGGCATCTGCACCAAAGAGATCAATATAAAATGGAAGGATTGGTATAACCAAACCAATACCAACCATGATAATAAATAGATTAAAACTTAAAAGTATTAATGGGGTTTTTGGGTTAGACATTAGTCTTTCTTTCATTACATTTTCCTTTCACCGAACCTTGATTTATCTAGATAATCATAGCATTTGTCGTCTCACTAGAGCAATCAAATAAAGAGATTTCATCTTAACCTATTACATTGGGAGCTGCAGTAAGTTCTAGAGAGTATACCTTTGCTCCCTTTTGCTTTTCAAACAAAACTTTCATATGCTCATGACAAGTAAAGAATAAAATCTGTTCCCCTTCGTCTGATAATTTCTGCAATAAGTTCAACGCTTGCGATGTCCTTTTTGCATCAAAGTTGACAAGGCAATCATCTAACATATATGGAAAATGATGTTCTTTGCTCCAAACCGAAGCAACTGCGAATCTTAAGGAAATATACAAGGACTCAACAGTCGCTTGGCTGAGTTCTTTAGGTTCAAAGGAAAGTCCGTCTTTATGTTCTACCATCAGGGTTGGCTCATTATGGGAATCGTAAACGCGTAGATAATTTTCTTCCGTTAAGAAGCGAAAGTTCCGTGAGGCTTTTTCAAGAACTTCAGGAAGCTTTACGGTACGATAATATTCCATTGTTTTTAATAGCAGCTGTTGTGCGGTTGCATATACAGCCCATTTACGAGCATAGTCTTGCAATTTGCTTTTAGAAAGTTCGAATTTTTGTATGGCGTCTGAGAAGGTACCGCCCTCTTCTAAAGTTCGAATAACTTCCCTATCTCTAGTTTTTGATTGAAACAGCAAAGTTTCCTCTTCTTTTATTGTATTTAGTTCCTGATCAAGCAGGTTTCTTTCTTCCTCCCACATGGTGTAGGTTTTTCCTTTTTCAATAGGTGTATTATAGGATTTTTCCATCTGCTTTAGCTGGGAGTCTAATAGTTGTCTTTTTTGTTCTAAGGCCATCGCTCTTTGATATTCCTGATCTTTTACACGAAAATCCTCTTCTGTTTGAGCGTGTGCCTGCTTCATAATTATATCAATTCTTTTACACGCTTCTTTCCATTGAAGCGATAACAGATTAGATTCTTCTAGCTTTTCATCCCTCTTCTGAATTAAATTATTTTTTACAGATTGAAGCTCCTGATGTTCCTTCGACTGTCTTTTAAGAAAATAAAATGCTTCCTCTACTCCTTGTAAAGTAAATCCACCTTTTATCATTAGTTGATTAATTTCTGTTTCAAATTCGTGGATGAAAGCGGTATAGACTTTTATTTTACTTTCCACGGTGGTTTTTTCTATAATAGATGCTTTTATTTGTGTTGCGTTCTCAAAAGCCTCTTCGACATAACTGAAGGGGATGGACTGGAGATACCTATCTCTTGTCCATTCTGCACACTTTTCTTCAAATTTAAATCGATCTTTTTCCCATTCTTCAAATTGGCGGATGATTTTGTCATAGACCCTTTCGCTTTGGGAGAGGAGCAGGCGATCTTTCTGAAGAAACTCCTGTAGCCTCTCTTCCTTTGCAATTTTTAGTTGCACTCGATTAATATTTTCCCTTTTGGGATTGCTATATAATTTTTCTTTTAGTCCTTCGAGTTTCTCCTTTAACTCAGCTTGTCTTCTCTGCAATTTTGAAGCCAAGGAGTTTTGAGGATTTGAAAAGAAAAGGAACGCTCCAATAATAGAAGCTAAAATAAATACAGAAAGTCCTAACAGCATATTACCCTGCAGGAAAAAGCTTATGCCGCCGAAGATTCCAATAATCATACTTGCCCCGCCACTAAGTCTTTTAAGCTTCTTGCTTTTCTCCGATACTGTTGTCTGAAAATCTAGCTGGCTTTCTAGCTGGCTTAGTAATTGCTCATGAAGTGTTATTTCTTTTTCCATGTTTTCAGTTGATTGCTCTGCCGCTTCATTGTGTAATTGGTTGATCTCTGCTGGAGTCATTTGTTCTTTTTCGAGTGATGCAATCCGTTCTTCTAAGTATTCCAACTCGTTTTTTGCTTGCTGAAACTGTTCGTCTAACCCCTGTTTTTGATGGGATAATAGCTGCTGTGTATTAAGGAGTTCTTTTAAAGTTGCTTTACTCTGCAGGTTAGTATCAACCTCCAGTATTTCTTGTTCAGAATAGTCTTCCCAATTAAGTTCCTGTACAAAAGAGTCGATTTGACTTTCAAGTCGCCGCTGTTCGATTTCAAGCAATCCTACTTGCACTGCTGCTTGCTGGTACTTAGGAAATTTTTCTGTTAAGTCATTTAACCTTTCTTCTAACTCCAAAAGGCTGGTATTGACTTTTATTAGTTGTATTTCTTCGTTTAATGCTTGGTTTTCCTCTTCTAATTTTTCCAACTTGGAACAGGTTAGGTTTCGTTCTGTTAGCATTTTTTCTAATCTTGCCAGTCCATCCACAGGGAAACTCCTATAGTCCCCGAGCTTGGCGAGCTCATAATCCACTCTCTCTAATTGATCATAGATCGGTTGCATAACTAGCATCGCCTCGACTTGGCGCACCCTCAAGGAAAGCTTGCTTTTCTCCAATGATATAGTTTGAAGTTTTTCTTCTGCATCCTGTATCTTCGTCTGTAATGTTTCATACTGCTCAAGTTTTTCTCGCCATTTATAGACAATCTTTTCCTCTTCTCGAAGTTCCTTTAGCAACCTATTGATAGCCGGCTTTCTTCCACTTGGTTTAAATAGGTCATCTTGGGATTTTACTAAATGACCAGAAAGCTTGAGTAGCTGATCTGTACCGATTAGTCCAGAAGAAAACAAATAGCCTCCCAGTTGTTCCACATCTATAAGCTTTAAATTTTGAACATCCATAATATTAAAAGAGAAAATCCCTTTAAAAATGCTTTTATCCATCCCTTCGAGCACACGATTTAGCGGGTAGTCATTACCATCCACATCCCATACACGAACATCTCCAATTGCTTTTCCAGCTATTCTTTCAATGGTCAGAATACAGCCGTCATGGGACTCTATTTTCAGCTTGCCACCATATTTAAAGCCTTTTTTTGGTTCATATCGCAGGTCTGCCTGATTTCTGGTTGGAAATCCAAAAAGAATCGCTTGTATAAAAGCCATTAACGTTGATTTACCTGCTTCATTGCTCCCATAGAACACTTGGATTTTTTCGGAAAGGAAATCTATTTTTACATTTTCCAGCTTGCCAAATCCGTATATCTCAACTTCAATTAATTTCATTTGTCTCCCCTCCCTCCATCGTCCATAAGTTGGCTTACAATCCATTGTTCCGCTTCTTCTAAAATGGCTTGTTTTTCTGTTTGGTGAAAAGGTTCCAAATAGCCTCTTGCATCAGAATGCTGGAACAAGGATGTTAAGAAAGGGTCAATATTTGCATTTTCCTCCAATATCTTATAAAAGTCTTCGTAAAATGGCTTCTTTTTCAAACTTTCCTTGCTATACTCCGGTGTTGTATGGTTTGTAAGAGAATACACATATTGAAAATCCTCTTTTTCGGGTTCTCTTTCATTTAAGAACAGCTTGAGGTCTTCGAGCTGACTTTCCTCCTGAAGAAGTGAAAATAAAGGACCGCTTCCAGTAAGCGTTAGATGTAGAAGTGTTCCTTTTAAACTTTTCCTATTTTCGTCATAAATTTCCTTTGCCTTTTGTAACAGTTCATCCATTGTTTGAAGGTCTCGAATTGATAAATCCATGTTTTCCCATAAAATTTTCGAGGTTTTTATGAAGGTTAACTTCGGCTTTTGATTACTTAATTCAACAAGATAGCAGCCCTTTTCCCCTATTTCTTTTTTGTTTCGGCCTTGAATATTTCCAGGATAAACAATAGGTGGTTCTGGATGAAGGATTTCCCGCTTATGAATATGGCCAAGAGCCCAATACTGAAAATCCTTTGCCAATAGGTCTGAGATAGAGAAGGGCGCATATGGGTCATGATCCTCTCTTCCCGAAAGGTTTCCGTGCAACAATCCGATATGATATGGAACATTGTCTTGTTTTTGGTATTCACTTGTTCTGTTATGTAGAATATGGCGCGTTGAATAACTGAATCCATAAATATTGGCAGCAGGTATGCCATTTTTTATAAAGGGCACTGCAGCAACCGTCTCGCCGAAAATATGTACATTATCTGGGTACCGAAAACGTTGTTGACGTTCTGTTATATAATCATGATTCCCATGAATTACATAAACTGGAATATCAAACTTTGCTAAACGCAGAAACTCCTCTCTTAATTTTGCCTGCGCTAAAAGGCTTCGTTGTTCAAGATCAAATAAATCTCCTGCCAATAGCAGAAAATCAACTCTTTCCTCTAAAGCCACATCTACGACTCTTGTGAAAGCATCAAATGTACTTGCTCTTACCCTCTCAAATAGTTCATTCGGCAAGTAGTTAAGTCCTTTAAATGGGCTATCTAAATGCAAATCGGCTGCATGTATAAATCGAATACTATTTGTCATATTTTACCCCATCATTTCACTGTTTTCTCTATTTTAACACGCCTTAAATACGAATGCACGTTCGTTAAGAGAATAAAAAAACAAACCTCAAATAAAAACTATTCAAGGTTTGTTTGGTATTCTATTATTTTTCTTTTGTTAATTGTAAAGCCTTCTTTATATCTTTCAAGGAAGAGGATTTCCCATACATTAATACTCCTCCTCGATACACTTTTGCTCCAAACAAGGCTAGAAGCACAATGGTTGAAACTAGTATACCAATAGACAATCCTATTTCCCATACTGGTATTTCAAGCATCCCCACTCTAAGAAACATGATCATTGGAGCAAAGAATGGTATAAAGGAAGTTACTTGGATAAAAGAGTTGTCGGGGTTACTAAGCCCAAACATCGAGATCATAAAGCCCGCTACGATAAGTAAGGTCATAGGCATAATCATCTGTTGAATTTCTTCGATTCTGCTTACTAAGGATCCTAGAAAAGCCGCAAAAGTAGCAAATAGGAAATATCCTAATAAGAAGAAGACTATCGCATAAATAATCGTGGAAACAGGAAGATCTCCCACTCCGAAGTATTCAAACATACCGCCTGTCATTCCATCAAGATTATTGCTCATTGAGAAGTATCCAACCACGATCCAAAACGTCAATTGTGTTAGACTTAATAAAGCAATACCTAGAATTTTTCCAAACATGTGCATGATTGGAGAAGCAGAAGAAATGAGAATCTCCATTACGCGTGAGGATTTCTCCACTGCTACTTCTGTTGCAATCATACTGGCGTACAGAATGACAGAAAAATAAATAACAAATAGTAGTACATATACTAATCCTCGTGCCTGATTCAATTCTTCTTCAGATTTTGCTGATTCTTCCATTGCTGTCACGTTAAAATTAATAGGCTCATACAATGTTGCTATTTGTTCTTGAGTAAGACCCATTTGGCTTGTAGCAACTCCGATTTTTATTTGCTGCAGAGCTTGCTCTAAAAGAGTAATGGTTGCAGAATCCGTAATAGATGAAGCTTGATATTCCCCTGAAGGAAGACCTTGCTCGTCAAAGGTTACAGTTAACAGCCCCTCATATTCCCCTTCTTCCACTTTTTGTTCCACACCAGATACGTCTGTTACCTGCTCTATTGTTACCGATTCCGATGAGGCTGATAATTGCTCTTCCAATAAAGGAGCTGCTCTATTTTCTTCATCATACACCGCAATTATTTTCTGATCGTCTGTATCAAAAACTTCAATAATAGATTGGATATTGGAAACACCTACAATAAGAAGTGTCGTGATAATAGTAGTAATAATAAACGACTTGGATTTTAATTTACTTAAGTAAGTGTGAAATAGGATGACAAAAAACTTATTCATGATAAGATGCACCCACCTTTTCAATAAAGATATCATTTAAGGATGGTTCTTCAAGAACAAATTTCCTGACATATCCCTTACCTGTAATTTGGTTCAGAATATCCTGGGAAACTTCTTCATTAGCAACTTGTATATTCATACCCTCTATGGTTTTCTTCATTTTTGTGATTCCTGTAATAGAAGATAAAAACTCCAAGTCGAAATCTGCATGGATTATGACATTTTTTCTTCCATAAGATTGCTTAATGTCTCTAAGGGACCCATGTACAACCGGCTTACCATGGTGCATGATACATAAATGCTCACAAAGCTCTTCTACATGCTCCATCCGGTGGGAAGAAAATACAATAGAAGTTCCTTGCTTTTTTAAATCCAATACTGCCTCTTTCAAAAGTTCCACATTTAAAGGGTCCAATCCGCTAAAAGGTTCATCAAGAATTAAAAGCTTCGGATTATGTATAATGGACGTGATAAATTGGATTTTTTGTTGATTTCCTTTCGAGAGTTCTTCAACCTTTTTATTAAGGTATTCTGGCACTTTAAATCTTTCTAACCAATAGTCAAGCTGCTTTAAGATTTCCGATTTGTCCATTCCTCTTAAACGGCCTAGATAAATCATTTGGTCTTTCACTGTCATTTTAGGATAAAGCCCTCTCTCTTCAGGCAAATACCCTACTAAGTGACTTTCCTTATAGGTTATAGGTTTTCCTGCCCATGAGACCTTCCCTTCTGTAGGCTCTAGTAAACCTAAGATCATTCGGAAAGTCGTTGTTTTCCCTGCACCATTAGCCCCAAGGAATCCAAACATTTGACTTTCAGGAATTTCCAAGGTCAAGTCATTTACAGCAATGTGCTTACCAAATTGTTTTGTAACATTTTTTAATTGTAGCGACATTAATAATCCCTCCTATGCTTACCTCTCAATTATACGAATAAAGCACCAAAAAGTTTCATTTCTTCTTATTTTTATGGTTGTTTTCTTATCACCGTAACTATTGTTGCTGGCTTGCTCTGTTTATATAATTTTAAAAAGTTATTCTTAATATTGTGGTAGAACAGTAAAAAATTCGTTTGTGGATTTTTTACTGTTCGATTCAGTCAAGATTAAGAGTTATTTCTAAAGGGACGTATTTTTTCTTATTCGGGTCAAAAATGCTCGTGATTATGAGGATCTTAGCTAATATTTTCAGGTTAGATGCTTATTTTGAGTCATAATTCGATAGCAGGAGGGAATTTTTTAGTCAATCTGAGAAGATTTGTGGTTTCATCTAACACTTATTAGTCTATCATCTAACATATTTTGAGATTCATCTAACACATTTTAAAATTCATCTAACAACTTTCAAAATTCATCTAACAACTTTCAAAATTCATCTAACACATTTTAAAATTCATCTACCTTTCAAAGTTAACCTATATACTAACCAGGCTAAATCAAACTACACAATAGCAATAATCAATACGAAACTTCCTTTTACAAAAACTATTTCAAATAGTAGAATAAGAGTAATGAATAACTATTCATTTTTTGGAGGGATTTCTATGGAGAAGTATACACTTACCGTCTTCAGTAAAGCAGGGGAAACTTTGTTAGACGAAAGCTTTGATGCAGCTTCTGAAAAAGAGGCCAAAGATACTGGTGAAAAAAGATTAGCAGAGTTAGGTTATTTGGATTCAACCCACCGATGCACCAATTCTAGAGGCAAACTTGTATTGTTTCACCGTTAGACATTCGCTTAGGCTTTAGAAGCCTAAGCATTTTTTTCTATTTTTATAAAGAGAGTATGGGGTGTACCAACATACGCGAAATAATAACAATAAAAAACTACCACTCTTTAAAGGAGTGATAGTCTTAAAAACATAGTTTAATAATCTACTTACCAGAAAACACCGGCATCCTTTTCTCAAGAAATGCTTGTATCCCTTCTTGGTGATCAGCTGATTTTCGCATTCTCTGTTGTGCATTTTTTTCCAACTCAAGTATTTGCTGCAGTCGGGATAGTGAAGTTTTTGTATAAATTTCTTTCGTTTCAAGCATTGCTTGTAGGGGAGATTGAAGGATAGCTGAAACTCTTTTCATGATAGCTTCTTCCACATTATCCTCAACAACTCTATCAACTAACCCCATTTCCAAAGCGGTTTGAGCAGAGACTGTTTTGCCTTCCCATATCATCTGCTTTGCTTTTACTTCCCCAAGACGCTTTTCCATAAAAAAGTGTCCCCCACCATCAGGAACAAGACCGATCTTAATGAAATTCATCGCTAATTTAGCAGAGCTGTGCGCAATCACAATGTCACTAGCAAGTGCTACACTGAGACCTAGACCAGCAGCTGCACCATGAATGGCGCTAATGGTGACCTTAGGCATCGTATAGAGTGTGGTAATAATAGTAGCGATGGTATCCATCACCTCATCAAAGTTGCCTTCCTCACTCTGCAGCATCGTTTTAATATCTCCACCAGCACTAAAGGCATTTCCACTTCCCTTTAAGACAACTACCTTAGCCTCGCTCTTCGCGATCTCTTGCAGTTCCTCTGCTAAACTATTCAACATCTCCACATTCATCGCATTCAAGGATTCAGGCCTGTTCAACTCTACAACAGTAACCTCCCCCTGCTTCATCACCTTAATAGTCCCCATCTTCATCATCCTCCCTTAAATATGAATACCTATTCATTTCTCTATTATATACCACACAATCACCTTTAGATAGAATTTTCAGTTTTATTAAATTTCAATTTGGGGCCAGACCCCGGCAGGAGTTTATCGCTCAATCCCGAATGATGCCGTGGCTAGTTCCTTGAAGTACTTGTTTGTCTTTTTGGTTGGTGTAGGTGGAGTGGACGGTTACTTTTTTGTAGCCTTCTTTTTGTTCTACAGCCGTTAATGTTGCTTCACAGGTGATGGTATCACCTGTGAATACTGGCCGGATGAACTCCATGTTCATTTCTCTTGCGATATAATTCAGATCTCCACCGATTTTGGTTCCAATACTTGCGGTCAACAGACCGTGAACCATTAAGCGACCTTGTTCGTCGTGTTGCATATGGTGATTTCCCTGATCACCTGAGAGCTCCGCAAATCGCAGTGTTTCTTCTTCTGTGAATGTTCTAGACCACGTATGGATTTCCCCTGTGTTAATTTTCATTAATTCCCCTCCCGTTTTATACATCCTTCTTCCATTGTAATACAAAACCTCGACCTTATGAATGATTAATCATTCATAAAATACATATTCTTTGTGCGGCCTTTCCAAGAGCACATTTCACATACGGTCACTTTTACCAAAGTCCCGCTAAAAATAAAAAATACTGCTAAAGCATCCAATGCCTTAACAGTACTCTGTTCAGTCTAACTCACTTGCTAATGCTTCTTTTCCCTCATCAAAAAACAATGCTTCCAAGATTCGAATCTTTTCATCTGTATAATGGAGAAATCCATCGTTATAGGACTTAGGGTCTTTTGGGTTCGCAAATCTTGTAATTTTCCCTGTAGCAGGATCGACAAACTTACTTGATGCCCCGCAGCCTAGACCGATAATGGTTTGCTTTTCTTCCATAATCATGATGTTATATATACTATCTTGTCCTGGTAGTGCATAACCAACATTTTCAAGATTACCAAGTATGTTTTTTTGGCGATACAGATAATATGGAACATAGTTATGCTCTTTGGACCATTCTGTTGCCATATCCATCATTTTTCCGATTTCTGTACGGTCAGCAACTTTGTACCTCTGTTTGTTTTGTGTCATCTCTGATGCTCGTTTAAATGACAGGGTATGCACCGTCAACGACTCAGGCATCAGTTTTTCCGTTTCCTCCAGGGAGTGGTTGAATTCCTTCACTCCTTCACCAGGTAAACCGATAATTAAGTCCATATTAATATTGTTCATGCCCATTTCCCTTGCAAGATGAAACTTATCAATGGTTTCCTCGACAGTGTGATGCCTGCCTATCGCTTTTAGCGTTTCCTGCGTATAGGATTGAGGATTAATACTTATTCGGTCAATGTTCCACTTTTTCAATACTTCCAGCTTGTCAGGTGTTATCGTATCTGGCCTTCCAGCTTCCACCGTCACCTCACGCACCAAATTCATATCTGGAAATGCCTGATACATCTGGTCGTACAGCTCGTCCATTTCCTCAGCAGTAATACTCGTTGGTGTACCCCCACCATAATAGACCGTTGTAATTTTAATTCCTTTTTCTTTCAGCCAAGCACCAATTTCTTTAATTTCATGATGCAAGCCACCTAAAAAGGAATCCACTTTTCCCTGCTTACCATTTATAGCATAGGCTGGGAAAGTGCAATAGGCACATTTGGTCGGACAAAACGGAATTCCAATATAGATGCTTACTTCGTTTCCTAATTTATATAAATCCGGAACGACAGCAAGCTGACGATCGACAATCTCTTGCATTAGCGCAATCTTTTCTTCTGTTATCAAGTATTCATCCCGCAGCTGTTGATGTATTTTCTCCTTATTTTCCCCTTTTTGCAGCTTGGAGTGAAGTAATTTTGTCGGTCTCACTCCCGTTAAGATTCCCCATTTTTGAATAATCCCTGTTTTTTCTTGGAGAAGTGTCAAATAAACATAAGACACAGCCTGCTTCATTCTTCTGAAGCGCTCTTTTTCATTTGTTCCAACTAAATCCTTTTCATGAGTGGATAATTGCTCTCCAAGCTTCCCTTTAACAATGATGCTATCATCAGTTTCATCCACTATAAAATCTACGGTAAGTTCTACTTTATCTAGAGAACTTTCTTCAAAAGCTACTTCGGTAATCTCAAAAAACAAGTCCGATATTAATGTTAGCGGACGTTTATATCTTTCATCATGCAAGCCATGAATTAATATTTTCAACATAATCACCTTTCAATTCCATCCATTTTCACCTTCTCCAGTGTAACGGAACCTATTAACGATTATCAAGGATAATTAAACGGGAAAAAAGAGATGGCCTCTTTTTTTACAGAGTCCACCTCTTAATCGCTTTATCCTAAATTTTCATTTTATTCAAGAAGGAAATACGTTGCTGCATACGGAAATGTTCTTTTATCATGTAGGCGACACCTGACTCGTCATTGGTACGAGTAATCCAATCTGCCACTTGCTTAACTTCCTTGGGTGCATTCCCCATGGCAACACCTAAACCTGCAACTTCTATCAATGGCAGATCTTCCAAGCTATCCCCTATGACTACCATCTCTTGAGGTGAGATTTTTAACACATCACCTAAGGTCAGCAAACCATCCAGCTTTGTTCCACCGTCAGGTAAAATATCTACTTTACCGTCCTCGTGAATTTGCACTTCTATTTCTTCAAAAGATGTCTTTAAAGTAGATACCACTTTATCTCGTTCCTCAGGTTCTGTAAAATACACTTCTATTTTAGGAGGAGCAATTGGATTATCCATGAGTGTATCTCCTAAAGATTCCACGAATTGCATCGGATAGATAAGCGGATCACTTGAGCCAAGGACAGCTCTCGCCATTAAATTATTGGCACCTCTCAGACGATTTCCAATCGAATATCGTTCATGCAAAATTCTCACTGTACAATCATAGTTTTCTAAAACCTGAACTAAATTAAAGGTTTTATCTTCTGAAATCCGCTTCACATGGAGAGGCTGATCTAGTTTGGAGGCAATAAATGCTCCCCCATGAGTGATTAAAAACGTATCTAATTTCAATGATTTGGCAACCTTCTTCGCAAAAGCAAAGTTCCTGCCAGTCACTAACGTTACATAAACCCCTTTATTTTTCACGTATCCGATGGCTTCCTTAGTTTCCTTGGTTAATCTGCCATTTGATTTTAACAAGGTTCCATCGATATTTATAGCCAATAAGCGATATATCATGGAGAGACCTCCTTATCTAAGATGTTTGTACTTAGTGTATGAGTATGAAGAATCTAGGAAAATTAGAACAGATATGGAGTGGATTACAGTGATTTTAGTGGGGTGGGTAACATAAAAAAATTCCCAAAATTATTTGAGGATAAACCCTAATGTTTCTCAAATACTAGAATATATAAAAATATTTTACTGGTGGAGGATTACTTTATGCAAGGAATAAATGAGATATGGAAGACTGCAAAAGAAACATACAATCATAGGGCAGCCCAGTTGAAAGCAAAAGCGTTTGAAATTACAGGGACTCCTACAGCAACAGTTTCGCAACTGGCAGAATACATTTTAAAACACCCTGACACAAAACAGTCTTCCAAAACACTTCTAGAATCAACCTATATGTTCTACAACTTAAATAAAGAAGATGCTCAGTTTTATTTAGAAACAGTTGATTTATCTATTCTCCAATTGGATGTTCATTCAAAAAATCATCATCTCGTGTCTTATCGATCCTACCGTGACCATTACAACCTGGAAACACCTATTAAATTCCCGGAAGAACTTCTAGAGTAAAAGCTGTATTAAACATGGCCGCTGTCATCAGCAGTATCCTGCACAGCGAGACCACTGAAAATAAAGGTTTTTAAAAAAAATGCTATTGGACTATTCGATTCAAGATGTTCCTAGCTGTGGATCGGAACGAAAGGCGTAGACTCCTGCGGGAGGTAGCGCTTAGGGAAGACCCCGCAGGCGTAAGCCGAGGAGGCTTACCAAGCGCCCCGCGGACGCGAAGCCTTTCGTGGAGAGTAACAGCGGTGTTAAACATGAACCCTATATATCATATAGCGACACCAAAAAAATGCTCAGAGATCATACCTCTGAGCATCTTGCATTCTAATTCAATTTACACCAAGAAAAATTCCTATTAGTTAGGATCCACATCACTATATAATTCTTCAAGAGGCTTCATGATGATTTTGTTTAGCTCCGTAACCATCATGCTAATTTTTTGCTCCGCTTCCATCAGCTTTGCAATTGTTTCATTCTGCTGAACAAGCGCTACTGTTTTTTGAGCTTGTTCTACTTCCTCTTGCGTGATTTCTTGTCCTGACATCTGCTTTTGTTGTAATTCTAATTGAATGTTGCGGAAGTTCTCAAACATCCCTTTTGTAGATTCGTCAGCAAAAACCTCTTTATATAAACGTTGAAGATTTTTGAAATCATCACTTTCTCTTACTGCTTTTTCTAACTCATACGCTGCATCATAAATATTATTTGACAATACCTTCAGTCCTTCCTGTTTTGCCCAATACTCAGGCTTAGTAGTGAACAGTATAACAAACACCTCGAATGCATTCAAACATTTCACTGTAACCTTTTTTCATTGCCTTCTCTAAAACCTATAAAACAAGCACAAAAAGACCTTGTAGAAGTCCAATCATTCCACCTAAAATTGCCCCCAAATAGGTAATCATCTTTAACTCCTGTTTGGAAACAGAAAGAACCATCTCTTCTAACTCCTTTAAGGAAAATGATTCTACCTGATCCCGCACTACGTCTTGCAATTCCAGCTTGGCTAGCAGTTCTTCCAACTTTTCCAGTACTAAATTGCTTCCAGTGGATAGAAGAGAAGGAACGAGCTTTTCCATTGCCCATGGATAGACAGGGCGAACGACTTCTTCCATGCTCTTGCTCATCCAGCCTGGGATATTTATCGTTTTTTCTAGGGCTGAATTTATGGTGGAGAGAATTGTGTCTTTTGTTATTTTCTTTTCTATTTCAGATATTTCTGTTGTTCTCCATTTTTCCCATTCTTTTGTTAGGACTTTTAAAAGCACATCTTTTGTTCCTTCATGCTTTAGAAACTTTACCACTTCAGGCTGTACTTTATCGACGATACTATAATTCCCCATAAACATTTGAATCATATTTCCGAGCTTTCCACGGGTTGCTATAAAATCTTGAATCATTTGGTTAAGCTGATTTCTTCCTTCTGCGCTTTCAAAATAGATTACGCCTTTCTCTAAAACATAATCTGCCACCAGTGGGATATTATGCTCGATGGAATGGAAGATGTTTACAGGCAACACTTTGTATATTGGTTTTGCGCGTAACTCTTCCATCACCTCTTCATATTTTACTTCCACTATTTTAGTGAGGTTAGCTTGGAGCTTTTCATCAGCCTGATCGATACCAAATCTTTGTAAAAACTCCTGGACCGTCAAACCTTTAGCTAAATATTTTTGAATCTCTCTCTTTGTCCACTCCTCCATCTTTTCTTGAAACTGACTAGTTTCCAGTCTGCGCTTCATGCTTTCTGCAGTTAGGAGGTGCTCCATAACTAGCTTACCAAGCTGCTCTGCAAGTTCTGCTCTTCTTTTAGGAATGAGTCCAGGCGTAAAAGGTACTTTTTTTCCTAATACATATTTCGGTGTGTAGGGCCTAAATAGCATGCGAATAGCGAGTGAGTTTGTTATCCCTCCTATAAGAGCACCTACAAGCACCATAACGGAAATAATTAAAACAATTTTCATGAGATAAACAACCTTTCCTTTTCACCTATTTTCAACATTTTCATACTATAAAAAGAAACTACCGAGGTGTAGGTCTAAACTCCTTTAGAGCCTAAGTTAGTTGAACCACTCGGGGTGTTAGTCCGCTGCTTTTAGCTGCCTAACATCCCAATTAAACTTGTCTTAGAACAAGATATAAAATGAGGGAAAAACATGAACTTTCAAGTAGTTAGGGTTATTCCTTTTGAAAGTAACCATCCTATACCAATTATACAAATAAGTGAGGCTTTGGCAAAAAAAATAAAGCTTCCTACAGATCTTACTTTTATAGATTTGCAGTGCAGTCGGAATACAATTTCCGCTCCTATCGTATGTATGAAAGGAGAGGAACTCACACTAAGACTCCATTCTGCCTTATTGAAATCTTTATTACTATTTGAGGAAGAAAAAAATTATTTAATTTCATATGATTCATCCTTGACGAAAATTCATATCGGTCCAGTTATTGGATTAATGACAGAGATTTCGCCGAAAGAAAATGAAATAGATTTTAAATCCATTCATGCTTACTGTATGGAGCTTGCAAATTACTCTGAAGAGATAGGGGTTATTTTTTATGTCTTTTCCTTGCCAGAACATTGCAGCGAACCACATATAGAAGGGTATTATTTTGACAACAACCATTGGAGTAAAAGCATTCTTCCTTTTCCACAGGTAGTTCATAACCGGCTTCATAAACGTTCTAGCGAAAAACGGGCATTATTTGAACAATTCACAACTCAACTTCAGGAATGGAACATCCCTTATTTTAATGACCATTTTCTAGATAAATGGACTGTCTATGATCTGTTGAAAGAAGCAGAGCACCTCAAGCCTTATTTGCCTGATACGGTTTTATTTTCGAAAGAAATCTTTAAAGAATGGGTCGAAAAATACCCTATTCTTTTTTTAAAACCGATCAACGGCAGTCAAGGAAAGCAGATATTCAAGATCTGCAAGATAAAGGAAGGATTTGCATTAAGCTATTCTTCGATTCAACAAGAAGTATCTACAACATACAGTAACTTTACAGAATTGTACAAGCGACTTTCCTCACAGATAAAAAAGAAACGCTATGTTATCCAGGAGGGCATTGAACTTTTGGATCTCGAAGGTCGTCCAGTTGATTTCCGTTATCTTGTTCACCAGAGGGAAAACAATCGATGGCGTGTTACTTCTTCCACAGCGAGAGCCTCCAAGACAGGGCAATTCGTCTCTAATCTTGCTCAAGGTGGAGAAATGCTTACCGTTTCGAAAGTGTTAAGAACCAAATATGAAAAAAACGAACTATCTCAGCTACGTCACCATTTACAAGAATTAGCCTTAGAGGTAGCAAACGAGATTGGAAAAACTTCTGAAGGAATCTATGGTGAACTTGGAATCGATCTTGCGATTGATCAATCGGGCCATCCTTGGATAATTGAAGTGAATACAAAGCCATCTAAAAACATGGATAGCAAACCAAGCACATCAACTATTCGCCCGTCTGCTAAAGCGGTTATCTTCTATTGTTTATATCTGATAAATGAAAATATCAAGGAGGCGTAACATGGTTGCTCTCGGAGTATTATCTTTTTCAAAGCCTACATCCTATTTCACAAAATTAGCTCACTATTCTCGTGCTCACTCTGTCACACTTTACCACTTTTCGCCCGAGGAAATAGACCTTCATAGTCAACACATTAATGGTTTAAGGTATTGCCCCCAAAAACAGGAATGGCAAATGGAAGTTTTCCCCATTCCTCATTTTATTTATGATCGCTGTTTTTATACTTCGAGCAATTCACGTTCTTTTCTGAAGAAAATTGAAGAACTAAAGCAAAGTAAGCATCATCAATTTCTAGGTTATGGACTTCCAAATAAATGGATCGTCTATCAGGCACTTTGTAAAAGTGACCCAACCATTCAATCATTTCTTCCAAAAACAAAAAGGTTAACCTCTTCCTCCTTTTTATTGGCACAACTTAAACAGCAGCCTAAATGGCTTCTCAAGCCTATTCAGGGCTCACAAGGAAGAGGACTGATCCTAGTGAATAGAGAGAATGGAATGTTTAAAGTAAAAGAAGTGAAACAGCCTGGAGAAAAGCTTTTTACTTTTACTACAACAGGACAATTTCAACAGTGGTTACATAGAAAAATGAAAACGAACGATTATATTTTCCAGCCATTTTTGTCCTTACAAAGTACCGATGGTTATCCATTTGATATAAGGATTTTGATGCAAAAAGATGAAAATGGCGCATGGAAAGAGCAAATCAGGGTCGTTCGTAAAGGAATGCAACATCATATTACATCAAATTTAGCGGGTGGCGGCCGTATGCTCCCCTTTTCCACCTTGCTCCATGACCTCTCAGACTTTCATCAAAGTAAAGTAGAAAAAGACATCCGTGAAATCATTACACACCTCCCTCCAAATCTCGAAGATTCATTTCAGCCTTTATTTGAATTAGGAATTGATCTGGGAATGGATGATCAGCAGAATTTGTGGATTTTAGATATTAATTCAAAGCCAGGTCATAAGATAGTAACAATGGCATCAAATTTAAAACAGCAGGAAATATACGAAGCTCCAAGTAGATATAGTCGATACTTGGCCGCTTCATCAGGAAATAAAATGGGAGTTGAATAGGATGAAAGCACTCTTATCTGTGAAATGTAAGGAAGAGTTAAAGGAAAACAAAATTCTTGTTCCACAAACACTAAAAAGTTGGGAGGTGTCTTCTGTAGCGTTTGGTACCTTTCAAATACCATGTGAGCCCTCCTACCATTCCGGCAGTTCTTTATATCTTTCTAAAAAAATATTTCAGGATCTAAATCTTCCTTATGAAGGCAATATCCATCTGTTTATTCATGAAAAAGTCCTCCACCTTGGACCATTAATCGGTATCTTCACAGCTGGCTTCACTAATTCCATCATTCGTCCAATTGGAGAACGCACTTTATTTTTTTCAAAGCTTCTTTCTATGGAAAAAAAAGTTGGTGCTTATGTATTCCTTTTTGGTGCTAATCATATCAATTGGGAAGATGGAACAATGGAAGGATACATGTTTACAGAAAAAGGTTGGTGCAGAAAAACCTTACCATTTCCACACGTTGTCTATGATAGATTACCTAATCGCCGGACTGAAAAGCACAAACTCTTAACAGAAGCGAGAGAAAAAATTCAAAAGGATTACTCTATTCCTTGGTTTAATCCAGGATTTTTCAACAAATGGGATATTCATAAAAAGCTTATGATTGAAGAAAGCATTGTATCTTTTCTTCCCGAAACAAACGATAAAGTAACAATTGAAACGCTTGAAAGATTCCTATCCGACTATTCTTTCATCTACTTAAAGCCTGTTAATGGGAGCTTAGGGTTAGGATTATACAAAATAATTTATAACCGGGATGAACAACTTTATTATGTGCGTTATAAAAATGAGGAATCCAAAAACAAACTGCAACGCTTTCCCTCTTTAGAAGCATTACTTGGTACCGTTCTGAAGAACAAAGACCTTACTACTTATTTGGTTCAACAAGGAATCTCACTATTAAAAGCAAACGATTCACATGTGGATTTTCGTGTTCATACTAATAAAGATGAAAAAGGAAATTGGATTGTCAGTGCACTGGCAGCTAAACTTAGTGGGAAAGGCAGCGTTACTACCCATCGGAATAGCGGCGGCGTGGTGAAAACAATCCCAGAGCTGTTCCCAAAAGAAGAAGATCAAAAAGAAGTAATTGATAAACTTACAAATGCTTCCCTCTTAATTAGCGAAGCCATTGATAGGCATCTGCCTGGTTTTATCGGAGAGATTGGTTTTGATTTTGGTTTAGACAAAGAAAAGCGAGTCTGGTTGTTTGAAGCAAATTCAAAACCGGGCCGGTCGATCTTTTACCACCCCAAACTAAGAAATGAAGATATGCTTACAAGAAAGCTTTCCATAGAATATGCTGTCTATTTAACTGAAAAAAGCCTTCAGCATCCGGATGGTGTTTTCTTATGAAACAGCTCTATTATGATTTAAAGAAGAATAGCTGGTATCATACTTACGCAAGCATAGAAGAGCAAATTTCTTTAGGAAGATACTTTATTGTCCCATATAAAGATTATCATGCAAAGGATTATCTCTCTTTTCCGTATTTCTTACATGAAAATAAGGCAGGACCATTAATTGGGATCCTCGCCAGTCCGAAAAAAGAAGGTTTTATTGGGAATATCGGTTTGTTTAAACGCATTCAAAAGGCCTTACATCAAACGGGAGGAAATAGTATCGTATTCACCCCCAATCAATTATCGGACAATGGGGTAAGTGGTTTTTGCTATCTTCCCAACCATGATCATTGGATTAAGATGGAGGCACCATTGCCAGATATAATTTATAATCGTTTGTATACTTTTGAAGACGAAGATAAGTATTTAGAACCTATTCAAAACATAGCAAGCCTGTATCAAATACCTGTTCTTAACCCTTGTTTCTTTGACAAATGGGAGCTCTATCTTCAATTAAGAAATCACGAGAAGCTGACTTCCCATCTGCCTGATACAGCTCTATTGAACGAGGAAGTATTAGAAGAATTTCTAACAAAGTACAACACTGTCTATGTAAAGAAAAGAAAAAGCAATAAAGGAAATGGAATTGCCTTTATTCGTCGAAACGGTCACACCTTTTTACTGAAAACCACCTCAACGAAAACATTACTGTTTCCGAATATAAATAAACTTACACAGTATTTTAAAAAACAAGGCCCGCTGTTTTCATTCATAGTCCAGGAAGCAATCTCCACTGTCCCTTTACATGGAAAAAAATTTGACTACCGAATACTATCCCACAGAAAAAATAATAGGTTCTCGATTACAGGAGTCGGGGTTCGAGTGGCGAACACCCAACAGGTAACCACTCACGTCCCTTCAGGAGGTGCTATCGCTTCCCTCGAAGATACTCCCATTCCCTTAGATACCTCTAAGCTAGAGCAGATGATAAAACAATGCGGAATACAATTACAATCTTTTTATGAGACGATAGGAGAATTTTCTGCGGACATTGGGGTTACAAACGAAGGAAATTATTATATATTTGAGTTAAATGCAAAACCGATGGACTTTGATGAACCATCCATTAAAAGAACTTCAACAAAAGCGCTAATAGAGCTATTTTATGAAATGACGAACCATATTTCCATAGCTTCTTTACACCAAGAAACTGCTATGATAGTTAAAAATTAATTTTAATAGGAGGGAAAACAGCAGTGATCTCGCATTTCCAACTAAAACCCTTATATAAAAACAGCCAACTTCCTGGCTGGAATCTCTCTTTTTTTTACAAAGGGCAAAATATAAAAGCAGTTTATCACAAAGACGGAAAAATCGAATATAATGACTCCCTTCACGCAACAGAAGAAGATCAGTCGAACTTGGAAGCACAGATACATGAATTAATGCTTTATCATATTTATGACTAATACTCGTATCATCGGTCCCTCCTTTACACAAACTAAGTGTGTAAAGGAGGGATTTTCCATGAAGAAAAAGGAAAAAGAAAAAACCATCAAACTAGATTCCAGCTATGAAGGCCGTGATGACCTATACGTTGATGTTGACCGCTTTATTAACGAAGGCATGGCGGGAGGAACTGTCTTTGAAAGAGAAGAGTATACCAATATTGAAGAAGCTCGAGAGTTACAAAAAGAATCTCCACCCAATGAATCATAACAACTCTTCCAATACTAGGAGGAGTTTTTTTGTTCGTGCGGATAGATTATATTAAGAGCACTCATTTGCTATAATAGAAGTAATGATAGAAAGAAAGGGATCCGTATGTATAATAGATTAAAAAAAATATATAAAGACTCTCTTGTGAAAGCAACCATCCCACATGATTTTGACCACTATGAATGGTTTCTTTCCCCTTCTGATGATTATTTGGGAATAGAAAAAAAAGCATTAGAAAAGAAAGATATACGATTACTTGAGGCATTCTTACAAAAGGTTGAACCTGAACAATTCACCCTAACTCCTAGAGAAAAATGGTGGCATGAGTATTTGTTTTCCCAAACGGATGGTCATATTGAAACACCTTATCAAGCTTATGATACATGCCGTTTTATCCATTTTAGATTTACCGAACCTTTTTCACAAAAGAATGTATGGAAGGAAGCAATAACGGCTTTTTTTGATGAGGATATAGAACTTATATGGGAAAGCCCCACCTCGTGTGTAGTAATAGAACTGAGCCGTTCCTATCCTAAATCTGAAGAGTTTCAAGCCTTTTCAGACATAGTCGACATTACAGCTAGCGACTTTTATTCAACTGTTAAGCTATATATTGGATCAACAGTCGCGATAAACGAAAAAACTAAAGAGCTATATAACTGGGAGAGTAAATGCTTTTCCCTGTCCATGAAAGCAAGAAAAAAAAGTAATATTCATACTTTTGAACAAGCCATCCCCTACCTTGTGACAGGACAATTGGAAAAGGAATTGGTTTCAAAAATAAAAGAGCTTTTCGGTTCTGACCTAAAAGGTGAACAGGAATTAATTCAAAACGTAAAAATCTATATAGAAAATAATCTTAATGTTTCTCTAACAGCAAAAAAACTGTTTATGCACCGTAACAGCCTTCAATATCGCATTGATAAATTTTCTGAAAGAACAGGGATTGATATCAAAAACTTTCAAGGAGCCCTGGCTGCCTACTTGGCAATCATCATTTTGGAGACCGAGCGCTAAAGCGATTTCTCTAACTAAGGTAAGATTGCACAAAACTGTTATTCTTTTTTGTGCAACTTGTACATTTACGAAATGTATCCGTTTTCGGTAGACTAATATCAAGTAAGAAAACGATTTCATAGGAGGCTACACATAATGGCTGAAATTAAATTAAGTAATATTTATAAAGTATACGAAGGTGACGTTACAGCAGTTCAAGATTTTAATTTGGATATTAAAGATAAAGAGTTTATCGTATTTGTTGGTCCATCTGGATGTGGAAAATCAACTACATTACGTATGATTGCAGGTCTTGAAGAAATTTCTAAAGGAACATTCGAGATTGATGGAAAAGTAATGAACGATGTAGCACCTAAAGATCGTGACATCGCGATGGTTTTCCAAAACTATGCATTGTATCCGCATATGAATGTTTATGACAACATGGCATTTGGATTGAAACTTCGTAAATTTGCGAAAGATGAAATTGATCGCCGTGTGAAAAATGCTGCTGGAATCCTAGGATTAGAACAATATCTAGATCGTAAACCAAAGGCATTATCCGGTGGTCAACGTCAGCGTGTTGCCTTAGGTCGTGCAATCGTTCGTGATGCAAAAGTTTTCTTAATGGATGAGCCATTATCTAACTTGGATGCTAAGCTTCGTGTAGCAATGCGTGCCGAAATTTCTAAACTTCACAACCGTTTAAAAACAACTACAATCTATGTAACGCATGACCAAACTGAAGCAATGACAATGGCTACACGTCTTGTAGTAATGAAAGATGGTATCATCCAACAGGTTGGTTCTCCTAAGGAAGTATATGAGAATCCTGAAAACGTCTTTGTTGGCGGATTTATTGGATCTCCTGCAATGAACTTCTTTAATGGTAAATTAGAAGATGGAGCATTTTTATTAGGAGATCAAAAAATAACTGTTCCTGGTGGAAAAATGAAGGTTCTTCGTGAAAATGGGTATGTTGGAAAAGAAATTATCCTCGGTATCCGCCCTGAAGACATTCATGATGAGCCAATTTTCATTGAATCCGCAATTGGTTCTACTATCACAGCAAAGATTGAAGTAGCAGAATTACTTGGTGCGGAATCCATGCTTTATTCTCAAATTCATGGACAGGACTTCGTAGCACGTGTTGATTCTCGTTCTGATGTGAAGCCTGATCAAACACTTGACCTTGCTCTAGATATGAACAAATCACACTTCTTCGATTTTGAAACAGAATCTCGTATTCGATTTAAATAATATAGTTTAAATTATAAATGTTAGTAAAGCCAGGCCTACTCTTTCAAAGAGGGCTTGGCTTTATTCATTAATTGCCACCACTTTATCTTGTTGACATAACGGGCAACTTACAAGATGCATACAAATATTTTCCGCTAAACTCACCAGGTTTCCATCGACCTCTTTCATTGAGTCGATCTCCATATAGGCACTATAATCATCAAAAAAATCAGTTACTTTACCAGCATCCACCAATAGATTACCACACGATGTGCAGGTTTGATTATATTCTTCAAAGCCATTACATAACGGACATATCCCCATCCCTTTACCTCCATTTTAAAGATAGTTATTTCTATTATTTTTACTTAAAAGGATTCAATTATCCCTTATTAAAAAGGTAAGATATTGGATATCATCTATATCCAAAAATTACCTAACAGAAAAAAGAATAAGGTTTTTCAGATAATCCTATAATACAAGTAAGCTCTTATTAACGCGGTGGACCAAGCCAAGAGGTCAACAAGTAATTTTGTTGAACTGGTGCGAACCCAGTTGGTCCAGCCAAAAAAAATTACGAGGAGATGAATCAACATGGCAAATCAATCATCAAGTAATTCGTCTAATCAATTAGTAGCACCTGGAGCACAACAAGCAATCGACCAAATGAAGTATGAAATCGCAACAGAATTTGGTGTAAACCTTGGTGCTGACACAACTTCTCGCGCTAACGGATCTGTTGGTGGAGAAATCACGAAACGCCTAGTTCAAATGGCTGAGCAACAATTAGGCGGAAGATAAGCTTTAGTTTTATGTAACAACATAATTTTATATGATTGGCTCGTAGGCACCTCATTATTGAGGTGTCTTCCTATTTTTCAAAAGCGTTGAACAACAAAAAGAAATCCCGCTATTTCAACGAGATTCCCGTACCCCCTTCAGACTCCACTGCTAATCAGCTGTAAGAACTGCTTCGTGCGTTCAGCTTTAGGAGCTTCAAATATTTCTTTTGGTGTTCCTCTTTCTACTATCATTCCATCATCCATGAAAATAACTTCATCTGCCACCTCACGAGCAAATTTCATTTCATGAGTCACAACAACCATGGTCATCCCTTCTTGAGCAAGTTCTTTCATTACTCTTAACACTTCCCCAACTAGTTCTGGGTCCAGAGCTGAGGTTGGCTCATCAAAAAGCATTACTTTCGGTTCCATTGCTAAAGCTCGTGCAATTCCAACACGTTGTTGCTGGCCACCTGATAACTGAAAAGGATAAAAATTGACCTTGTCCCCAAGACCTACCTTGCTGAGTAAACGCTTAGCACGTTCATTCACTTGCGCTTTCGCTTCCTTTTTTACGGTAATCGGCCCTTCCATGACATTTTGTAACGCTGTCATATGTGGAAAAAGATTATAGCTCTGAAATACCATACCAGTTTGCCTTCTAAAGGTGGCAATTTTTTTGGCAGCTACTTTAGAAGAAAAATCCAAGGATAGATCTTCTATTTGCACTTTTCCAGAGGTTGGTGTTTCAAGTATATTCAAGCACCGTAAGAGAGTGGTTTTCCCTGATCCAGAAGGACCAATGACTACCACTACCTTTCCTTGCTCGACATTTAGGTCTATTCCTTTTAAAACTTTTAACTCTCCGAACTGTTTATATAAGCTCTCTACTGCAATCATCATATGAGCTCCTTTTTATTTTTGGTTGTATTTGCATGGGCTGCTGCTTTTGTTTATCCACTTGTACATGGAACATTTTAAGGTCTCTTTTTAGTATCTTGCATGTTAATAGTGTCTATGTTTTTAGTTGTATCCGTGGATTGAAGTAGCTTCCTGCCAGACGTTTACTATTAAGGTGTCGGCTTTATAGACCGCTGTTGATCTCCACGAAAGGCTTCGCGTCCGCGGGGTGCTTGGGAAGCCTCCTCGGCTTACGCCTGCGGGGTCTTCCCTAAGCACTACCTCCCGCTGGAGTCTTCGCCTTTCGTTCCGAACAACAGCTAGACTAACAAGAAACAATTGGAGCTCACCTGAAACTGAAATCAATAGGTAGTTAGAAAATAACCTGACTTTTTAAAGCATCTTTATAGGAAGAAATCAACTAAATACATATTAAAGTAAGTCATCACATATGAAGTCCTCCACCCTGTGGATTGGAGTGGCAGGTAATCGACTCCTACGGGCGATAGCGGTTGACAGGAGACCCCACAGGCGCAGCCGAGGAGGCTCCTGCACCGCCCCGCGGAAAGCGAGCACCTAGAACGGAAAGGAACAGGGAGTTAAACCACTAACCAGCCTACTTACAGGATAGACTTTATATATATAGGCTTTTCAAAATCAACAATGTAAACAATTCACCATATATATAAAATCCTCCACCCTGTGGATTGGAGTGGAGGGTGATCGACTCCTGCGGGAGGTAGCGGTAGACGGGAGACCCCACAGGCGCAGCCGAGGAGGCTCCCGCACCGCCCCGCGGAAAGCGAGCACCTAGAACGAAAAGGAACAGGGAGTATTCCCGGACCCCCCTATTTCAAGTAAGCTAAGAGAAAACCTTCATATTTGTTGAGAATAAACTCCCTAAGCTATAAAGTGCTTTCCCCTGTGGATTGGAGTGGCAGGTGCTCGACTCCTGCGGGAGGTAGCGGTAGACGGGAGACCCCACAGACGCAGCCGAGGAGGCTCCCGCACCGCCCCGCGGAAAGCGAGCACCTGAAACGCAAAGGAACAGGGAGTTAATACAGTACCCTACCTATTAAAAGGCAAGTCATGTGAAAACTTCAATATGCCATGGTAAGTACTCATCAGATATTTAAAGTGCTCCACCCTGTGGATTGAAGTGGCAGGTGATTGACTCCTGCGGGAGATAGCGGTTGACAGGAGACCCACAGGCGCAGCCGAGGAGGCTCCTGCACCGCCCCGCGGAAAGCGATCACCTGAAACGGAAAGGAACAGGGAGTTTAACTTTCAACCAAACTTTTTTAAAGTATATCGAAGTAGATGCTAAACCACTACTTACCAGCGTTACTTAGCTACATACCGGTCTAACCGACGTTCCAACTGCCCTTGAATCAACGATAACCCAAAACAAATCATCCAATAAAGCAAAGCAGCCTGCGTATACAACAATAAAAATTCATAATTCGTTGCTGCAATTTCCTGTGCCTTCCTAAACATTTCTGCTACTAGAATAAGCGACGCTAAAGAAGTATCCTTTACAAGACTAATAAAAGAATTAGATAACGGTGGAATGGAGACCCTTGAAGCTTGCGGTAAGATTATCCGCTTTAAAGCTTGAGGATAGGACATTCCCATGGAATAAGCCGCTTCCCATTGCCCTTTGGGAGTCGATAAAATCGCAGCCCGAATAATTTCCGAGGAATAGGCCCCCATATTTAATGAAAATCCGATAACCGCTGCCATAAAAGAATCAATGGTAATGCCCACAGAAGGTAAGCCATAGAAGATAATAAATAACTGCACTAATAAAGGAGTTCCTCTAATAATGGACACATAGATTCTTGCAATAATTTGCAATGGCTTAATGGAAGATATTCTTGCAAGTGCTGTCAATATAGCAATAATTAATCCCACACTAAAAGAAATTAAAGTAAGTGGAATAGTATAATAAAGAGCCCCCTTCACCAAAGGGAGAAGGGCACTCTGAGCAATTTCGGACATTCTTTCCAGGCGGTCAGGATCTGAGAAGATACTAGTTAAGTACATTTTCACCAAACCATTTTTCTGAAATTTCTTCATACGTTCCATCTTCAATAATCTCTGCTAATGCTTCATTCACTGCATCCACAAGCTCTTCATTTCCTTTTCTGAACATAAAACCGCTTTGTGCTGCATCTTCATGCTCTGCCACTACTTTAACAGGGGCATTTGGGCGGTTTTTCTGAAAGTCAAGAACTGATAATTTATCATTAATTGTTACATCTACTCGTTTAGAGGATAAAAGTTCAATCGCCTGATTAAACCCGTCTACACCAACAATTTCCGCATTATATTCTCGTGCTAAATCAGCATAATTACTTGTCAACGATTGTGCAGATTCTTTATCCTGAATATCTTCAAAACCATTTACATCATCATTTTCCTCATGCGCAACTACAACAGCAGTAGAAGTGATATAGTGATCGGAAAAATCATATTTCTCTAAGCGGTCTTCTCTTATTCCAACTTGGTTTGCAATCATGTCAAAACGTTCTGAGTCCAGTCCAGCAAACATTGCATCCCACTGTGTTTCCTTGAATTCCACTTCTACACCTAATCGTTCAGCGATGGCTTCTGCTATTTCCACATCAAATCCAGTTAGCTTTCCGGAATCATTATGGAAAGTAAATGGAGGATAGGTTCCTTCTGTTCCAACCAGTAGTGTACCTTCTTCTTCAACCTTGCTAAGCAGATTGTCTGTCTCTTGTGAAGGAGTATCCTCTCCTGTAGTCGATTCATTGCTATTACTATTATTTGTTCCACATGCCGTTAAAACGACAGTAAATGTAAATAATAAAGTGAATAGAGTAAGTAATTTCTTCAAATGTTAAACCCCCAGTATTCTTATCAGAATTATTGTTTATAACATATTGTATACTATAAAAAAGGAAACCCATCTGTCAATGAGTTTGCTTCAATATTTATCTTTTCCTAATATAACGATATTAATAATTAAAGCTTTTCTACTTATTCCTCCTATACCCGGCCAATCTCTTAACAAATCAAAAAACAGGCAGCGGTTGCATTCCCACTGCCTGTTTCTTTAATTATCCTGCAATCTCTTTACTTCCCTGTTGCAGTTCATACATTTGATAGTATTTCCCCTTACTCTTCATCAAGTGAATATGATTTCCTCGCTCCACGATTTCTCCACGATCTAATACTAATATTTGATCCGCATTTTTTATAGTAGATAGTCTATGTGCAATAATGAAGGTGGTTCTACCTTTTTTTAGTACTTCCAAGGCTTTTTGTATAACTGCTTCTGTTTCGGTGTCAATGCTTGCTGTTGCTTCATCTAAGATAAGAATTGCCGGGTCGAAGGCTAGCGCTCTGGCAAAGGAAATTAATTGCCTTTGGCCGGAAGAGAGTGTACTCCCTTTTTCAAGGACAGGCTCCTCTAATCCATTTGGCAATTCATTGATAAAGTCCATTGCGCCTACATCTTCAATTGCTTTTTTTACTTTTTCCATTGAAATGGCTGGGTCATCTAAGCTGACATTAGAAGCAATTGTTCCTGAAAATAAGAATGGATCTTGCAGAACAATTCCCATATGCTGCCGAATCGCTTGCTTGGATAATTGTGAAATATCTTTTCCATCAATAAGAATTTTCCCTTTTTTAATATCATAAAAGCGGAAAAGCAAGTTCATGATAGAACTTTTACCTGAACCTGTATGACCAACCAGTGCCACTGTTTCCCCTTTTTCTGCCTGAAATGTAATATCCTTCAGTACATATTCTTCTTCCTTATATCCAAACCAAACAGACTCAAAGGAAACATTTCCTTTATAACGTGGATATTTTTCATCTGACACCTTTATCCCGGCTTCATCCATCAGCTCAAACACTCTCGAGGCTGAAACTCGTGCCTGCTCTAAGTTTGCCAGTTGGTTAACCATTCCTGTTATAGGACCAAACATTCTCCCAAGATAGTCAACAAAGGCATAAAGAACACCTAATGAAATAACAGAACCTACACCTAGAGAAGCCCCGCCGAAATACCAAATTACTGCTACAAATGAAATATTTCGCAGAACCCCCACTAGGTTATGAGAAGTTAACGCATTAAGGCTCAACAATTTATTTTGGTAAGAAAAATGCTCCGTGTTCCACGATTCGAACTCTTCCTTAGCTTTTTTCTGTCTTCGAAAGGCTTGAATAATCGTCATTCCTTGAATCGATTCATTTATATTGCCGTTAATATCACTTAAAAGTGCTCTTATTTTATGATTATATACCGAGGCATATTTACGATATAAAATAAACCACACAATAAGGATTGGAATTAACAACAAACAGATTGCTGCTAATTTTACATCCAATAAAAATAAGGCAATATAGATACCTGTTATATAGATCAGTCCGGAAAAGAAAGTTGCAAGAACCGTAACATACAGTTCTTTAATGGTTTCTGTATCATTAGTAATTCTAGAAACGACTTTTCCTGCCGGCAAATGATCAAAATATTGGATCGGAAGCTGTTGAATTTGACCAAAAACATCGTCTCTCATCTTTTGGATGATCCGGTTTGCGGACGTTTGCAGGTAATAGCTCTGACCATATTGAAAAAAGGAGGCTACAACCAGTAATCCAAAGTACAAGGCAACTAAGAATCCGATGTATTTCACTTCAGGAGTATAAAAAGAGATCAACTCACTATTGGTTAAAATCTCTGCGTCATATGAGGCTTGTTGTTCACCTCGTGTGATCGTGATTTCGCCGTTTGATGCAGTGCGTTCTCCATCAAAAGCAATCTCTGATGGTACAAAATAGTATTCTCTGCCTACTTGAAGGATTCTTGCTTTTTCCTGTTGGGAAGGCTCGAGATTTTCTGCCCTGTCTTCACGAATATAATAGCTTCCTTTATAGAAAACATGATCAGTACCGTTCTCTTCTGTTGCTAACCAGGTTTTTTCGATTCCTAGTATATGCTCATCAATCATCCGTTTTGCAATGAATGGCCCTGTTAGCTCTGCTGCTACAGCTATGGAAAGCATAATTAAAGCAACAATAATAATTTTCTTTTGAGTAAGTGCGTAGCTAACTAGTCGTTTCCCGGATTTTATTTTTTTCATGTGTATACCTCGCCTCCTTTTGGCGATTGAACTTGCTGTCTAACAAATTGCTCCTTATACCATCCACCAGTGGCCATTAATTGATTATGCATGCCTGATTCTGTAACCACTCCATTATCTAGTACGATTATCCAATCTGCATGTTGTACGGCTGATAAGCGATGTGTTGATATGATGGTTGTTTTTCCACTTCGTTCTTTACGGATGTTATTGATAATCTTTGCCTCTGTCTTGGCATCAACCGCAGATAGGGAATCATCTAAGATTAGAATTTCAGGGTTAGCAATAAGCGCTCGGGCTATTGATATTCTTTGCTTTTGTCCACCAGAGAGTGAAACCCCTTTTTCTCCTACCATTGTTTGAAGGCCCTCAGGAAGTAGTTCCAAATCCTTTTTAAAAGCAGAGCTCTCAATTGCTTGTGCTATCTCTTCTTCCGTAGCATCCTCTTTACCAAAAAGTATATTTTCCTTCACGGATCTTGAAAAAAGAACATGATCCTGTGGAACATAACCTATCCAACCTTGCAGCTGCTCTAATGTTATTCGGTCCAAAGCTATACCGTCCACCGTAATCTTTCCAGTACCAAGTGGATATTCTCTTAGTAATTGTTTAATAATGGTTGTTTTTCCGCTTCCAGTTTTCCCGACGATCCCCAATGTCTGACCTTTTTTCAAATGAAAGGACACATTTTTTAAATTGTCCATATTGGATGAAGGATAGCGGAATGTCACTTGATTAAATTCAATTGTTTTAGGGTCTTCAACTTTTTCTGCATCAGGATGATCTGACACATCCGCTTTATAGGCGAGCGTCTCATTCACTCGGTCTATAGATGCATTCCCCCGCTGCATTACATTGATAAGTTCCCCGACTGCAAACATAGGCCAGATTAGCATTCCAAGGTATACATTAAAGGAGACAAGCTCACCAAGAGTGATTTCTTTGTGAAATACTAAATAAGCACCATACCCTAAACCAATTAAATAACTAGCTCCGACTAATAATTTGATGGTTGGTTCGAATAGTGAATCAATAATTGCTACTTTTACATTCTTTTTATAAACATCATCTGTCATCGCATGGAATTTCCCCTGATCTGCTTTTTCTTGAACGTATGCTCGGATAACACGAACCCCTGCAATGGATTCCAATACCCGGTCGTTCATATCCCCGAAAGCATCTTGGGCTTCTGTAAAGCGTTGATGAATTTTCTTACCATAAATATTCATTGCAAGAGCCATGATAGGCAATGGCAGTATGGCTGCCAATGTTAATTTCCAGCTTATTAGAAAACCCATTGTGCTAATAATCACCAGCATAAACACACTAGAATCGATAAGAGTTAACACCCCAAATCCAGCAGTAGTGGAAATGGCTTTTAGATCATTTGTCGCACGTGCCATAAGATCTCCTGTACGGTTTTTCTCATAAAAGGTAGGTGTCATTTTTAATAGATGTCCCATTAATTTGGAGCGGAGTGATCGTTCTACTAAAAAAGAACTCCCAAAAAGCTGATACATCCAGACGTAAGTTAAACCGTAAATAACAAAAGCCAACAAGAATAGAAAACCGACATAGTGTACAAGCTTTTCTGCTGTGAATGCCCCTATTTGTATATCATCAATAGCCATTCCTATCATTCTTGGAGGAATAACCTCTAAAATACCTGCAAAAACAAGCAGTGCAATGGCAAGTGCATATCTTTTCCAATGCTCTTTAAAAAACCAAGCTAATTTTCCTAACACTGATAACATATATTCCAACCCCTTTTTGTTCTAAGTTCCCTTGTATTGCTACCCTCCATCTGAAGCATCCTTGTACGTGATCAAGCGAACTACTGCATTTTGCATTTTGTTTTCCTCCTTGTTTTTTAGTTGCGTTATGGTAAATTATAGAAACAGATAAAGACAAAAAAAGACATACCGAACGATAGCCGGTATGCCTGAAATAACATTCCATAAAAAAAGCACACGTCACGCTCTAGTGCGACCTGTGTTTTTACATTATTTGCCCTTATGTTATTTAAAGGATAAAGAAACGCCTATTTTTACAATAGAGCAGATTCTTCAATAATAGGACAGGTCACGAGATTTATTAAATTGAGTGAAACTTCAACATCATCAATACCATCAATTACTTTAATCATCCTCGAACCCTCCCTTTCCTTTAAAATAGTTTCATATAATTTCCACTTTCACTTTAATAACTTATCACCTCTAACAAGAAATTGTCAATTACAAATTTTAAGATTATTATAATTAAATGAAGGAAAGTCTGTTATAAAAAATAGTTTTTTAAAAATTTCCTGCCGGGGCCAGGCCCCGGCAGGAGTTTTTTTTCTTCTGTCGAAGGGCCGTTACATTCCTAGAGGAATATGATATTTTCTTGCAATATTGGGGGAGAACTGTTATTCTTAAGGAGAATTATTTTTGTTCGGTATGTAAGGATTCAAAGTTAAGATTTAACTTTCACCTTGATATTGTTTGAGCAAGAATAGTAATTTACAATGTGCGAAAGCACGTAGGAGGTAACAACATGTTAGAAGGTACAGTAAAATGGTTTAACGCAGAAAAAGGATTCGGATTTATCGAACGTGAAGATGGAGACGACGTATTCGTTCACTTCTCAGCGATCCAAGGCGAAGGTTTCAAATCTTTAGAAGAAGGTCAAAGAGTTACATTTGAAATTGTTCAAGGTAACCGTGGAGACCAAGCTGCTAACGTAAATAAAGCATAATTATTTCAACCTATAAAAAAAGGCTCCCATTTTGGGGGCCTTTTTGCTTTGCTGCTCTATTTTTCTACCTCGTTTTTAATTCTCTTTTATCTAAACCAACTCCTGTTACCGTACTCCCCTTCCTTAAAAAAGCTTTCTCCTTTCACATTACTGACATAACAATGTGACAATTTGGTTAAAGAAGTATTATATATATTACTTTATCCTCATCTATCGCTTATCATAAAGATGTATTTAAAATATATCTTTAAAGGGGTAATGAAGATGTTAGATCAAAAAACCATTCAAATAGTCAAGGCAACTGCACCTGTTCTAGCAGACAAAGGGGTACAAATTACTACATGTTTTTATAAAAATCTTTTTGAGAATCATCCCGAATTACTTAATATCTTTAATCATGCAAATCAATCGAAAGGTAGACAACAAACAGCTTTAGCTAACACTGTTTATGCGGCTGCTACCTATATTGATCAGTTGGAAATTCTGTTGCCCGCTGTAAAGCAGATTGCTCAAAAGCATAGAAGCTTGCAAGTAAAGCCGGAACATTATCCTATTGTAGGAAAATACTTACTCTTAGCAATAAAAGAAGTCTTAGGAGATGCGGCAACAGAGGATATACTCGAAGCATGGGGAGAAGCCTACGGAGTCATCGCCCAGGTATTTATTGATGTGGAAAAAGAAATGTATCATGAAGTCGAAAATCAAAAGAACGGCTGGCTGGACTACAAGTCTTTCGAAGTTGTTAAGAAGGAAACAGAGAGCTCCGTTATCACATCGTTCTATCTAAAACCTTCGGACGGTTCTAAGCTCCCTCCATATTCAGCAGGGCAATATATTACTGTACGGTTAAGCATTCCAGGTGAGACATATCTTGTTAACAGACAATATAGCCTGTCGGATGCATCTAATGGAGACTATTATCGCATCTCAGTCAAAAAAGAAGCAGAACTACAACAACCTGAAGGAAAAGCTTCCAATTATCTACATGACCATGTAAATGTTGGAGATGTAATAGAAATCACTGCTCCCGCTGGTGAATTCACACTGCAAACAGGTACAAATGCTCCAGTATATTTAATAAGCGGCGGAGTAGGCATCACACCTTTGCTGAGTATGTTAAAAACAGCGGCCCCAACACAGCAAGTAACCTTTGTCCACGCTAGCAGAAATGGAACTGTTCATGCTTTTAATGAAGAGGTAGAGAAAGCACTTATTGAGAAAAGTAATGCAAAGGCAATCTTTGTTTATGAGACACCTGAAGAGGAAGATCGCAAGAAAGAAAAGTTTCATCATGAAGGATACATCACAGAGGAGTTTCTTAAAAACCTTAACATAGAGTCAAATGCATTAGTTTATGTATGTGGACCCGCCCCATTTATGAAAGCGATAATTGGGCATTTAGAAAATATCGGTCTTCCTGCAGACAGGATTCATTATGAATTTTTCGGACCAGCTATGGATCTTAAACAAAAACAAGCAATAAATTAATTCAAGCAAGGAAGATTTCTAAAATTAAGTAGTTCAGGATAACATTGGGCTGACTATCCTGCACATAAAAATTATTATTTGATCCAACTTATTGTTTTATTGTCCAACTTTTTGATTTATTGTCCAACTTATTGTTTTATTGTCCAACTTTTTGATTTATAAGCTACTTTTGCATTTTATGGTCCATTTGAAGCAATATAAATGCCATTCGACACACGACGACATATTACGCTACCACCAGCTACTAGGCTCCAATGAATAGCTACCCTAAAGTAAACAAGCTCAGAGCAATAAACTCTGAGCTTTATTATGTGCTATTTGGTTATTCTCAGTTTCCTCCACAATAACTGTACTACCTATTCTTAAACGATAGTCTCTCTTGTTCATATCCGCACTCAGCAGAAGCAAAAAGTATGCGAAAATAACCTAAAAGCTCGATTCTGCTTTTTCCACCATCTCTCTTAACTCTTTTGCTGCTTCTAGTGGTGATTGGGCATGTGTTATAGCAGTAATAATAGCAACTCCATCTGCCCCTGCATTTATAACATCCATTACATTCTCAAATGTTATTCCACCTATTCCAACAATCGGCAGGTTAACTCCAGCAGCTCTAATCTGTTGTATAACTCCGGGCCCTTGGATTTCATGTAAGTCTTCTTTTGTGCTTGTAAAGTACATTGGACCTACACCGAGATAGTCTGCTCCCATTATCAGTGCCTCATTTGCTTCTTGTACATTATGCACTGAAACACCTAGAAGCTTTCCTTCCATCCTCTTTCTAATTTCTAATATAGACCCATCGTCTTGACCAATATGTACACCATCGGCACCAATGGAACAAGCCAGCTCCACATCATCATTTACAATAAAAGGAATACCTGCCATTCTACATTTCGCCATTAGTTTCTCAGCAAGCTTTTTTTTCTCCTCACCGGTCTTAGCGTTTGCACCTTTTTCACGGTATTGGAAAAGAGAAATCCCACCATCAATCGCAGCTTGAAGAACCTTCAGAGGATCCTGATCCCGGCAGTTACTACTTCCCATTACAAAGTATAATCTCAAAAGTTCCCTTGCCATGCTCATACTCTAATGCCCTCTTTCCGATATGCCCAATGGTTTGTCGGACCATGCCCGCTCCCTATTCTAAGGTCATCTCTGATTGCGGCATGTATAAATTGTTTGGCAACCTGAACAGCCTCTTCAACAGAACTTCCTTTTGCTAACTCGGCTGTAATGGCAGCAGCAAAGGTGCAGCCAGTACCATGTGTGTTTTTGGTAATGATTCGGGTACTTTTCAGTTCATGGAAAGTGCTTCCGTCGAACAATAGATCAACCAACTCTTCCTCTTTACCATGTCCACCTTTGATAACAACATAATCCGCTCCAAGCTTATGAAGAATTTCTGCTGCTTTTCTTCTTTGTTCTATTGTCTCAATCGAGCGTTCTGTTAGCACCTCGGCTTCTGGAATATTGGGGGTGATAACAGTAGCAAGCGGAATGAGTGACTCCCTGAGCGAACGAATCGCTTCTTCTTGCAAAAGCTTTGCTCCCCCTTTGGCAATCATTACTGGATCAACCACTAGGTTGTTCCACTCAAATAATTTGATGTGCCTTGCAACCGCCTCAATCAATTCACTACTAAAAAGCATACCAGTTTTAAGAGCATCAGGCCGGAGATCGTCATGAATGGAATTCATCTGCTGCACAACCGCTTCTATGGATGCAGGGTAGACTCCTTGAACACCGACCGTATTTTGAGCAGTAATTGCCGTTATCGTTGACATCCCATAAACATCAAGCTCCTGAAAGGTTTTGATATCCGCTTGAATTCCAGCTCCACCGCCACAATCAGAACCAGCAATAGTTAATGCTTTATATACCATAGACTATACACCTTCGTTTCTTATCCAAAGTATCGGTAATACAATGATTTTGCTTCATTAATATTCTTAGTTCCATGAACAAGGACTCTACCATCCTTAAAGGCTACTATTCGATGATCCTTAATTTCAAAAGATAATAGATAAGGGTTATTTTCTACTGGAAGCCCTTGATTTTCTAATATAGTTTTCAGTTCGGTAAGATTTCTTTCGCCATCAGATGAAGGACGAATCTGAACAGAATCTCTTCCGCATAAAACGGCTGTTTTAGTTTGGTTCTTAAAACTAATATTGGGGTAGGTTCTCTGAATACCACAACTAGGACAGTTAAGGTCTTTTAGTTTTTGTACCTCTAACGCTACATATTGATTCTTCCACAGGTCAAACGAAACTAGCTTTGTTCGACAATCCTCCATGTTACCTGAAAGGATCTTAAGTGCCTCTGCCACCTGATGGGACACTACCATTCCAACGGCAGGAGCAATAATCCCTACTGTGTCGCATGTTGCTCCTCCAAGCGGTACCTTTTTAAGTAGGCAGTGAAGACATGGAGTCACACCTGGCAGGATGGTAAATGTAAGTCCGTAGCTTCCCACACATGCTCCATACACCCAGGGAATCTCGTATTTCTGCGCTACATCGTTCATAATCATTCGTATATCGAAATTATCAGTTGCATCAAGCATCAAATCAACTTTTTCTGCTTTTATCCGTTGTTCAAGGCTCTCCGCTGTCACATCTGCTACGAGTGCAACTAGTTCAACTTCGACATTAATTTCTTGTAAGCGGTTTTTGGCAGCTATTGCTTTTGGAAGCTTTTGTTTTGCATCCTCTTCGCTATACAGCTGCTGCCGTTGTAGATTACTCCACTCCACATAATCCCGGTCAATAATAGTCAGCTTTCCTACTCCCGCTCGGACGAGTGCCTCTGCATTACCAGTTCCAAGTGCTCCAGCACCAATTAATAGCACATGCTTGTCACTTATTTGCCTTTGACCTTCCACCCCAATTGGTGCGAAGAGGGTTTGCCGAGAATAACGGTCCATTATCCCACGCTCATTCCTTCACTTGGACTACTCGCCGTTGCGTAACGTTTCTTTTCCATGCGACCTGCTTCATAACCAAGGCGACCTGCTTCAATCGCTAATTTCATGGCATGCGCCATTTTAACAGGATCTTTTGCCGCTGATACGGCAGTATTTAAAAGAACCCCATCCGCTCCAAGTTCCATTGCCCTTGCAGCATCAGCGGGAGATCCTATACCTGCATCAACGATAACTGGCACATTCGCTTGTTCGATAATAAAGCTTAAATTTAATTCATTAATGATTCCTTGACCAGAACCAATTGGTGAAGCGCCAGGCATAATTGCATGTGCGCCAAGTTCTTCTAGTTTTCTAGCAAGTACTACATCATCCGAGGTGTACGGTAAAACAATAAAACCTTCCTTTAGCAGCTCTTCTGTGGCTTTTAACGTTTCAACCGGGTCCGGCAACAATGTTTTCCAGCATCCAATCACTTCAACTTTAATCATGTCACATAATCCGGATGCTTTAGCCAGCTTGGCTATTCTTACCGCTTCCTCTGCCGTTTTTGCCCCTGCTGTATTTGGTAAAAGAGTGAAGTTTGTAAGATCCAACTTTTCCAGAAAATTCGGCTGACTAGCTTCAAAAATATTCATTCGTCTAACAGCAAAGGTTAAAATCTCTGATTCTGAAACATCAACCGCCTCTTTTTGCATATCAAAGTTTGGATATTTTCCCGTACCAAGTAATAAACGAGAATTAAAAGTATTTGAACCGATTTTTAACATTTTCATCCGCCTCCTACAAAATGTACTAATTCTAGCTGATCTCCTTCAGCAACACTTTCTTTTTGATGGCTTTCTTTTTGTAAAATATCTTTATTTTTTTCTACAATGACTACTTTTTGATCAAGACCGAAATGTTTTAGTAGATCTTCCACATTGGTTACATTCTCCGGCACTTCTACGGTATCGCCATTTATCAATAATTTCATTTTCCTTCACCTCTTTAAAGGTTCATTTAATCTTGCCAGTGAAAATGCCTCCATGTAAGCAGGCATTTCCTCCTCATATACCATGCTGACTACCAGTTTTCCAGTGATTGGTGCCAGTAATATCCCATTGCGATAATGGCCTGTAGCAATAATCAAGTTAGTTAATGTTGGATGTTTTCCTAAAAACGGAAGACCATCCCCGGTTTGGGGGCGTATTCCTGCCCAGGACTGTTCAAAGGTTGCACTAGCAATTCCAGGCAATATTTTGGTGGCTTCTTTCATTAAGTGGGAAAGACCGCCTAATGTGACTTGGTCGGAAAAAGTCCCTTCAATCATTGTTGCTCCCACCACTAGCCGGTTATTGTTTTTCGGAACGATGTAACAGGATTCTGTAAAAATTGTACTTGTTAGGATAGGACGTGCCGTCAACACAGAGAAACATTCCCCTTTAACAGGGAAGGCAGAGATCATTAAATCTGTTCCAGCCAACACCCTTTTACTCCACGCTCCCGCTGCTACAACAAAAGTGGAAGCAGTAAATGTTCCCTCGCTCGTTTCGACAGCCTGAACAATATTTCCAGCCTCCTGAAAGGAAAAGACCTCTATATGCTCCATAACAGTTGCACCAAAATTTATTGCAGCTTTAGCAAAAGAGACTGTTAACCTTTCCGGATTTACATGGCCATCCAATGGAATGTCCATTGCACCTACTACATCCCCACTAAGCTCCGGTTCTCTCCTGAACACTTCATCTTTACCAATCCAATCCGTCTTCTCCCCCATACGATTTTGAGTAAGAATCGTTTCCTTTAATCGTATAGCTTCCTTTTTACTTCTAGCTACCTTGAGCATTCCTTTTTGCACCAATTCTATATCAATGCCGGAAACTTCTTTTAGTTCCATCTGAAGCTCAGGGAACAAAGCTCGACTCTCCTTCGCTATTTTGAAGAGTGCACCCTCCTCTGTGATCTCCACTTGAGCACCTAACATGCCTGCTGCGGCACGCGATGCTTTGGAAGCAACAAGGTCCTTTTCAAGCAAAAGAACTTTCTTTCCGCTTTTACTTAAATAATAGGCTGCGGCACAACCGTTTACCCCTCCGCCAACAATAATGACATCATAACTAGTATTCATGGAGTCCCTCCGTTTCTACCAGTACCTTAGATTTATAGTTTCTAGCAGCTTTTACAGGATCTGGAGCATCCATTATTCCCGACATTATGGCAATTCCATCTACGCCACAGGCCTTGAGCTCCTCCACCTTCTCTGGTGTAATGCCCCCAATAGCAATAACAGGGATAGAAAGGGAAGCTAACTTCTTTCTTAATTCCTTTAATCCTCTTGGTTGCAAGCCGATTTTCGAGGACGTTCGGTATACATGGCCATATAGAACATAATCAGCACCATCGTGTTGAGCCTTTACTGCCTCGTCAAAAGAATGCACAGAGCATCCAACATGAAGCAGCGGAAAGATTCTACGAACTTCAGAAACTTCCAGACTATGATAAGCAAGCTGTACTCCTCTTGCTCCCATTGCATAGGCAACATCCACACGGTCATTAACAATAAGTTTCTTAAGAGGTACACCTTGATCTGTCAAGTTCTTTATTAAACTTACCAATTCTTTTGCTGTTCGTTGCTTTTCTCTAATGTGAATAATGTCTACAAAGGAATGTATGCCACAAAGAATATCCACAAGTTCCTTTTCTGTTTTTTTACCATCTGTAATGACATGCAACTTCATTTCATTTCACCCTTCTTCCAAACCATTCGAGGGGACAAAACCAAAAATTGCGCATAAAAAAACCACTCTTTTCGTAAAGAGTGGTTGGTCTATATGTGGTATGTAATTTCCCCTACAATAATAGAGCGGTTCCACTTCCCTACGCTGGTATTAGCCAGATCAGGTTCAAAGGGTCTGGAAATCTCTCTTTCCATCTCAGTCAATTATGACTCCCCTAGTGTTCTGTATTCGTTTGTTGCTCTTAGTATAGCATAGTTGCTCCTCTATTAGCTACGTTAAACTAAATTGTTAAGGTTATGGGTGCAAAATGATTTTTGGCAGCATCATCCATACCGAACATCTGTAATCGGAAAAAATGGTGTATAAAAAGCAACAAGATAGGACAAGGCATACACGATAATAAAAACCCCAATAAACCACACATCATTCTTACCATAGCCTATATGATAATAGTATGTACGATTCTGTTGTTTCATAAAACGCTTAGCCTCCATCGCAACCGCAATTCGATGAGCCCTTCTAATGCTCTGTGATAGCAAAGGGATACTGTAATAATGCAGTTTTTTAATGAGCGCTCCTAACCCTTTTTTCTGCTCTACTCCCCTTACCATTAGTGCTTTTCTTATGGTGAAAAACTCCTCTAGCATGATAGGAAGTAAACGTACACCAGCCATAAATCCATAAGCATATTTAGGAGGAAGCTTGCATTGCTGCATTAAAGAATAGAATAAAAAAACAGGTTTGGTTGTCAGGGCAAAAATCAGTCCACAAAATGCAAAAGCCATCGAACGTAACCCTAAATGTACTCCTCTGAAAAGACTTTCTTCTGTTACGTGGATAATACCTGCTTGAAACAGGGTAGTATCTCCCTTTCCAAACATAATCATTGACATCGAGGAAGAAAGAAAAAGAATCAGGAATGGTATTAATAACAGACTTTTGAGTTTTAAAGAATAACCGGCAAAAAGAAGATAGACTACCAAAAATAAAGACGTCAAGTTAATCATCACATTTATATTATGAATAAATAATATGCTAATAAATAGAATGATCATCAACATTAATTTTAAGCTCGGATTTACCTGGTACATCCATGTTTTGTTATTATAAAGCGCCAACTGCATGATGTTCTCTCCTACTCCGCTGATTAGACTGAAACGCTTCGTTACTCAAAATGGAAGCAAGTTCTCCATCTTCTAGCAACCAGATCTTATCAGCAAATTCTTCTACTATATGAAGATCATGAGTAACCATAACAATCGTTCCCCCTTCACTCTTTATCATTTCGAGCCATTCCAGCATGGAAAAAGTATTTTTACTGTCCTGTCCAAAAGTAGGCTCATCAAGTAAAAGTATTTTAGGTTGGTGGACAACTGCAGCAGCCACGCTCAAGCGTCGTTTTTGTCCCATGGAAAGCTGATAAGGATGATGATCCTTAACATGAGATAATCGAAACCTTACCATCAGCTCCTCCACCCTCTTTTTTATTTCAATTTCGTCCACTTTTTTCAAACGGAGAGTATAAGCAATTTCGTCAAAAACGGAAGTTGTGACAAATTGAAATTCCGGATTTTGAAACACAAAGGTGATACTATCAGTGGGGAGAGCTTTTACACCCTTTCCCTCTAGTTCATACTTTCCTTCTGTTTTCAAAAGCTTCATCAAGGATTCGAGCAACGTGCTCTTACCAGCCCCATTTTCTCCAATAATTGTGATCCATTCCCCTTTAGTTATAACCGCTTCCTGTACCTTAATTTTCCTTTCTTTTCCTCGAAAACCGGAAAAGTTCTTTAATACTATGATAGGTGGGCCTTCTTCTACTATTTGTCTTTCTTTGAGTTCTCGCCCCTTTAAGTAATCCTGCCAGACGTCCGGATACCAGATACCATATTTTTTTAGAAGAGGAATACATTCGCTGAAAATAACTTCCGTTGGACCGTCGGCGATAATTTCCGCTTTTTCATCTAGGACGATTACTCTACCAACAAAGTCTCGAAGATGTTCAATCTTATGTTCCACGATTATTACAGTCTTCTCTTTTCCAACTTTTTTTATTGTATCCCATACCGCTTCGGTACCTTCTGGGTCCAACATAGCTGTTGGTTCATCTAAGAAAAGCACTTCAGGCTCCATAGCCAAAATCGAAGCAATCGCCAACCTTTGTTTCATCCCACCTGAAAGCTCTCTAATGCTTTTGTGAGTATCATGGAGATGAAGGCCAACCTGCAGCAAAAGGTCATCAATTTTCCCCTGCATATATTCTCTTGGAACCGCTAGATTTTCTAAAACAAATGCAAGTTCCTCATCCACAAAAGGCATACAAAACTGAGAGTCGGGATCTTGAAATACATATCCCCAAGAATCGGGAAGCGCCAGTTCTTTTGCGACCATAGGTATTTCGACCACCTGAGGTATTAACCCGGAAAGCACTTGAAGAAGTGTTGACTTACCGCTTCCAGATGGTCCTAATATCAAAATTTTCTCTCCTTGATGAATAGAAAGTGTCAAGTCATGAAACAATTGCTTTCCACCGGGATATTTAAGTCGTAAATCTACCGTTTTAATCAAAGGTTCCATGGCAATCCCTCCTATTTAGTGCCTTAACGAATCATAATCCTCTTTACTTGCCGGACGTAAGAGGCTAGTAACTCCCGTTGCTTCTAGTGCCTTCACAATTGCATAAGCCAATATTCCAGCTAACAATACCGCTCCGATGATTCGAAAGGATATTAATAACATGACATTCCACCAAACATAATCAAATAAATATCCTCTAAATAAATCAAGCAGCAAAGATCCAATTGCAGCCGCTATGCCTGCTAAAGAAACAGCCAACATATCAAAACGCTTGTATCGAAAACCCGCAAAGACAAGTTCCGCAAATAACCCCTGTATTACTCCATAAACAAGCACCATTAATCCAAATTCTGAACCAACCAAGAATTCACCCGAGGCTGCTGCCACTTCAGCTAGAAAAGCTACACCGGCTTTACGTATGAGCAAATAAGCAACAGATGCAGCAATAAACCACATACCGTAGGAAAGTTCTTGAATCTGTAGACCAATTGGACTCAAAAAGGCATATACTGGTCCCCAAATTTTATACACAATACCAAATACTAATGCAATAACAATGGTAACTAAAATGTCTGTTAGCCTTAACCCTTTTTTCATTGTCTTCGCTCTCCCTATTGTTTAATTTCCGTTTCTTCAGTAACCGGCCACTGTTCGAGTGTATAAGCCATTTCCCAGAAGGAATATTCATATTGACTACTAATAATAAAGTACTCTAACATTCTTTCTCTTTCTTCTGCAGTTGCCTTTTCTGCGAGTTCATCCAATCTTTCAATCTGCTCTTCTACAAGATCGCGGAACCAGTCTCCACCATATGCTGCAATCCATTCTTGATAAATAGGCTCAGATGGTGTGGAACCTTTAAGTTTCTCTCCAATTTCATAATACAGCCAGTAGCATGGTAATAGTGCTGCGATCACCTCGCCAAGGCCACCAGTTAACACAGCCCGGTACATATGAGAAGTATAGGCATGTGCAGTAGGAGCTGCCTTAAATCTTTGCTTTTCTCCCTCCGTAATACCTAATCTTTTTGAAAAATTCTCATGCAAGGACAGCTCCGCTTCATACGTTCCTTGAGCATGTGCCGCGAGCCTTGATGTGGTATGCAGGTCAAACGCTTTTGCTCCTGCAAAAGCTTGAACTCTTGCAAAATGACTTAAATAATATGCATCCTGTAGAACATAATACTTGAACGATTCTAATGACAAAGTTCCATCTGCTATTCCTGTAACAAACGGATGGTGAAAGCTTGCCTCCCAAATATGATCCGCTTTGTTTCTAATTTCTTGTGAAAATTTCATGCTTCATTCCTCCAATAATTTTTTTTAGACAAACAAAAAACCACCTTCCCTGCAGGCGCAAGAAAGGTGGTTGAGTACACAATGTTGTATGCTATACATAAAATAAAGTATAGCTCTCGACCGACCACTTCCCTACGCTGGTGTTAACCAGATCAGGTTCTAAGAGTCTTAGAGTTGTACTCTAATCTCAGCCTTTATAAGGCACCCCTAGTGGTAAAAACGGTATGAAATTTTGTTTGCTAGATAATAACAATTCTGATAATTATCATATCAGTTTTCCCTAATTTGTCAAAACTTTTTTTAGTTGAAGATATTTCAGCATCAGAGGTTTTCTAATTATACCGATGGTAGCCTTTCTATAACAGCCGAAACTTCTTCCACATCTGAATGCTTCGGTAAGGTAAGCATATAAAAAAATGAAACAAATAAAAGGCATCCTCCAACTAAAACATATATCCCTTCTATACTTAGAGCTTTTTGAAATGTTAAGGCAATAATTCCGAGTGTAATTGATTGAGATAACATCATGATAGGAGTAATCCATCCTTGAACCCTCCCCATCATCTTAGGATCTACAATTCTCGGGAGCCAACCTCCTATCCCAATGTTAACAAAAGGTAAACTTAAACCTACTAATGCACTGAATGCGAAATAATAACCGATTGAAGTACTATAACCCGATGCTATAACAAATGCACCTGAAATTCCTACCCCGATAATAACCATCTGATATAGCTTCAGTTTTTTCGCTAATACCGAAGCAACAATGCTTCCAAGCAGAACGGATATACCGAAAACAATCCCTACATATACCATGATTTCCTCATAATTATCAGGAGCCAATTTGTATTTCAAAATATAAACCGGCATAACAGACATTCCACCATTAACGATTCCAAATACGAAGAATCCAATAATTAAATAGATTAATAATGGGCTTTTGAGAATATACAGCAACCCAGAATTAAAATCTTTCGCCACAAACTTCATGTTTAGATCGCGCCAACTATGATTTCCGTTTGGAAGACGGATTATTTCGTCCAATTTACATGCTTTAATTAAAATGGCACTTATCACATAAGTGACAAAACACACAAAAATTGCCCCTTGTAAACCAATCGACCAATAAATAAATATACCCAAAGCATTCCCGAACAGCATGAACAAACTACTTGTCATTTGATTTAATCCAGCAGCAACGGTGTATTCATCTTTTGATAAAATACCTTGTATGATTGCCGCTTGAGCAGGAAAGAAAAACTTGGAAACAGCACTTCTTAAAAACAATAACGCAAAAATCAGTGGCAGCCAATCAATATAAATTGCTCCCATTAAACCTAGTGATAACACAGCACAAATTACATCACTTTGAACTGCTATTTTCTGCCGATCCATTCTATCCGCAAGCACCCCGACTAAGAAAAACACTGCTAAGGTTGGCAACGAATACATCAGTTCCGTTATTGCCGCATAATAAGGCTTGGTGGAAAAGCGATCAAGAAAATAAAGCATAAGAGCGGCAATTCCAATAATACTCCCCATCTGGGAAGTGAAAGCAGATAAGAACAATAAACTATAATTTCTATTTTGAAAGATCTGTACCATATTTTTCATCTTTTCCTCCACCTTCATTTTGTATCTAGCTTTATTTTACTTTCAGATAAAAACACTGGTAACAGTCTTATGATTCGTTTTGTATCCTCCTTGAGGTGGAGGAAGATATACATTTAAGGACTTAATGAACCTTATAAAAGGCTCTTTTTGTAAAAGCAACAACCAATGCGAAAACAGGCCTATAAAAAAGAAGAGGATGGACAAAACTGAAATAACTCTTACAAAAGACGAACAATTTTAGTACCGGCTCTTAAAAACGCTATTGAATTCCGTGTTAGACTTCGCTTTCCGCGGGTGACCCGTGAGCTTCAGCTTCGCCTGCGGGGTCTCATATCGGCCACTTCTCCCGCAGTAACCCATGTATCGCAAAAACAGCTATACACTCTCGTCTTCGTCTTGCACACCAATACCGCTTGAGTAACCTAAAAACTTTACGTATATTTAAACACATTAAAAAACCCGAAAATAATTTGATCTTAAAAACTCAAATTATTTCGGGTTTTTCTAAGGCAAAAACACCTTTGTCCCAGCCTCTTCTTTTTTATTGCACTATTCTTAGTCTATTCTTTTTTTCGCCTCTAATTCAATTCCTTACAATTTCCGTTATTTTCTTGTAGAGATTCCTCTTTAATTGTTTCCGTTCGAATTGCTATTTCTTTGCTTCTTTTGTAGATTAGCTGGGAGGTTGAAACTCTCCACTGATTCGCCCTCAAGTGCATCTTTTACCACTTGCTGAAATATTTTCGCAGAAGGGCTTCCAGCTCCAGGTACAATGGGTAGAAATAATTCTTCTGAAGGTATATCAAAGCCTATCCAAAAGGCTCCTACCACTTGAGGAGTAAAACCTACAAACCACTGGTTGGAGGTTGCTTTATGGTTATTATCCATTGTTTGGGTTGATCCGGTCTTTCCAGCCACATCACGACCTTGGATAATAGCGTTGTTCCCGCTTCCTTCTTCTACTACATTTTGCAGGATAAAGGTCATTTTTTCTGCTACTTCTTTTGATATAACCCGTTCTTTCTCTCCTTCGTAGTTTGCCACCGTCTCTCCATTGGCAGCTTCAATCTTTATTATCGCATGAGATTCTACCAGTTCTCCATTATTAGGATAAATTGTATAGGCCTCTGCTAAATGCTTTGGAGCAATTCCATTTGTAAGGCCGCCCAGTGCAAGACTTGCAAGATTACGGTCTCCTTCCGTTATCGGTAGGTATAGCTTCTTGGCTGCTTCCATTCCGGCCTCTACACCCATTTCATGCAAAAGTGACACTGCAGGAACATTATACGAATTCAGGACCGCATCATACATGGAAACTTCCCCGCGATAATCCAATGTATGATTTTCTGGACTATAGCCATTGATATCGATTGGAGAATCATTTAGCATGTCATAGATCCCATAGCCTTTTTCCAATGCAGGTGTATATACCAATAAAGGTTTGACCGTAGAACCAGGCTGTTTGTTCAGACGAGAGGCTCTATTAAAATCACGGAATTTGTACTCTCTTCCACCAATAAGACCAAGAATCCCACCAGTCTCCGGATCGATTAATATCCCGCTGCTCTGTGCCACTTCTCCATTAGGTGCAGTCGGGAAGTTAGCTGACTCCGCATATACCTTTTCCAATGCCTCTTGTGCTTTTGGTTCCAAAGAGGTATATATTTTGTAGCCCCCAGCTAAAAGATCATTTCCACTAATTCCGTACAGTTTATCGGCTTCTTCCAAAATGTAATCCATATAGCTTGGATATTTTCCCTGATAAGGATCAGCGACTCTTGTTTTTAGATTTAGTTTTTCTTCTTTTGCTGCTTCAAGCTCTTGTAATGAGACTATTCCCTGGTTATGCATAAGATGCAGGACAAGGTTTCTCCTTTGAATCGCACGTTCTTCATTATTGAATGGAGATAGCGCAGATGGTGCTTTAATTATTCCTGCAAGCGTTGCTGCCTCACCCAAAGTTAATTCTTGGGGATCTTTTGCAAAATACACCGCCGCAGCATTTTTTATTCCCCATGCTCCCTCACCAAAATATATTTGATTTAAATAAAGACTGATGATTTGATCCTTTGTATATGTTTTTTCAACTTTTTTTGCTAAAAAGAATTCATCAAATTTCCGCTTAAACGTTCTTTCATTCGTCAGAAAAACATTCTTTGCTAACTGTTGAGTAATCGTGCTTCCTCCTTGAACTACTCCACCAGCTTTAATATTGGAAGAAAATGCACGAAACGTACCGACTAGATCAAAGCCATCATGATCAAAAAAACGGTGATCCTCCACAGCCACTACAGCCAATTTCATTACATCCGGTATTTCATCACTCGAAACCCCTTCTATCTTATGGGATGTCAGCTTACTAGCAACTTCTCCATGCCTATCATAAATTATGGTTGATTGAGGTAAAGGCTCAGTTAAGGCACTAACATCCCTCGTTTTTATGTATAATTGCATTGCCAACAGGCTAATCAATACCAGTAATCCTGTGATCAATAAAATTGCACGAAAGCTGACCTGCTTTTTATTTATGTTTGTTCTCTTTGCCATATAAATCCTCCATAGTTGCATAAAATCTTTACTCTCTTCTCGTCATTAGGTTGTCGTGTTTAAACCCATCTTTCCTTGAAGAATGAGATATATACCTGGTCTCTATATTTCAAACAATTATAAATACCCATTTTACTAGAAAACAAAACTTATACTCATAGTTAAAATATTTAAAAGCAGAACTTATCTATCAGTGTGGTTTAAAAACCTATTGTTACTCAACCGCGGTTTAATATCTCAAGATCCCGCAACCAAATGACAAATCCTCTTAAAAGTCTCCTCAATCATTATACCTTATCGTTACATCAAGAGATTCAATTCTTGTGCTACTTTATTTTCACCTGCAATGTCTTTGATTATATCTACTATGTTAAATGTTAAAGGGTATTTTATTGAAGCTTCTTCACCACTTCTCTATACCATCTATTTCCTGTTGTTCCGCTATGAGACTACGTTTAAAAGTCTAGGCACTGGGTACATAAAATACTAAGGAAACAGTGAAAAGGAGAGGAAAGAACATGAATAATTTCAACAATATTCTTATTGCGTACGATGGTTCAGATGGTAGCATGAACGCAGTTAAGCTTGGAATAGATATGAAAAAAAGTTTAGATTCTAATATTACGATATTGCAGGTAATAGAAGAAAAAATGACAGGAGCTCCTATCCAAACCCAGCACACATCCACCATGCCTAATGGCGGCTTTGCTCTAGAAGGCATGAACATGTATGCCAACAATGTAAGAAACAAAGTGCCACAGGAGCAGCCAAAGCACAACCAGCAAGATCCTGTTGATGAAAAAGCAAGAGAACTTCATGAAACGCTCGCTAAAGAAAACATCGATGCCAAAGTAGATATTTTAGTGGGTGATCCCGCTAAATCAATTTGCAATTATGCAGAAGAACATAACAAGGACCTCATCATTATCGGAAGCAGAGGACTTGGAGGATTAAAGAAATTTATTCTCGGAAGCGTTAGTGATAAAGTGACCAATACGGCTACCATTCCTGTACTTGTAGCAAAATAAATATCACCCCCTCAGTCGGGTCTCCTATATTGGAGACCTGACTTTTTTGTCAAAATCTATCCCTTCGCAATGCACTAGCACCAAAATATAGGCATATGCATACTCTATAAAGTAATTAACACGAAAGGGGTTATCCTTATGAATTCAGATCGACAATTACCGGGAATGCCTCCATTTTTCGGACCAGGATCAGGCCAAGGAACAGGATTCGGACCCCCGGGGCAAGGACCTGGGTTTGGACCTCCAGGACAAGGGACAGGATTCGGACCTCCGGGGCAAGGACCTGGGTTTGGACCTCCAGGACAAGGGACAGGATTCGGACCTCCAGGACAAGGGACAGGATTCGGACCTCCAGGACAAGGGACAGGATTCGGACCTCCAGGACAAGGGACAGGATTCGGACCTCCAGGACAAGGGACAGGATTCGGACCTCCAGGACAAGGGACAGGATTCGGACCTCCAGGACAAGGGACAGGATTCGGACCTCCAGGACAAGGGACAGGATTCGGACCTCCAGGACAAGGGACAGGATTCGGACCTCCAGGACAAGGGACAGGATTCGGACCTCCAGGACAAGGGACAGGATTCGGACCTCCAGGACAAGGGACAGGATTCGGACCTCCAGGACAAGGGACAGGATTCGGACCTCCAGGACAAGGGACAGGATTCGGACCTCCAGGACAAGGGACAGGATTCGGACCTCCAGGACAAGGGACAGGATTCGGACCTCCAGGACAAGGGACAGGATTCGGACCTCCAGGACAAGGGACAGGATTCGGACCTCCAGGACAAGGGACAGGATTCGGACCTCCAGGACAAGGGACAGGATTCGGACCTCCAGGACAAGGGACAGGATTCGGACCTCCAGGACAAGGGACAGGATTCGGACCTCCAGGACAAGGGACAGGATTCGGACCTCCAGGACAAGGGACAGGATTCGGACCTCCAGGACAAGGGACAGGATTCGGACCTCCAGGACAAGGGACAGGATTCGGACCTCCGGGGCAAGGCGGACAAAGTGGACCTCCTCCTGGACCGCCACCTTCCTCTCCACCGCAACAGTCGCAAGCGAGCTATGGAGCTGGGGGACCAAGTGCACTCGCAGTAGACTCTGGTGCTTTACGTAGATGCATGTTTCGATACACATACATTCGTTTAAATAACGGAGAATCATTTTGGTTCTATCCAACATTTCTCGGAAGAAGGTCGGTTGCCGGCTATCGATGGTTTTTCTTCACTTGGGTCTATTTTGGTATAGATACCAATAGAATCAGATCCTTCCAATGTGTCTAAATTCTCAGCCCAAAATTGCAAGTCGCCCGCTTAAAGACGTACACATTAGACTGAGCCATATGAGTTAAAAGAAATACATGGATGCTAGTCTTAAGGAGAGGGAAGTTTGATAGTCTCTGGATATCTTGATGCTACTTCCCTTTGAGTAAGTATTCACTATGGGAGCTTTTTATAATTTCCATAAACCATAGAAAAACACGCCACATTCAAGAAATATGGCGTGTTTTCCTATTTATGAATTTGTTGTGCATGGATATTAACGTCTTCCTCTTTTTCTTTCATTTTGTTTACCATGTTATGAAAAGCACTCCACTTCGACAATTTATCAATTGCCTCAGTTTCTGAGTTCACCCCTGTAACACGAAACGATTTGTCGTTTACAAACACTTCATATGCTGGTTGAAGGTTTTTTTGTTCTTTCCGCACTTTTTCGCGCTCCAAATGTCTATTTACTCTTCTTGCACCTTTCGCATCTTTTTCTAGACTGGAACCATCTTGAGCGTATTTTGACTTTTCCATTAGGTTTTGACTCTTTTTTTGTAATGTGCTGTCACTCATGGGAATATCCTCCTTACTGCTCTCTAGTTAAAATTTTTTGTGTATTATTTTGAGTTCTTTGATGTGTAGTTATTAAACGTGTGGCATGCCCCTTGGCCCGGTGTTCAGCATGCGATTTGAATAACGCTTGCCTTATTTCAAGCTTTTTTGTCAAACTTTTCTTCACATCAGTTCCTCCTCATCTCTTATAAAAATATATACCCTTTGGCAGTTGAATAAAACCTGATGAGATCTAAGTAAAATGTCGGTGTCCTGATATTGTTGATAATAAAATTTGTTAGTAGTAAAATAAAATCAATTAATCGCCTAACGAACGTTAGGTAGGGAAACGAGGTATAAAAGTTTATGAGTCTCCCCACAACAGGAAAAATAAAGAAAAGCGCTCTACATCTGTTTGCCCAAAAAGGATATTATGGAACCTCTCTAAATGAAGTAGCCCTGCTGGTAGGTATAAAAAAGCCCTCCTTATATGCTCATTATAAAAATAAAGATGAATTATATAAGACAGTTATTAGAGATTTAATTTTTATATTTAAAGAACGTGTAAACCTAACAAAAGTTGAAGCTTTTGAAAATAATGCAAAGGAACAGTTATTTCTTATTGTAGAAAAAATGGTCAATTTCTGGAAAGAAGAGGATCTTGGTTTGCTTTATAAACGTTCGATGCTTTTTCCTGAAGAAAAGTTTCAAGATCTTATCCATGAACAGTTTAAAGAGAGTGAGGAATATACCACGAAAATTATAAACGGTATTTTTGCGGAGGCTTTTCAGTCTGGTCAAATACATCCACAACCATTAAAACCACTAGTTGATGCATTTTATTGTTTAGTCGACGGCTTATTTGTTCAACGCTTTTTCTACCCTAGCGATCAATATAATCAAAAAGTGATACATGCATTTAACCATTATTGGAATGGTATTGAAACAGGAGGAAAAACTTGATGCATTGGATATATATATTTATTGCGGGTTTACTTGAAATAGTTTGGGTGCTTGGTTTACGTTTTTCTAATGGATTTACCATTTTAATTCCTAGTATCCTAACCGTTGCCACTCTGGCTGTCAGTTTTTACTTATTTTCCAAATCCCTGAAGTTTCTGCCTATTGGTACAGCCTATGCTATTTTCACAGGCTTTGGAGCAGCCGGAACCGCTGTTATCGGGATATTCTTTTTCCAAGAGTCCGCTAATGCTTCTAAACTTTTCTTTATTGGCTTAATGCTGGCAGGAATAGTCGGGCTCAAGTTAACAACCCCAACAGAAACTCAATCAGATGCACAAAGGAGGGAAGAATAATATGGCGTGGCTTTTTCTAATAATTGCTGGTTTTTGTGAAATCGGTGCAGTACTTGCTCTTAAATTGGCTGAAGGCTTCAAGCGTCTTGTTCCTTCCATCTTCTTTGTCCTAATAGGAATGACTAGCTTCTACTTTCTATCCCTTGCCTTAACAGAGATACCGATGGGTACTGCCTATGCTGTCTGGACCGGAATTGGCTCAGCAGGAAGCGTACTGCTTGGTATGCTGTTTTTCAGGGAATCAAAAAGCTTCATCCGCCTTCTACTGCTTTCGTTTATTATAATCGGTGTTGTTGGTTTAAAAATAACTTCCTAAGAGCATGTACGAAAAATCTATGATAATATATTAAAAAAAGGACCGGACTAACCCCCCGGTCCCTTTTTAGATTAATGATTTATTATAAATATATGCCTTGTTATTTTATGAAATCCAAGAACCTACATTTCCTTTTCAGGTATTCGTACGGTGCTGTCTTCTGATTTAGCCACAACATACGCACCTGCTGCATCCCCAGTTATATTAACAGCAGTTCGGGTCATATCAAGTAAACGATCAATACCTAGTATTAATGCGATACCTTCAACTGGAAGATTGACCTCTTGCAGAACCATTGCAAGCAGGATAAACCCTACACCAGGCACCCCCGCTGTACCAATACTTGCAACCACCGCTAATCCTACAACAGTTAAAAGTTGGGTAAGACTAAGATCAATTCCGTACACCTGTGCGATAAATACTGTTGCTACACCTTGCATTATTGCAGTCCCATCCATATTTATTGTTGCGCCTAATGGCTGAACAAAACTGCTGATTCGTTTTGGCACTCCAAGATTCTCCTGAGCCACATCCATTGATACTGGTAATGTAGCATTACTGCTTGATGTACTGAATGCAACACTCATGGCTGGTAAAAATCGTTTGAAAAACGTTAGTGGATTCGTTTTACCTAAAAAGAAAATCGCTCCACCATATGTAACAAAAAAGTGGATAAATAGCGCCAATAGAACTACAAAAAAATAGGCACTCATTGCTTTAATGGCATCAATACCTAATCCTCCAACAGCGGAAGCGATTAAACCAAATGCACCATATGGAGCAGTTTTAATTACGATATGAACGAGGAGCATGACTATTTCATTTGCCTGTTCAAAAAAAGTTTTGACCCCTGCAACTTTATCTCCCAGAGCATTAATAGCAAAACCTAGTAAGATAGAAAAAGCGATAATTTGAAGCATCTCTCCTTCTACTAAAGATTGGAAAGGATTTTTAGGAATGATGTTCAATAAGGTCTCTGTAACTGGAGGAGCTGCTTCAGGTGTTTCCTCTTCAGATAAACCTTCAACCGTCATCTCTTCAAAGTTACCTGCTAAACCAGGTTGAATAACAGAAGCGAGCGTTAAACCAATTGTTATGGCAATACATGTGGTCACCAAAAAATACAATATTGTTTTGAGTCCTATTGTGCCAAGCTTCTTCGTGTCCCCAAGCCCCACTACTCCTAGTGTAATGGAGATAAGGACAATAGGGACCACCAGCATGGTAATTAAGTTCAGAAAAATAGTTCCAAGTGGCTGAAACAAATAGGTATCTAAAGGTGAATAATAGTTTGGAGCATATATATTAATAGCCAGACCAAACACTATACCCAATACAAGTCCTATTATTATTTTCTTTGTGAGTGATAATTTTTTTCTTTTCAAAACTTTCCCTCCTTTTACAATATCACTATAATTTTTTTCGAAGACTACATTGGAAATAAGTGTGAGCTATTTTTAGCACCTTGTGATTTACTTACTTATTAAGATGTTGCTGTAATGGGTGGGCGTGGTGCAGAAATCCCCAAAATGACTCATTTCTATCCTTCCTTGATAAAAAGCCTTCACTTGCGTCAATTTAAATATTTTACTTTCAATATAATAAACTGTAAAGGGATAACCACTTATCCAGGAAATCTATTTCCAAATATAAGTACAAAAGTCATATTGTTTTTTTACAATTTATTTGATATATTTAACAATGATTTTCTATCTTTATTTACCCACTATTTAAACTTTTATAGCATTCACATATAGAAAATTTTTCATGCTAATTTAGGAGGATGTTTTATTGAAACTACTTTGGAGAGTGTTGGTATCGACTTTTGTCTTAATTGCTGCTAAGGTTGCGATTGATTCCTATCAAATTTTAAAAACAGCTGCAGGTGGTAGCCATATTCGGATAGATCCATCATTATACTTAAATCTATCGTATTTAATATTCGGTTTAATAGCCTTGATGTTTTTTTCCGACATCTTCAAAAAATTTGTTGATAGAAGAAATAACCAGCTAAAGTTTTAACTATTAAAAAAAGCAGGCCATAGTGCCTGCTTTTTCTAATCCACTTCTTTTCCGCGATATGCCTCATATATTTTAAACCATTGTTCTCTAGTTAACGTATAGTTTAGAGATTCAACAGCTGCCTGCACTCTATCAATCTTACCTGAACCCACAATTGGAATAATTTTTGCAGGATGAGTTAAAAGCCATGCATAAAGAATTTGGTCTATCGATGTTGCACCTTGCTCCTCTTTTACTTGCTCAAGAACGATACGAACTCGACGGACACTTTCTTCTTCACTGGTGAATATTGACCCTCCACCAAGTGGTGACCAAGCCATTGGTGATATTCTGTCTTGCTGGCAAGTTTCAATAGTTCCTTCAGTAAAATGCTCTAAATGTGTTGCAGAAATCTCTATCTGATTTGTTACGAGCGGAGTATCTAGATAAGAGTTTAGTAAACGATAGGCTGTTGGCTTAAAATTAGATACACCGAACGCCCTTACCTTCCCTTCTTTTTTCAATTGTGAGAACGCCTCTGCCACTTCAGCTGGGTCCATTAAAGGGTCCGGTCTATGAAGCAGAAGGACATCAATATAATCTGTATGAAGATTTTTCAGTGAGTTCTCTACAGACCACACAATATGCTCTTTGCTCGTATCATAATATTTAAGCTTATGGTCTGGCCTATTCGCCGAAATCAGTTTAATACCACATTTTGTTACAATCTGCATTTTTTCTCTTAGTGCTGGATTTAATGCTAAAGCTTTTCCAAACATTTCTTCCACAGTATAATTTCCGTAAATATCCGCATGATCAAATGTGGATATACCAAAATCTAGACAACTATCGATAAAAGAAAGAGTTTGCTGCGCGTCAAATCCCCAGCTATCTAACCTCCACATACCATGAACAATTCTCGAAATAGCAACATCATTTGATAAATTTATTTTTTCCAATTAACACCACTCCTTATGTAATCTCATATGAAATTATACAAGGTTCTCTTTAACTTTACTAATTTGCACTTCAAATTTTTATCTTCTATGATATTCTCTTGATGTAATGATATACATTCTTCTTATAATTGATTAAAATAGATAATAGAGACTAAATAGGTAAAACAGACTAAATAGGTAAAGCAGACTAAATAGGTAAAAGAGAGGATTAATTATGACAACATCGGTACATATTGAAATTGGAAACAAATTAGAGGAATTATATGTAGAGTTTTCTGAGCAGATTTTAAGTGAAATTAAAAAAGAGCACCCCGATATGCCTCAATATGACGATCCCGCTACTCAAGAACAAATTAAAAAAGTCTTTCAGACGCTGATTAAATTTGTTGGAAGCTATGTAAAGGACCCTGAAAATAAAGTGCTGGATGAAGCAAAAAGTTGGGGTGAATCGGTAGGCTTCATGTCTGTTCAAGCTGGTGGCTCTTTAGAGAAGGCGCTATCTAATATGACTCTATATAAAAGGTGCTTTTGGAACTTTATCGAAAAAGAAGGATCTCACGCTGGAATACAATTACCAGAGCTTACAGAAATCTTTATATTTATTGATGAAATATTTAATATCGTAGTTTATGGCTTTAGCCATGCCTTCACATTAGCATCTGAACAAAAATTTCAGGAAACGCGAACCAACTTTATTCGTCTATCCATCCCGATTGTACCATTATTCCAAGGTTTAGGAGTTCTTCCGCTTGTTGGGGAAATAGATGATTTGAGAGCAAGCATCCTTATTGAAGAAACCTTGCAAAAAAGCAAAGATTTATCCATCAGCAAATTGATTGTCGACTTCTCAGGAGTCTATAAATTAGATGAAACAGTTCTGCATACAATAGACTTGCTGATTCGATCTTTAAAATTGATTGGTATCACCCCTATTATTACCGGACTAAGACCAGAATTAAGCTTACAATTCATCTCAACTGGTGTGAGTTTAACAGACATTCAGATTACAGGTTCGATAGAGCAAATCCTCCAAGAAATAACAAATTAAGAGAAAAGAGCTGCGAGTTCGCAGTTCTTTTTTTTGAGGCTTTTTAAATTTGTGTATTGTAATTCCTCTTTCGTTACTATATGATAGATATTAGCAAAACACTAAATACAGTAACGAAACTAATATAAATAACTATATATAGTATTTAACGATAAAGGTGTCTTTTCGAAGACTTAATAGGGAAGCTGGTGTAAGTCCAGCGCTGTCCCCGCAACTGTAAGTGCAGACAAGTTGATTCACCACTGTATAAGGAGGCTTTACGGCTCTTGTACGGGAAGGTTCAATGAAGGATGAAGCACGAGCCAGGAGACCTGCCTTTTACCGATACGTTTCTTTTTCTTCGGGAATTGAGAGGATGAAACGATTTTAGAAATTAGGCTGATCCTTTCATTTGTTTTTTCCATGGAAGAAATCCATCCTACATCTTCTACTATCGTTTGATCCACTCAAAATTTGAGTGGATTTTTTTTGATTACGTCGTTCCGACCCACAGGTGGGTTAACATGAATCAGATGGTGCTCGTTTGAAACAGAAATCCATAGGTAGTTAAAGAATAACCTGACTTTTTAGGAATCTTTATATTAAGAGATATAACTCTGACAATGAATTTTTTTAGTTACCTTTTGAACACCGCTGTTACTCTCCACGAAAGGCTTCGCGTCCGCGGGGCGCTTGGGAAGCCTCCTCGGCTAACGCCTGCGGGGTCTTCCCTAAGCACTACCTCCCGCAGGAGTCTCCGCCTTTCGTTCCGATTCACAGCTAGGATTCTTATAATGGAATGATGCTCATTAGAAACAGAGATCAATAGGTTGATAAAGGGATAGCTTTCTATTTAAGGAATCTCTTAGGAAGGCATCCACTTGTACATGGAACTTAAAGAGGTCTTTTTGAACACCGCTGTTCCTCTTCACGAAAGGCTTCGCGTCCGCGAGGTGCTTGGGAAGCCCCCTCGGCTAAACGCCTGCGGGGTCTTCCCAAAGCACTATCTCCCGCTGGAGTCTCCGCCTTTCGCTCCGATTCACAGCTAGGGTACTTAGAATCGCATGTTGCTTATTTGAAACAGAAATCTATAGGTAGGTAAAGAAGGTCATCACATCTAAAGTGCTCCCCCCTGTGGATTGGAGTGGCAGGTGATCGACTCCTGCGGGCGATAGCGGTAGACAGGAGACCCCGCAGGCGCAGCCGAGGAGGCTCCTGCACCGCCCCGCGGAAAGCGAGCACCTAGAACGCAAAGGAACAGGGAGTTAAAAAGCTACTCTAATTTTTTCAGGCTAGCTCTCCAAGTGAAAACTTTAATAAGCAATGTAAAGAAGGTCATCACATCTAAAGTGCTCTCCCCTGTGGATTGGATTGGCAGGTGATCGACTCCTGCGGGAGATAGCGGTAGACGGGAGACCCCCCAGGCACAGCCGAGGAGGCTCCCTCACCGCCCCGCGGAAAGCGATCACCTAGAACGCAAATGAACAGGGATTTAAAAAGCTACTCTAATTTTTTCAGGCTAGCTCTCCAAGTGAAAACTTTAATAAGCAATGTAAAGAAGGTCATCACATCTAAAGTGCTCTCCCCTGTGGATTGGAATGGCAGGTGATCGACTCCTGCGGGAGATAGCGGTAGACGGGAGACCCCACAGGCACAGCCGAGGAGGCTCCCTCACCGCCCCGCGGAAAGCGATCACCTGAAACGCAAAGGAACAGGATGTTATAACAATACCCTACATATTCTCACAAAAGCCAAAAATCAAGAAACGGAGCTGAACAAAATGAGCACAACAACAATAAACGATAACCAATGGATACACGAGATCCTAGCAGAATTCCCCTCCCTACAAACAGAAGCATTTATCAGCAAAGCAATGAAAATAACAGAAAAAGCAGATCCCTCAGAATTCTTGCCTCAACTTATACTAGAGGCGCTTAATAGATTAACAGAACAAGAGCCCGACTGGACCTATATTGCAGAAAGATTATTACTCAAAAGTCTATATGCGGAAGTGTGCTCTACTAGAGGGACATCAAAGCCCTATGAAAACTTTTCATTTCTCTTACACTCCTTGACTACAGAGGGAATCTACCATACTTCTCTCTTAGAGTCATACAGCCAGCAGGATATTCTATATTTAGAAAAAGCAATCATTCCTGAACATGACAAGCTGTTCAACTACATCGGACTAAAGACCTTAGCTGACCGCTATTTAACAAGAGATTATAGCAAATCGCTTTGGGAGCTTCCACAAGAAAGATTTATGATTATTGCAATGACGTTAATGTCAAAAGAACCTGCCGAAACCAGACTCGAACTAGTAAAAGAAGCTTATTGGGCACTCAGCAACCTATATATGACCGTTGCAACCCCTACATTTTCCAATGCAGGAAAAAGCTACGGGCAACTCTCAAGCTGCTTTATTGATACAGTAGACGACAGCTTACAAGGAATTTATGATAGCAACACCGATATTGCCAATCTTTCAAAATCTGGTGGCGGAATTGGTGTTTACCTTGGGAAAATCCGGAGCAGAGGCAGTGATATTCGCGGCTTCAAAGGTGTATCTAGTGGTGTTATTCCTTGGATGAAGCAATTAAATAATACTGCAGTCAGCGTCGATCAGCTTGGTCAACGAAAAGGAGCTATCTCTGTTTATTTAGATGTATGGCATAAAGACATTTTCTCTTTTCTTGATAGTAAGTTGAATAATGGGGATGAGAGAATGCGGGCCCACGATCTTTTCAACGGAGTATGCATACCGGATTTATTTATGGAACAGGTGGAAAAACGGGAAGATTGGTATCTATTTGATCCTCACGAAATTAGAACAGTCATGGGATATTCTCTTGAAGATTCCTTCGACAAAGAAAAAGGGGCAGGTGAATTTCGTGATAAATATTGGGAGTGTGTAAACAGCCCTTCTTTACAAAAGGAAAAAGTCCCTGCTATCGAGATTATGAAAGGAATTATGCGCGGACAGCTTGAAACTGGATCTCCATTTATGTTCTACCGTGATGAAGTAAACCGGATGAATCCCAATCATCATAAAGGAATGATATATTGTACGAATCTTTGCACAGAAATAACCCAAAATCAGAGTGCTACCACAACGAAAGAGCAATTTGTCAAAGATGGCTCAATTGTTACAGTAAAGACACCTGGTGACTTTGTTGTTTGCAATCTTTCTTCAATAAATCTTGCCCGCGCGGTTAGTGCTGATGTTTTAAAGAGACTAATAAAAATCCAAGTCCGAATGCTAGACAATGTGATTGATTTAAATACCATACCTGTTCTTCAAGCTACGTTATCTAATAAAAAATATCGTTCGATTGGGCTTGGTACTTTCGGGTGGCATCATCTATTAGCGTTGCAAGGGATAAAATGGGAAAGTGAAGAGGCTGTTGCTTATGCGGATACACTTTATAAAGAAATTGCTTTTTACACTATAGAAGCGAGTGCAGCCTTAGCTAGTGAAAAGGGCGCCTACCCTGCATTCGAAGGCTCTGATTGGCATAGCGGCGAGTACTTCCAGAAAAGGTTTTATCGTACTGATAATACCTTCGACTGGGAAGTACTCGAAGCCACAGTGAGAAAAACTGGATTAAGAAATGGATATCTTATGGCTGTTGCTCCTAATGCAACTACATCGATCATTGCCGGTAGTACTGCAAGCATTGATCCTATTTTTCTGAAAATGTATTCTGAAGAAAAGAAAGATTATAAAATCCCTGTTACGGCACCCGACTTAAACGCTGCTACAACATGGCTCTACAAATCAGCCTATCATATAGATCAGCATTGGAGTATTGCGCAGAACGCAGCAAGACAAAAGCATGTCGACCAAGCAATTTCTTTTAATTTGTATGTTACAAATACGATAAAAGCAAAAGCTTTATTAGATTTGCATATGGATGCGTGGAAGCAGGGTCTTAAAACAACTTATTATGTAAGATCTACTTCAAAAGAAATAGAAGACTGTGATTCATGCGCAAGCTGAATGACCTAGGAGGAATAAGATGACTTCTCTTCAAGCTCGACTCATAATGGATGCAGACGCACCAAATCGATCAACAAAAATAATTAATGGGCAAAGCTCTAATGTTTTAAACTGGGATGATGTTGCTTTTTCTTGGGCTTATCCTAAATACAAAAAAATGTTGGCCAACTTTTGGTCTCCCTTTGAAATCAATATGGCACAGGATATAAAACAATTTCAAGGACTTACGGATAATGAGCAAGAAGCTTTCTTGAAAATTATTGGACTACTTGCTCTTTTAGACAGCATACAAACAGATTATGCAGGAAAAGTTGCAGATTATTTAACAGATTCTAGCCTCAATGCACTCATGATCATGCTTGCTCAACAAGAAGTCATTCACAACCATTCCTATTCTTATATTTTATCGAGTCTTGTGTCCCGTTCACAACAGGAAGAAGTATTTGAATACTGGCGAGTAGAACCTACTTTAAGAAAACGCAATGACTTTATAACCAATGGCTATGCGTCATTTACGGAAAAACCGGATATTGAAAGCTTTCTTCACTCAATCGTTTACGACGTCATTTTAGAAGGTCTGTTTTTCTATTCTGGATTTGCCTTTTTTTATCATCTTGCCAGAAATCAAAAGATGGTCGGATCCAGCACGATGATAAATTATATCAACCGTGATGAACAGATACATGTAGATCTTTTTGTGAAGATATTTAAGGAAACTCTAGTGGAATATCCAGAATATGATAACACCGAGTTAAAATCGTTTGTTGAAAATACCTTTGTACAAGCTGCTGAATTGGAAATAGAGTGGGCAAAGCATATTATTGGAGAGAAAATAAGCGGTATCGATATTCAAGAAGTGGACGATTATATCAAATTTTATGCAAATGTAAGGTGCCATCAATTAGGCTTTGACCGTCCCTTTGAAGGGTACCGGTCCAATCCGCTTAAATGGATTAAAGCATACGAAGAAGTAGATCTTGGGAAATCGGACTTTTTCGAACAAAAATCCAGACAATATACGAAAGTGAACGTTGTGGATAATGGATTTGATGACTTGTAAAGAGGAGCATAGCATAAGGTAGTTTTCTCATCTATGGACTTACACATGCTATTTTATTTTACAAGATGAATAATAAAAAGACTGTAGGCAACCACGACTTTAATCGAGTTTGTCTGCAGTCCTAATCATGACAATCGTTAATTACTTCTACCAAACAGGATAATAGAACAATGTAACGCAAAGATAAAGGCTTCCTATCAAAAAATACCCTATCGAACGTTGCTTATCTAATAGTAGCATCTCCACACCTCTAAAAAGAAAGGCTCCGCTTACGAGCCAAAGCATCCAACCTAAAAGTATTGTGCTATCCATATAAACCCCTAATCCACCTAAAAAAAGACCAATGAAAAATAAGGATAGCTGTAATAGTACAAATGATTTTCTACGAGATTTAATATTTTTGAACACTCCCCATCCCCCTTATAACCCTAATATCTATTTTAACAGAATTTTTCGCAAAATACAGATAGGCTATTTAAGAAGAGTCATTTATAGAAACAAGATGAGGATTTTCTATTTATTTTTTTGATAAAAAGTGCGGGAAACAATCAGACCAATAATACCCAATACAATAAACAATAGTGCTCTAAATTGAATAGGAATAAAAGGAAGATCTAGTAACACCAGCTTTACAAGAGTAAGTACCAGCAAACCTACCCCAATATATTTTGCCTGTTTAAACTTAAGCCATAGTCCTACTATAATCGTAAGAACCGCCTGAGCTATCCAAGCAAAACTTAACCATAAAGTGCGTGTTTCATAATCAAAATCTTTTGTAATAGCCAATGTGAATTGACTGACAAAGATTAGAGTAAAAGCTGTAAAAGCAATGCTACCTATCGTTAACACTTTACCCTTGGACTCTTGGTTATTTTTCCAGTTAATCCAGATACCTAGAGATAATGTTACCAATAAGATCATCCACTGCAATGTCTCAATGGACAATGGAGTCTCGATAAAAGAGAACAAAACCATCACCGTTCCGACAAAATAGATGAAGACAGCAAGAATCTTATTGATTAAACTATTATATTTTACTGCCACATAAAAGGCAGCTACCCCCTGTAATAATAATAGTCCTGCAACAATTTCCTCATTTATAAAATGAAAGAAAAAGAAAAAGAGAAATACAAGCCCATTGGTTGCCAGTACATCCACCCGCTTCTTATCATCTTTCCATAAATAAGAAAGGGCAATATAGGTGCCGATCCCTAGCAGTAAGAATAGAGTAATCGAGAGGTCCTGGTAGATTAAACTTACCCACCAATAAGTGATTAAGGCACTACTAAATAATGTAACTGCCTGGACTTTCCAAAAGAAATCTGTGGTAAGGAAAAAGTAGAGCAGAACTGCATGTTGTATAATAATCGCCGTCGCAAGTAAAAATGCCTGTTCAATGTCCGGTGAAAAACCGTAATACACCATCAATGTTCCATTTAAAAGGATGTATGACGATACATAAAGGATAGGAAAACTCAATTGAATAGCCAAGTATAAAAAGACAACAAACAAAATTGTTTCATAACCAATAAAAATAAAAATAGATGGGTTCGTATTTTCTATTAAAAATGGAACAAGGAACCCTGCTAAAACACTGATCATTGCGAGTACTTGAGTTTTAAATCTGACTGTCAGCCATACTCCAAAAATAATCCAAATGACCTGCAATATAAAAGCAAAAGTCGGGCCCACCATTCCATACAAAATGTGCATCGCAAAGGTTGTTAGCATGAGGATAGAAATAGCTCCGCCTAATAGAACCTGCCCCAGCACTTCACGCTTTTTATGCATCTGTTTATAGCCGGCATAAAGTAGCATACACGCCGTAAGATAACCGAGACCAACTTTTACAGATGAATTTAGCCAACCATAGTCCGATGCTGCCTTAAACCCCCATAAAACTCCTACAATCAGAACTAAAATAAAGACACGAGGAAGCCATGTTTGCAAGAGAATCTTCTCCCAATCCGTTGTTTCGGCAGTTGGTGATGGTTGAATCTCCCTCATAGGTTTAAAAATTGTTTTGTTCACTTTTTCTGTACGTTCTACCGGTTTTTCCCATCCAGCGGAGCGATTTGACCCTGTTTTTATTTCAGTCACCAATTCATGTAATCGTGAAATTTCATTTTCCAAATGGTGCACTCTGTTTTCTAACGATTTAATTTTCGATTCATGATCCATCTTCCTCACCCCAATGTTGAGATACCTTACTATTGGTAAATACATCCACACCTTTTATCTTACTATGACAAAGTAGACTGTCAACAGTTAGAATAAATTAAAATGTTGAAGTATAAGGACTGCTATTCCCAGGATCCAAACATACACGGCAAACATTCGGAGTGAGTGTTTCTTTAGATAAGTTATCAGCCATTTTACAGCAAAATAACCGAACAAACAGGAAGATACAATGCCTACAAGCAAAGCAGTGAGAGAGATATCCTCCCGTCCAACTTGAGCTACCTCTACGGTTTGTAAAAAAACTGCTCCTGCAATGGCGGGCGTGGATAAAAGAAAGGAAAAGTATGCCGCTGTTTCTCTGTCTAATTTTCTGAATAAGCCAGCAGCAATTGTTAAGCCTGAACGTGATATCGCAGGAAAGATTGCCGCTGCCTGAAAAGAGCCAATAAAGAGGGCGTCTTTCCAGGATATTTCCTCCATCTTCTTGGATCCTTTTTTAATACTATCAGCAAACCAAAGAAAAGCACCGGTAATTAGAAATTCCCAACCAATTGTAACCCCTGTTTTGGATATCTCTTCAAAATAATCTTTAAAGGTCAATCCAATAACTACTGCGGGAATGGTTCCTATGATTAGTAGCAATGTAAGCTTATGAAAAGGATTACGGATAATCTTTGCGAATTCTTCTCGATAAAAGTACAAGATCGCAATCAGTGTTCCAAAGTGCATCATTGTATCTAGTAATAAACCAGCATCTTTAAGGCCAAATAAGTTTCTGCCTAAATACAAATGACCCGTACTTGAAATTGGTAAAAATTCAGTTAACCCTTGAATAATACCTAAGATGATAGCTTCTAATATGGACATACATTATTCCCTCCCCCGTTTATTCACGCTTGCGATCAAATACAAAATAAGTGATAGCACCCAATATTATTAAAATGCTGATGGGAACAATTAATGGCTCGGCGACTTCTTTGATTTCACGCCAGTTTTCACCTAGCTCAAAGCCTATATAAAGAAATAGGATGGTCCATGGAATCACTGCTGCCACTGTGTATAAAAGAAATGGCAGAAATCTCATCTTTGCGATACCTGCTGGAATTGATATTGCGTGCCGAACAACCGGAATAAAACGAGCAGTAAAAATGACAATAGGACCATAATTTTGAAACCATTTTTCTGATAAATCGAGATGTTTGGGTTGAATAAATATGTACTTACCGTACTTTTCTAAAAAGGGGCGACCTCCATAACTTCCTGCCCAATAAAGAAAAAGCTGTGCCAGGGTTCCTCCAAATACTCCTGCAACAGCTGCACTAATAAAACCTACTTCTCCTTTAGAAATTAGGTATCCACCATATCCAAGAACAATCTCACTTGGTATGATTTCAATCATTAACCCAAGCGCAATTCCTATCACACCTAAGCCTGTGAAAATTTCAAAAACTGCAAGAAAAAACTGCTCCATATATCTCGCCTCTTTTAAGGTAATGTTGTCCATACCAATATATGAGAGCAAGTCCAAGATATTCATCTAAAAATCATAAAAAGCGAGGTTCGGACTACATCAAAGTAGACGAAAAGCTTGGATCCAATGCAAGGCACCCTTCACTTTACTTGCCAGTCAGACTTTTTTGTCAAGGTTCCCCGCACAAACTAGTATCAATCCGCAAGTTTTCGTTTTATAATCTACGTTTTCGTTTTATAATCTAAGTTTTCATTTTATAGTCCAACTTTTAAATATATAAGCCGATTTTTCATTTTATCGTCCAATCTAGGTAATATAAATGCCATTCGACACAAATCGACACGCCCCCCCACCACTGAGCACAGAAAGTCCCTACGAGTCAGTTGCTTTTTGACAACAAATCGGATGAGAAAAAACCTATGTCCTCACCATTCAATAATTAAACCGTCCAAAAATAAAAATATGTGTAAATTGCCTTTTCAAAAGAGGATTTTCCTCCAATTTGTCGAAAGATATAAAAGATTGTCTATAACGAAGTGAGGTGAATGTCCATGAAGAAGATTTTTCTTCTTTCCACATTCCTTCTTTTTCTAACAGCTTGTGGACAAGCTCCAGATATTCCTGACCGCTATTCATATGTGGAAGTTGTCGATCATCAAGAAGATGCAGCTTTGTCTGAGATTGAGGATATTGATCTTATAAAAAGAACGGGCGAAGTAATTGTAGGGCTAGAGAATGCAAATGAAAAATATTCTCGCTATAAAATAGAGCAATCTCCTGCCTATCTCATTTTTGAATATACTGGTTACATGACAGATGATATGATTTTATTCACCTATGACAAAGAAGAAGCAGTGGCATTTCTTGAAGAGTTGATACAAGTACAAAAGGAAAAAGACAAAGAGGAATAATGTAGTCGATCGCCAGGAAACCAATTATTTTTCTGGCGGCTCGGCTTTTTGCTTTCTATGTCTTTAAACCATACCTTTTTTCAGGTGCTCTTTTCTCTTCGATGACAATAAACTTGTATTAGCACAGTATTAATTAACTGACTATTAAAAATATTGAGGTGATTATATGGGGACCTTTTGCTTTGAAACCTTCTGTATAGGATACGACCTTCTAGCCATTACCTTCTTCTGTATTGTCATATTATTCGTAGGATACCGATTTTTGGGCAATGAAGACTAGTTACATTTAGTGTGAAAAGCAGCCATTAGTTGCATACTAAAATAGAGGTGAACTTAATGAAAAAACGATTATTCCTTCTATTTTTAGTTTGCATATTTACCAACCATTCCACACTAGCCCAAGCAAATTTGCAAATTGAGGTCTTTGATGTTGCACAAAGTAAAGTAGTACAGACCTTCCCATTGGATAAAGCAAAAAAAGACGAAGCACTCAAGTTAGTAAAAAGTATAGAGAGTCTGTATCCTAAACTCAATCCAACACCAAGGACAGGGAGCATGGTTAAAGTTCCGTTTGAGCCAGCAATAAATGTTAATCATGAACTTTTAAAAGACCCTGTAAAAGAGGTTATTTTTATATTCCCTATAGGAGAAAGACCGTATATGCTTATATTCAACAAGGAAAAAAACAATCCGATGTTTTATTACTTTTCACAAGATTCCACTTCTTTTCAAAAACAATTAAATCTTACTCCCTAATGTATTTATGATAAATGGTTACACTACAACTATCTATTTACTTGGAGGAAAAAAGAATGAAACTTTCCAGCTTTCTTTTTGTGATATGTTTTGGTGTGACTATTCTTACTGGATGTAATCAATCGGAATCAGCTAATGAGGAACCTTCTGTATTACCAACTAGAGGTGACTACACATTTATGCGTTATGTGGAGGAAAAGGAGCATACCGAATATAGAGTTCTTTATAGTCAAGTACCTGATAGCAATATAACCCAGGTTAAAACTGTTCAACAATTAGAAACAGATGAAATATCAGAAACTAATAACTTTTATGAAAGATTGGATGATGGAATTTTTGGATATATCGTCTTATCGGAAAATTTTCCAGAGAACTGGACAGCAAAAGATATCAGAGCATTTCCGAAAACAAAAATTATATCCTATCCACCAGTGGCAGGGGAAAGTTGGACAGAGACTCCAGAAGGATTAGATGTTGAGATCACGTATACCGTTAGGTCCATTAATGCCGTTGTGGAAACCCCTGCCAAAACTTTCAATAATACCATTGTGATTGATTTTGAAGAAAAGGACCGTAGTGGAAATCTATTAAGAACAGGCAGTTCCAGTTTCGCTCCAGAGTATGGTTGGATTGGGCATGAATCTAGCGATGAGTTCTTAAAGGATGTTCATGAATTAATTCATATAAATGATTGATTTTATTATTTTAGTTATTTTCCACTTCTTCTCCCCTTCCCCCTTAACCCTTTTTGATATTAATTTCGGTTATTTATTAAGCCCCTTTTTTGACGACAGCCATATTAAAAGAAGCTCTTGTAGTTTTTTTCAAAAATATAATGAAGGGACTAGGTTTTATCATGTATAATTACACATATAGAAATCAGAATGGGGTATATATACAAAAAGCTGATATTTTATTTGTATTTTAGGCTGTTTTTGCAATTAGTTATTCACTTGGGATCGAAACAGAAGGCTTAGAGACCCCGTGTGTCGCAGGGTTGCGCCGAGACTACGGTGTAACAGGGTTTTATTAAGTTGATTGGAGGTATTAAACCATTGAAATTAAGTAAAATAATATTTGTTATTAGTATCATGGCTTCATTTTTAATGTTAGTGGCGTCCGTAATCGCGTTAGTTATACATGATACCTTGTATTTTTGGTTTATGTTTGTTCTGCTAGTTGTTAGCATTCTACAGAATATTTCTTTCTACAAACATATATATATCAGTAAAGAACCCGCAAAAAATTAGACCGCTCCAATACTAGATAATTGGACGGTCTTTTGATTGTCTAGTTTATAACCTTATCTAAATTTCCTACCTGACTACCTTCATTTTACCCATTTTAGATTACCCAGTGTCTCCTCTATTCACTCCTCATAATGTAGAAACTCATAGCTTCCCCTCGGTTCCTAGGTATCTTCCTGCCTTATCGTATAAATGGAATTTCTTTTTCACTTTGCCTCCTAAGAGTATTTCTTCTGGAATTTGCACGTTTAGGAGAAACTGCTGATTTTTCACTTCACTTGCAGCTTGGTATATCATTTCGTCTTCTAATACAACTTCCAATATGACCTTATTTACTGCTTCCATATCTGGAATTAGTCCATGCAGATAGACTAGCTCTTTTTCTGAAGTAATTAACTTCTTCTCTTCAAAACAAAAAGTTTTTCCATCTGTCATGGAATAGGTATCAGGCTCTAAAATTGTATTAACAAGATAACCCTCGTTTGTATGTTCAAAGCTACCTAAAACTGTTTGTAGTCTTTGCTCAATCAAGGAGTGCAGCAAAAACGTTTGATTGTATTCATCAATAAACATAATTTCCATCTCAATATGACCTGGCTTTAAGGAATCAATTGCACCGCGGAGTGTTCGGTAATGAAAGGTAGCCGACAAAGTATCTATAGAGTGTGTTTCAACTTTTTCTATATGTGTAAAATATTTATGAGGAGGAATCTTAATGCTTTTTCTTTCCTTGGATTCTAGTAAGTCAAAAGAAATAGTCTTTATTGCCAAATGCAGATTTTCTCCAGCGAACAAAGTAAAGCTTCCTTTATTCGTATCTATTTTTTCCATATAGAAAGGTTTCGTATCCAGCATTTTTACTACTTTAAAAGATTGATTAAAGCCCTTCTTTAATATAATAATTCCCATTTTTTCTTCTCTATGTAAATAGGTCGCTACCATCGTATCAGAATTCTCAACAGGATATAACTCCAATAGAAGTGGACTTACTCCCTTTTCCTCATATCTTGAATTAAGATAACTTTGGATTTCCCTTTCAGAGTTCCCAATAGAATATATTCGGTAATGATTAATTGTAAGGGTTACAAGCATCAGCAAAATAGCTGTTCCAATTATAATCGAAACGGTTCTCAAGTTATCCCCCCTAAGAGTAAACATCCGAATGACAAATAAATGAAATAGATTAGTTCGATAGTCTCATCTTCTATCATAGAACAGTTTTCGCAAGGTGGCTATTGGGAAAGTACCTACTCTAATTGCAGTTTAATTCTCTATTTTAAACATCCATTTTCCTGTAAGAGTCATAACGCCTACTTTAAATGGAAATCATTACATTTAATATTCAATTTTGGGGATAATATTAAAAGAATACATAAATTGGGAGGTAGTTTCTTGAAGAGGTTAATTTATTTTCTATTTTGTTGTATGTTTATAGGAATAAGTGTGAATCCACAAGCTGAAGTAGCATCTATTCAACCTTTACAAAACTTCCATGAGCTAGAACAAGGATGGAAGTCAGCGGATCAAGGTAAGATAGCTGAGCTCGAAAAACTCGGATATGATAAACATGATATCTATCATGCCATAAAGATTTCCAAAATAGCTAAACAGGATCCAGAAATAGTATTAACCTTTTACAAAAAGAATAGGTCATGGAAAGAGACAGCAAAACATTTCGGAGTGGATCCAAACGAAATTAAACATCATCGCCATTGGAAAAAGCATAAAGAGTATTTAGAAAAAAATAAAGACAAAGTAATGTTAAATCTAGCCTCCTATTTAAATAAAGAGGAAACAGAGTTAAACCTGCACTTAAAAGAAGGAGTGAGTCTACACACCCTTGTCAAAGCTTCTGTTCTTTCCAAACTATCGGATGTAGAACTTGAAGAGATTCTTGCTAAGAAAGAAAATGGTCAGTCATTCCGGGAAATTTCTAAAGAATTAAATGTTGAAAAGAAAGATATTATTATAGAAATCAAGAAATTAAAACAAGCAATTGAAGAAAAGCCTTCTTAAAATGGATGGCACCTTCTCTTACTATAGAGGGGGTGTCTTCTTTTTGAGGATATGTACTTGGCACTTTTATCGCCTGTAAGCGTAAGGTAAGGCCGGGCACCTATTGGTCAGTTATACATACTATACTTAGTAAACCTATATTTGAGGAGGAGAAATATGTTATCTCAACGATGGAACGGTCCCGCTCCTTTGGCAGGGTACCGTTCAAAAGGTTTCGGTGGTATGTTTGGAGGCGCAAAAGGCTTTGGTAATCCCAAAGGCTTTGGCGGCGGATACGGAGGTTTTGGAGGCTTTGGCTACCCTTTACTCGGTGGATTAGTTGGGGGGCTTGTTGGAAGTGCTCTGTTTAACACACCTGGTGGTTTCTTCGGTGGAGGCACACCATTTGGTGGGGGATATCCTGGAGGTGGGTTTGGTGGCGCTCCTAGTTATGGCGGTGCTCCTGGGTTTGGTGGCCCTCCTGGTTATGGCGGTGCTCCTGGGTTTGGTGGCCCTCCTGGTTACGGTGGTGCTCCTGGTTACGGTGGCCCTCCTGGTTATGGCGGCCCTCCTGGTTATGGCGGCGCTCCTGGTTACGGTGGCCCTCCTGGTTACGGTGGTGCTCCTGGCTTTGGCGGCGCTCCTGGCTTTGGTGGAGGCCAAGGATTCGGTAATACCTTTGGAAACAGTGATCAATAGATTAAAACCTAAGGATCTAAGATTATTGCTTGCAAAATTAAGGTTAACTTGTCGCGAATACTCTTGAAAGAGAATGGAAGTACCGACTGATAAGGGTTATAACAACTTACTCAAGATAAATAAAGAAGCTGGATGACCTTATTAACCATAGGATCAGCCAGCTTTTCATTTATAAACTTTTCTTCAATTCTATTTCTTCCTCAATCTCATCTTCATTCTTTTGCCTTAAAAACGCTTCTAATTCTTTTTTACTTTTTCTAGAAGTTAAAATATAGAGAAAATCCTTCTCTTTTATGATGGTATCTCCAGAAGGCGTAACTAGTATGCCTGATCTTATAATTGCGTTGATAAGTGTGTTCTTGGGAAATTCAATATCTGCAAGAGATTGGCCAATGATGGCAGTATCTTCTTCTACCTCATACTCAATAATTTCTGCATTTGCTTTTCCGATAGAGACTAGCTCCAAGGAGTGTAACGGCGCAATTTTCTTTGGACCCATAAGATTCAATTTATGTGCAAGCAACGTAATCGTTGAGCCCTGTACAAGCGTGGAGGTCAATACAACGAAGAACACAACATTAAAAAACAGCTGACTATTGGGTATACCAGCAAGCATCGGGAATGTTGCTAGAACAATTGGAACAGCCCCACGTAAACCGGCCCATGACAAAAATATTTTTTCTTTCACATCGAATCCTAATCCTATAGTAGAAAGAAAGACAGCTATCGGTCTTGCGACAACAATGAGGATAACCGATATCAACAAGCCCTTTAGCATAATATCTAATTGAAATAACTGACCTGGGAAAACCAATAACCCCAATAGGATAAACATCAAAATTTGCATCATCCAGGCAAAACCTTCATTAAACCGGAAGATCGAATGACGATAGGTTAATTCTTTATTCCCGATTATTAAAGCAGCCACATAAACTGCTAGAAGACCGCTTGCCCCCATAAGTGCCGCAGCACTATAGGTAAGTAAAGCAAAGGCAAGAGCAAAAACAGGATAAAGACCACTCGAATCAAGATTAATTCGATTAATTGCATAAGAAGCAATCTTTCCTAAAGCAAGGCCAAAAATTAGTCCGAACCCCATTTGCCAGAAAAAGTTTCCAATAAACCCTATATAACTGGGATTCGACGCCATTATAATTTCGATGAAAGATAAGGTAAGGAAAACAGCCATCGGGTCATTCGTGCCTGATTCTGCTTCGAGTGTGGCTCCCATCCGTTCATTGATATTCTGCCCTTTTAACACTGCAAAAACGGCAGCTGCATCTGTTGATCCAACAATAGCACCAAAAAGAAATGCTTCTAATAGGGTCACATCAAGTATTAACATGGCACTTAAAGCCACAATGGAAGTAGTTAGAACAACCCCGATCGTTGCCAATAATACAGATGGTACAATGACCGGTCTGACAGTCGTCCATTTCGTTTGCAGACCACCCTCGAATAGAATGATGACAAGTGCAAAAATCCCTATAAGCTGCGCATACTTGGGATTATCAAAAGAAATTAAACCCACTCCATCGCTTCCTGCTATCATCCCTACTATAATAAAAAGAACAAGTGCGGGTACTCCCATTTTAGAAGAAAACTTCGTTGTAATTACACCAACAATTAGTAAAATAGCAATTAAAAGAATAAAATAGTCTACGTTAAAAGCTCCTGAAATCATAGTCTCCCTCCTTTAAAAGTTATAGATTCACATCAATTTTCACAAGATTATTCTCTTTTTTGGATATACCTAGGTAACGAAGTGTTTCAGAAGGTGTACTATGATGAAAATGTTTTTGAAGTATCGAGATAGCAACCCCACTGCGATAAGCATGGTATCCGAACGTTTTTCGAAGTGTATGTGTTCCTACTTTCCCTAGAACGCCTACTTCTTTGGCTGCTTTGTTTATAATGCGATACGCTTGTTGGCGGGTGATGGGAGTTGCGCACTTTTTTGATTTAAAGAGGTAATCTTGCGGTTCCAAATTTACAGTCTGGAAATAACTTTCTAAGGCCGCTTCAACTTGTCTATTAATATAGATGGCAGGAGAAGGATCATCAGTTTTAACGTCGTAGAATTCTTTTATGATTCCCTCTTCTTCCACTACATCTTTCACTTTTAGCTGCAGCAGTTCACTTACACGCAGCCCCATATTAATTCCCATCACAAAAAACAAATAATCTCTTTTCGAGTTTTTCTGTAGGTAATGTTTTATGTCACTTATATAATTAATATCCCTAAGTGCTTCTACGCATTCCATTCCACCAGCCACCTTCTAATGTTACTTAACTTGATTATATCATATATATATGTAACATCTAAGAAAATACTCCAAAGAAAACAAAAAAGTCTAACAGTTTAGCGAAAAAATTACTTGTATAGACTTTTCTTGTCATAAAAATACACAAAAGGGTTCTGAATGTATCCATTCTGAACCCTTTCTTTCTAAAAATTTATTGTGAGGTGCTCCCTCGCTTGAATTTCTTTTTAACTTTTCAAAAGACGGTTATTGCAACATTGTTGCTTTTGCGTAGAGTTGTTACAACCCGTCACATTCATTAAAAGACTGTTCTATTATGGTTTTAATATTACTTTGATGCAATTATCCGTATGATTATTAAACATCTTATAGGCTTTGTCAGCTTCGTCCAGGCTAACCTTGTGAGTGATAATTTCTTTTGGATCAAACTTTTTATCAATAATCATTTGAAACAGCTTTGGCATGATTGGTATGACAGGTGCTTGGCCCATTTTCAAAGTGATGTTTCGCGCGAAGAAGGCTCCAAGAGGGAAGTTATTGTAATTCGCTCCGTACACCCCTGTGAGTTGCACTGTTCCTGTCTTTCTGACTGCCTTCGTTGCAATTTGTACAGGTCCCAAGGTTCCACCCTGTAACTTCAGCTTTTGCTCGATAAACTCCAGGGGGGACTTTTTCCCATCCATACCAACACAATCGATAACAACATCCGCTCCGCCATTTGTGATTTCCTTCAAATGCTCTCCCATATCAGGGTATTTAGTAAAATCAAATACCTCTACATTATTCATCTTCTTCGCGTGGTCTAGCCGGTATTCCAAGTAATCAACGGCAATGACACGTTTCGCACCCTTCATCCAGGAAAACTTCTGGGCCATTAATCCGACCGGACCACAGCCAAGAACAATCACTGTATCCCCTTTTTTCACTCCTGCATTTTCAACACTCCAGTATGCAGTTGGTAAGACATCCGATAAAAATAGAAGGGATTCATCTTCTAGTTCACATGTCTCAGGGATAACAAAAGGCGTAAAATTGCCAAAGGGGACTTTCAGATATTCCGCTTGTCCTCCTGGATGATTCCCGAATTTTTCTGTGTATCCAAAATACCCGCCTGAATCGTAGTGAGGATTAGAATTATCGCACTGACTAGTTAAATCATGCTTACAGTAGATACATTCTCCACAAGAGACATTAAAAGGGATAACTACTCTGTCACCCTTTTTAACCTTTGTCACTTCCGGACCCACTTCTTCAACGATTCCCATCGGCTCATGTCCTATAATATAGCCCTTTGGTAAAGGCATATTTCCTTGATAAAGATGAAGATCTGATCCACAAATTGCAGTTGATGTAATACGTACTATGACATCATCATTTTTTTCAAGCTTCGCATCATCCACTTCCGTTACCGCTACATTATTTGGACTTTGGTAAGTTACAGCTCTCATTCCACACACTCCTATCGATACTTTAACTATTCGCTGTTTTCGCATTGATTGTTGCTTTTACGTAAGTTTTAAGGACGCTTACTAGAACAATCACTATGAAAAGAGCCTATCTAATTGAAGTTTTCCTCACAAACAGTTTTAATATTCCTTCAGATAAAGTTCTCTTTATATTCCAGTAATCACAAGAAATTCTGTTTTAATAACCAACTGGTCTAAATTTATTGCCCCTGTTAAAATTGAGTGTTGATTAACAGCTGGTGCTTAACTCATCCAATAAAAAAACCCCGTAACCGGAGTTTTTTTCTTTAATTCTATAAAAATAGTATTACCAACGTTCCGACAATAAAACAGTAGATAGAAAAATAAACCAGATTCCCTTTTGCCATTATGTTCATAAACCATTTTAATGAAAAGTAAGAAGCAACGAGTGCACCCAAAAAGGCAACAGAATAAGGCAATATCAACTGGTCAAAATCAGGAATGCTCAAAAAATCAGAAATCGCAAGCATAATACTCCCGACACTAACAGGGATAAACAATAAAAACGAGAACTTTAATGCAGTTTCCTGCTTCAATCCAAGTCCCATTGCAGCTACAATTGTAGCCCCTGATCGGCTTATTCCTGGTATTAACGCAACCGCCTGTGCCAGGCCAATAATGATAGCATCTCTAAAAGTTAATCCTGCATCACTTTTTCTTCCTCTTAAGTTTCTGATAAGAAACAGTGCTATACCTGTTATAATAAGGGTAATCCCTATCAGCTTGATGCTTTCATCAAGCATTGCAGCAATCGCATCTCCAAATAAAACTCCGATTACTCCGGCAGGTATCGTACCTATAATTAAAAATAATGCAAAGCGAAAGTCTGCTTTGTCCTTATGATCGCGTTTTGCAACGTAACGGGTGGCTCCAACAAAAAGTTGTGAAATTGATTCACGGTAAATAATCAGTATCGCAACCAATGAAGCGGTGTTAACAATTATTTCAAATGTTAAGCCTTCAAGCCTAATTCCTAATAATTCCTGTAAGATCATCACATGCCCGCTGGATGAAACAGGTATTGGCTCTGTTATCCCCTGAAATATTCCTAATAACAAGTACTTTAATAAATTATAGATTTCTTCCATTGATAATCTACCTCAGTTTCGTATAATAATAAAGATTAAATATAACACATAGGCTATTGCGAGGATACTTCCCTCCACTTTTCCTATCCGATATTTCGTTCGGGAAAAAACAAGCAGGACTACAGTTAAGAAAAGCATCAAAAATATATCCGTAAATATTTTATCGTTAACTGGTAGTGGTGCAATCACAGAAGCAGCACCGAGCACAAATAGGATATTAAAGATATTGCTACCTACTATGTTACCCAAGGCGATTTCGCTTTGTTTTTTTAAAGCGGCCGTTATGGATGTTACTAGCTCAGGTAAGGATGTCCCAACTGCCACAATCGTAAGTCCCACCAGCGTCTCACTCATTCCAAGAGAAACAGCAATCTCGGTGCTGTTACGCACAACTAGCTCTCCCCCAAAAATAATGGCAGCAAGACCAATTAAAGTTAAAACTCCATTCTTGCCCCAAGGGATTTTTTCTGCCCCTTCTTCAGGCTTGGCTTGTTCCCGATTATTTCTAGCAACCTCAAAAATATAATACATAAAGACACTAAAAATCAATAAGAAAATGAAACCGTCACTTCGTGTGATTAAATTTTCACTAAAACCTTGAAGCACTACATCACTGATTACAACAAGCAGCACAGCACTCCCCAATAAAGTAAAGGGGATTTCTTTCCGAATGGTTACACTTTCAACCTTAAGGGGGTTGATTAGTGCGGTCAACCCGACCACTAGTGTGATATTAAATATATTACTTCCGACAATATTTCCAAGCGCTACCTCTGCACTCCCATCCAAGGCAGCCAAAACACTGACAGTTGCTTCAGGTGAGCTTGTACCAAAAGCAACAATAGTTAGCCCGATCAAAAGCGGAGATACACGTAGCAAAGTTGCTAACTTTGATGCACCATCTACAAATAAATCAGCACCTTTAATTAACAGCGCAAAGCCTACAATTAACAATACGTATGTCATAAAATGATCATTCCTTTTACGTTATTTACTCAATTATTGGAACTTGTTCTTTTTTGAAGTTCAATGTACCACTTTTCTGTGATAACATCTGATTTAGCATTAAGGAAGATATGTTCATTTTCCATTTTAATGTAAAGATAAGGGGGAAAATCCTTATAAAGAAATAAGAGACTACTCCCGTAATTCTCTACTTTAAAATACCCTTTTGACATGGATGCCATTCCAAAACCATTTTGCTTCAAAGTAACCTCTGGCATCTCTTCTAATAGATCAACTTGTTCAATATCCTCATAGGACCAGTCATCCCCATAGATTCCTGTAACTTCTAAAGAATTCTCATTTAGTACAAGTTTAAATTCCTGATATCCTAAGAAAGTTAAAATGCTTACAAAAGAAAGGACAAGAACAAAAATCGAAGAGCTGATTATATAGCTTATTTTTCTTCTCTTTGGCACTTCGAATTTTGATAAGTACACAAAACCTCCAAGCAAAAAAAGCAACATAAAACCAAACTGTATTTCTAATGCATATGTAAATTCTAGTAATTGTAATGGTAAAAGAGTCAACATTCCTACAGCTGTTGCAAGCAATAACTTTGCTGCGTTTTGTGGATAGCCATTATCGATCATTTCCTGTTGTTCAGTCTCTGATCGAGATTGGAAACCAGAAACTAGACCATATGCTTTTTTCTTGTAGATGACCCAACCTAGAATTAAGAATAAAGAAATCAGAAAAAACTGTATACTTACAATCGCCCACATTCTCCATGCCCCCTTTTTTATTTATTACCCCTTAGTGATTAAGTTTATGTTAATTGATATTTTTAAAGAAGGGGCTTGTTGAAGTAAGCAACAAGCAATGCGAAAATAACCTTTTAGAAAGTTCACACGTAGTGCTACTCTATAATAAAGCCTCTCCATATTTCTTTTTGGAGAGGCTTACTAGTAGTTCTACCGCTAAAATCGTAATTTCTTCTATATTCTCCTCTATTTAAAAGGGCTATAATTAGTGACCTTTTACTTTCCATTTTTTTACGCCAGTACCACCAGGTTTAAATTTCCGATAAAGAAAATAACTTGGTATAAAGGCTAGTAATAGAGATATGATTAGATATCCTTGTATTTCTTCGGATAATAAACCAATTGTAATCGCACTAAGTAATCCTAAATAAAGCATATTTCCTAAAGTAGTAGCTAAGAGAAAATGAGACATTTTGATTGAACTGATACCGGAAGCGGTGTTAATTATACTCGAAGGTGCAAAAGGAAATAACCTCATAAGAAATACGAAGAAAAAACCATTTTGTTCTAGTTTTTCAATAAGACTGGGATTTGCCTTCCTTAAGAGATACGACTGAAACCAATATCTATATAAAATAAAGGAAAAGGAAGCCCCTATTATACTTGAAACAACACTCCATAGGTACCCATTAACAAAACCGAATAGAACAACATTCACCATAATTATAATGATAATTGGAATAAGGGTAAATAAGTTTTGGATGACCATTAATAACAGCATAATAAAAAGGGTGACGGGCAATTCCTTCTCTAAAAACTTTTGAATCATTTCCATGTCGCCACTTTTCATAATAGTAAACCATTCCATGTTGAATATAAAAATGAGAGCTATAACAATAATAAGAAATGACAAGATTTTTATTACCCTTTGACGAGATATAGGAGTGCCCCCTTTCACCAACTAATTTCTTCATATGTCATTCTATTTTATAACAGCTTCACTTTCTAAGCTATACACTTTTACTAGTAAATAGGAAATCAAAATGAAAATACTTCCTATTCAAACTTTACCACTAAATCATCATTTTCAGAAATAATAACCCACAATTGTAAAAGAGAAATTTTTCGTACTCCCATATAGCTGCGCTTAGGTATTCATTTGATCTTTAACTATATGAGGATGCTTTTATGATATTGCATTGACCATCAATATCTTAAAATATTTATATGAAACTTATTGACGAACCCGATAAAGGAGAGTAAATTATTATACATCATAAAAAATCTGTTTTACTTTCTCAAATGATAATGAAACAGAGTAAAAATCACTTTAAAGAAACTAAAAACCTATTGCTTAATCTTTTGAGAGCGGGGGAACCATAATAGTATCCGGTAATATTGCGGATATTTGGGGTGAATCGTAAAAAACGAAGAGGACTCTCATCCTCTAACCCGACAGCTAACCTCGTAAGCTTATTGAGAGAAGGGTCTAATTTATGGATTAGGGGCCATTCTTTGTGTTTTCAAGGAACGGTCTTTTTTATGTTAATATAGGTGCTACTTTAGGATAAATTCAAGAAAGCCTTTACGAAAGAAGGAATACAGATGAAAAAACAGTTTGCCGTTATTGGTTTAGGACGATTCGGAGGCAGCATAGTGGAAGAGTTCTCCACGCTTGGAGTAGAAGTGCTTGCTATAGACAAAGATGCAGATAATATTGATAAAATTAGCCAGTTTGCTACTCATGCTGTTCAAGGAAATGCTACAGATGAAGGATTACTAAACTCTCTTGGCTTACGTAATTTTGACCATGCTATTGTATCTATGGGAGACGATATTGAATCCAGCATTCTGTGTAGTCTTCTGCTCAAAGAAATGGGTCTAAAACAGGTGTGGGTAAAAGCAACGAATAAATACCATCAGAAGGTTTTGGAGAAAATCGGGGTAGACCGCATCATCCAACCAGAAAGAGATATGGCAAAAAGAATTGCTCATCATGTTATATCCGATAAAATAATCGATTACATCGAACTCTCAGATAATCACAGTATTGCAGAACTATACGCATCGAAAAAAGTAGCAAACAAAGATTTGATGGAATTAGACATCCGAGCCAGATTTGGATGTACCTTAATCGGCATCCAACGAAACGGGGATATTATCCTATCTCCTGCAGCAGACGAAATTATTCAAGAAGGTGACTTGATGATTATATTGGGTCGAAATGAAGATATTCACCGCTTTGAAGAAGTTGGGGTTTAAACAATGCGTAAAAACAAGTTAAAACTAAGTCCTCCTCAACTATTAGTTATAGTTTTTGTAGTTTTTGTGTTTCTTGGAACACTATTCTTGTTGCTTCCTGTATCTACTACCGATAATATCTCTTTTATTAACGCATTATTTACTGCTACATCTGCTATGACTGTAACAGGGCTGATAGTGGTGGATACCCCTGTAGCTTTTACCACCTTTGGCCAAATAGTGATAATGTTTTTAATTCAAATTGGTGGTATTGGAATTATGACCTTCGCTGTTTTAATCTTTATGATGCTCGGCAAAAAGATTGGTTTTCAAGAGAGATTAGTTCTGCAGCAAGCTTTAAATCAATCATCTCTTGGGGGAATTGTTCTACTTGTTCGTAGAGTAATCATCTTCTCTTTCTTGATTCAAGGAACAGCTGCTCTCATTTTATTTTATCGCTGGATTCCTGAATATGGCTGGGGAGAAGGCATCTACTTAAGTATTTTCCATGTGGTTTCAGCTTTTAACAATGCTGGTTTTGCTTTATGGTCTGATGGTTTAATGCAATATGTAGGAGATCCTGTAATTAACATTGTTATCTCCTTCCTATTCATTATTGGGGGAATAGGTTTTACAGTACTGACAGATCTATGGTACACCAAGGAGCATAGAAAGCTGTCCCTTCACACAAAAATCATGCTATATGGCACGCTTGGAATTAACCTATTAGCAATGCTTATCTTCTTTACCTTAGAATTCTATAACCCTAATACTCTCGCAAATCTAAATATAATAGAGAAACTTTATGCTTCTTATTTCCAAGCGGTAACACCTAGAACCGCTGGCTTTAACACGATTGACATTGGGTCAATGGAGACACCATCCATTCTCTTTATGATATTGCTGATGTTTATCGGTGCCGGTAGCACATCAACCGGTGGAGGAATAAAGCTAACAACGTTTCTTATTATTATGCTAGCTGTTGTCTCGTTCATTAGAAGAAAACCCGAGATTAGGATTTTTAGAAGGTCCATCCATCAGATAAATGTTTACAAGTCACTTTCAATAACTATGATAAGTCTTCTATTTGTTTTTTTATCATTATTTATTTTAACCATAACTGAAAACAAAGACTTTCTTCTTATTCTTTTTGAAGTAGTTTCCGCCTTTGGGACAGTGGGACTTTCCATGGGTATTACCTCGAGTCTTAGCGAAATCGGAAAATGTGTTATTATTTTTATTATGCTTCTTGGGAAACTGGGACCGCTGACATTAGCCTACACCCTGGCAAAACCAACTCCAGCTAAAATTCGCTACCCAGCAGAAGATGTCTTAACAGGCTAATTCTAATCAAACAAAAGCTCCTGCTCACCCAAAGTGAATGGAGCTTTTTTTAAGCTCATTTCTTAAAGATCGTTGCTGTAAGCCTAATTAAAAAAATTACCTTTCCTAGGGGCCTGGCCCCATTTTCCATTTCCATCCAAATTAAACACATCAAAAAAAGCGATTCTCTAATAGAATCGCTTGCTAAATCCTTCTTCAATTAAATATTGTTTTGCTTCGTTATAAGATAAGAATGTGCCATCGAGATTAGGTCCAGCATATACATTCCACATATCGTCTTCCTGTATCAACATAAGCGTCTGATCTTCGTCATTCTTCCATTTTTCATCCTTGAAATTCTCTGTTTGCACCACAACTTCTTCATCGGCATCTTTCATCTTTTCAATTGTTTTACCAATGATATCCCGCAGTTTTTCTTCGGTAAATTCACGAATGTTTACCATGCCTTTTTCATCTATAGAATATTCTTTTAGACCCCTTGCATACACAAAGCCATTGCCATTGGGATGTAGATGATAAACAACATTCTTTTTATCACTAGCACTCTCTTCAAATTGATAATTAACACGTTTTAATGAAACATCCTTCCTTTTTAGCTCTGGAAAGGATTTAATTATTGCAAGTTTTTGTTCAAATGTTAACATAGTGCCTCCAAGAAAATATATTTCAATATGCTTATATTATATCATTTTAATTTTTTTATCCAAAGAAATTAAGTGAAAACGTATTTCCTTGTCCTAAGTTGCACATTCAATACTATTCCAATAGCAATCATATAAGTAAGCAAGGAACTTCCACCATAACTGAAGAACGGTAAAGGGATACCTGTAATCGGTAATAACCCTACAGTCATGCCTACATTTTGAAAAACCTGAAATGTTATCATTCCAATGATACCTGTGCATAAATACGACCCATATGGATCGTGACATTGAAGGGCAACAAAGGTGATTTTATATAACAAAAGGAAGAATAAAGATAAAACGACAATTGCACCCATAAAACCAAACTGATTGGCTATGGCCGAAAAAATGAAATCTGTATGCGCTTCAGGTAAATAAACATTCATTGATCCATACCCTGCGCCAATATACTCTCCTGAGCCAATGGCCAACAAAGAGCGAACTAGCTGAAATCCTTGAGCATCTTGATACTCATATGGGTTAAGCCATCCGTAGAACCGATTCAACTGGTACTCTGGAATTAGATAGGAATGGAAAAACTCAGGAAATTGAAAGAAGATATACAGAAAAAGCCCTGCTGCTGCAATTCCAATTATGCAAATCCCAGCAATGATGCTCCAACGAATTCCAGAAACCAAAATCAATGCGGCAATGATAGACAGATAAACCATGGTTGTCCCCATGTCCGGTTGCTTAGCTACTAGAAGAAGCGGTACCATGGAGGCAGCTAATATTTTAAATAGAAGATAAAAGCTGTCCTTTAATTCAGGTTCTTCAAATTTAGCCCGGTGGTCTGCAATTATTTTACTAAGCACAAGAATCAAAGAAATTTTCATTAATTCTGAGGGCTGAATATTCCCAAGACCCGGTAAGTAGTACCAGCTTGTAGCACCTTTAATGTTCAGAACGAGACTGCTTGGAATATTAAACTCTAAACCCAAAAGTAAGATTACTCCGAGGGCGTAAGTAATCCAGGCAAGATTACGCAAATAATCAAAATGGATGGATAAGGAAATTCCGATTCCTACAGCTCCGACCAGAAACCACACTAATTGTTTTTCCATAAAATTAATACCCTGAAGATTAGCCGGTAAAGTAGGTTCAATACTATCTAAAGCGATTAAGCTTGCTAACACCATCAAAAGCATGAGGAAGATTAAGGTACCGTCCAATTGCTGCTTGTCTTTATACTCCATTCATTTCTACTCCATTTTATTAAAGCTTCGAATTATCCAAGCTTTGTATATTATTATTTCTTTGAGAACGTTCTATTGTATAATAAATGTATTGTTTCATAACGATTAAATCATATGCGACAAAGCAGATAACGTCAATATATATCATTGTTTTAAGTTTATGTATTTTTAACCAAAGGGAATGGTTTATAAATGACTGGGGGAAATTACTACTATTAAATTATCTTAGGAGGAAACAATTTATGATTTTTGCACTTATATTCTTCTTGTTTATGTCTTTCTTTTTATCAGGCAGCGAAACCGCTCTTACCGCAGCAAATAAAATGAAAATTCAAACACAAGCTGAAAACAATGATCTTCGCTCCCAAAGGCTGTTAGGCTTGGTGAAACGTCCTAACGAATTTATTACCGCTATTCTTATTGGTAATAATATCTCAAACATTATGCTACCAACCTTAGTTACTTTGATCGCCATTCAATATGAATTTAATATCGGTATCGCAACAGCTGTGTTAACAGTTGTCATAATTGTATTCGCTGAAGTACTGCCAAAATCAATTGCTGCTACTTTTGCCAATAAAGTTTCATACATAGTTGCACCAGTTATATTGTTTTTAATTATAGCATTCAAGCCTTTAATTTACATACTCTCCCTTTTCACAAAGGGTATCATTCGCTTCCTTTCAAAAGGAATGATTCAGGAGGCCAGCCTTTCTAAAGAAGAACTAAAAACGATGGTTGATATTGCTTTAACAGAAGGAACCTTCTATCAAGAAGAATCTCAGAGAATAAAAGGTGCAATTGATTTCTACACAAAAGATGTTAGGGATGCTTTAAAAACACCTAGAGTGGAAATAAACGGACTTCCTTGTGATATAACATTTGAAGAAGCAAGAAATATTGTAATGGATAGCAGTCATTCAAGATATCCAGTGTATAAGGAAAATATGGATAATATTGTGGGTGTATTTCATGCCAAACTGCTCCTAAATTGGTCTTTACAGCCTCATTTAACAATTAAAGACTTTATGGACGCAACACCCTTATTTGTTGCAGAGTCTACAAATATTGAAAAAGTATTTAAAATGATGTTAAAAGAGAAAAAACACATAGCAATAGTCATAGATGAATACGGCGGAACTACTGGAATTATTAGTCATGAAGATATTATTGAAGCAATGATAGGTCAAGAGATAGAAGATGAAACAGATGAAGAGGGAGAAATTCTTATTGAGGAATTAACGGAAACCCAAATTATCTGTCACGGGAAAATTTCCATACGTCGCTTTAATGAGGTATTTAAAACAAAAGTTCCAGAAGAAGAAGATACCATTGCAGGATTTCTTTATAAAGAAATCGGACATATCCCTGAACCAGGAGAAAGCATTGAATACCAGCACCTTCACTTTGAAGTGACAAACATGGAAGATAATATGTTAAAACAAGTCAAAGTTATAAAAAAGGCCTCTATCTAACCTAAAATAAAGGAGTCAACACCAAGTGTTGACTCCTTTTCCTGTTTTAGAAGGTATGTGCCAAATCCTTAGCACGAGCTATTGCATTTTCTTTAATTTCCTCTGCTTTATCAGGCATCGCATTATGCCCTTCCACAAATAAACCATCAAAAGAAGGAACCCCAAAGAATTGCATAAGAACGGTTAAATAACGGTGTCCCATTTCCATTCCTGCTGCAGGGCCCTCAGAATAGATTCCTCCGCGTGCTTGGATATGCAGTGCCTTTTTATCTGTAAGGAGCCCTACTGGTCCTTCTGCTGTATATTTAAAGGCCTTTCCTGCCACTGCAACTGAATCAAGGTACGCTTTCATAACCGGTGGGAAAGAAAAGTTCCATAAAGGTGTAACAAAAATGTATTTATCTGCAGAGATGAACTGCTCGGATAATTCAGAAAGACGACTAACTTTCGCTTTCTCTTCCTCTGATAGTTCTTCGAAGCCTTTACCGGTTTGTAGCTTACCCCAACCACTAAATACATCCGCATCAATATGTGGAATGTTTTCGGAATATAAATCGAGATGAACTACTTCATCTTCCTTGTTTACATCCTTATAAGTATCAATAAAAGATTTTCCTACTGCCATGCTATAGGATTGTTTGTCATCGTGAGGATGAGCCGTGATGTATAATACTTTTGCCAAAACAAATCTATCCCTTCTCTTAGTAAAATGTAATAATAAATAGTCTGCTCAAGAATGAAAAAATTACCAACTATCTTGAAAAGAAATATTTTTAATTCGAGATAATAATAATTGATAACAATAATCATTTCAAGTAATATGCCTATAAAAAAAGACTTGCCTTTATCGACAAATCTCAAACCTTCATGCTATTCTGCTTTATGTAGTTCAAATGGATTACCGCTAATGGATTTGCGCATGTCATCTGTCAGTACAAACGCTTCCTGACTTTCTTGTAGGTTATTTGCATCCCAATCCTCATGAACACTGCCATCATAATGATTTAGTTTATCCTTCATCATGTTCACACCTCCATTAGTTATATAAGTCCTCCTACATAGTATATACAATTTATTACACCTTATTAGTCGAAATAGGTCGAAAGTAATGAATATTTTTTGGTATTTTTTTCACAAAAAAAACATTGCTTCAAGTATGAAGCAATGCCTGTTTATGTTATTTACTCTCAGATAGCACACCGATTTTTAGTTCCACCATCTTTACCTGATGATTATCCATTTCAAGGACAGACCAGATATGGTCACCTTGTTGATAAGTTCCGTCAGAATCCTCTTCAGCATTCTGCATTTGAACTTGTATCCAACCGCCAATTGTGTCGATATCTTCGCTTTCATAGAATTTAATTCCAAATTCCTGTTCTAGTTCAGATAGGAGTACGCGACCATTGATAGAATAGACACCCTCAGTTTGCTGCTCTATTTCAGGAACTTCATCTTCATCAAATTCATCACGAATCTCACCGACAATTTCCTCTAATATATCTTCCATTGATAAAATACCTGCTGTTCCCCCGTATTCATCAATTACAAGTGCGATATGGAAATGTTCAGCCTGCATTTTTAATAATGCATCTTGCAAGGATGTGAATTCATGTATGAGAGGCAGCTCATGGATAAAATCCGTTAATTGACTTTCACGACCTGCAACAATACTTGTTAGCATTTCTTTTACATTGACACATCCGATTATATTATCTTTATCGCCATCTTCTGTGACAGGATAACGAGTATATTGATGTTCTTCAATAACTGCGATAATATCTTCACGTGTGAAGGTTTGAGATAGTGTGACCATTTGAACACGAGGAACCATAATGTCCTTCGCAACTCTTTCATCAAAGGTAAAAATATTCTTCATATAGGATAGTTCTGCCTGATTAATTTCTCCGCTTTCAAAGCTTTGAGCCATTATTAATTTTAATTCCTCTTCGGAGTGTGCTTGATCATGGCCTGCAGGCTGGACTCCAAAAGCACGAAGCAAAATACGTGCTGATCCGTTTAATGTCCAGATCAAAGGATACATCAATTTACCAAACCAATACAAGGGAGCAGCAAGTGTTAATGTCATTTTTTCAGCAAACTGGATTGCCAATGTCTTTGGAGCAAGCTCTCCGACAACCACATGCAAGAAAGTAACTAAAGAGAACGCAACAGCATACGAAATGAAATCAGTTAAGCCAGGTGAAGCTCCTATCGCTTCAAAAAGCGGTAATAATAGTCCCTCTACTGTAGGCTTCCCGAGCATCCCCAGACCTAAAGCTGTAACTGTGATACCTAACTGACAGGCAGATAAATAATAATCAAGATCATTGATTAATTTTTTTGCAACAATCGCTTTTTTGTTTCCTTCTGCAATCAACTGATCAATACGTGACATACGTACCTTTACTACTGCAAACTCTGAACCTACGAAGAAAGCCGTTAGTGCAATCAATAATGCAACTAAAAGCAAGTTAATAATCGTTATACTGTCCAATAGATTCCCTCTTAATGAGGGATTCACCTCCGTGAAATTTTCATTTTTTCTGATATTAGGTAATTACTTATTAATAATTTTAAATGATGATACGTCCCTCCCGCAAACAATAAAAAACCTTCACCATCCTAGTTAGTCGGTAAAGGTTTTCCCATCTATATCACCTTTACCTAATAGGCAAAGGTCTCGCAAACAACAATAATTGTTGCCAGTTAAGCCAATGATACACAACCCATTTGAATGGACGACATAACTGTAGCTACTCCCCTTTGGAGTATTATAGGCTCTTTAAAGAGCAATAGTTTCACTCTTAAACTATTACTTTAATAATATAAGAATTGTGATAAAAAGTCAACTTCAACTAGCGTGCATTTAGCAGATTAGTGAGGTATCAATAGTTGTTGAGAAAAGTGGATATTTTCTTATGGACAAAGGACGCAACCTCCTTATAGCTACTTCGTTATCGGCTTTTTTGGGTAAATCATTCGGTCTCCGTCTTGCTTTTCATGTACCTGCTTTTCGTTTTCTGGTACATCCTCCAGCCTCCACCTTGCTTTTCATGTAATAGTTCTACTTTTTCTGGTATCTCATCCGTCCCTCACCTTACTTTTCATGTATTTACTCCACTTCTTCTTCCACATTTACCTTAACTAAAAAAAGGTAAAGAAAAACATGGAATACATGTTTTTCTTTACTTTAATAAAAATATTTTAATAAATTCTTCCTATATAACTTTGCGATAAAGTACATCAAGGAAGCAGGTATTTTTTTCGGGAAAAATCGGTGCAAGTAATAGTTATAGTAGACTGATTTTAAATCCGCCCATTGGGAACACCGTTTAGTCTGCTCAAAACGAGCTACATCTATCAGCTTAATCTCTTTATTCGGGGTCACAATGATATTATGCAAATGAATATCAGAAGGATTTAAACCTTTTTCCCTAGCTAAATCAAGTGCTTCATCAATAAAATCAATGTAATGCTTCTCAATTTCAACCCCTTTAGCAAGGCATTCAAAAAGTGTAAAGCCTTCAATATAGTCAATCACCAAAAAGTTATCTCCATAACTATATAACCTCGGGTAATAAGCGGCTCCCTCTAGCTTTTGGTAGATCATCGCTTCTTTCTTTGCTAAATGTTCATACGGAGGATAAAAGACTTTGAGAACCTGGTTGCTTGCTCCAATTCTAAAAACATAAGCACTTCTACCGTAACCAATCTTAGTCAGAGCTTTGTCTTTATTTTTAATAAAGCATCCACGCATAGAATGTTTAAATCTTACCGTATTAGCCAATTGATCATAGGATTTTAAGAGTACCTGCTCCATATTGACGACCTCACCTCCCCCTAGCATTGAAAAGAAAAGCAAGACATACTAATTACCTAGATCTTCCACTAAATTCATTAACGTAGTAATTTCGTTTATTAATGTAAAGAGCTCGGAGTTCTGCAAATTCTCTACTGCTAATTCTCCATTGACCTTAGCATTTTCAATGATTTCTTTAATCGCTTCGTTTTTTTCGGTTATTTGTAGGTGCAAATCCTCTGCAATAGCAGGTGGTTCTGTTTGATTAAAAGTATCTATTTCGGATAATAAAGAGTTTAGCTCATTTTCCAACTCAGCTTTTGTTTCTTCATTAGTTGCAGCTTCTTGAATTAACTGTGGAGCTCCCTCCGCGAAATCTTGCCAAGTTTGAATATGATCTTTTGCTTTGTTTGCATATTCCAATGAATTATTAACCTCTTCTAGTAATGAACAACCACTTAATACAACAGTAGATATCATTGCAAGTATAACTAACCATTTTTTCAAAGCAATCTCTCCTTATTTCTTCATTCTTTTTTTAACTTCTTTCATTACAACCGGCATTACTTTTTTCCGGGCGATATCTGCACCTTTTTTTAAAATAAATACTTTAATCAGTTTTTTTATCATCTTCTTCTCCTCCTCTTTTCCCTATAAAAAAACCTTTTACCATTTCGGTAAAAGGTCTCTGAAATCACAAAAGACCTTTGCCAGAATTTAATACTGACAAAGGTCTCGCAAACAACGTATCCGTTGCCAATAAAGCCGAGGAAAGATTCCCGTAATGACGACTTTATTGTATAGCTACTCCCCTTTGGGAAATATATTAAAATTGTAATTAAATACATCATAGCCCAAATACCACCGACAGTCAAGTGCAGTTTATTCTCTTCCTGTTCATAAAGTATATAGTTTATGTAAAGTTTAATAGATATCGATTGGTTCAAAAAATAAGATATGGTATATTTCTCTAGAAAGACATATCCTTTTGTGCTCAAGGAAAATTAGACCTCAACTGGAGATCGCGGTAGACGCTAGGGCTCACATCCATTGTCAAGATAGCTTCAGCACTGCCCGGCGTAATTCGCCTTTAGCCCGCAGGAAGTATTTAACAAAACTAAGCACATAAAATTACAGAGGTGAAAAAAATGAGTAATGAAAGTCGAATAAAATCTCTTTTGGAAATCCTAATGGTATCATCCCGGCTGGGTTTTACATCCTTTGGTGGACCAGTCGCACATTTAGGGTATTTCCATACAGAGTATATCCGTCGAAGAAAATGGATGGATGAAAAAAGCTATGCTGACCTTGTTGCGCTCTGTCAGTTCCTCCCTGGTCCAGCAAGCAGTCAGGTTGGTATTGGAATAGGAGTAATGAGAGCTGGTGTGTTAGGGGGGATCGTGTCGTTTATCGGATTCACCCTTCCTTCTGTCCTCGCACTCATAGTCTTTGCGATTATATTACAAGGAATGAATATCGATAGTGCTGGATGGATTCATGGCTTGAAGATTGTGGCTGTTGCAGTGGTTGCCCATGCAATATTAGGGATGGCCGGCAACTTAACACCTGATTTAAAAAGAAAAGCTATTGCACTATTTGCCCTGCTAGGAACACTTTTGTGGCAAACGGCCTTTACACAAGTTGTGGTCATTTTACTATCTGGTTTTATTGGATATATCCTTTTTAAACAAGTGGCTACTAAGGATGACTCCCGCATCAAATTTCCTATTTCTAAGCGTTTTGCTACAATTTGTTTGAGTTTATTTTTTGCTTTACTAATACTCTTGCCAATCCTTCGAGAAGCTACTTCACTAAATTGGGTTGCCATGTTTGATAGCTTTTACCGATCAGGTTCTTTAGTGTTTGGTGGTGGACATGTTGTTCTTCCTTTATTGGAAAGAGAATTTGTTCCGACTGGTTGGATTAGTGAGGAAGCTTTCTTAGCTGGGTATGGTGCAGCACAAGCAGTACCAGGACCACTTTTTACATTTGCTGCTTACATTGGAGCAGTCATCAATGGTTGGAAAGGTGGCTTGCTTGCGACCTTCGCCATATTTCTTCCAGCATTTCTTCTTATATTAGGCACCCTGCCTTTTTGGGATTCTCTTCGTAGTAATGTGAAAGTAAAGGCAGCCTTGATGGGAGTAAATGCAGCGGTTGTAGGAATACTTATTTCTGCTTTTTACTTGCCAATATGGACAAGCTCTATTATAGCTCCAATAGACTTTGCTTTTGCCGCTATTCTCTTTAGTATGCTGGTGTTCTGGAAGCTTCCACCATGGATTGTTGTGGTTTCAGGAGCTATTGGTGGAACATTAATAACTTTAATTTAATATCTAAGGACCATTCCACAAAAGGGAATGGTCCTTCTTTATTCATTATACTGTTGCTTTCTTCTTTAACAATCCAACCATTAGTGCCGTTGTAAACGCACCAATCAAAATCGCAAGAATATACAATAAAATACTTCCAGTTATGATAGGTATAACAAAAATTCCGCCGTGTGGCGCTGGTAGTCCAATTCCAAATACCATCGTTAAGGCTCCAGCTACTGCTGAACCGACCACTACAGAAGGGATAACTCTCATCGGATCTGCTGCAGCAAATGGAATTGCTCCTTCTGTTATAAAGGTGGCACCCATTACATAACAAGTTTTACCTGCCTCACGCTCTTGCTTGTTGAATTTCTTTTTGAACAAAGTTGTAGCAATAGCCAATCCTAACGGTGGAACCATTCCAGCTGCCATAATTGCCGCATGCGGTGCATAGTTTCCAGCATCAATCATCGCTATTCCAAAGGTAAAGGCAGCTTTATTAATTGGGCCACCCATATCGATAGCCATCATTGCCCCTAAGAGTAAACCAAGTAATATAAGATTTCCTCCGCCTAAGCCAGTTAACCATGTTGACAAGCCTTCATTAAATGCTTTCAGTGGCGTAATTAACCAAAGCATGACCATACCCGTAATGAAGATACCAAATAACGGATATAGTAACACAGGTTTTATACCTTCCAATGAGGAAGGTAAGCCGTTCAATAATTTTTTCAATGCTAAGATAGTATAACCTGCAAGGAACCCGGCGATAATACCACCTAGAAATCCAGCTCCCCCAGTAGCCGCCATCAATCCACCAACCATACCTGCTGCTAAACCTGGTCGATCTGCAATACTCATCGCAATAAATCCGGCTAATACAGGAATCATTAATCCGAAGGCATTCCCGCCACCTATCGTCATTAATGCTTCCGCGAACCAATGGTAACTTGGATCATTAGGATCAGCTGCGTTGATACCAAACATAAAGGATAATGCGATTAGTATCCCACCACCTACAACAAAAGGAAGCATATTGGAAACACCGTTCATTAAATGTTTATAAAATCCTGAACGTCCCTTTCCACCTTCAGAATCAGAAGACTTTCCTGTTCCAGTATAAGTCGTTCCTTCCCCTCTACTTGCCTTGTTGAGCAGTTCTTCAGGCTTACGAATAGCTTGCGAGACGGGAACCTGAATGATTTTTTTCCCGTTGAAGCGCTCCATCTCCACATGTTTGTCTGCTGCTACAATAATTCCGGCAGCAGACGCGATATCTTCTTTCGTCAACTCATTCTTTACTCCACCAGAACCGTTCGTTTCCACTTTTACCGTATAACCTAATTCTTTTGCTTTTTGTTTAAGGGCATCTGCCGCCATATACGTATGGGCGATACCAGTTGGACACGCCGTTACTGCAAGAATTATTCCTTTGTCATCGGAAGTAGTTTCTTTCTCTTTTTCTTCCTCTTCGTACAATTCTTTTTCTTTTCTATCTATTAAGCTTATAACCTCTTCTTTTGTCGTTACGTTAAGAAGACTTGAACGAAACTCTGTGTCCATTAGCATAGAGGACAAGCGTGATAATGTTTCTAAATGGGCATTGTTTGCTCCTTCACTCGCAGCAATCATAAAGAAAAGATGACTTGGTTGTGCGTCTAGTGCCTCATAGTCTATTCCTTCTTTAGATAACCCAAAAGCAATGGCTGGTGTTTTTACCGCCTTTGTTTTGGCGTGAGGTATGGCAATGCCTTCCCCGATTCCGGTTGTACTTTGAGCTTCTCTTGCAAGTATTGCCTCTTCATAAGCATGTTTGTCACTAAGCTTGCCTGCACGATCCAAAGTGTCCACTAGTTCACGGATTACACTGCTTTTTGAACCGGACTGCAGACGAAGCGTTACGGTTTCTACCGTTAATAAATCTGTAATCTTCATTTTCTCTTCCCCCTCTTATAATTTCTCTATGGTTACAGCTTGTAGTAAATTTTCCACTTCTTCTTTTTGGCAAAGATCATCAGAAAACGCAGTTGCACTTCCAGAAGCAATGCCATATTGGAGCGCTTCTGCAATGTTGTTATGCTGTAAGTATCCTGCTAAAAATCCTGCCACAAGGGAATCGCCAGCTCCGACTGAATTTTTTACGTTACCTTTAGGTGCCTTGGCTATAAAAATACCACTATTTGAATAAAGAAGTGCGCCTTCTCCTGCCATGGAAACTACAATGTTTTCCACGCCTTGTTCATGTATTTTACCTGCATATTCAATGGCTTCCTCTTTGGAGCGAATGGATACTCCGAAAAGGTCTCCCAATTCATGATGGTTAGGTTTGATAAGAAAAGGTTTGTAGGCGAGTAAATCTTTTAATAAAGAACCTCCTGTATCCACCACCACTTTTGCTTCGTGTTCATTGCATTTCTTCATAATCGTTCTATAGATAGTGGCAGGTACTGTACTAGGTACGCTACCCGCAATTACTACATAATCGCTTGGTTTCAATTTGTCTAATTGTTCTATCAAACGAATTTCGGCATCCTCATCTACTATAGGACCTGTTCCATTGATTTCTGTCTCTTCATCAGCCTTTAACTTTACATTGATACGAGAATTCCCTTCTACCTCAATGAGCTGGACGGAAACCTGTTCCTCTATTAATCTTGCTTTTATAAAATCTCCTGTAAATCCGGCTGTAAATCCCAGAGCTGTATTGTCCGCTCCTAGACGTTTCAGGACTCTCGATACGTTAATGCCTTTTCCACCAGGATAGTACATTGTGTTTTCTGCTCGATTGACTGCTCCTTCTTTGAAAGATGCCACTTGCATTACATAATCGATGGAAGGATTTAGTGTAATTGTATAGATCATTTGCTCACCACCATAACGGATGTTTTTTCTTCAAAAGCTGGTAACAATTCTGGATCGCAATAGTTGGTAATAATTGTTGCCTCTTTTAGTATTCCTACCTTGGCAAAAGTTACTTCGTTTATTTTAGAGTCGTCTGCAAGAACGTAGGCTTGTTGTGCATGCTTCATCGCTAGGCTTTTAACTGCTGCTTCTTCCGGGTCAGGTGTGGTATAGCCACTAGTTAGATGCACCCCGTTTGTACCAATAAATGCCTTGTCAAAATTATAGGCCTCAATGCTTTCAGTTGCTTTTTTACCAATGATCGCACCGGTTTTATTTTTCATATACCCGCCAACAATGTAAGTCGGAATATCTTGTTCCATAAGTGCCTGGATATGCGCAAACCCATTGGTGACTACCGTGATTTTTTTAGTAGCCAAGTGGTTAATCATCTGGTAGGTTGTTGTACCGGCATCTAGGAAAATGCAATCTCCCTCTTCCACTAGATTCGCAGCAGCGACGGCAATCCTGTTTTTCGCCTCAAGGTTCTGGGACGATTTCTCCTGAATGCTCGGCTCTGCACCTTTTTGGTGAAGTCTTGCTGCCCCCCCATGAACCCGCTTAAGCTTATTCTCTTCTTCAAGCTGACTTAAGTCTCTTCTTATCGTAGATTCTGAAGCACCTGTAATATCAACCAATTCTTGTAATTTAACGACATCGTTTTGTTTAATTAATTCTAAGATTTTATGCTGTCTTTCTGGTGTTAACATGACATCACCTTTTTTAGAACTTTAGTATGTATCCATATTGTAATGTAAGCATTTACAAAAATCAATCAAAAACGTTCAAAAGAAATCACTCTCATTCAAAAACGTTCACGGTTTGTATGTTTTTTTGGCGGTCTATGGAAATAGAGGGTCCCTATTTCCATAATTAAGGTTTATAAAATATACCAATTAAATGCATGCAGCGCTGTCCCCCTCCCTGATGGTGGGACATGTAGGCAGGAGTTTTACAATATTGTGCAGATTTTAAGGATTTTCAATTTTAAGTATTAATAAGTTAGCTAGCCGGGTACACCATGAATGTTTAAAAAATCTTGAAAGGAGTTTTCCACTTTGTTATCTAAAAGTCAATATCAAGAATGTTTGGACGCCTGCTTGGCCTGTATGGAAGCCTGTAATATTTGTTTTAATGCCTGTTTAGATGAGAATGATGTAAAAATGATGGCTACCTGTATCAGATTGGATCGCGAATGTGCAGATATTTGTAGCCTTGCAGCGAAAGCCATTCAATCAGACAGCCCATTCCTGGATTCAATCTGTAAGTTATGTGCCGAGATATGTGAAGCCTGTGGAGAAGAATGTAGTAAGCATAGTCACGAACATTGTCAAAAGTGTGCAGATGCATGTTTTCGATGTGCAGAAGCTTGTAGAAGAATGATTACTGCATAATGTAGATTTTTTAAGACACGTCAGTTTATTGACGTGTCTTTTTTTGTATTTTCTAATAACTACCCCTATAATACATACATCTAATCCAGCGAGAAATTCATTTTGATTTTTATATTACATTCTGTAAATCTGCAAACTTTCTCGATAATTTCCGTATACTCTATATTTATTATAAAGTAGGTGAGGTTCATGAAGTTCTCAACCAAGCTAGGTCTTTGGTTTTTCTTTTGTATACTAATTATTGAAACTGGTTCCATGCTATTTCTTCACCAAAATGTCGTCCAAACTCTCATTGATAATGAAAAGGAGGCTCTATTGGCAAGAGGCGCTAGCCATAGAGATGTTCTTGAAGATTCGTTTACCGACAATACACTTCAACATATCGTGTTAATGGAATCAAAAACCGATACAGAAGTGGTGATAACAGACCAAAATGGTGATGTTATCGAATCATCCATTGCCCTTAACGAAGAAATAAATTTCTTTATTTTGCAGATTACGAATGACGATCAGGTCATCGAAGCAGATTGGGAGTCCCAATCCTATATAGCTACTGCTTCACCTTTTAGATCCAATAGTGGTGAAAACGGAACCGTCTATATGCTAAAAAGCACAAACCAGATGAAAGGCTTGATTACCGATTTAAATCATCACTTCGCCATTGCTGTTATCATTATTTTATTTTTCCTGGTAATTACAAACATCATCTTAGTAAAGCTTTTAACCAAACCTTTAGTATCCATGAAGGAGGCAACGAAGAGAATTAGTGAAGGAGACTTCACTGTTACTCTCCCTGTAAAATCCAAGGATGAGATTGGTGAATTGGCAAATTCCATCCAAACATTGGCAAGTAATCTAAACTACTTGAAACAGGAGCGAAAGGAATTTCTGGCAAGTATATCGCATGAGCTCCGTACTCCACTCACTTATATTAGAGGTTATGCTGACATTGGTCAAAAGCCCAATTTAGTGGAGAGCCAAAAGAATGAATACCTGAAGATCATTCATGAAGAATCGATTCGTGTTTCAAACCTTCTTGAAGATCTTTTCGAATTGGCCAAAATGGATCAAAATTCATTTTCGATTATGAATGAAGAAGTCCAATTCAGGGAATTTTTACAGACTATTTACGATAAGGCTTATCCTGTATTCTCCAATTCAGGCATTGAACTTAAGTTTAATCGTAAAGAGGAATGCTACGTGAATATAGATCCATTGCGATTTGAACAAGTAGTGCTAAATATATTGGACAATGCTCTGAAGTATTCAGATGGAGGCACCACAACCATCGAATTAAGCAAAAAGGACAATACCTGTAAACTCACCATTTCTGACGAAGGGAAAGGAATCCCTGAGGATCAAATTCCGTATATATTTGATCGATTATTTCGAGTGGAAAAGTCCCGTTCTCGTCTTACAGGTGGAGTTGGTCTGGGGTTATCCATCGTAAAAGAAATTGTAGATGCCCACGAGGGGGAGTTGAAGGTAAGCAGTGAATTTGGTGTCGGTACAACTGTATCAATTCTATTAAAGGAGGCAAAGAATAGATGAATCAAATCTTACTGATAGATGACGAACAAAGAATGCTAGATCTCTTATATCTCTATTTAACCCCGCACGGATTTTCCTGTATCAAAAAGACTACTGCTTCAGAGGGGATTCGGTTCCTTGGAGATCATGAAGTCGATCTTATTATTCTTGACGTCATGATGCCAACCATGGATGGTTGGGAAGCATTAGCTGCTATTCGGGAATTCAGTGAAATTCCTATTATCATGCTGACAGCTCGAAACGATAACAGCGACATAATAAAAGGATTGAAGAATGGTGCGGACGATTACATTTCCAAACCATTTAATGAAGACGTGCTTGTAGCTCGGATTGAAGCTGTACTCCGCCGCTCGGGTAAAGAGAAGACAAAGGAAAAGCCATTACTATTTAAAGGTTTATCCCTTGACTCTTTCTCTTACAAGCTATCATATAATGGGAGTCCTATTGCGGTTACACCCAAAGAATTTTCCTTACTAGAATTATTTTTAAATTATCCGGATAAGGTCTTCTCAAGGGATCATCTACTTTCTACAATTTGGGAGTTGAAAGCAGAGACTGAAAACCGAACCATCGACTCCCACATTCGCAACCTTAGAGAAAAACTACGACAAGCAGGTTTTAATGTGGACAAGCATTTAAAAACAATTTGGGGAATCGGTTATAGGTGGAATAATAAATTCGAGTCAAATTAATAAAACCAGTGGAGGTTCGCAATGGAAAAAGTGAAACAATTTATCCTGATAGCATTAATTAGTATTCTGTTTGTTGGATGTTCAGGTAAAGGTCAGAACAACAATGATGAATATTTTATAGAAGTAAAGAAAGAAACCATCAATCATATCCATGGGATTGGTTACTTAGGTAATGAGAAAAAATTATTTTTAGCAACCCATCACGGCCTTTTACGATACTCTGAAGGAAAATGGTACAAGACTAGTAGAAATAATCATGATTATATGGGATTCCAAGCGACAGATGAGCAATTTTTTTCCAGCGGTCATCCAACTCTAAATTCCGACTTAAAAAATCCCCTTGGACTCGTAAAAAGTAAAGACCAGGGAGCTTCCATTGAAAAGATTGCTTTTTACGGAGAAATTGACTTCCATTATCTTGCCGCAGGTTATAAAAGTCATACGTTATATGTTTTTAATGAGCATGAAAATTCTTTAGAAATCGGTCTCCATTATTCGCTTGATGAAGGTGAAACATGGGAAACAAGTTCTATGCAAGAAGTCTCTGCCAATGCGATTGGAAACATTGCTACACATCCTACCGTTTCCGAAAATGTTGCTATTTCCACTAATAAAGGATTGTTTATCTCTTCTGACTTTGGTAATGAATTTAAATTGCTCACTAGCTCAAATCCAGTGACATCAGTGGAATACCAGGAGGACAGCCTGATTTACTTTATCTTGGAAAACAATGAAACCAAATTACTAACATACAATTTGAAAAATGAAACTACTGACGAGTTGGCCCTACCTGAAGGGATATCCAGTAAAAATCCCATTATGTTTATTGCTACGAATCCTGAAAATAGGACAGAGATAACAGCTGTGACCTTGAATAATGACATTTATCAATCGAAGAATAATGGAGGAAGCTGGAGGCTACTAGCAGAAGAAGGAAACGTTTCGAATGAGTAGGGGAAGGAAGCATATCATTATCGGAGTCTGTTCCCTTCTGATGAGTTATCTTATTGTACAAAGCAGAAATGAATGGGCTCCTTTGCACGCATGGAATCGTGCTTTCGCAGATGTTTCATTATTCATGCTTGGACTAGTCATGATTATTGGACCTATCGTACGTATCTTTCCGGTCTTAAAGGGAATGGTTACATGGCGAAGATCCTTAGGAGTTTGGTCTGGAATTCTTGCGCTTATTCATACGATTATCATTCTAGATGGATGGGTGGAATGGGATGTTGCTCGATTATTTTTCATTTTTACTCCATTTGGAAAAGAGTGGATTTTGCACCCTGGTTTCGCACTCGCTAATGCAATTGGAATAATTGCTGTACTATACTACCTGCTTTTAATGATTACATCGAACAATCTGAGTATCAAAAAATTAGGTAACTCTGCCTGGAATTATTTACAGAGCAAAACTAGCACTCTTTATCTTCTAATTTTGCTGCATACTCTTTATTTTTTGTATTTTCACAAGCCGGAAAATCCTAACTGGATGAAAGGCCCTTTTATCGCCATTATTGTTTTGATTTACTTATTTCAAATAGCTGGATTTGTATGGACCATCCGAAAGCGAAACAAAAAAGAGGGGAGGGCAAAAATGTTTTAGTCTTAGAAACCCTGCATACAGAGTCGAGAAGGCTCACAGGCTACCACGGAAGGCGGAGTCTTGAACGGAAATCAATAGCGGCATATAAAGCACCACTAAAATTGTTCATCTTTTAGTGGTGTTTTTTCTATTGTCCCAGGCTAACTTTAATTCTGTATCACTTGAATCTGTAGGATTTTAATCGGCGGTCCCCATCGCAAAGACATTTGAATGTTGAACTTTTTCTTGTTAGGGGACAACAAACTGAAGTCCCACCCCCTTTTAAAGGCTGAAACCGAAAAAGGTCTTTTTAAAGAAGTGACTATGCATAAATTCTTTATTACAATGAGTACAGAAACTGGCGTTCTCAGTAAAAAATAGCTTGTAGAATAACAGCTACAAGCTATTTTTATTTTATTACTTATTCTTCTGAGGATAATTCGCTTTCGGTTACCCATTTATGATTGCTTACTTCTTCCCCGCTGTCTTTCAAGGTGAAGTCTACCATATAGACCGTGGTTTGTTCAGCTGAATCAATAACTGCAGTCGCTCCTTCCATACCTTCCATATGTTTAGCTTCCACTTTTACTTCATCTCCAGCTTCATACGGCTCTTCCTGTCTATCCGCTATTTCTTCATGGATGATCCATTTATGATTTTCGACTCTTTTTCCACCATCTGTTGGGTCATAGGATATGCTATATACCGTGGTATCATATGCACCAACAATCGTAGCTTCTGCACCTTTCATACCTGGCATATGAGCCTCTGTTATAATCGCTGTACTTCCAACTGGGAATGCAGGATTTTCTGCTTGCTCAAGTCCTTCAGGAACCTCACCAGATCCTGACATATCCATTCCGGAATGATCCATTCCTGAGTGATCGGCTTCTGAGTTTTCCTCAACGTTCTTATTTGAAACAATATCATTTCCATTATTCGAGCAAGCTGATAAAACTAGCATAGCCGAAAGAACCCCATACATTATTATTTTATTCCATTTCATTCTTGTTTCCTCCTTTATAGTAATATATCTAATATACCCGGAAATTTTGCAGAAAATATGGAGAATCCACATTCATATAATCACTTCAAAAAAAAGTTATAGATCCAGCAGTGTACTATTAAAGTTTTTGCAAATTCGTTATACTCTTTTCGTCATATAGGAAATTCTATTAAGAGTTTTTACTACATAGATGTTCCCTTTATTTCACAGATTATGTTATTAGTCTTTCTGCAAAAAACAGTAAAAACACAAAAAAAGAGGACAGTAGCCCTGCCCTCTTTGCTCAAATATACTTCCGATGAATACTTTTCCCATCATACGTAAACAACACATTCTTCGTTTCAATAACAGATTCCATATGCACCGGTCTTCCCCAAATCTGATAAATATATGGCAGGACTTTTTCCAGATACTTTAGATCAAGTTCGATTCCCTCATACCAATGCTTCAAATATAACTCGCCCGTTCTTAAATAATCTCCATCGTTTACAGTGATATAAGGGAAACCACCATTCACCCTCATATTAATTAACTGGTCGCGTACCCCTTCCCAGGCCTTATCTACAACCTTGTAATCCTTTCCTTGCTTTTGGAAAAGGTACATGTCTTCTCTCATAACCAAATCTTTATTAAGGTAGTTCCTTAAAAAGGAGATATCGGATTCTACTTCCCGCACCTCAAACATTCTTTCCCGGCCGGACCCTGGTTTGATTCCATCTCGAATCATGTCCTCTGTCGGGTTATTATAGCGTTCCTCGATATCTTCAAAAATTTTAATTCCCAAGTAATAAGGGTTGATACTTGTGCGGGATGGTTGCACGACCCCTGCGTTCAATTTCGCATATTCCAGCGCCTCCCCACTTGATAAGTCCAACTCCCTTAGAATGCGTTGATGCCAGTACGAAGCCCAGCCTTCGTTCATGATTTTTGTTTCCATCTGCGGCCAGAAATACAGCATTTCCTCCCTCATCATCGTTAAAATATCTCGCTGCCACTCCTCCAGCTCACTGCTATAATGTTCGATAAAAAGAAGGATATCCTTTTCAGGCTGTGGTGGAAACTTCTTTTTCTTCTTTTTCGGAACAGCCTTCGGTTTGTTTCTTTCATCCAAATTCCACAAATCATCATAATCATTCGCTTTTTTCGTTACCTCTTCTTCCTCTTCCATGTCCTCTATGCTCCAGGAAAGTTTGGATCGCATTAAAGAAGGATCAATATGCTCTTGAATTGCAAGAACGGCATTCAAGAAATTCTCCACTTCTTCTTTGCCGTGGTCATGTTCATATTGCTTAATTCTTTCAGCAGTCGCCGCCATACTTTCGACCATATCGCGATTTGTATTCTGAAAGCGGCAGTTGTTTTTGAAAAAGTCACAATGGGCAAGAACATGGGCTACGATCAGCTTGTTTTGGATAAGAGAATTTGTGTCTAGTAAAAAGGCATAACATGGATTCGAATTAATAACCAACTCATATATCTTACTTAGGCCAAGGTCATAATGAAGCTTCATCTTATGAAATTGCTTTCCAAAGCTCCAATGGGAAAAGCGTGTCGGCATTCCATAAGCACCGAATGTATAAATAATGTCAGCAGGACAAATCTCATAACGCATTGGATAAAAGTCTAATCCAAAGCTTTTTGCAATCTCGGTAATCTCATCAATCGTCCGAAATAATGCCTTTTCTTCATCTGCTCTCATTTTACTACCTCCCTTTACCTCTTATCACAATGTATGAACAAGGTTGGGATATCATGAAAGTGGATTGGCATAAACAGTACTTTTATGTTTTAAGGGAATAATAGAATTATGGCGTGTTATACTTTTCTTAGGGATTTTACAGGGAGTGGGTTTATGGAATTTTTATTATTTATAGTAATTGGTTTCTCCATTAGTATGCTATCAGGGTTTTTCGGAATTGGCGGAGGATTCGTTTTAACACCAGTATTATTACTAATAGGATACAGTCCCATTGAGGCCATCTCAACAAGCTTAATGTATACGATAGGAACATCTATATCTGGTGTATACGCTCATTTTAAAATGAAAAATATTCAATGGAAAGCAGCACTTATCATAGGATTTAGCGGGGTCGTCGCAACTCAAATTGCCTATCCTTTTGTTAATTGGCTTGAAGCAAAAAACTATGATGAAATAGTCATTCCGATAATGTACCTGGTCTTGCTTTCTTATTTTGCCTTCAAAATGTTAAAAAAGAACCAGCAAAGCGTTAATCAAAAAACAAATTCTTCCTCTATTATGACGCTCATTATTATTGGTGTGATTGGTGGCTTTCTTTCTACAACTCTTGGAGTAGGCGGTGGGTTTATCATTGTACCACTACTTATTTCATTCTATTCATTAACTTCAAGGCAAGCCGTTGCCACAAGCTTAGCGAGCGTTATCTTGATAGTTACTGCCGGATTTATCACCTATGCAGTAAACAATCCCATACCATACGATATCGGATTTTTACTAATCGGTGGCGCAGTTATCGGATCACAACTAGGCGCCCGTGCCACCAATTATGTCAAAAATAAAAGCATTCAGAAGTTACTTGGCTATCTTTATATCGTTACCATGGCAGGATTAATTCTACAGATGCTAGATCAGACTATCCTTGGACTAATAACGCTTGGAGGCTATACTATATTTGTTAATGTCTACCTTGCTGTACGATTAATCCAAAAAAAAGTGTTCGCAGCTGAATAGCCTTGCAAAGAGGGAGCGACTGGAGGGAGACTCCATTGTCTTCGTTCATGGAGCTCTCTCACCGCTTCTGCTAAAAGCGAACACCTGGAAGTAAATCAGAACCTAGCCAAAAATACCCTTCAGCTATTTGAAAAGGCCCCTCCCCTCAATTGTCCACAAATCAACTGAAAGAAATGGCCCTCCATTATGAAGTACTAATATAAGATAAAAATGCTGTAGCAATGCCAAAATAAATCAATAAAGACAAAATATCATTTACTGTTGTAATTAGTGGACCCGATGCAATCGCAGGGTCAATTTTTAATTTATATAAAACCAATGGTATGACTGTCCCTGCCAAAGTCCCGATAATCAAGGTAATAAAAAGGGAAGAGCCTACAACCAGACCTAGTACCCAATCTCCACGCCACACATAGGCAATAATCGTAATAAGAATGGCACAGGTAATTCCGATTGTTATTCCAACTCCAAATTCCCGTAATATAACCTTCGTCACGACTTTCTTATCGATATCACGAGAAATAAGGCCACGAACAATGACAGCTAATGACTGTGTCCCTGTATTACCAGTCATACCAGCAATCATCGGCATGAAAAATGCCAAAGCAACCGCGGTATCTAATGTATCTTCAAAACCACTGATAATACTTCCAGAAATAAGACCAATAAAAAGTAATAATATCAACCATGGCAGTCTTCTTACAGATGCAACAAGTGCCGGGGTATCAAAATCGATATCCTTACCAGATGCTGATAATTTTTCAATATCCTCATTTGCTTCCTGGATGACAACGTCAATCACATCATCGACTGTAATAATTCCTATCAATTCTTTCTCATCATTTACGACAGGCACCGCCAAAAAGTCATAGCGTTCAATGATATGCGCCACTTCTTCTTGGTCTGTATCAACATGAACAGAAATAACACGGGAAAACATAATGTCCATGATTTTTTCCGTAGCATCCGCTAAAATTAAATCTCGGTAGGAGACAACTCCCACTAAACGTTTCTCTTCATCAATAACATAAAGATAGTTAATTGTCTCTGCAAGTTCCGCAAATGATTTTAACTTATCGACCACTTCACGGACAGTATATGCTTGCGGAATCCACACATAACGATTCGTCATTAGTCGACCAGCAGTTTCCGCCTCATACCTCATAAGATCTTGGACAGCAGAAGATTCTTCTTTATTCATTTTTGATAAAAAGGCACGTTTCACTTCCGGATCCATCTCATCAAACAGTGTGGCAAGGTCGTCATTGTCCATGCGATCCATAACCTTAGCTGATTTCTCTACACCAATCTTTTTCAGTACTTCCAACTGCAGCTCTTGACTTAATTCTTGGATAAGTGCTGTTAGCTGTTCGATCGTTAAATAAGTTAAAAATCGAATTTTATGCTTTTCTGGTAGCTTCTCATACATTATTGCGGTATCGTACGGTTGCAATTCTTCGATAATATCCTGAAAAGCCTTTCGTTTACCGTCTTTTAAAAAGTTAATGATATTTAAAATAATTTGATCTTCTGTCATATTATGCATCATCTGCACTGCCTCCTCTGCTTGCTAGGAGTACAAGAATCATTTATTAGACCTTCTGAAGGGCGGTAGTCAAAAATAAATATGAATCCTGTACCTCTAATGTTTTTGTCCTCGGACTTGGACTACTATCCATTTTTGTTACCAGCTCCTTTTTCTTAATTTTCTCATCAAAAAAGCACCCATCATCGCGAATGAAGGTGCTTAAAGGCATACTTTCCCCTTTAATTTCCCTTCTTTCGTAGAGCTTTAGCACTGTGTGGCATAGGACTAACCCAGCTGCATTAAATACCACCTTAAATCGATGGCATCTGTTGACCCATTGGCGTCTTTCGACGTTTCTGGGCAGCAGCGTATCTCCAGCACAGGAGCCTCACCTAACGAAGGTTCAAGTGTTTTCATACATACTACTCTACAAGGGAAAAACCAGCTCTGTCAACCTTTTTTAGCAGCGCTGATTTCTTACACTTGCACTAATTTTATTTCGTTTTCTTTTGTAAGCGTTTAATAAAATTATATTTCTTTTTTTGATAAAATAAACAACTCTAAAGGGGCTTAACTACTCTTCTTTTTGTCCGTTTATTTCTTTGCGTAAGAATCTTCTTTTAGCCTCAGTTGCTAAAAATAAACCAACTTTTTTATTTCGCTCCCACTCTTCCCTGAAAACCGATAGGGGCGGGTTCGTATCTTCAACTGGGTAGGAAATCTCTGGAGTAAAAGAGGGCTTGTCAAACTCGGTAGCAAACCAATCTGAAAAACCCCCTCCAACAGCATGTTCTTGTGGATAATCCAATTTGTACCCAGTTATATCGGAGAGTTTTTTTGCAATCGCCAAATCTCTTTCCAGCGCTGTTTTGTTTTTATTGAACTTCCAGTAAAGCACCCTGCCTGATGAGTGATAGGTAACTGCCATCAGCGGAGCTTGCTTTCGAGTAAAGGATACAATCGCTCGCGTTTCCCTTGCTTCTAACGGAAATTCACCCTTATAAAATTGATAAGAAGGAGATTGCCTTTTTCTTATAGCCGCCCATCCTGCAGGGTATTGACGGTTCAGGTCTACTCCTTTTCCATTAGCTTTCCACCTATCAAAATCATTATTATTTTCGTTCATCAGTAAAAGTTCTTTTTGCTTATGCTCTGGCAGGAAATCAATTCCTTCCTGTTGGATTCTAATGCCGTCTGGATTTACCATCGGAATAAACCAAATGGATACCTCATTGAGTATGGAGGTATTATATCCAAATAAGTTCTCATGGTTGCTATAAGCATCTAAATAATGCTCAAGCTTACTCATCACTAGCGAAGAAGTTAACCATTCTCTGCCATGATGCCCACCAAGAATAATGATACTGGATTCTCCCTTCCCTAATTTTACAGCCCAAATATTTTTACCCCATTCTGTTTTCCCAATAGAAACAATTTTCATATCCTGCCGATATATTCTTTTTAGTCCTCTGAGATCCTCTTCCATTCTTTCATACGTGTACCATTCATTCCCATTTACAATATGTGCATGACTTGTAGAAGGGATTATATTTATCATAATTATAAGCAAAATTACTGCTTTGGCAGGCATTTTAGTCACCTCAATAGGTTCGTTTCCTTTATTTTGCCTAAGTATCCGTTGGAGATACGACCAACATTTACAATGAGGATTTTGCTCGCAAAAAGGTCAAAATAATAACACTCCTTACCAAGAGGAGGAGGGAAAATATGAACACAGTTGACTATGATCGTGCATTGTATTACACCCATCGTTCTGAATGGGATAATCTGCTCATATTGATGGTGAGAACAAAAGATGATTTGTTGTCCAAGTATATTGAACACTTTTTACATTCGTACAATTTCTCAAAGGATTATAAATCCATTGAGCTAAATTTGTACCAACTGTTGCGGTATATTGATCATGCCGTTAATGTAAGTACGACCGATATGGACCATGATAAAGAAGTAAGCCATGGGTATATGGTATAGAGCTTTAACCATTAAATTAAGCAGCAAATCAGGGGTGGAGAACCTGGTTTGCTGCTTTTTAAGATCCTTCGTAAAAAGTCACTAATAATCGGCAATTTAATTTTTAGATTTCATCTTAACCCTAAAAAGTATGACAGCGACGATTGTTCCTTTTTCCCCTTTAACATCAAAGGGCCTATCATAAAGTCCAATAATTCTTCATAATTGAATGTGACCATTCAGGTTGTGTAACCGGTTCTTTTGGAAGAAATTCTTGCATTACTGGTTTTATATCTAAAATTGGCGTTTCGTTAATGCAATCTAAACCTGCCACAGTTATTTCTCTACCTTCTCTTCTGATTATCTTCACAGTTGTAAGACCTAGTTGATTTGGTCTATTTTTTCCACGTTGAGCAAAAATCCCAACATTCGGAAGACTTTTGTCATTTCTCGGATGTCTTGCATCTTTAACTATTTTATTTTTTTCAACCATATGAAAATAAAAAATGATTTCTAAGTGAGAAAAAGATTCAATTTCGTTAAATGCTTCTTCCGGAAGAGAACTATCCAAAACAATCTTACTTACTACTCCCCCCCAGTTGTCATCTTCAATTTCTTGCCTTTCATTATAAGCAACACCAATAGGGTTTAATCTAATCATTTAGTTTCCTCTTTTCTAAACTAAACATATGTACAACTCAAATTATTGTATTTTATTTACCCTCTTATTGCACTAATCTGCCCAGTTAGTTGAATTGGTTTTTATATCAGGAAAAACACCTATCAAATTACATACAATTTGATAAGCATTTCCCTACATTTTCTTTATTTGCGATAGGAAACGGAACCCGTTATCCACAATCAGGCCTCTTTTTTTCTTAACACATATTGATGCATTTCCACATACATCGTCAGTTCTTTATATAGAGCATCCACCAAGTTAGCACTCTCTTCATTCAAGGTATCATTTTCCAAGTTAAAACAATGTGGATCAAGCACTAATTGTTTCGGGATCACATTGGCGTAAACTCCCCGCCCCACTGTTCGCATATTATTAAGTGCGTTAATACCGCCTTTTCCTCCACCTGCAACAGCTATCAGTCCTACAGGCTTGCTATGAAACTGTACGCTACCAAGGTAATCCATCGCATTTTTCAAAGCACCACTCATGCCACTGTGATATTCAGGAGATAGTAATAGTACTGCATCGGCGCCCTTTACCTTCTCCCTCAACATTTTTACATTTTCCAGCTCATCTTGATAGGCTTCACCATTGTATAATGGTATTTCACCCTCGCTTAAATCGATCAGATCTGTATGGTATGAACGTTGGATAAATCTAGATGCAACACCAGTCCGGCCGCTCTTTCTTGGACTTCCGTTAATTACTACTATTTTCATGAATACCTCTCCTTTCTAATTGTTTATATTATTATTATATCGTTATATGTAGAAAACGATATCGTTCAATAGGTTTAAAATAACCTGAAGATTTAGAAGTAGATAGTCCTCATTTCACTACAACTATTGATGTACTGATTTAGTTGATACCATGCTTCACTGCGTATAACGCTGCTTGAGTCCGATCAGCCAGTTCTAATTTGGCCAGGATATTTGAAACATGTGTTTTCACTGTCTTTTCCGTAATAAACAAGGAGGCGGCTATCTCTTTGTTGCTTTTCCCTTTTGAAATCTCGAGTAATACCTCTAGCTCTCTTTTTGTTAGATCTTCATGGAGTAATTTATTTGAACCCGCTCCCCTCGTAAAATGAGACATAACATGAGAAGTAACTTTTGGATGAAGCTGACTTTCGCCACGATGTACCGCTTGAATGGCCTCAATCAATTGATCTGGTTCAACATCCTTCAACTGATAACCGGACGCACCAGCACGAATAGCAGGTATCACATGATCTTGATCGGAAAAACTTGTTAATATTAACACTCGACACGATAATCCTTTATCCATGATTCGTCTAGTTGCTTCTATTCCATCGACAACTGGCATAATAAGGTCCATTAAGATTACATCTGGCTTTAAAGTTTCAGCAAGCTCCACCGCTTCTTCTCCGTTTTTGGCTTCCCCCACTATCTCGATATCCTTTTGGGTTTTCAAAAAAAATAATAACCCGCGGCGTACCAGATGATGGTCATCTGCAATCAGAACACGTATCATCGTTTCTCCTCCTTATTTACTGGCATTTCAATCTGTACCTTTGTTCCCTGACCAAGCTTGCTAGATACCTTAAATACGCCACCAGCCGCTTCTGTTCTTTCTTTCATACTTGTTAATCCTAAGGAAGGTAAAGATGCACTTTGGCTAACGCAGAATCCTGTTCCTAAGTCTTCAATTTCAAAAATTAATTGCTTGTTTTCCACTTTTATCCTTAAAAACGCCTTACGTGTGTCCGCATGCTTTTTACAATTATTAAAAGCCTCTTGACCTACTCTCCATAAGCACTCTTCCATATGTGTTGGGATGTCTACAATTCCTTTGACTTCATAGTCTATCTCCATACCGAGTACTTTGCCATAATTTAAGAGGGCACTTACGAGGCCATTTTCCAATCCTTGTGGACGTAGCTGCCAAATAAGAGCACGCATCTCACTAAGTGCTTCTTGAGAAAGCTCTTGCATATAACTAAGCATTTCCTTTATTTTCGCATCTTCTGTTAGCTCTTTTGTACCTCTTGCCGTAAGCATCAATGAAAATAAAAGCTGGTTTACCGAATCATGAAGATCTCTTGCCAGTCTATTGCGTTCTGCTATGACTAAAAGTTGTTGTTCATTTTCAGCAAGCTTTATCCGTTTGATTGCTGTTCCAATTTGGAACGCCACCGACTCCAACAAAGCAAGCTCAGTATCCGAAAAATGTGTTTTGTTCGGTGCGGCCACGTTCAATAATCCGAACTTTTCCTCGCCGGCCCGGAGTGGAACCGTTGCATGGTGGGTGATGTTGTCAGTATCTCCCTGTTGAAACTTAATCGCATCTTCTAATCTTTTGCATGCAATGATATTGGAGGCACGCTTTAAGCGACCGTCTTTATACTGATCCAAGCACCAGCATCCTCCCTTGCACATCGGCTTTTTATTTTCTCGAATAAGAGCCTCTGGAAGCCTATGATCCGCTACTAGGGTAGAATTATTATTTTCATCAATTAAATAAATCCAGCCTGTTTGAAGTCCTGTTACATGCAGCAACTCAGAAAGAACACCATCCAACATTGTCTCTAAATTGTTGGCTTGATTTAAGGACTCCGCTATGATTTTCAAAGCTCGTAATTCCTGTATCCTCTGTTCCTCACTCATCATCATACTCCCCCTCCATCTCTCTATACACCTAATCCGTATCTTTCTATTCTACCAAGCCATTCCCTGCTTCACCTTAGAAAAAAGTCCACAATCATCTACAACTTTAGTCTGATGGTATTGTGAATTTTGGAAGATGAAGGAAAAAGGGGCCAGACCCCTATTAGGTCTAACCCCTCCCATCTATCCATTTGGACTAGATTTGAAATTATAGATTAGTTATTATGTGCTTTAAAATGTATTGATTTGTTACCGTGTTGGGCTCATAGTCTCTAATAGTTCTTCTACATTCACCATAAAAGCGTTAGAGATTTGCTCCAGTTTTTCCTTGCTTTGGACTAAGCTGTCAGACTGGATGCCAAAGTAGAATTTCACTTTCGGTTCTGTTCCCGATGGTCTTACACATACCCACGATCCATCCTCTAAGAAATATTTTAATACATTTGATTTTGGCAATTCAATTTTTTCCTGTTTTCCGGACTCTGTTATGGTTCTTTGCTGAACAGCATAATCTTCTATAACTTCTACTTTATATCCATTAATCTCTGTTGGCGCAGCGTTTCGAAAGGCTGTGAGGAGATTGGCAATTTGTTCTGCTCCCTCTTTCCCTTTTAAAGTCAATGACTTCATACCTTCCAAGTAATATCCGTATTGTTCGTATAAATCATTCAGTGCTTCATACATTGTTTTTCCTTGTTTTTTATAAAATGCACAAATCTCAACAGCCATCAAAGCTGCTTGAACAGCATCTTTATCACGGGCAAAGTCGCCAATCAGTGAGCCATAGCTTTCTTCGTATCCAAATAGGAAGGAGTATTCGCCAGTTGCCTCGTATTGCTTCATTTTCTCTCCAATAAATTTAAAGCCTGTCAGTGTATCCACAGTTGCTACCCCAAAGCTCTCAGCAATTGCTCTGCCAAATTCAGAAGTAACGATTGTTTTCAGCATTACTCCATTACCTGGAAGTGCTCCAGTAGCTTTCTTTTCCGCTAACAAATAGTGGAGGAACAGTGCTCCAGTTTGGTTCCCCGTTAAGACCACATACTCGCCTGCACTATTTTTCACTGCAACCCCCAGTCTGTCTGCGTCAGGATCTGTCGCAATTAAAATATCTGCATCATTCTTTTTTCCATCACGAATCGCAAGTTCAAATGCAGCATGCTCTTCTGGATTTGGTGAAGCAACGGTGGAAAAATTCGGATCAGGATGTTCTTGTTCCGCGACAATTTGTACATTATTATAGCCTAAAGCTTTCAATCCAGCACGAACTGGTAAGTTTGCTGTACCGTGAAGAGGAGTGAAAACCACTTTCACTTTCTCACCCATTTCGGAACCTAATTTAGGATGAACGGAAATCGTTTTTAGGTTCTCCTGATAAGCATGATCTATCTCTGCACCAATTATTTTAATCAGGCCCTTTTCTTTTAAAGATTCCTCTGAATCCACGGTGATCTCCAATTCGTTTTCCACTTCTTGAACCTTTGCAATAACTTGATCTGCTTCCACTAATGGCAGCTGTCCCCCATCCGGACCATAAACTTTATAACCATTGTACTCAGGAGGATTATGGCTTGCTGTTACAACAATTCCTGAAAAGGCATTCAATTCTCGTACCGCAAAAGAAAGCACAGGGGTAGGACGAAGACTTTCAAATACGTACGTCTGAATACCATGGGTAGCCAAGGTTTTCGCTGCTTCCATTGAAAATTCCGGTGATTTATGACGGCAATCGTACGCAATCGCTACGCCAGCCTTTTTTGCATCTTCTCCAAACGATTCTATGTAGCGTGCTAATCCTTCAGAAGCTTTGCGGACTGTATAGATATTCATTCTATTCGTACCAGCGCCAATTTCACCACGCATGCCACCTGTACCAAACTCTAATTCTTTATAAAAACTATCTTCTTTTATTTTCTCATCATTATCCATTTCCGCTAGTAGCTTGACCATTTCCTCATCAAGCATCGTATTATTTTTCCAAAGTGCGTATTTATCCATCCAGTTCATCTGTCTTTTCCTCCTAGCAATATTCAGGATACTATCTAAATCTACTTCTCTTTTACACCCGTAGCTTCCTGCAAAAATAAACCGTCAACTTCTGACAAAATGTGCAAGGACGAGCGATTCCAACCATTATTATACTAGAAAAAGAAAGGAATCGCATCGACAATTCCTCCCCTACGTTTTTTTAGCAATATTGTCCTATGTTTCATCCACTGCTGTAAGCGCATCTTTTATGTGTTGCTCAAGATCCGAGCGATTATTTTCTGTTTGTTCTTTTGTCAAAGCCAGTTCTCTTGCCATAACCATCAATACTTTTTCCTTCCATTGCTGTACCCATTGAATGTTAAAAAATAGCGCCCCTGTACGGCGGATAAAAAAATCTAAAGGTGTAACGGACATTTCCTCATGAATAGCATAAATAATTTGAATGTATACTTCCAACGGCAGACCAGCCTGTTTCGCTTTTTCTTTCGATATCTCTGCAAGGGTGAACAATTTATCTACGTTGGAACCATATAGTAAAGTTAGTTTATGTGCCTGTTTTTCTGTTAACCCAAATTTACAACCTTCTGCTGTTTTTTCCTTAACAAAGCTTTGAAAGTTATTGGAACCACCAACGTTCCCTCCCGAGATTGGTAATTTTTTCGTTATGCTTTTTCCAAAGCTACTTATTCCTGCATGAACAAATTGCTTATTAACCAGGTTTACCACCATCTCTGCCATCTTTCGGTAGCCTGTTAGCTTTCCGCCAGCTATTGTAATAAGTCCTGTATCTGAAATCCATATCTCATCTTTTCGAGAAATCTCTGAAGCCGCTTTTCCCTCTTCATGGATTAGTGGTCGCAGCCCAGTCCAACTAGATTCAATATCAGCGTCCGTTAAGGATACAGAGGGAAACATAAACTTTATCGCTGCGAGCACATATTCTTTATCCATCTTTGTCATGCGAGGATGAAGCAAATCTTCTTTATACACCGTGTCTGTTGTACCTACATAGGTTTTCCCTGCTCGAGGAATGGCAAATATCATCCGTTTATCTTCTGTATCAAAATAAATCGCTTGCTTTAAGGGGAACTTACGTTGATCAAATACCAAATGGATTCCTTTCGTTAATAAAAGTTGTTTCCCTGTTTTGGAACCATCCATTTCACGAAGGGAATCCACCCACGGACCAGCTGCGTTTATAATCTTTTTCGCTCGGATTGGATAACTCTTCCCACTAAGCTGATCTACCACCATTACTCCCATAACTTTTTTATCCTTGTAAAGAAGCCTTATCACCTTTGCATAATTTACTGCATCTGCACCCTGTTTCGCCGCTTCCTTCATCACTTCGAGAGTTAGACGGGCGTCATCTGTTCGATATTCCACATAAACACCGCCGCCCATCAAGCCTTCTTGATTCAGCAATGGCTCACGTGCTGACGTTTCCGTTGCATTAAGCATTTTCCTTCTTTCACTTTTTTTAACATCAGCTAAAAAATCATAAAGGAGAAGTCCGATGGAAGTGCTGAATTTTCCGAAAGTCCCACCTTTATGAATAGGTAATAGCATCCATTCTGGTGTTGTAACATGTGGACCATTTTCATACACGATCGCACGTTCTTTACCGACTTCTGCAACCATTTTCACTTCCAATTGCTTTAAGTAGCGCAAGCCGCCGTGTACAAGCTTGGTAGATCGACTAGAAGTTCCCCCTGCAAAATCTTGCATCTCAACAACCGCTGTTTTCATTCCACGAGTAGCTGCATCTAGGGCTATCCCTGCCCCTGTAATTCCACCGCCTATCACTAGCACATCATAAGTTTCATTTTTCATCTTTTCTAAGCGCATCGAACGATTTAAACTGGAGAATGTTAATTTTTTCATGATAGGTAAGCCTCCATTATTGTAAAATATTCCATGTGAAAAGAAATAAAAAGAGACCACAGCAAACATAAGACAAAGCACTTGCTCTGATTATGTTCTGTCGTCTCTTAGTCTTAAACCGGTACATTAACTTGAATATATTATAGCATAGAGTGGCATTACTTAAAAGCCATAGCTGCTTTAACCGCCTTTTTCCAACCTTCATAAAGCTCTGCTTGCTGCTCTGCTTCCATTAGAGGCTCAAAAGTTCTTTCGACACTCCATTGTGAAGCGATTTCTTCTTTGTTGGTCCAATAACCTACAGCCAACCCAGCTAAATATGCCGCTCCAAGTGCTGTTGTTTCGTTAATCGTTGATCTTTCTACACGAACGCGAAGCATATCGCTTTGGAATTGTAGCAGGAAATTATTTTTCACTGCACCTCCGTCCACTCGAAGTGCTTTTAATGTAATTTTGGAATCATGCTCCATAGCAGTTAAAACATCTTTTGTTTGGTACGCAAGTGATTCCAGTGTTGAGCGAATAAAATGCTCCTTGGATGTTCCGCGTGTTAAGCCAAAGACCGCTCCTCGCACATCACTATCCCAGTATGGTGTACCAAGTCCTACAAATGCAGGCACAACATAAACACCTTCACTTGATTTCACTCTTGTAGCATAATCCTCGCTTTGATCTGCACGCTTCAGCATACGCATACCATCTCGGAGCCATTGAATAGCGGAGCCCGCCACAAAGATGCTGCCTTCAAGTGCATACGTAATTTTTCCATCAAGCCCCCAAGCAATGGTAGTAAGGAGACCGCTTTTAGACTTTATCGCTTTTTCACCGGTATTCATTAGCATAAAACACCCTGTACCGTAAGTGTTTTTCGCCATACCTTCCTCATAGCAAGCTTGCCCGAATAGTGCAGCCTGCTGATCTCCTGCTGCACCCGCAATCGGAATTTCCTGTCCAAAAAAGTGAAAATCAACTGTTTTTGCATAAATTTCAGAGGAACCCCTAACTTCTGGCAGCATACACGCAGGCACATCCAGGATTTCTAAAAGTTCCTTATCCCATTTTAACTCATAAATATTATACATAAGGGTTCTCGATGCATTAGAATAATCCGTTACATGTGCTGCTCCACCGGAAAGCTTCCAAATCAGCCATGTATCAATGGTGCCAAATAAAAGCTCCCCTTTTTCCGCCTTCTCTCTTGCGCCTTCCACGTTATCCAATAACCATTTCACCTTTGTTCCTGAAAAATAAGCGTCAATTAAAAGCCCCGTTTTCTCTCGAATAAGACGCTCGTGACCTTGATTCTTCAATTCCTCACATATAGGTGCCGTTTGTCTGGATTGCCAAACTATTGCATTATGTATCGGTTGACCTGTGCTCTTATCCCAAACAACCGTCGTTTCCCTTTGATTGGTAATTCCTATTCCTGCAACCTGAGATGCTTGAATACCTGATTCTGATAAACAGGATGCAATAACCGCTAAGATGGAGCTCCATATTTCATTGGCATTGTGTTCCACCCAGCCAGATTGAGGAAAATATTGCTGAAATTCCTTTTGGGCTGTATACACCACTTTTCCTTTTTTATCAAAAAGAATGGCGCGAGAACTTGTTGTCCCCTGGTCCAGTGATAAAATATACCTTTCCACGAATACCCACTCCTTTCCATTTTTCTTATCATTCTATCTTCGAGAAGGGCAACCCCATTTCCTGCAAAAAAAAATGGAGTGTCTATAAAATGAGCCAAAATAGTACAGGCAAGGTCACTAGAGTTAATACTGTACTCACAAGGGTTGCGCTGGATACAAAATCTGGATCTGTATTAAATTCTACTGCATACATCGTAGTATTTGCCGCAGCCGGCATAGCAGCCATAACGATCATTAATTGTTTAATCATCTGATCCACCGGAAGGGCTAAGGTAATGAAGTAAGCAATAATAGGAGATATCAATAGTTTTATCGCAACTGCGTAAACTAATTTTTCCTTTTTCGTTGTTCTTAAAGAAATTTTCGCTAGTTGCATCCCTAGTATTATCATAATGACAGGGATGGCGGCATCAGCAACTAGATGTACCGCTTCCATAATAGCGAAAGATACAGGTACAGAAAACACTTGAAAAAGTAACCCTAACAAAGCACTATACATGATAGGCATTTTAATTACAGCCTTTACAGCTGAACGAACCCCGTCATTCTCTGGACTCCCTTTCGCTGCATAATATACCCCCACTGTTGCCATCAACATTTGCTGTGCTACCATTAATACAATGGCATACTCAAAACCCGCAACACCAAATAGCAAGAGCGCCAGTGGCGTGCCATAGTTACCATTATTCATAAAGCTAGCAGAAAGAATTAGCCCACATGTTTCCACGCGGGAATATTTTTTGAACCATGCTAGCAGATAAACAAATAAGATTAAAGAGAAACATAGAATAATTGTATATAAAATGATGTAAAGATGATTGCTATTAAACTCATTTGTATAGAAGGTTCGAAACACCAATACAGGTGAAAGCAGGTACAATGCCATCTTTGACAAGGTTTTCGTATCAAACCCAAGAGACTTTTGACCAATAAACCCTATAGCAAATATTAGAAAAATAGGTAAAAGCACATTTAGAAAATTCATTATATCTCTCCACCTTTTGCAATAACCACGATGCCGTTTTTTTCTATAATAACGTACCTTGGACCTATTTTACGAATTATTACTACCAAAACCCCAGCCATCATGACTGGGGTTCACGCTCTATCTAGTTTTCTTGTATTTTTTTATCCTTTAATCTCTGCAGCAGTAAAGGTGATAGGTCCATTAACAAACATATTTGATGCAGTACTTGTAGTTTCAGCGGTCAAAAAATACCTTCTGTTTGTCTGATCTGCATTTACAGGATCTACATATTGGGAAGTCATAATTTGGTTAAAGTTATCGTCTAGTTGAGCTTGATCGTCTATTTCTACCAAGGAGTCGTAGATTAGATTTGCCGAATTTATTGAATCTCTAAACATTCTAATTCGACAAAATTGCGGAGTTGTAGTCTGGTTAAACACATGGAAAATCCCATTTAACCAAATAACATTTCCAGCCTCTACTTCATCCAAAGAAACTTCGGCAATTACTGTTGGAATGTTAACTAGTAACCTAGTATTCGGCATCCCGAAGTTTGTCGGGAATTCTGTGTCATAGGCGAAATCTACCAATTTCCCCTTTTTACTCTTACTGTCTTTTTTTTTAGAATCTTCACAGCATCCTTTAACATGAACGTTAACGATCGGATTTCCTATATTTATTTCCCCGACTTCTTTTTGTGGTCGATTATTCGTACTCTCTTGTGAAAATTCGTTCAGATTTGAATTCGCGTAATGATAGTAGTATCGTGCCTTTGATTTTTGATTCATTCTTAACAGCTCCTTTTTTCACTATTTTTATATTAGTTCAGTTTTATTTTTGGTAAATTTCTACTTCTCCTTCAGGACTAGTTACAATAACTCTTCCCACATCTTGTCCTCCATTCAAATCATTAGCAAAGTTCTGCATATTCCCTAATGGAAAGGCTACAGTAGAATTTTTGCACGAGCATTCATGGTCATGGATGCAAGGAGTAATAGTAAGTTCTGCATCAGGTAAGTTCAGCACGGTAAATGATGCTAAAATCCCTCCTGCAGCGCTTACACCAACAAATGTCAACAACAAACGGTCGAATGCTCCCGGTCTTTCCTGTAATAATAAGCCGTAAGCACCTATATAGGTAGTACCGAAAAAGATATATTCTCCTGCACCACCTGTAGCCAAATTCAACCCTTGTGCAGTTATAAAGCAGCTCGGTGAACTAAAGGTTGTAGCCGTAAACAGACTATTATTAGATTGGTCAATAATTTTACTACCTTTGATCGTACAATGAGGACAAATGTCCACTATGAGTCTATTCGTTGGAGAAATAATTCTATTAACCATCCCTTTGCATTCACATTCTTTTTTCTTTTTCTCTCTTTTTTCTTCTTTACACCCCCCTACATTTACATTGACAACAGGATTGCCAATATTAATAGAATGTTCCAGATTTTCTTCCTTTCGATACTTCATAACATCCAACCTTTCTAGTAAATTAATTCTTTCGGTTTATTCTATGTTTACTACTAGAATTTGCTTGGTTACTTTGACTAAGTAATCCGTTTGTTTTCTACTATTTTTTACTAGAATACATACTAGTTTTTAAGAACTGTACTTCTAATTGCTATAAACTTGCACACTTCTTCTGTCTTGGAGTAAACTATAACTATTCCTATAAGACAGGTGGGATTAACGTATTATGACAACGAATGAAAAAATTATGACGATACCTAAACCGCTCGTTACATTTAATCAGTGGTTCATCCTAATATCTGTGACTGTTTCCTTGGTTACAGGGCTCCATTTTCTTTTATTAGTACCTTTACTTTCAGGATTATCTGGATTATTAACCGGATTTAACCCTGTACTCAGATTAGCTAAATCGTTTTTGTCCAAACCTTCTTCTACTAACATCCAAGAAGACTATAAACAGCTACAATTCAATCAAACAATTGCAGTTAGCTGTTTAACTCTATCTCTTATTGGATTTTATATTGGATTACCAATTTTAGGATATATATTTTCCATTATGGTAGCTGTTGCATCTGGGGTGGCACTTTTAGGCTTTTGTGTAGGATGCTTTATCCGATATCAATGGCAGCAATTTCAATACCGACGCACAACGAAATAAAAACGGAGCTGACTAAATGTCAACTCCGCTTTTTTATTTCATGTTGTTCATAACAGGCTAATATCTCACCCAAAAGTATAAACCGAACAGGCTTCGGCTCCGCCCTTATAAAGCTATTTCCTGAAATAGTAAGCAACAGCACTTTTAATTATTTTTTATATCTTATTTCATATACATCACGTCGTCGATCCTTTAACTGTCGAACCGTACCAGACTGACGCTGGCGACGCAGTATTTCCAAATCAACATCTCCGATAATTACCATCTCAATATTGGGATTACATTCCCCTACTACCCCATCACGGGCAAATTCAAAATCCGATGGTGCAAAAATGGCCGACTGCGAATATTGAATATCCATATTTTCCACCTGTGGAAGATTACCACATGTACCTGCAATAACCGTATAAATCTGATTTTCCACTGCACGTGCCTGGGCGCAATAACGGACACGAAGATAGCCTTGACGATCTTCCGTGTTAAAAGGACAAAAAATAATATTTGCACCTTTTTCAGTTGCAATTCGAGCAAGCTCTGGGAATTCAATATCATAGCAGATTTGAATCGCTATTTTACCACAATCTGTATCAAACACTCTGACACTCTCTCCACGACTGATCCCCCACCATTTACGTTCATTAGGAGTAATGTGCAGCTTATATTGTTTTTCTATTGTACCGTTACGACGGAAAAGATAGGCAATATTAAAAACTTTGTCGTCTTCCTCTACAAAGTGAGAACCACCGATAATGTTCACATTATACTTCACAGCTAGATCTGTAAACAGCTGAATATAATCTTCGGTATACTCCGTTAACCGTTGAACAGCTCTGCTTGGTGATTTTTCATTTAAGAAGGACATTAGCTGAGTGGTAAAGATCTCAGGGAATACTGCAAAATCCGCCCCTCCATCTGATGCCACGTCTGTATAATATTCTACCTGAGTCGCAAATTCTTCAAAAGATTTAATCGGTTTCATCATATATTGGACAACACAAATCCGTACAGGAAACGAAGTTTTAAAATGCCGCTTCGTTTGCGGGATATACTCTACGTTGTTCCATTCCATTAACGTTGCATATTTATTGGAGGCCAGATCGTCTGGCAGATACCCTGGATTAATACGCATCAAAGTAAACTCATTTAATAATTGGAAGGACAATACCGGGTCATATATTTTATGTCTCATCACTTGACGAACGTACTCACGAGGAGCCATCTCGTCAGCATGTTTATGGTAGTTTGGAATTCTCCCACCAATTATGATGCTTTTTAAGTTCAACCTTCTAGCTAGATCCTTACGAGCTTCATACAGCCGGTGGCCTACCTTCATACGTCGGAAACCAGGATGCACCATTACTTCAATGCCGTAGAGATTATAACCATCAGGGTTATGATTCGTTATATAACCTTCATCCGTAATATCATCCCATGTATGGCGATCATCATACTCATCAAAGTTGATAAGCAAGCTAGAACAGGATCCAATAATTTCTCCATCATATTCTGCACAAAGCTGTCCTTCTGGAAACATATTCAAATGACTTTCCAATTGTTCAGGCTTCCATGGATCCATTCCAGGGAAACATAAATGTTGTAGCCTTATAATATCTTCTATATCATTCGTTTCTATTTTTCTAATAATCATCTTTTTTTCAAATTTGGATAAATCGATTTTTGACAAATGTACCATCTCCTGAACCTTATCAATATAAAGTTTTTATAAGTTTTTCTGTATTTTCTTTATTAAACCCAATATTACTTATTCCCAAATTCCAATAGAAACAAACTACAGTTATCCATCTCCTAGTATTACATACTTCGTGTCAAATAATAAATGAAAACGTCTTATTTTGAAGGTTAATTTTTTCTAATATTTCCACAGTTGATTTTCAGAATAAACCATGTTAAAGCAATTGGTTGAATTTTAGTGTTTTTAGCTGGTGATTTGGTTTGTTAGAGACAGACTTCTATGGGGAGGCGAGTCATTAAGCTTTTAACAATTCCAAACACTAATAGCTTATATAGCCCAGAAAAAAAGACCAAGAGCATCGCTATACTCTGGTCTTAAGAGGTTATTTCAGTTTATATACTCTTGCTTCCCAAGGCTGCAGTGTGAAATTTGTCACATCCACATCTTTCACCTCATAATTGCTAATTAAGAATTCTTGATTGTTATACTCTGGAGGGTTGGTCCAGTTAAAATCATGTTTATTTCCTGAGAAATTTGTCACAACTAGTAGCTTGTCGTCGTGTAAGGTTCTAGTATAAGCAAATATTTCCTCGTGGTCTTCATACAACATCTCGAAAGACCCGTAAACAATAATATCATGCTGTTTACGTAATTGTATCAGCTTTTTATAGTAGTGAAAAATAGAGTGATCATTCTCCATTGCTTTCTGCGCATTTATTTCCTTATAGTTAGGGTTTACTTTAATCCATGGAGTACCTTCTGTGAATCCAGCATTTTCTTGGTCGTTCCATTGCACTGGTGTTCGTGCATTGTCGCGCCCTTTCGTATAGATGGAAGTCATAATTTCTTCAGGATTGTCTCCATACTCATGTACTCTCTCGTTATACATATTAATTGTCTCAATATCTTTATAATCCTCAATATTGTTAAATCTTACATTGGTCATGCCCAACTCTTCTCCTTGATAGATATAAGGAGTTCCCTTCATCATATGCAGGCAGGTTGCAAGCATCTTTGCAGAAGTTTCATGATATTCTTTGTCATCACCCCAACGGGAAACAATCCGAGGCTGATCGTGGTTGTTCCAATACAAACTGTTCCAGCCGCCATCCTCGAGCTCTGATTGCCATTTTCCCAGTGATTGCTTGAGGTCTCTTAAATCAAGTGGTTTCAGATGCCATTTATTTTTACCAGGCTGCGTATCCAAATCCATATGCTCAAACTGGAAAACCATATTAAGCTCCTTGCGTTCCTCTCCTGTGTAGAGTTTTCCTTGCTCAGGTGTAACTCCAGGCATTTCTCCCACTGTCATAATGTCATATTTCCTAAGTACTTCCTGATTCATTTCCTGTAAAAATTCATGAATACGAGGGCCATTCATGAAATATTGGTGACCTGAAACATATTTTTTCCCGTCCGGATTTTCTCCGTCAGGCAGGCCTTCCACTTTCGAAATGAAATTAATAACATCCATTCGGAAACCATCAATGCCTTTATCTAGCCAAAACTTCATCATATCGTAAACTTCTTGACGAAGCTTCGGGTGTTCCCAATTTAAATCAGGTTGTTTTTTAGAGAAAAGGTGCAAAAAGTATTCTTCCGTCTGCTCATCATACTCCCAAACTGATCCACTAAAAGCCGCTTCCCAATTGTTTGGCTCTTTCCCATTCTTTCCAGGTCTCCATATGTAATAATCGCGGTAAGGATTATCTTTAGATTTTTTGGATTCCACAAACCATTCATGCTCGTCTGAACTGTGGTTAACCACTAAATCCATAATCAGCTTTATTCCTCTTTTATGCATCTCTTCAAGCATTTCTTCCCAATCACCCATGGTACCAAACTCGTCCATTATTCTGCGGTAGTCGCTAATGTCATATCCATTATCATCATTAGGAGATTTGTATACAGGTGAGAGCCAAACCACGTCTACACCAAGCTCTTTCAGATAATCTAATTTCTCGATAATACCTTTGATATCACCAATGCCATCCCCATTAGAATCTTTGAAACTGCGAGGGTAAATTTGATAAACAACTGCTTCCTTCCACCAATTACGGGTCATAATTTCCTCTCCTTTTATCTCTGTGTGTTATACGAATGAAATCGATTCCATAAACTATTGTACAGGATTTCTTTATAAATAGAAACCGCTTTCTTTAAGAGTCGCTGCTCTAGGAATAGGTAGTGGTTTAATAGTCAGAGGTTTACCGTTTCACAAATTTGCGCTTTCTGAAAAATGCCCGTTAAAAGCAGGATAGTAACAATCTTCTTGAAAAACTACTCAGAAGCAACATAAAAATGCCCAAACAGTCATTATCAAATAGCAAATCGGAGTTTTTTGGGGGCAGGTCGAAGAAAATAAAGCTTTTTTTTCCTTTGGCTCTGTTAAAGTTGTGTGTTGATAATAAGGCTATTCCAGCGATGATTGGAGCAAAAGGCGGAGACTCCAACGGGAGATAGCGGTAGACTGGAGACCCCGCAGGCGCAGCCGGGGAGGCTCCAGCACCGCCCCGTGGAACGCGTAGTCTTTTGTGGAAATCAACAGCGGCGTTTAACATAGCCTTTCCTTTAAACGGGAAAAATGCAGGATTAGGCGCTCAATCTACCTACTTTTAATAATCTATCTAACAACTTTGTCTACTTCATCTTACAATTCTCATGATTTATCTAACAACCCGCCTAGCTCATCTAACAACTTTCTTCATTCATCTAACAACCTCCCTAGTTCATCTATCATCTTTCTCCAATCATCTAACAACATTGACCTATTCATCTAACAACCTCGGGCAACTAATCTGCCAACTCTCTTGATCTTTCTTTCAGCTGATCCGCCACCCTAATACAAACAAACCGTGTCCTCGTAAGAAAGCGCAGCTTCATATGTGCAAAAAGAAAAAGCGTCCTTATAAAGGAACGCTCTATCATAGGGGGTTTTCGCATTGATTGTTGCTTTAACGTAAGTTGGTACCACTCGATACAATCTTTTCTGACGTGCTCTTTCATTAAGAAATCACCCTTAATTTTGAGTGAAGAGGATCCAACATTCTTTAAGAGAAGAGCCTAATCTTATACATTAGTAAGTTTGTCTTCAAGCTTCAATCCATCTGGTTTATAATGAATTTTGATATTTGATAAAACCTCTGTAGCCCCTGCATCGATACCGACTTGTTGAGCTTGTTTGATTAAACTAAAAATCTCATCTAGTGTGCCTTCCACTACTGTTTCCATTGGACCGACATGACAAGGCAGACCCGAATCTTTAAAAACTTTTACGATACTTGGAATGATTCCATCCGTATCTACATCTTTTCCGTTGGGCAGTATTTGAATCCCTACTGTATTTGCGGCCAAATTACTCATCCTCTCTATATTCTCTTTATTATATAATTTCCTTTGTTAGAAAATAATAAACATCCATTGATCTTCCGAATTTTCATGTTAATTGGAGGTTTTCTAGCTATCTTTTAGTAGGTTATAAGTTTAGTAGCGGTTTAGCTTTGCAAAGTTTCCAGGTAAGTATTATAATTTTAGTCAAGAATCTAAGAGTAATGAGGCGGGTTTAGTGGATCATTCAAAAAAAATAGAAAATCTTTTATTGTTGGCTTCCGGAATTGCTCTGATTGCTACTTTAGGAAGCCTATACTTTTCTGAAATACTTCTCTACATTCCTTGTGAGCTATGTTGGTATCAACGTATCTTTATGTATCCACTAGTGCTTCTACTGGGTATTGCAGCCGTTAAAAAGGATGCTGCTATTGTTGTTTATACATTGCCATTGTCTGTTATCGGTGCAGCCATTTCCCTATACCATTATCTTGTGCAGAAAATTTCATTTTTCGGGGAACATTCTATTTCCTGTGGAGTGGTACCTTGTACTGGACAATATATTAACTGGTTAGGTTTTATCACCATACCGTTTTTAGCTCTTATTGGCTTTACGTCTATTTTCATTATTTTATTTATGGTAAAAAAATTGTCCACAAAGGTAGGTAACTAATCATGAAAAAAATAATCGTTATCGTTTCTGTTATCGTCGCGATTTTCATTGCGCTAGCAGTTATCACCAATTATCAACAAAAGCAAAGTTCCGAGGGTAATCCTTTTGGCAAAGATAAAATAAAGCCTTCCACTCAGGAGCAACTAGACGATCCTCTATATCAAAACATTATTCTGCCAGACGAATTAGAAGAAAAACTTGAAAGTGGCGAAAAGACGACAGTATATTTCTACAGTCCAGAATGTCCTGCCTGTGTTCAAACAAGTCCAGTGGTAGTTCCAATGGCTGAAGAGATGGATATTGATTTGGAACTTTACAATATACTTGAATTTGAACAAGGATGGGATGATTATAATATTCGCTCGACACCTACGTTCATTCATTTTGAAGACGGCCAAGAAGTAAGCAGACTTGAAAATTATCATCAGGATCATAGTGTCTATTCTAATTGGTTTGAAGAAATACAAGAAACTCCCAGCGAATAATCGCCTGGGAGTTTCTTGGTGTTACACTAAATATTGATTGGTGGATTTTACATATCTGCTTAATACCATATGTTTTTGCGTCTTTTTCTCAAATTGATCAATCGAATAAGGAAAAGAGAAACCAAATCCACTTAACAAGTTTACATTTCTTTTAAAAATTTCACGATGAGCGGATATTATATTCTCGTGTTGAATTGTCTCAATTACGGCAATAATTGATTGCAGACATGAAATAATATGGAATGCCTCTTTTAGTGTTCCATTATAATCTGTAAATGTGTCATGGACTGCTTCCGTGTGGAGAGATAATTGATTTTCGAGTTTTTCAATCTCTTTGTCTGTGAAATAATATGGAAAAATGTTCGTTAAGAGGTGTTGGACCAATTCCCCAATATGGTCCTCTTGCTCTGGAGTTGATGCATATACGACTTTCACGAATTAAACCCACCTTTGTAACTTCTCTATAAAATAAAGATTAACATAAATAAATGTAATTTGGAGTAGGTAGTTAATGGAATCAATCGACTAGAAACGATAAAAGAGTGCTATATTTTACATATAAAATTGAGGTGCATATTGGTTTAAATATGGTGTTGCAATCTGTAATTCGAGCGAACGTTAGTCAACCTAAAAAGTAGCATAACCGCAACGCTTGTAACGGGTACACCCCCTGTGAAAACAGCCAGTAATAAAGGAGATATGTTTAGATGAAAATTGAATTAACGGTAACATCAGATAAAGGCATTGCCCTTCAAGAATACCTAAAGGAAAATATAGGCATTCCAAAATCGCTGCTACATGAATTGCGTATGTCAAAGGAAGTAAAAGTAAATGATAAGATTCCTGTTTGGACCCTCCCTCTTCAGAAAGGGGATATCCTCTCGATACCTTTTCTGAAGGAAACGATAACTCCATCTGCTACTCAAATGGAAATTGACGTACTCTATGAGGATGAACACCTTCTTATTATTAATAAAAAAGCGGGAATTGAAACGCATCCTTCTTCTGAAGAAGATACTGCTTCCCTTTCCAACGGTGTTGCTGAATATTTTGTAGAGCAGGAAATTCTTGCTAAGGTCAGACATATTCATAGACTAGATAAAAATACGAGCGGGACCATTCTTTTTGCAAAGCATGCACTAAGTGGTGCTTTATTAGACCGGGAAATGACAGTACGGAAAATTAAAAGAACCTATCTTGCACTTGTAGAAGGTCTTATGGACTGTTCTGCAGGCATAGTTGATAAACCGATCGGAAAAGATCGGCATCATGCAGCAAGACGGCGCATCTCTTCAAATGGTCAGAAAGCCGTGACCCATTATAAAGTGTGGAAAAGGTTCCCAAAGGAAAAACTGACACTTGTGGAACTTAGCTTGGACACCGGTCGGACTCACCAGATTAGGGTGCATATGAGCAGCTTGGGCCATCCCCTTTACGGAGATACATTATATGGAGCAAGCGTTAAGCAGGAACGCCATAGTTTGCATGCATGGAAATTGACGGTTCCACATCCTTTTAAAGAGGATGTGATTACTGTAGAAGCGCCAATTCCATTTGATTTTGGACCAAGAACGCTGGCTGCTTTAATCGGAAAGTTGTAGTTACAGCAATGAACTTTAAGAAAATGACTTTTTAAAGACAAAACTTGTTTTATCATAACCCATTTTTTCTTGATAAAATCGATGGGCTTCAGTACGTTGCGTCCCTGAGGAAAGGGTAATGGTACTGCAGCCTTTTTCTTTTGCCAATTCTTCAATAAAAGACAATAATTTATCACCGTATCCTTTTGATCTGGCATCTCTTTGTGTCACTAAATCATAAACATACATATGATATCCATCATAAAAGTTCGTTAAAAAAATGATGCCAGCTACTGCCACTACTTTTCCCTCTGCATAGTAGCCAACTATCTCATACCCTTCCTGTTCCATTTTTTCATACATCTCTAAAAAAGCTACTTCTGTTAAATGCGTTCTCAATTCTTTCATAACATTATATCCTGCGAGTAGCTCTTCTTTTGTATGCAGTCTTTTTATCATTTGTACTCCCCTGCCTTTAAAAAGTATATTTAAAATCGAGAATGGTAATTAAGATTATAGTACATGAAAAAATTCACAAGATTGATCTTTTTTTAAAAAATATCCGTTCCATTATTAGATATACTAACTACATAGTAAAAAAGGAGTGCTGGTAATGAAAAGATACTTATTATTTATAAGCCTAATCGCAATTCTTATGACAACTGCTTGTGGAAATACTTCCAACAATCAAGAAAGTGGAACTGGTGATGGAATTCCAACGATTGTTGAGGTTGAAATTCTTCTACCAGAAAGCATTGAACCTAATGAAGAAGTCAAAATTGAGGCTCTTGTCACTCAAGGTGAGGAAAAAGTGCAAGATGCAAATGAAGTAATGTTCGAAGTATGGCAACAGGGACAAGAAGTGGATCACGAAATGATAGAAGCTACTAACGATGGATCTGGTATCTATTCTTTTACAAAAACCTTTGAGGAAGAAGGAATCTACTATATTGTGGCACATACTACCGCACGTGATATGCACGTTATGCCACGGATTGAAGTTACGGTAGGGCATCCTGAACCTTCAGAATCCGCTCATAATCATGAAGAGCATGAAGAGCATGCACATGGAGAACACTCTGCTGGCCATGACCACGACCACCAAACGACTCTTGTAATGACTTTAGAAAAAAAGGGCACATTGCAAGTGGAGGAAGAAACAATTCTTTCCGTTACCATTGAACAAGAAAAAGCCGCTTTCACAGATGCTGAAGTACTCTTTGAAGTTTGGGAAGATGGATCTGACATGCATGAGTACTTGGAGGCTGAGGAAGGAAGTGCAGGTGTCTATGAAGCTGAGGCTACGTTTCAGAATACAGGAAAACATCATGTTCAAATTCATGTAAAAAAAGGGGAGCTACACGAGCATCAATTAGATATGATTGAAGTAGAGTAGCAATTCAAGGCACCTTGCCCTGCAAGGTGCCTTTTTTTTTCATGCGACCATAAAAAAGAGAGTGACCCACTAACGATCACTCTCTACCATTCCTAGAAATCAAAATTATCCGGATCTGGACCGACACGCTTATTCTCATTTAATGCATGTATTTTTTGCATATCTTCATCTGAAATCTCAAAATCAAAAATATCGGCATTTTCTTTCATGCGATGTTCTTTTACGGATTTCGGTATCGTCACTACTCCATTTTGAAGGTCCCAACGAAGAATGATTTGCGCGACAGATTTATTATATTTTTCACCAAGTTCAGTGAGTACTTCATCTTCTAATAGTTTCCCCTGCATTAAAGGCGACCAAGCTTCAAGCTGTATTTCATTTTCTTTGCAGAAGTTTAGCAGCTCCAATTGGGATAGTTTCGGATGATATTCCACCTGGTTTACCATCGGCTTTATTTCTGCCACATCCAGAATATCCTGTAGCTGATGAATTTGGAAGTTGCTCACCCCAATTGCACGGACTTTACCATCCTTATAGAGTTTTTCAAGTGCCTTCCAAGTGTCCACATATTTCCCTTTAACAGGCCAGTGTACTAAATACAGGTCCAGATACTCAAGGTCTAGTTTTTTCATACTTGTTTCAAAGGCAGCTAGGGTTGTCTCATACCCTTGATCCGCATTCCATACCTTTGTCGTAATAAACAGATCTTCTCGGGGAACTCCTGCTTCTTTAATCGCTTTTCCTACGCCTTCTTCGTTCTTATAGATTGCTGCCGTATCAATGCTACGATAACCGGCTTGAATAGCCATCTGTACTGACTGTTCTACCTCTTGTCCTTCTTCTACCTTAAAAACACCAAGGCCAAACCATGGCATGTCGACACCATTATGTAATTTAGTTGTTGAAGCTAAACTTTTCACCATAACTCTCACCTTCCCTTTCTTATAAATTAATTATGCAAGAAATAGATACAGTTGCAAATTTTCTGCTCAAATTCACCCTTCGCTTTGTCCTATTATATATATATACTAAAAGGAGTTTTACTATGGAGATTTATGAATTTCATATGCTCATAAATGTTATGGCCATTGTTTCTTCATCCATCATCAGTTATCTGTATGCTTCTAAAATGATTAAAAAAAATGGAGCATTTTTCTTCCATACAGTTGTTAGTCTAACTATAATAGTAGTCACTTGGTTTGTGACAACTAGCTTATGGTATTATCATACTTACCACCTAGATGGGCTCCTTTATATTGGCGGTATGCTGTTTAATATGATATTCATGATGCTGACACTAATTGTGTATCTAGCGTATTTACTTGTTAGACGCCCTTATTTAATGCAAAAATATAAAGCAAAGCAAAAAGAAAACCCACTTTCTCCCTTATAGGGTAAAGTGGGTGTTTTCATTTCTATTGCATGCCATTCTTTACTGCACTTGCCACTTGAACCGTTCGCTTTGCTTGATGCTTAACAGCAGCTGTAACGTCTTCCTTCCAATTGCCTTCCTGATCCACTGTTACACTTGTTCCGTACGGATTTCCTCCAGCTGTATATAGGGAGTCATCCGTGTATCCTGGAGCCGCTACAATTGCTCCCCAATGGAACATTGTTGTATACAAAGCAAGAATCGTTTGTTCTTGTCCGCCGTGCGAATTACTTGCTGAAGTCATCGCACTTACCACTTTATTTGCAAGTTTGCCTTCAAACCATAATCCCCCAGTTGTATCAAGGAATTGCTTCATTTGTGATGGTAGATTTCCAAAGCGTGTCGGCGCACTGAAAATATAAGCATCTGCCCAGTCCAAATCATCCAGGCTTGCTGTTGGAACGTCCTTAGTTTCTTCCAGATGTGCCTTCCAAGCAGGATTTGCATTAATAGCAGACTCCGGGGCTAATTCAGGAACCTTCACAAGTTTAACATCCGCTCCAGCTTCCTTTGCTGCTTCTTCAGCAAGCTTAGCTAGCTTATAATTAGTCCCTGTCGAGCTATAATAAAAAATACCCAATTTTACGTTTGACATATTACACACTCTCCTTTTCTTTAGGCTTTGTTACACTCCACTATCCAAAATAATTTTCACCTTTTAAAGCTCTAAGTTATAGATTCCCCAAATATCTCGAATTAAAACTATATTATATTATGCAGTGTGTATTTTTTAACTTGAATACACCCACATCCTTCTGCGGATACCTCAGTAAAGGCAAAAGAGCCACCAGGATACTTCCCGGTAACTCTTGCACATCTTCTTTTAAGCCTTAATGTACAATTGCCAATGAAAAGGCTTGCGGACCAACTGGCACATTATAGGCTTGTACTTCAATTGTATAGGTGCCGCTTTGTGGTGCATTGATAAAGACATTTTCTACGTTGTTTTTGCCATCCCAGTTATTATTATATGGTGCACTAAAGTCATTTCCTACATACTGGGTTCCATTTGGTGCGGTAATTACTAAATCCAAATCATTCACTAGCGTAGTAGATGCTGTGGTACTTCCTGGTGCATCAGACCATACTAAGGACATTTTCAGCGGCTTGCCTGCCTGTGCTGTAAATGAATAGGTTGCTTTTTGGTTGGTTGATAAAGCATTTGTTTCATTAACAAACGCAACGTTTAGGGATTTATCCAACGTAACTCTTCCCCATCCTTGATTTCCATTAGGGTATCCAAGACCAACGTCTGCTGCACCTGCAATTAAGGCTGCTTTTAGTAGAGAAGGTTTCGGTGTTACCCCTCTATTTTTAATAAAATGCTCCCTTAATTGTGCAACATTCCCTGCAACAATAGGGGTAGCCATTGAGGTTCCACCCATGTATGCATATTTGCTGTTATGATTTGCCCAAAAGGAGGAATCAGGAGCCAAAGAAGATCTTGCTGATAAAATGAAAGTACCCGGCGCCATGACGTCTGGTTTGATTCGTCCATCCCTTGTTGGTCCACGAGATGAAAATTGTGCAACATGATTTATATTATCAGCATAAGAACCAAAGCTTGGGCGGAGATTCTCAGTTGCACCAACGGTTATCGCATTTTTCGCCGTTCCAGGAGCACTGATCGTCCCACCGTTTGGTCCTTCATTCCCGGCAGCAAAGAGAATGGTCATATCATTTTTACGAATATAATCATCCACATTCCTAGAATCTGTCGTGTAAGCACCGTTAACCGGAGATCCCCAAGAGTTTGTATGAATTCTAGCTCCAGCGCTATAGGCCTGACTGAAAAGTGTTTGAATGTTGGAAGGGAGCCCTCCTAGGCCGCCACCGCTATCCATAATGGATTGGAATACTAGATTAGCTTGAGGTGCCATCCCTTTATTGGACGCATTTCCAAGAACGGAGCCGGCAACATGCGTACCATGTCCGTTTGGATCATTCGAATTATTTGTTCTTCCAAGGGCGTATAGCGCAGTTATTTTACCCCGAAATGCTTCATGCATGGTACTATCATTTCTTCCTGTATCCAAGCCAGTATCAGCTACTGCAACTATTTGCCCCTGACCGTATAGGCCATAGTTGTTTTGAGCAACATCAGCCTTAACGATTCCACGAGCAACATCATTCATTAATTTATACTCCGGCTTGGGAGTTATATAGAGAACATCGTTGCTCACTGCATATTGAGCAATCTGCTCAATTCCTTTTAACTGTACTTCTTTACTATTCTGCTTTACATCCAAAGCAACTGCTTTTACAATTTCTGAAGCACCTTTTGAATACAACTGCGGATCTAATTTATATAGCGGTAAATATGGTTCCACTGATTCTAAATATGGAACAGAATTAGTGGCTGCTGCGATATCTCCTTCATATTCAACGATATACGCATAGTCAGGTATGTAGTCAAGTATCTTAACTCCTGACTCTTCCAATTTCTGCTTCGTCTCTTCTAGGATTGGCCCATTAAATTGCACAATATGAAGCTTGTTATTTTCGGGGACAACCTCTAGCTTCTTTTGAATACCTTTTGGGATTTTAACAGTTTCAGTGTTTACTAGAAATGTAGCTTCACCTGATTTGCCTTTTTTATAGATTCCTTTTGCATCGGTTGTTGTCTCAATCCCTTTAAAATCTAAATCAAAATTTGTTGCTCCTCCTGTTACCGGACTACTTAAAGCAACAGAAGATAAAATTGCAGCTGCGGACAATACGGATAAAAATACGGTTTTTGATCCTCTTTTCCCCATCTAAAGCTCAACTCCTCTCAATATTTTAAGACAGTTTAAATTTATCACACCTTACAAAAACTTTATATTGGGAAAATTCAGATAAAATAGTGTTAATAATAAGTCTTTTTTTATCACACTTTCCCAATGGAAAATCACTTCCAAAGAGCCTAAACCACAAAAAAGACTCTCCCCTTTAGTGCAGAGAGAGTCTTTTTAATCAACCGGTAGGCAGCGGGTCTGGGTGTTCATCTTTTAACGGAGTGATTTCTTCATGTGAGGCTACTTGTAATGAAATGGGATTGTCACTTGCCGGACTTACCGTAAAAAAACATACCACTAACATTAAAACCAATAGACTTTTTTTCACACTATCCTCTCCTTAATATAAATCTATGTTAAACACATCTGTTGAATTTTGCGCTAGCCTTCGCTATCTGCGAAACTTAACACGAAAGCAACAGGGAGTTTTACAAGACACACCCATTTTCAGGATAACTTAATACAAAAATGTTTGCTTTTTTAACTCTTGATAGCACAACGAATAGTAGAAACTTGCCTTTTTATACTTATAACAAGATTCAAAATAGAGAGCCAATCTTTCTGAATATTTTATAATCGGCTCATTTAATTCTTGCTCTTGAAAGTAGGGCAAGAAAGCTTCTTGAAATTGAACATCAAGCTCTTCAAAGTTATCACTTAATAGATACTCAAATATGGAAAAATAATACTCATATTCTAATAGTTCTTTCGATTCATTTATCAAAGTTCTCCCGGTATCAAGCCATTTCCTGCATTGCCCACTATCTTTTAAGTAATCGTACTCTATAATGAGACAATAGATGGAATTGAGCCTGCTTTCTAAACTTCTATCTTCTTTTAAATAGTAACTCTTTTCAAATTCTTCGATTGCTTGTTTATGTAAACTTTGCATGCTATACAGTTTCCCTAGGTTATGAAATATCAATGCTTGCAGATAAGTATTATTCAGTGATTCTGATAATTTCTGTGCCAATAAATAGCTTTCTTCTGAGCGGTCAAACTCCCCGATGCGACGATAGCAGATACCTAGCAGAACCTGGCACTCAGCACTTCTTTTCAGGTCATAACTCGCTTGAAAGATGTTAAGTGCTTTGGATGTGTAGGTGATACTTATAGGTACTTTTGTTGTTTGGCTATAGGTAAGACCGAATAAGTAAAAAAGGTCTGCTTCTTCTGAACTCTCGAAAATTGTATTTCGTTGTAACAATCTTTCGGCAGATTTCAGATGTTCTAACGCTCCTGTGTAATTATTTAGACGGTAAGTATAAATCGCAAAAAACTTTTCAAAATAATAATTCATTTCAACATCTAGAATATCATGGAATTGTTGAAGCTTTTCTATCTGCAATTTTGACCGTTCTAAGTCATTTAAATAGAGAAAATAACGTAATTCAAAAAGGACAAAGTACATATACGTCCGTGTATTTACCGATTGGATGCTCATGCTAAGCTCTTCATAACGCTTTTTTATTTCCACACTATTGCTTGTCATCATTAGCTTGTACCATGACATCAATTCGTTTAAAACAGTTTCATCATTTCGTTCAATTAAGCTTACTCCCAGCCTTTCACACAAAAGCTTCAGTACTTCCTCACTTGGAGAAGTTAAGTTGTTTTCTATTTTGGAGAGATACGAAACGGATATGATGCCTCTAGCTAAATCATCCTGCTTTAAGTTGCGCTGTATACGAAAGAACTTTAATTTACTTCCAATGTCCATCTTCGTAGCTCTAGCAGGTTGCTGATCGGTTTTTATCATGTTGATCAATCCTCCGCACCACTTTTTTTCAAAAATTCCGATTTTTCTTCACATAAGTCTTTAAGACTAATGGTAAGTTCTTCTTTCATTATAAAAGGGATCAATGTAATTAGTAAAACTAATTTTATAGTTTTCTAAGCATATTTAAAATAGGAAATTTCCCCTATTCTCTTTTCACACAAAATATTTGTTACTTTAATACTTTTTTTGACGAACAATAACTAGTTTTGTCTTCCTTAAAGGATTTAAAGATTATATGTTTAATATGATTCTTTACAGGAGGGATCTTACATGAAATTAAAAACACAGGAAGTAGCGAAAGAGTTAGGTATGGCTCCAAGAACTATTCGAAAATGGGTTAAAAAGTATGATATCCCTTGTAGCAAAAATGATTATGGACACTATGTTTATGATGAGAAAGCTATTTCTTTTTTAGAATCCTTGAAAGCAAGCTCAGAGATCGCCGGCACACTTGATATTTATGAGACATCAATTGAGATGAAAGACCTTGAAGACACCAACATATCCCCTGTTAAAAAGGAGCACAGTATGTCTGAATTAATGGAGAGAATCGAACGAACAGAATGGCTGTTAGATCAAAAAGCGGATGAGGTCGTTTCCTATCAGCTACTCCAACAGCGAAAAGAGATAGAAGATTTAACAAAAAGAATACAAGAACTAGAAGATATGATGATCAATCTTCAAGAACCCGCTAAAAAGTATGAACCTCCGCTAATACTTGATCAACCGATGAAGATGAAGCGTCGGGGGATGTTCCGCTCTATCTTTGGACTGTAGCAAAGTTAACTTGCCTTACAAGTTAACTTCTTTTTTTTCGCCAAGAATCTGTTCAAGGACCACATTAAATTGTTTTATTAATGATATTTGTTCCCTATCTGTTAATGTTGAAGTGGTTATTCTTTTAATCGCTAGAAAATACTTTGCCTTTGGATCCTTGCGTAATCTAGGATGGGTGAGTTCATCTTTTAATTCTACTCTAATCGCCTCAATTAGCTGTTCTTCTTCACTTTTGCCTTCACTTGCCAGCGACCTGCTACTCCATAAAAGTTTATAGGCTACCAATAATTTTGTCGAATCTGTCATTTTTTCGCCTTCCTTCTTACAATTCCGCCAAATATATATAGAATTTTCTTTTAACTTATGATACTTTGAAAGGGAATATTTACATATCGCAACTAGCTAAGGGGTCTCAGGATGAATCTATTAAAAGATCTATTACTACAATTATTTTTTTTAATTCTACCTATTTTTATTTACTATCATCTAGACTATCGCTTTCATCATAGAATGTCTCCATTCAAAAAACAACTTTCAGCTTTTTTACACTGTTCTGCATCAATAATTTTGTGTCTGCATTTTCCTATTAAAATGAGTGAAGGTTATTTCTTTGATTTAAGTACCATCCCTATAATAATCGCAATTTTATATGGAGGGTATTTATCAGGCCTTTTGTCTATTTCCGTTTTGTTTTTGTACCCAATATTTTTTGATGGAGCAAACGGTTATCTTTTCACGTACATAGCAGTCCCTTTATTAGTCCTTCTACCGGCTGCACTCCAACCCAAGTGGAAGAGTCTACCTATTAATAAAAAGTACATTGTAGCATCTGTCATAATGGTAATAAAGTTACTGCTACTATATTTATCCTTGTTCTTCCAGAATATGTGGCAAGGTTTTTCCACCATTTATAACAGTTTTCTTTTCTTCACATTCAGTGGAATTATTCTTATCATTGTAATGATGTTGATTATATATCTTATTGAATACTATTTTGACTTGAATCGTTTACAGATGCAAATGAGAAGAATAAGGAGATTTGAGCATGTAAGCAATCTGGCAAATGATGTTTCAGAAGAAGTTAACAAACCCCTCACTATGGTAAAAGGATTTACTCAATTATTAGGTGCGGAACAGAACCAGGCAAATAAGGAATATGTACCAATCATTCTTTCTGAACTACATAAAGCCGAAACAATTATTGATACGTATATGAATATCACTCATTCTGAAATTTCCCATGCACGGTACCTTTCCTCCAAAATTCTTATAGAACAGGTAATGGAAGGGCTACAAACTTATGCTAAAAATCATGGGGTGGAGCTCCAAGATAAGCAATCCAAAAATTTACGCCTTCATGGCAACATCGATCTTCTAACAGACGCATTCACTAGTGTAGTAAAATATTGCATTGATGCATTTTCCTCTTCTAATGGAATACTTTCAATTAGAACCTTTATAAAAGGGCATGATGTTCATTTTGAAATATCGGATAAAGACGGAAAGATGAACAGTGAAACTCTAGTACAACTAAAGAGGAACAAGCTTTATACAGAAACCTCTTCTAACGATCAAATACAAACAGCCTTATCTGTCATCCTTGCCCACAACGGTGTATTTACTGTAAAAGAAAAATTTCTCAAAAAAAATAAAATTATTATTTCACTTCCAGCATACGTTAAAAAACGAAGTGTATCGGATTAAAAATTCCTTTTTTTCAAATCAAAAGCCTTTTTCAATAAGGCTCTTTTCGCAAAGATTGTTCCTGTGTCCCCGTAAAAAATCGACAGTTGGATTTTTTAAGTTTATAGAAACAATCTAGAAGAAAAGTGCCTGCCTTCTATAAAGAAATAGTAACTCCAACCATGAAACCAATAATCGAGCCAATAATACTTATTAATATATAAAGAAAAAACTTCTTAAATAACCTCTTTTTCCATAACTGAACTGCTTCCACACTGAAGGTTGAAAAAGTGGTAAATCCTCCAAAAAAACCGAGCCCAAGGAATAAATAGCTATAATTATGATAACTACTGTCTGGATGGTGTATAAGTTGCCCCATCAAAAGTCCTAATCCACAGGAGCCTATTATATTTACTATCACCATTGCAATTGGTATTGGGGGTGCAGGGAATCTCTTCATTAAAAATATGCCAGTAATATACCGTAGAACCGCACCAACTCCCCCTCCGATCGCTACTATAAATGATTCATATCCCTCGTTCACAATCCTACACCAACCTTCTCCTCTGTATAAATTTGTTCATCACCCTACCTCCTACATATAACCCCATGAAGGCAAGCGCAACCCCAACTGTAACTGTTAACATCACATAAAGTATTGCATAATAAATCGATTCGACGGCAAGCAAATAGGTATCTGCACCAACTGTTGACATCGTTGTAAAGCCCCCACAAAAACCTACACCAAGACCAACCTTCAACCATTCTTTACCTTTTAGTTGCAACACGCTGCCCGCTAGTGCGCCCAGCAAAAAACTCCCCACAACGTTCACAACCACCGTACCGTACCAAAAACCAACTTCTTGAAAACCCAAAAAGACCCAATACCTCAAAGCAGAACCCAACATCCCACCAACAAACACCGCTAGCACATTCGCCATCTTCATCGAATCACCTTCCGGGGTCTGGCCCCAAACTTTAATTTAATCCTATTGTAACATTCGTAATAAGAAACCAGTATGGTGGAGGGTCCGTGGGGGAAGTGTTTTTTGCTACTTATTATTTTCTCTGTTTGTATTGCTGTTGCTTTGTTGGGAATAATATAGAGTAGAATCAGTATTTGTAGGAGGAGAAACTTATGGAGCATTCGAAAGGAAAGCTATTATTCGACGGTCCATCTGCCAATGAACTGAAAAATGCCAGGTCCGCGGATGTAAATCCAATACTTCAGGAAAGAATGCATCAACATCTCTCATTACTTCGCCAAGAAGTTTCGAAGGATTATCCTGCTTCACTTAAACAAGCCTTATCTCAACGAGTAATTGCAATACATAGGAAGAAACTTTCCCTTTTAATAAATGAAGATATTCATAGTGAAGAAGCATAAAACTTCCTTTCGTGTAGTTTACAGACAAAATAAAAATAGCCAAAGAGGAACAGCTAGTCCCACACTGTTCCTCTTTGCCTTTTCCCAACACGTCCTTATCGTAAAGTTTCTTTCTCTTTGCTGTTGTATTAAGTAGCAACTGAAGTTGCAAATTTCTATAAATTTTGACAAAAAACCACAAACACTGCTTGTAATAATATCCAAGCAGATTTAATATAAAATAGAGAGATAGATTATTATGTTTAGAGAGGGCGATTGCTTTGGAACATCGTTATGCTGGATTTTGGATGCGTGTTTTAGCTTTAATTATTGATGGAGTCATAATAGGTGCCATTTCCTATTTACTTGGGGCTTTATCAGGAGTAGAAGACTATGTTTTTTCTAGTATTTTAGGACTTCTATATTATATCATCATGCCTGTTACTAACCTGCAAGCTACACTTGGGAAATCTGTGCTTGGACTTAAAATAATCGATTTGGAAGGAGAAAAAATCTCTGTTGGTCAATCGATTGGTAGATATTTTAGTCAAATTCTTTCTGCAATCATCCTGCTTATCGGATACATGATGGTGGGATGGACAAAAAGAAAGCAAGGACTACATGATAAACTTGCAAGCACCTATGTAATTTATAAGTAAACATTTAAAAAAGTTGACCCCATTTAGGAGTCAACTTTTTTTATACATGAGCTTTTTCCATTGTAGGGGCAAAATAAGCCTGAACAATGATATTTATTATTTCATCTGTCATATTCAAGTGTGCTATCGGACTTCCATTAAGCAACTCCTGTGTATTTGCGTCATTAAAAGATATGCTTCGGTCAAGATAAGGTGCAAACACATTTAACATTCCATTTAACTGCTCTTCTACTGGTGTTAGCACAAAGCTTGTTCCTTTTTGATAGATGCCCAGTGTATCAAATTGCAGATGATATTTGATAATCTCCAATATCTCTCTATTGGTTGGCGGAGCAGGATTTGTGACATTATAGATGGTTCTGCTTTTCGCTTTTGTTGCTGCGATTGTTAGTATATCTGCCACATAATCGACGGGTACTAGATTGGAAGTTCCATGTTTAGAACCAACCAAATGCACTTTCTCAATGCTCAGCTTTCGATCTAAACGTCGCTTAAATAACTCCAAGCCTCTCATGAAACCGTATAAGGTGAAGGCAGAATCCGCCTCTCCCGTTTTCGAATCGCCAACGATAATAGCCGGTCTAAAAATAGATACTTCCATCTTGTCTTGATATTGAAAAACTTCGTGTTCTGCTAGTGCTTTGCTTTCCTCATATGGATTATTAAATCCTTGACTTATCTCGTATAACTCCTCTAAGCCTTGGTTGGATGTTCCAACCGTATAAGCTGTACTGACATGTATAAACTTGGATGCTCCAATTTTATCTGCTACTTTTAATGCTATTTTTGTCCCATGAAAATTCATTTCCATTAACTGCTCACGTAATTCATGATCGAACTTAACTAATGCAGCTAGATGATAGAAGATATCTACCTGACCACTAATTAGGTTTAAAGTATCCTTTGTAAAACCAAAGTCTGGCTTGATAATATCGCCTTGTAATATATGAACCTTTTCTTGCAATAAAAAAGGAAGATTTTCCTTCTGTTTATTTGCTTTGTCTAAATTTCGAGCCAGTATATAGACGGTGTGACCTTCTTCTAGTAAGTTACGAATAAGTCTCCCTCCTAGAAATCCAGTGGCACCGGTTAAAAATATATTCATAGAAGCTCCTCCATTGTTGAACGCAATTTTTCATTCAAATCACTATTTAATCTTAATATAGTTACAGAATTAAATCAAAGCATGGAAAAAATTGATGACGACACGAGAGCACCTCAATGTTGGTAGAAAACGTGTCACTTCATGTATAATACTCAAAAGGATATCTATAAGACTTAAACTTATCAATATAGTTAGGATATACACATGTACGAGAAAGGGGTCTAGGATGCGAAATAAATGGGGCTTAGTTTTTCTTGTATTTATTTGTGTTGCAGCATATTTTATTATACCCAAAATTTATGCCACAGTAACCGAAAAGTCTATTGGCAGTGTTCCTTTTGAAATAACACCTAGTGAAAATATGGCCTATGCTACTTTTGCAGGCGGATGCTTCTGGTGCATGGAACCTCCATTTGAAAAATTACCTGGAGTATATGAAGTGATCTCAGGATATACTGGTGGACAGCTTGAAAATCCCTCGTATAACGACGTTACCACAGGCACAACAGGACACGTTGAAGCAGTAATTATTACTTATAATCCTAACGTCATTGAATACTCCACGCTTTTGGACGTTTATTGGCGACAGGTCGATCCAACAGATGATAAAGGTCAGTTTGTAGACAGGGGCACACCTTATCTGTCTGTTATTTACTATCATAATGAAGAACAGCAGCAAGCAGCTATAGCATCAAAGAAAGCTTTAGAAGATTCCGGTCGCTTTAATCAGCCACTAGTGACGGAAATTAAAGAAGTGGAAACGTTTTATATTGCAGAGGATTATCACCAGGATTATTATCTTAAAAATACCTTTCGCTATGATTATTACCGTAATAACTCTGGGCGGGATGCTTTCTTAGATAAAGTGTGGGGTGAAGATCGTCACATCACTCCAGAAGTAAACACAAATAATAACAGTCTCCTTCATCTTTCAAAGGAAGAACTTCGGTCAGTACTTACAAATGAGCAGTATTATGTTACCCAAGAGGATGGGACAGAAGAACCTTACAATAATGAGTACTGGGACTTAGAAGAGGAAGGCATCTATGTGGATATTATTTCTGGAGAGGCCTTATTCAGCTCTAAAGATAAATACGATTCAGGTACAGGATGGCCTAGTTTTACAAAACCATTAGTAGAGGATAATATCGTTGAACTTGAGGACCGCGGTTTTTTCACAGTCCAAACCGAGATCAGAAGCAAGCTTGGTAATGCACATCTTGGTCATGTATTTGATGACGGCCCTGAACCAACAGGATTACGCTATTGCATGAATTCTGCAGCCCTTCGCTTTGTTCCAAAAGGAGAACTTGAGAAAGAGGGCTATGCTGAGTTTGTTGAATTGTTTGATGAAGAATAAAGCACGCTTTCTTTAATAACGAGAAGCGTGCTTATTTTACTCTGTTCACTAAAACGCTTCCTTGAGGGATAATTATTGCCCTGCCAATTCCTTCGATTTTTTCGTACAAGCCTCCATCGCCGTCATAACCGCAGATCGAAAGCCTTCCTTTTCAAGAGTTGTGACAGCTTCAATTGTGGCTCCTCCAGGTGTACAAACATTATCCTTCAGCTCTCCAGGGTGTTTTCCTGTTTCAAGCACCATTTTTGCCGCTCCTAACACTGCTTGGGAAGCCAGCTTATATGCTTGATCTCTTGGGATTCCTTGTTGAACTGCCCCATCTGCCAATGCTTCAATAAACATATACACATAGGCCGGGGAAGAACCACTAACAGCAGGTATCGCATCCATTAACTTTTCCGGCATAACTTCCGCTTTCCCGAAACTTTCGAATAATTTTATTACATCTTGTAGTTCTTCGCTCGCCACCCTATCATTTGCACATATTACACTCATACCTTCTCCAACCAAGGAAGGAGTATTGGGCATAACCCGAACTGCTTTAATCTTTTTTCCGAACGTGTTTTCAAGAAAATCAAGCGTGATTCCGGCAGCAATGGTGATAATGACTGCTCCCTCTTTTACTTGATCTTTTACTTCTTCAATAATCTTCGAGTGTAAATCAGGTTTCACTGCAAGGATTAAAAAGTCAGCATTACTTGCAACATCACCATTATTTTGACCGATCTGAATACCAAATTCACCTGACACCTTCAATACCGTTTCTTCTGTTACAGCGCTCGCAAAGATCTGATTGGAAGGAACAAGCCTGGACTGAATTAATCCCCCAATAATTGCTTGTGCCATTTTCCCACAACCAAGAAAACCAATTGTTTTACTATTTTTCATCATGTCACTTCCTAATACTTGTATGTACGTATTATATAAGATGGTTATAGCATGTACAACAATAGCTGCTTACTTACTATCTAAAGAATAAATAAACACTATTTATTAAATAAATTAGGATAATGACAATCGAGACAATTAAATATCTTGGAGCATGTTTAGAACGATGAATAAGTGTAATGATTACAATAAGGTTCATTACAATCAAGGTTACAATCGAAATGTAGTGAAAAATCTCGACCGATGAAAGTAATAGTCCACCTCTGTAAAAAATATCCGAGCTCCCCAGGACAAAAAGATTAAACAAGTTACTTCCTAGAATACTTCCTATCGCTAAACCTGGATTTCCTAACCTTACAGCCACAATACACCCTACGACCTCAGGAAGAGAAGTTGTGACGGCTATCATAAACATTCCAACAAAGCTTGAACCAAGTCCGGTTATCACTGCAATTTCATCACCCGTTATGGTTAACACTGTTCCTGAAGCCATAATTACCAAGCAGCTAACGACGAAAAAGAAAACAGTCCTCTTCATGGAGATAACATTGTAATCAATTATCTTTTGAGCGTTAACTGTATTTAAAGGGACTTCAGGTACTTGGATTCTCGATAAAAACCACATTCCTGCACCATAACCCACTAACAACAAAATCGAATCGAGCCCGATCCCAAAAAGTTGAAAGCCTGATTCGATGTGTAAACCAAACAGCAAGTAGACTGTGAGCACTAATCCCACCAGGCTAGCGTATAAATGCTCCTTTGTTTTATGTTGAAAAATTCTTCTTTTAATAAAATAAAGATTGATAAAAGCAAGCGTTAAAAGATTAAACAAGTTGCTGCCTAAAATATTCCCTAAGATCAGATCGGAGTTATTTATGATAGCAGCTGTATAACTTGTTGTGATTTCTGGCAAGGACGTTGCCCCACCAAGTAGTACAGCACCTAGGAACGCACCACCGCTTTTTGACTTTTTACTGATAATATCTGCATATTTTGATAATTTCACTGCAACAAACACAGTAAGAAGGACACTTACCCCAAATAAAATAAAAACCACAATTTCAGCCTCTTTCTTTTCCTATTTACTACTTTTATTACTTTCCCTTAAATAATTATTTTTATCACCTCTTCCAAACCAAATACATCAAAAAAACCTCAACCTATAAAAACAAGGTTAAGGTTTAATTTAAATTCTTCGTTAAGCTGAAAAGACGATATCTAAATTTCTTTCTACGACAACTTTTTGTATTCGGTGTTTTTTCACTTCTTCAATGTGAATGGTAAAGTTTGCACATTCTACTATTTCACCCTTTTTCGGCAAATAACCCAATGTGTCTGAAATCCAACCACCCAGTGTATTTGCTGAGGATTCATCAGTAGCTAAATGTAAGAGCTCAGAAAATTCTTCTACTGGTAGACGACCATCCATCCGAAACTTCCGATCATCTAAAACTTCAACCAATGTTTCATTCTCATCATGCTCATCCCAGATTTCACCGACAATTTCTTCAATAATATCTTCAATTGAAATTATCCCTGCTGTACCTCCATATTCATCTAACACAATAGCTATATGATTTTGAGTACTTTGAAGCTCTTTCAAAAGGTTGGATATCTTTGCAGATCCTATAACATAAAAAGGACTACGGCTAATATCCTTTAATAAAAACTCAGGATTCTGGACATATTGAGCAAAAAAGTCGCGGTGTGAAATAATACCGATAATATTGTCTATTGAACCATCGTACAAAGGTAATCTAGAATATTTTTCTTTTATAAATATTTCTTTAATTTCTTCAATGGATGTTTCCATTGATATAGCTACAACATCCGGCCTTGGCGTTAAAATATCTTTAACGATAATATCATCGAACGCAATGGCATTGTGTAACAATTCGCGTTCCTGAGTGAGAAAAATCCCCTCTTCTTCACCGATTTCCACCATCGCTTTTACGTCTTCCTCAGTAAAGGTAGGTTCCTCTTTACCAGCACCAATAACTTTGTTTATACCTACTTTTAACTGGACGAACAACCATGTAATCGGATAAAAGAGTTTCATGACTGTCATTAAAGAAGCAGAAGCTAATAATAGGTATTTTTCAGCATACTGTTTCGCTAGTGATTTCGGCAAAATCTCACCAAATATAAGCACTACAATGGTTATTACCGCTGTTGAGATCAGCAGGGTGCTGCCCTGACTACCATAAAGTTGGGTCGCAATATTGGTTGCTATGGCCGCCAATGCAATGTTCACAATATTGTTACCTATTAATATAGTAGATATGCTCTGATCAAAATTTTCGGCCATTTTCAGTGAGCGTATTGCTTTTGCATTGTTGTTGTCAGCTTGATTACGAAGTCTCATTTTATTAACACTCGTAATAGCCGTTTCAGATGCTGAAAAATATCCTGATAATATTAACAATGCCCCTAATAAAATTATCGAGTCATAGGGTATACTGTCCAAGTTTCCATCACTCTCCTACATATTGATACTACTAATATATTTTGAAATGGCGATTTTAGCAATAAATATGCAGATTTTTATTAAAATTTTTTAATTTTCTATAAAAAGCCCATTTGTCCAATCCCTATTTTCATCTATAAATACTTTATGATATAATTATCTTGAATTCGAGATAAATAAAAAATGATAAAGGGGAATGGTCATGAAACTATTAGGACTACATCACGTCTCTATACTTACTGGAAAAGCTGAAAAAAACTATCATTTTTTCACACAGGTATTAGGTATGCGACTAGTTAAAAAGACCGTAAACCAAGACAATACAAGCTCCTACCATTTATTTTACGGAGACGCCAAGGGGAACCCAGGAACAGAAATAACTTTTTTTGATATACCAGGATTAGGTCGTACACATGAAGGGATTTCGAGCATTTCGTCCACTTCTTTACGTGTCAAAAGTACAGATTCCTTGAATTTTTGGAAGTCGCGTTTTGAAACACTGGGAATTAAACATTCTAATATGGAAAAAAGGGCAAACAGAGATACCCTTCCTTTTGAGGATTATGAAGGTACAAAGCTATTACTAGTGGCAGATAACGGTGAACGGGGTGTAAGTGCTGGTGAGCCTTGGAAGAAAGATGATATTCCTATTGAACACGCTATTATTGGTCTCGGTCCAGTAACATTGACCGTTTCAAATCCAGATCCAACAAGCGAAATTCTAACAAAGATAATGGGCTTTCAGTTTATAGGCTCCTACCCTTCTACAAAAGGTAAGTTTGAAGACATCTTAGTATTCTCTACTGGAGATGGCGGTTCAGGTGCAGAAGTGCATCTTGAGACGAGAACTGATCTTCCTAAAGAGCGTATTGGGCGCGGCGGGGTGCATCATGTTGCTTTTAGAGTACCAGATCAAGATCAATTTAACTTTTGGGTGAAAAAGTTACGTGAAACACGTTTGCCAAACTCAGGGGAAGTGGAACGATATTATTTCAAAGCCTTATACTTCAGAGAACCAAACGGTATCTTATTTGAACTTTCCACAGACACTCCCGGATTTGCTGCAGACGAGCCGTTGGAAACACTAGGAGAAAACCTGGCACTCCCTCCATTTCTGGAACCAAAACGAAAAGAAATCGAAGCCGAATTACGTCCACTGGAACTAAATTAACATAATAAAAACCCCGTAATTACCTTATCTCTTATGGTAATTATGGGGCTGTTTTTTTATGTTTATAGAAGACTCACCCTGTCCATGAAGTTACAAAGTCCTCCACCCAGGTAGCTTCTTGGTAGAAATGTTGGTGGCATGAAGAAATCGGCTAGCTGGCCTATTCATGAGTAATAGTGAGTACCTTTTTCTCTATTTCTTCGGAAAAGATAGCAACTTTAACGAGGTTACGACCTATTTATAGCGGGAAAAGACTCGGGAATTTCGAGATTTCAGAAGATACGCACGGAATATCACTTTTATGTATCACAATGGAGATTTGCGCACGGAACATGCATTTTATGCACCACTTCTCAAAACTTGCGCACGGAACTCACGATTTATGCACCAAAGGCTTTTTGGGCTCATCTAAAATCTTCAAGGACCATCTAGGAATTCATCCCGCACTATTCACTCAACCAAGGAAGAAAGGAGATAACGCCCACATAAGCCTGCTACCCCTGTTGCTTGGAGTGGCAGGTGTGAGACCCCATAGGAGCATCCCAGGGAGGCTCCCGCACCGCCCCTGGAAACCGAACACCTGAAACTGAAAGCAACAGGGGTGTAAACGAGGAACCCAACTTATTAAATTCAACGTAACCTACTTATTTACTCAAAAACTAATCCAAACCACCTATCATTCTTCAACTTCTTGCTTATAAATAATCCCCAAAATTAAAACAGAAATAATAGGTGCAAGTGCAACAAGTGCAATCATTCCAAAACCATCTGTCAATGGATCACTTCCTTCTGTCACAGCAGCAATCCCCACTGCCATGCTTACGATAAAAGTGACGGTCATCGGTCCCGTTGCAACACCACCTGAGTCGAAGGCAATGCTTACAAATTGTTTTTTGGTAAAGAAAATTAAGATGAACGCTAGTAGATAACCTGGTATGATGTAATACCAAATGGAAAAATTCAATTGAATACGTAACATCGATAACGCAATGGCTACTCCAACCCCTAATGAAAGGGTATAAAGCATTGTTTTCTTTGTAAGGTAACCTTTCGTTACATCTTCTACCTCTTTATTTAAAACACGTACAGCAGGCTCAGCGAAAGTCGCTACAAATCCAAGAACAAATCCAATCGGAATGATAATCCATTTAAATGAAAGGTTTCCGAGAGTTTCTCCCATTTTTTCACCTATTGGCATAAATCCTATATGAACTCCCTGTAGAAAAAGGGCCAGACCAATGTAAGACAAAATAAATCCTAAAAATATTTTCTTTATTTTTGCCCAATCCAGCTTCAGAAAGATAAACTGAAAAATGAGGAAAAACACTAAAAGCGGTATCAAGGCGAGGGCGACTTCTAACAATACATCTCCAAACCCTTTAAGTACTGCATCCATCATTGGTAAATCACCCCTAACAATAAAACAGCAAGGATTGGGCCAATAGATGCCAGTGCCACTAAGCCAAAGCCTTCACTTGCTGAATCGTCTTTTCGCATTACAGATGCCACACCAACACCTAGAGCTAAAATAAACGGAACGGTCAACGGTCCTGTTGAAACTCCCCCTGCATCAAAGGAGATCGGTACAAAAGTCTCAGGACTGAAAAAAGCGATAAGAAATACGAGTAAGTATCCAGGTAGTAATATATATGGAAGAGGAATTTTAAAAATAGTTCTTACCATAGCCAAAGCCACAAATATTCCAACCCCAAGTGCTACGGATAGAATTAACACAAAAGAAGAAATCGCTCCCTCGGATACTTCATCCACTTGAGTTGCCAAAACTCGTACATCCGGTTCTGCCACTGTGACAACTATCCCTAAGATTAGTCCCACCAAAATAATCAACCACTTTTTATTTGCCTTTGGAAGAGCTTTACCTATTAAGTCCCCTACAGGTAGCAATCCAATATTTACGCCCATTAAAAAAAACATGAAGCCTAATGTAACTAATAATAACCCGATAAGAAATTGAAGAAATTCCCCCAACGGTAAACCTACCAACAGTAATTGCAATAAAACGATAACAATTGAAACTGGTAATATCGCTAACAAAGATTCTTTGATGGAATCCTTTATATCTTCCATGAAGTCACTCCTGCTCTGCTATTTTTAAATTTAATACCCTTTTTCGCAAAAATAAATCCTTCCCTTTATTTCCAAAATTACATTTCGAACGGATTGCGCAACCAAATAATTATAGGAGCATATAGTGATAGAAACAGGAGAGGAGGATGTTTTCATGGAGAGAATTATTTTATTTTTAGCTAATATACTAGCAGGTTTCGCTTTAATAAGGGTCCCATTGACAGGTACATTTGCACCTTTGGAACCTATTGCAACAATTATTGGTGTTATCACGATTTTCGTATTTTCACTTGCCTTAATTTATTATGGTGTTCGAAGTTTAATTAATAAGTAGCTACAAGCATTTAATTTATATAAAAAGGGTGAAAGCCTCTAACAAGCCCTCACCCTTTGAAATTATTCTCTATTCTATTACTCGAAGACATATTTTATTTCCCGAAGGATCTGTTGTGAATAAAGAATTACCATCCTTTCTGATGGTCGCTCCGAACTTATTAAGCTCTTCAACCACTTTTACCTTCGCTTCTTCACTCGGCAGTATAAGGGTAAAGTAGTGTAGCCCTGCGTTTTCGTCTTCTGGTTGTGGAGCACCAACCCCATTCCAGGTGTTTAATCCTATATGATGATGGTATTCACCAGTTGATATAAATAACGCCTGATTCCCGTATCGGTTTACCACTTTAAAACCAAGAGCTTTAGTATAAAATTCCTCTATGGAATTCAAATCTGAAACATGTAAATGAATATGACCCATTAAAGTGTCAGGGGGGAGCCCCTCCCACTTTGAGCCTTCTGCATCGAAAAGAAGATTTTGAATATCTAAGGGCTCAGAAGTCATCTTTACTTCTCCGTTGACCCACTCCCATGTATTCCACGGTCGATCAATATATACTTCTATACCATTGCCATCAGGGTCAGACAGATACAAAGCTTCACTGACTAAATGGTCGGATCCCCCTTGTACAGGATAATTTTTTTTGATAAGGTGCTGAATGAAAGAACCAAGAAACTTCCTTTCAGGTAATAACAAAGCAAAATGATAAAGGCCAGTAGTCCTACTATTTTTGGGTTTAATAATTTCTGGTTGTTCTATAGTTATCAATGGTTTTGCTCCATCGGCTGTTAGTGTAGCTTTTTGGTCGGTTCGCTCTAGAATGCCAAATCCCATAATTTCTTTATAAAAAGACAGCGACTTCTCTAAGTTTGCTACTTTAATAACTACTTCCCCTACATAAACATGTGGACGTTGATGAAATTCCATCACCTTTCGCTTCCTCCTTCTATAAAACAATAAAAAGATTGCCTCATACTTCAATTTTCTTTCCTCTAATATAATATAGCATTCCACTGGAAGAATCATGTCTAATAAACCCTGGGGCAGTTTTCGTAACTTTTTTTCTCTCCCCTTCGTCTACATGTAAAAGGAGGAATGAACCTTAATGAAAAAGTTAATCGTCTTTGCCCTTACCGCTCTTATTTTATCTGCTTGTTCTACAGATAATGCTGAAACTGAAACAACGGATGATAGCCTAACAGGAATTGAACTAACCACACAGGTAGAAGGGACTTTTCGAGGATTTGATGGAGAAAACAAAGTGAAAATCGAACGTAATGGCAAAATAGAAACAATAGAAGTACAAGGCGAGGTTGTTGGAGATTTGGATAAAGTAAAAGAAGGCGATAATATAGCCTTCTCTACCAAAGTAGTTAACGGAAAAACTGTGTTAGAAACGCTTCGCTTAAATTAACAAATTATTCCTTAGTGCTTTTCGCGGACCAGCGCGGGAGTCTCCCTGACTATAATTCAGTAGAGGCTCCCGGCTATGCTTAAAGCACTAGGCATAATGAATAGAGCCTGGATGCTTTATTTTCCCCATAAATCATTTATACCTGAAGCCCTCTTAATACTGTTCATAACACCTTGATGTAATCCTTCATGCCAATTAGCAAAGCCAAGTACTTCCGCTAATGTATCTAATTTGTAGTCTCCTATCTGAAAAGGTTTTACAATTTTCTCATCTAATCTACCAGTAAAATCTTTTTTGATACGATCTGTTTGATCTAATAAATGACCTTTAATTTCATCCATATTCGGTGGTTCAGAACCCCACCCTGCAGGACTTGTATTCATTTGAAAGAGTTTAAAATAACTTAATGGAACATAATGTTCTTTGCCTGCAAAAGAATACAGAAGAGTATCCATTGTTAAAAAAATATGCCCTGCATTCCACCTGATAGAATTGCGAAAGCCATTTGGCATTCTATCTGCAAGCTCTTCAGATGTTGTCTCCAAGATTAGGTTTGTTCTATTTCTTACAAAACTCAATTGCTTAAAAAGCAATGCTTCACTGGTCATAAAATCCATTCCTTTCCAGAAGTATCAAGACCATAGCCCAAGTATCCATCCCATCACGGAAAATGTCACAATATGATATCCACCATCAATAAGAAAAAGGACAAATGGACGACGTTCGAACAAATAGGTGATTCCCATTGCTGCAGTCACAAAAAAAGCTCCCGTCATAAAACCTGCTATTAAACCAAATGTCGCCGTGCTCTCAGATCCTATGAATAAAGCTAATACGAAGGAAATAATAAGTGCCAATACAAACGAACCACCAAATACCCTTCCAGCTGTTCTACGCAACTGCTCATCAGTAAATCCATGCAATTTCATCCAAAGCTTCCCAAAAAGCAAAGAGTACCAAATTCCTCCAATAAAAAATGCTGATAAACCTGCTCCTAATACTGCAAAATAATTCAAATCACTTATAGCCTGTTGTATATCCATCCTATAACTCCTTCCATTATTTTCTTATCGAACTAATTATAACCGAAAAAAAGAGAGAAGGATTGTAAAAATCGGACATGTTCAGATAAAATTATTTGAATGCTTAGCAACCTTTTGATACTCCATTGGAGTCATACCGGAAAATCGTTTAAACTCTTTTATAAAGTGCGACTGGTCGTAATAACCCAACTCTTGAACGAATGAAGAACCCTCTAATTCTTTTTGATCAAAAAGACGAAGACAAGATTGTTCAAAACGGAAAATCCGGGCCATTAATTTGGGCGATATACCTGTTTGGTCTTTAAAAATGCGATTAAAATGACGGTCTGAGTAACCTAATTGGAAGGCTAGATTAGAGAAACTGGTAGTAGGGTGTTTTTTTAAGTAGTTGATTCCTTGTTGAACCACACTATGCTGTTTTTCTTTTTTGGAACTAATTCTACTTATAAGATATCTATCAAGTTTGTTGAAAACTTCAGCTATGCTTTTTGATTCGCAAAGGTTCTCATATATCTCATTGGCAAGCTCGCCTAAAAGAAGGGATAAAGGCTCTACTTGATTAATAGTTTCATTAATTGGTATTGGTAGGAATGGAAATAGACCATGAGGATGAAAACGAATTCCAATCAAATTGGAAGCCCCATTATACTGAATATGTAACGGCTCATGTTGGATTCCAGAAAGCCAAGAATGCTTGACGGAATATGTTTTCCGATTTCCTACTTTATAATTTCCCTCAAGCGCAAAAATCATCTCAATCTTACCATTTGGTAGTATAGTTTCATTCTTCATGAACTCACCAGTATGTAATTGCACTTGCCAATAATTTTCAATCCATGGCAACAAATGAATGGAAGGCTTCTTTATTTGGTAAATCATTAGAGCACCCCATAATTAAATAATTTCTCTACGAACAGATATAAATGCAAAAAAAAATGATTGTTCCGCCTTATTATAGCAAAAATCAGATTTTTAAAAACCAAGATTCCCCGTTATCTTTCTTTAATAAAATAGTATATACTATACTTACCAATACCCTTACAAGGAGGACTTTACATGACAGAGCAAAATCAAACAAATCAAACAGAAGAACCTAAAAAGAAGATAAGTCTACAAGATGCAATTAAAAAGCAGTTAGAGCAAAAGAAAAATCTAAACACTTCAGGCAAATCAAATACGAATGGATTAAAATCCTCTCAGAAAATGAAAAGCCAGCAAACAAAGAAACCAAGCAATACTAGAAGAAAAATGGGAGTATAATTTTCCAATAAAAAAAACGTGCTTAAGATAAGCACGTTTTTTTTATGAGATAAGTAAATAAAATGCTTCGATATGGTATCTGGTGTAAAGATATATCGCTTTTAGGAAAGATAAATTTATCCTTTATTAGACATTTTTCATAACTAGCAATTCTTTAAGTATGTACAATGGGAGAGTGAAAATCTTGTTTTCAATGAAAAGGGGAACGAGTAAAAGAAAGTCTGCACCGCAACATTTGATTAAACCTAAGGTAGAGAAAACTTAACTTAAAATTCTCGGAAAGAATAGCACAAAAAACACTCTCCAATATTACAGAGAGTGGGTAATAGCTATTAATATATTGTTTGCAGCTCTGAAAAGTCCACCGGGCCGTCTTCTACAAGATGACAGGCTGATCGCTGCTCTTTTCCTGGAATTTGGTGCAGGTCAGGAGCTTCGGTTCTGCATCGATCGAATGCATATGGACAACGCGTATGGAACCGGCAGCCTGCAGGAGGATCGATGGGAGAAGGAACATCCCCTTTCAAAATGATTCTTTCCCTCTTTTCCCCGATATGCGTGCTCGGAATAGCCGATAATAAAGCTTTAGTATATGGGTGCTGGGGATTTTGAAATAAAGTTTTCTTATCTGCAATCTCTACGATTTTACCTAGGTACATAACAATAATGCGGTCGGAAATGTGTCTTACCACACCCAGGTCATGAGAGATAAACAGATACGTAAGATTAAATTCGCGTTGTAGTTTTTTCAGCAGGTTTAAAACCTGAGCTTGAATGGAAACATCCAGCGCAGAAACCGCTTCATCACATACAATCAGCTTCGGGTCTACAGATAGAGCACGTGCGATTCCGATACGCTGGCGTTGCCCCCCGCTGAACTCATGGGGATGGCGGTCGACCTGATGTGCACCGATACCGACCGTCTCCAGCAGTTCAACGATTTTTTTACGGCGATCTTTACGGGGCACAACATTCTGGATTTCCAATGCTTCCTCCAAAATCTGGCTGACTGTCTGACGAGGATTCAAAGATGCATATGGATCTTGAAAAATAATTTGCAGATCCTTACGTTTCTTCCTCATCTCAGACTTGCTTAAAGCAAGCAAATCTTCCCCTTGGAAGCTCACTTCACCGGAATAAGGGTTATCCAGGCGCAGGATGGCACGGCCTGTTGTGGATTTACCGCAACCGGATTCCCCTACGATGCTGACAGTTTCCCCTTCCTTGACGGAAAAACTGATGTCGTCAACCGCTTTTACATGGTTAACAGTCCTCCCCAATACTCCACCTTTTATAGGAAAATATTGTTTAAGATTCTTCACTTCTAATAATGTTTGATTACTCATGACTGGCAGCAACCTCCTCATCTTCCCACTTATCTGTATAAATCCAGCAACGAACCTGGTCGCCGTCTTCCGTTTTCTCCAAGTGCGGCAGATTATTGATGCAAATGTCCCTGGCGTGCGGGCAGCGAGGGGCAAAACGGCAGCCCTTCGGCAGATTGAATGGACTAGGAACAGAACCTTGGATGACGGAAAGTTCCCCTTCCACATCCTCATCATGCTTTGGTACTGAGTTTAATAGACCGACAGTGTATGGATGTTTTGGATGCGAAAAGATAGTTTTTACATCTGCGTATTCCACTACCTTTCCGCAGTACATGACGGCCACCTTATCACACATTTCCGCTACAACCCCTAAGTCATGGGTGATCAACATAAGGGATGTACCCAATTCCTCCTGAAGCTTCTTCATTAATTCTAATATTTGTGCTTGAATCGTCACGTCGAGTGCCGTTGTCGGTTCATCCGCAATCAGCAATTCAGGATTACATGCCAGTGCAATTGCGATCATGACACGCTGGCGCATTCCTCCTGAAAGCTCAAACGGATATTGTTTAGCCCGTTTTTCAGGGGATGGTATACCCACTAGCCGGAGCATATCGACAGACTTTGTCCAAGCAGCTTTCCTTCCGAGTTTTTGATGAATCCTGATGGACTCGGCAATCTGCTCGCCACAGGTCAAGGTCGGATTTAAAGAAGTCATCGGCTCCTGGAAAATCATGCTTATGTTATTTCCACGAAGGTTCATCATCTGTTTCTTTGTTTTATCAATAAGGTTTTCATTTTTGAATAGGATTTCCCCACCAACAATTTTACCGTCACCCAGTCTCATAATGGATAGCGAGGTGATACTTTTACCGGATCCGGATTCTCCCACAATACCGAGAGTCTTCCCTTTCTCTATGGAGAAATCCACACCGTCAACTGCTTTCACTTCTCCTTCATCCGTAAAAAAAGATGTTCTTAAGCCTTTTACTTCTAATATGTTATCGCTTTTAGCTGTTGTCATGTCTTTCACCGTCCTTTAGTTAAGGTCTATCCGCTTGTTAATCATTCGATAGGTGATATCCACAAGGAAGTTAACAAATACGAACAATAATGTACACACTAAGATGGTTCCTTGCACCATTGGGAAGTCACGCATGTTTATGGATGTAATAATCAGCCGTCCGATTCCGTTTATTGCAAAAACCGTCTCTGTAATAACAGCTCCACCCAACAATGTACCGAACTGCAAACCTACTACTGTAACTACTGGAATCAAAGCATTTCTTAAAGCATGCTTATAAATGACATATTTATCGCTTACACCTTTCGCATAAGCGGTCCGGATATAATCTTGATCAATTACATCCAACATACTTGATCGAGTCATACGGGCAATGATGGCAGCACCACCGGTTCCCAGTGTAATGATAGGAAGAATCATCTGTTTCCAATCATTCCCCCATCCAGCAACAGGGAGCCAACCAAGATTTACAGAGAATAAATAAATCAACATAATACCAAGCCAGAAGTTTGGCATGGAAACACCGAACAGGGCAACAATCATGATAGAGGTATCTGCATATGAATACTTTCTGGTAGCTGAGATAATCCCCGCAATCAACCCTAGAAATACGGATAAAATCGTTCCCCATATTGCCAGCTCTATCGTAATCCAGATTCTATCAGAGAATATTTCAGATGTAACATCCCGGTTAGTACGCACAGAAGTACCAAGATCCCCTTGTATTGCATTCCCGATATAGCTGAAATACTGGACATGATATGGATCATTCAGGCCAAGCTTTTCTCTCATCGCTTCTACCTGTTCCGTACTAGCCTGCTCTCCAGCCATGATCTGAGCTGCATCCCCTGGAATCAAGTGGACCATCAGGAAAACCGCCAATGTTACACCAAATAGTACCGGTATCGTTTGAAGTAGTCTTCTTATGATAAAAATAAACATATTATTTCACCTTCTTCTCCATTATTTTCTTGATTTTGGATCTAACGCATCACGCAGTCCATCACCCATCATGTTAAATCCAATTACAACCAGCAGAATGACAATCCCTGGGAATAATGTGACATGAGGTGCTTGGGCTAAATAAGCCCGCCCTTCGCTTAACATAGCCCCCCATTCTGCTTGCGGCGGCCTTGTCCCCATTCCAAGGAAGGAAAGAGCACTTGCTGTAATAATGGCAGAAGCAATATACAATGTTGCTTGTACAATAATCGGCGACATAATATTTGGCAGGATATGACGAAAAATAATTCTTCCATCTTTTGCGCCCATAGCTTTTATTGCGTCCACATATTCAAGTTTCTTTACACTAAGGGTGGATCCGCGAACAATTCTGGCAAACGAAGGAATCGCATAAAAAGCAACGGCAATAATTACATTCCTCGTACTTGCTCCAAGAACACTTACTATTGCCAATGCCAGTAAGATTCCTGGGAATGCCAGAAGGACATCACATATCCTCATGATCAGACTATCTATCCACCTTCCATAGTATCCAGAGATAATTCCCAAAACCACTCCTACTATTGCACCTAAAAGTGTCGAAACAAATCCAATCCCTAGGGAAATCTGTGTTCCATATAGAAGTCGGCTAAAAACATCCCGCCCCATCTGGTCTGTACCAAGATAATGTTCAGCTGATGGGCCTTGAAGCTTATTCATAACATTAGTTGCGTTTGGTTCATGAGTGGCTATCAATGGTGCAAGTGCACCGAGAATTACAATTGCTATAATTATAAAGGCCCCCACCAGGGCAGCTTTATTCTTAGCCAGTTTTTTGTAAAAAGATATCCAACGGACCGTTTTTGAACTCTTAATGGTAACTGGAACCCCCGTTGTCGTTTGTGGTTGACTCATGATTCTTCCCATCCCCTCATCTGTTTGTAACATTCTTATTAGCTCTAAGTTTCTATATAACTAGATACTATAATAGCTATTTTATTGTAATATTACAATAGTTTGAAAAAGTCTTACAATACAAAATAAATAGAATGATAGTAAATATGCAAATAAATATTTTTTTCATTATATACACCGAAAAATTAATTAGAACGTAATATTTTCGTTGTCGAAAGTTGTTATATTATTACAAAAATAATATTTTTGTTAAAATTTCTTGAAAATAAACTCTTGTGAATTTTCAGTTTTTAGCTTATTATAAAAATCAATCATGGCTTATCCATTGATTTAAAATTGTATCAACAAATTCTTCAGGGGGGTAATTTTACATGAAAACAAAAAAGAATGTGTTTTTCCTGCTTCTTCTTTCCCTAATGCTGGTTCTTTCTGCATGTAGTGGTGGAAATGACAGCAGCGGGACGACAAACAACGGCGGTGCCGGAGATGATGGCGAAGTAGAAGGCCAAGATGGCGGAGAGCTATCATTCGTAGTTGGTGCAGATGCCCCAACACTTGATCCACACGGAATGAATGATACTTCCACAACAAACGTAACAACGCAAATATTCGACCGTTTAACTGCTTATGACCCTGACGGTACTGTAGTTCCTTCACTGGCCGAGTCTTTCGAAGCTATTGAAGATACTGTTTGGGAATTTAAACTACGTACTGATGTTAAATTCCACGATGGCACGGATTTCACTGCAGAGGCAGTAAAGATGACACTTGAACGTATTTTAGATCCAGAATTTGCATCTCCTCGTGCTGTAGTACTTAACATGATCACAGAAGTTGAGGTTGTTGACGAACATACAGTTCATATTAAAACTGCTGAACCTTTCGCTCCACTACCGGCTCACTTAGCACATAACGCTGGTTCTATCATCGCTCCTTCTGCAATTGAAGAAGAAAACAGCGGCGGAGAAACTGTAGACGAAAATCCAGTTGGAACAGGGCCTTTCGTATTTGAAAACTGGAACCGCGGTTCTGAAATCACATTAGTGAAAAACGAAAACTACTGGGATGGTGCACCTGCACTTGATTCCATCAAGTTTGTTGTAGTACCAGAGCAATCAACACGTGTTGCAATGCTTGAAACGGGTGAAGCTCAAGTGACACAAATCGGTGCATCTGATGTAGCCCGTGTAGAAGGCATGTCTGGTTCAGGAATCGAGTTGGTGAACGTTCGCGGTACTCGTATGGACTATCTAGGCTTCAATATGGAAAAAGAGCCATACAACATTAAAGAAGTTCGTCAAGCAATCTCCATGGCAATCAACAAAACAGATGTGGTTGACGGTATCCTGGACGGTCAGGGTGTACCTGCTGTTGGACCGCTTGCTCCTACAGTTGTTGGTAACTACCAAGATCTTGAGCCACTTGGATATGACGTGGAAGCTGCAAAGCAATTGCTTGCTGATGCGGGCTTTGAAGATGGATTTGAAACAACTCTTTATGTAAACTCTGCAAACGCTGAGCGTGAGCAAATTGCAACACTTGTCCAAGACCAATTAGGTCAAATTGGTATCACAGTTAACATTGAAATCATTGAGTGGGGTGCGTTCCTTGATGCAACTGCCAATGGTGAGCATGAACTATTCATCCTTGGATGGACTACTGTAACAGGTGATGCTGACTACGGTCTATATGCTCTATTCCATTCTTCCACATTCGGAGCGCCTGGTAACCGATCTTTCTACGCTAACGACCGCGTAGATGAATTACTTGACTTTGCCCGCTCTGAGACAAACCAGGATGAGCGTAATGAAGCTTACAAAGAAGTCTCTGAGATTCTTGTAGACGAAGCTCCAATGGTTTACCTGCAACACCCTGACTTCAACTACGGAACAAACGGTGCTAACGGTCTATTCGTAGACTTCAGTGGTACTCCTTACTTCCACGGTGTGAAGCTTCAATAAGAAAGAAAGACCCTCGACTAGTTATAAAAGTCGAGGGTTTTCTTTTTAATCTTTTCTCACACACTTTGCTTAAAATAGGAAACTTTTATGATTATTAGTCAAGTCCTTATTATTGTGTAAAATTCCTTACAAGTGTTTTCAACGGGTAATTGCCTCCTCTAAAATGAAGCACGAAAGCATTCTGTATAAGAAATCAGCCTTGCATTCCCTGAAGATACGGCATCATATCCTGGGGCTATGCGCAAATCGCCATGAAGTATGGAGAAAAAGCATTCCGTGCGCAAATCTCGAGAAGTGGTACGGAAAAACCGAGTTCCGTGCGCAAGTCCCGAGAAGTGATACGAAAAACCCGAGTTCCGTGCACAAGTTCCGAGAAGTGGTACGCAACACCGGAATACAGCATGCAAGCCACCGCGAAATCTACCCACTAACCCCGTTNATACGAAAAACCCGAGTTCCGTGCACAAGTTCCGAGAAGTGGTACGCAACACCGGAATACAGCATGCAAGCCACCGCGAAATCTACCCACTAACCCCGTTCCATTGGTGATATCCCCAAAATAAAGGACGAAAACACCAATCTAACTCTTCTAGGACCTACTTGAAATTTCTTTCTGACTATTATTCTCGCCAAACCCGAAAAACAGATAACATCACCATACATTAAACAAGGCACCACCTGGCGGCCGGAGTGCACGGTGCAAGACTCCCCTCTGGTCGATAGCGGTAGATAGTAAAACGGGAAACGGGAGACCCCTTCAGACTAACCCGAAGAAGCCTCCCGCACCACCAACAAATAAGCGAGCACTTAGAACGGAAAGAAACAGGAGTTCATCAAGTCCCCCCACCTAGGTCTATAAAGTTCCTAATCCACAATACTAAATCTGTACTCAGTAAAACTATAATAAGAATCATTTTCTTTTACATAAGCATTAGAAGGCTCGCCTAAATCCAAACCAACAGGTAAAGATTGCGTCTCAAGGCAAACCCCTAAATAGGACTTACCCTTTCCTCCATCGAGCTCCAGATTAGATGAAAGATGATTACCCGTATAAAGAACAAGCCCTTGGGAATCAGTCGCAACACTCATCTTTCTACCACTCTCAACATCCAATAAAAAGAACTCCGGAATCTTTTTGTTTAGTATATAAAAATGATCATAACCGTTTGCTAAAGAAATTTGAGGATGACTTGACTCGATTCCGTCTTTTAGAATACGACCTTCTCTAAAGTCAAACTCCGTCATATCCACTGCTTCTTTATTTGAAGATGGAAGAAAATCTTCAGAAAGTGGCAGGTACCAATCAGCAGGCATCTTCAATTTTTGTTTAAGAATATCTCTTTTTAAATTACCGCTTAAGTTAAAATACGTATGATTGGTCGGACTGTAGATTGTTTGTTTATCCGAAAAACCTTCATATGAAATGGTGAATCTATTGTCACTGGTCAATGCATATCTCACTGTTGCAGATAAATTCCCAGGATATCCTTCTTCCCCATCTTTACTTAGATAAGTGAAAACTACTCCGACCTCATTCTCCTTCTCATACACCTCATCATTCCAGCAAACATGGCTGAACCCTGATTTACCTCCATGTAGATGATTGTTTCCTTCATTTTTAGTAACGATGTATTCTTTTTTATCCAAGGAAAACTTGCTTTGGCCAATCCTCCCTGCAACTCTTCCCACTACCACTCCTAAGTAAGGAGAGTTATTTAGGTAATCTTCGTAGTCCTTAAAGCCAAGAACGATATTTTCTTTTTTTCCTAGCCTGTCTGGCATCAATATTTTGGTGATTACACACCCTAGATTTAGAAACTCTACTTCTATTCCGTTTTCATTGGTAAGATTAAATTTATAGTAGGGAGTATGTTCTAATCCTTTTATTGGTTTTTTGGATATTTTCATAAAATCAACTTCCATTCAATGAGTCTGTAAATAATCGGAAGGCATTTTGTCCGATGTTATCTCTTTTAAATACACCAGCATCTTCTAATACTCTCAAAAACTTCTGACCAACCTTTTCTCGCAAATATTCCTTTATATCCCTTGAATTAGCTAAATAAGTGTACTCCTCCTTTAGCTCATTTGCCCATGACAGATGATAGTCTTTAACAGTGGTGCCGCTTTCCAGTATATACTGCTCCACTTCCTCGAGCTCTTCCTCCAACCTCTTCGGTAAGACGGCAAGCCCCATTACTTCTATAAGGCCTATATTCTCTTTTTTAATATGTTGCACATCTGCATGAGGGTGGAAAATCCCTGATGGGTGTCTTTCCGTTGTTCTGTTATTTCTTAGCACAAGATCAACTTCGAATTGTTCACCTTTTTTCCTGACAATAGGAGTAATGGTATTGTGTGGGGTGTTTTTTGTAAAAGCTATAATATCAACTGTTTCATCACTATACCCCTTCCATTGCTCTAAAATATAGGAAGCCGCTTGAACCAGCTCTCCCTTATTATCACCTCTCAGCCTAATAACAGACATCGGCCATTTAACAGTGCTGCAATCTATATTCGGGTAGGCAGACAGCTGAAATTTAAATTCTTCTTCTGCCTTTGCCATGGCAAAATCATATCTGCCACCCTGATAATGATCATGGGATAAAATAGAGCCTCCAACTATAGGAAGGTCTGCATTGGAACCAATAAAATAATGAGGAAACTTTTCGACAAAAGCCAAAAGAGTAGCAAAGGTTTTTTCTTGTATCCGCATATCTCTGTGCTCTTCCGATAACAGTATACAATGTTCATTGTAATACACATAAGGGGAATATTGTAATAACCATCCTTCTTCGTTCAGTGCTACCCGAATCATGCGGTGGTTCGAACGGGCAGGATGACCAATCCGACCTGCATATCCCTCATTTTCCATGCAAAGTAAACAAGCAGGATAATTCGCATCTTGTTTTAGTTCTTTTTCTAATTGAATTTCTTTCGGGTCCTTTTCCGGTTTGGAAAGGTTAATTGTAATATCTAATTTTCCATACTGAGTTTCTGCTTTGTATTCGATGTTTTTATTTATTCGCTTCATTTGAATATAGTTGCTGTTTTTACTTAATGTATAAAAATAATCCGTTGCAGTTCTAGGATCATCGTTAAACATCCGATAAAACTTATGATTTATTTCAGATGGCTTTGACATAAAGCAGTTCATGATACTGCTCATCAGGATCTCTTTTTCGTCTAGCAGATTGGAGATTAAACCTTCTGCAACTGCATAATCAACCAGGTCTACTACTAAATCTGGTATGTTAGCTTCTGAGCTATCTGTTGGAAGATCCTCTTTTTGAAAATCCTTCAATTGCAGCAAATGTAGAATTTGATTGCGCACATAAACTTCATCTTCAAATTCAATCAGATTTCCTTTTAGCCCCTGCTCTACTAATAACTGAATAACCGTAGTGACTTTTTTCTTCTTCATTTGGAATCACCTTCATATCCTGTAGGATGTTGTTGGTGCCACTTCCATGCATCAGAAATTATTTTTTCGATATTGTTATAGTTAGGCTTCCAGTTCAAGATAGTCTTTGCCTTAAGTGAGGATGCAACCAATTGTCCGGGATCCCCGGCCCGACGTTCACCTATTTTTGCGGGAATCGCATGATTCGTTATTTTTCTAGCTGCTTCAATAATTTCTTTAACAGAAAACCCTTTATTGGAACCAAGATTAAAAACTTCACTCTCACCGCCATTTTTCAAATAAGTAAGCGCCAAAAGATGCGCCCCAACTAAGTCTTCCACATGTATATAATCTCTTATGCAGGTACCATCTGGAGTATCATAGTCTTCACCGAATACTGTAATATGTTCTCGCTTCCCAAGTGCAACTTGCAAGACGATTGGTATTAAATGTGTTTCAGGGGTATGATCCTCTCCAATTACGCCCTCAACTCTTGCGCCAGCCACATTAAAATAGCGCAGTGCAACAAATTTAATTCCATATGCCTGATCGCACCACTTCATTATTTTCTCCATTGCAAGCTTTGTTTCACCATATGGATTAGTAGGAGCGGTTAAAGCATCTTCCGTTATCGGAATCTGATCTGGTTCACCGTATGTGGCAGCTGTGGAGGAAAAGACAATATTCTTGACCCCAAACTCCTTCATGACCTCTAGTAAGACTTGTGTACCATAAACATTGTTATGATAATATAATAGCGGATCCTCCATCGACTCTCCGACAAGGGAATTAGCGGCAAAATGAACCACCTGTTCTATTTTCTCCTGTTGAAATACATTTCTCAGAAACTTTTTATCTCGCAAGTCTCCTTGATAAAAAACAGCCTTTGGGTGGACAGCCTCGATATGCCCCGTTTGCAGATTATCTACTACCACTACCTCTTGACCATTTTCGATAAGCTGATACACTGCATGTGATCCTATATAGCCTGCTCCACCTAAAACTAGTATACTCATCTTTTCACCCTCCTACTTTGATTTCTTTTGCACCATCACCGATACTTGCAATATAAAACGTTGCCTCCAAGCCTGTGGATTCTAAATATTTATCGCCAACAGATCTAATGAATTCATCAATTTTATCTTCTTCCACAATAGCGATTGCACATCCACCAAACCCCGCTCCAGTCATCCTTGCTCCAAGGGTACCTTCCTGTTCCCAGGCAGCCTCAACTAATGTATCTAATTCCAGACCGGTAACTTCATAGTCATCGCGAAGAGAAATATGGGATAAGTTCATCAACTTTCCAAATTCATTTAATCTTCCGTCCTTAAGTGCATGCAGTGCCTTCTCTGTTCTGGCATTTTCTGTTACTGCATGTCTGGCCCTTCTCATCGTAACTTCATCCTCGATTAGGTTCTTATTTCCCTCAAACGTCTGCTCGGTAATAGCTCCCAAGGACAAAACATCCAGCTCCTGTTGGAGGTATACTAACGCTTTTTCGCATTCATTTCTTCTTTCATTATACTTGGATGTTGCCAAGGTCCGTTGCTTATTTGTGTTCATAATAATAATCTTATAATCTTCCAGTTCGAGTGGAGCATACTCATACTCCAACGTAGTACAGTCCAGCAAGATGCCATGGTCCTTTTTTCCCATTCCAATAGCAAACTGATCCATGATACCGCTGTTAACCCCAATATACTGGTTTTCTACCTGCTGTCCAAGTTTCACAAGATCGATTCTGTCGATCTCTAAATTAAAGAGGTTTTCAAGTAATACTCCTGTTACCAATTCTATCGAGGCGGACGATGATAAACCTGCTCCGTTGGGAATATTGCCATAAAATAAAACATCAAATCCAGAATCGATAGACTGATGCCTTTGATTCAAAAATTTAACCATTCCCTTTGGATAATTAGCCCAATCGTGTGCTGCATTATAGTCCAATCTATCCATTTCCACATCGATAACCCCAGTGTGCGGAAAATTACTCGAATACATTCTGATTTTTTGATCACTTCTCTTTTTAGCAATTGCATAAGTACCATAAGTTATAGCACAAGGAAAAACATTTCCTCCATTATAATCCGTATGTTCTCCAATTAAATTAATCCGACCAGGTGCAAAAAAAACACGGGGGTCAGCTGTTGTAAAAATCTCTTCAAAAGTACCAATTAGTTGTTTCGTCTCCATCCCATTTCCTCCACCCATTCATCTTTAAAAAAGTATTTTTCTTAATGCTTTATATTAGTAGTTTACTATCTTTTAGTAAAACACACAATATTTTTATCTATTTTTACTAAATAAATGTTTTCTTTTATGGGAGCAAAAAATCACACCCTTCCACAAGTTAGCCCAACGTAAAAAAATCCGCTCCTTTATATAAGGAAGCGAATTTTTTTAAGAAGGCGTATTTTTCTCACAGCTTTCACGAATGACTAGATGGGTTGGCACGACTATTTTCTGTGACAATGTTCTTTCACTCTCTAATCGGTCAAGTAAAAGTTTTACAGCTACTTCCCCCATAAATTCGGTGTATACTTTTACAGTTGTTAAAGAGGGCTGTAGATATCTTGAAGTCGCAATATCATTAAAACCGACAATAGAAACTTCTTGTGGAACTTTCACCCCTTCTTCATGCAATGCTCTAATTGCACCAATAGCCATGCTATCACTCGCAATAAAAAAAGCTGTCGGTAAATTCCCCTCAGAAAGAGCTTCCTTCATAAGCGCATATCCGTCTTCTGCAGTAAAGGAGCCAGTCCACACATTTTTCGAATTAAACATATTCCTTAAGGAAAGGTACTCATAGAAAGTTACTTCCCTTTCATCCTTTATCGGAATGCCACCGTGAACATATTCTCTTCCACCAATGTATCCGATATCCCGATGCTCCAGGTTTGTCAGATATTCTAACACTTCGGTCATTGATTTACGAAAATCAACGACTACACTGTCGTAATTATCGTTTGGGGAAAAGTCGACTAGTACGATATTTTCGGAAATTTTGTTAAACTCCTCAATTTCCTCGGAACTGTATTTTCCTACTGCTATGATGCCATCTAATGAACTCGCACGGTTTGTGCTCATTTCCTTTTTCACAAACAACTTAACAATGTCAATCTGACGTTCAAAGCACTCTTTTTCAATACCTAGTCTAATCGACATATAATATGGATCAGCCAACTCCTGCTGCTCGGAGTACCAATAAATTAGCCCGAACTGTAAACGCTTTGACTCTTCTTTCCTCCCCCGAGTTTTACTGGATTTTTTATAATGGAGGCTTTCTGCTATTTCAAATATTTTTTTCCGGGTTTCATTTGTAACGCTCAGGCTGGTATCATAGTTTAACACTCTTGAAACTGTTGCCAATGATACTCCAGCTCTTTCTGCAATATCCTTTAACGTCGCCAATCGTTTTATTCCTCCTTGATTTAAATCTTCTTAGTTTTATTTTACTAAACTTTAAACTGTTTTACTTCTATTAATTTAATCCTTAGTGAAAAGATCATATTTATATCGGTTACATTACCCCGAACTACCTGCTAATTTTTAGCGCTCTGCTACACTTTTTCCATGTACAAGACTTGGGATTTAAATAGCCTTTCATTAAGCCTATATAGTTAGTATGAATGACCAGCAAATAAAAAACCAGCCCCTCGGCTGGTTTTATCTTAAGCATACAGTTTGTTTTGTTCTTTCTTAAAGAATTCCTTCATCGCATGGAACACATCTGGCTTTTGTTTTAAAATAAAATGTCTGAACTTTTCATCACTCATGTTCTTGTAGGCTGACATAAGGGTACTGTGGCGATTATACTGATTAACCTCTCCGTATCCAAACATGTTTGAAACCTTCATCAGTTCTGCCACTAGCTTCACACAACGCTGATTATCAGAGGTTAAATTATCACCATCTGAAAAATGGAATGGGTAAATATTAAAGCGAGTCGGTGAATATTTTCCGTCAATTAACTCCAAAGCCTTACGATAGGCGGAAGAACAAATAGTCCCCCCACTTTCCCCTTTAGAGAAAAAGTCCTCTTCACTAACCACCTTTGCTTCTGTGTGATGGGCGATAAATTCAATTTCCACCGTTTCATATTTGGTTCGCAGGAACCGTGTCATCCAAAAATAGAAGCTTCTTGCCATATACTTCTCCCACATTCCCATGGAACCGCTAGTGTCCATCATCATGAGTACTACTGCTTTGGAATCTGGTTTTTCCACGTCATTCCAAGTCTTAAATTTAAGATCCTCCTGATAGATGGGATGAAAGCTCGCTGCCCCTGTCATCGCGTTTCGTTTATAGGCTGACATCATGGTTCGTTTCTTATCGATATTTCCCATTAACCCAGTTCTTCTTATATCATTAAACTCATAATCTTCAACTATATTGTCATCCCGCTCTTTTTGTTTAAGGTTTGGCAGCTCCAACTGATTGAATAAAGCGGATTCTAAGTCCATTAAAGATACTTCTGCTTCGTAATAGTCCTCCCCTGCCTGGTCTCCTGCTCCCTGGCCTTTCCCTGGACCCTTCTGCTGACCTGAACCGTCCCTTGCAACCACATCACCAATTTGGCTATCTCCATCACCTTGGCCAACATGCTTGTTTTTGTCATAGTTATAACGAATTCTGTACTCATCTAAAGACCTGATTGGGATCTTAACGACCTCTTTGCCATTAGACATCACAATATTCTCTTCCGTAATAAGATCTGGTAAATTATTTTTAATAGCCTCCTGGACCTTATCATGATGGCGTTTTTGGTCATCATGGCCTTTTCGATGGAGGGACCAATCCTCTTTGGACACTACAAAATTCGTCTCATCTGACATCGTCATCGATATCCCTCCTTGTATTTGGTAAACAATTTCATAAAACTCTGGAACCATTTCGTAAAGTACTGCATACAATATCTAGGTAAAAATTTTAAAGAGACCAACCTTGAATCAAAAGAAGGGTTGGTTACTCTATCCTATGCACGTATCTGAAATAATTGACAGATTATTTAGATAATTAGGCTCCCAAACTACAAGAATAGACAAGCATCAGGCTTTCTTAGTATTACTAGATTTATGCAAGAACCAGCTAGTACTATACGAAATTTAGAAAATAAAAAAACCTTCCCACATCAGGAAGGTTCACTATTCTTTTTCATTCTCATTATTATTGCTATGCTGTTGAGGATCTCGTGTTCGATCTGTTTTATTTTCTTTAAATTGTTCCATCTCTTTTGATAATTTTTCCATCTCTTCTTCATTGGAGGCCATCGTATTTTCAGTTCTAGTAGATGAATCTTTTTCCATTATTATCACCCCTATTCCCTATTTTCCCCTTCGCTAATGATATCAAACCTCTTTTAGGGAAGGATTAGGGTGTGGATGTAGCAAAAAACAGCAGAGGCATCCCCTGCTGTTTTCTATTTATTTTTATCGGTTTAACAGACTTCCCACATAACGCAGCAGATCATTCGCTGAGGTAGAGTTGTAGCCATGTTCATCTACTAGACGTGCTACTACCTCGTTAACTTTCTTAAGCTGCGCCTCATCCGGCGTTTTCGATGATGTGGTAATCTTCACAACATCCTTTAGATCAGCAAACAGCTTTTTCTGAATCGCTTCTCTTAAGCGCTCATGTGAGTTATAATCAAACCGCTTTCCTTTACGAGCATATGCGGAAATACGAATGAGAATTTCTTCCCTGAAAGCCTTCTTCGCATTCTCAGAGATACCAATTTGTTCTTCAATGGAACGCATGAGTTTTTCATCTGCCCCCATCTCTTCTCCAGTTAATGGGTCACGGAGCTTAGCTTTATTACAATAGGCCTCCACATTGTCCAGATAGTTTTCCATCAATGTCTTCGCGGACTCTTCATAAGAATACACAAATGCCTTTTGAACTTCTTTCTTGGCAATATTATCATACTCTTTTCTCGCTACAGAAATAAAATTCAAGAATCGTTCGCGATCTTCATTAGAAATGGAAGCATGCTGATCCAATCCTTCTTTAAGTGAACGCAGGACATCCAATGCGTTAAGAGATGGTACCTCCTTACGAATGATAGTCGAAGAGATGCGATTGATAACATAACGAGGATCAATGCCGCTCATTCCTTCATCCGCATATTCCTTTTTAAGCTCCTGGATATCGATGCTATTGAATCCTTCTACTGATTCCCCGTCATATAGACGCATTTTCTTCACCAAATCAATGTCTCCACGCTTTGGTTCCTTTAAGCGAGTTAAAATAGTAAACATTGCTGCGACCCGTAAAGTATGTGGTGCAATATGCACATCCGCTACATCACTCTCATTTATCATTTTCTCATAAATTCTTTCTTCTTCTGTCAGCCTTAGGTTATATGGTACCGGCATGACAATGATACGGGAATGCAACGCTTCATTCTTTTTATTAGAAATAAAGGAACGGTATTCCGTTTCGTTCGTATGTGCCACAATCAATTCATCTGCACTAATTAAAGCGAATCGTCCAGCTTTGAAGTTTCCTTCCTGCGTTAAAGACAATAAATGCCACAAAAACTTCTCATCACACTTTAACATCTCCTGGAACTCCATCATTCCACGGTTGGCTTTATTAAGTTCTCCATCAAATCGATAAGCTCTCGGATCGGATTCTGAGCCAAATTCCGCTATTGTAGAGAAATCAATACTACCGGTTAAGTCTGCAATGTCCTGTGACTTCGGATCTGAAGGACTAAAGGTTCCAATTCCCACACGCTGGTTCTCAGACAAGAAAATCCGCTCTATTAGCACATCTTCAATTCGCCCACCATACTCTTTTTCCAGTCTCATCATATTCAAAGGCGACAGATTTCCTTCAACCCTTATTCCATACTCTTGATAAAAATCTTCCCGTAAATGATGTGGAATAAGATGCAAAGGGTCCTCGTGCATTGGGCACCCTTTAATCGCATAAACAGCACCACGATCTGTATGTGTATATTGTTCCAATCCTCTTTTTAAAATGGTAACGAGCGTCGACTTCCCTCCACTTACTGGGCCCATCAAAAGAAGTATCCTTTTCCGAACATCCAGCCGTTTCGCTGCAGGATGGAAATACTCTTCAACTAACCGTTCTAACGCATCTTCTAAACCAAATAAGGCACTGCTGAAGAATTTATACCTCCGCTGCCCCTCCACCTCTTCTACACCCGCATCTTTAATCATATTGTAAACCCTAGAATGGGCAGATTGTGCCACCCACGGTTCTCGTTTAATCAATTCCAAATACTCTCCAAAGGTTCCTTCCCACTTCAAACGATGTTCTTCTTCACGAAACTTTTCAATTTTACGTAAAATTTCCATAAGGACCTCCCCTTTATAACATCCATAAGAGCGCGATGCCTGATTAATATACTCTATGCTCCCCAAAGGTGAAACATGCTTTTAAATTAGAAAAGCGCAAGCGGCTCGTTCAGCTCCGACAAGCATAAGACAGTTCACGCAAGTGGTCGCTCTTTGACCTCTGGTGGGAATTGATTTATGACTCGAGGAGCTAGCCGCTGGAGCTAGACAAACAAAAGCGCAAGCGGCTCGTTCAGCTCCGACAAGCATAAGACAGTTCACGCAAGAGGTCGCTCTTTGACCTCTGGAGGGAAATGATTTATGACTCGAGGAGCTAGCCGCTGGAGCTAGACAAAGAAAAGCGCAAGCGGCTCGTTCAGCTCCGACAAGCATAAGACAGTTCACGCAAGAGGACGCACATTGACCACTGGAGGGAAATGATTAATGACTCGAGGAGCTAGCCGCTGGAGCTAGACAAAGAAAAGCGCAAGCGGCTCGTTCAGCTCCGACAAGCATCTAGTAAGTCTGTCATAAATTCTCCACACAAACCATTCACAATGCTTGTCCATTAGGATATAATAAAAGGTAGTATGCTTACATGAACTTTACCTTACATAAGGAGGAAACGAGACATGGGAACAAGTGGATTCTTAATTCTAGGTGTATGCCTTGCATTCTTAACAGCTATCTTTACAGCTGGGGTCGATGAAAGACCGGGTACAAGAAAGAAATAAATTAAATTATAAGTGCAAATGCCTTTTGCCCACACTAAAAACATCATTAAATAAATCAAACAAAAGACCTCCTAACTGTATAGGAGGTCTTTTCTATTCTTCCGGAAACTCAATTGATAAGTCAGGATAATCCTGTTGACGCAAAGCTTCGTATATTAAGATAGCTGCTGTATTGGACAAGTTTAAAGAGCGAACCTTCGTTGTCATTGGTAATCGTAAACACTGATCTAAATTACTTTGTATTAGATCCTTAGGTAAGCCGGTTGTCTCTCTGCCGAATACAAAGAAATAATCCTTGTCCATATTACTATAATCAAAAGAAGTATGTGGCTTTGTGCCAAACTTTGTAATATAGAAAAATTCCGCTTCTTTATTCTTTTCAAATAACTCCTCTAAGCTATCATAATAAACAACTTTTACAAATTCCCAATAATCCAGACCTGCTCTTTTTAACATTTTATCATCTGTAGAAAACCCTAATGGCCTAATCAGATGCAAAGTGGTATTGGTTGCAGCACAGGTTCTTGCAATATTTCCTGTATTAGCAGGAATCTCTGGTTGATATAGTACAACATTTAATCCCATTCATTTTCACCTCTGTTTTATGCAGAAAATATATCCTCTACAACAATACCTTTTTCTGAGAAGAGAATCAACCACTAATCTCTATCAATAATATGAAAAAACTTATATTTTATTTTAGGTGTATAAGCTGTGGAATCCTCATACGCCCAATACCTCATTCGGCTATTATAAGTATGTGCATTTACTAGTGGCTGCCCATCTGCATCTTTAGCAACAACGATGGTGTTATGGTCAAACCTGCCATCACCCTGAAAATCATAGCATATGACATCCCCTGGCATTAATAACTCCGCACTCTGAACTTCTTTACCCTTCACCCCGGCTTTTGCACTTGGCAAATACCATCGCAATGCATGTGCAACACTCCAGGTATAACTCCAAGAATTCCCCTTCATCCACCAGCCACTGCTTTTGTTTGGATGACCAACCATCGGGGCTCCCCCCTCATGCAAACACTGGGAGATAAAATTTGTGCAATCTACATCAAACTTTCTATATTTCGGATTATAGCTATCCCACCATTGCTCCGCATATCTAACTGCTTCTAATCTATTATAAGTAAAGCGCAGGTTTCTATCCTCTGCTACTTCTTCCATCGGCGTAATGGAAAAGCCCTGCTCATGTCCACCTTCATCATTAAGAGAGTAATCCTCAACCACATCTTCACCCGCCCATAACAAATATCGTTGATCTGCTTCTTCCTCTAAATATAATTTATTCCCATGCTTTATTAGATAACCAATATAAACCTCATAGACTGCAGCTTCATTTCCACCATCACTCTTCATCGAAATAATCTTTCCCGATGCGGAACACTTTACAATTTCTGCTCCTCTTTTTTGATGCATCCGCTGCTTTTTAAAGACTGTATCATTATTCATCATTTCCCTGCCGGTATGCTTACTTTTATATACATACCTATTAACTTGATTTTGGATATGTAGCATCAGCTTTTCACGCATCCTCAGCCCTCCCATTTAATCATCCATAGTCCCATAATATGATGAGGGAGCTAAAAACATTAAGAAAATAAAAATCGTTGCCTAAGACGGTAGATAATCGATAGAATATAGCGTATAAAGTAAATTGCCGCGATAAAAAACACAGTAACAGCAATTTTTTACAAAACGGCAAAAAAAAGACAGAAGCATCAGCTTCCGTCTTGTAACATGGCAATCCCCTTATCTATTTCCATTAATACTCCTTCGTCCTGTTCTTGCTCTTTAAAGCCTACTAATGATTCAAGTGCAGCTTTATCCCCAATTTTACCAACAGCCCATGCAGCTGTTCCGCGAATAACAGGGCGCGGATCATTTTTCATTAAATCTAACAAATCATTTACCGCTGTAGCATCTTTAAAATGTGCCAATGCCAATATCGCATTCCGTTGTATCGGTTTCTTTCCACGCCATGAGCCAGAAATCAACCCAAACGTTTCGCGAAATTCACGATTTGAAATAGTCAGTAACGGCTTTAATTTAGGCTTAACTACTTCAGGATCGGGTTCCATTTCTGGATGCAAGTGGAAATCCACCCCTTTATTTTCCGGACATACAGTTTGGCAGGTATCGCAGCCATAAACTCGATTCCCAATCTTAGTCCGATACTCCTCCGCTAAAAACCCTTTTGTTTGCGTTAAAAAGGCAATACATTTATTTGAATCGAGTTGCCCACCTTGAACAAGCGCACCAGTGGGACACACTTCTACGCACTTATTACAAGTACCACAATTATCTTCCAATGGTCTATCCGGTTCAAAAGCGATGGTAGTAATCATCTCTCCTAAATACACATAAGAACCGAACTCTGGTGTAATAATCGAACAGTTCTTCCCACTCCAGCCAATTCCAGCTCGTTCCGCCACAGCCCGATCACTCAATTCACCAGTATCAACCATAGATTTAGTTAAAGCATTAGGCTGCTGCTCTTTAATAAAGGCCTCCAGCTTCTGAAGCTTACCCCTTAATACATGGTGATAATCCATCCCCCAAGAAGCACGACAAAAAATTCCTCTACGATCTTCCCGTGTACTTCGTGGAGCATCCTTCATTTTAGAAGGATACGCTAGCGCAATTGCAATAATCGATTTAGCCTCAGGCAGTAATAGCTCTGGATTCGTCCGCTTCTCAATATCCGATTCTTCAAATCCAGACTGATACCCATTCTCCTGCTGTACCCGAAGCCTCTCCTTCAAACCGGTAAACACACCTGCACTTGCAAAGCCAATCTTATCAATACCTATCTCTTTACTATAAGCAATAATATCAGCTTTTAACTTTTGGTTGCCCTTATTCAACATGAACACCTCCCCTACTAGTTAACTTGTCTTTCTCTATCCTATACGAAATATGGTACACTTACCATAATGAAAACAATGGAAAGGGGTAACAAAATGCAAACTTTTGTAGAACAAACTGTAAAAAATTATATATCGAACTTTAAATTTGGAATCATATTCTATGAAGATATCACAATAAGTGACTCGCCTCAAATGTTAAAAGGAAGAATTCGACTCTTTCAAGAATCTCTCCATATTGATCTTGAAAACAAAGAAATAAAAGACATTACTGGCGTTACAGAATGGCGTTCCGTTTTTAAACAGTTTGGAACGGACCCTACAAGGTACCGTCCATCTGTTGAAGCTTTATTTCGGCGTCTAAAAAAAGGGCAATTTCTCGATCCCTTTAATTCAGCGGTCGACTTAAACAACTTTTTCTCTTTGAAATATGAAATTCCATTAGGTATCTATGACTTAGAAAAACTTCAAGGTAGCCTCTCCTTTTCTATCGGAGAAGATCAAAGTGTGTACGATGGACTTAATGGCCGTGAGATAAGTATGAAAAATATGCTACATACAGCAGATCACCTTGGTCCCTTTGGAAGCCCGTTTGTAGATAGCAGAAGAACGGCAGTATCTGAAACAACCAAATCTGCCCTCCATGTCGTTTATTTTAAGCCATCAATGGAAATCACGGAATGTAAAGAGATGCTAGAGGCTATAAGCAAGATGTTTGTCCAGGTACACGGAGGAACAACTAAAACCCAAATAATTAATTAAAGCAGGTTAAATACTGTTGCCAGCTTGGAAATATAAACCTCGCTCTTCTTGAATGGTTAAAGAATTAACCTTATCTTTATCTACCTCTCTACATATTAGAACACCATAGAAGCTGATCAAGTTTCAAATGTGGGGGATTGATACTAAAGTAAAATGTTAGTTTTAATTTGAACAAAAAAGACTTCAGCAATTAAGCTGAAGTCTTTTTGTTACTTATGAAGCGGGTGAAGAGAATCGAACTCTCATCATCAGCTTGGAAGGCTGAGGTTTTACCACTAAACTACACCCGCATACTATTCCTAGTGAATATCTAGATAGAAGATAAAATAAGTACCGATGGTCGGGGTCGAACCGACACTCCAGAAGGAACACGATTTTGAGTCGTGCGCGTCTGCCAATTCCGCCACACCGGCTTAATGACAAAATATATGAAAATGGTGCCGAGAACCGGAATCGAACCGGTACGGTAGTCACCT
>NZ_JAIQDB010000008.1 GCF_020037475.1 Sutcliffiella deserti
GCGTACCCAGCTGTGAATCGGAACGAAAGGCGGAGACTCCTGCGGGAGATAGTGCTTTGGGAAGACCCCGCAGGCGTTTAGCCGAGGAGGCTTCCCAAGCGCCCCGCGGACGCGAAGCCTTTCGTGAAGAGAAACAGCGGTCTATAGCCGAACCCTCCATTCACCATATAGAGCAATTTCACTAAAATATTTAAAGAGCACCCTTAATTCTAGACATTCCCAGCTAAGGATCGGAACGAAAAAAAGACATACTTCCCAAAAGGAAATATGCCTAAGTTAACAACTATTTATCTTTTACCAGAATCAAATGGTTCTCCGACAGCTTTTGGAGCTTGAGAAGACTTAGAGAAAATGATCAAGGCAATTAATGTTACAACATAAGGGAAAATCTTCAGTATCACCGGCGGAAACACAGCAAGATTAGGAATAACCTGAGAAACATTCGCGACAGTACTTGCAAACCCGAAGAATAAGGTCGCCGCAAGTATTCCCATCGGCTTCCACTGCCCAAAGATTAGAGAAGCAAGTGCTAAGAACCCAAGACCTGCCACCGTACCCGTGAACTCTCCACCGAAGGTTACGATAATAATCGCTCCACCTAAACCTGAGAACGCTCCGGAAATCATAACTCCGATATAACGCATCTTTCTTACACTGATACCCGCAGCCTCTGCAGCATGTGGATGCTCACCACAAGCTCTTAAACGCAGTCCAAATGGAGTCTTATATAGTACAAATGTACTGACAATCAAGATGGCAAGAATCAACCAGGTAGTCGGGTAGGTTCTTGTAAAAAAGAGACTTCCTATAATTGGAATATCCGAAAGAAAGGGAACATCAAAAGGACGAAACCCGCTATTAATTCGGATGTTTCCGCTTCCTGTTATATTACGTGCCAAGAACACTGTTAGAGCTCCTGCAATCATATTGATTGCTGTCCCACTGATTATCTGATTTGCACTCAGGTTGATACTGGCAAATGCGTGTAATAGCGAGAATAATAAACCTACTATTGTCGCTACTAGTAAACCAATCCAGATGGCCCTGGTCTGACCTGGCATCAACTGCTGCATTTTCAAAATAACGAGGGCACCAGAGAAGGCTCCTACTACCATTAACCCTTCTAACCCAATGTTAACGACTCCGCTTCGTTCACTAAAAAGTGCTCCTAATGCAGTAATTAAAAGAGGGATCGTAAATATAATTGCATACGGGGCTATTTGCTGAATAGTTGTCCACATAATCTATTCCCCCTCCTTCAATTTCGTTGTTGTGTTTTGTTTGTTTTTTCTTTTGTTCAACAAGAAGCGCACAAAACGTTCAATGAGAATACTTGTTGCAGCAAAATAAATGATGATCGCAATAATGGAATCTGCTATCTCTGGTGGAATATCTGTCATTGCATTCATAAAGCCACGACCAGAATATAGCAATCCAAAGAAAACGGCTGCTAATAGTACACCGATTCCTGTATTAGCACCAAGTAATGCCACAGCAATTCCGTCAAACCCTTGTGTTGGAAGAATACCTATCTGAATGCTTGTTGCATTTCCTGCATAGTAGGCCACTCCACCAAGTCCGGCTAGTCCTCCAGAAATTAGCATGGATGTGATGATACTGCGGTTAACAGCAATTCCTGCATATTCTGCAGCATCCCTGTTAAATCCTACTGCTTTAAGCTCATAACCGAGTGTTGTTTTATTTATAATAAATGAGAAGATAATTACTGCAATAACGGCTAGGAATAACCCTAGATTAATATAAGAACCGTCAAATGCTTCTGTTAGAAAAGATACTCTTAACGAACCTGAATCAGAAAGCTTTCTGGATTCTGTTTCCAAAAACTCCCCTTTGAAATAGGCTGGTACAGCATAATATACCGTCCAGTATGCAATCCAGTTCATCATAATAGTAGATACTACTTCATGAACATTAAACTTAGCCTTCAGGAGACCAGGTATAAATGCCCATAATGCTCCACCAAGAAAACCTGCAAAGATCATGATTGATAATAGCAATGGTTTTGGTAAATCGAAGGTTAAGCCCACGGCCACCGCCAAAAATCCACCAAAAAGCATTTGTCCTGCTGCACCGATGTTGAATAGTCCTGTTCTGAAAGCAAATGCCACAGATAATCCTGTAAAAATAAGAGGAGTTGCAGTAGCAAGTGTATTTCCTATTCTAGAAGTATTTTTCAGGCCACCTTCAAACAAATACTGATACCCTTCAATTGGGTTGTTTCCTGTGATAGCCATTAATATCGCACCTGCAAGTAAACCAAATACTACAGCAAGTAACGAGATAATTCCGCTCCTCATTCGTCTTCCCCCTTCTTCACTCCAGCCATCATTAGTCCAATCTCGTTTTCATTTGTCTCTGAAGCGTTAACAATGCCGACGAGTTGACCGTTATTGACGATAGCAATGCGATCAGATACATTTAATATTTCATCTAATTCCAAAGAAACCAAAAGTACCGCTTTTCCTTTGTCTCTTTGTTCTATTAATCTTTTATGAATATATTCAATGGAACCTACATCCAAGCCCCGTGTTGGTTGAACGGCAATTAATAGTGTAGGGTCAAGCTCAATTTCTCTTCCAATAACCGCTTTTTGCTGATTTCCACCTGAAAGAGATCTTGCAATCGAAGTGGCACCTTGACCAGAACGAACATCAAAGCTCTTAATAATATGGTCTGCATGTTTTCTTATAGCAGAAAAGTTTAGTAATCCTTTTTTTGAAAATGGTTGACGATGATAAAGTTCTAGTACCATATTTTCCTCAATGGTATAGTCCAGAACCAGTCCTCGTTTATGACGGTCTTCAGGAATATGGGCAATTCCTTTGGCAATTCTGGTCCGAACAGGCATCTTGGTAATATCATGCCCTTCATAATGGATGGAACCTGAATCTACATTAATCAATCCAGTTATGCTTTCCACTATCTCGGACTGGCCATTCCCGTCGACACCGGCAATTCCAAGTATTTCACCCTTTTTTAACTCAAGTGAAACATTATCCAAACCGATAACATCCTTGCCATGTTTTACTGTAACCGAATTCATTTTCAGTACCACATCACTTGGGGAGCTCTCTTTTTTGCTCACCTTAAAGTTCACTTCTCTACCAACCATCATTTCAGCCATCTTTTCCTTGCTTGTTTCCGATACATTGACTGTACCAATCGTTTTACCTCTTCGGATGACCGTGCATCTGTCGGCCATTGCTTTAATTTCTTTCAATTTATGGGTGATTATGATAATTGACTTGCCTTCTGCTATAAGGTTTTTTACTATTTTTCCGAGGTCTAAAATCTCTTGAGGAGTGAGCACGGCTGTTGGCTCATCCAAGATAAGGACATCCGCTTGACGATAAAGCATTTTCAGAATCTCCACACGTTGTTGCATTCCTACCGATATATCCTCTATTTTTGCATGGGGATCAACATTTAGGCCGTACATTGCCGATAACTCTTCTATTCTCTTACTCGCCGTTTTTGTATCAAGAGCGTAATAATTGTGTGATTCAGAACCTAGAATAATATTTTCCGTGACGGTAAAATTACTTACAAGCTTAAAATGCTGATGTACCATCCCTATTCCGAGCTTTGTTGCGACGTTTGGGCTAGCAACCTTCGTTTCCTTACCCTTCACTTTAATTGATCCTCTATCTGGTTGATACATTCCGAACAGTATGGCCATAAGTGTTGATTTACCGGCCCCGTTTTCCCCAAGCAAAGCATGTACCTCTCCCTGCTTCAGGCGCAACGTAATGTCATCATTAGCAACTATTCCAGGAAACTCCTTCCTGATATTGAGCATCTCAACTACATATTCCATATAGCGATTCTCCCTTTAATAGAATTTATCTCTTTTTTTGAAGAGGACAGACAACTAACCTCTATCAATATAGGCAACAAAAAAGACGGGACAACCCGTCTCTTTTGTTATTACCTCGTTCGAACTTTACTCGGATTACTTGATAAGATTGCCTTGTTCAGGAGAAACTGTTACTTCACCGGATTTAATTAGTTCAAATACTTCATCCACTTTAGTTGTTGTTTCATCGCTTAAGTTAGGGTTTTCTGCAGGTAGACCAACACCATCGTTTTTAGCATCAAACATTAGTGTTTCTCCACCAGGGAATTTCCCTTCTTTTTCTGCTCTAATCATATCAGCTGCTGCTTTATCAATTTGCTTCGTAGCAGAAGTTAGTACAACAGATTTTGTTCCATCTTCGTTTAAGCCGTCTTCATATTGATCAACGTCTACTCCAACGATCCAAACATTCTCTCCATCTGCTACACGAGTTTTCGCCTCATTAATAGCTCCAACCCCAACGCCGCCTGCTGCTGCGAAGATAACGTCTACTCCACGGCTGTACATTTGTGCAGCGATTTGCTGTCCTGCTGCCATGTCATCAAATGAACCTTGGTAGACAACATTCTCTTCTTTGATTGTTACGTTCGTACCAAGATTCTCGTTTGCATAAGCAAGACCTTGTTGGAAGCCCCAGTTGAACTTCTGTACAGGTGGAATTTCCATTCCGCCGATAAATCCTGTTTCACCTTCTTGAAGCTCAAGTGCAGTAGCAATACCAGCAAGGAATCCTGCTTCATGCTCAGCGAAGAAGATGGAAACCGTGTTTTCTCCTACAACTGAATTAAAGTCTCCGTTATGAGGAGTTCCATCAATTAATACAAATTTTGCATCTTCAAATTGACTTTGTGCATTAAAGATTGCTGTTTCGAATTTAAAACCAGGAGTAACAATAAATTTAAAGTCTGCATCATACAGGTTTGTAATTTCTGCCATGTAATCTGATTCTAAAGTACCTGCAGGTTTTAAATATTTGTTTTCTAGATTTAACTCTTCTGTAGCTTCCACTACACCGTTCCAAGTACCTTCGTTAAATGATTTATCATCAATGGTTCCAGCATCTGTAACCATACCTACTTTAAAACTTGTATCCTTTTCTCCGTCGCCGCTGCTGTTATCGCTGCCACAACCAACTAAAAAGAGCATAGTTGTCATTACTGTAATAATACTAGCAAGTAATCCCTTTTTCATGCTTGTACTCCCCCAAAAAGTTTAAATTTATTGTGTTTTGTAAACCCTTACTATTCCTACTATATTCTTAAACTTCTTATTTTTCAATATATGTTTATAAAAGATTTGTGAAAATTACTGATTCTTTTTTACTAGAAAACTATAACCTGCAAAAAATGTCGATTATTATTGGGTTTGTTCACGGAGTGTTGGTATTATTTACATGTTTGAATACGCTTAATTATTCAATCTGTAGGAGAGCACTTAAGATATGATAACTAACTATCTTCTTGATCTTATAGCAACAATCTTTAAGAAAAGAGCCTAAAAAAGACAGGAAGAGGTTGTCCCTTTTCCTGTCTTTTCAATATTATATCGCATTATTTTCTTATACTTTAGGTCCATTAAAGCCATTGTTGTCGAAGTTATTCGGTGTGTTTGGTGTATTAGGCGTATCCGGTGTATTTGGTTTCTTTTTATCTTTTTGGATTTTGTTTTCAAATCTTTCTAGGTTACGCTTTGCAAATTCTCTTCCACCGATACCGAAGGAGATAGCGAATGCGATGGAGAGACCTCCTAAGATTAGCAAGAACCCTATGTTTACAATGGTGCTTGCAAAGCCTAATTGGGAGAGAGCCATAAATACAGCAAATACGATAATAATATATTTCACTGTTGCTCCAGTAAATGGGCTGTTAGTGTACTTGGTGACGAGGTTTTGTAGGAAATTGCCCCCTACTAATGCCAGTCCGATAATGATCATTGCGCTAATTAACATTGGCAGGTAAAGAATAATCGCATTACCGATATTATTTAGCACGTCTAGCTGCAGCACATTTAATGCTTCTACTGTAAAGAAAAGAATAATTAATACTTTAACAACTTGTCCAATTACCAATGCTAGATCAAACTTTGGTTTCGGTTGATCTTGCATTCCTAATGACTGGTAGATATTACTGATTCCTGTACGTTTCAGTAGGCTTACTAGCAATTCAGATACAAATTTAGCTAAATAGTAACCTACAAGCAATAATATGATTGCGACAAAAATATTTGGAATCATGTTAAGGATTGTATTTAATACAGATACAATTGGCTCGGAAATCGTTTCAATATTTAGCGTTTCCAATGCAATTGTTACTATTGGAATTAAAATGATTACGAAAATAATGTTAGAAACAATTTTAGCTAATGTTCCTTTGTTGTCCTTTACTTCTGCTTGAAGATTTGTTGCACCTTGAGGATTGTTTGGTGTTTGCACTCTACTATTTCCAGCACTACCACCTATACGGTCAAACCAATGATCAATATTAAGACTAAGTAGTAGGTTATAAACAAGGTCTTTTACAAGACGTGCTACGAAATAACCAATTGCTATGATTATAGCCGCTGCAAATAGATTTGGAAGGAACGCCAAGAATTTCTGTACCATATCTGTTATAGGCTGGGATACGCTTCTCATATTCAACGCATCCAAAATACTAGGCAGGAAGAGGATGAAGACTAAAAAGAAAACGATTTTACCTAAAGAATCGATTACACTTTTCCCCTGTTCCTCGCTTCTGACCATACGAGACCTTGTCATCGCTTTATGCATTCCCGCTTTTTTAGAGAGCTTGACAACAATTCCTTTTACTACGGTAGCTACAATCCATGCTAGCAGTAAAAGCAGTAAAGCGACAATGACGTTTGGAATGGCTTCAATTAAAGAATTTATTGCTGATTGAAAACTGTGGTTTACATCGTTCAAAAAAATCACTCCTTCTATTTTTATGAGGGCAAGTGCTACAATCCATTAATCATGAACGGCTAGCACTCTATGGATTAAATAACCTATAATGCCCATCATTAAACAATGATTTGTAAGGTGCTAATTGATTGTTGTATGATGAGGGTATTGAAATGGGGAAGACAAACAATTTTTTCTTAAGGACGTGGGTACACTGAGAATTAATAAATTTATAAGCGATTCTGGAGTCGCATCCAGACGTGGTGCAGATAAATTAATAGAAGAAGGAAGAGTTAAAATTAATGGAAGAGTTGCCAAGATTGGCGGGCAGGTTGAGCCAGGAGACGAAGTTCTCGTCAATGGACAGCTTATCCGAATAGCTAGAGATAATGTGTATATCGCCCTCAATAAGCCGATTGGGATTACAAGTACGACAGAAAAAAATGTTAAAGGTAACATAATTGATCTGGTGAATCACCCTTTACGCCTGTCCCATATAGGCCGATTGGATAAAGAATCCGAAGGGCTAATTCTCCTTACAAATGACGGGGATATTATTAATGAGATTTTGCGACCGGAGAATAAACATGAAAAAGAATATATCGTTTCAGTAGACAAGCCGATCACTCCGGAATTTGTAAAGCAGATGTCAGAAGGTGTGAAGATTTTAGGAACAAAAACGCTTCCTTGTGAAGTGGTACAGCTTTCAAAATTTGATTTTCAAATCATCTTAACACAAGGGTTAAATCGCCAAATACGACGGATGTGTGGCGAGCTAGGGTACGAGGTACTCCGCCTTCAACGTACGCGCATTATGAACATTCAATTAAACAACCTTCCGATGGGACAATGGCGCGACTTATCTAAAAAAGAAAAAAGACAGTTGTTTGCAGAGCTTGATTACGAGCCAAAAGAATGGTGATCAAGCAACAATGTATACAAAAGGCGACCGGTCACAACGCTTAAAGCATTGTGACCGGTCGCCTTTTTCTATTAACTCATCATTTCCTTTACTAACTCCCTGTTGCGCTTTTTAAATACATCATTATGCGAGGAAACCATTGCCGCTTTTTCTGCTTCTGGCTGGATATAGAGTTTCGCCTTATTTACCGCATTCGCTGCATCCTGGAAGGCACCTGCAATCAGATGAAGCTTTCCATCGTGCTTTAAAATGTCCCCAGCGGCATAAAGCCCCTCCACCGATGATTCACTGTTTGCATTGCCAGCGATATAGAAGTTTTCTGCAATCTCTATATTTAACTCACTTTTTTGAAGCAAACTTGCATCCTGTTCGTAGCCATGATTGATGATAACTTCATCTATAGAGAGAAAGCTTTTCTCCCCTGTTTTGTTGTTTGTCAGCTCGACACGCTCGATTTCCTCTTGGTTCGAGGAAGCAATTAGCTTAGTAATGGAAGAATGGAAGATGCATTCAACCGAACTGTTTAACAACTGCGACACTTGTGCTTCATGTCCAGCCAATGCATCCTTCCTATAAGTTATATAAACTTTTTTTGCTATCGGTTCTAACTCATTTGCCCAATCAATTGCTGTGTTTCCTCCACCTGAAATGATGACGGTTTTATCCTTAAAATGTTTTAGGGATTTTACAGTGTAATTTAGATTGGACACTTCAAATCTTTCTGCGCCTTCAATATCAAGCTTTTGAGGATTAAGAATTCCGCTTCCTACTGCAACAATGACCGTTTTGGAGTAATGCTTTTGGCCTGAAGCAGCTTGCAGGATGAAGTTACCCTCTTCATCTTTTGTGATATATTCGACTTTTTCATTTAATACTACCTCTGGATTGAATGTCAGTCCCTGCTGAACAAGTTGATGGATTAATTTCGCTCCGGGAATCGGTGTCTGGCCTCCAATATCCCATATCATTTTCTCAGGATACACATGGATTTTGCCACCTAATTGTGGTTGAAATTCAATTATTTTGGTTTTCATTTCTCGAAGGCCACTATAAAAAGCAGAGTAAAGACCTGCTGGACCGCCTCCTATTACCGTAACATCAAAGATTTCATTCCCCATTACCGATCACTCCTGTTCCCCATTTAAAACTGATTATCATTCTCACTTAAGACCAATATACGTCTTTTTCTTCACTTTTACAACCAAAAAAACGGTGGACGACCAAAAAAAGAAGTGCTCTTCATAAAAGTTGCATATTACTTACAATTACAGAAAAACAAAACTGGAGAAAAGCGTTCCGTGCGCAAATCTCGAGAAGTGGTACGGAAAAACCGAGTTACGTGCGCAAGTCCCGAGAAGTGATACGAAAAACCCGAGTTACGTGCACAAGTCCCGAGAAGTGGTACGCAACACCGGAATACCGTATGCACGCAACCACGAAGTCTACCCACTAACCCCGTTCCATGGGTAATGTCCCCAAAATTAAAGGACGAAAACACCTCGTTTATAGTAGAAAGAAACCCAAATGGGAATTTATCGTTAACAGAATTAAAAATCAAAAACCCAAAACCAATAGGTTCTGGGTTTTCACTATTAAGATACAATTACTAAATGTACTTTATTTCTATACCTAATTTAGGTGTAGATTAAGGTTTTCTCTTCCAAAATGGAACCCCTTAGATTTTTAAAAGGGGTTTTCATCCTTAACTTAGTCAGCTCATCACTAGTTCACAAGGCTTTACCACGAGCTGCCCTTCATCAATAAACAAGATTCGGTCGGCAATTGCCTTTGCATCATTAAAATCATGGGTAACCAAGATCGAAGTGATCTGGGCCCTTTTTAAAATATCTTTCAACTCTTCCCGAATTTTTTCTTGTAAGTGTACATCCAAATTACTAAAAGGCTCATCTAAAAGAAGGAGGGACGGTGAAGGAGCAAGGGCCCTTGCCAAAGCCACACGCTGCTGCTGGCCACCGCTTAATTCATAAGGATAGCGTTGGCCATAATCCGCAAGATTAATCAGTGACAGCATTTCCTCTAACCGCTCTTGTTTTTGTTTACGCGACATTTTTCTTAGGCCAAATTTAATGTTTTGAGCGACTGTCATATGCGGAAATAGTGCATAGTCCTGAAAAACTACCCCAACCCCCCGCTTTTCTGGTGATAGTAGTGTCTTGGAATCAAAGATTTGCTTCCCATCAATCTTCATGGTTCCAACTTGGGGAGTTTCGAGTCCGGCAATAAGTCGTAGAAGGGTACTTTTCCCGCTCCCACTTTTACCAAGAATCGAGATGATTTCGCCTTTATTAATATCCACCGCAATGTCACGAAGCGTATGGCTTTTCGAGTTTTTATATTGAAACTGCAAGTCTCGTATTTGGACGAACATTATTTACCCTCCTTATCTAGCACACGATAAAAAATAAAGATACTTAAAGCGCTGATGAAAATAATCAATAGTGATGCGATGGATGCTTCTTGTACTCTTTCATCATTCGCATATTTAAAAGCCTGTGTGGCTAACGTCGAAAAATTAAAGGGCTGTAAAAATAATGTTAGCGGCAACTCTTTTAGGATATCAATAAACACTAAAATGAATCCGCTCACAATTGCTCCTTTTAATAGAGGAAGATCAACCTTTAGGAACGTTCTGAAAGTAGATGCACCTAGCGTTCTAGATGCTTCCGTAAATTTATTCCCTACCTTTTCAAAGCCTGATTCCACCGCATTAAATCCGATTGCAAGGAATCGTATCACATAGGCAAATACAAGCATAACCAAGGTAGTTCTAAGAACAAATTCCGGCTTTAAATTAAATAGCGCAAGAAACGAGACAATTTGCTCATCTAACATAATAAAGATTGTAATAACGGCAATGGCGATCGCTGCTCCAGGAATAGAATAGCCCAGTGTCGTTACTCGGGAGAATATTTTTGTTATGACACCCGGCTGCAGCCTTGTGTAATTCGAAATAATTAGTGCTATTACAATAATAAGTAACGCCGAAATACTCGCAACAAAAATAGAGTTTGCAGCCAAACTTAAAAATTCCTCTTTGAAAATTTGATCATACGTCATGGATGCCCATCGGATAAGTTGCAGCACTGGAATGATAAAAGCAATGGTAAAAATGCTAAAACAAAAAGCAAAAACAGTCCATCCTTGTACTCCTTTTAGATTCTTCGGTTGTATTGGACGAACTTTGGAGGAGGGATCAAAAAACTTTTTCCTTCCACGAAGCAAACGCTCCATGGATAAAATGACCATTACCATAATCATTAGGGTTCCTGCGAGTTTTAAGGCAGAGTCCAAATCCATCATGCCGTACCAGGTCCTAAAAATCGCAGTACTGACTGTTTGAATTCCAAAATAGCTTGCCACCCCATAGTCGTTTAATACTTCTAAAATGACAAGCGTTACACTTCCAACGATAGCTCCTCTGGCGATCGGCAAAGCGACACGGAAAAAGGTACTTATGCTATTACTGCCTAATAATCTAGCATTTTCAATAACCGAGGCAGATAAGCTTTGAAAGTAGCTCAGGGTAATAGAATACACATAGGGAAATAGCGTAACTGTAAAAATAAATATTGCACCTGGAATGCTCATGATATTAAAGTAGGCTTGATTGACCTGTAGCTCAAAGTTATTACGTAAGCCTGACTGGACCACACCGGTATAGTTAAGTATGCCGTGGTAGGTGTAGGCAGCAATATATGGCGGAATAGCGAGGGGTAAAATGAGCCCCCACTTAAGAAAGTTCCGAAATGGAAAGTGATAGATTGTTACCAGCCATGCTAAGCTTGTGCCGATGAACATCGTAGCAAGCGCAGTGAAAAGGATGATAATCAGTGAATTTTGAAGATAGTCTCTTAATAGATATTCTTTTATATGAAGCCAATTTTCATTAGGCTCTGTAAAAAACTCCACTGCAATCAAAATATTGGGAATAAGAATGATAGAAATGAAAAATATGCTAGCAAGGGCCCACCCTTTATGCTTAACCCTCGACCAATGGAACTTCTTCACAGATGACACATCCTTTTAAACATTAAAACTAAATTAATCCAGGTTAATTATAACGAAAATCATTCTCAAATGGAATGTAATGTGCAAAAAAAAGAATAGAACCGAATCATTGTTACAGATCCGGTTCTACTTCCTTTTTCTTATTTCCAACCTACTTCATTAAATAAACGTATTGCAGCTTGTTGGTTTTCCCCTAAAATAGAGAGCTTCACATCTTGTTCTTTGAATTCTCCCCATGATTGTAGAAGTTCGGAAGCTTCTACATTCTCTTTCACTGGGTATTCATAGTTTGCTTGTGCAAATTTCCCTTGTGCCTCATCACTAGATAAGAATTCAATAAATTTAATCGCATTTTCTTTATTTTTTGCATGTTTAGTCACACCAGCTCCACTGATGTTGATGTGTGTACCAGTTGTATCTTGGTTAGGGAAAAACACCCCAACGTTTTCTGCCACTTTTACTTCCTCAGGATCGTCAGAGTTTAACATCCCACCCAAATAGTAGGTGTTCATAATTGCTACATCCGCTTCCTCTGCTACTACTGCTTTTGCTTGGTCTCGATCTCCACCTTGCGGATCACGCGCCATATTATTTACAATTCCTTGTGCCCACTCTTTTGCCTTCTCTTCCCCCATCACTTCAATAAAAGATGCCAATAAAGAAATATTGTACATATTTTCAGAAGCACGTACCACTACTCGACCTTCCCATTCAGGTTCTGTTAGAGCTTCATAGGTTGATAGTTCCGACGGATCTACGCGGTCCTTGGAGTACACGATGACACGCGCACGCTTTGTTAATCCAAACCATTGGTTATCTTCATCACGAAGCTTTTCTGGAATATTTTCAGTAAGTACATCGCTTTCTACTGCTTGTAAAAGATCACTTTCTTTCGCTTGATAAAGGTTTCCAGCGTCTGCTGTAATATAAACATCCGCTTCAGTCGCTTCCCCTTCAATGTTTAAACGCTCCATTAATTCATCGCCTTTTCCTTCAACAACATTTACCTTAATGCCTGTTTCTTCTTCAAAAAGTTTGTATAACTCTTGGTCTGCTTCATAATGACGGCTTGTATATAAATTAACTTCTCCCGCTTCTTCCTCTTCGTTTGTCGCTTCATCACTGTTAGTCTCCTCAGTGTTTTCAGAAGAAGTATTTCCATTGGTATTATTCGTGCTGTTACCATTATTCGTGCTGCTGACACATCCTGTTAATGCTAGCACTAGTACAAGCATTAAACTAATGAATATATTTAGTTTTTTCATGTTTGAGACACCCCTTATGTAATTAGTATTGATAATCAATCTCATTTGTATATTACATTGATAACCGTTATCATGTCAACACTTTTTTAGCATTTTACTAGTTTATGAATTTTATATTTTGAAACGCTATTACAAAAAGAGCTTTTTTTGAAGAAACACTTGAAATTAGAGATAAATTGAGCTGAAATATATAGGATTCCGTTTAACACCGCTGTTGATCTCCATGAACAACAGCTAGGAGTGCCTAGTATCAAATAATGTTCTTTTTCTGCGCAGTTGCGAAAAGTTACTCGCTATTTATAAACAGATTCAAAGATGGCATATCCCTCTAATCACTCACTTATATGCAGTTACTTTCATAGGATAAAAAGAATTTCACAAACGCTTATGAGAGTGATTTGTATGAAGGAGGGATATGTTTTAATGCGGCTAGCAGGGAAGTATCCGTTACAGTTATTGGCAGCTTTCTTTGTTTTCCTTTCGTGTGTTGTTCTATTCTTTTGTTTCCTTGAGGTGGATATAAGAGACCGTCATACAAAGTCTGATAATATCAATATCCAGATTACAAATAACATTCAGAACAATATTAGTGGAGAGTCTTCGGCTACTATCCAAACAACGGTAACGAATCATATTGAGAAAGATGGGGAAAGTTCTATTGACAATAATTTGATTAATACAATAGATGGCAGTGGGGATGCAGATATTAACAATACTGTGGAGAATGATTTGGCTGGGAATGGAAAAGGGTTAGTTGAAAATACTTTAGAAAATAACTTGAATGGCAGCGGACAATATAATCTCAGTAATAACCTGGCTAATAATGTCGGATCCGATGTGAATGCAAACGTGCAGAACAATGTAACGAGTAGTGCAGATGGCAACTCAAGTGACGAAGATAATGGCAATGGCAACGGAAATGGCGAAGAGGACCAAGGTGACATCGTTTGGGGAATTGACTCAGCAAGTCTTACTACAGAAGATTTTTATGGCTGTGTGCGTGATAACTTTGGTGATCCAGTAGTATTTGGTCGTTACCTAGGTGACAAGGAGGGCGTTTCCTTTGGCCTTACCGAAGACCAAGTAGCATTGATTCATGGAGAACAAGATTATATTCTTCCCATCTATAATATGTTCAATGATGCTACAGGTTTTGATAATGGCGTTACTCAAGCAGAAAATGCGATTCAACTTGCACAAGAGATAGGCATTCCTGAAGGGGTCGCCCTATTTGCAGACATCGAGCCCAATTACCCGGTAGATAGCGAGTTCATCCGTGGCTGGTATGAGACAATCACCTCAGCAGGCTATGAATCTGGAATATACGGGATATTCGACCCGGAAAGAGCCCTCTTTGACGCCTATATTCAAGCAAACGAAAATAACTCGGAATTAGGCGAGAATAACATAATCTGGACTGCTTCTCCAAACATAGGCATTACAACTGAAGCAGAAGCACCAGACTTTAATCCAGAGGCACCGGAAGATACTCTAGCATGGGGCTGGCAGTATGGATTAGATGCTGAGACGTGTAATATCGATACTAATCTATTTTCCAGTGAGATACTGGAATTTCTATGGGCTCCTGATAGCGAACAATAAAAATTAAAGTTTCATAGAAAAGGCAACTGTAGACAAACTCGAAATATTTCGAAGATGTCTACAGTTTTTTGCGTACCTGCCTTAAAAAGCCCGTTGATTTCCGTTTCAGGCACTTCGCTTTGTCCCAGCTCAGCCGAGGCGGCTCGAGCACCGCCCCATAGAACGCGTAGCTTTTTGCGGAAAACAACCACGGCGTTTAACACATTCGTCTTTAAAAAACCCATAAAGAAATCATGATTACATCTTTAAACTATTTCAAATTATTTGATAAATCACTGTAATAATTGTAAAATAAGGAAAGTACTAAATATTATTTTAGGGGGAATTGGATGAAGAAGAAAAATGGTTTTTTACTCCTATCCATGCTTTTAGTGTTATCATTGTTTGTCGCTGCATGTGGAAATGATGAAGCGTCAACAGGAGATGATCCTGAATATTTAAGCATGCTAACTGGTGGTACGAGTGGTACATATTATCCACTAGGTGGGGCAATGGCAAAGATTATTACTGATGAAACAGGAGTTCAAACAGACGCAGTGTCTTCCAACGCTTCTGCTGATAATGTTATTGCATTAAAAGAGGGCAATGCTGAACTTGCATTTGTTCAAACAGACGTAGTGGCAAATGCCATCGAAGGTGTTAACGCATTTGAAGGAGAGCCTGTTGACAACGTAATGGCTATTGGATCGCTGTATCCGGAAACGATCCAAATTGTCACTACCGCTAATTCTGGTATTAGTAGTGTAGAAGACTTAAGAGGAAAAACCGTTTCTGTAGGTGCCCCTGGTTCTGGTACTTACATTAATGCAGAACAAATCCTAGAAGTCCATGGAATGACAATGGATGACATTGATGTACAAAACTTGGATTTCGGTGAATCTACTGGCGGAATTCAAGATGGTAATATTGATGCAGCCTTCATCACTGCTGGAACACCTACTGGTGCGGTAGAAGGATTAGCTGCTACTACAGAAATATCAATTGTACCAATTGCACAAGATAAAGTGGATGAGTTGATCGCAAGCTACCCTTACTATGCAGCAGAAGTTATTCCTGCAGGGACATATAATCTGGAGGAAGAAGTGAGTACGGTTGCAGTACTTGCCATGTTAGCTGTTACGGCTGATCTTTCCGAGGATCTAGTATACAACATTACAAAAGCAATCTATGAAAATACCGATAAAATTGGTCATGCTAAAAATGAGTTTATCACGCTCGAAACAGCAACCGATGGGATCGGAATTGACTTCCATCCTGGAGCAGAGAAATACTTTAAAGAAGAAGGATTAATGGACTAAGCAAAGCTATAAACTTTAGAACGACCGACTGTCAATCCTATAATTATAGGAAATTGCTGTCGGTCCTTCTTTTTTCAACCAGGACAGACAGAACTTATTTTTAGGTGGGTTACAATGAAATATGTTCTTAGAAGACTCAGAAATATAATTATGGCTGCTTTTATTGTTATTTGTGTGTTGTTGCTATTATTTGTTCCTTTCCGAACTGCATTAGTATTTTATGTAGAGAACACCTCCCAAATCAAGGCCTTTCTTCCGATTGACGAAGGTGACCATTTCCAAATCATATTCAAGCATTCCATTCATTTGAAAGATGTTGTAGAAAAGTACAAGGTCTCAGAAAAAGGAGAGATTGTACAATATGAAATCATTTATGAAGAATTCGGTATTGGAATGCCTTCTAACGCAGAAGAAGGATCTGAGTTTGTCTATGAAGATGGAAAATATCATATTAAAAATTTAAACAACGTCTTTCCTTCTATGAATATTCGTAACGGTAAAACCGTTTCAGAAAACCGCCTTCTTTGGGGAGAGCGTGGGGAAAAAATGGTTTGGTTTAATGAGGTCTTCACTCCAGGAGCTTGGTATAAAGTAAAAGTCGAAAAACTATCACTATGGCATTATTGGAAAGGGTTGAAAATTCATGAGCGACTCGAAGGATAAAAAGGAACTGACTGCAGAAGAACAAGAAAAGCTTTTAAAAAAGTATGATGCCGACTCCAATACCCGAGAAGTAACAGGGTATATGGCTAAAGTGGTCTTCTTTCTATTAATTGCTTTTTCTTTATTTCAGCTATATACAGGGATATTTGGACAATACACTGCCTATATTCAACGAACGGTTCACTTAGGCTTTGCTTTAACACTTATTTTTCTATTATTTCCAGCGAAAAAAGGAACCACCAAAACAAAAGTGGATTGGTATGACTACATCCTTGTGTTACTAACCATTATTGTCTGCGGATATTGGCCTGTATTTTATGAAACAATGGTGCAACAAATCGGCAGTATCACGACAGGTCAGGTGATTATCGGTGGGTTAGCCATTTTGCTCGTTATCGAGGGAACCAGACGGGCAATTGGCCTTCCGATAACCATTATTGCGGTCGTTTTCATGATCTACGCCTTGTTTGGACCGTATATGCCAGGAATGTTGGGGCATCGAGGTCTTAGTATAAATCAATTTGTCCAGTCTATGTTCTTTACAACGGAAGGAATCCTTGGTACACCTTTACAGGTTTCTTCGACCTACATTTTCCTATTCCTATTATTTGGAGCATTCCTCGTCCAGACAGGTGTGGGAAATTATTTTAATGACTTGGCGATTTCCTTTGCAGGCAGAAGAATTGGTGGGCCAGCGAAGGTTGCGATCTTTTCTAGCGCATTACAAGGAACCATCTCGGGTAGCTCTGTCGCAAACACCGTTACAACTGGTTCCTATACCATTCCTTTAATGAAAAGACTAGGTTATCATCGGAATTTCGCTGGTGCAGTTGAAGCAGCTTCTTCCACTGGAGGGCAGATTATGCCTCCTATCATGGGTGCTGCTGCTTTCCTTATGATCGAATTTGCAGGGGTAAAGTATTGGGATATCGCGAAGGCGGCTACCATACCAGCCATCCTTTATTTCTCCGGGATATGGATTATGACTCATTTGGAAGCAAAGAAACAAGGGTTGCTCGGCTTGCCAAAAGAGGAAATTCCTCCTAAGAAGGAAGTATTAAAGAAAATCCATTTATTGCTTCCGATATTAGTAATAGTAGTATTGTTATTCCAAGGTTTTAGTATTGAAAGAACGGCTCTTCTTGGTATTTTGAGTACGATTATCGTTAGTTTATTTAGGAAGGATACTCGAATTACGCCAAGTAAGTTTATTTTGGCTTTAACTTCAGGTGCTCGTACTGCACTAGGGGTTGCAGCAGCAACAGCCTGCGCAGGGATTATCGTTGGGGTTGTGACCAAAACTGGGCTAGGTCTTAAACTTGGAAATGGACTGGTAGATATTGCAGGTTCAATCGCTCCCACTCCGACCTTTCAATTGTTGCTCACACTATTCTTTACTATGATTACTTCTATCATATTAGGGATGGGGTCGCCTACAACCGCTAACTATATTATTACTTCGACAATTGCGCTTCCAGCAATTATTGCCTTAAATACACAATTGGATGTAGCCATTCCTATACTTGCTGCGCATATGTTTGTTTTTTACTTTGGTATCATTGCAGATATAACGCCGCCAGTTGCATTAGCAGCCTTTGCTGCAACAGGAATATCCAAAGGGGATCCACTCAAAACAGGAATAAATGCGTCTAAACTAGCAATAGCCGCTTTTATTATCCCTTATATGTTTGTCTTCCAGCCTCAGTTACTAATGATTGATACAACAATCCCTGAGGTCTCATGGATTTTGGTCACTTCTATTGTAGGTATGATTTCAATCGGTGCTGGTTTAATAGGCTTCTGGTATCGCAAGCTTTATCGAATTGAAAGAATTATTACCGTCCTTACCGGCTTGTTGTTAATTTATCCAGAGTCTTTTACTGATATTATTGGACTTAGCGTTTTTGCCGTCATGCTTGCATTACAAAAATTTCATAAAAAAGATAAAGGCAATTTCTCAAAAGGAATTGGAGCTTCTACCTAATAGTGCGCAGAATAAAAGCAGGTGCCTACAGTTGATAGTGTAGGCACCTGCTTTCTTATTTACGCTTTTGACTTTTTAGTTTATTCATTTCCAGCTCGGCAGCATACTCTTCTTTAGATTTTCCCTGCTTCTGGCTTTCGGACTCAATTTTTCTAAATTTGTTATCATTTCGGTTTGGCATGCTGACACCTCCAATATGTGGTAGAATTCCTTTCCCACATTTTATTTTATTCGTTATCGTCTATAACCCCATCTTCAGCGTTATTGTCTATTTCTCCATCTTCTTCGTCCAAAGGCTCTTCCATATTTTCTTCCTCTTCATCAAGTTCTTCTTCTGCTTCTTCAAGAGGATCATTTTCCGTGTTCATCATATTGTTGTCCTCAGGAGGGGGATTCCCGTTATCAGCTGCACATCCAGTTATAAGGAGTATCGCTAAGAAAGAACCCACTAATTTTAGTAGTACACTTTTCATTTTTTTATCTCCTTTTTTTTGTGATTAATTTCGTATGTAGTATGTCCATTTTTTAAAAAAACTTGTAGTTTTTATCACTTTTTTTGTTAATGGAAAATAGTAAGTTCGTAATAAAGGTATTTCCTCTTATAGTACGAAAATATACTTAGATAGAATGGGGGAATAGTTAATGAAAAAACGAAAGGTCATCACACTACTATTTGGAATAGTACTTTTTTTACTTTTGGTTGTAACCGCTTTTAATACTGTTACTTTAAAATCTAAACAACCGTTACCTACTCCTAAGAATTACGCTATTAATAAGGAAAAAGCACTTGCTCACTTATCCGAAGCTATCTCATACAAAACAATCTCCTATCAAGATCGAGAAAGAATGGACTTGGAGGAGTTTGATCGCTTTATCACTTTTTTAGAGAACAGTTATCCAACTGTTCATGAAAAACTGGAATTGGAAAAAATAAATGAATATGCACTTTTGTATAAATGGAAAGGCAAAGTTTCTGCTATAAATCCCATTGGATTGACTGGTCATTATGATGTCGTCCCAGTTTTAGAGGGTACAGAAGCGAATTGGGAGCAAGGTCCTTTCAGTGGAGCCGTTGTAGAAGATAAAATATGGGGCCGCGGGTCACTTGATGACAAAATTGGCGTAATCGGAATATTGGAAGCCATTGAGTATTTAGCAACAGAGGGATTTCAACCTAATAGAGATATGTACTTTATGTTTGGCTTTGACGAAGAAATCGGTGGAGAGCATGGAGCTATGGCTATTGCTGGCACTTTAAAGGATAGAGGGATACAGTTTGATTTTGTGCTAGATGAAGGTGGTGCCATTATTGAAAACATGGTTCCAGGAGTAGAGCAGCCTGTTGGAGTTGTAGGAATATCGGAAAAAGGCTCTGCCACCGCTGAACTTACAATTGAAGGAAGTGGCGGGCACTCATCTCAACCGATGGACCGCACCAATATCGGTAGAATTTCAAGCGCAATCGCCAAGCTAGAAGAAACTCAATTTAAAGCAAACCTTCAAGGCCCAGGTGAGGACCTATTTGAATACGCCGCACCTGAAATGAATTTCGGTATGAAGTACGTTTTTGCAAACAAATTTCTTTTCAAACCAGTTATAGAACATATTTTGCTTCAAGAGCCAGCCTCTGCTGCGTTAATCCGAACCACCATTGCACCGACGATTTTTCAGGCGGGAGAGCAATATAACGCTCTACCGGAACAGGCTTCCGCTTTCATTAACCTTCGACTTATGCCAGGCGATTCTTTGGAAGACGTCAAAGCATATATTGAAAGTACTATTGAAGATGATGCGATTCAGGTGTCTGTAACGGGAAGTGAAGCAACAAGTGTATCTTCCATTGACGGCTGGGAATTCGAAGCCATTCAACAAGCAGCCAGAAATATCTATAACGATGCTATTATTGCACCCTACTTAATGGTTGCCGGCTCAGATGCCAAGCACTATGACCTTGTTTCTGAGAATACGTACCGTTTTCTTCCGGTTCAAATCACTTCAAGCGATCTTAATAGAATGCACGGGACAAATGAACATGTAAGTGTAAAAAATTACTTGAAGGCGATTATGTTTTATGCAGAAATTATAGAAGAAGTGAATAAGTAAAATTTTAAAAAAGGCCAGCCCCTGTAATGATTTATCTACAAGGGCGAGCCATAGATATTACTTAACTTTTGGGCGGATCAAGCTCTTGGTAGTCTAGTTGATATTTCCCGCCTTCCGCCACTTCCGAATGATAAAGAGCCTTTAATGCAAAGTTTTTTTCAAGTCCGTGCTCCTCCATCAGCTCTCTTAATCGTTGTTGCAGTTCATTATTTTCTTTAATTAACTGTTTCATTTGTGATTTCATGAATTTCATCAATGTTAACTCCTTTAAGATACAAGTTTTAATTTGTTACTTATATCTTCTCACAGATAATACAGATAGTAAAAAAAGGAGTTAATATCGTTGTAGATTTTCGAAAAGACTTCGTTTTCCACTGGGCGGTAGGCTGGACGTTGGAGTCTTCCCCTTTTGCTCCAACCTTCTGCTGAAGAGTCATTAATATTGAACAGATCTTAAGGTAAATCTTCATAATATTTTTGTTGATTAATAACAAAAGAAACCATGCAAATCTGCTATGGTTTCTTTTTGTGGGATACTTTTTAACTCAGCCTATTCTCTATTTTACGTAATATTTTACACAGTTAACAAAGCTTAGTTAAAACGGGCATCTGTTAAAATGCGATCCATTTCTTCCATATGGTGTGTTTCATCGGAAATCATGTCTTCAAGCTTGACTACAAGCTCCGTTTGACCTAATTCTTCAGCCTGTTTTTTTCGTGTTTCATAGCGGTCAATGGTTGCCTTCTCTGCGTTACGTACTTCTATAAGCATTTCCTTCACATCATTCGTCTGTTTAACCTCAGCTGGTGTCGTCGTTGGAGTCCCGCCAAGAGTTTTGATTTTTTCTGCTAAATAAAGGGCATGTTTCTGCTCATCCGCAATTTCCGACTCGAATAGAGGCTTCAGTGTTTGTCTGTATAGCCCTGATACCACGGCAGCATAATTCGTATACATAATGCTGGCAGCATATTCATTTGCCAAATCTTCATTTAGACCATCAATTAACTCTTTTGTTCTGTTATCCATTTAACTCACCCTATCCTTTAGTTATTTGTCTCTACTATCTTTATACCCGGATATTTTTTGGATAAACAAATAGAAATTCCATCGTATACATTTGGTGTCATTATATTCACATAGATTTCTTTCTACCTATTTTTAAGATTAGGCTGTGTTAAACGACGCTGTTGATTTCCGCAAAAGGCTATATGTTGCTTGGGGGCAGTGCTGGTCAGGCAAACCCCGCCATCAGTTTAATAATTTCACTAGAATGGGCCAAAATAGAATCGATGAAACTTATTAGAGGCGGGAATTGAGGTGAGCTGAGAAATGCGGATAAAATATAAAAATTTTTTAACTATTATGGGGCAGTGGACCTTCTTTGGAAGTTTAATTGGGATAATTGTTGGTTCTGCAACAAACTTGCTTTTAGAGACAAATGATTTTCTAGGAGATGACATACGAGCAAAAAGAGATTGGCTTATTTATCTCCTTCCCTTTGCAGGAATTATTATAGGATATATATATATGAAATACGGAAAGGTAGTATTGAATAACACTTTAAATGACACTGCAGAATTAAACAATCTAGTGATCGATTCCGTCCATGGAGAAAAAGAGGTTCCACGTAGAATGGGTCTTATTGTCTATCTTGGGACCTTTATCACAGTTCTTTTTGGTGGTTCAACGGGAAGAGAAGGTGCAGCTGTACAAATGGGAGGAAGTGTAGCTGCAGCGGTCAACAAACTTTTTAAGGTAAACCGCGTCGATAAGAAAATTTTAATGATAAGCGGCATAAGTGCTGGTTTTGGGGCCGCCTTTGGAGCCCCCATAACTGGGGCTGTATTTGGTATGGAAATGGCTGCTTTAGGAAAGCTGAAATTTGAAGCACTTGTTCCTTGTCTTGTGGCTAGCTTTGTTGGCCACTATATAACTTCGGAAGCTTGGGGACATAAACACGAAGAATTTATTATACAGTACATTCCTGAAATATCGATTGTGACGTTTTTAAAAGTTATTCTTATGTCTGTTGTTTTCAGTCTAATCAGTGTTTTATATTGTCAGTTAAGACATGGAATCCAAAAATACTCCGAGAAAATTTTCAAAAAAAATCATATGCAGAGAGCCTTTTGTGGAGGAATCATTATTGTAGTATTAACATTGACTGTTGGTTCCCAAGACTATAATGGACGGGGATTAGATATATTAGAACAATCTTTTCATGAAGAAGTCCCCCCGTTTGCCTTCTTAGCCAAGCTGGTATTTACAGCAGTAACTCTCGGAAGCGGATTTGTTGGAGGGGAGGCCCTCCCTCTATTTTTCATCGGGGCAACTTTAGGTAATACCTTACACACGTTCATGGGTTTACCTATGTCATTTCTTGCTGCATTGGGCCTAATCGCCACTTTTTGTGGAGGTGCAAATACTCCTATAGCAGCTTTCCTCCTGGCAATGGAAATGTTCGATGGAAAAGGATTAGAGTACTTTTTTGTTGCTTGTTTAGTCAGCTATCTATTCTCGGGACATCATGGACTCTGGCCTTCTCAAAAAATATATGAACCAAAAAGCAGATTATATAATATCCCTCGAGCAGAAACTATTGAAAATGCTGAAAAAAAGAAAAGGCTTTAGAAACCCTAATTGCTATAGACTGATGAATTATAACTACAAAGCAGCATTTAGATATTGTTTGAAAAGAGGCGATGTTGGTGGATTTACACTTTATATGGAAAGCTGTTGTTGTCGTCGTTGGAGGAGTCCTTATTTTACGATTAGCTGGAAGAAAATCAATTTCCCAGCTTACGGTTGCTCAAACTGTCATGATGATAGCTGTTGGGTCATTAATTATTCAGCCTGTTGGCGATAGGAACATTTGGATTACCATGGTGATTACATTTCTCATGGTAAGTACACTTATCCTTATTGAGTATATTGTTTTGAGATCGAATGCTATGGAGACTTTTATTTATGGAAAATCCCTTATAGTAATAGAAAACGGCCAAATTAATGAAAGCAATTTGAAAAAACTGCGGTTAACGGTTGATATGCTTGAAGTCAGGTTGAGACAACAAAGCATTCAGCATTTTTCTGATTTACAATGGGCAACAATCGAACCGAACGGGCAGTTAGGTTATATGTTAAAGTCTGATAAACAATACGCTACGAAAGAAGATATTCAGATGCTGAAAGCGCTGATTGAATCATATCGATCTAATCCTCCGAGTGAAATACTAAAACCGCAAGCGATTGTTTCAGATAATATTTTTACTGAAGTGAAAAATAGAAAACATAGGGAAGAACCTAAAGAAAATCTTGATTAGAGCATGTAGCGGATAACAGGCAACATGCTCTAAGTCCGTATAAGGAAGCAAAGCATAAGCATCTCTTTTATAGAAGTAAACGGTCAAATGAACTCTGTCACAACAAATGGATCTGATAATATATTTCCTGACGTGAAATAATTTAATATGAAAAGAGCACGACAGTAACGATTGTAACGAGTAGTACCAACTTACGTAAAGCCAACAACCAATGGGATTAAAGTAACCTCTGCTACTAAACAAACCAAGATAGGCAAACAGCATTTATTCTGTTTGCTTGTTTCTCTCCTATATGTGACAAGTTAAACTGTAGAAGCAATCAATTTTTTTGATTTTCTATATATTTGAATATAATATAACTTCCCTCAACATCCTATAACAAGATCTCCTCATGCTTACTTATATCTTCTTCTACCTAACCTCTTTATGACCATAAATTATATTCTTACAACTAATCTCCTAATCTTCTTAATTTTATTTGTATTATTAAAATAGTATTGACAGTATAATTAATAAGATTTATATTTATGACAATGATAATCATTTTCACACAAAATATAATCAATTAAAGGAAGGTTTTTACAAATGAATTCAAAACGAAAAATGCCTTTTATAACAACATTATTAATTGCCCTGCTAATGCTTGTACTTGCTGGGTGTTCTAGTAATCAATCTAATTCAGATTCAGAGCAATCATCAAACAAAGAATCTAATTCTGAAACATCTCAAACAGCTGATTCTGAAGAAGCAAACGCTGAATATCCAATCGTGATTAACCATGCATTTGGCGAAACAACGATTGAAGAAAAACCGGAACGTGTTGCTACTATTGCATGGTCAAATCATGACGTTGCTCTAGCTCTTGGTGTTGTGCCAGTCGGATTCTCAGCTGCAAATTACGGTGTTCAGGATGATAGCGGAATGTTACCTTGGACTGCAGAGAAATTACAAGAGCTTGGTGAAGAAAATCCTAATATCTTTCAAGATACTGATGGTTTAGATTTTGAAGCAATTTCAGATTCTAATCCGGATGTCATTCTTGCAGCATACTCAGGTCTCACTCAAGAAGAATATGATACATTAAGTGAAATCGCTCCAGTTGTTGCTTATCAAACTAGCCCTTGGGTCGCTTCATGGAGAGAACAAGTTACTTTCAATTCAATGGGTATGGGAATGACAGAAGAAGGGGAACAACTGATTGCTGATACAGAACAGTTAATTCAAGATAAGAAAAATGAAAACCCTGAATTTGAAGGTAAAAAAGCTGCTTTCGTAAGTATTAATGCTGCTGATTTATCTAACTTCTATATTTACTCAGCCACAGACCCGCGTGGTGCCTTCCTTACTGAGTTAGGCTTTGAATATCCTGAAAGTATTTCAAGCCAAATTGATCCTAACAGCTTCTATATAGAAGTAAGTGCCGAAAATGCTGATATGTTGAACGATGCCGATATCTTCGTAACATATGGTAATGAAAATACACTTGCAACGTTACAGGCTGATCCTATTTTCGGACAAATTCCAGCGGTTAAGAGAGGTTCTGTTGTAGTTATTGAAGATAACACACCACTTGCAGCTGCAGGAACTCCAAGCCCGCTTTCCATTAATTTTACCATTGACGAGTACGTTACTTTACTCTCAGAAGCAGTAAGCAACGTGGAATAATGATTACTTCATCCGTTTCAGAAAATAAGCAGTTTCTTTTACCGAAGAATTTTATAAAGATATTGATTCTTTTTATCATCTTACTAGGTATTAGTGTATTGGCTTCTCTTGCCTTTGGTTCTCGTATGGTAGGATGGAATGAGCTGATGAATGGCTTTTTCCATCCTGAAGTGCAGACACACGGAGCTAATGTAGTCCGCCAAAGAATTGCCAGAACGGTATTTTGTCTTATGTGTGGTGCTGCATTAGGCGTTTCCGGAGCACTTATGCAATCCGTTACTCGTAATCCTATTGCGGACCCTAGCATATTAGGAGTAAACATAGGCGCAGCACTATTTGTCGTTATTGGTATTTCCTTTTTAAACATTGGATCTGCTGGTCAGTATATTGGGTTTGCATTAGTAGGAGCGATATTAACTGCGATTTTTGTATTCGGAATTGGTTCTATGGGGAGTGGCGGTGCCACGCCCCTTAAACTCGTTTTAGCGGGAGCAGCTACAAGTGCCGCGTTATCCTCTCTCGTTATGGCCATTATGATTCCTCGCTCAAGCGTTATGGACCAATTCAGATTTTGGCAAGTAGGTAGTGTTGGAGCAGGAAATTGGGACTCTATCTCTATTTTCACTCCTTTTCTTATTTTTGGGATACTTATAGCATTATTCACCGCTCCAGCATTGAATGCTTTAGCCTTAGGTGACGAAGTAGCCAAAGGCTTTGGAGTACGCACTGGCACACTTCGAATTATTGCTTCTTTTGGTGGTGTCTTATTGTGTGGTGTAACAACAGCATTGGCAGGGCCGATTGGCTTTATAGGGTTACTCGCCCCCCATTTGATTCGACTTATGATTGGTCCTGATTTACGTTTTGTTATTCCGATGTCAGCACTTTCAGGTGCCATTATTTTAACATTATCCGATGTCAGCGGCAGACTTCTTGGTAGTCCTGGTGAGTTAGAAGTTGGTGTCGTTACAGCCTTCATTGGTGCCCCTATTTTAATCTTATTAACTATGAAAGCGAAAATGCGTGCATTATGATGAATGAATCTATTACTTTAAATCATATTATGATAGGTAGAATAAAGAGGCGCCGCCGTTTTATTCTCGTAACTTCCTTACTTGCAATCATTTCCTTGGCACTTTGCTGTACGATGCTTATGCTCGGAAATACAATCTATCCCGCTCTTGATGTTGTGCGTGTTCTCCTAGGTGAGGATGTAAAAGGTGCCTCGTTTGCAGTTGGTACAATCCGCCTGCCAAGAATGGTTGCCGGTGTCTTTGCTGGCTTTGCTTTCGGGATTGCTGGAACGGTATTTCAGACGATGTTACGTAACCCTTTAGCAAACCCAAATGTAATTGGAATTACAGCAGGTTCAAGTGCTGCCGCTGTATTCTGTATTATTGTTCTTCAGACCAGTAGTATGTTCGTTTCCATTGCCTCTGTAGTGGGCGGCCTTGTTACAGTAATCATAATTTTTCTTTTATCAAAGGGAACTTCTTTTTCAATTGGCAGATTAATATTAGTCGGAATTGGAATTCAGGCTATGTTAAATGCTGTTATTTCCTATTTATTGCTTATTGGACAGCACCACGATATTCCTACTGCCATGAGATGGCTAACTGGAAGTCTAAATGGAGCTAAGATGGAGACTCTTTATCCTCTTATCCTAATTGTTCTAATCTTCGGGCCTATTATCATCCTATTTGGGAAACAATTAGAAATGTTAGAACTCGGAGAACAAGCAGCAACGTCACTTGGTATCTATACTGATAAGACGAGACTTATACTTATTGTCAGTTCTGTGCTTATTATTGCATTAGCTACTGCTGCAACAGGGCCGATTGCTTTTGTTGCATTCCTTTCAGGACCTATCGCCAAAAGATTAGTTGGTGTTGGATTTTCACCTCTTATTCCAGCAGGACTTATTGGAATTATTTTAGTTTTAGGAGCTGATCTGATTGGACAGTTTGCTTTTGTTGCTCGATATCCTGTAGGTGTCATTACAGGTATTCTTGGTGCACCTTATCTAATCTACTTGCTCATTCGAATGAATCGAAAGGGAGATTTATAATGAAACCCACTCATATTTTTAACTCTGAAGGAATTACCGCTGGCTACGATGATAGTACCATTTTACATGATGTTACTATCAGCATACCCAATAATAAAATTAGCGTGATTATTGGAGCCAACGGTTGTGGGAAATCTACACTATTAAAAACGATGGCCAGACTTATTAAGCCGACTTCCGGACAGGTTACTCTAGACGGAAAATCAGTTAATAAAATCCCCCCAAAACAACTGGCACGTGTGTTAGGACTTTTGCCGCAGTCACCTATTGTTCCGGAGGGAATAACCGTTGCTGATTTAGTTGGGCGTGGACGTTACCCCCACCAAACATTTTTAAAGGGTTGGACAAAACAGGATTATGAAGCTGTTACCGAGGCAATGGAAATTATGAATATCACTGAATTTGCTGACAGAAGTATTGATGAACTTTCCGGTGGTCAAAGACAGCGTGTATGGATTGCTATGGCTCTGGCACAACAGACAGACATATTGTTTCTTGATGAACCAACAACCTTTTTAGATATTACCTATCAAGTCGAAATTCTAGATTTACTAACAGATCTTAACAGAAAACGCGGAACAACCATTGTAATGGTCCTTCATGATATTAACTTATCAGCACGATACGCAGACCATATTTTTGCGCTTCAAAAAGGGCGGCTCATTGCAGAGGGGGCGCCATCGGAGGTTATTACAAGTACATTAATAGAAGATATCTTTGGCCTTCATTGTACAGTAGTATCAGACCCCGTTTCAGGTTCTCCTTCCGTAGTACCGATTGGACGTTATCATAATAGACTTAAGGTGTATTCATAATTTTAAATTTTAGCAGGTAGTGAAAAGGTCCATGTGAAAAGGGGCATTTTACTACCTGTTATTTTTTTCGGCTGAAATCTTCACAAGCTGTTTAGCCATTGTAATTGAAAGAAGAATTAACGATAAAAAACTCTTTAAAAAGGTAAATCATGTAATGCTGAAGAATAAATTAAGTAGTTAAAATTAAATTGGAGGGATTTATAGTGACTGAAGAGGATATTTTCGAGCAGATTGAACTCCTCGAGCATGAAATCATGGAAAAAAAGAAAAAGCTAGCTCAATTAAGAAAATCAGTTCCCGATAAAAAAGCAGCAAACTACCAATTTACTAATTCGGAGGGAAAAAAAGTAAATTTACTAAGCCTATTTCAGGATAAAGATGAACTTATTGTTATTCATAATATGGGAAAAAGCTGTTCTTACTGTACGATGTGGGCGGACGGCTTTAACGGTGTGTACGAACATATAACTCAGAAATGTGCCTTTGTCCTCTCCTCTCCTGATACACCAGAAGTACTAGAAGATTTTGCAGCCTCTAGAGGTTGGAAGTTCCCTATCATTTCCACTATAGGCACTACATTTAAACATGATTTTGGATTTGAAAAAGATGGACATTACTTGCCTGGGATTTCTATCTTTAGAAAAGATTTAGAAGGCTCCATTTTTCATCATGCAAAAGCGCCCCTTGGACCAGGGGATGATTATAATATTGTTTGGCATCTATTCGATCTACTGCCATCAGGTTCGGAAGATTTTCAACCTAAGAGTAGATACAACTCTCAATCTCTATTTCAATTAACTAATAATGTAGCAATACAAGTTAAAAACTATAAAGAAGCGATTAACTTTTATGAAAAGTCATTAGGTATGAAACTTGAAAAAAGCTATGAGAACGAAGCAAGATTTTCGGTAGGGAGAAACCACTTTTTTGTAGAAGACTCAAAAGGAAATAATGTTTTCTTTGAATTTGCTGTTGATGATTTTCAGCAGGCCATAGAGAGGTTAGTAGATCAAGGCTGCACAATAACAAATGAATATCATGAAAGAAGTGTTATGGTGGCAGACCCATTCGGTTTGAAGTTTCATTTATATGAGGTAAAAAAGTAAAAAACCAACCTATAGAGAGTGCACATTATTGGTGTGGGAACTCTATAGGTTTGATTTTGTAGTTTAGTAGTTTAGCCCATCCCATTTGTTCACCTTGCTTATTTAAGAGGCAAAAAAGCTTAGGTTATTGTGTTTCCGCCTTTATATATATTGGTAATCATTTCATACTTCGTGTTTATTTTAAGGAAATTCAACAAAGTATAAATTGCATAAAACAAAAACATAACACAAAGACCGATAAATAAAAGGGTTCCAATATAGATGGGGTTAAAATGAATTCCCAAGATAGTTGTTTCTTTACCCATCCTATAGAAAATTTCTAACGGCGTTCCCTTCTCAGGAGATATCGTGTAAAAGTAATTTGATTTGTAAGGAGACATCCATTTCATGAACAAGTTGTTCACAACGATTGAAATTAAGAACATTGAAGTTATAATCCACGCTGATTTCCACAAAATTTTAAAATTAATATGAATCAAGTTATTAAAGTAAGCCCACAATACGACTCCCACGATTAGCATATGCCCCCACAGATACGCCATTCCCTGCCATGTGAGTATCGTAGTATAGTTTGTAAGACTGTCAGCAAACACTATACTTAGCATAGCAGCTGGAAGGTTAAAACAAAATGCAATTGAAAATAGAATTTTACTTCTAAGTAAAAATGCAAAGAATAAGAGGAAATTAGCAAGATGGCAAATTTGTAGTGGAATTTCTTCAGGGATGATTTGATTTACTTTATAATAAATTTCAACATTACGCCCAACTAAAAGAACAATTCCTATAAGTGAGAATCCCATCCCAATTAATCGCAATGTCTTTTGGTTACAACGCTTAAAAAGAAAATAAAACAATAGTACAAAAATAAAAGGACTTATCATAAAAAAGAAATGAAAAGGACTCCACATTTCAAATGTCATTGACTCTACCTCCCTTTCCTAAAATTTTACTTTATACGTCTGTTTTATTTTAGTCTAAATTAAGGAAAGTAAGAAGCTAAAAATTATAAAATTTCATTAAGCTTAAATTAATGGGGTGCTCAGCAACAATAGAGAAATTATCTACAAGGATTAAACCATTAATAAAAGGAGACCGTTTTGTTCGGTCTCCTTCTCTTTATTTAAGTGTTTTTAATACATCACTATTTAATAATACTTCCACTCTCAATTTTACCACTATTTGTGATAAGGTTCACCGTGATTATTTAAGAGGCAAAAAAGGCATTGGTGAAACCTTTATCCAATGCCTTTTTCTTTAATATTTTAAATTTTTATTTTAGAATTTGACTCTTAATATATTCTTCTGTATTACTGAATAAATTTGTAAATGCTCCATTAGTATACTCAAAAATATTATCATTTTCATCCACAACAATTAAAATACCTTCTATTCCTAAATTTTGAATGACAATATACTTGTCTAATTCACCATTTGCTAAGGTACGTTCTTCTTTTGTGGATTCTACGACATTTAAATATCCACTCACACCTAAACCAAATATTTCATCCGTTCCTGCTGAAATTACTCCGTATTTCTTAACAATCTCTTTATAAGAACTCGGGAAAGCAACATTCAATTCTTTTTCAGCTTGTTTAATTACGTCCTCATCTATTGGCCCCACTGTTCTAATATCAGCATTATCTAAAATATTTAATACATCCATTATTCATTACCTCTTTCTTCTAAGACTTGTGCTGCACGCTCTTTCCAATGGTCTTCACGTTCTTTTTTAAATTCTTGACGGTTTATATCAGATTCAACCGTTTTGTCATGTAAAATGCCGTCATTCCCTGGCCCCCTATGCTCTTCAACCTTTAATTCAGCTAAAGGAGAGTCTGATTTTTGGCCAATATGATGTAATTCTATAGGTTTTCCATCAACCAGTGGCGGCAACCCTTGCTGCATTCTTTCTAAGTTTGTCCGTCCTAGAGGATCCACTGCATCATAGTCTATATCTGTACGTTGAAGTACTTCACGGCCATTTACTTCACCTTTTTCTAGGTTAGCCTCTTCATAGATAGCCTTTTCTTCTTCTGATGCTTCATCTAATGCTTCGTCCAAGGTTTTATATTCTTTCGCGTCCTCAGTTAACTCCCATACTTTTCCTTCTTTTAGTTCTCCGACAGAGGAATCATCCAACGGTAATTTTTCAATATCTGTATTCCACTTATCTTTATCACCTGTTTCAACTTGTAATCTTTCTGTCGTTTTTGCTAATTCAATCACTTGATTTTACCTCCCCGAACGGCTTCTATCCAAGACTCATAGATTTCACGGTTATTCATGATTCCGTCCGTATGTAACAAACATTGAATGGTCGCCATTAAATATTCGTGGGATAATCCAGGAATTTGTTTTTCGATAAGCTCATATAAGCATCGATTTAATTCCTTAATATTGTGACTTTCCTTCACATATTTGGGTACATTTGTTTTCCCATTCAATAGCTCATAGACTACTTTTGATAATTCACTAAACATATCCTTTTCAAATAATTTACTTCGATAGGATTCTTCATGGACTGCTCTTTGAATCGTAATTTTCACCTTTGTTGATAGTAGCAATCCTTCAGCAAATTGATTAAGGTGTTCTTGCTCATCAACTTCAGCTTCACGAACACGCTTTTGTAATAAAAACTTAAGAATTCTCTTTTTCTTCTCAGATGTATTTACAGTTTGTTTAAGAATAGATTCTTGATATAATTTTGAACTTTGATTAAAAAAATTGATTTTACATAACACTGGTTCAACCCAATCATTCTGAAACACAACAGCTACACCTTGAGGCAATTTGATAATTTCATCTAATTGCTCATCCTTCATACCTGCTGATTTTCCAATTAAACGTCGATCCGTTTCATCTGGTAAACGCATAATTATTTTCGTATTCGTGTTTCGGACTGCTGACATGTCTAACGTACTCGGAGATTGATCTGCAATAATAAAGCCTTCACCAAAAGTTCTCATTTCGGCAATTGCATTCGAAAGCATTTCTACAGATTTCCCTAATACATTTGAGCTTTCACTCTGTTGTTCTGTGCTTGTACGCTTTAAAATATTATGTGCTTCTTCTAACACAGTCACATGTTTCAATGGTTCATTCATGCCAATTGCATTCGCCATTCGATATTCACTTAGTCGCATCACAAGAATCCCCATAATTAATGCTTTTGTTTCTGAAGATCCGACTCTACTTAAATCAACAATAACATTTTGATCAAATAAAAGTTCATTATCTAATTCTTTAGAACAGAAGATTTGACCGTTAATACCATTTGTTAATGATTTAATACGTGTCACTAAAGACCCAGTGTAATTTCCTTTTGTCTCCGCATCGTATGCAGAGTGTTGGATGACTTCTTCTAAGCTGTTTAAAATGTCCTTAAATGTAGGAATACTATCTGAATGTTCATTTACAGAGTACTCTAAATCCCAGCCACATTGTTCATATGAATGAATGATCGCTTCTTTTAAAATAGCTGGCATTGCTGCATACATTGGCCAACACACATTGAATATTTCAACCAATCGGTCAATATGTTCTAAGACGTGAATATCTTCAGGGAACGAAAATGGATTGATTTTTAATAACGTTGATTTATTAGGATTAGTTCCTAGTACTCTTACATCTGAATTATGTCCAAAAACATGTTTATATTCACCCTTTGCAGGCTCGATTACTAAAAACTTAATTCCCTGATTTTTTAGTTGAAGCAGGATTTCATAAACGGTATTTGATTTACCAGAACCTGTCGAACCTGTTATAAGTGTGTGCATCGATAGACTTTGCAAATCAATTTTTACACGCGAATTGGTAGGTTGTCCCATATTGTAAATAGAACCTAAATTAATATTGCGCCCTTCCGTTTCACGATAAGTAACAACTTCTTGAGCAAATTCTGCATGTTCAATTACAGGGAAGCCATTTATCGACTTACGAGGTAAACTCATATGAATTGCTAATTCTTTCCCACTTACTAATGAAGTGGGCAAAATTGGCCACTCTATCCCCTTATTACTGTAAGTAAATACTGGATGTATGAAGTTCTTTACATAATTTTGAATTTCATGAGTTTCTTGCTTATTCCCAGACCAACTAGAGATATGAGATATCTCTACTCCTGTATTTTCACCTTGCATTAAAGATTTGTAAGTAGCAGCCGCGATGTCTGCCGCATACGGGGTATCAGACATAAAATATGCCGCACATTCCCACATACCTAAACTCTCAAATTCTTGAATTCTTTCTAATTGTTGGTCAATTTTACTTAAATAACTTTGAATGGTTTTATTATGTTGTGTTAGTTGAATTGTTTCTGTATTTCCAATTGTTGTACCTAAAGCATCTGAATGGCTCTCTGTAGTTGTTTGTGACACTGCCTCTGAACTACCAGTCGTTGTAGCTGAGCTAGTATTATTTGAATTCGTGGTTCCAACAGTTGTACTTATTGTCTCATGGGTAATTGCAGCAATCGCCCCACCAGCAAGTCCTCCAAGGGCTCCTCCAATTAATGTTCCTATTCCAGGTACAACACTTCCTACCATTGCCCCAGCAACCGTTAACACACCAGCTGCTGTTTTACCTGCAGCACTTTTACCTGTATTGTTTGAATGGCTAGTTGTCGTATTGGTAGATTCTGAAGATCCGACTGTATCCGTAGTAGACTTATTTTCAGTATGAGTCATACCTTCTGTGGTACCTTGAGTATGAGTTCTTGTCTTATTAGTAGATTCATTTAGTCCATATGAAACTTGTGTGGTTGCTAATGGCGAAAGCATCGAATAAATATTCTCATATTGTTTTCTTACTTCTATTAATTGGTTCGTATTTGTAGGATTGGCTAAAATAACTCCTGTAAAAACTTCACCCTGCATTGTTAAAGCCAATTTCTCTAAACCTTGAATGAAAAATTGATTGTTTTGTAATCCACTATCTTTGTAATTAGCTACTCCTGTAACAATAGATACAGCGTTTGTACCGATTCCATCTAATATCTCTTCAATCTCATCTTTTAAAACATTTTCAGTTTTAATCCCCGGAAAATGTCCATTCATTGCATTTTTCAACGTATCATATGATGTTTTTGTGCTATTACTTTCATTAAGTGAGCGGATTCCCATATAAAAGTCAACTTTCGTTCCATCGCTATCTACTAAAATAAAAACAGAACTTTCTGTTACAGCCCCTGCGTTTAACACACTGGATAATTTATACGTGGAATCCTCATCTTTAGCATAAACAATCTCATTAATTTTAAACATCCGTACTGATTTTGCTAGATTTTTTTCTAATACACTTTGATCTAACGGGATAATATTCATCTGTTCTAATTTCGAGATATAATTTTTAAAAACAACATCATCTACTACTTCAAAAGCCGTACTTACCTGCTCTTGGAAGGTATTAAATTTAGGTATGAAAATATCTTTTTTAGAAGATTCAACTAGTTGGATTTCTGACATATCAAATACATTCCTTCACTATTTTTTCACTAAGTAATATGTAATTCCACCAATGACACAAGTTGCAATTACAGTACTCGTTGCAATCTTACCAATAGTCGCATCTCTAATTACCCCGAATAAAATAGATGCGGCTGCTACTCCAACAGCTGTAATTAAAGAAACCATTGTACTACTATCAACATCTCTTGATGAAGATTGAGGGTGACCGCTTACTCTTGGATAAGACTGGTTATATTCTGACGGCTCTCTAGTTGATGAATTTGATACTGGTATTGCTTTCGCTTTCGGTGCTGCATATTGCTCTTGAGCCATTACTTTATCAGCATGTACAAAACGCTGAACTTCTTTAATATGGGCAATACGTTCAGAAGAAAAGTTATCCATCAAATCTGCCTTGATATCACTCGCATAATCTCCATTCCAGTTTTTCTTTCCTTCAAATGTTGTACCATCATGAACTTCTATTAATGCCGGAATCCGCGCAATTGAATAATCCAACATTTCTTGAAACTGTCTAAATGTAATATCCATTGTCAAACTATTTTTCATCATTATCCTAACCCGATTAGTATCCCCTGCCATTACAGCTTCTTTAAACTTATCTGAGAGCATAAGCTACCTCCTCAATTTCAATGATATTGTTTACTTTTCTTTCAATCTTTTCAAGCCATTCTAGTTTTTTCTTTGATTCTTCGATTAATTGTTGAACTGTTTCTGCATCATTTGTGAATTGTGTTAATTCATTTAGCTTTTCACGTAATAATTGGTCTACTTTTTCAAATTTACGGTTATATTCAAACTTTAATTTTTTCATCTCTTCTTTTGCATGTAGCTCAATTGATTTTGCAAGATTACGTGTATGTTCTTCAATTAATACTACATATTCATCTGCAATTACTTGTGCTTTAATTATCTCTCGATTTTCACAGACATCTTCTGTTACATAATATGGCTTCCAGACTTTAAAGAATCCAAAGAATCCTTTTCGCTCTTCATTTTTAACTTGCTTTTCTCCAACTTTTACACGCTCTGTATATTTAGCTGCTTCCATGATTCGATTTTCCTCTTGTGTGAAGTCTATTTCTGAAGAGATTAAATGGAAAGGTTCAAAGAAAATTTCATCTGTTTCTAAACCATCAATCAAATTTACAATCTTATTTTTATACTCTTCTAGTAATTGCATCGCCGTATTAACTAATTTGTTATCAACTAACTTTTCCAACTCAGTTGCTAGTTTTGCCTGAGACTGGTTTGCATGATTAGATAATTTATTTATAAAGGTATCTGCCTCACTTCGTGTGAATTCTTGGTTGACTGTACCAGTTAAAAACTTGTCCATTTCCTTTTGTTCTTCTCGTAATATTTTTTTTGTTTCACTTTTTACTTCAGTCATAACATCTAAAGCGGCAATTTTTCCTTTAAATTTCTTCGCCTCTTCACCAGAATTTAATTTATCTTCAATAATAGAAATTTGCTCACGAATTTGTGCGTGCTTTTCCGTATTTTTTGCAATCGCATTTTTCGTTTCTTCAAATGCTTTAGAGCTTTCCAGTTTTTTATGGAACGTATCAACTACATTTTTAATTTTTGCTGTGCGCGCGTATTTCTCAACATACAATTTAATAGTTTCCTCAATAGCTGGGATACCTGAGTGAATTAATGCTGTTTCTAAATTCATTATATCGCCATCATCAACTTGTTCTAATCGCTCGAAAATTTTCTTCTTCGTACTTGATGTTAATGTCGCATAATTTTCTAAATGTAACTGATTATTACGATTAAGTTTGCGTGCTGTCATTAATATCTCATCTTCTAAATCTTCATCAATTGCAGCTGGGTTTTTCATTAATTCCCTAATATCTAGTGCAGGAAGTGCTGCTGCTGGAAATAAGTTTGGATTATGAATATCACGATCTGCTAAGTATTTTCGAACTTTTTCTAAGGACTGTTGAACATCATCATCGCCTTTACGGAAATTATCGATTTTATTAACGACAAATAAATAGCGATCTTTTGATTGTTTTCCCCCTACTTTCATACTGTTTGCTACAGCGTCAAGCAGTTTAGAATCATCATTAACACCTAATTGTGTCGCATTTAAAATGTATAATACCAGCGCCTTTGATGATTCATCTAAATTTTTAAAAGTCGTTTTTAAATGGTTTTCGTTACGCGAATTATTTGGTCCAGGTGTATCAATTAAGACTAGTGACATTTCTTCAGTAGTGGTAAACGGAATATCTCCTTCAATATGAATTGTAGATACATTTTCATCAGAATTTAATTTTGACATATCTTCAAGTGTTACATCATTTACACTTTTAATCTTATTTCCATTATCATCATAAGCAACTGCGAAAAAATCTTGGTCATCCGTATCTTTAATCCTAGCAATTGTTGCTGTACATGCTTCTTGACTCGATGGCATGAATTTACGTTGTAGCAAAGAATTAATTAACGTCGATTTTCCAGCACTCATGGTTGCTACAACTGTAATTTCAAATTCACTATTTAACGCTTTCTTAAAAGCATCTTGCAAGTCTTTTGTCTTTAATTCATCAATTGGGCCATGAATAATTTCATCAAATACTTCTTCAATCGCTAACTCCATATGTGTGACTTCTTTTGCTGGAATATGGGATAAATAAGTCATAATTCCTTTTGCTTTTGCTTCTTCAACTGATTCTTGTAAATCTTCAAAGTCCATTAATGTTCCTTGAAAGGTTAAATCAAAACTGTCCTCATTACATTCCTCTTGCAATAACATTGGTAGGTCTCCAACCCACTCTTGTAAACGTTTGTCTCCTACATTTAGTTCACTGTTATCTGCTACTATTTCGCCATCAATTCGAACGACTGTTTCAAGTTTATACGGATTATACTTAATAAAAATTTCTGTCATCATTATCCGTCCTTTCCTACAAGTTCTGCTTCTAAATTTGCTATACCAGACTGTTTTAAAATGTTTTTTGTTTCAATTAATGAAAGGTGTTGGTGATTCCCATAAGGTGATAAATCCCATTCCTTCCGATTAAACTTACGTTTAAAGAGAGTTAATTCATCCGCTTCTTCTTCATCCAAGGCTTGTCCTAATAATTCAATTTTAAATAAAAAAGCCGCATAAGCTGAAAGCGGAAAAACTCTAGGCTTTTTAAACTTAAGTCCTTTTAGATGTTTTACTACTTGTTTAAAGCTTGTTTTAATTGAATCTTGTTCTTTTCGGAACTGGTCTACTTTATTAATTATAAAAATGATTTTTGAATGATCTACATGCTCTCTTATGAACTCTAAATGCTCTAAATCATCATTACTTCCCAAGTGATTTCCATTCATAACATAAAGTAAAAAATCAAACTGGTTTCTTTTAATCATTTCATGCGTAATTTGTTTATGTTCAGGGTCAACAGAAGAGTTAATTCCTGGTGTATCAATTAATTCCCAAAGGAGATTATCTCTCATGTGATACATGCTACTCCGAATTTTAATATTCGAATTTTCTTCGTTATGTATAATGGTCGCTACATCTTTCTTTAATTCTAGCTGCTTATCTGGAAAAACACAGATAACATCAGCAGCTTCTGGATCCTCCATGATTTCATAGGTTCTAGCAGTACATGATTCGTTTTTTGTTGCCATTATTTTCTTTCCAATAAGGGCATTAATTAAAGTTGATTTGCCCGCACTCATGGTAGCTGTAACAATTATTCTCTTTACTAATGTTCCATCTTTCGAATTTCCGTTGAAGCCGATGCTTTCCAACAGGTAATCAATTTCATTTGCTAATTTTATTGGATGTTTTGGATTGATCACAAATTCATGAACTAATCTTGGTAATTCATCCACATAATCTTTATATCGATGGATGTAAAACTTATTTCTTTTTAGTTGTGTGTACTTCTGATTAATAAACTTTGATTCATTAATTTGCTCAGAAAAAATACTAGATGCATATTTATTGATTAACTTCCTTGATTTCGTGAAATCTGATGAGTATTTTTTTGCAAAATAGTATAAAATGGCTAGCCAATTTTCCTTAAAACTATTAGTTTCTTCTATCAATTTAATCACCTACCAATCTACTTTTTCTATGCCACTCTGATTGCTATCTTTCTTGATCATTTCGACTACTAAATTCGGAGTGTGGTTTTATAGAATTGTTACTTATAGACAGACGACTTTAATTCATTTATCACTCATGCCTTTTTAACTTTATTCTAGTGCTATTTTACTAAAGAAACTTATAGAAACATGTCACTATTTGTCGATAATTATGCGCTTATGTAGGAAATTGTAATCAATTTCCTGTTCCACATACAAAGATAGCCTTAAAAATTGCCTCCCTGTACATTTCCACCTCTAAATATTATATCATTTCAGCTGATTATCTCGTTGATTATCCTTAATATTCAAAAAACTCCCGCAAGTCCTAAGACCCACGAGAGCATCATCCCTTACTCTTATATCCAACATCAACCGTCACACCAGATTATATTGACCGACGTTCTATGTGGAAGCTCCGATACTATCAGGCCAATCAAGTGCCGCTTCTGATGTTTGGTCCAAAAACAGCTTGTTATTATCAGGTATATGATTTACGAATAGTAGATAATTATCGAATTTCCCATATAATCGCATATGGAAAACTATTGATATTACAAAATATAGCATTTCTTGAAGCAGGAAAAAGGAGCAACCGACTTATTATAATAACTCTCCCTATTCTAACTTACTTTGAGTATACTTTAATTTTATACTTAATCTTTTCTTAAAACGATTATTTTGGTATGGGTTCAAAATCCAACAAATCACTTATATCGTCGTATTCTTCATACTCATCATATGCTTCATTCTCATCTTCTACTTGTTGATCAATAATTCCAATTTTACCGATTATTTTATTTTGATTTTTAGTAGGTTTAAATTCAAGGTCCTCAAGCAGTTTAAAGAAATCACCTTCAAGTTCTTCTTCATCGAGTAGATGGTTGTCTTTATTAAACTCATCCCTCTTCTTACTTGTTTCATTCCATTTTTTTAGAACAACTTCTTTTGCTTCAGAAGGGAATTGATTGATACATTCTTCAACAATCTCTTTAGAATATAAATACTCCCATTTAATTAATAACATTATTAACCTTGATATCAATCCTCTGCTATATAGATGATTAGCGATATTTACTGCATGTGCTAAAGACCATCGCTGTGTACAAAGCCCACCTATAACTTCAAGAAATTTTTGAGGATTTTTGTTATTTAATGCACTATAAACAAAGCGATCTAATGTGTGATTGAATATAAGTTTGTTTGGTAGCTCAAGTTCCTTATTATTTAAATTGTAAAGATTAATCATCTTTTCGATAATTTTTTTGCAAGCGATGTTTATACTTTCTTTTTTCGTAGAGGCTTTACCTGTCCCCTCTAAGTACTTTCCTCCATTAGCAAAAAAAGTAGACACTATTACTTCATGCTTGGATTGATGAGCGGGACCACTTGAAATTAGTTTTTTTGCCTTTGTCTCAATTCTCAGTTCTTGTATTAAAATTTGAAGGTAACTCCTATAGTCCACAGCTGATGAGTTATTGTCAAAAGACGCAATAATAAAGGTATGAATAAATGGCTTGATATTTTCAAATAATCCTTCATTATTCTGTTCTAGATTTTTTATAAACATTGCACCAACTAAAGTTTGTACGATATCAGCTCTAATTGCTAGTGAGTTTAGATCATTTGTAGTAGAAATTTTAATTGATTTATAAGTTGAATCAGGCAAGCAAGTACTTAAATGTTTTTTTGATACAAGACTACCCGTTAATTCCATTAAGCGGCTATACATTCCATTTGCCATATTCACAAAATCTTTAAGAATATATTCACCAAGCATAAAAGGGATGACAATAGCTCCAACCCAAGCAAAATATGATGGTTTTTCCATCGTACTTAGCCTTTTCTCATTCGCAAATGATTTATGGGTTAAGCATATATCTAATTCAACAAGACATATATCATCTTTTGATAAATTAAGATTTTTATATACTTGCATTAACTCAATTTCCCTACTTTTTGTAATCCTTAAATTCCCTTTTGCTTTTTGAACAGGTTGTTTCCTTTCTTTCGAAAAAATCATTGCTTTGCTGTTTTCAAACCAATTTTGTGCGGCAATTTGTTGTGCTTTTTTCTTTGAGTTTGCAACTCCCAAACCTTCATACCCATTTACACTTACCTTAACTGTAAATTGACGGTCATGAGGAGGTCCTTCTTCCTTTAACATTTCATATATAATAGATTCTGAGGTAATTTTCTGTTTTTGAACATGTTCCTGTAAAGCGGATTTATAATCAATCTGTATATCTACATTTTTACTTACTTTATAAAAAGGATAAATGATTTCCTCAAGTCCTTTAAAACCTACTTGTTTATATATATGATAAAAGAGAATTAAACAATGCTCTAAATAACGTTCCTTTTTATAGGTTAATTCCCCTTTACCAATATACATGAAATCATTCAGATTATTTTTATCGTAAAACTGAATTAAAATCTCATCCTTGTATTGAGCGAGTTTTTCATTAATTTCTTTATGATTTATTGTTTCTTCCTTTGCAATTAAGGATGCAAGAACTAGATGATAAATTAACTTCCCAGTGTGGGTATAAGCCTTTTGGATTTCTATTTGATGTTTTTCAATTCTAATTTCATTAGAATAACTTGCATGATATAAACATTCATTTAAGATATGAGGATCCATATTTACACCTAATTGATTCTTTAATTTTTCCCCATTCATAGAAACCACACTCCAATCTTTTATGCTTTCACTTTATGTTAAGTGGAAAAACAACAATTATCAGTAGCCTAATGGATATATTAATTTCTTGTTGGTTTGTTATCAAACTCAACAAAATCTTCTATATCATCTTCACTGAAACCTAATATGTTATCTTTAGAATTCTCTCCACTATTATTAAAAGCTTTTACTTTTTCAGCTAATTCATTTCGTTCCTGCTCAACCACACTTAAATCATTCTTAACGTTTTCAAGCTCCTTTATTATTCTTTCAACTTCAACTGAGTTCTCTTCGCTGTTCTTTTCTACTTGTTCCCTTTCTTTATTGTCCAGTTCTCTTTCTAATATATTTAGTCTTTTTTCATACTCATCCTTCATATGAAGAATTTTCAGGTCATATTCTCTTTTTAGTTCTTCCTTTATTTTTTCCCCAATGGAGTTTTGTTCATTTTCAAGTATGTTTACTTTTCTTTCAAGGTTATCTTTTATTTTTTCCAATTCTTCTTTTTCTTTACGTACCTCGCCAAGTGAAAGTCCTAATTTTCCAAGTTCTTTTTTTGTTTGATCTAGTTTTGTAGTTAGTGTATCAACGTTTTTGGATAGTGTTCTATTATCTTTTAAAAATGCCTGGTGTTGTGATTCTTTTGTTTTGATTTCCTGACTTAGATTTTCTTTTTCTTTGGTTAGCTTTTCTGTTTTCTCTTGCTCTTGTTGATAAAGAGTTTTATATTCTCCATATTGGCCCAATTCTGTTATTTGATTAGCAACCAAGTCAATTAAACTGGAAGCTAACCGCAAGTTTTCTTCAGGCTTTCGCTCAATATCTTCAGACAAATTTAGTTCCCCCGATTCAACTACATTTTCAACTTTTTTCTCATCAACTTTATCCCAATCAACACCATAGCCATTCAACTGAACTCCTGTTTCATAATAGAACTGTACGGTAAAATCCCTCATAATTAATTGAATTAGTTCCTTAAGCTCCCCATTATTATAAAAACGTAGAAGGTTAACAGCAGCAAATACTGGGATATCTTTATCTTGAATTAAGCTTCTAATCTCTTCGTCCCATTGCTCTAATGAAAATGAAGAAAGATCTGTTTTAATAAAGGTTTTAAGTGTCTTTATTTGAATATCATCCCATTTTTGAACTAAGTAATTATAAAAGTTATAGTTTTCCAGTAAATGTGGTGATACTAGCCTAACTAATTCTTCTTGATTAAACTTATTAAGTTTAAGTTCAGCGGGGAGAATACCCGCTTTTTTTAGAATCTTAAATTCATTCCTTAAAGTGAAGACTAAGGATTCATTATCTAAGCATTGTAAAAGGGCTGCATCTAGATATTGATTCTGTATTCCTTCCACTTCTATATAAGGAAACCTTTTACTTTTGTTACTTTTTTTACCTATCAAACTCTTCCCCATGTTTAACCACTCTTTTCCCTTTAATCTTCTTGTCTAATAGTGGAGATTCTACCTTTCTCTTTTCTCATATTCTTAATAATTTGGTCTAATTCTCGGACAATTCTTGGGTTAGTCTCTTCTTTTCTTGCTTGATATAGAATATCCTGAGAAAGAATTTCTCTTCGTTTATTTACATGTTTCCCAATCAATCGGTATATTTCAATTTTTAATGCAGGTATTGGGTTTTGATCAAGTTTCTTCTTTAATATTGGACCAACTTCTCGTGGTAATAGGTTTGCACGTTGGAGAGCAGTTACCAATAGAATTGCTTTTTCATCAGGACAGCTAAGTATTTGCTCCCCCATCTTGACAATGAGTTTAAAAGACATTGTTGCTAAATACTTTTGAAGTATATACTGTTCTTCTTCATCTCCATCTATTAATAGATTTATATAGTTACCAAATGCCTCTTGATCACCTAACCGAACTAAACAATTAAGAGCATCCAAATATAATTTGTTTCTTTTTTCATTTAAAAATGGTTTAATCGTCAGCATTAGGTTCATGTTTTGCTCAACCAGATACGGGATTGCTCCAAGACATTCTCCTTTTATCCTCAAATCTGAAGTAGTTTTTAATTCTTCCATAATTAGTGGGATGAGAGAGTTATCATTTGTATGACTAAATCCTCTTATGATGGCACGCCTCTTACTAGGATACTTTTGAAAAGCTTCCTTTAATAAATTTGTGGCAAATGACATTCTTAATCCACCTAGTGTCATACAAATTGGAATTAACCTATTTTCATCAGTCTCCTTTTCTAAGACTTCTGTTAGTACTGGAATCGCATCCTCTTTAAAGGAGCGAAGTGCAATTGTAAATATAGGTCTTAAGGGCTTCTTATCACCATCAAGGTATGCATTAAATACATATTTAACAGCCTCTGGACCAAAATCAGAAAAACGAGGTGCTAATTGAATCGCCTTGTCAATCAAATCATTTCTATTAACATCTACATCGTTAATAGCCTTAATTAAGGGGTTAACAGAATCTTTATCTCTAATACTCAAAATCGCCTCTAATCCCATACTAAAGAATTCAGGATTACGCATATGTTGTAAGATGCTATTTACAGCTTCTCTTTCACGAATAGCTCCTGCCCCTAGAATAGCCAATGAAATATGTTGATTACTGTTTGCTTTTTCAAGTACTGCCTTAATAATTTTACGTCCCTTTAAACTTCTTGCGGTAAGTCGGCTTAAAAGATGAACAAGCTCATGTTTTCGGTTTTCATCCGACAGGTCAAATTTACGACATTCTCTAAAAATCACTGTAACTGCTTTATCCCCAAACTTTTCCACCTCTTTGGTAGCATTCTTTCTTTTGGAGATGTCATCGCTATAAGCCATTATTTCTAGAGCATCTAGTATGATTGTGTAATCCTTCTCATCTAAGTCGTAATCTAAGTTCTCAAAGGATATATCAACATATCCTATCCTGCCAAGATATTCTATCTCAACCAGTTTTTCATTCCCTTCTTCATGAGCTGGACCTGATAATGACGAAAAGAAATCATCATCAATTCCCTCACTTTCCTCTTCTTGTTCTGCCTGTTTCAATAACTCTTTTCGTATAAGTTCGTTTTCTTCGTCTGAAAACACTTCTTTTTCTTTGATAGATTCTTTAGGTAACTCTTTCTTTAGTTCATTTAACTTTTGAAGGATGTTTACTGACATGCGATCTTGTAATGACATTATCACCATCTCCTAATTACTTTATCTTATTGATTTTCTCTTGTTTTGCCTTTATTGATTCAATCTCTTCAACAGTAAATTCTCTTGCTCCGATATTCACGTCAATTACTTCTGTTTCGTCTTCCTCGAGCCAAGCCTTAACAGATACTTCACGTTCTTTATTACATTCTACTTTTAGTACTAATTTTGAGTTAACTGCTACTGGTTTTTTGAAATTTACAATCGCAGATTTTAGCTTTTTAGTATGAATTGATTTAGCTGATGTTGCGGTGAATAATTCCAATTGCATTGCATTAACTTTAGTTGTATTACTAGGACCCGTGACTATAAATCTATCTTCAATAATGCGTTCAAATGGAAGTTTTGTTCCTTTTTCTAGTAATGCTACAGGATCTGCTCCAATTACATCAATATAAACATTATTTGGAACAGTGTTGGTGAATACCACTTCTTGACCTGAAATTTCTGTGTCAGCGATTTGCAATTTATCGCTTGATTTAAAATTTATATTGTCAATTTGATGGTGATAAATAGCTGCTCCTCGACTTACCGCAAACATTGGATTAATTGACTTAATTGGTTTGCTTCGACGGCCTAAGATTTCATATATACGCTCCTGTATGGTGTGATAAAATGTCATACCACCTACAAGGAATACCGCATCAATGTCCTCCATGGACATTTTTCCGATTTTTGAATGCTCAAGTGCATTCAGAATTGGCTCTTCAATATTTTTACCTTGTTTACTTTTTTCTTTATAAAGTAAATCTTCAATAATTTCGTCATACTCTTTCTTAGTGATTGATAGAGTTGTTACAAATTCCTTTGGTAATTGAGAAGATAACATTTCTCGATAAGTAATGTTGTTGAACTTTTCTTTATTTTCAAAATAGTCTATTTGCATTGTGCGAAGTTGATTTTCGATCTTGGTACTAAAACTCTTTTTAGCTCTTTCAGCAAAATCAAGAAGGTTTTCCAAAAGGCGTAGAATTTCTTTTTTATCATAGTTCGTTTTTAATTGGTTTGGAGTTACTCCTATTTGTTTTAATAGTTTTCTTCTTAGTTCAATTGCAACCTTTTTATCAAAATCAAGGCCACCTAATTCCGTGTACTGAGAAATAGATAGTTCTTGGATATCGATTCCCCCATTTTCCCCTTCTCCTACTTGTAAAATGGAAACGTCACAAGTACCTCCACCTAGATCAAATACCATTAAATTCTTTTTTCCATCTTCTAGTTTCAAACGACGTGCAGATGTTGCCATTTTCTTTTCTTCATTAAGAAAGTCTATTAGAGCAGCTGTCGGTTCGGGAATCATATGAATTTTTTCTTTATCAAATCCGCTTAAGACTCCTGCTAATTTTGTTGCTTGTTGTTGCTGGAAGTTAAAATTGGCTGGAATGGTAATTACTACACTATCAATCTTTTCACCACCATAATACTCCTCAGCTTGTGCTTTTAAGATTTTTAATACATAAGATGAGACAGTTTCAGGACGTATAGATTCCCCGTCTCCATCTATTTCCCATGAAACATCATCTCCAATATATCGTTTTGCTTCCTTTATTACACGTTGTGGATACACGCCATTCATCCTCTTTGAAAATCTTCCTACATATGGATGCCCTTGATCGTCAATATAAAGGACTGATGGAAGAGTCGGATCTAAAGTAATGGCGTTACCACTCTCATCTACTTGAGCAACCTCTAAAGTGTGAGCATCTATATCTCCTCTAACAGTTAAGTTTGCAACACTTACTGTAGAATTAGTTGTACCTAAATCAATTCCAATATATCTTTGTGACATGTTAATTCTCCTCCTTAACTTGTGTAACTAATGGCTGAACAATTACAATGCCATTCATCGTCCAACCGTATTTCAATAATTTAACTAGAATCTCTTTGTTAGGACTCTCGATTGGTCCGTCTATCCTATAATTTTTTATTAGCTCATCCTTTTGTATTTTGAATAATTCACCTAAATTATGGCCACCATTAAATTCCTCTAATCCAATTGCAAGACTTAAACTAGAGAATAGATTAACCAATCGTCCAGAGCTAATATTTGGATTGTCTGGTATTTTCCCTTGACTCTCCTCAAACAAGTCAGATAATAAGTAATTACTACTCTCTCCACCGATTGCTTGAAGAACAGTTCTATATGCTTTTTCCTCCGCCTGCGCTACTTTTTCCCGTTCCTGATTTAAAGCTATCTGCAAGCGATTTACCTCTTCCTCGGCAATCGCTAGTCTATGAGTGGAATTCATATTTTCTATAACCGAAGTCTTCTTTTCATTATCTAATAATGTAATCTGGGTGATTGCATGTTGTAAGGAACCAAAAGCTTGTTCTAATGAAGTAAGGATTTCGTCTCTTGGAGTAATTTCACAACCTATTTCTTTTGCAGTATTTTCAATACCAACTGTTTCCGCCGATGAATCCTTATAACCCATAAATTCATCCTTATCTTCCACAGCATTGGTTATATCTTCATTTTTTTCTAATTCTTTAGGTGTTAACGAATTTGGAGAATTGTTTTCAATTAAGTTATCTACTTCATAATCATCAGTTTTTACTTCTCTTGAATTTGGGGTTTCCAATAAACGCTTTAACTCTATTAAAGCTTCCGTTTCTTCCTCTTCCTTTAGAGAATCAAGTAAAATAGATTTTATACCTTCAGCAAATACGAGATTATCCAGCCTCATGTTTCGCTTATATTTGCCCATTTGCGGGAAACTCATCAAATTCTTATTCTTTCTGAATGCAAAACCTAATCTTTCAAATGAGTCTTGGTTTTCTGCTACTTTCCAATTCTCAAAGAATCTTGGCATAATGGCTTCCAACATAGTTCGCACACTAGCAAATTTTTTAGGATGACATTTGCATATTAGATAACGTACCAATAAATCTATAAATACTCTTGAATTGTTGTTAAAGGCTTTATAACTTTGTAGGTCCCCATCACAGACAGAAGCAAAAGCCTTTCGTGAATTTGGAAATTTAAAGTTAAGGACATACAAAAAGGATAAAACAACTGATGAATTCACTTTTATTCCTTTCGCTTGGTTCCAGGACTCTGAGATAATTTCAGACACTCTTTCGGAGTCATCTATTACAATATTTTCATATATTTGTTTCTCTACTTCGGCTTGAAGTTCCCAAAAAAAGATATTACGTTGATTAAATTCTTTAAGATTTAGTGTCTCTAAAACATTAAGGATTTCTTCTTCAGAAACTTTCTTAATGCTTGATAATAGATCCTTATCGGACTTTCCATAATTCCTTAAAACAGCTTCTATTACTTGTGATTTAATATCCATATTTCCTCCTAGTTCTTATATAAGTTATATCTTCTTCCATTAAAAGCTGGAATAACTTCAATCTCCTCTTTAAGGTTTGATAGTAGTTCTATTAAAGATGGATAGATTTTTTCTCCCTTAACAATTGTCTGAATTGGTTCAAATCGTTTTTCGTGTTCTCCATGCATAAGGAATACTTTTTTGGGTTGTAAATCGACAATTAGCTGTAAAATTTGTTCCCTGCTTGCATGAGCTGATAACCTAAACGATTCAATTCTTGCACGGACAACTTTATCACTTCCATTAACTTTTACAGAAGATTCATCTTCTATTTTTGATGTTTGAAGAATGTGTTGACCTGGGCTCTCTTCATCCATATAGCCTGTAAAGGAGATTGCATTTCGCTCTTCTTCAATTAAGTATTCTGCATACCGTGCAGATGCACTATAATCAGTTAGCATACCTGAACTTGCAACAATACAGTTGTTTCCTGGAGAAATGAAATCTTCTATGAAGTTATTAAACGTAAAATTACTGCCTCTACGATTTGAATAAATGTATTGTGCAGCTTGCACTCCTCCTCCCAAAAAAATCTGTTCTTCATCTTCGTTTTGATAATATGTTGGATTAATATACTGATGCTTCTCCGCATATCTTTGGTAGACTTGGCATACATCCGTTACCCTACCATCCAAGAAAAGATTAAAAGGGAGATATTTTTCCTCTCTAAAAGCTTCTCTCAAAATAAGAATAATTTCTTGCGCACGACCAACCGCAAAAGAGGGAATTAACATAGAACCAGCCTTATCCATTGTACGTTTGACCGATTCCAAAAATAGATGTTCCTGTCTTGGTCTAGCGACACTTGCATTAGTTGGAAGGAATCCATAAGTAGACTCTGTAATTAAAATATCGACCTTTAAACTTTCAGGTAAATTCATTCCCTTAACAGTTTTTTGATCATCGACTGAATAATCCCCAGTAAAAAGTATGGAAATACCTTTTAACTCAATGTGAATTGCCCCAGCTCCTAATATATGTCCCGATGGATAGTATGTTATTTTCCATGTATCGTTTTGAGTTTGTATTTGAAAAGTTTGATAGAAATCTATAGTTTTAATAGAAAATAATGCCCTCTGTACATCCTCCTCACTATACATATTAATATTAGATTCTTGTGCAATTCGAACTGTATCTGTGAGTAATAACTTCATTAAACTAGTTGTCGCTTCCGTTGCATACATTGGTAAATTGGGATTGAGTTTATGAACAAAAGGTACTGCACCTGTATGATCCATATGTGCATGTGAGATTAACAGGGCATCAACATCATCAAAAGTAATTCCTTTTTCAAACATTGGTGAATAATCAGGGTGGTATGGATCCTCATTTAAATGCATTCCAGCATCTAATAATAAGTTATTACCTTTTATACTAATTAAAATTGATGTGCCCCCGATTTTTTGACCTCCACCAAGAAACGTTACGTGGCAATCTTTTAAGTCCAATTTTGTTTCTGTATTACTTAACTGTTTAGAAGCATTCCAGTATGCTTTTATTGCTTCTGTTCGATCTGCATGCTTTGGAAATTCCAATTTCCAAAAGTTTCTCAAATTCTGTGGTAGGTTAGATTTTAAGTAGTTTCCATATAAAAGGGTTGTCAATAAATCATTAGGTGACTTTAAACGATCCTGCTCTATTCCGTCATACCAATTGGGATGACTACTCATCCTCTTGATTAACCTAATATAACTATTCCGTTTCTTTTCAAGTGCTTCATCTGCAAAACAATTATTTTGTAGTTGTTCCACAGTATTTTTAGTAAGGACATTTTGTGATAGTTCCTTATAAAAATGTCCAATGAACTTCACATCTCCAGTAATCTTAGAATCTATTATCGCCCACTCTTCTCGTGTAACAAAATTAGATATTTCATCCAAAACAATAGCCCAATATACGATATCCTGCTCTCTAGATAGTCGTTCATTATTTAAATAAATTAGCTTTCTTAAATGAAAACGGGCCTGTGTATAGTTCTTATAGAGAAACTCTATTTCAACTAAGTTGAGAACAGTATCAATATAAAGTTTGTATTCAGTAGAATTCCTACGAAATTCTCGATCCATCCTATCTGCTATTTCAAGTGAAATCATATAAGCTTTATCTTTTTTACCTTCAAAAAACAGATACCTAGCTATATAGAGTTGTATTTCAGTAACATATTCAATACCAGGTTGGGTAAGTAGCCATTCCAAGTAACTTATATCCCCTCTTAGCTTTTCCCATGAAGTAATAAACAAAGGGGCAAGGACCTGTATACTGCCAGAGGTCTCAATTGCTAGTTTACTAGCTTCAAAAACAATATCGTATTCTTTTTGTGAATGATAAAATTTACTGATTCTAGTAAGTCCTTCAATATCTAGCAGTTGTATATTTATTTTGAGTAAATCATAATATTTTTTTGCCTCTTTTTTAAATCCTCTGTTCTCAAGAAATATTGCCTCTTGCAAACATTCCTCAATGTTTTTTGACATTTCCGACCACCCACCAGATATAGCTTTTAATAGTAAAATGTTCCTGATTAAATTTTACCAAATACTCGCTATATTTAATACATTTATTAACAACTTTCTGCTTTTTTCCATTTTATTCGACAACTCCTAAATAATAAAAAAATAGACAACCGAAAAGTTCTGCTTTCGGTTGTCTATTTTTAAATTTTTAGATATTAAGTCTTCGGCCAGTTAAAATCTTTATTATAAAATGATTGTTTTAATTTAATTAAATCATGTTCCCACTCAGTTATGGAGTTTCTATTCCTAATTAATCCATTCTTCATGCTTTTTCTACCTCGCACTAAAAAAGCAATAGTATAAACAACTTTCTTAAGCCCAAGCTGTGGTACTGCTTTTTTAGAAAGTATTTCCCACCGCTTTTGTCGTGTTAGTCCTGTAATTTGATAACCAATTTTTTTTAAATCACTATTATTTCTTAGTTCCTTTTCACTTAATGGACTAGTAGCTTCTGAAATCTCAGTTGATGGCCATTTAAATAGTGCTAAGTTATTCTCTTGGAAAACACTCTCACTAATGGGCTCTCTTACATCAAACCAGAGATTGGTAGACTTGTTAATCTCTTTAACCATATCCTCTGTTATATAGTGTTTGCCTGTATTTTGACTAAATAAAGAATCTACTACTATTTCTTTTCTCACAATAAAATCTTGTTTGTTTTTATAAAGATTTAAAATAACATTTTCCTTAATTAAATAATTTATTAAATCTGTATACACTTTCATAATTGTATTGGGTATATAATAAAGTTGGTTTGTTCTTTTGAGACTTTGTTGTTCTAAAATCACCACCTCCTGCTTTACTTCATCTAGAAAGTTGGTTTGAAGTTTAGATAATTGTTGATATATCTTTTCTGAAATCCATTTAAAATGATTCTCATTAAAAATAGTTTGTTTAAGTTTTAGATCCTCTATTCTATCCCTACCAATTTGATAAGGGGTTTCTTTATTGATAATACTGTAAAGGGTGTTATATAAATTTATTTCTGGGGAATGTAATAATAAGAATTCCCTTCCTATTTTAGCTTTATTAACAAGCTCAATATCTAGTTCATTTAAGTATGAGTAGAATAATATTCTAGTGAATTCCGTTTCTGATACATTAGCATCTAGGAAAAGCCAATCATCTACTAAGTTATTCATTATCTTTGAGAATATCTCTTTATGGTTATAATCCAATATACAATCTATATATTTCAATATAATTATTGGTTCATTATTATCCATAATTAAATCATGGAAATAATCATAAAATCTCTCCAAATAGTCAAAAATCACATCGTGGTATTCTGAATATATAAGGTCATGTATAAATTGAAGAACAGATAAATACTTTTTATTTCTTTCTTCAATAACTCCATATTCCTTATCCATAATCTGATTTAAAACTTCAATTATAATTGGTGTCCATTTTTTCACATCAATAGTATCAGAAAACTGCAATGATATAATATGCTTGCTCCAATTAAGAACGAAGTCATATTCTCCTTGTTTCAATAATTTGTGTGCTAACTCTAACCTATTGGTAATATTGTCTTCATTATTTTCAGCTAAAAACAACTGAATAGCTTTAAAAGACGTGTTTTTTAACATGTAACTAAACAAAGATTGTAGTGTTGAATCCATTAAATTAGTTTTTTCCAATTCCATCTGTTGTTTATTGTTTGCCATTACAAGTCTTTCAATTTCTTCATTTAGCTTTTGAATCTCCAATTCATAGTCAACGTAAGCATTATCTAATTTATATAGGAGTTCCTGAACCATCTTATTATTAGCTTTTAGCACATATAACACCTCGTTCTAATTCGCTTCAATTTACTAATTTACATGTACACAAGTAGTATTAATACCATTATAAATGAAATTGTTTACAAAGTTGAAGATTATTGTTCGAAGTAAAAAAGTGTAAACAAAGGGGAACAATTTCCTTTATTTTAAGAAATATTGTTCCCCTTTTATAACCACAACCTCCCCCAGCCCTGGATCTACCTAATCGTCTTCTTAGCAAACACTGTAGGCGTTGTATGAGCTGGCGCTACAATTACCGGCCACCAAAACGGCGTGCCGTTCCATCCATTTTCTTTTAGCCCGTTCTGTCTTAAGAGAATAACTGCTGGTATATCTTGTGCTATATCTCGTGCAATACGTAGTTCACCTTTTTCGCCTTTAGGTGTGTCTGGTGAATTCTCATAGACTCCATTAGAATCAACTCTTTTAATATTACGATTTTGTTTGGTTACCACCCATACATTACCCGACAGTTCAGTTTCTTGTTCATAGGATAAATAATCGAGAATTGACTCATATTCTTCTAGATCCCAATCATACCCATCTTCCATGATAAGAGTTGAATGAATTATGGAGAGAATATATTTGACTTCATCCACAGGCATTAAGAAATAACCCTTACTCTTATCATGGGTTTGAGATTTATACTCTGCCTGCTCTAACAACTTATCTATCATCTCAACTTTTGACTTTATATGAGTTTTATAGCCGGTTTGGAAGCCAATTGGTAATAAACGTTTTTTGGGCTTTATAATAGAAATATTAGATAAGAGTATCTTATTAGGACTACATGGGATTATTTGATTAAGACCATCTTTTTGGATAAATACAACCCCTTGTTGATGTCCACCTTTTTCAAAAGCATTACGGAGCTCACTGTCAAACTCATGCATTCTCTTCATGACATTGTATATTTTTTGCGTTGTATAGAATCTTGTGACGGCTACATCTTCAATCGGTCTTGCACCATACATTCTTGAATGTTGTAATACGGTATCCTGTTGGAATGTCTTAGGATTACGACCATAATAAAAACCAATTAAATTCCCAATTGTTACACCACGATCTAAAATCTGGCCCCCAATAAAAATATTGAAAGGAGAGCGAAGTCTGAGTTGCCCAGTTTCATCAAGTAACTCATTAACGTCTTTTTCAGAGTTAACGATAGAGATAATTAGATATTCATCAACTAATGCTTCTTTAACTATCTCAATAGTTTCCTCAATAGTAGGTTGAGATATATCTATTGTTGATAAAGAATCCTTTAGATTGTTATAAGACTCTTTGATAAGAGAATAAAACAATTCATCATCAACTATGGCCACGTCTCTAAGTTGTTCCTCAATACCAATAACTACATTCTCCTGCCATGCATGGGCGGCTTTTCCTCTTTCAGTATGAATAATGAATGAGTATTTTAAGAGTTTTTCACCCATTTGTGACTGTTGCCATCTCCTGATTGAAGCACCAACTAAAAAGTTCACTATTGCTTTACGGATACCGGCAACTGATTTACTAGTTAAGAGATCATTGTTTTTAACCCGTCTTCTATCTTGCTTTTTGAGGACATCTAATTCCTTTTCAAGTACTTCTTGGTATAAAAACGATGCCATATGACCCTCTATCTCTGACTTTTCAAAGTACATGTCTCCGCCTACATATTTATCATGGATAGGCACTAATTCAGTAAAGGCTGGTCGTATTGGTTGAAACGACTTATGTTCGTGAACAGCCATGTCTTCTGGCTGAAGGTAAAGAGAGTATGGTGTTGCTGTTACTTGCAAAAATGAAGTAGAGGATAACTGATTTCTAAGACTATCAATCTTTCCAGCTATAACCTTCATCTCTGTTATGTTTGACTCTTTATTGTTTTCATAGGCAACACTTGCAAAGTCCGCCTCATCATCAATAAATAAGATACGCTTATTAGCAAGGTCCGGATATGTCTCGAATAAAGCATCATAGATTCTATCCAAATTTTTTGTCTCTTTTTTTACGATAAAAGCAAGTTTTTGAGAAAGGTCATATTTTCTTAGATTAGTTGGTAATGACATGATATCAAATATTCGCATTTGATCATCTTCAACAAGTTCACTAAACTCTCTTGATAGACGCTCGTATGTTTGTTTTACAAGAGCGTTCGAAACCTTAGTAAAAATTATAACTAAATCGTATCCATTATCATATGCAAGCCCCATTACACCAATAAACGTTCTAGTCTTACCGGATTGAATTTTACCTAGTAACATACCTGGGCGATTCGAAGTTGTTGGTTCACTAATTAGGTTTGTAACGGTACTTTCTATAGTACCTTTTAGGTTTTCATCATAATTATTTTGTTCATTTAAGTAATTGTAGAACATTCCATTTTTCTTTATATTTACTTTAGTTTTAGTATTCAAGGTAATAATCTCCTCCCCACAATATCCTTTAAAATAATTTAAGAACAAAATCATTAACCATTGGTCTGTGTTACTTTCTTATGCAGCACTAAATATACAAACGGTATATTTACTCAAAATTGATTATATGATTGTCAGAAATAGCCTGTTGAAGATCATAAGTATAAGTAAACCCCTCTAATTCCAGAATTCTTAAGACCTTATGATAATTAAAGTTAAACTAGCCAGAATTGAAATACTCCGCTTAGTTAGACAAGTACTGGTATTACCATTTGATTTAAAAAGTAACTCTGATGAATCATCCCCGTTGCAAACATGTTAAGCTTCTCCTCTGCCCAGTTGGTGTTTAAAAAGTAAACCAATAATTTAGGTAAGATAACTGCACCTTTAGGTTGAAAATTAGCAAGGTTATGATTTGCCAGTGCTCCCCTCTTTTTCCTTCTCTCTTCCATTCGCTGTAAGGCTTAATTCTTAACGAATAGTTTTAGAGTAAGTGTTTATTAGGAATTCTGAAAAAGCTAAAGCATCATCTTGTACTTTACCTACATCCCATCTTTCACTGGATAGACGTTTTATTCCTTTTAGAACAAAACCGACTCTTTCCTTTTTTACTTCCCAATCATAAGCAAAGCTGATTTCTTGACTAGCAAGTTTAATAAGATGTTGAACCTCTCCTAATTGGTCTCCGTTAAACCATATCTTTGCAGCTTCTCTTCCATGACCATCACAACTCATAGATGTATATAATCCGACTTTATTCAAAGAAAATACTAAACATGCAATACCGTAGTCTAAGTGGGAGATAGGAAGGCCATTTCTGGAACTCTCCTGAAATAACATAGGTAGATGAATCGTTCTGTTATACCATAGATCATCATTATAGCTAGCAGTTTCTATTTTAGTTAAAATACTGTCAGGGATAGAGGAATTCGATTTCACTAGAATTCCTCTATTACCTACTTCTAAAGAGAGTTCAAGAGAAGATAGAAGGGAAACCATCCCAAAATAATTCGAACTTGAAAACCAGCTATCTAAGACAAGTTCACCCTCAAGAATATCCACCCAAAAGCCACGTCTACGCAAACTATTTCTAAGGTCTATTAAGTGCCTCTTTTTCATATTAATCATTTCCTTTCTTATTTAGTTCTTTTGTAGCGCAGCCCCAAAACCTAGTTTTTGATATGCTTCTAAATATTGCTCTTTTCTATTTTCATTTGCTTGACGTATTAAATCATCAGCTTCTTCTAATTGTCTTACCATTTCATTCTGCTGTTCTAATGGAACTAATGGTACTTCAATCGACTTAATATCACTTGGTGTTAAGACTGTCGCTACTGAGCCACTTTGATTTACTTCAAAGTAATACTGGCCTACAGGACTCTCTAAGAAACGTTTAATATAAATTGGATTTACATCACTAGTAGAAGGAATGCGTATAATAATAAACATATTTGAAACTAAATATTCCCCTTCATACTCTGGTACAATTGCAATTTTTTGCTGAGTACCTCTACTTGAAACTAATATATCACCTGGTTTAGCTGTTACTCGATCTATGTCTCGGGTTTGAATTGGAAATTTATCAACTTTCCCGAAATTTATTTCCCCATTCTCTACATCTCGTATTTGAATAACCGGATAACCTTCACCATTTTGGGCTTCTATCTGTCTACGGCTCGGCAAGTTAACTCCTCTTATAATGCCAGCTATTTTATCCATTTGAACTAATGATTTAGTTTCTGTTTCATATTTCCTTTTGTTGAAAACAATCTTTCCTAGTTCAGTATCAAGTTCTACATTTACAAAGTAGAGAGAAGGATTGAGATCGAACTTATTCTCTGAAACCTCATCTATTGAAACAATTCTTGAATATCTCTCTTTATTTTCATATGCATCAACACTAGCTGTGACTTTAGAAATATGTTCTTGATTTAAAAACTTTTGTGTTCTAGTTCTTTCATAGTCACCTTCAGCGTTTATAAACTGTATTTTGCCTTTTTTATCTGTAGGTTTGTTTTTGTTTAAAATAAGAAGAGCAACTTGAATTCCTGTTCCGCTAAACAAATTGGTAGGAAGTGAGATGATTGTTTCAACTACATCATCCTTTAGTAAAATCGAGCGAATTTTTCTTTCTGTGGCTCCTCTTACAAGAGTCCCAAATGGTACAACTATTGCCGCTTTTCCTGTATTTTTTAATGCTGCTAATGCGTGAAGAATAAATGCATAATCACCTTGTGACTTTGAAGGGACTCCATACAATTCAAATCGACCAAACGGATCATTAACGGCGAATTCATACCCCCAGTCCCTAACCCCGAATGGATAATTAGTTAGCACATAATCAAACTGTTTTATCCGATTATTATCTAACCACTTTGGATCACTTATTGTGTCCCCTAACTTGATATCTCCCTTCTCTGGGAGGATGTTGTTTATAAATAAATTCAGCTTTCCTATAATAAAGAGCTCTTCGTTAATTTCTTGGCCGAATAATGATACTTCTCCTCCCTGCTGCTTTGCAAAGTTATAAGCAGAAACTGTTATATTTGAAATTCCAGCTGTCGCATCATAAACTGTTCCAGTACTTATCTTTAGAGATTGAATCATTAATTGGATAAGTCCTGGTGGGGTCAAATCAAGTCCCTTTGAGCCTCCGAATATCTCATCAATTAGTGTATTAAAAAACTCTACAACCGCCTCGTGATTTCGATACTCTTCTCTAGTCAATCCATACCTTTCGAAAAGAACAACCATTTTGTATAGATTATTCCCATCAATCCTGTCAAAGGTTTTATTTAAAAACACACCCGCTAATGTCGGCTCAACCATTTCGATTTTCTGATAAAGTTTGGTTAGTGTATTTTTCACACTCATTTGGTTACTGCGTAGTTCTTCTCTACTCACAATTTCAACTAATTCATTCTGAAATTTTGTATGTTCCATTGCAAAGAATAAAGAGTGTAATTTAAACACTTCTAATGCAAAATTGCCTTCAATTTCTCTTTTACCAAACTGACTTTCCAACTCTTCATTAAATGTAAGTGCTTTTTCTCTCAACATAATAATACCTCCTAAATTTCTTATAAAAGTATTTTTAATTCCTTTTTGTTTAAGATGCAAAAAAAGAGACTTTATTTTGAAATACCTCAATTGCTGAATTTATTGCTCCTGAAACACCTCTGCTTCTTGGGTAGGTCACAGGTACTTCATACTTCTTCGACAACTCCTTAACTTCCCACATCGTTTTATGAGAACATGCAGATTGTAACAAAACAACGCAATCTGATTGTTTGACTAATTTTTCAAATACTGAAGTACTTGCCCTTTTTATTATACCATCATGAAACAATACATTATAGTTTCCTTTTCTCTTACCTAGCTCTTGAAAAGTTCTTTCATTAAATCCACCTATTACAAGTATCGTTTTCTTCACCTTATTACCTCCCTAAAAGATGTTATGTATTTTACTGGTTGGTAACTTCTGCATTTATAATATAACATTTAACAAAATTCTTGTAAAGGGTATTTAAAATTCTTTTTAATAAAAATTATAATTCTTAAAATTTTTATTGCGGTATTTTTTAAGAAAATATATTTCTCAGATTCCTTTTCCCTTGACAATTAGGCCGTATTTATTAAAACGTTACCTTTGTATACTTGTTGATTTTATGAAAATCTTCTGAGCCTTTGCAGGTTCATTCACTAACAACGTAATCCTCCTAGTCTCCTCTTTTGTATAATTATTTTAAGGATCTCACGAAGAATTTTCCTAGCGCCGACAAATTCTGGATAGTTTTGATTACAGATAAGATGATATTGATCAATCACACTCAACTGAAGTTGATTCAGGTTAAATTTATTTCATAATGGGATAACAAACTTTTTATTATAGTCACTTGATTGGAATCTTTTAATACATTCAGACCCAATTTGGAATGCTTATTGGTTTTTACATTTAGAATTACGATATTATCGTTATAGATGGCTGCGCCACAGAGTTCACAATGGGCCTTGAAATTCACTTCAAACCTGGTGATGATACCTACATCAATCCACTCCAACATGGCATCATCTTATAAATCTGATACAATTCTCCCAATAATACCTTCAACAAAAATAGGTCAGGTTTACACATAATCATCTCACCCTTATGTTTATTATCTATACCTATCAAACTCGTTCTTAATTTCACACGCCCCTATTAAAACAATCTTCTGGATTAGGGAAGGTTTATATGTAAAATTAAAAACACCACTAACAATAGTCGAATATATATCTTCAACAGTTTATTAGCGGTGTTCTCAATAAGTTTATCAAGTAATTACCACATATTTAGTTGGCAATACTCCTATTTATTTCAGTAAGTGAGCGAAAATTACACTACCTTTATTCTTTGTTATTTCCATGAAGACTTCAGCATCTTCTAGTGTATCGAACACTTCCCTAATAAGTCTTCCGTTAGAAATTCCTATTTCACTTCCCACCTTATAATTAACGATATACTTCTTAGTATTTCCTTCAGTGCGTACTAATAATTCTGGCATATTTGTTTCCTCCATATTCCATATGTTTTTTGTGATAGTTGCGACAAATACTCTATTTATATTTTTTATTGTTATATGTTTACAACTACGGTAATTTGTCTACAATGAATAATAATTAAACGGTTACACGTATAGCGAGGTATACCTATCTATACGTATGACCGTACCCTTTCCTTGAAAAGGCCTTGATATCAAGACCTTTTCCATAAGGTACAGTGAGCGTTTAAATTAAACTATATTTTTCTGCGGTAATCTAAACACTCACACTGCTAAATCTGCGGTAATGTGACTAATCCACTTTTCAAGGTCAATGAATGGAGTAATTCTATAATCAATTGATGCATTCATTGTTGTTAGATTTAGCTCAACTTTATCAATTAAAAATAATGATAAGCTTCGTAATTCAAGATCATTTAAGGTATTACTCGTATGATCAAAGAAATTCATAAAGATTATATCCAGCTCACTTGGATTAAGCAATTTTTCAATTTTCTCAGATAGCTCTTCTAATTCTGATCCTTTTTCAGAAAGTCGATTATGTGTAAAAGCAATAGAATTAGCAAGCTCCATTTCTTCAGGGGTGGTAACGTTGACAACAAATCTTTCTTGTTCCTTTACATGCTGAATTGCTTTTGTTACGTTATCCTGTTTTTGTCTCAATATTTTTTTCCATTTTTTCAACATGTTTACTGCTTCTTTTTTCATGACAATACTGTTTTTTGACAAGTGCTCGAAGATCTTTTTAAAGACAAAATCATGTACTTTTTCAGCAGCCACAAACTTTTTACAATTTGCACATCGATATACATACTTTTGTATGTCACTTTTACTTTTACCGGATGTAAAATTCTTTGAAGTTAGTGGTGCATTGCAATTCTTGCATTCAAGTAAATTTTTCAGAGTAAATGGTGTATCCATGTTTCTACCATATTGGTTTTTAAAGATCTTCATCTGCTTAACAGTTTCTGCTAAATGCAAAGGTATAATTGCTTTATGGTTGTTTTGAAAGAGATCTATCTGGTCTATTTCATTCCTTGCACTGTTTGAACGACTTTGACGTACATTCCAAGTCAGATGCCCCTGATAAAAGAGATTCTGTGTGATTTTATCAATCATAGATGCTACCCATGTTTTACCTTTTGGTGAAGGAATACCACCCTCTTCTAACAGTGTAGCTATAAATTTATTGCTATACCCAAAACTAGACAAGTAATGAATTAAGTAAACGATGTCAGCCTTATTTTCAGTATTGTCGATGACTACTTCGCCATTTTCATCCTTAGCATATCCATAAGGAAGCTGTGAACCAGGTCTTGTTGGTTTTTGACCGTCTGAAGGGTATAGGCAACTTTGCTGATATCGAATTGTTCTATCTTTTTTGTATGCAGATTCATCCCTATAGATTAACAGCTTTGCTTGTATATGTGGTTTAGAAGGATTCCATTCACCCGGCTCACTTGTGCTAAAGAACTTTAGTGTTGGTTTATCCTCTTTTAATGGATCATGGGCATCTCTGACAAAATCCTTCACTTGACGGCTAACACGACTTTCTTCACAAAAGAAAATTGCTCCTGCAAATATTTCTGATGAAGCGCATTCAAAGAGTACTTTCATCCACGGGCGATTAATAGCATCTTTATGTGTAGCGGATACCGCTTTGTCCATACACCAAAGGATGATATAGTAACCTTCTTGATTCGCCTTATTTTCTATTTGCCTCTTTTGAATAATAATAGAGTTGTTGCCATCTTGTTTTTTGTCCGAATATCGAATATATCCGATTGCAGGCTTGAGATTTGTTTCCAAAACTATACCTTTAAACGGTGGGAAACATTGATCTTTATCAAATGCGCCTATTATATTCAGAATGATACCTTTAAACTCATCTTGTAGAGTTAATATAGTTTCAATAACACTAACCTGGTGGTCTTTTTTTAGACTGTCTTTAGGCAAGTTTATCCACTCCTAAAAATTCTGCTAGATATATCTCAAGTTCAACCTCGTCAATAGAAACAGTTACTTGCTTAATCATAAAGTTAACAAACAAATGTAGTTTTTCCTTACTCATTTCTTGAATTAACCTTGATCTCATTACATTAATCAAATCATTTACTAGTGATTGCGTATTAGTCAGGTCTACAATTTGACTGTTTAAACTCTCTATTTCAGCAAGCATGCCTCTGACTTTATCCATATGTTGATCGATATTTTTTTGATTATTCGGTTCATAATTCAAAACAAATTTTTCCCGTATATTCATTAGTTCATTACCAAGCTCTTTCTTCTTTTTACTCAATGCTTTAATAGTTTTGTTAATCACCCTTCTACAGACAACCTTTAAATCTTCCTCCCGAAAAGAACTAATTGCTGCAGTTACTGTTTCCGTTAAATTCTGACTAACTTCCTTTGTTGTAATACAAACTTTCTTGTGTTTGGGGCACTTGTAGTAAGCTGATTCACCTACTTTTGTATTTTTGTGAACCATTTTCTTGCCACACTCTTTGCATATTGGAGTGACATAAGATTGTTCTCTAGATGTAATTATGCTATCAATGAAATTTTGTTCAAACTTGTCTAGAACACTTTGAACTCTCTTATACAAATCCAAGTCAATAATTGGTTCTACATGCTCTAATAGGTAGAAGTGTGGACCCTTTTGATAATGACCTGCATAGAATGGGGAACGGAAGAACTTCCAGACATCCTCTACACCATTTCTGTTCAATTCCTTTTTATGTCTTAAAATAAGGTCTAGAAGCTCATCATAACCATTAACCAAAGAGGTACTTTCAAATGCCTTTATGATTTTGTAGTGGTACCTCTCATCAACGTAATACTTCTTATCCTTACTTTTCACATATCCGAACTTCGCGGGAGGATTCATATTATGAACATCTTGAAGCCTTGCCTTAATATTTGCTCCCTCACTCTGAATTTGTATCCCATAAATCCCCTCGATTAAATAATCCTTACTAAAAGGAGGAGTTTCTGTACATGTAAAGAATACATCGATATCCGGGGCATAAAATATATCAACAATCTCACTGTACTCAAAAAAGTTTCTCGCTAGTCTACAACGAGTGAAGACAAGTACACAAGTAACTTGACCCGATTTCACAGCGTTTAACAGTCTCATTAACTGTGGTCTATTTTCCATAACTACTTTATTAGCAGAAAGAGCATGCTCATTAAAGAATTCCACTTCACTTATCGGAATGCCGTTAGCTTCCAACCATTTCTTTGCCGCCTCTTTTTGGAGACTCTCACTCTGTGAGCTACCACTTACACGGATATAAACTCCATATCTCTTTTTGAGTCTTATTTCTTCAACTTTGTAATGGTTTGTAGAATGTTTCACATTATGACTGAGCAATTTATTGTCCTTACTATTCTTCTTTTGATTAACCACTAAAATCTAATCCCCTCTTGATATGATCTTGTTTAATCTGCTTTGATTTGTACGTAAGAGTTCAGCCTTTATAGTTGGATGTATATCCAGTTGGTCTAGAATAATCTTTTCCATCACTCTATACATCCATAAATCTGTTTCACTACTGTTTTCTTCAGAATAAGTAATCTTAACAACTTTTCCTTTTTGACCCATTGATCCATTCACCTCCCGACAATTTATTAAGATGATTGACGGGAAAGGCAAATTTCATACTATACTATTGTAATTTTATGATTTACTAGTTTTAAATTCTAATTGAAGCTGGTATTCAGTCTTCCTTTTATCTGTGCGTTGACGTTCTAAAACTACCTTTTCAGTCTTACTGCCAGGAAGACCTAACTTAACAAAAGTCAAATGCACTTACTTCACCTCAATTCTGTTTGTTACTTGATCTACATAAATTTGTATTACCCTTTTAGGAATACCAACTTTTTCAGAGTTGACTAGCAATAACTCAAAGAATTCTTTTCTCTTATCCTTCATTTATGTTTCCTCCCGCTTGACTACTGTTTATGTATCTTTTGGCTATCTAATGTTTCGAGCAACTTGTTGAGTAAGAAGTAAATTGAAGAACTCCTGCATACTACTACTCTTGTTTGGTAAATGAATTCTGTGTTCCACTAAGTTATCACTTAGCTTTAAATTAAACTGGTTAACTGTTTCTTTTTTGGAATATCTGATTACTCTTTCTGAATGCATAACTGCTTCTCCTTTTGATGTAAAATCCGCAAACAAGTCGTCATCTCCTTTATGTTTTAACAAGGTTACCTAAATCTTCTAAATCAAAATAATAATTAATATCTTTGATTTTTCGGTCTTTAGGTTTTTCACCTGTTTCTATATGGATTTCTCTAATAACACTGTGAAAGAACATCTTCTTTTCATCATCTGAGATTGTAAGATAAAAATCTTTAAAGTTTGTAATTGTAAACATAATAATATCCATGATAGATTTACTACGCTTAAACTTTAATTGCTTTTTAATGTCATCAAGAATTGATTTTTTCTTGTTGATTCCCTCTTGCTTAGTAACTAATTGTTCCTTTAACATGTCAGCATCAAGGTTAAGGGCATCATCATTAAACAAATCTATTATTGTTACCATTTCTTTTTGGAGTTTTTTTATCTCTTTATTTAAACTATTCACTTCTTCTTCCAAAGGCTTAAGCTCATAGTCTAAATTGTCCTTAGTAGTTTCATATAATAATGTTGGTAAAACCTCGTCTTTAAGATGATACAAGAAATCTTGGAGTACATGATCTTCCGCATATTCTTTGTTTACGAGATTAGAAGAACACACATTTGTACCACTATTTTTGTTTTTGCTACATTGATAATACTTATACCTTTGACCACTGTTTCCTTGGACCATTGATGAACCACATTCTGGGCATTTAAGCAGCCCCGAAAGTGGATATGAACCTGGATGGACTTTTGCTGGCATATAACTTCTTGTTCGCATAACTTCACTTGTTTTATCCCACAAGGATTTTTCAATAATAGGCACATGCTTACCTTTTGTGTATTCACCCCTCCATTTAATATTTCCCATGTAAAGCTGGTTCTGTAATATAGTTTTAACGGCGTTGATAGTCCACTCTTTATCATATTTTGTCCTAACCCCTTGCATGTTAAGGTTAGCGGCTATCCTTCTGTATCCCCAGTTGTCTATAGCATATTTTTCAAAGATATATTTAACTATGCTCGCTTCTTCTGAAACTATAGATAGTTCCTTATTATAAGTTTCATATCCATAGACCCTACCACCTAAGAAATCCCCATTTTCCGCTTTTTTCTCCATACCTAACCCTGTTCTGAAGGAAATAAACTCCCGTTCTAACTGAGCAACTAAGGACATAACATGAACAAGTATTTCTGCTTTAGGATCCTCGGTATTTATATTATCTGCTATCGAAATAAGGTGAACATCAGCTTCGTTTAGCCGCCTCATAATATATAAAGTATCTAATGTATCTCGTGATAAGCGGTCTTGTTTAAGGACAATGATGTAGTCTATTTCTTCTTCTTTACTAAGTGCTCTGTGGTACATTTCTTTAAATCCATCTCTACCTTCAAATGACTTTGCAGACTTAAGTTCATCAGTATAGATATCAACCAGTTCAATATTATTTCGTTCGCAATATTTGATTATTTCTTCCTCTTGCTTTTCCAACGAAGTGTTTCCATAATCTTCTTCAGGTCTTGGACTTATTCTTTTGTACGCCAAAGCTCGTTTTCTGCTCATTAGATATTCTTCCATTATTTATCATCCACTTTAGTTTCAAGTAAATTTGAATACTTAATGATTAAGTCCGAAAAGTAGCACAAGAAATCAGATGCTTGTACCTTATGCAAATCTTTATCCTTAGCTAGTATCGTTTCGTAATGTTGCTTGTAGTCAGGTTTGATTTTCCTTGCCATTTCTAACACCCTTTTCGATTTTTTCCACAAAAAAAGGCACCAGTAATAATACGATGCAGGTACGAAACCCATCGATTAATACTGGTGCTTCCAGATTTTGGTAAATTTAATTTTAGATTACTCTAATTGATGCTATATAACTATTAAATAGACTGATTTATTACTTGAAAATATTAAAACTATATACTTCTAATAAGACTTTACAATAATGATGGTTTCTTTGTCAAACATAAAATAGTTTTTAATCTGAAAATTTTCGATGCTAAGGTGCAAGAAGACCTCTCTTCATATAACTTTAACCAGTTTGAATAAAATTCTGGTACACAACAATTGTTTTGAATTTTAAATTTTTTTGTTGCAAAGGTGCATACTGTTGAATAACCTGATGCATAGTATATTTGTACTGCGCAGCAAAATGATCTGCAGTTCTTGCCCTTTTTCTTCTTAACATTAGATTAGTTTTTTTAAAGAAGTTAAATAATTTTTCTTTATTTCGTTCCAACTAATTTTATTTCTGACATTATTATTAACTATTTGTTCCGATAAAAAGGCATTATCCCAAAATATCACCTTTCACATAAATTACAAACTAAACGATATGCACTTCAACTTCTCGTTTGATAAGTGTCGAGTTGTTTCTCTTCACAGAGACAATCATCTTGTGAGTACCTCGATACTTTGAAGTTTCCGAATGGATAAGTGATTCAGTTTCCGTAACATGTTCAATGTCTTCCACTTCATGTGCTTCATCCCCGTCATTGATTACTCTCCACTCCATCACATAAGGCTTTGGAATGTTATGGGTAGCTTCAAAGAGAATACTGTAATGCTTCGGAACGAGACGTGTTCCTCTTCGTGTTTTTAAGTTTCGTATCTTTTCTGTTACGTTCAAATCAAAGATTTCATAACTCACTGATAAATTATATCGCTCCCCATAGTAACCAGTCTCATAGTGACGAGCTGCTGTTTCACTCTTTTGCACTTCTTCTGCCTTCCAATAATCATGGTTAAAGAACTTCTTCCAGATTTTCTTAGCTTTTTCCTCGTCACAATCTTCTTTAAACAATCCATCTAACTTAGGAATATACTCCTGCAACCTTTCTTTTAGCCTTCTTGTTTTACTTTGTTGCTTAGTGCCTGAGTTGAGCAATATGCTATCATCCGAGGGATTATAGACATCCAAGGAGTTTTCTAATCTACCCTTAATGTTTACTAAACTATTATAAAAAGCGACATCATCCCTGTTCTTGTCCGGTGAGTAACACTCTACCAGTAACGTTGAGAGTATCAGACCACCAGGGAGACTCCAGTTATTGTTTCGCTTACTAAACATCTTTAATAACCTTGTAAGTCGTCGCAACTGGTTTTTCTTCACTGTTACATCTTTATCTTCCACTGATGGACTATCATCTTTTATAGCCCCTAGATACCATTCTTTGATAGCTTTAGGAACTCTACTCGTCCATTGACTACCTGCATGTTCGTACTTGTAAGTATCGTCATCCTCATTTTCTTTATATCTTCTATATACAGCGAAGTCTACGTGGTATCCATCTTTATACCAAACCGTAACCGCGTTCGTTCGAGCTTCTGGGTCCTTTCTGAAATTAGAGCTTCTTTTCTTTAATGCATCACATACTAATTTCCTAGCATCCAAAGGACTTGACGGGATATTATCCCTGTCAAATATGACAGCAATATCAATATCATATTCACCCTCATCGTTTTGAGTAACGGTACTCATTGCCACGCTTCCTTGAGTATGACTATCAACTAAGTAATAACTCTTTTCCCTTTCGTCATTAATGTCCCCTAAACCATTCTCTAACCTTTTTGCATTTTTTCTCTTTAATTCAAACAGTTCATTCCTAGTTTCCTTTGTTATCCGAACCTCTTTTTCGTGAAAATCATAAATTTTATTGTGCATGTTGTACATAACCATCGCATTTTTCCTCCATTAATTTTTCTCTGCATGAAATTGAACGACACCACTGTTCCCTTCGCTTTCCTTATGCATGAGCAATCTCCAAGGATACACACCTTTGTAGTAGTCATAAACCCATGTATCAGCATTATTTTTTGTAGATATGCAACTACCTAAAGTAAATACTAAAGACGGTTGAGCGGAAATGAATATGTGCATCTTTTTCAAGTTCGGATATTTTTCATGTATGGTATCAATCAATTCTTGAAATTGATTCTTATACGTTGATAATTGTAACTCCGAAACAATAGCATCTCGTTTTCTTTCTTTTAAATGCAAATGGTACTTATCGCAGATGTCTAAATCCCAGCCTCTAAACTGTTCATTTTTTATATTGAAGGTAAGAGATACAGTTATGACTACTTCTTCTTTGAGTTCATCGGGGAAAGCTGTAGGGCTTTCTTCCTTCAATAAGAGTTCAGGATAGGTGAATCCAAATGGATTTAATCTTTTCCACGCCCCAGCATGTCTACGCCATTCAAAAAAACGAATATATTTCTTGTCTGACAATTGCACCCCTAGTAAAAAGACTAATGGAATGTGAGCAATGCCTTCATAAGCCTTAATCTTCTTATTATAAACTTCACTATACTTATCGAATTGCTTTTTTGCCCTATATTGTTTTTGTAGTGCTGCTAATACGTTTTCTTTGGATACCTCCTTCATTTCTTCTATTTGATTCAAATAGATAGATTGAGAATCCAAGTTCTCTTTGCTGTGGTCGGCTACGTAAAGGGACGAATGCTTAAGGATGATGAGTTCTGTAATCTGTGCCTCTTTTGCATGTTGCAAAGATAGATAGATTGAAAAGACTACCAAAGCAAATCCAGCCATCTCTATCCAAATACTTGAGCTAGGAAATAAGGGGACCTCCATACCCGAAACGCTTCTATCGTTATATATTCCTATAAAATAATTAGAGAGAAGCAATTTAAGATCAGTTAATATAAAAATGCCAAGGGCCAGAGGGACTGTCCGCTGCTTTCTTTTTCTGTAGTAGCTAACCCAATGCTTAATTATCGGAATGACTTCGTATACCCATATCTTTTTCAAATCTTCTTTTCTCATAGAGTTCCTGCTTTCTTTGTATGTGTTTATTTAATTATAACAAAATTTTACAATATTTTTAATTTATTACCTTTAGTAATGGAGCTCGTTTTAACTATTGTTTTTACCTACAGGCCGATGTTTGTTTTTGCGCAAGAAAAAGCCCCTTTTTAAAGGCGCTTTGCTGGGGGAACTATTAATCTCAGGATATTTTCTTACAGAACGTTGTAAGTTCTCTTCACTCTTCTACGGCCAAAGAGGGAACGGGGGGTATATTCTTTGAAGGATTTTGCCATTTATGGTTCGTTCATCTATTTAGTAGTATTCTGTAATGGAACCCTTTATCTCCTATACTTTTTTGACATCACAATGTGTAATATCTGGTGCCGGTCCACCATTAAGAACTAAAATCTCATATACTTTATTACTTAGTTTAATAGTTTCTCCAACTTGAGGAAGCGGAATAGATAAATGGAGATCACCTAACCATTCTCTATCATTCTCCACATCGTAAAACGACCACTTATATACTTTACTCATATGTATTCCCCATTCCATATTTTATTTAAATATATTTTAACAATAAAAGTTAATTTTTCCAATTAAATATTTATATCCTATTTATAGAAATAACCTTGGTTTATTATATATCCGATAAGAGGGCCTATCTTGTAATTCCCAATATTATTATTGGGTCAATTGAAATAAAGGTATTTAATGGGCAGTATAGGTCTACTGTGTACTAAAAGGGTTACTCTAAAATTATAGCCCAGACAAAAAAGACACGTTCCATACAACTGGAAAGTGCCTTTTTTTAAGTAAAATTATTTGTAACTTATTATCAGATATAGGCTCTATTATATAGTTTCATTTTGAAAGATATCTAGAAAGAAGTTTCAATAATTATGATTTTACTAAGCAGTTAATAATTCATAAAAATTTATAGTCTTAAACCAATTCTTTTGATAATCAAAAAAGACATAATTTAGTGCACTTTCTACTTGTGTACTTTGAAATACTATTCCTGTAATACCTCTGCTTTTCGCACATTGTGCTATGAAGTTTGGTACTAGATATTCTAGGCCTGAAGAAGTCTCAGCACTAAAACTACAATACTGTACAAGTGGAGATTCCTTATCTGTTAAATCAATTAAACTTACATTTTCATTTAATTCCCACTCTATTACATCGACTGTGGTTTGGTTGTCCTTAGCACACTCCATAATTGCTACTTCTTTATTATTACATGCATATAACTCCCCTTGCCCAACTAGATTATACCTACCTTGATTTGACAGACCAAAAGGAGCAGTAAACATCTCTTCTGGTGAGTAAGGTAATGCTCGTTTCTTTATATCCCTTGGCCTTGCCCTATAAAGGGTAACACATTTCGGTACTATAGTTTTTACTTTGTTTATTTCATCTATTATTCTTCTTCCAACCTCATGTTCCCCACCAAGCATTGGAAACCTAGATAAATATAAATAAAATGAAAGAATATCTTCTTTAGAAATACTTCCTAATAAATCAGTGGCTCCAACTGTACTAAAAACAGACTTAATTGGAATTTCTAATTTATTTTCACTTTGAATTATAACTGTTTTAATACTGTCATTTTTTATCTGACTTTTAACAGAAAAAGTATTTGATGATATCCCTTCAAAAATACTTTTAACTTCTTTTGAGTTAGTCATGGGATAATATTTTTCGACTGTCTGTGTTGGAAGTATCAGATTTTTAAATTGTATAGAAGAATTAAATTTCTTCAAAGAACTATCCATATGTAAAATTAGCCTTGTTGCTTCAACCAGCCCATTTTGTTGACTAATACCCATTAACCTTAACGGCTTTATTGCTTCAACCAGCGCACTTTGTTGACTAATACCCATTAACTTTAATGGCTTTGTTGCTTCAACCAGCGCATTTTGTTGACTAATGCCCATTAACCTTAACGGCTTCGTTGCATCAAATAGCGCATTTTGTTGACTAATACCCATTAACCTTAATGGCTTTGTTGCTTCAACCAGCGCATTTTGTTGACTAATGCCCATTAACCTTAACGGCTTTGTTGCTTCAACTAGCGCATTTTGTTGACTAATACCCATTAACCTTAATGGCTTTGTTGCTTCAACCTGCTCATTTTGTTGACTAATGCCCATTAACCTTAACGGCTTTGTTGCTTCAACCTGCTCATTTTGTTGACTAATGCCCATTAACCTTAACGGCTTTGTTGCTTCAACCAGCGCATTTTGTTGACTAATACCCATTAACCTTAATGGCTTTGTTGCTTCAACCAGCGGATTTTGTTGACTAATGCCCATCATCTTTAACGACTTTGTTACTTCAACAATTGGATTATTTTGATTAAAGATTAATGAAATTGAATTAAGCATTTCTTTATTGTTTTGATTACTTCTTTTAATCATTGTAGCAACTCCGATTATTAATATATTTCATGTCTTTATAATATCAAATCATTTATATATGTTGAATAAAATTCAAACGATACTAATACCAAAATTAAAGAAGAAGTTAAGATCTTTTTTCATACCTCGACTTTTTATCCAACCTTTCTAATATAAGAAACTTCTAAAACCATTGATCAAACAAACTCTATAAATAAAACAACGGATTTTTTTCTCCTTTATTACCAATACTGTTACAAAAGTTAAAGGAGAGATTACAAAGTGAATGAAATAAAAAGTGTCGCTATCTACTGTCGTGTAAGTACTGAAGAGCAAGCAACTGAAGGCTACAGTATTTCTGCACAATTGCAAACCTTACGTCAATATGCAAACCTTTATGGATGGCAGATAGCAGAAGAATATGTTGATGAGGGGATTAGCGGTAAGGATATAAAGGGCCGACCAGCAATGCAAAGAATGATATCTGATGTGGAAAAGGATAAATTCCAAGCCGTACTTGTATGGAAGATATCACGTCTTTCAAGAAATATGTTGGATACTCTTGTGCTACTAGATAAGTTCGAAGAATATGAAGTAAAGTTTATTTCCTACTCGGAGAATTTCGATACTTCGAGTCCAATTGGTAAACTCGTCGTCCAACTGATGGCATCCATTGCTGAAATGGAGAGAAATACTCTTTCTGAGAATGTCAAATTGGGCATGACTCAACGGGCTAAAGAAGGTAGCTGGAATGGTGGAGTGGTTTTCGGATACGACTCTTTTGAAAAAGAGCTTATTGTTAATCCAAGAGAAGCAGAGACTGTTCAATTTGTTTTTACTTTATATGCAGAAGGTAAAGGTCTCAAAGCCATTGCTAATCACTTAAACAAAGAAGGATATCGAACTAAGCTTGGCAGACACTTCTCAATCAATGGTATTGCTACAATATTAGATAATCCTATCTATGTTGGTAAAATAAGATGGTTACAAGTTGAGAACTGGGATAAAAAGAGAAGGCGTGGCAAAAATGCGAACCCTATTGTAGTCGATGGGAAACACAAAGCTATTATCACCGACGAGCTTTGGAATATAGTCCAGGCCCGTAGACAGAGTAAGTCTTTTAAGCAGCGCCAGTCCCACGAGCCTTTCCTATTAAATAGTATCCTTCGATGTCCCGATTGTGGTCAAGGTATGGTTCCATCAATCACTACATCTACTCGAAAAGATGGAAGTAAACGAAAACATCGCTATTATGTTTGTGGTGTATTTCACAACAAAGGATCATCAGTATGTAAAGCAAATTCAATTAAAGCCTACGATACAGAAGATGCTGTCATTAATCGTATAACAGCCTTCTTAAAAGATTCAGATGGCTTTAGTCAAACCATAGAAAATATTAATAAAGACACGGTTCATACAAACATGAAACTAAAAGAGCAGTTAGAGATCATTGAAATAGAACTCAAAGAAGCACAAGCCATGCAAGATAAATATATGGAAGCATTTGAGCAAAATCTCTTCCCTGTTTCCATATTACAGGAACGGTTGCAGAAGTTAGCTAAACAGAAGAATGATTTAGAACAAAAGAAAAATGAACTCAGCATTCAACTAAGCTCATCAGACTCGAAAGTTATACCACCAGATATAGTCAGGCATTTATTAGAAAAATATGTTAGAGCATTTCAACAGTCTACAAGAGAAAGGAAAAAACAACTCTTTCAGCTTTTGATAAATAAGATAACAATCACACAATTCGACCGTCGATCTCGAACTGTTGGTAAAATAGAACTCGATTTTGACTTTTCCGTAGTCAATCTGTCCAAAACATTTACACTTATTCACATCTTGTATCTTGAATCAGATCATTCAGAGCAAAATTCCTCTTCAAAACCTGATTCAAAAGACAATATGCCATCTTATCTTCAGATTTTTTTGCCTCTATTTATGGTACGGTTCCCCCCGATTAATCCGAAATGCACGATACACTTGTTCTAACAGAATCAAACGCATCAGCTGATGAGGAAAGGTCATCTTCGAAAAGGACAATGTATCATTGGAACGTTTCATCACCTGGTCGCTTAATCCGAGGGATCCGCCAATGACAAATGCAATTTTACTCTTTCCGTAGGTCGCGAGTTTATCTATTTCCTTTGCGAGACTTTCTGATGAGCGCTGCTTCCCTTCGATTGCCAGGGCAATGACATGTGTATCATCCGAGATTTTTGAGAGAATTCGCTCGCCTTCTTTTTGCTTCACTTGCTCCATTTCTGCTTCACTTAATTGTTCTGGTGCTTTTTCATCTGCAAGTTCGATTATTTCCACTTTTGCATAAGCTCCCAGTCTTTTTAAGTACTCATCAATTCCTTGTTTTAAGTATTTTTCTTTTAGCTTTCCTATTGTGATTATTGAGATATTCACAGTCATCCCCGCCTTGCAAACAGTTTATCCACAAAAGTTATCCACATATCAACAGTTATCTACCGCATTTAGTATGCGAATACTAGTTCCCCACCATATATACTGCGTTTTCTTTACAGAATTCACAGGGTGTGGATAACTTATCTTCCTCTGGTACCATTTCTAATATAGGTGCTTCTTCGTGTTCATCTATGTACATTTCCATCGCTAATTCTATATGTTCCAAACAACATTTCACAATAACTCCAGCCTTTCTTGCTGTATTTTCTTTAACTCTCTACAAAGATATCACTTATCCACATGTTTATAAATGGCTTTTTCGCATTAACTATTGCTTTTACAATACCAATAAAGCTTACCAGACACAAAAAAGGAGGATTTCTCCCCCTTAAGGTTTACTCGTTGTTTAACCTAACTGTCACTGTATTTACTTCTTTACCCCGGAAAAAGGTTACTTCCATGCTTTCCCCTATTTCCTTTTCATTATATAAATGCTTTCTTAATTCAATTACATCTCGAATTGGTTCCCCATCCAGTTCCACTATAACGTCATATTCTTGTAAACCAACTTGAGCCGCAGGAGAGTTGGACGCTACCTCTGTAACATATACTCCTGCTTGCACTTCATCAGGAAGCTTTAATGTTTCTTTCCAATGATAACTTGAAACATCCGCCAATGAACCAATACTGACACCGAAGTATGGCCTTCTTACTTCTCCATAGTGTTCAAGATCATTGATAATTGGTATGACAGAATTTGCCGGGATGGCAAGTCCGATGCCCTCTACTTCTTGTTGAGCAATTTTCATCGAGTTAATTCCAATTAGTTTTCCTTGAATATTAATTAAAGCTCCTCCACTATTCCCAGGATTAATTGCAGCATCTGTTTGCATCACATCAGCATGCCAGTCAAAGGTACCGTCCCGATTAATATCGACTGGAATACTCCGATCTGTTCCTGAAATGATTCCTTGCGTCACAGATCCTGAAAATTGAAGTCCCAGTGGATTTCCGATAGCAATGACAGGTTCCCCCGTACGAACATTGTCCGAATTCCCGAAGGCAGCCACCTTTGTAACAAGCTCATCTTCCATCTCTAGGACAGCTAAATCTGTCCAAGGATCCACCCCAAGCACTTCTGCAGGTACCCTCGTACCATCAATTAAGCTTAATTCCACTTGGTTTGCCCCTTCAATAACATGAAAGTTTGTCACTACATAGGCTTTACCATTTTCTTTCTTATAAATAACTCCAGAGCCTGTTCCCGCTTCGCCTTCCGCACTTGCTTCTCCTCCTTCATTATCCCAAAAAGAAGACTGTTGAAGGTTAATAACACCAACAACCGCTTCTGCTACGGCGTCTACTGCTTCTGTTACGCCTGATACCACGTTTACAGCAACATTACGTACTTCGGCATTTTCAGCCACTCCTGGCTCTGGTATTAGTTCTCTTTGTCCACTTCTAGCTTCTTCTAGTTCGGGTGTAAGGTTTCTTGAAAGAGAGGGAACGGCAACCATAATAAGAAAGGCGCCTAAAAGAAGCCCAATAAGGCCTGGAAAAATGATTCCCCTTCTATTTTTCTTTTTAGACTGTTTTGATTGGTCATGTTGATCATAATATCCCACTTATCTTCCTTCCTTTCTAGAAATGCAAATCCTCTTCCAAAAAGCCTTTCGTGGAATATCTTAAGCAAAACAGACAAAAAGAAAGGCGCTAAAAGCCTAAGATAATTTACACGAAAGTTAGCGCTGTCGGATTATTAGGATCTGTATCATAAATTTCCACTTGCTCCCCGGTGATAATACCCCTTGTTGCAAGTGTTTGTGAAACAGACATTTTCGCTAAATCTTTCATGTTATTATCTTTACTTAAATGCGCCAAATAAATACGCTTTGTTTGATCTCCTATGACATCTGCCATAGCAAGTGCTGCATCCTCATTTGAAACATGACCCACATCACTTAAGATTCTTCTTTTAATGCTCCATGGATAATGACACATTTGCAGCATTTGAACATCATGGTTGCTTTCAAAGACGTATGCATTCGCATTAGAAATAATGCCTTTCATGCGATCACTCACGTACCCTGTGTCAGTGATGACGACAATCTTTTTATCTCCTTGATGAAAGGCATAGAACATCGGCTCGGCCGCATCATGGGAAACACCGAATGATTCCACATCCAAGCCGCCAAATGACTTTACCCGTTCTGTTTCAAATCCAAATTTTAAATCCGCTGGAATGGCCCCAACTAAACCGTCCATCGCCTTCCAAGTTTTCTCGTTTGCATAGATTGGAATATGGTATTTACGGGCAAGTACGCCAAGACCCTTTATATGGTCACTGTGTTCGTGTGTAACCAGAATGCCGGAGAGGTCTTCTATCTTTTTATCTATTTTCGTAAATAGCTCTTTCATTTTTTTGCCGCTCAAACCAGCATCAATTAATAAAGAATGCTCCTCTGTTGCGACATAAATTGCATTTCCAGTGCTTCCACTGGCAAGCACGCTAAAATGCAGGCTCATGTCACTTCACTCCAATGTTCTGTTTTCTTTTCGTATAATCTGTCCCTCAAATGCATTGACAAAAAAATCTTGCTCATCGTTCACGACAATATGCCAGGTTGGTGTCAAGACATGTGAATTTGCGTACTGGACTAGTGTAAAATATCCAAACTCCACTTTTGCTTCACTTCCTGGTGTTAACTCGTTAAAATTGTACAAGTTTTCTAATGCATCAAAGGCTGTAATTAGTTCTTTCGCTTCATCCATTTCTTCTAGTTCTGTTATGAGCGTTTGTTCATAGGAAAGAATGTTGTTCTCTTCATCTAACATAAGTCTAAGCATTCCACTTTCATTACTATAGATCAGCTCATTATTATGGTTTTGAAAGAAAGTAAGTGTATTGGATTCTTCGCTATAACCCCAAAAAGTATATTGATTGCCATAAAGAATCTGGTCCTTTAAAAGCTGATTCATTTGTGTGGTTAGATTTGTTTCTGAAACAGGTATCGGTTCCTTAAACATTCCCACAATTTTGGTTTCCTGAACAATTTCCGCCATCTGCTCTTTTTCCACTAATTTTGTAACGTCCTCTTCGGTAAAGCGATAGCTTTTCCCACTTATATAGCTCTCTTTAACAGGACTTTTAGGAAGTTCTCCGTACGAAATCTCATCGACCACAAACTGTTCTTCAATGGATGCTTCTGATATAAATTCTAAACGATTGTTGTCCCTTTTTTCGCTAATTTGCATTCCCAAGAAAATATTTAACAGGAGAAATGTAATAATGAAAATGGTTTTTGTTTTACTCCAATCCATCTTACATTCCCCCTGATTCTGCATTATCTTGAAATGCCAATTCAAACCATCCGTTATTATCTTGGTACACCCAAATCGGTTCAAGAATATAGACACCCTGGTTACCTATATCCCGTTTCAACCTATAACCTATCCCAATATCTTTCAACATTTTAAAATCAAAATTAGAAAGATCCATTAATTCCTTTTTTACTTCTGTAACAGAGGGCAGAACAATCGTTTTCTGTTCCGTAGTAATAGGTACTCTTAACTCAAATATAGGACGCGTGTAACTGTAAACCTCATTATTTCTCCAAACTTGGGAAATCTCAGAAAGTCCTTCACGATTAAAAACTGGATAATCACCAACGTATAAACGGAACACTGCCTTTTCAACATCAAGTCCAGACTGATCCAGACCAGCGAAAAGATACTTATCCCGAGTCCAGCCACTATGCTCATTCACAAAATCAATACTACTTTCAATGACATTCAAGTCAGGGGAATTGCCCAATTCCGCATTTACGGTATTCACATATTGTAATAAAGAATAATTGCGGTCCACACTCATAATCCTCTGTCCATCGGTATAAACTTCACCCACTGACATTCGATCCTTTGTAACTACCGCATTAAAAAGAGCATCCTTAAATTCCTCTGGACTAATAGGATTGGAAATGTAATGCAACTGAGTGATCTCTACCGGTCCTTCAGGCACAAATATATAGCGGTCTGCTTCCGGTTGAATGCTTACATACTCCTCATATGTTGCAGCAGGTTGATAAAAACTATTTTTCAAAGAGGAAATAGACATATTATTAACCTTTGCCGTATATACTCTGCGATTATCATAGTTAACCAGGGAAATAACCGGATCACTCTCTTGACTATTGATGTCTATTAAGATTCGGTCGATCGAAACACTTGGAATTTCTTCCTCGCTCAATCCAATTACATGTCTAAGCGTCTCTAATGGAACTTCTGCAGGGAAAACTACTTCCATTTTTCCACTTGTGTGCATATAAGAAGTAAATCTCTCTTGCTCTATTGATGTGGAAATATTCTCTATGTCATATAAGCTCCATTTTTCCATCTCTTTAATAAATCGCGAAATCTCCTGGCTATTGCTCGTACCATAATGAGTTCCTTCATAGTGAAAAAGCATTTTTGTTGGTCGAATAATATTCTTCACTTCTAGCTTTTCACTTATTTCTACTTCTCGCAACAGTTCCTCATTATGAATATAATCAAGATCTGGTTGGTAGGTCCATAAATTCCATGTCAGCACAAGGCTTGAGAGAACCAGTATGGTTAATATTAAGGATTTTAAATTTTCATATTTCATGACCATTCATCCTCTTGTTCCACTTGTGTTATTGGAAGGGTAAAGAAAATCTTCGTTCCCTTACCTTCTTGGCTCGATGCCCAAATATCACCATCATGAGCATTGATCATCTCTTTGGCTATTGCTAACCCCAGTCCCGTTCCTCCGAGCATCCTAGTACGTGCTTTATCTACTCGATAAAAACGCTCAAACACTTTGTTTAAGTCCGCTTTAGGAATACCAACTCCTTGATCGCTGATACTTACGAGAATTTGATTGGTTTCCTCAATATGAACGGAAAAAGTGATGGTGCCGCCTTCAGGTGAATATTTCATTGCATTTGATATGATATTATCCAACACCTGCGTAATCTTGTCCCCATCTAAAGATACAAATACCTCTTGATTCGGTAAATCTCGAACAAATGTGACCTTTTGTGACTTAGAAAGTTCAAAACGATCAATAACCTTATTAAAAAACTCTATAAATTCAACCGAAGTTTTATTAAATCGGTAATCCCTAGAATCCATTTTTGATAACTGCAGGAGATCATTTACCAATCGGATCATTCGCTCCGTCTCTGTTTGCGTTACATCCAAAAACTTCGGAGCAATTTCTTTATCCTTCCAAGCCCCTTCCGCAAGGGCTTCTAGGTAGCTTCGCATTGTTGTTAAAGGAGTTCTTAGCTCGTGTGAAACATTTGCTACAAATTCACGTCTTTCATGATCTATCTTTTCTTGTTCTGTTATGTCATGTAAAACGGTAATCAAACCATTAATAAACCCTGTCTCTTTTTGGATAATAGAATTGCTCGCCCTCAATATGAGGGGTTTATCCTCCAAACTAAAGTCTAAAATGATAGATTCCTGTTCTGATACTAAACTTTCAAAGGTATGAGACTCATCAATTCCTAGCACTTCAACAATTGGTTTTTGCAGAACTGTTTCACGTGAAACATTAATCATCCCTAAAGCAGGTTCATTGATAAGAATAATTCTACCTTTGCGATCTGTTGCAATAACTCCATCCGTCATATGTGATAGAACAGAACTTAGCTTTCTCCGCTCTCCTTCAGTTGTTGCTTGGGCTTCCTGCAATTTTTTTGTTAAGTTATTAAAGGAAAGTGCTAATTGCCCTATTTCATCATTTCCGTATATATTAACTTTACGAGAAAAATTACCCCTCGCCATTTCCAGTGCTTGCTTCCTCATATCTGACATAGGTCTTGTGATAGTTTGCGCTAGCAGTATCCCTAGGACTGCTGTCACGGCCAGTGCAAGGATTGTTCCAGTGGTAAAAATACTATTTATTTGCCTCATCTGTCCATAAACATCTTCCATAGAAGCCTCTAAATAAATAGCACCAATAATTTCTTGACTATTTGTTTTGATGGGGGCTACTATAAGTTGCATTCTGTACCCTGTATTCGGATCAATCGCTATTTTTTCTGAAGGCGATCCCACAACAAGGGCTCGTTTAATAGAAAGCTCGGTCGTCCTCTTCCCTACCATTCTGGCCTGATTGTAAGGATCAGAAGTTCCCAATACTTTACTTTTGTTATCAATGACTCTGACCTCTGAAATATCTTCCATCGTAATATCCTGTAGCACGGTTCGGATATCCTCTTCTAGTTTAGGGGTCGTATCATCTCGCGGCTTTTTTATTTCCTGCTCAATACTATAAGCAAGTAATTGAATACGTTCTTGTAAGGATGTTGAGAAATTATCGACCAGCTGCCTTTCGACCTTACTGACGAAATACACACCAATTATTTGCATCGCAATTAAAATCAATAACACATAAATTAACACAAACTTTAAGTGAATCGATCGAAAGAAACCAACTTTTTTCATGAGAATTATTCCTGCTCTGATTGACGCAGGTAATAGCCAACTCCTCTTCTTGTTACAATCCAAGTAGGGTGACTAGGATTGTCTTCAATTTTCTCGCGAAGACGACGGACTGTAACGTCTACTGTACGCACATCACCGAAATAATCGTATCCCCAAACCGTCTGCAAGAGGTGCTCACGCGTCATTACCTGTCCGATATGTTTTGCTAAATAGTGGAGAAGTTCAAATTCACGATGCGTTAACTCAATCATATCGCCTCGTTTTGTTACCATATATGCATCTGGATGGATTATTAGTGATCCAATAGGAATCTCCGAAGGTTCATCCACTTCATTTCCTTTATTTTGGTGCCTGCGCATATTGGCTTTCACTCGTGCAATTAGCTCACGTGTACTGAATGGTTTTGTTACATAATCATCGGCACCCAACTCTAAGCCTAACACTTTATCTATTTCTGAATCCTTCGCTGTAAGCATAATGATAGGCATTTCATATTTCTTTCTTACCTCGCGGCAAACTTCCATGCCGTCTCTTTGAGGGAGCATGATGTCTAATAGAATTAAATCCGGACGAATTTCTTCAACCTTACTTATTGCTTCTTCGCCATCATAAGCACAATATACATCATAACCTTCTTTTTGTAAGTTGAACTTTAATATATCAGCAATTGGCTTTTCATCGTCAACAACTAAAATCTTCTTTTCCATCGCTATCCGCTCCTATCAAATCAATCTATCAGTAAACATTATAATTATTAAAAACACTTTATACTAAATACTTTACCATGTTACTCGTCTTAAAGCATCTAATATAGAGAAGCGATAGCAGCCAGGACTTCTCTAACACGCTCGTGAATGAAGGAGAAAAACCGAAGTTCTGACTGGGACTGCTTAGTTGAGTATCATCATCCTATATGGAACAGTTAAAGTAAATAAAAACCTCTAGCAATTAAGTGAGTGCTAGAGGTTTGGGTCTATCATAGGTTAGTTTAAGTATTGCAACGGATCCTTTAATTGTCCGTCTACGTATACTTCAAAATGCAAGTGAACTCCTGTCGATTGACCAGTTGTTCCCATCACACCAATTTTTGAGCCACTTGCTACTGTTTGACCTACTGATACGTCAATCGAAGCTAAGTGAGCATAAGTTGTTTTCATACCATTCTGATGGTTAATTACGATTTTATTGCCGTAACCTCCATCCCATCCTGCAGATTCTACTATCCCGTTGTCTGCAGCTTTTATTGTACGATCACTTGGTCGAGCGATATCAATACCCTTATGCATTTTCCCCCAACGATGCCCCATTTTACTAGAAATATATCCTCCAACAGCGGGCCATGCAAGGGATCCATTCCCGCGTGAGGCAATGACCTTTGTTCCTTTTACCACAATATGTTTAACAGGTTCTTTTACTAGTTCTTCCTGGGTAATTTCCGTTTTAATTGTCACGCCATTTTCTTTGGTTACAATAGAGTGTACATTTTTCTCACCATTCACACCCTGCTGCTTGATTTTCGTTTGGCCTTTAGGTAGATCTTCGTCTTCTACTACTTCTTGCTCATATGGTACTTCTATATTCTTTGAAGATTCTTCTTCCACTATTACACTAACAAAAGGCTTAAGCGCGGTAACATTCAAGGTTAAACCGATTTTTAATAGCGAATCTTCCGCAATGTCTGGATTTAATGCTAATAATTCTTGGGAGGTTAAATCATGCTTCTGTGCAATATCGCCCAGGACATCCCCCTCACCAACCATGTAAACTTCCTCTTCTTTCGCACCCTTTTTTAGGAAGCTTACAGCCTCTTCTACAGAAAGTACTTCTTCAGGGTTAATGTTTTTATCTAAAAATGAAACTTTTTCTTTAATCATAACGTCTAATATACGAGTCTGATCAACTTCAATAGGTGGCAGCTCTTCATCTATTTTTTTGCTTTGCTCTAACTCTTTTAACTGATCTTCTGAAACAAATTCTAATGTTAATTGTTTTATTACTTTTTCAGCATCTTCTTTGTTCTTTAACGCAACTACAACTTCCCCATCAATGGTGATAACAGAAGCGCTTGCTTGTACTTCCAGGTCTTTTGTCACCTTTTCAAGGATATCATTATTCTTCATTGATGGTCTGAAAACCTTCTCCGGGATTACAGATAAACTATTACCCGTAGTAAGTTCCAAACCTTTATATTCTTTCTTTATAGATTCAATCTTTGCTTCAATAGCCTCATCTAGAGCTTTTTTGTCATCCACTGCACCCACACGTTCTCCATCAAGATAGATATGATAAATTGTGCTTAACAGAGAGTTATCATTTGCGCCTACAGATACTGCACCAAGTGACAGTGTTCCTGCAACTATGGCCATTCCTACTGTTTTTTTAGTGAAAGAAGAAATGCGGTTATCTTTTAATTTATGTTTAATATTTAGTTTTTTTGTGTATGTACTATATATAGACTTAAATTGCGTGATCATGGATAAATCCCCCTGATTCCATTCCCTTAACTTAAAGAAACAAATAGTTTTATAGGTATATCGATACCCATCTAATTTTTTCGACTACTCAACCATACCATAAATCTGTAAAAGAATAGAATACTAGAACAAAAGATGTAACATAAATGTATTATTACTGTCACATAAAGGCGCTTTTTAGTAGATTTTCCTTATTTAGTTAGGGTAAATAGGACCTTGTCCTTACATAATGAATAATAAAAAAGCATTGTATTTCCCACTAATCAGGAAACTACAATGCTTTTTACGATGGCTCGGGACGGAATCGAACCGCCGACACATGGATTTTCAGTCCATTGCTCTACCGACTGAGCTACCGAGCCGTAATATAAGGTAGTATTGATAATATTGTTTTGATCTTCGTAAGATCACCCAAATTTTAAAGTTCAAAAATTTGTGCGCTGTAGAGTTGCTTCGAAGCTTATTCGAACGTGCTCTACCGACTGAGCTACCGAGCCGTAATGAAAGGTAGTATTGATAAAATATGTATGTTGTAAAAATGTTTTACAATTAAAGCTAGTAAATATAAAATGGCGGTCCCGACCGGGGTCGAACCGGCGATCTCCTGCGTGACAGGCAGGCATGTTAACCACTACACCACGGGACCTAAACTGTATGTCTACTTGTCAAAAAAGATATGGTGACCCATACGGGATTCGAACCCGTGTTACCGCCGTGAAAGGGCGGTGTCTTAACCGCTTGACCAATGGGCCTAAATGGTGTGCCATGAAGGATTCGAACCTTCGACCCTCTGATTAAAAGTCAGATGCTCTACCTCCTGAGCTAATGGCACATATGATGAGTAGTTGCATTTATTTTTCAAAGTTCTATGAACCTTTAATCATTCGAAGAAGCATATTCTGTACGACGTCCTCGTTTCTGCTAGAGGATTCAAGATGCTTTTCAACGAGTACGCTGATGCTTCGCTTCGCAGCTTATTCAACGTGCTCTACCTACTGAGCTAATGGCACATATGATGAGTTGTTGCATTTATTTTTGTACGACGTCCTGTCTACCAAACTACTATTTTAACGACGTTTTTAATAATAGCATACCTGTTTAGAGTAAAGCAATAGATTTTAAAGAAATAATCTCCTCTTTTTCCAAAGCTGTTTTAGACTGTAGGTATACTGTGAAACTTTAAGAGTAAAAAGCTTACAAGTTTGGCCCATCTAGATTGGTAGTATAGCTATAAATTTTAAAAGGATTCGAAATGTAAACAATTCGAACCCTTTTAATTCACAAACAGAATCCCTCTGTTTCCAGAGGGATTTTTCATTCATTATTTTGCGTAAACACTTCTTACTACATTTGTCTGCGAACGATCTGGTCCAACAGAGAAAATAGATAAAGGGATGCCTGTTAGTTGTGACACTCGCTCAATATAATGGCGGGCATTTTCAGGTAGTTCACTTAAGGTAGTTACACCTGTGATATCTTCTGTCCAACCTGGCATTTCTTCGAAGACTGGCTCACATTCAGCAAGAACCTTTAGGCTCGCTGGAAATGCCTCCATTACTTCGCCTTTGTATTTGTATGCTACACAAATTTTAAGCTTCTCAATGCCCGTTAGAACATCAATGGAGTTTAGAGAAAGGTCTGTTAATCCACTGACACGGCGAGCATGACGAACAACCACACTGTCAAACCACCCTACACGACGAGGTCTGCCGGTTGTTGTCCCATATTCTCTTCCCACTTCACGAATTTGGTGGCCTATTTCATTATCCAATTCTGTTGGAAACGGACCGTCACCTACACGTGTTGTATATGCCTTTGCTACACCTACTACATGATCAATCTTAGAAGGTCCCACACCGGAACCAATGGTTACTCCACCTGCTACAGGGTTAGAGGAAGTTACAAATGGATAGGTACCTTGATCTATGTCCAACATAACGCCTTGTGCACCTTCGAATAATACTCTACGCCCATCATCTAATGCATCGTTTAATACAACAGATGTGTCTGTAACGTATTTCGCAAACTGCTGTCCGTATTCATAATACTCATCTAAAATATCCTCTAATTTAAAGCCTTCTGTTTCGTACATTCTTTCTAATAAACGATTTTTTTCCGCAAGGTTATGAGCTAGTTTTTCTTCAAACAGCTCACGATCCAGTAGGTCGGCAATACGGATTCCGACACGTGCTGCTTTATCCATATAAGCAGGTCCAATTCCTTTTTTTGTTGTCCCTATCTTATTGGCACCTTTACGTTCTTCTTCTACCTCATCTTGTTTAAGGTGATATGGTAAAATTACGTGTGCGCGATTACTGATTCGAAGGTTATCCGTGCTGATACCTCGGTCATGTAAATACTTTAATTCGGTAATTAATGCCTTAGGATCAACTACCATTCCATTTCCAATTACGCAAATTTTATCTTTATAAAAAATTCCAGAAGGGATTAAGTGTAATTTATAAGTCTCACCGCTGAATTTAATTGTGTGTCCTGCATTATTTCCACCTTGGTAACGCGCGATTAACTCTGCATTTTCAGAAAGAAAGTCGGTAATTTTACCTTTTCCCTCATCGCCCCATTGTGTTCCTACAACAACAACTGATGCCATAGTTTGTACACCTCCGCTAAGTATGTAGACATTTTCTTTTTGAACCAAAATTAGTTTATCAGTTGCTTCTTGGAAAGTCAACCTAAACACGAACGATAATCAATACACCAAAAGTGTTTGTTCGTAAATATTACACTTTAATTTAGCTTAATTAAGATTCATACCTTTTTATAGGCTAACTTTACATTATTAGTATTAAAAATAAGCAAAAGGCATCTACCAGCGTAGATGCCTTTATTATGCCCCTGAGGGAACAGATTCATCATCGAATCTTCTCTCTAGGTTTACGAATTTATTATATTCTTTTACAAACGCTAGTGATACTGTACCAACAGGACCGTTACGCTGCTTAGCCAGTATAATCTCGATGATATTTTTGTTTTCACTTTCTTTGTCATAATAATCATCACGATATAAGAAGCCAACAATATCTGCATCCTGCTCAATACTTCCCGACTCACGAATATCAGACATCATAGGACGCTTATCTTGACGTGATTCCACTCCACGAGATAACTGGGATAGTGCAATAACAGGAACCTCCAGTTCCCTTGCTAAGGCTTTTAAGGAACGGGAGATCTCTGATACTTCCTGTTGGCGGTTCTCTCCGCCACCCCTACCGCTTCCTGCAATCAGCTGTAGATAGTCGATAAGAATCATCCCTATTCCACTTTCCTGCTTTAGGCGTCTACATTTGGATCGAATATCACTCACGCGAATTCCTGGAGTATCATCAATATAAATACCTGCATTGGAAAGGCTTCCCATCGCCATAGTCAGTTTGCTCCAGTCGTCTGCTGTTAATTGACCGGTTCTGAGGTTTTGGGCGTTGATATTGCCTTCCGCACAGAGCATCCTCATTACCAGCTGCTCCGCTCCCATCTCTAAACTGAAAATAGCTACATTTTCACTTGATTTTGTTGCTACATTTTGAGCGATGTTCAAGGCAAATGCAGTTTTCCCCACTGATGGACGCGCCGCAATGATAATAAGGTCGTTTCGTTGGAATCCAGCTGTCATCCGATCGAGTTCTGTAAATCCCGTTTCAATCCCCGTAACTTCTCCTTTACGGTTATGAAGCGTTTCGATATTATCATAGGTTTTCACTAAAACGTCTTTAATGTTTTGGAAAACACCTGAATTCTTCCGTTGTGAAACCTCAAGAATTTGTTTTTCCGCTTCATTTAATAGACCTGCCACTTCGTCTTCTCTTGAATATCCATCCTGGGCAATGCTTGTCGCAGTTCGGATAAGTCGACGAAGAATCGATTTCTCTTCTACAATCTTGGCATAATACTCTATATTTGCAGCCGTAGGAACCGAACCTGCCAAATCACTTAAATAAGAAACACCACCGACTTCCTCTAAAACTTTCTGATTTGCAAGCTCTGAAGTCACAGTCACTAAGTCTACTGGTTCCCCTCGATCGGACAATGTTAACATGCAATCAAATATCTTCTGATGTGATGCACGATAGAAGTCATCTGGCAACACAAGCTCAGCTGCCATCGTTAAAGCGGAGGGCTCCAAGAATATAGCTCCTAATACCGCTTGTTCTGCATCTATATTTTGCGGTGGTATGCGATCAGCAAAAAGATCACTCATAATGTTCCTCCCCTCCCTTAAAATTCACAGCCTAACCCTAATTTGGACTACTCGATAGCGTGTCCGTTATTTCTTTAAAGAGTTAATCTCATAAAGAAAACTCGGCTTATGCCGAGCATTAGTTTTATATTTGTTCGGTTACATGCACTTTCAAGGTAGCTGTTACCTCAGAGTGTAATTTTACCGGTACGTTTGTATATCCTAAAGCACGTATTGCATCGCTTAGTTCCATTTTTCTTTTGTCTATCTTAATTTTGTGCTTTTTTTGAAGCTCTTCGGCAATCTGCTTTGTTGTAATAGAACCAAACAGACGACCACCTTCCCCAGCCTTGGTTTGAAACTCCAATGTTAGGTTTTCAATGGTTTCTTTTAGTTCCTGAGCCTTTTCCAACTCTTGCTCAGCTTCTTTTGCTTCTTTGTTCTTTTGAGCTTCCACTGACTTAAGATTACCACTTGAAGCTTCCATCGCCAACCCCTGTTTTAGTAGAAAATTATGGGCATAGCCGTCTGCTACGTTTTTAACTTCTCCTTTTTTCCCTTTACCTTTAACATCTTTTAGAAATATAACCTTCATTCTTTGTTGCCCCCTTCAAGGTATTCATTAATTGCTTCTTTTAATCTATTTTCTGCTTCATCTATTGTCATAGTAAGTTGAGTTGCCGCATTCGTCAAGTGTCCGCCACCACCGAGCTTTTCCATCACAACTTGAACATTGATCTCACCTAGGGACCTTGCGCTTATGCTTACCTCGTCACTGCTTCTATACGCTATTACAAAGGATGTATTAATATCGCTCATTGCCAATAAAGTATCGGCCGCCTGGGCTATCATCACCTGATCAAAAGTATCCTGTGTGTTACCTTTGGCAATCACAATTCCACCCTCATATAGATACGCGCTTTCGATAAGTTTTGCCCGTTTTACAAAGCGCTCCAGGTTTTCTTTAAGCAACTTCTGAACTAAAATCGTATCTGCCCCTTGAGTACGTAAATAAGATGCTGCGTCAAAGGTTCTTGACCCCGTACGTACCGTGAAACTTTTCGTATCCACTATTATTCCAGCGAGTAGTGCCGTTGCTTCAAGCATCGTGATCTTGATCCGCTTAGGCTGATACTGAAGAAGCTCTGTCACCAGTTCTGCTGTAGAGGAAGCATAAGGCTCCATATACACTAATAGCGGGTCTTCAATAAAGTCCTCACCTCGGCGATGATGATCGATTACCACAACGTTATCTATCTTGTTTAACAGTTTTTCTTCCAACACAAGCGAAGGTTTATGGGTGTCCACTACGACAAGCAATGTGTCGCTTGTAGACATATCCAACGCTTCTTCAGGGGTGACAAATTTCTGCCACAGATCTTCATCGCTTTCCAACGCATTAAGTAATCGATGAATGCTCTCATCTATTTCATTTTGATCTAATACGATAAACGAATCTTTTTGGTTCAATTCTGCCACTTTAGCGATTCCAATTGCTGCTCCGATAGCATCCATATCAGGATATCGATGCCCCATGATAATCACTTTATCACTTTCGTTAATGAGTTCTTTTAATGCATGAGAAATGACACGTGCCCTTACTCTTGTACGCTTTTCCATCGGATTAGTTTTTCCGCCGTAAAAACGAACTTTTCCATTTGTTTGCTTGATTGCTACTTGATCTCCACCTCGACCAAGGGCCAAGTCTAAACTCGATTGTGCCAGTTGCCCGAGCTCCGGTAAAGAAGGTACACCCGTTCCAACCCCAACACTTAATGTTAAAGGCATACTTTGCTTTGCCGTTTGTTCCCTCACCACGTCTAAAATGGTGAACTTGCTTTTTTCTAATTGTATGAGAATGTGTTCATTCAACACTACGATGAACCTCTCCATTGAGGTACGTTTTAAAAATACCCCGTTTTCCATTGCCCATTTATTAATGATGGAAGTGACCTGGCTGTTAATTGTACTTTTGGATTGGTCATCCATGCCTTGTGTGACCTCATCATAATTATCTAAAAAGATGATACCAAGGACCGTCCGCTCATCTTCATATAATTTCTCTATTTGAGTTTGTTCCGTTATGTCAGTAAAGTAGATTAATCGTTCTGCTTTTTTTATTACCACTTTATATTTTCGATCGTAAAGTGGAATTGTATCTGTTTCTACATCTTGTTTGAGCAGCGGAATCAAGCTTTCCCCCACGTCATACAGTGATCTACCTACCAATGTTTCCTCATGAAAACACGACGCTAAGAACGGATTGGTCCATTCTATTTGATAGTCATCATTATAAAGCATAATCCCAATCGGCATTTCCATTAATGCCTCTTCTCCCACCTTTTTCAAACGGTACGATAAAGTGGAAATATAAGCCTCCATTTCCTTTTTAGCTGCTCGTTCTACTTTCATATAAAAGTACACAACTAAGCCGAGGAATAAAAAACTTGCAAGTCCTACTTCCCAGCGGAAAAACATAATGACTATAAATTGAATGAATGCAATAAGAAATAGCGTGTAAAAAGGATATCGGAAATTAATTTTCTCAAAATAATTAGGCATATACTGTTCAGCTCCTAATTAATAATTTTCTTGGTTTCTTTTCTCTCAAAAAAACCATTATCCTAAAGTTTAACATCCGTATTTAACACAGCCTATTCAAAATGTAACTTTCACACAATTACTACTTACCTTTTATTCGCTTTCTTAAATTAAACCCGATGTCAAAGATACCTACCATTCTTATTATATAGAGCAATGGTGGGAGAAGAAAGGATAATATAAGTGTGATGATCGGAACCGCCTTTGGAATTTTCTTCTCATGAGAGATGAAAAACAGGAAAGAAAGTCCCTGAATGGTCATTAGTAGCATGAGAATATAGGAGAGATTTACGGTTGCTAGATAGATAGTAGAGCCTTTCTCCATTTCAAAGAGGGATAGAAGAAGGACTATCAAGTAATACCATAATAAGCTTTTTGGCAGCTCCAGTTCTCGAAAAGGAGGGAAAGGTGTTACATCTACCTTTAATCGTTTAAGGATGAAGCCTGCAACCAATTGGGATATTAGAGCAAAAATAAAGGCGATTGTAACCAAGCCTGATGGCAACAAATAGATAAAACCATCCATCGTTTCCTGAACAAGGCCCATCGTTTCTTCTGTATTCTGCTGTCCCGTAAAAGTTGCGAGGGATTCTGCCGTTAAGTATAGCTGGTCCATAGACCCTTCCATTACCTTTTCTATATTAAAATCGAATAGTACAATTGCCACAATATATCCCAATAGAAGATTTAGTAAGTATACCCCTGTAGATGCACCAAGTATCACATATCTACTACTCTTCTTAGCAAACAGATAGCCCATTACCACTCCGACAGTACTCATTGGAATGCTAAGGCTGAGGGCAGCTATAGATCCTAGTAGTACACTTAAAATATTTGCAGCAACAACAAACCAGACTCCAGATTTCCAACCATTTCGAATGGTGTAAAGTACAAATGGAACTACCAGCGCAAATAGCGTCACTGTCCCAATAACAGGAACATATAAAGTCATCAGAAGAAGCAGCAAATATATCCCAAGGAGGCTGGCACCTTCTGTAATATTTTTGGTTTTCAACGTTCCTAACCTCCATTAATTCTTTAATAAAGGAACTCTTCGTAAAGATTATTGCTATAAGCCCAAAAAATCAGCATTAGAATTTTTAACTGTAAATTTAAGCGAAAAAGAACAAGTCAGTAACGATTGTACAGGGCGAAACCACTTTCATAAAAGCAACAACCAGTGCGAAAAGCCTTAATAAGCAATATGTATAGTTTATCCTTAAAATAGTATTACAAACAGAATACAAAAACAATCATAAACCATTGCTAGCAAAAAGGAAGGCAGCAAGATATTCTCTCACTGCCTTCCTCTTTTATTGTATAGGTGCGTTTTATTCACCAGTAACGTATGGTAATAATGCCATTTGACGAGCGCGTTTAATCGCGATCGTTAATTTACGTTGATATTTTGCACTAGTTCCTGTTACACGGCGTGGTAAAATCTTACCGCGCTCAGATACAAACTTTCTTAGTACATCAATCTCTTTGTAATCGATATTTGTAATACCGTTTGCTGTGAAGAAACAAACCTTACGGCGTTTGTTACGTCCACCTCTGCGTGCTCCTGCCATTTTATTCACTCCTTTGCTATAGATTTTTTAGGCTAATGCCTTTTTATCAAAACGATTCCTTCTAAAATTAGAACGGAAGATCGTCGTCAGAAATATCGATAGGTTGACCATCATTCGCGAATGGATCGTCATCAACACGTGTATAACCTTGGTTGTTGTTATTACTACGTTGGTTCTGATCGTTCCCAAACGGAGGTGAACCATAGCCTTGATTTTGGTTTGGAGTAGGACGCGATGTGTTTCCAGAACCACCTGAACCCCCAGATCCACCTGATCCTTTAGGCTCTAAGAACTGAACACCTTCTGCCACTATTTCCGTTACGTATACACGTTTTCCATCTTGGCCTTCATAATTGCGCGTTTGAACTCTGCCGTCCACGCCTGCCAGGCTTCCTTTTTTAAGGAAGTTAGCCGCATTTTCCGCTTGTCTTCTCCAAACAACACAGTTTATAAAATCAGCTTCGCGCTCGCCCTGCTGATTTTGGAACGTACGGTTTACTGCCAAAGTAAAAGTAGCAACCGCCACTCCACTTGGGGTATAGCGCAACTCAGGGTCTTTCGTTAAGCGACCCACTAATACTACGCGATTTAACATCAGAACCACTCCTCCTTGAGACGACGTCCGTGAAGAGGACAACTATTATTTTTCTTCTTTTTTAACAACAATATGGCGAATGATATCTTCGCTGATTTTAGCTAGACGATCAAACTCTTGAACTGCAGCTGGCTCAGTTGCCACGTTTACTATCATATAGTAACCGTCACGAAAATCATTGATTTCGTAAGCTAGGCGGCGTTTGCCCCACTCTTTTGAATCGGAAATTTCTGCACCGTTATCAGTTAAGATTGTGTTGAAACGTTCTACTAGAGCTTTTTTAGCGTCTTCCTCAATGTTTGGACGGATGATATACATAATTTCGTACTTGCTCATCACTGTCACCTCCTTTTGGTCTAAACGGCCCTCAATGGGCAAGGAGCAATCAATTATAAATAATCATTACTCACAAATTTAGATTATAGCAGAATACATGTCTATTTGCAAATATGCCTTAGACATTAAAACGGAAATGTATGACATCTCCATCTTTCACCAAATACTCTTTACCTTCTAAACGGACTTTTCCTGCTTCTTTCGCAGCTACCATTGTCCCAGCAGTCACAAGATCTTCATAAGATACTGTCTCTGCACGAATAAATCCACGTTCGAAGTCTGTATGAATCACTCCCGCACACTGTGGCGCCTTCATTCCGCTCTTAAATGTCCAAGCACGAACTTCTTGCACGCCTGCTGTAAAATAAGTCGCCAAACCTAATAGGTTGTAGGCTGCACGGATAAGCTGATCTAGTCCAGATTCTTCTATCCCAAGCTCTTCTAAGAACATGGCTTTCTCATCTGCATCAAGTTCGACTATCTCTGACTCAATTTTTGCACAAACGGTAATAACCTCTGCATCATCCTTTGCAGCAAACTCACGAACCTGCTTCACATAATCATTGTCCGATGTATCAGCCACATCATCTTCCCCGACATTGGCCACGTACAATACTGGCTTGCTCGTTAAAAGATGCATCCCTTTTAAATATTTCACTTGCTCATCTGTCACTTCTACCGTACGAGCAGGCAACTCTTGCTCAAGAGCTTCTTTCACTTTTACCAAAACCTCATGCTCAAGGACAGCATCTTTATCTTTTTGTTTAGCTAATTTGCCAACACGCTCTAAACGCTTATCAACAGATTCTAAATCCGCTAAAATCAATTCCAGGTTAATGGTTTCAATATCAGAGATAGGATCTACCCCACCCGAAACATGCGTAATATTGTCATCTGCAAAACAACGAACAACATGACAAATCGCGTCCACTTGTCGGATATGAGACAAGAACTTATTTCCAAGCCCTTCTCCTTTACTAGCACCTTTAACAATTCCTGCAATATCCGTAAACTCAAAATGAGTAGGTACGGTCTTTTTCGGTTTAACTAACTCTGTCAATTTTTGCAAACGCTCATCAGGAACATCTACAATCCCGACATTTGGATCTATTGTACAAAATGGGTAGTTGGCAGACTCTGCCCCCGCTTGTGTAATCGCATTAAAAAGCGTTGATTTCCCTACATTTGGAAGACCAACGATACCAGCTGTTAAAGCCATCTTATCCACTCCTAACTTTCCGCTAACACATATTTCAATCTCCCACAATTATAGATACAACCCACCAAAAAGACAAGTCGTTTATTCTCCCACCAAAAACAAAAACCAAAAAAACCCAAAAACAAAACCCGAAACCCAAATTACCCAAACCACTTCCACCAAACCACCTAAAAACCCCAACCCTCCTCCAAGCCAAAGCGCCCCAAGCGCTTCGCTACCCCAAACCAACCTTCCCCCGCCTCTCCAAACCTCCCCAAACACCACCAACCTACCTCCCCAACTCCTCCAACTAAACACCGCACCGCAGCCTGGTGCCCGACCCTTACAGCCGCCTAAACCTCAACACCACTCGGCAAGCGCTACCCTCCCAACCTAAACACCACCAACCAACCTCCCCAACTCCTCCAACTAAACACCCCACCGCAGCCTGGGGCCCGACCCTTACAGCCGCCTAAACCTAAACACCACTCGGCAAGCCCTACCCTCCCAACCTAAACACCACCAACCACGCACGGGTCAGGCCCCGGTCTTAAGCCTCCCACCCCCAACCTTACTCCCCCACCACCAACCCAAAAACCTAATTTCCCAACCCCGCCACCAAGCCAAAGCGCCCCAAGCGCTTCGCTACCCCAATCCAACCTTCCCCCGCCTCTCCAAACCTCCCCCAACACCACCAACCTACCTCCCCAACTCCTCCAACTAAACACCCCACCGCAGCCTGGGGCCCGACCCTTACAGCCGCCTAAACCTAAACACCACTCGGCAAGCCCTACCCTCCCAACCTAAACACCACCAACCACGCAAGGGTCAGGCCCCGGTCTTAAGCCTCCCACCCCAAACCTAACTCCCCCACCACCATCCCAAAAACCTAATTACCCAACCCCTCCTCCAAGCCTAAGCGCCCCAAGCGCTTCGCGACACACAACCAACCTTCCCCCGCCTCTCCAAACCTCCGAAAACACCACCAACCTCGCAAGGGTCAGGCCCCGGTCTTAAGCCTCCCACCCCAAACCTTACTCCCCCACCACCAACCCAAAAACCTAATTACCCAACCCCTCCTCCAAGCCAAAGCGCCCCAAGCGCTTCGCTACTCAAAACCAACCTTCCCCCGCCTCTCCAAACCTCCTAAAACACCACCAACCTACCTCCCCAACTCCTCCAACTAAACACCCCACCGCTGCCTGGGGCCTGACCCTTCACCCACACAAACCTAAACACCACTCGACACGCCCTACCCTCCCAACCTAAAAACCACCAACCACCCAAGGGTCAGGCCCCGGTCTTAAGCCTCCCACCCCAAACCTAACTCCCCCACCACCAACCTCAAAAAAACCCACAAAAAAAAACAGCCCCCAAAAGAAGCTGTTCTCCAATGTTCCACGTGAAACTATTCCGCTTCACTTCGAACCAATATCTTTTTAATTTTCCTCGTAAATTCCTTCCGCGGCATCATAACAGAATGCTGACACCCTTCGCACTTTATCCTAATATCCATTCCCATTCGAACAACTTTCCAACGATTCGTTCCACATGGATGTGCTTTCTTCATTTCAACTACATCATTTAAACCAAATATTTTATCATTCAACTATAAGACCCCCATCTGTTTAATTATTTATCTATAGATAAGGAATTTAATGGACCAATTTCCTAACAAATTTAATGACCTTTTTCTGTCGCAGGCTCGCGATTATAGAGCACAAGGCGTGGGAAAGGAATCTCAATTCCGTGTTCATCTAAGTGGACTTTCACTTCTTTCCTTATTTTGCGAGCAATATGCCAGTGTTTCATCGGCAGCGTTTCACATATAATGCGTAAAACTACTTCAGAATTACCAAGGGTTTGCACTCCCAATAATTCCGGAGGTTGGACAATTTCTTCATATTTTAATGGTAATTCCACTAGAAGTGCTTGAATAACCCGCTCCGCTTCCTCAATTTCACCTTCATAAGCAATACTTACATCCACGATTGCAATACTATTATGAATGGAAAAGTTTGTTACTTCTACAATACTGCCATTAGGTAGGATATGCAATTCCCCTGTCCAACTTTTAATCTTGGTTGTCCGTAATCCAATTTCCTCAACCACACCTTCAAATGTACCAGTTCTTATATAATCACCCACCGAAAATTGATCCTCGAAAATAATGAAAAAGCCAGTAATAATATCACGCACAAGATTCTGCGCGCCAAAACCCACAGCCAATCCTACAATACCTGCACCAGCAAGCAATGCCCTTACATCAATATGTACAATATCTAATACCATAATAAAGGCCATAAAGTAGATAACATAGGAAATGATGTTTTCCATTAATTTTACTAAGGTTGTCTCACGCCTGATTGAAACTTGAATAGGACCTTTTGCTCTAAGTTTAACGAAGTTCCTAATAAGCGTTTTCCCAAACCTTATAATTAACCCTGAAACTAGGATGATTACAATAATTTTTAGGAACCCTTCCCCAATGCTCAACCAAAGTTCCTCATTTGTTAAGGACTCATTTAGTCTACTGATAATGCGATTGATCCAATTCATTCGTCCTTCAACCTTTACTAAATAGTTTATTTCCTTGCCTTTATACCTTTATTTTACATAGTTCTATCATAACCATCAATAACGTTTTTCACTAACTTACTCATATGTACCTACCAACTTTCTCTGTTGGTAATAGGGTAGAGTAAAATACAAACGAGAAGATAAAGATTGATTAAGCCAAATAATGGGTAAAGTATTGCTACAAGAACAGAAAAACCAAATGCTGTGAAGGGTACCATACACGCTAGCATGATAATACATATTCCCCAAAGCGGGAGTGGAAAGCTTTCTCTAAATCTAGTTACAAGACCAAGTAGCCCAGAGGCGGCAGTGGTATAAATGGCAACCCACAGAAGAAGTGTCATGATGAATATCATGTAATAAGGGTAGCTTTGCACTATTGCAAAAAGAGGAATTTCAAAAAATTCAAGTTTACTTTGAACAATAAGCAGCGTTTGGTTGTAAAAAAGAGAAATTCCTCCTAAAATCACACCACTTCCAATACTTGCAATGAGTACTTCACCTCTAGTTTTGACTTCCTTCCCTATAACGGAGAGTACAGCAACTAGTGGCAAGACATTAAGTGCAGTAAAAGTGAAAGCTGCAGGCCAATTGCTTTGATTCTTATTTGTAAAAGAAAAAGCAAAAGGTTCCGAGGAAATCGTACGAAATAGAACAAAAGCCAAAACAAGAATGATGACGGGAATTATTACAACATTGACTGTAATCATTCCTTTTACATCATAGATAAACAAACTAATAAGTAAAAGGCATATAATTGCAATCCCTGCCCAATAGGGAATAAAAAATACCTTTAAAGCCTCTCCTGCCCCAGCTAACATAACAATAGTGGTCGTGAATAAATAAACGACAATGATTACATTATAAAGTTTCGATATTTTTGGTCCAACTAATTTTTCTAAAACCGGCAGAAAGTGTTCCGATTGTACATTGCGGCTAATTCTCAATACTACATAGCAGGCAATAGTAAAGAAAATAGTGAATAATAAAATAGCTAGTCCGCTTTCTGCGCCAAAAAATTCCCATAGTTCACGCCCAGATGCATATCCTGCACCAATTACAGTACCTAAAATTAAAAACATCCAACGAAATCCACTTTTCCACATTACATTTTACCTCCCACCATCAATAAACCGCAAAGTGCACGTATAGTTTCCAATAAATAGTCGTATACTGTTACTACTATTAAGAAGGAGTGGAACCTATGAATCTTAAATCTAATTTTTTCGAGAAGAAAGGAGGCAATATTCGTATTGCTCATGATGAAGTAAATGCATCTAAAGAGATTGCTATTACTTTAAAATCCAACCTTCCTTCTAGCTCGGTACTTCGTCCAATCGTATTTATTTGTATCGGTACCGACCGTTCCACTGGAGATTCATTCGGTCCACTTGTAGGAACAAAATTAGAAGAATTTAAACTTCATTCTATTCATGTATATGGTACTTTGGACGACCCTATTCATGCAGTTAACTTAGAAGATAAATTAGCAGAGATTCATTCACAGCATTTTAACCCATATATAATTGCCATTGATGCATGCTTAGGTAGATTGAAAAGTGTTGGACAGCTAACTGTAGGAGACGGGCCAGTTATGCCAGGGGCTGGAGTGAAAAAGGATCTTCCACCGGTTGGAGATATTCATATTACAGGAATCGTCAATGTAAGTGGTTTTATGGAGTTTTTTGTTTTACAAAATACTAGACTTAGTCTTGTGATGAAAATGGCGAAGGTAGTAGCAAGGGCTATTCAGGATCTCGATCTCTCCTTAGAACGCAAAAGCTTTCTAGCTGATACAGCCAAAAAAAGTATAGAAACCCCTCCCGCGCATCTTCAAGAATAATTATTAGTTTGTAGTGATTTTTAAAGTTTGTTTTCGCTTTGTTGTTGATTCATGTTTTTTCAGCAACGAATTTTTAAAAAAGCCAAACAAAAAAGGACTGATATGAATAGCAGCCCTTTCTATCTACTTAAAAATATAAATACTGAACTAGAACAAGTGAGGCCGCCACAAGCAAACCTGGCAAAAGGTTCGCAACTCTAATGGATGTAAGACCGAGAATATTAAGACCAATCGCCATAATCATGACTCCACCTGTAGCTGTTATTTCAAAAATAAAAAGTTCCAATAATTCTTCAGGTACAAATAAATTAATTTGTGTCGCAAATAGTGCAATGACACCTTGATATAGCATCACGGGAATCGCAGAAAAAAGCACACCAATTCCAAGAGTGGAAGCCAACACGATACTAGTAAAACCATCAATAATTGACTTAGTATAGAGAACTTGATGATCACCTCTAAGTCCACTGTCCAATGAGCCAACAACAGCCATGGCACCAATGACAAAGATTAAAGTCGCAGTAACAAAACCTTTTGAAACGGACCCATGCTGACCGGTTCCCACTTTCTTTTCAATCCACAAACCTATTTGATTGAGCTTTTTATCCAAGTCAACCCATTCTCCAATCACTGCTCCAAGAACTAAGCTGATGATGACAATTAGAAATTCATTGCTCTGAAATCCCATTTGAGTACCAAGCAAAAATACAGCTAACCCAATCACTTTCATGACCGTTTCCTTTGTTTTTTCCGGTATTCGGGTAAAGAGTCTTCCTAATAGTGTACCAGCAATAATACATATTCCATTAACAATGGTCCCTAATAAAACCATAGCATTATCCCCATTTCATTTTTCTTTCTTACTAATTACAAAAACAATTCTAACTTTGATTCAACCATTAGGATAAAAAAAGCAAACCATCTAAACCTTGAGATGGTTTGCTTTTTTTCATTCAGATTGAGCCAATAGCTCTAATAATCGATTTAGATCATCATCTGAAAAGAATTCAATTTCTATCTTCCCTTTATTCTTGGAACGTTTAATAAAAACCGAAGTTCCAAATTTATCGCGTAGATGGGATTCCTGATCTTTTAGAAATATATCGGTTTCGCCAGTTACCTTTTTTGTTTCACGTGGAACATTCTCATTTATTTGTTGTATTAACTGTTCTAATTGGCGTACATTTAAATGCTCATCTACCACTTTATCAATCAAAGCTTTAAGCTTTTCTTTCTTCTTTAACCCTAGAAGAGCACGACCATGCCCCATGGATAGTTTTCCTTCATTCATTAGCTCTTGCACATAATTAGGAAGCGTAAGTAAGCGCACATGGTTTGCAATATGTGGTCTGCTTTTTCCTAGCCTACTTGCGAGCTGTTCTTGGGTAAGATCGAGCTTTGCCATTAAAGACTGGTAAGCTGCTGCCTCTTCTATCGGTGTCAAATCCTCGCGTTGTAAATTTTCCAGTAACGCTAATTCCATCATTTGCTTTTCGGATAATTCTCGAATAACCACCGGAACTTTTGTTAACTTTGCTTCTTTAGCTGCACGGAATCTGCGTTCACCTACCACAATTTCAAAGCCTTTAATGCTTTTACGGACAATAATGGGCTGAAGAATTCCATGTTGAAGAATGGATTCCTTTAATTCCTGAATTGCCTCTTTTTCAAAAATCTTACGAGGCTGATATGGATTAGGACGGACGTCCTTTATATCAATTTCTTGTACGGTCTCTTCTTTGGAAGCTTCAATGGAAGGAAATAAAGCGTTTATGCCTTTACCTAATCCTTTACCCATGCGTTACCACTTCCTTTGCTAAATCTAAGTATACTTCAGCCCCACGTGATTTAGGATCATAAATAATAATTGGTTCTCCATGACTTGGCGCTTCACTTAACCGAACATTCCGGGGAATAATCGTGCGATACACTTTGTCTTGGAAATATTTCTTTACTTCCTCAATCACTTGAATACCCAAATTTGTTCTAGCATCAAGCATCGTTAAAAGAACACCATCTATCATCAATTCTGTATTCAAGTGTTTTTGTACTAGGCGTACAGTATTTAATAACTGACTTAATCCTTCTAGCGCATAATATTCACATTGTACAGGTATGATAACAGCATCGGACGCTGTTAAAGCATTAATGGTTAACAATCCCAAAGATGGAGGACAATCTATGATTATGTAATCATACAGATGTTTCACATCATCTAACGCTCTTTTTAAACGAACTTCTCTCGAGATAGTTGGTACTAACTCTATTTCCGCTCCCGCTAATTGAATGGTAGCTGGAATTATAGAAAGATTTTCTACTTTAGTAGGAAGAATTGCTCTTTTTGCTTCAACATCCTCTACTAAAATATCATAAATACATTGATCGACCTCTGCTTTAGCAATACCAACTCCACTTGTTGCGTTTCCTTGTGGATCAACATCGACCAGCAGCACTTTTTTACCAATATAGGCTAAACAAGCTCCTAAATTTACAGATGTTGTTGTTTTGCCTACGCCGCCTTTTTGGTTAGCAATAGCAATAATCCTGCCCATGCTGTCACCTGCCTTCAGAAAAAAACATACTTTTGTTATTCTCACTTATTTTATCATGAATTTACAGAAAGTTAACTTGTTTTTGATAATAATATTGTATGAAGTCTTTTTAGATGAATAATTATGGTAATTGTATAGATGAGAGGGACTCTGACTCGGGAAATTTGATAAAAATGAGGTTGTTTCGCTGAAAGGAAGAGATAAAATTAGGGCCGGCACGTCTACTAAATGTGATAGGTATCTATTACTCTAGGTAGCGATTAGATTCATATCCTAGTAGTTCAGAGAGAAGCCGAGCCCTCTATTGTTTAGTGCTACTTATTTTTTTGGAATGCGGATGGTAAATTGGTAATATTCCTCTGTTTCTTCTTCTTGTGAATCTAGTTTGATTCCGCTATCATTCACCATGGTTAAAGATTGTCGAATAGTATTCATGGCTATTCGCATATCCTTGCTGAATGCTTTACGTTTTGGTTTAGGTTTAGCAACTGACTGTTCCAGCAATCTAACTACGCGTTCTTCTGTTTGCTTAACGTTCAACTGTTTTTCTAATATTTCCTCAAGGATCGCGATCTGCTTTTCAGGCTGTTTTAACGAAATAAGTGCACGGGCATGCCGCTCCGTAATCTTCTTTTGAAGCAGTGCGTCTTGTATTTCCGAAGGCAATTTTAACAAACGAAGCTTGTTTGCTACGGTAGATTGACCCTTCCCTAACCGTTGTGCCAATGCTTCTTGAGTTAGATTATGAAGTTCCAACAATTTAGAATACGCAATCGCTTCTTCAATAGCAGATAACTCTTCCCGCTGTAAATTTTCAATTAGTGCAACAGAAGCTGTTTCTGCATCATTAAAATCCTTTACAATGGCTGGGATCGTATCCCATCCAAGCTTTTGGACCGCTCTCCAGCGTCGTTCTCCTGCTATTATTTCGTATTTTCCTTCATCAAATTGACGAACTACAATCGGTTGAATAATGCCATGAGTTCGAATGGTTAAGGATAATTCTTCTATTCTTTCGTCGACAAATACGGTACGAGGCTGATATCTATTCGGAACAATGTCCTTAACCGGTATTTGATTTATTTCTTCATGATTTGCCTTTTCTACGCTTGTCTTTTCTACTAAGCCCTGTTCTTCTTTTTCGCCAATTCCAAAAAATCGAGAGAACGGAGATTTCATAGTTCCACCACCTTATGGATAGAATCCCTTACACTAAATTCGCTATCATCCTACTTAATTCCTTCTCACCCTTTAAAAATGTTCCACATGAAACATTCATTATTCGTATAAGTTTACTATTTTTCTATAGTTTTGATTGGTCATGGTACCAATACTGAAAATCTAGAATTCTGGATATTCTAGATGGATAAGCTTCAGGATTCATTTTCCTGGCTTATAACTAAAGATGCTTCTTCTCATCTATTCTTCACGGTATAACTTTCCCCTATAAAAAGTCTATACCCTTAAAATTAGTTTGAATTCTAACTAATCGCTCTTCTTTCCGGGCCAGGTACTCGCTTTCCGTGGGGTTGTGTGGGAGCCACCTCTGGATTTATCATTCATTCTAGAGGTGATTTATTAGGTGTTCCAGGTTTACGTGGGTATTTCTTGGGTGTTGTATTTATCTTTTTTATAATTAAGATATTTCTTTCACTTTCTTCTAAAGGAAGCTGAAATGAATGAATCTTTTCTAATTTTCCACCTAAAATACGCAAAGCTTTTTTACCTTTTTCTACTTCCTCTTTTGCAGCAGCAGCTTTCATTGGAATAAAATAGCCACCTTCTTTTACAAGAGGGATGCATAGTTCACTCAAAACAGATAACCTGGCAACTGCTCTAGCGGTTACTAACTCGAACTTTTCACGATAATCGGGATTGTTCCCAAATGTCTCTGCACGATCATGAACAAAGTTTACTTCTTTAAGTTCTAATACCTTTGCCAGCTCTTGCAAAAAGGTAATACGCTTATTTAACGAGTCTACAATTGTTACTTTTAATTCAGGAAAACAAATTTTCAAGGGGATGCTTGGGAACCCAGCTCCCGCTCCAACATCACAGAGTGTTTGTCCTTTATTAAAGTCAACATAAAAGGCAGCAGTAATGGAATCATAAAAATGCTTTAAGTATACTTCTTTTTCCTCTGTAATCGCAGTAAGATTCATTTTCTCGTTCCATTCTACCAACATTTTGTAATATGTATCAAATTGAGAAAGCTGTAAAGGAGTAAGGGTAATCCCCTTCTCCTCTAACAGTTGGATGAATTGCTCTTTATTCATATGCTTGTATCCTTTCTGAACATTGTTTTCGTATAGATTGTTGTTTTCCGTTCCCAAATACAACAACTCCGGATATTACTGATATTCCGGGTTTATTCATTAGAGACTTTTGCTATACGGCCCTGTTCCAGGTATACAAGTAAAATGGAGACATCAGCCGGGTTTACTCCTGAAATTCGAGAAGCTTGAGCTACCGATAGAGGGCAAACTTCCTTCAATTTTTGACGTGCTTCATTCGCTAATCCATGAATGGCATCATAATCAATGTTTTCAGGAATCTTCTTATTCTCCATCTTTTTCAAGCGATCCACTTGTTGCAAGGATTTTTGGATATATCCTTCATACTTTACCTGGATCTCCACTTGCTCAGCCACATCCGGTCCTAATTCTTTTTCTGCAGGAACGAGTGCATGAATGTGTTCATAATTCATTTCCGGACGTTTTAAAAGGTCTGCTGCTCTTATTCCATCCTTTAATTCTGTACCACCTGCACTTCTGATGGTTTCCTGGACATGGGCAGTTGGTTTAATTATTATCGACTGAAGCCGTTCTTTCTCAGCTTCAATTTCAGCCTTTTTCACTGTGAACCCTTCATAACGTTCTGAAGAAATCAATCCAATTTTATGGCCAATTTCTGTTAACCGAAGATCTGCATTATCATGTCGCAGCAATAATCGATATTCTGCTCGTGATGTTAACAGACGATAAGGTTCATTGGTACCCTTTGTAACAAGGTCATCAATTAATACACCAATATACGCCTCAGAACGACTTAAAATAAGATCATCCTGACCGGTCGCGCGTCTGCCTGCATTTATTCCTGCCATGATTCCTTGTCCGGCGGCTTCTTCATACCCAGAAGTACCATTAATTTGCCCAGCAGTATAAAGGTTTTGTACTTTTTTTGTTTCAAGAGTCGGCCATAGCTGCGTAGGAACAATCGCATCGTACTCAATCGCATACCCAGCTCTCATCATTTGAACATTTTCAAGGCCAGGAATAGTAGAAAGGATTCTGCGTTGAACCTCTTCAGGTAAGCTTGTTGAAAGGCCTTGCACATATACTTCCTGCGTATTTCTTCCTTCAGGTTCCAAAAATATTTGATGACGTGGTTTATCATTAAAACGAACCACTTTGTCTTCAATGGAAGGACAATATCTTGGACCTGTTCCTTTAATCACACCAGAATACATCGGAGACCGGTGGAGATTTTCGTCAATTAGAGTATGTGTCTCTGTGCTAGTATACGTTAACCAGCATGGAAGCTGATCTGTAATATACTCTGTTGTCTCGTATGAAAAAGCACGTGGAACCTCGTCCCCAGGCTGAATTTCTGTTTTACTATAATCAATAGAAGCACTGTTAACACGTGGTGGTGTACCAGTTTTGAACCTTACTAAATCAAAACCTAATTCCTCCAAGTGTTCAGAAAGCTTGATGGATGGTTGCTGATTATTCGGACCACTTAAATATTGAACGTCCCCCATTATTATTTTTCCTCTAAGGAACGTTCCGGTTGTAATAACAACAGCTTTGGAATCATAGATTGCACCTGTTTGGGTAATAACCCCCTTACACACTCCATCTTCCACGATTAATTTTTCGACCATACCTTGTAGTAAAGTAATATTCGGTTCATTTTCAATCGTTTTTTTCATTTCATGCTGATAAAGGAATTTGTCCGCTTGTGCTCGTAAAGCTCTTACAGCTGGTCCCTTCCCAGTGTTCAGCATTCGCATTTGGATATGGGTTTTATCGATATTTTTCCCCATTTCTCCTCCTAATGCGTCTATTTCACGAACTACAATCCCCTTTGCTGGGCCGCCTACAGACGGATTACATGGCATAAATGCAACCATATCAAGATTGATGGTGACCATAAGTGTCTTTGCACCTAGACGGGCTGAGGCTAGACCAGCCTCGACTCCGGCATGACCAGCACCGATTACTATAACATCATAGGAACCTGCATGATATTTCATGTTCGTTCCCTCCTCTTCTATTTACCTAAACAAAATTGTGAAAACAACTGATCAATTAAGCTTTCATGGACCGCATCCCCAATAATTTCACCGAGTAATTCCCATGTTCTTGTTAAATCTATTTGCACGATATCTATAGGCACTCCACTTTTCACGCCTTCAATCGCTTCTTCTAAAGCCTGCTGTGCTTGCGTTAATAAGCCAATATGCCTTGAGTTTGAAACATAAGTTAAATCCCCTGCTTCTAAATTTCCTTGGAAAAACATCGAGGAAATGGCCTCTTCTAATTGATCTACCCCTTCGTCCTCTTTTAAAGAAGTGGTAATAACGGAGTGATCCCTTGCTAACGCTTGTACTTTTTCCAGATTTATTTTATTTTCTAAATCTGTTTTGTTGACGATTACTATAACATCCATTCCATCTACCGCGTGAAAGAGTTTTTCATCCTCCACGGACAAGACTTCATTATAATTAAGAACAAGAAGGATTAAATCTGCCTTTTTAAGCACTTCACGGGAACGTTCTACACCGATTCTCTCAACAATATCTTCCGTTTCCCTTATACCCGCTGTGTCGACTAGCTTCAATGGGACTCCTCGGACGTTTACGTATTCTTCAATAACATCCCGAGTTGTACCTGGTACATCCGTCACAATTGCTTTATTCTCATGTACGAGGCTATTAAGTAATGAGGACTTTCCTACGTTCGGTCTTCCGATAATAACTGTAGATAGTCCCTCTCTTAGTATTTTACCCTGTTGAGAGGTTTGTAACAGTTTTTCAAGCTCTTCTTTTACATAGGAAGCTTTATCCAATAAAAGCTGATGCGTCATTTCTTCGACATCATCATATTCTGGATAATCAATGTTCACTTCGACGTGTGCCAAAGTTTCTAATATTTCCTGTCGTAGCTTTTGAATCAGCTTAGATAATCGCCCTTCCATTTGTCCAAGGGCCACATTCATCGCACGATCTGTTTTAGCTCGAATCAGATCCATGACAGCTTCTGCTTGAGATAAATCGATTCTGCCATTAAGAAATGCCCGCTTAGTAAATTCACCTGGTTCGGCTAATCTTGCCCCCCTGCTTAATACTAGCTGAAGCAGTTTATTGACTGAAACCAACCCGCCATGACAGTTAATCTCTATAACATCTTCTCGTGTAAAAGTTTTCGGTCCTCTCATAACCGATACCATTACCTCTTCTACCGTTTGATCTGTTCTTGGATCGATGATATGCCCGTAGTGAATGGTATGAGATGCTACATCACTCATTTTTTTTGCCGATGCACTAACAAATATCTCATCGATAATGCGGAATGCTTCCTCTCCACTCAAACGAACGATAGCGATAGCTCCCTCCCCCATTGGAGTAGATATTGCTGCAATAGTATCTACCTCATACATATCATTCACCTCATTTCTACTTAATCTATGTTAAAAATATTTTTTTCGTCTTGTTTGTTATTTTGCGAATAACTAATTAAGGTTAGCACAAATTATTTCAATTTTAAAGTCTTCCTGCTCGACAGTTATCCACAAATATTGCCCGTACTTGTCTATGCTTATTATTAATTTTAACTTATCCACATGTGAATAACAACAATCAGAGATTTTTATAGCGCTATAGGGTGCTGAGGGCTCGCATGTAAGATTAGCTTTTCCTTTTAACTCCCTGTTTCTTTCCTTTTCAGGTGATCGCTTTCCGCGGGGCGGTGCGGGAGCCTCCTCGGCTGCGCCTGCGGGGTCTCCCGTCTACCGCTACCTCCCGCTGGAGTCGATCACCTTCCACTTCATTACACAGGGGAGTGCACTTTTTATGTCTGGTGACTTCTTTCCATTGCATATTGAAGTTTTCACTTTATGGGGTAGCCTGAAAATAAGTAGGGTTGTTTTAAATCCCTGTTCCTTTCCGTTCCAGGTGATCGCTTTCCGCGGGGCGGTGCGGGAGCCTCCTCGGCTGCGCCTGTGGGGTCTCCCGTCTACCGCTACCTCCCGCAGGAGTCGATCACCTTCCACTTCATTACACAGGGGGAAGCACTTTATATATGGTGACGTTATATAAATTCCTATTGGGGGGAAGTCTTTACATTAAGCGCTGCACTAAAAAAAAGAGTACCATTTGATCCTTGGTGCTCCCAGCTGTGGATCGGAACGAAAGGCGGAGACTCCTGCGGGAGATAGTGCTTTGGGGAGACCCCGCAGGCGTTTAGCCGAGGAGACTCCCCAAGCGCCCCGCGGACGCGTAGCTTTTCGTGGAGAGGGACAGCGGTGTTCAAAGAGACCTTAAAAAGTTCCTTTTACAAGTGGAGGCATNGAGACCCCGCAGGCGTTTAGCCGAGGAGACTCCCCAAGCGCCCCGCGGACGCGTAGCTTTTCGTGGAGAGGGACAGCGGTGTTCAAAGAGACCTTAAAAAGTTCCTTTTACAAGTGGAGGCATCCAACCCCTCAAAAAATAAAAAAATAAAAAAAAACTGGCTTCCTATTATGGAAGTCAGCTTGATTGCGATAGGTTTTTATTGCTTTACCCTTTTCGGAGTAATAACCAACGAACGGTTAGGCTCTTTGCCAACAGAATACGTTTCAACTTCAGAGTAGCGGGAGATGATCGCATGCATTACTTTTCGTTCAAAAGATGGCATCGGCTCTAAGTGCACATCCTGTTTTGTTTTTAATGCCTTCTGTGCGAGTCTCTCCGCTAAATGTTCCAATGTTTCTCGTCTCTTTTGCCGATAACCTTCTGCATCAATAACAACGGAAAGATACTGATTGGAATATCGATTAGCGACAATTTGTGTTAAATATTGCAGGGAATTCAGAGTTTGTCCTCTTTTACCGATAATCAGGGCGGTTTTCTCCCCTTCAATCGAAATAGAAATATTTCTTCCTTCTACTTTTGTTGTTAATTCCGCGACAATATTCATATCTTTTAGCACTTTTTTCAGGAAATTCGTTGATTCTTCGATGGGATCATATTTTAACTTTACGGATACAATGCTTGGTTTGGCCCCGAACAGTCCGAATAATCCTTTCTTGCCTTCTTCAACGATGGTGATTTCTGCACGGTCTCTTGATGTTTTTAGTTGAGTTAAAGCAGATTGGACAGCTTCCTCGACTGATGGACCAGTTGCAGTTATTTCTTTCACTTTTTCGTTCCCCCTGCAGTTCCAGCAGCTGCGGTTTTTCTCAGCTCCGGTCCTTTAATAAAGTACGTTTGAACAATCATGAAGATATTACCTACCACCCAGTATAGTGAAAGAGCTGCTGGGAAGTTAATCGCAAAAACAACGATCATGATTGGCATAATCCAAAGCATCATGGCCATTTGAGGATTATTCTCCATTCCTGCCATCATAATCTTCTGCTGAATGAATGTCGTAATACCAGCAACAACTGGTAAGATAAAGAATTGATCTGGTTCTCCCAAGTCAAACCATAGGAAATTATGCTCTGCAATTTCACGGGTACGCGTTATTGCATGGAAAAATCCGATTAGAATTGGCATCTGTACCAATAGTGGGAAACAACCTGCCAATGGATTAACTCCATGTTTTTGGAATAAACCCATTGTTTCTTGCTGTAGCTTTTGCTGTGTTTTTTGATCTTTGGAGCTATATTTTTCACGAAGTGCTTTCATTTCTGGTTGTAACGCTTGCATCGCCTTCGTGTTCTTTGTTTGCTTGATCATCAAAGGCAAGATAGCAAATCGAATTAACAAAGTTACAATAATAATCGATAGTCCGTAATCATTATTTAATAGTGTTGCAAAATAAGTGATGAGCCATGATAACGGATATACTACGTACTCATTCCAAAAGCCTTCGCTCTCATTAGTAATAGGCTCATTTATTTCCATACAACCTGTCAGCAAGACTACTAAACCAACAAGGCCCATTAGTAGCCATATTCGTTTTTTCAACCTCTTTTTCCTCCTTTATACACAAAAAAAATAATTCCTATTACATCCTACCATTTTTAATCGAATAATAGAATAAATGTCAAGACTATGACAAACTTTTTATTGCTGCATCTATTTTTTATTCGTTAGTACCGGAAGTTTTCTAAGTACATGCTGTAAACTTTTTTGAACTTCTTCATATGTCATATCTGAAGTGGGCTTTCTGGCGATTATTACAATATCCACTTCTTGAGAAAGTTGTTCTTTCATTTCAAGTAATGCCTGTCTAATTAGACGCTTTATTCGATTTCTTACTACAGCATTTCCTATTTTCTTACTAACTGACAAACCAATTCTGAAATAAGGTTGTCCCTTTTTTTCCAAGGCGTATACTACAAATTGCCGATTAGCCATCGATTTGCCTTTTTGAAACACATGTTGAAACTCTTTGCTTTTTTTTATTCTTTGTTCTTTTTTCATCATGTGTTCCCCCTGTCAAAGCCGCTTCTGATTCATCCCCATTTCCATTCTTTCTAAATTGAGGGGAAATCATAACTAAATTTTAAAAGTTTCTATCAGTATTAAATGATAAAAGGTAAGTTTCTTGTTTGTAGCCCCAGGACGAAAAGTGCGTTTTCTAAGAAGGTTGCACTTTAAACAGTAAAGGCAAAGCTATTTGCGCTAGACACAAATCAAACTATAAAAGTTTGCACTAACTTAAACAGTAAAAAAAAGACCACTGACATTCAGTGGCCTTATGCTGATAATACTTTTCTTCCTTTACGACGACGGCGTGCAAGAACTCTACGTCCGTTAGCAGTACTCATACGCTCACGGAAACCGTGTACTTTACTACGTTTACGTTTATTTGGTTGAAACGTTCTTTTCATTACTATGACACCTCCCTGAGGATTACTTCTAATAATAGAAAAACAATGTTTTCCTTCATATAATCTAAGGCTATTTAGGTTGTTTTTCTTTTTTGTTGGAAAGTCTTGCTTTCCTATAATATAAATTCTTAACAGACAGTCTTATTAATTATAGAGAATACATCATCGAAATGTCAACTTCCCATTAGTTAGTATAAATTCCATCGACGCTGAAAGCAACCTTTTCTTTTAAATAGACAAAAACTAACAACTTTTTATGAGCTCTAGTTTTAGCAGTCATAGATGTTCTAAACAATCAGTTGGATCTAAAGTCAGTGGAATATTGATTAAAGTTAATAGAAGAATTCTCTTCCATTCAAAAAAAAAATTATAATTCTTGTACACTGTTGATAACTTTTTTCGAGTTTTTTCGTCATCCACAACAGTTATCGACAAGGTTTACACAGTATATAGTGTTGTGGAAAACTTTCCTCCACAAGATGTGTCGATTGTGGATAATATCAAAAATACATTGCAACATAAGCTTTTTTTTGATATTATATTTGTGTTTTCACTCTTAATAATTATTAACACAAAAATACTTGTCCACAGATTGTGGATAAGGTGTGGATAGTTATTCATTGTTGTGTGTAACTAATTGTCCACAGACCACTATTTATGTCGAAAACTATTTTTCTACTATATTATATGTTATGCACAGTATACGAATGAATAAACATACATCGGGTGTTTTTCTTGAAAAGGTTTGTTGAACAAAACTTATACAGATGAGCACCTTTATTTATTTTATAAAAAGATAGAAAGGGGGATGAAGGTTGAAAAACATCTCGGATTTATGGCTTAAGGCGTTAAATGAAATTGAAAAAAAGATAAGCAAACCAAGCTTTGAAACCTGGTTGAAATCTACTAAAGCCTACTCTCTTAAAGGAGACAATCTTGTCATAACAGCACCAAATGAATTTGCTCGTGATTGGCTTGAATCTAGATATTCCAATTTAATTGGAGAAACCATTACAGATATAACTGGGGAAGAGCTGACAATCAAATTTATCATTCCTCAAAACCAATCGGATGAGGAAATAGAGATCAAAACTCCTCCAGCTAAGATAAAAAGAGACGATGATCCGATTGAAATACCACAAAACATGTTAAACCCTAAATATACTTTTGATACTTTTGTCATTGGATCTGGAAATAGATTTGCTCATGCTGCATCATTAGCAGTTGCAGAGGCTCCTGCTAAAGCATATAACCCTCTATTTATTTATGGGGGCGTTGGGCTTGGTAAAACTCACTTAATGCATGCCATTGGTCATTATGTAATTGAACATAATCCGGGAGCAAAGGTCGTATACTTGTCCTCCGAAAAATTCACTAATGAATTTATTAATTCCATTAGAGACAACAAAGCAGTTAATTTTCGTAATAAGTATCGTAGCGTAGATGTGCTACTAATCGATGATATTCAATTTCTTGCTGGAAAAGAACAAACACAGGAAGAATTCTTTCATACGTTTAATACTTTGCATGAGGAAAGTAAACAAATTGTTATTTCAAGTGATCGACCACCAAAAGAAATACCAACATTAGAAGACCGCTTACGTTCAAGATTTGAGTGGGGGTTGATTACAGACATTACACCACCTGACTTGGAAACTCGTATTGCCATCTTACGTAAAAAGGCTAAAGCGGAAGGCCTTGATATACCGAACGAAGTGATGTTGTATATTGCAAACCAAATAGATTCCAATATTCGCGAATTAGAAGGGGCGCTTATTAGAGTTGTCGCTTATTCTTCTTTGATCAACAAAGACATAAATGCAGACTTAGCTGCAGAAGCACTAAAGGACATCATTCCAAGTTCAAAGCCAAGAATGGTGACCATCCTTGACATTCAGAAAACAGTCGGGGAGGAATATAACGTAAGACTCGAAGATTTTAAAGCAAAAAAGCGTACTAAATCTGTTGCCTATCCTCGACAAATTGCTATGTACCTATCTCGGGAGCTTACCGATTTCTCTCTTCCTAAAATAGGAGAAGAATTCGGTGGGCGAGATCATACGACCGTAATTCATGCTCATGAGAAGATCTCTAGACTAGTACAAACTGATACATCCTTACAGAAACAAATAAAAGCAATTTCTGAGCAACTAAAAAACTAGACCGAAGAGTTGGACCGTGAATTGTGTGCATAACTTGACTGTAGTTAAGAACAGTTTGTCCACATGTGTATAACTAGAGCCAGAACACAAAAGTTCGGTTATCCACAAATCCACAGGCCCTACTAGTACTTCTACGGTTTTTTTATTAATAAATATATATAAATAGACCTGCAAATTTAGGAGGCTAACGATGAAATTCATTATCCAAAGAGACAAGTTGGTACAAAGTGTTCAAGATGTTTTAAAGGCTGTATCTTCACGTACAACCATTCCAATATTGACTGGAATAAAGATTGTAGCAACAGAAGAAGGTGTAACTCTTACAGGAAGTGATTCTGATATTTCCATTGAATCTTTTATTCCTAGCGAGGAAGACGGCACAGAAAATGTAGAAGTTAAAACATCAGGAAGTGTGGTACTTCAAGCACGTTTTTTCAGTGAAGTTATAAAAAAATTACCGATGGATACAGTGGAGATAGAAGTAAGCAATCAGTTTGTGACGACAATTCGATCCGGCCGATCTGAGTTTAATCTAAATGGATTGGATGCTTCGGAATACCCACATCTTCCACAAATAGAAGAGGATAGCGTATTCCGACTTCCGACAGATCTTCTGAAAAATATTATTCGTCAAACCGTTTTCGCAGTGTCCACCTCAGAAACACGCCCTATCTTGACAGGTGTAAACTGGAAGCTCGAAAATCATGAACTTATCTGTATTGCAACAGATAGTCACCGATTAGCATTAAGAAAAGCGAAGATCGATGCAGAAAATAATTTAGCTTGTAATGTAGTAATCCCAGGAAAAAGCCTAAATGAGCTAAATAAGATACTTGATGATACAAACGAGCAGCTTGATATTGTTATTACTGATAATCAAGTGCTTTTTAAAGCGAAGAATATATTATTTTTCTCTCGCTTGCTTGATGGAAACTATCCTGATACTTCTCGATTGATTCCTTCAGAAAGCAAAACAGATATAACAGTTACGACTAAAGAGTTTTTACAAGCCATTGACCGTGCATCCTTACTTGCACGGGAGGGAAGAAATAATGTGGTCAAGCTTGCTACACTGGAGAATAGTTCACTTGAAATATCCTCAAACTCACCAGAAGTAGGGAAAGTAGTAGAGCAGGTGCAGGGAAATAGCATGGAAGGGGAGGAATTAAAAATCTCTTTTAGTGCAAAATATATGATGGATGCATTAAAAGCTTTAGAAGGTAATGAAATTCTAATTAACTTCACAGGAGCTATGAGACCGTTTTTAATTCGTACCATTCATGATGATTCTATGTTACAGTTAATTCTTCCAGTGAGAACGTATTAAACAAAGCGCAAAATGCGTGAAACAACAATGATTCGGAAAGCTACTAGCGACACAACGCTGTAGCTTTCTTTTCTATATGAACAAGTTTTAGTACAATAAGAGAAAAGCCTTAAGGAAAGTGAGCGAAAAATGATGAAGGAAATTCAAATTTCTACAGAAATAATTACCTTAGGTCAGTTCTTGAAGCTTGCAGATGTCATTCAATCAGGTGGAATGGCGAAATGGTTCTTGCAAGAATATGAAATAAAAGTAAACGGCGAAATCGATTCAAGAAGAGGAAGAAAATTAAGAGATCAAGACGTTGTGGAAATCGAAGGCTTTGGCAGCTTTATCATTGTTCACTCATAAGTTGGTGATAAGTATTGTATATTGAAGAGCTATCTTTAAGAAATTACCGGAATTATCAAAGCTTGGACACAAATTTCGAGAGCGGTGTGAATGTTATATTAGGGGAAAATGCCCAGGGGAAGACAAATGTTATGGAATCCATCTATGTCCTTGCCATGGCTAAATCGCACCGTACCTCAAATGATAAAGATCTTATCAGTTGGGACCAAGAGTATGCTAAAATAGAAGGTAGGATACATAAGAAGAATGGCCCCTTACCATTGCAACTTGTAATATCTAAAAAGGGAAAAAGAGCAAAAAGTAATCATTTAGAACAATCAAAGCTTAGTCAATATATAGGAAACATGAACATTGTAATGTTTGCTCCAGAAGATCTGAACCTTGTAAAAGGCAGTCCTCAGGTAAGAAGACGTTTTTTGGATATGGAGCTTGGGCAGGTTTCCCCAATCTATATGCATGATCTAGCACGCTATCTTAAAGTGTTACAGCAAAGAAACCACTACCTAAAGCAGCTTCAATCAAGAAAACAAAAAGATGAAACAATGCTATTGGTGCTAACGGAACAGTTAGTAGAATCAGCCGCAAAAGTAACGATAAAGCGTCTGGAATTCATACAACTCCTACAAAAATGGGCGCAGCCAATTCATAAAAGTATCAGCAGAGGGTTAGAAGAATTGACTATTATTTATAAACCCTCTGTTGAGCATGTATCAGAAATATCAAATTTGTCGAAAATGATAGAAGCATATAACGAAAAATTTGATAAAATAAAAGATAGAGAAATTGAAAGAGGAATCACTTTATTCGGCCCACATCGTGATGACTTGGTCTTTCAAGTGAACGGAAAAGAAGTACAAACTTTTGGATCCCAAGGACAACAGAGGACCACTGCTCTTTCTTTAAAATTAGCAGAAATCGATCTTATCTATTCGGTAATAGGCGAGTATCCCATTTTACTGCTCGATGATGTGCTATCCGAGTTAGATGATTATAGACAATCCCATTTGTTGAATACAATACAAGGGAAAGTGCAAACCTTTGTAACGACAACAAGTGTTGATGGAATAGACCATAAAACACTAAAACAAGCAGCTACGTATGAGGTAGTCTCCGGTTCGTTAAAGAAATTGAACTGAGGTGAAGTAAGTGTATTTGCATATTGGAGAAGAGATCATGGTAAGAGCGGCTAATATAATTGCTATCTTAGACAGACGGCTTTTGAAGTCGGACTGGCAATCAAACCTGCCACCCTCTGCCGCTAATTCTATAAAAAATATCAGTAAGCACGATGTAAAATCAATCGTTATAACCGATGAGATTATTTATCTTTCTCCATTAGCTTCTACTACGCTAAAAAAAAGAATGGATATTCCCGTTGAGGAATTATCTCTGAAAGTGTAATGATGGGTTTCACAAGTTCGATTGGTGTCTAGCTCCAGCGGTGAGCCGCTCGCGCTTTCTAGCAGTTTTGAAATAAAAAGTGAAGGTGATAGATATGGCGATGGATCAAAAAGAGATGCAAGAAAACACGTATGATGAGAGTCAGATACAGGTACTAGAAGGACTAGAAGCTGTTCGAAAAAGACCGGGAATGTACATTGGCTCTACCAGTACGAAAGGACTTCACCATCTTGTATGGGAAATAGTCGATAATAGTATCGATGAAGCCCTCGCAGGATTTTGTTCGGAGATTAATGTTATTGTCGAAAAGGATAATAGCATCACAGTTACAGATAATGGTCGGGGAATACCAGTTGGAATCCATGAAAAGATGGGTCGACCTGCAGTGGAAGTTATCATGACCGTTCTCCATGCGGGAGGAAAATTCGGTGGTGGCGGCTATAAGGTTTCCGGAGGTCTGCATGGTGTTGGTGCTTCGGTTGTTAACGCACTTTCCTCAGAACTTGAAATCTATGTTCACCGTGATGGAAAGGTCCACTATCAAAAGTACAACAAAGGAGTTCCCCACGAAGATCTTAAAATTATAGGGGAAACCGAAGTTACAGGGACGATTATCCATTTTGTACCGGACACAGAGATTTTTACAGAAATAATAGAGTATGATTTCGATACATTAGCACACCGTTTACGTGAGCTGGCTTTTCTTAATAAAGGTATACGTATTACCATCGAAGATAAGAGAGTCGAAGAAGGTAAGAAGAACGAGTACCTTTACGAGGGTGGAATTGCCTCCTATGTAGAACATTTAAATCGTACGAGAGAAGTAATTCATGAAGAGGTTGTCTTTGTCGAGGGGGAAAAGGACGGAATTTCCATCGAAGTTGCTCTTCAATACAATGACAGCTATACAAGCAATCTCTATTCTTTTGCGAATAACATTAGTACGTACGAAGGTGGAACGCATGAATTTGGATTTAAAACTGCTCTTACAAGAGTAATAAATGACTATGCTAGAAAAAATAATATTTTTAAAGATGCAGATAGTAATTTAACCGGGGACGATGTTCGTGAAGGATTAACTGCTATCGTATCAATAAAACATCCTGACCCACAATTCGAAGGGCAGACGAAGACCAAACTTGGAAACAGTGAAGCTAGAACTGTAACAGATTCCGTTTTTACTGAGAAATTCGAAGGCTTCTTATACGAGAATCCTTCTGCGGCGAGAAAAATAGTAGAAAAAGGGTTAATGGCTTCAAGAGCGAGAATGGCTGCTAAAAAAGCCAGAGAGCTTACAAGAAGAAAGGGAGCCCTTGAGATTTCCGGCTTACCAGGGAAGTTAGCGGATTGTTCATCCAAAGATCCATCTATCAGTGAAATATATGTGGTAGAGGGAGACTCTGCGGGTGGTTCAGCTAAGCAAGGACGCGACCGCCATTTTCAGGCTATTTTACCGTTACGAGGGAAAATTATTAACGTTGAAAAAGCGAGACTTGATAAAATTCTTTCTAACAACGAGATTCGTGCCATCATTACTGCTCTTGGAACAGGTATTGGTGAAGAGTTTGATATAACGAGAGCTAGATATCATAAAATTGTTATTATGACAGATGCGGATGTTGATGGAGCACATATTCGTACATTGTTGCTAACATTCTTCTATCGTTACATGCGTCAGATTATTGAACACGGCTATATTTATATTGCTCAGCCACCACTTTATAAGATTCAGCAAGGTAAAAAAATAGAGTATGCCTATAACGAGCGTCAGTTGGAAGAAACCCTTGCTACTATGAGCGATCAACCTAAGGCTGGCATACAGCGTTACAAAGGTCTTGGAGAGATGAACCCAGAGCAACTTTGGGAAACCACGATGGATCCTGTTTCGAGAACATTGCTGCAAGTAACCATGCAAGATGCGATTGAAGCGGATGAAACATTTGAAATCCTAATGGGGGATAAAGTAGAGCCAAGAAGAAACTTTATCCAAGAGAATGCCCGTTACGTAAAAAACCTAGATATCTAATATTAGCAGGGTAGCGAAACCTATCCTGTGTTTTTACATAGAGCGAATTTAGTAAGGCTCTTTTCGTAAAAATTGTTGCTTTAAGCCCGTAAAATCGGCACCGCTCTAACCTCTCTTAAAGAGAGTGTAACTTTTTGTTACTACAAAAGAAAAGCGCACAACAGCTTGATTGTTACGGGTAGTTATAACTTACGCTGAAACAACAAAGAATGCGAAAAAAGCCTTTAGTTTAAAGCTAAAGTTTCGCAAGGAGGTTCATAATTATGTCTGAGAGGTCCTCTCAAGTTAAAGAAATCAATATCAGTCAGGAAATGAGAACATCGTTCCTTGATTACGCCATGAGTGTTATTGTGGCACGTGCACTTCCAGATGTTCGAGACGGATTAAAACCGGTTCATCGTCGTATATTATACGCAATGAATGATTTAGGGATGACGTCTGACAAAGCATACAAAAAATCAGCACGTATCGTAGGAGAGGTAATTGGTAAGTACCATCCCCATGGTGATTCTGCAGTGTATGACACTATGGTTCGAATGGCACAGAACTTCAACTTCCGCTATATGTTAATTGATGGACATGGTAACTTTGGATCAGTTGATGGAGACGCTGCCGCGGCTATGCGTTATACAGAGGCAAGAATGTCCAAAATTTCTATGGAAATCTTACGTGATATCAACAAAGATACGATCGATTACCAAGATAACTATGATGGTTCAGAACGGGAACCTGTTGTACTTCCTGCAAGATTCCCTAACTTGCTTGTTAATGGAGCTTCCGGTATCGCAGTAGGGATGGCTACGAATATTCCACCCCATCAGCTTGGAGAAATAATTGACGGAGTTCTAGCAGTGAGTAATGATCCGGATATCACAATTCCGGAGCTGATGGAAATTATTCCAGGTCCTGACTTTCCAACAGCAGGACAAATACTGGGCAGAAGTGGAATTCGCCGAGCGTATGAAACAGGCCGAGGGTCCATTACGGTAAGAGCGCAAGTAGATATCGAACTAAAACCAAATGGTAGAGAGGTAATCATTGTTAATGAATTACCATACCAGGTCAACAAAGCAAGATTAATTGAAAAAATAGCAGACCTTGTACGTGATAAAAAAATTGAGGGCATCTCCGACCTTCGTGATGAATCTGACCGAAATGGAATGCGGATCGTAATAGAAGTGAAAAAAGATGCTAACGCTAATGTCCTTTTAAACAATTTGTTTAAACAGACGTCCTTGCAAACAAGTTTTGGAATCAATCTATTAGCATTAGTTAACGGAGAGCCTAAAGTATTAAATCTTAAACAATGTCTCTACTATTACTTAGAACATCAAAAAGTGGTAATAAAACGCCGTACCGCCTTTGAACTTCGCAAAGCGGAAGCAAGAGCACATATTCTAGAAGGGTTACGAATTGCGCTTGATCATTTAGATGCAGTAATAGCCCTTATCCGCAGCTCCCAAACAGCTGATATTGCTAGGGAAGGTTTAATGACTGAATTCTCTCTATCAGAAAAACAAGCTCAAGCGATCCTAGATATGCGTCTACAACGTCTAACAGGGTTAGAGCGGGAGAAGATTGAAGAAGAGTATAAAGGACTTATGGAGCTAATCGGAGAATTAAAAGCCATACTAGCAAATGAAGAAAAGGTACTTGAAATCATTCGGGAAGAACTGACGGAGGTTAAGGAGCGTTTTAATGATACACGTCGCACCGAAATCATGGTTGGTGGGTTAGAGGCGATTGAGGACGAGGATTTAATTCCACGATCAAACGTTGTTATTACCCTGACGCATAACGGTTATATTAAGCGCCTTCCACTTTCTACATACCGCAGTCAGCGAAGAGGCGGACGTGGTATTCAAGGAATGGGCACGAATGAAAATGACTTTGTGGAGCACCTATTAACAACATCTACCCATGATACGTTGTTATTCTTTACAAACAAAGGAAAAGTATACCGTGCAAAAGGCTATGAAATCCCAGAATACAGTCGTACTGCCAAAGGTATACCGATTATTAACCTTCTTGAAGTAGAAAAAGGGGAATGGGTCAATGCCATTATCCCTGTTGAAGACTTTGTTGACGACTGGTATCTATTCTTTACTACAAAACATGGTATTTCCAAACGATCGCCATTATCCCAGTTTGCTAACATCCGCAAGGGAGGCCTAATTGCATTAGGACTTCGTGATAATGATGAATTAATCTCTGTGAAAATGACAGATGGAACAAAAGAAATGATTATCGGGACGAAAAATGGTATGTTAATTCGTTTCCATGAAACTGACGTACGTTCAATGGGAAGAACTGCAACTGGGGTGAAAGGGATTAATATCTCACCATCTGATGAAGTAGTTGGGATGGAGCTATTAGAAGAGAACCTCGATGTCCTAGTTGTTACGAAAAACGGCTATGGAAAACGAACTCCGGCAGAAGAATATAGAATTCAAAGCCGTGGAGGTAAAGGCATTAAAACTTGTAACATTACAGAACGTAATGGTGAACTCGTAGCAGTAAAAACCGTAACTTCTGAAGAAGACTTGATGCTTATTACAGCAAGCGGCGTATTAATTCGTATGTCGGTTGATGGTATTTCACAAATGGGACGTAACACGCAAGGCGTGAAACTGATTCGTTTAGCAGAAAGTGAATTTGTAACAACAGTTGCAAGAGTTGATAAAGAAGAAGTGGAACACATAGATTTGGAAGATCCTGATTTAGAAGAAGGAATTTTGGAAGAAGAGGTCGAAGAATAAGAAGTGCATATCGAGCAAGTACAAAGAGGAACACTAAAGGTGTTCCTCTTTGTGTATAAAGAGTTAAGGAGAGGAAAGTCCATGTTAGTAAAAACTGTACAGTTAGTGGAAGGGTGTATTTTAGCCAAGGAAGTTAAGTCGATTGCAACTAAACCAATAATGACACAACGAACAATCCTAAACAGTCAACATATAGAAATGCTAGAGCTATTTTTAATAGATGAAGTCGAAATCGAAGCTTTTCTTTCAAATGGACAGCCATTTAACCCTCAACTTTTACCTGTAGAGGAGCACAAACCAATAGAGGACTCATTTTTACAAATGTACTTTAAGGCCATACAGGGTTATAAAAAACTCTATAAGACCTGGCAATCAGGATCTCCTATAGATTATTCGGAAGTACGTAATGCCATTATTCCTATGATTGAGAAATCGCTGCTCTTCCAGGAGGAAGTATTTTCTGTTTACCATTATACAGACGAAGAAGAGTACATCTATCACCATTCAGTAGCGGTTTCCATAATTGCAGCATCTATTGCCAAGACGATGGGCTATAGTAAGAAGGATATTATTCAAGTAGGAATCGCAGGATTCTTAATGGATTGTGGAATGTCTCGAATCGATCAGAAAATCCTCAAAAATGTCGCGGTGCTGAAGAAAGAAGAATTCGATCAGATAAAAGAACATCCAATCTTTAGCTACCAAATGGTCAGTAAGCAACCCGTTATCCAAGACGATATAAAGCTTGCAGTTCTCCAACATCATGAACGTTATGATAAGAGCGGGTATCCCTTTGGATTATCTGAAGATAAAATACACCACTATACTAAAATACTTGCGGTAGCAGATGTGTTCCATGCGATGACCTCTCCAAGAAAGTATCGTAGGAAGCAATCACCTTTCAAAGTAATTGAGCAGTTAAAACATGAGACGTTCGGTAAATACGATCTAGCAGTTGTCCAAGCGTTAACAAATAGTGTGTGTAAGTTTAGTGTAGGAGTCAATTTGCGTTTATCTAATAGAAAAATTGTCCAGGTTGTTTTTATTGATCCGAATACACCTACCAGGCCAATGGTGAAAGCAGTTGATTCCGAGCAATATATCACACTAAATCAAGAGCTAGACTTATATGTAGAAGAGATACTTAAATAACCTCTTGGAGAAGGCCATAATTGTTCCAACTAATTCACTATAATAGTCATAATAAAAAGAGGGAGGTCTGCTGCGGAATATCGCAACAGGCCTTTCTTTCTTAGTTTAAATAAGATATTAAAAATATATTAAAAAAGTAATTGCATCATGACTAGCACCGTGCTATAATCAATCAAGTCAGCAACACAAGCAACTACGCTTTCTTCTTTCCATGCATAAGGGATTTTAAAAAGATGTTGACTTTGTGTTAAGGTACATGTTATATTTAAGAGGTCGCTTTTAACAGAGCGCCAAAAAAGTTCTTTGAAAACTAAACAAAACAACAGCGTCTAC
>NZ_JAIQDB010000009.1 GCF_020037475.1 Sutcliffiella deserti
ATGTACTTACTTCACTCTGGAATGGACATCATCCCGCACCATCCCCTCTTTTCATGTACTTACTTCACTCCGGAATGGACATCATCCGGCACCAACTTCACTTTTCATGTACTTACTTCACTCTGGAATGGACATCATCCGCTGCCACCTCCTCTTTTCATGTACTTACTTCACTCTTCAATGTACATCATCCGCAACCAACTTCACTTTTCATGTACTTACGTCACTCTGGAATGGACATCATCCCGCACCATCCCCTCTTTTCATGGACTAACTTCACTCCGGAATGGACATCATCCCGCACCAACTTCACTTTTCATGTACTTACTTCACTCTGGAATGGACATCATCCGCTGCCAACTCCTCTTTTCATGTACTTACTTCACTCTTCAATGTACATCATCCGCAACCAACTTCACTTTTCATGTACTTACTTTGCCCTGGAATGGACATCATCCGCTCCCAACTCCTCTTTTCATGTACTTCCTTCACTCTTCAATGTACATCATCCGCAACCTCCTCCTCCCTTCATGTACTTACTTCTCTCTGGAATGGACATCATCCGCTCCCAACTCCTCTTTTCATGTACTTACTTTGCCCTGGAATGGACATCATCCGCAACCTACTCCTACCTTCATGTACTTACTTCACCCCTGTTCATTACAACTGAAGAACTAGCGCAGAGGAAAGTGAAGTTCAAATATTATTGTCAACGGACCCAGACACCCCGCCAAAAAATTTGCATTCTTATCAAATAAAAAAAACAATCCAGAACTTGTCCTGGATTGCTTTTTTCGTCGTATTGGAGAAGACTTATTCTTCTTCGTCCTCAGCCATGAATGTGTTTAGCATTTCTTCGATCATATCCCACTCTTCATCTGTTTCTACAGGCTGAAGTTCACCTTCTTGGTTTTCTTCGTTAGGTAAGAAGCTAGATGCGTGGATTTCGATATCATCTTCATCGTCGTTTTCAGCGCCGATTGGATAATATAGAACGTATGACTTTCCGAATTCTTCTGATTCAAATGTAAACAATACTTCACAAAGTTGTTCGTTACCGTCTTCATCTACTACTGTAATTTGTTTTTCTCCATGTTCCATTCTATTCACCTCATATTATTGTTGACTATCCAGGTAGCCTTGAAGAATTACTGATGCAGCCATTTTGTCAATTACCAGTTTTCTCTTTTTTCTACTTACGTCAGCAGAAATCAATATTTTTTCTGCTGCTACAGTAGAAAGTCTTTCATCCCAATAAACGACAGGCAACCCGGTCTTAGCAGTAAGCATTTCACCATAATGCTTACTTGCTTCGCCCCGTGGCCCAATGGTTCCATTCATGTTCTTTGGCATCCCAATTATGACTTTTTCCGGCTTGTATTCAGCAATAATCTGTTTTAATCGCTTAAAGCCAAGGTTTTTTACTGCTTCATCAATTTTTATCGTTTCCAATCCTTGCGCAGTCCATCCCATTTCATCGCTGATGGCAACACCTACTGTTTTGGAACCAACATCTAAGCCTAAAATTCGCATCTGCTACTCCTTGCGGTGTTGGTCTAGATAAGACTTTACTAATTCTTCAATTAGCTCGTCCCTCTCAATTTTACGTATTAATGATCTCGCGTCTTTATGACGTGGAATGTATGCAGGATCTCCTGAAAGCAGGTAGCCAACAATCTGGTTAATCGGGTTGTACCCTTTTTCGTCCAGTGCCTCATACACAGTTGTTAATACTTCATTTACATTGGCTTCCATTGTGTCTTCTTGGAAGCTAAACTTCATCGTTTTGTCAAAGGAGCTCATCATTTGCACCTCTCTTTTAGACTTCAAATTTCTGCTTGTAAATTGTTACTTTTATTGTACACCAAAATTCTTCAATGTTAAACGGATTTTATCCATTCTTCTACACATTGTAGAGCATTGTCGACTTGTTCAGGATTTTTCCCGCCAGCTTGGGCCATGTCTGGACGCCCTCCGCCACCACCGCCGCAGCGTGTTGCAACTTCTTTCACAATTTTTCCGGCATGATACCCTTTTTCAATTAAGTCTTTTGTAACACCAGCAGATATATTAACTTTACCATCCTGAATACTTGCTAATACTATAATAGCAGAACCTAGCTGGTTTTTTAAATCATCCACCATCGAGCGCAAATTATTCATGTCAGTTCCGGCTACCTTACTAACTAGCATCGTTACCCCATTTACTTCTTTCGTATTACTAGAAAGATTAGATGCTTCAATATTTCCTAATTTTGAAGCAAGCGATTGATTTTCTCTTTGAAGCTCTTTAATTTCTGATAACAAGACATCGATTCGGTTCCCAACTTCTTGAGGCTTTGTTTTCAGTTTAGAAGCAGCGGTTTTCAACAGTTGCACCTGTTCGTTTAATGAACGATAAGCTCCTTCCCCTGTTACAGCTTCAATTCGGCGAGTTCCAGCACCAATTCCCGATTCTGAAAGGATTTTAAATAGACCAATACTTGAAGTGTTGGATACATGGCAACCTCCACAAAGTTCTAAACTATAGTCTGCCACTTGCACTACGCGAACAATATTGCCATATTTTTCACCAAATAGTGCCATCGCACCCATCGCTTTTGCCTCGTCTAGTGACTTGTATTCCATCTTCACATCTAGGCTTGCCCAGATTTTTTCATTAACAATGGCTTCAATTTTCTCCATTTCTTCTTCTGTAACTTGTCCAAAATGAGAAAAATCGAAACGCAGGCGCTCTCCTGTAACAAGGGAACCTGCCTGATTTACGTGAGTGCCTAATACATCTTTAAGTGCTTGATGTAAAAGGTGGGTTGCCGTGTGGTTCTTCACGATATGAGCTCGACTCATGGAATCCACTTCTGCTCGAACCGTTTCCTCCAGTTTCAGAACACCTTGCTCGATGACGATCGTATGCAGATTTTGCCCATTTGGTGCTTTTTTAACTTCTTTAACAAACGCTCTTCCATTTTCCCCTGCAATGTAACCATGGTCCGCTATTTGTCCGCCACTTTCTGCATAGAATGGAGTTTCCGCAAGAATGATCTGGACTTCTTCACCAACTTCCGCCTGTTTTACAAGCTCTCCTTGTTTGACGAGTACGGAAATCGTGGTCGTCGTTGTAAGATTATCATAGCCAACAAAGGTACTCTCGGCTTGGATATCGCCTAATACACCTGACTGGACCTGCATCGAGTCTACATCCTGGCGAGCTGATCGTGCACGCTCTCGTTGGAGATGCATTTCTTTTTCAAAACCTGCATGATCTAGTTTCATTCCTTGTTCTTCCACATACTCTTCCGTTAATTCGACTGGAAAGCCATACGTGTCATAAAGGCGGAAAGCATCTGCTCCAGAAATGATTAGTTCTCCTTCTTCTTTTGCTTTTGAAATCACGGTGGACAAGATAGCCAAACCATCGTTTAATGTTTCATGGAACCGCTCTTCTTCTGTTTTGATGACGCGTTGAATAAAGTCTTGTTTTGCTTTTACTTCAGGATAGAATTCTACCATGACTTCTGCTACCACCGGTACAAGCTCATACATGAATGGTCGGTTGATTCCAAGTTGTTTTGCATAACGGACGGCTCTTCTAAGTAAACGGCGAAGGACATATCCGCGACCTTCATTGGAAGGCAATGCCCCATCTCCAACAGCAAAGGTAACCGTTCGGATATGATCTGCCACTACTTTGAATGCTACGTCTTTTTCTAAATCTGTACGGTATTTTTCTCCAGAAACACTTTCTGTTGCTTCAATAATTGGAATAAATAGATCTGTATCAAAGTTTGTCGGCACATCTTGGATGACAGAAACCATCCGCTCTAATCCCATACCTGTATCAATGTTCTTTTTCGGCAGAGGGGTATATGTTCCATCTGGATTATGATTGAACTCCGAGAATACAAGATTCCATATTTCCAAATAGCGCTCATTTTCTCCGCCGGGGTATAATTCAGGATCAGACTCATCATTCCCATAAGCTTCACCACGATCATAGAATATTTCGGTATTAGGACCACTTGGGCCCTCTCCAATATCCCAGAAATTCCCCTCTAGTCTGATAATTCTTTCTGCAGGTACGCCGATTACCTCATTCCAATAGTTGTAAGCTTCGGTGTCTTCCGGATGGATGGTCACAGAAAGCTTTTCAGGATCAAAGCCGATCCAATCTTTGCTCGTTAGGAATTCCCATGCCCAATCAATCGCTTCTTTTTTAAAATATTCACCAATAGAAAAATTCCCTAACATCTCGAAGAATGTATGATGACGTGCCGTCTTTCCTACATTTTCAATATCATTCGTCCGTATTGATTTTTGTGCATTACAGATTCGAGGGTTTTGTGGGATCACTCTACCATCAAAATATTTTTTCAATGTAGCAACACCACTATTTATCCATAATAAGGATGGATCTTCGTGTGGTACAAGTGGTGCACTAGGTTCTACCGAATGACCTTTTTCTTTAAAGAAATCTAAAAACATTTGTCTAACTTGTGCAGATGATAAGTGTTTCATCTTATTCTTCCTCCTTTTTCTGATAGGCTGTTTTCCAAGCCATTGCGTAAAGATTATAAAAAGAGCACGACAGCGCGAGTTGTACCAACTTGCGTAGAGTAACAATCCATGCGAATATTGCCAGCCAAAACAAAAAACTCCCGTCCCCAATAACAGGGACGAGAGTATTCTCGCGGTACCACCCTGATTATGGTAGAAAAGTTTCTACCATCTCTCAGATGCTTTAACGGTGCATACCGGCAGGATTTTATTCTGCACTCTGGATTAGCGTTCTGTTACACTTCATTTTAGAATTCTTTCAGCCAAGGAATTCTTCTCTTTTAAAATGGGCTGTAACATACTCGATCCTTCTTTGAATTAAAATATGTATTTGTTAGGCTCTTTTGCTCGTAATAATATCAAAAACAACCAGTTGTAAAGATTATATGAGAGGTCATGCCTATTTGTCAATGATTGATAAAGTGGCTGCTTATATGAGTGATGGTAACCTTTAAAACCGCAAAAATAGGGACGGCTAAAATGAGACCCACCACACCGCCAATTTCCCCTCCAATGAGCAATGCTAAAATAATTAAGACTGGGTGGATATGAAGACTTTTTCCGACTATAAGTGGTGAAAGTATATTTCCTTCTATAAATTGCAATCCAAAGATAATAATTAACACAAAGATCACCATTTTTACTGAAATGGTAGCTGCTATAATAACTGCTGGAAAGGCACCGATAATTGGCCCAAAGTATGGGATGATATTAGTTATTCCAATAATGATGCCAAGTACTAGTGGATATTTCATTCCAACTAACCAAAGGCTAATGGTCGCCAGTCCTCCAATGATAATACAAACCGTTAACTGGCCTCTTATGTAGCTTCCTAGAGATTTATCAACATCCTTTAAAAATAACATTCCAGATTGGCGCCATTTCCGAGGAGTCAGGTACCACATCGTTTTTTTTACTTGATCAAAATCTTTGAGAAGATAGAAGACAATAAACGGGATGACGATAATAATGAAGAAGGAATTGATTATCCCTTTTAAACCTGAAATTACTTTTACAAGCAGATTTGAAAGCATTCCCTCGAATTCCGTAAAGGTCTGGTCCACCCTTTCGTGAATGCCATCAGGCCAACCTGATGTACTGCTATGTATCTGCTTTATCCAGTCGCTATAAATCCTGGAAAGGCGAGGGAAATTGTCCGACAGCTCCCATAGCTGGTCGATGATAATCGGAATTCCTTTATAGCCAATTAGTCCAAGCGCACCAAAGAAAATGAGGTAAATTAAAAGGATGGCCAACGGTCTTGGCACCCCTCTATTATAAGTGTACTCAACAATAGGGTGAAGAAGATAGGTTATAAAGATACTGATAAAAAAAGGGATACTTACCGTCATTATTACTTTTAGAACAGGGGTCCAGAACGGACTTAGTTTCATAAACACATATAAAATGATCATAACGAGTAGAAGTGTACCTAGGCGTAATAGCCATTTCCACTGATTGTTCAAGCGAAACGCCTCCTACTCGTTATTGTTTATTTAGTTGGAGTAATTTATACAGTGCTTTTAACTCTTGCGGAAAAGAGTATAACAGCAATGAATGTAACGGGTGTAACAACTCTACGTAAAATGCAAAAATATATGCGTAAACAGCCTAACTAATAGATTGGATTGCATCTGATACAGTTCTTATTATAAATTGAAGATCTGCATCTGTTATTGATAGCGGAGGGGCAAGGGTAATCACATTGTTGTAGCCTGCAACCGTTGCACCATTTTTCCCGATAATAAGACCATTTTGTTTACAATAGGAAATAACATGGTTGATTTTATCAAGGCTAATCGGCTCTTTTGTATCTTTGTTTAATACAAGCTCTATTCCTACCAATAGCCCCTTTCCTCGCACATCTCCAACAAAGGAGTGGACGGATAGCCTGGATTTTAACTCACTTAGTAAAACCGCCCCTTTTTCAGCGGAACATTCTATTAGTCTTTCGTTCTCCATTATCTCCAAGTTTTTCAGGGCAAGCGCACACGAGGCAGGACTTCCTCCAAAAGTGTTTACATGACGTAAGTAATCATATTCCTCTGAACCTTTGAACTGCTCATAAATCTCCTTTTTCACAGCTGTTGCTGATAATGGCAGGTAAGCACTTGTTATCCCCTTGGCCATTGTGATAATGTCTGGTTTGACTCCATAGTTCATAAATCCAAATGGCTTGCCTGTGCGACCAAAACCGCAAATCACTTCATCTACTATTAGGAGAGAGCCATGCTTTTTGCAGACTTCCTCTACTGCCTTCATGTATCCATCTGGTGGGGTTAATATTCCTCCTCCTGTAATAATTGGCTCCATTATCATAGCAGCTATCGTTTCACTTAGCTCCCATGTCATGGTCTGATCAATATCCTTCACACTCCGGAGATTTTCTGGGTCCGTTGTGAGCGGTTCTTCCATTCGGTATGTGTCAGGAGGGGCAACGTGTACAAAACCTGGTGCTAGCGGCTCGTATTTATATTTCCTCTGCGCCTGACCCGTTGCAGCCAAAGCCCCCATCGTATTTCCATGATAGGAACGATACCTTGAAACAATTTTGTATCTACTCTGCTCACCTCGCTGTAAATGATATTGACGAGCAATTTTAAATGCGGTTTCGTTTGCTTCCGAGCCACTGTTGGAGAAAAAAATCACATATTCGTCATTTAGCCAATCATTTAATTTCTTGGCTAATTTTATTGCTGGTTCATGACTTTGTGTTAAAGGAAAATACGCCAGTTTTTTTAACTGCTCATAGGCGGCTTCAGCAAGTTCGGTGCGCCCATATCCAATGTTGACGCACCAAAGCCCACTCATGCCATCCAAATATCGGTTTCCATCTATATCCGTCACCCAGGCACCCTTTGCTTCCTTTACTACCATTGTTCCTTGAGGACTATAAGGTTTCATTGAATGCCATACAAACCGATCATCATCCGCTAACAAATCCTGCCCATTTGCCTGATCCATCTTCACCAAATATATTCCACCTTTCGACAGGGGTTTGGCCCCTTTTTCCTTTTTTTAACACTCACTACATTCCATTAGAAATCGAATCTGGAGGTGATCATTTTTTTTCGAGTGAAAAAATTCAGGCCGTCTTTTCCGTTTACGTGTAAGTCTCCGTAGAAGGAATCTTTCCAGCCTGAGAACGGGAAGAATGCCATGGTGGCAGGGACACCCACATTGACTCCAATCATGCCTGCATCTGCCTCTTCTCTAAACTGTCTGACTGCCCTTGCATCCTTTGTATAGATTGTCGCTCCGTTACCAAAGCGGGATTTTTCAATGTGCTGCAACGCTTCATCTAAATCTTTGGCGCGCAGCAAGCTCAGAACGGGAGCAAAGATTTCTTCTTTTGCTATCGTCATTTCAGGCGTAACATGATCAAAGATAGTAGGCCCAAGGAAGTTTCCTTCTGTTCGCTCTTCCATTTCTTTTCTGCCGTCACGTATTAGCGAAGCTCCTTCCACTACTCCTTGGTTGATATAACCTAAAACCTTTTCCCTATGACTCTCCCGAATCACTGGCGTAAGAAGGACTTCTTCATCCATGCCATTACCGATAGACATTGCATCTGCTTTTACTTTTAGCTCTTCGATAAACTTGTCATTGTCACCAACTACCACAACAGCGCTACAAGCCATACAACGCTGACCTGCACTACCAAACGCTGAAGTTAATATATGCTGTGCTGCTTTTTCTATGTCACAATCAGGCATCACAACATGATGATTTTTCGCTCCCGATAATGCCTGCACTCGTTTCCCCATTGCTGCAGAACGCTCATAAACATATTTCGCCACGGGCTGAGAACCGACAAAGGAAATTGCTTTCACATCAACATGATCAAGCAAACCATTAACAACATCGTGTGCACCATGGATCACGTTTACTATCCCGTCCGGAGCACCCGCTTGTGTGAACAGTTCCACTAAACGATTAGCAAGCAACGGAGTTCTCTCAGACGGCTTTAACACGAAGGTGTTGCCGCATGCCACCGCAAGAGGGAACATCCATAACGGAACCATCATCGGAAAGTTAAAAGGGGTGATTCCTCCCACCACTCCCAAAGGATAGCGATACATACTTGAATCAATGTCCTCTGCGATATTGGACAACGTTTCACCCATTATTAATGTTGGCGTTGAAGCGGCAAACTCTACACATTCTAAACCTCTTTGCACTTCACCATACGCCTCTTTATATGCTTTTCCATTTTCCTTTACGATGAGTTTAGCCAGTTCTTCGTGGTGCTCCGTTAATAGGTGGTGATAGGAATACATAATTCTAGCCCTTTTTGGGACAGGGGTATTTTTCCATGTTTGAAAAGCAGCCTTTGCAGCTTCAACTGCGTCTTCTACATCCTCTCTAGTGGAAATTGGTACCTTTGCCAAACACTCATTTGTAGCAGGGTTTATAACATCAAGTACATCAGATCCTTTTGAATCCACCCAAATTCCATTTATATAATTCTGTAAAACAGCTGTCTCTTTTGACGTCGTAGTCATCCACGTACCTCCTAGATATTTTTTTGAATTTTTAGAACTTATGACTATTATCCGACAAAATAGAAAGGCTTTCATTAGACATAATGTAAAACCATTAGCCACTGCCTTTCCACATTATGAATAACAAGCTACCGGTGAAGCACAATTATCAACACTTCTCTATATCAGCGCCTTCTATAACAAAAAACGCCAGTCTGCCTTCCATAATTCAAGAAAGCAAACCGGCAAAGGTTTTAGTCAAGCTATATCTCAACAAGGTGGTATCACATGCTGGGTCACAAATCACCGCAGCAAATTAAAGCTAAGAACTTTTTAATCTCTTTTACCCATTCAAGGTTCTACTATTCTCATTAAAATAACTACTACTCACATTTAAGTACTCGTATACCATTATCATAAACTCAATCACTAGCCTTTTTTCCGACTTCATAAAGTCTGCGCCAAGCAAGGTCTCCAACTTTTGGATGCGATGATAGAGCGTTTGCCTTACTATATAAAGCTGTTCGGCTGTTTCTTTTTTTGAACCGTTACAGGCTAAATAGATTTTTAATGTTTCTAATAATTTCCCGTTATGTTTTTGATCATATATAATAACAGGCTCCAAGTATTCCATAACAAATTCACCTAAATCTTGATTTTTCTGCATGTAGGAAATAAGACGATAAATATGTAAATCCTCAAAAAAGGATAAATAAACTCCTTGAAGCAGCTGTTCTTGAATTTGCAGGGCTTCCCAAGAGGTCCAATAGCTCTTTGAAAATTGATCAAGGGTCTGTACATACTTGCCGATTCCTATGCGAAAAAACGGTTTTCCATGTTTATCACTTTGCCTAGCAATAATAGTATTAACCGCAACCTTGAGCCTTTCTTTCCAATTGGTCCTTTCTCTTCTGTTTAGCAGAATAACTGTTAAAGTATTTTTCATTTCAGTAAAAAAGATGGAAAATCCCTGCTGTTCAAAAATAGAACGCAACAATAAAGTGATATAGGTTTTATCAAGTGAAGGTGCATTTGCACTTAGCTTTTTACATAAAAGAACGACCCCGCCCATGTTTAAAGGAGCTTCATGGCGACTCAGGAATCCTCTAATCGAATCTAGCGATTGCCCCCCTTCTAACCAACTACGCAGCCACTCACTCTCTTCTAGTCTCCTCTTTTCTTCTACATAGAGGCCCCTCAGCAAATGCTGGGCAAGTGCTGTGACTGTTCGATCGAGAATTAATAGATCGAACTCGCTAAAAGTCCGGTCTTTGGAAATTAAGTGGATCGTCCCATATTCTTTATCCAATACTTGGATCGATTGTTTCATATAATGACTTTCCTTTTCTTCTACGGATGACAGTGAGTTTAGAATCTCTTTGCGCTTGTGGATGGGTACACTAGGTATAAAATATCGTTCCTGTTTTTCTTTTTCATAAATAATTTGGGTGCCGATATGCTCGTGAAGGTAGGTAAGAATTTCTTCTTCTTGGGAGATGGTGAGAAGTTTTTTGTTTAAGGTTTGTGCATACATTTCCAAATCAGATACCAACTGATATTGCTGATTGATTAAAATGGAATGGATATCCTGGGTAATCTCGACAAAAGATACCTCTTCTTTAAAAAGGATAAGAGGAAACTGATGAAGATTTGCTAGTTCTACTATTTCCTGTGGAATGATGGAAGTATACCTTCCCTTTTCAATACATAAACCTGCTGCATTACAATTAATCAACTGTTGAACAAAAGAGTAAAAAGCATCAGGCGTTTCACCAAAAGCGACCCCTGTTGATAGTATTAACTCTTGTCCATTTAGTAATTTTTCTATTTTGGTGATTTCCACCACATGAACCCATTTCACTAAACGATGAATACCTTTTTCTCCTGCAATTACTTCGGCTTTGTCAAAATGCTTACGGGTCATTATCTCCTGCAAAGAAAGCATATTCCTCATTTAATCACCTCATTTTTTCCGTATCCTTCATAACTAACCCTACTTTCATTATAACGTAATCTAGCTCTTAAATTATTTTAATATTCAGACATATAATAACAAAAGGTGACAGGAATCAACTTACCGATCCTGTCACCTTTATTTTCTTTAATTAGTTGCTACGTTAAAATACCTCTATTAGTTTCGGTTTCTATTTTAAAAGCTGAAGTAAAGGCGATGACTCTGGCAAAGTTTAGGTCACTTTAGTGACTTTTAGCTTCTGGTGTCCCTAGCTGAGGATCGGAATGAAAAGGCGAAGACTCCTTGCTAAGAAATAGGGCTTAGGGAAGACCCCACAGGCGTTAGCCGAGGAGGCTTCCCATGCGCCCCGCGGACGCGAAGCCTTTCGTGGAGAGTAACAGCGGTGTTCAACGAAACCTAACTATTAATCGGAAAAATTAACTGGATCTCTTTTACCATTTCCTGAAATTCACCTTCATCATTAAAATCACTTGAATCCCAATTTTGTAAAATCCAGTTAACTAGTTCTTCTGGTGAGTTAAAAAATTCTCCGCTCGAATCGGCTTTTCGAATTGTAAAGCGGTTGTTGTCTTCATCAATTGTTACCTCACACGGGTAGGCACTTTCTTTGCATTTCAATTGATATTCCATTTTGATTTGCTCCTTTCACGATGCAGTTTACATGATTTTATTCTTTCTTATCAGATTCTATGAGGGTTTTGTTAACATTCTTTTTTCAACTGTTCGATCAATAGAGAAGCAAAATATTTTCTTGAATCTGCATGCTTTATGTGTAAGGTTTCTTCTTGCGGTTTTTCTTTATTGGTACTGTTTTCTAATATCAAGAAAGCACCCTCTAAGTTTTCTTCTACATTCTTAATTCTAAACCCTTTATTTAGAAAAAAATCAATTTTATCTCGCTCGGCCAAGAATTGTTGAAAATCGCTCATCATATCTCCCCTTTAACTTGTAAGCTTTTTAGGCTCCTCCAGAGAGTTATCTTCCTCTCTTATAATCCAATCTCTTCCAACTGTAATCCCCAAATATTTTTCATCGTCTGGATCTAAGATTTCTGCCTGCTCGTATTTATTAAAATACCAGTATTTTGCCAGAACATAATACACACCTGCACCAACAACAAAGCCGACAACAAAAGAGTAGTTTGTTAAATAATATGCTGCCACTCCTCCTGCAATCCACGCGATAAACCCGGCAATATTAAATCCATGAAAATATTTATATTGCCCTTCCTCTTCATACAGGTCATGTACATTCACTCTACGTTTTCTCAGAAGATAGTAATCTGCAAATAAAATACCAACAATTGCCGATAGAATACCCCCTACAATAAGTAGCAGCGGAATCAAGATATCAAATAGGTTCCATGGTTGCACGACAGAACCGACGATACCTGCAATAAAAACACCTGCCCAAAAAGGAACTTTAGGTCCGCCGACATTAGAGAAAATAGTTGCAGCAGGAATGATATTCGCAGAGGCATTTGTAGACCATTGTGCAAAGATAATCATAAGCAAAAGCACCCCAAGAATAATTCCAGAAGCCGCTTCTTGAAGGGCAACTACAGGGTCATAATTAGATACTGCAATATAAGCAACCCCTCCTATTACCACCATAAAGGTTTGTGTGATCGGTAATGCAATCACACTGCCAACAATGCTTGATTTATTTCTTTTCAACCAGTTGCGTTCATACTTAGGAGCTTTTATAAAGCGTGATATTGATGGAATGTCTGCAGCAAGTGTGGCCCAAAATCCCATATTACTAAAAATGACGATTAAAAATGCTGTTACTGCCGCACCACCTGTTACTGGACTTTCAATCCATGTCCATACACTCTTTCCTTGTTCTAATGCCTTATCTGATAAAGTGGTATACATCCACGCTGAAATAATAATAATAATCGGGGCAGCAAGATCAGCAAAACGCTCGACCGCTTTAATACCAAGTGCAGTATTGACCAACTGAACCAATGCAAAAATTAGAAAACACACAAACCAGTTATCAAATCCAAAAAGAGTAAAGAGAATCGCGTTCATGGCCGTAGCACCGAAGAAAGTATTAATACCAAACCAGAACGATGCTGTTAATCCACGGATAATAGAGGGAATGTGTGTGCCTATTGTGCCAAAAGGGGCTCTCATATACACAGGAAAGGACAGGCCATGCTCTATACCAATATCACCTGTGATCGTCATGCACAGACCAATTGCCACACTTCCAATGATGGTAGCAAGTATCACCCAACCTAAAGATAAGCTTTGTACTCCCGCTCCTCCTATCGCAAAAGCCGCAAGCACAACAGCCATACCAACCCACATAACGGCAAATCCGAGCGTTCCAATTTTTCTTCCAGCATGAGAGATTGGTAACAAGTCAGGAGACTTTAGATAACTTGTATTCTTTTTCATCACAACACCCCATTCTTATTGAATATAGTAACCCCCGCCAATTGCTAGACCTATTCATATCCTATAGGGCAAGCAATTAGCAGATTACAGGTATTAAAAATTTGTCATCTAGATAGAGAGCGTCTCGTTCTGCTTTAATGATTTTGTTGTTCCGTACTTCTCCCGCTTCAAATATTGACCGCTTCCTGCTTTGCCTACAAACTGTTTATCACGGACGACAAATTCTCCCCTCACAAGAACTGAAACCGGTTCTCCAGTTATTTTCATCCCTTCAAAAGCGTTATAATCCACAGCCATGTGATGGGAAGCAGCAGAAAGGACTCTTTCTTTATTGGGGTCGAACAAAACCAAATCTGCATCAGCACCAACGGCAATTGTTCCTTTTTTCGGGAACATTCCAAAAAGCTTTGCTGCACGGGTGGAAATAATATCAACAAACTGATGAATCGAGATTCTTCCTTTTTTCACTCCTTCAGAAAACAACACACTTACGCGATCTTCAATCATTGGACCTCCATTTGGAATCTTCGTAAAATCCCCTTTCCCCAAACTTTTTTGACCATTAAAATCAAAAGAACACTGATCAGAGCCAATTGTTTGAAGTTGCCCGCTCTTCAAGGCATTCCACAATACTTCTTGATGCCATTTTTCTCGAAGTGGTGGGGACCAAACAAATTTCGCTCCTTCAAAATTCGGTCTTTTAAGATGGCTTAGGTCCAGAGTCAAATATTGGGGACACGTTTCACCCCAGATTTCCACTCCTTTGTTGCGTGCTTCCGCTATTTTCTCTACTGCATTTGCACAACTAACGTGAACAACATAAAGCTGCGAGTTTGCCAGAGAAGTGAGTTGAGCTGCTCGCCCGGTCGCTTCACCTTCCACTTCCGGGGGTCTAGTCAAAGCATGATAGATTGGATCTGTGTTACCGTTATTCAACGCCTCCTTTGTTAAATAGTCAATCACATCCCCATTTTCGGCATGAACCATCACGAGTGCACCAAGATCCTTGGCCGTAATTAGTGTTCGGAATAGCGTTCCATCATCTGCTTGAAAGACATTTTTATATGCCATAAATACTTTCAGGGAAGTGATGCCCTCCTCATCAATTACTTGTGGTAACTCCGCAAGTACCTTCTCATTTATTTCTCCAATCATAAGATGGAAGCCATAATCAATCACTGCTTTTTCTTTTGATTTGTTATGCCATGTTTGGATAGCATCTTTTAGTGGTTTGCCTTTTTCTGTTAGGCAAAAGTCAATAATAGTAGTTGTTCCTCCAAAAGCAGCTGCTCTTGTTCCTGATTCAAAATCATCCTTTGTTACCGTTCCACCAAAGGGCATATCGAGATGTGTATGTGGATCAATACCACCAGGGAAAATATAGCATCCTTTGGCATCTATTATTTCTGCATCAGTTGAAGGAAGGGTATCTCCTATGGCAGATATGGTTTCACCATCGATGAGAATGTCTGCCTCATATTGATCACTTGCTGTTACAATCACGCCGTTTTTAATTAGTTTTTTTCCCATTCCCTTTAAATCCTCCTTTATTTATTTTACTGTGTTCACTTCCGTCTGTTTGAGCATTCCTATTGCGCTTTGTCTTTCGTTCCAGGTCATTGCAGGCATATCATGTGGTAGTTCCACCATTGAGATCGCATCATCCACCGGACATACGATGGAACATAAATTACAGCCAACACAATCTTCTTCGCGCACCTGAACATAAGATGCTCCTGATGAATCCTTTAACATATCGATACATTGATGCGAGGTATCCTCACAGGCAATGTGACATTTATTGCAGTTTATACAGGTGTCCTGATTAATTCTTGCAACAATTTTATAGTTAAGATCTAAGTTACCCCAATCTGAATACCTCGGAACTGATTTTCCTACAAGATCCATGACAGATTGTATTCCCTTTGTATCTAAATAATTGGACAATCCGTCTATCATATCATCCACTATCCGAAACCCATGGTGCATTGCGACTGTACAAATCTGGACACCCGTTGCACCCATCAGCATGAACTCCACTGCATTTTGCCAATCTGTTACTCCACCCATGCCAGAGATTGGCACATTAATTCTTGGGTTTCTTGCACACTCTCCGACCATGTTTAGTGCAATTGGCTTCACCGCAGGACCACAATAGCCTCCATGCGCCCCTTTTCCTGCAACATGAGGAATGGTGTTCCAGCTCTCCAAATCGACACCTGCTAGACTGTTAATCGTATTGATCATACTTATTGCGTCTGCGCCCCCGCGAACTGCTGCCTCAGCCGTAACGGTAATATCTGTTATGTTAGGTGTAAGCTTAACGATTACCGGTGTATTGGCAACCTCTTTGGCCCAATAGGTTTGCTTTTCGACAAGTTCTGGAACCTGACCAGAAGCTGATCCCATTCCTCGTTCTGCCATTCCATGAGGACAACCAAAGTTTAACTCCAGCCCATCCACTCCTACTGCCTCTACTTTCTTCACAATTTCATGCCACTTTTCTTGGCTAGGCTCCACCATTAAGGACGCAATTAATGCTCGATCCGGAAATCGTTTTTTTGTTTCAGCAATTTCTTTTAAATTCACTTCAAGTGGACGATCTGTGATCAGTTCAATATTATTGAATCCTGCCACTCTTTGCCCGTTAAAGCTTACTGCCGCAAAACGTGAAGATACATTTAGAATAGGATCTCCAAGTGTCTTCCAAACGGCTCCACCCCAACCAGCCTCAAACGCTCGCTGCACTTGATAACCTGAATTGGTGGGTGGTGCACTTGCCAGCCAGAATGGATTTGGTGATTTAATTCCTGCTAGATTTATCGATAAGTCTGCCATGATTTCCCCCCTCACTCCTGAGTATTATGCTGTTTCTGTTACTCTTTTTACTAACCGTTCATACAAAGCGTATGCCGTCTGCTTGCCTTGTTCCGCTGCAGTGACAACCATTGCTTCCCCTTGGCCTTTTCCAAACACAACATCGCCACAGGCATAAACTTTTTCATGCGAGGTTGCATGCGTGTGTTTGTTAATTTTGACTACACCGTCATCATGTTCCAGCCCAAATTGATTAAAGAGGGGAGTATACCGGGTCTGGCCGATTGCCTTTATAACAACATCCACTTTAAGGAGAAATTCAGAGCCTTCCACCTTAACGGGTCGTCTTCTACCATCCGAACCCTGACTGCTAAGTTCCATCTGCACACATTCAATATGAGTTACTTCTCCTTTTTCATTTCCAATAATTCGGTTAGGTGCCGTTAACCAACGGAATTCCACCCCATCCTGCTTTGCAAATTCATATTCAAAATCATAAGCACTCATCTCTTCAAGTGTTCTTCTATAAAGGACCTTTACGTTTTCCGCTCCTAGCCTAACTGAGCAGGTTGCACCGTCTATTGCAGTATTTCCTGCGCCAATGACAACCACATTTTTCCCCTTAAATTTATCTGAGATGGTATTTGTTTTTGTTTCCTTTACAAAATCAATGGCGTCATAAACTCCTTTTAGCTCCTCCCCTTCAATTCCCAACATCGGCACACTTGCCATACCAACAGCTAAAATAACCCCATCGTATGCTTCAAGAATTTCTTCTACTCCTATATCCACGCCAACTTTTGTATTAGTTCTTATCTCCACATCCAAACTCTTCACTTGTTCCACTTCCCAATAGGACACACGTTTTGGTAAACGAAAGGAAACTATCCCATACGTATTCAATCCTCCAGCTTCTTCCTCAGCTTCAAAAATGGTTACTTGAAAACCGAGTAAGGCTAATTCCCTTGCAGCAGAAAGTCCTGCGGGACCTCCTCCAACGACAGCGATTTTCTTACCATTCGGCATCCCTTTTTCAAAAAGAACCTGCTCATTTTTTATTGCCCAATCTGTTGCATACCTTTGAAGGTCCCCAATAACAATTGGCTTGGTATGATGATTAAGAACACAGGCCCCTTCACATAATTCCTCGGTTGGACATACTCTTGAACAGCTTGCCCCTACTGGATTAGCCGACATAATGGTTTTGGCTGAACCTTTTAAGTTTCCTGATGCGATTTTTTTAATGAATGATGGAATATCGATACTTGTAGGACAGGCCACAGTACAGGGAGCGTCATAGCAATAAAGGCAGCGGTTAGCCTCTTCCATTGCTTCTCTGTCGGTTAAGCCTGGTTTAACTTCCAAGAAATTCAAAGAAAGGTCTTTGTAATCAATTCTATTAGCGGATTTCAATGAAACATCTCCTTTCTATATGATCAATTATTGGTAAAGGCGGTTTGTGCATTGAAAAGAGCCATGGTAAAAAAGAGATAACTCTTCGATGTGTCCCCTTCATCTCGAAAGTAAATTAGGTCACAAATGTTACGAAAGAGTTATCCCTTTTTGGCCTTTTACGGCAAAAGTGCTGTCATTTCTTCATAGGTTTCTGGTCTTCTATCACGATAAAACTGCCACACATCTCTCACTTCGCGTATTAATTTTTTGTTCATCTCACCGATGATTACTTCATCCTGGTCACGACTTCCTACAGATACAAAGGTTCCTCTAGGGTCTACTAAATAGGATTGACCATAGAATTCTCCCATTTTCCACGGACTTTCCACGCCAACTCTGTTTATTGCTCCTACATAATAGCCATTTGCTACAGCATGTGCTGGCTGCTCTAGCTTCCACAAATACTCAGATAGACCTGCAACAGTAGCCGATGGATTGAAAACAATTTCGGCTCCCTTTAATCCGAGTAATCTTGCTCCTTCTGGAAAATGGCGATCATAGCATATGTAGACACCTACCTTGGCGTATGCTGTATCAAATATCGGGTAACCCAGGTTTCCTGGTTTAAAGTAGAACTTCTCCCAGAATCCATGTCCCTGATCCCCCACACCAACCTGAGGAATATGCTGCTTACGGTACTTCCCTAAGTAGCTGCCGTCTGCATCAATCACTGCAGCGGTATTATAATAAGTTGCGATTCCTTCGCGCTCATAAATTGGAAGCACAATAACAACCTCTAATTCTTTAGCCAGCTCTTGAAACAGCTTTGTTGTAGGGCCATGCGGAATTTCCTCGGCTGCCTCATACCATTTAGAATTTTGTTCACTGCAAAAATACGGTCCATAAAAAATTTCCTGCAAGCAGATAATTTGTGCACCCTTGGCCTTTGCTTCTCGTACTAATTTAATGTGCTTTTCAATCGCAGCTTTTTTATGGGCTTCTACAGGTTCATTTCCGTCCACATCATTAGAAGCTTGAATTAACCCTATTTTCACTTTGTCGGACATTCTATTACCCCCTTTATGAATAAATAAATGCTTACTAAAAAATAGTTTTAAAATATTTAGAATAGTATGAACTTTATGTATATTGTACTGTCTTCTTAAGAGTATTACATTATACATAATGTTAAACCGTAGAGGGGGAAGACTGTCCATTCTGTAAAATTAGGATCATCCATCAGGTTTAATGCTTTTCATGTCTTACTTTGCTCTTTTTGGTACATCATCCTTAAGGTTCCCGGCTTTTCATGTACTTACTTTGCTCTTGGATGGACATCATCCGCTACCATCTTCACTTTTCATGTACTTTCCTCACGCTAGAATGGACATCATCCGCTGGCATCTTCACTTTTCACGTACTTTCTTCACGCTCGAATGGACATCTTCCGGCCCCAACTACTCTTTTCATGTACTTACTCTGCTCTTGAATGGACATCATCCGTTGCCATCTCCTCTTTTCATGTACTTTCCTCACGCTTGAATGGACATCATCCGCTGGCATCTTCACTTTTCACGTACTTTCTTCACGCTCGAATGGACATCTTCCGGCCCCAACTACTCTTTTCATGTACTTACTCTGCTCTTGAATGGACATCATCCGTTGCCATCTCCTCTTTTCATGTACTTTCTTCACGCTTGAATGGACATCATCCGCTACCAATTTCACTTTTCATGTACTTTCTTCACGCTTGAATGGACATCATCCGCTACCAACTTCACTTTTCATGTACTTTCTTCACGCTCGAATGGACATCATCCGCTGGCATCTTCACTTTTCATATACTTTCTTTACGCTCGAATGGACATCATTCGCTGCCATCTTCACTTTTCATGTACTTTCTTCACGCTTGAATGGACATCATCCGCTAGCATCTTCACTTTTCATGTACTTTCTTCACGCTTGAATGGACATCATCCGCTACCATCTTCACTTTTCATGTACTTTCTTCACGCTTGAATGGACATCATCCGCTACCATCTTCACTTTTCATGTACTTTCTTCACGCTTGAATGGACATCATCCGCTACCATCTTCACTTTTCATGTACTTTCTTCACGCTTGAATGGACATCATCCGCTACCATCTTCACTTTTCATGTACTTTCTTCACGCTTGAATGGACATCATCCGCTACCATCTTCACTTTTCATGTACTTTCTTCACGCTTGAATGGACATCATCCGCTACCATCTTCACTTTTCATGTACTTTCTTCACGCTTGAATGGACATCATCCGCTACCATCTTCACTTTTCATGTACTTTCTTCACGCTTGAATGGACATCATCCGCTACCATCTTCACTTTTCATGTACTTTCTTCACGCTTGAATGGACATCATCCGCTACCATCTTCACTTTTCATGTACTTTCTTCACGCTTGAATGGACATCATCCGCTACCATCTTCACTTTTCATGTACTTTCTTCACGCTTGAATGGACATCATCCGCTACCATCTTCACTTTTCATGTACTTTCTTCACGCTTGAATGGACATCATCCGCTACCATCTTCACTTTTCATGTACTTTCTTCACGCTTGAATGGACATCATCCGCTACCATCTTCACTTTTCATGTACTTTCTTCACGCTTGAATGGACATCATCCGCTACCATCTTCACTTTTCATGTACTTTCTTCACGCTTGAATGGACATCATCCGCTACCATCTTCACTTTTCATGTACTTTCTTCACGCTCGAATGGACATCATCCGCTACCATCTTCACTTTTCATGTACTTTCTTTGCTCTTCAAAAAAAATCCGCTCCTGCCACAAGGCAGAAACGGATTTTAAATATATCAAGAAAACATACGCTGAGCTTTTTTTCTCATTTTTTTCATATTTCGTTTGGAAGTCATGCCACCAAAAAAGTTTTGCACCTCATTGTTTTTACTCATGCGGCTAGCTGCCGCTCCTAGGCCAATCATTAACAAGGACGTCATTGCTCTGTTCATGCGACTCACTCCCTATTGTAGGTTATATGCTAATTTGTCGATCGTCTTCATGAAACAAATCATCCAGTGAACTTAATGTGCCATCCTCTTCTACTTGGTGAGTATGGACTACTCCTTGGGAGACAGAAAGCTCGATAAAACAACCCCAGCAATAATATTGATTAACACCTATTTTTCCGATATCCTTGCTTTTGCAGTTAGGACAAGAAAGAACCATCTCAGACACCTCTCGTTAGGTTAGTACAGAAACGACGACGGTATCTTTGCCAATAATTAAATCAGAAGGATTCTTGATTATCTTTTTTCCTTCTGCAATATCTGCGAAAAAGCCGTCCGTTACTTCATATCCTACGATTGTGCCCGTTTTTTCTTCAAAGTATACATCTTCAAGCAAACCCAGCTTATCTCCTTCACTAGTTATAAAGGATTTCCCTTTTATGCCATGGTAATGATGAAAATAGATCTTACCATGTTCTTTAATGACCGGAGACAACTTAGGGTCTTTTGCCATGACTCCATCTTCTCCAATGGAATGGATGGTCTCGTAACGGAGAAATTTTGTGCGATGGAACATTCCTTTACCGTCGATAAGCAGCCCTTTTACAATTCCAGGTTCCTCAATGCAGAAGTCTGTGATTCGTCCTATTTTTTTACCGGAAGCTGTATCGTATAGGAGCATCCCAACTACTCTAGAGAATGTTCTCAAAGGAAAACCACCTCTTTTCGAACATTACTATTTTCCGTCATTTCCCCTCAGGTAATACTGCGTAAGGTTTTCCAATTAAGGTGGAGCCTAGCGATAAGCAGAAGAACTTAATCCTCTTCCTCCATAAAATCATAAGGACTAATATTCTCCATCCCAATGTTGGCATCTTTCCAAAATGGAATATCAAAAGGAACAACAATATCCTCTGTCTCTTCTTCTACCAGTTCAACCGGTACTTTTTGTTGCAAACGTTCTTTTAACGATGTTTGCCTTGCCTGCTCATCTGCTCTTTGCACACCAAGCTTAAGTGCATCCTCATCGCCACATAAAATTAAAAATCGCTTAGATCTAGTAACTGCTGTATATAATAAGTTACGGCGAAGCATCCTGTAATAGCTTTTTACGACCGGCAAGACTACAATTGGGAACTCACTGCCCTGTGATTTATGAATGCTGCAGCAATATGCATGTGTAATTTGTCCGAGATCCTGTTTTATATAGGTGACTTCATTTCCATCAAACGAAACAATAACCATATCCTGCTTTTCTGTATTTTCCTTTGCATAAAAGATCGAGACTATTTCACCGATATCGCCATTATAAACCTGGCTTTCCGGTTGATTAACGAGCTGGAGTATCTTGTCACCTGTACGGTACACAACATTCCCGAAACTTATTTCACGTCTCTGCTCACTTTTAGGATTAAATAGTTCTTGCAGCATTTCATTCAATTTGTCTATGCCTGCATTCCCGCGGTACATTGGTGCTAGCACCTGGATGTCACGTGCGGTGTATCCTTTATCTTTGGCGTTAGCACAAACTTTTTTCACAACATCCAATATTTGCGCCTGACCACACTTTATAAAGGAGCGATCCTTCTTTGCGGTTGAGATGTCAGAAGGAATCGTGCCCGCCTTCATTTCATGGGCAAGCTCTATGATAGATGAGCCACCTTTTTGTCGGTAAATATCTGTCAGTTGGACGGTCGGTATTGCCTTCGATGCCAATAAATCCTTTAAAACCTGGCCAGGTCCAACAGAAGGAAGTTGATCTTCATCTCCAACAAGCACCACTTGAATATCTTCTGGCAAAGACTTAAACAATTGATTTGCTAACCAAATATCTACCATCGATACTTCATCCACAATCAGCAGCTTCCCTGAGATTGGATTTTCCTCATTATGCGAAAAGCCTTCTGAGCCATTCCAGCCGAGCAGTCTGTGAATAGTAAGGGAAGGTAAACCAGTAGCCTCACTCATCCTTTTGGCTGCACGCCCTGTTGGTGCTACAAGCATGATGGGAAATGGATCATCCTTATCATAATCTTTTGGATCTAATGAACAGCCATGAAGGTCAGAGTATAACTCAACAATACCCTTTATTACTGTAGTTTTACCCGTACCTGGTCCGCCCGTTAATAGAAGCATGGATGTTAACAACGCCTGTTGTATTGCCTCTTTTTGAGAAGGAGCATATTGAACTTTAAGACGGTCTTCCAATTTACCTAAAGCAAGTAAAAATTCCGATTCCGGAAACTGTTCGGTATACTGAGTTTGAGCAATAACACGTTTAATATTCGTAACAAGCCCTTGCTCGGAAAAATAAAGACTAGGTAAATAAACCCTTTCTTCTTCCGCTTTTAATTTACCTTCCTCCGTCAGTTGTAGAATTTCCCGAGAAATGTCGGATTCTGATACTAAACCGTATTGCTTTTCATTTAGCAAACGAACGACTGCTTCTGAAAGTTGAACATCTGTTACATAACAATGGCCTTCTTGCAGGGAATGCTGCTCTATTGTGTACAAACAGCCTGCTCGTATTCGATCTGGATGGTTTCCTGATATTCCGAAATGGCTGCCTAATTCATCTGCCCGTCCAAATCCTATCCCCTCCACATCTTCCACTAGCTGATAAGGATTCTTTTGCAGCATGGCAATGGTTTCATCCTTATAGGTCTGATATATCTTCATGGAAAGCTGTGGACCAAATCCAAACTGAGATAGTGCAATCATCACCTGCTCTAACCCTTGATGTTCCATTAAGGTGCTATATAACTGCTTCGCTTTGTCTGCAGCAAGCTTAGGAACTTCATCTAATATTGAAGGGTTCTCCAGAATTCTGGATATCGCATTTTCTCCAAGTGCATCTGCAATTTTTTCGGCGGTCTTTTTGCCAATCCCAGAAAATAAGTCACTTGATAAATACTGGACAATGCCGTGGCGCGTTTGGGGGATATCTTTCCGGAAGTGTTCCACGTGGAATTGCTGTCCAAAACGGGGATGGTCCTTCATTTGTCCAAAGAATATGTACGTTTCATCTTCATGAATACGAGGGAAATACCCAGTCACGACCGCTTCCTTTTCCTCCTGTGGAACATTCGTTTCGACCACTCTTATACGAACAACCGAATACATATTGGACTCATTATGGAAGATCGTAACGAGGTGGGTTCCTTTTATGAATTTTTCCTTTTCCTCGAATAGATCGAGAGAGGATTGCTGTTTTTGGTCTTTCATGGGAGTTCCCTCCAACCCTTAGTTTTCAGTGATTATCTTTTTTGCATGTGCTGCCAGCATGTGATCTGTTTGTATTTCCAGTGCCTTATCAAGCATTTCCAGTGCCATTTCCCTTTTGTCCTGATAGGCGTACGCAACACCTAAATTGTAACAAGCATCGGCATGGTTATCATCTTCTGTCACAACTGTCTCAAACTCCGCTGTAGCTTCCTTAATTAAGCCAAGTCCTGCTAAACATAATCCAAACTGGAATCTTGCCTCTGTGTCGTCGGGATTCAACTCTACAGAACGCTGGAAGTAAGGAAGTGCAAGCTTTGGCTGCTCAAATTGTAGGAGTGTCATTCCAAGCATAAAGTAAATATCGCCATCCTCGACTCCTTTTTTCATCGCCAATTCAAAATGACCCTTTGCTTTATCCCACTTTTCCTGCTGAAAAAAGAGCGTTCCTAATCCGTAATGCGCTGTTCCCATATTTTCATCTTTCTCCAAGGCACGCTCAAAAAATTTCTTTGCTTTCTCTTGCTCTCCAACTGCACTTAGCACGTTACCAAAATTAACATAGGCCACGGCATTTTCCGGGTTCTGCTCAATTTCCTGTGAAAAGGCTGCAAGCGCCTCTTCGTACTTACCCTGTTGTAAATATTCAATACCTATTGCATTATTGTCTTTCATCTATGTACACCTCTTTAGTTGTTATTCTCCTATTTTTCCTACCAAGTATAACACAAGAAAAACCTCAACTCCCACTATGAGTTGAGGTTTTGATTATCCAACATACCAAAGTTTTTCATTGTTTTTAAAAACATGATCGATGGTGCCTCCACCCAAGCATTCATCACCATTATAGAACACCACTGCTTGTCCAGGTGTGACAGCTCGAATCTGCTCATCAAAGATAATTTTCACTCTGTTATCTTCAATCAATTGCACATTTACTTTATTATCCTGCTGACGATAACGGAATTTAGCTGTGCATGATAACTCCTCGGTTGGAGGGTTATCTGAAACCCAACTAACGTCTGCCGCTATGATGGAGTCAGAATAAAGAAGCTCATTATGGAAGCCTTGCCCAACATAGAGGGTGTTTTTCTCTAGGTCTTTACCGATAACGAACCAAGGATCACCACTGCCGCCGATTCCAAGTCCATGACGCTGGCCAATTGTGTAATACATTAATCCATCATGTTTTCCTTTTACTTCTCCGTCAAGTGTTACCATGCTTCCCGGTTGAGCAGGAAGGTATCCACTTAAAAACTCTTTAAAATTACGTTCTCCAATGAAACAAATACCTGTGCTATCTTTCTTTGTCGCAGTAGCAAGGTTTGCTCGCTTTGCAATTTCACGCACTTCTGATTTTTCAATATTACCGATTGGGAACATTACTTTCGAAAGCTGTTCTTGACCGAGCTGATTTAGAAAATAAGTTTGATCCTTATTTTCATCAAGTCCCCGAAGCATTTTATATTCCCCATCACGATATTCCACTTGAGCATAGTGCCCTGTTGCTAAATAATCGGCACCCAAGTCGACTGCATGCTCGAGGAATGCTTTGAACTTTATTTCCTTGTTGCACATAACATCGGGATTTGGCGTACGTCCTGCTTTGTATTCATCTAAGAAATATTGAAACACCTTGTCCCAATATTGTTTTTCAAAATTTACCGCGTAATAAGGTATTCCGATTTGGTTACATACTCGAATCACATCATTGTAATCCTCTGTTGCTGTACAAACGCCAAACTCGTCGGTATCATCCCAGTTTTTCATGAAAATACCAATAACATCGTAGCCTTGTTCTTTTAAAAGAAGTGCCGCAACGGAAGAATCGACTCCACCAGACATTCCTATTACTACACGGGTATCTTTTGGTGCTTTTGTCATTGTGATCACCCCGTATTATTTGTTTTTTGTTAATCGCTTTACTACTTTTGCAGTTTCTTTTGCAGCAAATGTAATATCTTCTTCTTTGTTTCCTAATCCAAAGCTAAAGCGGATGGAAGAAGCAATCCTCTTCGAATCTTTGCCGAACATTGCCACTAGAACATGAGAAGGATCAATAGAACCTGCAGTACAAGCTGAACCACTCGAAACTGCTATACCTGCTAGATCTAAGTTGACAAGGAGCGACTCCACATTTGTTCCGGGAAAATAAACATTCATTACATGTGGCAAGGTATCATCCAAGGAACCGTTGATTTCAAAGTTCACCTTTTCTTCCAGCCATATACTCATGATTAATTGTTTGAACATATTATATTGTTTAGTCTTAAAGGGCATTTCCTCCACACTTCGTTCAATTGCCGTCTTCAAGCCAACTATACCAGCAACATTTTCTGTGCCTGCTCGTCGCTTTCTTTCTTGTTCTCCTCCAAAAGATAAAGGAGAGAAGTTGGTGCCAAAACGAGCATAAAGGAAGCCTATACCTTTAGGTCCATTAATTTTATGAGCGGATACAGAAAGAAAATCAACACCAAGCTCCACTACATCTATGGAGCAAAGACCAAAAGCTTGAACGGCGTCTGTATGAAAATAAGCTTGATGATTTTTAAGCAGACTGCCCAATTCCCTCACTGGTTGAATAGATCCTACTTCATTATTTCCGTACATGATTGTCACTAGGATTGTCTGATCTGTCATAGCATTCTTCACATCTTGAACATCAACCACTCCTCTATCATTTACAGGAAGATAGGTGATCTGGTAGCCTTCTTTTTCAAGCTGTTCACATGCGTGAAGAACGGCATGATGTTCAATACTTGTTGTAATAATATGATTCCCGCGATGCCTATTGGCTCTGGCTACACCAATTATTGCAAGATTATCGGCTTCTGTTCCGCCGCTTGTAAAGATGATTTCATTTTCTTTTGCACCAATACTCTTTGCTGCAACATTCCTTGCCTCATCTATAAGATGCCTTGTTTTTCGACCGTAGTGATGGATGCTCGAAGGATTACCAAAGTCCTCTTGCATAACAGACAACATACTATCAATAACAGCTGGATGAATAGGTGCAGTAGCTGCATGATCTAGATAGACAGGTTTCATGGATAATCCCTCCTTTCTTTATTAAATATAAAACATATATGCTTCCTGGTCTTCACCGGAATAATTGGCCAGGTCCTCTAATGTTGTATTATCCAATACATCTTTCACTGCATCACGAATACGAATCCATAGCTGCCGCTTTGCTGGCTCTTCATCTTCCAGTACTTCAACAGGACTGATTGGTCCCTCTAGTACACGAATGATGTCTCCGGCTGTTATTTTCCCCGGCTCATCTGCTAAAATATAACCACCATAGGCTCCACGTATACTTTTAACTAACCCGGCATTGCGAAGTGGTGCAATCAATTGCTCCAAGTAATGTTCGGATAAATCATGCGTTTGTGCAATTGTTTTTAAAGAAAGCGGGCCTTCCCCTACGTTTTTAGCAAGCTCAATCATAATTGTTAAACCGTATCTTCCTTTTGTTGAAATTTTCATTCTCTCACACCCCTATTCTTTCTATATCCAGTACTTTATATTTGAATGGTTACTTTATTATTTTTGTGCTGTATTTTATTAAGAATAGTATCGGTTGTCCTCTGACATGCTGGAAGTGTCCAACCTACAATCGCTCCAATGGATAAGCTGAATAGAATGGTCCCGATAAAAACCGGGCCTCCTAAAAGCCACCCTAAACATAATACTATTAATTCCATCGCTAATCTAATATGTTGCACTTTCCACCCGGCAACTTCTGTTAAGGCAATCATCAAGCTATCCCGTGGACCAGCACCGCATCGGGATGAAATATAAATGCCAATTCCTATTCCGATTACTAATACACCTGCTATAAGCATCAATAATTTCCCTACAAAAGACAAAGGTGTATGTAGAAATGGTAGTAGAAGATAAAGATCGATGAAGGCCCCCACCATAAGCATATTGAGAAAAGCACCAATGGATGGAAGCTTTTTTAAAATGATGGAGGAAATAGCCAAAATAAAAAAGCCTACTATAATAGACCATGTACCAATAGTTAAACCTAGTTGAATAAAGAGACCAATATGAAAAACATCCCACGGGGCACTCCCTAAATCTGCTCGGATCATCAGTACAATTCCAAAAGACATAATCAACAAACCAATAAAAAAGATGAACCACTTTGCCAAAAATACGCTTTTCTCCCTACTACGCTCATCTAACATGTCTCTTACTTCCTTCTATCTCTCGACTATTATCTATAAAATCATTCCCATTATAGCATAGAACTAGATTCTTTACATTTCTAACCATGACTTTAAATGTGGTACAGTGGGTAATAAAGAAAAATGTACAGCAAGTAGGATGGTGATATTTTTTTATGAGTAAAAAACCTTTGGCTTATCGTATGAGGCCAAGAACTATAGAAGAAATGGTTGGGCAGGAGCACCTTGTTGGGGAAGGAAAGATCATCCAAAGAATGGTTAAAGCTAAACATCTTTCCTCGATGATTCTCTACGGACCGCCTGGAATAGGAAAAACTAGCATTGCAACCGCTATTGCGGGAAGTACACAGTATGCTTTTCGCAGCTTAAATGCAGTAGTTCATAATAAAAAAGACATGGAAATTGTTGCTCAAGAGGCAAAAATGTCCGGTAAAGTTATTCTTATATTAGACGAAGTACATCGTTTGGATAAAGCAAAGCAAGATTTCCTGCTGCCACATTTGGAAAGCGGTAGCATCACCTTGATTGGTGCCACAACCAGCAACCCTTATCATGCCATTAACCCCGCGATCAGAAGTAGATGTCAAATTTTTGAACTTCATCCGTTATCTGTCGAGGAAATCAAAGCAGTCATCGAGCAGGCCCGTCATGATGTTGATCGAGGACTAGGTAACTATCATGTAAGATTGGAACCTGATGCTTTAGAGCATTTTGCTAATGGCTGTGGAGGAGACGTCCGTTCCGCATTAAATGCATTGGAGCTTGCGGTGCTTTCCACAACAGCTAATGAGCAAAATGAGGTTGTGATAGATAGGAAAACTGCCGAAGAGTGTTTACAAAAAAAGAGCTTTTACCATGATAAAGATGGAGACGGTCACTATGATGTTCTTTCGGCTTTTCAAAAATCAATCCGGGGAAGTGACGTGGATGCTGCACTTCATTATTTAGGTAGACTGATAGAAGCCGGAGATCTTGTGAGTATTGCAAGACGTTTGCTTGTCATTGCCTACGAAGACATTAGTTTAGCCAATCCACAAGCCGGTGCCCGGACACTTGCTGCCATTGAAGCAGCTGAACGACTAGGATTCCCGGAAGCTCGGATCCCTTTAGCCAATGCAGTGATTGAACTATGTTTATCTCCTAAGTCAAACTCAGCTTATAAAGCATTAGATGAAGCTTTGGCAGATATCCGAAAAGGCATCGTCGGAGATGTTCCAGCGCATCTTAAGGATGCCCATTATAAAGGGGCCGCATCACTAGGTCGAGGCCTTGATTACCTTTATCCCCATGATTACCCATCAGGATGGGTTGCACAGCAATATCTACCTGATAAGCTCAAGCACAAATCATACTACAAACCAAAAGGAACCAGTAAATTTGAAACAACATTGGCTCAGGTTTATGAAAAAACCAAAAAGAAATGAAATGCACTTCTCTGAATTTCCAAGAACTAAAAAGCCTTAACCAACACATTCGAGTTTTTGCTTTACGCAATTTCGAACGCAGTGGTTAAGGTTTTTCTATTAACTATTTATACAGGTAAAGTACCGGAATATCATACATACTATGTTTTTCTGTCTTTGCTTACTTACCTTGCAACAAAATTATTTCTTTAGCTTCTACTTCTCTAGCTTTATTTTTTTCAATGTTGGTTTCTTCTGTTAATACGATTTGAACTTTATCTTCCTCCAACAAGTCGGTAAAATATAAACTGTTTCCGTCCTTATCTGTAATACTTGTTATGTCCGTTACTTTTACTTCACATAATTCCTTCTCTGTTGTCTGACTACTTGCCCACCAAGGCTTTTTAAATGCCCATGAACAATCTACGTAAAAACTATTTTCTTCTATAATTTGTATCGAGGTTAATTCAAAAGAAGTTATTTTAACCGTTGAGTTACATCCAACCAAAATAATAATTATTAGAAAATAGATTATTATCAACCTCATTTGCTAACCTCCTCTTTATAAGGAATACTTTAGTAAACTGTCCTTTTCTGGCATAACTTACAAATTCAAGATGTAAAATATAAAAAGAGCGCATATCCTTGTTGTTCCAGGAAAGCGCTCGATAATTGAATAACCAGAAAAATGATTATAATAATTCTTTAAGTTTTCTACAAACCTCGTTAATTCCAATATGTGTAGTATCTATAATAATATCAGACCTTATTTCTATTAACGGTAATACTTTTTCAAAACTATCTAAAACCAGTCCCTACTCCAGATAACCATGTAAGAAAAATTATTGCCATAATGAGCCTCAAATTAGATATCATATTTTTAAACCAATCGGAATTTTCATTATCAATTTAAAAAAGAACTTCGAATAAGAAAAACATAGGGAGATTTAGTCTTCCTATGTTTTCATTCATATTATTTATCTGTTTGTTTTTGCTTCTTTTTCAAATACTCCGCACGTATTTTTTCAAGTTGTTGCTTTTTATCAAATTTAGCAGGTGTCTGTTTTTCATGAAACTTTGTCACAGCTACCTTACCTTTGGTATCCAATTGATATTTCCCCACTTTGTTCACCTACTTTTCTTGTTTTTAAAGAGAATCTATTCAACAAATATAATATACCTTATCTCAAATTCGCAAATTAACTTCTGAAGATTCCCAGTCTTATTCAATTGAATGGCCCGATTGTGGAATATATGATAATCCATCTTCCACCTTGCTTTTCACATACCTAGCACCTCTTCCCCTTCATGGACTATCCACCCCTCTTTTTATATGTCGGAGATCTGCTACTCAAAGGTGGGAAATCAAGAAGCTTTCGATTTACTATACGATGAAACTTGAACATTATAGCCCTTGGATCTAGACATTTGCAAAAAACTTCAAAAGAACAAATTCTCTTAAAATAGTATAAAAGCCATCCAAGAAGGTAACGATGGTAAAAAAACGTTCGTTTTAAAGGAGTGTCGTTTAATGAAAGTGCGTCAGGATGCATGGTCACATGAGGATGATTTATTACTAGCAGAAACTGTATTACGATACATAAGAGATGGTGGAACCCAGCTTGCAGCATTTGAGGAAGTAGGAGATAAGTTGAACCGTACATCGGCTGCCTGTGGCTTTCGATGGAATGCAGAAGTCCGAAAAAAATATGAGCCAACGGTGGCTATCGCAAAGAAACAGCGGAAAGAGCGCAAGCGTGCCTTGGACAAACAAAAAAAAGAACAACAAGCGGCGGCTCAACCCTTGCAAAGAACAAAGCCCCAACTGCAACTGGAATGGCTTCCTGCACCTGCAACTTCTTCTTTACCTTTACATAAAACTAATGCAGACTCCTACCATTTAGAGGTGGGTGAAGAGACTTCATATGAACCGCTTCCACAAAATAAAGATTCCATTACGCTAGACGATTGCATTCAATACCTACAAACCTATAAACGTGAATTGCAATCAGAACAAGGTCTTAAACTGGAAAACGAACGGTTATTACAAGAAAATGTAATGTTAAAAAGAAAGCAGCAAGCTTTAAAAGAACAGCTTCGGAAGATGGAAGAACAACAAAGTATCATTAATGACGATTACGAAATGCTCGTCCAAATTATGGACCGTGCAAGAAAAATGACTGCTCTACATGACGAGGTAATGTAAAAAGAGGATGGTCCAGAGCAATTGTGCTCTAAGCCATCCTCTTATCATTATTGTTTTCCGCCGACTCTTTGAATAGATATATCCTTTAATAGATCATTAATTACATATCCACCAAGAATTAGGCCAGCTACCGATGGAACAAACGCGTTAGAAGAAGGTGGCATTTTCGCTTTACGAATTTCAGCCTTATCGTTTCCTACGGTTTTCCTTACTTCTTCACGAATTATAATAGGACTTTCATCCGAAAACACAACCTTGATACCACGGTGAATGCCTTCTTTTCGAAGTCTTGTCCGAATGACTTTTGCAATCGGATCTGTATGCGTTTTGGAGATATCTTCCATTTTAAATCGCGTTGGATCTGTTTTGTTAGCCGCTCCCATACTTGATACAATCGGAATCTTACGCTTAAGACATTCTTTCATCAGATGAATTTTATAAGAAATGGTATCTGATGCATCTATAACATAATCCGGTTTATAGCTGAAAAATTCTTCATATGTTTCATCTGTATAGAACATTTTTAAAGAAATAACTTCACAATCCGGGTTAATATCTTCAATACGGGCTTTCATTAGATCTGCTTTAGGTTTCCCTACAGTGGACATTAACGCATGTATTTGACGATTAACATTTGTAATATCTACATCGTCTTTGTCTACAAGGATAAGACGGCCAACTCCAGAGCGTGCTAAAGCCTCCGCAGAAAAGGACCCTACGCCCCCAATACCAAGTACAGCAACCGTACTGTTCTTTAAAATATCTAATCCTTCTTTACCTATTGCTAGTTCGTTTCTTGAAAACTGATGTAACATTCCTATCAACTCCATTTATCTCTTATCACATAGTCTTTTTAGTCTTTGTAAAGATTGTACCCGAAATCGAATATATCATACTTCATAGGAAATGCAAGTAGTCTTATAGGAATTTCTAATTAATGACGAAAAGGTTTATCTCCCATATTATAAAGGGAATAGTAGTTGGATATGTTTATATATATTCACTAATAAGATTTAATTAAACATGCACTAAAGAAAGTGGGATTATTATGCTGAAAATCTTCTTAAGGCTCTTTTCCTTTCTTTTCCTCTTAATAGGTGGATTGGTAACAATCCTAAAGCTGAATAACAAAAACCGGCAGATGCTTGATAAAGAAAGGCTTACCTTTCAAGTTAGGCAAACATTAGGAGCCGTTTCTTCCACTTTAGAAGCTAACAAAAACAACCATTCTGATTCTGAACCGGAAGAGTTCCTACTAATTAAAGGAAATAAGAATGCACGTGGAGAGCTAATTTACCATGTACCTGGTGGAGCATTTTATGAGAGAACTAACCCTGTGGAGCTGTTTAGAACCGAGGAAGAAGCACTTCAAAAAGGGTATCGTAAATCTTCTAGGTAGCAGCTATAAAAAGCTGTCTTTCTCAAGAGGCAAGTCAAAGCAAAGAAAGTAAAATACTAATTAAACTTAAAAAACCAACATTCTAAATTTAGAATGTTGGTTTTTACTTCCGTTATGTAAGCAAGTCCCAATTGTGCCGTCGTTGATGCCTTCGTTTTGAACCCGCTAACTGCAGGTGGGTGCTCTGTTTCATGCATTTGTACGTCCTCAAGACAAAGGAGGCATGTACGCAGCAACGAAAACTCTGAGCTCCCGTATAATCTATTGTTCGGTCAAAACAATAGGTTATACGACGAACACATCAGGACTTACTCTTGCTTGAAAATATAATAACACATGCATTTTTCGTTTGCAAGGTCACTTCGTATAGGAAAATCTACTCTTTTTTGACAGCAAGCGACAAGTGTAATTCATCTAATTGCCCGCCTGCAACAGGGCTTGGCGCCTGTGTTAAAATACAGCTCGCACTTGCTGTTTTAGGAAACGCTATCGTGTCTCGAAGATTTGTTCTTCCAGCTAACAGCATAACCAATCGGTCCAATCCAAGGGCAATACCGCCATGTGGAGGTGTTCCATATTCAAATGCTTCGAGTAAGAAACCAAACTGCTCTATTGCCTCTTCTTTTGTAAAACCAAGCACTTCAAACATCTTCTCTTGAATGTCACGCTCATAAATCCGTAAAGAACCTCCACCTAGCTCATATCCATTTAATACCAGGTCATACGCTTGTGCACGAACTTCACCTGGATTTGTATCTAGTAAAGCTAGGTCTTCACGGACAGGCATTGTGAACGGATGATGGGCTGCAAAGTATCTGCCTTCTTCCTCGCCGTATTCAAGCAATGGCCAGTCCGTCACCCATAGGAAGTTAAATTTGGATTCATCAATCAATCCAAGCTCTTTTCCAAGCTTCATACGTAATGCTCCAAGTGCATCGGCAACGACTGATTTTTTATCAGCTACAAATAACAGAAGATCTCCCTCCGCCGCATCCAATATTTGAATAAAGCTTTGCTGTTCTTCTTCGTTAAAGAATTTAGCGATTGGACCTTTTAGGCCATCACTTTCTACTTTTAACCAAGCGAGGCCTTTTGCACCGTATACAGATACGAATTCTGTCAGAGCATCAATATCCTTGCGGGAATAGTTGCTTGCCGCCCCTTTAACATTGATTCCTTTTACTTGGCCACCGTTCGCAACGGCTCCAGTAAAGACTTTGAATCCACACTCTTTCACTTGCTCGGAAAGATCTACTAGCTCCATTTCAAAGCGTGTATCAGGCTTATCCGAACCATAACGATCCATTGCTTCTTGATAGGTCATTCGCGGGAAGGAAGCTGGAACATCTACCCCTTTTGTATTCTTCATCACCATCGCCATCATATCTTCCATCATACTAATAATTTCTTCTTGAGAAAGAAAGGATGTTTCTATGTCCACTTGCGTGAATTCCGGTTGACGATCAGCACGTAAATCCTCATCACGGAAGCAGCGAGCAATTTGGTAATAACGCTCTACCCCAGATACCATCAGCAATTGTTTAAAAATCTGTGGTGATTGCGGTAATGCGTAGAACTCTCCTGGATGTACACGGCTTGGAACTAGATAGTCACGCGCTCCCTCTGGCGTGCTTTTTGTTAAAATCGGTGTTTCAATTTCCATAAACTGCTGGTCGTTTAAAAATTCTCTTATGGATTTTGTCACTTCATGACGCATTTTTAAGGTGTCAAACATAACCGGTCTGCGAAGATCCAAATAACGATACTTTAAGCGAACATCTTCACTTACTTCTGTTTTGTTATCTAAAACGAATGGCGGTGTTTTTGCAGCGTTTAATACTTCGATTACGTCTGCCTGTACTTCAATTCCACCTGTAGTCATTTTACGGTTTACCGTTGCAGCCTCACGTGCAACCACTTTCCCTTTGATGTACAGTACATATTCGTTACGAACATGCTCAGCAGTTTTTAATGCTTCTGGAGAGACATCAGGGTTAAACACGATTTGAACCAATCCTGTTCGATCTCGCAGGTCTAGGAAAATAAGGCCGCCAAGGTCGCGTCGTTTTTGGACCCACCCTTTAAGCTCGATTATTTCACCAATGGATGATTCCGGAACTTCCCCACAAAAATACGTTCTACCTGTCATATAGATCTCTCCCCACTTTTCTTTTCAGATATATAAGTTGTTACTTCTTCTAATGCAATTTCCTTCTGCTCGCCGGTTGCCATTTCTTTTACTGAAACGACACCTTTTTGAAGCTCATCATCTCCAAAGACAATGGTGTACTTTGCCTGAAGACGGTCTGCAGCTTTAAATTGTGCTTTTAGCTTTTTGTCTTGGTAATCTTTTTCAGCTACAATTCCTGCTTTTCTTAAATCAAACAAAAGCTTTACTGCCGTTTCTTTTGCCTGGTCACCTAATGCAACCACATAGCAATCAATTGCTTCATCCGTTGGAAAATCCACATTCTCTGCTTCCATCGCAGAGAGTAACCGCTCAATACTCAAAGCAAATCCGATACCAGGTGTTTCAGGCCCGCCAATTTCCTGAACAAGACCGTTATACCTTCCTCCACCACATAAGGTTGTAATAGCACCGAAACCTTCCGAAGTACTCATTATTTCAAATGCAGTGTGGTAGTAATAGTCAAGTCCTCGGACAAGGTTGGGATCAATTTCATAGCTGATACCTAGAGCGGAAAGATAAGCTACTACTTTATCAAAATAAGCTTTCGATTCATCATTTAAATATTCCAAAATAGAAGGAGCAGTTGCCATAAGTTCATGGTCGCGATCTTTCTTGCAATCTAAAATCCTTAGTGGATTTTTTTCCAATCTTCCTTGGCAATCACTGCAGAATTCATTGATACGAGGCTGGAAGTGTTGAATCAATGCATCACGGTGTGCCTGACGGCTTTCTTTATCTCCAAGACTGTTAATAACTACTTTCAGGTTTTTCAACCCTAAACTTTTATATAGTTCCACTGCTAATGCGATTACTTCTGCATCAATGGATGGATCATTACTGCCTAGAGCCTCGACTCCGAACTGAACAAACTGACGAAAGCGTCCAGCCTGTGGGCGTTCATAACGAAACATCGGGCCGACGTAATAAAGTTTAGTAGGCTGATTAGGTGAGCCGAACATTTTATTGTCTACAAAAGAGCGTACCGTAGACGCTGTACCCTCTGGGCGTAATGTAAGACTTCTGCCCCCACGATCCTCAAAGGTATACATCTCCTTTTGCACCACATCCGTCGTCTCCCCGACACCCCTAAGAAATAACTCAGTACTCTCAAAAATCGGCGTTCTTATCTCCTTATAATTATAAAGCTGACAAATCTCCTTCGCCTTCGCTTCAATATACTGCCACTTCTCCACAGTCCCAGGCAAAATATCCTGAGTTCCACGCGGTATCTGTATTGCCATAATCGGTTCCTCCTTTAATTTCCAAAAGGGGTCTGCCCCCTTTTACCTTTTATTACCATTTATAGTTCACAATCTATTCTTCCGTTAATACAAAAAACTCCCGCCCCTTGCTTAACTTATGTTAAACAAGGGACGAGAGTTATCTCCCGTGGTGCCACCCTAATTGAAGCATGCTAGAATAGCCTATTGAGCTATATGCTTCCACTTAAGCAGTTAACGCCTGCAACGTCCTTCTCCTAGTAGAACGGGTCTGCTATCTTCAAAGAGCAACCAGTTTTTTCAGAGTGGATCCTACGGAGTGTTCATTCATTAAGATTTCATGGGGAAATGCTTTCAGCCTAGGACATTTCTTCTCTTTCCATGATGTTTCTTAATTACTATTCTCCATCATTGGTATGTTTGTATGAAGCCATTGAAGGCTTGTAATATGTACTACTAGCTATACTAACCTATTGTTGCTTAGGTGTAAGCTAAGACCTTGTAAGTAGATACTTGCTAGTATATATAGATTAGAAAGCAGTTGTCAAGGTTTTATTCTATTCGATTTAAGTGTTTTTTCATTACCTTAACGTCTCGCATTGTAATACCAAATTCAGAAGCCAATTCAACGTAGGTTGAGTCTTTTTCTTTTTCGATAAAATCGTGAAAGCTTACACCAAAAACATCTCTACCTCTACTTCCATATGCTTGATTGTTTTTATCACTAAATTTCATAAGTAGTCGCCCCTTTTTCTATTCGCTAATCCTTATCCTTCCCTTTTTCATAAGAAAACTTTCATCAGTAGCAGGATTTTTTGGCTTTGTTGTAGAAATAGGGTGGTTGTGATTAATCTTCAGATCTAGGAGGCATAACTATTGCATCAAAAATTACATATTTTTATTATCGGACTTTTTCTATTTTCTACGTTTATTACTTTCTTTAACACCTCGACTGCCTATGCAAATAGAACAATTGAGGTAGCAACGGATGTACTTAATGTACGTGAGAAACCTGATGCAAATTCCAGTATCATTTCCAAAGTAGTACGAGGGGAAACCTATCCTGTTATCAGTACCCAAGGAGAATGGTTGAAAATCCAGGTTAGTGACAGTAAATCTGGCTGGGTTGCATCCTTCCTAGTATCAGATAACAATCAGCCCCACTCTTCTCCAAGTGTTACGGAAGCATCTGAAGTTCAAGTATTAACAGATGATTTGCGGGTACGTTCCGGTCCTGGAACCAATTTTTCTGTGACAGGCTTTATTCATAGTACAGATGAAGTTAGGTATGTGGACGAAAATGAAAATTGGATCAAAATTAGGGCTAATGGGATAGACGGCTGGGTTTCTAAAGAATTTATCAGGATTCAAGAGAAAGATCCAAATGAGACGGAAGATCCACCTACATCTCAACCGGAACCTGATGACCCACAAACAGCAACGATTACTACTAACGGCCTTAACGTTCGTAGCGAACCCACTACACAAAGTGAAGTGCTCGATTCTCTGTCGGAAGGAAAAGTTGTCTTAGTACTAGAGCAAAAATTAAATTGGTTAAAAATTTCTTATGATCAGAAAACCGGATGGATTCATCAAGATTATGCAAAAATAGACAACCAAAGTTCTAATAGCACGTCATCAAATGAGACTAATTCAAGTGCTATCATTTCTGTTTCCGGATTAAATGTCCGTAGTGACCCGAGTTTTAGCGGAAAAGTTATCGGCCAGGTTCTTCAAGGGGAAGAAGTGACAATAGTAAGTGAAAAAAATAACTGGTGTGAAATTGAATACGAAAGCGGGGAAACTGGTTGGGTAGCAGGCTGGTTTCTTGCTAAAAAACCTTTGTCTGTTGACTCTTCCTCACTTGATGGCGAAGGTACTGTCCTTATCCTTGAAGATGGCACAAATATCCGAAGTGAGGCTGCCACATCCGCTAAAGTTATTTATCGGGCTGCGGAAGGTCAATCCTTCCCGATTATTGGTGTAGAAAATAACTGGTATCAAATTCAACTGCAAGACGGCACGAAGGCCTATGTAGCCGGGTGGATCGTTACAACAAAAGGAAAAGCACCTACCTTCACTCGTGCTGGAGCAGAGCAATATCTATTGAATAAGGTTATTGTAATAGACCCGGGTCATGGTGGAAAAGATGTAGGAGCCATTGGTGCACAGGGAACCTATGAAAAGGATATTACCCTACGAACCTCGAGGTTGCTGCAGGATAAACTGAAAGCTGCTGGAGCTACAGTCTATTTAACAAGGCAAAACGACACCTTTGTCAGTCTGCCAGTTAGAGCACAAACTGCTAATCACCATCACGCAGATGTATTTTTAAGTCTTCATTATGATAGTATTGATGATTCAAGTGTGACTGGAACCACAACGTACTATTATGACGCTGCAGATAAGAGGCTAGCAAATCATGTTCATCAATCTCTTATACAGTTCACTAACTTACGTGACCGTAATGTACGTCAGGAAAATTACCTTGTTTTAAGGGAGAGTCTCCAACCGTCCCTATTACTTGAACTTGGTTATATAAGTAATCGCGGGGAAGAACTTACCGTACTGACGAGTGAATTCCAAGAACGTGCATCCACTGCCATTTATCAAGGATTGGCGCAGTATTTTAGAGATAGATAAGAACAAAAGCGCAAGGCGCCCGCTTAGAGACGTACAAACTGGACTGAGCCGTATGAGATAAAGGAAACACGAAGAGCGCTAGCGATTCGATGTTGAGCTTATCGTAAGGAGGCGAGGGAAGTTTGATAGTCTCTGGCGCCTGGAGCTGGACGCTGCTTACTTTTGAATAAATTATCCACAAACGAAACTTTATATAATTTCCTAAACCATAAAAAAGTGCCGGCAGTAAATTAGTCGGCACTTTTATCTTCTATCCATATATTCTAATTAAACTCTTCACAATTTTAAAAAATGCATGCTGCACAAACTAAGCAGCATGCATTTTCTCATTCAAGTTACTTACTTTCCACAATCAAGGTAACAGGGCCATCATTAATAAAATCAACTTCCATCATGGCGCCGAATTTCCCAGTTTCCACCTTACCTACTCCTTTTTCAAGAAGCTTCTCGTTAAACGCATTATAAATACGTTCCGCATGGTCAGGTTTTGCTGCAGCCATAAAATTCGGACGCCTTCCTTTTCTACAGTCACCATACAATGTAAACTGTGAAACAGATAAAATTCCACCCTTGACGTCCAATAAGGATAAGTTCATTTTTTCGTTCTCATCTTCAAATATCCGTAAATTTACTATTTTATCAGCAACATAGATGGCATCTTCTACTGAATCTTCATGTGTAACGGCAACAAGGAGCATTAATCCCTTATCTATACTGCCGACCACTTCATTATCTACTCGAACTTCCGCTCTTTTTGCCCGTTGCAATACAACTTTCATTCTCCAAAACCCTCACTTATTGCATAATTCGTCGCACTGAATAGATTTCAGGAACTTGCTTAATCCGCTCTACGACTTTTTGCAGGTGACTGATATTATGAATCGCAATAGCCATATTGATGGTGGCCATTTTATTGCGGTCCGATCTACCTGAAACAGCGTTAATGTCAGTTTTAGTCTCGTTAACTGCCTGTAGCACTTCATTCAGAAGACCTCGGCGATCATAGCCAGTGATTTCAATTTCTACATTATACTCCCGGCTATCTTTAATATCACCTTCCCACTCGACCTCAATTATGCGGTCATTCATTCCTTCTGCAACAACGTTTGCACAATCTAATCGGTGAACGGAGACTCCACGCCCTCTTGTGATAAACCCGACAATTTCATCGCCTGGTACAGGATTACAGCACCTTGAGAGACGTACTAAAAGGCTGTCTATACCCTGGACAACGACACCTGCGTCCTTCTTGTTTTTGACTGGAACAGTTTTCTTCTTCTCGGCATTTTCCGTAATGTCTGTTACCTGCTGCTCTAGATCACGTTTACGGCGCAGTTTTTCCGTTAAACGGTTTACCACCTGAAGTGCGGTAATACCACTATAGCCAACAGCTGCGAACATATCTTCTTCATTCATAAAATTAAACTTTTCCGCTACTCGATTGATGTTCTCGGAAGTTAACACTTCTTTTAGGTCGAAATCCATTGCCTTGATTTCTTTTTCTACAAGGTCCCGCCCTTTTTCAACATTTTCTTCACGACGCTGCTTTTTAAAGAATTGGCGAATTCTGTTCTTTGCCTGAGACGTTTGTGCTAATTTGAGCCAGTCCTGACTAGGTCCATAAGAATGTTTGGAGGTCAAAATCTCTATAATATCACCGGTTTTCAGCTTATAATCCAGTGTAACCATTTTTCCATTAACCTTGGCACCAATTGTCTTGTTCCCAATTTCCGAGTGAATACGGTAGGAAAAGTCAATAGGCACAGACCCAGATGGGAGTTCAATGACATCTCCTTTAGGTGTGAACACAAAGACCATATCCGAGAACAGATCAATTTTAAGAGATTCCATGAACTCTTCAGCATTGGTTGCATCGTTTTGCCATTCCAAAATCTCCCTGAACCAGGTGAGTTTATCTTCTAATGTTGAACGCTCATCCTCTTCCTTGCCTTCCTTATAAGCCCAATGTGCAGCAATTCCATATTCTGCAATTTGATGCATTTCCGATGTTCGTATCTGAACCTCAAGAGGATCTCCCTTTGGCCCCATGACCGTGGTATGGAGAGATTGATACATATTCGGTTTTGGCATCGCGATATAATCTTTAAAACGACCAGGCATAGGTTTCCAGCACGTGTGAATAATCCCAAGCACTGCATAGCAATCTTTAATGCTATCCACAATAATTCGGACAGCCAATAGATCGTATATCTCACTAAACTGCTTATTTTGCATCGCCATTTTACGGTAAATGCTATAAATGTGCTTTGGCCGACCGGAAAGCTCCGCCTCGATACTAACCTCCGCAAGGCGTTCTGTTACCTCACCCATTACCTCTTTAATATAAAGTTCACGCTCCGCACGTTTTCGCTTCATTAAATTAACGATGCGGTAATATTGCTGAGGATTAAGATAACGTAGTGCTGTGTCTTCCAATTCCCATTTAATTTTCGATATCCCTAAACGGTGTGCAAGTGGAGCAAAGATTTCTAATGTTTCATTGGAAATCCGGCGCTGCTTTTCTTGGGGAAGATGCTTTAATGTCCTCATATTATGCAGACGATCAGCTAGCTTAATTAAAATAACGCGAATGTCCTGAGCCATTGCAACAAACATTTTTCGGTGATTTTCTGCTTGCTGCTCTTCCTGGGATTTGTATTTAATTTTCCCAAGCTTTGTCACTCCGTCCACCAGCATGGCCACTTCTAAATTAAAAGCTTCTTTTATTTCATCCATCGTAATGGCGGTGTCTTCTACCACATCATGAAGAAATCCAGCAGCAATGGTAGCCGGATCTAAATCAAGGTCAACAAGTATCCCTGCGACCTGTATTGGATGTATAATATAAGGCTCTCCAGACTTACGATACTGTTCTGCATGAGCATTTTTAGCAAACTCATAAGCCTTTTCTAAAAATACGATATCCTCGCTCTTCAAATAGCGCCTCGCATTATCTATCACTTGGTCTGCAGTTAACACTTGCTCATTTGCCATATTTCTACTCACCTTTTGACTTTCTTATTATTTGTAGGAAAACTTGAACCGTTCCAAGTTTAGTTAATTAATTATGTTGTAATTATTATCGTGAATATTTAAGGAGATGTAAAGGGTTTAGGTAGTAAAAATAAAGATTTGTCGACATATTTTTCAGGAACCTCTGTAAATTTTATACTTTTTTCGTTGGTAACCCTGTGTTTTATATGGAAATACTTTATATATTGGAATTTTCCTAACTTGAGCATGGGGCGAAACCTTTATATACTACTCTGCTAATAGGTAGGGTACTGAATTAACTCCCTGTTCCTTTCCGTTGCAGGTGCTCGCTTTCCGCGGGGCGGTGCGGGAGCCTCCTCGGCTGCGCCTGTGGGGTCTCCCGTCTACCGCTATCGCCCGCAGGAGTCGAGCACCTTCCACTCCAATACACAGGGGGGAATACTTTATATTTTAGGGTATTTTCAAGTTTAAATTATGATGGGAATTCTCTAAGCACTACCCTGTTAATAGGTAGGTTACTTCTGAATCTCCCTGTTCCTTTCCGTTTCTGGTGCTCGCTTTTCGCGGGGCGGTGCAGGAGCCTCCTCGGCTACGCCTGTGGGGTCTCCTGTCTACCGTTATCTCCCGCTGGAGTCGAGCACCTTCCACTCCACTACACAGGGGGGAATACTTTATATTTTAGGGTATTTTCAAGTTTAAATTATGATGGGAATTCTCTAAGCACTACCCTGTTAATAGGTAGGTTACTTCTGAATCTCCCTGTTCCTTTCCGTTTCAGGTGCTCGCTTTTCGCGGGGCGGTGCAGGAGTCTCCTTCGGCTGCGCCTGCGGGGTCTCCTGCCTACCGCTATCTCCCGCTGGAGTCGAGCACCTTCCACTCCAATCCACAGGGTGGGATACTTTATAGATTAGGAAGTTTTCAAGTTTGATCATGTGGCTAAATCTCTAAGTACTCCCCTGATATAGGTAGGTTACCTCTGAATCTCCCTGTTCAATTCCGTTTCAGGTGCTCGCTTTCCGCGGGGCGGTGCAGGAGCCTCCTCGGCTACGCCTGTGGGGTCTCCTGTCTACCGTTATCTCCCGCTGGAGTCGAGCACCTTCCACTCCAATGCACAGGGTGGGATACTTTATATATTAGGAAGTTTTCAAGTTTGATCATGTTGCGAAATCTCTAAGTACTCCCCTGATATAGGTAGGTTACCTCTGAATCTCCCTGTTCAATTCCGTTTCAGGTGCTCGCTTTCCGCGGGGCGGTGCAGGAGCCTCCTCGGCTACGCCTGTGGGGTCTCCTGTCTACCGATATCTACCGCTGGAGTCGAGCACCTTCCTCTCCAATGCACAGGGTGGGATACGTTATATATTAGGAAGTTTTCAAGTTTGATCATGTAGCGAAATCTCTAAGTACTCCCCTGATATAGGTCGGTTACCTCTGAATCTCCCTGTTCAATTCCGTTTCAGGTGCTCGCTTTCCGCGGGGCGGTGCAGGAGCCTCCTCGGCTACGCCTGTGGGGTCTCCTGTCTACCGTTATCTCCCGCTGGAGTCGAGCACCTTCCACTCCAATCCACAGGGGGAAATTCTTTATAGATTATGACCTTTTCAACATTCTTGACAACTTATGCTACTCTGAAACCGTATAGGGGACTACTATAGTTCTAGCTACTTCTAGCTGTTGATCGGAACGAAAGGCGGAGACTCCTGCGGGAGGTAGTGGAAGCCGCTGAAAAAGTACATAATTTTAGGTTTGGGTTAAACTCCGCTGTTACTTTCCGCAAATGGCTTCGCTTTCCGCGGGGCGACCTTGAGCCTCCTCGGGCTATGCCCTGCGGGGTCTCAAGCTTGTCGCTACTCCCCCGCTGGAGTCTACGCCATTTGCTCCAATCCACAGCTAGAAGCCACCCAAATCTATATGTTTTCAGTTTTTCAGTGGCCTCGAGGTAGTGCTTAGGGAAGACCCCGCAGGCGTTAGCCGAGGAGGCTTCCCAAGCGCCCCGCGGACGCGAAGCCTTGCGTGGAGATCAACAGCGGTCAATGAAGCAGACACCTTAATTAATCGTTTGGCAGGAACCTACCTCAATCCACGACTCCTACTAAAAATGGACACTTGTAACATGCGAAAGAGCAGCATCCATTTCTAAAAACCTAGCTGTTAATCGGAAAGAAAGGCGCAAACTCCTGCTGGTAATACTCACAGATATAAGAAAACTAGAGCAAGGTTTAGTTGCTCTAGCTTGTGTGAATTTTAGTATTTCATTAGTGTTAATATATCAAAATCGTCTAGTTTGCTACGTCCATCTAAATAGGTTAGTTCAATTAGGAATGCGATCCCTGCTACTACCCCGCCTAGCTCCTGAACAAGTTTAATGGTTGCTTCAATTGTTCCGCCCGTTGCTAGCAGGTCGTCTGTAATCAGGACACGCTGCCCTGGCTTGATTGCATCTTTGTGGATGGTTAACACATCTTTACCGTATTCTAATCCGTATTCTACTCTGGCAACTTCACGTGGAAGCTTTCCTTCTTTACGAACTGGTGCAAAACCTACACCTAAAGAATAGGCAACCGGACAACCAATAATAAATCCACGAGCCTCTGGTCCAACAATTAGGTCAATTTCTCTTTCACGAGCATATTCCACAATTTGGTCTGTCGCATAACGATACGCATCGCCATTATCCATTAATGTAGTAATATCCTTAAATTGTATACCTGGTTTTGGCCAGTCGGGAACAATTGTAATATATTTCTTTAAATCCATCTTCTTTTTTCCTCCTATGAATGAACAGTGCTCTTTTTGGTTAGATGCTGATCAAACCACTCTTTTAATTGTTTGTAAGACGAGTATAAAAACAAGTTTTCAAGCATCAGTTGCTGCTGTTTTTGAACAAATGTAGCAGACTCTTCAAAGTCTCGTTTATTGGCAGCATGGTTTAATGCGATAAAGCCCTTGTCTATTGTAACAAATTCTAATTCAAAAAACACCTGTGACATAAAATCTATCGTTTCTTTTGACCAACCGCGGTGCTTCGCGATTTCTTCTGCATACCTTTTCAGATCAAATGGACCCTTTTTGGTTAAAAAGCCATAGTACCATTTAAAGTGATCTCTCGTTGGTATGGTTGAGAAATAATGGTTTTCTTTTTGATAGAATGATGCATAGATGCGAGAAGGGGATGTTCTCTGCAAGAGTTCCGCTAATGTTTTTTCTTCATTGGGAATGTCTAATAGAACTACATATTTCCCTTCTAAATCTATTTCTGTACCTTGTACTACATGATTAAGGTATGGAATGAACTCTTCCCCTACCTTCAAATCTTCTATAGTGCTAGTGTTAAAAAACAGTATTTGTAGTTTCTTTTTATCTATTCCTTGTAATGCTTGATTTAACTGTTTAGTGGAGCGAATATCAAATAGCTGCCAACCTGCTACACGTATATCTTTCAAAAAGAGTTGCGGCTTTCTGAAATTATTCCATTCATTAATGGCAAGTTCCCCTAATATATCTAGAGAAGCAATTGGAGAAATATGATGGTAAGTTGGACCAAAACCAAAGCCAACACAATCGATGGAATTTCCATCCTTTTCTATTACAAGCTTTAGATGATTATTTTTGTTTCCTATTTGACGAATTTGTTGTGGAAACGCCTCTTTTACCAAGACTCTTGGTTTTGGATTTGCCACTCCATAAGGTGCGAGCTTTTCTAACTGTTCAATCGTTTCAATGGTTACTTCATCTAGTTCACACTCAATATCTACCTCTGTGATAGGTGTGAAATCTTCTTCTGTAAGCACTTCATTTGCGATCATGTTCATTCGTTTTCGCAACTCTTCCACATCTTCTATCTTTAATGTCATCCCTGCCGCCATTGGGTGTCCACCGAAGTGTGGCAGAATATCACGGCAGGAGGATAGATGTTCAAAGAGGTCAAAACCAATAATAGACCGAGCAGATCCTTTAGCAAGTCCTTTTTCTTCATCTAGGCTTAGTACAATGGTAGGACGATAAAAGCGATCAACGAGCCTTGATGCCACAATCCCAATAACTCCAGCGTTCCAATTGTGACCTGCTACAATTATAAAGGAGTTTTCGTCTGGCGGATAATTTTCCTCCACCTGTTGGATGGCTTCTTCTGCAATTTGTGTAACGATCTGTTGTCTTTCTTTATTGCAGACTTCCATTTCTTCAGCAAGTTCCTTCGCTTCTTTTGCATCCTCTGTCATTAATAAGTGAACAGCAGGATCTGCGCTATCAAGTCTACCTACCGCATTGATTCTCGGACCAATGGAAAAACCGATTGTTTCTTCTGTAATAGTATGGGCTTCTACTCCACATTTATGAAGCAAGGCCATTAAACCGACTCTAGTCGTTTGCCTCATTTTTTTTATGCCTTTAGAAGCTAATAATCGATTTTCGTCTACAAGAGGCACAAGGTCAGCAATGGTTCCTATTGCTGCAATTTCCAGTAAATGCACTGGGTTCTTCCCTAAAAGCGCATGAGCAACCTTATAGGCAACACCTACTCCTGCTAACTCTTTAAAAGGATAAGAACATGTTTCTTTTTTAGGATGAATAATACCAAACGCCTCAGGTAATACTGGTCCTGGTTCATGGTGGTCTGTAATAATTAAATCAAGGCCTATTTCTTTAGCAATCGTTGCTTCATGGAGAGCTGATATACCTGTATCCACCGTGATAATTACCGTGTAGCCACTCTCTTTCGCATGCCTGAAAGCCGCTTCATTCGGTCCATAACCTTCTGTAAAACGGTTAGGTATATAAAAGTCTACTAAAGCGCCCTTTTCACGGAGTGCTGTCATCATTACCGTAGTACTGCTTACGCCATCCGCATCATAATCTCCGTAAACTAGTATCTTTTCGTTCTTTTCTATTGCCAGTTCAATTCTCTGAACGACTTTTTCCATATCTTCCAATAGAAATGGATCATGAAACTCTTTATCATCTGTATTCAGAAAATCCTTTGCCTGTTCAAGGTTATCCATTCCCCTATTAACTAATAGAGAAGCGATTAGTGGTGCTATATTTAAAGATTCAGCTAGATGCTGTACAGTTTCAACATTAGGTTTATTAATATTCCAGCGTGATTTAGAAGCTAACAATGTAATTCCTCCCTTAGCCTACCCTATTATACTAGAGTGTGAGAAACCCATCAATATGAGCTATAGTTTTATCACTAGGAAAGAAGACTTTAATTAGGCAAAACAGAAAAACACCGACCATCAAGGTCCGTGCTTTTCATCTAGCTTATTCAAGTTTTCATCTTGAGGTTTATCTGATTTGTTAGGTCCTTCTGGTTGTTTATGATGCATTTTTCTCTTTAGCAGTACTACTTGATATACACCAATTGAACCGGCTATCACAATTCCCATCAGGGTGGAAAATAAGATAACTAAAACCAAGGGCCACTCTCCTGTTCCGAAGAAAAAGTTCACTTCAACAGGAGCAACATTCAGTACAGCAAATATTGCAATGATTATTGTAAAAATAAAGCCGGCTAACAGATACCACTGACTTTTCATCTACGTAACCTCCCCCCTAAACAATATCTATGCATCCGAATAAGGATTTATATGTACCATCACATCTCGGACATCTTTATTTTCTAGTAACTTAGCCTTTACCTTTTTGCCAATCAAATGTCCTGCCTCTACAGTGATATAGGGATCAACAGATATCTTTAAATCGACAATAACATAGTGACCATGCTCACGTGCATGCAATTCATCTAGTTTTAATACTCCAGGAACGGCAACAACCACATTTCTTAACTCTTCTGTGTCCTCTTCGTGCATCACATGATCCATTGTATTGTGGATAGATTCTGAGCCAAGCTGCCAAGCGATTTTAATAATAATTGCAGCTACAAATAATCCGGCAACAGGATCTAGGTAAACCAGCCAATCCACTCCAATGTTTTCTCCAATGATAGCACCACTGATACCAATAAGCGCTGCAAATGATGAAAATACATCAGATCGGTGCTCGTACGCATTAACTATGATAGCGTCGCTCTTTATTTTCTTTCCCAAATTATACTTATAGCGAAACATCGCTTCTTTGACAATGATGGAGATTATGACTGCATAAATTGCCATCACTTTCGGTGCTTCAAGCGGTTCAAAGAAGGCTCCAACAGAAGACTTTCCTATTTCAAAACCAACAATTAGCAATAGTACCGCGACAATGATGGCTGCAATATTCTCTGCCTTACCATGGCCATATGGATGGTCTTCATCTGGTGGTTGCTTGGCTGCTTTTAGTCCTACATATACCGCCATTGATCCTGCAACATCTGATGCTGAATGTACTGCATCAGCAACAAGGGCCCGGCTATTAGCGACTACCCCAACCCAACCTTTAAGAATCGCTAATATAATATTACCAAACACCCCAACCAAGGCTGCAAACTCTGCTTTTTTGAAACGCTCGTTATTTTCCATAACTTACACCTCTCTTTTCATTTCACCTTATTATACCCGATTACAGGGAAATTCTAGGATGATTAATGAAAAATGTCACAGAATATAAATTCTGTGACATTTATGCCTTTACACCTCTGGTTCAGGGTCTTCCACTGGTGCTTTTTTTACTTTCATCAATTGCTTATGTTTCCATATCAACCATAACTGTGCTGCAATGAATAGAGAAGAATAGGTTCCCACTACAAGCCCCACTAGTAATGCGATAGAAAAGTTAGTAATTGATTCACTACCAAATACCATTAACGCCAATACCGCAAATACGACCGTAATGACAGTGTATATGGAACGAACAAAAGTTTGCTGTAAGCTCTTATTTACCACCTCTGCTAAATCTTCGAAGGTTTTCACTTTCTTTTTCTTCTTCAGATTTTCCCGGATTCGGTCAAAGGTAACGATGGTATCATTTATCGAATAACCGACAATCGTCAAGACAGCCGCAATGAAGGTGATATCCACCTCTAATCGAACAAGACTGAAGAATGCTACTATGAAGAATGCATCATGAAACAGTGCCACGATCGCAGCTAATGCAAACAGCCATTCAAAACGTATCGTTACGTAAATAATAATTCCGACCGCAGCAATCAAGATTGCAAAGAACGCGTTTCTCGCCAATTCCTGTCCGACTGTCGGAGAAACGGTGCTCACATTTGGTTCAGAACCATATCGCTCAGCAATACCAGATTTAATCTCGGCAATCTCTTCTTGTGAAAAGTCCTCAAGATATCTTGCTACCGCAATTTCATTATTTGCACCTGCAAGCACAATGTCCTTCGGAGCGTAACCCATTGAATCCAGCTCCTCTGTAACCTCTTGAGCTGTGAGCGAAGTTTCAGATAGGACCTCCACTCGTGTACCACTGGCAAAATCAATTCCTAAATTCAATCTGAAGGTTACAAGCACAATAATCCCCAATGTAATCAAAACACCAGATAGAATAAAGAATTTTTTCCGGTGCTTTACAAAATCCACATTTTCATATTTATTAGGAGGCTCGGTAAATTCATCCGTTTGATTTATATCAAGTACCTCTTCTTTTTTAACTCCGAATAAATGTGGCTTGTTATTCATATATCGACTGCTTACCCACAACCCTAACAGCATACGTGTACCAAATACAGCCGTTAAAAAGCTTAAAAGAATACTGACAATCAACATCGTAGCAAAGCCCTGGACAGAGCTAGTCCCATAGACGAACATGACAGTTGCCGCTAGCAGGGTAGTAATGTTGGCATCAAGTATAGTGGATAGCGAGTTTCGATTACCTGCTCGGAAAGCCGACATTGGAGATTTTCCAAGCTTTAATTCTTCCTTTATCCGTTCATAGGTAATGATGTTGGCGTCCACGGCCATCCCCACACCTAGAATTAGAGCGGCAATACCTGGTAGGGTGAGTACCCCATTCATCATTTTGAAAACCCAAAGAATTAAGAATATATACGAACTTAGCGTTACGACTGCGACTAAACCAGGTAAGCGGTAAACAACAAGCATAAATATTAAGATAACACTTATCCCAATTATTCCTGCAAGCACCGTTTTTTGCAATGCTGTTTCTCCAAACTTTGCCCCAACAGAAGTGGAGTAGATTTCTTCCAATTCAACCGGTAAGGAGCCAGCGTTTAAAAGGTCGGCAAGTTCTTTAGCGGATTCAACCGAAAAATTCCCACCTTGAATTTGGACATCCGTTGTATTGAAAACTTCCCCTACTGTTGCAGCAGAAAGATATTTAGGGTTCGGCTTTTGAGATTCCTCTGCATAAGAGTCTACTCCCTCTTCAAAATCCAGCCAAATAACCATCATATTCTGCGGATACATGTCAACAATTTGACGGGTTACCTCTCTAAATTGCTCTGCAGATCTTAATTTAAGCGCAACACTCGGTCTGTTGGATTCGTCAAAGGACTGAGTTGCTCCTCCTTCTGCAAGTGAAGAACCATCCATCAATTCATTGTCATTCACATCTCGGAAAGTTAATTTTGCTTCAGTCGATAAAAGCTCACGAGCATTAGATTGATCTTCCACCCCAGCAAGCTGAACTCGGATGCGATCATCGCCTTCAATTTGAATATTAGGTTCACTTACACCTAAAACATTCACACGTTTATTTAGTGCACTTACCGTACTGACGAGTGTTTCCCTATCAATAACCGAATCATCATTAATTGCTGTTACTTCATAAAGAATTTCAAAACCGCCTTGAAGATCAAGGCCTAGCTTTATATCTTTTGTTATGGGATTGGTGAAGACTCCTATTACACTTCCGACTAAAACCAGAAGTAAAAAGAAAGCCACAATCCGTCCTCTTTTAACCACAATAAATCCTCCTTCTGCTTTTACAACGGGTGTGTTTTTTTCTGTTACTGAAATACTGAACTTGGCATTAAAACGGAGCTTCTTTAAGTTTATATGTAATAAAAAGTGCAGATTAGTTTAATTAAGACTGTTTTCGCATTTATTTTTTTTGCGAAAAAACTTATTAAAAAAGTCAATATTCTGCCATCATGTACCATTATGAGTTAACTTTTTCCTACTGTCAATTGTAGCTTTGGTATAAGTTCTAAACCTTTTGGCTTTCAAAAAAGTTCGGTGCTTTATAAGCTTCTATTGTGATGTAGCTCATATAATCAGTAATCGAAAGGCTGTAAATATCATTCACAAGGTGATGAAGCATCTTTGTTTCGGGACGCTTCCATTTTTTCCTTGTCAAACACTCCCAAAGCTCTTCTTCTGTTACAGTACTATGGCCAAAAAGCTGAAACTCCTCGAGCTTGCTCCGTAAAACAGGCGTTAGGTCGCTTCGGAAAAGATCATAAGCGTGATGTTCTTTCTCTATCATTACTTTTACCTCCATTCAAATTTAACACACTTCTAACTTTTCTTTAATGATTGTTCTTTCCCTAGAGTTACGACGAATTCCTTGTCATGCTTGGCCTATGTACAAGCATATAGATAATTGTATACGATATAACGTTAATTGAGAAGGCAGGTTATCGCATGACAAAGCAAACCTTTTTAAGGGGAACGTTGATACTTATAATTGCAGGATTTATCACCCGGATACTTGGGTTTATTAATCGCATTGTTGTAGCAAGGTTTATAGGCGAGGAAGGCGTAGGCCTTTATATGATGGCGGTGCCGACGCTGGTTCTTACCATTACCATCACACAATTGGGATTACCTGTTGCCATTTCCAAGCTTGTCGCAGAGGCGGAAGCACAAGGCAACCATAGAAAAGTTAAAAAGATATTAGTGGTTTCCCTTGCCACTACCGGAGCACTTAGTGTAATTTTCACTCCAGCTATGATTCTCTTAGCTCCTTATTTATCCAACCATCTCTTCACGGATCCAAGAACCTATTATCCACTGCTTGCCATTGCACCTGTCGTGCCAATCATTGCAATATCCTCTGTACTGCGGGGCTATTTCCAAGGTAAGCAAAACATGAAGCCTTCCGCTATCTCCCAGGTAATTGAGCAAGTAGTACGTATCTCACTTGTTGCCGTTTGTACAAAAGCACTTCTTCCCTACGGAATCGAATTTGCCGCTGCAGGTGCAATGATATCTGCTGTCGTAGGAGAATTAATGTCGCTGCTTTATATGCTATTTGCATTTAAAAATAAAAAGAAATTCCGCTTACGGGCAAAATTCTTTCATTATGTAGGAGAGGGCAAGGAAACCTTTCATGACTTAATGCGCATTGCGCTCCCTACAACAGGCAGCAGAATGATCGGCTCGATTGCGTGGTTTTTTGAACCAATTGTTGTGGCACAAAGCTTAGCCATTGCCGGAGTTGCCACTTCACTAGCAACTAAGCAATATGGTGAGCTTGTGGGGTTTGCCCTGCCGCTTCTTATGCTGCCATCCTTTATTACTTATTCCTTATCGACAGCCCTAGTTCCTGCAATAAGTGAAGCAGCTGCGAAAAATAATATGATTCTTATCGAACATCGTCTCCAGCAAGCGTTACGTTTGTCTTTTGTCACAGGAGGAATAGCGGTTGTCCTTCTTTTTGTATTTGCTGACCCCATTATGTTATTCATGTACGGTAGCAGTAAGGCAGCTATATATATAAAAGTGCTGGCACCTTTCTTTCTCTTCTACTATTTTCAAGGACCACTTCAAGCTACCTTGCAAGCATTAGATTTAGCAAAGGCAGCGATGATTAACAGCTTTCTTGGGGCTCTGGTCAAAACAGCCGTAATTTTTCTACTTGCAAGCAAGCCTGCATTTGGTATCATGGGGGCGGCATTAGGCATTGTAATTGGGATGGTGCTTGTAACACTTTTGCATATGGCCACAATTATGAAAGTTTTGAGTTACAGTTTTTATGTGAGGGATTATATTAAAAGCTTTATCACGATGGGGATTTGTACTCTGAGTGGGAAGTGGATGTTTGACTACTTGTTGCTCGACATGTCGCTTGGTAAAAGGAGCGTACTTTTTATTATGCTGACTTGTTTGCTTTATGTTGTGCTGTTGTTAGTTTTTGGTTTAGTGAAGCGAGAAGAGTTAGCCCGCATTCCGTTTATTAAGAAATGGGTGTAATACTTGTGATTCTTGAAAGTTAGGGACGACAATGCTTTTAAGTGGAAATGCTCTACCTAGTGGATTAAGGGTTCGGCTATAGATCGCTGTTACTCTCCACCATAGGCTTCGCGTCCGCGGGGTGCTTGGGAAGCCTCCTCAGCTGCAATGCAGCCTGCGGGGTCTTCCCAAAGCACTATCTCCCGCTGGAGTCTCCTCCTTTCGTTCCGATCCACAGCGGAGTAGGCAAAGGATTATGTAGTGGTCTATATAATTTTAAAAATTGGTGGTACCTATTCTCAAGGTAGAACTTTATGTAAAGCCTCCCCTCTTTAAAGAGTAGAGAATACCGTCACCCTATTCAAAGTACTCCCCCCTGTGGATTGGAGTGGCAGGTGATCGACTCCTGCGGGCGATAGCGGTAGACAGGAGACCCCGCAGGCGCAGCCGAGGAGGCTTCTGCACCGCCCCGCGGAAAGCGATCACCTAGAACGGAAAGGAACAGGGAGTTTCAGAACTAACCTACCTATTCTCGGAGTAGTTTATTTAGTCTTCTCAATGTAATTAAGGGAGAGGAAGTCATCATATCTAATGTCCTCCCCCCTGTGGATTGGAGTGGCAGGTGATCGACTCCTGCGGGCGATAGCGGTAGACGGGAGACCCCACAGGCGCAGCCGAGGAGGCTCCTGCACCGCCCCGCGGAAAGCGAGCACCTGAAACGGAAAGGAACAGGGAGTTAGCCTTCATACCAAACTTTATTAAGGAAGATTGCACACCCCTTCCCTACCTACTATTCATCCATCAAATCAATAAAAAACACCCCATTATTATAACTGCAATAGGAAATCTTTTTGAAATCTTTATAACCGAGACTGCGCAATTGCTGCCGAAGCCAGAGATTTGTTTTTCCTGCTTTGGCTAAATGCTCCTCCTGTATGACACCATCCATTATCAAAGGCAAATTTAATGTACCTTCCTCGTTATTGTCTTGATCCTTGTTTTTCTCAAAAACCGATAACTTCCCAGAAGGCTCTAAGATTGCAAACTCTACGTCCGAGACATTTTTGACATTTTTATCCCTTAGCTGAACGAGTAAATCATCAAAGTTATACCGTTGCTTTTTCATTGCTTTTTCATCTATTTCTCCATTATTAATAATCACACTTGGCTTTCCATCTATTAGATCTCTGATTTTTTGGCTTTTAAGAGAAACGAACGCAAGGATAATCTGGATGCCCATAAGAATAAACATAGGCACTAACGCAACCAGGAGCTCATCTTTTGGATTTTCAATTGCTACGACGGCCATCTCTGCAATCATAATAAAGACGACTAAATCAAGTACACTAAGTTCTCCTATTTCACGTTTGCCCATTACACGGAAAATAAAAAGTATAACGAGGTACATGAAAATGGTCCGTGCAATAATTACTGCATACTCTTCCATCAGATCGTCTGCCTCCCTTGCTGGTCAAGAGCTCACCAAGAACACATGTTACTTCTATCTTTTGCAAAAAAAAAGCCAAATATGTCATACAGCATTTACCATTATTTGAGCATTTGCATTCTGACCACGGGACTTCACAGCACTCTCCATTCAAGACACTCACTTTTCATGGGGGTTTACTAGAGCCTCTTACTTCTAATAGTAGATAAGATATCGGAAATAAATGTACACCGAGGAAATTAAAAGTGAAAATACAACCACACTTAATCCTATTTTTAAAAAGGCAATAAAATTTACCGGATGATTAGCTTTTGCGGCCAAACCAGCTACAACTAAATTGGAAGAAGAACCGAGCAATGTACCATTTCCACCTAGGCACGCCCCAAGTGCAAGCGACCACCATAATGGATCAAGATTTGTCATTCCATAGTCTTCAAACTCAACTATTACTGGTATCATGGCAGCTACAAAAGGGATGTTATCAAGAAAGCCTGATAAGATTCCGGTCATCCACAGAATCAAAAGTGCGGTGGTTTTGTAGTCTCCTTCCGTTGTATAGATAATTCCTCGGGCCAGCTCATCAATAATTCCGACCTCTTCTAACCCACCAACCAATAAGAATAACCCCATAAAGAAGAACAAGGTTCCCCACTCTATTTCTTTAAAAATTTCTTCTGGCTTATATACATCATGAGTTAAAAATAAGAGCAATAAAGCACCAGCCATCGCTACAGTAGTTAAATCCAAATGAAGGTAGGTATGAAGCATAAAACCAATAATCGTTAAAGCCAGTACCCCCATTGACTTAAGTAAAGTGTAATTCCATTTTACATAGGAAGATGCCTGGATTGTTTGCAGTTTTTGTTGATGCTCGCCACTCACTTGTAATTTTTTTCGATAAAGTAAAAGAAGCAATCCCATTGTCCCTGCAAAAATTACAAGAACAATGGGAGCCAAGTGATAAAGAAATGCATTAAATGTAAGATGTTCCACAGCCTGACCGATCATTATATTTGGTGGATCTCCAATGAGAGTCGCAGTGCCACCAATATTTGCTGATAAAATTACTGCTATTAAATAAGGGATAACAGGTAAACCAAGAATGCTTGTTAGCTTAAGAATAATAGGAACCAAAAGTAGAACGATGGTGACATTTGCTAAAAAGGCTGACCCTATCGCAGTTAGTATTGATACTACTAGTAAAAGAGGAATTCCTCTTCCCTTTACAATTTTTGCGAGCACAATGGCAATGTATTCAAATATCCCTGTTTGACTGGTGATTGTGACAAGCACCATCATCGAGAAAAGCAATGTGATTGTGTTCCAGTCCATATAAGTTAAAAATGCCGCATCAATGGAAAGCACTCCAGCAAGCAGCATAATTACTCCGCCAATACAAGCAATGAGGGCTCGGTCATATTTTTCGGTCATAATCACCACATACGTTAAAATGAAAATACTTAAGGTGAAAATAGTAAGCATTCCTTCTCATCCACCCTCTCTTTTTTCTCTCCATTACTACAGTGTATGACGCATGTCCTCAAAAATATTTGTATTCTATATTTTAATATTTGTGAATATGCTTGTATTACTTAGGACAAGGAAAGGGGAGAAGGACATTGGAATCAAAAAGATTAGGCTATGCCATTATGTATGGTCTTATAACTATTTTTATGTTTGCAGTTGCCATTAGCTTTGTATTTTCATTACTATTAAGATTTACTTCGTTACAGGAGTCCAGTATCGCTTGGATCATTTTAACTTTATCGTTCTTAACGCTATTTATTGGGGGATTTGTATCTGGAGGAAAAGGAAAAGAAAAAGGATGGGTGCTAGGTGCCACAACTGGTGGCGCTTATACGCTTGTTATTTTTCTGTTTCAATATTTGGGTAATGACTCTCTTTTCACGTTACATCAAATGTTATTTCACCTAGGATTTATTGGGGTGGCGACGTTAGGCGGGATTATTGGGGTTAACATGAGTGGCGGTAATGTTAAGAAAGCCTGAATTAAATAGAGCAAATAGAAAAAGAGCATGGCTACTTCAAGTGAAGTGGTCATGCTCTTCTTTATGGTAATTAGTCTTTGTTTACGTCTCTGATTGCTTGACGGTCAAAAGTAAGACGTGAGCCGTCCCCTGTTTTCAACACAATCTTGTCCTCATCAAGTGCATCCACGAATCCGTGTAAACCACCGATTGTAACAATTTTGTCGCCCTTTTGCAGGTTTGTCTGCATTTCACGAACCGCTTTTTGACGCTTTTGTTGTGGACGGATTAAAAGGAAGTAGAAAATAGCAAACATCAGTAGTAAAGGCCATATCATTCCAAGAATATCTCCCATTTATAGTTCCTCCTTTCTTTAATTATATTTATTTGAAGAAGTTTTAAAAGTTTTTAGCGTTTGGTTTATTAAAGCCATATTTCTCAAAAAACTCTTCTTTGAAGTCACCAAGTCGATCTTCTCTGATTGCTTGACGGACTTGCTCCATTAATTTTACCAGAAAATAAAGGTTATGGTAAGTTGTTAATCGAATTCCTAAAGTTTCTTCACATTTAATTAGGTGACGAATGTAAGCTCTGGAATAATTTTTACAAGTATAGCAATCGCAATTTGGATCAAGAGGTCCGAAATCACGAGCGTACTTCGCATTTTTCACGATGAGACGGCCTTCACTCGTCATTAATGTTCCATTACGGGCAATTCTTGTTGGCAGAACACAATCAAACATATCGATTCCACGAATTGCTCCGTCGATTAACGAGTCTGGTGAGCCTACCCCCATTAAATAACGCGGCTTATCGGTCGGCAGCCATGGGGTTGTGAATTCTAATGTACGGTTCATCACGTCTTTTGGTTCTCCAACAGATAATCCACCTATTGCATACCCTGGAAAGTCCATTGAGATGAGATCCTTGGCGCTTTGCTTACGTAAATCTTCATATTCCCCACCCTGTACTATCCCGAACAATCCCTGATCCTGTGGACGCTCGTGTGCCTTTAGACAACGTTCTGCCCAGCGTGAAGTTCTTTCCACTGACTTTTTCATATAGTCATGCGTAGCAGGGAATGGTGGACATTCATCAAATGCCATCATAATATCGGAGCCTAGGTCGTTTTGAATTTGCATGGCTTTTTCCGGTGATAAAAAAAGCTTGTCCCCATTTATATGGTTACGAAAATGGACGCCTTCCTCTTCTATTTTCCGGAATTCACTTAAACTGAAAACTTGAAATCCACCGGAATCTGTTAAAATGGCTCGATCCCAGTTCATAAATTTATGAAGTCCGCCAGCTTCTTTCACAATTTCATTTCCCGGGCGTAACCAGAGATGGTAGGTGTTACTTAGTAGTATGCCTGCACCCATTTCTTTAATTTCTTCCGGTGACATCGTTTTAACCGTAGCCATCGTCCCAACCGGCATAAATACCGGTGTCTCAAAGGAACCGTGTGGCGTATGGACTTTACCTAGTCGTGCACCTGTTTGCTTACAAGTTTTAATTAGTTCATATCTGATTGCTGTCATTGGATTCTCCTTAGTACTCTTATAAAATCAGCATCGCATCTCCAAAGCTGAAGAAACGATACCTTTCCTTTACTGCTTCCTCGTATGCCTTCATTACATGCTCGCGTCCTGCAAGTGCACTAATTAGCATGATTAAAGTCGATTTTGGTAAATGGAAGTTTGTGATCATGCCATCAATTGCTTTGAATGTGTGGCCGGGATAGATGAAGATATCGGTCCATCCACTCGCTTCTTTAAATTCACCATAATCTCTTGCAATGGTTTCCAAAGTTCTGGTGGAAGTAGTCCCGACTGTTATAATTCTACCACCTTGTGCGCGAACTTCATTCAGCAAGCGCGCAGTTCCTTCGGTTACTTGATAAAACTCCGCATGCATATCGTGCTCTTCTATTGTTTCCACACTTACTGGCCTAAATGTACCAAGACCTACATGCAGGGTAATAAAGGCGGTATGTACACCTCGATTTTGCAGTTCATTCAACAATTCTTCTGTAAAATGAAGACCTGCAGTTGGCGCTGCAGCAGAACCTGTCTCTCTGGCAAAAACGGTTTGATATCTGCCTTGATCCTCCAATTGTTCCTTAATATATGGTGGAAGGGGCATCTGACCCAGGGATTCCAGTACTTCCAAGAAAATACCTTCATAGAAGAATTCCAATTGTCTACCTCCATGGTCACCTTCCCCCACACATTTTGCTGTGAGCCTGCCATCACCAAAAGAAAGAACTGTTCCTGCTTTTACTCTTTTAGCAGGCTTAATTAACGTTTCCCATGTGTCCCCTTCAACTTGCTTTAAAAGGAGCACCTCAATCTTGCCGCCTGTTTCAGCTTTTACACCAAACAACCTTGCAGGTAATACTCTTGTATCATTCAGAACAAGACAATCTCCTTCTTTTACATATTCCAAGATGGAGCGAAACGATTCTTCGTTTGAAATAGCTCCTGTTTCTTTGTTTAACACCATTAAACGTGAAGCTTCCCGTTGCTCTAGTGGAGTTTGTGCTATTAGTTCCTCGGGTAAATGGAAATCAAATAATTCTATTTTCATACTTTCACCTTTTCTTCTTGGCTGTGTTAAACGCCGCTGTTGATTTCCGCAAAAGGCTACGCGTTCCACGGGGCGGTGCTGGAGCCTCCTCGGCAAGCCTGCGGGGTCTCCAGTCTACCGCGGCCGGACGTGGAGTCTCCGCCTTTTGCTCCAATCATCGCTAGATTAGCGTTATTATCAACACTCAACTTAAACAGAGCCTTCTTCTTAATAAACAATTTAATTAACGAAATCGACCAATAAAATAAAAAACAAGACTAAGAACGATACTAATAATAATGGAGGTGACAATGGGAAAAAAGAAGGTAAAGTTCCCTTTTTTCACCACAATATCTCCAGGTATCTTTCCGATAACCTGCCATAAAAACCCTACCAAAAGTAGGACGGCACCGACAACCATCAGCATTTTTGGAAGTTCCATTATTCGTTTGGCACCTCCAAATTAAAGTGACGATACACTAGATCTGTCACAACCCTGCCTCTAGGTGTTCTTTGCAAAAATCCAATCTGAAGCAAGTATGGTTCATACACATCCTCAATCGTATGGGATTCCTCCCCTATTGTAGCTGCGATAGTATCAACGCCTACGGGACCTCCACGGAATTTTTCGATAATCCCCATTAAGAGCTTGTGATCGATATGATCCAGGCCTAGGCGGTCTACCTGCAAGCGATCTAATGCCTCTTTTGCCAAGGAGGCATTTATCGTCGTTTTTCCTAGAACTTGGGCAAAATCACGAACACGCCTTAGGAGGCGATTGGCAATACGGGGAGTTCCTCTTGATCGTCTACTAAGTTCCGTTGCGGCATCTTCTTCTAACCCTATATCAATAATCTGTGCTGTTCGCAAACAAATTTCCGTTAACTGCTCTTCATTGTAGTATTCCAGGCGGCTTAACACACCAAAGCGATCACGAAGCGGTGCGGTAAGGAGACCAACTCTTGTCGTAGCACCTACAAGTGTGAATGGTGGAAGTTCAAGGCGAACCGATCTTGAGCTTGGACCTTTTCCGATGACAATATCTAAACAATAATCCTCCATTGCCGGGTACAGCACCTCTTCAATGGATCGATGCAGACGGTGAATCTCATCGATAAATAATACATCCCCTGGTTCCAGTGACGACAAGATAGCCGCAAGGTCACCAGGGCGTTCAATGGCAGGACCCGCTGTCGTTCGAAGCTGCACACCCATTTCATTGGCGATAATCGCAGCCAGGGTGGTTTTACCTAGTCCAGGAGGTCCATAAAGAAGTACATGATCCAAGGTTTCTTGTCTCATCTTCGCCGCTTTTATGAACACTTCGAGATTTTCTTTTACTTTATCTTGGCCGATATATTGCTGTAAGGTTTGAGGCCGGAGACTGAACTCCAAAGATTGATCTTCAGTTGTAGCATCTTGTGACACCATGCGTTCATCCATCATTTGCTTTCACCCCTTTATTTTAGGAGTAGCTGTAACGCTCTCTTGACATATTGATCTGTTGAAAGGTCTTCTTTTTGAAGCGCAGGCAATATTTTCTTAATTTCTCTTTCACCGTAACCCAGAACCTGTAACGCCTCCATTGCTTCTTCCAGCTCCGTATTGCCTTTAAGGGAAACAGAAGTTTCCTCTCCAGGCTGGAAAAGGTCGGGAAAGGCACTTGGTACAAAATCATTTAGTTTTCCTTTAAGATCAAGGATAATTTGCCTTGCTGTCTTTTTCCCAACTCCCGGGAACTTAACAAGAAATTTCTCGTCTTCGTTTTCAATCGCATGAACTACTTGTGCAGGTTGACCAGATGCAAGGATGGCAAGCGCTCCCTTAGGTCCGATTCCTGTCACGTTCAGCAGCTTCATAAAAAGGTTCTTATCTTCTCTTGTTTTAAAACCATAAAGAGCCAAAATATCCTCTCGTACATGCTGATATGTATATACTGTTATTTCTTTATCACTGTCTACTGAGTAGATGAAAGGGTTAGGTGTGTGTATCTGATAACCGATTCCCATCACTTCCACTACTACAAATTCTGGCGATACATAATTAACGTACCCTTTAATAAAATCAATCAATGTTCCGAAACTCCTTTATAAATCGTCTACACTCTATTTTACCATAAAGTATGGACAAGGAACATTTGTTCAGTCTCTAATAACTTTCATTAAAACAACCAAAGAAAAAGATAGCATATTATATAAGAATTGTTAAGAAGACTTTTGGATAACTTGAAAAACAGACTAGCAAATTTGCCAGCCTGTTTATTGTTTTTGGGAAGAATAAGGCTTAAATGTTTCTAACACCTGTTCATACTCGTCTTTTGATACTACTTTTATTCCACCCTTTAATTGCTCATGTTGGTGACTTTCTAGTTTGCCAACATCAATTTGGAAAAAGGATTGTATTATCTTTGATGCTTCTTGCGGTTTTCCTTCATAGATTGTCAGTACACCGTCATTGGAAAGTCCAAAATAACCATTTGTCTTTAATAAAGGTGAAATATCATCAATTTGTTGTTGGAATACTACCTGTTCTTCATCTAAGTCTATTACTTGCCATTCCTCGTATTCCGCCCAGAAATCTTCCATAGCCCAAACAGTTTCTTCGAGTACCTCTTCGCTCACTTCTCCATCCAGGTAAATGCGTTCAAGCACTACTCTTAATGTTAGTGGCCCACTTACTTCATAGGCATCCATAATTTCTTCCATTACATTTTCACTTTCACCAGCAGAGCTTTTGTATGCGGAAAATGTGTAGAGTATTCCACAGACTGTAATAAATGCAGTAAAAATGAACCAAAATCGTTTTGGAATGATGGGTTTCATTTTGGAAAAGCCCCCTCACATTCTATAAATTTTCAAACCATACGCTTTTAAGCAAGTCTTGTCTTTTTTAGTTTGACCATATTAGGGAGATTTAACCTTTTCTTTTTGAAAAAATTGGTCGTTACGAAAAAACGGGCTACCCCCCAGTGCTTTTGAGATCGATGATTTATAAATATTGGTGTTTCAAACCTCTTTCTGGTACATCATCTTGCTTCCCTCCTTGCTTTTGATGTACCTGTTTTTTGGTTTCAGGTACATCATCCTGTCTCCTCCTTGCTTTTCATGTCCTTACTTCGCTCTTTCTGACACATCATTCTGTTTAACATTCTTTTTCATGTATCTGTACCACTCTTCCAACAACTTAAAAAAGAGACAGACTACTGTCTGCCTCCTTAAACGTTGGGTGTTGGGTTTTAGCGTCCTGGTGTAAAGGTGTTCATGAGATTCCGGATATCCTCGTTAAGATCATCTACCGGACCACCGTCTCGAAGTTCATTGTCAAATTGCCGAACAGTATTGTAGGTTCCTTGATTAACGACCACTCTGCATTCTTTCCCATTAGTTAGAGGCTGAACTGCTCGGCGGACGTCGTTTGTTACCATTTGTTCTCGTCTATTATTACCAGGTTCAATCGCGATTAAGATGTCATTGCCATAGACTACTGCGCGCGCATCTTCCACACCATCTACCTGCTGCGCCCGTTCGGTTAGTCGTTCAGTTAGACGGCCTTGGTAGTTATTATAGAACGAAGGCTTTGCAGTTCCTATATCATTTAGATGTCTATGGTAATTTATATCGCTGCGTCTATAATTAAAACCTCGCTCATACTCATTTGTTTCTGTTCGGTTCTCCCTTGTTGACAACGGGTTATTACGAGTAGTTTGCTTTTTATTACGCTCACCATTGATAACGCTCCGGTCTAGAATTTCATTCACTGGACCGTCGTTATCAGTTACTCGGAATGTGTTCCCTCTTTCCTTATTCGTGCGATGGTTACGGTTATTGTTTACATTTGGATTATCCTCGCTTGTGTAATATCCAATAGGTGTTGTTTCTTCATAATACCTATTATCCTCAGCACTATTACCTGTACCACACCCTGTTAGTCCACAAAGTAATAGGGAAGCTGACGTAATGGCTACTACAGATTTTCTCAAAGCAAAAACCCCCTAACCAGTCGTTTGTGAGTATACTAATACTCTTCCTTAGCTTGACTAGTTAGAGGCAATTTTATTTTGGGAGTTCCATCCACCTGAGACGGAGGAATTTGGAGGAATGAGAGGCTGATTTTTACATACTTACACATTATCCTTTCGATAATAACCTAAAAAACGAAGAAAAGACGATTCCTAATGAAATCGTCTCCAATAAAGCCATTTTTAACTTTCATCATCATTCTCTGGTCCTTCAAAGTCAGAGCCGTTGTTACGAAGCTCTTCTTCATAGGAAGTGTTTGAACCATAGCCATATCCTTGTGGACCAAAATACCCTGGAGCTCCCATAGGATACCCTTGTTGAGGAAAGCCGTAGCCTGGATATGGTGTTTGTGGATACCCGTAAGGAACTTGCCCTCTATATCCCATGTGTTGGTTGGATTCATCCATTGCTCCTGCTACACTCTCCTGTCCCGGCGCTGGACCTTGTGGGTAACCACCCATCGGACCAAAGCCTGCTCCTGGAGCAACTGGAGAAACTGGATAGCATGGATATCCTCCCATTGGACCCATTGGCATTCCTTGCATTGGATACCCTTGCATTCCCGGCATCATTCCTTGACCCTGCATTGGATATCCTTGCATTCCTGGCATCATTCCTTGCCCTTGCATTGGGTATCCTTGCATTCCCGACATCATTCCTTGACCTTGCATTTCCGGATATCCTTGCATTTCAGGCATTTCATACTGGCCACCCATTTGGTCTTGTACGCCTGCCACTGCAGTTGGATCTTGCTGCTGACCCATATACGGCATTTGTCCCATCTGCTGCAGTTGTTGCATTTGGTTTACATCCCAATCATCTGTATCCTCCATCATTCCAGGCATCATTCCTTGACCCTGTTGCATCCCCGGCATCATACCATGTTCCATCCCTTGCATACCTTGCATCATTCCTGGATGCATTCCTTGCATGCCTTGCACCATTCCTGGATGCATTCCTTGCATGCCTTGCATCATTCCCGGATGCATCCCTTGCATGTCATGCATCATTCCTGGATGCATCCCTTGTTGCACTCCCTGAACACCTTGTGGATGAAAAGGAATACCTGAACCAGGCATAACCGGCGAGGATGGAACACAATAATCCGGTTGATAAGGCATTTGAGGTGTTGGGGCTTGTGCTGGCATTTCTACACCCTTCACTTCCGACTCTGGACTTTTCGGGCTTTTGGCGCTTTCGACTTTTGGAGCCGTTGGCGTTTTTGGCATTTTTGGCATTTCTGGCATTTTCGGCATTTGATTAATTGGTACATTTAAAGTGTAATAATTATTTACATCAATTTCTGGAAAATACGGCTTTAACTGTGGCATTTTCGGAACATATGGTGCTTTTGGTGCTTCGTTAATTTGCTCTTCCTTTACTACTGGCTTTTTTGGCATTTCCTTATAAGGATGCTGTGCCTTTGGAGCCTCTTTCTTCACTCCCATAACCTTAGGAGCTTCCTTTGTTACTCCCATAACCTTGGGTGCTTCTTTTGTAGCTCCCATAACTTGATTTTCTTTTTTAACTGGTACACCTGCCATTGGCACTTTTATTTTCATTCCGGGCATTATCATGTCTGGATTGCTTAGTTGTGAATTTGATTGTTTTAATTGATCAAAATTCACGTTATATTTCTGTGCAATCTTCCACAATGTATCCCCTTTTTGTACGATATGGATTTTCAAGGGTTTTCCCTCCTTAGCAAAGTCTTTACAGTCTATGTCTCGAGTGGGCATTTTGCCACTATTATTCTTCACATCAACTTATGCGTCAGAAGGAATTTTTATGATAAAAAAGATGGACATCCAAAGATTATCTTCAGATGTCCATGTGTTGCTTATGCATTTGCAAGCATCTTATCCAAGGCGTAAATTGCGTTCTCGGCCACCTTTTGTTCTACCGTGATTCTATTGATGACTTTTCCTTCTTCAATACTTTCTAGCGCCCATAATAGATGAGGTAAATCAATTCGATTCATCGTCAGGCAGGGACACATATTGGGATTTAAGGATACAATCTCTTTGTCCTTGTGCTGCTGGATGATTCTGTTTACAAGGTTCATTTCTGTTCCAATTGCCCATTTACTACCGGCTGGGGCTTTTTCTATAACATCAATAATATATTTGGTGCTTCCTGCTTGGTCACTAAGCTCAACTACTTCTCTTGTGCATTCAGGATGTACAATAATATTCATGTCAGGCTTTGTTTTTCTGATATCTTTAATATTTTCCACCGTGAATTTTTCGTGAACTGAACAATGACCTTTCCATAAAATGACCTTCACGTTTGCCGGATCACCTGTAAATTCCAGTTCATCAGTGATTGGATTCCAGACTGCCATTTCTTCTAGCGGGATGCCAAGATCATAGGCTGTATTTCTGCCTAAGTGTTGATCCGGTAAAAATAATATTCTTTCTTTTTCAGTAAAAGCCCACTCTACCATTTTATGTGCATTAGAGGATGTGACAGTCGCACCACCACGTTCTCCACAAAATGCTTTAATTGCTGCAGTGGAATTTACATAAGTTAAAGGGAGCATCGTATCACCAAACACTTCTTGCAGCTTCACCCAGGCACGCTCCGTTTGATGAATATCTGCCATATCTGCCATAGAACAGCCTGCACGCATATCAGGCAGCACAACCACTTGATTTTCATTTGTAAGTATATCCGCTGTTTCAGCCATAAAATGTACGCCACAAAATACGATATAGGAAGCAGTGGTTGTACCTGCAGCTTGTGCCAGCTGAAGAGAATCGCCTGTTGCATCAGCAAATTCGATAACCTCATCCTTTTGGTAATGATGCCCTGGAATAAAAAGATCTGCTCCAAGCTTGTTTTTTATTTCTAAAACACGCTTTCTCATTTCATCCTTCGACATTTCCCTGTAGCGAGAGGGAAGAACGGTATTATCATTTTTTACTAGATCTAAAATATTCATCGTGCATCTCTCCTTTTATCCTTTGTTTCCTACATTAAAGCTTATATCTAACGAACGAACAGAATGGGTCAGAAACCCTAAAGATATAAAATGAACTCCTGTGTCACGATAGGTGGCTATGTTTTCTAAGGTAATCCCACCTGATGCTTCTGTTATAATCCGCTCCGGTACAAGGGGAATAAACTCTTTAATTTCTTCTGGGGTGCGATTATCAAACATGATAATATCGGCACCGGCCTCAACCGCTTCTATTACTTGCTCTTTTGTCTCCGTCTCCACTTCAACTTTCACCATATGTCCAATTTTTTGGCGTGTTCTTTTCACAGCCTCTGAGATAGAACCGGCAAACTCAATATGATTATCCTTAATCATGACTCCATCATAAAGTCCAAAGCGGTGATTAAAGCCCCCACCACAGGTAACAGCATATTTTTCGAGCATTCTAAGTCCCGGTGTCGTTTTTCGCGTATCACAGATTTTTGTCGTATCACTATCAAGGGTCTCAACCGCTTGTGCCGTTAAAGTAGCTATCCCACTTAATCGCTGCAACAGGTTGAGAATTACTCGTTCTCCACTCAAGAGAACGCCCATTTTCCCTTCTACTGTCGCTAAGACTTCCCCTTTTTCGACTTTTTCTCCATCCTTTTTCAAGAGTGTTAGTTTTGTAGCTGGATCTAACAGTCGGTAAGCCTCCTGCAATATAGCTATCCCTACAAACACACCATTTTCTTTTGCTATAAATTCCCCTCTGCCTAAGTGATCTTCTCCAAACAGTGCATCAGAAGTAAGATCTCTTTCACCAAAATCTTCTTTAAAAAAATGACGAAGCATATCCTGAAGCTTAAATATATTCAACGGTTTTCTCTCCTTTACACTTAGCATCCGCAACAAACAAAGCATTCGTTAACACAGACTTACACGAAATGTTCTGCTTTTTTTGATGCATAATTCTTTTTTGCTTCCAATTCTCGTTCAAATATGGGAAGTCCAAACGAAAATGAGCTCCTCTGCTTTCTTCTCGATTAAGAGCAGAACTTGCAATAAGGTAGCTGACTTGCAGCATATAAATTAATTCGATTTTTTCAAGCGGGAGTGATGACTCTATTTCATCGAGAGATTCCCAATAGGTTTGATAAGTTTTTAACCATGAGATTAGCTTTAAGAGACCATTTTTATTGCGAACAATTCCTGCATATTTCATCATCTTCTTCTGCAGCTCTTCTTTAGCTGGCAAGATAATCGTTTCTCTTTTTAAGGAAGAAAGTTTTTCTCTATAATCTGTTGGCATCCACTGAATAGTTGATTCTTTATTTAGTAAATGCTCTGCTAATTTTTTTGAAAAGACAATTGCCTCTAACAGTGAATTACTTGCAAGTCTATTGGCTCCATGAACCCCATTGCATGCCACTTCCCCCACTGCATAAAGGCCTTCAATGGAGGTTTCTCCGTTCTCATTCGTTTCAATGCCGCCCATGAAGAAGTGAGCACCCGGTACTACCGGTAACAGCTTGTTTGCAAGATTGATTCCGTGCGAACTGCACATTTGCGTAATAGTCGGAAACCGAGCTTCAAAATTCCGAACATGTTCGATATTCAAAAAAACTTCTCTTCCTTGGTCCAATTCATTAAAAATTACGCGCGAAACAATATCTCTAGGTGCTAAATCATTTAATGGGTGGACACCGGACATAATGCTTTTGCCTTCATTATTCATTAAGTAGGCACCTTCACCTCTGACCGCTTCGGAAATTAAGCCGACTGCCTTATCCCCAACTCGAAGCATGGTTGGATGGAACTGCATAAATTCCAAATCTGTTAAAGTTGCACCTACTCTATATGCAAGAGCCAATGCCATGCCTGTTACACTGTTATTGTTGGAGGTGTAAGAATACAGCCCTCCAGCCCCTCCCGTAGCAAAAACAACATGGGTAGCCCGGTATGTTCTCCTCTGTCCTAAAGTATTTAGTGTTTTCACACCATAACAACGTTCAGAATCGACTAGGAGGTTGACCACTGTTTCGTGTTCCAAAATCGTGACAGATTCCTTTAATTGAGAATGCAGCCATTTCATTATTTTTTTGCCAGTCTGATCTCCACCTGCATGTAAAATTCGACGCATGGAATGGGCGCCTTCCATACCGAGTGAGAGATTACCAGAAGGGTCTTCATCAAACTTCATTCCATTATCTATTATTTCTTGAAGCATGGCTGGCCCCTGTTTGGTTAACAGTTGAACAGAATATTTGTTATTATGATCACAACCTGCAATTAACGTATCCATATAATGCTGGTTCCAACTATCCGTCTTAGCAATTGCACCAGCCACTCCTCCTTGAGCAAGAAAGGAGTTATTTTCATGTTTCCCTGACTTTGTGAAAACCATCACATTCATATGCTTACTTAAATAATTAGCTGTTAATAAAGCAGACATACCGCTTCCAACAACTATCACATCATACTGAGTATGGGACACAAAAATCCCCCCTGTATACATAAGTGTCTTGACACCTATATTTACATAAATTTAAACTAATGACAAGAAATATTTTTACAAGTCAAATAGACTGTGGAAACTAGAATACCAGATTCCGTTTGTTTGCCTAATTTGAAAGGAGTACATCGATGATTTATTTAGACTATGCTGCAACCACTCCCATTCGCACAGAAGCGCTGGAAGTGTATCAACAAGTATCACAGCACTATTATGGAAATAGTAGCAGCTTACATGACGTTGGTACATCCTCCCAGCAGTTGCTTGAAACGTGCCGTGCTGAACTGGCTAAATTGATACATGGCAAAAAGGAAGGAATCTATTTTACGAGCGGAGGTAGTGAATCTAACTATTTAGCAATTCGCTCTCTTCTAAAAGGCAACGAAAAAAAAGGAAAGCATATTATTACAACCAAAACAGAGCATAGTTCCATTTATCAGCTTTGTATTGCATTAGAAAAGGAAGGATACAATGTCACTTTTCTTGATGTCGACCATAACGGAATTATTTCCATTCAGCAATTAGTGGAGAATATTTCGAGTGATACCTGTCTAGTTTCCATTCATCATGCGAACTCGGAAACAGGAATAATTCAGCCTCTTGAGGCAATCGGAAAGATCTTGCATGAAAAGAAAATTCTCTTTCATAGTGATTGTGTCCAAACTTTTGGTAAACTACCTATAGACGTGGAAAAGCTGCACTTATCCAGCTTATCCATTTCGGCCCATAAAATATATGGTCCAAAGGGAGTAGGAGCTTTGTATATTAATCCAGCCGTCTCTTGGCAGTCTCTCTATCCAGGTACAAGCCATGAACGAGGCTTGCGACCTGGTACGGTAAATGTACCCGGAATCGCCTCTTTCGTTACCGCTGCACAACTACTTGAGAAATCAAGAGAAACCAATAAAGAAAAAGATAGAAAGCTTCGACAATATTTTATTGAACAGGTAAAAAAGCGCTGGCTTCCCATTGTGATAGAGGCAGAAAATGCTTCATGCTTGCCGACTATACTCGGGCTTCGCATAGTCGGAATGGAAGGGCAGCATGTGATGTTGGAATGCAACCGTAAACAGATCGCCATCTCCACCGGCAGTGCTTGTCAAGTTGGTTCTCAAGCCCCTTCTAGAACGATGATTGCTACAGGAAAATCCTCGGATGAAGCAAGAGAATTCATACGATTATCCTTTGGCAAGGATACTACAATGGAACATATTGACGCCGTGGTAGATGCGATAGGAGACATTTTAGAAGAAATGAATGGGTAAAAAAGGAGCGATAACGATGAGTCAAGAGAAAAAGATTCTTGGAGCAGAAAGAAGAGATCTCCTTTTACACTGGCTGCAGTCAGAAAATAAACCTCTCACTGGCGGCGAGCTTGCTAACCGGACAAATGTGAGCAGACAAGTGATTGTACAGGACATTTCATTATTAAAAGCTAAAAACGAGCCGATCCTTGCAACAAGTCAAGGTTATGTTTATTTAAAACCTCAAGGAGAGCAAATTAAGAAAGAACGCATCATTGTATCTTATCATGCACCACACCAGACGAAAGAGGAGCTCTATATCCTTGTGGACCACGGCGTAACCGTTAAGGATGTCAAAATTGAACACCCCGTTTACGGAGATCTGAATGCATCCGTAATGGTAAGCACCAGAAAAGAAGTGGACGATTTCATCAAAAAAATACAACAAACCAAAGCATCCTACCTATCCCAGCTAACAGACGGAACCCACCTCCACACCATAGAAGCAGACACAGAAGAAAAACTCGACACCGCCTGCACCGCACTAAAACAAGCTGGGATGTTAATAGATTAAAAAAAGGGGCCTGGCCCCTTTTTACATTTATTAGAAAAGAGGGTCTGGCACCTTTTTACTTATCTTTACAAAAGGGGTCTGGCCCTTTTTTACTTATTTTAACAAAAGTGGTCTGGCACCTTTTTACATATTTTAGTAGAAGGGGCCAGACCCCTCCTTACTCATTTTAACAAATAACTCGTGTAGCTTCCTAAGGTTTTGACGGAGCAGCCGAGGGCTTCGATTTCTTTGATTGCGCCTGGGAGGAGTATGTCGTCGTTGGGTTGGTTGATGTCAATAATGAAAAAGTAGTTACCCAGACCCGTTTTCATTGGGCGCGATTCGATTTTAGAAAGGTTCAATTTTCGCCAGGCAAAGGCAGACAGAACCTGATGCAGTGCACCAGATTGGTCTGATGGCAGCATTACCATTATTGTTGTCTTTTCATTCACCACTTTAAGGTTGTTGGATTCTTTAAGATTAGCCATCTCTTCCGCTCGATGGAGCACGATGAATTTTGTGTGATTGTTCTCGTAATCATGAATATTTTCCGCTAGGACTGATAGGTTGTACTCTTTTGCCGCTAAACTATTGGCGATACATGCCGTTCCTTTAGAAAGCCTGTGCTCTGAAATTAATTTAGCTGCTGCTGCAGTGGAAGAAGTTGTTTCGTATACTGCATTAGGATACACTTTATGGAGAAATTTATGGCACTGTGCGATGGCGTGAGAATGAGAATAGATTACTTCAATCGCCTCTGCTTTTCTCAGTTGCTCTGGGTGCACAAGTAAATGTTGACTTATTGGTACAATTAACTCCGCTACAATAGGAAGTGGGCATTCGTGAACTAAATAATCTAACGTTACATTAACCGAGCCCTCAATCGCATTTTCCAAAGGAACAACCGCATAGTCCACTTGTCCGCTGGAAACCGCATCCATACAAGCTGGAATGGTAGCATATGCCTTTTTCATGCTATGCGGGAACAAACTAGTTACTGCTAAATCTGTAAAAGTTGCTTTTGGTCCTAAATATCCCACTATTTGATTCACTAGTTCCTCTCCCCTAACTGTTCCTATAGAAAAGCCGGTACCTCTTTAGGCACCGGTTCCCAATATCTCTACTTTATCTACAAATTCTAATCGCTTTAACATGGAAAGTAAAGCATGAATATCCCCTTTTAAACCTGACATATCAAGGGATAGTGTGACATTTGCTTTACCTTGCAAAGGGATCGTCTGGTGTATAGTAAGAACGTTACATCCTGCAGAAGCGACGGTTGCAAGCAACTCAGATAAGGCTCCTGTTTGGTCTTCTAAGTGAAAAAATAATGAGATAATCTGTTCTTTCACCATAGTATGAAAAGGAAAGACAGTATCCCGGTATTTATAAAAAGCACTTCGGCTTAAATCCACTTGCTGCACAGCCTGGGCAATGGAATCTGCTTTTCCCCTTGCGAGCATTTCCTTTACATCTAGCGCCTTTTTCATCGCTTCTGGCAGTACATCCTCACGCACTAAAAAGAACTTTTCCTCTCGCATGTAACCTCTCTCCTTGTTCTCACCGATTTTTCCTATGTAACAATAGTACATAGTATTTTTACGGATTGTTACCATTCTACTTCTGCAAAAACCACAAAGTATGTAAAATCATTTAAAGAAAAGAGGGGAATAGTTCTCCCCTCTTTCAGTCTTCCTGCCTATTCAACAAATTCAAACTCATATTCCTGTAGACGAACAAGGTCGCCATCTTTGGCACCCCGCTGTCTTAAGGCCTCATCTACACCCATTCCACGAAGTTGGCGAGCAAAACGTTTAATTGACTCTTCATGGTTGAAGTTGGTCATAACGAATAGCTTTTCAATATCTTCTCCTGAAAGGACAAAGGCACCATCTGGATCTCTAGTAACTGTAAAGCCTCTATCTTCTTTTTCATGCTTGTATACGACACGCTGTTCAATTGCTTCTTCCTCATATAATGGGAATTCTGGCGCATGCTCCAGCTCATCAGCGATAGCGTATAACAGGTCTCGAGTTCCTTTACGAGTTAGTGCAGAAATCGCGAACACTTTTATATCATCGCCGAGTTGCTCTTTAAACATCGCAAGATTCTCTTCCGAATCAGGCATATCCATTTTATTTGCAACAACAAGCTGCGGACGCTCTGTTAAACGAAGATTATATTCCTTTAGTTCCTCGTTAATCGTCACATAATCATCGTACGGGTTGCGCCCTTCTAAACCACCCATATCGATTACATGAACGATAACTCTTGTACGCTCAATATGTCGCAGAAATTGATGACCAAGCCCAACTCCTTGATGAGCACCTTCTATTAACCCAGGAAGATCCGCCATAACAAAGCTACGTCCATCTTCCGTTTCTACCACACCCAGATTTGGAACAATGGTTGTAAAGTGGTACTCCGCTATTTTAGGTCTAGCCGCAGATACCACAGAAAGAATGGTGGACTTCCCTACACTAGGAAAACCTACTAACCCTACATCCGCTAATACTTTTAATTCTAAAACTACATAGCGCTCTTGACCCGGCTCCCCATTTTCCGAAACCTCTGGAGCTGGATTCCTTGGTGTAGCGAACCTTGAGTTACCGCGGCCCCCTCTACCACCCTTAGCGACTGCATATTGCTGTCCATGCTGTGTAAGATCTGCAAGAACCTCTTTTGTATCATCATCCATCACAACCGTACCTGGTGGCACTTTAACAATCATGCTCTCGGAATTTCTACCATGCTGATTTTTTGACATTCCATGTTCTCCACGAGGGGCTTTAAAATGACGCTTATAACGGAAGTCCATAAGCGTACGTAATCCTTCTTCTACTTCAAGGATTACATCCGCACCTTTTCCGCCATCTCCACCAGCCGGCCCGCCATTAGGAACATATTTTTCACGACGGAAAGCTACCATTCCATTTCCACCGTCTCCAGCTTTCACATATATCTTGACCTGATCGACAAACATTGCTTTCACTCCGATCTCTAGATGCAAAATCTACTTAAGAATTGCACCCTGACTCTATTATTAACGCTCTTATCGTAAAGATTGCTGCTAAAAGAAAACCCGTAAATCAATAATATAAAGTCACGACAACGGGTTAAAGTAACAAACACAGAAGCAACAATCCTTGCAAAACGGCGATTTATTAAAACTTAGGTTGGTTGTACAAATTTAACTTTATTCTTAGCATTAATCAGCAGAAAAAATAAATTGAATTTCCCAGCTGTTAGAAGTAACATCGCTACTTGCGAGCACCAACGGAAGATGTTCTTCTTCTAGAAGTTTAGACACTTTATCTTTCTCTTCTATTATTCCACTTAATTCAAAAAAGAAACGGACTTCCTTGTCCTCAATTTGCATACTTAAAAACAAATGATTTTCGGCCTTTCTATTTACCATGGTGCTAAATAATGTAAACAAAGAGGAAATCCATTCATATAAATGTTGGTCATATCTGGATAAATCCAGTAAACGTTCTCCGATCACTTCATATTCAAAAGAGAATACTCTTGGTTCCCAATGAAAAGTAATAAGAAATTCTGCAAGCAAAGGTGCCTGCAAATTAGTTAAATTGGACTCATGATTCGCTTCCAACACAATTTCATCTATCAAATTATTTACCCGGTCCCAGCGCTCCAAAGAAATATTGCCTTTAATCAACTGCAGTCGATTTAACCAATCATGCCTTGAATGCCGTAAAACCTCTAACGCGCCTCTTTTTTTCATCATTTTTGAACTCCTAATAAAAATTCCATTTCCTTCTTATATGTATAAGATTATAACATATTTTCCCTTTGAGGGTCAGACCCCGACAGGAATTTATCAAAAGATGTCGAATATTATATAGTTTGGCCATTGTTGTAAATGATGAGTGAGGGATGGGTATGTTCATTAAAGCTAATAAAAAAACTCTAACCTAAAGGCAGGCTAGAGTTTTTTCTGATATTATGCTTCTTGAGCAACAGGATATACGCTAACTTGTTTGCGGTCACGGCCTAAACGCTCGAAACGAACGATTCCCTCAACCTTCGCGAATAACGTATCGTCTCCTCCACGTCCAACGTTTGCTCCAGGGTAAATTTTAGTACCGCGTTGACGGTATAAAATTGAACCACCAGAAACTAGTTGACCGTCTGCACGCTTAGCGCCTAGACGCTTTGATTGTGAGTCACGACCGTTTTTAGTACTACCTACTCCCTTTTTGGAAGCAAAGAACTGAAGATCTAATCTTAACATTTGTATTCCACCTCCTACTTAGAAATGGTTATATAATTTCCATAATCACGTTCAATCGTCTCTAAAGATACGACCATACCTTCCAGCAACAATTGGATTTTTTCTTTTGTTGATTCCTCCAGATCTGAGGGAATCGAACAGCGAAGAAAACCATCTTCCCCCTGCTCAATATCAGGTGTAACAGATAAAAGCGCTATAATGGCATTTACTGTACCAAATGATACAGCTGAAACACCAGCACACACGATATCTGCGCCCTTCTTGGCAAAGTTAGCATGTCCGGAAATGGCAAACGATTCGATTAACTGTTGATCGTTTCGTTTTAAAGTAACTTTAATCATCCAATCACCTTATTATGCGTTGATTGCATCAACAGTAACTTTAGTGTAAGGTTGACGATGACCTTGTTTTTTACGGTAGTTTTTCTTAGCTTTGTATTTGAATACAGTAAGCTTTTTCGCACGGCCTTGTTTTTCAACTTTCGCCGTAACAGAAGCACCTTCTACTAGTGGGCTACCAACTTTAACGTCGTCGCCACCAACGAAAAGAACTTTGTCAAATGTAACAGTGTCACCTTCAACAGCATCTAACTTTTCGATGTAGATTACTTGACCAGCTTCTACCTTAATTTGTTTTCCACCTGTTTCAATAATTGCGTACATACTCTTGCACCTCCTCAATAGACTCAGACTCGCCAGTGTCAGGTATATGTAACGAAAACGCCCATATTTGATAGGAACCTGGACTGTGCGGTTGTAGCACGGGTGCTACAAACTAACAAAGAACATCTTAGCATAGTTGAAAGCCTTCTGTCAATAAGGTTCTCGCGTTTTTAACTTTGCTTCTGCTTCTAATTTCGAACCAGCAAAGAGGATCGAATACCCTGGCTTTCCAGTTGCTTGGACAAAAAAGAGTTCGACCCCAGACCTCTCCGATAAATCAGGCAGGAACATTACCCTCTCCCTCACATCCGCTGTTATCTCCACTACAACTGCCTCAATGTCCGAACGTTTGAATTCAAGAAGTTCTCTTTCCAGCCTATAGGCAATTGTTTCACTAGAAAAGACCGTTCCCTTCCCAAGGCAATGATCACAATTTTGTAAAAGAAATCTAGTTAAAGGTTCGCGAATTTTCTTTCGAGTCAACTGAAGCAAATGAAGCTCTGTAAAGCCAAGCACACGGACCACCGAACGATCCTTTTTCACTTCCGCTTTTACCTCTTTTAAAACCTGTTCTTGTTCTTCCGTACTCTCCATATCAATAAAGTCTACAATGATGATTCCACCGATTTCACGCAGCCTAAGCTGTCTGGCAACTTCCTTTGCCGCTTCCATATTCGTTTTCAGCACCGTTTCACGAAAACCAGTTTTCCCTACAAACTTTCCAGTATTAACATCGATAACTGTCATCGCTTCTGTATGTTCAATAATGATATATCCTCCACTTTGGAGCCATACAATTCGCTTTAACGCCTTTTCTAACTCCTGTTCAATGCCTCTTCTTGCAAATATGCCTTCTTTTCCATCGTAAAAACGAACTGGATATTCCTGTTTCTTCAGAATCTGGTAGGTCGATGCATCATCAACTTCCATCAACTTTATCTCTGCTTTTGGAATTTCCCTAAGCAACCTTGACAAGAAATGATCCTCCTGATGAAGTAGTGCGGGAGCTGTAAGGGCAGCGTTTTTTTCTTGAACCTCCAAATATTGACGTTGAAGTTCCATTAACTCTTCTTCCACCACTTTTACCTGTACATGTTCACTTGCTGTTCTTAAAATGACTCCCTCTTCCTCTGTACACCAGCTATAAAGGTGATCACGCCATAGAGTTCGTTTTTCTTCTGACATCTTTTTGGAAATAGCTTTAAACTTCCCAAAAGGCTGATAAACAATATGTAGACCGGGAAATTCAATAAGACCGGTTAACTTCGGTCCTTTTGCACCTTCCCCCTCTTTTACCACTTGAACAAGGATCGCTTCTCCTTGATGAACAAAATGGCTAATACCCTGTTTTTCTTTCTCTTTTTTAGACAAAGGAGATTGCTGGTACGAACACAAATAGTCGCGGTGAAGATAGCCTGGTTGCTTTTGACCGAAATCTACAAATGCAGCTTGCATCCCAGGTAGCACCTTCACTACACGACCTTTATAAATATTTCCTTCTATATGGTGAGTAGTTGGCCGTTCAATCAACAGCTCCACTACTTTATCGTTTTCTTTCACTGCAACTCGTTTTTCTGTTGCCCGCATGTTCATAATAAACTCTGTCAATTGGAGTAGCCTCGACTTTCCATTTTTAGTATGAATACAGGATATCTCCAATATCAATTGTCGTCAACTTCTCCTTAAAATAAGCATGCAATAATTCATTTTCATCTAAAGGAGATTGCTTTTTATCCCCTTTCATGATGATAATATTATGCTTACTATCCCGCTTGAATCGTTGCAAGACATGATGTATCTTTTCCTTTTCATCTACAACTATGGGCGTAATATTCGAAAAAGAAGAGGATTTGCCATAATACCTTTCCAATAAAAAGCGCATGAACACAAAATGCCGCTGCTTCCATTCTGTATAAAGAGAGTAAAATAGGAAGATAGAGATAATCCACATATTCAAATGGAGAGGATCGATCCACAAATAAACGAGAAAAAATAAAGACAAAAAGAAAAAAGAGCACTGTAACATACGCTCATGCGATGTAGCATAAGGAGTAAATTTACTAAACAAGATACTCATCAGCCTTCCGCCATCCAATGGCCAGATAGGAAGCAGGTTCACAAGGAAAATCATCAGGTTGAAAGTGAAAAAAAGCTCCCACGTAGCCAGGGAAAAGACGGACATTTTATAAAGAAGAAAGCCAGCACCTGTAAGCCACACATGCTGCAAGGGACCAGCAAGCGTCACCACCAATTCTTCTTTTAGCGGACGATTTCCATGCTCCTCCATTTCAGCAACCCCTCCAAAAGGAAGAATCAGTATCTGTTTAATCCGCCACGAATAGAAAGTAGCTGCTATACTATGCCCCAGTTCATGGACAAGTACAATGACAAAAAGGATTAAAAGCTCCCAAAAGTCAGCGGTTAAAATGGCAAGTCCAATCATAATCCAGAAGATTGGGTGTATATGGATTTTTTGAAGTAGCCTAAACCACTTATTATTCAAATGAGATCACCTGCATAGGGTCAATAAATTCATTTCCCTTTTTAATGGCAAAATAGAACAATCCTTTGGAGCCATCTTCAAGTGTCGTTGTTCTGCCTATTTCTTTCCCTGTCGCGATGAAGTCATACAGTTTAACGTCTACCTCCCCAAGCTGTCCGTACCATGTTTCCGTTTCATCTGCATGTTGAATGATCACCGTTTTTCCAGTCTCCGGCTTATTGCCAACAAACATCACCCACCCTTCGTTCATCGCTTCTACCTTAGAGTGTGCCAACGTTTCGACCATCACACCTTGCCCGTTGCTTTCAAAGCTCTCAAACACCACACCTGAAGCCGGCATAGCATACTCTGCATTCATACGCTCCTGCTCCTTATCATCCGGTAAAGGAAGCAGTGCCAATGACTTACCGAACTGATCTTCATACCAAGTAGAAAATGCCGCAAATTGAAAACTTTGCCCCATTGTATTGGAAACGAACTCCCTCGGCTTCTCTAATGCTGCTGATTGACTTTGAAACATAATTCCAACTACCAGCACCAAAATAGCAGAGGCCAAAATTTTAAACAAGAACAACTCTTTATTAAATAAAGGGTGCTCTTTGTTCCCGTCAGGTCCACTCTCATAAGATGAGTAGCCAGAGTTTCCGTACTTTTCCTCATCTTTCATCACATATGAGGACACTTGTTTATGTTTCGTCAGCTGCGTTTGTCTAGCCCGCTTGCGCTTTGCCGCTCTTCTTCTAATTTCATCCAACCGATCGTTCATACAAACACCCTTCCCCCTAACATGTTTGTACCATTTTATGACTTGTCCTTTAAGGTTATGACGATCAGTCCATGAATGAGCAAATTTAATAGAGGATTATGAACGTTAAAGAAATAAAAATTACCTTAATATCAAAAAAACACTTACCTTGTTACGGATAAGTGGCCATAAATATAAGAGGATTTTAATGAGGGTGTCTATACTTTTTGTAGATGAGTATCTTTGAAATTAGTCTGATACTTTAATCCGTAACCTAAAGTTCGATCCATACCAATATGTGCTACCCAAGTGATACTTAATGCCAGCAGTAAATTGTATTCGATAATCATACTAAAAATGATTAAAAGTATTGGTAGTATATATGAGTGAAAAATATTATAAATGCTTGATCCAACTTTATTATTAACTACATAGCCAAGCATTGACAGATCTGGTACGAATAAAAATAGGAAAAACACCCACCAACTTACTCCTACTTGATTATAGAAGTAAAGTGAAGCAATAAACACAACCAACCCTTCAATATGTAATAACTGTTTGTTCAATATTTAGTCCTCCTACCTTTTTTACATCTTTGTCATTTCTCCATGTGTGGTATTTTTAACTATCTTTTTTCTATTTTGCGTAATCGGATATTTTTTGAGTTTAACATTATGCGCTTCCTCCCTTTTACATCTAATATTTTATACGGTGTTAGTTTAGAAAAGTTACCTTTAGTAAACTGATCACAGTGTTAATACACGGCTACACAAATTCACCTACATTCGATAGGATGGACCCAGCGATTGCTGCACCTTTTACGATAATCAAAAGCTATTCACATAGCATTCAACTAAACGCCGCAAAACCTTAGAGTTTTTTCAATCGTGGTTGAAGTGATTAACAAGACAAGGCGGATTACAAATCCAACCAATAACATTCTATTTCTAAAGTCTTATAAACTATAAGTTTATTTAAATTGTTTTGCGAGAAGAGCGCCCTAATTATTTCTGGAGAGAACTACAATTATATAAGCAGGTTTTGTTAAGTTGAATTATGTTTTTTTCTTGTTTTTGAAATAAGACCAGCAATTACAAAAAAGCCAAGTCCTATAATCTTCATAATTATATGTCCTGTATTACCCTTGCCATAATAGGTTAATGATAATAAAAAAGCGCCAAATAAAATCAAAAGTACAGCAAAAAACCATCTCAAACAATAAAAACCTCCCAAATTATCCGTGAAGTAACTTGCAATAAAATTAAACTTACTTTTATTATTTTCAGAGAGCCACTTGCCCACTCTATACCTGATAACTGATAATCAAGTTCCCTAAATTCATCCAAAGCTATTTTCCTTTTTGAAAATTAGGCTCTGTTAAAGTTGTATGTTGATAAAGCTATTGCTATTCTAGCGATAATTGGAGCAAAAGGCGGAGACTCCAACGGGAAATAGTGGTAGGCTGGAGACCCCGCAGGCGCAGCCGAGGAGGCTATATCACCGCCCCGTGGAACGCGTAGCCTTTTGTAGAAATCAACAGCGGCATTTAACACAGCCAAAACTTAAAATAGAAATTATTACTATGTTCAACTTAAGCGCCAATGTCTTAGCTCTACGGTTTTATTTACTTGCCTATAATCTCCATTTCATTTAATGGCCAATACACCATATTAGTTGTTCCCACTATGTTATCAATGGGAATTGCACCTATATGTCTACTGTCCTCACTATATCTCCTATTGTCTCCCAAGACGAATATATGTCCCTCTGGAACAGTTTCACTCTTTACAGGAGTATCGAATAATGTAAATGATTCAGTTAAGGGCGCATCTATTAGAGTAGCTTTATGATTATCAAGGTAGGGTTCATCGTATGATATACCATTTATATATAAAGTATCATTCTTATATTCAATATGGTCACCAGGTAACCCGATTACTCTCTTTATATAGTCCTTCTTATCAGGAGCATGAAACACAACAATATCAAATCTTTGCGGCTCGCCAATTTTCACGACTATCATTCGTTCTTTATCTTGAAGAGTCGAATTCATTGACGCCCCATCAACAATGATAGGTGAAAGTAAAAATGTTCTTACAATAAACGCTAATACAATAGCTATTAAGAAAGCCTTCCCCCATCCCCATATTTCCTCTTGTTTAATGATCATTTCTTTCATCCTCTCTAAAAGTGAAAGTGACAATACCTATCTTCAAATTGCCCAATTCTTCAGTAAGTTGCTGCTATCTTGTACAGAAACTGCGCAATAGTGAAGGGTATAAAAAGTGTTAGGGTATTAAACTGTGTTTGCAATGAACTCTAGCTCGGCTACAACTTCATCGAGCGGCTTTCTGGTATCAATCTCTGCAGTAGCCCCAGCACGTAGTAGAGGTTCGACAGTGGAGACATATTGCCTTATTTGTTCGCGTTCGCTGTCAGTCTTACCATAGGTGTTTGTCTCACGGGAGGAAACACGTTCAAGGATAACGTCAAGTGGCGCACTAAGCAACACGACTGCATCGAACCGAGGATAGAACTTCCCCTGATTTGAAACGCACCCCGAGACAAATAAAGCACCTTCAGCATGTTCAGTAAGGAGCTTGTCTATCCGATTCTCATTCCACACCCACTCTGAACCATCCCCATTTGGGAGTTCCAATTCCTCATTCCAACCGCCGTAGTCTGTATCCACCACCCTATAACCTCTGCGCGCAAGTTTCATCAGAGCTGTTGATTTACCTGTACCCGACATCCCCGTTACCAGAACGATTACCTTCTTTGTGTGCTCTTCTATTAATTGTAAGCCTGGAGTGTTTCTCATTCTTTTACTCCTTTTAGTCATATCATTCAAATCAGTTAAAATAATTCTAATAATTTATTTAGTTCTCATAGTTTACTAAAGAAATTTCCCTAAAAGAAAAGCGCCCACTCTGACTTACTCATAATATAGTGATTACATAGTTCACTTTTTAAAGTCAATTGACTCAGGTAACTAAATCCACATTCAAGAAAATTACTTATATATAACTTAAAAATTCAAGAAAGGGTATCTAATATCCTTTTTCCTAAAAATATTGCCCTCTTCATATTGCATTTTTTATATAATTCCTCCTGCTTTTATTACCAATAACTTCACAATCTATTTGCACGATTTTATTTAAATCTTCCAGCTGTGCTATAACTACATCATTCATTACATATCCACCTGTTTTATTGCCGTGGCTATTTAACAAATGAGCATTTATTATGTAATTCTCCTTTTTACCACTGAATTATTACCTAAAACTGTAGTCATGCGGATTAGTGGGCATAAAAGAGATAATTTTATAAATCAGAGAGAACTAGATAACAACTTAAACACTTACATCGAATGTCTTTTCTTTTCTAATTAATTCGATTTTTGGACATCAGATTCTCTTTTATTTCTTAAAATTATCTCAAGTTCTTTCTTCGTATCTGGATGGAGTACCATCTTGTCTGTAATATCCAAATTAGAATTTTTAACCTTTTTTCCCCATCTTCTCGAAAAAGAACGCCAATCACAGACCATTTCCATGAGATATTTTCTAGGCATAGGCAAAGAGTGCTTAGTATTTGCATTAACAACCCAATACTCCCAATGGTGCTTATTTTTATGTTGATGGTGAAGCCAAGCATATTGCCATTTTAATTCATCACCATCATTTTTATCTCCAGTGTAAAAAAATTTCTTTGCATAAGGAAAAAACTCTTTGGGAGAAAACTTTGACCAATCATGAATAATTCCTTGTATATATAATCCTTCATTCCAACACTCAACAAGAACGTTCAGTTTATGGTTAAGGATATACAGGAAATATCGCCAACACGCCTTTATCATATAATATTCCTCTTCCTATTCGATAATTGTGAGATTCATATTCTCTGTTGGTTTATTTCAAAATAAAAAAACAACCAAAGTAACAGCCTGCTCAACAACTCTTGCACTCGAATAGTTGAAATGGTTGAATTTTATTGGAGATGTAACTTAAGCTAGATATTGTTAACTAATATAACTCCACAATAAGAATCTAGGCGCTTTTAGCATGCTAACAATACAATTGCCCCTAGGGGTAAAGTTAAGGCTACTATTGAGGAATATGCTACCTGGCCATAATTAGCGGAAAAATAAGCTTCCGTGTGTTGTATCCATTGTACCCCCTTTTTTTCTATATTTTGTTTAAGAGTAACATTATTTGTCGTTACTGCCTCCTCTTAATTTAAAGAAAACTGCCCTATTGTTATACTAATTACAACTAAGTCTTTATTTAATTGAGATTCAAATCGTAGTGCTAAATCATCTCAAAATTAAATAGAAACATTTAATTTTACAAAAAATAAAGCAGGACTAATCCATTTGCGAATTATCCTGCTATTTTCAATGCTATTTGTAGTTTTCCATCACTAAACGGAACCCCTTATTCATAAAACCTATTACTTTTTATATTCCTGACCATTTATTTTAATACTGCCATTCCCTTTCCTTGATGGCTGTCTTACGAACACCCCATCACCTTGGATATCAATCTTCCCATTTCCTTTTACTGTGACATTATTTTGGAACTGGGCGCTACCTTCAATATTCAAATATCCACTTGGAGAACCTGTAATATCAATTTTGCCTCCAAACACTATAGACCCATATACTTCCACTTTAGCTTGTCCTGATAATTTAAGATCTTCTGGTATAACAAAAGCACCTCTAAGGATACAATGATCCTTTCCTGACATTTTAATCGTTCCATTTTTAGTATAAGCCTTTAAGCAATTCAGTCCTTCAGAAGGTTCTGCAGGTTCTACTGGTCCTGGGTCGGATGGTTCTTCCTCAGAAGGAGGTGGTTGATTTTCGATCTCATCTCCTATTTGCTTAAATTTTAAATAATATTCTTCTTTTTCTTCTAAAATTGAGCCGTTAACGATAGCCCTGCTTACATATTCTATAATTATATTCTCCCCATCTTGATAAATAGATTCGTAGCCGACTTGGAACTGCTGATTGCCTTTTTCTGAGGATAAAGTAATCGGTTTCGAGTCATTTATAGGGGTCAGAGTATTTTTTATTTCGTCTAGAGTATAGTTTGTTTCTAAACCTATCTCAGCTATTTCCTCCGAGACCTGATTACGGAAAAAATTCTTCCCCATGTCCGTTAAGTTCTCTAATTGAACTTGTTCCTCCGTCTTATCATTCTGCAAGGAACTGCTCAGCACATTATTCATAAGCGGCGGGGTGATAAAACCAATTACCACGATAATTAGTAGCACCGCAAGTAAAGTGTATCCACTTTCATTTTTCATTACCTTCATTTTAGTCCCTCCGCCTACTCTATTTTTCTCATATCATCGTAAATTAAGATATTGATAGGTTTCATAAATCATTCTTTCGCCATCACGTTCCCCGAATTTTTGAAATATTTTTATTTGAGTCCGGTATAAAGATAATTTTTTCTCTTCTTCCGTTTGGCATATGGTAACATAGGAGTAGTAAGACTTGTTATTGATTATGTAAATTAACCGATCTGGGTCATTGGGGTCACTTTTTAATTCCTCTTCGTCTGCAATAGCATTACCTATAGATAATGGATTGTTTTCACAGGAATAAGTGTTAGTTGATTCACTTAATAGTTCTATTATACTACTTTTTTCTACATTATACAGAATTCTTTCTGCAATATTAACTCCAATTAAATTATCTTCTTCTCTTACAGAAAAAAACATTGCTTGAGAGAAAAAGCTTAAAAATGATAAAATAATAACACTTAGTATGACGATGGATACTAGAACCTCTAACAAAGAAAATCCTCTGTCATCACTTACTTTGCAATTTTCCACTGTATTCACCCTACAATTCTGCTAATATATTTTATTTAAAGTTGGTGATGGTTTTATGATTAGGCATATTAATAATCAACGGGGATTTACACTTTTGGAGCTTCTAGCAACAATAGTAATAGGATCCATTGTTCTAGGAGTCATTTCAACTGTCATGATTACGACGTTTAAACAGAGTGATCATGTACAAAATCATACTGCTCTTACACAAGAGGCTAATATAATTATTACCAAAATGCGACAGATACATCAAGAAAATTCTTACACTCTTTGTTATGGAGAGGATAAAAAACTGCATCTAGACTCATCTGAGTCCGCTAGTATTGCACAATCATCCTATATTTTTGAAGATGTAATAATTGATAATCTTGATGGTCGTAAAATAAATTCAATAGGTCAATGCATCGATAAAGTAGACCCTTATTCTCCGCTTTTAATACAATTCAATCTTATAGACGGAAAAGAAAATAATCTTAATATGAATACGGTCATCCAAAGATTAAAACCACTAAGTCAACTAACTCCTCCACCAGTGGAAGAACCTTCCGAAGATGATTTTGAGGACATTATTGATGATGATCCGAGCAAATATGAGGACTTAACTGATGGTTGTATCTTTCAAGGTAATAAGAAAGCAAGAAATCATACAACCTTTGCACCAACCTGGGGAACAAATTGTCCAGAAACGATTATACAGAACGGCAGCTTATTATTGATGAATGGTGCCGGCATCTTTTCGGATGTACATGTTGATTATAACCTATATAATAAGGGAATGACGACCCTATTAAATAATGGTACGCTTACTGTTTTAGAGAATACCAGATTCGATAAGGATGTTACCTTACAATCCTCTACCTCTTTCTCAACAGGAAATATTCTTTATTCTTTAGGTAACTTTACGATGCAAACATCCTCCCAAGCGGACATTGGGGGAAGTGCCAAGTTTGATAAGGCATTAGCGTTACAATCTAATGCTAACTTATCGGTGGATAGGAACCTTTTTGTATTAGGTCCTTTTCGAATGGATAGTCTTTCGGATGGAGCTGTTGAAGGTAATACGACGATAAGTGGATTAGAGATGTTTTCTCAATCGAATTTTGATATAAAAGGCGATTTAATTAGTGACAAGGCAGTGACATTAGAGAATAACACTACCCTCCATATTGGAAAAGTCGCAAACATTACTGGTGATCTTCACCTAAAAGGTAATAGTGAAATGCTTGTTGGTGGTGACTTTATTTTAAATGGTCCCCTCTACATTCAGCAAGGAACCATCCTAAATATTAAAGGGAACGCAAAGTTTACATCTTCTATCAAGTTTGACGGAAATAACAAAGGAAAAATTTGTGTGGAAGGGTCTGTAACCTTCGATATTCCACTAGAGTCCGGAAAGCTTGTAACTGATATATCATCCTGTGAAAGACAGCCTGAAGGAACCATTTATGTTCTAAATAAAAATTAAAAGTAAAAGCTGCATTCTAAGTATTGCTGAATGCAGCTTTTTTTCACTATTTCATAAAAATTGGTCCAATCTCTTCTATTCGATTTGTCCATATCCAACCGGAAAACTTCTCCGGAATACGCTCTAGATCTTCAACCTTATCAAAACCTTCCGACCAGCCTCCATCTCCTGCTACAACAATCACTCTAGTATCCGCCTTTTTCATCCGTTCATGAAATTTTCCCGACCAGCCCCATAACCATTTCCCGATTTTTTCAGGAATATGCAGTTGACCATTGGCACATGATTCTGGAACATATCCAGTCCATCCGATAGCAAAGTATGGAATCAGACAACTTTTCATCGTAGCTTTTGACATAACGCGAAGCTCAGGCAGTTCCTCTTTTAAGGCAGCTATTGAAAGGTCCCCTCCATAAACGCTAAGTTTTGACATATTACCTACTGTATAATCCGTTAAGTACTCTGCTAGTAATATTCCTTCCTCCGGGTCGTCACTTTTTATATGAATCAATAACTCTTTATCAGGAAACTGCTGTAGCACTTCCCCTAATGTAGGCATGAGGCCTTTTCCTTTTCCCCGCAAAGGATAGGTCACACCATTATCAGAGGTATAACCGTACCCAACATCTAATGCCTTCAAGTCCTCCATTGAATGCTCTCTTGTTTCCCCATTTCCCTCTGTCCGACATTCCAACGTCCAGTCATGAAACACGGCAAATTCACCATCTGTTGTTGGATGAATATCCAGTTCCACCACATCCGCACCTGACTCAAATGCCGCCATCATGGAGGGGATTGTATTTTCGATATACGAATGCACAGGTTCATCAATTCTCTCTGCTGTACATGTATCACTTTGAATGTTTTCCATGGAAAAGGTCTGATGTACTCCACGATGCGCAAGCAAGGACGGAGAATCCAATTCCTCTTTTGAAAACAAAGACGTATTAGTTAGAAAGAATATCAAAAATAAAAAGAATAGAGCCATCCATATTTTTTTAATCACACTTTTTCTATTTTTCATCTAAAAGACCCTTCTTTTTAAAATGCTATTTTCGCATTGATTGTTGCTTTTGCGTAATTTAGTACCACTTGTTACAATCTTTGCTGTCGTGCTCTTTTCCTTTTGTATTAAGAAATTACTCTTTATTTTGAGTGAATCGGACAGTAAAAAATCCAATTGCCGATTTTTTACGGGCTTATAGCTACAATCTTTAAGAAAAGAGCCTTAAAAAAAATATACCGCCCTTTATATAAAAGGCGGCATTTACATTTACCGTACACCAAAAAATTTCTTAATCTTAAAAATCATGNTATAGCTACAATCTTTAAGAAAAGAGCCTTAAAAAAAATATACCGCCCTTTATATAAAAGGCGGCATTTACATTTACCGTACACCAAAAAATTTCTTAATCTTAAAAATCATGCTTTTATTCTCGTCTTCCAACGATTGTAATGGCACAGATTCACCGAGGATACGGCGGGAGATATTACGGTAGGCGATAGATGCCTTACTCGTAGGGTCCATAACAATCGGCTCTCCACTGTTAGAGGCGCGAATAACACTATCATCATCTGCCACTATCCCGATAATGTCGATTGCTAGAATAGAAACGATTTCATCCACGTCAAGCATTTCCCCATTTTTCACCATATGGTTACGAATACGGTTGACTACCAATCTAGGTGGCTCGATATCTTCTTTTTCCAAAAGGCCGATAATTCTGTCTGCGTCTCGGACAGAAGATATTTCAGGTGTCGTTACAACAATAGCTCTATCTGCACCTGCAATGGCATTTTGAAAGCCTTGCTCAATACCTGCCGGACAATCAATAATAATATAATCATAGTCCTGCTTTAATTCAGTTATAAGCTTTTTCATTTGTTCTGGCTTTACAGCTGTTTTATCACTTGTTTGTGCAGCTGGAAGGAGCTTTAAGCATTCAAAGCGTTTATCATTAATTAAGGCTTGATGTGTTTTGCAACGTCCTTCAATAACGTCAACTAGATCATATATGATGCGGTTTTCAAGTCCCATCACAACATCCAGATTTCTGAGTCCTATATCTGTATCTACTAAACATACACGTTTACCTGCTAAGGCAAGAGCGGTCCCTATATTTGCAGAAGTTGTCGTTTTGCCGACTCCACCTTTACCAGACGTAATTACGATAGCCTCTCCCACTTCTTACATTCTCCTTTCAAGCCTTGTTAACATCGGTCTTAATTGTGAAAGCAATTGTAAGCGATCTATAACAATTCGCTCTTGATCATCTATATAGGCGCATTCCATTTCATTGCTTCCTTCAGTTTGCTCACTAAAATCCGGTGAACGATTAAGCGTTTCATTGATCGATAGCAAGGTTGGTTTCAGCAGACTAGCAGCAATAACCGATTGATTGTTTCCTGCCAAGCCTGCATAAGCATTCCCTCTTAATGCACCGAGAATAAAGATATTTCCCCCGGCTTTTACCGTGCCACCAGGATTCACATCTCCGATTAAAAGAAGATCTCCATTAACTTCAAGGACTTGTCCCGAGCGAATCATTTTTGCTACTGGGACAATTTCATTTTCTTCTTTCCATTGTATGGCCTGTTCTTTTGTCATCACATTACTTTCAATTTCTTCGACAATAAAATTCTTTTTACTGCGAATAACATTGCGTAATTTTTCTTGTTGTTTATTCGTTAAATAACGATTCCCCACCTTTAATCGTACACCTAATAAAGGTGAATCATCAGGATTACTATTCGACGTTAATTTCGTTTCTATTTCAGCTAATAGCTCTTTAAACGAGCATGTATCATCGAGATGCAGAGTTAGGCCCTCTTTCGTGCCCTTAATGGTTACATACTGTTGTTTTTGTCTATTCACGACGTTCACCTCAACAAGTATATAATTCGACATAGGCCTTCTATTTCCTTTTTCCTATGACTATAAATATTAAAAAAAATTACTAGAGTTATATGTATAAAAAAGCTGAGTATATAAAACAGCTTTTTTACAAATCATCCTTTTGTTCGATCGCTAATTGCTCCATGAACAACCTTAACGGATAAATAAAGATTATCGCAATAATACCATTATAACCTAGTGTAGGTAACAAACGAGAGGATAAAAACTCTTGTTGCATCATATTGGTTGAACCAATTAGAAAATGTATACCATAAACAAGGTATTCAACAATGGCAATCGCCAGAAGAATCATAAAATAAGCGATAAAAATGTTTGCCTGCAGTACTTTCATTATCTTGGAAACAAAGTAAGCGGCTATCGGATATGCAAATAGATAAACACCTAATATATCCGTATAGACAACATCATAAAGGAAGCCAAAGAACATCCCGAATATCATCCCAATATACGGTCCAGTATAAATCGCACACAAGATCACAGTAATCAGAACATACCTTGGAACAATAATCCACTCATCATGAATGCTTCCAATATTAAAAATATCAATGCTAATACTTTCCAAAACAAACAAGCAAAGAATTAGGGCTGGTAAGACGTATTTTCTCACTCAGAATCCCCCTCTTCACTTGCTTCTTCCTCAGGTACATTTTCTTCGGATATTAACGTGCGTTTTACGATCATAACCTGGCTTATATTATAGAAGCTTGCAGCAGGCTTAACATAGGCCATTTGCGTTAGGCCATATTCATCCGGAACAACTTCCATCACTTCACCGATAATAAGACCTTCGGGAAATACCCCACCAAGGCCAGAGGATAATACTGTTTGCCCTTCTTGCACCTCTGCCTGATGCGGGATCCGTTTTAACAATAGCGCCCCTTGCTCGTCGTCATATCCTTCTATTAGACCAAAGATGCTTTCCTCTCCTTGGATATAAGCAGATATTCTGTTTTTGGGATCTAGAGAACTCAGCAACTGCACCGTAGAGGTAAAAGGATTGGCATGTTTTACTTTTCCTATTAATCCACCTGCTGTTACCACTGCCATGTCTTTTTCAACACCATCTTGTTTGCCTTTATTAACAATAATCTGCTCGCGCCATTGATCTGGATTTCTTCCGATTACGGTTGCAGTTTGCGGCTCATAATCTCTTAAGGAGTCGAGCTCACCAATCACTTCTCGAATTTCTTCATTTTCTTGCTCAAGCTTGTAAACTTTTGTTTCCAATTTAGCATATTCTTCTAGTCTAGCACGTAAAAGTTTATTCTCTTCGTAAGTATTTTTTAAGTGGTCTACATTCTCAAAAAAGCCACCAACAAAGTGAGCCGGTCGATAAAAGATGGATTGTACAAAGCCTGTAGAGTCTTTTATAAACTGTTCAGGCCATGTTAATTCATCCCGTTCTTTTAAAGAGAAGCCAATCAATGCCACTAGAAAAATTAAGCTCACCAACAAAATAATTAACCTTTTATTGAGGAAAAATTGTGGCATGACTTAACACCTACTTTTTAGCGATAATCTCTTGATTTCTTTTTAAATTCATCGATATAATCTAAAGCTTTCCCAGTTCCGATGGCAACACAATCCAACGGGTTTTCGGCAATAATTACCGGCATTTTTGTTTCTTCGCTAATCACTTTATCAAGGTTGCGCAATAACGCGCCTCCACCAGTCAGCACAATTCCACGGTCCATAATATCCGAAGCCAGCTCAGGTGGTGTACGCTCTAAAGTGGCTTTAACTGCATCAACAATTGCAGTAACCGTGTCCTTTAATGCTTCTCCAACTTCTTTAGCAGAAATTTCCACTGTCTTAGGAAGGCCAGTTAATAAATCGCGTCCGCGAATATCCATTGGTTCGATTCCCTCAGGATCTCCTGCTGAACCAACTTCAAGCTTTAATGCTTCTGCTGTTCTTTCCCCAATCATCAGATTATAATGCTTACGGATGTATGCAATAATGGCATCATCCATTTCATCACCAGCTACACGAATAGATTGGCTCGTTACGATTCCTCCAAGAGAAATAATAGCAACCTCCGTTGTTCCGCCTCCTATATCCACAACCATCGATCCCGTTGGCTCCCATACAGGTAAATTCGCTCCAATTGCTGCTGCAAAAGGCTCCTCAATTGGGTAGGCATCTCGTGCACCTGCTTGGCGTGTCGCATCAATTACAGCTCTTTCTTCTACAGCTGTAATACCAGAAGGAACACATACCATCACATAAGGCTTTCTCGAAAATGCATTTTTATTACGCAAAGCTTGTTTAATGTAGTATTTCATCATTACCGCGGTTGTTTCATAGTCAGCAATTACGCCATCCTTCATCGGACGTAATGCAACTACATTTCCCGGGGTACGACCAATCATATTTTTCGCATCGTTACCTACAGCAACAATTTGCTTTGTATCTGTTTGAAGTGCTACAACCGATGGTTCACGCACTACAATACCTTTTCCTTTAATAAAAACTAGTGTATTGGCTGTTCCCAAGTCAATACCAAGATCTCTCGTTCCAAACATATTTGTGTATCTCCCTTTCTGAACCTATTACTTGGTGTAAAAATGATAAAAGCGGACAGCAAAATGTCCTCTGATTATTTCAACAACATGTGTATTTAGTAGTTTTAAAATGAGCAGTATTTCTGGGGTTGTCCCTTCTCAACTCATGAATAATATTATAGCGTAGGATAAAGAAAAAGCATAGTACTTACATATAGCCTTTTTCTTTTAAGCTAATGAATTTCTGGTCACCAATTATTAAATGATCCAAAAGTTCTATGCCGATCAGCTTGCCGCATTCATTCAATCTCTTTGTCACTTCAATGTCTTCCCGGCTTGGAGATGGATCTCCACTTGGGTGGTTATGAAGGCAAATAAAAGAGGCAGCTGAGCGACGAAAGGCTTCTTTGAAAACCTCGCGGGGATGCACAATCGAAGCATTTAAACTTCCAATAAATACCGTCTGCTGATGGAGCACTTGATTTTTTGTATTAAGGTAAAGGCAAACAAAATGCTCTTGTGATAAAAAACGCATATCTTCCATTACATAATTAGCTGCATCCTCAGGGGATCGGATTACATAGCGATCTTCGTACTGCAATCGATGAATACGACGCCCAAGCTCTACAGCCGCTAATAGTTGTACAGCTTTTACTGAACCTATACCCTTTATATTGGTTAATTCTTCAACTGAAGCATCCTTAAATAGCCGCAAGCCTTCAAAGGACGTTAAAAGCTTGTTGGCTAGTTGGAGAACAGACTCTTCCTTAGTTCCGGTTCGCAGTATAATTGCCAGAAGCTCGTGATTAGACAAGCTTTGGGGGCCATCCTGAATGAGCCTTTCCCTTGGACGCTGATCTTCCGGGTAATCTTTAATCATTAACGTGGTTGTCGGTGTTCCCACTTTTTTTCCTCCTTTACTAAGTAAGCCTTCTGACTGAACCTAGTTGGAGGACATTTTTCCGCACTAAAAAAAGCTTTTTAGTTCACGAACCGTTCTAGACAAAGGAAGTCCTACCACGGAAAAATAATCACCTTTAATTTCCTTTACAAAGAGTGCACCCACTTCTTGAATACCATAAGAACCGGCCTTATCCATCGGTTCACCTGATTGGATATAATAGTCGATTTCTTCGTCAGTCAGACTCCAAAAAGTAACGGCTGTTTTTTCATAAAAAGTTACTTGTCGGTTATCGCTTATAATGGCCACTCCACTTATTACATCATGAGTATTTCCACTTAGCATCCGGAGCATGTGCTTTGCTTCTTCTGTATTTTCAGGTTTCCCAAGTACATGACCATCATAAACAACAATAGTATCCGCACCAATAACAACAGCATCTTTACAAGATTTAGCAACATCTTGTGCTTTTTGAAGAGCAAGGTTCATTGCAATTTCTTCCGGGACTTGTAGAGGGTCGAAGGTTTCTTCTACAGAACTTACCTTCACTTCAAAGGAGAGTTTTACTTGATGGAGAAGTTCCTTTCTTCTGGGGGATCCTGAGGCTAAAATAAGAGGTTTCATGTTTTATCACCTTTTCCAAATAGTTTTTCAAATAAGAGAGATACAATTCTATCGTATCACAAAAACTCTTCCCAAAACAATAAAACCAAAACCATATTTCTCAACCCAAAAAGCCTCCAAAATTCCATTTTGAAGGCTTTTTGAGATTTGGGGTCTGGCCCCTTTTGGTTAAAAAAGGAAGCTCGTTGCTTCTAAAAGTTTTTGCTGGGCGTCCCAGAGTTGCTGATTATCTTTGGTGGTTTGGTATTGTTGAAGGTTTTGGTAGGCACCTGTAAGATATTCTTTCCATTGTGTTGGTCCTTCGGTTAATTTCCCAGCCTCTACATCGGCTATTTTGGTATACTGATTATCTATCTTTTCCTGCAGGGCAGGATCCATTTCTTTTCCTTGCAATAAAAGTGATGAAGCTATCAGGAGTTCTTTGTAAAGCGCTTGTCCTTCTTGAAGAATGAGAACGTCATCTGTTGTTAGGGAGGTGAAGGTTTTTTCCGGGATCGTAAAATCCTTTGCATAGGTTTCTAGTCCTTTTTCAGTTGCCATTCCACCTAATGTTTTCATGCCTTCTACACTTTGACCAATTCCGACAAACACATATATCGGATCATTGTTAACAGCAGCTGCGGAGAATCCTTTGCTTTGAAACTGTTGAATTGTCGCAGTGGCTGCATCACTAGTAGTAAAGGCTCCACCTTGTAGCACAGCAATCGCTTGGGAAGCTAAGGTTACACTCTGCTCGCCAGTCGCTTTAGTTGTTTCATTCGTCCCTGTACCTGTTCCTTCTGTTACCGGGGCTGCTGCAGGCTGCGATGGATTAAGTGAACCATCCGACATATTCATTATTCCTAATATCAAGAATCCGAGACATGTTCCAATTCCGACAGCCATCAAGATCGATACTATTAGTTGCTTTGAAAAGGACGGTGATGCTATTTTCTTCCTGCCTAAAGGGGTAGGACGGTTTTTTTTCCCTTTTCCACCTTTAATTGTTCGAAGGTCTTCTATATAGCTTTTACTTTTTGTCTTTTCCTCTTTTTTGTGTGATTGTTTATTTTCTAGAACTGGTTCTTTGGGTAACACCCATTCAAATTCTTCATCTTCGTGTTTTTCTGCACTGGCCGCCAACTCGTCTACAATAATGATCGGTAAGTCTTCTTCTTCTGGAAAATCGTTACGTTCAGTTATTGTCGGGTTAGGGGTGAATGTTTCTTCGTACATATTTCCAACAGGCTTTCTATCCCCCTCATTAAAGCTTTTTTCTTTTCCATTAATCTTTATTTTCACTTGGTGCTTGTCCATCGTTACCACCTCCATTTACCTTTAGCAAGATCTTCCTCGATTAGTTTTGTTTTATCCTATCATAGGGCATAAAAAAAAGAACAAGACTTTTGTCGTCTTGTTCTAATAGTTTTCCGACACAATAATCAACAGTCAGTATGTTTCGACTGTTTCCTCGGAAATAATTTATTCATTGTCGATAAATGGGTTTGTCTTATTACTTGGCTCAGGAACTGAAATAGGAGGCAAATCCTCTATTAGATCCGTAAGCTCTGGATGGTAAAATGCCGATAGTTGTACAGAATAGTTAAGCGGATCAAAATTTTGTGTGACAGACGTAAGCTCGGGCTGACCGGTAAAAGCCACCGACTCTATTTGTATGACACGTGTCAAACTTTCCAAACTTTCTAAAAATAATGTCAGGTCTTCATAGTCATTAGATTGTACTGACAAATTGACTGTTACCCTTTTTAAACCTTCTGGCAAGTAGGCATCTTGCTGCTCTTGTTCTTGTTCTTCCATTTCTTCATCTGTTAAAGTCGTGTTCGATTCTATATATTCATCCAACGTGGTAGAGGGAGTAAAATCAGCGTCACCAAAGGTCATATTAATTATTTGGCTATTAGACAAAACTTCCGCTTTTTCCAACTCAAGAATCAGCTGTTCAATATAAGCTGTAACTGGAATCTTCCGCTGCAGTTCCATTGTGTTCACTAGATTAGCAGATTCTGATGCGAGCTGCTGATCTAACACTTGAATCAGCTGTTCCTCAATATTAATTTCCTGCCGTTTTTGGTCGATTTTCGCTTGCTGTGGTGCATAGCTTAAATAATAAAATAGGACAATCCCCACAACAAGTACGGTGACAACGGAGGCGAAGATGACATAATGTTTTCTTTCCAATTCAATATTCATCAGTCTTCCCCTCCATCTTCATCGTCGAGATCCGTTTCTGTATCCGTTAGATCCTCATCTTCGGTTTCTGGAACAATTTCTTCCTCGGCCTTTATTGCTTGACGGTCAAACGTGAGGTCGTACTGGGCAACATAGCGAGGAAGTGTATCGCTGTCCAAGTCCTCCGTAATAGAATTGGTATCAATACTAGATAAGTTTACCGTTTGAAAATAGTCTGCATTATTTAAATGATATAAATAATAAGCAGCATCTCGGGATTCATCAAATTGAACCGTCAAATTCATCGCACCAGTCTCCGAATAGCTGAAGCTTTGCACAAACCCCCGTGATGGAAGAAGCCGGACAAGTTCCTGCATCACAGGCACCATCTCGACAGGATATTCATCTGCCCATGCAACCGTACTTTCCAAACGTTGTGCAGAACTAGAGCTCTGAGGGCGGTTAAATGATTCTTCTTTCGCACTACGCAGCGCCTGAACTGTCTGCAGCTCCTGTTCCACTCTATCAACATCTTTATTGATAAGAGAGGAGAATACTAAAAGAAGAACAACAACAAGTAGAGCAAAAAAGATGCATATCCCATAAACAAGAGGGGTAGTAATGTTACGGGCCTGTTTTCTTGGTAATAGGTTAATATCTACTAACGTTTTCACTGGTTACACCTCTTTTAAAGCTAACCCGAGTGTAAAATAATATTTAGGGTCAACCACCTCTTGATCTTGTGTATAAACTGCTGATTCATATGTATCAACTTTAACGGTCATACGCTCGCTTAACTTAGAAAGCACTAAAGGCAGGTTCGGATGATCACCATAGAGAAGAATGCGGTTCAATTCTTCATTGCCTTCGTTAAGTGAGAATTGGAAAAAGTTCATGATTCTTTCGATTTCTTTAATAAAATCTTCTAAAAATAAATTAAATTGAACAATATCTCCCACCCAATCTAATTGAGTGTTTGCTTCAGATACTTCCCAATTTTTAATGTCTTGAGGCAACGCAATTGTTCTTACAAATACAGGAACATGCCCCATAAAAATACTCAGCGTGATACAGCTGACATCAAATTGAATGATGAGAAGATGATCCTTTTCATTACGTTGACCAAGTTCATAATAAAGTCTGTATAAGCACAAAGAAGAAACATCAGCAGCAGCCGGCTTTAGTTTCCTTTCCTCAAAAACGGTGGAAAGCTCGTTCACCGTTTCTTCAGGTGAAGCAAACAAAACCAGTTCTGTTTTATCGGAACGATTCAATACATTCACATCGAAAACAGGATCCTCAAACGGCAGGTGAATGGTGGAACCAAGCTCCAAATACAGATGACCAATTATTTCATCATCCATAATATTGGAGGGGATAGAAATCTTCCTTGTCACAACAAATTGATCGGGTACCACAAAACGAATATGCTTCCGCTTTAAACCCCATTCTTGCACACATTCATCAAAAATGAGACCAAAAATATTCTTATCGACGATTTTCCCATCACGAACAATATTTGGTGGTAAATACCGTTCCTTAGTCCGCTTAACTACTATAGGATCCAAGCTCTTTAACTCTACCATTCTAATAACATGATCTCGCAACGTAATATTTATAAAATTATTATGTTTTGGTTGTAAAAACGAAAATTCCATCCAGAAGAACTCCTTTAAAATTTACTAGAAAAGTAGAGAAAAGTACCAGGTTAATATTCTTTCCCCAGTAAAGTAGCTAATAAGTGCTGCTGCTGCAATGGAGGGCCCGAATGGAAACGGAACACCCTTTTTAATTTTCCCAAATAGCATTCCCACAATGGCTACAAGCATTCCAATGAGAGAAGCAAGGAAAAAAGTAAGAATAACCTGCTCCCACCCTAGCACAAATCCTAATACCGCAAAAAGCTTAATATCCCCGCCACCCATGCCGCCTTTGGATACTAGCGCGACAAGAAATGGTATGGCAAAGCCTACAGCTAATCCTATTAAGTGATCAGGAATAGACTGGTAAGGTATAAAGATTCTCTCCAAAATAAATAACACGAAAAAGAACAATAAAATCTTGTTTGGAATAAGCATATAATGAATATCAGTAATAACAATGATGATTAACATCGAGATGAGGGTCCAAGCAATTACCAGTTCATAAGTCCATCCCATAAGCAATGGCGCAAGGACAAAAAGAACTGCGGTTAAAAGCTCAAATAATGGATAAATAGGAGACACGGCCTGTTGACAATACCGACATCTCCCCTTGGAAAATACATATGAAAGGACGGGAATCAAATCAATTCCCGTCAATGTGGTCTTGCAGCTTGTACAATGTGACCTCGGAGCCACAATTGACATGCCCTTTGGAACTCTAAGGCCTACTACGTTGTAGAAGGAGCCTAGGAGGAGGGCGAAAGTAAAAGTTAACAAACTTTCAATGTAGTATAGAATAATCATATTATTATGGAGTAGTATTATTTACTTTCCCACGCTCTAAGAGGTTAACATCTACAGAATTTCCATTTGTTTCTTGAACCCCTCTATTATCACTGTCATTAACCAATTTCACTGATTTCACTACCCCGTTCTCAACTTTTACAAATGAAGTATTGGTATCAGGAAGTGTAGTATTAATGATAGTCTCTTCTCCTCTTATATAAGAGTCTGTATCACCATCTGGATCTTTCATAGTATCAATAAACTTCTCTTTTTCTAAATATCCAAGCGGAAGAAAAAACACTCCATCTTTTTGCAGATTTGCATTTGTGGTTACCGCTAATTTTGCCGAACTCACCATCTGCTGAGCATTCGCAACATGTGCATCCTTCTTACTATTATCTATCAATCCACCAATACTAGGCACAGCAATCGCAGCAATAATCCCTAAAATAACGACAACAGCAAGTAATTCAATCAAAGTCAAACCTTTTTCATTTTTGACCAGGTTCTTTATTCTTTTTAACATTCGTAATCTTCCTCCCATAATGGAAATTTGTTGGAACTATTTAATACTCTAATTCTATTATACTATTTGACACAATACAATATTATTCTACAGCAATCTATGCCTGAATATGATTAAAAATATCGAACATTGGCACTAGAATAGCTGTGACTATAGTCCCGACTATCGTTGCAAGTAAAACAATCATAATCGGTTCGATGAGACTCTTCAATCTGTCCGTAGCATTGTCTACTTCTTTTTCATAGAACTCTGCTATCTTGTCGAGCATCGCATCTAGTGATCCGGTGCTTTCCCCGATAGAGATCATCTGTGTGACAAGCGGCGGAAAGGCCCAATGATTTTTCATCGGGGTTGTTAGTGACTCCCCTCTTTCCAGTGAATCTCTGGATTCTTGCAGAACTCTAGCAATAACTTCATTCTCGGCTATCTTTTCTACAATTGCTATGGCCTGCAGAATTGGAACAGAACTCGAAAGAAGGGAACTTAACGTTCTTGTTAGTCTTGCAATTGATGCCTTTTGAAGCAGCTTCCCAAAAATGGGCATCCTTAACAAGAAAAAATCAAGATAATATTTTGATTGCTTTTGCTTTCTTAAAGCAAAAATACCAACAATAAACAAGACAATTAAGGAAATAAACAACCACCAATAAGCTTGCATCCACTCACTTGAGCCTAGTACAAAACGTGTTATTAACGGAAGTTGGGCGCCAAAGTCAGAGAACATTGCAACAAAGGTTGGCACAACCCCTACTAATAAGAAAATGATAACAGCAATCGCAATAACGCCAAGCACCAAAGGATAAGTCAAGGCGGAGATAATCTTCTGTTTTGTCTCATGTTGTTTTTCATACTGTGTGGCGAGCCGGTCCAGTGTGTCATCAATAGCTCCACTGGCTTCTCCTGCCTTCATCATGTTCACAAACATATTGGAAAAGATCTTAGGATACTTTGCAGTCGCAGTGGAAAGAGCGTTTCCTTGCCTGAGGTCCTCTTCTACATCTAAGAGCGAGCGTTGAAGTGCCTTGCTTTCTGTCTGATGTGCGAGAACATTTGTTGCTTCTACTACCGGCACACCTGCTCTTATCAGGGTAGAAAACTGTCGTAAGAATACGACAAAGTCATGAAGCTTTACCGGATTTCCAATTGCAATATCTTTGGTAAAGATTGATTCCGGAACTTCATCCATTTGCAGGACTCGGATTCCTTCTTCCTTTAGCTTAATAAAAGCTTCTCTTCTAGAAGAGCTAATAACGGAGCCATCTCTTTTTCCACTTTTATCTCGTCCGACATATTTAAACTTAGGCATGATAATTCACCGACTCCTGTAAAAAGCTCTCCGCTGAGACTTTGGAAATTTGACCTGATTGAATAAGTTCTCTTATACTCATCTCCAACGTATGCATTCCTTGGGCTTTTCCTGTTTGCATGACATTTTGAATTTGATGGATTTTCTCATTTCTTATCAGATTTCCTACAGCCGAATTGTTGATTAAAATTTCCGTAGCGACTTTCCGTGACTGTTTATCGATTGAAGGAAACAGTCGTTGAGAAATAATGGACACAAGCACTGATGCAAGCTGAATACGGATTTGAGGCTGCTGCGGGCCAGGAAACACATCGATGATCCGGTCAATCGTGGAAGGGGCACTTGTTGTATGCAAGGTTCCTAAAACAAGATGACCGGTTTCGGCTGCCGTAATGGCTGTTTGAATTGTCTCCAAATCCCGCATTTCACCTACAAGAATCACGTCCGGATCTTGCCTTAATGAAGCACGTAATCCATTGGCGAATGACTTTGTATCAAAGCCCACTTCACGCTGGTCAATCATACAAAGATTATGCTTATGTAGGTACTCTATGGGATCCTCAAGCGTAATAATGTGTTTTTTAGTTGTTCTGTTCATATAGTCCACCATGCTCGCGAGTGTAGTGGATTTTCCACTCCCTGTCGGACCAGTCACCAAAATGAGTCCTTGTTGCTTTTCCACGAGCCTTTGAAGGATGGAAGGCAACTCTAACGTTTCCAGAGTTGGAATGCTTGTCGGGATAATTCGAATAGCAAGTGCAACAGAGGATCGTTGTTTGTACGCATTCACCCTGAATCTTGAGGTGCCAGGCAAACTATAAGAAAAGTCCAGTTCCCCTTTTTCCTCAAAAGAGGACCACATAAATTCGGGAATCATTTGTTTGGCAATGCCGAATGTATCCTCCGGTAACAGAATAGATTCTCCATATCGTTTTAACTCACCATTAATCCGGAAAACTGGAGCCACTCCAACGGATAGATGAATATCAGACGCTTTATACTCAAACGCTGCATGCAGCCACTCTTGCAGTTTCTCTATCACAGTTCCACCTACTCTTGTAAGGCAACACGCAAAATTTCTTCTGTTGTTGTTAGCCCTTGTTTTACCTTCATTAAACCATCATCAATTAAGAATACCGTGTCCGCTTTATAGGCAAGTTCCCTGATTTTAGAGACGGATTGGTTATTCATGATTACTTTTCTCATCTCGTCATTCAAGACCAATAATTCATGGATCGCAAGACGGCCTTTATATCCTGTCATATTACAAGTACCGCAGCCTTTTCCCCTTGATACCTTCTCAATGGTTAAACCTCTCTTCGCGAAAATTTCCTTTTCACGCTCCGTCGGCTCGTCCTGTTTCACGCAGTCTCTACAAACTTTACGAACTAAGCGTTGGGCAAGTACTCCATTAACAGATGAACCAACAAGAAACGGTTCTACTTGCATGTCGATTAGTCTTGTTATCGTGCTAATGGAATCATTAGTATGAAGGGTACTTAATACTAGATGTCCGGTTAGAGATGCTCTGATTGCGACTTCTGCTGTTTCTTTGTCTCGGATCTCCCCTACCATGATTATATTAGGGTCTTGTCGCAGAATAGCCCGAAGTCCTTTTGCAAAAGACATCCCTACATTCGTATTAACTTGAATCTGATTGATGCCTTCTAGCTGATACTCAACAGGATCCTCGACCGTAATAATATTAACTTCTTCACTGTTAAGATGATTTAATCCTGCATAAAGGGTGGACGACTTACCTGACCCAGTAGGACCAGTAATAAGGATAATTCCAGTTGGTTTTGTGATCAGATCAATAAATCTTTCATAATTTTTTGCATTAAAACCTAATTGAGTTAAGTCGTTTAATGCGCTACTCATATCCAATATCCGCATAACAACTTTTTCCCCATATACCGTTGGAAGTGTTGATACACGCACATCAACAGGATGATAGTCAATATTGGTTTTAATACGTCCGTCCTGAGGAATTCGATGCTCGGTTATGTCTAAGTTACCTAGTATCTTAATCCGGGCAATTAAAACATTCTGTGTATGCTTTGGCATGGTTCTTTCTGTTTTTAACACCCCATCCACACGGTACCTAACAACAACCTTGGTTTCCTGTGGATCGATATGCACATCACTTGCCCGCTGTTGAACTGCATTCTGAAGGATTTGATTCACAAGACGTACAACTGGAGAATCGTCTTGGGTAATTCTTTCGTCCTCTTTGTTCAACTTGGTATCAGGCTCTGCAATGTCCATAAACTCATCAATGGCATCAGATACTTCATAATATTTATTGATAGAACGCAGAATATCGTCTTTCGTGGCGATGACCGGTTCGATCTCAAATCCTGTGGACAGTCGAAGATCATCAATTGCAAAATAATCCATCGGATCTGCCATTGCCACATATAACTTCCCGTACTCTTTCTTTAAAGGTATAAGAAGGTTTCGTTTTGCAAAGTCCTTGGCAATAACGTGCATCAATTTTTCGTCAAATGGATAACGATATAAGCTGACATGAGGAATACCTAGCTGAAACTCCAGTACCTCTATCAGTTGCTGCTCCGTTATTAGTCCTTTTTGCAGCAACGCATCACCGATTTTCTGGCCTTTAGACTTTTCCTTTAAAGTTAATTGCAGCTGTTCACTTGTAATAATTTCTGCATCTACTAAAAGATCGCCAAGGCGTTTTCTTGTTTCAATCATTGCTGTCACCTTTTCCCTTGCTTTTTTGTCTATTTTCCACCAGGGTTGGCTGGATTTTTTCCAGACTCATTATCATCATTTTCAGATTTATCGTTATCGTTATTGTTATTATTACCTGTCGTTCCTCCAGTATTTGATCCTGTAGAATTACCGTTGCTGTTATCTGTACTGTTTCCCGACGTTGTACCTGTATTAGTTCCCGTGTTCGTTCCTGAATTATTCCCGGTGTTTGTACCTGTGTTCGTTCCAGTATTCGTTCCTGTGTTGTCACCAGTAGTGTTCCCACTGTTCGTGCCAGGAGCTGTTACAGAAGGTGTAGTCGGGCTAGTTGCAACAGGTTTAGTTAAACTGTGCACTTCTACTTGCTGAATAGGAGCATAAAAGTCTTGAGCTATCACAGTGGTTTCCAATATTACTCCATCGCTGTCTGAAGCCTGTCTGACAATTACTGCATATTCCCCTGCTTTTCCGCGTTCTTTTACTTGCTTTTGATTTTGTTGAACGTGTGGTGAATATTGAACAACTGTTTTTGGTTGATATTTTTCCATTCTTTCCTCAACAATCTCATAGCTCAAAGCAAGAGGTTGACCGGTAATTGTAGCAGTTAGTTGGCTATTAACCATCTCTATCTCAATTGTAAGAACATGGTTATTAGGGTTCGCTAGTTGCAGGTCCATTGTGCCGTTTCGGAAAGCCGCTTCGTAACCTGCATCCGCCCAGGTTGGTAACTCTTTCGAAATATGTCTCTCAAGTATCGTCACGTTCGTTGGAAGAGACAACTGATAAAGAGCTGTAGCTAATACGCTGCTACTTTCATCGCTAAGGGTATGTCCTGCTTCTTGCAAAAAAGCATCTAAGGAAAAAGCAGTATTAGGCTCCAAAACTATGGTCGAAATACCTTCCAATTCCTCAACCAGACTTTTGTCTACCCTCAGCATTACTTCATGCAGCACTTCTTCAGTAGTACTATCTGATAAAATATAATCCGTTACGGAGAAACTTGTATCGCCGCCTTTTAATGTAGATGCAACATCGGTAATGTCACTTTTTAGTTTCTCTAAATCGATTTCGGAATTTATCTGGGTACTACCTGTTAGATTTTCGAGGTTTTTTAAGAAAACAGAATCCGGCAATGTGACCAGTAGCCTGTTTCCACTCCCATCTACCGCTTGATCCACAGATCCTTCGATATTAAAGGCAAAATCATCTTTATCAATAAGTGAAATATCTCCGGTCCATTCTAAGTAAATGCTTCCTTCATTTTTCCAGGATTCAACAGCTTGATGAAGATCTTCAATCGCTTGAGCTTTTGATTTATTTTCCACTAATTCTGTTCCTATTTGGGTTTCATTCTGAAATTTACTTGTAGCTATTTTTTCATCTATTACGGTTGGACCATATTGTCCAGCTAAAAATACAAGTAAAGTACCAGCTAGCATTACGGCAAATAGCTTAAGTCCTTGCATCCTTTTCCCCCCATATTTTACGTATTATTACCTTAGGTCATCTGAAAGTTTTTCTAGTTTCTTCCCTTTTCCGCTATAGTCATTTGATTTTACAAGTGTATCATCCTGATATATGTCTAAATTTGTCTCTTTTTTGGATGTGGTTACCTTCTCAATGTTTCGGTACATAAAGGCTCGCTTATGAAGAATAATCGTAGATAGTAAGAGGAGCAGAATGATAAGTAGTATAGAATGCCATGGAGTAAACAGATTATATATAGAAAAACCTATGAAACTTACAACAAGGGTTATTAGTGCAATGACCATTTTCCCTTTTATGCTAAAACCAAAGGAAAACTTAACTAATACCGCTAAAAATATTAAGAAAAATAGAAATCCAACAATATATGTATACAAAGCTCCACCACTTTCTTGATTTTTCCGTAATTTGTAGAAGTAAGTAAGATATTGTTATTGTATAATAAACCCTGCTATTTTGAAATAGAAGAATCGTAGAATAAAAACTTTACACCCTATTACTTCCTCAATCATTCTTGAGCAACATGAGACTTCCAGCTTCTAAAGTTTTTCCAAAGAAATAGTTTAGCAACATAAATTTATCCGAAACAATTGAACACCTTGAAACCAATGGTATTTCCCACTATGGCGTTGTCCTTACTGGCCCTTCGAAAGAACTACTGGCGCTTAAAGACGAAGAGTGGGTTGGTTTGATTGATGTTGATGTGGTTGAACTATGGAACTGGGTGGAATATTAAACGTTGAACAAAAAAAGTAGGAGTCCCCTTTATGGTGACTTCCTACTTTTAATTTGTATTTATAAAACTTATCTCCATTAGTGTCGACACTTCTCTAAAACCTAATTTCTTATAGAGCTTCTGTGCTGGATTGCCTTCATATACATTTAGTTGCACTGTAAAGATCTGTCTATATTTAAAATGCGCCAGTGCATAGTTCATTAATTCCATTCCATATCCGTGCTTTCTGTGAGCAGGAAGCACATAAAGTTCTAAAATCACGCCAACCGGCTGATAGTTCAGCGGGTTAATTGTTTCCCCTAAAAGGATCCATCCTCTAAGTACTCCATGGTGAACTAAAACTAGATAGTAACTATGTCCTGAAAAATAGGACTCTTTTTCAGGAATATTGTCTGTTTGTTTTATATAGCCTAAACTTGCTTCCTCTTGGACTTTCTTGGCATAACTCCGAATGAAGACCATTTCATTTGCATTAGCTAATCTAATAAACATGAAGAACCTCCCCTGCATTCCATGTAAAAGGTACATTCATGAAAACTATATTCTTACTACTCGTTATTAAGAATCTATTTCAAAAAAATAAAAGGGGCAGGGGAATCCTGCTCCTTTTGAGTGAGTGACTAAGTTATGACGTCTTCTTATACTCGGCCACTTTGTTTCTACCCGCTTGCTTCGCGCCAACATACATTGCCCGATCAGCATGTCGTATCAGATCTAACGTATCCTCGGCATCATCTGGTGCTGTAGCAAATCCGATGCTTGCCGTAACTCTAACAAGCTGGGCAGATGGTGAATTTCGTATATGTTGCTTTAAAGTAAAGGATCGGTTTGCTAGGTTTACTCTTATCTTTTCTGCAAGCTCGAAGCATCTGTTTCTGTCCATGTCCGGTAACAGAATTACAAACTCTTCCCCGCCATATCTTGCAACTGTTCCGCTATCCCCAACAATCACTGTTAGGCGGTCCGCTACTTGTTTCAGTATTTCGTTCCCGCTTTGATGACCATAAACATCATTTACCTTTTTAAAATGATCCAAATCGAGTAAAATCAGCGACAGGTTATCAAGATCACCAGTGTTTAACCTAGCATATTCCTGCTCTAGTACACTTTCAAAATATCTGTAATTATATAGCTTTGTTAAGCCACACCGCTCACTTCTGCGCTTTGTTTCCTCGTAATGACGGGCTTTTTCCATGGCAACACCAAAATAAGATGCAAGGATATCCATAATCATTAGCTGCGACTTATCATAAGCTCTTTTTGTTGAACTTGCCAGAAGCACCAATCCTTCAATCTTTTGATTTCGAGATACTGGCACACAGATAACGCTTTGAATGGATGGATGAAGGTGAGTAGAAGAAAGATGGCTCCATTCTTTTCTAGTAAGATAACAAATACTTTTTCTACTTTGCAAAATATAGCCTAATAGATCTTCATCCTCTACAAGTATTTCAGTGTTGATCTTAATATGATCATGTTTATCCATAACACGAAGTATTTTCAAGCCGGTTTCTTTGTGCACATCTATAATAGCAGCGTAGTCTACCGGAAACAACGTCGAGACTTTATCTAAAAATACATCCAGAACACTCTTGGAATCCAATCGTTCCGTTAATTGATGACCAATACCTGCTGCTTGCTGCAAAAAGCCATTTACCTTTTGACTTGTATGATAAAGTTGCAGGATCAGCGTCAGTATTACAAAAGGCAAGCCCACATAGAAAATCGCAACAATTCCCAGCTGTTCATATAGCACATAAAGTATAAGGCCGACTGGAAGGACAATCAGACTTGTTACTCCATCCCACTTGAAATCAGTCGTAACAAAACTTCTCTCTTTTTTTAATAGAACAGAATGTATAAAGTAGAGAGAAACCTGATTAAGTGTAAAATAAACCAGTTCATGTCCGATGATTGGTATGGCTAAATTGGTTTGTAATAACTCGATATTTCCATGCGTTCCACCGAGCATATAGAACACAAATCCGCTTATTAAGGAAATAGAAGAGAACATTAAAAGATTAATAGGAATCCTGATCAAATTCTGCTTGTTTAGTCTGATATAGAGCATAAGAGCTACTACCGAAATAATGGTAATCATCATTTCTGCAAATAAACCAAATGAAAGAAATACTGCAAGTGATACGCCCTGTGTCAAAAATATTGGAACTTCGCCTACAACTATTGGGATAAGGGAAAGTATGATAATAAGAATGGCGAAACCTAAAAGATGAAGGAACGGCAATTCCTCAAGTCCAACAGGAGAAAGCTGATACCCTAACCATAGAACAAGTGGAAATAGCAAAAAGAAGCTAGTCCAAATTATTTTTGTCATACGACCACCTACTGCTTGAGCTACCATACTTACCCCTCCCCTCTAACATAATTTTCAATCAATTAAAGCAATAAGGTAATTTTATCAAATTTTCTAACATTTGTCACAACAAATATAGGTTATTTTTCCCTTAGTCCTTTTCCCTGTTTTCTATGAAAATAGTCCTAATTTCTGAAATGAAATATAAAGAACCAGTGATAATCAGTATTTCCTCTTCTTTTAAAGTAGGCACAATGGACTTTATTGCTTCTTTCCATGACTCATAATATCGCTTTTTCTTATGGCTGCTTTTTACATAAAGCTCTTCTGCTTTTGCCGCCCTTGGGAATTCAAACGAGGTAAAAGTGATAGAAGTGGCAACTGTATCCAACATGCTGATCATTTCCTCTAAAGGTTTATCCGAAAGTGCACTAAAAAGTACATGCACCTTTTGATTAGAATGGCGAAGCTCTATCGTTTCTACAAGCTTTAAGATTCCTTCTTTGTTATGTGCACCATCAACAATTATGTCGGGACTTTGCGAAACTTTTTCCATCCGGCCTGCCCAGAAGGCCTTTTCTAACCCTTGTCTTATGGAGTTTTCTTCTATAAAAAAAGAATAATAGCTTTTCACATAAAGGCAAGCCATTACCGCCAATGCAGCGTTATCAACTTGGTGACGACCTTTCATTGAAACATCCAGGTTCTCTAGTTTTCCAATAGGGGCCGTCATCGAAAATCGTTCACCATGCTTTGTTGGCTCATATTCTGTAATACTAATTTCCTTTGGCAGCCTGTATAACTTAGCTTTCTTTTCTTTTGCAACCATAGAAATTACTTGAAGCGCATCTTCTTGTGTGGCAGCAGTAAGGACTGGCACACCCTGCTTAATAATTCCAGCCTTTTCAAAAGCTATCTTAGAGATGGTGTCTCCTAAGATTGCCTGATGATCATGGCCAATGTTCGTGATGATGGAAACTAACGGATGGATAATATTCGTCGAATCAAAGCGCCCTCCAAGACCCGTTTCATAGACCGCAATGTCCACAGGTTCCATGGAATAAAAATAATAAAAGCTCATGGCAGTGATGACTTCAAATTCTGTTGGACTGCCAAGGTCATGCTGTTCTAGTTCTTCTGCCAAAGGCTTAATTAGATTTACCAGCTTCACCATATCTTCATTAGAAAACGGTACACCATTGATACTAATTCGTTCATTAAAACTTTCAATATAAGGAGAGGTAAACGTACCAACTCGGTAGCCTGACTCTTCTAGGATGTTCCGGATAAAGGTTACGGTAGAACCTTTCCCATTTGTTCCTGCTACATGGATGGTTTTGATTTTACGGTGTGGGTTGTTGAGTCTCTCCATCATCCATTCCATTCGCTTCACACCAGGCTTAATACCAAAACGGAGCCGGGAATGAATCCAGTTTAAAGCTTCTTCGTATGTATTGATCATTAATAGACTTCCCTTCATTTTTATAAAGGAAAGACGAACCCACATTGGATTCGTCCTACTTCCTTATCCCTTAAGCTCTTCCATACGAGCTTGAACTGCTTCGCGTTTTTCTACATAGTCTTTTTCTTTTGCTTTTTCTTCCTCTATAACATGATCAGGTGCTTTTGCGATAAAGCCTTGATTCGAAAGTTTCTTCTGCACACGTTCTACTTCTTTATCAAGTTTGCTTAATTCTTTTTGTAAGCGTGCCATTTCTTCTTCAAGATTGATCAAACCTTCTAGAGGTAGTATTAATTCAGCTCCCGTAACAACAGCTGTCATCGCCTTCTCATCCAAGGACACATTTGTACCGATCATAAGTTCACTTGGGTTACAGAAGCGTTCTAAATAAGAACGATTGTGCTCTAATTTAGTAGCAATTTCTTCTGTTTTAGCTTTAACCAGTAATTTAACTTTCTTGCTCATTGGTGTGTTCACCTCTGCGCGTACATTTCGTACGCTGCGAATGATGTCCACTAGTAAACGCATATCAGCTGCTGCTTCTTTGTCTGTTAGATTTTCACGTACTTCAGGCCAGTTTGCAACAGTAATTGATTCGCCTTCATGTGGAAGCTGCTGCCAAATTTCCTCGGTAATGAAAGGCATAAATGGGTGTAAAAGACGCATCGTATTATCTAAAACATATGCAAGGATAGAACGAGTTGTTTTCTTTGCAGCTTCATTTTCCCCGTTTAACGGAAGCTTTGCCATTTCAATATACCAGTCACAAAAATCATCCCAGATGAAGTTATAAAGAGAACGACCTACTTCACCGAACTCGTATTTCTCGGCAAGCTTAGTTACAGTTTCTATTGTTTCGTTTAAGCGAGTCAAAATCCATTTGTCCGCAACGGATTTTTCTCCGCTTAGGTCGATATCTTCAAATTTCATATCACCCATGTTCATCATGGCAAAGCGGGAAGCGTTCCAAATTTTATTGGCAAAATTCCAGGTTGCTTCCACTTTTTCATAGCTAAAACGCAAGTCCTGCCCTGGTGAACTTCCAGTTGATAAGAAGTAACGCAATGAGTCTGCACCGTATTTTTCGATAACATCCATTGGATCCACACCATTGCCGAGAGATTTACTCATCTTGCGTCCTTGCTCATCACGAACAAGTCCGTGAATAAGAACATCTTTAAATGGTCGCTCTCCTGTGAACTCCAGCCCCTGGAAGATCATGCGAGATACCCAGAAGAAGATAATATCATAACCGGTTACAAGAGCATCTGTCGGATAAAAGCGTTGATAGTCAGGTGATTCTGTTTCAGGCCAGCCCATTGTGGAGAATGGCCATAATGCAGAGCTAAACCAGGTATCAAGAACATCGTTATCCTGCTCCCAATTCTCGAGATCAGCAGGCGGTTCATGATCAACATGCACTTCACCTGTTTCTTTATGGTACCAGGCAGGAATGCGATGTCCCCACCATAATTGACGGGAAATACACCAGTCACGGATATTTTCCATCCAACGCATATACGTTCCTTCAAAGCGATTTGGTACAAAGTTTACCTTGTCTTCTTTTGATTGAAGGTCTATTGCCTGATCTGCCAATGGTTGCATTTTAACAAACCATTGTGTGGAAAGGTAAGGCTCTACTACTGCCCCACTTCTTTCACTATGACCTACAGAATGCATATGCTCTTCAATTTTGAAAAGAACACCACTTTCCTGAAGATCTTTTACAAGTTGCTTACGACACTCAAATCGGTCCATGCCTTTGTAAATCCCGGCTTTATCGTTCATGCTGCCATCTTCGTTCATGACAAGGATACGCTCCAAGTTGTGACGATTTCCGATTTCAAAGTCATTCGGGTCATGAGCAGGTGTAATCTTAACTGCACCAGAACCGAAATCCATATCAACATAATCGTCCGCAACAATTGGAATTTCGCGTCCTGTAATCGGAAGTGTAACATTTTTGCCAATCAAATGCTTATAGCGCTCATCTTCAGGGTGTACTGCTACTGCAGTATCGCCAAGCATCGTTTCCGGACGAGTGGTTGCGATCTCAATATAGCCTGTGCCGTCTGTTAAAGGGTATTTCATATGATAGAAGGCACCCTGAACATCCTGGTGAATTACCTCAATATCAGAAAGAGCAGTTTTTGTAGCCGGGTCCCAGTTGATAATATATTCTCCGCGATAGATGAGTCCTTTTTTGTAAAGTGTGACAAAAACTTCACGAACTGCTTTGGAGAGACCTTCATCTAAAGTAAAGCGTTCACGGCTATAGTCCAGACCAAGTCCGAGCTTTGACCATTGCTGACGGATATGTGCTGCATACTCGTCCTTCCATTTCCATGTTTCTTCCACAAATTTCTCGCGCCCAAGGTCATAACGAGAGACACCTTGAAACTTTAATTTTTCTTCTACTTTTGCTTGAGTTGCAATTCCGGCATGATCCATCCCTGGAAGCCAAAGAACATCAAACCCTTGCATGCGCTTCATACGTGTAATGATATCCTGTAAGGTTGTATCCCAAGCATGACCTAAATGCAAACGTCCTGTTACATTTGGTGGTGGAATTACGATTGTATATGGCGTTTTATTCTGGTCATTTGTTGCCTCAAAAAAGCGACCATCCAACCAATATTGATAGCGGTTTTTTTCGATTGTCTGTGGATCATATTTAGTTGGAAGATTTACTTCATTCATTTCCATCGGTGTTCCTCCTTAAGATTGGTTTATATTTTTTAGGTGTGTAAAACAAGCAAAACAACAAAAAACTCCCTTCATCCAAATAAAAGGACGAAAGGAGTTAAGTTTCGCGGTACCACCTTTTTTCACAAAGAATAGATAGACTATCCCTTGTACTCTCAAAAAATTTTTAACGGCTCTTCACCGGTTTCAACTACTAAAAGAATCGTTCATTGAAACTACTCCAGGGCGACCTTCCAACTTGACCTTCCTAAGAAACCTTTCAGCAGATGGTTTCTCTCTCTAAAGGAGCCAAACATTGTACTCTTCCCTATCACTGTATTTATATATAATTTCATTATCCTTCTATGTTACAAAATAAAACCTCTAATCGTCAATAAGCTTCTCCAATTTTTTATTAAGATATTCCTCAAAATAATTAATTGTGCATATTTGGGCACTTTTTTCACTAAGGTTCATAAAGTATAAGTATAGCCATTGATACGCAGTTGCAACTTAAGGAGGTACATCGATGCGAAAATATAACCCTTATTCCTTACCGCCATGGCTTAGACAGGTCCGGGGTGTTTGTGCGCAATTTATAATTCCAATTTGTATTTTTCAAGGAATCCGCACCATTTTCTTACCGACCACCTTTGATGTTTTAATACTAGCAATTTGTATCGTCGTTGCCATTAGCTTTCATTATGAATGGATATAATTACACTTAGACGGTTAGATTCAGCATCTAACTGTCTATTTTTTGTACTCAGCACATTTGATGTAGCAAATTATTCTAACACTCGCCATAATACAGTATAAAGATAAGATTTTATTACCATTGACAAATAAAAAGGAGCATCCGATGCTATCATTTAAGCAAAAAACAAAAGCACCTGCCTATACGGCAATTATGCAATTCCCATCCAAAAGCGAGGTAGTACCCTTGCAAGAGAAAGATCTATCCTATCGTTTGTACTATATGGGTTTTACAAAAGAACATTTAAAGGCACTTCAAGAAGCAAAGCCTGTTGTTTTTGAAATATTGGATGAAGTGTTACAGAAGGTTCTAGAGCATTTATATAAACAACCGCCTCTTAAAAGGGTGGCAACCGACAACTCTAGCAAAGAGAGACTAGAAAAAGTATTTCGCCATTATTTTCAAAGTTTGTTAAGTGGCGAACTAGATGAGACATTCTTTATGATGCGAAAAAGAATTGGACAAACTCATAACGGTGTTCATTTACCTGTCACATGGTTTTTAGCAACTTATTCTGCAATGCAGACGCTATTGCTTCCTAAAGTTGTCGAATGGTTCCAAGATAAACCTTCTCAACTTGTAACCACTTTAACAGCATTAACACATATTATTAACCTTGATTCTCAGCTTGTTGTAGAAGAGTACATTCACGTCAGGATCGATCTATTGGAGCAGGCAAATGAAGAAAATCGAAATCTACATACTGAACTAACGAAAATGAGTGAAGAAGTAGCCTCTACCGTTCATGAAACCGAAGATACGATTCAGAATGTAACAATTAAGGCAGAAGCTGTTTTAAAAGAAACCGATTTAACGCAACGAAGCAGCAAAAACCTGCTTGGTCTTACCAAAGAAAACGAAGTGCAAATGGAAAAGATGGTAGATAATTTCGATGAGGTTATGCATGAAGTAAAGCAATCCTTAGAAGAAATGGAAAGCCTTAAGTCTATCTCAGAAGAAATTGTTACAATGACACAAGGTATTGATAATATTGCAGACCAAACAAACTTACTTGCTCTGAATGCTTCTATAGAAGCCGCTCGCGCAGGAGAGGAAGGAAGAGGCTTTGCTGTGGTAGCGAGCGAGGTTAGAAAGCTTGCGGAAAGCTCAAAGGATTTAAGCAGTAAAATAAAAGTTCTCATAAACAAAAGCGAAAATCAAATATCCAATGTGACAGCTCATATGGATCTTATGCATAGAGTTACCTCGCAATCCCAGCAGAACATTCGCCAGGTTACAGGCGGCCTTCTAACAGTCAAAATGGAAATGGATAATTATGTGGAACGCTTTAATAAAAATAAAGAGGACTTAGATTCTATTGTGCTTGCTTTTAAAGAAATAAATACTACCACAACAAATTTGTCGACATTAACTACTACTCTATTGAAAAAAGCTGCGGTGGAAAAGTAGAAGTAGAGGACTTTGTATAACACCGCTGTTGATCTCCGCAAAAGGTTATGCTTTCTGCGGGGCAACCTTAACTTTTTAATAACCTAAAAGGCCACACACCTTTATCCGGTGCTGGCCTCTTTATTTTTGTTTTGTTCTTCTATTTGATTAATTCTACCAGCCACATATTCAATATTCTTTGCCTGCCAATAGCTACTTTGCACCCTTTTTACCAACTCTCTCTCTGATACTTTACTGCGAGTAGGATCTGCTGGCTGTTGAAATTGTTCAAGAGTTTTCATAAATGTTGTAGGATGAGATAAATAACTTAAAGTAAGGTCTTTTTCGTATCCCTGCAGGCTAAATTCTTTCTGGTACTCATAAAACCAATCAATGCAGTCGTCGCAATAAAGTGGATAGGTCTTTAAATAGCGTTGGTAGAAGGAAATAATATCATTTGTTGGCGGTCCTTGCTTTGCTCTTTCCCAGCTTATAAAATACCCTCTTCCTTCTGTATCTTTCACAAAGTGATGAAACGAGATCCTGCCATGTGTCATAGCTACACGATGCTGTTTTGTTTCTTTTATTGCTTCCTGCCAGCTTTCAAGCTTTTGGAAGGAGAACTTTTGCGCCATCGATATTTCATGAGCGTACGTACACACCTGCAGTTCAAAAGGCGACATATAAATTTTCTTTTCTGCCGCATCGACGAACTTCTCCAGATTTTCTTGTTCTTTCGTCCACTGACCAGAGACCCTTTCATAGTAGCTCGTTATCTCTTCTTCCTCGTATTCTTTTTCAGCGACAGTCATACTATGAAGCTTCGCAAGCTCTTTGAACATTAGGCTATCTTTAAAATCTAGTTCACGCTCTTCCTGATCCTCAATCCACGGCATCAAATAATAGGCGTGGTTTACTTCTTCTATAAAATAAAACCCCTGCTTTGTTTGATAGATTGGAACAATCATTTTGACTCCCCGCTTATAAAGCGAATGGATGTTCATGAATAATGGATATGCATGTTCTTTTCTGATCCTTTTTAATGCAAATGCACCCTTATTCGTGACTATTCTCCATACGCCTCCGTGCTTCTCCACATATTCTGCACTTATTCCGTATTGACTTAATATACCCGCTAAATTTATCTCTTGTGTGATCATTTTCATTACTCACTTTCCTTTAGAATTATCGGTAGGAAACGAGCGACCTAATTTTAAAAAGGCTTTTCTGGGGTAGTAGGCTGTAAAAAATCTAATTGCCGAGTTCACCGATCTGACAGCACCAATTTTTCAAGAAAAGAGCTTCCTAAACAGAAGCGAGAGAGGTCTCCCTCCCTCACATATGTTTTATTTTGAAATCCTTGTTATAGTTTAGAAACTGCTTTGACAGGGATGTATAATAACTGTCCTTCATGTACATTATCCTCGGTAGACAAGCGATTTGTCCGTATTAGTTGTTGAATCGTCACATCATACCTTTCGGCAATATGATCAATTGACTCTCCTTCTTGGACAATACATATTTTAAGCCTTGTAAATTCTTCCCCTTCTTCTTCAGCAAAGATTTTCGTTAAGGAAAGTGAGTTCTCGTCTGAGCTCTCTTGCATTACTTCCGCCTGTTCTTCAACTCTCGGCTCCTCTTGCTTGGTTTTTCTCTTCTCAAAAAACGATGCAATGTTATGTGGCTTATCCTCTGTCTCTGAATTTGATTTATTGTTAGACTGAAAAGCATATGTTGGTGTAAAGGAATCTTCTGTTGTTACGGTTTCTGTATAATCGTGCGGTGTATGAGATGTTGGTTCTACATCATCAAGTACCGCATTTTTTCTTGCTTCCACTTCAAATGGCTCATACTCACCATGATTGTTATAATCATACTCGACATTCTGATCTATCTCGTGTTGATTAAGAATTTCTTCTTCCTCATCTTCTTCATCGGTTGCATAATATGGAACATGTTCTTCTTCACGGTTATTATATTCTTCTGAATTTCGAAACATCGGTTCCCATTCGGGTTCGTTTGTTACATTGAATGCTGGTACAAATTCTTCTTCTCTTTGCTCGTCACTATTCTCAACTTCTTCTTCATACTGAAATTCTGCTACTTCTTGCTCGTCCTGAGCATCAGCTATGTCTACCTGGTTTTGTGCTTCTGCTACTTCTTCTCTATCCTCTTCTGCGTCTACCACCGGTACACTTTGTTGGTGACCGTAAATACCTGAAATCGATAGTTCCGCATCTAATTGTAAGCAGCCTCGAGCTGGTACGCTGTAGTCAAACGATTCAATCGCCACATAAATGTCATCTAAACTTTGAATCCGGTTCTTTGGAATAGTGATATCAACAGGAAAGCGGTGCTTTAAGGCACATAAGCCCTCTTCTCTTTCTTCCACTTCCTGCACCATTCTTGCTTGAGTAAAAGGACGATATTCCTCCTCTTCCTCGTCTACCTCGTTCTTATGATATTCTCCGGATAATAATAAAGCTCCCCTGATGGAAACATATTGATCCTGCTCGTAAATTTGAATTTCTGGATCTAACGCTATGGAGATTAATTCAGAAACTTCCTGTCCTTTTTGAAACCAAACAGATTCTTCTACTGAAAACCGCAAGCACGATTGTTGTTCTGAAGACAAAGGGGTTCCTCCTTTCACACCTAAAAAAATTTGCTATATCAATAAAGATGTATGTTTGTGGTGGGGGGATTATGAGTGATTGGGGAAAGTTTTTGATTTTTGGGTTTTGATTGGGTTGGCTTAAGACCGGGGTCTGACCCTCGCGGGGTTGGTTGTGGTTTGGTTGGGTTGGGAGATCGGAGCGGGTGGTGTTTCGGTTTAGGCGGGTGGGAGGGTCAGACCCCTGGCAGCGGAGGGGTTGGGAGTGAGCGGCGTTTGGGATTTTGGTGGGTGAGGGGAAGTTTGGTTTTGGGGGGTGGGAGGGTCAGACCCCTGGCAGCGGTGGGGTTGGGAGATCGGAGCGGGTGGTGTTTAGGTTTAGGCGGGTGGGAGGGTCAGACCCCTGGCAGCGGTGGGGTTGGGAGTGAGCGTCGTTTGGGATTTTGGTTGGTGAGGGGAAGTTTGGTTTTGGGAGGAGGGATGAGTTTGGTGGCGGTTA
>NZ_JAIQDB010000010.1 GCF_020037475.1 Sutcliffiella deserti
CGCGGACGCGAAGCCTTTCGTGGAGAGGAACAGCGGTCTATAGCACAACCCTTAATCCACTCTGGGTGGAGCATTAACTTTCCATAAAGTACTTTTATGAATCTATCAATCTACTTATGACACTAATTCCTGCTCTTCCCCAAAGATGGATTTTTCCAGAAGCTCCGCAACATCATAAGTGCTTACCTCTTCTTCCACCTCTTTAGCCTTCGTACCGTCAGATAGCATGGTCAAGCAATATGGACAACCAGAACTGATGACGCTTGGCGCCACTTCTAAAGCTTGCTCCGTACGCGCTACGTTAACACGTGATCCGGCATCTTCCTCCATCCACATGAGTCCTCCACCTGCGCCACAACACATTCCGTTTTGACGGTTACGCGCCATTTCCACTACCTTCACTCCTGGTATGGCTTTGAGAATATCACGAGGCGGCTCATAGACTTCATTGTATCTTCCTAAATAACAGGAGTCGTGATAGGTGATTGTCTCTTTTACTTCGTGATGTGGTGTTAGTTTTCCTTCTTCTACTAGCTGCGCCAACAGCTCTGTATGATGGTAAACCTCTGCTTCCAATCCGAAATCAGGATATTCATTTTTGAAAATATTGTACGCATGAGGATCGATGGTCACAATCTTCTTCACTTCATTTTTCTCAAACTCTGCAATATTGCTTGTTGCCAGCTCTTGGAATAAGAATTCGTTTCCTAAGCGACGTGGTGTATCTCCAGAGTTCTTCTCTTTGTTTCCTAAAATAGCGAACTTCACGCCTGCTTCGTTCAACAGTCTTGCAAAAGAGATTGCAATTTTTTGTGAGCGGTTGTCAAAGGATCCCATGGAACCCACCCAGAACAGATATTCAAATTCTTCTCCAGCTTTTTTCACTTCTTTTACAGTAGGAATTTTCACTTCTGGTGCTGCTTCGCGCCAGTTTTCACGCTCTTTACGATTTAAGCCCCATGGATTTCCTTGACGCTCAATATTCGTCATCGCACGCTGCGCATCTGCATCCATTTTTCCTTCTGTTAAAACAAGATAACGGCGCAGGTCGATAATTTTGTCTACATGCTCGTTCATTACCGGACATTGGTCCTCACAGTTACGACAGGTCGTACAGGCCCAGATCTCTTCCTCTGTAATGACATCCCCAATTAAGCTTGGGCTGTATTCTATTGTTGCTGCACTTTCTTCTGCCCCTTTTCCAGCAGATGCTAAGGCAAGTTGATTTCCTTGCGTGTTATTGAATGCGAAGGTTGGTACCCAAGGGGATTTGGACGTAATCGCCGCTCCCTTATCCGTTAAATGGTCCCGGATTTTGACAATCAGGTCCATTGGGGAAAGCATTTTTCCTGTTCCTGTTGCCGGACACATATTGGTACAGCGGCCGCATTCCACACAGGCGTACATATCAATCAATTGCAGCTGAGTGAAATCCTCCACTTTTCCAACCCCAAAAGTCTCTTGTGATTCGTCTTCAAAATCAATTTTCTCCAATTTTCCAGGGTTCGTTGTACGATGGAAAAATACGTTGGCAGGCCCTGCAATTAAGTGAGCATGCTTGGATTGTGGAACATAAACTAAAAATGCCAGTAAGAAAAGTAAATGAACCCACCAGCCGACATAGAATAGCACAATGGCTGCTGTTGTATTAATCCAGCCAAAGAGGAAAGCAAACGCAGACGCGACAGGCTCACTCCATGTTAAACCGTGGTTGTGCCAGATTAGTCCCATTCCGTTGGCAAATAGTACGGAGACCATAAGGCCACCAATAAATAATAGAACAAGCCCAGCTTTGAAGCCTCGTTTAAGACGGACAAGCTTTTCCACGTAGCGGCGGTAGAATGCCCACACCACTGCCACTAGAATCATCAGGGTAACTAGTTCCTGAAAAAATGTGAATGCAGGATAGAGCGGTCCAAGCGGCAGGTGTGCATTCGGGAATAACCCTTTGATAATCAAATCGATGGCACCGAGCTGGACCATTAAAAAGCCGTAGAAGAACATAACATGGATGATTCCACTCTTTTTATCCTTTAAAAGCTTCTTCTGGCCGAATACATTGACCCAGACTTTCTCTAAGCGTTCCTTTAAATTTTTATCAAACTCCACTTTTTTCCCAAGTTTGATGTACTGTATTCTTGTTCGGATCAAGTATACGAACAATGATACTGCGTAAGCGGTTACAATTATCGTTAAAATCCAATTGGCTATTAACAAACCGTTCCCCACGTCTCTCCACTCCTTTCGTGTCTCTTGCCTTATTTTAATGTTTGGAAAGAATCTAATTTTCAGAACTTTAATTTATCTCTATCTTAATTCTGAATGAGCATTCAGTCAACACATTTGATAATTTTTTTTGCTTAAACTTACTCGTCTTTTGGGTATAGAATGGGAGATGGATTAGGGTGAAATACCTAATGCAGCAAGAATTTATGCAAAAAGGATAAGGCACATGTATTCTGTAAAAGCTAAATGGAAGGAAAGATGGAGGGATTTTTATGGAAATTATACTGTATATTGTAATAGCACTTTTAATTATTATAGCTTGGGTCCTCATCGATTTTTCTTTAGGTCGCAAAAATCATCTTAAAAATTTGAGAAAAAAAGAGTTTCCCAAAAGAAATAGTGATTTTACCCTTTATACCGACGGCAATAAGCTGTATGAAGATCTTTTTGATGAAATGAAAAACGCCTCCAATCATATTCATACGTTTTTTTACATGGTAAATGATGACCATGTGAGTGAGGAGTATTTTACGATTCTTAAGAATAAGGCTGACGAAGGGGTGGAAGTTCGGCTTCTGATGGATTATCTAGGATCTCACAAAGTGAAGAAAAAGAAGGTGGAGGAGCTCCGGTCCCATGGCATCACAGCTGAGTTTTGCCAAAAGCCCTCTTTTCCTTATCTCTTTTTTAGTATCAACCAGCGGAATCACCGCAAAATCACCGTCATAGATGGCAAGATCGGATATCTTGGCGGATTTAATATCGGCAAAGAGTATTTGGGGCAGGATCCCAAGTTTGGTGTGTGGAGAGATTATCACTTGAAATTTACGGGTGAAGGAGTGCAGGATCTACAAACCCAATTTTTTGAGAACTGGACGGAGGCGAATCCAGGGACAAGTCAGGATTATCAATTACCTAACTATTATCCTCCGCTGGCAAAAGGGAAAAGCAGGCATCAGCTTGTTCCAACCAACGGTCGATTTTTGGAAGATACTTTTCAGGGACTTATTCGAAGGGCACAAAAATCAATTATTATCTGTACCCCCTATTTTATACCTAATGATGAGCTCTTTGACGAACTGCTTCAAGCGCTGAATCGGGGTGTGAAGGTTACAATCCTGCTTCCTGAAAAAGCAGATCATATACTGGTAAGGGATGCGGCTTTTCTATATTTCCCCGCACTACTGAAAGCCGGAGCGGATGTGCACTTTTTCTACCTCGGATTCTATCACGCCAAGGTGATGGTGATTGATGAGGAGATGTGTGATATTGGTACGGCGAACTTTGATAAGCGTAGCCTATATTTAAATAATGAATTAAATTGTTTGATTTTTGATCCGGAATTTGTACAGTCATTAATACCGGCGATTCAAAAGGATATTCATAATGCCGAGAAGCTGACCTACGAGTTCATCAATGAACGGTCGATTTTTGACAAAGGAAAAGAGCAAGTAGCAAGGCTTGTGGCGCCTTTGCTTTAGAAATTGTGTAATTTTAAGATAAAGTTAAACTAGAGCCTTAAATTTAGGGGGTTAGGAAAGTTGCGAATACGTTTTGGGTTTGTTTCACAGTCATGGTCTTTATGGGAGGCTTCTCCTGCTAAAACACTGACGTTTACAAGGTATCAGCAATTGTCAGCAGCGGAGGGGAAAGAAAAGCTTCTCGACGTGACGCGTCAAAATCTAGAAAATACGCTCCGTACGATTTATTATTGTATCGCACACGATATTAAGGTATTCCGCTTCTCCTCGTCGATTGTTCCGCTTGCTACACATCCTGAAGTAAGATGGGATTTTGTTTCAGAGTTCCGAGAAGAGTTTAAAGAGATCGGTGACTTGGTTAAGCGATATGGAATGCGATCCAGCTTTCACCCGAATCAATTCACGCTGTTTACCAGCGACAAAAAGCATATTGCGGAAAATGCTGTCATTGATATGGCATACCACTACGAAATGCTTGAGGCGATGGGCTTGGAGAAGGAAGGGACCATTAACATCCATGTTGGCGGTGCTTATGGAAACAAGGAGCTAGCGGTGGAGCGGTTTTATGAAAATATTAAGCTGCTGCCAGAGCATATCTTGAAGCGGATGACATTGGAAAACGATGATAAAACGTATACAACGGAGGAAACCTTGGTGTTATGCGAGAAGCTTGGCATTCCGCTTGCCTTTGATTATCATCATGAGTTCGCCAATCCGAGTGCGACGCCATGGGAAGAACTGTTGCCAAGGGTGTATGCGACATGGGACAAAATAGGGATTATTCCTAAGATTCACATTTCCTCCCCTATCTCGGAGAAAAAACTGCGTCATCATGCGGATTACGTGGACCTTGCGTTTGTACTGGAATTTATCAAAGTGGTTGCGGGACTCGGAAAAGATGTGGATTTCATGATTGAAGCCAAACGCAAAGACGATGCTGCTCTTCAACTCGTAGAAGACGTTGCGGCGATTCGCGGTGTGAAGCGTATTGGCGGAGCTGCTGTAGAGTGGTGAAGTGAAAGGGGGGTCTGGCCCCCCTTCACTTTCTTCCTTTAGGAAGATTGTTGAAACATGGGGGAGACCCACATGAAGAGTTTGTAGCCTAGGTAGATTCCGACGATGCCCACGACGCCGGCGAATGCTGGTGGCGCTGGGATTGGAAGACGAAATAAGGCGAAGAGGAATCCAACGACTAATCCTGTAATTAGTGCAAGTATGCTTTCTTTCATTTTGATCAACTCCTTTTCAAGTTATCCTTCTACCTTAAGTTTCACCAAAAAGAGGCTCACTACTCTAAATAGTAGGAAGCCACCTTTTTGAAATCATAGATTTTTTACATTTTTTCTGGTGCAGATACACCGATAAGGTTTAGTGCGTCCTTAAGGGTTATTTGGACAGCTTTCATTAGTGCCAGACGTACTTTTGATTTTTCCATATTGTCTGCATCTAAAACTTTTTCTGCATTGTAAAAGCTGTGCAGGGCAGAAGAAAGTTCGAATGTGTAGTTCGTGATTCGGTGTGGAATTCGTTTCTGAGCCGCTTCAGCCACTGCCAGTGGATATTCTCCAAGCTTTTTCAGCAGGTCGATCTCTTTTTCCGACGCAATATGCTCTAAGGCAAATGGTCCAGTTAACTCTACCCCTAGCTCGTCTCCTTGACGAAGCATGCTGCAGATGCGCGCATGGGCATATTGTGCATAGAATACCGGATTTTCATTAGATTGAGATACAGCTAAGTCCATATCAAAGTCCAAGTGCGTGTCTCCACTGCGCATTGCGAAGAAATAACGAACGGCATCCAAGCCTACTTCTTCCATCAAGTCGCGTAATGTAACAGCTTTTCCGGTACGCTTGCTCATTTTCATTTTTTCACCGTTTTGGAATAGGTGCACAAGCTGGATAATTTCCACTTCCAGCGTGTCCTTGCCATGGCCTAGCGCTTCAATAGCCGCTTTCATACGAGGAATATAACCATGGTGATCTGCTCCCCAAATATTAATCAGCTTGTCGTGGCCACGTTTCAATTTATCTAGATGGTACGCAATATCAGGTGTTAGATAGGTATAGGAACCATCATTTTTTATTAACACACGGTTTTTATCGTCACCAAAATCGGTCGAACGGAACCAGGTTGCACCCTCCTCCTCGTAAATATGCCCTTTTTCACGAAGTGTAGATAATGCCTGATCAATTTTGCCGTTGTTGTAAAGGGATGTTTCTGAGTACCAAACGTCAAAGCGGACACGGAACTCTTCTAGGTCTTCCTGCAGTTTTCTCATTTCATATTTTAGGCCATATTCACGAAAAAAGCTGCGTCGATCTTCTTCGGATTCTTTTACAAAACGGTCGCCAAACTCGTCTGCGATGGCCTGGCCAATTCCGATAATGTCTTTACCATGGTACCCGTCTTCCGGCATTTCTTTCTCCTGACCTAGTGCTTGGAAGTAGCGGGCTTCAACAGATAGCGCAAGATTGTTAATCTGGTTACCTGCATCATTGATATAGTACTCTCTTGTCACGGTATAACCTGCTTTATCGAGTACATTACAGAGGGAGTCACCTACAGCCGCTCCACGGGCATGTCCTAAATGCAGATCCCCTGTAGGGTTTGCCGAAACAAACTCGACATTGATTTTTTCGCCGTTTCCTGCATTTGAACTACCATACTCCGAGCCTTGCTCTAGGATTGTCGGGATTAAGTCAGTCAAGTAGCTGTTATTCATATAAAAATTGATAAACCCTGGTCCTGCGATGTCTATTTTTTCAATAGAAGCCTTTGATTGATCAAAATGTTTCACAATTTCATCGGCAATCATACGCGGCGCTTTTTTCGCTACACGAGCCAATTGCATCGCCATATTTGTCGAGTAGTCTCCATTCGCCTTGTCCTTTGGCGTTTCGAGCACAACGTCCGGAATCTGATCTTCCGTCGCCAAGCCTGCCTTGATGACAGCGTCTTTTATCTCAGTTTTCAAGCGCTCTTGTACTTGTTCTACTATGTTCATTCTGCTTGTTCCTCCTCGTAATGGATGGTGATAAAATATAGCCCTGTCTGTTCGCCTTGCACTTTTAGGTTATATTGCAACTGTACGGAGCCTCGGTTTTTTACTGGATCCTTCATTCGCACAATTTTTTCTGTATCAGTTTCGAGTTGAAATGTGCCAAATTCACTTTCGAGCGAGCCTGCTGTCCTCTCGCCCGCTCGGAAGGATTGCCGCATTTTCAACGCACCGGAACGACTTACCCATACTTCTTTATCTGTTAGTTTATAAATAACATCGAGTTTTTCCTTGTTCTCGAGCTCTTCGGTAAAGACGATATATTCAGTTTCACCTTTTATGTAGTATTGACCATTTGTAATAAACGTCATAACCTGCCTTTGTTCCTCGTGGAGAATTTCAGACTTGAATTTCACCTGAACCGGCATTTTCTCGTTTTTCTGATTGTCTTGCAACCGAGACACTTCCTTTATATTTTACGCTTTTGGTAAGCGATAACTTTTCTATAACCTTCATAGTATAAAACAAGTAGTGGCGCAAGTTCAATAGTGAGTGGTCAGTTTTCAAGGTTTTCTGGTACATCATCCGGACCCCAGCTTGCTTTTCATGTATCAGCATTTTGTTTTCTGGTTCGTCATCCGGCCTCCACTTATACTTTTTTTCATTGAACAAAAGCGCAAGGCGCCCGCATAGAGACGTAGGAGAGCTGGACGGTGTTTGTTCTTAAAACTTTTTAAAAATTTCTTAACTAAAAAAGCCTTACCCATCAACAGCTAACTGTCGTGGATAAGGCTCACTTTTTCTATGGGATGTTTTGGCATTTTTAGCCCGTCACTCTTGTTGCTTTGGCGCTCTTTTCTGTGCAAACGTGATAAGCGCTCTTATTTTACCCAACCAAGGATCATTTCGCGAATGAGCTTGCTTGCTGTGTTTGCTGTTTGTTCAGAAGGGTCATAGATAGGTGCTACTTCCACTAAGTCTCCGCCTACTACATTTACTTCTGATTGTGCGATTGCATGGATGGAAGCCAAAAGCTCACGGGATGTAATCCCCCCAGCATCCACCGTTCCCGTTCCAGGTGCGTGTGCCGGATCCAACACATCGATGTCGATGGTCACATACACCGGGCGGCCTGCTAGCTTAGGCAGAATTTCTTTCAAAGGCTCGAGCACCTCAAATTTGGAAATGTGCATGCCGACCTCTTTAGCCCATTGGAATTCTTCTTTCATTCCTGAGCGAATTCCAAAAGAATACACATTAGAAGGACCGATTAGGTTGGCCACTTTCTTGATTGGTGTAGAGTGGGATAACGGCTCGCCCTCGTAATCGTCACGTAGATCTGTGTGCGCATCCATATGGATGATTGCAAGGTCCGGATATTTCTTGTACATTGCCTTCATGACAGGCCATGATACAAGATGCTCCCCACCCATTCCAAGTGGAAACTTATCAGCAGCTAGAAGTTGGTCAATGTAGTCCTCGATAATCTCAATGCTCTTTTGCGGATTTCCAAAAGGCAATGGAATGTCGCCTGCGTCAAAATATTTTACTTCCTCTAGTTCACGATCAAGGTATGCACTGTATTCCTCTAGTCCAATTGATACTTCTCGAATTCGAGCAGGACCAAAACGGGAACCAGGACGATAGCTTACTGTCCAATCCATCGGCATCCCATAAATCACTGCCTGACTCTCTTCAAAGCTTGGATGACTTTTAATAAATACATTACCTGAATAAGCCTCGTCAAAACGCATCCTATTTCCTCCTTCATTCAAGGACCATCCCCATTACCACATAAAATGCCTGTGAAATGGGCGCTTTAGTCCTTTACTGTATATTAGGCACCAGGTCCCTCTTCATCACTTTAAAGCAAAGAACGATTGTGTCTCCTATTGATTCTGCAGGTTACTTAATCAGGTCCCCGACAAATTTCGGTAGTGCGAATGCTGCTTTGTGCAGTTCTTTTGTGTAGTACTTTGTTTCCATCTCGTGGAAGCGGTCTTCACTTACTTCGAGTGGGTCGTGTTTTTTCGATCCGATCGTGAATGTCCATAGTCCGCTTGGGTAGGTCGGGATGTTTGCAATGTAAAGGCGAGTGATCGGGAAGATTTCGCTTACGTCACGTTGCACGTTTGTGATTAACTCTGGTGTGAACCAAGGGTTGTCCGTTTGTGCTACAAATACACCATCTTCTTTTAATGCTTTGGAAATCCCTGCATAGAAGCCTTTTGTGAATAGGTTAACTGCAGGTCCTACTGGCTCTGTGGAGTCAACCATGATAACGTCATACTCATTTTCGCTTTCAGCAATGTGCATGAAGCCGTCTCCTACTTTCACTTCAACACGAGTATCGTCAAGCATACCTGCGATTTCCGGTAAGTATTTCTTTGAGTACTCAATTACTTTTCCGTCAATTTCTACTAGTGTCGCTTTTTTCACGCTAGGGTGCTTTAGGACTTCACGAATTACGCCGCCGTCTCCGCCGCCTACCACTAATACGTTTTCAGGGTTCGGATGGGTGAATAGGGGGACATGTGCCACCATTTCGTGGTAAACGAACTCATCTTTTTGCGTTGTCATTACCATGCCGTCGAGTACGAGCATGTTGCCGAATTCCTCTGTTTCTACCATGTCCAGCTTCTGAAATTCTGTTTGCTCTGTATGTAAAGTGCGTTTTATTTTCGCTGTAATTCCAAAGTTCTTTGTTTGATATTCTGTGTACCATAATTCCATTTGTACAACATTCCCTTCTCGTTTTTTATTTCGTTACTTATTTCGTTTTTTTCTGCGTGTGAAAATCTATTTCTATATCGAATAAACTTCGCTTTTATCGTTCCCTATCCATAGATATTGAAACATAGATTGCAGGGGTTTTGGAACTATTTTCTGCATTTACTTCGGATAAGCTGTGAAATTGTTAGGTAGCTTTTCCACTCCCTGTTCCTTTCCGTTTCAGGTGCTCGCTTTCCGCGGGGCGGTGCAGGAGCCTCCTCGGCTGCGCCTGTGGGGTCTCCTGTCTACCGCTATCTCCCGCTGGAGTCGATCACCTGCCACTCCAATACACAGGGGGGAAGACTTTATATATGTGATGACCTTCTCTTCTATGTATATGGTGGCATATCTACATTTGAAGAGCCCTTTTATAGACAGGTTATTCTCTTACCACCTAGGATTTCAGTTTAGGGGTGAGCACCATTTGATTCTTTGTTTCCTAGCTGTGGATCGGAACGAAAGGCGGAGACTCCTGCGGGAGATAGTGCTTTGGGAAGACCCCGCAGGCGTTTAGCCGAGGAGGCTTCCCAAGCACCCCGCGGACGCGGAGCCTTTCGTGGAGAGGAACAGCGGTCTTTACAACAACCCTCCATCCACCAGGTACACATACCTAACTTTCAAGAATCCTAAAAGAACACAACTTAATGCTTGATGGACCTAGCTGTGTATCGGAACGAAAGGCGGAGACTCCTTGCTAAGAGATAGTGCTTTGGGAAGACCCCGCAGGCGTTTAAACGAGGAGGCTTCCCAAGCACCCCGCGGACGCGAAGCCTTTCGTGGAGAGGAACAGCCGTATTCAAAGAGACGATCAAAAGTTTCTTGAACTACTGAATTCTTACTATGAAAATCCCTTGATTTAGAAAGGTCGGTTCCAAATAAGCAACATTCAATTCTAAATACCCCTTTATCCTAAAGCGGAATGAAAAAAGCGAAATTAATTTTTGTACAACAAGGAAAAAGTATAGATGAATCTAGCGAAAATTCAAGTTAAAAATTTATTTTTTTCTAAAATGTTTAAAACATGTGAAAGATTTTCATACTGAGAAGGAATAGTTTAAAGCATTTATTGTATAGAAAGGGGGATTAGAGAGAATGGAATTAATGACAAATGATAGATTGCAGCAGCTTGTTAAAATGGTTCGTGCCTTTATTTTTATTGTATCTATCCTAGCAATCTCTTTGTTTTTAATGATTGGCGGCATCCTGATTTATGCTAAATCTAAAGGGGCGCCTCCTCTTTCAGTAACTCAGTCCTCCATTATTTATAGCAAGGACGGTTCGATTATCGGGGAGGCTCATAGCGGGGAAAAGCGGTATTGGGTGGCATTGGAGGATATATCGCCTCACATGATAGACGCAACGATATCGGTGGAGGATCGCCGTTTTTTCCGTCATCATGGTTTTGACCCAAAGCGGATAGCCGGCGCATTGATTGCTGATATAAAGGCGATGGCAAAAGTGCAAGGGGCAAGCACCATTTCTCAGCAGTATGCTCGTAATCTTTTTTTGGAGCATGAGAAAACGTGGAAGAGGAAGATCGATGAGGCACTCTACACGATTCGAATTGAGGCCAATTATACAAAAGAAGAGATTTTAGAAGGTTACCTTAATACCATCTACTATGGTCATGGTGCCTATGGGGTGGAATCGGCTTCTCACTATTATTTCGGAAAGTCGGCGAGTGAGTTGAATAGAGCGGAGGCGACCATGCTTGCAGGGATCCCAAAAGGTCCGAGTGTTTTTTCCCCCTTTAATGACCAGGAGCGAGCGGTATCGCGCCAAAAAATAGTGCTGCAATCAATGGTGGAAAATAACCATATTACAAGTGAGGAAGCTGCCCGAACGTTAGATGAGCCACTAGTGTATGGGGAGCGTGAGCATTTGCCAAAGGAATTTATGGCACCTTATTTCCAGGATGCGGTGCGGGCTGTTATTCGTCATGATCTTAAGTTGCAGGAGGAGCTGGAGATGGGTGGTCTTCATATCTATACCACACTGGATCCCAAGCTTCAGGAGATAGCCGAGGAACAGATTGAAGCAACGTTTGATCCAGAATCTGATATGCAGGTTGGTTTTGTGTCGATGGACCCGAAGACTGGAAAGGTGCTTGCACTTGTAGGGGGAAGAAATTATGAAGAAAGCCCTTATAATCGTGTTACACAAGCTGAAAGGCAGCCTGGTTCAACGTTTAAGCCATTTCTTTACTACCGGGCCCTAGAGAAAGGATTTACTCCTTCCACGGGCTTTAGAAGCGAAAAAACGACGTTTCAGGTGGATGATGGGCGTTCCACTTATACGCCACATAACTTTAACCATTATTATGCGAATGGTCCGTTAACTATGATGCAGGCTTTGCCTTTGTCCGATAATGTGTTTGCGGTAAAAACGCATTTATTGCTAGGAAAAGAGGAGCTAGTTAAACAAGCCAAAAAGCTCGGCATCACGTCTCAAGTGAAAGAGGTACCGTCGCTTGCGCTTGGGACTTCCCCTGTACGTGTCTTGGATATGGCACATGCTTATGGAATTTTTGCCAATGGTGGAAAAGAAGTGGAACCTGTTTTTATTGAAAAAGTCGTTAACTATCGTGGAGAGGTTCTTTTTGAACGAGAAGCAGAATCTGAGCAAATATTAGACCCGGACGTGACATTTGTCTTGAACCATCTGATGACAGGAATGTTTGATACAACACTTAATGGCTACATGGCGGTTACAGGTAACGCAATTAAGGACCAGCTTACACGGCCGTATGCTGGAAAATCCGGCTCTACGGAAACAGACAGCTGGATGATTGGCTATACTCCTCAGTTGGTCAGCGCTGTCTGGACAGGCTATGACAAAGACCGTTCGATTACTTTATGGACAGAAAAGCAGTATGCGAAGCAAATCTGGGCAGGCTTTATGGAACGTGCGCTCGATAACCGATCGGTCGTCGCTTTTCGGCCGACAGAAAATGTGACAGGTGTGCAAGTGAACCCGCAGAGTGGTTTATTGGCTACAAGTGACTGTCCTGTTTCTCGCTTAACTTATTATGTAAAAGGAACAGAGCCGACAGAATATTGCCAGCCAAACTTAGAAGAATTGGATGAAGCAACGGAAGTGCCGGAAGAACCGCCGGAAAAAGAGGAGCAATGGTGGAAAAAGCTCGTTCCATGGATGTAGGATTCCTTTGGAGTTAATATTCTATAAAAGTTAAAACCCCCGAGATGCCTCTCGGGGGTTTTAGGTGTCCTAGCTCTCCATGTGCTCTTTACACATGTAGGTTTATCTTACTTTTTTTATGACAATAACTCAAGTGGTTATGGTTGAACGTTCAAAAAAATGTCACAACTTTATTTCCAGGAAGCTCTTGACAATCAATTGATAGCCAACTGATTTTTCAATTCTTCTTCTGAGCGTTCCCACATACCTGCATCAAATTCTTGCAGATAGTTTTGCAGGATAGTTTTAGAGCGTTCATCCATATGGTCTGCCATGATGCGGCGTTTCATTGATTTATCCATTTTGTTCACATGATCCGGCAGAGACTTATAACCTCTTCTAATCTCTCGGTCCACTGTCATTTCACACGCAGTCACACCAGCATAATACGGACCCTCCTGCTTACGGTCAATGGTTACCCATACTAACCAATAGGGCTTTCCATTTGGCACTTCTTCCTTGTTCTTCAAGAATTTAATACCTTTTTCCACGGCACTACGAGCGTGCATCGCCCCAATATCAACAAAAGCCTCGCCGCCTTCAACATCCACAAAAACGGGGGACACATTATCTAAACTTAGCGCACCGATGCCAAAGCCGCCATGCCCGTCTGTCGGGTCGTTTTTGATAATATTAAAGCCTACCGGTTTCTTTTTCTTTTCCATGTCCATCATATTGCCTCCTTAACTTAAGGTTCTAGACCTAACTTAATAATAGTGCGCTAATCCACTGTGCAAGCGTGCCGGACACAAATGGAATGAAATCATACAATAATGGTCTGATTGTGTAATCACCAAGGGGCGTGAATATTAATACTAAAAATAGTAAGATGCCATATGGCTCCAACCTTGTCATTTTCACTCGAAAGGAAGTGGGCACCAGATCCTCGATAATTCGGTATCCATCCAATGGTGGAAATGGGAGTAAGTTAAAAATGAATAATAGCACATTCAAATGGGTGAAGATGCCAAAGAACATTTCTACCTTTTCCAATACCGGTACGGAAAGTCCATCCAACACTCCAAACCTTACCATAAAAAAGAACAAAAAATAACCGATACAGGCAAGCAATAAATTACTTAATGGTCCTGCTAGAGAAACTAGAATCCCTGCCAGTCGGGGATTTTTGAAATAAAATCGATTTACAGGTACAGGCTTGGCCCAACCGAATCCTGCAATAAAAATCAGGATTGTCCCAATAGGATCCAAGTGGACATGAGGTGCCAATGTCAACCTGCCTTGATTCTTTGCCGTAGGGTCGCCAAATTTGTAGGCGGTGTACGCATGTGCAAATTCATGGAGTGTAAAAGCGATAATTAATGTAATGACGATAAATGGAATCTGCTCCAGATCAAAGGGTAAATACCCCAACAAACTTTCCAAACCTTTTCCCCTTTTCTATACGTACTTCTAATTTAAGTATACAATATTCTATGTAAGATTAGAAAATAATAGAAGAAAAAAGGAGTGTCATTGATGCCTTACATTACCGTTAAAATGCTTGAAGGTCGCACAGAAGAGCAAAAAAAAGCACTAGTAGAAAAGGTTACAACAGCAGTCAGTGAAACAACTGGTGCTTCGGAGGATAAAATTGTTGTCTTTATCGAGGAAATGACAAAGGGACACTATGCTGTTGGCGGAAAACGGTTGAGTGATCTTTCATAAGCATTAGAGGTTGGGACAAAACTAAAACCGCTAACAAAAATTTAAGTAACGACTTTAAATACCGCTAATGATTTCCGTGCAAGACTCCGCTTTCCGCGGGTAGCCCGTGAGCCTCCTCGGCTTTGCCTGCGGGGTCTCACATAAGCTACTCTTCCCGCAGGAGTCTCCGCCTTGCACTCCAATCAACCGCTAGAATAGTTTATAAACTATAAACGTCCATTTGAACAAAACCAATAAGAAACTCAAACATCCTTTTGAAGCCATAAGGATAGTTCGGATTTCCCTCTTTTTGTCCAGCCTCAATTATTTTCTCTCAGCCTCTCCTTCAGAACCGCTTTCTTTTCCTCCAATTTCACCAAGTCCAAGGGCTCAAATTGCGATTCTTGGATACTGCCAACCAGAAAATCATGCATGCTATTAATTTTTCTCCTAATCTTACTCTGACTTCCTTCCGCGATCAATATCAAGCATTCTAAGATCGCTAAGATAACCGAGATATCATTTTTTCCGTAAATTCTAATTTGGTAGAAGGCGGTATAGAGAATCTCTTCAAAGGTTCGCTGCCGAATTGCGATACGCTGCTGCTTTTCCTCGTCCAAGTAAAGTAGCGCATCAGAGTCGATCTCCCCAAAGCTGATTAGTAGCCGGCTCATATAACGTATACAATTGTTTGCGGTATTGGGATCATTTATCCCTGGAGAAATCGCCCGCAACGCAACTTCGGTTAGCTTTTGCAAGGCAAACTCTGCATCCTGCAAGGTCGTTCTTTCCTCTCCTATCTGCACATATGACGCAATGTCCAGTTCCTCTTTCTTTTCTTTTAAATAATAGATTTCTCCAATCACAGTTCGATCGGTAACAAAATCGCCTATCCGCTTCTTGAAGGAGATGAAAACGTTCAGTTTTTTTGCTTTTTTGGCAAGATTAGTTGTTTCAATGACTTGAATATATCCTGTATTATGTAAGGAAAAACTGACTTTCTCTGTATAGGAAAACGGTTCATTTTCAACAAATTGCAGCATGCCCTTGTCTGCATTTTGCTTCTTTTTCTCTACACTTTCCAAACCCTCTTCCATTAACCGTTCGATCAGCTGGCTCACTTGAATCGACCGTGATACATGATGGACGAAAAAGACAAAATACCCCACACAGATAATGGCCAAAATCACCCCTACACCAGAAGAAAGTACCCTTTCCCCTTCTAACCCATCCTTCATAAACAAAAGAGTCAGGACCGTATAAATGAATGATCCCACAAAAATTCCTAGAACCCGTAGCGTACTCTTTTCTGTCATAAAATCCTGTAGAGTCCGAGGAGAGAACTGGGAAGAATAGGTCGTAAGCACCACCATAATGGTAGAAAACGAAATGGTCGTCATTGTTAAGATCGCCGTCGCAATCGAACTAAGAATGGTCGCCCCCAAATCTACATTTGTGAACAAAATTCCAGGTAAGATTCCCTGGACCAGATTTGCAAAGACTGTATCTACTAAAATTACCATTGTTGTTAAAATAATACTTGCCAAGCTATACACACCTGGCACAAACCATATGCTCTGCCTTGCTTTCAACGTCCATTTAATCATGATAATCTCCTTGCTGCATCGTTTTATCTTTCTTATTCCCCAATCTAGCTACCAGTAAGCCGCTTCGTCTTCCTCTCGGGTAAAAAAAAAGCCAAGCCGAATTTCGGCCTAGCTCACTGACTGCGCTCGCAGCTTTTCAATGTATTCGTATGCTTCTTCTACTTCCTGCTCTGTGTAACGCTGCTTACTTTTTAAGGTGAATACTTTTTCCTTCACTTCATCTTTCGGAAGATTCTCGAAGAACAAAACGGTCGATACAAGTTCCAAAAAGCGGGAGCTCTGTTCATTCATAGCTGTCATGCATTCGTTCAGGTGAGGCATTTCCAATTCATAATGGTTCAGAAATTCCTCGCCTGTTTCCGTAAGAGAATAGCGGTACTGGGAGTATCCACCTTTGTTTTCTTTCAGCTCATTTAAAAAGCCTAGGTTGCAAAGCTCTTCCACCCTTAATGTTACTTCTTCGGAATATGGTCCATAGAAATGGAAATTGTATTTTTCATAGAATGGGTAATTTAGCTTTTTCGCTATGTACACCATCTTTTGCAGCTTTTTTCTCCCAATAACTTCCCCGGCAGTTGCAAATACTTTCATTAATTTCGCGTGATCAACTAACAAACCCTTCATCTCCTAACGTGTATCCATGGCCTAACTAAAATTTCTCTAAAATCTCGAGGATTTTCTTTTTTATCGTTCGTTTTGTCGTGAGGTCCTCTAGTATGTCTTTTGGAAAATAGAGTTTATGATCGGTTCTTCTTTTTCCCGAAATGGCTTCCACAATTTCTGATTGCCTGGACAGTTCTCTAACGTCGCCGTTCGGCATTAACAGATGGATTGGAAGTCGCTCTTCTTCTTCACCTGGGCGGTAAAAGTCGTACGGTAGATCAGAGGACGAATCGACAACCAGGTAATATTCTGGGTCAAGCCCTGCTTTTTTGAAAAGACCCATAAGCTCCAATAAATCCATCATCTGCTTGTTAGGATTAAATTCGACATACTTAAACAAATTCCTGTTCATAAATCGTCGACATAAGTCACTTAATATCGAATCTTCTTCTTCCTCCCATGCTTGGAAGTAGAACATAATTACCGATTCGTCTAACTTTATATAATCTTCCAATGCCAGCTTGTCCTCAAATAAAGAATAAAAGTGGATTGGTTTATGTTTAAATGTGTAGTTTTCTTGGCTGAGCTGTTTGGCACGATGAAGAATTTTCGTTAAAATTACTTCCGCACTTCTTGTCACAGGATGAAAATAAACCTGCCAATACATTTGATAGCGACTCATAATATAATCTTCTACCGCATGCATTCCGCTTGATTTAATTACCACCTGGTCCTCGCGCGGTCGCATTACACGCAATATCCTCTCCATGTCAAAGTTTCCATAGCTGACTCCAGTGAAATAAGCATCACGAAGCAAGTAATCCATCCTGTCTGCATCGATTTGACTAGAAATTAAGCTTACAACCAGCTTGTTTTTGTAAGTTTTCGCAATAACCTCTGCCACATGCTTCGGAAAATCCTTATGAACGCGCAAAAGGACTGCATTTACTTCTGTGTCTCCTAAGATAATGGCTTGTGTAAAGTCTTCATGGTCAAGATGAAATACCTTTTCAAAGGAATGAGAAAAAGGCCCATGTCCTAAATCATGAAGGAGTGCAGCACACAAACATAATAGCCTGTCTTCCGGGTTCCAGTCCGGTCGGCCTTCAAACCCATCATCAATAATGCGGCGCACAATTTCATACACTCCCAACGAGTGGTTAAGACGGCTATGTTCGGCCCCATGAAACGTCAAATAGGTTGTACCTAACTGACGAATTCGACGCAGGCGCTGAAACTCTCTCGTTCCGATCAAATCCCATACCACACGGTCACGAACATGGACATAGCGATGGACAGGATCTTTAAATACTTTTTCTTCACTTAGTTTTTGTTTTGCATAACTCATCAAATGACCTCATTTACGTGTGGCATGGTTACTACATTAATTAAGATAACACTATTATATCGTATTTTATTTACATGAAAAGGGGGATAATAACGGGTATTTGAGGTTCTATGTTCGTTTTACCCTATCATCATCCCTTCTACTCTTTTTTTCGCCATTCTCTTATTTTTAACCTAGATCCACACTACGTTAATTCCTCGTATAGTACCAGAAAATAAAAAATCACCTTTGTACAAATACGAAGGCAATTTTTTTATGGCTCGTTCGTAATTTTTGTTACGAAAAACCTATTTTTTTAGCTTAATTTTTATTTTATCAATCAATTCATCTTCTGTTGGTGCGGAAACCGGCCGGTTGTTCACAAAAGCAAACGACTTTTTTCTACCTGGTCCACAATATGATTGGCATCCTACATCTACCGTTGCTTCTTCGTCCACCTGATTCAGCTTGGGAATCAACGTTTTGATGTTGGTTGCTTGGCAATCATCGCATATACGGAATTCATTCGCCATGATCTTGTACAACCCTTTCTAGCTTTTAAATTCATTTATATAGGCTCTTTTCGTTAGGATTGTTGCTCTAAGCCCCGTAAAGAATCGGTATTTGGATTTTTTACTCAATGCGAAAACAGCCTTTATATATAGGAAGTTTCTTTGTGACCTTTTTTAATCGCAAATGATATTTTACATGTAAAAATACGACATTGCAAGCCGATTTCTAGAAGAATATGGGTCAAAGTCGCGACAGATAACAATCTAGTAATTATTTCTATTAATATGTATAAATATTTTTTTCTGGTCAAAAATAATAACAGAACTAAAGATATTAAGGGAGTTGGATATCCATGAAAGATCGTCAAGATGCCTGGTCTGAAGAGAATGATTTATTATTGGCGGAAACGGTGCTACGCCATGTAAGGGAAGGCAGTACACAGCTTAACGCATTTGAAGAGGTCGGTGACAAGTTGAACCGTACTTCTGCCGCTTGTGGTTTCCGCTGGAACGCAGTTGTCCGCCATGATTATGAAAAGGCACTACAATTAGCAAAAAAACAACGCAAACAAAGGCAGCGTGCATTAGGGCAGCCTACTAAGAAACTATTATACAACCCACCGGAATCCATTGTAGATGAAGACATTCCATATGTGCTCGAGCAGCAGAGGGAAGTCGAGATGCCTCCTGCAACAGAGGTAAAAACAGAACGCAGAGAAGAAGTGCAAGCGGAAGTAAAAGTTAATCAACCTTTGAAGCAGCCATCCTATTCTAATTTTACTGGTGCATTATCCATTGATCAGGTTATCGGTTTCTTACAAACCATGAAACATACAAACGTCCATACTAGCGCTCTACAACTTGAAAATGAGAGATTAGTAAAAGAAAATGCCGAGTTGAGCCGTAAAACTCAGGAGCTTGAGAAGCGAGTACAGAAGCTTCAGGATGAGCAGCTGACAGTTCAGGAAGATTATGAAACATTGATGAAAATCATGAACCGTGCAAGAAAGCTTGTACTGTTCGATGAGGATGACCGTGTGCCATCAAAATTCATGATGGACCGAAACGGGAATTTGGAGAAACTGGCGGAATAGATAGAGAAGGGGCCTAGTCCACAGCATGGTAAAGTGCTGAGGGCTGGGCCCCTTTTATATGGGAACTACATAAATTTCTCATTTCGCTCGATTATCCTTTGATGGTATTGGTGATAGAGCTCCGTTTCGGTTCCTTGGAGGGTGTTGGCGTAAAGGCTGCCGCTCCATTCTTTCAGGGAGGTTAGTAAGCGCAGCATGACATCTTGAACAGTCAATTGCAGGCCGGTCAGTTCCGTCAACGATGCCATCACACTTGGATCAATGGTCGGAAAGGCAAATTTGGTTTCTTCCCCTTGAAGCGCTCGCTTGTAAAATTCTTGTATAAGGGTTGCACGCTCAGAACCACTTTCGTTGATACAAAGGTATATTTGAACCGCTACACCTCCGCGAATTCTGCGTTGTGAAATTCCGGCGAATTTTTGATCATTTATGCTAAGGTCGTAGCTTCCTGGACAGTAGGAGCCGATAATTTCCTTTGCTTCTATCCTTGTTGTAATGTCATGAAACATATGCTTGGTCAATTCGTACATCGCATCATAGCCTCTGTTGATATCGATGGCTTTCTCTCCTTCAGGAAAAACAAGCGAAATGTTCAGTACTCCGCGATCAAGCACAACCGCCAATCCACCAGAGTTTCGGACAATGACCTGGTAGCCCTCTGCTTGTAGATAGCTGATACCATTTTGTAGATGCGGCAGTCTTGTGTCTTGGATGCCGAGAACAATCGTCTTGTCATGCACCCATGTACGGCAAACCGCTCCACTCTCCCCTTGCCCTACAGAAGTACATAAGGTATCGTCCATCGCAAAGGACTGAAGGGCTTGAAAATTTGTGCCTAATGAAGATTGATCGATAATTCGCCACTTTTCCTGCCTTAACAACTGCAGTGCTGGCGTATTCGTTGATTTACTCATGGTAACAAATACTCCTCTAACCATTCTAATATATTCCCTAGCATTATAATACAAGTGCAGAAGGAGGGAAAGGTCCCTTGTACTTTTGGGGCCAGTCCCCAGCAGGAATTTCTCTATAAACGTCGAATAAGCAGGTAGGTGCGCCGTTTTGAGCGGCTGCACTTCCCTGCTTTTTGTTGAGGTTTTATCACTTAGGCTCACGGGATTGGGAGCGGTGTCGGACTCGTTCGGGCCTTTGGTGTCCACGCGGCACCGTTTTTGTGGGCTCTGCACTTTGAGTACACCCGGCACCCGTTTTTGTGGCCTCCATGGTCTCATTTCGCACTTTGAGGCCACCCGGCCCCGCCTCCATGCTCTCATTCCATACTTTGTGTCCACGCGGCACCCGTTTTTCCCGCCTCCATGGTCTCATTCAATTCCTTTACTAATGCAAGACTCCCATTTTGTACTTCAGATTTAGTTAAGTGCTTGTCCAGCGGTAATTAGCGCCAGTTTGTACACGTCTTCTACGCTGCATCCGCGAGAAAGGTCATTTACCGGTTTGTTCAGGCCTTGCAAGATTGGTCCTACTGCTTCAAAGTTTCCGAGGCGTTGTGCAATTTTGTAGCCAATGTTTCCTGCTTCTAAGCTTGGAAATACGAATACGTTCGCATCGCCTTTGATGATGGAGCCTGGTGCTTTCTTTTCAGCAACAGATGGAACGAACGCTGCATCAAATTGAAACTCGCCGTCAATGATTAGCTCTGGTGAACGTTCTGCCGCTAAACGGGCTGCTTCCACTACACGCTCTGTTTCCGGTGACTTGGCTGATCCTTTAGTGGAGAAGCTTAGCATTGCTACTTTTGGCTCGATATTGAACATTTTCGCAGTTGCCGCACTTTCTACTGCAATTTCCGCTAGATCTGTGCTGTCTGGGGAAATATTGATGGCGCAATCAGCAAATACGTATTTCTCATCGTTGCGAACCATAATAAACACACCAGATGTTTTACGCACACCCTCTTTTGTTTTGATGATTTGCAATGCCGGGCGAACGGTGTCGGCTGTCGAGTGAACCGCTCCGCTTACTAAGCCTTGTGCACGGTTAACATGGACAAGCATGGTTCCAAAATAGTTTGGTGTCATCAGTATTTTACGTGCATCCTCTTCTGTTGCCTTGCCTTTACGACGTTCCACAAAGGAATCCACAAGCTCATCTAGATGCTCATAGGTCTTAGGATCATAAATTTCTACCCCATCCAACGTAAGCTTTAATTTCTCCGCAAGGTTAGTGATTTCCACTAAATCCCCTACCACAATCGGCTTTACCATATTTTCAGCGGCCAAACGCGCAACCGCAGTTAAGACACGCTCATCGGTTCCTTCTGGAAATACTATTTTCAAGTCTTTACCTACTATATTTTCTTTTAACGTTGTAAATAAATCACTCACACAAATCGCTCCTTTGTCACTTTAGAATCGCTTATAAAGATAAGGATACTTTAACAAATTGGAAAAGCAAACATTACCCTTTATTGACATCGCTTACAAGAAAAAGTCTTTATTTTCTAAAAAAAACACTCTATCTATGCCCTACTATTGTATCTACCACTCCCTTTCCTATTCATAAACCGGGTACATTTTGAGGTAATAAGGCGCTCGGTGCATGAAAAGAGCATGCCGCAACCAATACTATTGGAGATTATGTGAACACCCACACCACAAATAGCCTAAAAGCGTCCTATAATAAAGAAGATATGGGAAAACTGTGTTATAGTATGGATGAATACATAGTAGTAAAAATCGATTCTTTCTAAGGAGTGATTCTAATGAGTGAAGCAGCTCAAACATTAGATGGCTGGTATAGCCTGCATGATTTTCGATCGATTGATTGGTCCCTTTGGAAAACACTTTCAAGTGAAGAACGCCAAACGGCCATTAACGAGTTTTTAGGATTGATGGAGAAGTGGAACAAAACGCAAGCGGAGAAGAATGGAAGCCATGCTTTGTACACAATTGTTGGTCAAAAAGCAGACTTCATGATGATGATTCTTCGTCCAACACTTGAAGAACTTAACGATATTGAAAACGAATTTAATAAAACAACCCTTGCTCAGTACACCATTCCGGTACATTCCTATGTATCCATTGTGGAGCTTAGCAACTATCTGCCGGCTGGTGAGGATCCATATGAAAACCCTCAAATTCTAGCGAGACTCTATCCTGAATTACCAAAAGCGAAGCATGTATGTTTCTATCCAATGGACAAGCGCCGTATGGGAGAAGATAACTGGTACATGCTGCCGATGGAAGATCGCCGCCGCCTGATGCGCAGCCACGGAATGATCGGCCGTCAGTATGCAGGGAAAGTTAAGCAAGTAATCACCGGTTCTGTCGGATTTGATGATTACGAGTGGGGCGTCACTCTTTTTGCAGATGAAGCACTTCAATTCAAAAAGCTTGTATACGAAATGCGTTTTGATGAAGTAAGTGCCCGCTACGGTGAGTTCGGTACATTCTTTGTTGGAAACATTTTAGCGGAAGATAAAGTTTATTCATTCTTGCATGTGTAAAATAAAAATCGGTGGGACTCTTGATTGCAAGGGTCCTTTTTTTGTTGTCTAAAAGTTATGTCATCTAGAAGGATCCATCTTTATCTGCACCTACTCCCCTACTTTCTAAATCCACATCCTATCCTAAACATGCTAAAACCACTTGGCATATTCCACCCCCACCTTTCATACAATCAAGTAGTGTGAGTTATCTTTTTTATTTGCACCATTTTCGGCCCGCTCAATATGTTAATAGAGATACGCAAGAGGGCTTGAACCAGGTTCTTTTGTAATATTGAGGTGAGAAAATGGAGCCCGCTACTTTTTCCCTGGGGTTTTTCCGACCTGATGGACCGTGCCCGGCACAGTGGTACATTCAGCCAAATACAGGTCGTTATAAGGCGCATCGCTTCTTTTCACCAACAGAAGCTAATTGTGCTGATGTTTACAACACTTTTTTAAGTAGAGAAATCTATACTTACACGTTTTGAGGAGGGAATGGCACATGAGTCAACAGTTTAGTCAGGCAGCAGGTTACCCTTATGGAGCGGGGTATGGTGATCCTTACTCAGGTTTAAGTCGTGCTTATGGACAGCAAGGCGGCTATCCTTACGGTTATGGAGGATACGGCCAGCAACAACAACAAGTGTTAGGGCAATCAGGAGTACCTGGTTTTCCATCGCAGACTACCCAACAAGCTCCTGCTATACCAGGGATGCTGCCTTTAGAGCAGTCGTATATTGAAAACATTCTACGTCTGAACCGCGGAAAGCTTGCTACTGTTTACATGACATTTGAGAACAATCGTGAGTGGAATGCGAAGATTTTCAAAGGGATTATTGAGGCGGCAGGACGTGATCATTTGATCTTAAGTGATCCGCAAACAGGTAAACGTTATCTGCTCTTGATGGTTTACTTGGACTATATTACTTTTGATGAAGAACTGGATTATGAATACCCTTTTAGTGGGCAGGTACCTTTGAGCCAGTACCAGCCTCGTTGATTGGATAATTGATAGGGCTCTTTTAGATAGAGTTTATTAGTAAGGACGTTTGGTTTTTGGTTAAACACATTCTATTGTGAGGGGTTGGGGACCTTGCTTTTGAGTGTGTTTTTTTGTTTTTGTTTTTGTTAGGAAAGTAGGTTGGCGGTGTAACTCCCTGTTCCTTTTCGTTCCAGGTGATCGCTTTCCGCGGGGCGGTGCGGGAGCCTCCTCGGCTAAAGCCTGTGGGGTCTCCCGTCTACCGCTACCTCCCGCTGGAGTCGATCACCTTCCACTCCAATACACAGGGGGAAGCACTTAGATATAAGGTCATTTTTTCACCTTGACTATTGTGAGTAATTTTTATATTGAATTTGAATTCTAAGTTTTATATAGGTGAGACCTTTTAAAAGACCTTTAAAGACCACACATTGGACTTTTGGTTCCCAGTTGTGGATCGGAACGAAAGGCGAAGACTCCTGCGGGAGATAGTGCTTTGGGAAGACCCCGCAGGCGATTAGCCGAGGAGGCTTCCCAAGCACCCCGCGGACGCGAAGCCTTTCGTGCAGAGTAACAGCGGTCTATAGCCTACCCCTCCATCCTACAGATAAAGCATTTTTCACTAAAATTTTCAAAGAACACCCCTTGAACTTTTGGTTCCCAGCTGTGGATCGGAACGAAAGGCGGAGACTCCTGCGGGAGATAGTGCTTTGGGAAGACCCCGCAGGCGATTAGCCGAGGAGGCTTCCCAAGCGCCCCGCGGACGCGAAGCCTTTCGTGGAGAGGAACAGCGGTCTACAGCCGAACCCTCCATCCTACAGATAAAGCATTTTTCACTAAAATTTTCAAAGAACACCCATTGAACTTTTGGTTCCCAGCTGTGGATCGGAACGAAAGGCGGAGACTCCTGCGGGAGATAGTGCTTTGGGAAGACCCCGCAGGCGATTAGCCGAGGAGGCTTCCCAAGCGCCCCGCGGACGCGAAGCCTTTCGTGGAGAGGAACAGCGGTCTACAGCCGAACCCTCCATCCTACAGATAAAGCATTTTTCACTAAAATTTTCAAAGAACACCCATTGAACTTTTGGTTCCCAGCTGTGGATCGGAACGAAAGGCGGAGACTCCTGCGGGAGATAGTGCTTTGGGAAGACCCCGCAGGCGTTTAGCCGAGGAGGCTTCCCAAGCGCCCCGCGGACGCGAAGCCTTTCGTGGAGAGGAACAGCGGTCTACAGCCGAACCCTCCATCCTACAGATAAAGCATTTTTCACTAAAATTTTCAAAGAACACCCATTGAACTTTTGGTTCCCAGCTGTGGATCGGAACGAAAGGCGGAGACTCCTGCGGGAGATAGTGCTTTGGGAAGACCCCGCAGGCGATTAGCCGAGGAGGCTTCCCAAGCGCCCCGCGGACGCGAAGCCTTTCGTGGAGAGGAACAGCGGTCTACAGCCGAACCCTCCATCCACCAGATAGAGCATTTTCCCTAAAAGGTGAAGACTCCTCCCCGCGATCGGAAAGCCAAACATTACCTTATCCCTTAAAAGCAGCCACAATAAGCAGGACCCACCCCAACAAAAAGGCTACTCCCCCAAGTGGAGTAATCGCCCCTAATACTTTTATCCCAGATAGGGTAAGGATGTATAAACTGCCTGAAAATAAAATAATGCCGACAAACATGGACCAGCCTGCTGTCGTTAAAAGTCCTGAACTACCCAAGCGGTCGATCATGAAGGCAATGACAAAAAGGCCGCCTGCATGGAACATCTGATAAGTGACCCCTGTTTTCCAGATTTCCAGCATTCTTTCTGATACTCTTCCTTCTAGGCCATGGGCACCGAATGCGCCTAGTGCGACTGCCAAAAAGGCATGAATGGCGCCAAGTATGATAAATAGATTCATTTTTGTTCCACCTTTCCTATCTTCTCTAATTAGTTTAAGCTTACTATTATGTATAGCATAAATATCCGTATGTTAGGGGGCTTCTTTATGAATTATATAGTACAACCTCTCGGAGACCAAGCCGTTCGCATGGAGATGGAGGATTCTTCCCCACCCATTCGCTCTATTTGCGCCTTTTTAACCTCACATCCCCTAAAAGGCGTGGTTGATATTGTTGGAGGGCTGAGCAGCGTCACTATTTTTTACGAATATCCTGCAACGAATTTTTATAGTTTAAAGGAACATCTTGCTGCTTTGCTCGAAAACTTCCCGGAAGATAATGTTGCGGCATTTACTAATACTCGAACGGTTTATCTTCCTACCTTGTACGATGGTCCAGATTTATCCCAACTGTCATCCACACATAATATGACGGAAGAAACTATTATCCGCCTTCACACAGGTGGCACATATGAGGTGACGATGCTAGGTTTTTTACCAGGTTTTCCTTACTTAACGGGATTGCCGGAGTCATTGGAAACTCCAAGGCTTAGCACTCCAAGAGGGAAAGTGGAAGCTGGTTCTGTTGGAATTGGCGGCAACCAAACGGGGGTCTATCCTATTGCATCTCCAGGTGGCTGGAATCTTATCGGGCGTACACCAATTCCCCTATTTTCTCCAGGTGAAAAGGAGCCATTCTTGCTTCAGGCTGGCGATACTGTTCGGTTTCAGGCTATCAGCGAAAAGGAATATAACGAATGGCTGGAAAAAGTACAGCAACAGACGGATTGGAAAAAGGAAGTGATTGATTGTCATGAAGAAAATTGATTTAAATTGTGATTTAGGGGAGAGCTTCGGTTCCTTTGTGATGGGAAATGACGAACTGATTCTTCCCTATGTTACCTCTGTTAATATTGCCTGTGGCTTTCATGCAGGTGATCCACATGTCATGAGTAAAACGGTAAGATTAGCAAAAGAGCAGAAGGTTGCGGTCGGGGCCCATCCTGGATTTCAAGATCTCCAAGGCTTTGGAAGAAGAAGCATGCCGCTTACTCCTGATGAAGTATATGATGTGATCCTTTACCAAATTGGCGCCATGTCAGCCTTTTGCCGGGCACACGGTACCGAGCTTCATCATGTAAAACCGCATGGAGCACTCTATAATATGGCGGCATCAGACTTTAATCTTGCACAAGCAATCGCTAAAGCAGTGAAAGCTTTTAACCCTTCGCTTCTCTTATTTGGCCTATCGGGCAGCGAGCTGATTCGCGCAGGAAGAGAAGCAGGACTTTCTACCGCGTCCGAGGTCTTTGCCGATCGAACCTACCAGGCGGACGGGACACTCACACCTAGGAGTCATCCAGGTGCACTCATCCATGATGCAACAGTGGCGGTACAGCAGGTGCTAGATATGGTGGAGCATGGCTCAGTTAAGTCCCTCACAGGGGAAAGTGTCGAACTTGAAGTCGATACCATCTGCCTTCATGGTGACAATGAACATGCCATCCTTTTTGCTCAACAACTACATGATCACCTATTAGAAAAAGGAGTGCACATTAGGCAGGTGGGCTCATTATGACGGTTCCGTTGTTTAAAGTGGAGAAGACCGGGCTGCTCACTTCTTTTCAGGATCTTGGTCGAAATAAACATCAATCAAAAGGCGTGGTCTCTTCAGGTGCCATGGACACGACTGCCTGTCAGGTCGCGAACCTGCTTGTAGGAAACTCAAATGATGAAGCATGTATTGAAGTGGCAGTGCAAGGTCCATCCTTAACCGTGCTTGCCGAGACAGCCACCATAGCCATCTGCGGAGCTTCTCTTTCTCCTATGATTAATGGGGACGAAGTGGAGATGTGGAAAACGCTTCAGGTAAAAGAAGGGGATCAATTGCAATTTGGCGCACAAAAGGAAGGTGTTTATGCATATGTCGCGACTAGAGGCGGTTATGCCATAGCATCTCCTTTAGGTAGCAAGGCTTATTACGGGAAAGCCTCACTTGGGACCCCCATTTTAAAAGGAGATGTTATTTCTACTAGTTCCGAGTTTACTTCTCTTCCTTCTCGAGGAATTCGCCATTCCTTCCATTATCCTAAAGAAGGTACCATTCGCGTCATCCTCGGCCCACATGAGAAGCATTTTTCAGCGGAAGATCTCGACCGTTTCTTCTCCCAGCCCTATCAGGTGAGGCAGGGAGATCGAATGGGCTATCGGCTTCACGGAGAAGCACCTCTAGGAGCTGGCGCTAGGAATGGAATTGCCTCTGATGCCATTCCACTTGGAGGTATCCAGGTGCCTGAGGATGGGCAGCCAATTGTCCTGTTGGCAGACAGACAAACGACGGGCGGATATCGGCGTATTGGTACGATTATCACGGCAGATATCGCCAAATTAGTTCAAATTCCAGCTGGTGGTACCGTTCATTTTGAACAAACTACATTGGAGGAGGCTTACGCCGCTATAGCTGAACAGCAGCGCTTTATCAAACATCTCTCTATTTTTGCCCAAAATTAAACGCCCTACCGTATCTTGTAGGGCGTCATTTTAACGAGAATGTAAATAGATTTGGAGCGCATGCTTTAGCTCCCGTTCTTTTTTGGTTGCTTCTATATTATAATGATCGCCATCAAGGTTTGTTTTAAAGTCATTATACCCTTGTGCATGCAGGAATTCGTTGACGCTAGTGACATCTTCTCTTGTTGTCAGCAACGTTTTTTGTCCAACAAAATCCCCGTTAACATATACCTCATAGCGATCATGGGCCAACTTTGACGATGTATCAATACTTTTATCAACAAAGGAAGCTAACCCGATAAAGGTTCCGTCTGTACTACCCACCATGTAAAAAACACCTCCATACTTGCTGGGGTGTTTTTAGTTTGACTAAGAATCCTTGTATTTAGTATGGTAATTTTTCGGCATTAGAAATCGAGGAGCGAGTCCCCGTTTGCGTCGTCCTCTTTCATTGGCTTGGAAGAAACGTTGGCAATAGGCTGCTTTGGAAATGTTGCGCTTTCCGTATTGTTGGGATATGGCAAAGCTTCCGCCTGACTTCTGGATGAAGCAGATCTATCCTGTGTGTCTGTTTCTAATGCAAGTTCGCACAATGATTTCATTGCTGCAAGGTGTTCTCTTTTCTTTTGCACGTTTTCCGTTTCCCGTGCGCGGTTTAATTCAGCTTGCATTCGTTGCAAAACTTTGTCTAAAGTGATGCTCATTTTCCCAGCTCCTCCTCCTTAATAATACGGAGATATCATCAAATAGACGATTACACCCGTTATACTAACATACAACCAAAGTGGCATGGTCCAGCGTGCGATTTTCCGGTGTTTTTCTTTTTGCATGCTTAAACCGGTTGCCAGCGAATATAAGGCAAGAGGGACAATGACGATCGCCAATACGATATGTGTCAGCAAAATAAAAAAGTAGATGGAACGAATAATGCCTTCTCCTCCAAATGGAGTGGATTCTGTTAAGGCATGATAGGTCACATAGGTGACTAAAAAGAACGTGGTCGATGTAAAGGCGGCCAAAATAAAGCGGCGATGGATGGTTATGTTCTTCTTTAAAATTGCAATTAAAGCACCAACTAGAAAGATAAAAGTAAAGCTGTTAAATATCGCATTCATCATTGGCAGGAAGGTTAGATCCATATGTGCGAGCCCTTCGTATTGCGGCAAAAAGAACAGAACAGCCACGAGAGCATTCACAAGAATCGATATCCCAATAATCCAAGGCAAATAATTTCTCTTTTTCATTTCTATCTCCTTTAAACATAATAACCACGATTTGTAGTCTTATTCGGCGGTTTATTTTCAAATTTCATGCATGGGCTTCCGGATGATTGAAAAACAGATAAGGATGGGAGTTGGCTTGTCTTAAATCCGAATGCGCGACAGCCTTTAGGGAATCTTGAGTCCCATGTAACATAATAGTGGCGACATTGCATACAATTAATCCGCTTCGTTTCCATCCTTTCACGTCCTCTCCGATTTTCCCTTTTCATTTTACCATCTTCACCCGGAGGTTAAAATGAAAAACCTGTGACAATTGCTTATCACAGGTTTTAACTTCGTAACTTTTGTTCATTTATTTGCGCGCATAGCTTACCTGCGGTTTATTGCTTCGATCGTTGCTGCCAGATCTTCTGCTGTTTCTTTTACTACCTCCACCGTATCCTGCATGCTATTGGACACTGCCACCTGATGATCGGCGGCGTTTACTACTTCATCCATTTGACTTGTTAGATCGGAGGATGAGGTGACTAGTTCATTAACAGAGTGGACAATATCATTAACACCTAGGCTTATCTCTTCCATCGCTGCGGTGATATGCAACCCTTGCTGCAACAAGGAGCCACTAGTATCAGCAATCTCCTGGAACAACTGTGCGGAAGATTCATTTTGGCTATTGGTTGCTTCAATTGTCTCTTTAAACACTTCAAACTCTGCTAATACTTCGTTAGCATCCTCTTGAATCTGACCTGTAATGCTATTGATTTCTTTTGAAAAAACATCAGTCTGGGAAGATAGTTTACGAATTTCTTCTGCCACGACCGCAAACCCTTTCCCTGCCTCTCCTGCTCTTGCCGCTTCAATGGACGCATTTAAAGCAAGCAGGTTTGTTTGGGTGGTGATTTCGTTTATCCCTTTTAGGAAGCTTTGGGCTTCATCGATGCTAGTCTTAATTTGTGAAAATCGAGCAACAATGCTATCCGTTTCTTTGGAAGAAGCTTTCATCGTTTGGTACATCTGCTTCACAGAATGGGCACCTTTATTCGACAAAGACTCCATACTGACAAGGTTACGCTTCATCTCATCAACAATGCTGTAGATTTCCTCGGTGCTTGCAGATGCCTGTTCCGTGACAGCTGAAATGGCTGCAGTACCTTCATATTGCATCGCAACATTTTCTGTTACTTTTACTGATTTTTCTTTAATTAAAGTAGACTTTTCAAAATTCTCTTCCGCTCCAACAAGCAGTTCTTTCATGACAATTTGTAAGCGTTGGTTGGCGTCGAGACTGCCTTTCATAAGCTGGTCAATATTTTGCCCCAAAGTTGTTAATGCGAGTTCTACCTGGCCGAACTCATCTTTTCTCGCCGTACGCTTAGATGAATAGGTAAACTCTCCACGGTGATACGCCGATACTCGTTCTAGAAGTTGATTTACCCCCCGATTAAAGGTGTTTCTGAAAGAAAGCAGGGCTACTATTGGAACAAGTACAACAACAAGCAAAGAAACAAGGGTCCAAATGTTAGAGGACGCCAGCTGCCCTTTAACTTGCTCTCTGTTTTCTTCATTGAACTGGCGTAAAAATTCCATTCCCGTACTATTTGCACGAGCTATATGATTACGCGCCTTCGCTAACTCTTCTGAGGTTTGAATTCGAATGCGATCCATGTTGGAAGCATTCGAAACATCACTGATTAACAAGTACTGATTCGACAATGTTTCATGTGAAACAACAAAATACTGCTTTAACTGACCTAATTCTTCATATCTTTCAAAAAAAGGATCAAAGCCTGTCAGTTTCTCTTCTGTATCTTGAATATTCTGTTCGATTTCTTCAAGGTGTCTAGTGGAATAGCCATTTGAAACGACAAAATACATGTCTGTCAAGATCGTTTGGTAAGACTGTACCAGCTCAAAATATTGCTCATTCAGTTCGGTAACCTGATCGATCTCCTGAACATTCTCTTGCACCTGCATGCTGTTAAACCAAATAACCAACGAAGTCGCGATCCCGATTCCTGCCAACAGCAATGTTAATCCTAGCAACCTCTTTCTCATACTTCCCATCATACTTCCCCTTCCATCTTGGTAACAGTTCTCTCTCTAAGTTAGTACGCTCGTGAAACCGTTTGCACAAATCAACGATAACATTCTTCTCTCCTCCCTTTATTTCGGCACCCTCCCTCTTAAACTTAAGCGAAATGAAGAACAAAGCTAAAATCTTATTTTATAGAGTTCAGTTCTCATCCAATTCGTAACAGAACGGTTCAAGCTACCACCCATATCTCTCATTTGAATGGCAACTTCTGACTTTTTCAATGAACCTCCTGTCTTTTTCAAGCATCCTTCCGACTTTTCTGATAACCTTCTGACTTTTTGCACTCACCTTCTGTAATTTCCCACTTAAGCTCATGCAGCGCATACGAACAATTAAAAAAGAAGATATTTCCAAAAGGGGCCAGGCCCCTTTTGGAAGTATCTTCAATTAAAACACCCGCCTACCTCTGCTTCGCAGTTCTCGGTTATTCTCTGTTGCTTTCTTTTTTTAGGAGGAGTTGTTTGAGTTCGGTTATTTCGTTGGTGATTTTGGCCAGCTCGTGCTTGCTGACCTCTAGTTTTTCCTCTTTTAACTCTTCTTCTTTCGCTTCTTGAATATTGCTTAATATTTCCCCAACAATAAGATTAAGAACGATAAAGGTTCCAACCAGGATGAAGGAAACGAAATATACCCATGAAAGAGGGCTTTCGGCAAAGATTGGACGAAATATTCCGCTTGCCCACGATTCCAATGTGATAATTTGGAACAGGGAAACGAAGGCTAAATGCAAGGTTCCAAAATATTCTGGAGAAATTTCCCCAAAAAACATTACACCTAATACAGCGTAAATATAAAATACTAGGCCTAAAAGCATCATGATGGTTCCGAGCGAAGGGATTGTCTTTAAAAATGCCGAGACAAGCCTTTGTAACGACGGAATAACTGTAACGGCACGAAGCACACGAAACACACGTAAAATACGAAGGGCAGAAATAAAGTAGGTACCGCTAAATACCAGAACACCTGCAACTACGATAAAGTCGAAAATATTCCATCTACTATAGAAGAAATGGTGGATCTTTTTCTCTGCTAGCATTCTCAAAATTATTTCTATCGTAAAGAACCATAAAAAGAACACTTCAAAACCATGTATAAGCCAGTAATACTCTTCCCTAAGATCAGGGTAGGTTTCCACTCCAATTAGAATGGCGTTCAATAAAATCACAAACATTACAACATTCACAAAGTGGCGATGTTCGACCACTTTCCTGATTCTCATTTTCCATGTATCCATGTCGTGCGTTTCCCCCAAATACTAAGATGATATCTTCCAATTAATTTCTTTTTTTCCTATCCTCTGCAGAATGCTGTTTATTTTCGAAAATGGCTTACTGCCAAAAAAGCCTCTGTGAGCAGCAAAAGGACTCGGATGAGGGCTTTTCAATATATAGTGGTGTGAATTTGTAATCAGCTTTTCCTTTTGTTCGGCATGCTTGCCCCATAAAAGGAAAATCACCGGTTCTTCTCGATCATTCAGTTTACGGATTACTGCATCAGTGAATTGCTCCCATCCTTTTCCTTTGTGGGAATTTGGGACAGATTTGCGCACCGTTAATACTGTATTCAATAGTAGAACGCCTTCTTCTGCCCACTCTCCTAAAAACCCGTGGGCTGGCGGCTCTATTCCTATATCGTTGTACAATTCTTTATATATATTCCTTAACGAAGGCGGAATCGTTACACCCTTTTGAACGGAAAAACTCATCCCATGGGCCTGTCCTTCTCCATGGTATGGATCTTGTCCTAACAGAACGACCTTCACATTTTCGTAGCTTGTCGTCTCAAAAGCGCTAAATAAGTCCACTTTTGCGGGGTATACTATGTTTGAATCAAATTCTGCGTTGATATATTGGTGGAGTCTTCTATAATATTCCTTATTCGATTCTTCCTTAAAAAGCGCGGACCAACCTTCATCTAGATGATTCATAATGCTACCACTCCCACACTTGTAATCCAATCATTACTTTATCACAGGTTGGTGCTTTTTGTCTGATAAATGTTACTCCAATCTTCCTATCTGATGATGAGTCAATCATTCTAAGTTTTCCCCGTTCGTGTGGTATAGTGAGAACGTAAAACATTGAGTTGCTTTGTCCTTTTAGATAAAATAAAATACTTGGGTAGGTTAATTTATAAATGTTCCATACTTATTGATTAAAATACAGACCTTTTACATAATTAATTGTCCTATTTATACCAATCGTGTAACATAAATTAGATTAGACTAGTTCTTAAAAGTGAGGTTCTAACGGTGATTAATAAAGATAATCCAACTTCCCTAATAGTAATTTTCGGAGCAACTGGAGACTTGGCAAAGCGAAAGTTGTACCCTTCCATCTACCGCCTTTATAAAAATGGCAGCATCTCGAAAAACTTTGCCGTAGTAGGTGTCGCACGACGTCCCCTTAGTAATGAAGAGTTCCGGGCAAATGTCACCTCTTCTGTTAGTGGTACAGCAAACGATGAGGTAGATGTGGAAGAGTTCAGCTCCCACTTCTTTTACCAGCCTTTTGATGTGACAAGCAGTGACTCCTATCAGCAGTTAAAGGATCTGCTTGGTTCCCTTGACGATACCTATGTCACAAACGGAAACCGTATCTTTTATCTAGCAATGGCACCTGAATTTTTTGGTACAATTGCCTCCAATTTAAAAGCAGAAGGCCTAACAGAAACCGACGGCTGGAAACGTCTCGTGATCGAAAAGCCATTTGGACGCAGCCTTCCTTCTGCTAAAGAGCTAAACGAACAAATTCGAGAAGCGTTTCACGAATCAGAAATCTATCGAATTGACCACTACCTCGGAAAAGAAATGGTCCAAAACATTGAGGTTATCCGATTTGCCAATGCCCTTTTTGAACCTTTATGGAATAACCGTTACATTTCAAATATCCAAATTACATCCAGCGAAGTATTAGGCGTTGAGGACCGAGGCCGATATTATGAAAATTCCGGCGCCCTGCGCGACATGGTGCAAAACCATATGCTTCAAATGGTAGCTTTGCTTGCAATGGAACCGCCAATTAAATTAAACCCCGAAGAAATTCGAAGCGAAAAAGTTAAAGTGCTCCGTGCTATCAGACAGATTGAGCAGTCCGAAGTGGGGGACTACTTCGTTCGCGGCCAATACTCTTCTGGTGATATTGGCGAAACCAGAGTACCGGGATATCGAGAAGAGAATTCCGTTGATCCTGATTCTAATACCGAAACCTTTGTAGCCGGAAAGATTCTCATTGACAACTTCCGTTGGGCGGGAGTTCCCATTTATATCCGGACGGGGAAGAGAATGTCCACCAAGTCTACAAAGGTTGTCGTACAATTTAAAGATATCCCAATGAATCTTTATTACAACCGCGGGGAAAAAGTAGATCCGAACCTTCTTGTCATCAATATTCAACCAGATGAAGGAATCACCTTGCATTTAAATGCAAAAAAATCGGGTAAAGATATAACAACCACTCCTATCAAATTGAATTACACCAATAACTGCTTCGACGGTTTTAATACCCCCGAAGCTTATGAGCGCCTGATCTATGACGCGATGCGCGGTGATATGACCAATTTTACACACTGGGATGAAGTAGCACTGTCGTGGAATTTTGTTGACGAGGTATCCAAAGTCTGGGAGAGCACCAAAGCAGAAGAATTCCCGAACTACGAAGCCGGATCCATGGGACCAAAGAAAGCCGACGAAATGCTTCACAGGGACGGTTTTCATTGGTGGCCAGTTTAAGAAAATGAGGCTCTATTCGTTACACTGAATAAGCCCTGTAGTCACTTATTTTTGACAAAAACCATGCAGAGGAAATGGAGAGGAGTTTTACCATGAAAGTATACGATATCTCATCCCCGATTTTTACGGGAATGCCTGTTTATAAAAACAAACTGGAAAAGCAGCCAGCATTAACGACCAACACAAACGGCTATGTGACAGAAACTCGCCTTGAGCTGGATGTTCATACCGGAACACATGTAGATGCACCATTACACATGATTGTAGATGGTGAAACAATTGAAACATTGCCACTCGAAAAGCTTGTTGGTCCTTGTAAAGTGTTTGATCTTACAGCTGTGAATGACCGCATCACAAAAGAAGACATTGTAAACCTTGATATCCAAAAGGACGATTTTATCCTATTCAAAACAAAAAACTCCTTTGATGAGGAATTCAATTTCGACTTTGTCTTTGTTGCTGAGGATGCGGCAATTCATTTAGCGGAACTCGGAATCCGTGGCGTTGCCGTGGATGCTTTAGGCATTGAGCGCAGCCAAGAAGGACACCCTACCCACAAAACATTATTTAACCATAATGTCATTATCATTGAAGGCCTCCGTTTGAAGGATATTGAGGAAGGCGGCTATATCATGGTTGCAGCTCCCCTGAAATTATCCGGAGTTGATGCTTCACCCGCACGTATTGTTTTGTTGGATATGGAATGATTAAGTGATCTAAAATCGCCAAGCTGCTCTTGAAAGAGTATGCTTGGCGTTTTTTTGTTTTGGAATTGGGGGGGGGCTGCTGAGGGCTTGATTCATCCTGTTGAGAACCCCGACTCCCTTTTTTCCTGCCGACCACGGTCTCATTCACCCGCTTCGAGACCACTGCCCCCCTAAAACTACACAAAAAAAGCCAATCCCCCGGCATAAGCGCCCGAAGATTGACTTCCCTAAACTACTTGTATTATTTTGACATCCATTCTGTATGGAAGATGCCTTCTTTATCTGTACGTTGGTATGTGTGTGCGCCAAAATAGTCGCGTTGTGCTTGAATCAGGTTAGCTGGAAGCGTTGCAGAGCGGTAGCTGTCATAGTATGCTAGCGCGCTTGAGAATGCTGGAACTGGTACGCCGTTTTGCACAGCAACCGTCATGATTTCGCGCAGGCCGCTTTGGTAACCTTCTACGATTTCCTTGAAGTATGGATCTAATAAAAGATTGGATAGGCCCGCTTCACGGTCGTATGCTTCTTTGATTTTTTGTAAAAATTGTGCACGAATGATACATCCGCCACGGAAGATCATCGCGATATCTCCGTATTGTAAATCCCAGTTGTACTCTTCTGAAGCAGCTCTCAGTTGAGCAAATCCTTGCGCATATGAACAGATTTTACTCATGTATAGTGCTTTTCGTACGGACTCAATAAAGGCCGCTTTGTCGCCGTTAAACGTTACTTCCGGTCCGCTTAACATTGTGCTTGCCTTCACGCGCTCTTCTTTCATTGCAGAGATAAAGCGGGCAAATACGGATTCTGTGATTATTGGAAGTGGCACGCCCAAGTCTAATGCGCTCTTGCTTGTCCATTTTCCTGTGCCTTTTTGGCCAGCTGTATCTAGAATGACATCAACAAGCGGCTTGCCTGTTACTTCGTCCACTTTTGTAAAAATGTCAGCCGTTATTTCGATCAGATAGCTATCAAGCTCGCCTTTGTTCCATTCTGCAAAAACTTCATGCAATTCTTGAGCGGATAAGCCTAGAACATTTTTCAGCAGATAATATGCTTCACTAATGAGCTGCATGTCGCCATATTCAATACCGTTATGCACCATTTTCACATAATGTCCTGCACCATTTGGTCCGATATAGGTGCAGCATGGGTCGCCTTCTACTTTTGCAGAAATATCTTTCAGGATATCCTCCACTAAGTCGTAAGCTTCCTTTTGGCCACCTGGCATGATGGAAGGGCCTTTTAATGCGCCTTCTTCTCCACCGGAAACACCAGTTCCGATGAAGTGGATGCCAAGCTCATCTAACACTTTATTACGGCGGATTGTGTCTGTGTACAGCGTGTTTCCACCGTCAATCAGGATGTCTCCTTTATCCAAATGCGGTTTTAATGATTCGATTGTTGCATCTGTTGGGCCACCTGCTTTTACCATAAGTAAAATTTTACGTGGGGACTCTAAGCTTTGTACAAATTCCTCAATGCTGTATGTACCAACGACATTCTTTCCTTCTGTTTCTTGGATAAATTCTTCTGTTTTTTCAGGTGAGCGGTTAAATACCGAAATGGAATAGCCTCTGCTTTCAATGTTCATTGCAAGGTTTTTTCCCATTACCGCAAGACCGATTACACCGATTTGCTGTTTTGCCATATAATAAAAACTCCTTCTACAAGGTAATTTGGTTCGCTATAGTCCGAATTGAAAATACCATAAGAAGCCTGATGGAATCAAGCTTTTAACCTATTATACCCTAACAAATGACGGGATAGCGCTTACAACATACTATCCTTTAGTCTTTTCCATTTATTCTATCTACATACTGATATGCCAGTGTTTTCAAATAGGTTGTTCTTACAGCGAAAACTGCCACAACTAGAGCCCTGATAACTTTTCCCTTTTCATTCTCTCCTAGGAATGGATCCCTTGTTATATACGCTTTTACCTCTTCTTTTATATGTTCTTCGGATAAAATTTCCCTTTGAGCAATCAAATTTTCATAAAGACAAGCATAAGCTTTATAGAAAACCACAGGGCTAATTATATCATCTGTTCGATCGACTGGATTATTAAAAATAGATCCTATTACTTTGCGAATTGCTTCAAAGTCTAACAACACCTTTAAATCTTTTACGATAAAAAGGAGGGCAGCCTGTTGAATGGAATATTTCCGTCCTACCTGTGGGGCACCGATATATTCTTTAACTTCTCGTTTCACCCAATTTTTTAGCGCCGGCTCTGTATAGTCTGCACTTTCCAATTGGTTTCCTAGCCATACGATATTGGTCATCGTGAGGCCAATTTCCGCTCCAGTATTTTTATCCAGAAGCTTTTGAAAGCTTTCCGGAAAGTGCTCTCCCAAATTATGCGGGCCTTTGGAATGCTGGAGTGTTTCTAAAATTTCTGCTAATATTAACCTTGTCCATCCTTTTGCCATCAGGATTACACCTCATCACTCGTCCATTCTTGCGTTAATAGTAAATCGACAACTTATTTTCGTCAAATATAGTCAAAGTATAATCGTTGAAATTTTTGAACAAACAAACTATAATAAGTATCATGATATAGGTTCATAAGAACTCTAAACAATCAGGAGGAGAAACATGGCTAAGCGTATTTTCTTTTTTCTTTTAACAAATATTCTAGTACTAACAACCATTACCATAATCTTCAGTTTAACTGGCGCAGGTAATTATATTAATGACCAAGGCGGCATTAACTTTGGTGCATTATTAATCTTCAGTGCCATTATCGGTTTTACTGGTTCTTTCATATCCTTATTAATGTCTCGCTGGATGGCGAAAAAGATGATGAATGTGAAAGTTATCGATCCAGATGGCCCGATGTCAGGACAAGAGCGTCAAATCGTTGAAATGGTTCACCGTATGTCCCGTGCTGCAGGTATAGTAAAAATGCCGGAAGTCGGAATCTACAACTCTCCAGAAGTAAATGCATTTGCTACAGGTCCTTCTAAGAACCGCTCTTTAGTAGCTGTTTCATCAGGACTTTTACAGGAGATGGATGATGATGCGATCGAGGGTGTTATTGCCCATGAAGTAGCACATATCACGAATGGTGACATGGTTACCATGACTCTTTTACAAGGTGTTGTGAATACCTTTGTTATTTTCTTAGCACGTATTGCAGCCTTCATCGCTTCTCGTTTTGTAAAAGAAGAAATGGCTCCAATCGTTCACTTTATAGCAGTTATCGTCTTCCAGATTGCGTTTTCGATCTTAGGAAGCATTGTCGTATTTGCCTTCTCTCGTTACCGTGAGTTCCATGCGGACCGCGGCGGTGCCGATCTTGCTGGTAAAGATAAGATGGTGCATGCACTTCGCTCCCTTCAAGCCTACTCTCACCGAGTAACGGAAGAGCGCGATTCTGCCGTAGCATCTTTGAAAATCAACGGGAAGAGAAAAAGCTCCCTGTTCTCTACTCACCCTGACTTAAATGAGCGCATTCGTCGTTTAGAGGCAAAATAAGAATAAAAAGAGTTAGCCTTTGGCTAACTCTTTTTTTGATGTCTATTTTCGAATAGATTGTGATTTTAAAATACTACTACTGATTAGTTTGTTGCACTATGCATTGCTTTTGATACTAGGCTTAATAAGAATACAAAGATTACTGCACCGATAATCGCTGGTACGATTGCGATGTCAGCAAGTACAGGGCCCCATGAACCAAGTAATGCATGACCAATCCATGCTCCAACCAACCCTGCAATCATTGCGCCTAGGATTCCACCTGGCATGCCACCTGGTGCAATGGCACTTCCGATCATTCCAATAACAATTGCTATAATAAGTGTAATTAATAGTCCTAACATTTTAATTTCCTCCATTTCATTTTGTTTTTGTTTTCTTACAGAGTATATTACCTTTTGTAAGGATGTTTAAACTTCCTAAATGAAGCTATCTTGAAACTTCCTAATCTGCTATATTATAGGTATCGTTTTCATAGCCGAGAGATTATTGACACAACCACAATCAGATCTAAATTTACCGAGGGAGGCTCCAACATGGCCGATATTCAAAATAAGATAGTTATCGAGAAACCGGTGGAAGAAGTATTTTCTTTTGCCTCTAATTTAGAGAATTCATCTAAAATCATGGCAAATGTGGTGGAAATAGAAAAATTAACGGATGGTCCGATAAACGTTGGATCCCGGTATAAAGAAACACGTGAAATACGCGGGAGAACGGCTTCATCGACCATTGAGTTTACAGAATACACGCCAAATAAAAGCTATGCAGTTAAAAGTGAAGCCAACGGGTTGAAGGTTGTGTATTATTATAACTTTCAGACGGTACCCGAGGGAACGAAGGTGGAATTCAAGGGTGACATCTATACATCAGGTCTTGTCATGAAGCTAACAAAACCTATCATCCGTAGAATCTTGAAAAAAGAAGATGCTGATCATTTAAAGCATCTGAAACGTGTATTAGAAGAAGGTTCTTAATACAATTTAGCATGAATGCAAATTCTCGAAAGGCAGGTGCAGAGATGAAAAAGCTTATTGTTCCCTTAATCCTTACCTGCTTTGTTTTTCTATTTCTGACCCCGTTGTTTCCGCAATTGGCTGCGAATCTCCATCCGATTGTACTGTTTGTTTTATTCTTCTGCATATTTGCTTTTGTTTTATGTATCTATTTGTACATCCGGAAATCTCATATTAGCATGTCATCTAGGTTAATCGCAGCAGGTTTCGTTATCTATACCTTGATGCTGCTTACACTATTGTTCTTCCGTCCAAACGAACAGCAATATGATAGCTTTAATCTAATCCCTTTTGCTACGATCTCTCTTTTTCTTTCCGGTGAAATCGACTGGCTTGTTTCCTTCTATAATCTTGCTGCTAATATTGCTCTGTTTATCCCTTATGGTATTCTATTGAAATGGCGGACCAATGCTATTCTCCTTCTTGTGATTGTGCCAATTCTAGTGATATCCACTATTGAACTATCGCAATATATCACCAACCGAGGTAGCCTCGACATTGACGATCTACTCCTTAACACCCTCGGATTCCTAATTGGCTACACCCTAACCCCCATCTTCAAACAAATCATCCACCCGCACAAATAAAAAAGCATGCAGACCACTACAAAGGGTTGCATGCTTACAGTTATTTCAAAAAGGGGCCCGGCCCCGTTTTCCAATATAATCCAACACCAAGGCTACCTGCCGTTTTTCTCCTTCCCTTTTCCTTTGTCTTTCCCTTTCTGTTTTCCCTGCACTTCGTCAAGTAAGATTGCGTTAGCCAACAGGCGGTAGCTGTGTTCGGTGTGTGCACGGAATACTAAATCGTTTGCAAATAGTGTGATATTGGCCTCATCGATCGTTGTAGTGAATGCCGTTACCTGTCCTTGCACTTGCTCTTTCCCTGGCCACCAGCCTGCTACAAAATAGTCTCCCGTATCTACAACTTGCGCCAGCACTTCTGCCCCTGCTGGAACGCCTGTAATCCAAGAGCCTGTAGTGTGATAGAACTTCTCTTCTGCACTATATCCGGAAGTGAGGATCGAATCTGCGTTCACGGAAGTCTTGAGCAGTCCTTCATGGTAAAAGTTTGTTCGTGCAAAGCTGAATCCTTCTAACAGGTTAGCCTGTTGTACGGAATTTAGTGCTCGCCCTCCGATACCGATATAGGATTTACCCGCTAATATCGTTTCTTTATCAAACCTTCCACTATCATCAACAATAATGTCTGCTTCCTCGACACTAGTAATCTCAAACCCTAGTTGTTTTAACACAAAAAGACTTACTCCGCTTCCAACGACTGCCACTTTCGGTGCTGCTTTAAGCTTTTCCACCCTTGATTTATTATCCAACTCTACCACCTCTAGATAGTAGTCATCTTTAATGGACAGTAAATCATTTCGTTTTACCACATAATCACCTTTGTTGTAGCCATTTCCGTTAGCGGTAGTAACGGATACTTCTTTTCCTGCTTGTAAAAGTTCATTTACTGCTTTAACGGCTTCGTTGTTACTATTTTTGATCACATAATGCCCTTTGTTTTTTGGCATTTCCGTTTGTGGATAGGCCACTTCTGTTACTTCTGTTACTTCTGTTCCCACGCCTGCGAAAGCATCAGGGACACGGATTTCCTCTACGGTGAAGCCTCGAAGATCAGGGAAATTCACGACAATTGCATCGTACATATTATTCCAATCAGAAATGTCGTCGCCTTTATAAAGAACCGCATTGGCAAACCCTCGCTTTGCTTGCTTCATCGGTACAAGATAAGTACCCTTTGGATAGGTCACCCCTGCCACTTTTACAGCGGAAGTAGTCCTTTCCACCTTCACTCCATTACGCAGGAGATAATCGACCATCTCAGCGGCTTCCCATTTGTTCTTTTGAAGATCATGCATCGGTAAAACATAATAGTCAGGAAAGAAGTTTGCATTCTCTCCACGATCTCTTCCAATGGCAATGCCTTCCTGGTTTACAAGATGCTCATCTACCGCTCGGTTATCTTCTCCTTCCACCCCTCGTTTAAAAAGCTCCAACTGCTGGGTGAAAAGCTCGTCCTTATTTTCCAATACAAAATTAATTGCACCAAGTCCGGCATGAACCATCGCATATAGTGATTGCTGGTTCAAGCCTGGTACTTCAATGGTATGTCCAAGTGAACCATGAAGCATGGAGTAGATTGCTGTATAAGCAGGGGTCATATCATCCCAGCCATTTTCATAGTCCAAATAAGGAATCGCATAAGAATCATAATCTGAATTAGCAATACCTGCCTGTCCCATGGCATGCGCTTGATTTAACATATTATCTATTAATAAATCAAACTCAAAATTAGGATTATGCGGCGGTGTACACGGCTCTATCAAAAAATCACTCACATACCCGTGCAGATCCAAAAAGGACAAAGGAGACCACTTGGCAATCTCTTCGGTAACAACTACAGTTTCCTGTTGAGTTTGATAGGCATTATCTCTATTTAAGTCAAATCCATTACTATTTGCTCGTGTATTATGAACACGACCATCGGGGTTATTCGTAAAGTTAAACAAGAATATCGCATGGTCCAACGCTTCTTTTACGTCTAAGATGATTTCCTCTTCTTCCCCTTGCTCGTTTACGACGTTAAATGTAATTTCATCGTCTTCTGCCAACATACGCAATAGTTCTACCTGTGCATCTACCCCTTCTACCTCATCAGGGTGGATGTTATTGAACCATATTGGTACCTGATAATCTCCGATGGTTCCATCCTCTATTTTCTTTAGCAGGCTTGCCGGATTCTCCAAGGCCTCAGGTAGTGTTTGATTCAAGTATTTGTCTACCGCTTCCTGGTTCTTCGCGAGCGTAATGAAATGGATCTCTCTTCCTTCATACGATTGCCCAAGAGATTTATACTCTATGAATCTATCATTTAATGCATTCGCTTCTTCGGTGATGTTGTCAAGTTCCGGTTTTAACTGGTCGTAGGTTAAGTATTCATCGTACACATTATATGTAATCTGCTTACTTAAAACTTCACCTGTATTTTTATTCATAACACTTAACTTATAATCGCCTATAAATTCTGGATACAATACTCTGATTGATCTTGGGGCAAGGTTGTTTGTCCCATATAGAAGATCAAATTCGAGGGTGGCTTTTACAGTTGTGGAGCCTTCCACATAGGAGGGTGCTTCAGAGAAAGTTATTAGTTGAGCTCCTGTATACCCCTTATCCTTAGCATTATACATCTTCCACTCTTCTAATCTTTTGTCACCAAAGGTCCATTCCAGCTCATCTAAATCAACCTTTTCGCCGAAATCAAAGCTTATTTCCATTTCCCGTTTCTCCGTCATCGAAACCATCGAGATACTAGTTGATATTGTCTCTTCCACTGTTTCAGCCTGTGCTTCCTGCACTTGAGTCGCATAAGCCACTATCATCCATGCAGACAAAAAGGTGATTAACAAACTTCTTAACTTCATTCCACCATCTCCTAATAATTATTACTTATAATGAATATTTATACCATAAAACTTCGAAATCCGGAAGAGATTTTTAAAAGTTTAAATATTATAAAATCTCTCTATAAAAAACCCTACTAATTGTTTTGAGGTTTGGATAGAGACGATTGGGGGAATTTTTTTCCTACAAAAGCACGAAAAAGGACTACTTTAAGTTAAGTAGCCCTTCTTTCTACCTATCGATTCTCAAAATAGATCACTTTCTTGCCAGCCCGCTTTTTTCAACAAATCCCTTCATTTCCATCCGTTTCGGTTCCTTTAGCATATTTGCCATCTGGCTTGTCCAGGTGTCTGAGCGCTTTCCACTGGTACGGGTATGATAATAGGCTGATATTGTCTCATTGTATTCTTGCAGCTGTTTTTGATAGCTCCCCTTGTCTGTATTGTATACTTCTTCATGATAAACATTTGTATATGGCAAACGGGGTTTCACATCTGTTTGCTGTGCTGGATACCCTACAGCGAGTCCAAACAGGGGAATTGCATGGCTTGGTATCTCTAATAATTCTGCGACTTTTTCCATATTATTTCTTAGTCCGCCGATATAACAAATCCCAAGTCCCATCGATTCTGCTGCAATAGAGGCATTTTGTGCCGCTAAAGAAGCATCAATTGTCGCCACGATAAATTTTTCCATGCTTTCAATTGAACCTTTTACTTCTGTATTTTCTATTTCACCAATATGTTCATGGCGGTGCAAATCTGCGCAAAAAATGAAAAAATGGCCATTGTCTTCTACATAGGGTTGGTTTCCTGCTAGCTCTGCCAAGCGCTTTTTCTTCTCTTTATTTTTCACTCCAATAATGGAATAAGCTTGAATAAAGCTTGAGGTGGAGGCGGCTTGTGCGCATTCCACGATCATTTTTATCTGTTCGTCTGTTAACGGTTTATCCTCAAACTTACGAATAGAACGGTGCTGCAGGATGGTTTCAATGGTTGTATTCAAAATAAATCCTCCTTGATTATCATTCTTTCTTCTATTTAAGCAGGTAAAGAGCCGAAATTCCAGAAGGAGACCTTAATGTTTTGCACTTCTGGGGTTTTATTACATTAGCATAACAATTAATCTAGTAAAAAGGAGTAGAACACTCGGAATTAGGGAATACTTAAGTGACGCTTTTTTACATACATAAATTTTAAGGGGAGAATGTTAGTGAAGAATCTTGGGATTGTTTTTTGGTTTTCTGCCATTGTAATTGGTTTATTAGTTTTAATTGGAGCAGTTGCACCTGATGCATTTGAGGCTGTGGCTGGTGAAATTTTTAATTTTACGACCTATGCTTTTGGCTGGCTTTATTTACTTGCAGTCTTATTTTTTGTACTATTTTGTATTATTTTAGCTTTGTCCAAATATGGACGCATTCGTTTAGGAAAAGACGAGGATCGACCGGAGTTTTCTTTCTTCACTTGGGTAGGGATGTTATTTAGTGCAGGCTTTGGTATTGGGTTAGTATTCTGGGGAATCGCCGAGCCAATGAGTCACTTTTTCACTCCACCGAGAGAGTCGATTGATGCTTTAGGAAATGAAGCTGCTCGAACGGCCATGCAATATTCCTTTTTTCACTGGGGTTTAAGTCAATGGTCCGTGTTCACTGTTGTCGGCCTCGCCATAGGTTATTTTCAATTCCGTAAAAAAGAGGATGGCCTTATCTCCACTACGCTAAATCCTATTATTGGAACTGGTAAGAAGGGCTACATAAGAAAGCCGATTGATATTTTGGCAGTAATCGCTACCGTTATGGGTGTGGCAACCTCACTTGGTTTAGGAATTTTACAAATTAACGGCGGACTTAATGTTGTTTTCGGTATTCCAAGTAACGCAACTGTTCAGCTGATCATTATTTTCGTGCTACTTGTCCTGTACTTAGTTTCTACTACAACAGGAATTGAAAGAGGAATAAAATATTTGAGTAATTTAAATCTTTCTTTAGCTCTATTACTCATGCTTTTTGTCTTTATTGCAGGTCCGACAGTGTTTATTTTAAATACCTTCACGCTTGGAATTGGGGATTATATTTCTACGTTCTTTGATACTAGTCTTCGATTAACGCCATACAGGGGCGGAACCTGGATACAAGATTGGACAATATTCTATTGGGCCTGGGCCATTGCATGGTCTCCTTTTGTTGGCGCCTTTATCGCCCGCGTATCAAGAGGACGGACGATCCGGGAGTTTGTATTGGGTGTGCTTATCATCCCTCCGCTGATTGCGCTTTTCTGGATTGCAGTCTTTGGCGGAACGGCTCTCCATTTTGACCTATTTGGTGGAACACAAATTGCCCAAGCAGTTGATAAAGATATTACTTCTGCATTATTTGCTACCTTTGCAGAGCTTCCATTCACTTTTATCGTATCACTGCTTTCTATTTTGCTTATTTTCACCTTTTTAATTACCTCCGCCGATTCAGCGACCTATATATTAGGAACGATGACTTCGGGTGGAAGCATGCATCCTCCATTGTTATTGCGAGTAGTGTGGGGAACATTGATGGCCGGAATTGCCGCTGTACTTTTATTGGCAAGCGGACTTGGCGGCCTTCAAACGGCATCTCTCATTTCTGCCCTGCCATTTACAATAATCCTGCTTGTAATTTGTTTTGCTTTAGTCAAAGCCTTGCGAAAAGAACCTGGCATGGCTCCTAAAAAGGGAATTGAAAAATAATCTTTTGACACCTTCTACTTATAGAGGGTGTTTTTTTTGGACTACCTTTTAAACAGAGCGAATATAGTTTTAGTAGGTTGACCAATAAGTAGGAGGGGGAATGTATTGTGAAGAGGGTAATATCTTTTTTCAACCGCGTGATGCAGCGCTATCTGCCTGACCCATTTTTATTTGTCATCATTCTTACATTTGTTGTTTTTGCCTTAGGTCTCATATTTACCGACAGCGGTCCATCTGATATGGTCAAGCACTGGGGCGGAGGGTTTTGGGGGTTACTTGCCTTCTCGATGCAGATGGTTCTTGTGCTTGTAACAGGTCATGTGCTTGCGAGCAGTCCTATTTTCAAAAAACTCCTGGGTTCTTTAGCATCTACTGCAAAAACTCCTGGCTCGGCTATCATCATTGTTACTATTGTCTCGATAATAGCAAGCTGGATTAACTGGGGCTTCGGCCTGGTCATTGGTGCTCTATTTGCAAAAGAACTGGCAAAACGCGTAGTGAACGTCGATTACCGGCTTTTAATTGCAAGCGCTTACAGTGGATTTATTGTCTGGCATGGAGGGTTTTCCGGATCCATCCCGCTTACCATTGCAACAGATGGACATTTTGCAGAAAATCTTATTGGAGTCATCGCGACGGATCAGACCATCTTTGCTCCCTTTAACTTAGCAATAATTGCAGCATTGTTCATTACTCTACCACTGCTGAACCGTTTTATGATGCCTTCTAAGAAGGAGACCGTTACAGTGGATCCTTCCATCTTAACGGAGGCTTCGAACTCACAGGTCAAGTCAGTTGATCGTTCAAAACTAACACCCGCTGAACGTTTGGAAAATAGTTGGATTGTCTCCTTGGTTATTTCTGTTATGGGCTTATTTTTCTTATTCTTCTATTTTGCAGACAGTGGCTTTAAGCTAAATTTAGACATAGTTAACTTCTTATTCCTATTTCTTGGTATTCTTTTTCATTGGCGTCCAAAGCATTTCCTTGAAGCTGTAACGAACGCTGTCAAAGGAGCGAGCGGCATTATTCTACAGTTCCCTTTTTATGCCGGAATTATGGGGATGATGACTGCTTCAGGGTTAGCATTAGTGATGTCCGAGGCCTTCGTCAATATATCCAATGAACATACTTTTCACTTTTTTGCCTTCTTAAGTGCAGGGATAGTAAACTTCTTTGTACCATCTGGTGGTGGACAATGGGCGGTTCAAGCACCCGTTATGCTTGAGGCAGCACAAACACTTAATGTGTCGGTTGCCAAGACTGCAATGGCTGTTGCATGGGGAGATGCTTGGACTAACTTGATTCAACCTTTCTGGGCTTTACCTGCGCTTGCGATTGCCGGCTTAAAAGCAAAAGATATTATGGGCTTCTGTGTGATTGTGTTATTTATTAGCGGAATTGTCATTTCCTTGGCATTCTTGTTATTGTAACGAGAGTTGGTGCGTGGGGGACTTTATACTGAAGTTCTTGAGAATTTCGGAATATCCCCCCCTATTTTGTTGAATTTTTTAATAGGAATTCGGGTATTTAAACGGACGGGGCTGTAAAAGTGGCTTATAAACTGCGGTCTTCCGGTGTTGCGTACCACTTCTAGGGACTTGTGCACGGAACTCGGTTTTTTCGTACCACTTCTCGAAACTTGCGCACGGAACTCGATTTTTTCGTACCACTTCTCGAAATTTGCGCACGGAACGCTTTTCTCCATATCTCCTGCACAAAGCACCAGGATATGATGCCGCTTCTTCAGGGGCTGCACGGCTGATTTCTTCCACAAATTCTATTTTCGCGTTTCATTTTATGGGAAGCAATTGACTGTTGAAAACACTTGTAAGGAATTTTACACATATTAAGGACTTGACTCGGACGAGGAGGTAAAGTAGTGCTTATCACTTACCTTGCGCTAAAAAGGGGGGAAAAGCAGCTTTATCTCACTACTTTTCGTAATCTATCTAACAACTTCTCTAATTTCATCTAACAACTTTGGTCAAGTTATCTAACAACTTTCATGATTCATCTGACATCTTTCAAGATTTATCTAACAAGTTACGGTAATCAACAGATGCCACACATCCTTGTTGATAGCTGAGAAATCCCTCCCACAACAAACTTATTGTTCTAAAATCGCCTTTACCTGAGCTAAAGTCGGCAATGCTGTCATCGCGCCCTTTTCCGATGCTGCAAGCCCACCCGATACACTTGCAAAGGTTGCCATCTCAGCTGCTTCCTCTAGCGTGATGCTATCTATTGAGCCACTCCGTTCATGGATGCAGTGAAGGATACCAGATACATAGGCATCGCCTGCACCAGTGGTATCAACGGCGTTCACCTTGCGAGCAGGGATATGTCTGTTGCCTTCTTTTGTGAAAACATAGCTTCCTTCTGAACCGAGTGTGACCAGGGTAAAAGGAATCTCGTGCGGATCAAGCAGCTGCACGCCCTTTACAATATCTGTTTCTCCTGTAAGGAACTCCAGCTCTTCTTCTGAAATCTTCAAGACATCGGCGTAGGAAAGCATCGAGGTGATTGCTGCTTTTGCATTTTCCGCATTATCCCATAAACCCAGTCGCAAGTTAGGATCGTAGGATACCACTAACCCGTTTTCCTTTGCTAGTTTAACAGCCTTGATTGTCGCACTTCTAGAAGGGTCGCTAATTAAGGAAATGGAACCAAAATGAAGTACTTTATGTTGTGTAAAAAGCAATTCGTCGATTTCCTTTTCATCTAGAAAACGGTCTGCACTTGGATTTATATAAAAATCAAAGCTTCGTTCTCCATCCTTACCTAATGTAACGAAAACGGCACCTGTTCGAATATCATCCGTCAGCATCAAATGATTTGTATCTACACCAAAATCGATTAAGGTCTCTTTTAGAAAGATACCTAGTACATCGTTCCCTACTTTACCGATAAAAGTAGAGGGTGTTTCCAGACGCGCCACTCCCACTGCCACATTGGCAGGTGCTCCGCCAGGACTTTTATGGTATGTTAAATTGTCATTATCGAGGGGGATAAAGTCAATTAACGCCTCTCCTAAAGAAATTATGCCCTTTTTCAATCCAATCGTCCTCCTTCTCGGTTGTTGCCTAGAGCCTTATTATATCGAAAATAAAAGCCCATACCAACTGTATGAACCAAAGAGCAGAGGGGACTGTCGGACATAGATTTACCCTTTAACCTTCCAATCCATAAGAGCCGTCGCACCCTTATATGTAACTTTCACATCGTGCTTTGATAAAGTTTCCAAGATATCTCCGTTTGTGATAATCAAGGGCGTTACGATGCTTTGCGCTTTTTCTTTAATCAAATCCACATCAAATGATAAAAGCCGTGTTCCTGCCGTTACCTTATCTCCGACTTTCACTAGACCTTCAAAACCTTCCCCTTTCATGCCGACTGTTTCCAAACCTACATGTATCAAGATCTCGACACCTGTTTCAGATCTGATGCCAATGGCGTGCTTTGTTGGGGAAAATTGAATGATTTCTCCGTTTACAGGAGATACCACTGTTCCTTCGGTTGGTTCAATCGCGACACCATCTCCCATCATTTTTTCAGAGAAGACAGGATCTGGTACCTCTTCAAGCGAAATTACCTTACCCGAAATTGGAGCCACCAATATTTCCTCTGTTTTTACGACTCTTTCTTCCTTTTGACCCAATAGTTTTTTTAAGAATGACATGTAATTTTCCTCCTTGCTTGTTGAATTGCATAAAAGAAGGGTGTGTGTTGATTAGCGCTGGTGATTTCCGCAAAAGGTGCCGCGATTGCGAGGCGGCGTTGGAGAGGCACTATTATCACACTGGCTAAAAACGGAAAAGACCCAACACGACCGTTATCCGGTTTCGTATTAGGTCTTGCTGCATTATCAGTCACAATTTTTACGAAAAGAGCCTTAAGAAAAGTTCGCCTACATTTCACTACATCTAACATTATGCTACAACATAGCTTATTTATTCTATTTATCTTTGACCAAGATAAGCTGGTATCTTTTTTGCGAGTTTTTCCCAATCTGGGTATAGATCTGAGCGACGGTCACGCCAGGTGGTGACCGAACCGCTTTGGCGTACTTTTTCGAGCAGTGCGATGTCAAGGTCTCCTGTTACGACCATGTCTTGATTTAATTCACCCTCCACTACGATACCGCCGGGAGGGAACGGCACATCATTTGGTGAAATGATGGCACCTTGTCCTGTGTTGCCTCGCATAAAGTCGACAGTCGGCAGGGATCCAACCGTACCTGTTGTGACAACATATATTTGATTTTCGATCGTTCTGGCATGGCATGTATAGCGAACACGATGAAACCCATGGCGGTCATCGGTACAGGATGGGCAGAATACTACATCTGCTCCCATGGCTTTTACGAGTCGGACCACCTCAGGGAATTCGATGTCATAACAGGTTAGCATCGCAATTGTCCCTTTATCGGTCTCAAATACCTGCAGACCTTCGCCAGGTGTGATATTCCACTCTTCTACTTCCGTTGGTGTAAGATGGAGCTTCGTTTGAATGGAGATTCTTCCATCCGGATAAAAAAGATGGGCAGCATTATAAAGCTTCCCTTCTTTTTCAATTACGTGTGTCCCTCCAATGATATGCAACCCTGAAGACATGGCCAAATCACAGAATAATTCATAATAGGACTCTGTATAGGAAGGCAGATCTTGTATCGTTTGCTTTTTTCCCTCTACAGGAAAAGAAAGTAATTGTGTCGTAAGAAATTCTGGAAATAAAACAAAGTCCGCATCAAACTCAGCGGCGCTTTTGACATAATGGACCACCTGATCTGCGAATTCTTCAAAACTAGAAATGGTATGCAAATGATATTGCACTGCAGACGCACGAAACTTCATCGGAAGAACCCCCTATCTACCGTTCATAAACAACTAGACCATTATAAAACAAACATATCCGCTCTTCAATGATTGTTTCTTGGAAACCTGTTTATGGACTAGCGTCGGGTAGTTTCATCTTCAAATTTTTCTTCACTTAAGGGCTGTTTTCGCAAAATTTATTGCCTTTACATAAGTTGTGATAACCCTTTGACTACAAAATCACTACCCTACTTTAGAACTTCTAACACAGCTTTTGCTACACCACTGTTAATATTTGTGTCTGTTTCCATATGTGCCTTTGCTTTTACTCCATCAGGAGCATTGCCCATTGCAACACCGCGTCCGACCCGTTCTAACATAGAGACATCATTATAATTATCTCCAATTGCCATTGTATCCTCCATGGATATGCCAAGTTCCTTTGTAAACACCGTTAGTGCCAATCCTTTTTGAGCTTCAATACTAGTGATTTCCAAGTTATCTTTACCAGAGGAGCTTATTGCTACTTTGCCTGTTTCTAATAATTCCGCCTTTGCTGCCTGCAACTTTTCCTTGTCTAAAGAGAACGCCAAAAGCTTATAAACGACAGTTTCCTCATCTTCTAATATAGGGTCAAAGCTATCCACCAGCTTGACGCGACCTTCTTCCATTCTTTCCTTGGCCGCTTTTAGTACAAGGTCATAGTCGTTTTTTTGCTCCTCATTTACTGACATGAATATGTCCATAATGGTTGCAATTGCTTTGTCATAGTCTTTTGAAAAGGTACCTTTTTGCGTATATAACTCAAAATATACTTCGTTTTTATCTAACACTTCCGCTAATTCGATGACTTGTCTGTTTCCTAATGGATTGGTAGCTACTACCTCTCCATCAACGGAACGAACCTCTGCTCCATTGACACAGATAATCGGGCTATAGATCCCCGCTTCCGCCAGCACATCCTTAGCTTCTGCATAGGATCTTCCAGTAGCAATAACAACCTCCACGCCACTCTTTTGAGCTACTCTAATCGCATCTGCATTTTCTTTACTTACTACATGGTTATTATTTAATAATGTTCCATCCATATCTATTGCAATACATTTAACCAATCAATTCACCTTCTTATGAAAATATAGCTTACTTTACCCTATCCTAGATAATCTTTCATCACTTTTCAAATATTATACCGCAGTAACTTTTTTACTTAATTTTTAGAAAAGTACAAAATACATCTGTTTATAGGATAGAATCTCCTTTATAATAGGGATAAGATTATTGGCTTAGGTGAGGTAGAGTGCAATGAGGATTTCCTCCAAACATATCGGCAAAATATTAATAGACGACATTTATTCTGTTATAGGGAATCTTTTGTTAAGAAAAGGCACCATCTTAACGAAAAAGCATATAGAGAGTCTTCAAAACCATGAATATTATTTTGAGCCATCCTCTTTAATTGAGCAGCCGAATCATCTTTCAAAAGATTATTTCCAGCATGTTAAGGGGATCTATCAGGAGAGCGTTTCTGCCTTTCAAACTATCTTTGAAAAGCTAGAAACACAAAAGATGCCACCTTTGGAAGAGTTGCATCAAATGTTAACGCCATTAGTGGATAAGCTTGTGGATGATCCCGTTTTTATCCGCTATATCGAACAGGTGAAAAGCTACGATAATTATACATATTCTCATAGCTTAAATGTCGGGATTTACTCCTCTCTCATTGGAAAAATTCTAGGGCTTGAAAGAGAAAAGATAAAGCTCCTTGGACAAATGGGATTATTTCATGATGTAGGAAAGCTTTTAATTGATAAGAATATTTTACAAAAACCAGGCCGCTTAACAGAAAGTGAGTGGAACGAAATTCAAAAGCACACCACCTTTGGGTATGAGCTGCTGCGGAGAAACAAGGAAATTGATCCACACATTCTACAAGGTGCATTATTGCACCATGAGCGCTTAGATGGAAGCGGTTACCCGACGAGGCTGAAGCATGAGAAAATACCATATTTTGTTCAAATACTTTCAGTAGCGGATATGTACGATGCCCTATCTTCCGAGAGAAGCTACCGCCCAAAACAAAACCTTTTTGTCACAACCAAAATTTTGGTTCAAGAGGCGAGCTTTAATAGGCTGAACCCTGCGATTGTCTATCCTTTTATAAATTATATACTTTCTAATCATATTCGAGATGAAGTGGTGTTAAACAACGGCAAGAACGCCGAAATCATCTTTATTCATGCAGACGAACCACATTTGCCGATCATAAAAATTGACGATCATTTTATTGACCTTCGAAAGCACAAAGACATTGAGATACTGGATTTTGCTAATTAAAGCAAATCCAGTATTTTTTTGTTTACTTAAAGGTGGCGCATCGCATGAAGGAATAAATTAACCAAGTAATTTCTATGTTTGTTCATGCTGAATAAAGGGAAGGTATAGGAGGGGAACTTATTTTACCCAATAACTACCTTTGAAAAAAGGAAAGATTGTATTAAAATAATACACGTTGTATATTTACGCATAAGGAGAATCACTTACTATGAAAACGACATCACAATCTTTTCAGACATCCAATGTCCTGAAATTTATCATTCCATCCTTTATCGGGATTTTATTATTCATGTTTCCCATCTCTTATAAGGATGAATTAACCATTCCCATTGCAATTTTATCTGGTCTACTACAGGACTTCCTTGGCGGGACCATACCTTCCATTATGACTGGTATCATTACCATTACAGCCATTGGAACCTTACTAACAAAGCTTGCAAAGCCAGGCTTCATCAAGAACAACGGATTCTTGAACTCACTGTTGAACGTTTCCCTTTTTTGGACTGTGACCCGTGTCGTTGCCATGATTTTTGCAATTATGACATTATATAATTTGGGTCCTGAGCTGGTATGGAGTGATGCAACTGGGGGATTACTTCTCTATGAACTATTACCTATCCTTCTCACCGTGTTCCTTTTTGCAGGTTTATTCTTGCCGCTTCTATTGAACTTTGGATTGCTGGAGTTTTTCGGCGCCCTCTTAACGAAAATAATGCGGCCCCTATTCACTTTGCCTGGACGTTCCTCCATAGATTCTCTTGCTTCTTGGCTTGGAGATGGAACTATTGGGGTTTTATTGACTAGTAAACAGTATGAAGAGGGCTATTACACCAAACGTGAGGCTGCAGTTATCGGTACAACCTTTTCCGTTGTGTCGATCACCTTCAGCTTGATTGTTATTTCCCAGGTTGGCTTAGGCGATATGTTCATTCCATTCTATATTACCGTAGGAATAGCTGGGCTCATCGCGGCCCTTATTATGCCGCGTATTCCGCCATTATCGAGGAAGCCTGATACGTATTATAATGGCGATGAAAAGGAGAATAAGGACCTTATTCCAGAAGGATACAGTCCTTTTGGATATGGGTATAAAAAAGCGGTCGAAAAAGCGGCTAAAAATAATAGTGTTTCCAAGTTCTTCATGGACGGCGGTAAAAATGTACTGGACATGTGGATGGGAGTTGCCCCCATCGTTATGGCATTTGGTACCATAGCGCTTATCCTCGCTGAAGCGACTCCGATATTCGCCTGGCTTGGATTGCCTTTCATTCCGCTGTTAGAGTTTCTGCAGATTCCTTATGCAAAAGAAGCATCCGAAACCTTAATGGTCGGATTTGCTGATATGTTTCTTCCTTCTGTGCTAGGGGCAGAAATTGAAAGTGAACTGACACGATTTGTGGTGGCGACAGTTTCTGTAACACAGCTTATCTACTTATCAGAAGTCGGCGGGGTGTTGCTTGGATCAAAAGTACCAGTATCCTTTAAGGATCTGTTTATCATTTTCATTCTACGTACACTTATCACCTTACCGGTTATTGCGATGATGGGACATATCTTTTTCTAAGACCTTTTCGCATTATCAAAAGGTGCCAGCCCCCTAAGTGGGGCTGGCACCTTTTTTACTTATGGATAAAACCAGCAACAATCCCTTACGAAAACTGCCTTATTTATTCAGCTCTTCCCCTAATAGCTTTGCCAATTCCAGCATTCCGAATTTGCCTGCGGCTCTTTCTGCATCGGCATTGTAGTTGGTGTTGGTATTTACATCGTAGGTGAAGATCCTCCCATTGGCATTGCGGATAAATTCAATTCCTGCTACTTGGATATTGTTTTCTTGAAGAAAGCTCTCGTATTTCTCCACAATTGGGTCTTCGAAGTTTTGGATAATCCGAAACTTCGGCTTCTCCTCCACTTCTTCTCCAACAGGGCAGAAAAGGTCTCCAATTTGGCAAGCGTCTGCGGGGCAAAGCTCAAATCCTTCTGAAGTATCAACTTGAACTGCATAGAGGAACTTCCCGCCGACAAATTCACATCTTGTAATGTAGGATTGAGGTGATTCAATATAATCCTGTATAAGTGTGATCCCGTCCACTGGCTCCTCAAATGATGGTCCATATAAATATTCCTCTAGGCTTGCGGTTGAATGGAAAAGCTGAACCCCGAGGCCTTTTCCGGCACGGTTATGTTTGGTAATAAAGGAGTTGGATCCAAGTCTTTTGGCCGCCTCGATTATATTGGCCTTTCCAACAGCCGCAATCGTTTTTGGCGTTTGAATTCCCTGCTTCTCCAAGGCGGTATACTGATTAACCTTACTAAGCTCCAGCTGTAACGCTCGGCTGCCATTCAGTACTTTCCGGCCGTGGTGCTCAAGCCAGGAGAGCACTGCACCTGTTAGCTCAGGGGCATAGCGATGGTCTCTTGTATGGGATGATGCACTCATCCGATTATAGAATACTCCTTCTGGAGGTGTTTCAGTCAATGGAACGAGGCCTTCATCTAGGTGCCATTCCTCAAAAGGTAAATCTAATTCTGTTAATCTATTGGTTAAATGTGTTGTCCATTCTTGATTTTCATGGATAATATATATTTTTTTCATTTAACTGATCCTCCAATGTTTGCATGTTTAGTAGTACAGCTTATGCTTGTATTATGGCGTTGGTATGGGTGGGGCTTATCTTTTATTCACAAGTGGCATCACTTGATTCGCAAAGCGCTCCATCTCTTCTAGCTGTGGAGAGAACTGAAGCAGCAGCAAGTCAATCCCAGCGTTCTCGTACTCTATTATTTTTGCTGCTATCTGTTCAGGTGTACCAATCAGATTTGGTCGTAGACCTCTATTGGAAACCGAGTAATCTTGAAGCTGAATTTGCTGCTCAAGCTGGGATTTGCTTGTAAAATCCTTAAACCCAGCATAGGCACTTGATTCTTTTACCTCTGTTATTCTAGCAAGCTCTTCTTGAACTTCCTCTTCCGTATCCCGGCAGATGATATAGGCTGCCATCCCAAAGGATTGAAATGGGCTCAGACCTGTTTGTGCTCTTCTTTGTTTCATATCCGCAACTTTACTAGCAATCTCCTCAACTGTGCCACCGTGCATCACATAGGCATCACAATACGAGGAGATAACTTCCTTGCCTTTAGGACTTTCCCCACCTGCATAAAGAATTGGATTCGGACGCTGTACCGGTTTTGGAAAAAGCTTCGTATCCTTCAATTGATAATACTTACCGTCATAGCTAAAAGAATCCTCTGTCCATAAGCCCTTTAACACATCAATAAATTCTTTTGTACGATCATACCGCTCATCATGCTCCGTGAAAATCCCGCCGTATTGCCTTGCTTCTTCCTCCCACCAGGCTGACACGACATTCAAGGTGAAGCGTCCATTGCTGATATGATCAATGTTAGCTGTTTGTTTAGCCGCTATGGCAGGGTTATGAAAACCAGGGCGTATCGCCGTCATAATTTCTATTTCCTCTGTTACAGCAGCCAATGCTGCAGCAGTTGACCATGCATCAAGACTATCCTCTTCGGGACCTTTTATATCATTCAAAAAAAGCTCTGCTATTAATGTCGTGTCATAACCTAACCTTTCTGCCTGCTGCGTTACTTTTTTCGCATATTCAAATGTTGACGGCATCTGTTCATCCTCAACATTTCTCAACCAACCACCAAAGATAGGCAACCAAAAACCAAATTTCATTTTCCATCTTCCCTTCTTTCGTTGTGCTTTCAAATAATTTTAAGGCTCTCTTTTTAGGCTGTGTTTAGCAACGCTGTTGATCTTCGCAGATGCTCGCTTCCCGCCAGGCTGTGCTGGAGAAGTTCCTTTTAGGCCCAGGTTGTAAAAAAAGAAGCAGCATTCTATACGAAAACAGCCTATAAAAAAAACCTCCTCGATAAGAAGAAGTTGGATTGATAACCGCCATCTACTTATCTGCCAAGAACAAATTTGTCTTGCTGGAATTAGCACCTACACCTAATGTGCGGTTGCCGGGTTTCATCGGGCCAGTCCCTCTACCTCTCTGGATAAGAAAATTTCTATTAAATTATACAAATCCTATCATATAACTTGGATTTAAACAAGTCTTTCGCATTACTAAATTTATTATTTTCTGAGAGTTTTACTGAGCGCTAGCGGGGGTGACGGGAGGAGTGTTTTTCTTCTCTTTTGAGCTAGAGACACCAACTCTATTCCTACCATGTACTCTTATTTCGCTCTTTCTGATACATCATTATTCGTGAGACTTGGTTTTTATGTACTTACTTTGCTCTGGTTGATACATCATCCTTCCTCTCTCTTGCTTTTCATGTACTTACTTTGCCCTTTTACATACATCATCCGGACTCTCCCGCGCTTTTCATGTACTTACTTTGCTCTAATTGAAACATTACTCGACTCTTTCTGATCCATTTTCATGTAAATTCTACTCCTCCGTAAAACATAATTGCTTGAGGTACCAGAAAGCATTCGATTTGCTATGTATACCCCAGAGAAATATGTAGTCTGCCCAATATTGGCCCCTAAAACTAAATTTCTGCATCAAAAAAAAGCCACCGACCAATAACTGGCCAACGACTCTCTTTTCTTACCAATGTTTACAACCGTTTACTGTACATCTTTCTCGAAGTTAGGAGCATGTAATCCTGCCTTTTCAAAGGTAGCTCCAATTTGCTCATGAAATGCAGCAAAAGTTTCATCCTTTGCTGTTAGATCGGCATCTGGTTGTAAGGTTGCTGCACGCTCTTCAAAATAGAGGGCCAATAACTCTACAGATTCCTTCATATCCTCTTGGAGTTCTTCCTCTAACTCAGATGGAATTTCGATGCCACGAAGCTCATTGGAAATTTTATTACTTGCCTCTACAGCTTCCACCTGTAATTCCTCGTCACCTGTTGATTCATAGCTTGTAACAGGCGCTAAGTCTTTACGAATGGTGGTGATCATATCCATTTGCATGCCAACCAATGCGGATACATTTTGTTGATTTTGAGTATCTTCATTCGTTTCATTAGAAGTATCTGCCTCTGTTTCATTTGAATTGTTGTTTTCTGCAGCACAGCCTGCTAATACTCCAATACTTAAGGCTAATGCTAAAACTAAGCTTGTCCATTTTTTCATTTTAAAATAACTCCTTTAATTAGCTGATAGTGTCACAGTTTACTGCTTTTTTGAGGGTATGTACAGGGAATAACAGAAAGAAAAACTTTTCTCCATTTACTAAATATTCTTTTACTTCCCTGTTATTATTGGATTAGGATAACGTCCGAACAGTAAAACACACGAACGGTACTTATCCCACCAATCGTGTGCCATCGCCTTCTTATTTCGCTTCCGCAATCTTTTCGATCTCTTCTTGAATTAACGCTGTCCATTTATCTACCACACGATAATCCATGGCATTTACATAGATTTTCTCTAATTTCCCATGCCATGATTTCGCTTCCGCCAACTTTTCAATCGCTTCTTTCATCGTAGACGTATAGCGCTCGTTTACTCGCTGAATATCTTTTTCGTACCTTTCGTCTGTTCCAGGCCGAATTGTGATTTCATACATATCCACGATGCTATCTCCTTCGCGCTCTGGAAAATACTCATGTGGCGCCGTGCTGTCAAAAATGGCAAAGCCTAGCTCACGAACGATAATCATATCTAAGCTATAAGGATCAAAGCCACAATGATAAACTTCTACATCAAATCCTCTTTCCTCTGAAGCAGTGGCTAATTTCTTTAACATGGTTGACTTGCCGGAACCGGGTCTTCCTTTAATAAAATATCGGTTTGCCAGGCCTTCTGTAAGGTTTGGGACAAAATCCTTTGCTCCTGCAGGAGTAGCCGCTCCCAGAAAGCGATGCCTTACATCCGCTCTCTTTTCAATGGATTTGCCTTCAAATAGTGTGTTGATTAGCTTGTTGGTCAAATCATTGGCTGCTTCAAAGTCCATATTATGAATATAATAGCGCTCCCATTCATCATGCACCTTTAATGCTCTAGCGAAGGTCTGGTAGGCAGTTTGAAATGCCGCTTTCTTCTTAGTTGCCAGATCCCTTATTTCAGCCTTCTGTTCTGCAAGTATGCCAGAATCCCAGGCTTCACCGAGATTCACGTATTCCTCTACCGCTCCAGGTGCTTTTGGTTCTATCACATGTGGCGCCGTTCCATCCACAACGCCCACCCCAAGAGTACGAATAATCACTCCATCCACTGATTTTGTATCAGAGGAGCAATGGAGGTATTCAATATCATAGCCTTTATCATTCCAAACCTTCCCCACTTTTTTGATAAGAGAGGATTTCCCTGTTCCCGGACCACCTTTTAAAATAAAAATCCGATCTAACCCTTCTAAGTTTGATTCGTATAGACTATAAAACCCTCGCGCAGTATTTCCACCAGCATAATAATTTAATACTTTCCCAGCCAAAAAAAACACCCCTTCTATGGTAGGATATTTTAAAAGGTCTTTTCGCATAATTTGTTGCTTTAACTTATGTTGGTCTACCCATGTTGCTGTCATGCTCTTTTCCTAATTCAACTAAAAAGTCACTCTTAATTTTGTATGGGTAGGACAGTAATAAATCCAATAGCCGATTTTTATGGGCTTATAGCAACAAACTTTAAAAAGAGCCTTTACCTAAAGCTATCCTTTTTACCATATGCCAGGAAGCAAAAATAGGTGAATGCCCATCAGTTATTAGTTCATTAACTGTTGGGAGAACCCGGCGGATAATAATATGGCGGCACTTTCAACCAGCCTCGTTTACGCATCAAGGTTTTTAAAGTCGTTCCAAATGTAACCCATTCAGAATAAAATCCAAACCACAAGATACCTACATCATTTCTTACTGAATTTGCCTGCCCTTTTGCACAAGCCTGCATACATATCACAAGCTTAAAGGCGATACCATTTGTGATTTCATCATCCGTAAGCTTAACTCCTAAAGGAATTTCCTTTGAATTGGACTCAGGTTTGGAGGAGGTTACATCAGGCAGGGGAACTCCTTCCTCTTTCATAAAAGCACTTATTTTCTTCACTTGGGATTCACATAAACGAACAATATCTGTCAGCATCTCTAGGACTTCGTCGTCGGTCGTTGTGTTCAAACCCACTTCCTCATAGCGAATAAATTCTTCCATCATGGTAAGGTAGGTCCAACAATCCCCCACTTCGATTATATGTAGCGGGGTTCTGGGCTCGTCTGTATTATCCACTGCAGTTTTAAGAATGTTCCATACCGCTTCTATTGGATTTGGCATTTTATCACCTCCTACAAGTAGTATCCTCCTCTCTATAAAAAAGATGTAACCGAAAACAAGACCTCCAAGATTTCCGGCGAATTGCTTCTGTTTACCGCCATAAAAAAATGCTCAGAAAAAAACACACCAAACATTTTGTCTGGTGTGTACGCTTTAGATTATTTTGCGGCCATTTTGCGCTAGTGCATAATGAATGCCATGTTGAAGGGACTGGAAAAAATCGAAATGAGACAAATCAATATCGGATTTAGTTATTTCCATGCTTAACTTAGACGAGATCCCTACAAGTACTGTTTTAATTCCAATTAATTGTGCGGAGTAACCTAATTTTTCAATCATACCGGCTGTATAAGGAGTTAGGTTCTGATCCATTCCTGTCAGGTCTAGAACAAGATAGCTTGCTTTATGTTTTGGAAGATTAGTTAGTGTTTTCATGATAAGCTCGTCTGCTCGCTCCATATCGTATTTTCCTAATAACGGGACAACTACGATTCCCTCTAAAACCGGGATAATTGGGGAAGAGATTGTCTTGACAAGCTCTTTTAATTCTTTTGTTTTTTCTTCAACCAAACCTTCGAGTTTTTGGATTTGCTCCGCTTCTTTTCTACGTGCAAGCTGATGGATGTTATGCTCTACATTAACTTCTTTTGGAAAATATTCAATGGTCGTATACTCATGGCCTTCTATTTGGTGGTGATCCACCTTGTACCAAATGTTTGTTTTGAACAGACCAGTAAATATCCCTGCGTAGTGTGCTGCAAGAAAGATTCCACCTGTTTGTTTTCCTTGCGCTTTGTTTATTTTATATTCCCAATCATCTTTCAGTTGTATCGTCAGTGTATAATTGTCTACATCTAAATTTGTCACATAAGCTCTTCCCCATCCTGCCGAGGCATAGGTGCTGGTAATTAAAGTTCCGATTTTTTCGATACTTATATCTGTCATGTTTTCAAAATATTTACCTACAACTTGTCCTTGTCGGTAACCGGTAGATTCCATTACAAGGCAGGTTGCTTCTTCTCCTGAGATCTCTTCAATTGTATCAAAAAATGTTTTCATGGCAGAGGAAATCCAAAAAAGAACGGCATCTTCGCCTTCAAAAAGAAACCTCCCTTTCTCTATATCCCATTCAAATTGTAATCCATCTATCGCTATATTTGGTAAGTCACTCATGCTACCATCCCTTTATAATTGATAACGTTATTATAAACTATCTTTTTGATAAATTTAACTAAAACAGCTACAAGGGAGCCAACTCCCACTCTTTTCCGCTATATTACTTTAATTTCAATTTTGCTAATGCGTCAGCCAAGGCGGTATTAACAGGTTCGTCACGGTTTTGCTTTTTTAAATATTGATTCACATCCTGCTTAGAAGCTTTTTTAGAATCATTTTTCTTGCGCCGTTCTTGAAAAGTGCTAAGCTTTTCCCTGTGCCCACAAGCGCAGGCGAACATCTGGCCATCACCTTCTCCTCGGAGTTCAAGCTTTTTACGGCATTTAGGGCATCTCGCATTGGTAACTTTGGAGACGTTTTTGCGGTGTCCACATTCTCGGTCCTGGCAGACAAGCATTTTTCCTTTTTTTCCGTTTACTTCCAGCATCGGTTTATCACAATCAGGACAGCGTTTTCCTGTCACATTGTCATGTCGGAATTTTTGTTCACTGTTTTTCACTTCTTGAACAATCTCTTTGGCATATGTTTTCATTTCATTAATAAAGGATGCCTTCTGCAGTTTTCCTTTTGCGATCATGCCAAGCTTTTGTTCCCATTCTGCAGTAAGTGCTGGCGATTTGAGGTCTTCTGGAACAAGAGTCAAAAGCTGTTTCCCTTTAGAGGTAATGTGGAGCCCTTTCCCTCGTTTCTCCATAAGAAAGCTATTGAAAAGCTTTTCAATGATGTCAGCCCGTGTTGCAACGGTTCCAATTCCACCTGTTTCACCGAGCGTTTTTATTAAATCACGGTCCGCTTGCTCCATAAATTTCGCAGGATTTTCCATTGCGGAGAGTAACGTTCCCTCGTTAAATGGTTCTGGTGGCTTTGTTTTGCCCGTGGTGATTTCCACTTTTTTTATTGAAAGAGTCTCACCTTTTACTAAGCTTGGTAGAAGCTGGTCTGTGTACCCGTCATTTCCTTCTTCTTGATCCTCCACAGCTCCAAAAACCTCTTTCCATCCTTGAGAGATTACCGTTTTTCCTTTTGCCACAAACTGTTCTGTACCAAGGTTAGCAGTGACCGTTGTTTGCTCATAAATAAATGGCGGCATTAAAATAGCAAGGAAGCGTTTAACTATAAGGTCATATATTTTATATTCCTTGTCTGAGAGTTTGCTCAGCAGGATGGTCTCTTCTGTTGGAATAATAGCATGGTGATCTGTCACTTTTTCATCATTTATAAACGATTTATTAGACTTGATTGGCTTTAAAAGCAGTTTGGATGCTACCGATTTATAGGAGTGTGCTCGAATTGCTTCCACTCTTTCTTTTAATGTTTCTACCATGTCCGTCGTAAGGTATCTCGAATCGGTACGAGGGTAGGTTACGAGCTTATATTGTTCATATAATCGTTGTAGAATCGATAAGGTTTCCTTTGCTGAATAACCGAAAATCCGGTTGGCATCCCGCTGCAATTCGGTTAGGTCGTAAAGTGCAGGTGCATAGCTTTTCTTTTCGGCTTTGGTAATGTTGGTGATGGAAGCCTGCTTGTTTTTAATTTGATTGTAGATACGCTCTATTAGATCCTTGTGAAAGCTGCGGCGCTCTTTTGTTTTTGCATCCTGCCATAGCAGTTGGAAACCGTTTTCCGTGATTGCTTTCATTCCATAAAATTCTTTCGGTACGAAACTATGAATTTCTTCCTCTCTTTTTGCGATCATCGCAAGAGTTGGAGTTTGAACCCTGCCACAGGAAAGCTGAGCGTTATATTTGGTAGTGAGTGCACGGGTGGCATTCATCCCAACAACCCAATCCGCCTCTGCCCTTGCTACAGCAGAATAATAAAGGTTTTCGTACTCTTTTCCATTACGGAGATTTTGAAAGCCTGTCTTTATCGCTTTATCTGTAACAGAGGAGATCCACAAACGCTTGATTGGCTTTTGGATATTTGCTTTTTCCAAAATCCATCTTGCTACAAGTTCTCCTTCGCGTCCTGCGTCGGTTGCAATTACGATTTCTTTTACATCTTTTCTTGTAAGCTGCGCTTTTACGGCACTATATTGTTTTCCTGTCTTTTTAATCACAACTAGTTTTGCCTCATTTGGGAGCATCGGCAAGTCCTCTAGTTTCCATGCTTTGTACTTTTCATCATAGGCTTCCGGATCGGCTAAGGTGACAAGGTGTCCCAAGGCCCATGTGACAATGTATTGGTCACCTTCCAAATAGCCATTTCCTTTTTTAGTGCATTTTAATACTCTTGCTATATCTCTACCAACAGATGGTTTCTCTGCGAGTACGACTATTTTTGGCATTGTAACAAATCCTTTCGAGCTTTTTTCTTCTTTTTTTATCTTGTCATAGTGTGGGGGGAGAGTCAAAATCGATTTGAGCTGGAAAATCATACATCTTTATCAGAGCCAATATTTAAGGTACATCCTTAGACAGCTGTTGATTTCCGCAAAAGGCTACTCGTTCCACGGGGCGGTGCCGGAGCCTTCTCGGCTGCGCCTGCGGGGTCGAAAGTATTCCGCTATCGCCCGTTGGAGTCTCCGCCTTTTGCTCCAATCACCAGCTAGGGACATTGTGAATCTTAAGTTGTCCTTTTAAGTGCTAAACATTAAGTAAAACTCTTATATACTCAGTGTCCTTCTTTGCTACTTGCAACAATCCTTGCAATTACCTGTCTCTAATCCTTTGCAGGCAGTTTTTTTAGCGCAATTATTGCTTCTTCCAATGTTTGCACTGGCAGCAGTTGAATGGAGAGGCCTTCTTCTTCTATTGTACGTCTTGCGATTTCTTCGTTATTTCCATACTCATTGTCTTTGGGAACAATAAAATAATCATATCCTGCAAGCTCTGCTCCAATAACCTTTTGCTTGACTCCTCCGATAGGTCCAACTATTCCGTTCATTTCGATTGTACCTGTGCCTGCAACATTATTTCCTTTTAACAACGATTCTTCTGTCATTTTTTCAATTAGGGTCAAGGTTAACATTAAGCCTGCACTCGGTCCTCCAACCTCTTCGATATTAAACTGTATTCTTTCATCCTCAATAAGCTTATATACTTCCTCAAGGTACACACCTAGCATGGTATTGCCGTAATAGTCTCGTTCCGGGTAGGTACGCACGGTGACCTCCTGTTGCTCCCCATCTCTTATAACAGTTAAAACAACCTCTGTATCAGGTTCTTTTTCCATCACTAATTGATTCATATGATCATAGGAATCAAGCTTTTCCCCATCTATTTCTAGAATAATATCACTAACTTCAATCAAGTTCTTGTCTTGCCAATCCGGAATATAATGGACAGGATAAAAACCTGTAAGTGTGAGGTCGGGGTTTTCATTCTGATATTCCCTTGCTATGTATTCCGCCTTAATTTTTGATTGCTCCATCATGATGTCGTATTGAATATGCAAATCTTCCAATTCCATATCCAAGGTCTCGGAAGTGCTCGACTCAATCTCTACCCCTTCTTCAAAAAGAACAGCTAAAAGGAGAAACGGCCAATTTACATCTTCTAAATAGGCTACATAGGTCATCCCTATTTCGCCATCCAACTCGTTTCCTGCCTCATATTGAACAAGGTCATTTAATACAAGCGGTTCATCCGCGAAAAGCACATCATACCCAGTGGGAATAAATGCCGTTCCTATTACCAATGTCAATAAAAGGAGAAAAGTCCATGCTACTCTGTTTTTCTTCATCAAATAAAAGCCACCTTCTCTACTAATTACTCTCTATTTTAAACGAATCTACTCAGCAATAGTTGAAAAACAAGGCTCTTTTCGGAAAGATTGTTGCTATTAGCACGTAAAAAATCGGCATTTGGATTTTTTACTGTCCTATTCACTCAAAATTGAGAGTGATTTTTTTCATTTTACAGGAAAAGAGCACGACAGCACCGTTCGTAACGGGGAATACCAATTTACGTAAAAGGAACAATCAATGCGAAAACAGTAAAAACAATTAAAACAGGAAGAAACTTCTCTTTTCCTTTCTGTGCAGAATTTAGTATGATGAAAAGTAGATATTTTTAGAGATAGGATGATACAAACATGAGTTTATTAAGTATAGATGGATTAAGTCATAGTTTTGGCGATCGTATGTTATTTAAAGATGTGTCCCTTCGTCTTCTTGCTGGAGAACACGTTGGCTTAGTTGGAGCAAACGGGGTCGGGAAATCGACCTTAATGAATATTATTACTGGGGAAATAGTTTTCGACACAGGTCGCGTGGAATGGACTCCAGGTGTCGAATATGGCTACCTAGATCAACATACAGCCTTAACACCTGGTAAAACGATTCGTGACATTTTACGAGATGCATTCCTGCCTTTATATGAAAAAGAAAAAGAATTAAATGAAATTACCGATAAAATGGGGGAGGCCACTCCCGAAGAATTGGAAACACTTTTAGAACAGATGGGAGAGATTCAAGACCATTTGGATGCTGGAGGTTTTTATAATCTCGATATAAAGGTGGAAGAAGCTGCCCGCGGTCTTGGGCTGGATGCGATCGGTTTAGAGCGTGATGTCGCTGCTTTGAGTGGTGGACAACGGACAAAGGTCCTTTTAGCTAAGCTGCTGCTAGAGCAGCCTCAGGTTTTATTATTGGATGAGCCGACAAACTACTTGGATGTGGAGCATATCCGCTGGTTAAGCTCCTATCTAAGAGAATACCCACACGCTTTTCTATTAATCTCGCATGATACAGAATTTATGAATGGGGTTTCCGGGGTAATCTTCCACCTAGAATTCGCTAAGTTGACCCGCTACACCGCGTCTTACGAGAAATTTCTCGAACTTGCGGAATTAAATAAAAACCAACACATTAATGCCTATGAAAAGCAAAAAGATTTCATTAAAAAGCAAGAGGATTTTATCGCAAAAAACAAGGCCCGCTATTCCACAACTGGCCGGGCAAAAAGTCGTCAAAAACAGCTGGATCGAATGGAAAGAATTGACCGTCCTGAAACTGCAATGAAACCAACATTCGAATTTAAAGAATCGCGTGCAAGCAGTCGCTATGTGGTAGAAGCAAAGAATTTGGAGATTGGCTATTCCGAACCATTGCTGCCGAAGCTATCAATGGAAATCGAGCGTGGCGACAAAATTGCGATAGTTGGTTGTAACGGGGTCGGTAAGTCGACCTTACTCAAAACAATCTTAGGTAAAATAGATCCACTTGGCGGTTCTGTCGTCCGTGGAGACTTTCTCTTCCCTTCTTACTTTGAACAAGAAGTAAAAGCAAAGGACATCACTCCAATCGATGATGTGTGGAATGAGTTCCCTGGACTCGATCAACATCAGGTACGTGCGATATTAGCGCGTTGCGGGCTGAAAAACGAACACATTTCCCGTCCACTTAGTCAATTAAGTGGTGGAGAGCAAGCAAAAGTGCGTCTTTGTAAACTTATGATGCATGAAAGCAACTGGCTGCTATTTGATGAGCCAACCAATCACTTGGATGTTATTGCAAAAGAAGAACTAAAGCGAGCAATCAAAGCATACAAGGGAACGATCCTTCTCGTCTGCCACGAACCTAGCTTCTATGAGGACTGGGTAACAAAGGTATGGAATGTGGAGGAATGGGCAGAGCAGCAAGATTAAAAGATAGGCTTCTTTTGGCTTATTAACTAATAGGGGACGTGTTTTTGGCAGAGGAGCTATTTGACTCCCTCAAGCTGAAGACGCGTCTTTTTTAAAGGGGCAGAAAGCAGCGCAAAGGTCCCACTTCCCACTCCATTCGGAAGTGGAAAGAAAATTAGGGTTTTCAAGTAGTTCTTTCGTGTTAAAGCTAGCAAGGGTATATCCCGGGGGCGAAGTTCGTTCATGAAAAGCTTGTGCGATGATGTATCAACTAGAGCCGAGTAAGTACTTGATCTGGTTGCGGGAGGGAAGATCATGTACCTTAAAGCGCCGGGTAAGTAGATGATCTGGTTGCGGGAGGGAAGATCATGTACCTGAAAGCGTCGGGTAAGTACATGATCTGGTTGCGGGAGGGAAGATCATGTACCTGAAAGCGTCGGGTAAGTACATGATCTGGTTGCGGGAGGGAAGATCATGTACCTGAAAGCGTCGGGTAAGTACATGATCTGGTTGCGGGAGGGAAGATCATGTACCTGAAAGCGTCGGGTAAGTACATGATCTGGTTGCGGGAGGGAAGATCATGTACCTTAAAGCGCCGGGTAAGTACATGATCTGTTTGTGGAAGGGAAGATCATGTACCTTAAAGCACCGGGTAAGTACATGATCTGGTTGAGGAAGGGAAGATCATGTACCTTAAAGCTCCGGGTAAGTACATGATCTGGTTGTGGAAGGGAAGATCATGTACCTTAAAGCGTCGGGTAAGTACATGATCTGTTTGTGGAAGGTAAGATCATGTACCTTAAAGCGCCAGGTAAGTACATAATCTTTTTGCGGGAGGGAAGATCATGTATCTTAAAGCGCCGGGTAAGTACATGATCTGTCCGCGGGAGGGAAGATCATGTACCTTAAAGCGCCGGGTAAGTACATGATCTGTTTGCGGAAGGGAAGATCATGTACCTTAAAGCGTCGGGTAAGTACATGATCTGTTTGTGGAAGGTAAGATCATGTACCTTAAAGCGCCAGGTAAGTACATAATCTTTTTGCGGGAGGGAAGATCATGTATCTTAAAGCGCCGGGTAAGTACATGATCTGTCCGCGGGAGGGAAGATCATGTACCTTAAAGCGCCGGGTAAGTACATGATCTGTTTGCGGAAGGGAAGATCATGTACCTTAAAGCGCCGGGTAAGTACATGATCTGGTTGTGGAAGGGAAGATCATGTACCTTAAAGCGTCGGGTAAGTACATGATCTGTTTGCGGGAGGGAAGATCATGTACCTTAAAGCGCCGGGTAAGTACATGATCTGGTTGCGGAAGGTAAAATCATGTACCTTCAAGCACCGGGTAAGTACATAATCTGGTTGCGGAAGGTAAGATCATGTACCTTCAAGCACCGAGTAAGTACATGATCTGGTTGCCCGAGGTAAGATCATGTACCTTAAAGCGCAGGGTAAGTACATGATTTGTTTGTGGAAGGTAAAATCATGTACCTTCAAGCACCGGGTAAGTACATGATCTGGTTGCGGAAGGTAATATCATGTACCTTCAAGCACCGGGTAAGTACATGATCTGGTTGCGGAAGGTAATATCATGTACCTTCAAGCACCGGGTAAGTACATGATCTGGTTGCGGAAGGTAATATCATGTACCTTCAAGCACCGGGTAAGTACATGATCTGGTTGCGGAAGGTAATATCATGTACCTTCAAGCACCGGGTAAGTACATTATCTGGTTGCGGAAGGTAAGATCATGTACCTTCAAGCACCGAGTAAGTACATGATCTGGTTGCGCGAGTTAAGATCATGTACCTTAAAGCGCCGGGAAAGTACATGATCTGGTTGCGGAAGGTAAAATCATGTACCTTAATGTGCCGAGTATGGAGATGATTCGTAAGGATAGCTCAGAAAGATGTAACCGACGGAGTATGCGCCTACCCATAGTCTTCAACGGTAACGATGTACCAGCGATGATTGGAGCAAAAGGCGGAGACTCCAACGGGGAGATAGCGGAATACTTGCGCCCTCGCAGGCGAAACCGAGGAGGCTCCAGCACTGCCCCGTGGAACGCGTAGCCTTTTGAGGAAATCAGCAGCGGCGTTTAACAACTAAAGCCCTCTTTCCGATAACTCTTTACGAAATGCTGTTTTCGCATGGTCTGTTGCTTTTACGTAAGCGTGTTCCACTCGTAACAATCGTTGCTGTCTTCTCTTTTTTTCCTGTTAAAAGATTTTTTACAGGCTTATAGCAACAAATTTTAAGAAAAGAACCATACAAAAAGCAGTCCCACAAAAAAGAAGGGAAAGCATTCTCCCTACGCCTTCCCTCCTCTCAACTTATAACGGCTTTGGATTATAACTGGACCCTGTCCAATCGGTTAGTTGACAGATTGCTTCCCATAGCTTGGGATAGAACTCAAATTTCGCTCCTCTTTCAAGTGCCTGTGCCGGAATTCCTTTTAGACTTTTCGTGTTTAGGCCAATCATTCTTCTTACTAGCTGAATATGGTGCTGACGGAATGATTGGAAGTTCTCATCAAAAGCGGTAAGCTCCTGCATGAGAAGGTATAACTCATAGTTATCTGCTATGTTTTTGTGCAACTCTAGTGGTGTTAAGTTTTTTTCAGTTAAGAGCTCTTCAAACGGCTGCCAAAGGGTTGGTCCTAGTTTTAGAATGGTATTAAAACCAGGTGAATCCTGGCCACTTCCTCTTCCTAACGCCAGGCGGATAGTATGGTAGTCTCTTGGGCTTATAACCTTTACCATATCAAATACCGGCGGAAGGTGTTTAAGATGCATATTGACCCGTTGCAGCTGTTGTGTCGCCTGCATCACGTCTTTAGCCTTCATTTTTGCATCCGCTAAATGAATATACTGGATGACCAGCTTGAAATGAAGCTCCGCGATTTGGTGAATCATCTGGAATGTCAGCTCGTCTTCACAACTTCTTTCCCCGTCTTCCTTCTGTAGCTTTAACAGTTCTTCCGTACGAATATATTGCTCATAATCGGATATTTTCTTTTCTTCCATCTTTACTCCTCCTACTCCCGGATCACATGGAAAACTAACAACTAGCGACTCTTTATTTCCATCTTCACTCTCTTTTTATGGAAACCTTTACATTCTATGTTACGCAGTAGAATCGCCCCCTGTCAACACGAAAAGTCACCTCTTCCGCAGGTATTCACTGTCTTTCGTTCTCCAGGCTTTTGTGCATCCATATCGCCGCTTGAAGACCGTCCCCCATTGCAATAGCCACCTGCTCCGAGTGGGCAACAATATCACCTGCTGCCCAGACGTTTTCAACATTGGTCATTTTCGTTCTAGAATTTACCTTTATATGTTTATTCTCAAGAAGCTCTACACCTATTTGTTCAACTAATTGCGTGTTCACTTTATTTCCTCCAAAAGCAAGAAAGGCATAGGAAGCAGCGATCTTTTCGCCATCCCCCAATGTTAGACCGCACAGCTTGCTGCCTTCTGCATGTACCGCTTGAATCTGCTGCTGATAGTGCAAAATATTCTTTTCTTCTAATTGCAAAAGGAGAGCCTCATCCACAGATTCCAATCCATGGTTTACGTAGAGAAGTTCCTTGGACCAAAAAGTTAAGGTAATGGCCATGTTCGCTCCAACATTACCAGATCCTATAATGATGGTCGGCTTGTTTCTAATTTCATATCCGTCACAATCCGGGCAGACAAAAATTGTGACTCCAAGACAAGGATACAGTTCTGGTAAAGGAGGAATATTATCTTTCACTCCTGTGGCAAAAAGAAGCCTTTTCGCTTGATGGACGTTCTTCTTTTTTGTTGTAGCTTGGAATTCACCACACCACTTCCTTACCTTTTCTACGGTGTCTTCCACAAAGGTAACTCCAAGTTCTTCGGCTTGCTGTTTCCCGAGCTGTCTTAACGTTGCACCACTGACTCCCTCTGGCCAGCCAAGCAGGTTACGGTAGCAATGGCAAAGGTTGGATCTTCCGCTATTAGAATCAACAACAAGTACTTTATATTGATATCTTCCAAGCTGTATCGCTGCCTGTAAACCAGCAATTCCGCCACCAATTATCATACAATCGTAGAGCATAAAGAAGCCTCCCTCCTTGCTTTTCCTTAGTGTTAGTCTTTTTTACAAAATGGATACGAGCAGCCAAATTCCCACGGAATGTTTTAGTTTTTGTCAGCCGGGTATATTTATAGCATAACCAAAACCAAGGAGGCGATAGTAGATGAAACCAGTATATAAAGAATTTGATAATGATGAACAAGTTGTAGGTGCTGTACAGGAGCTTAAAACAAAAGGTGTAAATGAAAACGACATTTATGTCATCACACATGATGATGATCGTACAAAGCGCGTAGCGGATAAATCTGACGCCAACACGGTTGGTGCAGGTGAAGTTGGACTCGATACGTACGTGAAGAATGTGTTCCGTTCCAAAGGGGACGAGCTTCGTGCACAATTTGTGGAGCTTGGCTTTACAGAACCGGAGTCGGAGCAACTAGAGGAAAAGCTTGACTTAGGTAAAGTTATTCTTGTTGTAAAAGATACTACAGCAACGACTACCTTTTAATCCTTAACACTTTTTAGAAAACTTGAATTATGTAACCTCCCCCTTAAAATATAGAAAAGAGGATGGCCATTATAGGCTATCCTCTTTTCACTTTTTACCCCTCAAAAATCTCATCCACATTTCTTTTCTCTGAGAGTTTGTAAAAGTAATCGTTGCAGCTAGAACAATAGGTATATTCCTTCTCCCATTGAGGAAGGTTTCGGATTAGCTCTTTTAATGCAGCGACGAAATTATATATTTCTTCATTTGTCATTGTAGGGTGAATGGAAAACCGCACCCATCCCGGTTTGAAAGAATGATTTCCCTGGGAAATGTTCTTCGTAATTTCCGCTGATTCTTCCTGGTTTATCCCAAACAAATAGTGCCCGTAAGTTCCTGCACAAGAACAGCCACCACGTACTTGGTAACCAAAACGGTCATTTAGCAGCTTTACTACCAAGTTATAGTGAGCATCTTCTACACAAAAGGAAACTACCCCATGGCGATCTTCCTTGTCCGCCTCAAGTACCTTCACTTTATGCAAGAGCTTTAACTCGTCAAGCAGTAGGCGAACCAGCTCTCTTTCCCGTTTCTCCATTTGTTCCATACCCATTTTTTCCTTTAGTTTGATACACATGGCCGTACGGATTGCTTGAAGAATCCCCGGTGTTCCCCCGTCCTCACGTGTTTCGATGTTTTCAAAATATTCGTGACCTCCCCAAGGATTTGTCCAAGAGACAGTGCCGCCCCCAGGATGGTCAGGAACCTTATTCTGATAGAGGTCTCTATCAAAAATCAAGACCCCGCTCGTACCCGGTCCCCCTAAAAACTTATGAGGAGAAAAGCAGATAGCGTCCAGCTTTTCTAACGGATCTTCAGGGTGCATGTTAATTGAAATATAGGGTGCGACTGCAGCAAAATCAATCACACAGATTCCATTATGAAGGTGCATCTTCTTTGCAAGCTCATGAAAAGGGGTCTTAATCCCTGTTACATTCGAGCAGGCAGTAAAAGCACCGATTTTCCATTTTCTTTTTTTATATTTTTGTAAAAGAATCTCCAAATTTCTGATGCTTACATATCCTTCTTTATCAGGAGGAAGAATCACAACCTCTGCAATCGTTTCTAACCAAGAGGTATGGTTGGAATGATGCTCCATATGTGTGATAAATACGACAGGGCGATCCTCCTCCTTTATTTCGATTACTTTTTTCCACGTTTCCGGACCACGGAGACCGAGTATTCTCTGAAATTTATTCATCACACCTGTCATTCCGAACCCATCCATCACCAAAACGTCCTGATTATTTGCATTAACATGTTTCTTAATGATTTCCCTTGCCTTTACATAAGCAGCAGTCATAAAAGAGCTTGTCGTATTGGACTCAGTGTGGGTATTCGCCATATACGGCCCCACTTTTTCAAGTAGCTTTGTTTCAATTGGCTTGTATAAACGACCACTCGCAGTCCAATCAGCGTAGGTTATTTTCTGTTCTCCATATGGCGTTTGTATCATCTGGTCGATGCCAATAATGCCTTTTCTAAAAAAAGAGAAGTGATTTTCCAGTTCTCCCTCATATACTCTCGACTTGCTCCCAATCTGTGCTGTAATCATATGGATTCCACCTTATACTCGCAAGTTACACGTTTAGTATATGAAGGAAGTTGGCCTTAGGAACCTGTTTACTTCAGGTCTTCTTTTACCTTTCACTATGATTCATGTTACAATTAATCTAACGCTATCTCTCATTACAGGTATAAACCATTGGAGGGAAACATATGACAAATGAAACACTTATTTCAATTCAGCATGAAAAGCAGCACTTACAATTAAATCCAACTGGCCTCTATGTTTATCAAGGGTTTCAAGTGATGGAAGCTTTCGACATTGAAAAAACTGCCTGCTATTATTTATTTTTCTACCACACAACTTATCTGACGGGTAAAATTACAACCAAAATAAAAAAAGTCTCTAGACTAAGCTCTATTCTGAAAAATGGAATTCACCTTTCTCCTTCCCATCCATTCGTATCCTATTTACTCAACAACAACCGAGTACACACCTTTCCAGCACTAATCCCACTCTGGGAAAAAGTACAAAGAAAACATTCTCCTCTTGAAGCAGCTAATATTCTGTCCATTTTTGACTCCTATATGAAAAAGGAAAAAATCATAAAGATTATGAAAGAGTTTGCCCTGCAATTTCGTAGAGAAGGACAACTTTTTCACACCTATCAGGTTCTTCAGTTACTTTTAACTTTGTATCCTTCCCACAAATGGGCAAAAGAGATGTCCACCCAACTTCAATACCAGTCTTATCAAAATCTTTATGAATCAGACCTCAAGACACTCGTGTCAAAAGACCCCTTACATGTGGAGCACTATTGCTATGAGCATGTAGAAGAGGCAACCAGCCTCACCCTATTACACCAAATTTTAAGTAAACAAGGGCGACATATGGAGCAGCTCTGCCTATATACACATTCTCTGATACACCCCACAACAGAAGACCAATCTAACTATAAGCAACTGCTCTTGCTGTTTCCTTCCGACAGCTCAAGCTTTGAAAAGGCTGACTTGTTGTGCTACATAGCGTTGCACCGTCCTGTTCCTCACAAAGAGCTAGATAAAGACTTATTTATCCTACTAAAGAAACTGGAGCGTTATGAAGACGCCCTCCTTTTACTAACGAAGAATAATGCGCCAATTAGTGTTGCAAATTTCCCCTACCTGCTAGAGATTATGACTCATATGGATCTATCCACCCATATCGGTATTATCGAAAATTTAAATCTACCCTTATCCGAAAATATATCCACCAAAGATGCCCAAACCCTGTTCCAAGTGATTGTGCCCGTTTTACTAAAAGAAAATGGCCTAGAGTACACCCACAACTGGTTAAATAACTATTATAAACAATATCCAACTCTACCGATTCTGCAAAAAATCAAAAAAATGGCAGCCATAAAGGATGACCCGGACCAAATGTACGCCCTTGGAGAAATGTATTACCAAATGAAACAACTCAACGATGCGGTGGAGTGCTTTAACTGGGAGCTTGAGTTGAACCCGACAAATGTCAGTTCCATTAAGTGGCTAACAAAACTGTACTTGGAGATGGGGATGGTAGAGGAGTCAAAATCTTATCAATATATGTATCATAACTTGCAAAAAGGGTCGTAAGTGGAGAAAGACCTGGTTTCCTACAATATCGGAAAACCAGGTCTTTTCTTTCTGTTTGTATCCATCATAATCAGCTTAAAAGCTGTACAAACAGCACCTTCAAATAGTTGCCTTCTTTAAATTCTTTGATTGTAGCAAAATCCTCCGGCAGGCTAAACTCCTCCATGATTTTGTACTTTTGCTTGTTTTCCTTAAATGCCTGGTCAATGAACCCTTTAAACTTGTCCATTCCAAAGGTACTACAGTTGGTGGAGGCCACAATCATGCCGTTCTTTTCAGTAATGGCGATTGCATCACTAACAAGGCTTGTGTAGTCCTTTGCTGCGCGGAAGGTAACTTTTTTTGATCTGGCAAAGCTTGGTGGATCCATAATAACCATATCGAATTTCAGATTTTTCCGTTTCGCATATTTAAAATAGTGAAACACCTCTTCCACTAGAATCGACTGTGTTTTTTCATCGATGTCATTCACCTTAAATTGCTCCACAGTTTTTGGAAGACTTCGATTAGCCAAGTCGACACTTGTTGTCTTTGTCGCGCCGCCCAATGCTGCGTAAACAGAAAAAGCACCTGTATAGGAGAACGTATTTAATACCGTTTTTCCTTTTGCATACTTATCACGAATTGCTTTTCTCACTTCTCGCTGGTCAAGAAAGATACCTACCATTGCCCCATCATTTAAGTGCACCGCAAAATTCACACCGTTTTCCTTAATAAGTAATGGAGACGGCGCTCTTTCCCCTGTTACAAAATCATCATCTTCCACATACGATCCCTCAGTATTAAAACGCTTCTTCTCGTATATTCCTTTAAAATCAAGCACTACCCTAATCGCCGCAATAATATCATCTTTGAAGGAGTAGATTCCTTGGCTGTACCAGTTAATCACAAGATATCCTGCAAAATATTCAATGGTAAAACCGCCAATCCCATCACCTTCTCCATTAAATAAGCGATAGGCAGTTGTTGTCTGGTCTTTTACGAGGTGAAGCCTTTTCTGAAGCGCCCTTTGGATCCTCCCCGTAAAGAAAGTAACATTCATTTCCTCTCCTTCTCTTTGACTTACCACCCAACCGTAGCCTTTATTTTGGTTCCCGTAATAGCCTCTACCTAGAAACTGGTTGCTTTCATCGACTAGATCTATTAAGGCTCCCTCTTCTTTGAGCTCTTTTCCATTGATAATTGCTTCTTTGGTGATTAGGGGGTAGCCATTTTTGTACTGTTTGCTATATTTATTTTTCACTTTTAATGTAATTGTTTCTCGCATCTTACATTCCTGCCTTTTGGTTTATTTTGTTTTAGTATAACTCATTTTTTGGTGTGATGGGTTCTTTTGAAACTCCCTGTTCCTTTTCGTTTCAGGTGATCGCTTTCCGCAGGGCGGTGCGGGAGTCAATCACCTACCACTCCAAAACACAGGGGAAAGAACTTTATAGCAGAGGGCCTTTTTTTCTCAATAACTATGGAAGTTTTCACTTAAAATGCTCGGCTCAAACTAGGTTGGGGGCCGTTATAACTCCCTGTTCCTTTTCGTTCCAGATGTTCGCTTTCCGCGGGGCGGTGCGGGAGCCTCCTCGGCTTCGCCTGCGGGGTCTCCCGTCTACCGCTATCTCCCGCTGGAGTCGAACATCTTCCACTCCAATACACAGGGGAGAGGACTTTATAGTAGAGAGCCTTTTATTCTCTACAGGTTCGAATGTTTCACTGTTAAACCTAACCTGACAATAGGTTGGGTCCTTTTGAAACTCCCTGTTCCTCTCCCTTCTAGGTGCTCGCTTTCCGCGGGGCGGTGCGGGAGCCTCCTCGGCTTCGCCTGCGGGGTCTCCCGTCTACCGCTATCTCCCGCTGGAGTCGAACATCTTCCACTCCAATACACAGGGGAGAGGACTTTATAGTAGAGAGCCTTTTATTCTCTACAGGTTCGAATGTTTCACTTTTAAACCTAACCTGACAATAGGTTGGGTCCTTTTGAAACTCCCTGTTCCTTTCCGTTCTAGGTGCTCGCTTTCCGCGGGGCGGTGCGGGAGCCGCCTCGGCGTCGCCTGCGGGGTCTCCCGTCTACCGCTATCTCCCGCTGGAGTCGAACATCTTCCACTCCAATACACAGGGGAGAGGACTTTATAGTAGAGAGCCTTTTATTCTCTACAGGTTCGAATGTTTCACTTTTAAACCTAACCTGACAATAGGTTGGGTCCTTTTGAAACTCCCTGTTCCTCTCCCTTCTAGGTGCTCGCTTTCCGCGGGGCGGTGCGGGAGCCTCCTCGGCTTCGCGATCTCCCGCTGGAGTCGAGCACCTGCCACTCCAATCCACAGGGGAGAGGACTTTATAGTAGAGAGCCTTTTATTCTCTACAGGTTCGAATGTTTCACTTTAAAACCTAACCTGACACTAGGTTGGGTCCTTTTGAAACTCCCTGGTCCTCTCCCTTCTAGGTGCTCGCTTTCCGCGGGGCGGTGCGGGAGCCTCCTCGGCTTCGCCTGCGGGGTCTCCCGTCTACCGCTATCTCCCGCCACCTGCCACTCCAATACACAGGAGGCAGCACTATATATGGTGACGTTGTCTACATTCCTATTGGTGGGAAGTGTTTATATTAAGCGCTGCACTAATAAAAGAGCACCATCTGATTCAAGGACTCCCAGCTGTGGATCGGAACGAAAGGCGGAGACTCCTGCGGGAGGTAGTGCTTAGGGAAGACCCCGCAGGCGCTAGCCGAGGAGGCTTCCCAAGCGCCCCGCGGACGCGAAGCTTTTCGTGGAGAGGAACAGCGGTCTATTGCCAAACCCTTAATCCACTGGATAGAGCATTTCCACTTTAAAATTAGACTTTCCCAGCTTTCAAGAATCTGTAAAGAGCACCTATTGACTCCCTGTAGTCCCCAGCTGTGGATCGGAACGAAAGGCGGAGACTCCTGCGGGAGATATTGCTTTGGGAAGACCCCGCAGGCGTTTAGCCGAGGAGGCTTCCCAAGCACCCCGCGGACGCGAAGCCTTTCGTGGAGAGGAACAGCGGTCTATTGCCAAACCCTCAATATAAAAACAAAAGCCACTACCGTAAAATAAGTAGTGGCCCAGATGTTTACTGTATAGTCATATTCACATTATCCTCGCACACTTTAACCATAAACTCATACTGAAGCAACCTCACTTCAAATAGTTTCAATGGATCATAGTATTGTTCTGGATTGGCTTTCATTTGCTCAAGCTTTTCCTTCGCTTGCTGGATTGTTTGCTCTGTTTCAGCAACAGTATCATTCAGCTCATCGAATGTTGCTTGATAGAACATCGAAATATCTGACTTTAATGCTTTCTCAAACAGATCAAATTCCAAAAAGAACTTGCTGATTACAGAGTCTGTCACATCATCAAATCTTTCATTTTCGATATATTTTTTGTATTGATTATAAAGCATATGATTATTGCTTTGGATGGAACCAAACAAACGCCCAGCACTTTTGAGCAGGAATTGGGTGGTATTCGGGCGATTTAAAATGTTTTCCTTTTCCACATCTGCTCTACTCAGCATACGATTGATATCGCGACGCAGGTCTTCTATCACTTTAAAGTCGCACTCTAATCGCATACGATCCTCTTTGTAAAGCGCGTTAAATGATTCACTCATCTCTCTTAAATATTCCTGGCTCTCCCTTAGTTCCTGGTGGGAGACCTCCATCCATCCAAGCAGCTCTTGGCGATACTTCGGAAGCAGTTCATCATGCATGTACTCTCTTATTTTTTCATTCATCATTTTATTCAATTCAAGATGAAGATTGCTAAAATTACTATCTTCTTTAACATAACTCGAACAGCCTTTTAGAAGCTTCGGAATCATTTGTCTAACTTCCTGCTTTCTTTCTATCGTTATTGCCCTGTAGCCTTCTGTAATAGTACGGACCTTCTCCAGCTCTGTATCACGCAGGTGATGGATAAACCCATTTAGCCTTCCTAGTATATCCTCATGGAATGTCTCCGTGTTCACTAGGTTGTCTTCCATGGAAATTCTGCTATTAAGAAGCTCTGTTAATGTGGAACGGATGAGCTGTAACAGTTTGGATGTACGCCTCTCTTCCGTTGCTTTGCTTCGCAGATTGAAGCTTGTTTCCAAGAAGGTTGCCAGTCCTGGATGTTGCTTATTTGCGCCTCGGATGGAGGAGTAAGGATACACTCGTGCATCAGGAAAGAATTCATTAATTCTACCCTTGGTTTCCTCCAAAATTTGAGTTGCCTCTGCTTCATGAAATGCCGTATCCATCTTATTTATCAAGAAGTGGACCGGTACTTCCGGTGCACGTTCTTTTATTTTCACCAATATCTGAAGCTCTTCTTCAGTAAAAGGTGTGTTGGCATCCAACACGTATAATAATCCATCAGACAATGGAACAAAATTGAGAGTATCATTGTTTTCTATATACATAGCATCAAATTCTGATGTACTGATAAGTGAGTAATGTTGTTCCTCTAATAAGGCAGACGGCCATTTCAATTCCAGTATGGACCCTTCCTGATGGTCTATAAGGTCATTAACTACCTTCGTGTCGTGATGAGAGATTTCCTTTATTTCCGCTATGTCTCCATCAGATCGAACAAATACTGGACAGGCTTCTTCTCCTAATATCTTCTCCCCTAAAAGGGAGTTGAGAAAAGAAGTCTTCCCGTTTTGAGCTGTTCCTGTTACCACAATGTGTTTTTGGTGTAAGTTCGTGAGTTGTGTGAACAGCCATTTCTTCTGATGACGAACCTCGAGGTGATTGTTTTTTGCCCAGTCTATTAGAGTTTGGAACAGCTCCACCGTATAGCTGACTTGAAGATGATCGTTATCATAACGGAAGATACGATTTTCCGCATCGTAGAGCACATCTGCGGAAATTGCAGTCGTAAAAACTTCACTCCATGACATAATAGCAGCCGCGGCAAATAACGAATTCGATTGATTAGAGATTTTCAGCCAATTGCTTAAAAGGTCCGGAACAATCGACTCTAACTCTCTTACTAAGTATTTACCATCAATCAGCTCCAGATAGGTAGCCTGATGCAAAGCTGCAGCTCGGTTCCAAGTGGCAGAAGTATTCTTTTCCACTGATAGGAAAACCGTGTTCGCCGTCTTTACCCAATTCAAGTACAGGGTGTGTTTTCGGTAGCTGTTCCACAGGGCAACTATCAGATCCTCAAATGTTTGCTGGTCCGTTTCAACTAGCACAACAAGAACTTCCTGAAAATAATCAGGAGAAAATACTCCTATATGACGATTTTGCTCAATATACCACTTTAGCCGTTCAAACCATTCCGGTGATCTTGTGCGGATTGCTTCATTTACAGCAAGCTCCACTGCACTGTTCCAATCTTCTTGTGCTTCAAAAAAGGCCTGAGCAGTTCGGGTCACATTAGGGTAATCCGGGTTGATTGAAATGGCTTTACGCAAGCTTCTGTACGCGTTTTCCAGCTTTCCACGTTCCACATACAGAGTGAACAATTGCATTGCTACTTCTATTCGCAGAATATGGTTATCGGTTTGAATTTCAGTGTAAATATCCTCTGCTTCCCCTGGCATATCCAATTCATAATATGCATCGGCGATATTTTTCTTAGCCCATGGCTCCAGTTCATTTTTGACATTTTCCCACTTAAAGATTGCACTTTCATAATCTTTGACCCGGTAATAAACCTCACCTTGGGCAAAGCGAATGAAGGACATATCATATACTTCCTTTTTTTGTTCCGCTAAAAAAGCCTCTCCAAGTATTTGAACAGGATGCTTTGTTTCCATATCTAGTATAAAAGTTTCATAATAATTCTTTTGAATTAATTTGTTTTCGGTTGTCATTTTCCCTCCACCAATCATTCACCTTATTTTTAAAGAGAAAAGTAATCTAATGATTCCTAGCAGCTTCGTCTCTTGTTAGAAATTTTCTATTATACTATATAGTTCGTACGACTTTGCATTTTTAGGACCATACTATACTATACCCTTTTCATCTTGGATATAACTTGAGGATGAAAATATATTACAGGATCAGTAATTTACTTACATTTCATTGAAAATATACTTGAATTTATACAATCAAAAGGCCGCTTCTCCAACACGGAGTAGCGGCCTTTTGGTTATTATCTCATGCTCTTTTCAGCTTTATTTATTCATATGTGCAAGAAAATCTCCCAGCAGCTTATCAACATCTTCCACTTCGGGTTCTTTTTTCTCTTCTTCACCAGCAGCGTGCTCTTGTAGGGCAGTATTCCAATCGAACGAATCTAGATCGTCGTCTGATATATGCTCTTTTACAGGAGTTTCTTGAACTTCTGCTAGAAATTCTTCTTTTGGTTGCACAGGACTTTGCCTTTCCTCTTCCTGCAAGTAGAGGGCTTGGTCAATGTCAACTGAGTTGCTATTCATCGCAGCCAACAGACTTGTTGCCCGAACCGGGTCTGAGAGCAATTGATGAACAATACTCCCTAACAGAGCCTCTGAGTGCTGGTGCTTTAACCAATCTCGTTGACTTTTGGAAAGTGATTTCGGCAACGGAATGGAGATACTCTCTTTTTCACGCGAATGAGAGCTTGTCACACCTTGCAGAACAAATTCGGCAATCTTGCTGGAAAAGTTCCTTCTTTCCGTTTCTTTTAACCGCTGCAAATGCTTTAAAAGATGGTCCGGCGTGTCAGCAGGGATACGGAAGGAGATTGCTTGTCCTCTTTTTATTTCATTAAGCGAACCGGTTTTCTTCATAGGATCACCTTATCTATGCTTTAACAGCTTTTTGGTCTTTCACGTCTGTTTCTTTGCTTGTTTTCTTTTTAAAGTCAGAAATCAACTTATAATAGGCATTCGCCATCATCCAGATGCTCTCTTTCTCGTCTTCAAAGAAATCAATGTTATAGCCATCCAAGTTATTGTTTAATGTTTTCAGATAATCTTTCAGAACTGTTGCTCCGCCTCCGACAAAATAGCAGATCTCCGTTTGAGAGTTTTTCTGCCAAATGTTTCTTAATAGACGGTATTGTTTTTTGGCAAGGTCCAAGAGGATTCTATCTGTAATATCATGAACACTCGTTCTGCTTCCGCGGACCATAATATGATTGCGGTCGTTTTTCTTCGTAATAATTTCCACGACATCGCGTCGGCTATCCAATTCTACGCCATGCTTGGAGCGGATTTCTTCTCTAATTTGCTCTAGAGCCTCAGAAACTCCAAGATTAAAACCTTGTGCCTTATCATCATCCACATTACGGTTTTTAATAACAGCGATATCTGTCGATAAACCACCGATATCTTGAATTAAAATACGCTTATCAATTAGTTCTTTGTTGATGATGTTCGCATTGTTATCTAATACTAGATTGATAAAAGCTGCAAATCCTTCAGGATAAACTTTCACTTCATCAAATTTAATATTTACTTTTAAACCTTGATATTTTGGAGTTATTAGAAACTCTACCTGATGGACGGAGCCTAGTAGTTTAGAACGATAACCGGCATCTTTGCCTTCCTTCACTTCTCTTAAAGGCAAACCAGTTCCTAAAGTATAGTTGGCATCAATTACATTTTTATTTCGTTGAAAATGCTTTTCATTTCTTGCACTAACAGCATCCAGTGCCAGCGTTGCAAAAAGCATGATCAATGTTTGATCTTCCTCCGATTTACTGCTGCCTGGATCTAGTTCGGTTGCATTATTACTTTTAGTTGCTAGATTACCAATACGATAAATTGCATTATTATCTGCAAGGGCAGGGGAGTGCAGACGAACATGAAGCCCATCTAATGGATCTTTACTATCAAGTTCTTCAATACCAATAACTGGTCTGTCCTCAATATCTCGTGCGATTACATTCGGAATATTTAATTCTGAGTCCAATTGACCGAAAATCGCTTTAATCGAATCATTTCCTACGTCAACTGCAGCTATTCTAGAGTATGTCATATGTTCATCTTCCTTTCTTATCCTTGTTCATTCTATTCTTGCCAGAAGTAGTAAATAAATCTAGTAAGTATACTCTAAGAGTACAGAACGCGAGTCTACTATTCAATCATTCTCTCAAAAAGTAATCAAAGTGTAAAATTTGTATACAGCATCGTACACTTCCATCCTAATGTATACATATTTGTTTACAACAAATCTACAAGTGTAAACACGTTGATACAACAACTTGTTTACGGTATCGTTTACACGTTTACAATATTGTTTACAAATGTATACAAAAACGTAAACCTGTAAACGAATAACGTAAACTTCTAAAATATGGTTCCCCTTCCCTCCCCATCAATAAATTAGACCACTTTTGACCGAGAAGGATAATGTAAAAATATAGAAAAAGGGGCCAGACCCCGTGGTAATTCCTACCACAGGGTCTGGCCCACTCTTAGTTGTTCTTAAATTATATATTGGAGAAGTTGAAACTGGAAACCTTTCACTGTTCTTCCCAAAATAAATCATTCAAGGTTTTGGATAGAGCCTTACAGATTGATAAGCATAGGCTAAGGCTGGGGTTGTATTTTCCTAGCTCAATTAAGCCGATTGTCTGCCTAGAGACACCTACCATTTTAGCAAGCTCTTCTTGGGATAGATCTTTTTCAACTCTGGCCATTTTCAGTTTAATATTTTTCATACCTTCACCTTTTATCCTCTTCATCTTCTTGCAGCTCTTTGTTTACCACTCGATCACTATTCTTTTTGGCAGCTAAGAATGTCCCTCCAAATAATATCAGAAAAAATGGTAGGTAAATCAGTAAGGATACAAAGAAAACAGAAAAGAAAAAAGTGATGCTCTCCTGTGTGTTGTCTGCATAATTAATTGCACTCATTATTCCAAAAAAGAGTGCAATGGCGAAGCCGCCTACTAAAGCGCCCCAAACATTTTTCATTTTCATTGACGTTTTACTTTTTCGGTCATGCATCTCGACCTCATCCGTAAAAATTCCCAGGCTAGATGCTCGTGCCATGTAATAGATTCCTTGAGCAATCAAAATAATAACCTCTGTAGCAATATTGCTAATGTTAGTTCCATTAAAAAAAATTTTTACCCCGATGGAAACTATACAAATCACCAATACTAGCACATACATTTCGCGATAAACTTTATTCTGCATGTTAACCAATCTTTCATCAATCACTTTCCCTGTACCTCTAAATAAACCCACTTAAATCTCCTCCTATATTTTACTTGTAAAAGTATCTATCTTTTATTATATATAATACACGTCATTTTGCAATATATATATTGCAAAATGACGTGTATATTTTTAAATTTAGGTTGTGTTAAACGCCTCTGTTGATTTTCGCAAAAGACGGGGCGGTGCTGGAGCCTTCACCTTTCGCTCCAATCATCGCTAGAATAGCGTTATTATCNATTTTTAAATTTAGGTTGTGTTAAACGCCTCTGTTGATTTTCGCAAAAGACGGGGCGGTGCTGGAGCCTTCACCTTTCGCTCCAATCATCGCTAGAATAGCGTTATTATCAACATTCAACTTTAACAGCGTCTAAATTTAAAATAACCGAATAAACTGTCCTAAAATGATGTTTTCGCGCACCTAATGAGCGATAAATCAATTCCTTACTAAAAAGCGCAATAAAAAAAGCACTATAGCATCATTTCTGATTTCTACAGTGCTTCTCCAATTCTCTACCCTATTTCTCGCTCCCAATGACGGTGTGCCGATACTGCCTTTACAAACTCTGTAGCGAACTTATCCATGTCTTTGCCACTTACCACTCCTGGGCTTTCCATGATGGCTAAGTCCTTTAACCACTCTACTCCATCGTGTGTTGCTCCGATTGGTTTAAAGTGATCAAAAGCTTCTTCAATAAAGTAAGTTGTCTCCCGTTTAAACTTCTTGCTTATATCTTTACCGCCCACCACGTAGAAAGCGTCAAATAACACTGAATCACACGTTAAGAAGGTATGGTCTGCTTCTAATTCATTTCCTTCTGATCCCTTAATCATTCCAAGCTTGGAACTTATAATCTCCGGCTGCATACCTTCACTTTTTAACTTGTCCATTACAACCTTAACCTCTTTGTCATCAAAGCCGTCTGCCATGATTACTCCTACCTTACGGGTATCCGGTTTTTTCTTTGTATTCTCCTGACTCAATGCAGGGGAGGATTTTGTTACTTTTGAGCCCTCCCCTTGAGGTGGAGTTGCACCGATCGCCTCTGCGAAGGTAGTTGCCAGTTCTAGGCTGACATTTGCAAACATGTCCACTACTTGTTGTCGAACAGATTCATTTTTTACTTTTCCAAGTTCAAAACTGAATGCTTCCTTGATATGTTCCTTCTCCGGCTTACTCATACTATTCCAAAAAAGAGTTGCCTGGGAGAAATGGTCCTTGAAACTATCGCTTCTTTTTCGAACCTTTCTGCCTTCCATCTTCTCTTGATAGTGCTCATACCCTCCCTGAGACGGGTCCACGGGCATTGGGGTATTTCGGGCAAGGGAATTCTTGTGATAGCTTACTTGTCCTTTATTAATAGTTTGTCGTCCAAATCCATCACGCTGGTTGTTATGGAAAGGACATACTGGTCTATTGATTGGCAGCTCATGAAAATTTGGTCCACCTAGGCGAAGAAGCTGCGTATCTGTATAGGAAAATAAACGCCCTTGCAGTAATGGGTCATTTGAAAAATCAATTCCCGGTACGACGTGTCCAGGATGGAACGCTACTTGCTCTGTTTCAGCAAAAACATTGTCAACATTTCGATTTAGCGTGAGCTTTCCAATGATTTTTACCGGAATGTCTTCTTCAGGCCATAATTTCGTTGCATCAAGTATATCAAAATCAAATGCAAACTCATCCTCTTCTGCTAGAAGCTGCACTCCCAGCTCATATTCTGGATAATCATCGTTTTCAATAGATTCCCAGAGATCACGGCGGTGGAAGTCAGGATCTTTCCCGTTAATCTTTTGAGCCTCATCCCACACTAGGGAGTGTGTACCAAGAACAGGTTTCCAATGGAATTTTACAAAATGGGCTTTACCTTCCTCGTTAACAAAGCGGAAGGTGTGGACACCAAACCCCTCCATCATCCGGAAACTACGCGGAATGGCGCGGTCACTCATTGCCCACATAACCATATGTGCTGATTCCTGGTTATTAGCTACAAAATCCCAGAAGGTATCATGGGCAGAGGCCGCTTGTGGCATTTCATTATGGGGCTCCGGTTTTAATGCATGAACCAAATCTGGAAACTTAATGGCATCCTGAATAAAGAACACAGGGATATTATTTCCCACCAAATCATAGTTCCCTTCTTCTGTATAAAATTTCGTTGAAAACCCGCGCGCATCACGTACCGTCTCAGCTGAACCACGAGAACCCGCTACAGTCGAGAAACGAACAAAAGTGGGTGTCTTCTTGCCAGGATCTTGCAAGAATCCTGCCTTTGTGTATTTTTTCATTGATTCATAAACTTCAAACTCCCCGTGTGCCGCAAAACCTCTTGCATGTACAATGCGTTCGGGGATTCGTTCATGGTCAAAGTGTGTCATCTTCTCTCTGAAATGGAAATCCTCCATAATCGTTGGCCCACGCTCTCCAGCCTTTAAGGAAAACTCATCTTCAGATACTTTTAAGCCTTGATTGGTAGTCAATTCCTTGCCTTCATCTTCTACTCGAAATTGTTTTAACTGATCATCTTTAAGATTCTTGCTTTTCTGGTCCTCACTCACTATGTTCATTCCTCCACTTCATCTATTATGCAAAGCTGTTACGGAAGCTTTGTTGCTTAAAGTTGGTAAAGAGTCCTAACCAGTTTTGCTCCTGCAGATTATACAAAATCACAGCGAGCAATCTGGACTCCTCTTCTTAAGACTTAATAGCAACAATACTTTTAAAATCTAACCTATATTCTATTACCCTAAAGAATATTGAAGAAAACGAAATAGTTAAATATTTTTGGCTGTTTTCGCATAGATTGTTGCTATTGTGTAGTTTGTTTTAGCCTGGGGAGTTTTAGGTCAACTTTGAAAGAAAGATGAATTTCAGAAGGTGTTAGATACCTTTGGAAATTTGTTAGATAAATTTCAAAACATGTTAGATGAATCTAGAAAATTGTTAGATAAATTTTAAATTATGTTAGATGAATCTCGAAAGTTGTTAGATGATAGACATATAAGTGTTAGATGAAACCACAAATCAGGCCCGATTGACAAAAAATTTTGCTCAGCTATCAAAATTGGAGCCAAAATAAGCTCTCTAACCTAAATATATTAGCTATAATCCTCATAATCACGAGCATTATTGCCCTATTTGGGAAAATAATTAGACATCCCCCCCAATTATTCGGGGCAGACACCTATATAAAAAGGTAATTTTACTTTTTAATTAAGGCTGTTTTTGCATTGATTGCTTATAAATAAGTGGGTCCCACTCATAACAATCGTTGCTATCGTGCTCTTTTTCTATTAAATTTAGAAATTACTCTTAATCTTGAGTGAATCGCACAGTAAAAAAAGTTATATTTTTACACTAAAAGCGGAAAATTACATAACTCAATAGCAGTGGTGTAAAAGTTAACAAAGACAAAAAGCCGACATTCAGTCAGCTTTTTGCACAAACTATTTTTCCAAAACACTTGTTTCAGGTTTTAATTTAAGTTTCTTTCGCGCTTTAGGTGTCTTTTCTTTCTCATGGCTACTTAGATAGAGAGCATACTTAGCATGCCATTTCTTCACTGAGAGCATGGATAGTACAATGGTTATCGCAACGAGTAACAGTACTAGCGGCCAAAACCATGCGGACACTATTCCGGCTTCATAGGCTAACCCAACTGGTGAGAATACCAGGTATACAAAAATTATAGAAGTAACCAATGTAATGGACACTGGAATTGCATATTTCCAAGGAACCATTCTTTCAGCTGATTCTGTATATTCGAAACGCTCTACCTTTTCTAATGGACGGAACTTGGCCATCAGTAACATAAAGGCGACTTCAATTGCGAGCAAGATTCCATAGATATGAATAAAGCTGATTCCTATTTCGATATTGAAAATCTGGTTGGAACCCCATACAAGAAAATAGTAGGCAAAAACGTGAAATACTATAACCACTTTAGCTGCAAATGCTGGAATTTTTCTAAACAGCATCCCCATTAATACGATAACAAGGATTGGAATATTAAAGAAGCCTGTAAATTGACGGATAAGGTTCCATAGACCGTCTGGTGCATACATTAAGAACGGTGCAACAATAAAGGAAATAAGTGCAACGATGATTCCAAAGATTTTACTAACTTTTATAAGCTTCTGATCTTCCGCATCTGGAGCAAATTTAGGTTTGTAGATGTCCAATACAAATAAAGTCGCAATGCTATTAAGCAAAGAGTTAAAAGAGCTGAAAACAGCACCCAACAGGACGGCAAGAAAGAATCCCATTAACCAAACAGGAAGTAAATCCGTAATTAGTGTAGGATAAGTCAAATCCGAATTTGAAAGATTATTGCCGTACATATGAAAGCCAATCACACCCGGAATCAACATGAATATCGGTACGAGCAATTTAAGATAACCCGTCATTAGTACACCTTTTTGACCTTCAGCAAGGTTTTTCGCCCCAAGTACACGTTGAATAACATACTGATTTAGCGCCCAATAGAATAAGTTAGCAAATAAAATTCCGGTGAAAATGGAGAAGAATGGAACCGAATCGGTACTGCTTCCAATCGCGTTAAGCTTTTCTGGGTTGGTAGTAGCGATCTGTTTCATTCCTGCTACCATGTTCCCATCACCAAGTGCGATAAAACCAAGTATCGGTACTAGGAAACCAATAAACACCAACCCTACTCCATTTATAGTATCTGATATAGCAACGGCACGAAGACCACCAAATATGGCGTAAATTCCTCCGATAATACCTACAAACCAGACAACAAGCCATAAGGACTGTGTATAAGAAATATTAAAAAGAGCTGGAACATCAAATAATTGTAAAACAGCGATCGAACCTGAATATAGCATCGAGGGAATGGTGACACACATATATCCTAACAAGAATAGTAAAACTGTCATCCGACGAACATCTTCATCATACCGCTTGCTCAAGAACTCAGGAACAGTGGAAATTCCAATGCCAAGTAGTTTCGGTAATAAATAGATGGCCATAATGATGGCGGCCAACCCTGCGGTTACTTCCCATGCCATACTAGACATGTTTCCACTGAACGCCTGGCCATTTAACCCTATCAGCTGCTCGGCCGATAAATTTGTTAACAGGAGGGAACCTGCAATAAAGATTCCTGTCAGTCCTTTTCCGGCTAAAAAGTATTCATTTGCACTTCCGACCTTCCCTTTTGTCATTCGATAAGATATGTATGCTACAAGTGCCATCATAAGAGTGCAGCTTGCCAAAATAAAAACTATTTCACCTAGTCCCATCGATCCATCACCTTTTCTTAAAAGTATTTTAATGGTTTATATCCTATTTAAAAGAAAGTGAAACATAATATTTTAAAATAACGTTATTGAAATTGATAATTCTGATTATTTTATATAAAATTGTGAGCGTTTACAATAGTGCCGGCCAGTTTTTTGGAATTGAAATGAGGAAATGATATATTACAATTTTATATTTGAAGGCATTTATAAGCTATAGGGGTATTTCTGACATTATTCTCTTAAAAAGAGACAAACTTTAAAATGCCACAGTAGACTATCTACTGTGGCATCTAAGGGTGTAGACAAACTCGAGGTATTTCGAGGTTGGCTACAGTTTTTTATGTAGCTGTATAATATAGCCCGTTGATTTCCGTTCCAGGCACTTCGCTTTCCGCGGG
>NZ_JAIQDB010000011.1 GCF_020037475.1 Sutcliffiella deserti
TCCCAAACCAAGTGCTCTACCAAGCTGAGCTACTCCCCGTTCAATCTATATAGTGGCGCGCCCGAGAGGACTCGAACCCCTAACCTTTTGATCCGTAGTCAAACGCTCTATCCAATTGAGCTACGGGCGCTAAATTAAGTTTTTATTCAATGCGCCGTTTCTTGGCGACTTAACTATAATACCAGGTAGAGAACTTAATGTCAATACTTTATTTAAGTAATTTTTATCGATGCGGCCGAGAAGAGTCGAACTTCCACGGGGTTGCCCCCACTAGGCCCTCAACCTAGCGCGTCTGCCATTCCGCCACGACCGCAAATAAAAGGCTGGAAATATGGTGCGGGTGAAGGGACTCGAACCCCCACGTCAAAGACACTAGATCCTAAGTCTAGCGCGTCTGCCAATCCCGCCACACCCGCATATAAAGGAAAATAAAAATGGCTGGGCTAGCTGGATTCGAACCAACGCATGACGGAGTCAAAGTCCGTTGCCTTACCGCTTGGCTATAGCCCATTAAATATACTTCATCTATATAGCTTCTTTTGAGTATGCCGCATAAGCTTACTCCCCAGAGAGAATTTCTGGAATCAAAGCCACTCTGGTGGAGGATGACGGGATCGAACCGCCGACCCCCTGCTTGTAAGGCAGGTGCTCTCCCAGCTGAGCTAATCCTCCAGGGATAGAAATGGGAGGCAGAACTTAATCGTTCTGCTTCCCACTTAGTAGTGACCCGTACGGGATTCGAACCCGTGTTACCGCCGTGAAAGGGCGGTGTCTTAACCGCTTGACCAACGGGCCGTAAATTATGGCGGAGAAGGAGGGATTTGAACCCTCGCGCCGCTTGCGCGACCTACACCCTTAGCAGGGGCGCCTCTTCAGCCACTTGAGTACTTCCCCATAATTGGCTCCACCAGTAGGATTCGAACCTACGACCCTTCGGTTAACAGCCGAATGCTCTACCGCTGAGCTATGGTGGATTAATAAAACATAAAATATTAGCGGTTTTTTAAAACTGAGCTATCGTGAAATAGCAATACCGACTGCTTTAATATTAATAAGCTTGTGTCAAAAAGTCAAGTGTTTTTAAAAATGCACAAGATAATATTTTGTTTTTTGCTCTGTGTAAAACAACGGCTTAAATAAAATATCATAAAAATAACTTAGCTGTCAATACGAGCAGTTGTTTCTTTTAGTTTCCCTCTACATTTTCCGCAGCGATACTTCGTTGTATTCACCTTTCTTACTCTTTTATATAAAAAATGACAGTCAACACATATATAGTAACGATATTTACGAGGAGCGCTTCTTGTATTATCTAACGAAGAACAAAATCTAGGGGCACCCACCTGTTTTAAGAGAACCCTAAACTCTTGATCTCCATGCTTATATCCTCTCCCCTGTTGATGGAGATGATAATGACAAAGCTCATGCTTAATAATTCCTACAAGTTCGTCCATTCCGAAAGCATCAAAGTATTTTTTGTTTATCTCTATATTGCCTGAAGAGGTTAGATATCTGCCACCAGTCGTTTTCAGGCGTGGGTTAAATGTACTTTTATGTGTAAAAGGGAGCTGAAAATAGGTCAAGGAGGTCTCTTCTATTAATCTTTGCAGTTGATAATCATCCATTATTGCCACGTCCTTTCAGGTCGAACCTTCCCAATTATAATGCATAAACTAGGTATTAATAAATGAAAACTTCGCCTATCTAAGAACAAAAGGAGGTAAGCCGTATGCCCTCTTGGTTTAAAAAGCAAATACAACGAGCCTATCTTGAGAAAGACAGGTATCAAATTAAGATGTTAAATCAATGTTGGTTTTTTTATAATAAAAAGAACGGGTAACTTAAAGGTTTTTTTCTTACACTTAGATAAAAACCGGACTCTATTATAAGAGTCCGGTTCATGCATACTTAATGTTAAGGTGGTGATGTTAAACTTCCTGCTTTTCTGGTGTTAGCATTGTTAGGGACACTCGTCCTTTGTTTACTTCGATACCTTCCACCCAAACTGTTACGATGTCTCCTACTGAAACAACGTCAAGGGGGTGTTTTACAAAGCGGTTGCTAAGTTTAGAAATATGGACTAAGCCATCTTGTTTAACTCCGATATCAACAAAAGCTCCAAAGTCCACAACATTTCGTACTGTACCCTCTAGTTCCATTCCCTTTTTTAAATCCTCCATTCGCAGGACATCTTGCTTTAGCAATGGTGATGGCATATTATCGCGCGGGTCACGTTCAGGACGGATCAGTGATTGGATAATATCTTGCAAGGTGATGTTTCCAATACTTAGATTCTCGGAAACTTCTTCTACGTTAACATCTTTTAATAGCTGTTGTAGCCTTTCGGATCCTATTTCTTTCTCGGAGGAGCCTAGTTGCTTAAGTAACTTTTTTACATCTGGATATGTTTCTGGGTGAATGTCTGTACGATCTAGCGGTTGTTTTCCATCATTGATACGTAGAAAACCAATGCACTGTTCGTACGTTTTCGCCCCTAATCTTGGAATACCTTTTAACTCGGAGCGACTGGTGAATTTACCTTGTTCGTCCCGTTTTTTTACGATATTCGTTGCGACAGTTTTTGATAAACCAGCAACATATTGAAGAAGTGAAGTGGAGGCTGTGTTTACATTCACCCCTACTTGGTTTACTACCGTTTCTACTACAAAGTTTAACGATTCCGCTAACCTTTTTTGGGCTACATCATGCTGATACTGTCCAACTCCTACTGATTTTGGGTCTATTTTTACAAGTTCCGCTAAAGGATCTTGCAATCGTCGTGCGATGGAAACGGCACTTCTTTCCTCTACCTGGAGTGTCGGAAACTCTTCTCTAGCTAGATCTGATGCAGAATAAACACTTGCGCCAGCTTCATTGACAATTAAGTATGAAATAGCTTCTCCTGATTGCTGAATCACTTCTGCAATTAGTTGTTCTGTTTCTCTTGAAGCTGTCCCATTACCGACAGCCACTACTTCAATCTTGTGTGTTTTAAGAACGTCAAGTAAAGTCTTTATGGCTTCTGCTCGCTTATTCACAGGGGCGTGCGGATAGATTACTCCTATATAGAGAACCTTGCCGGTTTCATCAACAACAGAAAGCTTACATCCCGTGCGATAGGCGGGATCTACCCCAAGAACTATTTTCCCTTTAAGTGGCGGCTGAAGAAGAAGATTACGTAAATTCTCTGAGAAAATATGAATAGCTTGTTCTTCCGCTTTTTCCGTTAACTCTTTTCGGACTTCACGCTCAATGGCCGGTTCGATAAGGCGTTTATAACTATCCTCTATCGATTCTTTTACTAAGGGAGTGGATTGTGACTGCTCTTTTTTTATTAATTGTCTATTAAGGTATGATACCACTTGTTCTATAGGAGCCTTAATTGCGACTCGGAGAATGCCTTCTTTTTCTCCACGATTAACTGCAAGTATTCTGTGCGGCAATATTTTATTGACCGGCTCCTCATACTCATAGTACATCGCAAATACCTGTTTTTCGTCTTTTTCTTCATCTTTTACAATTGATACGACACGCCCATGCTTGAAGGTAAGGGTTCTAATATATTGGCGAAAGGTTGCCTCGTCCGAGATCGTTTCCGCGATAATGTCCTTGGCTCCCTCCAATACTTCCTCTATTGTAGCGACTTCCTTCTCTTCTGATAGAAACTCCTGTGCCTTTTGCTCTAGAGAGGGAGCAGCAGGGAAACTCATAAGCCAGGTCGCCATCGGTTCTAGTCCTTTTTCTTTCGCTACTGTCGCTTTGGTCCTTCTCTTTTGCTTATACGGACGATAGATGTCTTCAACTTGCTGAAGTTTCGTTGATTTAATAAGGCTTGCTCGAAGCTCCTCTGTCAACTTTCCTTGTTCTTCTATTAATCGAATAACTTCTTCTTTTCTATTTTCGAGGTTCTGTATGTATTGCCACTTTTCCATAATTGCTCTGATTTGCACTTCATCCAAGGAACCAGTTTGTTCTTTACGGTACCTGGCGATAAAAGGAACAGTATTCCCCTCTTCTAACAGCGAGATCACCTTTTTCGCCTGTGCTTTTGTCACTTCTACCTCTCTTGTGAGCAGATTAACTAATTCTAAATTTTTTTCAGTCCATTCCACATTCTTTGCCTCCCAACATATATTCCCTCTTCCATTTTATCAAAGTTTACGATAAAAAAGAAAAAGACCAACAACAATTGTTGTTCGTCCCAATAATGACTATTTTATTTCGCCTGAAATGATTGTTACGTCATCCAAACCTTCTGATGTATAGGTGGATGCAATTTCTTGCAAGGATGATGCGGAAGGAATATCCTTAATGTACTTTCTAACAGAAGGAATATTCAATCCATCAGAGTAAACAAAAAACTTCATATTTGGAGTAAAAGGAAAACGATGAGTTTTTATTTTTTGAGGTTTCCCTGATAAATAGCCTTTGACCGGGAGAGGATAGATTAGCTTTTCAGACGGAGGATAAAGAAAGAAACGGATATTCCCTACACAACTGTATACAACCTCTTGTAGGTCGTAACTTACCTTAAACACAGATACAGCAGCTCCACGCTTATTCTTCATCGCATCGTTACATGCATTCATAATCTCTGAAACATCTGCTTTTTCATGATGCTTGGCAGCAGAAATCGCTGCTTGAGATGCCTCATTTGCAAACTCTCCACTGCCTAAGCCATCTGCTAAGACGCATAAAAAATAATCATCTGTCGCACTAACATAATAGCTATCCCCACAGAAATATTTATTGTTTTTGGAAGCTTGGAAAGCATTTACGGTTGCCTTAACATGTTGAAATTTTTCAATCATGAAAAAATCTCCGCACTCGAGTTATCAGCCAAAAATGCTTTCTTCAATTTCGTTAAGGCTTTTCTTTGAAGCCTTGACACATGCATCTGGGAAATCCCCAACTTTTCACCAGTTTCTTTCTGGCTCATATTATGAAAGAAAGTACATTCAATAATCTGTTTTTCTCTCTCTGAAAGTACATGCAACACTTTTTGCAGAAGTTGTTGTTGATCGACTTGTTCAAAGCCTGCATCTTTACTTCCAACGATATCTAAAATCGTTACAGTGCTTCCATCCGAATCAGCTTCGATTGCATTATCCACCGATAAAGCTTGGTAATTCTGACTCATTTCCATCGCTTCCAATACTTCCTCTTCCGTCACTTCTAGAAAGTCAGCAATTTCATATACTTTCGGTGAACGCTGAAGTTCATTGGTAAGCTCTTCAACCGCCGATTTTATTTTAGGTCCAATTTCTTTGATTCTTCGAGGCACATGAACACTCCATGTCTTGTCCCTTAAAAATCTTTTAATTTCCCCTATAATAGTCGGCACAGCAAAAGCCTCAAAGCTCCTGCCAAAACTTGCATCAAAACGTTTCATTGCACCAAGCAATCCAATCATCCCGACTTGAGATAGGTCTTCATGGAAGGATTTCCCTCTCGAGTACTTACGAGCGATGGATTCGACCAGTGCAGTATAATGCTCGACTAATTGCGCTTGCGATGTCTCACAGTTTTCCTGCTGATATCGTTCTAATAGCAAATTTACGTCCGGTTTACTGGACGGAGATTGATTCTGCATCCCTTTCCACCTGCTCTCCTTGTACATACTTTGTCATGAAGACGGTAACGCCTTGATTGCTATGAACTTTAACATCATCCATCAGCGTTTGGATTAAGAATAATCCGAGCCCTCCTTCTGGCAAAGTTTCCACTGGTTGTGTTTCGGTGTATGGACCAAGGTCCTCTTTCACCTTTTCAAAGTCAAAGCTTTTCCCATTATCCGCTACAACCAACTCAAGACGATCTTGATAGATTCCGAAACCAATCCTAATATTTCCTTCTTCATCCTGCTTATAAGCATGTTCAACAGCGTTCGTGCATGCTTCACTTAAAGCTATCTTCATATCTTCTATTTCATCATAAGAAAATCCGATACGATTTGCCACTCCGGATAAAGTAAGTCGAATAATACTTACATATTCAGCCTTAGCCGGAAAAGCCATTTCTATATAATCATAAGCCCGGTTCATTGTTCCCCCACCTTTAGTGAACTTATTTAATTTCCATTATTCCTGCTAACCCAGTTATATCAAATAATCTTTTAAGTCGATCCGAAAGTCCTATTAGTCGAAACGCACCATTGTTTGCCTTGACGGTTTTAAAGAAACCTACAAACATCCCTAATCCGGTGCTGTCCATATAATTAACATTGGATAGATCGAAAACAATCTCTCCACTGAACCCCTCTAATAAAGGTACTACACTTTCCTTAATGTTAGGAGTTGTATAGGCATCAATTTCACCCTCTAATGTCACGAGCTTCTCATTTACTTCTTCCTTTATTTGAATTTCCATATTCATTTGCTTTTCACCTCAACCATGAATTAGAATTCCATTTTCGGTCATCCTAATACTTAATACCCTCTTTTCAAACTATTAAACACTTCTTTTCAAAATAATTAATGTGAAGTCATCTCTTAATTGAAAATCCTGTATCTTATCCAAATCTCGAAACACAAGTTCCACAATAGCCTGAGGCGGTAAATGTATATAAGATCTAATTAAGTCTATAATCTTATCGACTTCAATAAATCCTTCCTCGGTTCTGCACTCTGTGACTCCATCACTGAATAGGATGACCATGTCATTAAGTTCAATCTGCTTCTCATATTGCTCATACGTAGCGTGGCGATCAATTCCGAGCACAAGCCCTCTTGCATCAAGTTCATAGAATTCATCTGTCTTTGCATCATAATAAAGCGGCGGCTCATGTCCGGCTGATGCAAAAGAAAATAGTTGTTTCGTTAGATCATACATTCCATAGAACATGGTGATGAACATACTGTCATCCACATTCTGTTCTACCACTCTATTTAAGTTACCCAATACGTAGCTCGGTGCTACTCTTGTGTCAGGTAAACTATCCATCGCATATTTAATCATCGACATACACATCGCAGCGGGAATACCTTTTCCAATTACATCCGCAATCGCTAAACTGAACGAATCATTTTCATTGTGAACAAAATGGTAATAATCCCCGTTCATGTGTCTAGCAGGCACACTTATTGCTCCTATTTCAACAGAATCCGTTTCTGGCACCTTAGTCTCCAATAGCGTCTGTTGTACATTTGCAGCAATTTCAATTTCCGTCTGAATCTCCTGTTGACGATGCCGCAAGCTTTGGTGCTCACGGTAGGCTATACCATACCCTATCATCACTTCTAATAAAATATCAAGTGAATGTAAAATATCGGGAGGTATCTCAGGGGAAAGATCTTGAAGCATTCCTTTATGGACACTAATAATCTCCTCAGGAGAAACTTTTTCAGCTAATAACCTTCTGCTGAATTCTTGTCCTTTATATAAAGCTTCCTCCGACTGGTGGTTTAAATAGGCTGATAATATCTCTCTATACTGCCCCTCTAACTCCTCATAATTCATGGGCTATCCTCCCTTTAGCGAACCCACTTTACAGCTGTGATTGTCGTGCCTTGTCCAGATTCCGAGTCTAGATGAAACGAATCCATTAATCGTTTCACTCCAGGTAATCCTGCACCCAAACCACCCGATGTGGAAAAACCATCCTGCATCACTTGTCTAACGTCCGTGATTCCAGGACCATCATCCGTAGATATTACTCTTAATCCTGTTTTTCCATATTCGCTTAATTCTTCGATACAAATTTGACCTGTACCTGCATATAAATATATATTTCTTGCCAATTCAGATATCGCAGTTGTTATCCTCGCTTGGTCGACAATACCGAACCCAAGATCTTTGGCAACGTTTCTGCCCATTTGTCGAGCAGCCACGATGTCCCACTCATTCTTTATTTTCACACAGGATTGGACAGTCATCTTTTTACTCCCCCAGTTCCTGTTGTAATTTCTCCAGACCTTTTTCTAAATCAAGCGCTGTAAAAACTTCATCCAGATGAATTCCTAGTTCAACTAGTGTAATTGCTACAGCTGGCTGAATTCCGGTTAACACCACTTTTGCACCCATCAGTTTTGACATGCTAATTACATCACCAAGTACTTTTGCTATAAAAGAGTCGATCATATCAACAGACGTCAAATCGATCACTACTCCATTTGCACCTGTTTCATGGATTCGATTTAGAAGATCTTCTTGAAATTGCAATGCTGTGTTATCATCCAATTCCCATTGGATAGAGATGAGCAGGCAGTTATGAAGCTTTAAAATTGGTATTCTCATACAGAATCCCCCGCAGTCACAATTTTTCTATTCGTTATTTCCAAAGCAGTTTCAATTCCTTTTTTCAAGGAGTTTTTCGTAATAATCTGGTCAAGGTTGATTCCTAAGTTTACGATGGTCTGAGCAATCTCTGGACGTATCCCTACCAACAGACACTTAGCACCTACTAAACGGACGGCTTCTGCCGCTTGAATGATGTGATGCGCTACCATCGTATCCACTACAGGTACACCTGTAATATCAATAAGAACTACTTCTGCACGGTGTTTAACAACCCCTTGAAGTAGATTTTCCATAATCTGTCTAGCACGTTCGGTATCAATTGTCCCAACCAGTGGCATAACAGATATTCTATCGAAAACAGGAATCAAAGGTGCAGCCAATTCCTGTAGCGCTATTTTTTGCATGGAAACCGTATGCTCCCATGTACCTGTATAAGTTTTTACAATTTCGTTATAAACCGGTCGAAGCCACTGATCAAAATCGTACATTAGTGAGACCTTCTTGGAATCTTCCGTTTCATCCGTCATTCCCTCAAACACTATTTTGCCGAACAACGAAAGACCTTCTGTAACATATAAAAGAGGCCAGCCGAAACGGACTATTTTCTCAGCAAAATCGGTAAGCTTGGTAGAAAGGTTATCTATATCCATGCTGATGTTGTTAAGAAGAAGGTTGATATATTCACGACTCGTGCTTAAATAAACCTTTTCTGAAATTGCCTTTAGTTCCTTCTTCTCTCCTATTTCATCTATTCCTTCAATCCATTGAGTGAAGATTGTTTCACGGTTTTCCTCAATGAAATTTATTATCCCTTGATTCATTCTACCGTCCCCTTTTTTTGATGTATATATTATGAATTCGACATTAAAATTAATTTTCCGCTATATATACTATAAATTTTAATCATTTTATCTGTCAAATATGTTCTATTACAATCTTGGTATATATAGGTTTATTATCCTATAAATTGTGGAAATTAAAAGAAAAGCACAAGCACTTGTGTTTTAGACTAGCGCTTGTGCTTGTATGTGCACCAATCGGGTATTAAATTAAAAAAAGCTACTCACTTTCTACTGTGAATAGCTCTTACTAACGGATCCAAAATATCAGAAGTCAATAAGTCCTAAACTTATTTGAAGCGCCTCATCCACTTTGTCCATCATTTCCTCATCTAGATGAGTTATTTTGTCGGTCAGTCTCTGTTTATCTATTGTTCGAATTTGTTCGAGCAATATAACGGAGTCACGTTCAAAACCATAACGCTTCGCATCGATCTCTACATGTGTAGGAAGTTTTGCTTTCTGAATTTGAGCAGTAATTGCAGCTACAATAACGGTCGGGCTAAAGCGATTTCCTATATCATTTTGGATGACAAGAACTGGTCGAACGCCTCCTTGCTCAGACCCAACTACCGGGGATAAATCAGCAAAATAAACGTCACCGCGTTTGACAATCAAATGATTACCCCCCGCTAACTAAGCGTTCAACCGTATGCTCCGCCTCATATTCTGCAAGAAAAGCTTCAGATGCAATGTTTAAATTAATTTTAGACATCTCCATGTAGCCACGTCTCATAGATTCGCGAATTTGACGCTTTTTTCTTTCACGAAGATACATTTTTGTTGCTTGATAAATTAATTCGTTTCGATTGCCGTTTTCTTGTTTTACCAAACCATCTAACTCCGATACTAAGTTTTGAGGTAATCGAATTAAGATTTCAGTTGTTGCGCTGGATTCAGACACAGCATACACCTCCAAGAACTACAGACACGTATATTACTATTCCATATTACATATTACCATCATTACATGAAATTGCAAAGAGATATTTGGTGAATTCCTATCTATTATCGCAACAAGAAACCTTTTTTATGCAAAGTCTTACCTTTTATTCCAATATTGGTTTGTCTTGCAAATAATTTCTCACTTCCATTATACTCTTATTTCGCAAAAACATGCGTGGTACCCTGTAACTTATCATACAGGGGATTTCATAGTTGATGGTTTCCAATTTCTCAGCAATATCATTCGAGCTTATCTGCAAATCCCCTTGCTTGCCGATTAAAGTAACCACGGTACCGAGGGGTAACTCATAAGGAAGTTTTATCATGAATTGATCCATGCAAACACGACCAACAATCGGAGCAAGTTTCCCATCCACCAGCACATTCATTCCTTGAAGCTTCCGGGTCCATCCATCTGCATATCCGACCGGAACAGTCCCAATCCACTCTTCTTTTTTCGTAGTATAGGTCGCACCATAGCTTACGCTTTCTCCTAAATCAAGTTTTTTCACATGTACTAATTTTGTACAAAGGGAAAAAGCTTCACTGAGGGGAAACGGTAAGATCGGTGTCATTTCTGGTGATGGTGTTAGACCGTACATGGCAATCCCCACTCGAACCGCATTAAAAACTCTCCCAGGAAACCTTAAGGCAGTAGCACTATTTCCGCAATGAATCATTGAAATAGGATGTAGCTGTTTAATTTCTTTCAGCAGCCCGGAAAAACGTTCAAACTGTGTTTCGATATAAGTTGATTGCAATTCATCCGCGGTCGCAAAGTGTGTATAGACACCTTCCAAACTGAACCGATCGCACGATTTGATATAAGAGACTATTTCTACAGCCTCCTTTTTCGTTCTCGCTCCAATTCGTCCCATTCCCGTATCTAATTTCAGATGCAACCTAATAGGTTGATTTTCTTTATAAACACTTTCCGCTTCTTCCAACCATTCTTTTTGGAAAACCGTTAATGTGATATTTTCTTTGGCAGCAAGACCGATATCACTCACTCTCGAAGCACCCAAAACTAAAATTGGCGCTTTTATCCCCTGCTCCCTTAAGGCAATCGCTTCATCTAGAAAAGATACTGCCAGATACTTTGCACCCGCTTCAAGCGCCACTTTCGCAACCTGTGCATCGCCATGCCCATACGCATTCGCTTTAACCACAGCAATAATGGAAACATCCTCGGTCACATACCTTTGTAACGCCTGAACATTTTCATATATACCATCAAGATCTACCTCTACCCACGTATCGCGATGAAAACTCGACATTTCCCCAAGCACTTCCTTCTCAATCATCATCCCCCTATCATACCCAAAAACCCAAAAAAACTAAAGCCAAAACCAACGATCCCCCCTCAAAACCCAAACTTCAACTACCCACCAAACCACCTACCCCAACCCAACCTAAGCGCCCCACCACAAAATCCCCCACCAACCAAAAAAGGGGTCAGGCCCCGGTCTTGAGCGCTACCAACCCCCACCATACCTTCCATGCACCAACCAAAAAGGGGTCAGGCCCCGGTCTTGAGCGCTACCACCTCCACCATTCATCCCAACCACCAACCACAAAAAAACCAAAAAAATACAGGCCCCTCATCAGAGCCTGCCACCTTCTTATCTTATTTAACCGCTGCACCTTGCACCGAACGAGCAACCATCATCATCTCATCTTGAGACAGATCCTCTGAAGCTATTGTAAAATCCATGCCTTCATAATTCCAAGTAAGAGTATTTTCCGTTAACGCACCTACCGTGAAGCCTAGATCTACCGGCTCACCACTTACAAAGGAAGATGTAGCAACATCAGAATAGCGGGCCTTTTCTTGAACTAGAGTAAAAGATCGCTCCCCAACAAAAGTGGTGACGACGCGTTTTCCATTCTCCGTAGTTACTTCCTTCTGCTCTTTAATTTCACTACCTGCTGGAATATCATTAGGGACTAGTACATTGAACACCATCTCATCTTCCTCACTCACTTGACCAGAAGTAGGAAGTCCCATTTGAGCACCTGCCATGTTTTTCTTTACATCAAATGCATCTTCATCGAAGCTTGCATCAAACTTGAAATCGGAAAACTCCACTAACACTAGAGGCTTTTTATCAGGATCCATTACCTTCACACTCACTGGTGTTAGGTCACTTTTATTTAAAGTAATTTCTTGTGTAGGCAAAAGCTTATTGTTTTGATAATTTGTTTTCGTTTCATATACATAATGCTCTTCCGTAGCCTTGAAGGTTGCGTCGGGATCATTTTTGATATCGTTAACTAGAGACTCATAAAGATAAGCTTGGCTGCTGTTCTGTGGCCATTCGCTATGAAAGCGGAAGCTTTTATTTAGAGCCGGCGTTAATACGAATACTCCTTCATCGTTACGGATGATAATTTGACTTTGATCTTTTTGAGCATTTTTCAGATTAACACGATAATACGTTGGCTTTTTATGACCAATTTGCACTTCATACACCTGTGGCTCCGCACCTGTTTGCAGCGTCATTTTCGCATTAGATTCATAGCTTTTCATTTCTTCCACTTTTTTGCCTAATGCTGCCGTTACATCTTCCTGGGATTTAGTGCCGCACCCTGCTAGAACTAGGATACTCACAATACCCACCATTAACAAAAGCCATGCTTTTCTCAATTTTTTCATCCCCTTTGCCTTAATTACATGATTACCTTAGAGAAAAAGTGAGAAGATAATAAAGTGAAATAACACCTTTTACTTGTACACCTTGTCTCCTTTCTGAATTATGTATATGAGGCAAGCCTAGGGAATATGCAGACTAGCTTTCCTTGCTTTCAATAATTACTTGAGCAATTGCATAATGCTCGCTATGAGAAATGGATAAGTGAACATTATTGGATAATGGCTTGGTGAAATACGGCTTTCCTTTTTCTGTAGTTGCAATATTCATATCTTGAAAACTTAATTCTTTGCCAATCCCTGTGCCATAGGCTTTGGAAAAGGCCTCTTTGGCAGAAAATCTTCCAGCAAGATATTCAGCTTTTCTTTTCTCACTTAGGGAGATGAATAGCACTTTTTCTTCAGGGGTCAACACTCGATCCACAAAGTTATGCTGACGATTCATTAACGCTTCGATTCGCTCTATTTCCACAATATCAATGCCAGTACCTATAATCATATAACACCCTGCCTTTCACATATAATCAAATGTATCATGATGATTTACAGGCTAGAAAGCACTGTAAAAGACTTTTAAAACACCTCGTGGTACTCTTAGATAAGAAGGAGTGAAGAACCATGTTTGTTCGAACGGAAAATTTTCGTACTTTTACAAATTTATATCCTATTATTACCACAATTGTGGCTATTCATCTACTGTTATGGTTGATTGTCCAGTTCTCTTCCTATGTTCTAAATCTTACAATAGGCTATAACTTTTCTATATTTCAAGGAGAGCTTTGGAGGCTTGTGACACCAATTTTCTTACATTCCTCTATCACTCATTTACTTTTCAACTCACTGTCGCTTGTTCTTTTCGGCCCAGGTCTTGAAAGAATGCTAGGAAAGTGGAAGTTTATACTCATCTACCTTCTGGGGGGAGTATTAGCTAATATCGCCACACTTTATTTGGCACCACTTCACTATTCCCACCTCGGAGCATCCGGAGCAATATTTGCGTTATTTGGCGTCTATCTGTATATGGTTTTCTTTCGACCTGACCTGCTTGATACAGCAAACTCTCAGATTATCCTTGTCATACTTGCCATCTCTCTTGTTATGACCTTTTTTACAGAAAACGTGAATATCTATGCACATCTATTTGGATTTCTGGCTGGTACCATCTTGGCACCATTCTTCCTTGGAAGAGGATTCTATGGCCGTTCCTTCCGCCAGATATTCCCCAATATCAATCGTTCTTCTAACCGAAGAACCAGAGGACAGTCAATTTTTTGGGCAATCCTGATTGTGCTTGTAGTACTTGGCGTAATGTCTAGGTTCTTGTAAGATTTGCAGGGTTTGCTTTACCTACGATAGACCAATTCACACTCTTAAAAAAACGCGACCTAAAAACATAATTTGGAAATTATAAACGCAGTAAAAAAGAGGTGCAGGTTGCACCTCTTTTTTTACTACTAATCGCTCGGTCTAGTGGCTTCCTTCAATATATTAACTTTCCAGGAAACTATGGTAGTGCTATCTCTAACATTATTATGGATAATATTTTTTAGCATTAACTTAATGATGCTATCATCTTTTTGAGAGGTAATGAAAGATTTGTAAATGTTTATTGGATTTGAATATGGTTCATTTGGGCATTCAATTAAACCATCAGTAGTTAAAAAGATTCGGTTTTCCCCTTTTCTTAATTCCTTGATACCCACACTATAACAAGGCACATCCTTTTCAAAAGTATTAACTTTTCCTATCCATTGATAAAATTGTCTTTGATTTAGCTGATACTGACCTAGGGTGGCTAGTTCTTCATGAAACAAATATATAACACAATCCCCGACCGAAAACCACCACACATATTTATCTTTCCTTAACACAATTAAACAAGCGGTTTCACCTTTGCAATTTTGGCAATCTCTTATAAATTCTTTAGATTGAAACATAGTTAATATCTTCTCTTCGACCCTTTTAAAAGTTTGCTGAGTTGTCTGCAAAGAAAATAAATGCCTTAATTGAGAGCTTTCCTTAGCAAATAGCTCTAAAATAATTTCAGCACTCTCAGAACTACTATGCGCATCAAGAAGGATGGTGAATTCCCAATCTTCCTTTTCATTTACCCATACCAAGCATCCGTCTTCATTCTTATATTGTCCTGCGTCCGAATTACCACCATAACGCCCTACCACAATTTGATTGAGTTGAAGAATATTTGGTTTATCAATAAAATTTGCTTGGCTCCCTACCCAGCTAAAATCTTTCATACGGTTACTCATTTCTATTTTCCTCTAGATATATTTTTATACGCATACAAAGGTCCCTGACATCTTTATTGTCACCCATAGGAGCATCTTTCCAGTCTTTAACAGCGGTTGGTCCCCAATATTCTCTAGGTGTACGCGGATAACGTGGTACTAAGTGCATATGAAGATGAGGAACAGCATCACCCATAACATATGAATAGATATGTTCAGCATTTTCGGTTTCTAAAAGTGCTTTGCTAACTCTTGCAATAATCATTCCAAACGATTTCGCTTCTTCCATATTCATATCACCAAGGGTTGGAGCATGCCTCTTTAAGTCAATCATAATATGACCTAAATAGGTTGAATCTCCATTGCTATCAATATGACCAACATAAACAAAATCGTCCTCGTAAATCATTACTCCCGAAGTTTGAATATTTCCAGAGTGCTTATTACAAATAAAACAATCATTCATAGAAATTGTCTCCTTTTTTAAATATTTCTAAAAGTATAATATAAATACAGGTGTAATGGTATAATTTTCTAGAAAAGGTTATTCCAGCTTCACCAAGACCCTCGAATGCCTGCACTCCCCTCGGATAAACGTAATATTTTGAGGGTATCAGCAGCTGCATTTAGCACCGCCATAAAAAAAGGAAGTTCAATTTATAATTAAATTGAACCTCCAACAGTACAGCTATATAAATTTGATTCATCCTCTATCCTTGCTTTTCTTCATAAGTATACCAATCGAAAATAGCGGACCCATCCTCTTTTTCCACATCCACTACCCTGAAATTTTTAAAACCTATACTCGTTTTAATTGCTGCATTTATTGTTTGTAACTCTTTACGGCTTTGAAACTTCGATTCTTTCCATTCAAAAGACTGTACCCTCTTTTTGTGAACCATAACAATCGTCTTACTTACCGTCCGATACGACAACTGGAGCTGGTTTCCTTGGACATTCCATCCTCCTGCCGTGAATTGTCCGTACGCTAAAGAGGCGGCAAACAACACCAGAATATAGGCTATAAAGCCATACGGTTGGAAGAGGTAGGCAACTGCCGAAGCAATAATTATTGCTGGCACCACAAGTTTGATTATAAAGCGCGGCAAAGCTCGTTTCGGTAAACCATGTGTTTCAGCTTGCAATTGATAAGCAGGAGTGAATTCTTGTACTAGCGCCTCCACCTCTTTTAATTTCACTAATGGAAAGAGAAGAGTGGAAAAACCTGCTTCTTTGTCTCCTGCGCTACCTGCACTTTCAACAAATACGGTAGCCAACCCAAAGGGCTGTCTTATAATATTTTGCGAAACACGAACTGCCTGAATTCTCGAAAGCGGAATTGTTAGTTGCTTTTTCTCAATGATTCCACGAGAAATCAAGAGCTCATCTCCCTGTTTTACCACTGTAAAATTTCCGTATTTGAACATCGTCATTGCTATGGAAATCAGCCAGGAGACCAGGAGTATCAGAAAGACCACCGAGGCAATAAAATAGACACTTGTTTGCAGCACCAGATCAAAACGATCCACTATATCATCGTAAGGTATAAACTGATCGAACTGAGAGGCGAAAGCAATCACTGCAGATAAAACAACTCCAATACCTCCAGAGGTTGTTCCTACAAGAAATAAGGTACTCCAAGAAACTTTATAGGTTGGCTTCTTTATATCCTCCTTTGGAAAAGCATCTTCTTCCAAGTTGCCCAGATCATGCTCTTCCCCTTCCTGTAGAGGTCTTTCTTTATACAGTAAAGCACCCCTTAAATTTTGTGCTTCCTCTTTTGTTACAGCAGTTAATACCGCTTCTGCTTCCGCTCCACCACCAGCCGTCTCCACTTGCACCTTCACAAGGCCAAAAATTCGCTGAATAATTCCCTCTGATGTATCAATCGTCTGAATTCTTTCACGTGGTATAAAGCGTCTATTTTTAATAAATACTCCACTTTCTATCCTTAATTCACTATCTTCAATCCAATAATAAAAGCGATACCACACTGCCACACCGTACCCGATGTAGGCAGTTAATAGAACTAATATGGCTCCAAAATAAAGGAATCCGAAAAAACCATCTCCTCTACTGCCAAAGAACAGGAAAACGATTGCTGGGAGGGCGATTCCCTTTAAGTTCATAAATACCGTATCTATAATTGAAGCTGGATGCAGCCGTTTTCGCTCAGACATCATCATCAGATACCCTTGCCAACTTGGATATGTAATCTCTTAATTGATCCGCTTGTTCTGCATCTAATGCCGGAATTTCATGCACAGTGGCTGCAGTTGAGATAATTACTGTCGATAAAGAATAGCGTTGCAGAATAGGTCCTTGTTTTGTATCTACATGCTGAACTCGGACCATTGGGACTAGTGTGCGTTTTTTAATGAATATCCCCCGTTGCAAGTCAATTTCATGTTCATGAACTTCAAATCTCCAACGCCTCCACTGTAAAACAGGTAAAAGAAAAACCGATACGAAAACAATAATAATAAATAATATCACCGCTACAACAAAAGCCCATGGTGGTGTAGCGAAAAATCGTTGCAAAAACCAGAAAGCACCTAACAGAACCAAGTAGAATAGAGCATTTAAGCTTGCTGATATTCTCCAAACGGAAAGTGCCTTTTTGTCAATACGTTGCTTAGGTTCTGGTCTCACTTTTCCCCCTCCTTCTCTCTCTATATATACCAAACCTCTTCTCCCTAAATAAAGACGCTTACACTTTTCTAAGTATACTATGTAGCTTAAAAATATGGAAAAGTTAAGTAATTTTAAAAGATGCTCCATCTATTTGTTCAATTTCTTCGTAATGCTTCAGATCATCCATCAGGCGAAACAATGCTTCATCTTTCTTTTTTGCCTCAATCATACAATGAATTTCCTCGACACTTCCCTTGATAGTCGATAGAAAATTAAAGAACATCTTTGGATCAATATAATCTGCATGTGCTCTGAAATTCTTTTCATCCCTTGGACTTGAGATGTGCATTTTTACAGGCAAGGGAGAGAACTTCCAGGTATTGATAACCCTGTCCCAATCATCCTCCCATTCCTCCGTTTCAAAATGAGCTAAATGATGATGATAATCGAACACAAGCGGGACATTAAGCTTTTCACAAACATATAACGAATCACGTAGGTGAAATGTTGTGTCATCATTTTCTAAAATAATCATTTCTTGTAGCGTTTGCGGAACAAGAGCAAAATTGTGAATAAACTGTTCTAACGCTAACTCCCTGTCATCATACCCACCGCCAATATGTAACACACAACGGTGCGTCGGATCCACCCCCATCCCTCGTAAAAGGGAACGATGCATACTAAGTGTTTTTATCGTTTGATTTAAAATTTCTGTCTTTTTTGAGTTCAATAATACAAAATGATCAGGGTGAAAATCCACTCTCATTGGGTTCTCTTTAATAAATTCATCAATTTCTTGCAAAATCCCTTTTAGTGGCCGCATAAATTTCCAATCCTTCAACTCTTCATGGTTTGCCAGTGGAATTAACTTGGAACTAAACCGAAAAAATCGAATGTCATTTGCAACATTATGTCGGAGCAGACGCAAACAATTTTCTAAATTGGTTACAGAGATACGTTCTAATTTCTCAATCGCTGCTTCTTTATCCTTAATTTTACTAAATTGAGCATATGTCATGGTTTTAGATGGTGAGGCATTAGTAAGTTGCATACTCATTGCCACATATCCAAGCTTTACTAGTGTCATCTTACAGACCTCCTTAATGTCTCAGTTGGAGGTAGTATGCCCATTTAAGAGAATAAGCTGAATAAAAAAAAGCAAAAGAGAAATTATCCCTTTTGCTAGTGACAGTTAAATTATACGCGTTCTTTACGAGAAGAACGTTTCATGCCTTGACGTTTAGCGCTAGACCCAGAACCTGATCCTGATCCTGAATTGCTAGGACGCTTCGACCAATTACCTTTACCTTGGCCGCCGCCTTGTTTCCCACGATTGCGGTCGCCTCCACCACGGTTTCCACCGCGATCTCCTCTTCTGTTTCCAGCAGGAGCTTCGTCAGAAAGACGAATCGGTGTTTCGTCTGGCTCTTTTGTGAACAATTTTAAAGCTGCAGATACAAGAGTGATTGCATCATGGTCTTCAAGTAATTGTTCTGCTGCACTGCGGTAGAACCCAAGGTTTTCCGCTTCTACAGCCGATGTTAGTTTTTCCATGGACATTTTTTGTTGGCCTTCTAGCGCTTCATCTAGAGTTGGAGCCTTCATACGGTCCATTTTACGTTTTGTTACTTTTTCCACATGGTGTAGGTAACTTACTTCACGCGGGCTTACGAATGTAATCGCTAAACCACTTTTACCTGCACGACCTGTACGTCCAATACGGTGAACATAGCTTTCAGGATCCTGAGGAATATCAAAGTTATACACATGTGTTACTCCAGAGATATCTAATCCACGAGCAGCAACATCTGTTGCAACTAGAACTTCAATTGCACCCTCTTTGAACTTACGAAGAACAGACATACGCTTCGCCTGAGAAAGATCACCATGGATTCCTTCTGCAGAATATCCACGTACATTCAGAGCATCAGATAATTCATCTACTCTTCTTTTTGTACGGCCAAAGATAATTGCAAGCTCAGGAGATTGAATATCCAAAAGACGCGTTAACGTATCGAATTTCTTTTTCTCTGGAACTTCTACATAAAATTGTTGGATATTTGAAACTGTAACTTCTTTCGTTTTCACTTTTACACTAACAGGCTCGCTCATGAAACGCTCTGCAATCGCGCGAATTGGTGCCGGCATTGTAGCAGAGAAAAGCAAGGTTTGTTTCTTTTCCGGAGTTTCAGCAAGGATTTTTTCAATATCCTCAATGAAGCCCATGTTTAACATTTCATCCGCTTCGTCAAGAACAACCGTATTTACACCTTGAAGACGTAAAGTCTTTCTGTTGATGTGGTCTAACAAACGACCAGGTGTTCCAACCACGATGTGAGGATTCTTTTTCAATGAACGAATTTGTCTGCTGATGTCTTGGCCACCGAAAACAGATAATACGCGTACACGTTTATGATAAGCAGCTCTGTAAATTTCTTCAGCAACTTGGATAGCTAATTCACGAGTTGGTGCGATAACAATCCCTTGAATTGAATCGTTTTTCACATCCACATTTTCTAGTAATGGTAACCCAAACGCAATAGTTTTTCCTGTTCCCGTTTGTGCTTGACCAATTACATCTTTACCTTCTAATGCAACAGGAATCGTTTCCGATTGGATTGGGGTAGCTTCTTCAAACCCCATTCTGTTGATTGACTGCATAATCTCATCTGATAAACCTAAATCTTTAAAAAACGCCAAATTATTCCTACTCCTTTATCTATACAAATTAATAAATTAGGCACGCGTCAAAGCGCTTGCCTAATCCTTATAAGTAGACATTATTAAACACATTAACTGTTATCATAACACTTTTGCTAGTAAATAGCAATAATCGTTAATGTCAACTTATAGGAGGGTGCCTTTTTTTCGTTCTCTTTCCAAAAGAACGTGTAACATACTAATACAAATTATTTTTGCTTACTACTAAGCATACGGTCCTTTTTTTCCTTTCTCAAGCATTTTGATCATTTTTTTTAGGCCTTGTTAAAGATCGCTGGTATTTACACTCTTCTTTAACAGCGCATTTCATGAAACTCAATATAGTAGTGATTATAGGAAGGCAAAATGCCCTCGCAGTTTTTTCTTCTGGGTGCTCTTGTTGTATAGTGTGCCTAAAGCTTGCTGTTCCCACAGGTTTTGGTCCGTGTAGTACTACTTTTCTCTTTTGTTTCCTTTTGTATTCCTTTAGTCTGTCTTAACTTTTATTTTACTTCCGGGACGAAAGCATTTCTATGACAAGTTTTATTGATGGATTTTTGTGCTACCCCATCAAAATCCTGTTTTTCTCTAAAACCTACTATATTAGGGGTTAAAATCCATTATTGATTTTTGAGGTTTATTGCAACAACTCTTATGACATAGTCTTATTAGCAGTGCTTCTAAACCTGCCCCCCTTTCTTTTAACTTGGCTGTGTTAAACGCCGCTGTTGATTTCCGCAAAAGACTACGCGTTCCACGGGGCGGTGCTGGAGCCTCCTCGGCTGTGCCTGCGGGGTCTCCAGCCTACCGCGGCCGGACGTGGAGTCTCCGCCTTTTGCTCCAATCATCGCTAGAATAGCGTAATTATCAACACTCAACTTTAACAGAGCCTTTAACTTAATCCTTGAACAACCTGTTCAAGTTTCATCCCGCGGGAACCTTTTACGATGAGGACATCATCTTTCTTAATGATACCAAGTAGATCTTTCACTAATTCTTCCTTATCCATATAGGATTTCACGTTTGATGAATCAAGAATTTCTTTAGCACCCTTAGCTATATCTTTCCCTAATTTTCCGTATGTGAAAACATAGTCAATCCCTTTATTTTGAATATATTTTCCGACATCATGATGAAATACCCTTTCCTGGTCGCCAAGTTCTAACATATCACCAAGCACCGCTATTTTTTTCCCATAACCTGTTAATCCACTTAGTAAATCGATTGCTGCTCGCATGGATGTCGGACTAGCATTGTAGGCATCATTAATAATTGTCCACCCTCCAGCAGCTTCCACCACTTCATTTCTCATCGCCGTAATGCTTACCTTTTCCAAGCCTTTTTTTCTGTTTTCCTCATTCACTCCAAGTAACTCTCCGACCACAATGGATGCTAAGGCATTTGTTACATTATGTGCACCAAGAACGGGAATCGTGTATACCGTTTCTTCTATTAAAAATTGTGTTCCTGTTCCTTTTAAATTTACTTCTTTCGCTACATAATCATTATCGGTGTTTAATCCAAAAGTAATGACCTCACATGCTATATCTTTGAGGTTGTTCAAAAGCAGCGGTTCATCTCCATTGATAATCAACTTTCCTCCGGTCTTTAACCCGGCTGCAATTTCCAGTTTTGCTTCTGCAATCCCTTGTCTTGAACCCAGTTCCTGCAAATGCGATTCTCCTATGTTGGTAATAATCGCTGCATCCGGTTTTGCTATATGGGATAACAATTCAATTTCTCCTCTTCCACTCATCCCCATCTCCAGAACAGCCACTTCCGTATCTTCAGTCATCGAAAGGATGGTTAATGGCAGACCAATATGGTTGTTATAATTCCCCGCTGTTTTATGTACCTTGAACGTAGTTTCCAAAAGAGAGGTCATCATATCTTTGGTTGTTGTCTTGCCGTTGCTCCCTGTTATTCCTATTACCTTCATTCCGATTTCCATACGATAGCTGCTTGCTAAATCTTGAAGTGCTTCCAACGTATCATCTACAAAAACCAGCGCTACATCAGATGGTGGTTCCGGCTGATCCTTTTGCCATAGTGAAGCAACTGCGCCTTTTTCCAAAACTGCCTGTCTAACAAATTGATGGCCGTTAAAGTTCTCACCTACTATTGGAATATAAAGCTTTCCCTTCATATCTTCCCTTGTGTCTCGGGAAACACCTTCCACCATCAAATCATTATACGTGGGCAATATACTTTCTCCTTTTGCCATCTCTTGTATCTCTTTTAACGTTCTTCTAATCATTACTATCCACTCTCCTAGATCTTATTGGCCTACTTTTCCAAAGAGAAGGGGCTGACATTCCCGGTGTTAGCTCCCTGAAATGTCATCCCCTGTCTGTTCTTCAAAGCTATTTTCACATTGATTGCTACTCGAATAAGTTGTCCCCTCTACCAATCGTTGCTGGCGTTCATTTTTTGTTGAAATTTAAAACTAATCTTAGTTTTGTGTAGATAGGGCAGTAACAATCCTATATGAAGAGCTTTTTAGAAAGTATGTTTGATTTTTTGTTTGTCGGTATGTCGTTCTTTTGCATATTGTACAAGTTTCTCGATTAATTCTGGATAGGATACCCCTGTGTGCTTCCATAAAAGCGGAAACATACTGTATGGGGTAAAACCAGGCATGGTATTGACTTCATTGATGTATATCTTTCCTTCTTTTGTTAAGAAAAAATCTGCACGTACCAAACCTGAACTATCAATTGCCTTAAATGCTGTTATTGCCATCTCTTTTACTTGTTCATCTATATTTGCCTCTATTTCGGCAGGTATCATCATAGCCGTATCGCCGTCTTCGTATTTCGCTTTATAGTCATAGAACTCTTTCTTAGGAGCAATTTCACCAAGTACGGAGCATTCTGGATGATCATTGCCTAGTACACCTACTTCAATTTCCCTTGCACCTTCAAGCCCTTGCTCTACAATGATTTTACGATCAAATTCGAAAGCTTCACGGAACGCATTCCCTAGCTCTTCACGATTCTTCGCCTTGCTGATCCCTACACTTGATCCTAGATTAGCTGGCTTCACAAAACAAGGGAAACCGAGTTCAGTTTCCACCTTATCGTAAGCAGCTTCTGTACTTTTCTCCCATTCAGAACGCAGAAAATGCACATAACCTACTTGTGGAAGGCCTGCTTGTGCGAAAAGGTTTTTCATAATCACCTTATCCATGCCTGCTGATGATGCCAACACACCATTTCCTACATACGGAAGATTTAAGAGCTCCAGCATCCCTTGCACGGTGCCATCTTCTCCATTCGGCCCATGTAAAAGAGGAAATACGACAGTCTCCTGTTGTCCTGCATCTTCTACAGAAGGTAAAGCAAATGGGGCAGTAGTAGTTCCACCGTCTTCTAATTTTAATTGCTGCACATTTTCCGCAGGCCCTTCAAGCATGGTACCACTTCTCCAAGCACCTTCTTCAGTTATGTATATCGGATAAACATCAAATTTCCCCATATCAAGTGCATTAGATACTGCTAATGCAGTTTGCAATGAGACTTGATGTTCCGCTGATTTTCCACCATATAATAAATGTAATTTTGTTTTCATGTTGCTCCCCCTTACAAGAGTCATTCAATATATTTACTAGTTGTTTTGTATTTCATATAGGCTATATTATAGCACTTCCTTATCATAATTCGATAGCAGAACTCCTTTATACGTACGTTAGATTACAAATTCTTTTCTTAAATATATGAATATCATTCCACTAGCATGTTAAAGACAAACCTATTTTGAAAGAGAAGATTCGACAAAAAACTTCCCTGGGAAATAAATTTGGTAGATTTCGTCGATATTTCACCTATAAAAAAAGAGAGCTATGAATCGCTCCCTACCACGTGATTTTTGTTGCAGTAATCTTTTTGGGTGAAACTGCATAAAGATGATCATTTATTTGAACTACCCGCTGAATCATATTCTCCCAATCCTCATAGGGTGTATTTTCTTTTTGATGGGTCATGGAAGTATGCAATGTAAAGCCCTTCTCTGGATCAATTCCATATACAAGGGCGCCTTCAAACTCAAAGCGGTAATCGTGCTTATCTTTTTCCTGATAGACGGTAATTGGAAACGCAAAGATATCTTTCTCTTTATTAAACAGGAGTGCCTTATGATCATAATTTAGCGGTGAATGGGTAGCTTGCCCCCCAATAATTTCCGTATGCTTTTCAAGCGGATTAGCAGGATCACTGACATCAAATAAAGATATTTTCACCCCATTGGTTACAACCCTTGTTCCAAACTGATCTTTTTCTATCTTGGTGTCCTGACCAAACCCAATCAAATAGTTCTCATCATATGGATGTAAATAGCTACTGAACCCTGGTATTTTTAGTTCTCCTAACACCTTAGGATCTTCGGGATTGCTTAGATCAAAGACAAAGAGCGGATCAACTTCCTTAAAAGTAACCACATAGGCCTTTTCTTGCATAAAGCGAACAGAATAGATTCTTTCTCCTCGTGCGAGATCTTCCACACTGCCAATTAAATTTAATTGTTCATCCATTATAAATAGGTTATTTCGAGAAGGCGAGGTTTCATCCCACGCGTGCCCATCTGTAGCAGCGACACGGAAATAACCGTTATATTCATCCATCGAAAACTGGTTTAGCAGATAACCAGGAATCGATCCTGTGCTGTTATATTCTACCTGCAGTCCATCCACTGAGAACTTATAAAGATCCGTAGTTTGATTGAAAGGCGCATTTCGACCACCGCTTTGGGAATAGGTCGGAACTGCCACGTAGAGATTCTCTTTGGACATGTAGATTTGCTGTCCACTGCCAAGGTAGGTCAAAATCGTTGCCTCTTCTTCGGGACTCTTTAGATCAAAGGATGCAATAGTCATGAAATTTTCTTCGGATGAGTCAGGAAAATAACGGATATCCGAGTAATCCATACGCTTCATATCCTCTATTGAAGCGATTTCCTCCTCCGCATCCCCAAATGTCTCTGCCATTCGAGGGCGAACATCCACTTCCGGATTCTCCTGCAGCATCCAAAAGTTAGGATAATGGTTGGAAATAATATAAACATGCCCCTCTATTTTTCGGCTCGAAATATAATTACCCTCTAAGGTAAGAGTTTTTACAATGGTGGGATCACTACGGTCGGAAATATTGTAAACCATCACTCTCGTTGACTCATTCATTGGCAATATCCTGTCGCTTTCTTCCTCTTTATAATGAGAACCATAAGAATGATCCCAATAATGACCTATCAATACGAGTTGGTCTCCATCAACGAACATCTGAAAAGGGGAAAAATCCTGGTAGCGAATTTCAGATACAGTTTCCATCTCATCCGATGGAACAGCCTTTGTAATCTTCAACTTTTGGTCAACTGCTTGAAATATATATTCACCATCAGTTTTCACAATATCTGCTTCGTCGACACCTTGAACCTGAACATTGGTCTCGGAAAAACTCGAGCTATCACCGTTGCTTGCATTTTCAGCTGCCGCGAAGCTTCCTGAATCGCTGTCGTCCGAAGATGTAGACTCATCCGAGCTGAAGAACCCTCTCCCCCCCATTTCCTTCTCTTCTCTCTCAAGTCGAGACTTGAATACACTGTTCAGCTCTTTTTTTGAACCAAACGTTGGGAGTTCATCTTTAGTCAAAAAGGAAATAGTTTCACCTTCCTTTAGAAGTTCTCCATCTACCGATTCAATATTAGAAGCGATATGGAGATCAAATGGTCCTTCCTCGGAAATGTACCCGTTCTTTGGAGGAACAACCGTGACGGTTCCCACGGCAAAGGCTAAGGAAACATCTACTCTTTTTCCATCCTTATTTGTTACATAAATAGTTTCTTCCGTAACACTCTCCTCTTTAAATTCTCTTGAAAAGGAAAGTATCCATTTTTTATTGGCTAGTACCGTGGCAGTTTTCGAGGTATCAACCGTGCTGTTCACGATAAAAGGATCTTGTTTCAAATAGATGATTCCACATACTGTTGCTAAGCTTGCTATTAATAGAAAAAAGATAATTGCTCGCTGCTTCATACTCCGCCTCCTTTAAACCGTTAGACGAGGATATTTGTAAAAAGTTGCAATGTTTTATGGAATATTATTCTTTTTTATAGGAGAGGGAGGGGACAACCTGAAACGGAAAGAACACGACCAACTATTTCGCGGTAGCCAATCATGTGAGACTCTTTTCGGTAGTAGGGTTAGTAAGGGTTAGTAAATAAAACGGTAATTTCGCTTTTCACAGACCTATACAAGTGAAATAATGATACCTTTTCACTTAAATACCGAAAATGAGGGCAGCATTAAGTGGTTATGAAACTAATTTTAATGGGTTAATACAATCTGTGTTATGGCATTTGTGGGAATTCGCACGGAAACTCATTTTTATGTAACACTTCGGGTGATTTGCGCACGGAAGCTCTATTTTGTGCACCACTTCTCGAGATTTGCGCACGCAAGTCATGATTTGCGCACGAAAGACTCTCAGCGTTTATCAGAAATCCCCAAGTACCCTCTATGAATTTAATCCCTGGCTAGTCACGTTACCAAGTAAAGTGGTCCAGCCTATGGATTGGAGTGGCAGAAGCTAGAATACTGCGGGCTGCCGCACACCTACGAAATGCGCACCTAAAACAGGCAACAGAGAGTTAAACCAGCCCCCCCTTAGATATCCCCTTGAAAATCCACAAAAAAAAGCTGCGTTTTCTTCGCAGCCTCAGCTTTGAAAACGCAACTCTTCCTACCTATCCTATAAAACAGCTTTCACTTCTTCCTGCAATTCTACTTTTCCGTAGCGATTGATAAATTTCCAGAATTGCTCGCGTTTTTTCCCGTTCGCAGAATAGGTATCAATTAAGTAATCTACTGATTTATACAGAGCGTCTTCTGTAAGTTCTCCAGCGAATAGCTCGGCTGTTCTTGCATCGAGCCCCTTTGCTCTTCCACCTACATAGAGATCATAGCGCTCATTATGCCGCTTGATCACTCCGATATCATTCACCAAGGGTTCTCCACATGCCGTTGGACAACCGGTGTATGCAGGACGTAAGGTGAAGGGGACAGGCTTTCCTGCAATTCGGCGATTAAGCTCCTTGGCTATTGGCATTCCTTCTTCTATTTCCCCTTTACAAAAGTTGCAGGTGCGCAAGCTTTTCACAAAATTCCCTACAGGGTAGTGCACTAATCCTACCTGTTCGAACGCGTTCTTAGCTTCTTCCAGTTTGCTTTCTGGAATGTTCACGTAGAGTTGCTGAAAAGTGGTGAGTTCCATTTCTTCCTCATCATTCATATATTGCGCAAGGGTAAGTAGTTGTTTGCTATTGAGCTTTGAGCCAAATGCGATACCACCGTTGACAGCTAGTTTTACCGTTTTCTCCGTAGTCATCCTCTTCCCCCTTTACTCTGTTATCTCTATTACATATGGAAAGGCGTAAACTGTTCCATCCAGCTTAAATTCTGCCCATAATTTGTACAGTCCAGGATTTGAAAAATGCGCTTCAAACACTGGTTCCTTTTTACTTGAGGGGTGAACGTGAATAAATTGTTCTAGCTTTTCATCCACTACCACGACGTGTCCTAAGGCTCCTAAATAGTTTTCTGGTGTGCCTCCTTCAATGTTAAAAGAAAGGACAACACTATCTTTCACAGAAAAACTTTCAGCATTTAGTGTTACTTCGTATCCATCCAATGTTTTGGTAAAGTTCGAATCTTTTTCTAAATGTACATGTTCATCACCGTGTTCGGCATGCTCTCCTACCATCAAAGAATGAGCTTGAATTTGATATTCTAGATTGCTTGGTTTGATATCAACAAACGCCTGATACATTCCGTCTCCAAGGTCGGTTTTCACCACATATTTACCCGGTTCTGCTTTTTCAGGGTGAAGGTGTCGATAGCTTTCAAAATCTTCACTTATGACAATAAGGTGCATTAGCCTTTCATGATTGATTTCCAACTCATCCATCGGATTACCCTGCTGGTCCTCTAATGTTATGGTAATCTCCTCGTTTTCCAATTCTACATTGGTTATAACTTCACTTTCCGATTCATGCGCATGGTCACCATGATCGTCATGTTCATCGTCCGAGCCATGTTCGGCATGCTCCTCGCTGGATCCATGTTCGGCATGTTCCTCGCCAGAGCCATCTTCTTCTTCTTCTGCTTGAGGCTCATGTTCCGCATGATTATCGGATGCCCGGTTGCCTTCTGTGAAATAGGAATATGCAGTATATCCTCCCACAACGACTAGCAAATAAATTAGAGCGCTAAATACCCATTTTTTCATTCTATGTCACCTGCTTAATAATTATTGTCTTCCCTAACTTTGTTTCTTTTGCGTGAAATGTTCGAACCCATAACATACGACATGAATTTTATAATTTAACTTTTTGTAATCGTAAGGCGTTTAGGACGACGGATACCGAACTGAATGCCATTGCTGCTCCTGCTACCCATGGCGCAAGAAATCCTAGCGCAGCAATCGGTATTCCGACGGTATTGTAGGCAAATGCCCAAAAAAGATTTTGCTTAATATTTTTTATTGTCTTTTTACTCATCATGATGGCATCCGCAATGCTGTTAAGGTCGCCACGCATCAGAGTGATATCAGCCGCTTCCATCGCTACATCTGTTCCAGTACCAATTGCCATCCCGATATCTGCTGTGACCAAAGCAGGTGCGTCATTTATTCCATCGCCAACCATGGCAACCTTTTTACCTTCCTCTTGAAGCTTGCTTATTTCTTTTGCTTTTTGTTCAGGAAGAACTTCCGCAATGACACGATCTACCCCCGCTAAGTCAGCAATCGCTTCGGCAGTTCGCTGGTTATCCCCTGTCATCATTACTACTTCAAGTCCCATATCTTTTAAGCGTTGAATAGCTTTGGCAGAAGTATCCTTAATTGTATCTGCTACGGCGATAATCCCTTTGTACTCTCCATCAATTGCAATCATCATAGCAGTCTTCCCGGCAGATTCGAGGCTTTGCATCGTCACTTCCGCTTGACCTAAATCAATTTGATGCTTTTTCATTAGCCTGCGCGTACCTATTATTACCTTTTTCTCGTGTACGACTGCTTCAATTCCATAACCCGGGATTGCTTCAAAGCTTGTGGGATCTAGTAGCTCTAATCCTCTTTCTTTTATCCCATCAACAATGGCTTGGGCAAGTGGATGTTCGGAAGGTTTTTCCGCAATTCCTACTAAAAGCAGCACATCCTGTTCTTCCGCTTCATCTAGCAGTAACACATCTGTAAGTACAGGTTTTCCGTTGGTGACAGTACCTGTTTTATCAAGCACGACAGTTGTTATCCGGTGAGTCTGCTCTAAATGCTCACCGCCCTTGAATAGAATTCCAAGCTCAGCAGAACGACCGGATCCTGCCATAATAGAGGTAGGAGTTGCAAGGCCTAGTGCACATGGACAAGCGATAACCAGGACAGCGATAAGGTTCACTAATGCTCCTGCAAAATTCCCTGGATCCACAAGGAAATACCAAACAAGAAAGGTCAGGATGGCGATTGCCACCACAATCGGGACAAAGATTCCTGATATTTTATCGGCAAGACGTTGAATTGGTGCTTTGGAGCCCTGAGCCTGCTCTACTACTTTTATAATTTGTGCCAGAGCGGTTTCACGACCGACCTTGGTAGCCTTCATTTTTAAAAAACCGTTTTTATTGATGGTGGAACCATAGACGGCGTCTCCAGTTTCTTTATCAATTGGGAGACTTTCCCCTGTTAGCATCGATTCGTCCACAGCTGATTGTCCTTCGATAATCTCTCCATCCACAGGGATCTTCTCGCCAGGTTTAACGGCAAGCACGTCACCAACGACAACATTTTCCAGCAGAACATCTATTTCTTCACCGTCACGTATTACTCGCGCAGTTTTCGCCTGTAAGCCCATCAGCTTTTTAATTGCTTCAGAGGAACGCCCTTTTGCTTTTACCTCAAAAAGTTTTCCTAAGATAATTAGTGTAATGATTACTGCACTTGTTTCAAAATACAGCTCAACCATATGCGCACCGGAACCGATTGCTTCAATGGAAAGATAGAGGCTGTAAATATAAGCTGCACTTGTACCGAGTGCTACAAGGACATCCATGTTGGCACTTTTATTTTTCAATGCTTTATAGGCACCTTTATAAAATTGCCATCCTATAAAAAATTGGACTGGAGTGGCCAGTGCCATCTGAACCCATGGATTCATCAGCATATCCGGTAAATAGATGAACGATGTAAAGGTAAAATGACTAACCATCGCCCATAATAAAGGAAGAGTCAGGATAAGGGAAAAGAGGAACTTGCCCTGTTGTTTTTCCAGCTCCTTTTGACGGAAGTTTTCAGCGTTCTCGTTTTTTTCGACTTTGACTGTTGCTCCATATCCCGCTTTTTCTATCCGGGCGATTATATCAGTTGGGGTAACCTTGGAAGGATTGTATTTCACCGTTCCCGTCTCCAAGGTCAAATTTACCGTTGCCTCGTCAATTCCATCCAATTTATTAAGTACACGCTCTACCCTGCTTGAGCAGGCTGCACATGTCATTCCTGTAATGAGAAACTCTGCCTTTTCTTTTACCACATCATATCCAAGGTCTTGAATTTTTTTCTCTATATCTTGTTGCGAGATCTCATCGGGGTTATAAGATACCGATGCGTTCTCTAGCGCAAGGTTCACATTTGCTTCACTTATGCCCTGAAGCTTGTTTAAGCCACGCTCTATTCTCGTCGAACAAGCCGCACAAGTCATTCCAACAATTTGGAGCTGTGTTTCTTTTGACTTTTGACTCATATTATTGACCTCCTTTATACCTACAGGGGGTATATTTTATTTGTAAGAAAACGCGCTTGAACAAGCACGTTAAGATGTATTAGATAAATATCGCATATTAAGAACAGATTATACTACTTCGTAACCTTCTTCATCAATCTTTTCTTTGATTTGATCGACAGTAACATTTTCACTTTTGTATTCTACCGCTACTGTTCCCGCTTCAAGATTTACTTTCACAGAGTTCACACCTTCAAGTTCTCCAACGCTGCCTTCTACCGCTTTTACACAATGTCCACAAGACATCCCTGTCACACTTAACACTACTTGTTCCATCTCCGACCACTCCTCTAGGTATGTTTTATTTCATTAATCTTTTTACTGTTACTAACAGCTCTTCAATAACTTCTGTATCTCCGTCTTGTATTCTTTCCACCACACAGGATTTCATGTGTCCTTCAAGAAGTAACTTTCCAACGCTATTTAACGCAGATTGTATTGCTGCTATTTGAGTCAGGACATCATCGCAATAGGTATCCTCTTCGATTAACCGTTTGACTCCACGAACCTGGCCCTCTACACGGTTTAAGCGAGAAATGAGCCCTTTTTTAATTACTTCAGAATGATGGCTTTTGCGCTCGTTAGGATCTGTATGGCAGCATGCATCACCGACTACTAGCTGTACTGGTTCTTGCATTTGTTTCGGAAGGTTTTCCATCTTGTTGACCTCCTCTCTTTTATAAAGTAACATACCCCTATATGGTATGTAAACCTTTTGATTTGAAATTCATAAAAAGGCTACACTTTCTGCGGGCCGGTGCTGGGGAGTCCTTGGCTAGGCATATAGGGTTCATGTTTAATACCGCTGTTGATCTCCACGAAAGGCTTCGCGTCCGCGAGGCGCTCGGGAAGCCTCCTCGGCTTACGCCTGCAGGGTCTTCCCTAAGCGCTACCTCCCGCTGGAGTCTACGCCTTTTTACTCCAAACACAGCTTGAGAGGAACTATTATCAATACTTACCTTTAACCAAAGCCTTTATTTAAAATAATTCTTGCGAGGGATGTAAGCATGTTGAAAAATTTTGTATTGGAGTGGCTTATCGCTTCTGGTCCATTCGCCATTTTCCTTAGTATTATCTTCAATACTTTCATAAGCATTCTAGGTTTTATTCCTAGCTTTTTTATTACGGGTGCTAATATTATCTTTTTCGGTTTTTGGCTTGGGACGCTTGTATCATTTTTAGGAGAATCGATTGGGGCAATTGTCAGCTTCTTTCTTTATCGAAAGGGGATTAAGTCCTTCTCTCCGAACATTCTCAACCGGTACAAGTGGTTACAGCGGCTTCAACAGACAAAAGGGAGAGAAGCTTTTCTCCTTGTTCTCGCCCTTCGTCTGTTTCCTTTCGCGCCATCTGGTCTTGTTACACTAGCAGGAGCCACGAGCAAAATCAGCTGGATTCACTTCGCCCTGGCCAGCACCCTTGGAAAGGTCCCTGCTCTCCTAATCGAATCCTACTCCGTCTACCAAGTTCTCGAGTGGAACCTCACAGGAAAAATCATCCTCACCCTCTTCTCGCTAACCTTGATCGTAATGGTATTTGTTAGAAAAAGGTAAAAGGGGCCTGGCCCCTTTTACCTTTTTCTTCCTTATCACTAAGACTGCTTTATTCAACCAATCCCGTTTCAACGTGTTCAAGCAGAAAGGTGGAACGTTCTTTTCCATAGAAACTAAGATGGTGCAATGGTCTTGTCATCGCTACATAGAGTAGTTTCACATCAATTTCCGACTCGGTGAACACTTCATCCAACGCACAGATTAGAACCGCATCGAACTCTAGCCCCTTCGCAAGCTGGGCATGCACAATCACAACATCTTCTTGATTAATTTCCTGGTTTTCCTCTAATAGCTGCGCTTGCAAGTTTGTATGCTTCGAAAAAAGTTTTTCTAACTTCCTGCACTCGTTTTCTGTTTTCCCTATAACAGCGATGGTTTTCCGGCCTTGATTATATAGGGAAAGAATATCTCGCTCTATCTTTTTTACTGATTCCTTATCGCTATTGCCCCATTCGTAAAAGGCCGGTTTTTCTCCATGCCTCACCACCGGCTGCACTCTTGGAAGTTCAAACGGAAGCAATGCCAGGATGTCATTTGCCGCTAGCATAATCTCAATTGTTGTTCGATAGCTTTTCTGTAAAGTGGTATAGGCAGCTCTCGGGAATATCTCTTCTTTCACTTTATTCCAATCTTGAATCCCCCGATAGGAATGAATGCCTTGGGCTAAGTCCCCTACAATCGTAAACATGTCCGTCTCTAAAGCACTCTTAAGTGCAGCTAACTGAAAATAGCTATAATCTTGGGCTTCGTCTATTACTACATTCCGCGCCCGCAGATCCTTATCCACTCCAAATAAATGATGCTGCAGGTAAAGAAGGGCGCCAAGATCCTCTACCTCATAATTTTTCTGTTTATGTAAATTCTTCTGGGCGTTAACAAAATAACTAATCTGATAGTCATCTAAATATTCACGGGCATATTTTGTAAAAAGCGCCCTGTCCGTCACTAGCTGCTCATAATAGTAGAAAAGGGTATGCTTAGGTATCTTTCGGATGAAGGCATTTACAGCAGTACGTGACTCCTTCATAATCTCTTGCGTTAGCTCTTCCTTCTTATCCATTGCCTTAGTTACATAGCTTTTTCTTTTATCAGGATCCAAATTGTAATTAAAAAGCGCTTTATCTAGCTTACTATCATAAAATCTTGCTACTTTTTCTATTAACACTTTCTTCTCGGTTCTCACATAATTTTGCAAAACTTCCTTTACCTTTTCAATTCGCCGATAATACGGGAGGTAGGTATATTCCTGCTTAATAAGCTGTTCCATTCTTTTTGCATCATACAACTTAAATCGAGACGTTAAATAAAAGTCCTCTTTAGGCAGTAGTGTTTCTAAAACATCTCGTAAATAGTTGTCCATAATCTCTTTGTACTCTAGCGACCCCTTAAAGCTCGCAAGCCACTGAACCATTTCCGGATCTTCGTATTCCCTATTAATGAAACCCATCAATTTTTCAGAAGGTGGGCGTAATTTAATTCTCTTTTTAATGCAGCTCTTTACGAAATCAATAAAAGTTGTCTGCAATATTCGATCCACACCAAGCTCAGGCAAAACCTCTGAGATATAATCAATAAACAGATTATTTGGCGCTAATATCATCAGCTGCTCTGCACGGAAATGTTCCTGGTAGGTATAGATAAAATAAGAAATACGATGCAAGGCGATCGTCGTTTTTCCACTTCCTGCAGCTCCTTGTACAATAATCGGCTTATTCAAATCCGCACGAATGATGCGATTCTGCTCTTCTTGGATGGTGGAAACAATATCTGTTAACCGATTGCTTGAACTTCCTGAAAGAGACTCCTGAAGAAGTTCATCCGTTGTTGTTAAATCAACGTCTCTTATTTCCTTTAAGGTTCCATCCTCCATAATATATTGACGCTTTAAAGAAAGATTACCTTCATAGACTTCGCCTTCCGCTTCATACGAAACCTCCCCTAACCTTCCATCATAATAGAGGTTGGCAATAGGAGAGCGCCAGTCCACGATAATAGGATCCTGGGTTTCTCTATCAAACAAGGACGCCTTTCCGAAATAAAACTTTTCTTCTTCATGGTGATCTTTTCTTTTATAATCCACTCTAGCAAAATAAGGTTTATGGTAGATTTTCTTAAGGTTGCGTAATTCTTCTGTTGTTCGCTGCAGAAGATTTGCGTTCGTTAACATATTCATATAACTAAAGCTGCTATCCTTGAAGTCCATTCCATCCAAAGCTTCCTTAAAGCTTGATCGGAATGACTCTTCATCCATTTCTGAGGCCTTGATAACAATATCCATGTATTTTTTTGTAAAAGTCAGCCGCTCTACTTCCTGATCAAAATCAGGATGCTTCTTCGTTTCTCCCAATCTCTTCACTCCCTTGCATGTTTTGGGGACGCAAAAAACCATGAACTAGAGAAAGCTAAATTCATGGTACAAACCTTGGGTTACATGTTTTCAAAGTACGCAACGCTCTTTATGTTCTTTTAAAACCGGAAAGATAATTATAAACGCTTACAATTAAATTTGCAATTTTCTTTCTTATAGAGAAACTATCAATAGTTGAATTATTGATTTAGAGGGTTCAATAGACCGCTGTTACTCTACACGAAAGGCTTCGCGTCCGCGGGGCGCTTGGGAAGCCTCCTCGGCTTACGCCTGCGGGGTCTTCCCTAAACGCTACCTCCCGCAGGAGTCTCCGCCTTTCGTTCCGATCCACAGCTGGGTAGGGCCGAATATTAAGTGGGGTTCTTTATATTTTTTAAATTGGTGGTACCTATACTCAGGGTAGTTCCTAATGTAAAGCCTGCACTCTATGGAGAATGGAGATCCGTCACCTATATCTAAAGTGCTTCCCCCTGCGGATTGGAGTGGCAGGTGCTCGACTCCTGCGGGCGATAGCGGTAGACGGGAGACCCCACAGGCGCAGCCGAGGAGGCTCCCGCACCGCCCCGCGGAAAGCGAGCACCTGGAACGAAAAGGAGCAGGGAGTTCAACCAGTATGCTTTTTCTCAGAGTAGCATGCAGTGCCATTTCAACATGAAAAATGTAGATTCGTCACCTATATCTAAAGCGCCACCCCCTGCGGATTGGAGTAGCAGGTGCTCGACCCCTGCGGGCGATAGCGGTAGACGGGAGACCCCACAAGCGCAGCCGAGGAGGCTCCCGCACCGCCCCGCGGAAAGCGAACACCTAGAACGGAAAGGAGCAGACAGTTTAAGAAGTAACCTGCCTTTTTTCAGTGAAGTATTTCGTCACCTTTTTTCGACAAACTATTTCTCCTTTCATTCCAAAAAGTGTATAATCATATTGGAATATTTAGAAATATAATTCGATTCAAAGAACTATAGGGGGCATCACGCTTGGTTAACTACGAAAAAAAACATCTTTTTATCATGAGTGCAATAGGAGTATTAATATTAGCACCGATCTTTATCTTCACTGGACCTTTTATTTTTCAGGGGATTTTGTTTGATAGTGTAAATGTATGGCTGCTCCAGACACCAGCTCAAGCCTATTGGTTGTTTGCTGCTTCCGCCACCGTCCTAGCGTTATTTTTGTTTATTGCCTATTTTTTCACACGTTTTGCTATTTGGATTACTGTGTTTGGGGTTATCCTATCTGGGGTTCTATTTACGATGGGTACTTTTACTTTTAAATCTTTGAGCACTGAGCAGATTGCTTGGAGTGATCCTTTTTCCTTCGAAAGCCATAAGTATTCTTGGGAGGAAGTAGAAGAAGTCATCGTTGTTTCTCCACCTACAGAAGAAGAAAAACATACAATGGAATTTTATTTTAAAGATGGAAACGAAGTAACCTTTGTAAGGGATCGTAAGTTCCAAGCAGAATTTTCTAATTTTAATACTGCCCGGAGACAGTACAACTTCTCCTATAAAGCAAGCGAATAGACGTATATTTCACCCTTAGCATATGTACAAAAAGGCCCTCTCAATTTGAGAAGGCCTTTTGTATTTTCACTATCCGTTTACAACTGTACCGCCATTTACGTGAATCATTTGTCCTGAAACATAGGAAGAATCATTTGATGCCAAGTAAACATAGGCTGGTGCCAGTTCTGCCGGTTGACCAGGACGGCCCATTGGCGAATCGGTACCGAACTCTTCCACACTTTCCTCAGGGAAGGAGCTAGGAATTAGCGGTGTCCAGATTGGACCAGGTGCTACTCCATTTATGCGAATTCCACTGCCTGCCATATTCACTGATAGGGAACGGGTTAACGCTACAATCGCTCCTTTTGTAGCAGCATAATCCATCAATACCGGTTGCCCCTTATATGCGACAATTGAAGCAGTATTAATGATTGAGCTGCCTTCTTTCAGGTATGGCATGGCCGCTTGAATAAAATAAAAGTAAGAGAAGATATTGGTCTGGAATGTGCGGTGAAGCTGTTCCTCTGAGATGTTCTCAATTTTTTCCTGATAGTGCTGTTCTGCTGCATTATTAACGAGAATATGTAGCTCCCCGAATTCTTCCACGGTTTGTTTCACTACATCTGTACAAAAGCTCTTTTCCCCAACATCACCTGGGTAAAGCAAGCATTTTGCTCCATACTTTTCTACTAATCTCTTAGTCTCCTTTGCATCTTCATGCTCATCTAGATATACTATACTAACGTTTGCCCCTTCTTTCGCAAAAGAAATGGCAACGGCTCGTCCAATACCACTGTCTCCCCCTGTGATGATGGCATTTTTTCCTTCTAGTTTGCCGCTTCCTTTGTATGAAGGGTCTTCAAATATTGGTTCTGGGTTCATCTTGTTCTCGATTCCTGGTTGCTTCTCTTGCTCCTGGGCTGGTTGTCCCTCTGTTTGTCTTTGCGTAATTTTATCATCTGACATACCCGAAATCACTCCTTTAAATTTTATGTTTCCCCTTAGTTGATAGATAGGAAGAAGCAGCCACCTTAAGGATTGGCTGCTTCATTAAAAAAAGGGAAGTTACTAGTCGTTTGCCTATTCTAGTTGTTGTTGGAGTTGGAACTGTTCGAATTGTTATTTGAGCTATTGGAATTCGAATTGTTCCCTGAGTTGTTTGAGCTGTTGGAATTCGAACCGTTGCTCGAGTTTCTTCCACCTTTTGCCCCAATTTCCTCAAAATGATCGCTTCCATACTTATCTTTAACCGCTTCTCCGCCTCTTCTTCCTGCTTCTTCACGGCTCATTGTTCCATTGTTGTTACTGCTGTTGTTGCTGTTGTTATTGCTACTATTATTGTTGTTTGCCATGATAACCACTCCTCTTTTAGAATGTTTTAGTTCCTATAAGGTTTTAGTTCCAGCCATCAACTTCTCGTTCTGCTTCTTCTTTTGATTTTCCATATCGCTCTTGAATTTTACCAACTAGCTTGTCACGATCTCCTTCTACTTCTTGAAGATCATCGTCTGTGAGATTTCCCCATTTCTGTTTAGCGTCGCCTTTCATTTGGTTCCACTTACCTTTCATGGACGTTTGATTCATGCAAAATCACCTCCCACAATCTATTGTGACTTTCACTATGGCTTGTCACTAATTATTCAATTCCACCTCCACCAGATTTGAAACTTCTTTTATAGAAAAAGGGACTATTATAATAGATTTGTAATCTCCTGTAATTTTATTGTATTTTAAAATTCCATTATCTTTTTTAAAATTTTTGTTTAGTATTTCCCAGCGTGGGGAATAACCTTTGGTGTAGACGTTGAAAATATTATTATGATGCGAAGGAGGAAATTATTATGTTATGGACCATATTTGCAGTACTTATTGTTCTTTGGTTATTAGGTTTCCTAATGGAAATCGGAGGAGGACTTATTCATATCCTGCTAGTTCTTGCTCTTATTGCTATCGTGTTTAACTTTGTTAAAGGAAGAGGACGAGCCTAACCTTTCAAAAAGAAAAATTGAAAGCATAACCAATAGAAAATGATGAATGGAGGGAACCCGCTATGTTATGGACAATATTCGCCGTACTTCTAATATTATGGTTACTTGGATTTTCATTTGATATCGCAGGGAACCTAATTCATATCATCCTGGTATTGGCACTGATTGCTTTAGTCTTCAACTTATTTGCCGGTCGTCGAAGGTAGACGGCCATCACTAATAAAAAGCTAGCAAGCTTCAGATAATCTGATGCTTGCTAGCTTTTTTTGGTAACATATGCGGTCGAAGTAGATAAGGTTTGTTCCCCTTATTTAGTTAACACATTCGTAAGTACAGGCACAACCTGCTTTTTACGGGAAACCACACCCTTTAATAGGGCAGTGTTATTTTCAAGTGATACATTATATGCTTTTTCTACTGCTGCAGCTTCTTTGCCAAGTGCTAGTGCAACGGAATCGTTCGTTAAAATGTCTGTTACAACAAATACGAACAGGTCTAAGCTTTTTATGTCAATAACATTGGAAATCGCAGACTCAAGATCATCTTGCAGCTTAAGTACCTCTGCTGTATCCACTGTATTAACCTGGGCAATTTCCACTTTGTATTCACCCATTTGGAATTCTTTCGCATCTAAACTTATTAACTGCTCCACTGATTTGTCGCTTAAATCCGCACCAGCCTTCAGCATGTCCAGACCATAGCTTTGTGCATCCACACCAGCGATTTCAGCCAGTTCTTTTGCCGCTTGTACATCCTGCTCGGTGCATGTAGGGGACTTGAATAATAAAGAATCGGAAATAATAGCGGATAACATTAAACCAGCAACAGGCTTGGCAATCTCTACTCCGTTTTCCTTGTATAATTTATTCAAGATCGTTGCCGTGCAACCCACTGGCTCTGCACGATAGTACAAAGGATCACTTGTTTCAAAGTTGGCGATACGGTGGTGGTCAATTACTTCAAGCACACGAACCTGATCAATGTCACCTATGCTTTGCTGACGTTCGTTGTGGTCCACAAGAATTACTTCTTTCACTTCATTCGCTGCTGTCTCTACTAGACGAGGCACTTCTGCATTGAAATGTTTCAGAGCGTATTCTGTTTCTCCATTCAATTCTCCTAAACGAACCGGCTCTGCATCCATTCCTAATTGCTTTTTCAATTCTGCATACGCGATGGCCGAACAGATGGAATCCGTGTCCGGGTTTTTATGTCCTAAAACCAATACTTTTGACATTTGTATTCTCCTTGTATCGTTAATCATTTTTCATAAGCTACCGACACTTTCACTAGATAGCTTTTCCACTTTAAATTTTACCTTAAATGTCTCCTGTTTTCAAAATACTATCTTTGGATTAGAAAGGAATTTCCTGCTATCATTAAGAGCATCTTCATTGCACACAGTTCTTCCATAAAATATAGTCTATTATTATTGCTACTATTTTTTTAAAATGACGATAGAACCAATACTCCTATAAATGAGAGAGGTATTACCATGAAGCTAGATTTACCGAAAATACCATACGATTTACCCTCAAAAAACTTTCAAGATATTCTTTACGAAGAAGACCCAGAACTTGAAATTTGTGTAATTAATGATTCCCACTTTGCCAATGAAGAGCTGGTTAGAGCGCGGTTATCTCAAATGGAGGTTAAAAATAGTAAGTTTAACAATACAAATTTTAGTAAGATAGACATTACAGATGTCCTATTTGAGAATTGCGATTTCTCCAATGTCAATATGAGTAGTTCTTCTATACACAGGACCGTTTTTAAAAATTGTAAACTATTAGGTGTGGACTTTACGGAATCCCGCTTTAAAAATATTGAATTTGATAATTCTGTACTGAACTTAGCTACATTCGGTAATTCCAAACTAGAAAAAGTAATATTTCAAGAAACTTCATTAGCTAGTTCAGATTTTTTTGATTGCACATTTAAAAATTTAGAATTTCAAAAATGCAACTTAGACAGAGCTAACTTTGAGAATACCTCCCTCAAAGGAATTGATATTAGTAGCTCTACTTTTGACTCCCTTACTGTATCTTTGGAAGACCTTAACGGATGTAAGGTATCTACTTTTCAGGCGATTCAATTTGCTTCTTTAATTGGCTTAGTGATTACTGATTAAATCTTACCATTCCAACAAGAATAGCAGGCTACTACCCGTTCTGGGATTAGCCTGCTATTTTTAAAATAATTTTATAATGTCTAGTTCCCGTCCACATATCGGCCATGGTCAGGAATGGCAATCGTTTCAAACTCCTGTACAAGCTTGTCCAAGGAGGTTTTTAGTAATTCCCCTGCCATTGGGGCACCATGACCGGTTGCCGCAACAGATGGATTGAGTGCCTGAAGTTTCTTAACCGATTCCCATGCTTGCCTCCAGTCCGTTGTCAGGTACCTTGGTGGGCCGCTTATTTCCTGTTCCTGCACGAGGACCTTGTACAGTGATTCTTGTTTTACCGTAACAAAGGCATCCCCCACAAGAAGCATGCCATCTGTTTCTCGGAAAAGGGAGATATGCCCTGGTGCATGTCCTGGAGTATGAATCCATTTCCATTCAGGTAAAAAAGGAACACTGTGATCTTCAGGAAGTACAGTAACCTTATTTCCCAAATTTATCGCTTCATTAGGAAACATCATGGAAGATAATTTGGCTACCATGCCACCCTCCACAGTGGAATCAGGTTCAGGGTAATTCTGTTTGCCTGTTAAATACGGCAGCTCAAGCGGATGTGCATAAACTGGCACATTCCAAAGTTCCACAAGCTCTTCCACTGCCCCGACATGGTCGAAATGTCCATGTGTCAGAATGATTGCCTCTGGCTTGCTACCTTCACCATATCGCAACTCCACTAGATCTCTTAAGGTTTCTGCAGATTTTGGCATCCCCGTATCCACCATCACCCATTTTTTCTCGGGTCCAGGAATTTCCACAAAAAACAGATTAACCACCTGATTGGTGTACATAAAAACGTCTGCTGAAAGTTCTTCTCCTTTTCCAGCCCTCACAGAGGTTACAGGAATCAGTTTATCCTTCACTATCTCCACTCCTTTTCATCCTTAATATGGTGTAAAAAAACCAACCATACAAGACCATCCTTTATTTTTCTACTTTCCCCATAAAAATCTGAAATAACCATTAAGATTGTTTGTTCCTTATTGGGGTACTTAAAAGATATGTGACTTTAATAGGAGGTAGAAACATGACGATATTACGTAGAAAAATACCGAAATTCACGAAATCTTTCTGGAGAGAGGAACATAACCTTCCATCCTTCTCCCCACTTTCTGAAAACCTTGCTACAGATATCACAATAGTCGGTGCTGGTATCACCGGCATCACTATCGCTTATCTGCTTGCAAAGGAAGGAATTAAAGTCGTTCTTATTGATGCCGGTAAAATTATTGATGGCACCACCGGTTACACCACGGCAAAAATTTCTTCCCAGCATGGACTGATCTATGATGAACTGATTAAAAATATTGGGTTGGAGCGAGCCCGACTATACTACGAATCCAACGAAGACGCTCTTGCCTTCATCCGTCAAACGGTGGACGAACTTGGCATCGACTGCGATCTTACAAACCAGGACTCTTATGTCTACTCCACGAGTAAGTCATCAAAAGTAAAGGTGGAAAAGGAAGCGGATGCTTATAAAAGTCTGGGGTTAGATGGCGGTCTTGCTTCATCCGAAGAAGTGCAGCTGCCTTTTGAATGGGAAAATGCCATCGTAATGAGAAATCAAGCCCAGTTTCATCCTGTAAAATACCTTTCTGGTCTTGTGAGCGAAATTCAAAAGCACGGTGGCCAAATTTTCGAAGATACAAGAGCCGGCGATATTAACCGCAAAGGGGAAATGCAAGAAGTTATAACTACAGAAGGACACCATATTCAATGTAACCAGGTGATTGTAAGCTCCCACTTTCCATTTAATGATTTCGAGGGCTTGTATTTTTCACGCCTGCATATCGAGCGGTCCTACTCTATTGCGGCAAGGGTACAGTCTCCTATTCCAGATGGAATGTATTTGAGCGCAGATTCTCCCTCCCGCTCCTTACGATCCGCATTGGGACTTAATGGTGAAAAGCTACTTCTTATTGGTGGGGAAGGTCACCCTACTGGACAAAGCCACGGCGAAACAATAGAAAATTATGAAAAGCTTGCAGACTTCGGATTGCAACATTTCAATCTCGAGGAAATCTCCTATCATTGGTCTGCCCAGGATATCATCACACTGGATAAGATACCGTACATCGGTGCAATAAGTTCGGACGAAGAAAACGTCCTTGTTGCAACCGGTTTTGCGAAATGGGGGATGACAAATGGCACTACTGCTGCACTTCTTTTAAAAGACCGGATACTTCAGAAGGAAAATCCGTACCATGACCTATTCGATCCAAGCAGAAGCGAGCTAACCACCTCAGGTATAAAAAGCTTTGTTAAGGAAAACGCAGATGTTGCCAAAGAGTTTGTAAAAGGAAAGGTCAAGCGGAAGGAAAAAGAACTAAAAGACTTGGACAGCGATTAAGGAGCACTGGTTAAGGTGGACGGAAATAAGGTTGGTGCCTATAAGGATGAAAGCGGCCGGTACCATCTGGTTCATCCTACCTGTACCCACATGGGTTGCGACGTGGAATGGAATGATGCAGAGCGCACATGGGATTGCCCTTGTCATGCTTCAAGATTCTCGTATAAAGGCGACGTGTTGGAGGGGCCTGCGGTGAAACCGTTAAAGCCTGCGAAGGATAGTGATAGAAAATAGTTTTTGCATATAGCTGCTTTTTTGGTTCCATTAGGTGTAATGGAACCATAGGGCGGTTTTTTTGAAGTTTGGAAATAGGGATCTTGAGGTGCCGGTGCACGCGGATGGGGCAGGTTTATAAGTAAGGTAGGGAGATGGATGAAGATTGGCAGTTGGAAGACGGGTAACTCTAAGGTGTTAGATGAATCCGTATGGTTGTTAGATGAACTCGGAAAGGTGTTAGGTGAAATCGAATTGGTGTTAGATGAACAGCCCTATGTTGTTAGATGATTCCAGAAAAGTTGTTAGATGCATCTCAAAAAACAGGTAGAACGGTCCCTAACTACCACCTTTTCATCGCTAGAGAGGGGCAAGCTGCTCTATTTTGCCTCCTATTACAATAATAAACCTGATTTCCTATTAAAAAAAAGGCTATTTTCGTATATTTTGCTCCATTTGCGGAGGCTTTTATGACCCGTAACCATCGTTCATGCCGTAACTCGATGGCCCCATACAATTCTTAACAACAAAAAATGCCCCACCGGCCAACCATCAGCCAGGGGACACGCTTTTTTCTCATTTTTTTACTTTTGGGGCCTGGCCCCAATTACCAATTTCATCCACCATCCACCCACTCACTCATTAAAACTTATGAAGGTCTGCTTTTTTTCGCGGCTCTTCTGTATAGGATGGCGCTCCGTCGATTACGTTTTTGTGGGTATCGTTTCTATCATTGTTTACATTAACAGATGGATCTTGGTTCTGTTGTGACAGATGGTCCAGTGTTTCTTTATGAAGAGGTTGATTACGTTCTTCTTTAGGTTCTACGTTACTTCCCGATTGGACAGTTTTCGATTCTTCGTCAATGCCGGTGAATGGGTTGCTTTCTTTTGTTGATTCCACTTCCTCTGCAGTGTAGGAATTGCCTCCGAGGGTATCCTCATCTGCTTGTGAAGTGGTGACGATGGTTGTATTGTTTTGTGTTACATCATCTACTAGAACGACGATTCTACCATTTTCGATATCGGTAGCATACATAGGTGCTTCTCTATCAGATACTCCTAGTTCAAGCAGTCTATTTCCAACACCTTCAGGCGAGAGTGCTTCGTCCGGTAATAGAGAATGCTTGATTTTATCGACTACAGAATCGTCGTCCTTCATGCTGATTTTCTCTACATGGGTTTCTTTTGGAAACGACGAGGTGATATGCTTTCCTTGTGCAACAACATAAATTTCATGTTCTTTATATCCTTGAACGATTAAACCTTCTACTACACTTTTCGTCTGTAATTCAGAGTCGTATACACCAAATACATTTTTACTCATCTATGTTGCCTCCTTGGAATGTTGTTTTCTTTAGGCTGTTTTCGCATTGATTGTTGCTTTTACGTAAGTTGGTACCACTCGTACTCTTTTCCTGTTAAATTAAGAAATTATGCTTGATTTAGAGTGAACAGGATTTTTTACGGGTTTTTAGCAACAATCTTTTAGAAAAGAGCCTTTCTTTACTTCATACATTCCCCGGTAGCAAAAATCGAAACTCACTTCCACAATCTAACAAACCCAACTGCCTCTTACCCAAATTGCGCATAGTGGAGCCTGCTGTAGATTCCTTCCGCTTCAATCAGTTCTTCATGCTTTCCTTGTTCTGCAATACCTTCTTTGGTAACAACCATGATTCGATCGGCATTTTTAATCGTAGCAAGACGATGGGCGATTACCAAAGTGGTACGGTCTTTGGAAAGCTCTGTTAAGGATTCCTGGATTGCGCGTTCTGTTTCAGTATCAAGAGCGGATGTTGCTTCATCCAGAATAAGAATTGGCGGGTTTTTCAAAAAGATTCGTGAAATAGCCAATCTCTGTTTTTGACCTCCTGATAGTTTGACGCCACGCTCCCCAATTACAGTATCCAAGCCATGTGGCTGCGTGACAATGAAATCATCCAACTGCGAACGGCGAGCGGCATCTAGGATTTCTTCATCCGTTGCATCTAACTTCCCATAGGCAATATTTTCCCGAATGGTTCCCGAGAAGAGAAAAACATCCTGCTGTACAATTCCGATCTGACTACGTAGAGATTCAAGGGTCAGTTCCCGCGTGTCGTAGCCATCTATGAGAATACTGCCTTCCTGTAGTTCATAAAATCGCGGCAATAGACTGCACAATGTCGTCTTACCGGCTCCGGAAGGTCCCACAATGGCAACCGTCTCTCCAGCTCGGACTGTCAGATTTATGTAATTCAACACTCTATCTAACCCTTCATAGCCGAAGGAAACATTTTGATAACGGATTTCTCCGTCCAATTCCGCATGCACCGCTCCTGGCGCGTCTGCAATATCAGGCTCTGTATCCATAATTTCCACGTACCGTTTGAATCCTGCAATTCCTTTAGGATAACTTTCGATAACGGCATTTATTTTTTGTATAGGTCCTAATAAAATATTGGCTAGCAAGATGAATGCAACGAATTCTCCATAGGTCAGATCGCCGCGGATGACAAAAAATGTCCCAAACATTAAGGTGAAAAGTGTAACAAGACGCATAAGCATGTAGTTTGCTGTCACGTTTTGCGCCATGATTTTATAAGAGGAGAGCTTTGTATTCCGGTAGCTCTCGTTGTTTACTGCAAATTGCTTTTGTTCGTGTTTTTCATTGGCAAAGGCTTGCACCACACGAATTCCACCGATGCTATCCTCTACACGTGCATTAATTTCCGCGACATCCCCAAACATTCTGCGAAACGTTTTAGTCATTTTTTTATTAAAATAGATCGCCAAGACCATCAATAACGGAATGACCAAAAAGGAAAGAATCGCCAGTTTCCAATTAATTGTCATCATTAAAATAAACGCACCAACCAGGGTCATTAAGGCTACAAAGACATCCTCAGGACCATGATGTGCCACCTCGCCGATTTCCTCGAGGTCTTTTGTCAACCTTGAGATGGAGTGACCTGTTTTATTGTTATCATAATAGCCGAAAGAGAGCTTTTGCATGTGCTGAAACAGCTTTCTCCTCATATCGGTTTCAATGTTAATGCCGAGCATATGTCCCCAGTAGGTTACAACATAATGCAAGCCGGTATTAATAAGATAGATGACCAATAAGCCTAAGCAGGCCCAAAGGATAATGGTCCAGTTCTGCTCCGGAAGCAGGCGATCGATTACCTGATTGACCGCTAATGGGAAAGCAAGCTCCAGAAGTCCCACAAAAACCGCGCAGGAAAAATCCAAAATAAATAACCATTTATATGGCTTATAGTAAGAAAAAAATCGTTTCAACAACTTACTTGCACCTTCCTTTGACTCTCTGTAATTAGTTTTCTATATTGTACCTTTTATTCTCCTAGACTAGTATCCTTTTTTTCGGGACACTAAAGATTTTTGCTTCGACTTACCCAATACACTACAGGGGAAGTTTTCTAAGATTATTGTTCTCGCTAAAAGGGTATTTATTTTTATATAAATATTATAAGGGGGATATTCATTTGAACATGTCTCCAGAATTGATTGGTTTTAGTTTTATAATTCTAGGAGCCCTTTTGATTATAGGAAAGTGGCTGCGTGTATCGCTCCCATTTTTGCAAAAGTTCTTTGTACCAAGTTCCATTCTAGCAGGACTCATTGGACTTATTTTGGGTCCTGAAATACTCGGCAGGTTTGGTGTAGAGCTGTTTGATACGGGAGGGCTTTTTCCGGAAGCTATGCAAAATGTATGGGTAGAGCTACCAGGATTGCTGATTAGTGTGATTTTTGCTTCCTTTTTTATTGGAAAGAAAATTCCTCACATAAAGAAAATCTGGAAAATTTCCGGACCTCAAATTACTTTCGCCCACTTTATTTCATGGGGACAATATGTGGTAGGTATTTCATTGGCCATTCTGGTACTCACTCCTCTTTTCGATTTGGATCCTGCTGTCGGTGCACTGCTTGAAATAAGTTTTGTTGGTGGGCATGGGACTGCTGCTGGTCTATCCGGGACCTTTTCAAGTGTTGGCTTTGAGGAAGGCAGAGATCTGGCTGTTGGATTAGCGACCGTTGGTGTACTAACAGGGGTGCTGCTTGGAATGGCCCTTATTAACTGGGGGGCACGTAAGGGAAAGACAGAGATACTCTCAAGCCCGAACGATATATCTGAGGAGCAGTTGCTAGGAATTATCGCAAAAGAGGACCAAGATGATGCACCGGTAGGTCAAAAAACAACTCGCTCTGAGTTTATTGAAACACTAACCGTGCATTTTGCTTACATAGGTGTTGCCATTGCAATAGGGTTTCTTATCCTTGAAGGACTTATTCTGCTCGAGGAAGCACTATGGATAGAACAAATCGAACTGTTCACTCATTTACCTTTATTCCCACTTGCAATGGTGGGGGCCATTCTTGTTCAGCTCTTTATGACCAAGTTTGTGAAGCACAGCATTTTGGACAGTGGAATCGTTAACAGAATTCAAGGGTTTGCCCTTGACCTGCTCATCGCTTCGGCTATTGCTACCCTGTCTCTTGGTGTGATTGGGGAATATTGGTTACCGTTCTTACTTATGTCCGTGACAGCAATCACATGGAATGTTCTTGCTTTTATTTTCATCGCTCCTCGAATTATGCCAGACTACTGGTTTGAGAGAGGCATCGGGGATCTCGGACAAGCTATGGGAATGAGTGCTGCTGGTGTGTTACTTATTAATCTTGCGGATCCTAATGAAGAGAGTCCTGCAAAAGAAGGGTTCAGCTATAAACAGCTGCTTCTTGATCTAATCGTCGGTGGCGGAATAGCAACTGCTGCTTCCACCCCGTTCATTGTGGCATTTGGACCTGTTCCTGCTCTCATTCTCGCAGCGGTCGTTATGACTGGATGGCTGCTATTGGGAATCTTCCACTTTGGAAAAAAGCAGGAAGGATAGAGCGGCAGTTTACTATTTCACATGTTTTGCTAATCCTGAAATAGTTGAAGAGGTTGGGACGAAATTAAAAAAACTCTTACAAAAGACGAAAATTTAAGTACCTGCTCTAAAACCGCTATTGATTTCCGTGCAAGACTTCGCTTTCCGCGGGTGACCCGTGAGCCTCCTCGGCTTTGCCTGCGGGGTCTCACATTGGCCACTTCTCCCGCAGGAGTCTCCGTCTTGCACTCCAATCAACCGCTGAAGTAACCTAAATACTAAACGTATATTTTAAAACATTAAAACCCGAACTAATTTGTTATTAGAGCTAAATTAGTTCGGGTTTTTCTTAGGCTAAAACACTTTTGTCCCAGCCTCTTCGATTATAGCAATAATCTTTATCAACAAGAGCCTACATAAACACACTCTTCTCAATTTGCTTCATTTCATAAAAATACCCTCGCTTTTTCATTAGCTCGGAAAATGTCCCTGACTCAACAACTCGGCCATGCTCCATTACAATAATTTGATCCATCTTCTCTAACCCTGTTAAGCGATGGCTAACCAAAACCAATGTATCCGCCTCTGCTTTTTCTAGTAGATGTTCAAAGATACTCTGCTCCGTTAGCGCGTCTACACTTGATGTTGGTTCATCGAGTAGCCATAAGCGTCCACCCTTTAACAATGAACGGGCAATGGCTAATCTTTGCTTTTCTCCACCAGAGAGGTTTTCTCCTTTTTCCATTACGGCATCGTCTAGAGAAAATCGTTCTAGCTTTACGTGTGCAAGAGCTTCCTGAAGCTGTTCATCTTTTAAACTATCCCCTGCAAGCAAAAGGTTCTCTCTGATGGTTCCATAGAAAAAGTGATTTTCCTGAAGAACCACATTTGCCTTATCCCATAGATTTTCTTGGGAAACGTGTGCTAGAGGCCTTCCACCGACAAGGATTGAACCAAAATCTGGCGAGAGGATTTTTAGCAGTAGCTGCAAGAGAGTAGATTTCCCTGATCCACTTGGTCCGACAATCGCGGTCTTTGAACCTGCTGGAAGGGTAAGATTAACTCTATCAAGAGCAACGCGTGCTTCTTCTGGAAAGGTAAAAGTTACATTCTCCATTTCCACCGAAAGGGCACCGGTGTCAGGTAACTTTTCAGAAGAATCGCCTTCTTTCATCTCTTCACGCTTAACCACCGAATACAATCTTTTCGCTGCTCTGCGACTGTCCTCTAAATGACCAGGTAAGACCGCCATTGGTGCAGCATTTTCAAATACAGTCAAGGAAATCATCACAAGCATCGCCAAGAACAAGCCATTTAACTCACCCTCGATTACTAAAAAGGCCCCAAGTCCGAGTACGACTAACGAGACTACGAGAGTGACAAAGGTGTTCACTGACTGATTGAACATTGCCTGGATGCCTTCCTTTTCCTGCTCCCTTAAATAAGAATCTGATGCTTGGTTGAGCTGGTCCTCTTTGTCTGCCAGCTTTTGATAGATTTTCAAGTCACGAAATCCATATAATAGTTCCGTCACTTCCGTTGAAAGCTCCCCACGCCGTTCTCTGACTTTTCCTTGAACCCTGCGCTGACTCCAAGCAAACACTGCGGGAACAACAAAGGCTGTTAAAATAAGCCCGACAAACATAACGATTGCGATCAGGATAGAGTAGAACGATAAGAAGAATATCGTACTAAGAAAAACAAGAACAAGAACAATTGGTGGATAGAAGACACGTAAAAAATAGTTTTGAAGACTTTCCACATCTCCGACAATTCTCGATAAAAGATCCCCGCTGCGGTATTTTTGAAATATCCCTGGCGCTAATGGCTCAAGCTTTTCATAAAAAGAAACACGGAGATTACTTAATATCGTAAAAGTAGCCCGGTGGGAAAAATAGCGCTCGCCATAACGGCTAAATGCACGAGCAAATCCGAATAGCTTTAAAAGTGCAATCATCACAGTCAAAGCGTAGATTGGTGGTTCAAGGGCAGCTTTTGAAATCAGATAGCCACTTGAAGCGAACAGTCCGACCGCTGCAAGTCCTGCAGTGAAGCCGAGTAGAATGGAATAAAAAATGTCCTTTTTCTCAAGCATCATCAACTTTATTACCATTGCCAAATCCTTCATTCTGCTCTCCCTCCTTGCTGAACCATAACCATCTTGCGATACTCTTCCACAGTTGCTGCCAACTTTTCATGCGTTCCCTGCCCCATCAGCTTGCCATTCTCCAAAAAGAAGATTTGATCGGCATTCTTAATGGTATGCAGCCGGTGAGCTACCGTAATAACCGTGGATGTTTTCGAGAGCTCTTTTATGGACGTTTGAAGGATACGTTCTGTCTGAAGGTCCAATCCTGTGGTTGGCTCATCAAAAAGAATGACCGTTGGTTGCTTGAGAAATGCCCTTGCCAGCGCAAGTCGCTGCTTTTCTCCCCCGGAAAGTCCTCTTCCTGCTTCCCCGATCTTTGTCTCAAAGCCATGTTCAAGAGACTCTATTAAGGAGAAGATTCCTGCTTTTTCCGCTGCTGCTTTAATTTCTGGGAGAGTAGCATCGATCTTTCCACCCATCACGATATTCTCTGCAATCGTTCCAGAAAAAAGGTACGGATTCTGGGAAATATAGCTCAACTGGTCGAACCAAGCTCTTTCCTGATAGGAAAATAACGATCTGCCCTCAACCGCTACCATCCCTTCATTAGGACGAATCAATCCCGCAATAATATTAAGTAGTGTCGATTTACCTGACCCGCTTCGTCCGACAATTGCTACTTGATTATAGGGCGGAATGACCGCCTCCATGTTTGCTAATTGGAAGGTATCCGCACCGTACTGGAAACTGACATTCTTCAGTTCGATAACAGGGGGTCTCTTTTTATCTAGTAAACTTCCATCTCCCCATTCTATCGGTTGTTCCTCGACGTTAAGTTCATCTTCTACCTTCTTCGCAGCTCCCATACTTCCTCTTCCTGTATGAAAAGCACTTCCAAGCTCTTTTAGATAGAGATAGAACTCCGGTGCCAACACCAGTACAAAGAATGCTGGGAAAAACGTCAAATTCTTAAATACTACAATCTGCAGTCCTACCTCAAGCGCAATCAACCCAATCGCAAGCATAGAAATAAACTCCAGCATTAACGAGGAAAGAAAAGCAATCTTCAATACTTCCATCGTTGCATCGCGGAAGGACAGACTGCTATGCTGAATCATTTCCTTTTGCTTTTTCGATTCTCCGAATAGTTTTAGTGTCGTTAATCCCTGCAGCGTATCAAGAAACCTGCCTGAAAAAGCTGCAAGCTTCTCCATCTGTTCTTCCGATTTCTTTTTCGTCTTAAGTCCCACTACAATCATAAAAATCGGAATAAAAGGTGCTGTCAGCAAAATGATCCATCCAGAATGAGTGTGTTGAGTGAATATTGCAATCAAAATCATGATCGGAATAACAGACGATTGAATCATCTGAGGAATATAGCGGCTAAAGTATGGATCAATCTCATCCACCGCATCCATCATGACACTGACTTTTTGTCCCGACTGCCCTTTTAAAGAAGCTTGAACAGGACTTTTTGATAATTTATTTAAAAGTGCGCTTCGAAATTCCCGCTTTACTTTTGTTGCCATTTTTACTCCTGCCACACCGTTCAAATAGGTAAGCGTTGCTCTGGCTGCCATGACACCAAGCAAGCCTCCAAGAAACGGCATGATAGCATCAAACGAATGTCCCTGAAGAAACACCCGATCCACGATGGTAACAAAGAAATAAGCCTGAGCAATGACAGTAATACCTGTCAAAACTGCGAGGATTATTAGAATAGCCCTTGTTCCTTTTTGTGCTTTGGCATAAGTTTTAAGATCGTTCATCTATTAGTCCCTTCTCCTTATAAAGATTAGGTGTTAGTTTGTATGACGATATAGTACGTGAATAAATTCACATAATAACTTTATTATAAAGCAAAGGGGACCGGTGCGCTTGTTTGGAGATTGACCTTTTTATGACAATTCTATTTCTGCATTTCCTTTATCTACAGCTTAGCTGTCACCAGTGCACCTAAGCCCACTATTAGATACAACACCATCATATAAACAATCAGCATGCCGACATCTATTGTTTCCACTCCCATAAAGAACAGGACAAGCAAAAGTGCCCCGCTACCGAATATTATAAAATACAACGCAATCAAGAAGTATCTTTTCATTAATGACAGATTTCGCTCATCAAATTCAGGAATATTTCTTTTTCGTTTTTTCTTCCATATAGAAAAAACGATAGTAAAGAATGCGCCACCCAAAGTTCCTATAACTACGGATAGCACTAAATCCATGTCGAAAACACCTTCTTCTCTGCCAATCAAGTACACCCCTAGAATTCCGCCGGCCATAATACAGATGATAATAAAAGACCAGGCTAGCCATAACAATTTCTCATTTTTCATCGTTCATTCTCCTCCTTTTCTAGGTAAAATAAATCTCCAATGGGTACATCAAAATAGGCAATCAACTTTAGTGCCAGTTCCAGGCTCGGGTTGTATTTATTCTTTTCGATGGCATTAATTGTTTGACGGGTAATCTGCAAATCCTCCGCCATTTTCACCTGTGTGATCCCACGCTCCTGCCTAACCTCTTTTATGTGATTGACTACTCTCAATTTAGAACCTCCAAACGTAAAGATATCTTTACATACAGTATAAATAAAAAAGAGGTGGATGTAAAGATATCTTTACACCCACCTCTTAAAATTATGTTGCCTTCCGCTCCATCAAATTTAAACCCACACCCATAAACAGCACACCCATACAAAACAAAATAGAGGCTGGTAAAAAGAATTGGGACAAGGACCAATCAAGGATGGTAGCCCCCTTCAGCATTTCCATCCCGTAAGTCATCGGAATAAAAAGAGAAAGTTTTAAAAGAATTTCCGACTGTACAATTTCCAGTGGCCAATAGGCTCCCCCAATCATAGCCATGCTCACAGAAATGATCGGTATAACCGCATCCAGCTGCCTTGGATTACTGACAATAGCACTGATCAGAACACCAAGCGACACCAGTGCGAATAGATAAGGTATGATCGCTATCAGGATTAAGGGAAACCCTCCATATAGATTCACACCTAGTACAAAACGGAATAAAGTAAAGATGAGAAATAGCTGGATATACCCCAAAAGAAAGCTGAATATCAGGTTTCCTAAATAAAGCTGCACCTTTGATAATGGGGAAAGGATTAGCCTATTCCACATGCCGTCCCTTTTTTGATAAAGAATTGTACTCACTGTGAACGAAACAGTGAAGATAACAAAGAACAGCGAGAATCCGAATAATGCTTGCAAGGAAGAATCATATAAAAAGTCATCCTCCTTAAAGGACTTCGTAGTAAAGGAGTATAACTCACTAGAACTTGCAACATTTTGTCTTAAGTCTTCCACACTTTGATTTAATTGAGCCGCGGTTCGATTCAGCACTGCCTCTGATTTCAGAACATTGTTTACATGTGCCTCAACAAAGGAGACATTAGGAGAGTTCGCATTGGTGAAAATTTTATAAAAATCTTTCTCCACTTGAAGTGCCATCTCGATTGCATTTTGAGACAATTTAGAATCAATGATTTCCTTTTCTTCTAATATAAAGTGGACGTCAGATTCTTTATTTAACCGTTCAATTGTTTCAGTGATTTCTTCTAAAGAAAGCTCAGCAGAGTAAACTGGCACTTCCACTTGAGAACTTCTGCTCACTTGACCAAGTGCCACAGAAAATACAATGGTCAAAACAATCATGCCTAATACTGCGAATGGTTGACGTCTTAGCTGTTGCATATGATTCCAAATAATCGCCCTCATTTAAATCGACCTCCTTTTGGGAAACAAAGAAACAGCCAGAAGAAGAATCAGAAGGCTCATAACGCCTAAAGTCCAAAGATGATGGGATACCTCATGCAGCGCTCCGCCCTTTAACACATGAAGATACCCTTGCATTGCCGCTCCATTGGGGGTAAAGGCTCCAAGCTTCCACATCGATTCTGACAGCCCATCCCAAGGAATAAAGCTGCCACCTAAAAAGGCGAGCACACTAACAAGAAATCCAGAAAACATCGTGGATACCCGCTCCGTTTCCAAGCGGTAGTTCATGGCGGTGATTAGCACCGTTATCGATCCAACGGCAAGACTTAACATCAAGGTGATCGTTAAAAAGGAAAAAAGGTTAGGCCAGCTCACATTGTATATTAGCTTGGATAATCCAAACAAAGCACAAAGCTGAAGAAATGTAACAAGCACCGCTGATATCCATTTACTCGTTCCATAGATAAAAGGAGACACGTTTGCCAAAAGGATACGATTATACACAAAGGTCGACTTTTCCTGAAAAGCATAGCTTGCCACAAAGGAAACAACATACAGAGCAAACATCACACTCATTCCAATTGCGAAATATTCAAAGGAATTGATCGGCTCTTCCCCTTCCATTGTAGCCACTTCCCCTTGGATAGCTGACAAAGAAGCAAAATCAGGTGTGCTTTGATTCATCATCTGGGATTCCTTTGCTAATACCGTATACAACCTCATCTGATCAGTGAAATTCTCTACAATACCGGATAGGATATTCGCTTCTAACCCTTTTTCCTCGTTTAAGTAAATCTCAAATTTTTCTATTCCTTCCTCTTCCTCGAAGAATTGATGCTTCCATGCTTCGAGACGGTAATTTTTCGGAAAGAATAGAACAGCTGCATATTCATCCGAATCGAGCGAAGCGGATAGATTTTCTTCTTCTGTTACCGTTATGAGGTCCGGCAGCTCTTCAATCATCACTTCATCTACCAAAATTTCAGGCAAAGAAGATTGTTCCGCCGCTTCTGCCATTTGCTCGATGACGGCTTCAGGTATATTATGATTTCTCATCCACTCTTTAAATAAATCTACCTGCTCAAAAAGGTCTCCGTGATCTACAGTTCCTACCGCGATATTGAGTCCACTTTCTTCCTTCATCGTTGTACCAAGCGCAAATCCGAGGATGGTTATTAAAATAAATGGCATGGCAATTAAAAGGATTACTTCTTTTTTATCACGAAGGAGGTGGAGAATGTCTTTTTTCATAAAAGCTAATAACATCGCCGCTCCCTCCTAATCTCTTAAAGTTCGGCCCGTTAAATGGAGAAACACATCTTCGAGTGAAGGAGCCATAATTTGAATTCCTTTTAGCACTGTGCCACTTTGCTTTGCTGCTGCAAAAACATCTTCTAGAAGGTTAATCTCTTTTGGGGCCATCAGCACCACTTTTTTATCAAGGATAGTAGCTGTGGAAATTGCTGGGTGAGTCTGAAGCCGCTGCAGAAATTCATCCTTCGCCACTTCCATCTCCACCTCAATTGTATGCTCCGAGGAAAGGATATTCTTCACTTCCTCCTTTGTTCCAGAAGCAATCACTTCCCCGCGGTCCATAATATACAGCCGCTTGCACAAAAACTCCACTTCTTCCATGTAGTGGCTTGTATAAAGAACTGTTACTCCCTTTTCTTCATTAAGCTTTTTCACTGTTTCTAAAATATAGCTCCGAGATTGGGGGTCAATACCTACCGTTGGTTCATCCATAATGAGTATCTCCGGCTCATGCAAGAGCGCTACCGCGATATTCAGTCTTCTCTTCATTCCTCCAGAAAAGGTCTTTACTTGCTTTTTGTGCTGTTGTTCTAGACCGACTAATTTTAGCACCTCTTCTATTCGATTCTTGAGGTCTTTTTTCGGAAGTTTATAGACTTTTCCAAAAAACAACATGTTTTCTCTTGCTGTTAGGTCCGGGAATACAGCTATATCCTGCGGAACCACGCCAAGAATGGCACGAAGATGCTGCGGTTGACCCTTGATGCTTTCTCCTTTTAATAGCACCTCTCCTGCTGTTGGATGGATCAGAGATGACAGCATCGAGATTGTCGTAGACTTTCCCGCTCCATTTGGTCCAAGCAGGCCGACCGTTTCTCCTTTTTCCAAATATAAATTAACCCCTTTGACCGCCGGTGTACTTTTATAAGTTTTTGTTAAATTAATTGCTTCTAACATTCCATGACCCCCTTTGCTACTCTTATCTTACTATCCTTTTTAAGTAATCTAACCTGTATAAAGTCATCAATTAAAGCGAAAGAGAGTTACTTTAGTCATTTTTTCCAACAAAAAAACAGAAAGCCTCTAAATAGTTGCCTTCTGTGTCAGCCCCCCTCATACCATCCCATTTCGAATCGCATATATTGCAAGCTGGGTTCGGTCTCTCAAGCCAAGTTTTTGCAAAATGACCGTTACATGATTTTTCACCGTACCGATGGATAAATGAAGAACCTCCGCCATTTCTTGATTATTCTTACCGTCAGCGACCAACTGTAAAATGGACTGTTCTCTACTAGTTAACCTATGTATTGGTTCTTGCGGGACAGTTGGGTTGATGAGCTTTGGAACCACTTTTCCTGCTACAGAGCTATCGATGGAAATTCCTCCGTTCATCCCACTTTCAATAGAGGAAATCAAACTCGCAGCATCAGCATCCTTTAATAAATAACCGACTGCACCGAGCCTCAAAGCTTCCATTGCATATTCATCGTCTGCAAATGTGGTGAGAATAAGAATCTTTGCTGCCGGATCTCTGCTTTTTAATATTTTTGTCGCCTCAAGACCAGTCATCACGGGCATTCGCACATCCATGAGCACAATATCAATCGCGTGTTTCTCATAGGCATCGATGGCTTCTTTCCCGTTCACTGCCTCAGCTGCCACCTTGAAATTCGGGTTCTGCTCAATCATCATCCTGATTCCCTGCCTGACAAGTGCCTGATCTTCTGCCAGCAAAATATGTATCATCTACCTATCCCCTTTCAGAGGAAAAACTCCTTTAATTGTAAAGTGATTTTCCGTAACAATCCTATCCATTCTCCCATGCAATGCCTCTAGCCTTTTTCGCATGTTTACCATTCCAAACCCTTCTGTTGTCATTACCGGTCCTTCTATTTTATTCACTACGGTAATCTGTAGACTATGCTCGCCCACCATTTCCACTGTTACCGCAATCTCCCTTGAACTTCCATGCCTCATCGCATTCGTCAAGCCTTCTTGCACAAAGCGGTAGATGGCGATATTTTGTTTATTCGTTAACCCAACAGACAGTACACCTGTTTTTGTTGTCAATTGGACACGCATCTGGCTTTCTGCTTCCAGCTTCCGTATCAAGTGAATCACAGATGAGATTCCCTTTTCCTCTTCTCCCTGCAATGCCTTCACCGCTTTTCTCATGCCATCCAGACTCTCGCGTGCCAATTGCTTGGACTGTGCAAGAATAGCCTTCACTTTCTTCTCTTGCACGGACTGCTCCGCTATAGCCAACTGCATCATTAATGCTGTCAGCTGATGCCCAACTGAGTCATGGATATCCCTCGCTATCCGATTACGCTCCTCGACTCTCGCACCTTCTTCACTTTCCATAACCTGCCGCTTCAACAGACGATATTCAACAAGCAAGCTCTTCCACTCTTTCTCTACTTTTCTATTTTCACTATAATAGAGTTGTAAAAGAAACCCGACTCCCAACACCAATAGGACAAGCAGAAGATGAAAAAAGAGAATCTCCCCTAACTCCAGTTGAAAACTGACGCTACTCATTGGAAAAAGCGTTCCCGCTACACGATACGTCCTCTCTCTCCTCGACGGTGTTATCATGCCGTCTATTAAAAGAAAATAGAATGGGATCCACGGAAGCAAGTTAACCGGAGAAACTATTACTAACAATAGGATGGCAATTAAACTGCTTGCAAAGAAATAAGCAAAGCCTTTTTTCTCCCACAAAGGAAGGGAAAAATAGATTGCCAGAAAAGCCCCAACTATTACGATATATCCAGGTAAGACCTGTGTTGGTATATGGTGGTAGATTGGGATAAGAATAAAACAGATACAAAGAAATATTAGTTTTATCCATAGAAAATAACTACGCATAGGGTTCACCTATTATGAAGGAAACTAGCTCTATTGTGTTGTTGTTCAAGTTGCTTCCCCTTTCTTCGTCCCCTATTTCTATCGTTATGTATCTGCTTTTATTTTTTAAAATCTCGTTGAACGTCAACTTACACTTCTCTCTACTTTACATAATTCTACATATTGTTTAAATTGTCCTGCCTTTGCTTCAAGGGGTTGATTCATAAGTTTTATTTGCAACATGATGGGTAGTCTATTAAGGAAGGCTCTTTTCGGGAAGATTGTTGTTGGTGATAATAACTTACCCGACGCAACAATCAATGCGAAAACAGCCTTAAAGAGGGAAACTTTTGAAGGAGGATGAAGAAGAGATGACTCAACAGCAATATGAAGAGTGTATTCAAGCTTGTTTGGAATGTATGGAAGCATGTAACAATTGCTATAGTGCCTGCTTAGAAGAAGAAGATGTGAAGATGATGGCAGGCTGTATCCGCTTGGACCGGGAATGTGCGGATATTTGCGGATTGGCGGTTAAATCAATGCAATCTAACAGTCCTTTCGCAAGCCAGATTTGCCAGCTTTGCGCAGAAATTTGTGAAGCATGCGGAAACGAGTGCAAACAGCATGATCATGATCATTGTCAAAGATGCGCAGATGCATGCTTTAAATGTGCGGAAGCTTGCAGAAAAATGGCAGCTTAATATTTTTAAAGTTGGAGAATGCTAATCTTTATTTGATTTTCGCTAAAGGTGTTCGCTTAGAAAAAGAGCGGTGCGGGAGCCTCCTTCCTAAGTGGGGTCCCCTGTCTACCGCTATCTCTAGCAAGGCAATTTATCTTTTACAGCTTTAAGGCCTCCTCCTCCACACGATCCATGTACTCTTTAACCACCTTATTATTGCTCTTCTCACTGCCAAGCTTCAACATCGCTCGTCCTACAAAATTTACTCCTTTATTGTATCCTTCATAGATAAACTTTGTATGAGAATCATCTATTCTTTCCAGTGTAAAAGTTAAATTCATTTCAAAAGCCTTCCCTAGCACAAAACCTATCTGCTTTCGCTTCTTGTCATAATGATTTTCATATGCCAATGTTTCCACAATATACGTTTCCACCCGTTTGCCTTCGCGGTATTTTTGCTGATGTTTTGCCCCCACTTCGCCTTCTGTTTTTTCAATTAATGTGTGCTCTTCTACTTTCGGCATGGTCTTTGTTATATTTTTATCTAAAAATAACTCCCAGACTTTTTCAATATTCGCTTCGATTACTCTTTCGTCTTTCCATTGTATCATTGTTCTTCCTCCTTCCCAGACGCTAGAAATTCGTCCATCTCCTTTTGCTTGAGATAAAGATCCTCTATCTGCATCTGTATCTGTTTCTTTTTTTCTAAGATTAATTCTTCTAAATGCGAGAAGGACTCATCCTCCATCACCGAAATCATCTCTTGTATCGTAAAACCAAATCTTCTCAGCTTTCCCAGAAGAAGCGCAAGAAAGTAACTGCCGTCATCGTAATAGCGATAATTATTCTTCGGGTCTATGTAGGCAGGCTCCATTAGTTTCACTTCTGCGTAATATCTTAATGTTTCCTTGCTCAACCCCGTCATTTCTGAAAACTCACTCACCTTGTACATGCCTTGTTCCCCCTTTTCTATGATAAACCGTGGGGTACACCACATGGTCAACCTTTATTTATATTATTTCTTTAAAAAGGGGGAGAAAACCTTTCTTTGCTTATATTCAAAAAAGACAGATGAACTATAAGCTCATCCGTCCACTATATTAACTAGTTCTTCGTCGTCCCCGTATAAACAAACACAGCATCCCGCAAAAACGCTGCTGTTCCAGGCTGCACCTTATCATAGTAAGCGGTAAATCTCTCATCATCGACATACATTTGAGCAAGTCCCGCATGCGCTTCTTTTGAGTAGCTGTCCCAATAGAGGCTTAGCCACTGGCAGTGAAGGTCGGCTGCCTGCTGAGCTAGTTCACCTGCTGGGTCACCACCTTGAAATGCCTTTTCCAATAAGGTGAAAATCTCTTCTTCCAACTTTTCCCCTTTTGCAAACTTTTCCTTGCTCATCCCTTTGAGCTTGGCGTTAGACAAATTGATCTGATCTTCTCCGTACTTAGAACGAATTTCTTTTCCATATTTGTCTTCGTTTTCGTTAATAAGGTTTTGCTTGAACGCTTCAAACTTTTCCGAGTTATCCATCACTAATCTCCCTTCTCTTGTCGCTAATGTCTTTTCCACATTGGCAATTAAACGGTCTAATTGCGTGCGTTTTGTCAGAAGCTTTTCACGATGGTCCACTAATGCTTTGGCATCATCAAAGGATGGAGAATTTACAATCTTTTTGATATTTTCCAAGTCTACTTCAAGCTCGCGGTAGAAAAGTATCTGCTGTAAGCGATCGACTTCTGCCTGCCCGTAAATACGATAGCCCGATGAATTCATTCTTGCCGGCTTAAGAATTCCTATTTCATCATAATAGCGGAGTGTCCGACCGGTCACACCAGCCAGTTCTGCCAACTTTTGAACCGTATATTCCATGTGCTCACCTCCTGACAAATTCACTATACTCCTTGACGTAACGTAAAGGTAAATAGGCAAGTGGAAGTTTTTCACCTTTCACCTATAAAGATGTTATTAATGGGCTATGATGGAACGTATGAAGAGTAAAATCCCCGTCTGGGCCTAGCTGCTATATTCCATTTTAGGCATAAAATAAATAAAATAACACCTTCACCTTTATCCCCGTTTTTTCTCTTACTTTAGCAAGTTAGTATGCTAAAGAAGCGAAGGAGCCGTCCCCTCGCTCCACCAAAACTTTACCTTGCATTACAAGATAGCACATTATATACTAAAGTTATCAAGTAATCCCTTAGCGTGTTTATTATTTTTTTGTAACACTATCTTGCATAACAAAGTACTAATGGGGTGAAGTTTATGGCAACTAGAAGCCAATTATTAAAAGGAATTCTTGATGCATGTGTGATGGCCATTGTAGAAGAACAAACCGTGTATGGCTACGAGCTTTCACAAAAGCTGCAAAAAGTGGGACTCCCTGATATAAGCGAAGGGACCATCTACCCGGTTCTTCTTCGATTGCAGAAAAACGGTTATATTCGTGGCGAGATGCGTCCATCTGTCACGGGACCCAACAGAAAATACTATTTTTTAACGGACAGTGGCAAGGAAGAATTGGATCGGATTGCAGGAGAGTGGATGTTAATTGCCGGTCCTGTCAGCATTCTGCTCGAAAGAGGGGGAAAATCATGATGAACACCAAACAGCTAATTGAAGAGAACAATGAAAAACGGAAACTTCTCACAGAAGACAATCTTAAGGTATACGAAGACTTCCTATTGTATATTCGGACAGATTTACGGATTGCCGAACATGAAGGGGAAGAACTCTTGTTGGAATTACTGGACCACTTGCTTGTAGGTCAGGAGGAAGGAAAAACGGCAGAGAATTTCTTTGGAAAAGAGCCAGTTTCTTATGCAGAAGAGCTGATTGCTGGGCTTCCTCGGGAAAAGAAGCGCAAGATGATTCCATTTACCCTCTCACAGATCTTCAACTCTCTTGGCTGGTTTGGGTTTGTATTGGGCTTCATTTATCTTATATTGCCTTCCTTTGCTGAGGTACGGGCAGACGTTACGTTAGGCAATCTTCTAGTCATTGCACTTGCAGTGATGTTTTTTACTGGCTTCGGAGTAAACATCATTTTCAAACTAGTTCGTTCCACGCTTTTTAAAGAAAAGAAAGCCAAAAGACAGGCATATTGGAAGGCCGGCTTCTGGGGAGCAGGTTCCTTTGCCATCATCATGCTCTTTAGCTGGTTATCACCTGACTTTGGTCCGGTTGTTTCTTTCGAATGGTGGATCTACCTAGCATTCGGAGGAGTTTCCCTGCTCGTCAGTAAAGTGCTCAAAAGACTATCAAATTAAAAGGGAGGATCTTATTTTATGGCCAATCTTACACTATCTAAAGAAAGCAAACAATTCATTGATAATTTACGAATCTATCTGTTTTCAAGTGGCAAGAAAACAAAAGAAGTTGAAGACATCACCCAGGAGCTGGAGATTCATTTATTTGAGGCAGAAAAACAGAATAAAGGAATCGAACATATCATCGGGAACTCCCCCAAAGCATATATGGAGCAGCTTTCAAATGAGATGTCCTTTGATATAAAAGGCTGGGCCAAGTTTGTTCCACTAATCATTCTAGGTGCTTTTTCAGGTTTAGTGTTGAAGGATGCATTGCTTGGTACCATTGAATACACTTTCTTGGAGCTTATCGGAAACCCGCTAATCTGTGTCACTTTATTAGTAGTCTATATGTTTGTGTTCAGAATGATATCAAGTCAAACTCTCACTAAAGTAAAGGAGTTCTCCTTACTTTATCTTACCAGCTTTCTTTCCATCGGCTTGTTTATTGGTTTGTTAATCTTGAACCGTTATGTTGAAACACCCATAGTCACTCTTAGTGCAACAGGTAACGTGCTTGTCGCTTGCCTAGCAGTCGCTTTTTTGATTGGTATTTCGATATGGAGTAAAACACTGATTTCAATTGTTCTACCAATATTTTATATCGTGCCTGATTATCTTGTTCGTTTTACTACTTTTTCTGAAGCGAACCAGTTAATCTTAAGCACCATCATGATGTACGCTGGAATAGGACTCTACCTGCTTTTTACATTTAAAAAAAGCTCAGATAAAGCATAAAGTTTTTACATTCTTTGTTGTTTGTAGGATTAGCCGCCGATTTTTGTGAACGAGGCGAATTCACCAACAGCGTTAACTCTGGTTCTCAACTGAAACGAAACTTTGTCTGGGCTTAGCTGCTTTATACCATTGCAGGCATAAAATAAATATGATAACACCATCAATCATGTCGCCGCCATAAAACATAAGCATCGCGCCTGATTCCGCCTTGTCTGCTGCTACTCCAGCTGGAGGGTTGGCATAAATATATTTTGACAAAATCCCATGGGCGGCCAAGGCAGCCACTAAAACAATAGAGCGATAAACATAGCTTCTTCTATGAGGTATTGGGTCAATGTAAATCATCGAAATTGTGAACAAATAGCCTGCCAAAAAGACATGAATATGAATCAAAATATGAAGTGTGACACTTTGATGCATTAAACCAAACAAGTTGGTCGTATAGAGAATCCAGAGCCCGCCTATATTTAATAAAGAAGCGATAATAGGATCGCTTAGAATACGCACCGGGAAGCTCTTCAAAATCCAAGTAAGCCCTCTTGCCACATTCACGGGTAGTGTTCGTAGTAAAAGTGTCATTGGAGCTGCCAAAACCATAAGCAGTGGAGCAAGCATGCCCAGAAGCAGGTGTCCGATCATATGAGTGGGAAAATCCATATGGGCTCTTTCTGCCAATGGGCCTGCGACTGCAGCAACTGCACAGAAGGTCCCTCCTAGCCAAGAGATGGTGCGATAGATTGGCCATTTACGGTAGTGGCGACTGGAAATAACCACTGCCCAGATGTAGAAAATCAACAAGAGAACAAATGGCATAGCCAGCCAAACTTGGGGAGCCGTCTCTAATAAATGTTCATTAAAGTGATGAGTATGATCATTCATGTTCATTTAACCTAACCTGCTTTTCCCTTTTCTTGCCACGTGTCCGGTACACAAGAATGATACCAGCTATTAGCAGCACACTGGCGGTAACATTCCAGACAATATCATAGAGAAGGACATTTTCTACATAACGAATTTGATGAATACGCATCCATTTATGCTGGATAATACCATCGTATAGCTGAAATCCACCCGCTCCAACCAATACTCCTCCCCACCACCGAGTTAGCCACAGCGCATGCCGCCTGCGTAGATCTGCAAATAAAAACAACCCGCCAATGGTCGCAAACCAGCTAAAGGCATGAAATAAACCATCCGATACGAGGCCGATGTCTTTTGTAGACTTGTCGTAAAAATGATGCCAATGTAACAGCTGATGAAATACGAATTCATCAAAAAAAGCAATTAAACCAAGCCCAAATAACACACCAGACCAAAGATTTCGTTTGGAGTGCGTATTGCGGGATGCTCTTTTCTCCATTCAAACTCCTCCAATACCGATAGTCTACCCTGGAAAAGGTAGTGTACCTTAAAAAGCTAAAATTGCTTTATGTTCCATGTACCCGCTTCAAGCTGAATACTCGAAAAAAAAAGTCTCTCTCTCCTTTTTAATCTAGAGATTGTACCGGGAAGATAATATATTCCTCAGTTTCATGACTACTCTGATATTAGGCAGGTTACTTCTAAAACCCCCTTTTCCTTTCCGTTCTAGGTGACCGCTTTCCGCGGGGCGGTGCGAAAGCGTGGCCAAACGTTAAGGATGAACAGCCTTGTTCAATGAGACCATTAAAAGTTCCTTGTACAAGATGGTATTATCTCCATTTTTCCCTTATACAATCTCTAATAAACACGCTTAAATATGAAATGGCTATTAACATAATGGTTGTGGGTAAAGCACTGATTAAGTCACAGGTGGACTTTTTTGTCATTTTGATCCGAAATAAGGAGTACTTTTCGCTTGCATAAATTATATCCAAACCGTTCATTCTACAGAAGTATGTACTTTATAACAATTAAGGAGGAATCACTTTGCAAAATTCATTTAATCCGCAAGGCCAAAATAATATGAATCAAATGCCACAAAACACAATGGGTAATCAAATGGCCAGTCAAAGTCATGGTGGTCATGAGATGTTTGACGCTCATGAAGTCCTTGCTGGGCTCATTACCATGCTCGACCAATATCAAATATATGACCAGTATATCCAAGACCCTGAGCTGAAAGATATCCTACAACGACAGACTGCTTTCGTCACACAAATGTACAATACGGCAGTTGAAAGCTTCCAAACAGGGCAAAAACCTTCCGTTTCGACTCAGGTATATAAAATGACGCAAAATAATGACGTTGTGTATGGTTTAAAACCGGGGCAGCCCAAAAAACCTAACCAGTCCATTAGCGAGATCTCTGACAAAGGACTCTCTGCCTATATGTTAGGGAACACCAAATCCTTGGCATCCTTATTTGCCATGACAGCCTTAGAAATGACCAACCCTGTACTAAGAAGAGTTGTTGCAGACAGCGTTCCAAACCTGATTGAACTAAGCTATGAAATTTTTCTCTACCAGAACAAACATGGATACTACCAGGTACCAAAGCTTCCTTTGCAGGATATGAATCAAATGCTTCAAAGCTATGCTAAGATTCCGATACAGGGAAATATGCATTAAAAAATTGCCGCTGATTAACTCAGCGGCTTTTGATTTGTGGAATAGTTGGTCTTTTCCTCAAACTCTTCAAAAAGTAGGGTGGCCGAACATTGAAAGTAAATGCGTATTAGGTAGCCTACTTACATTTGCTCTTAGATACCTTTTATTTTAAACAGGAGGAAGGCACTGATTAAATAGTTGGAGTTTGTTGGGAGGATCATGAGGGCCGTCCCCATGCTTCCTACTCTTTAAATTTTGCTCTTTATTTTGTTGTTTAGTTCAATTGCTAGTGCTGCAATAATGGAGATACCAAATATAATGGATAGTAAAATGATCCCCAGGATATCATAGATTCCAGTGAATGCGTGGGTGTATAGATTTAGTTCTAGTTTTAGATATAAGCATGCCACTCCAACTGCTGAGGCAATCGCAGGGACATATTTGCTTATTTTTGGGTATTTCTTTTTCCCAACAAAGTAAATAAAGTAAGAAACTACTCCTGTGAAAACTATCATAATAAGTATAGTTAATAAAATATCCATTCTTCCCCATCCCTTATTCTTTTGGAGTTTATATCTCTTTTACTAGTAAGTTAACCTTTATAAATGTGGTTAACTATTGTATAAAGGTTCAAGAGTTACACAACCTCTAAACATTTCATCCATTGTGAAACACCTCGGAAACTGCTTTGTAATAGCCCATGTCTGTTACGTAGTTGTAAGAGCAATTAACGGTATGATTAAACAGTTTATAACAACTTATATAAATAGTATTCATTAACAGGCTTTTCGTTTATCATCAAGGAGTGTACTTTTTCGCCTTCTAAAATAAACCCCATTTTTCTATATAAGTGGAATGCCTTTATATTATCTTTGATAACAGTAAGCTCTAATCTTGAAATTTCGACTTCTTTTGCCCATTCAAAAACTTGATTGAATAGTTTAGTTGCTATCCCTTGTCCTTGATATTCATCAAGGATACCTAAGACAAGATATGCAGAATGTTGGTTTCGTTTTACATTGCCACCTAACGCTGCGATGAACCCAACAAGTTTATTTTCCACTTCTGATACAAAGAAAATTGACCTCTTATCAGATAAAATTCTTTCTATTGTTTTTCTTTGTTGTTCTACAGTCGTTTCTCGTTCCCCAGGTTCATACAACATAAAACCAGACTCATCAATCTTCTTACTTAACTCGACAAAGCTTTCAGCATCACTTACTGCAATCGGTCTAATTATCATTGTAATTCTCCCCTTTGTTTTTCACATCTTACCATATTTTTCTACCTACCTCCATATAAAAAAACCGAAGTTTAACCACTTGTGAATTGGTTAACTTCGGTTTAAATTATTTTATATGCATTTGTAAATTTAACATCTCATGAGATTTTGTCTTTCAACAAAAATGTTACTTCACCGTAATATATTACTCCACAGTCACACTTTTCGCCAAGTTACGTGGCTTATCAACGTCGCAGTCTCTATGCAATGCTGCATAATAAGAAAGCAATTGTAACGGAATAACAGATACCAATGGAGAAAGCAGTTCGTTTACCACTGGGACAACGAAGCTGTCTTCTTCCGTTTCCAGGCCTTTCATGGAGATGATACAAGGGTTGGCACCACGTGCTACTACCTCTTTGACGTTACCGCGGATGCTAAGGTCTACACGTTCTTGTGTAGAGATTGCGATAACAGGTGTACCATTTTCAATTAGGGCGATGGTTCCGTGTTTTAGTTCTCCGCCAGCAAATCCTTCTGCTTGGATGTAGGAGATTTCTTTAAGCTTTAACGCGCCTTCAAGACCAACGTAATAGTCCATTGTACGGCCGATGAAGAAGCAGTTTCTTGTTGTGGAAAGGAATTTGCGTGCAAGTTCTTCAAGTTCCTCTTTTGCGTCACATAGAACCTCCATTGCATTTGCAACGATTCCTAAGTCTTGAACTAGATCAAACTCCAGTGTGTGGCCCTTTGATTCTGCAAGAACAGCCGCAAAAATTGATAGTACACCCAGTTGCGCTGTGTAAGCCTTTGTAGATGCAACGGCGATTTCCGGTCCTGCATGCAATAGAAGTGTAAAGTCCGCTTCACGAGAAAGCGTTGAACCTTGAACGTTTGTAACGGTTAAAGCCGGGTAGCCTAACTCTTTTACTTGTACAAGTACTGCTCGGCTATCTGCTGTTTCTCCACTCTGGGAGATGAAGATGAACAACGGTTTTTCTGAAAGGATCGGCATGTTGTAATTAAATTCACTTGCTACATGGACCTCTACTGGGACCTTTGCAAGCTTTTCAATCATTTGCGCGCCAACTAGACCTGCATGGTAGCTTGTTCCTGCTGCTACAATGTAGATGCGGTCCGCTTCATTTATCGCTTGGATAATTTCTGTGTCAATTGTAAGTGCACCATTGTCATCCTGGTATTTTTGAATAAGTTTGCGGATTACTAATGGCTGCTCGTCAATTTCTTTTAACATGTAATGTGGGTAGGTGCCTTTTTCTATATCACTTGCATCTAACTCAGCTGTATATGGAGCACGCTCCACTATTTCACCGTTTAGTTTTTTAATGGTCACCGCTTCTTTTCTTACAATCACCATTTCTTTGTCCATAAGCTCGACAAACTGGTCGGTTACTTGAATCATTGCCATTGCGTCACTAGCAACAACGTTAAAGTCGCCTTTTCCAACACCAACTAGTAATGGGCTTTTGTTTTTTCCAACATAGATTGTTTCCGGATCTTCATTATCAACTAAAGCAATGGCATAGGATCCTTTTAGAATAGCAAGAGTAGCACTTAATGCTTCTTCTGTACTTTTGCCTTCATTTGAGAATTTCTCTATGATTTGGACGATAATTTCTGTGTCTGTATCACTTAGAAGTTCTACACCTTGAAGATACTCACGCTTCAGTAAGGAGTAATTCTCAATAACCCCGTTATGAACAAGCGTGTAGCGACCGGATGTGCTCTGGTGTGGATGTGCATTTACCTGGCTTGGTACACCGTGTGTTGCCCAACGTGTATGTCCAATACCAACTGTTGCCGCTACATCGTTGTCAACGATTCTACGAAGTTCTGCAATACGGCCTTTTTCCTTGAATACGTGCACGCCTTCTTCGTTTATTACTGCAATACCTGCAGAGTCATAGCCGCGGTATTCTAGTTTTTCTAAGCCCTTTAAAAGGATTTCCTTTGTATCTTGTGTTCCAATATAACCAACGATTCCGCACATAATTTATTTCCTCCCTGAAGTAGCAGGGACAAGAAAGCAACCCATATAAAGGGGACAGTCTTGCCCCCACATTACCTTTATTATAGTTTTCCAATCATAGTACCTGTCTTTGTACAAAAAGTTGCCTTTATGCTTTATACAGGTCTTTAATCGGTTGTGATGGTCAACCGGGAGGCATCCGCCGAAAAATCGATAAACCTCCACCTCGTCAACTAAGCTATTCTATACCCGTTCTTCGCTTAGTTCAGGCGCTTTTAAATGAAATCTTTTGCCACTATGCTCCTTTCCATTCTTGAATACAACAAATAATATCTTACCTTCCTTTACCCTTTTCGTCAATCATTATGTTAATTAACTTCCATTTAGTAAAAAAAGCTTTTGTTTTCAGTTGCTTAAAAATAGCCATATTAAAAGATATGCACACACCGCATGGTCGGTGCGATGTATGCATATCTTTCTCTTTTGTCTATTTGTTTATTCTGTGCCCATTTCCTCACGCACTACCGCAACAATTTTTTCTACATATTCACTGCAGAGGTCTTTTGTCGAAGCTTCTGCCATAACACGAACCAAGGATTCCGTTCCAGAAGGACGAACAAGAATACGGCCATTGCCAGCCATTTCTTCTTCCACTTCCTCAATGACCGCTTTCACTCTTTCATTAGCAGTAACACGATGCTTGTCCGTAACTTTCACGTTAACCAGTAACTGTGGGAATTTCTCCATTTCACCAGCTAATTCTGATAAACTCTTTTTCGTAAGCTTCATGATATTTACAAGCTGTAGTCCTGTTAACATCCCGTCACCTGTTGTATTGTAGTCAAGGAATATGATATGACCGGACTGTTCGCCGCCTAAGAGGAAGTTTCCTTTTTTCATTTCCTCGACCACATAACGATCACCGACCGCTGTTTGTTTTGTTTCCACATTGTTCGCTTCTAAAGCTTTGTAGAAACCAAGATTACTCATAACCGTCGACACCACTGTGTTATGACGCAAACGGTTGTGTTCACTCAAGTATTTCGCACAAATGAACATGATTTGGTCTCCATCGACAATCTGCCCTTTTTCATCTACCGCAATGATGCGGTCCCCATCACCATCAAAAGCAAGGCCGATATCTGCACCTTTTTCCAATACTAATTCCGCAAGTGTTTCAGGGTGTGTGGAACCGACACCATCATTAATGTTCAACCCGTTAGGAGAGGATCCCATTGTTGAGATATCTGCTTCAAGGTCTGCAAAAAGATGAGTTGCATGGGAAGAAGTAGCTCCATGTGCACAATCAAGGGCAATATGTATGCCTGAGAAATCTTCATCAACTGTTTGTTTTAAGAACTGAAGATACTTCTGTCCACCTTCGAAATAGTCGTTCACTTGCCCTAGGTCTCCACCTACCGGACGAGGAAGTTGATCCGTTTCCTCATCTAAAAGAGCTTCAATTTCTGCTTCTTGTTCGTCCGAAAGTTTGAACCCATCTGGACCAAAGAATTTAATTCCATTATCTTGCATTGGGTTATGGGATGCGGAGATCATCACACCTGCTTGTGCTCCTAATGCTTTTGTTAAATAAGCAACACCTGGGGTAGATATCACGCCTAAACGCATCACTTCCGCTCCAATGGATAACAATCCTGCGACTAATGCACCTTCAAGCATGTGACCGGATATTCGTGTATCACGTCCAATTAATACTTTTGGTCGAGCATGGTCCTTTGTTAATACGTAACCACCCAATCGTCCCACTTTAAATGCAATTTCTGGTGTTAATTCCAAATTGGCAACTCCGCGTACTCCATCCGTCCCAAAAAATTTACCCATAAATAAATCGCTCCTTTTATCTTACTCTATAATTTCACTTAGTCTAAATTTCATCGTTCGCTCCGGTAAATTCCATGACACATCTTGAGGTCCATTAATTTCTAATGGTACTTCATGCTCACCCGCAGCAAGGTCTGTTACATTAATATAAATTTCCATATCTGATGAGGTTACCCCCTCCAGAACACTAGGGGCACCTAGCACTGTCAGATCCATTACCCCATCTTCGGGATCAATCATCTCAAGCTCCAGGCTGTCAGACAGTCCGATATATTGTATAGGAAGATTCGTGAACGTTTTTTCTTCTTCCTGTTCCACCTCTACCCTTATATTAACCTTCTCTGGTTCCACACGTCTTGCCCCATCAGGCACTGGAACATTCACTTCAATGGTGGTGCTTTCCGTAATATCGCTTAGATCAAGGTCAATGCCTCCAATGTACTCTAGTTCATCGAGCACACCCTTGGGACCATAGACGGTTACTTCCTTCGGCTCCGCTTCAACTTGAAGAATACTTAAGTTTTCTTGCAATGAACCTTGTCGATTAATTCTTAATGGTACTTTTTTATTCGGACTAGTTATAGGCACACTTACATCCACCACAGCTGGCTCTACCTCTACATTCAATGTATTCCCTTCACTGTCATATACGGTCACACCTGATTGTTCTTCAAGAGATTCATTTACACCTTCTAAATCAACTCTTGCTTTCACTAACGCAATTCTATCAATAAGCTCTTTAGAGCCGGTCACTTTTACACTATTAGGTTTTACAATAGGCTTTTCAGGTTCATATCCTTCTTCTATCAGCCCTCTGTTAATAAAATCTACCTCTACCGGAAAATCCTCTGTTACTTTTTCTTCAATCGTTATAGAGGCAACCGCAGGTTCAATAGTAACATCCAGTCTTTCTGATAAGTTCCGCCATTGCAGAGGAACTTGATGTGTTCCTAATTCCAAATTGGTTAAGTCCAAATATACTTCAAAGTCCTTTTGAAGTACTGTTGGCTTCAATGTGCTGGTTGGTCCTTCTAATGTGATGGTGACACTTTGCGGAAGTCCAGTTACTACTTGAGTGTCACGATCATAATAGGCAGAGACAGGTACATCCGTAACTGTCTCTGTATCCGTGCTAGCACTCGGGAATGGAGAAGGACTTGTTTCTCTCTGTTGTTGGGTGGATGTTATCTCAATATTAACGGACATATAGAGCATTAAGGCAAGAAGCAATGCAATAATCTTCATAATCCATCGTTTACCAATAAAATTATCCATCCTTCTTCACCCTCCATTGCCAGCGTGTTGAGGAAGCTGTATTCATACTTGAATCCATTTCTTTCATTAACATATCACTGAATATCTCCGGTTCTAGATCTCGGTGAAGCTCCCCGTTTTTCGTTACAGAAATACTTCCCGTTTCCTCGGAAACAATGATGGTCAAACTATCCGTTACCTCACTGATCCCTAAAGCTGCACGATGCCTGGTCCCTAGTTCCTTAGAAATAAAAGGGCTCTCCGATAATGGAAGATAACAAGCAGCTGCAGCCACTTGGTTTTTCTGCAAAATAACTGCTCCATCATGAAGAGGAGTATTCGGGATAAAGATATTTATTAAAAGCTCGGAAGAAACTCGTGCATGAAGAGGCGTACCTGTTTCTATGTAATCTCCCATGCCCGTTTCTCTTTCTATTGAAATCAACGCACCGATCCGTCGCTTGGCCATATATTGAACCGACTTCACAACCGCCTCGACCATTTTGGCATATTCCTCTTCATCTGGAATACCGCTTCTTGAGAACAATTTTCCTCTTCCTAACTGTTCAAGAGCACGACGAAGCTCTGGCTGAAAAATTATGATAACCGCTAAAAAACCCCATGTTAAAGCTTGGTCCATCAACCATTGTAGAGTGCTCAGTCCAAAAAAGCTACTTATTATTCGTACGACAACAATGACTGTTATTCCCTTTAAAAGCTGAACAGCCTTTGTCCCTCTAACTACCATGATGAGCTTGTAGATAACAAACCACACCAATAATATATCTATCACATTTGCTAAATAGCCTAAATATGGCAAATCCCCATAAGGTATCTCAAAAGGCATCATCACACTTCCTTTATCAGTACAAGATTTATGTATCATGTACGAAAACCGTAACCATGCTATTATATCATAAAATTAAAAGAAAAGTGGAAGCGGCTTGACCAGCTCCGACAAGCATAGGGGGATTTATGCAAGAGGTCGCTCTTTGACCTCTGGAAGAAATTTACTTATGACTCGAGGAGCTAGCCGCTGCAACTAGACATCAAGAAAAGTGGAAGCGGCTCGACCAGCTCCGACAAGCATAAGGGAATTTATGCAAGAGGTCGCTCTTTGACCTCTGGAAGAAATTCACTTATGACTCGAGGAGCTAGCCGCTGCAACTAGACATCAAGAAAAGTGGAAGCGGCTCGACCAGCTCCGACAAGCATAAGGGAATTTATGCAAGAGGTCGCTCTTTGACCTCTGGAAGAAATTCACTTATGACTCGAGGAGCTAGCCGCTGCAACTAGACATCAAGAAAAGTGGAAGCGGCTCGACCAGCTCCGACAAGCATAAGGGAATTTATGCAAGAGGTCGCTCTTTGACCTCTGGAAGAAATTCACTTATGACTCGAGGAGCTAGCCGCTGCAACTAGACATCAAGAAAAGTGGAAGCGGCTCGACCAGCTCCGACTAAAAGCCATAGAAAAAGATGCCTCTAAACGCAGGCATCTTATGGGTCCTATTCTGTAAAAATACTAACCGCTTTTTTAAATCCATCCTTAATGGAAAACCAAATCCAATCAAACATTTCATTTATTACTTTTATATCTCCTGTTACTTCTCCTGCCGAAGCCAAATAATTATCGCCATCAATGACCGTTCCATTAATGACCGTTACATTGCCTTGCACTTCACCTTCCACCCTGATGTTCCCGTTCTTCACGACAACATCACCTTTGACAGTCTTTCCTTCCGGTACAACCACTGTATTCTCCTCTACTACCAAACCGGCCTGATTAGTAAAAGATAATTTATCCTCCTGCCATCCACCCATTAGGCTTCCTGTCATTAAAATAAAGAAGATGGCTGCAGCAACCAATAATGGATGTGTCCTCAACCAACGATTCATCCCAATTCGTTTTTTTTCTTTTGGTAGACTATTCATTACCTTTTGAGTAAAATCATTTGGTGCTGCTATATGAGATGTGCTCTGTACAAGCGCAATGGTCTTCTCTAATTCATGAAATTGTTGAAAACAATTCTGACATTCCTGAAGATGTGCTTTTAGCTCTTGTTCCTGTTCACTTTCTAGGTCACCATCTAGATACTCATGCATAAACTGGGCGATATGTTCCGGACATTTCTTCATTTTCTTACACCTCCAGAATTAAACATGGCGCAATTGCTGTCTTAGTGCTTCTCGCCCTCTGTGAATTCTCGTTTTTACTGTTCCAACTGGTATTTCCAGTATCTCGCTAATTTCAATTAATGAGAGCTCATCAATATATTTTAAAACGATCACTGAACGATATTTATCGGGAAGCTTTAAGATCTGCCTTTGAATTTCATTTTGCAGTTCCAAGCTTTCGACCTCTTCTTCTGGTAGTGCAATATCTGCCGCCACCTGGGAATACATGGTTAATCCATCTGTTCCTGCCACTTCGGCATCCAGATAATAGTCAGGCTTTTTCTTTCGAATTCGATCAATCGTCAAGTTTGTAGCAATTCTATATAGCCACGTAGAAAATTTACGATTAATGTCATAGCTGTTGATATTAATATAGGCTCGAATAAACGCCTCCTGTGCAACGTCCTCTGCTTCATGTGCATTCCCAACCATACGATACACCAGCTGAAAGATTTTGTCTTTATAAATTTCAACAATCTCCCCAAACGCATCTTGATCGCCTTTTTTAACTTGTTTTATTCTTTTTCTGATTAATTCTTCCATTCCGTTCCCCCGTTGTCTGGCGGTTGTCTATACATACGAACCTGGCCCAAAAAGGTTTCATTTTTTTTCTGTTTTCACATTGATTGTTGCTTTTACCTAAGTTGGTATAACCTGTTAGCGTAACCTATTGCGGAAATCAACAACGGTTTTTAACAGAGTCTTAAGAAAAGTGCCTTCTATATAAACTTATTTTAACAAAAAATGACTAAAAATGTTTAGAAAAGGATAATACCGGGTAGTATTTACTAAAATTATTTTTATCACCAATTAAGAGGGGTGTTATAATGTCTATCCATGCTGCCGTTCACCTGCAAGAAGCGATTGAGAGAAAAAGAGAAGAAATGATTCGACTATCCTTCAGCAATCATCTTCAATCCAAAGAAGTAATTGATGCGAGCAAATCGCTCGATAATTTAATAAATGAATACTTGTACCTGCAAGTAAACCAAAAACCAGCAACGAATTAAGCGTTGCTGGATTATTTTTTTCTTTATATATTCAATTCAGTTCCTCTGTCTAAATCTACTGATTATAAGAGCTTTTCACCAAAAAGTGACCCCATTAGTGCCACTGCAACAGTAGCTGTTTTGTTTCGCTCATCCAGAATTGGATTTACCTCAACAAACTCTGCAGATGTTAAGATATTTGCTTCTTCAAGCATTTCCATTGCTAAATGGCTTTCGCGGTAAGAGATACCACCCAATACTGGTGTTCCGACACCAGGTGCATCATGTGGATCAAGACCATCTAGATCCAAAGAAAGATGAACCCCATCCGTTCTTTCTTTCAGGTAACCGATCGCCTCTTCCATTACCGCTGTCATCCCCATTTTATCTATCTCGTGCATGGTAAAGACTTTAATGCCCTTTTCCTTAATTAACACTTTTTCTCCATCGTCTAAGGAACGTGCCCCGATAATCACAATATTTTCCGGTTTTAACTTTGGCCCAAATCCTCCGATGTTTGTTAAGGCAGGATCTCCCAAACCTAAACTTACTGCTAATGGCATACCATGAATATTCCCTGAAGGAGATGTCTCTCCAGTATTTAGATCCCCATGTGCATCATACCAGATAACTCCCATATTTGGATAATGCTTTGTAAGCCCTGCCAAAGTACCTATCGCAATGCTATGATCTCCACCGAACACTAACGGAAAGTTTCCTTTTGAAAGCACCTCGTCCACCTTCGCTGCAAGTGATTCACTTGCCTTAGCAACGGCACTCAAATTTTTAAGATTACCATCATTCGGTGACGTAATTCTTTCTCTCGATTCAATTTCAATATCACCTAAATCTTCAATCGTAAGTTTCAGCTGCTCTAGTCTTTCCACAACCCCCGCATAACGGATTGCACTTGGACCCATGTCCACTCCACGACGTGTTTGTCCTAAATCCATCGGTACACCAATAATACTTATAGCTTTCTTCATCTTGTAACTCCCCCTTTTTCTTCTATCACTATTGTATAGGGAAATGGATCAATGACTCAACTCAACATAAAGTTGAATATATATGCAGTTCTAAATTGTTTAACAATTGCTGATTACAGGAGTTTTCTTTTAAAATTTACGGCTAATTTTTAAAAATTCACACACTACACATGAGCGATATGTTAAAATTAGGAAGGAGAATTTTGGAACTGGTCATTAGTTAGTAGAGGTTAAAAGTATAAACGGAGGGAGTAGAAATCAATATTTATATTCTTATTGTTTTACATCATCATAATCCCTATATGTGTCCTCTTACATGAAGTTGGACATGCTATCGGAGTGATTCTATCATCAAAGTCACATGCTCATATTTACTTAGGCAGTATGGACAAAAATCATCCGAATTTTTCGATGGGCAGGCTTCACTTTTACATTAACTGGGCTTACTTTGGTTTTTGTAGCTGGGATGCTACACTAGATAAACGACAAAAGATTGCAGCCCTGGCAGGCGGTCCTATCGTATCTTTGCTTCTGGCATGCATATTTGGGAAAATAATGATAGGTCTTCCCCAAGGAGAATTGCGCTCCGTTTTACTTGGCATTGCAATCTTTAACATTTTTAGTTTTCTCGTAACTGCGATTCCAATGAATTATCCTCGTTGGTGGCGGCCATATCAGGGTCGTCCTTCAGATGGATTACAACTGTTACGTTTGCTAAGGGAATACTAACATCCTACGAGTTAATTTGAGTTAAAGTTATAACTTGAAAAGCAGGATTTATATTCTCTCCCTTGTCTGTTTATATTTTGTGGCATTGTATAAATGGATGTTCCCTAGGTTATGGGACGCCTAAGGATTTAGATTCCATGATGCTACGGAGGCGCAATCCAAAGCTTAGATGTGCAGCTATAATAACCTGCTCCGTGATTGCACCGAAAACAACAGCTATGGTAACACAGCCTCCTAAGAGCAAGTCGGGTACTCTACTCTAGTTTGATTAACATTTATATTTTTTAGAGAAAAAAAAAAACTTAAGCACATTCGCCTAAGGTTTTTATTTATGTAGTGATTATATTCTAGGTGTGTGAGTATTGGTGGAGCCTAGCGGGATCGAACCGCTGACCTCCTGCGCGCATGGCAGCCGCTCTCCCAGCTACGCTAAGGCCCCCTAAACAAAAAAAAGCAGGAGAATATACTCCTACAAAAAAATATGTGCCATGAAGGATTCGAACCTTCGACCCTCTGATTAAAAGTCAGATGCTCTACCTACTGAGCTAATGGCACGTTGGCTGGGCTAGCTGGATTCGAACCAACGCGTGACGGAGTCAAAGTCCGTTGCCTTACCGCTTGGCTATAGCCCAATGATTAGTCTTCTTCTAAAAGTTTCCACGAATAGCTTTCTCAGAACACTATGTATTAAGAAACGCTGTTAACTTCCCTTATTATCTCTAATACTGTGAAGTTTATACAACTTTCCAAATAAAAACTTCGAGATTTACATTTCGAAGTAAATGGTGGAGGGGGGCAGATTCGAACTGCCGAACCCAAAGGAGCGGATTTACAGTCCGCCGCGTTTAGCCACTTCGCTACCCCTCCAAGGGATATAAAATTATTTTTTCTTTTTTCTACTTGAAAATAAAAAAATAATATTTGATTCTTTTCATTACGTGAAATAATCTTGGTGGAGGATGACGGGATCGAACCGCCGACCCCCTGCTTGTAAGGCAGGTGCTCTCCCAGNAGGGATATAAAATTATTTTTTCTTTTTTCTACTTGAAAATAAAAAAATAATATTTGATTCTTTTCATTACGTGAAATAATCTTGGTGGAGGATGACGGGATCGAACCGCTGACCCCCTGCTTGTAAGGCAGGTACTCTCCCAGCTGAGCTAATCCTCCATTAAATGGATATCTTCGCTTGTGCGATAAAAATTGGAGACCCGTAGGGGATTCGAACCCGTGTAAGCGCCGTGAAAGGGCGGAGTCTTAACCGCTTGACCAACGGGCCGTTATATAATATTCTCAAAGCTTCCAACCGGATTCGAACCGGTGACCTCTTCCTTACCATGGAAGTGCTCTACCTGCTGAGCTATGGAAGCATGGCTCCACCAGTAGGATTCGAACCTACGACCCTTCGGTT
>NZ_JAIQDB010000012.1 GCF_020037475.1 Sutcliffiella deserti
TAGACGCTGTTGTTTTGTTTAGTTTTCAAAGATCATTTTCATCAGTTATTCGCTCTGAAGCAACTTTACTAATATAACACATTGGAATTGTTTAAGTCAATATGTTTTTTGTTTTTTTATCGTGCGAACAATTTTGTCTGCCGCAGCGACGAATAATAATATACCACGAATCTCAAGAAAACGTCAACTGTTTTTACAAATAAACTTTACCTTCGCTTAAAGTGAGACAGATTAGTGTTTAGACGCCATCCACCATTAAAGAATATAAGCGTTAAAAAACTCCCACATACTGTCTATATGCAGGAGCCGCTCTTAGTTATAGTGTTCCTCTTTCCCTATAAAGTGCTTTTGATCGAATGTATGGCATGTACTCTGTTTGAGGCGCTACTCTTTTTAACATTTTAAAAAGGATTTGGTAGCGTTCTTCCATAGCGTGTTTTACCACGTAATCTATTCGATTATCTTCAAAATCATGAAGCATTTCTTCTAACTCTCTTTTTAATAGGTATTCCATTTCTTTTACTTCTTTATTATTGAACAACATCCCTAACATTTTTTCACCTCTAAAAAGTATTTATATTGTATTTTTTTCCACAAATCCTGTTTTTATTAAACATTTTTCTAATTTTTTATATCATAAGTTCTGTCCAACTGAATATTTATGAAGTAGATACTTTGGACAAGGGGGAAAGCTATGAATTTTTTCTATGTAATTAACGGGAGAAAGCTGAAGCAATTATCTATCGTTATTTTGGCATCTTTCTTTACAGCAGGGATTTTATATATAGAGAACTTTTCAAGTATGACCGTTTTTTCAACAAAGGATGGTCCAAGAGCAATCTATAAAGGAGAAGGGACAACCAAGGAGGTTGCTTTGAGTTTTGATATAAGCTGGGGAGATGAAAAGGCTCTTCCCATTTTAGATACCTTAAAAGAACATAATGTTACCGGCACTACTTTTTTTCTATCTGCCGCTTGGGCAGAACGACACCCTGATATCGTGAAGCGAATTGTTGAAGATGGACATGAAATCGGAAGCATGGGGTATGCCTATCAGAACTATACAGATTTAGAAGATTTAAAATTAAAACGGGACATTTTAAAATCAGTAGAGGTTTTTGAAAAGCTCGGTTTAAAGGAGGTATCCCTTCTGCGTCCTCCTAAAGGTGCATTTGATAAAAGGGAGTTGGATATCGCGCACTCCTTAGGCTTTACGATTGTTCACTGGAGTGTTGATTCACACGATTTAATTAACCCAGGAAAAGATATTATTATTGAAAACGTAACGAAAAATTTAAGCAGCGGGGATATTGTGCTGCTCCATGCCTCTGATTCTGCCGTACAAACGAAAGAAGCTTTACCAGAGATTATTGATCAGATTAAAGCTAAAGGCTATGAAATCAGTACGGTTACTGAATTGATCAATAATACAAAAGCAAAAAGCAAGGAGATTCAATAGCAACGACTACATTCATGCTTCGAAAACAACCATCAATACAAAGCAAGGCGCCCCTTGGAAAGGGACGCCTTCTTTTAATTAGCCATTTTCGCATTGGTTGTTGCTGTTACGTAAGCGGGTACCACCCGTTACAATCGTTGCTGTCGTGCTCTTTTCTAGCTAAATTAACAATTTACTCTTAATCTTGAGTGAACAGGACAGTAAAAAATCCAAATACCGATTTTTTACGGACTTATAACAACAACCTTTACGAAAAGAGCCTTTTATTTTACAGTAGTTGCAGCTCTTGGTGGATTTAACTTATGCAAGATCAACATTTGATAGGAATTACAAGCTAACAAAGGAAATAGCATCAGCAATAACCAGCTTGGTTCATTTTCACGCAGAACCGGGAACCATTCGACTGTCGTAACGACAATCATAAAGAATAGCGCCGGTATGAAAGCATGTTTATTGGTTTGGCTTCTTTTTACATATGCTACAAGCAATCCATATAAAAGCAAAAATGCTGGAAATGCAAAGTAAGGAAGCAATGAATCTCCTTCATTTGCGAATGCGATATATCGGAAATATACCAAATCGAATAGTACAAAGACGATTAAAACTACTTGTACCGCACTCCAATATGATTTGAAAATACCTAATCCAAATCGATGAATGGTTAAATAGGCAAAGAAGCCCATTTGACTGATGATACTAAAGATCAAGCCCACACCGATATACCAAAACGTAACAGATAAGAGCTGCATTACATCTCCTGAAGCGAATAATTCACTATGTTGATGCCAATTCACTACGAAAGCTACAATTACCGTACTAATTCCACCAACAAATAACGTGGAAAGAAATAATCGAACCCAATTTCGACTGTTCACTTTTTCTTTTCCTCCATTAAAAACAGAATAAAGACACCATGTATGATTGTACCAATTGAAGCTGCAAAAATCTATAATGCAGGACATGCAAATTTGTATATTTCATTAAATTTGTCACATATTAAACATATGCAAATGCTGATGAGAGGGGTTTTCTTATGAAAAACTACCTTTTGCCGTTCCTCCTTATTTGTTTTCTTCTTTCTGGCTGTGCGCAAGGAGAAGAAGGTGGCGGCCAAATGGATTATGAAGAAACCAAAAAAATGGTTGTGGATATATTAAAAACAGACGATGGCAAAAAAGCGATTGAAGAAATCATGACAGATGAAAAAATGAAACAAAACTTTGTGCTGGACCAGGAGATTGTAACAAGCTCAATTCAACAAACCCTTGATAGTGAAAAAGGTGCAGAGTTTTGGACGAAAGCATTTGAAGACCCTAAATTTGCTGAAACTTTTGCAAAAAGCATGCAAAAGGAGCATGAAGCATTGTTAAAAGACTTGATGAAAGACCCCGAATACCAAGGTTTAATGATTCAGGTTTTACAGGACCCAGAGATGGAAAAGCAGCTGGTTACTGTATTAAGTGGCAAGGAATTTAAGACTCATCTACAAAAGGTGATTACCGAAACTTTTGAAAGTCCCCTATTTAAAGCAAAGCTGCAAGATCTACTCTTACAAGGTGCTTCTGAAATGCAAGGTGGCCAAGGTGGAGAAGGTGGTGGTGGCGGCTCGGAAGAAAGTAGCGGTGGCTCTGGAGAGGGGCAAGATTCCGGTAGTGGCGGGGGAGAAGAATAGATCTTCAAGATTGTTGCTATAAAGCCCGTAAAAGCAGCAACCTATGCACAACACATATAAAAAGGCAGACCATCAACCATGGTCTGCCTTTCGCTTTACGTTAATTCAATGACTTTTGAGGCAATATCTTGATAGATCTTACCAAGGTCATGGTCCACTTGATAAACTGATGGTGCAAAATCTTCTTCATTCCAATCAGGCTGTTGAAGTGGTAGCTGTCCTAATAATGGAGTTTGCAGCTCTTCTGATAGCTTCTTCCCTCCACCTTGACCAAATACATATTCTTTTTCGCCGGTTTTTTTACTTTCAAAGTATGCCATGTTTTCAATAACACCAATAACTTCATGATTCGTTTTTAATGCCATTGCCCCCGCTCTTGCAGCTACAAATGCAGCAGTCGGATGTGGTGTTGTAACAATTAATTCTTTACAGGAAGGAAGCATTGAATGGACATCAAGTGCAACATCGCCTGTTCCTGGCGGTAAATCAAGCAATAAGTAATCCAATTCGCCCCATTCTACTTCATTGAAGAAGCTGTTCAGCATTTTCCCGAGCATCGGGCCTCTCCAAATAACAGGTGAATTATCTTCTACAAAGAATCCCATGGAGATAACCTGTACACCAAAGCGTTCTACAGGAATGATCCTTTCCCCACGTACAACTGGCCGTTTTGTGATACCCATCATATCAGGCACACTGAAGCCATAGATATCTGCATCAATGAGCCCTACTTTTTTCCCTAAACGAGCTAAAGAAACTGCCAGGTTTACAGATACCGTTGACTTTCCAACTCCACCTTTTCCGCTGGCAATAGCCAAAAAAGTTGTTTTATTATTTGTAAGCAAGCTGTCTTCCTTTTGACTCTCTGTGTGTGCTCCATACTGATCTACTACGTCTTTAGGTAGCTCTGTAAAGCGAAGGCCAACCGTTGCCGCTCCGGCCTCTTTTAAAATGTTAACAATCGTACCTTGAAGCTGCATCTGTTCAGCCGTACCTGTTTTGGCTAAAGCAACCTTCACACTCACATGGTTTTTTTCTTCTTTAATGGAAATTTCCTCAATCGCATTTGTTTCTTCAAACGTTTTATGTAAAATTGGATCCTGAAGACCTTTAAGTAATTGGATAACTCTTGTTTCTGTTAACATTTTAAACCCCACCTTAATCCATTATCGTCTTTAAAAAGAATGAATTCGTTTACAATCCTAGTATAACATAACCACGGATGATTGAAGATACAAAAGAACCTCCTACTATTCAGGAGGATTCTCTTCTAATGTATAGTGTCTCATTATCCCGTTATAGATGGCGGCAGCTACTTTTTTTTGGTAGTCTACTGTGCTAAGTTGAGCTCGTTCCGCCGGATTAGACAGGAACCCCACTTCCACTAGCGCTCCTGGGATTTTCGCCTGCTTTAATATATAAATGCCATTTATTGATTTAGCCTGCCGCTCTGTGTTTTCTAAATTTATTCGCAATTCGTCTTGAACAAATTTAGCCAGCCGCTCATTTTCTTTTGTTTCCGATTGCTGATAAAAGGTCTGGGCCCCTTTCCATCTTGGAGAGGGAATGGCGTTTAAGTGGACACTTATGAACATATCCCCTTCAGATTCATTTACCATCTCTACGCGTTTCCGCAAATCCTCTACCTTTCGCCGGCTATAGCCTTTTGTTTTCGGATCAGCGAGATCTACATCTTCCTCACGGGTCATCAATACTAATGCACCTTGTTCTTGCAAATAATCTTTTAAATATAAGGAAACTTGAAGAGCGACATCTTTTTCTAAAATTTCCCCTCCAACTGCCCCACCGTCTGGGCCACCATGACCAGGATCTAAAATAATGATTTTTCCACTAAGTGGGAGATTCCATTGTTCCCACGTATCTTGGTTAAGGTATTGAAATTGAAAAAACAATAAAAGTGTTAGGACGCCTGTTGCTATCGCCCAAAATTTCCACTTTCTCATATGTATCCCTCCCGCATGTCCACTAATAAACTATATGGGACAAGACGGAAGTTTATGATAATTAGTGCAGCCTCATTCGGTACCTTTTTTCGCCCTTAAAGAACCCTTCCCGCCACCAGTAATCAATAAAGGCCTCACAGGTAACATAAAAGGACTCATGCACATGGTCGCTATCACCGATAGACCCCCAATATAAAAAATAATCATATAACGTATCAATCAAGTACTTTTCCTCCACAGGACAACGCGTTTTCACTTTTTCGGCACTTTCACCATAATATCCAAACTTACTATAGGAAGCCCCAAGAAGATAGGCCTCAATTGCCACATCTAAACAGCCCTCTTCAATCGCACCGATTTGCTGCCTGTTCTTCTTTAAGTATGGAGAGAAAAAATCCTTCACTTTTGTTTTTAATATATCTAAAGAAATTTCGCGAAGCATCTTGCGTTCGTATTTCATCTGCTTTTCTCTTCGCTTTTCTTTTAAGGTTGTTAATACAGTCATGCTTATCACACCCCTTCCACCATTAGTTTCCTAAAGGCGATGTGCTTATATGCGTGAAAAGAATGAGTACGTTTTTCCAAGTAAGATATTGGTTAGCATGGGCGAGCTTACTATGTGCTTTTCCATATAACAAAAGAAAATAAATGGTAAGGGAATGATACTTGCCACTCAGTAACAACTAAAAGGGCTTGATTGCTAATCACTTGACACACAAAAAAATGGCGGACTCCAATGTCCACCATTTTTTTAATCTTATCTTTTATGTTGTTTTACAAACTTACGTTTAAAACCTTTTTTAAGTATACAACGAAAAGAGTGGACTGTTCTTTTAATCTGATGGTCTCTTGCGGAAGAATCGAGTGACCTAAAGCAAGACCATCTGTAAAAGTAAGGATCGTTCTGGCAATAATTTCACTATCATAATCTATACTAAATTCCCCGCTCTTTTGGCCTTGTTCAATCACTTTCTTATAAAGGGTTAAACCATTATTATAGCGCATTGCCCCGTATTCTCTTCTTCGCGGGTCATGTTTTCCTGTGATAAAAAACTCCAGATTTGATGGTGCCATCGGATCCATTTTATCATCCGGCTGCTGCTCACTACCAAACATGCATAAGAGCAGTAACTCCCAGTATGACGGTACCTCTCCTTCAAGCAAATCTTTCGTTTCTTTTGAAAAACGGTTCAGTGCCTCTTGTAAAATGGTTTCATATACTACCTCTTTGTTAGAAAAGTACTGGTATAATCCACCCCTGCTTACCTTTGCTGCATCCATAATAAGTTTCATTGTTGTCCGTTCATAACCATGTTCAATAAAGACAGCTTTTGCCGCTTCTAAGATCGTTGCTTTACGTAGTTCCATGTGTTCTTTGCTGACTTTCGGAGACATTGCTCTTATTCCCCCGCTCTATTCTAGTTTTAAAAATAAACCCTACTATTGAAATGACGACTAAAAGAGATGCCGTAATGATAAATGCCGGTATCACCCCTATTATCGTAGCTAGCCACCCACCCACCAAAGGGCCGATGATGGTCGCCGTGGTTGTTATACTATTTATAACGCCAAAGACTCTCCCTGTCATGTGAACAGGTGTAGTTGTTTGCACAGCAGCCTGAAACGGAATGAAGACCAGCCCTGCTGAAAACCCGGCAAGGAGTCCTAACGCTGGCGCCCACAGAATAGATAATGCTAAATCAAGTCCTGTCAATATAGCCATCATACCAAAACCTAATCCCAAGCCAGATACACCGAGAAACATCAGACTGAGCGCATGATAGTCAGTTTTCTTGGCCAACAGCATACCGGAGAATAGCATGCCGGCACCTGCTGCCGTTACAATAAAGCCAAAAAGGTCTGGTGACGCCTGTGACAGTTCCCTTACTAATATAATAATTTGAGAATCGGAAAGCTGTAATATTAAAAGACTGATGCCAAGCACTGTCATTCCAACAAGAAGATATCGGCTTCCTTTAATAAAATTTATTCCTTCGATGAATTCCTCTTTAAAAGAAGCCCTTTTCTGTTCAGTAGAATTTTCGTTAGGACCTTCGTTCGCACTCACTGTACGTGGCAATGCCAATAACAGCAGCGCAGAAAGAATAAAGGTAACCGCATCAATATAAAATACAATTTGAGTACTAAACGCCGTAACCAATAATCCACTCAGCAATGGACCAAGGACCTTTGTAGCTGCATCAATCGTGGAGGTGATGGACATGGCGCTTTTCATTTGTTCTTGTGGTACAAGTTCTTTCAGTTTACCATTCTTTGCGGGAACAAAGACAGCCGATAGCATCCCAATGACAAACAAACAGATATACACTGCCCAAAGCGTACTTGCCAATGCGAGTATTACTATCAGAACCGCTCTTCCTAGGTCCGAAATCACCATCAGCGTTCTTCGGTTTAAGCGGTCCGCAACCGTCCCAGCTATTGGTCCCAAAAGCGCCATTGGTAAAGCAAGACTTAAGATAACAAAGGATACTTCCATTGGTGATGCTTCCCACTTTAACCCCACAAGCGTAATAATTGCAACAATGCTCAACCAATCCCCAAGACTAGAAATCAACTGAGCCGACATTAGGGTAAGAAACCCTCTATTCTTGTTTAATTTTACGTCCATCCCTCTACCTCCATTAATAACGACATTTGTGTCTATTTATTTTTATTATAACGATACTGGTGTCGTTTTGCAACTGTTTTTTAAAACTTTGTTATACTCTCTTCTATAAAAGAATGATGTCTCCCCCAGAGTGCTAATTTTGAAAAAAAAAGACAATAAAAACCTTCCCTTCACTTTTCTCTAGGGACCCCTGCTGAAACACCTATTCTTATTTCTCTTTGCTAATTGTGGACAAACATCCATGCATTTTTTAAAAGTTCTAATATATATAGCTATATAGGATCGCATTTTAGAGGAGGTGAGAATTTCAATGAAGAAACATAAAACTAGCTGTGGATGTTTTTGTGACTTCTACGATGATTTGAGGGGAAGATCGCTTAATTTCGAATTTATTCTAGTGGAAGGAAATCCTGTACCAATTGAAGTAGGTGTAGTCCCTGAGACTGCTGGAACTCTAACAGTCCATAGTATTACACTTACCAAAATTGACCGGGAAACCTGTTGTGCCCATTTTGTTGTAGTAACCTCATTTATTGCGCCAGGCATTGAGGGGTTTCCCCCTGGAATTTATACCACTGAAACGGTTATTGATTGCAAACGGATTGTATCCTTTGCACCATTAAGTAATTAGAAAAGGAGGTCATAAATCAAATGAAACTGAACAAAAAAGAAAAAACTAACTCGTGTAAGTGTAAGGGTTGTTTTTGTGAAACATTTCAATGCAGCACAGCGGCTGTTTCTTTAGGAGCTTTGCAGATTGGATCAACGGTATACACATTGGGATTACAGGTCCCTCCTATTCCTACCGGGACTAGACGAATCACTTCCATTACTTTTTTATGCCTAGATCCTGAAACTTGTACTGCCACTTTCTCTTTTGGATTTAACGAGGCTCCTTTAAGCGAGTTGCTGTATGCTGATTGTCGAGATATTTATGCATTTAGCTTTGCTCCTGCATATTCGCCCTTCCCATTCCCTTTCCCACCTGTCGCCCCTTAAAGTACAAAAACCCCCAGCCAATAGTGGCTGGGGGTTTTCCATATCCGAAGATTAACGTTTTGAGAACTGAGGTGCTTTACGAGCGCCTTTAAGTCCGTATTTTTTACGCTCTTTCATACGTGCGTCACGAGTTAATAGACCTGCACGCTTTAAAGAAGCACGGAATTCAGGATCAGCTTGTAATAATGCACGCGCGATTCCGTGACGGATCGCACCAGCTTGACCAGTGTATCCACCACCGTCAACATTTACTAATACATTATAGTTACCTTCTGTTTCAGTAAGTGCCAATGGTTGTTTAACAACATTACGTAGAGCTTCGAATGGAATATAGTTTTCGATATCACGATCGTTGATCACGATTTGTCCGTTACCAGGAACTAGACGTACACGTGCAACGGAGCTTTTACGACGACCTGTGCCGTAGTATTCTACTTGTGCCAAAGTTATACCCTCCTTATTAATTAACCGCGAAGTTCGTAAACTTCAGGTTGTTGTGCTTGGTGCGGATGCTCGCTACCAGCATAGACATTTAGTTTTTTGCTCATTTGACGACCAAGGCTACCTTTTGGAAGCATTCCTTTAATCGCTAGTTCTAACATCTTTGTAGGATAGTTAGTACGCATTTCTAAAGCAGTTCTTTGTTTCAATCCACCTGGGTGCATTGTGTGACGGTAGTAGATCTTTCCGTTTAACTTGTTACCTGTTAAGTGGATTTTTTCAGCATTGATAATGATAACATGATCTCCAGTGTCTACGTTTGGAGTAAATGTTGGTTTATGTTTACCACGTAAAATGGATGCAACTTCACTTGCAAGTCGACCTAAAGTTTTACCTTCAGCATCTACCACGTACCATTTACGATTGATTTCGCTAGCTTTCGCCATAAACGTTGTACGCATTGAATTCCCTCCTAAAAAATTACAGCTTTTATTTTTCGAATCATATATTTTATTCTACACGATGAAACTCTTCCGGGGCTTAATCGTGGGGTTAAAATACATACCATGTGATATCTTATAACTTTTATTCCATATTGTCAAGAAAATGTTACACCAGGATTAGTTGTCATTATACATGACGTTCCACAAATACAAACCATGTGCCGGAGCCGTTTTACTTGCAGCGTTTCGATCTCTTGCCTCGAGGATAGATAGAATCTCCTTTGGCTTTTTTCTTTCTTGTCCAATATCAAGCAGTGTTCCAATAATAATCCGAACCATATTATATAAAAATCCATTTCCAACAACACGAAACACTAACTCGTCTCCCGTTGCTATGACTTCTAGCTCGTATATGGTTCGAATCCTATTGGTTGTCGCTGTTTTGATGGAGCAGAAGCTTGTAAAATCGTGTGTGCCAACCAAATATCCCGCTGCTTCCTTCACAGCCTCCAGATTTATTTTATAAGGATAGTGGAAAATTTGATTTCGCGTAAACACATTAAATTCCTTGCTTAAGGATACCTTATAGCGATATTCCTTTTTCACCACATCAAATTGCGCATGAAAAGCTGGAGAAGCCATCGTCACCTTACTCACCCAAATGTCTTTGGGTAAATAAGCGTTTAGCGCATTTTTCCATGATTCAGGCTGAATTGTCAGCGGTGTTTCAAAGTGAATGACTTGTCCAATGGCATGTACCCCTGAATCCGTGCGGCCTGAAGCAGATACTCTCATCTCAAACCCTTTATGAATTCGCGTCAGGGCACGGTGCAGCTCCAACTGGACCGTCCGTTTTTCTTTTTGAATTTGGTACCCCTCAAATCGGGATCCATCATATGAAATAACACATTTTAATTTATTCATTGTATCTAAGCTCCATTATGTTCGAATCATAAACAAAATAAACGTCATACAAGCAAGCAGCACCATCAGCATGGTGTCCTTCGTTCGCCATTCAAGGAGCCGGAATTTTGTTCTCCCTTCTCCTCCTCTGTACCCGCGTGCCTCCATGGCCGTAGCAAGGTCTTCTGCGCGTTTAAAGGCGCTGATAAATAACGGGACAAGCAACGGGACAAGGGCTTTTACACGCTCTTTTAACGGCCCTGTGGTGAAATCTACTCCTCGAGCACTTTGCGCCTTCATAATCTTGTCTGTTTCCTGCATAAGGGTCGGAATAAAGCGCAAAGAAATGGACATCATCAAGGCAAGCTCATGGACAGGAACGCCTATTTTTTTAAAAGGACCAAATAAAGTTTCCATCCCATCTGTAACTTCAATAGGTGTGGTCGTCAATGTTAAGATTGTCGTAATTGTAATTAAAAATAGAAAGCGTAAGGAAATAAAAATCGCTTGAATGATTCCTTCCTCATATACCTCTATAAAGCCAAATTGAAAAAGCAAGGTACCTTCCTTGGTTAAAAATACGTGAAAGAACATTGTAAAAAGAATAATCCAAATGATGGGCTTCAAACCTTTTAATATAAAAGGAATCGATATTCTTGTTAAAATCACAACTGAGAGCGTAAACACCCCTAACAGTAAGTATCCCCACAAATTGTTGGCAAGAAAGACAATAATAACAAAGATGAATACTAATAATAGTTTTGCCCTTGGATCCATTCGATGAACGAGGGAGGTCCCAGGTACATATCTTCCGATAATCAAGTTATTCATGAAGCCCCTCCTCCTTGTTAAGTTGGAAGGCGATTGCATTGGCTAACTCGTCTACGGTTAAACAAACTTCACCATATGTTGTCTTTGTTCGCTCTTCCAACTTTTCCATGAACAGAACGGTTTCTGGGACATCTAAACCAAGCTCCTTTAAAGTTGGAGCATTAGAAAATATTTCTCTTGGAGTACCCTTTAATCCTAAAGTGCCTTTATTCATTACCATGATCATATCTGCATATCGAGCAGCATCTTCCATGCTATGTGTTACTAGAATTGTCGTTAACTTTTTTTCCTTATGCAAGGAGTAGAATAAATCCATAATCTCCTTACGTCCTCTAGGGTCCAAGCCTGCAGTTGGCTCATCTAAAACCAAAACCTCTGGCTCCATTGCAAGCACACCAGCAATGGCTACCCGCCTCATCTGTCCGCCGCTTAGGTCGAAGGGAGATGATTCCAGATACTTCTCAGGCAAGCCTACAAGTTTTATGGCAGCACGCGCCCTCTTTTTCGCCTCTTCTTCTGAGACACCGAAATTTATCGGTCCAAAACAGATATCCTTTTCCACTGTTTCTTCAAAAAGCTGATGCTCGGGAAATTGAAATACTACTCCTACTTTTTTCCGAAGTGCCTTAATATTTTTCTCTTTAACCTCTGGCTTTAATGTGAAATTGTCCAATTCGATGGTCCCTTTGGAAGGTCGCAGCAGGCCGTTTAGATGTTGAAGTAAGGTAGACTTCCCAGAACCCGTGTGCCCAATAATAGCTGTATACGCCCCCGCCTGTATCTCCATATTTACATCATAAAGAGCTACTCTTTCAAATGGCGTTTTTTCTTGATAGCGATGCTCTAAATCTTTAATTGTAATTTGCATAGCTCTTCAATCAGCCTTTCACTAGTTGTAGGGTCGGTCTCAAAGGAGATTCCTAATGCTTTAAGCTTGTTTACTAGAGTAATGGTAAAAGGCAAATCCAATCCAATCTTCACAAGCTTTTCCCCGAGGCGAAAGATATCATCCGGTTTTCCTTCTGCATACACTTCCCCTTTATTCAGAACAATGATCTTATCTGCTCTAGCGGCCTCCTCCAAGTCATGGGTGATGGACAGGACTGTAACCCCCATCTCTGTACGCAGTTCTTCGATTGTCTCTAGGACCTCTTTACGTCCAATAGGATCGAGCATGCTAGTGGCCTCATCTAGTATGATAATCGCCGGACGAAGTGCAATTACTCCGGCTATTGCCACTCTCTGCTTCTGGCCACCTGAGAGTTGATGTGGCTCTTGGGTTAAAAAAGATTTCATCCCCACTCTATCTATTCCTTCTTCGACTCGTTGGACCATCTCTTCGCGTGGGACCCCAATATTTTCTAAACCAAACGCAACATCATCCTCGACCGTTGATCCTACAAACTGATTGTCAGGATTTTGAAATACCATCCCCACTTGGCGCCGAATATCCCATAGATTATCCTCTGAAAGAACCATGCCGTTTACCGTAACACTACCTTGAGTTGGAAGCTGCAAACCATTTAAAATACGGGCAAGGGTAGACTTACCTGAACCATTGTGACCGACGATAGCAGTCCACTCCCCTTGATTTACTTCTATATTTATATCTCTTAATACGTTTTCCTCTTGATTTTCATAGCGAAAAAACAAGTTTCTAACTTCTAAGATTGGCATAGTCATAAATCTTACTCCTCTCTTCTCACCTTGACTTGTCTCATCTAATCTCATTCTGCTGTTATGCATAAATATCCTTAAACAAAAAAATAAAGGGCATAGATCAGTCATTACAACTGTCCGCCCTTATTTATGACTGACTAATAATTATACTAGTTCAATGATAACCATTGGTGCGCCGTCTCCACGACGAGGTCCAAGTTTCATGATACGAGTGTATCCACCTTGACGCTCATCATAACGTGGAGCAATATCAGCGAATAACTTTTGAACTGCATCTTGACCAGTTTCTTGGTTCGCAACTTCATGACGAACATATGAAGAAGCTTGACGACGTGCATGTAAATCTCCACGCTTACCAAGAGTAATCATTTTTTCTACAACAGAACGTAATTCTTTCGCACGTGCTTCTGTAGTTTCAATGCGCTCACTGATGATTAAGTCCGTTGTTAAGTCACGTAGCATCGCTTTACGTTGCGCGCTAGTACGTCCTAATTTTCTGTATCCCATGTTGATGTTCCCTCCTTCTGTAGAAAGTAATGAAACGTCCAAACACATAAAGATGCCTAGTTTTACGAATAAAAACTAGTCATCTTTACGCAGGCCTAGACCAAGCTCTTCTAGTTTATGCTTGACTTCTTCTAGAGATTTTCGGCCTAAGTTACGAACTTTCATCATATCTTCTTCTGTTTTATTCGCAAGCTCTTGTACAGTATTGATTCCAGCACGCTTTAGGCAGTTGTAAGAACGAACAGACAAATCAAGCTCTTCGATAGTCATCTCAAGAACTTTTTCTTTCTGGTCTTCCTCTTTTTCTACCATAATTTCAGCATTTTGAGCCTCATCTGTTAGGCCAACAAATATATTTAAGTGTTCAGTTAAAATCTTTGCACCAAGAGCTACCGCTTCTTGTGGAGCGTTGCTACCATCTGTCCATACATCTAATGTGAGCTTGTCATAGTTTGAGACTTGCCCTACACGTGTATTTTCAACATAATAAGAAACACGAGAAACTGGAGTAAAGATAGAATCAATTGGAATAACACCGATTGGCTGATCTTCACGCTTGTTTCCGTTCGCCGTTACATATCCGCGACCGCGCTTTGCAGTGAAACGAATGCGTAGGTGAGCGTCCTTCGCTAACGTAGCGAGATGAAGATCAGGGTTAAGAATCTCTACATCGCTATCATGGGTAATGTCAGCGGCTGTAACAGCTCCTTCTCCTTGCACATCAATCTCTAACGTCTTCTCATCATCTGAATAGATTTTTAATGCTAGCTTCTTAACGTTCAAAATAACTGTTGTAACATCTTCAACGACGCCTTCAATTGTTGAGAACTCATGCAGTACACCATCTATTTGGATAGATGTTACAGCGGCACCAGGAAGTGAGGATAAAAGAATACGACGTAAGGAGTTACCCAAAGTTGTTCCATATCCACGCTCAAGTGGCTCGACGACGAATTTACCATAGTTGGCGTCATCGCTGATTTCAACCGTTTCGATTTTTGGTTTTTCAATTTCTAACATTCATAACCCTCCTTCAAAACGTCGAAACCCCGGAAAGACATCAGATGTCTAACCGAAATTCCCCATAGGTATGTCCCGATTGTGCACAACAACAACATTTAATTTATCTGTATGTTTTTAAACTGTATCATAAGCCATTATTGACATGTATACAAAATCTATACAGACAAATTAAACACGGCGACGTTTTGGTGGACGGCAACCGTTATGAGGTACTGGGGTTACGTCTCTGATAGCAGTTACTTCAAGTCCAGCTGCTTGTAAAGCACGGATTGCTGCTTCACGGCCAGCGCCAGGGCCTTTAACTGTAACTTCTAAAGTTTTCAAACCATGTTCCATGCAAGACTTTGCAGCAGTTTCAGCTGCCATTTGAGCTGCGAATGGAGTAGATTTACGAGAACCTCTGAAGCCAAGAGCACCTGCACTAGACCACCCAATAGCATTTCCGTGAGAGTCAGTAATCGTTACGATCGTATTATTGAATGTTGAACGGATATGAGCGATACCAGTGTCAATATTCTTTTTCACACGGCGTTTACGTGTATTAGTTTTGCGTGCCATATTTAACTTACCTCCTTACTTACTTAAAATTATTTCTTTTTATTCGCTACTGTACGACGAGGTCCTTTACGTGTACGAGCATTGTTTTTAGTGTTTTGACCACGAACTGGTAAACCACGACGGTGACGAAGACCACGGTAGCAACCAATCTCGATTAGACGTTTAATGTTTAGAGATACTTCACGACGAAGGTCACCCTCAACTTTAATTTTGTCTACGATATCACGAATTTTTCCTAATTCTTCTTCCGTTAAGTCGCGTACACGAGTTTCCTCAGAAACACCTGCTTCAGCTAGAATTTTTTCAGCTGTTGAACGACCAATACCGAAAACGTATGTTAATGAAATTACAACGCGCTTGTCGCGAGGAACATCAACACCAGCAATACGTGCCATATATGCGCACCTCCTTCAAGTTTATCCTTGTTTTTGTTTATGTTTCGGGTTTTCACAAATAACCATAACTTTTCCTTTTCTACGAATAACTTTACATTTTTCGCAGATCGGTTTAACTGATGGTCTGACTTTCATCTTATATTACCTCCCTAGTAGTACGGAGTGCTAAAATAGGTTTATTTAAAACGATACGTAATTCTACCGCGTGTTAAATCGTATGGAGAAAGCTCCACCGTTACTTTATCTCCTGGCAGGATTCGAATAAAGTGCATACGTATTTTCCCTGATACGTGAGCTAATACTGTATGACCATTTTCTAATTCTACTTTAAACATAGCGTTTGGTAAAGTCTCTTGGACCGTACCTTCTACTTCAATTACATCGTCTTTCGCCATTAATTAAGTTCTCCCTTCTTCAAATCAGCAACAAGCTCCGCAACAAACTTAGTTAGCGCAAAACGCAATTTTCCATTTGTCACACGACCTGTTTCGATCATACTGTTCTGAACTTCTGGAGACACGTAATCAAAAAATTCAAGATGATGAATGTTCTTCTTCTTAGGGCGGTCATACTTCCTCTTGTCTCCATCCGCTAGGACGACAAAACGCTCATCAAGAATTTTAATAATTACGGCATACTGTCCGGCATCTCTGCCTTGAGTAATCAAAACAATTTGCCCTACTTGCAAAGTCGAATCAGCTTCGATCAAGCAATATCACCTCTTAGGCCTTTGTTAAGATCTCGTAGCCTGTTTCTGTAATCGCGATCGTATGTTCAAAATGAGCACACATTTTACCGTCAACAGTAACAACAGTCCAGTCATCTGCTAGCGTTTTAACGTAGCGAGTTCCTGCATTGACCATTGGTTCAATTGCTAGGACCATACCAGGTTTTAACCGTGGACCTTTGTTAGGAGGTCCATAATGTGGAATTTGGGGATCTTCATGTAAGTCTTGACCAATTCCATGGCCTACATACTCTCTCACGATTGAAAAATCATGCGCTTCAGCATACGTTTGAATCGCATGTGAAACGTCAGAAAGACGAGCGCCCGGTTTTATTTCCTTGATGCCTTCATACAATGATTGTTCCGTGACTTCAAGTAATCGCTTAGTTTCATCGGATATGTTACCAACAGCATATGTCCAAGCGGAATCTCCGTGGTAACCATTATACTTAGCACCAATATCTATACTAATGATATCGCCGTCTTTAAGTACTCTTTCTCCAGGGATACCATGAACAAGTTCTTCGTTGACAGAAGCACATATACTTCCGCGAAACCCATTATACCCTTTGAACGATGGAATTGCATCATGTTTGCGTATGAATCTTTCAGCAATATCATCCAATTGTTTCGTCGTTACGCCAGGTACTATATGTTTTTTTAACTCTTGGTGCGTGAGTGCAACGATCTTACCTGCTTCTCTCATGATTTCAAGTTCACGAGGAGTTTTACAGATAATCATTACACACGCCCTCCAAGAAGCTTATCTATATCATTGAACACATTTCCAATTGGCTGTTGTCCATCGATGTTTTGAAGATATCCTTTTGACTTATAGAAGTCTAATAAAGGCTTGGATTGTTTCACATTTACCTCTAGACGGTTCCCAACAGTTTCTTCGTTGTCATCAGCACGCTGATATAGTTCCCCGCCGCATTTATCGCATTTTCCTTCTTCACTAGGAGGATTGAAAACTAGGTGATAAGTGGCTCCGCAATCTTTACAAATGCGTCTTCCAGTTAAACGTTCCATCAGAATGCTCTGGTCTACTTTGACGTTGATTACATAATCAATTTTTCGACCTAGATCCTCTAGGATTTGCTCAAGAGCATCAGCTTGAGGGACAGTTCTTGGGAAGCCATCTAATAGAAAGCCGTTTTTGCAATCTTCTTTTTCGAGTCTTTCACGAACGATACCAATCGTTACTTCATCAGGAACAAGCTGCCCTTGGTCCATAAAAGATTTTGCTTTTAGGCCTAGTTCAGTTCCTTCCTTCATTGCAGCACGAAACATATCTCCGGTTGAGATATGAGGGATATTGTACTTTTCGACAATTCGTTCTGCTTGAGTACCTTTACCGGCACCCGGAAGTCCCATTAGAACTAAATTCATCTTAATGCCCCCTCAGTACCTTGTGAAGTACATTGGGATTTTGCGGATCCCAATTACTTCATTACTTGATAAACCCTTTATAATGACGCTTTACTAACTGGCTTTCTAGTTGCTTCATCGTTTCCAGTGCAACACCGACAACGATTAGGAGACTAGTTCCACCGATTTGAACTGCTGGTGGAAGTCCAGCTATTTGCATAAAGATAACAGGGAGAATAGAGATACCAGCTAAGAATATCGCCCCTACAAAAGTAAGTCGATACATAATCTTAGTTAGATATTCTTGTGTATTAACTCCAGGACGAATCCCAGGGATATACCCGCCTTGTTTCTTTAAGTTCTCTGCCATTTGCTCAGGATTAGACTGAACAAATGTATAGAAATACGTAAAGGCAATTATAAGAGCTACATACACTACCATACCAATTGGCTTCGTATAATCAAATACCGTCGTGATCCATTCTGTAACATCGTTTGGACCAAAGAAAGACGCAATTGTCGGTGGAGTGATGATGAAAGATACGGCGAAGATAACAGGTATTACTCCTGCAGCATTCACCTTTAACGGTAAGTGTGAAGAATGTCCTCCAACTGGACTACGCCCGGATACTTTTTTAGCATACTGGATCGGGATTTTACGTAATGCTTGTTGGATAAAGATAACACCTACAATAACAGCTAAAAGTGCAAGAATGATTAAAGCAACGATAACTAGATTTAAGAACAACTGATCTCCAGCATCCTCAATTTGTTGTGCATAAATCTGGTTTGCTCCATTTGGAATAGCTGCAACAATCCCAGCGAAGATAAGAATAGAAATACCATTCCCAACTCCATTTGCTGTGATCTGCTCACCAAGCCACATCAAGAATGCAGTTCCAGCAGTTAACACTACCGCGATTAAAAGATAAGTAGTAGGACTCGGGTTATTAATCAATTGACCATCAGCCAAATTATTAAAACCTATAGACATACCAATTGCCTGGATAAATCCAAGCACGATTGTAAAGTATCTAGTGAATTGAGCTAATTTGCGACGTCCAACTTCTCCTTGTTTTGACCACTCCGTAAACTTAGGAACAACATCCATTTGTAAAAGCTGCACAATGATGGACGCTGTGATGTATGGCATTACACCCATGGCTAAAATCGAGAAGTTTTCAAGAGCTCCACCACCAAAGGTATTCATGATACCGAACACACTAAACTCATCTTGGAATTTCAATATGTCAGAGTTTACCCCTGGTACTGGGATAAACGTACCGATACGGAATATGACTAGCATTAATAGGGTGAAAACTATTTTCTTTCTTATATCACCCACGCGCATAAAATTGGAGAATGTCTGGAACATTAAATCACCTCAACTGATCCGCCAGCTGCTTCGATAGCTTCTTTAGCGGCTGAAGAGAATTTATGAGCACGAACTGTAAGCTTTTTCTCGATAGAACCGTTACCTAATACTTTTAATCCAGCGTTTAATTTGCTAACTAAACCTGTTTCAATCAGTAATTCAGGTGTTACTTCTGTTCCGTCTTCGAAGCGGTTAAGCGTATCAAGGTTGATAATAGCAAACTCTTTACGATGGATGTTCGTGAATCCGCGCTTAGGTAAGCGTTGGAATAGAGGTGTTTGACCACCTTCAAATCCAGGACGAACGCCACCGCCTGAGCGTGCATTTTGACCCTTATGACCTTTACCAGAAGTTTTTCCGTTACCAGATCCTGTTCCGCGTCCAACACGATTGCGTTCTTTGCGGGATCCTTCTGTTGGTTTTAACTCATGAAGTTTCATTGTGGCACCTCCTTATTTAATAAAGCCTCTATCTATCTTATTGCTCGTTCACAGTAACAAGGTGAGATACCTTGTTAATCATTCCACGGATAGCTGCGTTATCCTCATGGATAACTGTTTGGTTCATTTTTTTCAAACCAAGCGTTTGAACAGTCACACGTTGGTCCTGTGGACGACCGATTACACTGCGAGTGAGGGTGATTGCTAATTTGTTTGCCATTTTGTTTCCCTCCTTATCCTAACAGTTCTTCTACCGTTTTACCACGCAATTTAGCAACGTCTTCTGCTGTCTTCAATTGCTTTAATCCGTTAAGAGTAGCGCGGATCATGTTAATTGGTGTGTTAGATCCTAAAGATTTAGAAAGGATGTCTTGAACACCAGCTAATTCTAGTACTGCACGAACTGGTCCTCCAGCGATAACCCCAGTACCTTCAGAAGCAGGCTTTAATAGGATTTCTCCAGAACCAAATTCTCCAAGTACTAAGTGAGGAATTGTTGTACCAACAATAGGTACAGCAACTAAGTTCTTTTTCGCATCTTCAATTGCTTTACGGATAGCTTCTGGTACTTCTTGAGCTTTACCAGTACCAAAACCAACATTACCGTTTTTGTCACCTACTACTACAAGAGCAGCAAAGCGGAAGCGACGTCCACCTTTTACTACTTTTGCAACACGGTTAACCGTAACAACGCGTTCTTCAAGTTCTAATTTGTTTGGGTCAATACTACGCATTAGTGTCCCTCCTTTGTTTAAAATTCTAAGCCAGCCTCACGTGCAGCATCTGCTAATGCCTTTACACGGCCATGATATAAGTATCCTCCGCGGTCGAATACTACGGATTTGATACCTTTTTCAATTGCACGCTTTGCAACTAATTCACCAACTTGTTTTGCTGAGTCTACGTTGCTTCCGTTATCAGAACCTAACTCTTTATCAAGTGTTGAAGCACTTGCGATTGTTACAGAGTTTAAATCGTCGATAACTTGTGCGTAAATGTGTTGGTTTGAACGGAACACATTTAGACGAGGACGAGTTGCAGTTCCTGATAACTTAGCACGAACACGAGTGTGTCTTTTCTTACGAGTAGAGTTTTTATCAGGTTTTGTAATCATCTTGCAGTCACTCCTTTCTATCGGCTATGCGCTATTACTTCGCAGTTTTACCTTCTTTACGGCGTACATGTTCTCCTTCATAACGAATCCCTTTACCTTTGTAAGGTTCTGGTGGACGTACGTCACGAATGTTTGCTGCTAGAGCACCTACGCGTTCTTTATCGATACCTTTAATAAGGATCTTTGTATTTGTTGGTACATCCACTTCAACACCTTGTTCAGGTGTGATTTCTACTGGATGAGAGTAACCTACGTTCAGGACTAATTTGTTACCTTGCTTAGAAGCACGGTAACCAACCCCGATAAGTTCTAATCCTCTTTCGAAACCAGCTGTTACACCTTGAACCATGTTGTTCAATAGGGCGCGAGTTGTTCCGTGGATTGTACGATGTTCTTTGCTATCAGTTGGACGAACGATTGTTAGAACGTTCTCTTCAATAGTGATAGCCATATCTTGGTTAAAAGTACGAGTCAATTCGCCTTTAGGACCTTTTACCGTTACTGTATTGTTGTCGTTTGTAATTGTAACCCCAGTTGGGATTTCAATAGGTTTTTTACCTACACGTGACATGAGTTACACCTCCGTTCATTTAAAGAAATTATTACCAAACGTATGCTAATACTTCTCCACCAGCTTGTTTTTGACGAGCTTCTTTATCAGTGATAACACCTTGAGAAGTAGAGATGATCGCAATACCTAAACCGTTTAATACACGTGGTACTTCGTTTGCTTTAGCATAAACACGAAGACCTGGCTTACTGATACGCTTAAGACCAGTGATTACACGCTCATTGTTAGCTCCGTATTTTAGGAAAATACGAATGATACCTTGTTTGTTGTCTTCGATAAATTCTACATCACGAACGAAACCTTCACGCTTTAAGATTTCAGCTACTTCTTTTTTGATTTTAGAAGCAGGAAGTTCAAGCTTCTCGTGACGTACCATATTCGCATTACGGATGCGAGTAAGCATATCTGCAATAGGATCTGTCATAACCATTTAAATTTACCTCCTTCCCAATTATCGGGTTTTACCAACTTGCTTTTTTAACGCCAGGAATTTGGCCTTTATAAGCTAATTCACGGAAACAAATACGGCAAAGCTTAAACTTACGTAACACAGAATGTGGACGACCACAACGTTCACAACGAGTATAAGCTTGCACGTTATGTTTAGGTGTACGCTTTTGTTTCGCAATCATTGATTTTTTAGCCACAATTTCGCCTCCCTCTACTAATAGCGTCGGTATTATTTTTGGAATGGCATACCGAATGAGGATAAAAGCTCACGAGCTTCTTCGTCTGTGTTAGCTGTTGTAACAATAACGATATCCATGCCACGTACTTTGCTTACTTTATCATAATCGATCTCAGGGAAGATAAGCTGTTCTTTTACACCAAGAGTGTAGTTCCCACGGCCATCAAATGACTTCTTAGAGATTCCACGGAAGTCACGAACACGAGGTAAAGATACAGATACTAACTTATCTAGGAATTCATACATACGCTCACCGCGTAATGTAACTTTCGCACCAATTGGCATACCTTCACGAAGACGGAAACCAGCGATAGATTTTTTAGCTTTAGTTACGATAGGTCTTTGTCCAGTGATTGACGTTAACTCTTCTACAGCGCTATCTAACGCTTTTGAATTTGATACTGCATCACCAACACCCATGTTAATAACAATCTTTTCAAGCTTTGGAGCTTGCATAACTGATTTATATTCAAACTTGCCCATTAGAGCAGGAATAATTTCGCTTTGATACTTTTCTTTTAGGCGGTTCATCAAAAGTACCTCCTTTCTTCAACGTTCTATTTACTAAAAGTTTCACCTGATTTTTTCGCAACACGTACTTTTGTACCGTCAACTACCTTGTATCCAACTCTAGTCGGTTCACCGGACTTCGGATCTAAAGGCATAACGTTTGATACATGAATAGGTGCCTCGCGGTTGATAATTCCACCTTGAGGATTTTCTTGTGACGGTTTAGCATGTTTTTTCACGATGTTTACACCTTCTACAAGAACACGGTCTTTCTTAGGAAAAGATTCAAGGATTACGCCTTGTTTACCTTTATCCTTACCAGAGATAACTTGAACTTTATCACCTTTTTTTACATGCATCCTTTCGCACCTCCTTGACACATCAATTCTTATATTAGATAACTTCTGGAGCTAATGATACGATCTTCATGTAGTTGTTATCACGTAATTCACGTGCAACTGGTCCGAAGATACGAGTTCCACGAGGGCTCTTATCGTCCTTGATAATTACGCATGCGTTCTCATCAAAACGGATATAGGATCCGTCATTACGACGAGCTCCGCGTTTTGTGCGCACTACTACAGCTTTCACTACGTCACCTTTTTTAACAACGCCTCCTGGTGTTGCTTGTTTTACTGTACAAACAATAACATCACCAATGTTCGCGTAACGACGACCAGATCCACCTAATACTTTAATTGCTAGTACTTCACGAGCACCTGAGTTATCAGCAACTTTCAAACGAGATTCTTGTTGAATCATGCATGGTACCTCCCTTCGGAATTTATCATCCGAACATAAATATTAGATAATTACAGCTTTTTCTACTACTTCTACTAAACGGAAACGCTTTGTTGATGATAATGGACGAGTCTCCATGATTTTAACGATATCGCCAGTTTTTGCTTCACTATTTTCATCATGCGCCTTGTACTTTTTAGAGTACCTAACACGTTTGCCGTAGAGTGCGTGAGTTTTGTAAGTTTCTACAAGAACCGTGATTGTTTTGTCCATTTTATCAGACACAACACGACCAGTGTAAACTTTACGTTGGTTACGTTCACTCATTTCGCGAACCTCCTCTTATTTATTTGTTAGAAGCGATCTCTCTCTCGCGAACTACTGTTTTCATACGAGCGATTGACTTGCGTACTTCGCGAATACGAGCAGTGTTTTCTAATTGACCAGTCGCTAATTGAAAGCGTAAGTTAAATAACTCTTCTTTTAAAGATTTCACTTTTTGCTCTATCTCGGCAGTGGTTAGATCACGTAGTTCATTAGCTTTCATTAGTTTCACCACCAATTTCTTCACGTTTTACAAATTTACATTTAACAGGCAACTTGTGTGCAGCTAAACGTAATGCTTCACGAGCTATTTCTTCAGATACACCTGAAATTTCAAACATAACCTTTCCAGGTTTAACAACTGCTACCCATCCTTCTGGTGCACCTTTACCGGAACCCATTCGGACCTCTAGAGGTTTTGCAGTGTATGGTTTTGAAGGGAAAATTTTAATCCAAACTTTACCGCCACGTTTCATATGACGAGTCATCGCACGACGTGCTGATTCGATTTGACGGTTAGTGATCCAAGAAGCTTCAGTGGATTGTAATCCGAACTCCCCGAAATGCACTTCAGTGCCGCCTTTCGCTTTACCACGCATTTTTCCACGATGTTCGCGGCGATATTTTACGCGTTTTGGTAATAACATATTATTTTCCTCCTTCCTCTGATTTCTTCTTTGTCGGAAGGACCTCTCCACGGTAGATCCAAACTTTCACACCTAATTTACCGTAAGTTGTATCAGCTTCTGCTGTACCATAGTCAATATCAGCGCGAAGAGTATGAAGTGGAACTGTTCCTTCACTATAATGTTCAGAACGAGCGATATCTGCGCCACCAAGACGACCAGAAACCATCGTTTTAATACCTTTCGCACCAGCACGCATAGCGCGTTGAATTGCTTGCTTTTGAGCACGACGGAAAGATACACGGTTTTCTAATTGACGAGCGATGTTTTCAGCTACTAGTAAAGCGTCTAAATCAGCTCTTTTGATTTCAAGGATGTTGATGTGTACACGTTTACCAGTTAACTGGTTAAGTGCTTTACGAAGTGCTTCAACTTCAGAACCACCTTTACCGATAACCATTCCTGGCTTAGCAGTGTGAACAGTTACGTTCAGGCGATTAGCAGCACGTTCGATTTCTACTTTAGATACAGAAGCGTCACTTAGACGTTTTGTAATATATTCGCGAACTTTGATATCTTCATGAAGCAGGTTTGCATAATCTTTTCCTGCGTACCATTTAGATTCCCAATCACGAATTATACCTACACGAAGTCCAATTGGATTTACCTTTTGACCCACTGATTATCCCTCCTTCTTTTCTGATACCACGATTGTAATGTGGCTAGTACGTTTGTTGATTTGACTAGCACGACCCATTGCACGAGGGCGGAAACGTTTTAAAGTTGGACCTTCATTTACGTATGCCTCAGTGATGATTAGTGCGTTAGCATCCATTTCATAATTATGCTCTGCGTTAGCAATAGCGGATTTTAGAACCTTTTCGATTACTGGGGAAGCAGCCTTTGGTGTTAAAGTCAAAATAGCTACTGCCTCGCCTACTTGCTTGCCTCGAATTAAATCCATAACTAGACGAGCTTTACGAGGAGCAATACGAACTGTTCTTGCAACAGCTTTAGCTTGCATGTAAAAGCCTCCTCTCTAATTAGCGTTTTGTTTTCTTATCATCATTTGCATGACCTTTGTAAGTACGAGATGGAGCGAATTCTCCAAGCTTGTGACCTACCATGTCTTCTGTCACATACACTGGTACGTGTTTGCGGCCATCATATACTGCGATTGTATGTCCGATAAATTGTGGGAATATAGTAGAACGTCGAGACCAAGTTTTAACAACTTGTTTACCCTCAGTTTCATTTAACTTTTCAATCTTGCTGATTAAATGATCATCTACAAAAGGCCCTTTCTTCAAGCTGCGACCCATGTGGAAACCTCCCTTCGTGATTGATCTACGGCTCCTGTGAACCGTAGTGCAACCCCGTTATTTTTTACGACGACGAACGATAAACTTGTCAGACTTGTTTTTCTTCTTACGAGTTTTGAATCCAAGAGTTGGTTTGCCCCATGGAGTCATAGGTGATTTACGTCCGATTGGTGAACGTCCTTCACCACCACCGTGTGGGTGATCGTTAGGGTTCATTACAGAACCACGTACAGTTGGGCGAATACCCATCCAACGAGAACGTCCTGCTTTACCAATGTTGATAAGTTCGTGTTGTTCGTTACCAACTTGACCTACAGTAGCACGACAAGTAGATAAGATCATACGAGTTTCACCAGAAGTTAAACGTACAAGTACATATTTACCTTCTTTACCAAGTACTTGAGCAGATGTACCTGCTGAGCGAACTAATTGTCCACCTTTACCTGGTTTTAATTCGATATTGTGAATAACTGTACCTACTGGGATGTTGATTAGAGGTAGAGCATTACCCACTTTAATATCTGCTTCCGGTCCAGCCATTACTTGCATTCCTACTTCTAAATTCTTAGGAGCCAGGATGTAACGCTTTTCCCCGTCTGCATAGTTGATTAACGCGATATTGGAAGAACGGTTTGGATCATACTCGATTGTAGCAACGCGTCCTGGTATACCATCTTTATCACGTTTGAAGTCGATGACGCGGTATTGACGCTTATGTCCACCACCTTGGTGACGAACTGTCAGTTTACCTTGATTATTACGACCACCTTTTCTGTGGATCGGAGCTAGCAAGCTTTTTTCTGGTTTGTCAGTAGTAATCTCTGCAAAGTCAGATACTGTCATGCCGCGACGTCCGTTAGAGGTTGGTTTGTATTTTTTAATCGCCATCTTTTTCCCTCCTTTTCAATGATGATGTTATTTTATTAAACTTCGAAGAATTCGATTTCTTTGCTATCAGCTTTTAATGTAACAATCGCTTTTCTGCGACGGTTAGTTAGTCCGCTATGACGACCTACACGACGGAATTTACCTTTGTAGTTCATGATGTTTACCTTTTCAACTGTTACGCCAAAGATTGCTTCTACAGCATCTTTCACTTCAGTTTTGTTTGATCTAACATCAACTTCAAAAGTGTATTTCTTTTCTGTCATTAAATCAGTAGAACGCTCAGTAATCACGGGGCGCTTAAGAACATCACGATGATCTCTCATTATGCAAGCACCTCCTCTAATTTTTGAACAGCGTCTTTCGTAAAGATTACTTTATCGTGGTTAACAACGTCTAATACGTTCACACCAGTTACAGTAACAACAGTTACTCCAGGGATATTACGAGCAGATAACGCAACGTTTTCGCTGTCATCAGCTGTTACGATCAATGCTTTACGGTTGATTTCCAACCCTTTTAATACAGAAGTCATTTCTTTTGTCTTTGGTGCATCAAAAGCCAATCCTTCTAATACTAGTAATTCGTTTTCTAGAACTTTAGATGATAATGCAGATTTGATAGCTAGACGACGTACCTTTTTAGGTAGTTTATAGCTATAGCTTCTTGGTGTAGGACCGAATACGATACCACCACCACGCCATTGTGGCGAACGAATTGAACCTTGACGTGCACGTCCTGTACCTTTTTGGCGCCATGGCTTACGGCCACCACCAGCTACTTCAGAACGCCCTTTAACTTTTGCGTTACCTTGACGTTGAGATGCTCTTTGCATAATGATTGCATCGAACAATACGCTGTTATTTGGCTCAATACCGAACACAGCATCTGCTAATTCAATTTCACCAACATTTGAGCCGGTTTGATTGTATAATGCTACTTTAGGCATTTGTAGTTCCTCCTTTCCTAAACAATTAGTTTGCTTTTACCGCACTTTTAATTGTGATTAATGCTTTTTTAGGGCCTGGTACGTTACCTTTTACTAATAATAGGTTACGTTCCGTATCTACTTTCACGATTTCAAGGTTCTGGATTGTAACGCGTTCTCCACCCATACGACCAGGTAATAATTTACCTTTAAATACGCGGTTTGGAGCAACAGGTCCCATAGAACCAGGACGACGGTGATAACGGGAACCGTGAGTCATAGGGCCGCGAGATTGTCCATGACGCTTAATGGAGCCTTGGAACCCTTTACCTTTTGAAATTCCTGTAACATCTATTGCATCGCCTTCTGCGAAAATATCAACTTTGACTTCTTGACCAACTTCGTATGTTTCTAAGTTAACTCCACTGATTTCACGAATGAAGCGCTTAGGTGTTGTAGAAGCTTTTGAAGCATGCCCTTTTTCAGGCTTGTTTGCTAATTTGTCTCTTTTGTCAGCAAATCCAATTTGAACTGCTTCGTAACCGTCTGTTTCGACAGTTTTAACTTGAAGAACAACGTTTGGAGTAGCTTCAATTACTGTAACAGGGATAAGATCTCCGTTTGCAGCAAAAACTTGAGTCATACCAATTTTTCTTCCTAAGATTCCTTTGGTCATCAGTCACACCTCCTGGGTAATAAGTAATTTATTGATTAAAGCTTGATTTCAATGTCCACACCTGATGGAAGATCTAAACGCATTAAGCTGTCAACCGTTTGTGGTGTTGGGTTAATGATATCGATTAAACGCTTATGAGTGCGCATTTCGAATTGCTCACGAGAATCTTTATATTTGTGTACCGCACGTAGAATCGTGTATACAGATCTTTCCGTTGGTAACGGGATCGGTCCAGAAACAGTTGCACCTGAACGTTTTGCAGTTTCAACAATTTTCTCTGAGGATTGATCTAGAATTCTGTGATCGTAAGCTTTCAAACGAATGCGAATCTTTTCTTTTGCCATTATTTTTCCCTCCTTTTTTCGCCTATATTATTGATAGACATTCTCCGTGAAAAAACCTGTCACACTCGCCATGGCAAAGCGGCCGGGTGTGTCAGCAACCTTTCACATCATCGCAGTCAAAGACCAACATTAACTATTATACATTTAATTAATAGACAATGCAACTATATTTGAAATATATTCTCTGAGCACTTTTCCTATTATAACGAGAAGTTGTTTGTATTGCAACATGCACTGCTGGAATTATGTGTATCAGTTTTTTCCAGTGGGTTTGTGTTCTGTAGTAGGGTCGGTTTGGTTGGCTGCGAAGTTACATTATTATAGAAGAAAGTAGGATTAGGATGATGGATTGCTAGGTTTAGTTTTAACTTTGTTATACAGCTCTGGAGATTTCCGCAAAGTTCTGCGCGTGCGAGGGGATGGGACTGTAGACTCTGCGGCTGGCCGGTGGGTCTCCTGCCTACCGCGACCAGATATCAGAGTCTCAGACTTTTGCTGCAATCATAAGTTGGAATAGCACAATCAACAGCACTCATCGTTTTATATGGAGACCAGTTGCTTAGCTTTTGCCTAATGTGATTAATACTGATAGGGTACAGGCGTTTGCTTCATTGGGGATATTAGTCGAGAGCTCGTTCGGCTTTTGTTAAGATTCGTCTAACACATTTCAAAATTTATCTAACAACCTGAAATTCATCTACCTTTCAAAGTTAACTTAAAAACTCTCCAGGCTAAAACAAACTACACAATATCAAAAATCAATGCGAAAACAGCCAAGTAAACTAATGCTACATTAGTTTGCCATCCCCACTCCAAGTGCTCATCTATTTTAACACGATCACTAGCTAGTATAAGTTTTATAACAAAGGGACTTACACTACTCCCCAGCAAGTTGATAACCAAGAAAAAAATGTGTTAAACGAATCACGAAAGTTTCTAAATGATAGACAAATAAGTGTTAAATGAAACCACCAATCATCTCAGATTGACCAAAAAATTGGCCCAGCTATCGAATTTCGACCCAAAATAAGCCTCTAACGGAGTTAGTGGGGAAAATTTCGAGGTGCCTTGCATGCGGTATTCTGGTGTTGCGTACCACTTCTAGGGACTTGTGCACGGAATTCGTGTTTTTCGTAACACTTCTCGGGACTTGCGCACGGAACTCGGTTTTTCCGCACCACTTCTCGAGATTTGCGCACGGAACGCTTTTTTCATACCTCATGACGATTTGCGCAAAGCACCAGGATATGAGCCGCATCTTTAGGGGATGCACGGCTGTTTTCGCATCGATTGTTGCTGTTACGTAAGCGGGTCCCACTCGTTACAATCCTTGCTTTTGTACTCTTTTTCTTTTAAATTTAGAAATTACTCTTTATCATGAGTGAATCGCACAGTAAAAACCAAAGGAATTTTTTTTGGGCTTATAGCAACAATCCTTAAGAAAGAGGCTTTTACTTAGATGTACTTGCTTCTCGGTTTCTGGTACACCTTAAAACATCACAAAAAAACCGGCACCCCTCAAAGAGGAGTACCGGTTTTATTTATCAAGATTACTCTTGGATTGTAGCAACTACGCCAGCGCCTACAGTACGGCCACCTTCACGAATAGAGAACTTAGTTCCTTCTTCGATTGCGATTGCAGAGATCAGTTCAACAGTCATCTCAACGTTGTCACCAGGCATTACCATTTCTACTCCCTCAGGAAGTTGGCAGATACCAGTTACGTCAGTTGTACGGAAGTAGAACTGAGGACGGTAGTTAGTGAAGAATGGAGTGTGACGTCCACCCTCTTCTTTAGATAGTACATAAACTTCAGCTTTGAACTTTGTGTGTGGAGTGATTGTACCAGGCTTAGCTAGTACTTGTCCACGTTGGATGTCGTCACGAGCTACTCCACGAAGAAGTGCACCGATGTTGTCTCCAGCTTCAGCATAGTCAAGAAGCTTACGGAACATTTCTACTCCAGTTACTGTAGTAGATTTAGGCTCTTCAGTTAAACCGATGATGTCGATAGTGTCTCCAACTTTAACTTGTCCACGCTCAACACGTCCTGTAGCAACAGTTCCACGACCAGTGATAGAGAAAACGTCCTCAACTGGCATCATGAATGGCTTTTCAGTGTCACGTGGTGGTGTTGGGATGTACTCATCAACAGCAGCCATAAGTTCTACGATTCTTTCTTCCCACTCAGCGTCTCCTTCAAGAGCTTTAAGTGCAGAACCTTTAATTACAGGAATATCGTCTCCAGGGAAATCGTACTCAGTTAGTAAGTCACGAACTTCCATTTCAACTAATTCTAGTAATTCTTCGTCGTCTACCATGTCACATTTGTTTAAGAATACAACAAGGTAAGGTACACCTACTTGACGAGATAAAAGAATGTGCTCACGAGTTTGTGGCATTGGGCCATCAGCAGCAGATACTACTAGGATTCCGCCGTCCATTTGTGCAGCACCAGTGATCATGTTTTTAACATAGTCAGCATGTCCTGGGCAGTCAACGTGTGCGTAGTGACGAGAGTCAGTTTCGTACTCAACGTGAGCTGTAGAAATAGTGATTCCACGCTCTCTTTCTTCTGGAGCCGCGTCGATCATGTCATAAGCCATTGCAGCACCTTTACCACTGCGCTTTGCAAGAACAGTAGTGATTGCAGCTGTTAAAGTTGTTTTACCATGGTCAACGTGTCCGATTGTACCGATATTAGCATGAGTCTTGGATCTATCGAATTTCTCTTTACCCATTAGTATATCCTCCTTAGAATTTCAATAATTTTATTATATATGAGATATTAACAAGCGAATATAAATTCCACTTATTAGCCTACATACTATTTATAAATCAATGTAAGATGAAAATCAATTATTCACCTTTATTTTTTTTGATGATTTCTTCAGAAATTGATTTTGGTACTTCTTCGTAGTGGTCAAAGTGCATCGTAAATACACCACGTCCTTGTGTGTTAGAACGTAATGACGTTGCATAACCGAACATTTCAGAAAGTGGAACCATTGAGCGAACAACTTGAGCGTTACCGCGTGCTTCCATTCCTTCTACGCGTCCACGACGAGATGTAATACCACCCATGATATCTCCCATGTATTCTTCAGGAGTTACAACTTCTACTCTCATAACAGGCTCAAGAATAACAGGGTTACACTTAGATACTGCGTTTTTAAGAGCTAAAGAAGCAGCTACTTTAAATGCCATCTCAGAGGAGTCAACATCATGGTAAGAACCATCAACTAATGCAGCTTTAACATCAATTAGTTGGTAACCAGCAAGTACACCGTTTTTCATAGAATCTTCTAGACCAGCTTGTACAGCAGGTACGTATTCACGTGGTACTACTCCACCAACGATTTTGTTTTCAAATTCAAAGCCTTTTCCTTCTTCATTTGGTTCGAATTCGATCCAAACGTGTCCGAATTGACCACGACCACCTGATTGACGAGCAAATTTACCCTCAACTTTTGCGGAGCCGCGGAACGTTTCACGGTATGCTACCTGAGGAGCACCAACGTTTGCTTCTACTTTGAATTCACGCTTCATACGATCAACAAGGATATCAAGGTGAAGTTCACCCATACCAGCGATGATTGTTTGACCCGTTTCAGGATCAGTATGTGCACGGAATGTTGGATCTTCTTCTTGAAGCTTTTGCAATGCAGTAGTCATTTTATCTTGGTCAGCCTTGGATTTAGGCTCAACAGATAATTGGATAACTGGTTCTGGGAATTCCATGGACTCTAAGATAACTTGGCTTTTATCATCACATAGTGTATCACCAGTTGTAGTATCTTTTAGACCAACTGCAGCTGCGATATCTCCAGCATATACAACTGGAATTTCTTCACGGCTGTTAGCATGCATTTGCAGAATACGTCCTACACGCTCACGCTTACCTTTTGTAGAGTTGATTACGTAAGATCCGGAGTTCAGTGAACCTGAGTACACACGGAAGAACGTTAATTTACCTACATAAGGATCAGTCATTACTTTGAATGCTAATGCTGCGAATGGACCATCATCAGTAGCTTCAAGAGCAACTTCTTCATCAGTGTCTGGAAGAGTACCTTTAATAGCTGGAACATCTGTTGGTGCTGGTAAGTAATCAACAACAGCATCAAGCATTAATTGTACACCTTTGTTTTTGAATGCAGAACCACAGATTACTGGGTAGAATTCAACGTCACATGTACCTTTACGGATAGTAGCCTTCAACTCTTCTGTTGTAAGCTCTTCTCCTTCAAGATACTTCATCATTAATTCTTCGTCCAGTTCTGCAACTGCTTCTACTAAGCGTTGACGATACTCAGCAGCTTGTTCTTTGTACTCTTCAGGAATCTCTTTTGCTTCAGAACGAGTTCCTAAGTCATCTGCATAGAAGTAAGCTTCCATTTCTACTAAGTCGATGATACCTTCAAAGTCATCTTCAGCTCCGATAGGAAGTTGAATAGGATGAGCATTTGCTTGTAGACGGTCATGGATTGTACCAACAGAATATAAGAAGTCTGCACCGATCTTGTCCATTTTGTTAACGAACACGATACGTGGTACACCATAAGTTGTTGCTTGACGCCAAACTGTTTCTGTTTGAGGTTCAACACCTGATTGAGCATCAAGAACAGCTACCGCACCATCAAGTACACGAAGGGAACGTTCAACTTCAACTGTGAAGTCTACGTGTCCAGGTGTATCGATGATATTTACGCGGTGACCTTTCCATGAAGCTGTTGTTGCAGCAGATGTGATCGTGATTCCACGCTCTTGCTCCTGCGCCATCCAGTCCATTTGAGATGCACCTTCATGCGTTTCGCCGATTTTATGAATACGTCCTGTGTAAAACAAAACACGCTCAGTTGTAGTTGTTTTACCAGCATCGATGTGAGCCATGATACCGATATTACGTGTCTTATCTAAGGAGAACTCTCTAGCCATATGGTATATCTCCTTCCTAAGTATCGAGTTTTATTGTTTTAATACCTAAAGCTGTTAAAGATATTCTTAACAGCTTTAGATAATATGTGATCTTACCAGCGGTAGTGAGCAAACGCTTTGTTTGCTTCTGCCATTTTGTGCATATCTTCACGCTTTTTAACGGATGCACCAGTGTTGTTAGCTGCGTCTAAAATCTCGTTAGCTAAACGCTCTTCCATCGTTTTTTCTCCACGAAGACGAGAGTAGTTAACTACATAACGAAGTCCTAGAGTTGTACGACGCTCAGGGCGCACCTCAACTGGTACTTGGTAGTTAGCTCCACCTACACGGCGTGCTCTAACTTCAAGAACAGGCATGATGTTTTTCATTGCTTGTTCGAACACTTCCATAGGTTCTTGTCCGGAACGCTCACCAACTAGTTTAAATGCATTATAGATGATAGCTTGAGATTTTCCTCTTTTACCATCAACCATTAATTTATTAATAAGGCGAGTTACCAGCTTAGAGTTATATAACGGATCTGGTAAAACGTCTCTTTTTGCAACAGGGCCTTTACGTGGCATATTCTTTTCCTCCTTTCGTATTACTTAAGTTTAAGCAATTCGAATTCTATTATTTCTTAGGTGCTTTTGGTCTTTTAGTTCCGTATTTAGAACGGCTTTGCATACGGTTTGTAACTCCCGCAGTATCAAGCGCTCCACGTACGATGTGATAACGTACTCCCGGTAAATCCTTTACACGACCTCCGCGGATTAAAACCACGCTATGCTCTTGTAAGTTATGACCGATACCTGGGATATAAGCAGTTACCTCAATTTGGTTAGTTAAACGAACACGAGCATATTTACGTAATGCGGAGTTCGGTTTTTTCGGTGTCATTGTACCAACACGAGTACAAACACCACGCTTTTGAGGTGAAGACACATCAGTTTGCGCTTTTTTGAAGCTGTTATACCCTTTATTTAAAGCTGGAGATTTTGAATTTACAACTTTACTTGTACGACCTTTACGTACTAACTGGTTAATAGTAGGCATTTAGAATTCCTCCTTCCTCACTTTTTAAGACCACATATCCAGGTGGTTCATTTTAAGGTAAAAAACAAAGCCTTTGTGAATCCACACTCACAAAAACAGTTTTTATTGAATGATCGCAACAGCTGAGGCACCAACTTCAATCCCGCAAGCTTTCCCGAGTTTTTTCATCGAGTCTACTTTTACAATTGGTATGTTGTTCTCTTTTGCAGTATGGATAACTTTCTGTGTGACAATCACATCGGCATCCTCTGCAATAACAACCTCTTTTACTGTTCCGGATTTCAGCGCCTTCACTGTTTGTTTTGTACCAACAATGAAGGTGTTTGCCTGCATCACTTTTTCATAAGACATTAATATATCCTCCAAAGCAACAGGTTATATAAGCACCTTTGCTATATTACCATCTCTATTTTTGAATGTCAACCTTATTTAAAATAACAAGGAAAAGATTGTCGGGATACCCCGACAATCTTTCTGTTATTCTACCGTTACAGGTGCTTCTTTTCCTACACTTTTTGTAAGATCGAACTTACGGTAACGGTTCATACCTGTACCAGCCGGAACTAGCTTACCGATAATAACATTCTCTTTTAAGCCTAGTAACTCATCGCGTTTTCCTTTAATTGCAGCGTCTGTTAAGACTCTTGTTGTTTCTTGGAAGGAAGCGGCAGATAAGAACGAATCTGTTTCAAGAGATGCTTTTGTAATACCTAGTAAGACCGGACGACCGGTTGCAGGCGTTTTGCCTCCAAATAGCACTCGCTCGTTTGCATCGGTGAACTGGTGGATATCAAGAAGGCTGCCTGGTAACACATCTGTGTCTCCTGCATCAATAACGCGTACTTTACGTAGCATCTGACGCACCATAACCTCTACGTGCTTATCTCCAATTTCTACCCCTTGCATACGGTATACTTTTTGAACTTCAAGTAATAGATACTCTTGTACAGCATTCATATCTTTCACTTTAAGAAGTTCTTTCGGATCAATCGAACCATCTGTAAGCTCTTGACCACGAACCACTTCTGTGTTCACGCCAACTTTCAAGCGTGCAGTGTAAGGTACTGTATAGGTTCTCGTTTCCACTTCACCTTGTACAGTGATTTCTTGCTGACGGTCTTTCACTTCGTTGATGGCAGTAACAACACCTTCAATTTCAGAAATTACCGCTTGACCCTTCGGATTACGCGCTTCAAATATTTCTTGAATACGAGGTAAACCTTGCGTGATATCGTCTCCTGCTACCCCACCTGTATGGAATGTACGCATCGTTAACTGTGTTCCTGGTTCACCGATAGATTGTGCAGCAATGATACCTACTGCTTCTCCTACCTCTACTTCTAAACCAGTCGCCAAGTTACGTCCGTAACACTTATTACATACTCCGTGACGTGTATTACATGTAAACACAGAGCGGATCCAAACATCCTCAATGCCTGCTTCAGTGATATTTGTTGCGATATCTTCTGTAATCAGATCATTCTCAGCAACTAGAACTTCCCCTGTTTCTGGGTGTTTAATCGCTTTTCTAGCATAGCGTCCTATTAGACGTTCTTCTAGTTTTTCGATTATCTCTGTGCCATCTTTTAAAGCAGTGATGTGTAATCCACGGTCTGTTCCGCAATCTTTTTCCCGGACGATAACATCTTGCGCTACATCTACTAGACGACGAGTCAGGTAACCTGAATCGGCAGTCTTAAGTGCTGTATCTGCAAGACCTTTACGTGCACCATGGGTAGAGATAAAGTATTCGAGAACCGTTAAACCTTCGCGGAAACTAGATTTAATCGGAAGTTCAATAATACGTCCAGATGGATTGGCCATCAGTCCACGCATACCAGCTAACTGTGTAAAGTTAGATGCGTTACCACGGGCTCCGGAATCACTCATCATAAAGATGTGATTCAAGCGTGGTAAGGACTGCATAAGCTTGTTCTGAATATTATCCTTCGCAGCACTCCAGATAGAAATAACACGATCATAGCGCTCTTCCTCTGTAATTAGACCACGGCGGAACTGTTTGAGAACTGTATCTACTTTAGTTTGAGCTTCAACTAAGATTTCTTCTTTTTCTTTAAGAACCACGATATCTGCTACACCAACTGTAATACCAGCTTTTGTAGAATAACGGAATCCAAGGTTTTTCATGCGATCAAGCATTTTAGACGTTTCGGTAATCTTGAAGCGTTTGAATACTTCCGCAATAACATTTCCAAGGATCTTCTTCTTAAACGGATCAATAATCTCTTGTTGTTGTATTGCTTCCTTCACATTTGCTCCCTTTTCAACAAAGTACCTCTCAGGGGTATTAACCTCAAGATTGTATTTTGTTGGTTCATTGATATAAGGGAAAGACGGCGGAAGAATCTCGTTAAAGATTAACTTACCGACAGTTGTAATAAGAAGCTTTTGTTTTTGTTCAGGAGTAAAGGTTTCGTTATCCAAAGATCCTGCATAAACCGCTACACGAGTGTGCAAGTGAACATAGCCATTTGCATAGGCGATCAACGCTTCGTTCGTATCTTTAAATACCATTCCTTCTCCAACTGCGGCTTCACGTTCTAAAGTTAAGTAGTAGTTACCAAGTACCATATCCTGTGAAGGAGTAACTACAGGCTTTCCATCTTTCGGGTTCAAGATGTTCTGTGCAGCAAGCATTAAAATACGTGCTTCAGCCTGAGCTTCTGCGGACAGTGGTACGTGAACCGCCATTTGGTCGCCATCAAAGTCGGCATTGTATGCAGTACATACAAGCGGGTGAAGACGGATTGCACGGCCTTCTACAAGTGTAGGTTCAAACGCTTGAATACCTAGTCTGTGAAGGGTTGGTGCACGGTTAAGTAGTACTGGATGTTCTCTGATTACAGATTCCAATACATCCCAAACCTCTGGCTGCACGCGTTCAATCTTACGCTTAGCACTCTTAATGTTATGCGCTAGACCACGTTCCACAAGCTCTTTCATTACGAAAGGTTTGAAAAGCTCTAACGCCATTTCTTTTGGCAAACCACATTGGTACATTTTTAAGTTAGGACCTACAACGATAACGGAACGACCTGAATAGTCAACACGTTTACCTAATAGGTTCTGACGGAAACGTCCTTGCTTCCCTTTTAGCATGTGAGAAAGAGATTTTAATGGTCTGTTACCTGGTCCTGTTACAGGACGGCCACGACGACCATTATCTATTAATGCATCAACAGCTTCTTGTAGCATACGCTTTTCGTTTTGAACAATGATACTCGGAGCACCAAGGTCCAGTAAACGTTTTAAACGGTTGTTACGGTTGATAACACGGCGGTACAAATCATTTAAATCGGAAGTGGCGAAACGGCCACCATCTAATTGAACCATCGGACGTAATTCAGGAGGAATGACAGGAAGAACGTCAAGAACCATCCAGGACGGCTCGTTTCCAGATCCTCTGAAGGACTCTAACACTTCTAAACGCTTAATTGCTCTTGTACGACGTTGCCCTTGAGCAGTTTTAAGTTCCTCTTTTAATGAGTCAGCTTCTTTTTCCAAATCGATATCAAAAAGAAGTTTTCTGATCGCTTCCGCACCCATCCCAGCTTGGAAGGTTTGACCATATTTTTCACGGTATGCACGGAATTCCTTTTCGGAAAGCAATTGCTTTTTCTCTAAAGGTGTATCCCCTGTTTCCGTAACTACGTATGATGCAAAATATATTACTTCTTCCAATGCACGCGGGGACATGTCAAGAACAAGTCCCATGCGACTTGGAATACCTTTGAAATACCAGATGTGAGATACAGGAGCAGCAAGCTCGATGTGACCCATGCGTTCACGTCGGACTTTTGCTCTTGTTACTTCTACTCCACAGCGGTCACAAACGACGCCCTTATAACGGACGCGCTTGTATTTACCACAGTGACACTCCCAGTCCTTTGTAGGACCGAAGATTCGTTCACAGAATAACCCATCTTTTTCTGGTTTTAATGTACGATAATTTATTGTCTCAGGCTTCTTCACTTCTCCGAAAGACCATGATCTGATCTTATCTGGTGAAGCAAGACCTATCTTCATATACTCAAAATTGTTAACATCTAGCAAGGGGCCTACCTCCCTTATAATCTACAGGATCTACCCAAATGCTTATCTTTAAAGTCCTATAGGTCATTAGTCTTTAGCTACAGTTTCTTTTACTACTTCCGGCTGCTCTGAATCTAATGAAATACCTTCCGAGGCTTGTTCTTCATCCTCTTCCAAGTCTCTCATTTCAATTTCTTTTTCATCACCTGAAAGGATTTTTACATCCATTCCTAAGCTTTGAAGCTCTTTGATTAATACTTTGAACGATTCAGGAACACCTGGTTCAGGAACGTTTTCACCTTTAACGATGGCTTCGTACGTTTTCACACGTCCTACCACATCATCTGATTTAACAGTTAAAATCTCTTGAAGTGTATAAGCAGCACCATATGCTTCAAGTGCCCATACTTCCATCTCTCCGAAACGCTGTCCACCGAATTGAGCTTTACCACCCAATGGTTGTTGTGTAACAAGAGAATATGGTCCAGTTGAACGAGCATGCAACTTATCGTCAACCATGTGGGCAAGCTTGATCATGTACATGATCCCTACTGACACTCGGCTATCAAATGGTTCGCCTGTTCTTCCATCATATAGAACAGTTTTTGCATCCCTTGCCATGCCTGCCTCTTCTAAAGTGCTCCAAACATCTTCCTCACGTGCACCGTCAAATACAGCGGAAGCAACATGAATCCCGAGCGTTCTGGCAGCCATACCTAAGTGAAGCTCTAATACCTGTCCGATATTCATACGGGAAGGTACTCCTAGAGGATTTAACATAATGTCAATCGGTGTGCCATCCGGTAGATACGGCATATCTTCTTCCGGTAAGATACGAGAGATTACCCCTTTGTTACCATGTCGTCCAGCCATTTTATCTCCTTCAGAAATTTTACGCTTCTGAACGATATACGCTCGAACTAATTGGTTCACACCAGGTGGCAGTTCATCTCCGTCTTCACGATTAAATACTTTTACGTCTAGCACGATACCGCCACCACCATGAGGAACTCTTAGTGATGTATCACGTACTTCTCTTGCTTTTTCTCCAAATATTGCATGTAAAAGACGCTCTTCTGCAGTAAGCTCCGTTACACCTTTAGGCGTAACCTTACCTACAAGAAGGTCTCCATCTTTCACTTCTGCACCGACTCTGATAATCCCGCGATCATCCAGATTCTTTAGCGCATCTTCTCCTACGTTTGGAATATCGCGAGTGATTTCTTCTGGTCCAAGCTTCGTATCACGGGCTTCTGACTCATATTCTTCAATATGGATAGAAGTGTATACATCATCTTTTACCAGGCGCTCACTCATGATAATTGCATCCTCGTAGTTGTAACCATCCCATGTCATGAAACCAACCATTACGTTGCGTCCAAGAGCTAGTTCTCCTTTTTCCATAGAAGGTCCATCTGCCAGGATTTCTCCTTTAGTAACTTGATCTCCTACAGAAACGATTGGTCGTTGATTATAGCAGGTACCTTGGTTAGAACGAATAAATTTCTGCATTCTATATTTATCAAGGTTTCCTTTTACAAGTTGACCATCGACTTCTTCCATGCGACGAACTAGAACTTCACGTGCTTCCACGCGTTCAACAACACCAGGGTGGCGACAGATAACAGCCGCACCGGAGTCTTTAGCTGAAACATGCTCCATACCTGTTCCAACAATCGGTGATTCCGGTTGCAATAATGGAACAGCTTGACGTTGCATGTTCGCACCCATAAGAGCACGGTTGGAGTCATCATTTTCCAAGAAAGGAATACATGCTGTTGCAGCAGATACTACCTGTTTTGGGGATACATCCATATAGTCGATTCTTTCGCTTATAACAACCGTGTTCTCTCCACGGAAACGAGCAACCACATTTTCATCAAGGAATGTACCATCTTCGCCTAGGCGAGCATTCGCTTGGGCTACTACATAGTTATCCTCTTCGTCAGCAGTCAAGTAATCAAATTGGTTTGTTACTTTACCTGATTCAGGGTCTACCCTGCGGTAAGGCGTTTCAATAAAACCAAATTTATTTACTTTAGCAAAAGAAGAAAGGGAGTTGATAAGTCCGATGTTTGGTCCCTCTGGTGTCTCAATCGGGCACATACGTCCGTAGTGAGAGTAGTGAACGTCACGAACTTCAAACCCTGCACGTTCACGTGTTAAACCACCAGGTCCAAGTGCAGATAATCTACGTTTATGTGTTAGCTCTGCTAATGGATTGGTTTGATCCATAAATTGAGATAGCTGGGAGCTTCCAAAAAACTCTTTAATAGATGCAATAACCGGACGAATATTGATTAATTGTTGAGGAGTAATCGTGTTCGTGTCCTGAATAGACATTCTTTCACGAACGACACGCTCCATTCTGGATAAACCGATACGGAACTGATTTTGAAGAAGTTCACCAACAGAACGTAAACGGCGGTTACCTAGGTGGTCAATATCATCGGTATCTCCTACACCATGTAAAAGGTTGAAGAAATAACTGATTGAAGCAATAATATCTGATGGAGCAATATGCTTCACTTTTTCATCTATAAACCCATTACCAAGGACCAGAATTTCCTTCTCGCCTTCTGAGTCGTTTGGAGAATAGATTTTAATCGATTGCATCGGCACTTCTTTATCTATCACACCACGTGGATGGAAGGAAGTTAGACCAATACCGTCCTCTATGTTAGGTAAAATCCGGTCTAATGTTCTACGATCTAGTAGAGTACCTTTTTCAACAATAATCTCCCCTGTTTCAGGGTCTACTAAAGTTTCAGCAATGCGCTGGTTGAAAAGTCTATTTTTGATATGAAGCTTTTTATTAATCTTGTATCTTCCAACACTTGCTAAGTCATAACGCTTCGGGTCGAAGAATCTGGATTCTAATAAGCTTTTAGCGTTTTCAACCGTTGGTGGTTCACCAGGGCGTAGACGCTCATATATTTCTAGTAATGCCTTCTCGGAACTTTCTGTGTTATCCTTATCTAAGGTATTTCGCAGGTACTCGTTTTCCCCAAGAAGATCAATAATCTCTTGATCAGATCCAAATCCAAGGGCACGCAAAAGAACCGTTACTGGTAGTTTACGAGTACGATCTATACGAACATATACAACATCTTTTGCATCCGTTTCGTATTCTAACCATGCACCACGGTTTGGAATAACAGTAGCAGAAAAGCCCTTTTTACCATTTTTATCTAATTTCCCGTTATAATACACACTTGGAGAACGAACTAACTGAGAAACGATAACACGTTCTGCACCATTAATAACGAACGTACCAGTATCCGTCATCAATGGGAAATCACCCATAAATACATCCTGGTCTTTTACTTCACCAGTTTCTTTGTTAATGAGACGAACCTTCACACGTAAAGGAGCTGAGTATGTAACATCTCTTTCCTTTGATTCTTCAACGGAATATTTAGGTTCCCCTAAGCTATAGTCGATAAATTCCAACGATAGATTTCCAGTGAAGTCCTCAATAGGAGAAATATCATGAAACATTTCTCTCAAACCTTCATCAAGGAACCATTGGTTAGAAGAGGTTTGAATTTCTATTAGATTTGGTAATTCTAATACTTCACTAATGCGAGCATAACTTCTGCGTTGGCGGTGTCGTCCGTATTGAACTAGTTGACCTGTCAACTGATTCACCCCTCGTATCAAGCATTTATTAAAGCCAAACATAAAAATTTTTCAACATGAAATTCACGTTAAAAAAGAAAAATGGTTCCAATACAGAAAACCACATTTTTTTACAATCGCTCTATTGATTTTACTATCTTTTCCAAGCAAGCTAATTTTATACATAATAAATGCATAAAATTATTATAGCTTAAAAAAATACATATTGGCATTAAACAATGCTACCACAACTCAAATACATCGTCAACCCTTTTTTGATCTAATAATATAGTAGCCTTTTTTCTTCAAAACTACTTCTACTTCCTCGTATAATGTTTCTAACTTCTCTATTGCCGAAGGCGCACCTTGCTTTTTTTGAATGACGATCCATAATTCTCCACCTGGCGCTAAATGGTTCCACGACTTCTCCAAAATTTCATGCACAACTTTTTTACCTGCGCGAATTGGAGGGTTGGAGAGGATTGCAACATAATCAACCTGTTCTACTTTTTCGTAAATATTGCTAGGAAAGATAGTAGTATTAAAAATTTCATTTTTTCTAGCATTTTCTCTAGCAAGCTCAATGGCTCTTTCATTAACATCAATTAAATCTATGTGACGATCTGGAAAAGCCTTAGCAAGAGAAAGGCCGATTGGACCATACCCACATCCGACATCTAATATATTGCCGGCTACATGAGGCACTTTAAACTCTTCTATTAGAAGTCTAGATCCAAAGTCTACTTCCTTTTTCGAAAAAACCCCTGCGTCTGTAGTAAAAGAAATGGCGTTACCTTTTAACTCAAAGACCCAATGTTGACGATTACTTTCTACAGAAGGTTTGTTTGTATAATAATGATCTGCCATACTAATTCTCCTTATTAGAAAAGTGTATAGCGTAAGGGAATGATAGCAGCCCCTTCGCATAAAGCTTACTTAACTAAAACTTCCTATTCTAATAGCTCCGTTAGCAAGCTTAGAAAAAACAGTAAACAATCAATAGACGATTAAATAGTTGAAAAAAGCTCGCTATTCAATAGCGAGCTTTCCATATTGCATGTATTACTTAACAGTTACAGATGCGCCAACTTCTTCAAGTTTGCCTTTGATCTCTTCTGCTTCTTCTTTAGCAACGCCTTCTTTAACAGCTTTAGGAGCGTTATCTACTACTTCTTTAGCTTCTTTCAATCCAAGACCAGTGATTTCGCGAACCACTTTGATTACCTTGATTTTTTGTCCGCCAGCGGAATCAAGTACTACGTCAAATTCAGTTTGCTCAGCTTCAGCTTCAGCAGCTACAGCACCTGCAGCTACAGGAGCAGCAGCAGTTACACCAAATTCTTCTTCAATTGCTTTTACTAGGTCGTTTAATTCTAAAACAGTCATGTTTTTTACTGCATCAATGATTTGTTCGTGTGTCATTGTTATTTTCCTCCTTAATAATGTGTAAGTTTATTTTGTTCATACTTAACTTGCTAAATTGAAATTAAGCGCCTTGCTCTTCTTTTTGTTCTGCAACTGCTTTTGTAACAAGAGCGAAGTTGCGGATTGGAGCTTGAAGTACACTAAGCAACATGGAAAGTAAACCTTCGCGTGATGGAAGTTCAGCAAGAGCTTTCACTTGTTCAACTGAAGCTACATTTCCTTCGATGACACCAGCTTTGATTTCTAATGCTTCATGCTTTTTAGCGAAGTCATTTAAAATTTTAGCAGGAGCTACAACATCTTCAGTAGAGAATGCGATAGCGTTAGGTCCTGTTAGTGCATCGTTTAATCCGTTTAGCTCTGCTGCTTCTGCAGCACGGCGAGTTAGAGAGTTTTTGTAAACTTTAAACTCAACACCAGCTTCACGTAGTTGCTTACGAAGTTCTGTTACCTCCGCTACATTAAGTCCACGGTAGTCTACTACGATAGTAGAAACCGATCCGCGGAATTTCTCAGCGATTTCTCCAACAACTTCTTTCTTTAATTCAACTGCTTTGCTCATCGTTACACCTCCTATAAAGTTAGTTACTACTTATACCGACCGGTGTACATAAAGAATGCCTCCATGTTAGATGGAGGCAGAAATTTTTCGTTTAAAAGCCCGGAAGCCTTTTATCGTAAAATTTACACCTCGGTAGGAAATTAAGCTCAAGTCTTGAGCACCTACTGTCTACGGTACAAACAATATTTATTTTATAAACACAACGATTATTGTAACCGTTTAGTTATCTTATGTCAATATGTTAGTTTTTTACAGCAGCGAAAGTAGAAGCATCCACTTTTACTCCAGGTCCCATTGTAGAAGTAACCGCTAGGTTCTTCATGAATGTTCCTTTAGCAGCAGCTGGTTTAGCTTTTAATAACGTTTCGTAGATTGTACCGAAGTTTTCTGCAAGCTTTGCGTCATCAAAAGAAACCTTACCGATTGGAACGTGAATGTTACCGGATTTATCAAGACGGTATTCAACTTTACCTGCTTTAATTTCGTTAACAGCTTTCGTTACATCAAACGTTACAGTTCCAGTTTTAGGGTTTGGCATTAAACCTTTAGGTCCTAATACACGACCAAGTTTACCAACTTCACCCATCATGTCTGGTGTAGCTACGATTACGTCGAAATCGAACCAACCTTGGCTGATTTTTTGAATCATATCTGCATCTCCAACATAGTCAGCTCCAGCAGCTTCCGCTTCTTTCGCTTTGTCGCCTTTAGCAAAAACTAAAACTTTTTGAGTTTTACCAGTACCATGCGGAAGCACTACTGCTCCACGGATTTGCTGGTCGTTTTTACGAGGGTCAACTCCAAGACGGAATGCAACTTCTACAGTAGCGTCGAACTTCGCTGTGTTTGTTTTCTTTACCAATTCGATTGCTTCTGTTACAGAGTAAGCCGTTGTACGGTCTACAATCTTAGAAGCTTCGATGTACTTTTTACCTCTTTTAGCCATTTTAAACGTCCTCCTTATGTGGTTTTAGCGGAATAACCTCCCACGAATAAAGGTTGCGAATTGGCAAGAAACCGAATCCGCAACCCTGAACAGCAGTTAAATCAAAAGCGATGGGATTAGTCTTCGATAGTGATACCCATGCTACGAGCAGTACCTTCAACCATGCGCATTGCAGCTTCTACACTAGCAGCGTTAAGGTCTGGCATTTTCGTCTCCGCAATTTCGCGTACTTTATCACGCTTAACTGTTGCAACTTTATTACGATTTGGTTCACCAGAACCAGACTCAATACCAGCTGCTTTTTTAAGTAAAACTGCAGCAGGTGGAGTTTTAGTAATAAATGTAAATGAACGGTCTTCAAAAACCGTAATTTCAACAGGGATTATTAATCCAGCTTGATCTGCTGTACGAGCATTAAACTCTTTACAGAAACCCATGATGTTAACACCTGCTTGACCTAATGCTGGTCCAACTGGTGGTGCTGGGTTAGCTTTCGCTGCTGGAATTTGTAGCTTTACCAATTTGATAACTTTTTTAGCCACGAGACACACCTCCTTAAGTCCGTGATGTGGTATCTGGGATTTCTCCCTCCCACTCAACTCATTCTTTATATGTGAAATAAAGAACATTTTTTTATTATTAGTCTCTTTTCAAAGACATACTGACCTTTGAAATAATATCACTTTTCCAAAACTATTTCAAGTTTTTTTACATTATAATTTTTCTATCTGTGTAAAATCGAGTTCCACCGGGGTTTCCCTGCCGAACATATTAACTAAAACTTTTACTTTTTGCTTGTCTTTATCAAGCTCATCAATATGTCCGGTAAAGTTTGCGAAAGGACCTTCTTTCACTTTTACCGTTTCTTTTAATTCGAACTCAAACTCTACTTGCTTCTCTTCCATACCCATTCTCTTTAAGATAAATTGAATCTCGTCATCTAATAGAGGAGTTGGCTTGGAGCCGGAACCACTGGACCCGACAAAACCGGTTACTCCAGGTGTGTTACGAACAACGTACCAAGAGTCATCTGTCATAACGATTTCTACAAGCACGTAACCTGGGAATACTTTTTTCTTTGTTACTTTCTTCTTGCCATTTTTAAAATCAGTTTCTTCTTCTTCTGGAACTACAACACGGAAAATCTTGTCCTGCATTCCCATCGATTCTACTCTTTTTTCTAAGTTCGCTTTAACTTTATTCTCGTATCCGGAATAAGTATGAACGACGTACCAGCTTTTCTCCATTTATATGGACTCCCTGTCCGTCCCTCCCCTAAATTGAATTATTTTTTAAGGCTTTTTTCTTAAAGATTGCATTGTATCCCGCAAAAAATCGGCCTTTGGATTTCCTACTGTTATCACTAACAGAGCTTACACTAAAGAAAACTCTTCTGATTTTCTCCAAATGAAAAAACCCGTTGAACGGGTTTTTGGTAAACTGTATTATTCACATTATACCATGATATATCGTGGCTTATTCAAGTATAAAAAGAATAAGTGCGAAATTTATCGTATTACAAAACGAATAAGCTCGGAAATACCAAGATCTATAACATAGAAGAACACTGCAACAAAAATAACTGTCGATACCACTGTAATTGTATAGCGAGTCAATTCTTTACGTTTTGGCCAGGTGACCTTTTTCATTTCGCGGTTTACACCACGAAAGAAGTTTATTAAACGTTGCATACAAGTAACCTCCAACCCTTGAAATACTAATCTATTTTGTCTCCCGATGAACGGTATGAGCATTACAAACCTTACAAAACTTCTTAATTTCCAACCGCTCGCTGCCTTGGTTTTTACTTTTCACAGTGGAATAGTTACGAGATCCACATTGCCCGCAAGCAAGCACTAATTTACTCTGCATAAGTACACCACCACTAAATAATCATAGATGTCCCTAAAAATGTAACATAGATGTAACAAAAATGTCAATGTCAAGTCATAAGCTCGGGACACTTGATTATGAACAGGCAAAAGATAGGGTTATAAAGTTATCTCGCGTAACTCTAGATATCTCTCTAACTTTCTTTTCACTCGTTGCAAGGCGTTATCGATGGATTTTACATGCCGGTTTAAATCTTCTGAAATTTCCTGATAGGAACGTCCATCCAGATAAAGAGCGAGAACCTTTCGTTCAAGATCGCTCAGCAATTCTGCCATCTTTAATTCAATATCATCAAATTCCTCTTGATTAATAATCAGCGCTTCTGGATCCATTACTTTTGCTCCAGATATGACGTCCATTAACGTACGATCTGATTCTTCATCATAAATAGGCTTGTCCAGTGAAACGTAGGAATTAAGTGGAATATGTTTCTGTCTCGTTGCTGTTTTAATCGCTGTAATGATTTGGCGTGTAATACATAACTCCGCAAACGCCTTAAAGGAGGTAAGCTTGTCCTCTTTAAAGTCACGGATGGCCTTATATAGCCCAATCATTCCTTCTTGCACAATATCCTCGCGATCTGCACCAATGAGAAAATAGGATCTAGCCTTCGCTCTTACGAAGTTTTTATACTTGTTGATTAGATAGTCTAGCGCTTCACTATCACCTAAATGTACTTGCTCAACTACTTGATCATCTTCCATTAACTCTAAAACCCTGCTAGTTTTTCTTGGGTCGCTCACTATCACACCTATCCCTCCGACCGAAACAGTAGATAGAAATATTATACAGTAGGCTTAAATTGAACGTCAACCACTCATCTTTCTCCTCGACGCCATTTTTCGAATATTGCAGTAACTTCCGTATCTAGTTCAATGCGTTTTGACGGCTTTTTATTGGTGAAATTTGTCACTCTTTTTTTTATTCTGAGTTCGATTGCAGTTGTTTCTTCAAGCAATTCTCTTGCTGACTTGCGAAGTGCCCCTTGCCCGAAAATAGCCCATTGTTCCGTATAATCTGATGTGGCGACATGAATTTGTGTTTTGATATTATTTAAACTGATTGCTAGTTTTTCAATTCGCTCATCTGCGGTTTCATTTTCTCTTGTATAAATTACTTCCACACGATGGTTTTTATATTTTGTTTCTATGCCTTGGGAAAGGTGGGCATCAAAGATTACTAGAACCTGAAAGCCTGTATACGCTTGGTATTCTGCCATTTTGGAAACAAGGATATCGCGTGCCAAAGCCAGGTCCTGATCCTTCAGCTTCCTTAACTCCGGCCACGCTCCTATAATGTTATACCCATCAACAAGCAAGATATCCATTTCTTCTTATTCTCCAGCCGGCTGTCTTTTACGGAGAACCTCATACATTAACAGGCTGGCAGCCACGGAAGCATTCAAAGAAGTAACTTTCCCAACCATCGGCAAGGAGACCAGAAAATCACATTTATCTTTTAAAAGTCTTGCCATCCCCTTGCCTTCACTACCTATAATTAGACCCGTTGGTAAGGTACCATCCATATTGCGGTAGTCAACCGTTCCTTTTGCATCTGTTCCAAATATCCAAAGACCCTTCTCTTTGAGCTCGTCCACTGTACGGGAAAGGTTTGTTACTCTTACTACCGGTATATGCTCGATTGCGCCGGTAGAGGCCTTAGCTACAGTAGCAGTCAGCCCTACTGCTCTCCGCTTTGGTATAATAATTCCATGCGCCCCTACTGCGTCTGCGGTTCGCATGATAGATCCAAGGTTATGAGGGTCCTCTATTTCATCAAGTATTAGGATAAACGGAGTTTCGTTTCTCTTTTCTGCAAGAAGAAAAAGATCTTCTAGCTCTGCATAGTCATATGCTGCTACAGAAGCAACTACTCCTTGATGATTTCCTTCTGCCATCTGATCGATTTTTTTCTTAGGCACAAACTGAACCAAAACATTTGCTTCTTTTGCAAGATTTATCAGCTGTTGCATCGAGCCTTTCTGTGACCCTTCAGCAATCCAAAGCTTATTAATTTCCCGCTTTGATTTTAATGCTTCTAGTACCGTGTTTCTTCCAATGATAAATTCCTTAGACACGACTACTCACCTCTCTCTTCATCCACAATTTTAATGCAATCTCTAATAATCTGTTCCATTCTATCCGTTGCATCACAAAGATATAAAAACCCTAGCAATGCTTCAAAAGCTGTTGAATAACGGTACGTTTGAACATCCGTGTTTTTTGGGACTGTTCCGGACTTTGCGTTACGGCCCCGTCTGATTACCGCTTCTTCCTCTTCTGAAAAATAGCCTTGTTCCGCTAACTGATGTAACAATTTTGCTTGGGATTTAGCAGAAACGTAATGAGTTGCGGAACGATGTAATTGATTTGGTCTTATTTTTCCAAGCTTTAATAGATGATGGCGAATATAGGTTTCATATACTGCATCCCCCATATAAGCAAGAGCCAAGCTATTTAATTGCTTTGCATCGATATTCTTCGTGCTCATCTCGCTTCAGTTAGCCTCTTTTCCATCTAGTACCTTGAGCTGTATCCTCTAAGATAATATTTTTTTCTTTAAGGTCATCACGGATTTGATCTGCTAAGGCAAAGTCGCGATTCTTTCTGGCATCAATACGCTTTTGAATAAGCTCTTCAATTTCTTCTTCCAGCAGATCTTCTTCTGTCAACGCCACACCTAGCACACCAAAAAGCTCTTCAAACTGAGTGAGAAACGCTTGAAGCACTTTTTCCGAAGTGTTCTTTTCGCTCACATAAAGATTTGCTTGTTTTGCCATATCAAACAAAACAGATATCCCATTTGCTGTATTAAAATCATCGTCCATCACGTTAATAAATTCAGTTTGAAACCCTTCTACCTCTTGCAGCCATTTAGCATCTTCTGTTTCAGAAGTCAGGTTAGCACTGCTCGCCAATCGGTGTTTCAAATTAGCATAGGACGTGCGGATTCTCTCTAAACCATTATTGGTATTTTCCAAAAGCTCATCATTATAATTGATAGGATGACGATAATGAACAGATAGCATAAAGAATCGTAGCAACTGTGGATCATGCTTCTTTATGATGTCATGAACCAAAATGAAGTTCCCTAAGGACTTAGACATTTTTTCATTATCAATATTAATATACCCGTTATGCAGCCAATATTTCGCAAACGTTTTACCTGTAAGCGCCTCAGACTGAGCAATCTCGTTTTCATGATGTGGAAACGATAGATCCTGACCACCAGCATGAATATCAATGGTATCTCCTAAATACTTGCGTGCCATGGCGGAGCACTCAATATGCCACCCTGGACGTCCTTTTCCCCAAGGGCTATCCCATGAGATCTCACCTTCTTTGGCTGCTTTCCACAAGACAAAATCTAAAGCGTCCTGCTTTTTCTCTCCTACCTCAATTCTTGTGCCTAACTTTAAGTCCTCAATGGGCTGATGCGAAAGCTTACCGTACTCTTTGAATTCACGCGTTCGATAATACACATCGCCACCAGACTCATATGCATACCCTTTTTCTATCAGTGCTTCAATAAATTCTAATATAATATCCATACTCTCTGTTACTCTCGGATGAACCGTTGCCTTCTTGCATCCTAGGGCAGTCACATCCTCATGGTACGCTGCAATAAAACGTTCCGCGATAGTTGGAACATCTTCCCCTAACTCTTTGGCCGCTTTAATAAGCTTATCATCTACATCTGTGAAGTTAGAAACATAGTTCACTTCATAGCCACGATATTCTAAATATCTTCTCACCGTATCAAATACGATAGGGGGTCTTGCGTTTCCTATATGAATATAATTGTAAACTGTCGGTCCACACACATACATTTTTACCTTGCCCTCTTCAAGCGGGACAAACTTTTCCTTCTTGCGCGTTAACGAATTATAAAGATGAATGGTCATCTGAGTTCTTCCTCCCTTTTAAAAGTAATAGCTCCTGTTGCAATACTGCTACCTGTTTTTCTAATTCTATAAAGCGGTCTCCTGTAGGATCAGGCATATTCTGGTGATTAAAATCCTTCACCTTTACTCCATTTTGAACAACAATCTTCCCTGGAATCCCAACAACAGTCGAGTTTTCAGGTACATCTTTTAACACAACTGAACCAGCACCAATCTTTGAGTTCTCTCCAACTGTAATTGAGCCTAGGACCTTAGCTCCTGTTGCAATTAATGCATTATCTAAAATGGTAGGATGTCGTTTTCCTTTTTCTTTTCCAGTACCACCTAAAGTGACTCCTTGAAAGACAGTAACATTATTCCCTATTTCACATGTTTCACCGATAACGACACCCATTCCATGATCGATAAAAAAACGACGACCAATTTTAGCTCCCGGGTGTATTTCAATGCCAGTGAAAAATCGACTAACTTGAGATATTATCCTAGCAATAAAAAATAATTTCATGTTAAAAAACGCGTGTGCTAACCGATGCGACCAGATGGCATGTAAGCCGGAATAGGTTAAAATGACTTCAATATAACTCCGGGCCGCAGGATCTTGCTCAAAAATGATATCTATATCTTCCTTTAATGTGCGAAACATCCACTTTCCTCCTTTCTTTTTTGAGCTTAACGAAAGGCTGTGTTAACCACCGTTGTCGCTTTCCGCGCAACGAATGCGGGGCCTATTCGAGTCTCCCTCTTCTCTCCTACCTTCAGCTGGTGAAGTACCTTTAACATAACCGAAATTAAAAAAGTCTCTGTGTCAAATGACACAGAGACGCTTATGGCGCGGTTCCACTCTGTTTAGAATACACTTAAAAAGTGATATCCCACTCTTCCTCATAACGGGAGGTTACCGCTATTACTTACTAAGCATTTACACGCCGTTTAGCAATAGACTCTGAGGTGCACTTCAAAGAATTTATCACATGAATCGTTTTCAGCCAGCCGACGATTCTCTCTAAAAAGGATAAACTTCTTCTACTCTCCTCTTCTACATTCAGTATTAACCTATAAAAGTTTTAAACGGGACATCCATGTACCGCATTTCTTACTATCATATTATGTTTTGATGAAAATGTTAATTAATTAGCTTCTCTAATCTTGCAATTACGGTTTCCTTACCTAACAAATGAATTGCTTGCGGCAAGTCTGGACCATGAGTTTGGCCTGTTGTCGCAACGCGGACTGGCATAAAGAGTTTCTTCCCTTTATGGCCCGTTGCTTTTTGAACAGCTTTGATAGAGCTTTTAATACTATCTGCTGAAAAATCCTCTAATGCCAGTAGTTCTTCTTTAAAAGCAACCATTACTTCTGGAACCTGCTCTTCGTTTAACACCTCTTGTGCTTCCTCTGTATACTCAATATGAGTTTTGAAGAATAGCTCCGTTAGCTCGACAATCTCCGCACCAAAGCTCAATTTCTCTTGGTAAAGCGCAATAAGTTCTGCCGCCCATTGCTTTTCTTCTTCCGTCATCGTTTCCGTAAATCTGCCTGCTTTAATTAGATGTGGCATGGCTAGCTCTACCACTGTTTCTACGTCCTGCTTCTTTATATACTGATTATTCATCCAGGTTAATTTTTGTGTATCAAAAACTGCTGGTGATTTGGAAAGGCGGTCTGCATCAAATATTTCAATAAATTCATCTTTAGAAAATATTTCTTCTTCCCCAACAGGTGACCAGCCCAGCAAGGTGATAAAATTGAATAAAGTTTGGGGCAGATACCCTAATTCTTTATATTGTTCAATAAATTGTATGATCGATTCATCGCGCTTACTTAGCTTTTTCTTGCTCTCATTTACAATCAATGTCATATGACCAAATGTAGGGATTTCCCAACCTAACGCATTAAAAATTAAAATTTGTTTAGGTGTGTTAGTGATATGATCGTCACCACGAAGCACGTGAGATATCTTCATCAAATGGTCGTCTACTGCAACAGCAAAGTTGTAGGTCGGAATGCCATCTTTTTTTACAATAACAAAATCACCAATTCCGTCCGACTCAAATGATACATCGCCTTTCACCATATCATGGAACTTAATTTCTTTTCCTTCAGGCACACGAAAGCGAATGCTAGGCTTTCTTCCATCATTTTCGAATGAAGCCTGTTCTTCAGCGGTAAGGTTTCGATGTTGACCAGAATAACGGGGCATTTCACCACGCGCAATCTGCCCTTCTCTTTCCGCTTCTAATTCCTCTTCCGTACAGTAGCATTTATAAGCAAGACCCTTTTCAAGAAGCTCGTTATAGTACTTACTGTAGATTTCATTACGATCTGATTGACGGTACGGGCCATATTCTCCGCCCACATCGACGCTTTCATCCCATTCTATACCTAGCCATTTTAAATATTTAAGCTGGCTTTCTTCGCCACCTTCGATATTACGTTTTTTGTCTGTATCTTCAATGCGAATAATAAATTTGCCATTATTGCTCCGGGCAAAAAGATAGTTAAATAATGCTGTCCGGGCATTTCCTATATGTAAGTGTCCTGTTGGACTAGGGGCATAACGTACGCGAACTGTCATTGTATGGTTACCTCCAAATTTTCCGTCATGCCTTCGAAATGATGACGGCGCATTTTCAAAATCCAAGCATTATTTTATCACAAAATAGACTAAAAGTACTTATATCTTAAATAATGCCTACTTTGAGAATAGGTTGGGTAGTGGTATAACTCTCTGCTTATTTCCGTTTTAGGTGTACGCTACCTAGCTAATTTTAATTAATAGAACAGCTGCTTGTGAAGCTATCCCCTCTTCTCTTCCAGTAAAGCCTAGCTTTTCTGTTGTGGTTGCTTTGACATTTACTTGATCCACATTTGCTTCTAGCAGTTCTGCAATTCTTTGTTGCATCGCTCCTATATGTGGTGCCATTTTGGGCCTTTGAGCAATAATCGTACAATCCACATTTCCTAGCTTATAGCCTTTTTGCTTTACAATTTCCCACACCCTCTTCATTAAAACGGCAGAATCTGCATTTTTAAAGGCTGGGTCGGTATCGGGGAAGTGTTTCCCAATGTCTCCTTCACCAATTGCACCTAAACAGGCATCAGATATGGTATGCAATAAAACGTCTGCATCCGAATGGCCTAATAAGCCCTTTTCATAAGGGATGGTAACGCCACCGAGAATTAATGGTCTACCTTCTGCAAATTGATGTACATCAAATCCTTGTCCTATTCGAAACATAGAGGTTCTCCTTTGTGGGCTTATTTTTCTAATATAGCATTTGCAATAAGCAAATCCTCAGGTGTTGTTAATTTGATATTCTCATAATCACCTTCTACAATATATACCGGAACATTGAGGCGCTCTACCAAACTTGCTTCGTCTGTTCCCATGTACTCTTCCTTTTTGGCCTGGTGGTGGGCCTGCATTAAAATATCATACTGGAAAGCTTGTGGTGTTTGAATAACCCAAAGACTAGCTCGTTCGACCGTTTCCTCCACCATATTATTGGATACTCGTTTAATTGTATCTTTGACAGGAACTCCTACAATCGCAGCTCCTTCCCGCTTGGCTCTGTCAACTAAACGATGAATCACACTTTGCGCTATGAATGGTCGTGCCCCGTCATGTACAAGGACAATCTCGGAATCTTTCACCGCTCTTAACCCATTATACACGCTATCTTGCCGTTCTTTTCCGCCTAGTATCATTTCTTCAATTTTAGAGATAGGATATTTCGCTAGTAGAGATTCAAATACCATTCTTTCTTTTTCATTGATCACTAATTTAATTTGTTCACATAAAGGATCGTTTTCGAAAACCGTTAAAGTATGAACAATAACCGGCTTTCCTGCTAGCTCGATAAATTGCTTATTCTTTCCGGCCTTCATTCGTTTCCCCTGTCCAGCTGCTAAGACAATTACTTGATACTTCATGTATAACTCTCCCATATGGAAATCTATGCTAAAATAACTTTTACCCTCTTAGCACATCGCTTGAGAGGGTAGTTTTTTTATAGTCGGAGTTGAGCAAGCCGATTACGTTGTTTCTCTTAAAGGGCGGCTCTTTCTAGTTGTTTGGGCTTGGCAAAAATCATTCGTCCGGCAGAGGTTTGGAGAACACTTGTTACTAGTACCTCTATATGCTTTCCGATATAATCGCGTCCTTCTTCCACAACGATCATTGTACCATCATCTAAATAAGCCACACCTTGATTATGCTCTTTTCCATCTTTGATTACTTGAACTGTCAGTTCTTCTCCCGGAAGAACGACAGGCTTTACGGCATTTGCCAGGTCATTAATATTTAGTACTTCCACACTTTGCAACTCACATACTTTATTTAAATTAAAGTCATTAGTAACGACAACACCCGAGGTTAACTTAGCCAACTTTACCAGTTTGCTGTCCACCTCCTGAATGTCTTCAAAATTACCTTCATAAATTTCCACTTTGATTGCCAGTTCTTTTTGGATACGGTTCAGAATATCTAACCCACGACGCCCTCTGTTCCGTTTCAAAACATCAGACGAGTCCGCTATATGTTGCAGCTCTTCTAGTACAAATCGCGGAATAACGATGGTCCCTTCAAGAAATCCAGTTTGACAAATATCTGCTACTCTACCATCAATAATAACACTTGTATCCAATATCTTTAACTTCTTAGAGGAGAGATCTAGATCCTCTTCATCTACTGCTTTTTTCTTCCCAAATTTTCCTGAGACAGAAAATAAGTTAACAAGCTCATCACGTTTTTTGAAGCCTACCTGAAAACCAAGATACCCTAATAATATCGTAATGAAAATAGGGAATATCGTGCTTACAAATGGAATCTTCTCTAAAGGAATGACCGCTAAATATGCTACAATTAAGCCGAAAATAAGACCCAGGCTGCCAAATAGCACATCTGTTACCGGCGCTTTTACGAGCGACTCTTCTGTCCATTTAATAAACCCGACCACATAATCCACTAACCAAAACGTAAGGATAAAAAATATGATTGCTCCTAGTATCGCAACAGTATAAGGCTTCGTTAGAAATGGGATATCTCCTATATTTAATAGAGAGAATAGTTCCGGGATAAAGAATATCCCCAATGTACCACCCAATATAACAAAAAATAATTGAACCATGCGCCTTAACATTGCCTCACCTCCCTTTATTCATTATAAACAGTTTAAGCTAATTAAAAACGTCAAAACTCTTTTAATTTACATTTGTTAGAAAGCTGACAAATTATCTCTATAATTTTGCCACGTTCACATTAAATCTGGCGGTCAATTAGCAGTTGGTCTTGAATTCTTTTTAGACCTTCTTTTATTTTACGCGCACGTACTTCCCCAATGCCATCTACTTCATCTAACTCTTCTACGGTTGCAAGCAGGATATGTTTCATATTTTTGAATCTACATACCAAATTCTCAATGACAAGAGGGGGGAGTCTAGGAATCTTATGTAATATCCGATACCCTCTTGACAATACAAATTCATCTGGATTGGTAAAACCGGAATACCCAAGCATTTTCAAAATGACCGTGTCATCTAATAGATCGGTGTTAGCTAACTCCTGCAGTCTTTTTAAAATCAAGAAAGCATCCCGTTCCTTATCAACACAATAATCCTTAATAAGCAAAAGGGCCTCTTCTTCAATATGCGCCAAAAGCTCTGTCATTTGTAAACGAATAAGTCTGCCTTCTGTACCTAATTCATTAATATAGCTTATAATTTCATTTTTTATTCTTAGTACCATCTCAATACGGTGAATTACTTGCAATAGCTCAGATAAGGATACTTGCTCTTCAAATTCTAATGCACCTAGATTTGTAATACCCTGGTCTAATACAGACTTGTATTTTTCTAATGTTTGAATCGCTTGATTCGCCTTCGTAAGAATAACTCCAATATCCCGTAATGCATAACGAAAGTCACCTTTATACAGGGTAATCACATTTCTTCTTTGAGAAATAGCGACAACTAAACAGCCTGTTTGCTTGGCAACCCGCTCTGCTGTTCTATGCCTCATCCCTGTTTCGGTTGATAGGATAGTGGATTTTGGAGTTAATTGGGCATTAGCATACAATATTTTTGTACCTTTTTCGTTTAATATTATCGCACCATCCATTTTGGCAAGTTCATATACATAGGCTGGACTAAACGCACAGTTGATGGAAAATCCGCCATCCACTATTTCTTTTACTCTATCGTTAAATCCAACAACAACAAGCCCGCCGGTTTGTGACCGTAGAATATTGTTAATGCCTTCTCTAATGGGCGTTCCCGGAGCAATAAATTGTAAAGTGTCCGCCATTGTGTTTTCTCTCAGCCTTAGATCTTCCATCCCTATCCCCCTAGTGTGTATTGCAGTGCTTGGTCAATGGTAGCTACGCCGATGACATTGACCTCTTTTGGAACGGTCCAACCACCTAAGTTTTTAGAAGGAATAATTACTCGCTTAAATCCAAGCTTCGCCGCTTCCTGTACACGTTGTTCTATACGGGATACTCTCCTGATCTCTCCTGTTAATCCAACCTCGCCAATCACTACATCCGTCGGTTCAGATTTTTGATTTCGGAAGCTAGAAGCAATACTAACTGCAATTGCTAAGTCTATTGCAGGTTCATCCAACTTGACGCCCCCAGCTACTTTTAGATAGGCATCCTGATTTTGCAGTAACAAACCTGCCCGTTTTTCTAAAACAGCCATAATCAATGAAACACGATTATGGTCAATGCCTGTAGCCATCCTTCTCGGGTTTCCGTAGCTCGTCGGAGAAATCAGTGCTTGTATTTCCACCAAGACTGGTCTGGTTCCTTCCATCGAGGCAACGACTGTCGATCCAGCGGCACCTGCCGATCTTTCTTCTAAAAATATTTCTGAAGGGTTTTTTACTTCCTCTAATCCTACCTCTTTCATCTCAAATATTCCGATCTCATTAGTAGATCCAAATCTATTTTTAACAGACCTTAGAATACGGTAAGTATGATGACGCTCTCCTTCAAAATATAGGACAGTATCTACCATGTGCTCCAATAACCGCGGACCGGCTATTGATCCCTCTTTTGTCACATGTCCAACGATAAATACAGCAATATTTTGTGTCTTTGCGATTCTCATTAGCTCAGAAGTACATTCCCTTACTTGTGAAACACTCCCTGGTGCCGATGTTACTGCAGGATGGTAGACCGTTTGTATTGAGTCAATCACTAATAGTGTTGGCTGTACTTCTTCAATTGCCTTGGCCACCAACTCAAAGTCGGTTTCTGATAAGACGAATAACTCATCCGCCTGCACTCCCAATCGATCTGCCCGGAGCTTTGTTTGCTGTACCGACTCTTCTCCTGATATATAGAGAACACGATGCTTTTTCAAGGCAAGTTGACAGCAAATCTGTAGTAATAAAGTAGACTTTCCGATACCAGGGTCTCCACCAATCAAGACTAGTGACCCTTGTACCAATCCGCCTCCAAGCACTCGATTGCATTCTGCCATATCGGTTTGAATCCGCGCTTGCTTTAACTTCTCTACCTTTGTGATGGATTCTGCCTTCCGTACAAGTGTGGATGATGACGTGGTAAAGCCACCTCTTCTTGGTGTTTTAGACTCTTCCATCTCTTCTGTCATCGTATTCCATGTATTACAGCCAGGACACTTTCCCATCCACTTAGGAGATTCATACCCACATTCCTGACAAATAAACTTTGTCTTACGCTTTGCCATTAAATTAATCCTCTCTCTGTTAAAATACCATTGTTTTCCTCTTTTTATGATACCTTATTTTATATGTGACAATCCAATTTTAAGTATCATGAATTAAAATTATAAGTTCTTTTCTTAATCAAGATTGTTGCTAGTAGTTTCTACTTAGTAAAAGCGCAATAATCCATTCGAAAACTGCGAATATATAAGAAAGGAGGCAAAGCTCTTGATTAAAGAGCCTACCTCCACTTATGATTTTGGTTTTTGTCTATAGCTATGTTATACGCCGCTGTTGATTTCCGCAAAAGGCTACGCATTCCACGGGGCGGTGCTGGAGCCTCCTCGTCTATGACTGCGGGGTCGCAAGTATTCCGCTATCTTCCCGTTGGAGTCTCCGCCTTTTGCTCCAATCATCGCTAGAATAGCGTTGTTATCAACAGGCAACTTTAACAGTGCCTTGTCTATAAAACCACTCTCACATCTTGATCATTATTTTACTGTTTCCGTGTCACGAATTACAAACTCTTCTTCCACTACATCCATGACAATCTTTTTCCCTTTTTCAATTGTTCCTTTTAAAAGTTCTTCCGATAACTTATCTTCAACATGCTTCTGAATCGCACGACGCAATGGTCTAGCACCATATTCCGGATCGTATCCTTCTATCGATATTTTTTCTTTTGCTGCATCGGTTAATTCTAAATCGATGTCCTGTTCTTTTAGTCTTGTTGTTAATTGTTCAGATAATAGTGTAACTATTTCTTTTAGATGTGTTTTCTCCAATGAATGGAATACAATCATTTCATCGACACGGTTCAAGAATTCTGGACGAAAAGCCTTTTTGAGCTCTTCCATTACCTTACCCTTCATGTCTTTATAATTTTGATTTTCATCCTGTACATTAAATCCTACATATTTATTGCGTTTTAAGGCATCTGCACCAACGTTGGACGTCATAATGACAAGCGTGTTACGGAAATCCACTGTACGCCCCTTCGAATCTGTTAAGCGCCCATCCTCTAGAACCTGCAATAGAATATTAAATACATCCGGATGCGCTTTTTCAATTTCATCTAATAGGATGACGGAATAAGGTTTTCGGCGAACCTTTTCGGTTAATTGTCCACCCTCATCGTATCCAACATATCCAGGAGGGGAACCTACTAAACGGGAAGTAGAATGCTTCTCCATGTACTCGGACATATCAATACGTATCATTGCATCCTCGTCACCAAAGATGGACTCTGCTAACGCTCTTGCAAGCTCCGTCTTTCCTACCCCTGTTGGTCCTAAGAATATAAAAGAGCCGATTGGACGCTTTGGATCTTTTAGACCAGCACGTGCACGACGAACCGCTTTTGATACTGCCTTTACTGCTTCATCCTGACCTATAACCCTTGAATGAAGAAGCGACTCCATGTTTAGTAGCTTATCTGTTTCAGTTTGCGCAAGCTTTGATACCGGTATTCCAGTCCAACTCGACACGACCATCGCAATATCTTCAACGGTCACTTCCGAATTTTCCTGGCCTTGTTTTTCTTTCCATGTTTTCTTTGTGTCTTCTAATTGTTCCCGTAAGCGTTGCTCTGTATCGCGCAAGGAAGCAGCTTTTTCAAATTCTTGGCTTTGAACGGCGGCATCCTTTTCATTGCGGACAGTTTCCAATTTAACTTCTAATTCTTTCAAATTAGGAGGAGTAGTAAAGGAACGTAAGCGAACCTTTGAACCTGCTTCATCTATTAAGTCAATTGCTTTATCCGGTAGGAATCGATCGGATATATACCGGTCTGAAAGCTTTACTGCCTGTGTGATCGCTTCATCCGTAATGGTTACACGATGATGTGCTTCATAGCGGTCACGTAGACCTGTAAGAATTTGAATAGATTCGTCAGGTGTCGGCTCATCCACTTGAATCGGTTGGAAGCGTCGTTCTAAAGCTGCATCCTTTTCGATATATTTTCGATACTCATCCAGCGTCGTTGCTCCGATACATTGTAGCTCTCCACGAGCAAGGGATGGCTTAAGAATATTGGATGCATCAATGGCACCTTCCGCTCCACCTGCACCTATTAATGTATGAAGTTCATCAATGAATAAAATAATATTTCCTGCTTGGCGAATTTCGTCCATCACTTTCTTTAAACGATCCTCAAACTCACCACGATATTTGGTTCCAGCAACAACCGTTCCCATGTCGAGTGTCATAACGCGTTTATCTCTTAAAATTTCCGGTATTTCATTATTCACAATCTGTTGTGCCAATCCTTCCGCAATTGCCGTTTTCCCAACTCCCGGCTCTCCAATTAATACTGGATTGTTCTTAGTTCGTCGGCTTAACACTTCAATAACACGTTGAATCTCTTTACTACGGCCAATTACTGGATCCAAACTGTCCTCTCTTGCAACTGCAGTGAGATCCCTCGCTAAACTGTCCAAGGTAGGCGTATTCACATTATTCGATGCTCCACCTTGATGTCCGCTTGAGGAATCATTACTGCCAAGAAGCTGTAGGACCTGTTGACGTGCCTTATTCAGGCTTACTCCAAGGTTATTCAGTACTCTTGCTGCTACTCCCTCTCCCTCTCGAATTAATCCTAGTAAGATATGTTCTGTACCCACATAAGAGTGACCAAGTTTTCTGGCTTCATCCATGGAAAGCTCAATTACTTTCTTCGCACGAGGGGTATAGTGAGGAATGGATTGTCCTTTATCCTGCCCCTGACCGATTAGATTTTCTACTTCTTTTTGAATTTTTTCAGGTCCCAGGCCAAGTGCAATCAGTGCTTTTGCAGCGATTCCTTCGCCTTCTCTTACTAAACCAAGAAGAATATGCTCTGTTCCAATATTGTTATGGCTTAATCGCAGTGCTTCTTCCTGTGCTAATGCTAGTACTTTTTGTGCTCTCTCTGTAAATCGTCCGAACATCATATCTATTCGCCTCCCAAGTTTTATCTTTTTAAAAGAAGTCTTTCTCTTATTAAGCTCGCTCTACGGATATCTCGTTCATTTGGCCTTAATGGACCACCAGCATATTGTTGAAGAAAACCTGGCTGAGTCAAAATCATCAACTCATTCAGTATGGACTTTGAAATATTCTCGATATATCCCAAATCAATTCCTAGTCTTACATCTGAGAGGCATTTGGCCGCTTCCTTTGTTTCAATAACACGGCTGTTTGCCAATATCCCATAGGAGCGATACACTCTGTCTTCTAATTGTATGTTTGAAGTTTTAACTAATGCTTCCCTCGCTGACCTCTCCTGCGCTATAAGCTGCTGCACGACACTAAGTAAATCATTCACAATGTCCTCTTCTGATTTTCCTAAAGTTAATTGGTTAGAGATTTGAAATATGTTTCCTAAAGCTTCGCTACCTTCCCCATAAATACCTCTAACTACTAAACCTAATTGATTAATTGCAGGAATAATCCGGTTTATTTGCTGTGTAAGAACAAGGGCAGGAAGATGCATCATTACCGATGCACGTAGTCCTGACCCTACATTTGTCGGACAGCTTGTTAAGTATCCTCTTTTTTCATCAAAGGCGTAGTCTATTTTTTCTTCTATCCAATCGTCCAATGAATTGGCGATTTTCAATGCTTCCGTTAACTGTAGTCCTGGATATAAACATTGAATCCGGATATGGTCTTCTTCATTTATCATAATGCTAACTTCTTCATTAGGTGATAGTAAACATGCTCCATAGTTGGAATCTTCAGCGAGCTGAGGGCTTATCAAGTGTTTTTCGACTAACACCCTCTTTTCAAGTGAATTTAACTCTTCCATCACAAGAAACTCCAAAATACCTAACTCCTGAAATGTCCGCTCGGAACATTGGTCTTTCATGACTTCCACAATTGCCTTTGCTTCCTCGTTGCTATTAGTAGTAGGAAATTGCATTTGTTCCATATTTCTGGCAAGTCTCACTCTGCTGCTCAAGACAATATCAGAATCTGGACCCTCTTGTTTCATCCATGAACTAACTGCATTATTTAAAAAGTGTTCAAGAGACATTTATTGCTCCCCCTCTCTTTTGTCACTTAGTTTCTTATCTAACTCTCTAATCTTATCTCTTATATTCGCCGCGCTTTCAAACTCTTCCTGTATGATGAGTTCTTGTAATTCATGTTTTAGCGACTCTATTTCTTTTCTTACATGCATACTTCCACCGATTCTCTTAGGAATCTTTCCTGAGTGAATCGTATTTCCGCTATGAAACCTTTTTAAAATCGGCTGTATTCTATCTTCAAAAGCCCGATAACATTCCGAACAGCCAAATCGACCAATCTTGGTAAATTGAGGAAATGTCATTTTACATCTCTCACATTGAAGAACCTTCTCTTCTTTAAATCCTTCAGCCTTTGCAGCAGAAATCGGATTATCGGTATTTAACAGCCCTGCAATCAGATTATTAAGCGAAAAACCCGATCCTCCTGAGAACATAAACAGATTTCCTTTTTCCTGTGCACAATGTTCACAAATATGGACCTCTGACTTTTCTCCATTCACTATTTTTGTAAAATGTAATGCTGCGGGACGCTCTTTACATTCCTGACACACCATCATATCTCCCCCTTAACGGTACTTGAGAGTCGTAAGCATCGCGACAAGCATTCGTGCTCTCAGCTCATCTCTCTCTGGTAATCCTAAATAGATAACCGAACGATCCATCACACTTACCATTATCTTCGCCTCTCGAGCAGAGATCACCTTCTCCTCTACTAAACGAAAAACAACATCCTCTGCACTTGTTTGGGAAACCCTTCCATCGATCAACACAATAAGTTGATCGATAAGCTGGATGTGATCATGGGGCTTTATTTTAATAATACGTATGTAACCTCCACCACCACGTTTACTTTCTACCACATATCCTCGCTCTATCGTAAACCTTGTGTTAATTACATAATTTATCTGAGAGGGTACACATTCAAACTTATCAGCAATCTCACTCCGCTTTATCTCTGCTGAATTCTCTCTACTACGCTCTAATATCTGTTTTAAATATTGTTCAATGACATCAGATATGTTTCTCATGCTATCCCCCAATCTGACCTTGACTATCTTTGACTATAATTAAAATATATAAGACCTTAAATAATTTTTCAATAAATATTACTCACAAGAACAGAATTCCACTTTTGACAGTTTGATAAACATCAAAAGGTCAAATTATACAAAAGAATTTTCCCCTGTCCAAATCTCCCCTTCTTTTTATTAAATTATGACAAATAGCTAATAACATAAAAAGTTCATAATCTTCGTATGACCAGCTTTACCAAAAAAAGGAGTGGCAAGGGTTTTTTTAGTTGGGCCTGGTATACCCGGCTCTGTGCCCGGTGTGCCCCGCCTCCTCCCACTTGGCATAACGTACCATCAGATTAAAAGGAAACTGAAAAGGAAGATCATATTCTATACAAAGAATGATTAACACTTAACTTGTTGAAATTATTTAGTCAGGTAATTTTGCATTAGTTATTGCGAGTAGAATTGCAGAATGAGGGATTTGAATTACAGATACATTTTTTAATGAAACCTTACTGGGGGTTATAGCATAAAAAAAACTGTGGTAAGTATACTAATTGGGGCAATCATTTGAAGTTTTTTAGCTTATTTTTTTTCTAGATTACAAAGATTGGAGTTCCACCATTACGGATCTTGATGGCACTCATAAGGTAAATGAGTTAGATATGTATTTTGTTTTTAATGCAGGACTATTTATTCCTGCGGCAAGCATCCTTGTATTTGTACTTTCGGCAATAGTAGAAAACAAAACGAAGAAAAGCATAAGTCATTACATCATAACAGTGACTGTTGCTTTTCCGTAAGTGGCGATATCCTGTTACAATCGTTACTGTCGTGCTCCTTTCTTGGTCCAAGTTAAAAATTCTCTTCCTGTTGGGTGAAATGTTCAGTAAAAAATCCAAAAACCGATTTTTTCGGGGCTTGTTGCAACAATCTTTAAGAAGGCTCTGTTAAAGATGAGTGTTGATAATATTACTACTCCAGCTAATGATTGGATGAAAAGACGGAGACTCTAGCCCCGCCCCATGGAATTCGTAGCCTTTTGCGGAAATCAACAGCGGCGTTTAACACAGCCTTTTAAACAAGAAATCGAATCATTTTACGAGCATATGGTGAAATAGAGTTGATTTTTCTACACTACTTGGTAAAAAGGTGGGTTACAGCACTTATTTATCCTACTTTTNTTAAACAAGAAATCGAATCATTTTACGAGCATATGGTGAAATAGAGTTGATTTTTCTACACTACTTGGTAAAAAGGTGGGTTACAGCACTTATTTATCCTACTTTTCTTTATTCATCTAACAACTTTTCCTATTCCATCTAACATTTTTCTCTTTTTATCTAACAGCCTTGGACTATTCATCTAGCAATTATCCTATTTCATCTAACAACATTCGCTATTCAACTAACAACTCTCATTTTTTACCATAGGAAATTAAAGAGTCTATAATTCATCCGACTTGTTCCGCCCCACTTCTTCTCAGTTCCTTAATTTAGCCCCAGAAACACAAAAAAAGACCA
>NZ_JAIQDB010000013.1 GCF_020037475.1 Sutcliffiella deserti
GCTGTCCCCCTGTGAGAGTAGGACGTTGCCAGGCAAATAGTGAAAAGATCAGTGCTGATTAAGGCACTGATCTTTTTTTGTGTTTCCGGGGTTAGGCAGGTTAAGGAACGAAGAAGTGAGGGACAGAACGGACCGGGGGCTTTTGGATGACTTGAAGAACATGAGTCTACTATGAAAAAATTTGAGTTTGATTTGAGAGTTGGTCGGTAGTTAAATAAATCCAGCAGGAATTTGTTTAGTGTGGTGCGGTGCCCAAGGTTAGTTATTGAAAGAAAAGAGAGAGTTATAAGAAGAAAAGAGAAAGTTTTCCGATAAAAGGTGCAAAGCCAGCATTACAATTATCACCGAAGGATTAAAGGATGGACACAGCGATTTAATGGGGTTGCAACAAAATATTTTAACAATTACCTTACTTGTTTGCAAGTATTAGAAAGCATTCAGCACCAAAGAAATGAAGTCACTATGAATGACTTGATTATTAAAGGGAAATTAATTCAAAATGTGGAGACCTATGATACGATTAGGTTATCTAGTTTCGAGATATAAAAATTGTCTCTAATTCAACTAATTAGGAGGCTTCCGAAGGCTCCCTAATAAATTGATATAACTGCTTAAAAAGGGGAATTATATGTATAATTTGCTGGTTTTCTTAGCGATAGCTTTGATTGGAATAATACTATATTTAACGATTACAAAAAGGAAGCCGTGGAAATTTATTGTAGTAATTATGGTAATAATCATAGGTGCTCTATTACTAATCGGCTTTCGCTTTACTGCATCAAGTGCTTTACCTAATGATACTAAACCAATAGAAAGTATAGAAACAATTTACTGGAAAGCAATATTATATGAAGATGTAAATAACCATACATTTGGCTTGGCGAAAATAAATCGAAGTATTGGGTTTCTGTATTATTACTCAGGTGGCACTTCTGACTACATCCTTGAAGGAAATGAACCATTCCAAGTTGCTGGTTTTGGAAGTGATGAAGAAGATGGTTTTATGGTTGGAGTTAGAACTGGTAACCCGAATATAAAGTATATTGTGGTTGGTAACCATCTGGAAGATTTAACGCCATCAGTCCCTTATAACTTCAATAGGGAAACAGTTGAGAAATATCCCGATAGATACCATGTCAAAGAGATAATTGATAATCATGCCTTCTTTGTACTAGATGAGTATTCTGAGGCAACATGGACAATAAGAGCGCTTGATAAAGATGGTAATCTAATTGCGGATAAATTATTTGGAACAGGTGAAGCAAGATATATTGAGTGGTAAACAACTGAATTGCTTAATCTAAAGTATATTGCGAATTAAAAGCGACAATGATTTTAAATGGAACTTCCGATTATATGGAAGTTCTATTTTTCTGCTAATATCACCATTAAACAATAGGAAAGCCTTAATTTTAAAAAATCTAATTCTCGATTCTTTACGGGCTTATAGCAACAACCTTTACAAAAGAGTCTATAATAAGACTTTCTTCAGAAACAGCCAAATTGTTAATTTCAAGACAAACACAGACTTGAAGGTGCTTCATACACTGATTGTATGAGTTTGGTAGCTTGTGATTTTGGTAATTTGGTATAAAACATGGAAACTTGGGAACACTAGTGGATGGAGGTGGAGCGAGACATGAAATCGACCGTTCAAATAACATATGGGGAAACGTGCATGGTTTGTGAAGAGAAAAAAGATAAGGGAATTCATGTTTATACTGAATTTCTTTGCAGAGATTGTGAGAAAGAGATGCTACAAACTGATACATCTGATCCAAGGTACAAATTTTACTTACAACAGCTCAAGAAGATTACAATTCCGAAAATCTTTTCATGAAGTAAAGTCCTTATTTAAAAGGGCTTTTTTTTATTGGGAAAAAGATGAAGGAGGCGGATGGTACTTTCGTTTTCATATTGTCCAAAGATGAAGGGTAGGAGTAGTCCCCTCTATCCGCTATAATAAGAAGTAGGGATTACACATTAAATATAGGAAAAAGAGTGAATAGATGATGAAGCAGGATCAAACAAGAACACCGCTATTTTCAACTTTAAGAAAGCACTGGGAGAGTGGTCCTCTCACAGGTCATGTACCTGGACATAAGTTTGGAACGGTTTTTCCTGAGCGAGGACTAGAATATTTTGAGGATATTTTAAAAATAGATGCAACAGAAATTACAGGCTTGGATGATTTGCATGATCCGGAAGAAATGATTAAGGATGCACAGGAGCTTGCAGCAGGGCTATATGGTTCAGAAGCCACTTATTTTCTTGTGAATGGTTCAACGGTGGGAAATCTGGCTATGATTCTAGCAACATGTACTAGGAAGAGCAGGGTGCTGGTGCAGCGAAATTGTCATAAGTCCATCTTAAACGCAGTGGAGCTGGCCGGAGCAGAGCCTGTATTTTTACCGTGTTTATTTGATGATGAACTCGGGGTGGTAACATCTATATCAACTGAAGGGCTTAAACAGGCGTTAGAAAGCATTTCAAATATCGATGCTGTAATTCTGACTAATCCTAACTATTATGGACTTTCCATCGATCTGGAGGAAATAATAGGAATGGTGCATGAGAAAAACTTACCGATATTAGTAGATGAAGCACATGGTGCTCACTTTGTAGCAGGTGATCCGTTTCCTAAATCTGCTTTGGCTTTAGGAGCTGATATGGTGGTTCATTCCGCGCATAAAACACTGCCAGCAATGACAATGGGTTCTTTTTTACATGTTCAGGGAGATATTGTAAAAAAAGAGAAAGTAGCTTATTATTTACGGATGTTGCAGTCAAGCAGTCCTTCCTACCCCATTATGGCATCACTTGATCTGGCAAGGTTTTATCTAGCCTCCATAGGACCTGAAGACATAAAGGTGATTGTAAGAAGCATTGATATGATTAAAGACGAAATAGATCAGCTAGTTGGAATCAAGGTAATAAGGCCTGCCAACCCTTATATAAAAGTGGATCCTTTAAAGCTGGTTCTAAGGTCGACTAACGGATTTAGCGGGTTTGAACTGCAAAAAGCTTTAGAAAAAGAAGGTGTTTTTGTAGAGCTTGCAGACGCGATGAATGTATTATTTATTCTCCCTTTAGCGGCTTTGTCTTCAAAACATGATATGATAGAGAGAATTAAAAAGGCTTTAAACAAATGTGAGAAGCAGGTGAGTGAAGTTAAAGTGGCGCTAGATAGCTTCATTCCGTTTCCGAGGAATCTAAGTCAGTTGACAATCCCTCTTGATGAACAGCAGAACTATCAGTGCAGAAAGTGCAGATTAGAAGAAGCTGTGGGAGAGGTTGCAGCCGAATCCATTATTCCCTATCCACCTGGGATATCTATTTTGCTTAAGGGAGAATTAATTACCAAGGAAGTAGTTGAATATATTTCTTATTTAAGAATGCTTGGTGCAAGGTTTCAAGGGAATGACTTATTAAAAACTAATTATATTACTACATATATAAGAGAAAAGGAGTAACATCGTTGTGAGTGGATTGTTTATTACATTTGAAGGCCCTGAGGGTGCAGGTAAAACTTCCGTTATCCAAAAGATAGCTAATGATTTAGCGGCAGAGGGATATCCCGTTTTATTGACCCGTGAACCGGGTGGGATTAAGATTGCCGAACAGATCCGTAGTGTCATTTTAGATTGTGACAACACGGAAATGGATGCCAGAACGGAAGCCTTATTATATGCTGCTGCAAGGCGCCAGCATTTGGTGGAACGAGTGTTACCAGCCGTAGAAGAAGATAAAATTGTGTTATGCGACCGCTATATTGACAGCTCATTAGCTTATCAAGGGTTTGCTCGCGGAATTGGAATTGAAGAAGTATTGAGCATCAATGAGTTTGCTACAGAAAAACAGATGCCATCTCTAACAATTTATTTTGATATAGAGCCCGAAGAAGGACTTCAGCGAATTGCGGCGAATAATAAACGAGAAATAAACCGTTTAGATCAAGAAAAATTGGATTTTCATTATAAAGTAAAAGAAGGCTACAGCAAAGTAATCGATAGATATAAAGAACGCATGCTGATTATTGACGCATCAAAGAGTTTTAATACGGTATATGATACTGTTAAAAAAGAGCTAGTGGAATATTTAGGGAAACAGGGTTATTAGATTTTACGCATATTTCTTAAGAAGCATAATAAATTACCAATAATGAAGTAATGATGTCAAACCATATTAATGGTAAAATAAAGGAGGAAACAAAATGAAGCTTATTATGGCTGTTGTTCAGGATAAAGATAGTTCTAAGTTAATGAACGCTTTGTTGGAAAACAATTTTCGTGCGACGAAGCTTGCTAGTACAGGTGGATTTTTGAAGTCTGGAAATACGACGTTTATGATTGGTACGGAGGATGTTCGTGTGCAAAAAGCGATGGATATAATTAAAGATAACTGTCAACACCGTCAACAGCTCGTTGCACCGGTATCACCAATGGGTGGAAATGCAGATTCCTACGTTCCATACCCGGTTGAGGTAGAGGTAGGGGGAGCGACAGTCTTCGTATTACCTGTCGAGCAATTTCACCAATTTTAATTACTGAAGCGGCTGGTATTTCGACAGCAACGAAAAACAGCCTAAGAAAGAGGGACGTTTCCTTTTGAAAATTTCGACGGATTTTCAAACGAATATAGATAAAAGCAGACTGGAAGTAAAAGGAGATGCAGCCTCTCGAGTAGGTTTTGGCGGAATTATGCAAAAGCACTCCTTTAAGTTACAGTCTGAGCAGTTGCAGACCTTAATGAGGGATATTGAGGTTGTGGGAAATAGACTTGGTAATTCTAGAACCTTTCAAGACTTAGCCAAATATAAAACGTTAGTTAAGCGCTTTATGGAAGAGGCAGTTGAATTTGGAATGAAACTGAATAAGTCTCATCATTGGACAAGTGATGGGCAATCAAGGCATTTACAAATTGTAAAGCAAGTAGATAAAAACTTGGTAGCTTTAACAGAAGAGGTAATGGGACAAGAGAAAAACAGAATAAATATCTTGAGTAGCATCGGGGAAATTAAAGGTCTGCTCATTAATCTATATACGTAAGTAAGTGAGTGATGATGGTGATAAAAAGTTGGTCAGATTTACAGTACCAACCTACCGTTTCAAGGATTATTAAAAATAGCCTTGAACGTAATCGAATAGCACACGCCTATTTATTGGATGGTATGAAGGGAACTGGCAAAAAAGATGTAAGTCTTCTATTTGCGAAGAGTCTCCTTTGTAAGGAACGCAATGGAGTGGATCCTTGTCAAATCTGTTCGAATTGTAAACGAATAGATTCACGTAATCACCCTGATGTGCATATTCTTGAGCCGGATGGAAACTCCATAAAAAAACAGCAAATTCAATACTTACAAGAAGAGTTCAAGAAAACTGGGCTGGAGTCTAAGAGAAAAATATATATTATTGAACATGCAGATAAAATGACAGCCAATGCAGCAAATAGTTTATTAAAGTTTCTCGAGGAACCCAATCAGGAAACTTTTGCGTTTTTATTAACAGAGAACGTTAATCAAATGTTAAATACCATTATTTCCCGTTGTCAACCTTTGTCTTTCTCAGCTTTGACTTCTGAAAGACTTGTAGATAAGCTTGTGGCAGAGGGCTTTTCATTACCTATAGCAAGGACAACATCCTATTTAACCAACAGTTTAGAGGAAGCAGTAGAATTATGTCGAGATGATTGGTTTGCGCTTGCTAGAAATTTAGTGATAAAATTGTATGAAGCGCTGTTTGGAAGACAGCAGCAAGCGTTGTTATTTATCCAGGAAAAATGGATGCCTCATTTTCAAGAAAGAAAACAATTGGAGATAGGCTTAGATTTATTGTTATTTCTTTATAAAGATATGTTATATGTTCAGTTAGATAAACAGGATGAGCTGGTGTTTGTGGATGCGAGGGAGCAGATTGAGAAGTTTGCACTTCAGACAACCCAGCAACGAGTAACAGAGCATTTATCCTATATATTACAGAGTAAGTCTCGGTTAGCATCGAATGTAAATCCGCACCTTCTCATGGAACAACTATCGTTAAACTTGCAGGAGGGATATTAGATTGTATGAAGTAGTAGGAGTTCGATTTAAGAAGGCAGGAAAAATATACTATTTTGACCCTAATGGGCTTGATATAATAGATAATGAATACGTTATTGTGGAAACGGTTAGAGGAGTCGAGTTTGGTAAAGCTGTCATAGGTACAAAAAAAGTGGAAGACAATGATGTTGTTCTCCCTTTGAAAAAGGTACTTCGTATTGCAGACCAGAAAGATCGCCTTATTGTAGAAGAAAATAAAAAAGCGGCCAAGGAAGCATTTGATGTTTGCTTTACCAAAGTAATTGACCATACACTAGATATGAAGCTGGTTGATGTCGAATATACATTTGATAGAAATAAAATAATCTTTTATTTTACAGCAGATGGCAGGGTGGACTTTAGGGAGCTTGTTAAGGACCTAGCTTCCATCTTCCGTACACGTATTGAGCTTCGTCAAATTGGTGTACGTGATGAGGCCAAGCTTCTTGGTGGAATAGGACCTTGTGGCCGGATGCTTTGTTGTTCCACTTTTTTGGGAGACTTTGAACCGGTATCCATCAAGATGGCAAAGGATCAAAACTTGTCTTTGAATCCCTCGAAGATTTCTGGTCTCTGTGGACGACTTATGTGTTGCTTGAAATATGAAAATGACGAGTATGAGTCAGCAAAAGAGCAAATGCCAGATTTACATGAGGTAATCGCTACCCCTAGTGGGACTGGTCGTGTTGTAGGGATTAATATCCTTGAGCGGGTGTTGCAAGTGGATTTAGCGGGCAAGGACCGAGTGGTCGAATTTACCCTTGAAGAATTACAAGAGGGAGCCGTTTCATCACAAGCCACAGATTAAGAGGTGGAGAATTTGGACAAGAAAGAGATTTTTGATTCTGTTAGTAATATGGAGGAACAGATCGGCCATTTATATAAGCAGCTTGGAGAATTAAAAGAACACCTTGCCCTTATCATTGAAGAGAACAATAGTGTTCTGGTGGAAAATGGGCATCTGAGAAATCGTTTGGAACAAATATCAACGGATTCTATAACGATGAAAAAAACGAAAAAGAAACAAAACGAACAAAAAGATTTGCACAAGCAAACAGATGTAGGAGAAGGATATGATAACCTTGCAAGGCTTTATCAGGAAGGATTTCATATCTGCAATCTCCATTTTGGAAGCCCCAGAAAAGAAGGCGACTGTTTGTTTTGCTTGTCCTTTCTAAATAAGAAATAAAGTCGCCTCTTTTTTAAAGTGGCGACTTTTTCGATGTGTAAGAAAAGCTCTAGATGAAATGAGAATGATTCAAAATACTAGGATATAATAAGATGGACTTAAGTTATCGAAAGAAAGGGTCATGAAGAATGGTACAGCTTGTGGAAGATGAACGATTAGATTACTTATTGGCAGAGAGTTTACGTATTATCCAGAGCCCCTCTGTTTTTTCTTTTTCATTAGATGCCGTTTTATTGGCGCGTTTTACTTATGTACCAATTCAAAAAGGCTCAATTATAGATCTTTGTACAGGAAATGGTGTTATTCCGCTATTGCTTAGTACTAGAACAAAAGGGACCATTACGGGAGTGGAAATTCAAGAGCGGCTTGCAAATATGGCAGAAAGAAGCTTTGTCTATAACCAGCTTGACGATCGAATCAATGTGCTAAATAAAGATATTAAGGAGGTGCCAGCCCTGTTAGGTCACGGCATATTTGATGTGGTGACGTGTAATCCACCCTATTTCCCAGTTTTGGAAAAAGAGGAGAAAATCAATTCTAACATCCACTATGCCATTGCTCGTCATGAAATACATTGTACATTAGAGGATGTAGTAAGGGTAAGCAGTCAGTTGGTGAGACAGGGAGGAAAGGTAGCCTTTGTCCATCGGCCGGGAAGATTATTGGACATTGTCACTTTAATGAGGAAATATCGCTTAGAACCGAAGCGATTACAGTTTGTGCATTCAAGAGTAGATAAGCCGGCAAATACAATACTAATCGAAGGCATTAAAGATGGCAGCCCTGATTTAAAGATCTTGCCACCTTTAATTGTCTATGATGAACAAGGAGAGTACACTCCGGAGGTAAGTAATATGCTCTTTGGAGAAGAAGGAAGCCGCAAAAGATAAATACTGAAAAAGTGGCTATGAAAGCTCAGTTAATAGTGCGTGGTTCAAGAAACGTTAAAGGCGGGATGAGAAAGTGGATATGTGGCAACAGAATAGTTTTTCAGAAAAATATACCAAAGGAAGGCTTTACCTTGTACCTACTCCGATTGGGAATTTAGAGGATATTACCTTTCGTGCTTTAAGGATATTAAAAGAAGTAGATTATATCGCTGCTGAGGATACCAGACAAACAAAGAAGCTTTGCAATTATTTTGAAATACCGACCTTCGTCATTAGCTATCATGAACATAATAAGCAACAAAGTGGAATGAATATCATCGAGTTATTAAAAGAAGGTAAGGATATAGCGCTTGTAAGTGATGCGGGCATGCCTTCCATTTCTGATCCTGGGTATGAGCTCGTGGTACAAGCTCTACAAGAGCAGCTATATGTTATCCCACTTCCAGGTGCAAACGCAGCACTAACCGCCTTAATTGCATCAGGGTTAGTGTCACAGCCATTCTATTTTTACGGATTTTTAAATCGTCAAAAAAAGGATAAGAAAAAAGAGTTAGAAAAGTTAAGTCGAATGGAGGACACTATTATCCTTTATGAATCGCCCCACCGGTTAAAGGACACGCTTTCTTTAATGAAGGAAGTGCTAGGCGATCGTTCTGTTGTGGTGAGTAGAGAGCTTACGAAAAAATTTGAAGAGTTTACTCGTGGACGAATTTCAGAAGTGATCACTAAGTTTGAAGAACAAGGGGTAAAAGGGGAATGTTGTCTTATCTTAGAGGGAAATTCAATGGGGGGGATGGAAGAGGAGGACACTTGGTGGCAGTCCTTAACCTTACTTGAGCATATAGAGCATTATATAACGGAAAAACAGTACTCTTCAAAAGAAGCAATTAAACAAGTGTCAAAGGAACGAGAAATACCAAAACGGGATGTTTATCAAGTTTATCATATTGAACAATCATAACGTAACACAAACAAAAGAGATCACGCTCAGCGTGATCTCTTGCTAATTTAAAGTATAATTATTTTGCAGTAAAGCTGTTTTGAATTTCTTGAACAATCTTCTCTGCGCCTTCACGACTTAAGATGATTTTTCCATCAGCAAGTGTTAGGTTGTTGTCCGATACTTCCCCAGTTACTTGACAAGTCATATTTGGCTTGTATTTCTTTAAGATGATTTTTTCTTCATCTACATAAATTTCTAAAGCATCTTTCTCAGCGATACCTAATGTTCTGCGAAGCTCGATTGGAATTACCACTCGGCCTAGCTCATCAACTTTACGTACAATACCAGTAGATTTCATATGAAAAATACCCCTCTCCATACCATAAATTATATTTTATTATTCAAGTAATCTATCAATTTCGTCATTATTCGACAAATCTTACGTACCCTTATCATAACAAGATTTACAAAATACGTCAACTTTTTTGATTGAAAAAATTTGGATTTTTATAAAAAAATGTTAGTTAAAAGTTCAAAACCCCTTTAAGAATAAGGTTTTTCATTTTAAGGCCATTACTAACTCATTACAAATAATTACTTATTTTGTAAGAGTATACTATATTCATTATAAACATGATTCGACAAAATACAACTTTTTTATTCGACAAATTTTCGACAAAGAGGTTATTAAGTTATCATGAAATAATAGTTTGGAATAAGGGGGAAAATTTACTCTTTACTTAACATTCCTTTACTAAACCATGTATAATAGTAATAAAAATTAGGTTATATTGTTGGTACATATAAATAAGAAGAAGACGCTCACTGCTCTCGTCCATTGGGCGAGAGCTTTCTACTTTTATATGGTACGAATAATGGGAGGTAGTTCTGATGGTAGAAAATAAAAAAACATTTTATATTACGACACCTATTTATTATCCAAGTGGAAATTTACATATAGGTCATGCTTACACGACGGTTGCCGGCGATGCTATGGCAAGGTACAAACGCCTCAAAGGCTATGATGTAATGTATCTAACAGGGACCGATGAGCATGGTCAAAAAATTCAGCGTAAAGCGGAGGAAAAGGGAATAACTTCTCAAGAGTATGTGGATGAGATTGTTGCTGGAATTAAAGAGCTCTGGGGGAAACTTGATATTTCTTATGATGATTTCATTCGCACAACAGAAAGCCGTCACAAGGAAGTTGTAGAGAAAATATTCAAGCAGCTTCTAGATCAGGGTGATATATATCTTGATGAATATGAAGGATGGTATTCTGTTCCCGATGAGACCTATTATAGGGAACATCAATTAGTGGAACCGCTAATGGAAAATGGAAAAGTTGTAGGAGGAAAAAGTCCGGACAGTGGGCATCCTGTGGAACTGGTTAGAGAACAATCCTACTTTTTCCGCATGGGCAAATATGTGGATCGTCTTCTTCAATATTATGAAGAAAATCCTGAATTCATCCAGCCTGAATCTAGAAAAAATGAAATGGTTAATAATTTTATCAAACCAGGACTCGAGGATCTAGCGGTGTCTCGTACTTCCTTTGATTGGGGAGTAAAGGTACCAGGAGATCCCAAGCATGTCATTTATGTATGGATTGATGCCCTTTCCAACTACATCACAGCACTAGGTTATGGAACCGATGATGATAAGAAGTATTTAAAATACTGGCCAGCGGATGTTCATCTTGTAGGGAAAGAAATTGTACGATTTCACACCATTTATTGGCCAATTATGTTAATGGCACTTGACCTGCCTCTACCTAAGAAGGTGTTTGCTCACGGCTGGTTATTAATGAAGGACGGAAAAATGTCTAAATCCAAAGGAAATGTAGTGGATCCAGTGACATTAATAGATCGCTATGGACTAGATGCCTTACGATATTACCTGTTAAGGGAAGTTCCTTTCGGTTCAGATGGAGTATTTACTCCAGAAGGATTCGTGGAGCGGGTGAACTTTGACTTGGCAAACGACTTAGGAAACTTGCTTAATCGAACAGTAGCAATGATAGACAAGTATTTTGATGGGGAAGTCCCTGTTTACAAAGGTCATGTCACCGAGTTTGATTCCCTCTTAAGTACCCTTGCTCAAGAAACGGTTGTACAATATGAAGAGGCAATGGAAAATATGGAGTTTTCTGTGGCGCTTTCTTCTATATGGCAACTTGTTAGTCGAACGAATAAATATATTGACGAAACAGCTCCATGGGTACTGGCAAAAACAGAAGATACAAAAGAGCAACTTTCTTCCGTAATGGGTCATTTAGCAGAATCCTTGCGCTATATTGGTATCCTATTAAAGCCTTTCCTTACAAGAACACCAGGTAAGATCTTTGAGCAGTTGGGTGTAAGTGAAAGTATGACTAGTTGGGAAAGCCTACAAACTTTCGGTAGTATTTCTGAAGGGACAAAAACGCAAAAGGCAGACCCGATCTTTCCAAGATTGGATGTAAAAGAGGAAGTCGAGCATATCAAAGCAATCATGCAACCGGCAGCATCCTCAGTGGAAGTAGAAAAAACTGATGTAAAAAAGGAAGAAGAAGTTCCGACTACAGAAGAGATTTCTTTTGAGGACTTTATGAAAGTTGATTTACGTGTCGCAGAAGTTACTCACTGTGAACCTGTGAAAAAAGCAGATAAATTATTAAAACTACAATTAAATCTAGGGTATGAAAAAAGGCAAGTGGTTTCTGGAATTGCAAAGTTCTACACACCAGAAGAATTAGTAGGAAAACGTGTGATTTGTGTTACCAACTTAAAACCTGTGAAACTTCGTGGGGAGCTTTCAGAAGGCATGATCCTTGCGGGAGAAAAAGACGGAGTGCTTTCTCTTGCCTCTGTTGACGCTTCCCTGCCTTTGGGTGCTAAAGTAAAGTAGAAATTATTAAGGAATACTATATTTAAAAACCAAGAGATGTTTCACGTGTAACAACGGGTAGCGTCTCTTGTTTTCATATGCATCGAAGGTTCCTTTTTATTAGTATTTTTAAAAAATATACGGGAGTGTTTTTCTATGTTATTTGATACACATGTGCATTTAAATGCAGACCAATATGAGGACGATCTGCAAGAAGTGATTGACCGTGCTCAGCAAGAGAAGGTAACGAATATGGTGGTGGTTGGATTTGATCGCAAAACAATAAAGCGTGCGATGGAATTGGTGGAGCAGTATGACTTTATCTACGCAGCTGTCGGATGGCACCCAGTGGATGCCATTGATATGAAGGAAGAAGATTTAGAATGGATCGAACAACTAGCACAGCATGATAAAGTAGTGGCAATTGGAGAGATGGGGCTGGATTATCATTGGGATAAGTCACCAAAAGAGATACAAAAGGAAGTGTTCAGAAAGCAGATCCGCTTGGCAAAAAAGGTAAAGCTTCCGATTGTTATTCATAACCGGGATGCCACGGCTGATGTGGTAGAAATATTAAAAGAAGAAGATGCCAAAGAAGTAGGGGGAATCATGCATTGTTATACCGGAAGCATTGAGGTAGCGCAGGAATGTATGGAGATGAATTTCTATCTATCATTCGGGGGCCCTGTTACATTCAAAAATGCTAAAAAACCAAAAGAGGTGGTAAAGGAGATTCCAATGGATAGGTTGTTAATAGAAACCGACTGCCCATACCTGACACCCCACCCATACCGTGGTAAAAGAAACGAACCTAGTTATGTACGCTTTGTTGCAGAGCAGATAGCAGAGTTAAGGGAGATGTCAGTGGAAGAAGTAGCAGAAAAAACAACGGCAAATGCAAAGAAATTATTCGGCATTAATTGACAAAAAGGCCTGTCGCATTAGGAGGATACTTGTCCAAATGCACCATAAACAAAAGAGTTCTAGCTTTCTTCTTCTCTACATAGGATAATCGTGTCGATATCTTTCACTTCCCTTTTGTAAAAATATTCTGCATAATAGACAATACGGTCAAGCAAGCAAAAGAAGGGTTGACAAGTATCGTACATGTCTATATAATTCCATCCGAGGAGAAGGAGGCGTTTTTTTGCATGTTACATAACATGAAAAAACTGTTTTCTGGTTCGTTGAGTAAGACCAAACTAGCGATAATGATTACTAGTTTTATAGTCTTATCAACTATACTTGGCTTTGGTGTCTTTCATGGCACAAAAGCAGCTGTTACAGTGAATATTGACGGAGAAGAAGTACTACTACACACGCATGCTGAAACCGTAGCAGATATACTTAAAGACCTAAATATTTCAATTCACCCAGAGGATCACTTGCATCCCTCAGAGAGCACAAAAGTAACCGATTCGATGCAAATAGTATGGGACCCTGCCAAAGAAATACAGCTGGTCATAGATAGTGATGAGCAAATGGTGTGGACGACAGCAAAAACAGTAGAAGAGTTACTGACTCAAGAAGAGATACAACTATCAACTCACGATAAAGTAAATGTAAGTCTGAATGATACCATCAAAGATAATTTGGTTATAAGGATTAATAAAGCCTTCCAAGTCACCTTGGATGTTGGTGGAGAAAAACAAGAAATATGGTCTACTTCGACTACGGTCGCTGACTTTTTAGAACAGCAAGAAATCACAATAAATGATCTTGACCGAGTGGAGCCAAGCTTAGAAGAACTGGTAGCAATGGATTCTGTAGTAAAAGTTACTAGAGTTGAAAAAGTCACCGATGTAGTGGAAGAGACTGTAGAATACGGTGTTGTCACAAGAAACGATGGCAACCTGGAAAAAGGGAAAGAGCAACTCGTTCAACAAGGGCAAGAAGGAACGATTGCCAAGCATTATGAAGTAATACTTGAGAACGGAAAAGAAGTGTCTCGTGAATTAGTGAAAGAAGAGACATTAAAAGAGTCACTAGATCGAATTGTTGCGGTAGGTACGAAAGCTCCGCCACAACCAACACAAGTTGTTTCGCGTAGTACGGAAACTAGCTCCAAGGAATTTTATGTTTCGTCCACGGCCTATACGGCTTTCTGTAACGGATGCAGTGGTGTAACGAGTACCGGAATTAACCTAAGAACAAATCCCGGTATGAAAGTAATTGCAGTCGATCCAAGTGTCATACCTTTAGGAACAAAAGTGTATGTAGAGGGCTATGGATATGCCGTTGCTGGAGATACTGGTGGTGCGATAAAGGGAAATAAGATTGATGTATTCTTTCCTGATAAAGAAACTGCTTACCGGTGGGGAAGAAAAAGAGTAAAAATTAAAATCATTGACTAATTTAACTATCTGCAGAGGGTTGTTCAACCTCTGCTTTTTTCTGTTATGATGGAAAAGCAGAAAAGCTACGCCCACTCATAGATATTAGGCAAGTTAGATAAAATAAAGTAGAATACAAACTATTGAACGTTTCAACTATATAGACGTATGTAGGTGTTAGAAAGTTTCACTATTTTGGAGGAAATTATGAAAATCAAAGAAATAATTGTGGTAGAAGGAAAAGACGATACCGTTACCATAAAAAGAGCGGTGGATGCTGATACCATAGAAACTGGTGGATCTGCAATTAATGAAGAAATACTAAGTAGAATCAAGCATGCACAAAATACTCGAGGGGTAATTGTATTTACGGACCCTGATTATCCTGGTGAAAAAATAAGGCATACAATAAGGGAGGCAGTTCCAGGATGCAAACATGCATTTCTTCCAAAAAGTCTCGCTAAGGGTAAAAAGGGAAAAGGGATCGGAGTGGAACACGCTTCAGTAAAGTCCATTCAAGAGGCACTTGCAGGATTACATCAAGAATATGAGCAAGTAATGGAACCTATTCCATTTGAAATTCTCGTGTACTGGGGCCTAATTGCAGGACCTTCTGCTAAGAAGCGAAGAGAGCGAATAGGAGAGTATTTAAATATCGGGTATACAAACGGAAAGCAGCTTCAAAAGCGTCTTCAGATGTTTCATATCACACAAGAACAACTAGAAGAAGCATTAGTTAAACTAGACCAGGAGGAGCAATAAATGCACAAGGACATTGCGACACCCAAACGCACGAAAGAAATTATGGATAAATACGGATTTTCATTTAAAAAAAGCTTAGGTCAGAACTTTTTAATTGATACAAACATCCTTCATAAGATTGTTGATTTTTCCGGAATCACTTCAACAACAGCTGCTATCGAGATTGGGCCAGGTATTGGTGCGCTAACAGAGCAAATAGCAAAAAAAGCGGGAAAAGTAGTTGCCTTTGAAATTGATCAGAGATTATTACCAATCTTAGAAGACACACTCTCTCCTTATGAGAATGTCAAAGTCATTCACCAAGATATTTTAAAGGCGGATGTTAAAAGTCTAATAGAAGATGAAATAAAAGGATATGAGGAAGTAAAAGTAGTTGCGAATCTCCCATATTATGTAACAACTCCAATCATCATGAAGCTGCTAACAGAAAGCATCCCTTTAGCAAGTATTACCGTTATGCTCCAAAAAGAAGTAGCAGATCGGATGGCAGCGAAACCGAGTACAAAAGAATACGGTTCGCTCTCAATCGCGGTTCAATATTACACAAAAGCAGAAACGGTTATGATTGTGCCCAAAACGGTATTTGTCCCACAACCTAATGTAGATTCTGCAGTCATTCGTTTAGAGGTGCGAAAAGAGCCGGCTGTGATCGTGAAGAATGAAGAATTTTTCTTTGAAATTGTGCGAGCGAGCTTTGGTCAACGTAGAAAAACGATATTAAATAACTTGATTAGTCATCTACCGGACGGAAAAGCGAAAAAACCAAGTATCGAACATGCACTATCACAAGCTTCCATTGATCCTAGGAGAAGGGGAGAAACACTCTCTATCGAAGAATTTGGAAGGTTAAGTGATGAGTTATTAGCTTTAGTTAAGACGACCTGATTTAGGGTCGTTTTTTTGAATTAAGGAAAACCTGTTAGGTGGCCTTCTTTACGTTGCTAATTAAAGGTTTCACTTGAAGAGCTAGGTTGAAAATGTAGGTTGCTGATATAACTCACTGTTCCTTTGCGTTTCAGGTGATCGCGCTTTCCGCGGGGCGGTGCGGGAGCCTCCTCGGCTGCGCCTGTGGGGTCTCCCGTCTACCGCTATCGCCCGCAGGAGTCGATCACCTTCCACTTCAATCCACAGGGGGAGCATTTTATATGTGAGGACCTTCTTTAGATTGCTCATTAAAGTTTTCACTTGAAGAGCTAGTCTGAAAATAGGTTGGGTTCTTTTGAAAGTCCCTGTTCCTTTGCGTTTCAGGTGATCGCTTTCCGCGGGGCGGTGCGGGAGCCTCCTCGGCTTTGCCTGCGGGGTCTCCCGTCTACCGCTATCTCCCGCAGGAGTCGAACACCTTCCACTCCAATCCACAGGGAGAAGTACTTTTTATATCTGGTGACACTTTACCTGCTAGCCTGTGAATAGCTAGGGTACTGTATTAACTCACTGTTCCTTTGCGTTTCAGGTGATCGCTTTCCGCGGGGCGGTGCGGGAGCCTCCTCGGCTTTGCCTGCGGGGTCTCCCGTCTACCGCTATCTCCCGCAGGAGTCGAACACCTTCCACTCCAATCCACAGGGAGAAGTACTTTTTATATCTGGTGACACTTTACCTGCTAGCCTGTGAATAGCTAGGGTACTGTATTAACTCACTGTTCCTTTGCGTTTCAGGTGATCGCTTTCCGCGGGGCGGTGCGGGAGCCTCCTCGGCTGCGCCTGTGGGGTCTCCCGTCTACCGCTATCGCCCGCAGGAGTCGATCACCTTCCACTCCAATCCACAGGGGAAAGCACTTTAGACAAAAGGTCATTTTCCCACCTTGATTATAGTGATTATTTTTTATATAGAATTCTAAGTTTTATATAGGTGAGTCGGTTTAAAGGACCTTAATGACCACCTATTGAACTTTTGGTACCAAGCTGTGGATCGGATCGAAAGGCGGAGACTCCTGGGGGAGGTAGTGCTTTGGGACGACCCCGCTGGCGTTTCGCCGAGGCGGCTTCCCAAGCGCCCCGCGGACGCGACGCCTTTCGTGGAGAGGAACAGCGTCATATAACTGAACACCTTAATATTGCATGGCAAGTTAAATCACTGCTTTACCAGCCAAAAACTCTAATTAATACCACGGCAGCCGAGTCCTATAATAGTCAATTCACTCACATACCTACCCTCCTTTGCATATCTTAGTTTAGGAAATAAGTTGGGATAAATGCAGCCTCTCAGTTGGAGGGAAGAACATGAGAATAAAGGTTGGAGATATAGTTGCACGTAAATCATATAATTGTGATTTGTCCTTCCGTGTGATGGATATTCATGAAAATGAAAACAAACAATTAGTGGTCATGTTATATGGAGAAGACGTTCGATTGATGGCAGATGCCCCTTACCAGGACCTTCAATTAGTGGATGGCAAAGAGTTGATGACACGGAAACAAAAAGCATATTCTATAGAAAATAAATCATTGCAATTATTTAAACAAGACTATCAGCTTATAAGAGAGAAAAATGAGTATAATGCAACAGGTGGTTATAGTACCGAGCAAGATTACTTTCAGGTTCCAGGCAGAGTGCTTCACATAGATGGAGATCCATTGTATCTAAAAAAATGTCTTGACCTTTATGAAAGAATTGGCGTGCCAGTTAAAGGAATACATGCTAATGAAAAAGAGATGCCAGTGAAAATTGCCGAATGGATGAAGCAATACCGACCAGACATTTTAGTGATAACAGGTCATGATGCTTATTCTAAAAGCAAGGGAAAGGTTTCCGATATTTCAGCATATCGTCATTCGCAACACTTCGTTCAAACAGTACAAGAAGCTCGCAAGATTCAACCAAACTTAGATCAGCTAGTTATATTTGCCGGAGCTTGCCAGTCGCATTTTGAATCCCTTATTCAATCAGGTGCGAATTTTGCTAGTTCACCTTCAAGAGTAAATATTCATGCTCTAGATCCTGTATATATTGTAGCCAGAATCTGTTTTACCCCTTTTATGGAGCGGGTGAATGTGTGGGATGTATTGAGAAATACGTTAACTGGTGATAAAGGCCTCGGTGGAATAGATACACGGGGCGTTCTTAGGACAGGGATGCCCTATCGGACTCATTCCGAGGAAGATGACTCTTAACGTATAACAAGTTAAGGGTTTTTTTGCATATTTTATTAAAGTTCGGAACTTTTTACATAAAACAGTAAAAAGTTGTAAATAGTAATTGTAGACATATGGAGATTATTGTTGAAGAAAAGTTATTGACATGCACCTTTTAGGGTTGATATAATTTTAAGTTTTATTTGAATTTTCTCTTGTGGCGTGTTATACTATATATAATATAGTGAGGTGGAGTAAAATGGGAAAAACGTTGGTTGATATCAAAAGAACGTTAGATTCTAATTTAGGGAAAAAGTTAACACTCCGTGCAAATGGTGGTCGTAGAAAAACGATCGAACGAATCGGTATTTTAGCTGAGACTTATCCATCTGTATTTGTAATAGAACTAGATCAAGACGAAAATGCTTTTGAACGCGTATCCTACAGCTATGCAGATGTCCTCACAGAAACGGTACAACTTACATTCTTTGAAGAAGGTATGGCAATTAGTGGGCAGTAAACTTTCCGTTTGCTGCTTTTTGTTTTGTCTAAAATCTTAGCCCGACTGTTTTTGTTTTACCCGCACCTGTTTAGCTCTCAGGATTCTTCCCGTGGAACCTTTCTGTGAATGTAGCCTCTATAGGAAGCACAGAGCTAGACAGAACCAAACGTTTTATTGCTTCATAAACATCTTTAAGTACCCACTTATAATAATGAAATAAACTACCCATACTAATGAATGTCACCATGATAGATCATAAAGGAGGCCGCTGCGATTGAGTAAACGACGTGGTATGATGTCTTATCAGTTAAAAGAGGAGCTTGCAAAAGAGCTTGGCTTCTATGATGTGGTGCAACAAGAAGGCTGGGGAGCAATCCGGGCAAAAGATGCTGGTAATATGGTGAAAAAAGCGATTGAACTAGCCGAACAACAACTAATTCAGAACCAACAAAAGTAACATTACTACGGAAACCGAGGTGTGTGACACTTCGGTTTTTTTTAGATAGCATAATATTTGACAAAATACGAGATATTTCTACATAAGAATGTGGTACAATACATAAATAATTGGAGACGAAAAAAGTAGGTGAAGATGTGAGACTGTTAGAAAAGGCACCAGCAAAAATTAATTTATCACTTGATGTGTTGAATAAGCGACCGGACGGATACCATGAAGTAAAAATGATTATGGCGACGATTGATTTGGCAGATCGAATTGAGCTTTCAGAACGAAGCGATGGTCAGATCGTGATTATTTCCCATAACCGTTATGTTCCCGACGATAGTCGAAACCTAGCATATCAAGCGGCATCTCTATTAAAACAAAGATTTAATGTGAACAAAGGGGTTTCCATTTCCATTACCAAAATGATACCTGTAGCAGCGGGCTTGGCTGGAGGAAGCAGTGATGCGGCGGCAACGCTAAGAGGATTAAACAAATTATGGCGTTTAGGATTAACGTTGGATGAGCTGGCGACTATCGGTGCGGAAATAGGATCTGACGTTACTTTTTGTGTGTACGGTGGTACCGCATTGGCAACAGGTCGTGGTGAAATCGTAAAACAAATTCCCCCACCGCCACATAGCTGGATTGTATTAGCAAAACCAACCATTGGTGTTTCTACTGCTGAAGTATATAACAATTTAGACCTAAGCAATGTAACACATCCGGATGTAAATGGAATGCTTCAGGCCATTCATGAAAATGACTATGATTTAATGACAAGTAAGGTAGGTAACGTGCTGGAATCCGTTACGTTGAAGCTTTATCCTGAAGTTGCACATATAAAGGACCAAATGAAAAAGTTTGGAGCGGATGCAGTGCTCATGAGCGGAAGTGGACCAACTGTATTTGGAATTGTGCAACATGATTCTAGAATGCACCGAATCTATAATGGTCTGCGTGGCTTTTGTGACCAGGTTTTTGCCGTGCGCATGATTGGAGAACGAAACACCCTTGATTAAACCCGTATATTAATGTTATATTTACTTTAAATATTCGGGTTTTAGGAGGATGAGACATGAAATTAAGAAGAAGTGGTCGTCTTGTGGATATGACGCACTATTTATTGCAGAATCCACAAGGGTTAGTTCCGCTTTCCCTTTTTGCAGATCGGTATGGTTCTGCAAAATCGTCCATAAGTGAAGACTTAGGTATTATCAAACAAACGTTTGAAGAGCAGGGGATCGGTACATTAATTACAGTACCAGGTGCTGCTGGTGGAGTGAAATATATACCTTCTGTAAGCAACAAAGAGGCAGCCTCTTACATAGAGGAGCTATGTGAAATAATAGCAAAACCAGAAAGGTTATTGCCAGGCGGGTACCTCTATATGACAGATATCTTAGGTAATCCAAAAGTACTAAATAAAGTAGGTAAAATGTTTGCCACTGCATTTAATCATAAAAAAGTAGATATCGTGATGACGATGGCTACAAAAGGGATTCCTTTAGCGCATGCCGTTGCAAGCTATTTAAATGTACCTGTTGTTATTGTACGGAGAGATAGCAGAGTTACAGAAGGCTCTACGGTGAGTATTAACTATGTATCCGGATCGTCCAAAAGAATCCAGACGATGGTCCTGGCTAAAAGAAGTCTTGAAACAGGATCAAATGTTTTAATTATTGATGATTTTATGAAAGCCGGCGGAACAGTTAGCGGGATGGTGAACCTGCTATCTGAGTTTCAAGCAAATGTTGCAGGCATCGGAATCCTAGTAGAATCGGAACACATCGAAGAAAGACTTATAGAGGACTATGTATCCCTTGTTAAACTTGAAAAGGTAAATGAGAAAGATCGACAAATAGAGGTTGCACAGGGAAACTACCTTGAGCATGTCCAAAGTAACACCCCTTTAAAATAAAGCTATTTTATGCAACCGCTGGGCCCAGTAACTAAAAAATAACTTAAGTTTGAGGTTGATATTGTGAAAATTGTTCATACAGAAGCTGCTCCAAAAGCAATAGGACCATATTCTCAAGGGATTGTGGTAAATAACTTATTTTATAGCTCGGGACAAATTCCATTAAAAGCAGATGGAGAGTTAGTCACTGGAAATGTTGAAGAGCAAACACACCAAGTTTTTAACAACTTAAAAGCTGTACTAAATGAAGCAGGGGCATCACTTGATTCGGTAGTAAAAGCCACTGTGTTTATTAAAGATATGAATCAATTTCAAGAAATAAACGAAGTGTATGGTCAATATTTTCATACACATAAACCTGCCCGCTCCTGTGTAGAAGTTGCCCGTCTGCCTAAAGATGTACTGGTAGAAATTGAAGTTATAGCGTTAGTAAAATAAACATCTGTATCTTTTCCTCCACATTGCCCAAAATTTTCAAAAATATTTTTTGAAATAAGAAGGATTTAAGAAAAATTTAGAGAATTTATAATACTAAGTTTTTTTAATGGGGAAAAGGTGGTGAACAGAATGGAAGTAACTGACGTAAGATTACGCCGCGTTAATACCGATGGCCGCATGCGCGCTATCGCGTCGATTACACTTGACCATGAATTTGTTGTTCATGATATACGTGTAATTGATGGAAACAATGGTTTATTTGTTGCGATGCCGAGCAAGCGTACACCTGATGGAGAGTTTCGCGATATTGCACATCCAATTAACTCAGGTACTCGTGGAAAGATTCAAGAAGCAGTCTTAGCAGAGTATCATCGATTAGGTGAAGTGGAAGTTGAATACGAAGAAGCTGGAGCTTCTTAAAAAATAGAGTAAAGCAGGCGAACCAACAGCCCTGCTTTATTTTTTTTACCCCCAAAACCAAAATTCAAAACCCAAAAGCCCCGCTTTTCCCCCAAATCATCAAAACCCCATCAAAATTAGCCCGCTGTCTCCCCAAAAAAGAAATTCACCTCACCCAAAATTCCGACCTTCACCACCGCCATCTTTTTGACAAAAAAATGTACTTTCACGCAGCTCCTTGAAAAAACGTTCGTTTTAAGATATATTCGTAATGGATAATTAGGTGAAGATGGAGGATTGTTATGATAAATCGTTATGCCGTAATATTAGCAGCTGGTCAAGGTACCAGGATGAAATCTAAATTATACAAAGTGATGCATCCTGTATGTGGCAAGCCGATGGTTCAACATGTAGTGGATCATGTTTCTACTTTGAATTTCGACAATATTGTCACTGTCGTTGGACATGGTGCAGAAACGGTGAAAAGTCAGCTTGGAAGTATTAGTGACTATGTCCTACAAGAAGAACAATTAGGTACAGCCCATGCCGTCATGCAAGCAGCCCCGATCTTAAGGGATAAAAAGGGCGTAACCTTAGTTATTTGTGGTGATACTCCTCTTATAACCCCTGATACGATGCAACAATTACTTGATCTGCATCAAGAGACCGGAGCAAAAGCAACCATACTTACAGCTTATGCCCAGGATCCTACAGGGTATGGTCGGATCATCCGTAATGAAGAAGGCCATGTAGGAAAGATTGTGGAACATAAAGATGCTACGGAAGATGAACGCAAAGTAACCGAAATAAATACAGGCACATATTGTTTTGATAACGAAGCGTTATTTGCTGCTTTAAACAATGTTTCAAATGACAACGTCCAAGGGGAATATTATCTTCCTGATGTCGTAGAAATTTTCAAAGAAAACGGCGATGTTGTATCCGCTTACCAAACATTGGATTTTGATGAAACGTTAGGCGTAAATGACAGAGTAGCACTCGCTCAAGCAGAGGCGACAATGAAAGCGAGAATTAACAAAAAACATATGATTAACGGAGTCAGTATTATCGACCCGGAAAATACTTATATCTCTGCCGATGCAGTGATTGGAAGAGATACAGTTATTTACCCTGGAACCTTCATTTCTGGGGCAACACAAATCGGTGAAGATGGTATTATTGGTCCCAACTCTGAAATCAAAGACTGTCAAATTGGTGATCGAACTTCTATACGTCAATCTGTCACGCACGACAGCGAGATAGGAAATGATGTGAACATAGGACCATTCGCCCACGTTCGTCCTTCATCAAAAATTGGCAACGAAGTAAAGTTGGGGAATTTTGTAGAAGTGAAAAAATCGACATTTGGTGAGGGAAGTAAAGCTTCTCACCTAAGCTACATCGGCGATGCGGAAGTTGGGAAAGATGTTAACTTAGGGTGTGGATCGATTACGGTCAATTACGACGGGAAAAATAAATACTTAACGAAGATTGAAGATGGAGTCTTTGTAGGTTGTAATGCCAATTTGGTTGCACCAGTGACCATTGGAGCAAACGCCTACGTTGCAGCAGGTTCTACCATCACAAAGGATGTACCAGGCGATGCGTTATCCATCGCACGTGCTCATCAAGTCAACAAAGAGAACTACGTAGAAAAGCTTCAAAATAAAAAATCCTAACGGAGGGTTCATGTAATCATGCCATATAAATATGCCGATTCTAACTTGAAAATATTCACCTTAAATTCAAATCCTGCCTTAGCAGAAGAAATTGCAGGTCATGTAGGAGTTCCGATTGGACAGTGTTCTGTTGCACGCTTTAGTGATGGAGAAATCCAAATTAACATAGAGGAAAGTATTCGTGGTTGTGATGTGTATGTTATCCAATCAACAAGCGCACCTGTGAATGAGCACATTATGGAAACATTAATCATGATAGATGCGTTAAAACGTGCATCTGCAAAAACGATTAACATTGTAATGCCTTACTATGGTTATGGAAGACAAGATAGAAAAGCTCGTGCACGTGAACCGATTACTGCGAAGCTAGTAGCTAATCTATTAGAAACTGCAGGGGCCGATCGTGTAATTACGCTTGACTTGCATGCTCCACAGATTCAGGGCTTCTTTGATATCCTGATTGACCACCTTATGGGTGTACCAATCTTGGCAGAATATTTCCAAAGCAAAAATCTAGAAGATCTTGTTATCGTCTCCCCAGATCATGGTGGTGTAACACGTGCTAGAAAGCTTGCAGACCGCTTAAAAGCTCCTATTGCGATTATTGATAAACGCAGACCTCGTCCGAACGTAGCGGAAGTTATGAACATTGTAGGGCAAATTGAAGGAAGAACGGCTATTTTAATTGATGACATGATAGATACAGCAGGAACCATTACGCTTGCAGCAAATGCTCTTATCGAGAATGGAGCGAAGGATGTTTATGCTTGCTGTACACACCCAGTATTGTCTGGACCGGCGATAGAACGTATTCAAAACTCAAAAATCAGGGAATTGGTAATTACTAATACCATCTCTCTTCCAGAAGAAAAGAAAATAGACAAAATCACACAATTATCCGTGGCAGAGCTTATTGCAGAGGCGATTGTACGTGTTCATGAAGAGAAATCTGTAAGTACTTTATTTGATTAATTCAGGAGTGAGGGTTTAATCATCAGAAAATTGGGGAACTTGATAAAGAGACAAGTATTATATTTTCCCAGGAAGGTGATTAAATGACTTCAGTATTACATGCAAATGAGCGTACAGAATTCAAAAAATCTTCAAGAAGAAAAATCCGTGAGGAAGGGCAAATTCCTGCGGTAGTATATGGGAATCAGACGGATAATAAACCAATAAGTGTAGACAGCAAAGACTTTATTAAAACCATTCGTGAGACTGGAAAAAATGGAATCATCGAATTGGATCTGGGTTCAGAGAAGCGTAAAGTCATGCTATACGACTACCAAATGGATCCACTTAAAAGTTTAGAATTTATTCACCTGGATTTCCATGTGGTAAACTTTAAAGCAGAAATTGATGTGGATGTTGCCATTCATGTAACAGGGGATGCTGCAGGTGTAAAAGATGGCGGAGTTTTACAGCAGGTTCTTCATGAAGCATCCATCAAAACTCTTCCAAACAATGTTCCAGACTCCATTGAAGTGGATGTATCGAACCTTCAAGTAAATGAAACCATTACCTTTGGCGATTTAGAAACCTCAGGTAAATATAAATTTAATCACGAAGAGGATGAAGTTATTGTTTCTATCCTTCCACCACGTCAAGAAGAAGAAATTGATAGTGGAGAAGAGCAAGAGCCAGGAGAGCCTGAACTTGTTGAAGGTAGAGAAAATAATAACGGCTAAATACTTAAAAAAGGCGTAACCTATATGGTTGCGTCTTTTTCTAGGATATTGCCTCATTTGTTGTTCCGTCCTATAACAAGAGCTGCTGTTGTAGGACTTTGCTGAGTATAGGCTTCGTTTAAAGTTCTTCTACTTGGAAAAACAGCTAACTTTCCTAGCTGTTTTCTTCACTTTCCTCTAGAGTTAAAGTAAAATAAAAGGAACCTATTAGTTTTTGGAGGCCTTTAATGAAAAAGTTCTTTCGTTCATTGTTAAAAAAGGAAGAAGAGGTAGCCGTTTCAGGAGGAGAGAAAATGAAAGTCTTTGTTGGATTAGGAAATCCAGGCCGTCAATACGAACAAACCAGACATAATATTGGCTTTATGGTAATTGATGAACTAGCAGATCGGTGGAACATCTCTCTTAGTCAATCAAAATTTAAAGGCATTTATGGTCAGGGGATCGTAAATGGTGAAAAAGTATTATTAGTAAAGCCTCTTACATACATGAATTTATCAGGTGAATGTGTGCGTCCTTTATTAGACTTCTATAAACTTGAAGCGGAGGATGTTGTCATTGTTTATGATGATCTCGATTTACCGGTTGGGAAATTAAGGTTACGCCAAAAAGGAAGCGCTGGAGGACATAATGGAATAAAGTCGCTCATTCTGCATCTGCAAACACAAAACTTTAATCGCATCAGAATGGGGATAGATAGACCTACGAACGGCCAGTCTGTCTCTGACTACGTTTTAGGCAGATTCAGCCAAGAAGAACAGCCTGATATCACTTGGGCCGTTAAAAGGGCTTCTGAGGCTTGTGAGGAAGCACTGGAAAAAGAATTTTTGCAAGTTATGAATACATTTAATCAATAATAGAATAGAGTAAATCTGTATAACAATGGTATCCCCTGTTCATACTATTCCTAAAAAGCGAGGTAATAGGAGGAAAACAGTGGCTATACATTATAATTGCAGACATTGCGGATATAAGGTCGGTACAATTGATGCAACATCTGTTTTTACAGAACAGCTTGGATTTCATCAATTAACAGATAAGGAACGGCAAGAGATGATTGCATACAAACCAAACGGTGATATACATGTTAAAACAATTTGTGAAGATTGTCAGGAAGCGCTTGATCGAAATCCTGCCTGGCATGAGTCTGAGAGCTTTATCCAATAAGAATGCTTTGGTGTGATGCCAAAGCCTTTTTGCGTCTTTACCTATGGCTCTTTTCGTAACGGCTGGTACTAGTATGTAAAAGCAACAATCAAGGCGAAAATAGCCTAATCTATTTATAAAACCATTAAAGCACACGTGCTTTTCATATGAGAGGAGGGGGAAAAAGTGAAAGGACTTATTCCTTATTTTACAGAAAATGATGATTTTGAATCCGTCTTAGTCGGATTAAAGGAAGGTTTGGGAGAACAGCTGGTATCCGGTATTTCCAATGCAGCGAGATCTGTGTTTATCGCATCCTTATATGAGGAAAGAAAGGCTCCTGTATTAGTTGTTACACATAATTTATATCATGCCCAAAAGGTCTACGAAGACCTAGCAAGCTTTCTTCCAGCAGAAGAGTTATTTCTCTATCCTGTTAATGATGTGCTTGCAGCAGAAATAGGGATAGCAAGCCCTGAGCTAAAGGCGCAAAGAATTGAAGCGCTAAACCATTGGTCCGCTAAACAAAGTGGAATTATTGTTACTCCTATTGCGGGTCTCAAGAAGATGCTTCCAACCAAAACGAAATGGCAGCATACTTTACTTAGTGTAGAAGTGAACAAAACGATTCCCCTTGATAATTTAGCAGAGCGGCTAGTGCGACTAGGGTACCAAAGAGTGGGCATGGTTGATACCCCAGGTGACTTTAGCATCCGTGGAGGAATTATCGATATCTATCCCTTAACTGAAGAATTGGCTATCAGAATTGAGTTGTTTGATGATGAAGTGGAATCAATTCGATCGTTTTCAGTGGAAGATCAGCGTTCTCAGGAGAATATGGATCGTGTAACAATCGGCCCGGCAACAGAAATTATCCTCACAGACCAAGAATTAGAAAGAGGCAGGTTGTTACTTGAAAAGGAAAGAAACAAAGCAATAAAAAAGGTAAAAGATGAGAAAGTAAAACAACTGCTCTCAGAGAATATCTCCCATGAGTTAGAGCAATTAGCCAATGGGCAAGTATTTTCTGGACTTAAAAAATATCTGAGCTTCTTCTATGAAAAACCAGCTAGTTTACTAGATTATGTTCCCTCTAACGGAGTAGTAGTCTTAGATGAAATAAGTCGAATTCAGGAAACAGCAGAGAGCTTGGATAAAGAAGAAGATGAATGGCTAGTGGAGTTGCTAGCTGAAGGAAAAGCAGTACATGATTTAAAGTTTTCCCACTCTTTTATTCAGCTTGTGAACAGCAAAAAGCTGCCGTTTGTTTATTTATCCTTATTTCTACGGCATGTTCCACATACACATCCGGAAAATCTAATTAATATGTCTTCCAAGTCCATGCAGCATTTTCACGGACAAATGCATTTACTTAAATCAGAAATTGAACGGTGGAAGAAGGCAAACTATGCTATCGTAGTTCTTGCTTCCGATCAGGATCGTATCCAAAAACTTGAAACAGTCTTTGACGATTATGATATGGACATTAGGAAGCTATCAACCGATTCTGCTTTTGTCCAAGGAGAAGTACAAATTATTGAAGGAGATCTTCAATCAGGATTTGAACTGCCACTTCAAAAGTTAGCTGTAATCACAGAGGAAGAGTTATTTAAAAAGAAAGCAAAAAAACCTAAAAATCGTCAGAAACTCTCTAATGCGGAGCGGATTAAGAACTATTCAGAGTTGAATGTTGGAGACTATGTGGTCCACATCAATCACGGGATCGGTAAATACTTAGGAATTGAAACTCTCGATATTAATGGATTGCATAAAGACTATATTCATATAAAATACCAAGGTTCCGACAAGCTTTATGTACCAGTCGAGCAAATTGATCAGGTTCAAAAATATGTAGGGTCCGAAGGCAAAGAGCCGAAAGTCTATAAGCTTGGTGGAACCGACTGGAAGAAAGTGAAAACAAAGGTCGAATCATCTGTACAGGATATTGCGGATGATCTTATTAAACTTTATGCAGAACGAGAAGCAAGTGAAGGATATTCCTTCTCCCCAGATGGAGAAATGCAACGCGAGTTCGAAGCCACTTTCCCTTATCAAGAAACAGAAGATCAATTACGCTCTATTCATGAAATTAAGCTAGATATGGAGAACATTCGTCCCATGGATCGTTTGCTATGCGGTGATGTTGGATATGGGAAGACAGAGGTTGCTATACGCGCAGCATTTAAAGCGATTATGGATGAAAAGCAAGCTGCAATCCTTGTGCCAACTACTATATTAGCTCAACAACATTATGAAACGATTCGGGAAAGATTCCAAGATTATCCAATCAATATTGGTTTATTGAGCCGCTTCCGTTCAAGAAAACAACAAACCGAGACGATGAAAGGCCTAGCAAACGGTACGATCGACATTGTAATCGGAACGCATCGTCTTTTATCAAAGGATATAAAATATAAGGACTTAGGGTTACTAATTATTGATGAAGAACAGAGATTTGGTGTCACACATAAGGAAAAAATCAAGCAACTAAAAGCGAATATCGATGTGCTTACACTCACAGCCACCCCTATTCCACGAACACTTCATATGTCGATGCTGGGAGTACGGGACTTATCTGTTATTGAAACACCACCAGAAAACCGTTTTCCAGTACAAACCTATGTGATGGAATATAACGGAAATTTAGTAAAAGAGGCAATCGAAAGGGAATTAGCGCGTGGAGGTCAAGTATACTTCCTTTATAATCGTGTGGAGGATATTGAGCGAAAAGCGGATGAAATCTCTATGTTGGTTCCAGATGCAAGAGTAACCTATGCCCATGGGAAGATGACTGAAAATGAACTAGAATCGGTGATGCTTCAATTTTTAGAAGGAGAAGCGGAGGTCCTAGTTAGTACGACAATCATTGAAACAGGTGTAGATATTCCGAATGTGAATACCCTGATCGTCTTTGATGCGGATAGAATGGGATTATCTCAGTTGTATCAATTACGCGGACGGGTTGGACGTTCCAACCGTGTGGCCTATTCCTATTTTACCTACCGAAAAGATAAAGTACTTACAGAGGTAGCAGAAAAACGTTTGCAATCCATAAAAGAATTTACAGAGCTTGGGTCCGGATTTAAAATTGCGATGCGCGACCTTACCATTCGTGGAGCAGGAAATCTTTTAGGAGCCCAACAACATGGATTCATCGATTCTGTAGGTTTCGATATGTACTCCCAAATGCTGAAGGAAGCCATAGAAGAAAGAAAAGGCAATCCGGAAATGAAAAGAAAACGCGAAATAGAGATAGATGTTCAGTTGGATGCCTATATTCCTGAAACTTATATTTCCGACAGCAAACAAAAGATTGATATGTATAAACGATTTAGAGGAATAGAGTCTCCGGAAGAGTTAGACGAATTAAAAGAAGACATGAAAGACCGTTTTGGTGAATATCCGGTAGAAGTGGATTATTTATTCCAAATATCAGAGATGAAGGCATTCGGTCTGGAGGAAAAAGTTGCTAGCATCAAGCAAACGAAACAAGAGTTAACGATTCTTCTATCCGAAGAGGCAAGTGAAGTAATTGATGGCCAAAAACTTTTCCAGCTAGGTAATCAATATGGAAGAATGGTAAGTCTTGGGATGGACGGTAAACGTTTAAAAATAGTCATTCAAATAAAAAAAATTACTGCAGATGAGTGGTTGCAAGTTGCCATATTCATGATAAAAGGACTTCAGACGGTGAAAAAAGAAGGGGTAAATGTATCCTAGAATGTTTAAGTATGTGGAATCTTGTCTATATAAATACTGGGGGATTTTACAAATTTAAAAAAACACTTCCAACATGTATATAACTTCCTGAGTGTAGGATACTAACTTCAACAAATGGTGAATTCTTCATAAAAAGGACAACATGATCAATTCCACCAATTTAAATCATCTCTTTTTATCATCGGATGAAGGAGGCAACTTGAGAAATGAAAGCAACTGGTATTGTTCGACGTATTGATGACCTCGGTCGTGTAGTAATTCCAAAAGAAATTAGAAGAACTTTACGTATTCGTGAAGGTGACCCGTTAGAGATTTTTGTCGATCGGGATGGAGAAGTAATTCTTAAGAAATACTCTCCAATTTCAGAGCTTGGCGATTTCGCAAGAGAATATGCAGAAGCTCTATATGATAGTCTAGGACAACCTGTTCTAATCTGTGATCGAGATACGTTCATAGCCGTAGCTGGCAGCTCCAAGAAGGAGTACATGAACAAAAGTATTAGCGAAGTGATTGAGAAATCAATGGAAGACCGCAATTCTGTATTAAAAACAGAGGAACAGCAGGTAGCTATTGTGGATGGCATGGCGGAGACGCTTGCATCCTATACGATTGGACCAATCATCGCAAATGGTGATCCAATTGGAGCGGTAGTTATCATGTCCAAGGAAAAAGTGTTAGGTGAAGTGGAACAAAAGGCTGTTGAAACAGCAGCGAGCTTCCTGGCGAGACAGATGGAGCATTAATGAAATTAGAAGTAGCAGGTTATTCTGCTGCTTCTTTTTCTTTTCTATTATGCTTGTCGGAGCTGGGCGAGTCGCTTCCCCATTTCGGTTTGTCCAGTTGCAGCGTCTAGCTCCTCGAGTCAGAAGCCAGCTTCCTCCAGAGGTCAAAGAGCGACTTCTTGCAGAATCCGTCTTATGCTTGTCGGAGCTGGGCGAGTCGCTTCCACATTTCGGTTTGTCCAGTTGCAGCGACTAGCTCCTCGAGTCATAAGCCAGCTTCCTCCAGAGGTCAAAGAGCGACCTCTTGCAGAATCCGTCTTATGCTTGTCGGAGCTGGGCGAGTCGCTTCCACATTTCGGTTTGTCCAGTTGCAGCGACTAGCTCCTCGAGTCATAAGCCAGCTTCCTCCAGAGGTCAAAGAGCGACCTCTTGCAGAATCCGTCTTATGCTTGTCGGAGCTGGGCGAGTCGCTTCCACATTTCGGTTTGTCCAGTTGCAGCGACTAGCTCCTCGAGTCATAAGCCAGCTTCCTCCAGAGGTCAAAGAGCGACCTCTTGCAGAATCCGTCTTATGCTTGTCGGAGCTGGGCGAGTCGCTTCCACATTTCGGTTTGTCCAGTTGCAGCGACTAGCTCCTCGAGTCATAAGCCAGCTTCCTCCAGAGGTCAAAGAGCGACCTCTTGCAGAATCCGTCTTATGCTTGTCGGAGCTGGGCGAGTCGCTTCCACATTTCGGTTTGTCCAGTTGCAGCGACTAGCTCCTCGAGTCATAAGCCAGCTTCCTCCAGAGGTCAAAGAGCGACCTCTTGCTGAATCTGTCTTATGCTTGTCGGAGCTGAACGAGTCGCTTCCACATTTCTATGGTATAATAATACAATTGTATGTTTTGTAAAGGCGGGCTCGTTATGAATGTTCAGGGTGACCGTCATCTTCTTTTGGTATGGAAAGGGGCAATGATATTAACGGTTGCAGGTGTGTTGACGAAGATCTTAAGCGCTGCATATCGGGTACCCTTTCAAAATATTGTCGGAGATGTAGGTTTTTATATATATCAACAAGTTTATCCATTCTATGGAGTGGCAATTATTCTTTCTACATATGGTTTTCCAGTCATCATTTCGAAGTTAATAGCAGAGCAACCGGATGAGAACCGAGAGCGGGCTGCTTGGAAAATCGGGAAGATTTCTTTCTCTATTCTTCTCATATTCGGTGGGACTCTTTTTTCAATCCTTTATTTTGGAGCGGAAAGGATAGCCCGAATAATGGGAGATGAAGGCTTAACCAGCTTAATTAGAATTGTGGCTTTTTCTTTCTTATTATTGCCTTTTGTATCGGTTTGGAGAGGGATGTTCCAGGGAAGCGGGAACATGACCCCAACTGCCGTTTCCCAAGTAAGCGAACAACTAATTAGAGTCTGTACCATTCTTTTGTTGGCGATTTTACTTGTACGGAATGACTATTCTTTATACGATGTCGGGGCAGGGGCGATGGTGGGGTCCATTGCCGGGGGAGTGGCGGCGATTGTAGTATTATGTTTCTTTTTTCAACGCTATAGGAGGAAAAATAAACAACAAAATGATTCTGCTATTTCCTTCCCTTCCAAACCGGTTGTGGTCGCACTGCTAACGCAAGGCTTTACCATTTGTATAAGCAGCTTGTTATTAATTTTCTTTCAGATGGTTGATAGTTTTACGATATATGCTTGGCTAGTTGAAAGTGGTACTTCTGAGGATGCGGCTAAACGATTAAAAGGAATATACGACCGAGGTCAGCCGCTTATTCAGCTGGGAACGGTGGTTGCCACCGCCTTTTCCTTATCGTTGGTTCCTTTTATTACTATGGCGAAAGGAAAGCAGTTAGATAAAGAAATTAAAGATAAGGTCAAATTATCAATTAGAGTCAGCATTGCCATTGGTACAGGTGCCTCGGTAGGGTTAGCTTGGCTCATCCAGCCAGTGAATAAGATGTTATTCTCAAATATAAACGGTTCTGAAGTTCTATTCGTTTTAGGATTATCTATTTTATTCAGCAGTATCGCGCTAACGGCTGCGGCTATTTTGCAGGGGTTAGGACATGCACATTTGCCGGCCTTGTATGTTGTGATTGGAATAGGCATCAAACTAGGCCTTCATTACATTCTCCTTCCTACCTTTTCTACCATGGGTGCCGCAATAAGTACATTACTGGCAAGTGCAATAGTAGCATTTGGCCTGCTATTTGAAATAAAAAGGAAAACAGGCATAGTCATTTTTGAGAAAACGTACGTATACCCGATCTTTGTAAGTGTTGGAGCAATGTCTGTACTATTGATCTTATTTTTACAAGGAAGTAATTGGTTTGTGGGAACAAGCCGGTTGTTTGCAACGGGACAAAGTCTGGTTGGAGTCATTTTAGGTGGAAGTGCATTTCTTCTCCTTTTAATAAAAAGTAATTATTTTACAAAAACTGAGCTTTCCTTCCTACCTTTAGGCAGCAAGCTATCCAAATTAATTAAACAGTAAAGTGGTGACATAAATGGGTAATTTAACGGTGTTAGGTTTAGGTGCTGGTGATTTAGAGCAACTTCCCATGGGAGTTTACAAGCAAATTATGAATAGTGAACATCTCTTTCTTAGGACAAAGGAACATCCAGTGATTCAGGATCTGGAAAAAGAAGGCCTGACCTACCAATCCTTTGATGCAATGTATGAACAAACAAACTCGTTTGAGGATGTATATGAAAAAATCACGGCACAATTACTTGTGGAGAGTCAGGAGAAAAACGTGGTGTATGCCGTTCCTGGACATCCTCTTGTTGCGGAGAGAACAGTCCAGCTCTTGCTCGAAAAGTCAAAAAACAACGAAATTAACCTTAAGATCTTGGGAGGGCAAAGCTTTCTGGATCCTATGTTTACAGCACTTGGTCTAGATCCAATCGACGGCTTTCAGTTTCATGATGCGACATCACTTGTGAAAGAATCGATTGAACCTACACAGCATATGATTTTCTGCCAAGTGTATGATGCCTTTATTGCATCCGAAGTAAAGCTGACACTTATGGAAATCCTGCCTGATGAGTATCCCGTTACAATCGTAACAGCTGCAGGATCTAAGCAGGAAAAAATAATAAAGGTCCCTTTATATGAATTAGATCATGTGACAGAAATAAATAACCTGACAAGTGTGTATGTACCAGCAGTTAAAGAGGAACAGTTACTATATCGGCAATTTTCCTCCTTTCGTCAAACCATCTCTATTTTAAGAGGTCCCAATGGCTGTCCTTGGGATCAAAAGCAAACCCATGAATCTCTTAAAAAATACTTAATAGAAGAAGCGTACGAATTGATTGATGCCATTGATGACAATGATATTGATGGGATTATAGAAGAGCTCGGGGATGTTTTTCTTCAAGTAATGTTACATGCCCAAATCGGGGAAGACGAGGGTTTCTTCAATATCGATGACGTGATAGAAGGAATTAACGAGAAAATGATCCGTCGACACCCCCACGTGTTCGGTGATGCCTCTGTTCATGATGCAGAGGATGTGGTAAAAAGGTGGGATGAAATTAAGAAGATGGAAAAGGGAGAGCGAGCCGAGCAATCCATCTTAGATGCTGTGGCTAAAGGGCTACCCAACTTGACAAAAGCGTTCCAGTTTCAGAAAAAGGCTGCCAAGGTTGGATTTGACTGGGAAAATGTAGAGCCGATGTGGGAAAAAGTTTCCGAAGAAATGAAAGAACTACAAGAGGAAATTGCACAAGGTGGAAGTCAGGAAGATATAGCAACAGAATTTGGAGATGTGCTTTTCGCCTTGGTGAATGTTGCGAGGTACTACAAGCTAGATCCCGAAGAAGCGGTTGCTTATACAAATCGTAAGTTTTATCGAAGGTTTACTTTTATCGAAAAGAAGGTAAAAGAGTTAGAATTAGAGATAGAAACGCTGTCTTTGGAACAATTAGATGAGTTCTGGAATGAAGCAAAACACAAAGGCTTATAATAAGGGGGAACAGTCATGCGATTAGATAAATTTTTAAAGGTTTCTCGAATCATTAAACGTCGAACATTGGCCAAGGAAGTTGCAGAACAAGGCCGAATTTCCATCAATGGTATTAAAGCAAAGGCAAGTAGTACCGTAAAAGGTGGAGATGAGCTAACCATCCATTTTGGACAAAAAATTGTAACTGCCTCTGTCGATCATGTACAAGAAACAGCAAAAAAAGAAGAGGCATCCATGATGTATACCATTTTAAAAGAGGAACGAGTCGCACAAACAGAAGAGTAGAATGTACAGGCTTGTTCTAAAAAAAAATCCCTTTCATATACATGTACTATCTTTAAGTAATGGATAGGTGAGGGATGAAAATGAACCAATACTATGAAGAAAACCATTCGAATAAGCAGCATACTGTCCAAGAACAAGACATCGTCATGAGAAGCAGAAGGTTGCTTGATATCACAGGTGTAAAGCAAGTAGAAAGCTTTGATAATGAAGAGTTTCTCTTAGAAACCGTCATGGGCTTTCTTTCTGTAAGAGGTCAAAATTTACAGATGAAAAACTTGGATGTAGAAAAGGGAGTCGTCTCAATAAAAGGTAAAATCATGGAGATTATTTACCTGGATGATCAACAAGCGGAGAAAGCTAAAGGTTTCTTTAGTAAGTTATTTAAATGACCCTAACCACCCAGTTCTACACAATGCTTGCCATGGTTGGCGTGGGCAGCTACTTGGGAGCAGCCGTTGATACGTATGGACGGTTTATGAAAAGAGAAAAAAGAGCGAGATGGATCGTGTTTCTGCACGACCTCCTCTTTTGGCTCATGCAGGGGCTTGTAACCTTCTATGTCCTCCTTAAAGTAAATGAGGGCGAGGTTCGTTTTTATATCTTTATTGCGATCGTTTGTGGGTATGCAGCCTATCAAAGTATTCTTCGTTATTTTTATTTAAGTTTATTAGAGTCCACGATTCAACTTTCCATAAGCTTCTACCAGTTGTTAGAAAAAATAGTGAAAATGACGATAATCAAGCCTATTCAATTACTCGTACAAGCTATAATATTTATTCTATTAGGGACTTATAAGGTTGTATATTCAATCGTTCGCTTTTTACTTATTTTGATTTGGAAAATAATAAAGATTCTTACTCTACCGATTCAATGGGTTTTTATGCTACTATGGAAGTTGCTTCCGAAATCTTTTAAAAAATATTTGGAAATTCTTTTTAGAAAGATAGCAGGATTTTTCTCACTAGTAAAGAATAGGAAACATAGTATAATAAATAGAGTGAAGGAAATTTTGAAAAAGCGCTAGGAGAGGAATGATAAGATGAGCGCGGCAAGAAAAAAGAACATAGCAGAAATAAATTCAGATTATTCAAAAGTTAAACAGGAACAGTATATGAAGCAACAAAAAAAACGCCGTGGGCTTTACCGCCGTTTGTCCTTATTCTTTGTCATAGTGGCAGTTTTTGGAATTCTTATAGGTAAGACACTTTTGGAGCAACGAGCTATTTTACAGGAAAAACAAGATAGAAAAGAAGCAGTGGAACAAGAACTGGTTCAATTAGAGCAAGAACAGCACCGTTTAGAGGAAGAAATAGTCAAACTGAACGATGATGAGTATATTGCGAAGATCGCACGTAGAGATTATTTCATGTCAGAAGATGGAGAAATCATCTTCAATATACCGGATGATTCGTCATCAGATTAGTTGTTATATTGACACCTCAATTTTGCTCTAGGTATAATGGTAGGTAAAGTGATTTATTTTTTATGATTTTAAGGAGGAGCATTTTTTTTATGTCAATCGAAGTAGGCAGCAAGTTACAGGGTAAGGTAACAGGAATAACTAACTTTGGCGCGTTTGTAGAGTTGCCAGGAGGCACAACGGGTCTAGTTCACATCAGTGAGGTTGCAGACAACTATGTGAAGGATATTAACGATCATTTAAAAGTGAACGATGAGGTACTAGTCAAAGTCATTAATGTGGAAAAAGACGGGAAAATCGGTCTTTCCATCAAAAAAGCTAGTGACACTTACCGTGAGCCACAACCACGCTCGTCTGCACCATCATCTCCATCAAGACCGAGCACACAAAATCGTTCTAGCCAACGACCACCAAGAAAAAGAGAAGAATTCCGTCCAAAGGAAAACTTTGAGCAGAAAGTGGCAAGATTCTTAAAGGATAGCGAAGATCGTTTATCTTCCCTGAAGCGCAACACGGAATCAAAACGTGGAGGTCGTGGAGCCAAACGAGGCTAACTTGCTGCTAAATATTCTATATATAGACGTAAGCCACGTCAAAAAGCACGCTCCGAATTGACGGAGCTGCTCAGACTGTAGATACCAATTCGATGAATATCGTGAAGGTGTCTACAGTTTTTTTGCGTTTTCAGAAGAGAACTCTGGGTAGAGTTTGTTGTTGTGTGCCTGTGAAGCATATGGGAAGTGGCTGGAATGAGAACATGGGAACGGTGTGAAAGGGTGGAGGAATGGTCTCAATGTGGTGGAATGAGACCGTCGGAGTGATGAAAAAGGGGGAGGGATGGTCTCAATGTGGTGGAATGAGACTATCTGAGTGATAAAAAAGGCCACTGAAAACTGAAAACATATAGTTTAGTTGGCTTCTAGCTGTGGATTGGAGCAAATGGTGTAGACTCCAGCGGTGGAGTAGCGACAAGCTTGAGACCCCGCAGGGCATAGCCCGAGGAGGCTCAAGGTCGCCCCGCGGAAAGCGAAGCCATTTGCGGAAAGGAACAGCGGTGTTTAACTCAAACCTAAAATTATGTACTTTTTTCAGTGGCCTCGTGATAAAAAATGGGGGGGATGGTCTCAGTGGAGAGAAATGAGATCCTCGGGTCGCTTAAACCGTTTGCAAAAACAACAAAAAAACAACACCCATCACTGGGTGTTGTTTTTAATTCATTTACTACTATCATGCTTATTTATGACCCATACGGGATTCGAACCCGTGTTACCGCCGTGAAAGGGCGGTGTCTTAACCGCTTGACCAATGGGCCTAATTTAAATTTGGTAGCGGCGGAGGGAGTCGAACCCACGACCTCACGGGTATGAACCGTACGCTCTAGCCAGCTGAGCTACACCGCCAAATTAAATTGCATAAATTGTCTTACAGAAATAAGGCACAAAAGTTATATTACTAAGATATAAAGTATATGTCAATACATTTGTAAAATGTAAGAATAATTAAAACATTTTCTATGGTTTTACCTAGAGAAGNTTAAATTGCATAAATTGTCTTACAGAAATAAGGCACAAAAGTTATATTACTAAGATATAAAGTATATGTCAATACATTTGTAAAATGTAAGAATAATTAAAACATTTTCTATGGTTTTACCTAGAGAAGTTACAAAAAATGAGGATGTGGGTTAGCAAATGCGATGTTTTCTTGGCAGCTTTCCTCCCTTTTTCTTGAAATAGGTCGAACACTTCTTTCTTGCAGAGTTGTTGGTTTGACAAATCTTTTCTTTTTCAGCTTGTATAATGACCTCAATGAACCGAAACGGGAGTGGATAAAATGGAGAGAGTAGAAAGGGAAATGGGGGAACCGGTTTCTAATGTTCAGTTAGATAAGCTGAAAAGAGGCATGTTGAATTATATGAATAATATTAGGAGTAAGCTAGCTTCTATTCTTTTTCATCAGGGCTTTCTATTGGTCTTTATTGGGTTTTTATTGGGACGAGCCCTTATCCTTGGGGAAGTGACTCCGTTTGCTTTACCATTTTTTGCAGCCGTCTATTTTATGAAAAAGAAACGAGCAGGGTTAACGTTGATAGCCTTATTGATTGGATCGAGTACGGTTTCTTTCTTAACAACAGCGTATGTTTTTGGTGGGATAGTGTTGTTCATCCTGTTATTTAAGTGGGTACTGGCTCTACGAATTGAAGCTATGAAGGCACTTCCCTTTCTAGTATTTTTCGCCGCATTTCTTTCTAAAACCTCAATGCTTTACTTAACGACCGGAATAGTTGCCTATGATTGGATGATGATTGCGGTGGAGGCGGGATTAGGCTTTATATTAACGCTTATCTTTTTTCAGAGCATTCCCCTTCTAACAATGAAGAAGAAAAAACAGGCGTTTAAAACAGAAGAGATCATCTGCTTAATTATCTTACTATCCTCCGTTCTAACCGGAACAATTGGCTGGACAATGTACGATATGTCAGTAGAGCATATTTTATCGAGATATTTGGTTTTGATCTTTGCATTTGTTGCAGGAGCTACGATTGGTTCTACAGTAGGAGTGGTGGCTGGACTAATTTTAAGCTTAGCTACAGTCTCGAATCTATATCAAATGAGCCTGCTGGCATTTGCCGGCCTCCTTGGTGGGTTATTAAGAGAAGGAAACAAGCTGGGTGTATCTGTTGGTCTTTTGCTTGGTACGCTCTTACTTGGAATTTATGGGGAAGGTACACATATGCTTATGCCCAACATATTAGAGTCTCTTGCCGCCGTTGTTATCTTTTTACTCACTCCGCAAAATGCCATCTCTAAATTGGCTAAACATATACCGGGAACAGCAGAGTATACTGCAGAGCAACAACAATATTTAAGAAAAATACGTGATGTGACAGCAAACAGAGTAGAGCAATTTTCCCATGTTTTTCAGGCTTTATCTAATAGCTTTTCAAAATTTCAATTTGAGCAGCCGGATTCAGAACAAGAAATCGATTTATTTTTAAGTAATGTCACAGAGAAAACATGTCAAAACTGCTTTAAAAAAGAGCAATGCTGGTCACAGAACTTTCATAAAACCTATGATTATATGACGAAACTAATGGAGGACACAGAAGAGGGAACGGTTAGTTTAAATGTCAAATTACAAAAGGAGTGGGATCGCCATTGTGTGAAATCGGAAAAAGTGAAAACGGTAATAAAGCAAGAGTTAGAACAATTTCATGCGAGTGAGAAGTTGAAAAAACAATTAATGGAGAGTAGGAGGTTGGTAGCTGACCAATTATTAGGCGTGTCACAAGTGATGGAGGATTTTGCTAAAGAAATACAAAGAGAGAGGGAAAATCATTACCTGCAAGAAGATCAAATTCTAGAAGCACTACAAGCATTTGGCATACAAATTGAACAGGTGGAAATATACAGTGTCGAGCAGGGGAATGTAGATATTGAAATGACTATTCCTTATTGCCAGGGTAGAGGTGAATGTGAAAAACTCATTGCTCCGATGCTTTCAGATATATTAAGTGAAAATATTATGGTGAAAAAAGAAGAGTGTAATGCAGACAACAATGGATACTGTCATGTGTCATTTGGTTCAGCAAAAGCATTTGTAGTAGAAACAGGCGTCGCACATGCAGCAAAAGGAGGAGGACTGGTATCAGGGGATAGCTTTTCTATGATTGAATTAGGCTTGGGGAAGTTTGCGATAGCAATCAGTGATGGCATGGGAAATGGAGAGCGTGCGCATCATGAAAGCAAAGAAACGCTAAAGCTTTTACAGGAAATTTTGCAGTCTGGTATTAAAGAAAAGGTAGCAATTAAATCCGTAAACTCTGTTTTATCCTTACGAACAACGGATGAGATTTTTACAACATTAGACTTAGCGATGATCGACCTTCAGGATGCTTCCACTAAATTCTTAAAAGTAGGCTCTACCCCAAGTTTTATCAAGAGAGGAGAACGTGTACTGAAAATAGAAGCTAGCAACCTACCAATGGGAATTATTCAAGAGTTCGATGTAGATGTCGTTAGCGAGCAGTTAAAGGCAGGAGACTTGCTTATTATGATGAGTGATGGAATCTTCGAAGGTCCGAAACATGTAGAGAATTATGACTTATGGATGAAACGAAAGGTTGCTGAAATTTTAACAGACGATCCACAGGAAATGGCAGATATCATTATGGAGGAGGTTATACGCACCCGCTCAGGTCAAATTCAAGATGACATGACTGTGGTTGTGGCAAAGATAGAAAGAAATATACCGAAATGGGCAGCTATCCCTGCTTACAACTATATTTCTAAAAACCAACCGATGCAGGAAGCGCTATGAAAAGTAAAGCGGAACCGGCTCGTATTGCTCCGACAAGCATAAGACAGTTTCCGCAAGAGGTCTCTCTTGGACAAGCATAAACCAGTGACTAAAGCTTTACATTTCTATTCTATTAAAAAAGGTATAAAACCCCCTAATATCGACCATGATGGCTAATGTATATCATATGCATTTAGGAGGGGACAAACCGTGTATAAAGGAACGTTAAAGCAAATTCTATTAATTACAGATGGTTGCTCAAACTCTGGAGAAGACCCAATTGCCATGGCAGCTCTTGCAAAAGAACAGGATATTACTGTGAATGTTATAGGGGTGATGGATGAGGATACAATTGACGAAAGAGGAATGCAGGAAATTGAAGGAATCGCCATGTCCGGTGGTGGGGTAAGCCAAATCGTTTATGCAAAAAACTTATCTCAAACAGTCCAAATGGTAACAAGAAAAGCAATGACCCAAACTTTACAAGGAGTGATTAATAAAGAACTTCAACAGATTTTAGGTTCAAGCTCATCGATGGAGGATCTTCCGCCGGAAAAACGAGGAGAGGTGATGGAGGTAGTAGACGAGTTGGGGGAAACAGTCTCCTTACAAGTGTTAATTCTAGTTGACACAAGTGCCAGTATGAAATCCAAGCTTCCAACGGTAAAAGAAGCATTGCTGGATCTATCACTTAGTTTAAATGCAAGAATGGGGGACAATCAGTTTTCTGCCTTTGTATTCCCAGGCAAACGCCAAGAAGTAGAAAACATCTTGGATTGGACACCAAAACTTGAGTCCTTATCATCTATATTTCCAAAACTTTCTACTGGAGGGATAACACCAACGGGACCTGCTTTAAAAGAAGCCATTCCTTATTTTAAGAAAAAGCGTAGCTTAAGGAGCTTGATTTCCGATGATGAACAATACTATGAAGAGTCAGGTAGGTAATCTGCCCCAAGGAACCACCATCTTCGGAAAATGGCACCAAAATAGCTATACCATCTTGAAAACACTTGGATACGGTGCGACAGGACATGTTTACTTAACGAGAAACACTAGTGGATATGCTGCGTTGAAAATTAGTGAAAACAGTTTATCCATTACATCTGAGGTTAATGTCCTACGTCATTTCTCGAAGGTCCGGGGATATTCCCTCGGACCTTCTTTGATCGATGTGGATGACTGGCAACAAAAAAAGGGAGGGCCTACCTATTCCTTTTATGTGATGGAATACCTTGAAGGGGAAGCATTCCTTAAATTTATTGAGAAGAAGGGGATGGAATGGGCAGGCATTCTTATTCTGCAGTTACTAACCGATCTTCAAACACTTCATGAGGAAGGATGGGTATTTGGTGACTTAAAGCCGGATAATCTAATTGTCACTTCGAATCCTTCTAAAGTAAGACTTATTGATGTGGGAGGGACAACAATCAGGGGTAGGGCAATTAAGGAATTTACAGAATTCTACGATCGGGGCTACTGGGGGTTAGGTTCAAGAAAAGCGGAGCCTACGTATGACCTATTTGCAGTTGCCATGATTATGGTGAACACCTGCTATCCTAAGCAGTTTTTAAAGAATGGAGAGGGTGGACTTAAGCAATTAACTAGCGTCATTCAAGGTAATCCATGGTTAATGAAACACGAAAAGGTTATAATTCGGGCACTGTCCGGTAAATACGATTCCGCTGGCGCGATGAAAAAAGACGTTTTACAGGTTTTAAGTGAAGCGAAGCCAATCAGTACTACTCAAACAAAGGCTAAATATACACCTCAATCAAGGGCTGGCAATTATGCAAGTAGAACCAGCAGGCATCAACAGCCCAAAAAAGCTACTTCCTCCGTAAAAACTACTCCTAAAAGTAAGGCAAAAGGAGTTCTTGAAACAGGAGTGCTGTTAACGATTGTTTTAGCCGCGTATTTTTTCTATATTTACGGCCAATTGTTATGATAACAAGTGTTTACTAGGAAAAGTAGTGGGTATAAAGGGGTATGGTTCTTTTTACTGCCCTATTCAAACGAAATTTAGAGTAATTTCTTAATTTAACAGGAAAAGAGCACGACAGCACTGATTGTAACCGGGTGTACCAAAATACGTAAAAGCAACAATCTATGCGAAAACAGCCTTTTACAAGTAGTAATTAAAAAGCTTCTGTTTTGCAGTGACACACATCAAATGGTAGGATAAAGTAGAAATTATACGTGTATTTTTAAAGGAATGGGTATAATATGTGGAGCAATGTTTCTGCCTTTATTCAAAAACATAAATTACTACCAGAAAAGTCCAGTGTTGTGGTGGGTGTAAGCGGTGGAGCAGACTCCATTGGCCTGTTGCATTATTTGTACACTCAAAGGCAGGAAAAGCATTTAACACTTGTTGTGGCTCATGTGGACCACATGTTTAGGGGAAAGCAGTCAAAAGAAGATATGCTTTTTGTTCAAGAGGTGTGTAAACAAAGGAACATCCCTTTTGAGTCAAAACAGATAGACGTAAAAGCCTACCAGGTGAAGCACAAACTTAATGCTCAGGTTGCTGCAAGAGAGTGTCGTTATAAGTTTTTTCAAGAAATAATGGACAAGCATGATGCACACCTTTTAGCACTTGGTCATCATGGAGATGATCAGGTTGAAACCATCTTGATGAAGATAGGAAGAGGATCCTCTATGTCGGGTGTTACCGGAATACTTCCACAGCGCCGTTTCGGAAAAGGATGGATTATTCGACCGCTTCTTTCGGTTACTAAGGATGAAGTTCTTGCCTATGTGAAGAAAAATAGGCTTTCTTATCGCCACGACCCGAGTAATGATAAGGATAACTATCGTAGGAACCGTATACGGCATCATGTACTACCGCTTTTAAAAGAAGAATTCCCCACCTTACATGAGAAGTTCCAGAGATTCAGCGAGCATTTACAAGAGGACAATTTATACTTAGAGGAATTAACGCAAAAAGAGTGGAATAAAGTAATTAAAACTAAAACAAACAAGAGGGTAGTTATAAGCAGAAAACCGGTGCTTTTAATGGCAAAAACTTTACAAAGGCGAGGGATTCATCTAATATTAAACTATCTCTACAATTATAGAATTCCTCCATCTCTTTCCTCTGTACATATTGATAATTTGTTATCCTTATTGGAAAGTGAGCACCCTTCAGGAATGTTGCATTTTCCGGATGGTTTGCAGGTTCTCCGGTCTTACAATGAGTGTACGTTTACATTTGAAGATGTAAAGTTTTCGCCTTATCGTGCGACACTTGAAGTTCCCGGTACTCTAATCTTGCCGACAAACGGTGTAATCATCTGCGAGGTTTGGACACACTACAAACATAATGGAATTTTAGAGCAAAACCAGGCAATCATCGATTTAAGCAATGTAACTTTCCCGCTTAATGTGCGAACAAGACGTGATGGTGATCGTATTAAGCTAAAGGGAACTCACGGCAGCAAGAAGTTGAAGAGTGTATTTATTGACGGGAAGGTTCCTAGAGATGAACGGGAAACCTGGCCTGTTATAGTAGATGCACAGGAAACGGTTCTCTGGGTGCCGCTGCTAAAACGTTCGTCTTTTGAAGCAACAGAGGAAACGATGGGTCCTGTACTAGTATTAACTTACAAGAAGAGCTAACAGTTTGGGAGGCAACAAAGAAATGAAACAAGATATTGAAAAGGTACTCTTTAGCGAAGAAGAGCTTCAAGCAAAAGTAAGAGAATTAGGCGGCCAACTGACAGAAGATTATAGCGGCCGTTATCCCTTGGCAATAGGTGTTCTTAAGGGAGCTATGCCATTTATGGGCGACCTCATTAAACGGATGGATACATATTTAGAAATGGATTTTATGGATGTATCAAGCTACGGTAATAACACCGTTTCTTCAGGAGAAGTGAAGATCCTGAAAGATTTGGATACTTCTGTTGAGGGTAGAGACATCCTAATTGTAGAAGACATCATTGATAGTGGATTGACATTGAGCTATTTGGTGGAGTTGTTCCGCTACCGTAAGGCAAAAACAATTAAAATTGTCACACTGCTGGATAAACCAAGTGGCAGAATAGCTGATATTAAAGCAGATTATGTAGGTTTTATCGTTCCCGATGAGTTTGTAGTAGGATACGGTCTCGACTATGCAGAAAGATATCGTAATCTTCCTTATATCGGCGTATTAAAGCCTGAAATCTATACAAACAACGAAGAGTAAAAACAGTTAAACCGATTTCTTGAATTGGATTAATTTTCTATGATACTATTGGTTTAATCTGTCTATCGTGGGAGGAGGTAAGGGATGAATAGAATATTTCGTAATACCATCTTTTATTTATTAATATTTTTAGTGGTCATAGGGGTTGTTAGCTTTTTTAACAGTCCAAGTACGGACGAAGAACCGATCACGTATAATACATTCATCCAGGATCTTGAAGATAACCGGGTGGAAAAGTTCACTATACAACCAACTCGTTCCGTCTATGAGGTGCGTGGAAATATTGTAGGTGCAGAGGAAGGCAAAACCTTTGTTACAGCAATTCCAAATAGTCCAAGTGCACTAGAACGTGTAGAATCGGTTGCAGAAGCGCAAAACATAAGCATGACGGTAGAAGAGGCGGAAGAAACAAGTGGCTGGGTAACCTTCTTCACTTCCATCATTCCATTTGTCATCATTTTCATCCTATTTTTCTTCTTACTAAATCAAGCTCAAGGCGGCGGAAGCCGTGTGATGAACTTTGGTAAAAGTAAGGCGAAGCTATATAGTGAGGAAAAGAAAAAAGTTAAATTCAAGGATGTAGCAGGCGCAGACGAAGAGAAACAAGAACTAGTAGAAATAGTGGACTTTCTAAAAGATCCTCGTAAATTCTCAGAGCTTGGTGCTCGTATTCCTAAAGGGGTGCTATTAGTAGGACCTCCGGGTACAGGTAAAACCTTGCTTGCGAGAGCAGTTGCAGGGGAAGCAGGTACACCATTCTTCTCTATTAGTGGATCAGACTTTGTAGAGATGTTTGTCGGGGTCGGTGCGTCCCGTGTTCGTGATCTATTTGAAAATGCGAAAAAGAATGCCCCATGTATCATTTTCATTGATGAGATTGATGCTGTAGGTCGTCAACGTGGCGCTGGATTAGGTGGAGGACACGATGAGCGTGAACAAACCCTAAATCAATTGCTAGTAGAAATGGATGGATTTGGAGCAAATGAAGGAATTATCATTATTGCTGCAACAAACCGTCCTGATATTCTTGACCCTGCGTTATTGAGACCAGGTCGTTTTGACCGCCAGATCACAGTTGATCGTCCAGACTTAAAAGGTCGTGAAGAGGTTCTTAAAGTACATGCGCATAACAAGCCGTTTTCTGAAAAGATCGATATGAAGACTATTGCGATGCGTACTCCTGGCTTTTCTGGTGCAGACTTAGAAAATCTTCTCAATGAAGCAGCGTTAGTAGCTGCAAGACGCAATAAAAAAAGCATTGATATGCTTGATATTGATGAGGCGATTGACCGTGTTATTGCTGGGCCGGCTAAGAAGGGGAAAGTTATCTCTAAGAAGGAACGTAATATTGTAGCCTATCATGAAGCTGGGCACACCATTATTGGTTTAGTTCTTGACGAGGCGGACATGGTCCATAAAGTTACAATCGTTCCTCGTGGGCAAGCTGGCGGTTATGCCGTAATGCTGCCTAGAGAAGACCGTTACTTCATGACAAAGCCTGAGCTATTGGACAAAATTACTGGTCTCTTAGCGGGTCGTGTGGCTGAGGAACTTGTCTTTGGAGAAGCAAGTACGGGTGCTCATAATGATTTCCAACGCGCTACAGGAATTGCCCGCAAAATGGTTACTGAATATGGAATGAGCGAAAAGCTTGGTCCATTGCAATTTGGTCAAGCATCAGGTGGTCAAGTATTCCTAGGTCGTGATATTCAAAATGAGCAAAACTACAGTGATGCCATTGCGCATGATATTGATATGGAAATTCAGCGTTTCATTAAAGAAAGCTTCGAGCGGGCTAAGCAAATTCTTACAGAAAACCGCGAAAAGCTAGAACTTGTAGCTCAAACTTTATTAGAAGTTGAAACACTTGATGAAAAACAAATCAAGCACCTTTACGAAAATGGGAAGCTTCCGGAAGTTCCTGTTAAAGAAAATGTGCAAGATGATGTAAAAGTAAATATCAATTCTAAAAAAGATACAGATATAAAAAACACGGACGATAAAAAGCCGGAATGAGAAAAAGATGCCTGTGCTCAGGCATCTTTTTTTGTCGAAATTAGCAGTTTAGTGCAGAAAAAGGATTTCCCGAGGAATAAATAGTTCCTGGTTATCAATGTGAATACTTATAGTATAATAAGGCTATCATTGTAAATTGTTAGTAAAGTGGGGATTGTCATGATATTTGTCTTGGATGTAGGGAATACAAATACAGTTATTGGTGTATACGAAGGAGAAGAGTTAAAGCATCATTGGAGGGTGGAAACGAGTCGAAATAAGACGGAGGACGAGTTCGGGATGATCATCAAATCCTTACTCGAACATGTTGGTCTTAAATTTCAGGACTTTGATGGGATTATCATCTCTTCTGTGGTTCCTCCAATCATGTTCTCTTTGGAAAGAATGTGTCAGAAATATTTTCATGTAAAGCCATTAGTGGTTGGGCCTGGGATTAAAACAGGGTTAAATATAAAGTATGAAAATCCGAGAGAAGTCGGTGCCGATCGAATTGTCAATGCAGTTGCAGGTATACACCTCTATGGAAGTCCGCTAATTATTGTGGACTTTGGTACGGCGACAACCTATTGCTATATCAATGAGGAGAAACAGTACCTCGGTGGTGCCATTGCGCCCGGTATAAGCATTTCAACTGAAGCTCTTTATTCAAGAGCATCCAAGCTTCCCAGAATTGAGATTGCACGACCAGATGGAGTAATCGGAAAAAATACGGTTAGTGCAATGCAAGCGGGGATTCTTTTTGGTTATGTCGGACAAGTAGAAGGGATTGTTGAACGAATGAAGCGTCAATCTCCTATTGTCCCTAATGTAATTGCTACCGGGGGCTTGGCTACCCTGATAGGAAATGAAACAGATGTAATTGACATCGTCGATCCTTTTTTAACACTAAAAGGGCTACATTTAATTTATACAAAAAATACAAAAGATGAATGAGACGAAAGGAGAGAGTACAGCATGTCAGACTATCTAGTAAAATCACTTGCATTTAAAGGACAGGTGCGAGCGTATGCAGTTAAATCAACGGAGACTGTTTCTGAAGCGCAAAAACGTCATCAAACATGGCCAACTGCCTCAGCAGCTTTAGGTAGAGCAATGTCTGCCTCGGTGATGCTTGGAGCAATGCTAAAAGGCGAAAATAAGCTAACCATAAAGATTGACGGCGGAGGGCCAATCGGAGCGATCCTTGTGGATACCAATGCAAAAGGACAGGTAAGAGGGTATGTCTCGAACCCTCAAACACATTTTGAACTAAACCAGCAGGGGAAATTGGATGTGGCACGAGCTGTTGGGACAAACGGATCACTCACGGTTGTGAAAGACATAGGCTTAAAAGATCATTTTTCAGGGCAAACGGAATTGGTTTCCGGTGAACTTGGAGAAGACTTCACTTATTACCTGGTATCTTCTGAGCAAGTGCCTTCAGCTGTAGGAGTGGGAGTTCTTGTAAATCCGGACAACTCCATACTTGCTGCCGGTGGTTTCATTATCCAGTTACTTCCTGGAACATCGGAAGAAACAATTCGTATTATTGAAGAAAAAATCAGCACCATGACACCTGTTTCAAAGCTTATTGAAAAAGGACTTACACCAGAGGAACTTTTAAAAGAAATTCTAGGAGAAAACAATGTTGAATTTTTAGAAACAATGCCGGTGGAGTTTAAGTGCAAATGTTCTAAAGATCGCTTTGAGCGTGCAATCATCTCTTTAGGAGAAAAAGAAATCTCTGAAATTATTGAAGAAGATGGGCACGCACAAACGCATTGTCATTTCTGTAATGCGACCTATGATTTCTCTAAAGAAGAGCTTGAAAGCATGAGAGATCAAGTTAAAGGCTAGGTGACAACATGCACCAAAAAGGGACGTTGAAGAAAAAATGGTTATGGAATATTATATTTGGCTTAGTTATCATAAATTGTTTAACCTTGGCGTTTTTGGCTAAGCAATCCCTTTCCTTAAGAGAAGCTTCTTCCGTAATGGGCCAAGAGGACATCATTGCTACTGTAGGTGATACTCCTATCACAAGAGGGGATAGGTTACGAGAGCTTGAGAAGATGTATGGGGATGAAGTGGCGCGTATTTTAGTTAATCAAGAAGTGATAAAGCAAATGGCAGAGAAGTACAAGGTGACCATCTCTGATGAAGCGGTAGAACGAGAGTGGAAAATGATTAAAACCATGTACAATCGATCGCCACTGCTTCAAACTGCTTCTGAGGAATCGGTCAAACAGCAAATCAGATCAAGTTTACTGCTAGAAGAATTATTAGTAAAAGATGTTACCATATCAGAAGAAGAACTAGAAAATTATTATCAGGAAAATGAAGAGCTTTATACAATAGATGATTCCTTTCATCTCTCTCATATTGTGGTGAAGACTGAAGAGGAAGCCAACATGGTAAAAAAAGAATTAGAAGATGGCTCGAGTTTTCCTTCTTTGGCCATGGAGCTATCTACAGATGAGCTAACCGCAAACCAGGGTGGTGACTTAGGATTTTTAACTCATAAATCAGAAACTTACCCTGCGGTTTATCTTGAGGAAGCCAGCAAATTAGAGGATAAAAAGTGGAGCAACCCTATCCCGGTAGAAGATTATTTTGTGGTGCTTTATTTGCACGAAAAAATAAACAGTGTTACCTATTCTTTTGAGGATGTAAAAAACCAAATTCGACGTCAGCTCGCCCTAGAACATATGGAAGGGACAATGGACCCATCGATTTTTTGGAATGAAATTGGAGTAGAATGGCATAATGCGTCTGCTCAATAGAGTAAAGATGAAGAAGGAAAGCAAATAAATTGACAATTCAGATTAAATGGTGTTAAATGGAAGTAATTCCGACAAAAACACTAAGTTTTAAGAATGGGGGAGTTAGTATGGTACGAGTGGCAAATTCAATGGATGAGTTAGTCGGGCAAACACCCATAGTAAAACTAAACCGAATCGTTGAAGAAGATATGGCTGAAGTATACCTTAAATTAGAATTTATGAATCCAGGGAGCAGCGTAAAGGATCGTATTGCTTTGGCGATGATCGACGCAGCGCTCGAAGAAGGAACGCTGAAAGAAGGAGACACGCTAATCGAACCGACCAGTGGCAACACGGGAATAGGTCTGGCTATGATTGCGGCTTCCAAAGGTTTAAAAGCAATCTTGGTTATGCCAGATACCATGAGTGTAGAGCGTAGAAATTTACTTCGTGCCTATGGAGCGGAGCTGATACTAACTCCAGGAGCAGAGGGGATGGGTGGAGCGATCCGGAAAGCGGAAGCTATTTCAAAAGAAAAAGGATTGTTCATGCCGCAGCAGTTTAATAACCAGGCTAACCCTGAAATTCATCGTAAAACAACAGGAAAAGAGATTGTAGAACAAATGGGAGATAGACTCGATGCTTTTGTATCAGGTATTGGGACCGGTGGAACCATTACAGGTGCTGGAGCTCTCCTGAAAGAAAAATATCCTGAAATAAAAATTGTTGCAGTAGAACCGACCGACTCTCCAGTACTATCAGGAGGAAAACCGGGACCACATAAAATCCAAGGAATTGGTGCTGGGTTTGTCCCCTCTATCCTTGATACAAAGATCTATGACCAAGTTATTACGGTGAAAAATGAACAGGCTTTCGAGTATGCTCGTCTTGCTGCTAAAGCAGAAGGGATTCTCGGTGGGATATCCTCGGGAGCGGCAATATTTGCAGCTTTACAAGTTGCAAAAGAGCTTGGAAAAGGGAAAAAAGTATTAGCGATAATTCCAAGTAATGGGGAACGTTATTTGAGTACACCGTTATATCAATTTGAAGAATAGGCAATGTTAAAGGAAAACAGGGAACCAACTGTTTTCCTTTTTTTATTGACTGATTTCGTATTGAATGTTGCTTTTACGAGCATTACGAAAAGAGCCTTTCAATTTTACATTCTTTCTTGTGCAATAATCGACAAGTATCATGTAGAATAAAGATACTATGCAAGTTAGGAGCGTGGCAGCAAGAATGCAAAAGGTACCAGTAGGTGTAAAGCTTCCTTTAGAAGAGAATGAGTGGTTTAGTCGGTATAAAGCGTTGGCCAAAAATAAATCCCATCACGTACTATTAGAAAGTGGTCGAGGTGGAAGGTATTGTATAATGGGTTTGGATCCGGTAGCTTCACTGAAAGGGAAAGGTTCAAGTCTCGAAATACACTATAAGGACGGGCAAAAGCAAAAGCTTAGCGGTAACCCTCTAAAGCTTCTTCAAGATTTTGTAGTCACAAGAACCGCTAAGAAGCTCGAAGGTTTTCCTGATTTTACAGGGGGAGCCATAGGGTATTTAACATATGATTGTGTTCGTTTCATCGAGGACATTCCTTCTATTTCTGAGGATGATCTTACTATACCAGATCTGTATTTCTTATTGTTTGATGATGTGTTTGTCTACGATAAGCAAGAAAAAGCACTGTTCATTATTGCTCATGCAAACGAAGGTGAAGAGCAGGGTGCTAAAGACAGAATAGAAGAATATAAAGCAAAATGGACAAGTGCTCATGATGCGGTCACGAACTACGAATTTGAAAAGAAACATTCAACCTTAAAGCGGGAAGTTTCTTTTACAGAAGATGCATTTATTGTAGCGGTTAAAAAGGTGCAGGAATATATCTCACAAGGAGATGTGTTCCAAGTAAATCTTTCGGTACGTCAGGCAGAACCATTAAAGACTCACCCGATGGAGATCTATTCAGCTTTAAGAAAAATAAATCCTTCCCCATATATGGGATACTTGCAGCTTCCGGAATTTCAGCTAGTGAGCGGTTCTCCTGAGCTGCTAGTGAAGAAAAAGGAGCAGGTGGTCAGCACCAGGCCTATTGCTGGTACGAGGTCACGAGGTAAAACGGATGCCGAGGACTTGGAATTGGCACAAGAACTGATAGAAAATGAGAAAGAACGAGCAGAGCATGTAATGTTAGTGGACTTAGAAAGAAATGATTTGGGGAGAGTTTGTCAATACGGTTCAGTGGAAGTAAATGAATTTATGGCAATTGAAAAATATTCCCATGTAATGCATATCGTTTCGAACGTCCAAGGTGTGTTAGCGGAAAATAAAGATGTTGCTGATATCATTGAAGCGACATTCCCTGGTGGTACGATAACAGGTGCTCCAAAAGTGAGGACAATGGAAATTATTGAAGAGCTTGAGCCTGTTAGACGTTCTGTTTATACTGGTTCTATAGGGTGGATTGGCTTTGATGGAGACATGGAACTTAATATATCCATTCGAACGATGATTGCCAAAGATGGAATGGCCTATGTGCAAGCAGGAGCGGGAGTTGTTATCGATTCTGTTCCAAAACAAGAGTATAAAGAGTCCTTGAAAAAAGCGGCAGCGCTTTGGAAGGCAAAAGAGTTGAGCGAAGAGGAGCAAAAAATAAGAGCTGAGGTGAGAGTATGATTTTAATGATCGATAACTACGATTCCTTTACCTACAATTTAGTGCAATACCTAGGGGAACTTGGAGAAGAACTACTCGTAAAACGTAACGATGAAATAACAATAGAAGAAATAGAAGAACTAGATCCAGAGTTTTTAATGATTTCTCCTGGACCGTGTTCTCCAAATGAAGCAGGGATATGTTTAGATGTTATACGCCACTTTGCTGAAAAAAAACCGATTTTTGGAGTGTGTCTTGGGCACCAATCGATTGCACAGGTATTTGGTGGAGATGTGGTGCGTGCAGAAAGACTGATGCATGGAAAGACGTCGCAAATGTACCACGATGATAAAACCATTTTCCAAACTCTTTCTAACCCATTTACCGCTACTAGGTACCACTCTTTAATCGTGAAAAAGGATACATTACCGGATTGCTTTGAGATAACCGCTTGGACCGACGAAGATGAAATTATGGCAATTCGCCACAAGGAGTTACCGATAGAAGGAGTACAGTTTCACCCTGAATCCATTATGACCTCTGTGGGTAAGGATCTGTTGCGTAACTTTATTCAAACCTATTCAAGCAAGAAGGTGTAATATGATTGTTTACAAGGACGGAAGCTGGAAGCCGATTGAAGAAACAACTGTATCTGTAATGGACCATGGCTTTCTTTATGGAGTGGGGCTTTTTGAAACCTTTCGAACCTACCAAGGTGTCCCGTTTCTTTTTCGTGACCATCTAACAAGGCTGAAAAAAGGACTTCATTCCGTTTATATAGAGTGGGAGGAACAAGAAGCCTTCCTTTATAATTTGGTAAACCTAGCACTAGAAAAAAACAACCTTACAGACGGAGTTGTCCGTTTAAATATAACTGCAGGAATCAGTAATTGGGGGCTGCCAAACGAAGAATATAGCAAACCCTCCACTATTCTTTTTACCAGACCAGTCGCATCAGTCCCAGATGGAAAAAAGGCGGTGTTTCTGAACATCCCAAGAAATACACCTGAGGGTGAAGTGCGGTTAAAGTCCCACCACTACCTTAACAATCTTTTAGGTAAAAGGGAGTTAGGCAAAAATTCAAATTCAGAAGGTATCTTTCTTACAAAAGAGGGATTTGTCGCTGAAGGGCTTGTCTCTAATATCTTCTGGATCAAAGATGATGTTCTATACACACCTTCAATATCCACGGGGATTTTAAATGGGGTAACAAGACAATATATCCTACATTTAGCATCGTTAATGAATGTAAAAGTAAAAGAAGGTTTCTTTTTAAAAGAAGAACTCCTACAAAGTGAAGAAGTATTTATCACCAATTCAACACAGGAGATGGTTCGTATCTCACAAATAGAGACAACACCTTTTCCTCACAAAACGAACTCGGTGTTGAATCAGTTAGAGAAATTATACAGACAGAGTACCGCACAACAATTGCAGTCCTATCAACAGGCAAAGAGGGTCGATATGCAAGATGATGAATACAAACTTATATCAATCTAAATTAACTTGTGGGCCCTATACCCTGCCCTATAAAGAAAAGACTCTTATCATGGGAATCTTAAACGCAACCCCCGATAGCTTTTCGGATGGGGGAAAGTACAACCAAACAGAGCAAGCGGTCCTTCGAGCGAAGGAGTTGGTAGAGCAAGGTGCCGATATCCTTGATATTGGTGGTGAATCAACCAGACCAGGGGCCTCGTTTGTAAGTGTGGAAGAAGAACTAGAACGGGTGGTTCCCATTATCGCCGCAATTTCAAAAGAGGTAAATGTGCCAATCTCCATTGACACGTACAAAGCGACTGTAGCGAAAAGTGCCATTGAAGCAGGAGCGCATATCATCAATGATGTTTGGGGGGCAAAAGCTGACCCTGATATGGCCAAAGTTGCTGCAGAATACGGTGTTCCTATCATTTTAATGCATAATCGAAAAGAGCGGAATTACCAACAGCTAATACCAGATATGATTAGCGACCTTTTTGAAAGCATCAGTATAGCCAAGTGTGCAGGGGTAAAAGAAGAGAATATTGTGCTTGACCCCGGGATTGGGTTTGCTAAAACGTTTGAAGATAATTTAACGGTGTTGAACTCATTAGAACACTTTTCTAGCCTAGGTTACCCTGTGCTTCTTGGAACATCAAGAAAATCCTTTATCGGCCGAGTTTTAGACCTGCCCGCTGAGGAAAGGTTGGAAGGTACAGGAGCGACAGTTTGCCTTGGTATACAAAAAGGCTGCCAGATTGTTCGGGTACATGATGTGAAAGAAATTTCGAGAATGGCCAAAATGATGGATGCCATGCTCCAAAAAGGAGGGACAACTCATCGATAAGATCTATGTTAATCAGATGAAGTTTTATGGATATCACGGTGTATTTCCCGAGGAAACCAAGTTAGGCCAAAGGTTTATCATCGACTTAATAGTAGAATTAGATTTGTCTAAAGCAGGTAAGTCAGACGACCTTACTAATTCCGTCAACTATGCTGATCTTTATAACACATGCCAGCAGGTGGTAGAAAAAGAAACCTATAAGCTAGTGGAAACAGTGGCGGAACGGATTGCCCAAAATGTTCTTCTATCTTTTCCTTTAATTGAGCAGTGCACAGTAAAAGCAATTAAGCCAGACCCGCCTATACCCGGCCATTATGAATCGGTGGCAGTTGAAATTACAAGAGGGCGAGCGTAATGTATGTATCCTATATTGCTTTAGGCTCTAATCAGGGGGAACGGCAAGCTATTCTACAAAGCGCTATAAAATCTATTATGGAGGATAGCAGGATCCAACTTGAGAAAGTTTCCTCCATTTATGAGACGGACCCGGTTGGTTATACCGATCAAGCGAGGTTTTTAAATATGGTAATTAAAGTAAATACCTCCTATGCCGCCCTTGAATTATTAAAGTTCTTGCAAAGTACAGAGAATATTTTTGGCAGAAAAAGAGATATAAGATGGGGTCCGCGAACGTTAGACCTTGACATTTTATTGTACAACCAAGAAAATATTGAAAATGAAGAGCTTATTATTCCCCATCCAAGAATGTGGGAAAGAGCCTTTGTATTAACTCCTTTATTAGAAATTGCGGATAGAGAAGATATTCCTAGACATATAGATCATAAAGCACTTCTTGAATTACAAGAAAGAGAAGGGGTACAAGTATGGAAGCCGATAAATGGGGAAGACGTATCCGTGCGTTTCGAAAGCTAAAAGGATATACCCAAGAAGCATTCGCGAAAAATTTAAATATATCTGTTTCTGTATTAGGTGAAATAGAAAGAGGCAATCGTGTACCGAAAAAAGAATTTCTTTGTGCAATTGCCGATGAGTTAAAGGTTTCGGTGGAGGAATTAACGCCACCTGAATTAACAAAAAGAGAGGAGGTTAAAAGCTAATGTTGAAAATCGGTGATATTCTAATGAAAAACCAAGTAGTACTTGCACCAATGGCAGGTGTATGTAACGCGGCATTCCGACTGACAGTAAAAGAGTTTGGAGCGGGCCTGGTTTGTGCAGAGATGGTCAGTGACAAGGCGATCCTTTATAAAAATGCTAAAACGATGGGGATGCTTTATATCGATGAACGCGAAAAACCTTTAAGTCTTCAGATCTTTGGAGGAGAAAAAGATACACTAGTGGAAGCTGCAAAGTTTGTAGATAAGAATACAACAGCAGACATTATTGATATCAACATGGGCTGCCCGGTGCCGAAAATCACGAAATGTGATGCAGGAGCAAGATGGCTTTTAGATCATAATAAAATATATGAAATGGTTGCTGCAGTTGTAGATGCTGTAGACAAGCCGGTAACAGTGAAAATGCGTACCGGATGGGACGACGAACATATTTTTGCGATTGAGAATGCGCAAGCAATTGAACGTGCTGGTGGACAAGCGGTAGCTGTGCATGGTCGTACTCGTGTACAAATGTATGAAGGAACTGCAGATTGGAACATCATTAAGCAAGTTAAAGACTCTGTCAACATTCCTGTAATCGGAAATGGCGATGTTCAAACCCCGCAAGATGCCAAAAGAATGTTAGAAGAAACCGGTGTAGACGGGGTGATGATCGGTCGTGCTGCCCTAGGCAACCCTTGGACAATTTACCGTACCGTTCAGTACCTTGAAACGGGGAAACTTGTTGATGAGCCTTCTGTACGTGAAAAAATGGATGTTTGTAAACTCCATTTAGATCGTCTTATTGATCTTAAAGGGGAAAATGTAGCGATTCGTGAAATGCGTAAGCATGCTGCATGGTACCTTAAAGGAATACGCGGAAATGCAAAGACACGTAACTCCATAAACGAATGCCTCACAAGACAAGAACTAGTGAGTCTTATAGACAATCTCGTGGAAGAGAAGGAACAACAAGAATCAGCAAACTTGCACGCTATTTGACATGCAAATAAGGCTATCCTATAATACCCCTAGATTACCCTTCAAAAACTGCCAGTCGGACGCTGGCAGTTTTAGCTTTATTTATAGTTGGAAATAATATAGGTAGGCATTTTTTGAAAACTTTTGCAGTCTTAAAGAGGAACCGTTCGATTTCTGGAGATGTACAGTGTTTTTTTGATATAATAAGAAGAATAATGTAGCTATTATAATAATTACATACTTTTAATAGATTCTAAACAAAGCTCTTTTCGTATAATAAAAGCAACATTCAATGCGAAAGCAGCCTAAAACAATGATGGAGTTGAGTGCGATGAGTCAAGAAGAATTAAACTTAAATGACCAGTTGATGGTGAGACGGGAAAAACTGAAAACACACCGCGAAAAAGGGTTAGATCCTTTTGGAACAAGATTTGAACGTACAAATGATTCGAAACAACTGATTGTTGAATACGGAGAAATAGAAAAAGAACTTCTTGATGAAAAAGAAGTTGCGGTAACCATTGCAGGGCGTATTATGACAAAACGTGGCAAAGGAAAAGCGGGTTTTGCTCACATTCAAGACCTGACAGGACAAATCCAGCTTTATATCCGTAAAGATGCGGTTGGAGACGACTCCTACGAAATTTTTAATTCCGCCGACATCGGTGACATAGTAGGTGTTACAGGAACGATTTTCAAAACAAAGGTTGGCGAGCTCTCTATTAAAGCCACCTCATTTGAATTGCTAACAAAGGCATTACGTCCATTACCGGAAAAGTATCACGGACTAAAAGACGTAGAGCAACGCTACCGTCAACGTTATCTTGACTTAATTACAAACCCGGAAAGCAAAGAAACATTTATAGCAAGAAGTAGAATCATCCAAGCGATGCGTCGCTACTTAGATGACCATGGTTACCTAGAAGTGGAAACGCCGATGATGCATTCAATTGCGGGCGGAGCTTCTGCAAGACCATTTATCACACACCATAACACCCTTGATATGACTCTTTATATGCGTATTGCGATAGAACTACACCTAAAGCGCCTTATTGTAGGAGGGTTGGAGAAAGTCTACGAAATCGGACGAGTGTTCCGTAACGAAGGAGTCTCCACTCGACACAACCCTGAGTTCACCATGATTGAATTATACGAGGCGTATGCTGACTACAGAGATATTATGAGCCTGACTGAAAACCTAATAGCGCACATTGCAAAAGAAGTATTAGGCAGCACGAAAGTAATGTATGGCGATAGTGAAGTGGACCTAACACCAGAGTGGAAACGACTGCATATGGTAGACGCGGTAAAAGAAGCAACAGGTGTAGACTTCTGGCAACAGATGACAGACGAAGAGGCGCATGCTCTTGCTAAAGAACATGGTATCCAAGTAACTGAGCATATGCAGTTCGGGCACGTATTAAATGAATTCTTCGAGCAAAAGGTGGAAGAAACTCTTATTCAGCCAACCTTTATCTACGGTCACCCTGTAGAGATTTCACCACTTGCGAAGAAAAACGCGGAAGATCCACGCTTTACAGATCGTTTTGAATTGTTTATCGTCGGACGTGAACATGCCAACGCCTTCACGGAGCTTAACGACCCAATCGATCAAAAAGAAAGATTCGAAGCTCAATTAAAAGAAAAAGAGCAAGGCAATGACGAAGCACATGAAATGGATCATGACTTCATCGAGGCCCTAGAATACGGAATGCCACCTACTGGCGGTCTGGGGATCGGAATAGACCGTGTCGTAATGTTGCTAACAAACTCTCCTTCTATTAGAGACGTTCTGTTATTCCCGCAAATGAGACACCGTTAATATATTTGGCTCTTTCCGTAAAGCTGCTTACTGTCCTGTCCATCTGAAAATAAGAATAGCTTTATTAGATTTAACAGGATAAGAGACCGACAGTAACGTCCGTGTACGGGTTGGACCAACTTAGGAACAAACTATACGAAAATGCATACAGTCAAAAGGATCATTCTTTCACAGGAGAGAATGATCCTTTTTGCAAGTATGGTTAATATTTAGCGCAAGCTGCTTAAACCCTTGGTGTTAAGTAAACATCAATTGTAATGCCTGTGCTTTACATAAGAACACACGCGCCAGAATTCAAGGTCTAGTATTGAGTTCGAATGTGGTTTGAAAATGTGCAGCGATATAAAACGATACTAATAGAAGATACAAATAATGCGATAATTACAACATTAAGACTTTGTAAAGTTTATTACAAAAAGCTATTGCCTTTAGCAATGGACGGTGTTATATTAATAAACGTTGTCACAAACGACAGCTTATCACGAAAAAACGAAAACAAAAAAGTTATTGACACCAAATAATTAATTTGGTAAGATAATAAAGTCGCCTTGAGAGAGGCGCGATAGAAAATGATCTTTGAAAACTAAACAAAACAACAGCGTCTAC
>NZ_JAIQDB010000014.1 GCF_020037475.1 Sutcliffiella deserti
TTGGGGGCTGTCCCCCTGTGAGAGTAGGACGTTGCCAGGCATATTGCTTTTTTAAAAAAGTTATATAGTATATTTAAACTAAATACTAATATTGTCGCGGGGTGGAGCAGTTCGGTAGCTCGTCGGGCTCATAACCCGAAGGTCACAGGTTCAAATCCTGTCCCCGCAACCAAATGGTCCCGTGGTGTAGCGGTTAACATGCCTGCCTGTCACGCAGGAGATCGCCGGTTCGATCCCGGTCGGGACCGCCATTTTTACTAAAGAACGAAACTTGGTTTCGTATTTTTTTTGCCCTTTTTTAGGATGAAATAAAAAACATTCCATAACATACATTAACGGGTTTACTTGTGAGGTGCAAAAAAATCACAGGGCAAATCGCAATGAAATCACAACATTTTTCACATCAAAAAGGCTTAGAGGGTTTTCACTCTAAGCCTTTTTCCTTTATTTCAATGTTCCATTAAAGCTCCCAGATTGCGTAGGAGATGAATTATCTTAGTGTAGACTCTAATGCTTCATTTTTAACTTCAAGTATGTACTGACTAAGCACCTGTTCTCTCCCGCCACTATTTTCGTACCAATCTTTAATCATTTGAACATGTGTTTTATCATTTTTTATATTTGTTTCTATTCCCACATAATCTTCATAGCTGTCATATTCCCAAATGGCAAAAATTTCGACAGTATTGTCCTTATTATCCCTCATCCATCTTCCTATCAAGCGTGCTCCATGCTTTAATTGATTAGGTAAGTTTGTTTTGTTGAAGTGAGCATTGAACTCCTCAACAAAATCACTTTTAACAGTATAAAGTTTTCTTCTATAAAACATATCTGGACCTCCTATTATATATCCCCTGTTTTGCATATTTTCCACAATCCTGCCCAATTCTTAGATAAGGAGCGATACACTATGCTGCAATCGCTCCCAGATAGCGGAAGATCCTTTAATTAATTTTAAATTAGATCAATGCATTAGTTCATTTAAATAATGCATTTAGTGTGTAAAATTTAGCTTATTTCTTTAGAATTTTCTCTATATTTTCTAATAATATCCTCTAGTTCTTTATAGCTTCCATTTTAATCCAACTTCCGATTTCATATGTTAAACCGAATACAAACGAGAACCAAAGGTATCCATAGATATCTAGAAAGTCCTCTTGGTAAAGATCTAGTGCAAGTTGAGTGAGCAAGGAAACACTTCAACACTTCATTTCTAAATTATGTGGATAATCCTCTTGTTCTACTATCCTTCCCTTTTGATGAATAGTGTTAATTATCTGTCGTTTGTATATTTTAACATATNCAAGGAAACACTTCAACACTTCATTTCTAAATTATGTGGATAATCCTCTTGTTCTACTATCCTTCCCTTTTGATGAATAGTGTTAATTATCTGTCGTTTGTATATTTTAACATATTTATCTATTGACCTGTTTTAAACACCTTCAAAATAACCATGATTTATAATAGCCTCTTGTTCCAGTAAAAAATGCCCCATTGGTTAATACCAACTGATTAACATAAATCGTACAACCCAGTCCTTATTTAGAAGGCTCTTTTCTAAAAGGTTGTTGCTATAAGATCATAAAAAATCAGCATTTGGACTTTTTACTGTCCTATTCACTCAAAATTAAGATAATCTTAGTTTTGCAGGAAAAGAGCCCGGCAGCAACAACGAGTGGCACCAACTTACGTAAAAGCATAAACCAATGACAAAATAACCTTTAGCAAAAAAGATGCTTTCCATTTTCAGAAATTCACCTGATTGTGGAGTAGAGATTATTGCTGTTGAACTGATAAACGACAATTATACTTTTCTGGTTTTGCTTGTATAGTAACCCTTGCTAGACTCCATCGATATTCATCATTCACTACTTTTATATAGAATAAGTGCTGAGGGGACCTATGAGCCGTAGTGGAGAAGATCGCACTGTATGGAGAGAGACTTTAAAATTTAGAACGCTGGGTGCACATAATGTGTCGGTGTGTGTCGAATGGCATTTATATTGATCCGAATGGGTTATAAAATGAAAAAGTGGCTTATAAATATAAAAGTTAGACTATAAAATAGAAAGTTGGATTAAAAAAGTAGTTTTTATAACCACATTGAGAAGAAAACAGAAGGCGGAAAAAGATTTCAGACAAAAAAGCCTACCATCTTTAAAAAAGACAGCAGGCTTTCCTTTACTTAATTGTAGTTCGCTTGGTAACTACCTTCTTCAAATATCTCGGTTGCAGGCTTTTCTGTCCATTCTTCTATGGTTGCGTCAGGGTTTGCATCAAGGTATGCTTTGACCATTTTGTAGCCTTCACTATATCCATAATGCTTAGGGAATCCTTCTTTGCTTCCTCTTAGAATAGTCTGTGCTCTATTTTGGTCGGTGTTGGACAAGTCACCTGAGATTTTTGCCCATTGATCGTTGTTAAAAGTCTCGTCTACTTGTGTCAAATTGATATTAGGGTAGGCGGTTTTTTCGAACATTACGGCTTTCCCTTCGAATACTAGATTATCTAGCACAGTGAAAGAATCGTTGTTGTAATGTTTTTCTGACCATACGCTGTGATGGTACTCATGGGCAACACCAGCTTTGATAATGTCGCTAGAGTAATTTCTATTATAGAGAACAATTATTTTTCCTGCTCCTGCAGTAAACATTAAGTTAGTAGAATCATTGGTGGGGAATACACATACAGTGGTTTCACTTTCAGTTGGCAGTAAGTTTGAAGATGTGATAAGGGCGTCCTTAATTGCTTCATTTGTAGTTGTAAAATCAATCTTTTTGATAACGTCTTGTACGGCGATGCGGTTTTTAGGTTCCTCGTTTAGAAGGGATTCAGCTAAATGGATGTATTCACCGTCTTTAAAACACTTGTCATATAGGGGATCAATAATAGATGATTTATATAGGTCGAGATGTTCTTCTTTTGGAATGCTTTTTGATTCTTCATAAAAAGGGTTGAATAGTTGATAAGCGTGGATAATTTCAAATTTCTGTTCATTATCCGGATTTTCGACACTCACAGAGAGTCCTTCTTCACTAGTACCGGACGAATCCACACTTTCTCCATTGTTGCAGCCGGTTAAAGCCAAGATGATAACAAATAAAAACAAAAAACCTTTCAAACGCATTAATTTCCCTCCTAGAATATTATTGTTCACAATTAATACTTATTTGTGCCTAAGGTTAAATATTCTACAAAATACTACGAAATCCTTTAACTTGACAAAATATATTTTATGTTTCGAAACGCGAAAGAAGCCCGGCCTATCAAGGCCGGGCTTCTGATTTATTCTATTAATCCACTAGTTTGACTAGCATGTGTGCGAGCTTATGACGTTCTTCTTTGTCGCCGACCTTCCAGAGCTCTTGAAGAAGCTTTTCTTCGCGATTCTTTGGTTCCTCGTGTTTTGCTAGATAATCTGCAACTTTCTCGGCAGCTAGCGCAAGTTGTTCTTCTCCAAGTCCTACTCTTTTCCCAACAGCGATCTTATCGTTTAAGTAGTTTTTAAAGGTATCAAAATCGGCTAAAATTTGTTCTTTCTTGTCCTGGTCCATATTTTCTACTTTTCTTTCCACTTTGCTTTGTGTAGTTTCTTGGTCCGTATGTGCCATTATTGAATTCCTCCTTTATTATTGATGTTCTATATTCCATTACCTTTCTTTCCATAAGTGAAACCTTTTTGGGAGAGTTGTAGGATTTATTTTCTTTATACAGGCTCTTTCGTTATAATAGTGGGTAGCATATGGAAGCAGAGGAGTGTCGTATTTATGTCCATTTCCGATGAGTTTGAATTTATTAAAAGCATCGAGCCTTCTACTTTGTTTCATAGGAACAAGGTAGTGGGTATAGGAGATGATGCAGCTATTATTGGAGTGGATTCAAAATTTGAAAAGGTTGTGTGTGTGGATACTATGGTGGAGGAGATTCATTTTTCCGCTCAAACCATGGAGCCATTTGATATTGGTTATAAAGCATTAGCTGCGAATATAAGTGATGTAGCAGCCATGGGTGGGATTCCCCTCTATTACCTTGTGTCCATTACAATTCCTACTAGATGGGCTAAAAAAGATCTTGTTGCAATCTATGATGGTATGCGAGCTTTAGGTGATCAGTATAAAATGGATCTAATCGGAGGAGATACCACTTCAGGTAGCTCTTTAGTTTTAAGTGTGTTTGTTATCGGGAAGGTAGAAACAGGGAAGCGATTACTGCGCTCCAACGCACGAAACGGTGACATTGTTTTTGTGTCAGGTTCCTTAGGAGAATCCGCAGCAGGCTTGGACCTTTTATTAAAGAATGTTGCAATTGAAAATCAAGAAAAATGGAAACAGTTAGTCAGTAGGCATAAACAGCCCTCCCCAAAAGTGAGTCTTGGAAGAGTTTTGGCAGGGTTTGAACGTGTTGCCTTAAATGATGTCAGTGATGGCTTGGCAAGTGAGTTAATAGAGATTACAGAAGCAAGTAATGTAGATATTATGATTAATAAGGATACAATACCAATAGATCCTATTTTAATGCAATATAATCCAAAGAATGCTCTGACCTGGGCACTTACAGGTGGAGAGGACTTTGAACTTGTCGGTACCATTTCGCCTGCGGACTGGCCTTTTTTACAAAAGCAGTGTAAAGAATTAGAGATAGTGATTTCGGCAATTGGAAAAGTGGCAGATGGGGATGGGAAGGTATTTATGTATGATGAACACGGTAAAGTAGAGTTAAAAAAAGAAGGATTTAATCATTTTCAAAAAGAGTAGGAGAATTTATATATGTTACAAGTAGAGTTAATGACTCATTCTGCAGAAGAAACGATCGAAAAATCCCGTATGTTAGGAAAGCTTTTGCAAGGGGGAGACGTCCTCTTATTAGAGGGAGACTTGGGGGCCGGAAAAACCACTTTTACGAAAGGTTTGGCTAAGGGTCTCGATATTACCCGCAATGTAAATAGCCCGACATTTACAATTATCAAAGAATATGAGGGAAGGTTGCCGCTCTATCACATGGATGTTTATCGCCTTGCGGATAGCGAGGAAGATCTCGGATTTGATGATTATTTTGGAGGTAAGGGTGTTTCAGTAGTGGAATGGGCTCATTTAATAGAAGATTACTTACCTGAAGAAAGATTAGAAATTTATCTCTATCATCATGGAGATGATGAAAGAAAGATTGTACTGACTCCAAAAGGTAGTAGATATGAAGAACTATGTAAGGGGCTAATGGAATGACAAAGGTATTAGCGATTGATACTTCTACCTATGTGCTCGGCGTGGCCATAGTGGAGGAAGGCAAGGTAATAGGCGAGCTTGTGACGAACCTTCAGAAAAACCATTCGGTACGGGCGATGCCAGCTATTGAACAACTATTAAGGGATTGTGAAGTACAACCAAATGAATTGACCCATATTGTTGTAGGCAAGGGACCTGGTTCTTACACAGGAGTTCGAATTGGTGTGACACTTGCGAAGACTTTAGCTTGGGCATTGAATTTGCCACTTGCCGGTGTGTCTAGCTTAGAGCTATTGGCAGCGAATGGTCGTTATTTTCCAGGCTCAGTCTGTTCCATCGTGGATGCAAGACGCGGTCAGGTGTATACAGGATTATATAAGTGGGAAAATCAAAGGGTGGTCACAGAAATAGAAGATATTAATATCCTCCTTACTGATTGGCTTACCATGCTAAAAGAGAAAGGTAAGGACGTACTATTTATTGGAAATGACGTGCACATTCATAAAGATACCATCATAGAGTACCTTGGGGAGCTCGCACATTTTGCTCAAAACAGTGAAAATAACCCTCGTCCCAGTGAATTGGCCTTAATCGGCCTCCATAAAGATGCAGAAGATCTCCATGCTTTTGTCCCAAATTACACGAGGTTAGCAGAAGCGGAGACGAAATGGCTGGAAAGTAAAGATAAATAGGAGAACAAGATGGAAACAATCTTTGATATTGCAAAAATGACGGTACAAGATATCGATGGTGTTTATGAGGTAGAGTTGGAGTCATTCGCTACCCCTTGGAACAAGGACGCCTTTTACTACGAGATTGCCAATAATCCATATGCTACATATTTTGTCATGAAAGAACAGGCAAACGTAATAGGATATTGTGGAATCTGGATTGTCATGGGAGAGGCTCAGATTACCAATATTGCTATTCGCCCTTCTTGTAGAGGGCGTAAGCTTGGGGATATACTTTTAGCAAAAGCAATCGAGTACTGTAAAGAAACTGGCGCCACTACGCTATCATTAGAAGTGAGGGTATCCAATATCGTGGCACAGAACTTATACCGAAAGCACGGTTTTCAAAATGGTGGCATACGGAAAAAATACTATGTGGATAACAATGAAGACGCATTAGTGATGTGGGTGAATTTATGAACAATAAAGAGGAATACATTTTAGGAATTGAGACAAGTTGTGACGAAACAGCTGCTGCTATTATCAAAAATGGAAAAGAAATAGTGGCAAATGTCGTTTCTTCACAAATCGAAAGTCATCAGCGCTTCGGAGGTGTTGTTCCGGAAATCGCGTCCAGGCATCATGTGGAACAGATTACACTTGTACTGGAAGAAACAATGTCGCAAAGCGGTCTGACAATGGATGAGATCTCCGCTGTAGCTGTAACAGAAGGACCAGGCCTTGTAGGGGCACTATTAATTGGTGTAAATGCAGCGAAGGCTGTGGCATTTGCCCATTCTAAACCATTAATTGGGGTGCATCATATTGCAGGCCATATATATGCCAACCAGCTTGTTGGAGATCTCAAATTTCCACTTTTGGCGCTAGTCGTATCCGGCGGGCATACAGAGCTTGTATTCATGAAAGAGCATGGTAGCTTTGAGGTGATTGGGGAAACGCGTGACGATGCAGTAGGAGAGGCTTACGACAAAGTAGCAAGAACGCTTAAGCTTCCATACCCTGGCGGCCCACATATCGATCGTATGGCACAAGAAGGGCAGGCAACCATTAAATTGCCAAGAGCGTGGCTTGAAGAAGAATCCTATGATTTCAGCTTTTCTGGCTTAAAATCAGCAGTAATCAACACCCTTCACAATGCCAGCCAAAAGGGCGAAGAGATTGTTCCAGAAGATCTGGCAGCCAGTTTTCAGGAAAGTGTCATCGATGTGCTTGTAACAAAAACACTAAAGGCAATGAAGCAATATGAAGTTGACCAGGTTCTATTAGCTGGAGGAGTGGCAGCTAATAAGGGACTGCGGGCAGCTTTGCAGGAGGCTGTGGATAAAACGGGGAAAGAGCTAATCATTCCGCCTTTATCGCTCTGTACAGACAATGCAGCCATGATTGCTACTGCTGGGAGTGTGCTATACCGCAAAGGGAAAAGATCCGGAATGAATTTGAATGCTAATCCGGGATTGGATATTGAAAAGCCTTTTAACTAATTATTAGTTAAAAGGCTTTTTTTTTTGGTCAAAATTGCTGCTTCGCGTTTTGGTAACTCTTTGGTTTTAAGCTGGCGGGGGATTCGTTTGGTGCGGCGCAGGTACATGGAAATGGGGATTGGGACGGAATGATGTAGATGGAGGAGTGAAGAAAGTACATGAAAAGTGTGTTTGTCGCGAGATGATGTACCTGGAAGGGTGAAGAAAGTACATGAAAAGAGAGTTTGTCGCGAGATGATGTACCTAGAAGGGTGAAGAAAGTACATGAAACGAGAGTTTGTCGTGAGATGATGTACGTAAAAGAGTGAAGAAAGTACATGAAAAGTGTGTTTGTCGCGAGATGATGTACCTGGAAGGGTGAAGAAAGTACATGAAAAGAGAGTTTGTCGCGAGATGATGTACCTAGAAGGGTGAAGAAAGTACATGAAAAGAGAGTTTGTCGTGAGATGATGTACGTAAAAGAGTGAAGAAAGTACATGAAAAGTGGGTTTGGCAGGAGATGATGTACCTAGAAGAGTGAAGTAAGTACATGAAGAGTGGGTTTGTCGCGAGATGATGTACCTATAAGAGTGAAGAAAGTACATGAAAAGAGAGTTTGTCCGGAGATGATGTACCTAAAAGAGCGAGGTAAGTACATGAAAAGAGAGCTTGTCCCAAGATGATGTACCTAAAAGGTCGAAGAAAGTACATGAAAAGAGAGTTTGCCGCAAGATGATGTACCTAGAAGAGCAAAGTAAGTACATGAAAAGAGAGTTTGTCGCGAGATGATGTACCTAGAAGAGCAATATAAGTACATGAAAAGAGAGTTTGTCCCAAGATGATGTACCTAAAAGGTCGAAGAAAGTACATGAAAAGAGAGTTTGCCGCAAGATGATGTACCTAGAAGAGCAAAGTAAGTACATGAAAAGAGAGTTTGTCGCGAGATGATGTACCTAGAAGAGCAAAATAAGTACATGAAAAGAGAGTTTGTCCCAAGATGATGTACCTAAAAGGACGAAGTAAGTACATGAAAAGAGAGCTTGTCGCAAAATGATGTACCTAGAAGAGCGAAGTAAGTACATGAAAAGAGTGGAAGAACCGAGATGATGTACCTCAAACCCCCAAGTAGCTACATAAACCGTACAATTACCAGAGAAAGATGTTCAAAAAGCTTCGTTCCTTCGCACCAATGCCCCCAAAAAGACGCTTCTCACATCTTACCCACAGGGTTGTGGACAACCTGTGGGTAAATAGTAAGATTCCTTTATTTAATAACACCAAATTTGTGAATAAAAATGTGGGTAACTTTACTTAGTTTTGTGGATAATGTGGATAATTCTCTTGATAACTTATTAAACAAGGGTGGATATGTGCATAAGGTTGTGGGTAACTACATATAATCGACAAGCTTCAGCAATAAACCTTTTTTAATCGACAAAAAAGCACAAAGTTGGAGATGAGAGCTTTTATTCTTACGTTCCACAATAACTCAAGTAAAACCAAATCAAATTTCATAAAACAATTGACTTAAAACTTCACTACCTATATAGTTAGTTACATAAGTAGCTAACCAATTAACACCCATCACAAACAATCAGTCTAAACAAGTAAACCAAAGTAGGTGAAAGCGTGGAAATTAACCTTAAAGGGGACATTCCCATCTTCCAGCAGGTGGCAGAAATGATCGAGAGCGGCATCTTAGAAGGAAGCATGCAAGAGGGAGAACGGGTACCATCCACAAATGAATTTGCGAAATACTATCAAATCAACCCAGCAACAGCGGCCAAGGGAATTAATCAGTTGGTTGATCAGGAAATCCTATTCAAGAAAAGAGGGGTCGGAATGTTTGTGGCAGAAGGAGCAAAGGAGATTATACTTACTAAAAGGAAAATGGCATTTTATACAAATTACATTGTTCCGTTAAAGAAGGAAGCAAGTAAACTAGGAATTACTGAAGAAGAAATGGTAGCACTTATCGGGAGGAGGGGCGAGGAATGAAAATAGAGTTAAAGAATGTATCGAAACACTTTGGGACCAAAAAAGCGGTGGATCTCTTGTCGCTAACGCTTGAAGAGGGCAAAATCTATGGACTTCTTGGACGCAACGGCGCTGGTAAAACGACGCTGATGCAGCTGCTAGCCGGTCATTCACTTCCTTCTTCAGGAGAAATTCTTATTGATGGAGAGAATCCTTTTAATAACAGAAAAATAACAAAAGAAATTTGCCTGGTAAACGAGAGCAATAACTTCATTAAACGCCTTAGTATCAAAGATATTTTAAAGGTAGCGTCCCTCTTTTATCCTAATTGGTCCTGGGACACGGCTCATGCGCTGCTTAAAACCTTTAACCTTGAGCCTTCTATGAAAACTAAAGGGCTTTCCAAAGGAATGGAGTCCTCGCTTGGCATAATCATCGGTCTTGCAAGCAGAGCGAAGATTACGATTCTCGATGAACCATATATCGGTCTCGACGCGGCGGCACGGTATAAATTTTATGAAGTGTTGCTTAAAGCGTACGAAGAGTATCCAAGAACCATCATTCTTTCCACTCACCTGATCGACGAGGTAAGCAACTTGTTCGAAGAGGTTATCCTGATGAGAAGCGGGGAACTTCTTTTTCATAAATCAACCGAAGAATTATTAGGATCAAGCATCACTGTTACCGGTAAAAGGGACGCGGTGGATGAGTTTGCAAAAGGCAAGCGAGTGCTCCATGAATCTGTTTTGGCAGGAAGAAAGACAGCCACTTTATATGGTGAAGGATTGACAGTGGAACAGGCAGCCTCTTTCAATCTTGATGCAAATCGCAGCACAATTCAGCAACTGATGGTGTATATGACAGAAGAAGAGTTAACGGGGGGAAAGAATTATGCTTAAAGATATGAGAGCAGTACTCTATTACCTTGCGGTGGATATGCGGTTCTCATTCATCGTATTCTGGTCCATTATGATTCTCAGTATAACAACCATGTTTCTAATCGTCCTATCCTTTGACACGAACATGATTGTTGTAACAAGTATGGCTATCTACATTTTCTGCGGTATCACAGGCTTTTTGACAACAAAGGAAACCTTCCCTTATTGCATAAAGCTTGGTGCGACAAGAAATCAGTATTTGTTAAGTGTATTAATTTATTGTGTCATCGTTGCAACGGTGTTCTCTACGATTCACATAATCTATCTCAAAATTTTTAATCAAATTGTTGCTATTTCGGGTAGTGAACACTTTCTGACCTTCCATACAGTTGAGGCGACGGCCTTGGCGAACACATGGTATAACCAATTGTTTGTCGATACGATCATCTGCTTTTTGCTTCTATCATTTGGCTTTCTGCTTGGCACCATCTTTTACCGAACAGGTCTGATTGGAGGATTAAGTACATTGGCTTTGATTGTTATTATTGCAATCTTTCCTCCAACAAGAAACTTCTTGCTCGATATATTGGTGGATATGGAAGGATGGAAGCAAGGCCTTAACTTTTTGCTGGTACTTGGTGTTGCCCTTTTAGCTTACCTGCCGAACTGGGGGATGCTTAGAAAGGCCTCCACATTACCAGGTGCGACACGATAAGAACATAGAAAACCGCACAGTCTCGAATGGCTGCGCGGTTTTTGTTGCTTTTCGACCAACGTGTTCAGTTTTTTTGTCTTTTCTTCTGAAAAAATAAATAGTAGACTCCGAAGCAAAGTCCAATCAGATTAATCGCAAGCATCACAAAATAATAGGGCTCAATTGGTCCGGTAAAAATGTAACTAGTGTATCTTATGGTGTTAATTATAATAACAACCAATATAACTGTTGAAAAAAATCTACTCATCCTATCCCCCTGATAACCACATGAGATCTATCTTGTGAAACCTAGTGGTTGCTTTATTTCACACAAGTTCTTCCCATTCTTCCATCAAGGCAAGGAGCTTCTCCTGTAATGCTTCGTTTTCCGTGTTAAGCTCCAGTACTTTTTCATGAGCCTGATAGACCTCAGGAAGGCAGAGCTCACTTTCGTTATGCTCGATTTTCTGCTCGAGCTCTTCCATTTCTTTTTCAATCTCTTCCACTCGGCGCTTTCGTTGCCGTTCCAGACGTTTGGCCTCTTTTTCCTGTTCGTAGCTCATTTTATCAGAAGCATTTGCAGCTGTAGCGGAAGTATCTTTCGGTCCACTTGAATTAGTAGTCAACGCTTCTAAGCGTTCAAGCTCTAATGTTTCTTCCTTTTTCTCGATGTAATAGTCATAATCCCCTAGAAACTCAATAGCTCCGTTTTTACTTAATTCATAAACCTTCGTGGCTAAGCGGTTAATAAAGTAACGGTCATGGGAAACGAAAAGGATTGTACCTGGGTAATCAATTAAGGCATTTTCAAGAATTTCCTTGCTGTCCAAGTCCAAGTGGTTGGTAGGCTCGTCCAAAATAAGAACATTAGATCGTTGCAGCATAAGCTTGGAAAGTGCTAATCTTGCCTTTTCTCCACCACTTAGCGTAGAAACGGGCTTTAAAACATCATCTCCTGAGAAAAGGAAATTCCCAAGAACGGTGCGAATCTCTTTTTCTGTTTTATGGGGATAATCATCCCATAGTTCATGTAATACCGTTTTATTGGAGGTCAAATCTGCCTGCTGCTGGTCATAATAGCTTATTGAAACATTGGCTCCAAAGGAAAATGACCCTTCCAAAGGCTCCAATTTTTTCACCAAGGTTTTTAAGAGCGTTGATTTCCCAATCCCATTTGGTCCTACAAGTGCCGCACTGTCTCCTCTGGTTAGGGAAAGGTCGACATGACGAAATATGGGGGACTGATCATAAGAGACAGCAAGGTCCTTGCCCTTTAGAACGTCATTTCCACTCTGTCTATCAATATCAAACATAATAGAAGCAGATTTCTCGTCACCCTTTGGACGGTCAAGCACTTGCATTTTATCTAACTGCTTTCTTCTGCTTTGCGCACGCTTGGTGGTAGAGGCTCTCGCAAGGTTGCGTTGAACAAAGTCCTGAAGCTTTGAGATCTCATCTTGTTGCTTTTCGAATACTTTCATGTCCCTCTCATATTGTTCTGCTTTTTGAGAAAGATAGGAGCTGTAGTTACCGGTAAACTTCAAGGATTGTTTTCTTGAAATTTCATAAACCGTTGTAACTACCTTATCTAGGAAGTAACGGTCATGGGAGACGATAAGCAATGCGCCGGGATAACCTTGCAAATAATTTTCCAGCCATGAAAGGGTATCAATGTCCAAATGGTTTGTAGGCTCATCCAAAATTAAAAGATCAGGCTTTGTTAGTAGAAGCTTTGCAAGAGCAAGCCGTGTCCGTTGCCCGCCACTGAGCGTCTCAATCGGTGTACCATAATCAAACTCAGAGAACCGGAGACCATGAAGCACCGAACGAATATCAGCTTCGTACTGAAAGCCTCCGCGCTGCTTAAAGTTCTCTTGCACCTCGTCATATTCTTTCAACACCCTCGCATACAAGGCATCATCTTCAAAACAAGAAGGATCCCCCATTTTTGACTCCAACGCACGCATCTGGGTTTCAAGATCTTTTAACCCCGAAAAGACGGTCAGCATTTCATCCCAAATGGAACGTTCCGTTTGAAGACCGGTATCTTGAGCAAGGTAGCCGATCTCCACATCCTTTGGCTTGATAATATCGCCTGTATCATAGGATAACTGATTGGAAATGATTTTTAATAAAGTCGACTTACCAGCACCGTTTCTCCCAACGAGCGCAATTCTATCTTTCGATTGTACTTCTAGTTTTATATTCGATAGAATAAGGTCAGCACCAAAATATTTTGTTAACTGATTTATTTGTAAAATAATCATTATCTTCACCTCATGCAATTCTATATTCAGTGTATCGTTCTTCTTGCCGCACATCAAGAATAGGCAACCGAACCTACTTACAAAATGAGAAAAATAAGGTAAAATGAAAACGTTTAAAAGTAGACTAGGTGAGACACGGTTCTGAATTAGAGTAGAAAGCAACAAGCAACGCGAAAAAGGCTAACATATAAAACAGACAGATATAAGGTAAAAGGAATGCTCGCTAGAAAGGGGGACAGTCTTAATGAATAACGAATCTATAAAAATACCTCAGGCAACGGCGAAAAGATTGCCATTGTATTATCGGTTTTTGAAAAATTTAAGCACATCCGGAAAGCAAAGAGTTTCCTCTGCCGAACTTAGTGAAGCGGTAAAAGTGGATTCCGCTACCATTCGGAGGGACTTTAGCTACTTTGGGGCTCTGGGGAAAAAGGGATACGGTTACAATGTTCAATATTTGTTAACTTTTTTCCGGAAAACGCTCGACCAAGATGAATTAACTTATGTTACTCTAATAGGAGTGGGGAATTTAGGAACCGCATTCCTGCACTACAATTTCATGAAAAACAATAACACCAAAATTGTGATGGCTTTTGACATCGATAAGAATAAAGTAGGAACTGAAATTGGCGGGGTTCCGGTATTTCATATGGATGATATAGAAAAGGATCTTCCAGATAACGTGACAGTAGCGATTCTTACCGTTCCGGCACCGGTAGCACAGCCTATCGCCGACAGACTAGTAAAACAAGGAGTAAAGGGAATACTAAACTTTACGCCAGCACGTATTAATGTACCGGAAAACATCCGCATTCATCATATTGATTTAGCAGTAGAATTACAGTCATTGGTATATTTTCTCAAGCACTATTCAACAGACTGAAAAAGTAGTAGAATAAGGATATTTCGAGGAGGTGGCAAGAATGGGTCCAATGGGAATGGGTAGCCTCTTTTTAATTGTTTTTGTAGCATTATTGATTTTCGGTCCAAGTAAATTACCTCAGCTAGGTAAAGCAGCAGGTAACACGTTGCGTGAATTTAAAAACGCAACAAAGGGATTAGCAGATGATGACGAGAAAACAGAGAAAAAAGAAGAAACAAAGTAATGTAAGGATGAACATATATGCTAGATAGAGAAATGTCGGTGTATGACCATATTGGTGAGCTCCGAAAGAGAATCATCATTATCGCCGTTTTCTTTTTTGCATCGGCGATCGGTGGCTTTTTCCTAGCAGAACCAATCATTGTCTATTTACAGCAGACGAATGAGGCGAAAGAGCTTACGATGAATGCCTTTCGTTTAACAGATCCAATTAAGATCTTTATGCAATTTTCCTTTTTGATTGCATTTATTATCACCTTTCCTGTCACTCTCTATCAATTATGGGCGTTCATCAGTCCAGGGTTATTTGAAAAAGAGCGGAGAGTTACATTAAGTTATATACCTATCTCGATTTTCTTGTTTTTAAGTGGACTAGCTTTTTCTTATTTTATTCTCTTTCCTTTTGTAGTGAATTTTATGAGCAGACTAGCAGAACGCTTAGATATAAATCAAGTTATTGGCATAAACGAGTACTTTCAATTTTTATTTCAGCTGACCTTGCCATTTGGACTATTATTTCAAATGCCGGTCATTGTGATGTTCTTAACTCGATTAGGAATAATTACTCCTGATTTTCTTGTAAGAGTACGGAAATTTGCCTATTTTATTTTACTTATCGTTGGGGCTTTTATTACCCCACCGGAATTACTCTCGCATTTAATGGTAACGGTTCCGCTCCTATTTTTGTATGAAGTGAGTATTATCATTTCACGCTTTGGCTATAAAAAGGTAAAGCAAGCAGAAAAAGAGCAAGATCAGGAGCTAAATAGAAAATAGGCTGCACACCTATATGGTATGCAGCCTATTTTTTATCTATATTTTTCAGTTTTTTATGAAGCAGGTAAGCACGAATAGCGACTCCAAAGTCAAACGTAGCAATCAGCATAAGTAGAAGGGTTTGCCATTCCCAAATGCTTTCTTCCATCGACGCAATTGCCAAATACAAAAAGAGTAGTCCCATCGTGCCGTAAAAAAAGAACATATTCAATGGTGAAAATCTCATCAGGCTAGTCCTCCAATACTAATCGTTCCAAACAACCATTCTTTCAGAAAATCCTTGTTAAAAGAAATGAATAAAAGCAGAAAGAGCATTTTGCATTTCTTCCATTTGCTTCATCATATCTTCTATTTCATCTTTAAATACGTATTGTACGATCACAACAAAAGAATTCATGGCAACATGTGCAATTATAGGTACAATGATACGGTTCGTTTTTACATAAAGAAAGGCAAAGATTCCACCCATAACGAAATAGATGAGAAGATGCTTAAAATCTTGGTGAACAACCGCAAAAATCAGGGAGCTGATAATCAATCCAACTGCAAAGTTAAACCGTTTATATAGGGATCCGAAAATAATTTTTCTGAAGATAATTTCTTCTAAGATAGGTCCTGCAATGGTAATGGCAAAAATCATAATTGGAGCTGCCATTACAAAGCCCATAATGTCTTGGGTGTTTTGGGAACCTGGTTCAATTCCAAATAATTGATGTTGTATCTGGGCCGCAATAGCTTGCCCGAACAATGCAAGAAAAAAGCCAAGGAAGGACCAAAGAATTGTTTGGGGAATAGAAGCAGTTTCTTTACGAAAATCTCCTTCTTTCCATTCTGCCCTTAAAATCCAAGAAACAATAATCAAACCGATGGTAAAGCTGATGAAGGTCCAATAACCAACAATAAATTCTCTCTCCACACCAAGTGCTAAAAGTATCGGAAATCCGATAAAGCCTGATAGTTGCATTAAAACATACGTTAAAATAACATACCAATACTGTTTGGTCATAATAAACTCCTCTTATGTTAGATATTCGCTTTCGTATTGTACCATATAATCAGTAGCCACTTATAATGATAAGGTGCCCTGTTAGTCCGACCTTACAAAATAATATGTTATTCCTGCGTTTATATACGCTTTTTAGTGAGATAATGAAAAAGGGTTTGATGCACCTTTAGGACAATTATCATGTTTGAAAAAAATTTAGGCAAGATACTTGCAAAAGAAGATAAGATTCATTATTATAATAATTGTGTTAGCACTCGAGAGTATAGAGTGCTAATAAAAAACATTACATATAATTTGGGGAGGTTTATTTTCATGTTAAAGCCATTAGGTGATCGCATTGTTATTGAACTTGTACAGTCAGAAGAAAGAACTGCAAGTGGTATCGTATTACCTGACTCTGCTAAAGAAAAGCCTCAAGAAGGAAAAGTAGTAGCGGTTGGATCAGGTCGTGTATTAGACAGTGGTGAGCGTGTTGCACTTGAAGTTGCAGTAGGCGACGGCGTAATCTTTTCAAAATATGCTGGTACAGAATTAAAGTACGAAGACAAAGAATACTTAATTTTAAAAGAAACAGACGTTTTGGCTGTTGTAGGAAAATAATTTAGATAAAATAAACACAATTTTACAGAGGAGGTCTATCTATTATGGCAAAAGAGATCAAGTTCAGTGAAGAAGCTCGCCGCTCCATGTTACGCGGTGTAGACAAATTGGCGGATGCAGTGAAAGTAACTTTAGGACCAAAAGGACGCAATGTGGTATTAGAGAAAAAGTTTGGTTCTCCATTAATCACAAATGACGGTGTAACGATTGCAAAAGAAATCGAATTAGAAGATGCATTCGAAAACATGGGTGCTAAGCTTGTTGCTGAAGTTGCAAGCAAAACAAACGACGTTGCTGGTGACGGTACAACAACTGCAACAGTTCTTGCGCAAGCAATGATTCGTGAAGGATTAAAAAACGTAACTGCTGGTGCTAACCCAATGGGCATACGTAAAGGTATCGAAAAAGCGGTTGCGGTTGCAATTCAAGAATTAAAAAATATATCTAAGCCAATCGAAGGTAAAGCTTCCATCGCTCAAGTTGCAGCTATCTCTGCAGCAGACGAAGAAGTCGGCCAATTGATTGCAGAAGCAATGGAGCGCGTTGGAAACGACGGCGTTATCACTTTGGAAGAATCCAAAGGGTTCACAACAGAGCTTGAAGTAGTAGAAGGTATGCAATTCGACCGTGGATATGCATCTCCATACATGGTAACTGATTCCGACAAAATGGAAGCAGTATTGGAAAACCCATATGTTCTGATCACAGACAAGAAAATCACCAACATCCAAGAAATCCTTCCAGTTCTTGAGCAAGTGGTACAACAAGGCAAGCCGTTGTTACTAATCGCTGAAGACGTAGAAGGCGAAGCGCTAGCTACATTAGTAGTGAACAAATTACGCGGAACATTCAATGCAGTAGCAGTTAAAGCTCCTGGGTTCGGTGACCGTCGTAAAGCAATGCTTCAAGATATCGCAGTACTAACTGGCGGAGAAGTGATCACAGAAGAACTAGGCTTAGACCTTAAATCTGCGAACATCAGCCAATTAGGACGCGCTGACAAAATCGTTGTAACAAAAGAAAACACGACTGTTGTTAACGGACACGGCAACACTGAGGAGATCCAAGCTCGTGTAGGTCAAATCCGTGCGCAATTAGAAGATACAACTTCTGAATTCGACCGTGAAAAATTACAAGAGCGTCTAGCGAAAATCGCTGGTGGCGTAGCAGTAATCAAAGTTGGAGCGGCAACAGAAACAGAACTAAAAGAGCGCAAACTTCGCATTGAAGATGCTTTAAACTCTACTCGTGCAGCAGTGGAAGAAGGTATCGTAGCTGGTGGTGGTACAGCACTAGTTAATATCTACAACAAAGTGGCTGAAATCCAAGCAGAAGGCGACGAAGCTACTGGTGTGAAAATCGTATTACGTGCTATCGAAGAGCCAGTACGTCAAATCGCACACAATGCAGGATTAGAAGGTTCTGTAATTGTAGAACGTCTGAAAAAAGAAGACGTAGGAATCGGATTCAACGCAGCAACTGGCGAATGGGTAAACATGCTTGACGCTGGTATCGTAGATCCTACTAAAGTAACACGCTATGCACTTCAAAACGCAGCAAGCGTATCTGCAATGTTCCTAACTACTGAAGCTGTAGTAGCTGACCTACCGGAAGAAAACGGTGGCGGAGCTGGAATGCCAGATATGGGCGGCATGGGTGGAATGGGCGGCATGATGTAATAACGAAAAGCGGAAGCGGCTTGTTCAGCCCCGACAAGCATAAGACGATCTAGGAAAGAAGACGCTCTTTGTCTTCATTCCTAGAGTGGCTTATGACCTCGAGGGGCTAGCCGCTGGAGCTAGACAATACATCCCCGAACCCTTGATATGAGTGGGTTTTAAAGTAAGGTGAGAGTAGAATGCTAACATTTTGCTAACATAGAGATAAAGAAAGAAGCTTCTCATAAGTTGAGTAAACTTGTGAGGAGCTTCTTTTTTATTTTGGGTTAAGCGGAGAAATGAAATCTCTTAATTAGCCTAGATGATAATTGAAATTTATATAAGAAAATACTCTAAATCTTTCATTTTTGAAGTTTGACAAGTGAAATGGACCATGAAATTATGTAGACATACAACTTCTCCCAACCTCTAACACTTTTTATTGTGTCAGTACTTTCGCCTCCCCAGCATAATGAAAAACTGTTCAGCTAAACTTCTAATTATCCTTTTCTTCTCCCTTTTCACCAAACAATACTGAATTGCTTACTCATTTACCTATAAAAGATATTATCTACACTAAAAGGTTTGTACTTTAAGGAGGTGATAGATCCTGAACAAGTAAGTTTATTTTTAATTTCGTTCAAAATAAAAGGAGGAATTTGATGGGTCACGATATATCAGGATTCAATAAGGCGAAGGAAGAAGTTGCTTATGCACGATTTAGTAAGTGTAATTATAATGCACTTACTCTGTACGATTTACTTGATGCAAATGATTACTATGCAGGAGTCAGTGGATCGGGTGGTCACTCTGAGTTTTCGGTACCACAAATTGAAAAGGCTTTGGTAGACTATATTGAATTACTTGCTAGAATTGATTCGAAAACAAAAGGCGAAAGTTGGGATCTTAAGCAAATCTCCGAGTTTTTACAAAACTGTTTAGCGACAGCAAAAAAAGAAGGGAGTGTCAGAGTGTATTTTGGATGAAATTTTTAAAGACTGTTTGCTTCTTTACTTCGCTTCTTTAACTATATAACCACATGGTAGTAACTGGGAATTAATATATATCTCCTCGAGCAACAATTAATAAATCCAATCAATGATATAATAAAAGTAAATCACTTTCCAATATGCGGAGGGTTTTAAAAACCAGAACATTGTGTGTTAGTAGAAGCAATAAAATAAATAACTAAAGGAAAAGAAAAAATTAAGGAGAGTTACATGGTCTGGAGCAAATTAAAGCAAAATCTGGAGAGTTTTCTTTGTCCTGCATTATTTGGAAGGGTTGAATATCGGGCAACAAGCTACCGTTATTTACCTGATAAGGCAGGACTTTGTTATATTGCGGTAGATAAAAAGAATGTACTCAATATGAGTGATACTAACTTAATCCGATGGTATCAGACGGAGCTGGAAATTAAGAATGATTCAGCTATCCAAATTCCTATCACCAATGAGGAAATTGAAGCTGTAAGAAAAGAAACCAAAGGGAAAGTTCCGGAGGATCGTCTAAAAGTAATTGCAAGGGGTAGAAAATTATCAGAATATGCAAGGGAGCTTATTTCAGCGCAGTCATCATTAAGCAAATCAAATTTTATCGTTGTAGCTAATAAGTTTTTATCCACTTCTATAGAGGAAAGCATAGAGAGCAATGATATCCTATTGAATATTCTAGCTATAGTGGACAGAAGGGTTGGAAAAAAACGAATTTTAAACATGGCCGAGAAGATAAAGTTAAAGCATCCAATTGTGCAGTATTTCTATGAACTAAGGCTTAGTACGTTATGATAATAAATAACTGATCACCTGAACATCACTTATTACGTTGCGACTAAAATGGGACTTTTGCTACAATGACCCGTGCCGCTGTGGAAGTACGAAGAAGTATAAGAAGTGCTGTATGAATAAATAACGTGCTTCCTCGTGAAATAGTATTTTTTTGAAGATTAGTAGAGCATTGCATTTCATAATGCATAATAGTATTCCCAATTATTATTTTAGGTGGACTAAAATGATAGAATTTAATAAAGATTTCACTGTTTAATAAAGCCTTGCCAATACAAGAATCAAAACCTCTGGACACTAGATGGTCAGAGGTTTTTCTGTTTTTTTATTAATATGACTCCGTTACCTCTGTGCCGAGCATCTCGTTCAGTGGGGCCATGACTCTCGGTGTAATGTTTAGATAATGGATGTGGTTGAACTTTAAGTAGGCCTTGTAAAAGTTCTTCGGTAAAGGAACCCGTTCGGCTTCGTTTCTAAAAAGTACGTTAACCGCGCTCTTAAAATTGATAATCAGGCATTTTTCATGCTGCTAATCGTTTAAGAGGTCCAAGCAGTTTTGGTTTTTTTGCATAAATTGTTGTAGTAAGAATGGAGGTGATTAATTTTGAAAAGAACTAAATATTCTGGTTGTTGTAATAAAACTCCAGTTTGGAAATCAGCAAATAGTAATTGTTCTCCTGTAAGGCGCGGACCCACAAATCCAATATGTCCAATATGCCCAACCGGCCCAAGAGGTCCAGCAGGTCCAGCAGGTCCAGCAGGTCCAGAAGGCCCAGCCGGCTCAACAGGCCCAGCAGGTCCAGCAGGTCCAGAAGGCCCACCAGGTCCAGAAGGAGGAATAGACTTTTTTGGATTTGACCAAAGTGGAGAGGGTGCGGTCTTACCTATTGAAGAAGAAACTACAGTGTTGTCAGTAACTGTAAATGCTGATGCAGACCAATCAGTGAAGGTAGATTCGGTAGCAGAAGTAGATATTATAGTAGGTTTGTCTACTACTTTTCAGTACACAATAGAGTATTCCTTGTATAGAGATGGAGTACTTTTAGCTACTCTCACAGAGAATAACGAAGGAGATAAACCCGCTGGAACTGTACGCTTATTTAGTGAAATTCCAAATTTAACTTGGATTGATACACCGGGAGCAGGTGCGCACACTTATGAGGTCCGATTAACTGTAACAGGAACTAACATATTAACAGCCACTGTAAGTACAAGGTCATTAAATGTATTTTCATTAAATTAAGGTGTAAAGTAACTCACTTCTATGCAGTGATACTCAGACCGTTGAGAAAATCTCGGCAGTCTTTTTTAGCTTATGAAATGTTTATATATTAGGAGGTCTTTCGAAATTTGCTAAACTATTGGAAGGCCCTTTCTCAATATTAGAGGTCATATGTACATAGCTCATCACCGCCGTTTCAACCTTCATAACCACATTAAAAGCGAGTTGCTTGTCCACCAACCCACTTTATACTAATCCTCTTTAATTCCAATCAAGTTTCAAATGAGGATAAATAAAAATAGCGAACAGAGGCTGCTGCCGTTCGCTAAACAAATCCAAATATTAATAGTAGTTTTCCTTCAAAGAATCTATTACATATTTTTCAATAAACGCTTTTTGATTAGTTCATAATCGTCCCTAGTAATACCAGGGGCAAATTCTTCTGGTAGTTCCTCTAAGTCTGGGATCGGCCCGCCTTCTGGGGTACCAATTTTCACTTCAAGCGGCTGGCCACTTTCGGGATTTGTCCCTTTCCAGATCATTCCGATATCCCTGTAATCTGTTTCGCTCCATGTGTATAGCACATTACTTAAGCCTTTTTCTATGAATGGTTTGGCATAATCGAATTTTGAGTTATCAAGATTCGGAACTGGAAGCATCTTCGTCAAGTCTACCCCTGTAGCAATTTCGATTGCTTTTGCATAGGCGAGGACATGTGTTCCTCCACGAACAAGTAAATACCCAATCATGGTTCGAGCAACTGGGTTATCTGTCATCTCATACACTCTCATTTTATGTGTGCGTGCACCAATCTCTAGAAAAAAGTTATGTGTTAAGTCTAAAACCAGATTGCCGCTATTAAAAACATTATCACCAGTCCAAGCTCTTCCCATTGAATCACCGGGTAGAGCCGTTTGAGCTGTAGCAATAAAATGGTAGGTGTTTCTCGCATCCTTCCCATTTTGAAGTGGAGTGATATCGGGATCCCCTGGAAAAGTATTACCGACCGATAACAAATTAATTGCATTAGAAACAAGCTCTACATGGCCAAATTCTTCTGCTGTAATGCTTGCCACTAAATCATAGAAAGGCTTGAGCTTTTTTTTATTTCTGAAGTTAAAAGACTGAAACATATAGTTATTTAAGGTAGACATCTCCCCAAACTTTCCACCCAAGAGCTCTTGTACTGCAGCAGCGGCATTCATATCACCGTGAGCGGGTACTGGAAGTTCGATTTGTAATTTATCTATTCTTTTAAACATTATTTCCCCTCCACTTCCTTTTGTTAAGGCAGTTTTCGGATTGATTATTACTTTTTGTAAGTTAAAACCACCCGTTACAATCGTGCTCTTTTCCTGTTATATTTCGCTCTTGCTTTTTGTGAGTAGAACAGCGAACAGGCTTACAGCAACAATCTTTAAGAAAAGAGCCTTTACTAACCAGGAAAAACCCATATAATTTGCTGGGTTCGAATAAAAAAGGGAGTCCCGTTCGATTCAACAACAATGTGGTCAGGCAATACATTTTTCAAAGAGCCACGAACGCTGCCTCTTATAGTTTGAACAGTTACAGTTTTATCAACAATGGTTGTTAATGTCTGATAAACATAGGGATCATAGAAGCTTAACAGGCTGTTATTTGTCATTTAGATCCTCCTATTCTAAAGTCATACTTCCTGATTATATGATTCTCGATATGAAAACAGACTAAAAATTATTGTTTAAATTGATACCTTCATGACCTGAGGACTCCCTCCCCTCAAATCTTGATAAATATACGGAGAGTTCTTCAAGATTGGGTCAAGGGACCTGTCCCTATAACCGTCTGCCCTGAATAATTGTGGCGGTCTATTTTTCCCCCATTTAGGTCAAAAGTGCTCGTGATCATGAGGATTATAGCTAATATAATCTGGTTAGAGACTAATTTTGAGTCAAAATTCGATAGCTGGGCAAATTTTTAAGTCAATTTGACAAGATTTGTGGTTTCATCTAACACATTTAAAAGTCCATCTAATAAATTTCCGAATGTATCTAACAACTCCTGAAATTCATCTACATTTCCAAAGTTAACAAACTCCCCAGGCTACAACAAACTACACAATAGCAACAATCAATGAGAAAAAAGCCTTCTCTAAAGAATTGAAGGTTGAATCCATGCCAAAGATTTATTGAATCTAATAGGGGTAATGTGACCTTAGCTTATCGACACAATTTTTGACAAAAAAATGATTGCGTTTTCATAAATATAGGCTTATAATGAATTTACGAAAGCGGTTTCATTATTAAGGAACCTAAATTATAAGTTTTTAGCAGCAATACAACTAAAGGCAAGGACTTCGATAGGAATAGTTCAAAAAAGGCCTAAAAGCTTATATTATATTTTTTTAACAGTTACGAAAGCGGTTTAGTAAACCTTATATTTTTTGTATATTACGAAAGCGGTTTAGTTTAAATAATATTGTGTTAGATTATGAGAGGAGTCACATCATGGCTATTATACAATTTCCAAAAGATATGAAGTGGGGGGTTGCGACAGCTTCCTATCAAATTGAAGGTGCTGTAAAGGAAGGTGGAAGAGGACTTTCTATTTGGGATACATTTTCTAAAACACCAGGTAAGGTCGTAAATGGTGATAATGGGGATGTAGCTTGTGACAGCTACCATAGGTACGATGAGGACGTAGAAATAATGAACGATCTTGGTGTCGATTATTATCGTTTCTCTGTTGCGTGGCCAAGAATTCTTCCAAATGGTACTGGAGAAGTAAATCAAGAGGGGTTAAATTACTATCACAATTTAGTAGATCGTTTACTAGAAAAAGGTATTGAACCAATGTGTACCCTTTATCACTGGGACTTGCCACAGGCGCTGCAAGATAAAGGTGGTTGGGATAACAGGGAAACGATTGATGCATTTGTAGAGTATGCAGAGGTAATGTTCAAAGAGTTTGAGGGAAAAATAAAAAATTGGATTACATTCAATGAACCGTGGTGTGTTTCATTTTTATCAAATTATATCGGTGCACATGCCCCTGGTCACAGAGACCTTCAATTGGCGTTGAATGTAGCTCACCATTTACATGTAGCACATGGTAAAACGGTCATTCGGTATAGAGAATTAGGATTAGAAGGGAAAATTGGATACGCTCCCAATGTAGAGTGGAATGAACCGTTTAGCGAAAGACAGGAAGATATTGACGCATGTAACCGTGCAAATGCATTTTTCATTGATTGGTTCTTTGATCCAGTATTCAAAGGATCTTATCCACAATATATGGTTGATTGGTTTGCGGCAAAAGGTGCTACTTTAAATATTCAAGATGGTGATATGGAAATAATTAATCAACCAATCGATCTGCTTGGTATTAATTACTACACAGGTAGTGTTGGAAGATTCAAAGAAAATGAAGGTTTGTTTGACCATGAAAGAGTGGATACAGGCTATCAAAAGACGGATATAGGCTGGAACATTTACCCTGAAGGATTTTATAAAGTGTTAACCTATATAAGTAAAACATATGGGGATGTGCCAATTTACATTACCGAAAATGGTTCATGCTACAACGATGAGCCTTTGAATGGAAAGGTCAAAGATAGTAAACGTACAGATTACTTGAGACAGCATTTAGTATCCTTAAACCGTGCAATGGAGAATGGAGTAAACATTAAAGGTTACTTAACTTGGTCCTTATTAGATAACTTTGAGTGGGCAGAAGGATACTCTATGCGTTTCGGAATTGTTCATGTTGACTACCGCACGCTCGAACGTACAAAAAAGGATAGCTTCTACTGGTATAAACAGACGATTACAAATAATTTCTTTGAAGTTTAAGCTCTGACTCAGTGTGTTTGCTCGGAGTGTCAACTCACATCATAGAAAGAAAGTTGACGCTTCGATATTTTACTATGTATTACAAAGCGCTTAAAATTTCTTTCTGTTTAAAGTAAGCGCTTACGAGACAGGTGTACCAAGTTCGAGAAGTCACCACCACATTTTAATCTTGCCTGTTTGTATCCTAATCTTTTGAGGGGGTGAGGAAGTAGAGCGGTAATTAGACTTACTTGTCATTGAAGTTTTTCAATAAAATTAAATTTTCCAGGGGGGAAAACAAAATGAAAAAGTTTTGGAAACTTGCAGCAACATCAGCCTTAGCTGTGTCTTTATTAGCAGCTTGTAATAATAATGCCGGTAGTAATGACGCAGGTGATGATTCATCTAGTGAAAAAATCGGCAGCGGTGACGTTGAATTAGTATTTTGGGAGTTTGGGAATACGGGATACGATAAATTAATTGAAGAATATGTAGAGGACAATCCACATGTTTCTATTAATCTTCAAAACAGTGATATGAATGACTTACATGACAATCTATTTACATCTATTTCTGCAGGTTCTGGTGCACCAGATATTACGATGATTGAAGAAGCGCAAATTGAGAGATATCGTAACGCGGAGCACGCGTTTGCAAACCTTTTTGATTATGGTGCAGCTGATATTTCAGGCAACTATCTTGATTGGGTATGGCAAAATGGGGAAAATGCAGATGGAAACTTTTTATTCGGATTACCAACTGATATCGGTCCAACTGTAATGTTCTATCGTACAGATGTATTTGAAGAAGCAGGCTTTGACTCCTCACCAGAAGCTGTTTCCGAGTTAATCTCTACTTGGGAAGACTTCGAAAATGTAGCGATAGAAATTAAAGAAAAAACGGGTAAGTTAATGACTGATTCTGGGGAGCTTGTTTACAATGCAAGACGTGACCAAGCAACTCAACAGTACTTCAATACAGACGATGAGTTAATTATGGATGAGCACAATCAAATTAAAGACGCGTTTAACTATGTAGCGGATTTATTTGAACAAGATCTAGTAGGGGATATTCCTTTATGGACTCCAGAATGGTTTGGAGGTATGGGTGAAGGAACATATGCAACAATGCTAGCTCCAGCGTGGATGCAAGGTGTTATTAAAGACAACTCTCCTGAAGAAGGTGTTTGGTCTATTACAACAATGCCAGAAGGCGCAGGTAACTGGGGTGGATCTTACTTAGCGGTTCCAGCTGAGTCTGAAAATGCAGAAGAAGCTTATAAATTTATCTCTTGGTTAACAGCTCCTGAGCAGCAATTAAAAGCATTCTTAGGTTACGGTTTATTCCCATCTGCACCGGCTGTATATGAGATGCCTGAGTTTATGGAATACGAAGATGCATACTTCGGTGGAATTGCAACTGCACAAATTTTCTCTGAAGCGGCACAACAAGTAGAGCCAGTTTACAAAGGTAGATTATACTACCCGGTAGATGATGAAATGAAACAAGCACTTGATAACGTTTCTGCTGATGCTGATCGTGAACAAGAGTGGAAAGAAGCACTTGAAAGAATTCAACTTATTCTAGACAGATAGGTTATAGTTCATAGGGTATGGCAGCTGCTTGTCATACCCTATAAAAAAATAATCTTGTTGGTCGGATTAAAAAGATTGTTTCGAGAGTGGCTTCTATCACTTCCATTCCTCTAGGTGTCAGGGAGTTGATATAGGACATTCTCGAAAACCAACAAGAGGTTTCCAACATTTTTTTATTAAGCTCTTTTCGTAAAGATGCGAAAACAGCCATTTATTATTTCTTTAAGGGGGATTAAAGGTGGATACAACTAAAAAGGGTAACCGTTTATCCGAGAAAAAGCGTACAGCTTTATCAGCATATTTTTTTATCTCACCATTCTTCATCCTATTTGCTATTTTTGGGCTGTTCCCAATGATATTTAGTTTCTATTTATCTTTCTTCCGCTGGGATGGCTTAAATGCGATGGAGTTTAATGGTTTGAAAAACTTTTCCTTTATATTTAACGATCCTGTGTTCTTCTCTTCCATTGTAAACACATTTCTTATTGGAATTATGGGGACCGTACCTCAAATCGTTGCGGCATTATTGATCGCCTTTGCTTTAAACTCAGCATTAATACGTTTTCGTAATACCTTTCGCACATTGGTGTTTTTACCGTATATTACTTCCATCGTATCTGTAGCAATTATATTTGGACTTATTTTTAATAATCAACCATTTGGATTTGCTAACTATTTTTTAAGTTTCTTTGATATTGAGCCTATTCGTTGGAATGCTGAAGATTGGCCAGTTAAAATCGCCATTGCGACAATGGTCTTTTGGAGATGGGTAGGATACAACACAATTATCTTCTTAGCTGGTATGCAGAGTATTCCAAAAGAGTTATATGAAGCAGCAAAAATTGATGGGGCAACAGTCGGGCAGCAAATTCGCCTTATCACTTTACCAATGTTAAAGCCGATTACGATGTTCGTCGTGTTCACAGCAACAATCGGAAGCTTGCAACTATTCACTGAACCGTTAATTTTCTTAGGAAGAGGCTTACGTGAAGAAGGTATTACAATGGTTGCATACCTTTGGAGAGACGCGTTTGTGTATAACTCCTTCGGAACAGCATCCGCAGCAGCAATTGTTTTATTCTTTATCATTATCACGTTAACTGCAATTAACTTGCTAATTACAAATCAACTTGGACGTTCGAAAAAAATTAGCTAGGGGGGACTAAAATGGCAGGGAAAAGAGAAGTAGGAGAAGGGAAATTCTCACCTAAAAAATTATTAGTATATGTAAGCTTAATCATTGGTTCTTTAGTTTCCCTCTTTCCGTTTTACTATATGTTCGTAATGGCTACCCGATTAAATAGGGAGATTAACCAAGTGCCGCCTCCGTTTATTCCAGGAAAGCATTTGGTAGAAAACTTTCAGAAAGTGTTAAGCAGTATCGATTTTTTTGGAGCAATGTGGAACTCCTTCTTTGTAGCAACGACTGTAACGTTAGGGACACTATTTTTAAGCTCTCTAGCTGGTTATGCCTTCGCGAAGCTTGATTTTAAAGGGAAAAGTATTTTATTTGGGATGATTTTAGTAACGATGATGGTCCCACCACAGTTAGGTTTAATTCCGCAATATTATATCATTACAACGTTAGGTTGGTTGAATGATTTTAAAGCGATAATTATCCCTGGTTTAATCAACGCATTCGGTATCTTTTGGATGAGACAATATATAAAAGATGGTGTACCTTATGAAATTATCGAAGCGGCAAAAATCGATGGTTGTTCTAACTTCCGTATCTATTGGAATATTGTTGTACCAATGATTTTGCCAGCATTCGCGACGTTAGGAATTATCGTCTTCATGGCAGTCTGGAACGACTTCTTATGGCCGCTGGTCGTGTTAAGAGATCCATCTATGCATACATTACAAGTTGCGTTACGCGCGCTAAACGATGCTCGTCTAATGGATTATGGTATGATTATGTCCGGAACGTTCTGGGCGACCGTACCGTTGCTAATTGTCTTCTTATTGTTCAACCGTTTATTTATTCAAAGCCTATCTGAAGGTGCAGTTAAGTAATACGGTGCTTTATGGAAAAGGTTACATTAGAAGAAATGAGACGATATAATAAAGAAATCTAGAATCTATCTTACCAATGAATAGGGTTGGCTATGAAGCGATGAAAATAGCTCTGGCCGACCCTATCACATCGAGGTGATACAGTTGGGGAAGTTAATCGTTCAAATTGCCGAGTTTATTTATAAATTTACAGCACTCAATATTTTGTGGTTGTTTTTCTTTCTATTAGGACTAGGTGTTTTTGGCTTTATGCCTTCAACCGTAGCGCTATTTCGAGTGGTGAGAGAATGGATCAAAGGCGAGAAAGACATTTATTTATTTAGAAGCTATTTAAAGTTTTATAAACAAGAGTTCTTCCGTTCTAATATCAATGGTGCAATCTTCTTACTATTATTTTATATTATTTATGTAAACTTCTCGTTTGTTTCTTACTTTTACGATGAATCTATACATTTATTTATTTATGTAGTTATTTTTGGATTTTCAGTTATTGTCTTAATGACTTTTGTGAATTTATTTTCAGTGATGGCTCATTTTGAGTATAAAACATTACAGTACCTGAAGGTAGCAGCTGGATTAGTTTTTGCTAGTCCGTTGAATACAGTTATGCAGCTTGTGTGGTTGGTTGCTTACATCTTAGTTGCAATTAATTTACCGAAACTATTTTTATTAATTGGAATTAGTGTCTTTGCATACGTCCTTATGAGTATCAACTATTCCGTGTTTAAAAAATATAAAGCAGTTTAGCCTATCAACAACGTGATGTGGGGGAGCGGGGAGATACAATGGCCACTATATATGATATTGCTAAAAAGACAGGCTATTCAATCAGCACTGTTTCTAAAGCATTAAACAATCGTTCCGATGTAGGAGAAAAAACAAAAAAAATTATCAATCAAGCGGTAGATGAATTAGGATATTTTCCAAGCTCTAGCGCGAGGACGTTATCAACGAAAAAATCGTGGACAATTGGAGTCGTATTCGTCGAGGACTCTGGAATAGGCATGGAGCATCCATTTTTCAATGCGGTGATTGAAAGCTTTAAAAAAAGTGCGGAGAAAGAAGGATATGATCTTCTATTCGCTTCTAGTAAAATCGGGAAAGAATCACGATCTTATTTAGATCATTTTATGTACCGAGGAGTAGATGGTGTAGTGGTTGTTTGTTCCACACTAAACACACCAGATATTGAGAAGTTAATGGAATCAGATATCCCTTCAGTCGTTATTGATTTAGATACTAGAGGAGTCAGTGTGGTTTTTAGTGATAATCTTCATGGAAGTGAGATGGCAGTCGACTATCTTTATTCACTAGGACATCGGAATATTGCCCATATTGCTGGTAGTGAGGAATTGTACGTCGGTGTTCAACGTCTAAAGGGATATACTCAAGCGATGGAAAAGCATGGCCTCACTGTTCCTAAAGGATACGTTGTAGATGGTGGATACTTTACGTATGATGGTGGAAAAAAAGCGATGGAAAAATTATTAATGCGTAAGGACCGGCCGACAGCTGTTTATGTAGCTGGGGACTTAATGGCAATTGCTGCGATTGCTGCCATTAAAGAGAATGGTTTGAACGTTCCAGAAGACATTTCTATTGTAGGCTTTGATGATATTCAAATGGCTCGTTATATTTCTCCGGGGTTAACGACGATTCGACAAGATACGATGCTGATCGGCAAAACGGCTGCGAATATGTTGTTAGATCAAATTAATAACAAAAAAAAGCAGTTTATGTCTGTGAAGATCCCGGTTTCTCTAATGGAAAGAGAATCTTGTAGACCAATATAGAAATATTGGTCTATAACCCTTTTATTTTTCAATTTTTACGAAAGCGGTTTCGTTTGTTTTCGCTTTTAAAGATAGAGGAAGAATTTAGAGTTAGACCGTTCCTCTTCCCCGTGGCTACTCTCTCAAAAACAACAATTATTTAACGGTTTTTATTCTATAAAGAAGGTGATGAGATGTACGAGTTGACGAGTAAAGGTACGTTTGAAATAGGGAATTATCAGGAACAGGCTCCGTTTTCAAGCTTTCTGCCGGGCATTGCCGGAGTTAATGGCATTCCGATGTGGGTTTTCTATGTGAACAAAGGGCAAGGGATTGCCAGTTTTGGTGTAGCGGATAAAAACCATGCAATGATGGAGTTTATGCCTGCCGATAAATCGTATCAGCATGTTCCTCTGCAAGGCTTTAGAACATTTATAAAAGTTCTAAAGGAAGATGGGAATGCAACATTTCTTGAACCGTTTACTGCTCAATCTTCCTTCGAGTCTTCCGTTCATGAAAAGATGACCGTTTCTGAAAATGTTCTAAAATTAGAATATGTTCATGCTGATTTGGGACTAAAGCTAGATGTAGAATACTTTATTTTGCCAGAGTCAGCAGTTGCGGGGCTCGTTCGTCACGTAAAGGTCACGAATCTTACTGATAAAAAGCGAGAAATTGAAATACTCGATGGACTTCCTGCACTATTTCCGAGTGGTGTTCCAAATGGGGCATATAAAGAATTGGGGAACACGATTAAGAGCTGGTTCGATGTTGTGTATATAGACGAGAAAATTCCTTTTTACCGATTGAGAGGCAGCATAGAAGATACTTCGGAGGTAAAAGAAATTCTACAAGGTAATTTTTATGTGGGTTTTTCTCGAAGCGAGCAACGTGGGGAGCAAATGGTAAAGCCAATTGTTGATAGAGATGTTATATTCGGAACAGATACGTCGTTACGAGTACCACGCATGTTTTTAAAGCATTCTGTACAGGAACTTTTACAACAGCCTCAACAAACGACGAATAAGGTGTCAGGAGGCTTTTCAGCAGAAGCAGTAGAGCTAGCTCCTGAAGGTGAATTTGAACTGTATACCGTAATCGGTCATGCGAAAAATGCGGAAACGGTACAGTCTTCTGTAAAAAATATGCTGTCATTTTCAATGTTAGAGGAAAAGAAAAATCGAGCTAGAACGATTACAGAATCTATTACGAACAAAATAAAGACTCGTACAGGAATGCCTTTGTTTGATGCGTATGCACAACAAAGTTATTTAGATAATGGTCTACGTGGTGGTTTCCCAATTGTTTTTGAGAATAAGGAACAGAAAAAAGTTTATTACTTATTTTCTAGAAAGCATGGGGATTTAGAAAGGGATTATAACTTCTTTTCAATAAGTCCTACCTACTATTCACAAGGTAATGGAAATTACCGAGATATTAACCAGAATCGCCGTTGTGATGTGTTTTTTGAACCTAAAGTGGAGGATTATAACGTTCAGCAATTTATGAATCTACTACAATTGGACGGTTATAATCCACTTTCTGTAAAAGGTGTCCGTTTTCAGTTAACAAAGACATTTTTCTTCGAATCATTCGTACAAGACGGGACGAGTAAAGAGATGCTTTCTAAATTCTTCGAAAATAGCTTTACACCAGGTGAATTAAAGCACTTTGTGAAAGAGAATAACTTAGAGTTAACTACCTCGTTTGAGCAATTTTTAACAAACGTGTTATTAGCGTCTTCGGATAAGCAGCAAGCGGAGTTTGGAGAAGGATATTGGATGGACCACTGGACATATAATCTTGATCTTATAGATAGCTACTTATCTATTTATCCTGATAAGGAACAACCGTTTTTCTTGCAAAAGGAGTATAAGTTTTTCGAAAGTCCTGTACGAGTGAAAACGAGAAAAGAGAAATATGTGGTCCGGAATGGGAAGCTGAGACAGTACGACGCAGTGGAAAAAGTGAAAGAAAAGCTAGAAAAAGCACAAGCTAACGATGGTGTGCTATGGATTAGAGATCAGTTTGGTGAAGGAGAAACGTACTATACAAGTTTATATTCAAAGCTAGTAATTCTCGGATTGGTGAAAACATCTACGATGGCGCCGTTTGGACTTGGTATTGAGATGGATGGAGATAAGCCAGGTTGGAATGATTCCTTGAACGGCCTTCCAGGGATGATAGGCGCATGCACTTCAGAGTTATATGAGTTGAAAAGATTGTTAGACTTGTTGCTCCATGTAAATGTGAATGGTACAGAAAAGGTTTCTTTGCCGATTGAGGTAGATGCATTTTTACGCCATGCAGTGGAAGAAATACAGTTAGTTGATTGTCACTCCGATGAGAGCGAGCAACGTTACTGGAACAACATATCTACACTGAGAGAGAATTATCGGGAAGATATTTATCGCGGAATTAATGGGAGAGAGGCTGTCTACTCCATCGATGAAGTAAAAGAGTACGTAACGAAATTATTGAACCGAGTAGAACAAGGGATTAAACGAGTGGAGTCCTATCGTGCTCCACTTATTCCAACCTATTTTTACTTCGAGCCGGCTGCGGAAATCGGAAAAGAGATCGACCTTTCCACAATAGAATGGAAACCGAAAGCAGTTACTCCGTTTTTAGAAGGTGTCGTAAAGCAGTTAAAAACAATCGGCGATAAGACAATGGCGAAAAAGCTGTACGACACGGTTAAAGCATCTAAACTTTATGATGAAAAGCTTCAAATGTATAAAACATCAATGAGTATCGCGGAGGAGCCTTTAGAGCTTGGACGAGCGAAGTCATTTACTCCAGGATGGTTAGAAAACGAATCGATCTTTTTACACATGGAATATAAGTATCTACTAGCAACGTTAAAAGCTGGATTAACAGACGAATTTTTTGAAGATATGAAGACCGCACTCATTCCATTTTTAAATCCTGCGGTGTATGGAAGAAGTCCATTAGAAAACTCATCCTTTATCGCAAGTAGTGCCAATCCGAACCCGACACTGCACGGTCGCGGCTTTGTCTCGCGTTTAAGTGGATCTACTATTGAGTTCATGAACATGTGGTTTGTGATGATGGCTGGAGAAAAGCCATTCCATGTTGTAAACGATGAATTAGTATGTCGTTTGACACCAACTTTACCTTCCTGGATGTTCACTGAGAATGGTGAAGTTACATTCATGTTCCTTGGTCAAACAGAAGTAACATATGTGAACAAGGAAAAAAAGAATACGTACGGAGCGAATGCTGTATTGCCAACATCATTAGAGCTAACTTTAGTAGATGGAACGGTGAAGAAGGTAAAGAGTAGCGAAGTAGTTGGCGAATTAGCTGCTGCAATTCGAAATGGAAAAGTGAGTAGGATCGTTGTTGAATTAAGATAATGGGAATGGCAAGAGAAGAATAGATTTTTATTCTTCTTTTAGCTCTTCTTTATATATGTTAATTAAGATTAATGAGGGGGGACTTAATTTGCGAATTTTACAAGGAAAAATTGCCTTAGTCACTGGCGGGTCAAGAGGGTTAGGAAAGGTCATTTCTGCCACTTTAGCAGAAGCAGGTGCAACGGTCATTGTAAACTATGCACATAATACGGCGGCAGCAGAGGAATCTGTTCAAACTATTACAAGGGCAGGCGGAAAGGCGTTAGTCATTCAAAGCGATATTACTAACGAAGAGGCTGTGCAAAAACTTGTGCAAGAGGTAGAGGAAAAGCTCGGAGGAACCATCGACATCCTGGTGAATAATGCAACAGGGCCACAACCGGAGTTAGCTATAGAAGAGAGTTCTTGGGAAGATTATCTGGATCAATTAAACTTTTTTGTGAAAGCCCCTTTGTTTCTAGTGAAAGCAGTATTGCCTGGAATGAAGGAAAAAGGGGAAGGGCGTATTATTAATATAGGAAGCGAGGTAATATCTTTAGGAAATCCTCATTTTTCATCCTATGTTACTGCTAAATCTGCTCAACTCGGGATGACACGGTCATGGGCAAATGAATTAGGCCCATCCGGCATTACAGTAAACTTGTTAAATCCAGGATTTGTGCCAGTAGAGAGGCATGAAGGAATCGATGCAAGTGGCTATGCCAAGAACGTTCCTTTACGAAGAGCGGGATTACCTAGTGATATTGCTTCAACAGTCCTATTTTTAGCTTCTGATCAATCGAAGTTTATTACTGGCCAAGCGATCGCTGTGAATGGTGGAAATACGTTTGGTATATAGGTGTAAGAAGCAAAGGCATGAGGACTGATATAACAGTTTTCATGCTTTTTTTATTAGTTTTATAATAAGAAGCAGTATTAAATTTTATTAAATTTTCCTAAAGTAGTAATTTTCAAACAAACGTTTGATTGAATAAAATTTTCATATAAGTTTAGAGCGATTAAAAACGAGTCGATATATATCGACTATTTTTGCATGGTATAACGAAATAGTAAAGGGGCTGGACCGAAGTGTGTGGATGAAATTTTTACTTAAGAGAAAGAGATGGGGCTGAGACAAGTCCCAGTCCCATCTCAGTTTAGTTGTTAAAACAAAACAAGTCCAATGACAATCAGATACGAAGCAACCGCCAACAGTGAAGGCAGAATATACGTGAAACTGTTACGCGTACGATCTCTTTTCACTATAATCATCACCAGAGCTGTTAACAGGAAGCCTACGAAGGAAATGTAAGCTAATTCATCACTTGTGTCCTGCCAAATACTTCCCCTGAAATAAAACATATCTCCAATTGCGATTACCAATATATTAAAGACGTTACTGCCAAGGATTGCTCCAATAGCCATATTAACATTGCCGAGTTTCAAGGCCATATATACTCCCATGGCATCTGGAAGTGAGGTAGCCAAGGCAACTAAGAAGCTTCCTATGATTGTTGCGCTGATGCCTGTACTTTTAGAAATTGCATCCCCTGATAGACTAAGTGCGCTCCCGAAAACAAAAATGGCGATGGAAAATAACACAAATTTTAGTGCCGCCTGTCGAATAGATGTATTCTCAGTAAGCTTTGTTTGAGCTTTTTCGGCAGACGGTTCTTTCTTTTGGGTTTTAGAAATAAACCACATACCGGCTACGTAAACGGTGGTAACGACAAAACTTGTGAGACCAATATTCATCACAGAATATGAAAAGTTAATGGTTAATCCAATAGCAGTGATTACACAAAGCAGGAGAGCGATTACCCCTGTATAGATATGAGTATGGGCGACCTGGAGAAATAATCTTTTTTTTCGGAAGTGAATATCTAATGCAAATAATACAAGAGTGTTAAATAATATACTACCCAAACCATTACCGACTGCAATGTCGGCGCTCCCGATTATACTTGCCGATACGGTAGTCGTTAACTCTGGTAAAGAAGTGGCTACTGCTAAGAGAATAGTTCCAGCTAAAAATCCACCGAGTCTTGTTTGTTTACTAATCGTGTCTGCATGTCTGGATAAATGAATAGCCGACACTGCAGAAACGATGGCAGAGATGATAAAAATACTTATATAAAACCATGTCATAAAATTATAAACTCCTTAATTTCTCAGTTAGTCACAAGTCTAATCTTTATATAGGGGGACCTAACCCCTATTCACCTTTTTCAATATGGAAGATGAGAGTATATGAAGCATATACCCGACTGAATTCCTTCTAACACTTTTCTACTAATAGACACATTTTATTCTGTAACAAAACTGGAAGACAGATAAGAGTGGGAGGACCCCCTTTAGCTTTTGACGGGAAGCAACAGATAAAATATGATAGAAGAAAATGGTTACGGTTAGGATGATAGAGGATGAGAGTTTTGTTGGTAGAGGATGATAGGACGATCGCTGTGGGTTTGGAGTATTCCCTTCAGCAAGAGGGGTTTGAGACGATTCTTTGTCATAACGTTGAATCGGCAGAATTGGCGATCGATAAAAGCTTAGATCAGATAGATTTATGTTTATTTGATTTGTCTTTGCCTGATGGAAGCGGCTATGACCTGTGCAAACAGGTGAAGAAGCGTGAGGACAAACCTGTAATTTTTCTTACGGCTTTTGATGATGAGGTAAATGTAGTGATGGGGCTGGATATGGGAGCGGACGATTATATTACGAAGCCATTCAGGATTCGTGAACTGCTCTCACGTATCAAGTCGGTCCTGCGGCGCTACCAGAAGCAGCCTGAACAGGTGAAAAGCTACATAGAGATTGAGAATATTCGTATTAATACATTAGAAGGCAAAGTGTTTAAAAATGGGGAAGAGGTTCTGCTGACTGCATTGGAATACCGGCTTTTGATGATTTTCGCCAATCATGTCGGACAGGTACTGACGAGAGCTCAGCTGCTTGACCGCATATGGGATGTGGCAGGGGATTTTGTAAATGACAATACGCTCACCGTGTATATTAAGCGTTTACGGGAAAAGCTGGAGGAAAATCCGCAGAGCCCTGTGATTATCAGAACCGTTCGCGGAATGGGCTACAAGGCAGGTCAATGATATGTGGCGAAACAGGGAAATTCGACTTTATCTTATCATAATGATTTTGAGTGGCATTGTAGTCAGCGGGGCAGCAGCATTCTATTTGTCTATATCTGCAGCACTATTTGTTCTGTTCACCTCCGTGCTGCTTATAACATGCAGTTTGATTTTTACGAATTGGAGATACAGGGAAATTGAAAACCTATCGGGCTACTTACGCCGTATCAGCAATGGCGATTATAAATTGGATGTCCGCGACAATTATGAGGGAGAACTGAGTATCCTCAAAAGCGATATCTATAAAGTCACCCTGATGCTTTCCGAGCAGAGTTCTTATTTAGAACAGGATAAAATCAAGTTAACGAATGCGATTTCAGATATTTCGCATCAACTGAAAACTCCGCTAACATCCATGATGGTCATGGCCGATCTGCTCAGCGGTAATAAGCTAGATGAATTGAAGCGGGTTGAATTCACCAGGAATATCCGTGTGCAATTGGAAAGAATCGAGTGGCTTGTGTCATCTCTTTTAAAATTATCAAAAATTGATGCAGGCACTGTTAGCTTTAGAAAAGACAAAGTTTCTGTTTCTGACCTTATTGAAAGGGCTGTGCAGCCAATTTTGATTCCCATGGATATTAAGGAGCAGACTTTATTGGTGGAAGGAGACGAGTCTGTCAATTTTACAGGAGATAATCATTGGACAGCAGAGGCATTGATCAATATATTGAAAAACTGTGTGGAACATACTTCTGTGGGAGGTCAACTATCCATTTCATTCTCAGAAAATCCCCTTTATACAGAAATAAAGGTGAAAGATAATGGGCATGGAATTCCCAAGGAAGATTTGCCTTATATTTTCAGGCGCTTTTATAAAGGGAAAAATGCCGGAGAGGACAGCGTTGGAATTGGGCTTGCGATGGCGTACAGCATCATCACCAGCCAGCAGGGGGATATCGAGGTCAGAAGTGAACAAGGAGCCGGAACAGAGTTTCATATCAAGTTTTATAACAAGGCTCGTACCTGACAAAAAGGGGGTAGGTTCGTCCAATGGGATATGAATCTGTCCCCTTAAGTGACTAAACTGTCACAATAAAAGTCACTTTATAGTCATCTTAGGCAGATATACTAAGTTTAACATTCGAAATATGGAGGCTATACACTATGAATATTTTACAAATAGAAAATCTGTCTAAGGTTTATGGTAAGGGAGAAACCGCAGTAAAGGCATTGGATGATGTATCGTTTTCAGTTAAAAAAGGAGAATTTGTGGCAATCATCGGTCCATCTGGCTCAGGTAAATCAACGCTGCTTCATTTACTCGGTGGTGTGGATAGACCGTCAAGCGGGAAGGTACTAGTCAATAACACAGATATCTATCAGTTGAACGAAACACAGCTTGCAATATTCCGGCGCAGGCAGATTGGATTAATTTATCAGTTTTATAATCTCATTCCGATTTTGACAGTTGAAGAGAATATGACACTGCCGTTGCTCTTAGATGAACACAAAGTTGACCAAAAACAATTCAATGAGATCTCGTCTACACTCGGATTAACAGATCGCTTGAATCACTTGCCAAATCAACTTTCTGGTGGACAGCAGCAGCGTGTATCCATCGGCAGGGCATTAATCAGCAATCCGGCAATCATTCTTGCGGATGAGCCAACAGGAAACCTCGACAGCAAGAATAGCGGCGAGATCATGGAACTTCTGAAAATGTTTAACAAAACCTATAATCAGACACTTATTGTCATTACCCATGATGAAAGGATTGCCCTGCAGGCTGACCGTGTAATTGAAATCAATGATGGAAAAGTCGCCAAGGATGAGGTGATTCGTCCATGAACATTATCAATAAGCTGACATTAAGGCATTTGAAAGAGAATAAGAGAAGGACGCTTGTAACCGTTATTGGTGTCATCATCTCTGTTGCGATGGTTACAGCTGTGGCGACGCTTGGTGTCTCTTTTCTTGACCTTTTAAAAAGACAGACCATTGCAGACAATGGTGAGTGGCATGTTCAATATAAAAATGTTACCACAAATCAGATAAAGGCTATCGAAGAGGATGAAAATACCCAAAAAATGATGCTTTCAAGCGATATGGGCTATGCGAAGTTGGAAGGATTCGAGGAGACGGATAAGCCCTACCTATTTTTTAAAGGATACAACACGGAAGGCTTGGAACAATTCCCAATAGAGTTAAGCAGTGGACGCCTTCCTGCTGCAGAGAACGAAGTGGTCGTTTCTGAGCATATCGCGGAAGACACAGGGATCGAGTATAAAATCGGCGATGAAATAACCGTTGAAATAGGAGACCGCATTGTGGAAGGTGAACCAGAGCCTTTGCTGCAGAACTATTCCGTTCAGCGAGATGAAGACGGATTAGTTGAAAATCTGGAAATTCACTCAACCGAAACATTCACCGTTGTAGGCACTGTCGAAATGCCTTCTTGGGAGCAACCATGGTATCCAGGATACACAGTAATTAATTTTATCAATCATGAAAATCTGGATCAAGCAGATAGAGTTAATGCTGTTGTGGTTGTAAAGGAACTAAATCGCTCATTGTTTGAACAGGCAGAACAATTAGCAGAACAAAACGAGATTGAGTTTGTTGAATTTAACGATGAGCTACTCCGGTTTTCTGGCGTAACAGATAATGATAATCTGCACACAACGATGTATTCATTGGCAGGTATTATCATCGCTGTTATCCTCATCGGATCGGTATCACTGATATATAATGCGTTTGCCATCAGTGTCTCTGAGCGGGCAAGGCATTTAGGAATGCTTTCGAGTGTGGGGGCCACCAAAAGGCAAAAGCGCAATTCCGTGTTTTTTGAAGGGGCAGTAATCGGGTTAATCAGCATCCCCGTTGGTGTTATAGCTGGTCTCGGTGGAATAGCAGTCACCTTTATGTTCATTAATTCGTTTATTGCAGATGCATTAGGGACAACCGTAAAGCTTGAAGTGGTTGCTACACCGGCTTCCATTCTTGTCGCATGTCTTATTTCAAGCGCAACGATTTTCATTTCAAGCTATATGCCGGCGCGTAAAGCATCCAAAGTCTCAGCGATTGATGCTATTCGCCAGACACAGGATATAAAATTAACAAGCAAAGGGGTAAAAACCTCCAAGCTGGTCAGAAAAGTTTTTGGCTTGGAAGCTGAAATCGGCATGAAAAATGTGAAAAGGAACAAAAAAAGGTATTATGCGACACTTTTCTCACTTGTCATCAGCATTATCCTCTTCTTATCGGTTTCATTCTTCACGGAGAATTTAAGCAGATCGGTGGAAATGTCACAGAGCGGAATCGATTATGATATTTTAGTTGGAGGAAGCCGCGAAGACACTTCCGATCTAGAGTCCTTAATCAATACGGAAGGTGTGACGGATTACAGCCTTCAAAAGACACTTCAGCTGACCTCACTTATTGAGGAAGAGAAATTTCCTGAAGAGTTAAAAGATCTTATTGATAGAGAAAATATCGAGCTTCAAGACGGCAAGTATCAATATTATATTAATTTATATGGCTTAGATGATAGCAGTTTTCAAAAGTATGCTGAAAAAGTAGGAACAGATTCGAGTACCTATCAAGATTCAGACAACCTGCGAGCCATAATTATTGAACAGATATCCTACCAGGATTACGAAGCTTCTAAGTTTGTTGAAACAAAGTCCATTAACACGAACCTTGGGGATAGAGTGGAACTTCTATTTACAAATTATGAAACAAATGAAATAACTTCTCTGGCGAACGTCGAGATTGGTGCACTCACAGGCCAGGTTCCAATGGGAGGCAATTCGTCAGGGATCGGCGGATTGGATATAATTATCCCCATGGAAATGCTAGATACCATCCTTACTGAACAGGCAGAGAATGAAGTACATTCAAGCCTTTACCTGAATACCAGTGATCCGATGGTAACGCAGGAGGCACTTGAAGAGATTGTCCCTTCTTCACTGTATATATATAACGTCGTTCAATCAAGAGAGCGTGACCAGCAGATGATTATGTTCTTATCGATATTCACGTATGGATTCATTGCGTTGATTTCGTTAATTTCCATAGCCAATATCTTTAACACCATTTCTACGAGCATCTCATTGCGAAAGAGAGAGTTTGCAATGCTGAAGTCTGTCGGAATGACTCCGAAAGGCTTTAACAAAATGATTAATTTCGAAAGCATCTTCTATGGACTGAATGCGCTGCTATTTGGCTTGCCGATCAGTATTGCTATTATGTATCTGATCCATCGCTCCGTCGTGGAAACGTTTGAATATGGATTTAGCCTGCCGTTGCTTGATATACTTTTTGTGGTGGTTGCCATCTTCATCATCGTCAGCTCAGCCATGCTATATTCGATCTCCAAGATTAAAAAGGATAATATTATTGATGGATTGAAACAAGAGAACATATAAGAAGAAAAGATGAGCTGGTTTAACCGACTCATCTTTTAGTTGTATCTGATATGGTACCTATTATAGTTACTGTAAAAATAAAATTCATACAAAAATGCCTTCTTTTGGCTTATGTATAGTAACAAACCGACTTGATTATCCTAGTTAAAGAAGGAGGTGTTCATTTTGACACAAAATATTTTATGTGAAGTAAGTAGTTGTGTTCACAACGTAAATCAAGAGAACAAGTGCGGTGCAACTCAAATTTATGTAGTGAACAACAAAAGTAAAAATGCTTCTAATAGTGAAGAAACAGATTGCAAAACGTTTGAACCTACTAGCTGATTTTATTCAAAAGACAACCATTGCCGTGGTTGTCTTTCTTATTCTTATTATTGATAATCATTATCAGTAATATACATTAATTTGCATATTTTCAGTCACTTATTTTAAGAAGAGTGTTAAACCTTAACGATAGCCTCGAAATCTCTATAACACTAGCATACCCGGGTAGTAGGTAAGAAATAGTAGTGGGAGTGAAAAAGAGCGCCTCCAGTGAATAGGTGGCATTTTTATTATTCCAAATAATAGATCCGGCCTTTTTTGGAACCCTGGTGGGGGAGGTTTAATGTTAGAAACTCTTTAGAGGCTATGCTGATAGAATGAATACATGCAAACTCTCTGAACTCTTTATTAGTTATAGTGTTCCCAAGGCCAAGCAAAGGATAGTCCTTTATTGTTTGAGGCAGAGGATCAATTTCGTTATGCCCGCACTTTAAACACACCCATTTTTGATACGTTTTTTTCATCGGTGCATGAGAGCACTTCGCACAAATGACTCCTTTTATATAATCACAAGCATCAAGTTCATAAAAATCCATAATGTTAAATGAATCAGCATAATGACTTTTCAAAAGTGCTTTCACGAGTTTATTGATTTCCTTATTTGAAAAACTTGTACTCTTATGGATGTTATCGATTTCTTTCATTCTTGTCGGGAGATTAGTGTGAAAGACTATTTTATTTAGTAGAGTGGAGGATTTTTTAATTAAAGTGGCGCTTTTGTGTGTGATGACAATTTGGGTATGAATCGGTATCATGGGAAGTTTGAGTTCATTTATAATAGCGGAAAGCTGAATTTTGTGTCGTGATAGCTGTGCCAAAGGATCACCTACTCTTTCTTCGCCCGCTTCATTGTGACGTATAAGACTACCGGTATCTTCGTCAAATTCCAGTTTCCCTGAAATGTATTTGGAATCTAAAATAAGGCAGTGACTAGGGGCAATAAGTAGGGAATCCATTTGGAAGAATCGCCCTTTGGTGTCGGGAACCCTTAAACCGTGCAATATTTTATAATTTTCATGCGGGAGGAAGGATGAAAAGTAGTCCATTGCTTCTTCCCCTTTATAGCCATAGTGTAAACGGTAGAATTCTTTTTCGATTTGTGGGAATTTTGAATGGGTTTTGGGGACTCTTCTCATTGCGGCTTCATGCGCGAGCAACCTGAATGGCTTTTCTCTGTTTTTTATTATCATTTCTTACCTCGTTTCCTTCGTATTCTCTCTCTTCTTCGCTTTAGGGCTTAAGATTTCCTGCACAAGTGAAAATTTAATATTCAGGTTTTCGGTTTTTTAAACTTCCATAAGAATACGACAGCAACGATTGTAAAAGGTTGTACGCACCTAGGTAAATGTAGCATTCGATTACGAGGAACGCTTTTATAAGGGCCTTTTTCAACAAAGTTGTTGCTGTAAGACGTAAAAAACGGCATTTTGGATTTTTACAGTACTATTCACACTAAAGAAAGAGCGATTTTCAACTTTAACAGGGTTGTACCCACTTAGATAAATACAGCTATTATTGTGGAAACAGTTTTATAATCCAAGTTTCTATTTTATAATCCAACTTTTAAATATATGAGCCACTTTTTCAATTTATTGTCCAATTGAGCTAATATAAATGCCATTCGACACCAATCGACATGCCCCGCCCCGGATCGAGCCCCAGCCACCCCGGATCGACATGCCCCGCCCGGGATCGAGCCCCAGCCACCCCGGATCGACACGCCACCACCCCAGATCGAGACCCCGCCGCCCCCAATCCGCCCCCCCCACCCGAGGCCCAACCACCCAACCCCTCACCCCATAACAAAAAAGCCCCCGTTCACTAACGGGGGCCACCAACCTAATCCTATAACTTAAACGAGCTCTTCAACGACACAATCTCATTAAATACAAGCTTGTCAGAAGTTGTAAGCTTCGGATCCACATTAAAGTAACCGTGGCGGAAAAATTGGAATTTCTCCTGTGGCTCGACGCTTTTCATGTTTTCTTCTACAAAGCCGTTTAGTACCTTCAATGAGTTTGGATTCACATGGTCAAGGAATGATTTTTCCACTTCCACCGTTTCCTCCTCCGTGCCAGCAACATCTGCTACTTCAGCATCGACTTCTGCTTCCGGCTCCTCATCCAACAACAAAGGTTCGAAAAGACGGAACTCTGCTGGAACAGCTTGAGATGCTTCGACCCAATGCAACGTACCCTTTACTTTACGGCCAGTAAAGCCTGTGCCGCTCTTCGTCTCTGGATCATACGTACAATGAATTTCTACTACATTGCCATCCTCATCCTTAATGAAATCCTCACACTTAATAAAATAAGCATGCTTCAGACGGACTTCGTTACCAGGGAAGAGACGGAAGTATTTCTTCGGTGGGTCCTCCATAAAATCCTCTTGCTCAATGTAAATCTCGCGGGAGAATGGGATTTGTCTAGTTCCCATTTCAGGGTTTTCAGGGTTGATTTCAGCATCCAACATTTCCATTTGTCCTTCCGGATAGTTGGTAATCACAACCTTCAATGGACGAACAACACCCATCGTACGTGGGGATTTTAGCTTTAAATCCTCGCGCACAAAGTGGTCAAGCATTTGAGAGTCAACAAATCCAGACCCCTTGGATACCCCAGTTTCGCGGACGAATGTCCGAATTGCTTCAGGTGTATAGCCTTTACGACGCAAGCCAGAAATCGTCGGCATACGTGGATCGTCCCATCCGTCAACAATGCCTTCTTCCACAAGTTTGCGCAGCTTACGCTTACTCATCACCGCATTGGTGATATTCAAACGGCCAAACTCTATTTGCTGCGGAGTTCCTGTCATTTCTGTTTCTTCAACCACCCAGTTGTAAAGCGGACGTTGGTCTTCAAACTCCACCGTACAGATAGAGTGCGTCACATCCTCCATGGCATCCTCAATTGGATGAGCAAAAGCATACATTGGGTAGATGCACCACTTGTCACCTGTGTTATGGTGTGGCGTGTGAGAAATTCGGTAGATAACCGGATCACGCAGGTTGATATTTGGTGATTTCATATCAATCTTTGCACGCAACACCTTTTCGCCGTTTCCGAATTCGCCATTGCGCATGCGCTCGAAAAGGTCCATATTTTCCTCTACAGAGCGGTCACGGTAGGGGCTGTCTCTCCCTGGCTCCTTCAGTGTTCCCCGATAGGTGCGGATTTCATCTGCAGACAAATCATCCACATACGCCTTGCCTTTTTTAATCAAAAGAACGGCGCGGTTGTACATCTCTTCAAAGTAATCAGATGCAAAGAAAAGTCCGTCCCAGTCATATCCAAGCCATTTTACGTCCTCTTTAATGGATTTAACGTACTCTGCGTCTTCTTTTAATGGGTTGGTATCATCAAAGCGCAGGTTCGTTTTACCGTTGAACTCATCTGCAAGGTCGAAGTTGATGACGATGGACTTTGCATGTCCGATATGTAGGTAGCCGTTTGGCTCAGGAGGGAAGCGGGTGATAACATGGTTTCGCTTACCAGATTCCAAGTCCTCTTTTATGATATTTCGAATAAAATTCGAGTTCTTAGGGTTATGTTCCAAGTTTTTCAACCTTCCTTATTTTAAGAATGCCGGGGGAAAGTGCCAATTGAACTCTGTTCCCACCACTTATGATAGTCAATATTGTAACACAAGAAATAGGAAGCGCAAAAGCTAATAAAAGAAGGGAGGATAACAATATCAATATGTTAACGCGACTGTCAATATCTGAACAGTGGTTTATTATCAGACGGGAGGGGGTATTAAATGGAAGGCCTTTCTCCATGGATGTTTTAAAGGAGAAATAATTGAAGAGGAGATCTAACGGTGGCGGCACATAAAAAGTAAGCGGTGATTGGAGAAAGCACCACAGATTCTTTTTACTGTAGGGAGGATAATCATTTTCTTAGCCATTTGACTATCCTGATTTCTGTACCTTTGTTCATTTCAGAATCAATTTTAAACTCGTCCATCAATCTTTTGACACCTGGCAAGCCAGCACCAAGGCTGTTGGATGTGGAATAGCCGTCCTCTAAAGCTTTTTTCACATTCTCTATACCTGGACCTTGATCTGATACATGGATTTTTAAGCCGGTAGCATGTTTTGAAATAACTTCTATCTCTATGTCACCTTTACCCGCATACCTGACTACATTTCTTGCCAGTTCTGATATGGCCGTGGCAATTCTGGCTTGGTCGATAGCATTAAAGCCTAGCTCGGTTGCAATTTCCCGTCCAGCTTTCCTGACAATGATAATGTCCTTCTCATCCTTAATTTCCAGCTTTTCTCCAACTTTATTATTCATCCTATCAACCTCCAAAGGTATTGCTAAAAATTTCGCATTAATGATTACTTCTATTTAAGGTGTTAAGTATTATTCGTTGCTGTTATGCTCTTTTTCAATTAAATTAGTAATATTATCCAATAAAATAAGCCAAAAAGAAGGTTGGTCGTGCTACCTTCTTTTTGGCTTATGTCTAGTTCTATGCCCAGATCATTACTGCCTACTCTATTTTATTTGGGTTAAGGATAAATACGATGGTGCTTTTATCTAACTTAAAATCCCAATTAACAAATACATCCTGAAGTTGCGCGTTTAAGTACTTTTCGAAATGGTCCTGTCTTTTGTAAAGCAGACCTTTTTCAAGCTTTCGTTTTGCAATGGTCAATTCCTCTTCAAAGCCGAGTTCAATCAGCATTTTCTCTATTTCTACGAGGATCCCTTTTCGAATAATAACAAGGGTTCGAGAGTTAAATAGATGAGAATATATTTTCTCTGGAACTTTTTCGGCTTCTTTACTTACGATAGAAACTAATGATTCCACCTTATCGCTGTTAGGATAGGAAAAGTCAGGTAATGGTTCCTTTTCTATACCTATTCCCATAAATAATCCCGAGGCCGATTGCAATGTCCAGTCGTAATAAAACTCTTCAATTTCAATGCCTGAGACACTTTTTATTAATTCCTTCATTTCAGGGGCAAGTCCATGCATAAGTTTATCACGAGTTTCCTCCACTGTGATGGAATGATGCTCTTTTAAAAGAGCTTGCTCCATTGGAGTGAGGAAATTACGCAAATAAACAGTAACATAAGGATCAGAGATTGTAACATAAATGGATTCTGGTCCTTTACCGAAATGATCTCGCAAAAGCTTGCCAATACTGCTTGCAAGCTCTAATTGTTTTTGCTTTATATTTATTTCTGTCGTCATAGTGTCATTCCTCTAAGAACAAAGCATATCTTCTTTATTCCATAATTTAATTAAAATGAGTGTATGTAAGTCTAAACACTAGTATAACGTAAAAGATAAGTCAATCCTACCATTTGAGTTGCAGTTACTAAAATATTCTACATTTAAGAAAGAAATCCTTTATTTTGTTTCATATTTTATGGACTTATAGGAACAATCCTTAAGAAAAGAGCCTTAAAGAAAAAGAGTGATTAATATCTATCGCTCATTTTTTTTGTTATTCTATATATAGGGAATATTGCAAATAATAATTATTTCCTAAAAAAGGGATTCTAGTCTCGGTGAGAGAATATATAGAAGGTTGTACTTTTATACTACTTCGGTATAGGAAGTAAGGCTTAGACCATATAGGGGGTACTTTATTAATGGAAACTTCACAAATACAGGTTAAAAGGATTTTAGATAATATAGGAAACGTAATGATTGGAAAGAATCATGTAGCAGAACTGAGCATTGTCGCACTCCTTGCTGGAGGACATGTACTTCTTGAGGATGTTCCGGGTGTAGGAAAGACGCTGATGGTAAGATCGCTTGCCAAATCGGTTGGAGCAGAATTTAAGCGAATTCAGTTTACGCCTGATCTTCTTCCTTCAGATGTAACAGGCAGCTCCATCTATAACCCAAAAGAACTGCGATTCGAATTTCGCCCTGGTCCAATTATGGGTAACATCGTTTTAGCTGATGAAATTAATCGTACCTCTCCTAAGACCCAAGCATCTTTACTTGAGGGAATGGAAGAAGCAAGTGTGACGGTGGATGGAAATACTCTTTCCTTAGGAAGTCCGTTTTTTGTTATGGCTACTCAAAATCCTATCGAATATGAGGGGACATATCCATTACCAGAAGCCCAGTTAGATCGTTTTCTATTTAAAATGAATATGGGTTATCCTTCTCCAGATGAGGAAGTGCAAATATTACATTCTACCGAGAAACGGCAGCCAATTAATGAGCTTCAGTCTGTAATTACACTAGAAGAGCTTCAAGAGATGCAAAAACAGGTAAAAGAGGTTCATGTTGATCAAACAGTTAAAGAATATATTGTTGACATGGTCAATCGGACACGTACACATCAATCCGTTTATTTAGGTGCAAGTCCACGTGGATCTGTAGCTCTTATGAAAGCTGGCCAAGCATACGCATTTATTCATGGCAGAGATTATGTAGTGCCAGATGATATAAAGTATTTAGCACCATATGTATTGCCACACAGAATCATCTTGAAGTCTGAAGCGAAATTTGAAGGCATGACAGCAGAACAAGTGGTGCGAAAGGTAATTGACCGAACGCCTATCCCTGTTCAAAGGTCGATGAGCCGATAATGAAAGCATTTTTTCATAGAGTTAAAAAGCTATCAAAGTTAGTGTCCTTTATTTTGCTTGTGGTGATCACATTTGTTTATGCAATGTTTCAAGGTGGATTCGTCAGCTGGTTTTTATTTTTCAGCTTCTTGCCCTTTGCTCTCTTCTCATTACTCATTTTGCTTTATCCATTAACCGACTTTAAAGTAGTGAGAACGTTAAACCAAGAAAAATACAAAGCAGGGGATAGACTGATAGGAACAATCACTTTAAAAAGAACCATCCCTTTTCCGTTACCCTATCTATTAGTAGAAGAAGTGCTGCCTAGCAATCTCTTATTCTCTCAACAAACTAAGAGTGCCAAGAGGATTCTGTTTCCCTGGTTCACCAATAAGATTACCTATCAATATGCATTAGATCGAATACCTCGTGGAGAACACTCCTTACAGGCGATTCGCTTTAAAACGGGTGATTTTCTCGGGTTAATGGAAAAAGAAAGAATGGTGGAACTTCATGATAAGTTCCTGGTTTACCCAGACTATGAAGAAATAACCTACAAGCAGCATGAAAATAAATTTGATCAAGGTTCAACTTCCTCGAATATGAGGATGGTAAGAGACACTTCCATGACGGTTGGGGTGAGGGAATATCAACCTGGCGACAGGTTCTCCTGGATTGACTGGAAAGCAACGGCAAGAAGAAATGACATTATGACAAAGGAATTTGAACAGCAGCAAAGTCACGATGTGGTTTTGTTTGTAGACCGGTCGCAATCCACCTCTTTTGAAAGTGCTGTTAGCTATACCGCCACTTTAACAAAAGCAGTACTGAAATACGGCTCTCAAATTGGTCTTGTCTCCATTGGAGAGGACCGGTCTATTTTTCCTTTGCGAAGCGGGGAAGAGCAGTTCTCCCAAATCTATTATCATTTGGCAAAAATTCAACCGGACAGTAAGTTGAGCTTTGCGAAGGTACTAGAAATGGAGATAGGGAAATTCCAACCGACAGTTACCTTTCTTTTTCTGACAGGGAAGCTGGGGAAGGAAACGGTGGAGAGTCTTGAGAAATTATCGCAGCGCCACATTCACCTTCAAGTGATGTTAACGAAAGATGAAGGCGCAAGAGTAACGAAAGAAGAGAATATCTATATCGAGCTTTTAAAGAGAAGAAACATTATCGTAAAGGTTATTTATGCAGGTCGCGCAACCGAGACAATAAGTGAGGTGAGTTAAAGATGGGAGTATCCAATCCATACCAACGTAATATCTATGCACTGCTTATGCACATTTTTGGTTTTGTTCTTCTATTAGAATGGGTGCTGCCGCTCGAACAGGTGACAGACACTTCCAATCTTTACGTATTTATCGTATTTCTCACCGTAACCTTTGTATTGTCTTTTTTGCAAATAATTCCTTTATTGAGTTCTGTCGTGCAATTAGGGTTTATGATGTATTTCCTTCATGTACTATATATGCCAGGCGTTTTCTTAGGAAAAGAATGGTTCGCCTTTTTATGGCAGGACTTGCAGTACAATTTTGATATGATTTGGGCTTCTGATTGGCCAGCAATGACCGGGCTATTTCGTAGTATCCTCCTATTTATTCTATTATGGCTTATAAGTTATTTAGTCATCTATTGGATTCTTTATCGGAAAAAAATGCTACTATTCGTTGTTTTCACGGTTACATATGTGGCAATACTCGATACCTTTACTACGTATCAAGGGAATACAGCAATCGTTCGATTAATGGTGGTGGGCTTGCTGATCGTAGGATTTGTGCATTTGGAACGGTTGAAGGAAAGGGAGGGAGTCTTCCGTTCTGGAAAAATGATGCTGGCGTGGGGAATTCCACTTACCGTTTTCGTGCTATTGTCGGCCACAGTTGGGTATCTATCACCTAAAGCTGCCCCAATATGGCCAGATCCAGTACCTTTTCTGACATCCTATGGAGATGGTGCTGGAGAAGGAGTAGGAGGAGTAAAGAAAATAGGGTATGGAGAAAATGACTCAAGATTAGGCGGTCCATTTGTACCTGATGATTCTGTGGTCTTCCAAGCAGAAGTGAACCGAAGACATTATTGGCGCGTAGAAACTAAGGACATCTATACAGGAAAAGGGTGGGACGCTACAGAAGCGGATCCTGTTCCGTTAGATGGGAATAGCAACAATGTTGTTTCTTGGCTGAGTGATACGGTGGATACAGAGCCATTGACTGCTAGTATAACAATGGAACTGGAATACCCTCATCTGAATTATCCACTTGGATTTACTAGTGTGGAAGCAGAAGAGACGATCTTTGAAATAAATCCAATCACAGAGAAAATTAACACCCTGGATTTAGATGAAGATCCTGTAAGATTAGAAGAATACGAGGTGAGCTATGAATTTCCTCGTTATTATATTGAATCATTAAAAAGTGCCGAATCTGGTACAGGGTTAGAAAGCGTTGAAGAGTTTCTTGATCGCTACACCCAATTACCTGACTCACTGCCTGAACGGGTCCGAGATCTTGCGGAGGATATCACAAGCTCCTACTCTAATAGGCACGATAAAGTGACGGCTGTAGAGCGTTACTTCCGCCTTAATGACTTTTCGTATGAAACAACAGATGTTGCAGTCCCAACAGGACGAGAAGACTATGTTGACCAATTTTTATTTGAAACAATGAAAGGTTATTGCGATAACTTTTCCACCTCTATGGTTGCCTTACTCCGAGCTGTCGATATTCCGGCAAGATGGGTTAAAGGCTATACATCAGGGGATTACGTTGATATGAATGATGAGAATCAGAGTGTATATCAAATTACGAACAATAATGCCCACTCGTGGGTAGAGGTGTATTATCCTGAGGTGGGCTGGGTTACATATGAACCTACGAGCGGGTTTAGTAATCCATATAGTTTTGTTTACGAAGCAACCGAAGGCAACACAGGTGAAGACGAGGAAGATCAAATTCCAGAACCTGCGGAAACTCCTGATACGCAAGATCCATTAACACCTGAACAAGGGCAGGAGGATATTGATGAAGGAGGAAGCTCCTCGAATGGTCAGGATAATACCTTTGACTTACAACTTTCCTGGAAACCTGTGTTGATGACATTAGGCAGCATAACCGCCCTAATTTTTCTGCTTTTCTTCACAAGAAAAAAGTGGAAGCCTTATCTATATATAGCACGTTATCGAGGTAAGAGGGATGATTCGACCTTCCCTAAAGCATATACCGCCCTGTTAAAGCAGCTACACTCTATTGGCTTGGTTCGCGAGGACGGTCAAACGTTAAGAGAATATGCTAAATATATTGATGGTTTTTACAGGGGCAGTGAGATGCAAACCTTAACCTCTCGCTATGAAAAAGTAATCTATCGTGGAGACTCGTCCAAAGCAGAATGGGAGCAATCGGTGGAATTATGGGAAAATTTAATTAAAAAAGCAACATCTTGACCTGCTATACACTCATTGATAGAATAAGAACAAATTTATAAATTTAATAGCAATTGGCTTCATATATCCTCGATAATATGGTTCGAGAGTCTCTACCGGGTTGCCGTTAACTACCCGACTATGAAGGTAGTTTTTTCTAGTAGACTAGAATTCTGCCTTCTTATGTATTTGGGAAGAGGAATTCTGGTTTTTTTGTTTTTTAGTCGGAGAAAATAGGATTATGATCCTTTTCAAGGTAAAGATAAACAATATCTTGGTGTGGGCATTATTAAATTACATGAGGTGAATTAGTGTGGAAGGTATTCATTTAGAAGGTGTGCAAGAAATGGTCGTTGTCTTAGATTTCGGCAGTCAATATAATCAGTTAATTACACGTCGTATACGTGAGTTTGGGGTTTACAGTGAGCTTCATCCCCATACAATTACAGCAGAAGAAATCCGAAAAATGAATCCTAAAGGAATTATCTTTTCTGGCGGACCTAACAGCGTGTACGGTGAAGGTTCTTTAAGCTGTGACGAGAAAATATTTGACTTAGGTATTCCTGTATTAGGCATATGCTACGGAATGCAGCTTATGACTAAGCACTTTGGCGGGGTTGTGGAAAAAGCAAGTCATCGTGAATACGGTAAAGCTCTTGCTACCGTAACGAACCAATCCTCTCTTTATCGTGAACTGCCTGAGCAGCAAATAGTATGGATGAGTCATGGTGACTTAGTGGTTGGAGCCCCTGAAGGCTTTGTAACAGACCTAACAAGCCCTTCTTGTCCAATTGCGGGTATTAGTGATGAAGAAAGAAAGCTGTATGGTGTTCAATTTCATCCAGAGGTTCGTCACTCAGTTTATGGAAATGACCTAATTAAAAACTTTGTCTACCATATATGCGGATGTACCGACAGCTGGACAATGGAGAATTTTATTGAAATTGAAATGCAAAAAATCCGTGACACTGTTGGTGATAAGAATGTTCTTTGTGCATTAAGTGGAGGAGTGGACTCTTCTGTAGTAGCGGTGTTAATCCACAAAGCAATTGGCGATCAGCTCACATGTATATTCGTCGACCATGGCCTATTGAGAAAAGATGAAGCTGATAGTGTTATGAAAACATTCAGTGATGGCTTTAATATGAATGTCATCAAAGTCGATGCAAAGGACCGTTTCCTTAACAAGTTAAAAGGAGTTTCTGATCCTGAGCAAAAACGTAAGATTATTGGGAACGAGTTTATTTATGTTTTTGACGATGAAGCCACCAAATTGAAGGGGATCGATTACTTAGCACAAGGAACCCTTTACACAGACATCATTGAAAGTGGCACTGCAACTGCCCAAACAATTAAATCTCATCACAATGTTGGCGGTTTGCCAGAAGACATGCAATTTCAGTTAATTGAACCGCTCAGCACTTTATTTAAAGATGAAGTACGTGTATTAGGCTCAGAATTAGGAATTCCTGATGAAATCGTCTGGCGTCAACCATTCCCAGGTCCAGGCCTCGGAATACGTGTATTAGGTGAAATATCCAATCAGAAGTTAGAGATTGTCCGTGAATCAGACCATATTCTTCGTGAAGAAATTAAAAAAGCGGGACTAGATCGGGATATTTGGCAATACTTCACGGTTTTGCCTGACATTCGCAGTGTAGGTGTAATGGGAGATCAACGAACATACGATTATACAATCGGTATCCGTGCGGTAACTTCCATTGATGGGATGACCTCTGATTGGGCGAGAATTCCATGGGATGTTCTTGAAACGATCTCCACACGAATTGTAAATGAAGTAGACCATATTAACCGAGTGGTGTATGACATTACAAGCAAACCACCTGCAACGATTGAGTGGGAGTAATAGCCCCCTTTTACACGATGGCGCAAAATTAGCTTAATACGAATAATTACCTCTGTAATAGCCGGCTGGAGAATCCCAGCTGGCTTTTGTTGTATAAAAACCGAACGAATATATACTTATAATAAAAAATGTTCGTTTTTATATTGACGAATGCTGTAGAATTTAGTAGAATAAAATAGAAATAATCATAATTTAATAGTTTTACTCTCGTATAAATTTGGGAATATGGCCCAAAAGTTTCTACCAGGCTACCGTAAAAGGCTTGACTACGAGGAGTAGGGATAAGGTATTGATTTGTCTAACCGTAGATCCGCTTACCTATTCCATCCTCGTATGTTCACGTCTCTGGTAAATCAGGGGCGTTTTTCTTTTTTAGGAACTCTACTTGCGTAGAAGCGACAATCAATACGAAAATAGCTTTTCTTTTTACCGAAAATAATAAACAACGCGAGGAGAATCCTAATGAAGAAGTATTTTGAATTTGATAAACACGGAACAAGTTATAAAACAGAATCGATTGCCGGACTGACTACCTTCCTGGCAATGGCTTACATCCTAATCGTCAACCCTTTGATGTTGTCACTAGCAAGTGTCGGAGATTATCCAGATGCACTTAGGATGGACCAGGGGGCAATCTTTACCGCCACCGCACTTGCAGCAGCAGTTGGTTGTTTAATTATGGGTCTTTACGCAAAATACCCAATCGCACTTGCACCGGGAATGGGACTAAACGCATTCTTCGCCTACACAGTTGTTCTCACAATGGGAATTCCATGGCAAACAGCACTAGCAGGCGTTTTAGTTTCAGGATTGATCTTCATTGTCTTAACGCTTTTTGGAATTCGCGAGAAAATCATTAATGCCATTCCTACAGAGTTGAAATATGCAGTAGGAGCAGGTATTGGACTGTTCATCACATTTATCGGCTTTCAAAATGCCGGCATCATCGTTGGAGATGACGCAGTACTAGTTGGCCTTGGTGACTTAACAAATGGAAATACTTTGTTAGCGGTCTTTGGTCTTATAATTACAGTTATTCTTATGGTAAGAGGCTTTAAAGGTGGAATCTTTTTCGGTATCGTTATCACTGCAATCGTCGGTATGGTATTTGGATTAATCGACAGACCAGAAGCAATCGTTGGAGCTATTCAACCTCTTGAGCCTACCTTTGGTGCAGCATTTGCTCATCTTGGTGACATCTTTACCATTGAAATGCTCGTTGTTATTCTGACTTTCTTATTTGTAGACTTCTTTGATACAGCTGGTACGCTAGTGGCTGTTGCCAACCAAGCTGGCCTTATGAAAGAAGACAAACTACCAAGAGCAAACAAAGCGTTATTAGCTGACTCTGCAGCAACAGTTTCCGGGGCGATACTTGGAACATCCACTACCACTTCCTATATTGAGTCATCAGCCGGCGTCGCGGCAGGAGGAAGAACCGGATTTACATCGATCATCACTGCGATCTTATTCTTGTTATCGTTATGGTTCTTCCCATTATTATCTGTCATCACAGAGCCGGTTACAGCACCTGCACTAATTATCGTAGGTGTGCTCATGGTATCAACGCTAGGAAAAATTGCGTGGGATAAATTTGAAATAGCGGTACCAGCTTTCTTAACTATTATTGCTATGCCTTTAACCTATAGCATTGCCACAGGTATTGCGGTTGGCTTTATTTTCTACCCGATTACGATGATCATGAAAGGTAGAGCTAAGGAAATTCATCCGGTAATGTACGGACTACTAATCATCTTTGTTCTCTACTTCATCTTTTTAGTGGAATAGTTTCTTCTATATAGAAAGTAAATTACAATCTATAAAAAACACACGACATTCTAAATTGAATCGTCGTGTGTTTTTTATTATGGTGCTTTTTTGGTTTACATCAATCTTATTTACTACAGATGCTTATGGCAGATCTTCCAAAGATGAATGTGACAGAGAGATAAGATCTGGATTGTAACAACTTTTGCTGCAGCTACATAGTATGCGAAAGTAGCCCATAGTTAAAAAGTAATGACGGTTGGTTTCTTAGTTTAGTCTGTATATTATATAGAAGGAGAACGTGTTGGTCTTTATTTCGACAGGTTGTTAATAGGTGTTCGCGATTTGCTCCTAGGATAAAAATACCAAATGTTTGTTTAAATAAAACGGGCTTATGATGTTTATCAGGAAATAGACAGGGAACAAGAGAAATATAAGGTTACAAATAAACTAAGCTAATACCGACATATAGATTTATGCTAATGTGATTTTGGAAGTTAGCTAGTAATCTATTAGTGTGGAATTATAAATTATGATCAAAAAAGTTATTTCAGAAAAACAGTTGACTTTGCTAACAGGTAGATGGTATATTATTATTCGTTGCCGCAAAAACAAGAAAAACTATTTCGGAATGTTGAGGCGATAAAAGAAAAACAAAAAGTTGTTGACGACAAAACGTTAACATGGTATAGTAATTAAGTCGCAAGTGAGCGACATAAACGCAAGTGAAAATGATCTTTGAAAACTAAACAAAACAACAGCGT
>NZ_JAIQDB010000015.1 GCF_020037475.1 Sutcliffiella deserti
CCGAGCAAAGTAAGTACATGAAAAGAGGAAAAGGCAGCAGAAGATGTACATTCCCGTGCAAAGCAAGTACATGAAATTAAAGTGATGTAGATTTTGTTAAAAGAGGGTAATGTGAAAGCTGGTGCAATATGGCTGACGAAAGAATGACTTCCACTAATCCGTAATTTTTATAAGAAACACTGCCTCATCTTTTCCTTCATAGCCACTACTCCAATTTAAAAAAGGGCTCTCGATTAATTGAGCCCGCATTCCATTATTCCAATTCCTAACCCTAGACTACTTAAGCAACTCAACTTCCACTTCTAGCGCAGCTACTTTTGGTTTTTCTTTCGACAAGATCCAACCGGAAACACCGATTAAGATAAGGACGGACCAAAATATTGCCTTCCATCCCACACCCTTTGCAAAGTCCTGAGAGAGGATAGCAAGCTGTAGTACCCATCCTTATTCTAATAATAACCCATAGTCCATTTATTCTCTTCCTCTCTATAATTTCGAGCACGTTAGCCTAGCAAGACAATCTCATCATGGTCAAAGCTTTTTATATTCTCACTGAATATGAGGCGGGTATTCAATCGATAGGTGAAGCCTTCAGAAGAGGGAGGAAGGTCGGCGGGAATCCTGTAACTAAAAGGGATTTCCGTTTTTTCTTTAGCCTCTATTTTTTTAGACATCAGAATAGTTGTTACTAAATCGACTGTTTCTGTTTTTTTGCCTTCTGTTACTTTAACAAGATCGCATTCCAGCCGTTTGATTTCTAGGTTTGCCCAGCCGCTTTTCAGATGAAAAGAACCATTTACAGTGCTACCAGGCATGATTTGATTCTGCATTAACACAAGGTCTACATGAGGAGACCCGATATTTAAATAACTCATGATTTTTTTCAGCATTATAACTTTCCCCCTAAATTATTATCGTTGTGTAGTAAGGTTCATTTATACAATAGGTGTTGCTATAGTTCTTGGTGGATTGTGTATTTCAGATGTCATAATAGTAGTAACATTTAACTTGATTGTTACCACCAAGGTAAGCCACATCCATAATTTTTTTTGTGAAAAAAATTTCAACTGTTTTTTTCTCCTTTTATTGAGTGTTAATTATACATAGAATACTAGGGTAAAACATTCTCTTTTAGATGGTTATTCCTCCTTGAATACAACAAAAAACCTTTACCAAAATTCTGATAAAGGTTTGAAAAATACAATATAATCCCTTTACCATAATGGCAAAGGTCTCGCAAACAACGTTTAAGTTGCCAGTCAGGCCGGTGATTATTCATCACGTATTGTCGACATAACTGTAAGCTACTCCCCTTTGGAGTATTATAAGCTCATAGAGAGCATAGCTTCCACTCTTCTGCTATAAATATATCATATTCTATTTCTCTTTATTTCGTCAAGAGATATTTACCTAGATTATGATAGAGGATGTTCAGCCAAAATTAAAAGTTTTTGAAAATATTTAAAATTCAATTATTGGTATAAAATCTGTTATGATATTTATAAAAGTAAAAATAGAGAAGGTGTAGAAATGGTTGAAGTTTCGGAAAGACTCATAAGCTTTCTTGAGGAGAACTCAGAGGAATTTTTACATAATTGGAAAATGAAAATTGCAATTTCTGAAGAGGATGTCTACAAGAATGAGGTTATTAAAAATGGTCTGCAAATGTATGAGCTAGTTAAGAAAGATCTTAATGGTTTAATAAATGAAAAGGAATTAGAGCAGCTAGCACATAAGACTGCACAAGAAAGAGTAAAAGCCAATGTGAATATCAGTGAGTTTGTTAATAATGTTAATATTGGCAGAAGCGAAATTCTTAAGTGGGTGGCGAACTCTGGACTAACTTTTCAACAATTCCAGCCAGTGTTTGAACAGATTAATAATTTATTTGATACGTTCTCCTATCTTGCAGTTAAGAAGTATACGATTCTGAAAGAGGAGCAATTGCAAGAGAAAGATATCTATATACATCAGACCCATAAAGAGCGATTAACGATTCTTGGTCAAATGAGCTCGAGCTTTGTCCATGAATTCCGCAACCCGTTAACATCCATCATTGGATTTACCAAGCTATTGCAACATGATTATCCTGCTCATCCTTATTTAGATATCATGCAGCATGAGTTAAGTCAGCTGAACTACCGTATTTCGCAATTTTTGCATGTTTCAAGAAAAGAATTGATTGAAAGTAAAAAAGAAGAAGTGAACCTTTCTTTCTTATTGCAAGAACTTGTGGAATTTCTGTACCCGAGTCTGCTCGACGGAGACGTAGCACTTCATTTGGATGCAAACCCAACTATTAATATAACGGGAAATAAGGATGAGTTGCGACAGGTACTCTTGAACCTGATCATGAATTCCATCGATGCCCTTCAGCAAAAAGAATCTCCAAGAAGCATAAAAGTTTTATGTGAAGAAAGTGAAAATTATATGAAGCTATCGATAACCAATAATGGGCCCAAAATCAAAGAAGAGGTAATAAACGCAATCTTTGAACCGTTTTTCACAACGAAAGATCTTGGAACAGGAATTGGACTATATATTTGTAAAAAATTAATTGAAAAGCATAACGGGGAGATCTATTGCTATTCCAATGACGAGGAAACAAGCTTTGTAATTCAGATACCAGTACAAGCGGGTGTCCCCTTGCATCAATAAATCACTGAAACTCTTTGTATAAAAAGGATATTAAAAGCACATCCTGTCCTTAAAGGAGTGGTTTCTTTCTTATGAAAAACAACAAAAAAAATTATGTTCCTCAAGCAACAAAAGAACCTGAAATTACAATTCAAACAGACGGGACCTTTCCTAATGCAAAAAGTATTGCAGGAGATTCTGTTGATGAACATAAAAACCTCGAAGTAGCCAATGCCATCATTGCTGGGGATGAAATCAAACAGCAGAATGAGAACCTATAGTACTTTAGAGCAACTTAAGAACCCCTGTCTAATAAGTATGACAGGGGGTTTTCATTGTTTCCAAATTGCTGTTTTCAGGAAAGTCATAATTTAACCAAATATCTAAACAAATTTTTCGATTGACATATTCACTAGATTGTATTAATTTAGTTATAATACTTTAACACCAAAAAGCGTTTAAGCGTTTAAGTGTGTTGGTGATAATGGAAGATAGTATAGCTGAGCCGAGAAGAGTAATAGAATAGATTTTTGATAGTTTGTATTTAGTAGTTTATTACCTTTACAGCAAACAGAGACTAGGTGGGTGGTGTAAATCTAGGAAAGGAATAGACGAATTACCGTACATATTCTTAAGCTATCGTCATTTTTAAGTGAGCAAATTTTTGCTAATTAGGGTGGTACCGCGGAGCTTCTTCGTCCCTTATGTATAGGGATGGAGGGGCTATTTTTATGGTTTAGGAAATTTAAAAAGTTCCGGCTGTGGATAATTTATTCAAAAGTAAGCAGCGTCCAGCTCCAGGCGCCAGAGACTATCAAACTTCCCTCGCCTCTGATGCGTAAGCTCAACATCGAATCGCTAGCGCTCTTCGTGTTTCCTGATTCTCTCGGCTCAGTCCAGTTTGTACGTCTCTAAGCGGGCGCCTTGCGCTTTTGTTCTTGGCCATCTGTTTTACAATCAAGAATACTACAACAATGGAGGCAATTATAATATGGAAAATAAGCAGAAATTAAACATAAGTCGAATAGAGTCTCTCAGTATCATCTTCTTTATTCTACTCTTAATAGGGTTCTCCTTATTTAAATTTGAAGCAGCACCTCATATCCCTATTTTCGGGGCAATCGTGGCATTGGTGGGTTTTGCATTAGTGAAAAAACAAACATGGACTTTTATCGAAAATGGTTTAAAAAGTGGATTAAAGGAGGGACTTATCCCGATTTTCCTCTTTATCCTGATCGGGATATTAATTGGCGTATGGATGCTATCTGGCACCATTCCAACCTTTATTTTCTACGGCAGTCAAATACTCTCAGTCGATTACTTCCTACCAAGTGTATTTCTTGTAACAGCAGTTATTGGTACGTGTATTGGCAGTGCATTTACTACGTCTTCCACTGTTGGTGTTGCGTTTATGGCACTAGGTGTGGCAATGGGGTTTAACCCTGCCATCATAGCAGGTGCCATTATATCAGGCGCTTTTCTAGGGGACAAGATGTCACCATTATCGGACACAACTAATATTGCTTCTGCCATTTGTAAAGTCGATCTTTTTGATCATATTCGTCACATGCTCTGGACAACAGTTCCGGCCTTGCTGATCTGTTTACTAGCGTTCAGCTTAATCGGAAAACCGGGAGACCTTAGTTCTGTTGACGAGTTATCAAAGCTTCCGCAAACCTTGAAGAATGCCGGACTGACTCATCCATTGGCACTTTTACCAGCGCTTATTATGTTTGGTTTAGCTATTAAACGTGTGCCAGCCATCTTTGTTATGATGATTGGCATCCTAGTAGGGACAATCGTAGCATTCATTCTGCAACCTGGTATTTCAATTGCTCAATTGATGGATGTCATGCAAAATGGCTACAAAAGTAGTACCGGAGAGGAACGTATTGATACGATTCTTAGCAGGGGTGGCATCCAAAGCATGATGTGGTCGGTGTCGTTGGTTTTATTAACGTTAAGTATGGGCGGGCTAATCCAGAAGCTTGGAATTATCGATAAAATGATGGAGATGCTACAGGACTTTATCGAATCAACTGGAAAGCTCGTTCTGTCCACTGTTGCAACCGCAATCGGTGTGAATCTATGTATCGGCGAACAGTACATGTCAATTATTTTAACAGGTCATGCTTTTGAAAAAGAATTTGAAAAGCAAAACATTTCCGCAAAGAACCTATCACGGATTTTAGAGGATGCAGGTACCGTCATCAACCCACTTATTCCATATGGTGTTAGTGGTGTATTCATGGCAGGTGTCCTCGGCGTCGATGTATTAGACTACCTTCCATACGCATTTTTCTGTTTACTTAGTCCTCTGTTAAGTCTCTTTTATGGCTTTACAGGGATTAGTATTAAAAAACGTTAGCCATAAAAAAGAAAGAAAAGCTCTCACTCTTTGGTTATACTGATACTAGTAGAATTTTTCGATGGAAGAGGGTTTTGATTATGGAAATGAAACAGCTGGACTTCACTAAGTCCTATATCGAGCGATGCGACAAAGAAACAGAAAATACGCTTGCGGAAGAAAAAACAGAATTTCTAGAAGGTTCCATTCAATATTTAAAGGAGCATAAAGGCGAATTTATTTATCTTGAGGCCCCAGACTTTGAAGAACTTGGTGTGGAGGCTGTTTCTTTAGAGCTAGATGATGTTTTTGGAACTTATAGCGTACTTTTAGGGCTAAAGCTGAAGAAAAAGTATCAAGCTACAATAAAATCATATTTTTTAAAAGTGTTACAGGAAAACAAGTCAGGAATCAGTCTTATCTTTAATCAAGGCGATGGGTTATGGGATATTAACTTCGGATTAAATCATGCGGAGGATTTTCATGAGGACATCACTATTAGAGAGGCATACAGCTTAATATATTCAATTGTTTATCATGTAGTTAAAGCGGTAGAAAAAGAGTAGAGTAAAAAAAGACTATGGAGGAATTATTATCCCTCTGTAGTCTTTTTTAGGCTTTAAATAGGTAGTGGTCAGTGAGAACTCCTTGTTAATTTCCGTTCCTTCTTGATTTACTCTACCATCATTCCTCGACCGGTCTTTTGCAATACTTTTAATCCTTGACCCATATCAGAGGCAAGAATATAATTTCTATCCACGTAGACTCCCCAAATGTTGGACTTGCTTGGAATATATACACCCGTTTCTACAGGTTCAGAAGGGTTTGTAATGTCAACCATTCGAACTCCGCCAGAATAGTGCGAAAGGTATAGCGTGTTTCCTCTTACCTTAGGGTCGTGAACAGTTGCTCCACCTGGGATCTTTTCTGTAAAATCAGTTTTGAAGGTACTTAAAAGGGTAGGGTTTGTTTTATCCTTGATATCGTAAATCATTGTATAGCCATACGCCGATTCAAAACCCTCGCGAACTGGTCCAAAAACTTCTCTTGTTTCAATCAGTATATTTCCGCCTTTTGCTAGTGTAGATGAATGAGCCGCACCTTGAACATTGGAAGCAAAGTCAGTTCTTCCTAGGTATACTGGATTTTTTACGTCACTAATGTCAAGGATTATTGTCCCTAAATCCCAATAGGACAGATACGCTGTTTTTCCAAGATTATCTGTGATGACACTATGAGCAAATGCACTGCGCTTTACTCCTTCTTCATCCGTCCAATTGTAGCCATCGTAATTTTCGTCGCTGACTTCATCAATATAATTTCTTGGATCAAATTCATAGATTGTCTCCGGGCTTGCTGGATTAGAGACATTTACAAACGATACATCCATTTTTTCACCATGAGAGTAGTAATCTGCATAGCAATCAGCCGTTAATACGTAAACGTTATTTCCTTGCACCGTTAAATAAAGTTCGTGTGTCCCCCGTGCACCTGAAGTAGACTCCCAGAATCCCAATTCCTTAGGAGCATATGGATCTGTTACATCATATAGAGCAAAGCCGCCTTTGGAGTCCGGATTATTACGATCCAATTTCTGCACACTGACTGCTGCGAGATCGCCTTTAAAATGCTTCGTATTAACCGATTTAACAATGACTTTTTCCTGCCAGCTACCCTCAAACTGGGCAAAAGCAGAAACCTCAACAGGATTAGAAGGGTCTTTCATATCGAATACACGAACTCCTCCAGAGCCGCCACTGGCACTATGTGTTCCTAAATAGGCAAATCCTTTATGAGCATAAACATCGCCTGTTGAATTCTTAACACCTTCGACCAATTCTTTAAGAGGTACTGCAGCCACTTCCTGCAAGTTCCCAGAATTCTTACTACCTTCAAGAAAAGAAGCTTCTAATTCAACGCCTGCTAAACTGCCTGATTTTTCATCTCCTCCACCTAGTTCATCATGAGCCAATACAGTTGGGCTCAAAACGGAAAAGGTAAGAGCTCCAGCTAAAACAGAATGGATAAAAGTTTTCTTTTTCATTGATCATCCTCCTAATATAATTTGGTCATATTCTATGTAGAAGTCTACAAAGGTAATGTTACAGAAAATTTAGAAATTAATATATCAGACATAATACTCTTTTTATTAAGGAGTTTATGTATTTAATTATGTCTATTTTACTGTTGAAATGAGGTTCTCTAGTAAATTATCAGTACCATGCATGTGTTTACATTCACGAAAGGAGAGAGAAATTACCTATTAAATTAAAACCATCTGGAAAATAAACATTTAAACAAAGGATTTGTTAAATGCCGCTGTTGATTTCCGAGAAAAGTAAGGTTGATGAAGAATGATGCATCAGAAAAAAACGAACAGGTGCAGTAAAAGTAAGATTTGCTTAGATTGATGTACCTCTTGGGTCTGCCTGCGGGTCTTTAACTTAAAGCAATCTCCGCCAGAGTATTCGCCTTTCGCTCCAATCACCAGCTGAGATTTCTAACAGAGCTTAAATGAAAAATAGCGCATAGAAGAGTATCCCCTCTAAACGCTATTTTTGATTAAAACTGCTGCAATCGATCCAAGTCACTAAACAAAGGCTTATTTTTTGCATATAGTTCTTTGTAAACATCATAACATTCGTTATATCTCGCTATATTCTTAACGGTAGGCAGAATTTCCTTTTGTATTGGAATATACTGCTTAATCTCTTTGATTGATTTTACTTTTCCTAAAGCAAATAGTCCGATCCACGCAGCCCCCCATGCAGAGGCCTGATGACTTTTGGGTAATATTACGGTCTTATGAAATATGTCTGCTGTCATTTGAACCCAAAGGGGTGAACGTGCAAAACCACCGCTTACAAGTAGCCGAGTTGTAGGTCCAGCCTTATCAATCAATGCCTCCTGAATCTCATACATGTTAAAAATAACACTTTCCATCACACTTCGAACCATGTCTGCACTATTGTGGGAAAGGGTGAGGCCGATCCAGCCACCTTTTGCTTTTGCATTCCATTTCGGTGCCCGCTCTCCGGCCAAATATGGCATAAACAACAGCCCGTTTGCGCCTGCACTAGAAGTGGAGGCCAATGCTTCTAAATCTGCCTCTCTTATCGTATCTCTCTTGGTCATAGAGGAAAATTGTCGGGCAAGCCATTGAAGGACAACAGCTCCATTATTGCTAGCACCTCCAACAATCCTAAGCTCCGGTGAAAAAACATACTGAAAGGTCCGTTGCTTATGATCGGTACCTTTTTCAGATGAAAACCTTCTAATGGCTCCACTAGTCCCAATGGTTAATGCTGTTTCCCCGTCATGTATTGCGCCAACCCCAATATTTGCTGCTACACCGTCACTAGAACCGATAATGATAGGCGTTTCTGTTGTTAAGGATAGCTCTTCTGCAACCGATGAAGCTAGCGGGCCTACTTGCTCTGTACAAGGAACAACCGTTGATAACTGATTTGGGTGCACCCCAGCAATGGCTAAAGCCTCCACGTCCCATTGCAGTGTATGTAAATTAAAAAGGCCGCTTGCAGAGGCAATAGAATAATCTACCTTCCATTGACCACACCATTTGTATATAATATATTCTTTGATGGAAACAAACTTATCTGCTTGATAATATGGACCGTACTGTGTATCTTTCATCCAAATCAATTTAACAAAAGGGGACATAGGATGAATTGGGGTTCCTGTATTTTCATACACTCCCCGACCATAAGTTTCCTTCATAATCGCTGCCTGCGGGTAACTTCTTCCATCTGCCCAAGTAATCATGGGTGAGACAGGTTCGTTTAGCTCGTTTATACAAATTAAAGAATGCATTGCACTTGAGATGCTTAATCCCATAATGTCACTCGCAACAAGTCTCTTTTGCTTCATCGAGGTAGCGACAGCTAATCTTGCTGCTTTTTCAATTTCTTTAGGATTTTGCTCTGACCAATTAGGTTTCGGATGATAGGTGGAATAGGCACATTCAAATTCTGATATAACTTCACCTTGTGGAGTAAAAATAACAGACTTTGTTGTGGTTGTTCCAATATCCAATCCTATAATGAATTTACTCATGACTACACTCCATTATTTCATTCTTTTAGCTGTATCTTTATTTTACCGTAAAGTGATAGGAAAGGACATTGTGGGGTAGCTACTGGAAAGGAACAGGAAATTTAAAGGGGGAGCCCTTTATATAAAAGCTCCCTTAAAGTGAAACAAGCAATGAGCAATATAAAGAAGAATAAAGTCTTCCACCCTAAGTAAAGTTGCTATAGCGCCATGAAAAATCGCCTGGTTTGGCGTTCCACAGTACTATTTATGTGAAATAGTGAGTACCTTTTGGCTAATGTATCGGAAGAAAAGCAACGTTTACGAGGTTACAAACTATTTATAGTGGTTTAACACTCGGGGGTTGCGGAATTTCCGGGGATTCGCACGGAATCTCACTTTTTTGTACCACAACGGAAGATTTGCGCACGGTACAGGCATTTTACGCACCACTTCTCAAGATTTGCGCATGGAACTCACGATTTATGCACGAAAGGTTTTTGGGGTTCATCTTAAAGTCCATCTCCCATCTAGGATGATATACCTCCCTATTCACACCACCATGTAGAAAGAAGAGAACGCCATCATTTAAATAATGTGTTCCACTCTCTGGATTGGAGCGGCTAGTGCTCGACACTACTTCAGCGGTCAGAAAGTGGCAGACAGGGGATCCCACAACAGGCGTTTGCAGCCAAGCGGCTCCCGCACCACCCATGGAAGAACTCCTGAAACAGAAAGCAACAGGGAGTTGAAACAGTACCCTAACTAAATTAAAATAAGTCATAATTACTAGTTACTAACAAGCAAAACCCTTGGGAAATAAGATATACACAGACTTATCCACATTACCCACAGGTGAGGGAGGGATTTTCCACAAGAATTATGCACACAATAAAATATGGATATAACGGCTTTCTTTTAAATTACCCACAATATCCACACCTATGTGGATAAATATTATTAACAATTATAATTAGTTTGAACTATTTGTGAACAATGTCACAAACCTATTGTATGTTTAACCTAATAGGATTATAGTAAAGATAGAAAGTAAGTGAAAGACTTCACAAACTTTCTAAGTACCAGATAGCTAGCCGGCTAATATGACCTTATATTTTTTTAAAAACACTTGTGAAAAACTTCACAAAGTGATCATAGGAGGAATATATCATGAAATGGTTAAAAGGCCCTAAAATGGCGGTTCTATGGACAGTTTTAAGAATATGGCTAGGTATACAATGGTTACAAGCAGGTCTTCCGAAAATAGGAAATTTTAACGCTGAAGGATTTTTACACGGAGCAATAGCCAAGGCGGAAGGAGAAAACCCGACAGTTCAAGGCTGGTACGCAGCATTCTTAGAAAATGTAGCCTTACCTAACGTGGAACTATTCAACATTCTGATTCCATGGGGCGAGGTATTAGTCGGAATCGGATTAATAGTGGGAGCAGCAACCTTCCCGGCATTAATCGCAGCTGCACTCATGAACTTAAACTTCTTACTTGCTGGTACATTAAGCACCAATCCAATGTTATATACAGCAGCAATCCTACTACTAGCAGCAGGAACAACAGCACACTTCTACGGAATCGACAGAATTGCTATTCCGTTCATTAAAGAAAGATGGAATCAACGCCGTACGAATAATGATAAAAAGACGAATCCGAAACATGCTGAGCTACATTAAACCTGGTAAGGAAATTTGACAAAAAGTAAGGATAATAACAAAGGCTCAGAGCGATCACTGCTCTGAGCCTTTATGCCGCTTTAATCTGGTTCATGAAAGGTTACAATGGTACCAGCAATAAAATCGTGAATCGCGCGTTTATCTTCTCTAAACGCAATCATGAATGCACTCACTATCACACCGATCCCTATAGTAAGAGCATAAATAAGTCCTCCAACTACATTTCGCATAAGCATGGTCCCAATTTTAACCGGTGTACCGTCTTCCTTTACGATGCGAATCTTCATTATCTTTTTGCCTACCGTGTACCCTTGCCACAAGACAGGAAGTAGAAGAGCATACAAGAACAAGAGAATATCGGAAAATAGATCGTTTAAATTTAATAAAAAAGAAAGTACAAGGTAGGTTGGAAGATGCACAAGTATTCCGTCCAATATGACCGCAAGAAACCTTTCCAAAAATCCTGCAGGGTTCTCATGGGCAGCGGGATGATAATCCTGTGCTCGGTTTTGGTTATTCACGTTTGACCACCTTTCTGAAAGTTAATCAAATAATTAGAATATTAAGATTAAATAATACCATACTTTAACACAATATATTAGAGAAATAGTTAAATAATTACAAAAAAGGCCGAGCTGCTTTTGCTCGGCCTTTCGATCATTTAAAATTATCTTTTTTACTATTCCGTTTAATGCCAGCTGCAGATGCACGTGCTTGAGCTTCTAGAATTTCACCGTCTGCACGATTTTCTTCAGCAAACTCTGCATCATGATTATAGGTTTTTGCGTTTTTAGGAACCTGTGGAAGTGACGCTTTATTTCGGTCTCTTGTTTTATGTCCATGTGAACGGCCCATTCGAAGCCCTCCTATAGAGAAGTGATAGACAAGAGAAAGTACCTCTTGTCCTCTTGTATAGGCTTCCCAATAACTGATTCGTAATAGAAGGGAAATGCTGGTGTAACCCTATAGCCCGTGAAAATGGTCATATGTGGACCGGTTCCTACAAATTCACGACAACCAGGAATTTAGCGCTGTTTCCCCGTATATCCTCCAACACGATCAGCGGCTCTAAATTCTCTAGAATATGTAACTTCCTGCATACTGCTTAGTGTGCTCTTTGTTTTATCTTGACGCTTTTTTTCTTTCATAAGAGATTCCTCCTTAGAATAGGTAATTACTTCTAGTTTCTTCTAATTGGAAGGAAAATATACGAATAAATAAAAAAAGAGATCTGAAGCCCCTATACGAACTGCATGATGCACGGGGGGCAGACTCTTTAATTTTATGCTTCCTTCAACTGATGTTCCTCATGCAGAACTTCATGCTGAGTACGCATCTTGTAAAGTGTATATTGGTCTCTTGAAATTTCATATAAATTGTAGATATCTTCGCCACCATTGATTTCTTCAAGCAGGCTTTGGCGAGTTTCGTTTGCAAGAATAACGTAAGGTAGTTTTTCAGCTGCCTTCATCGAGCGGATGTTTACTTTTCGGATCCGCATGAAGATGGACTTGATGTCCAGTTCATAGAATAATTCATCGAAGAATAGATCCTTTGCAATATGGTTGTAGCCTTTGCCATGAAAAGGTTTGCCGAGCCATGTACCGAGAAAACCAGCCCCGTCTTGTACGTCGAATAGATTAATTGTTCCAATTGGAGTGCCCCACTCATCAATAATGGTACGTGAAATCAATTCTCCGCGTTCTTCCGATTCGATTGTTTGCTTTGTAAGGAACACAAACTCATCGTAGGAATACGCTTTATGACGCACAAAAGGGAAGACTTCAGGGTGCACCATAAGCTCATATAGAGCTTGAGATTCGTTAAAATCACGTTTTTTGAGCATGTCTTATCCCTCCAATTGAGGGCAGAACTGTCACACGTGACCCACCCTCGAAATTTTTTAAATTACAAAAAATTTCGGGGTGGGAATCGAACCCACTAGAACCAGTAAAAACTGGTGGCGCACCATTTGCCTTCCCTAACATTTTAGAAACAAAGTGTTAGTTGTTTAATTTGTTTACTTCAGTATCATACTCGATTTTATTTGAAAAAGATACAACTTTTTTATTAATTTTTTTGGTAAATTATTTCGCCCTCAACCACTGTCATGACAGGCTTTGCAAGGAATTGAAAGGGGTGGTGGGACCATAGCACCAAATCGGCATCTTTGCCTATTTCGATACTTCCCACACGGTCCTCCACATTGATGTTTTTAGCAGCAGTAATTGTAATTCCTTCTAGTGCTTTTTGCTCATCGAGACCTTCTCTTACTGCTAAAGCTGCACACACATTTAAGTATTGAACAGGGGTATAAGGATGGTCGGTTGTAATCGATACATCGACCCCATTTTCAGCTAAAATTTGATACGTTTTCCAACTTTTGTTTTTTAACTCGATTTTGGATTTCCTTGTTAGGGTAGGACCAATACAAACCTGTGCGTTTCTGTCTCTTAGTTCGTTCACAATTAAGTGACCTTCTGTACAATGTTCAATGGTATAACGAAGATCAAATTCTTCTGCAAAACGAATTCCGGAAAGAATGTCGTCGGCTCGATGGGCATGTATTTTAACAGGGATTTTCCGTTCTAGCGCCATAACAATTGGTTTAATTCGTAAATTCTCCGGGTCGTTGCTATGTTGTGCTTGATGAAACGCCTCACGCAGCATTCCCATAATCCCCATGCGAGTGATGCTATCTTTATTTCCTTGACTATGGATTCTTTTAGGATTTTCCCCGAAGGCGATTTTTAAGCCGGCTGTTTCTTTCACCAGCATTTTTTGGATGTTTATTCCATGCGTTTTAATGACAGAGGTGGTTCCTCCAATGACATTCGCACTACCAGGCATAATATGAACAGTGGTTACTCCTGCTTGGATAGCGTCCTGGAAACCAATATCCAATGGATGAACGCCATCTAGGGCTCGGATATGCGGCGTTAGGGGCTCGATCGTTTCATTGGCATCATTTCCTGCCCAGCCTGTACCCTCATCATATAAGCCAAGATGTGTGTGAACGTCAATGAATCCAGGAAATAAATTCTTTTCGTTACAATCAATTACTAAAGCGTCAGTTGGGATTTCTAATCTTTTTCCCACTTCTACTATTTTTCCGTTCTCTACTATTACATCCCCATTGTAGATTGGCTTGGAAGTAATCGGATGGACGGTAGCATTCCTGAAAAACAATTTACTCATATCAAGGCTCCTACATTTTGTATTTACTTTGATTGTAATATGTTGGACAATGCATCATCAAGATGAATATAGAAAAATTTATAGCCGTATTTGTCCAATTTATCAGGTAAGACCTTTTGTCCTTCTAAAACAAGTTCGCTCATTTCACCTAATGCAATTTTAAGTGCAAAGCCAGGTGTGGGGAACCAATGCGGTCGCTTCATCACTTTTCCGACTGTTTTTCCGAAATCCTTCATCTGCAGCGGGTTAGGTGCTGTCACATTCACAGGTCCATCTATTTTCTTATTTTCGATACTAAAGGCAATTGCACCCGCTACATCTTTAATATGAACCCAAGACATCCACTGATCTCCTGAACCAATTTTTCCGCCGACAAACATTTTATAGGGAAGAACCATTTGCGGCAGGGCTCCTTCGTCCTTATCCAGTACAATGCCAAATCGTGTTAAGACGGTTCTGACGCCGAACGCTTTTGCATGCTCGGCCTCCTTTTCCCAAGCTAAAACGGTGGATGCCAAAAATCCTGTGCCAGGTATCTCGTCTTTCTCTGTGAAAGTTTTATCTTGAGAAGTGCCATAATATCCTATTGCACTTGCATTCACTAGTACTTCCGGTTTTTGCTTCAGGGCTTTAATGATTCGGTTTATTTCTTTAGTAGAAGTAATACGGCTTTCGATGATTTTTCTTTTTTGCGTATCTGTCCACCGACCACCATTAATGGATTCGCCCGCTAGATTTACAAAAGCGTCCACACCCTCTAATCCTTTTTCTGGCTCGGTCTCCATTCCTAACCATTCCACGAACTTCACTTGAGGCTTTTCCTTTTTATTCGAACGGTTTCGCGTTAAAATATATATGTGATGACCTTTTTCTACTAAATAGTCAGTTAAAGTTGAACCAATAAGGCCGGTTCCTCCAGCAATTGCAATCTTCATGACTGTTCATCCTCTCCGTAAAACTTACTTATCTATAATATTAGTTCTTTTCCCTATATATCCTGCTTTCAATACATGCGAATGTGCTTGTAAATTCTATTAGAGGTGAAAAACGTGCGTAAAATTACAAAAATAACAGTTCAGAAAAAAAATAAGGAACGTTTTAATATATTTTTAGACGATGAATATGCGTTTGCGGTCTATGAATCCACGCTTCTTAAATATCAGTTTGTAAAAGGGAAAGAACTTGATGAGCTTGATATTGAAGAAATCCTGTATAGTGACCAAATTAATAGAGCCTATCTCTCCGCTGTTCATTATTTGTCCTTTCGAATGAGAACGGAAAAAGAAATTGAGCAATATTTGAAGGAAAAAGAAATTGAACCTTATATTATTAAAGAGATTATCATCAAGCTAAAAGATCAGAGTTATTTAAATGACAAAGAATTTGCAATCGCCTATGTTCGAACCCAAGTGCAGACGACTCTGAAAGGTAGAGAGGTTATTCAACAGGAGCTTTTAGAAAAAGGGATAGACAGAAATACAATTGAGGATGCCCTTCTTGAATACAAAGAAGACATCGAGCTCGAGCATGCAATTAAGCTAGTTCATAAATACCATCCTAAATATAAAAAAGATGCCTTCAAGATTATGAAACAAAAGGTAGAGCAGTCGCTAAAAAGAAAGGGCTATCCATTTCCGGTTATAAAAGAGGCAATGATTGAAGCGGATCTGGAAGAGGATTCCTCAGAAGAATGGGACGCTGTAGTAAAACAGGCGGAAAAGTATCATAGGAAATATTCATCCTTAAAGGGGTATGAATATACGTCCAAAATGAAAGGAGCCCTCTATCGCAAGGGCTTTTCTATGGACATGATTGATAAATGGCTAGAGGAGAATGACACCCTCTAAACTATAATTTCTTGTTGTGAGTCTTGACTAATAATCTTTTCGGCTACCTCTTTTGGTGATTTTAGTCTGGACTTGTCTTTAATATGGTCGGTCTCATTCCAAAAAGGAGTATCCATACCACCCATATAGGTGGCGGTCACCGTCACTTTCCCTTCTAATTCTTTTTGAAGACTTTCTGTAAAACCGCGCACAGCAAATTTACTCGCAACATACACACTTTCATTCACTTTTCCCTTTTGTCCGGCAGTCGAGATAATGTTCATGATCTTAGGCTGCTGCTGCAAAAGAAGATGTGGAAGGATTGCTTTTGTCAGATAGATTGTACCAAGAACATTGGTTTGAATAGCCTGATTAATTTCCTCTAAAGATAAATCCGTTAAAGGCCCAAAACAGCCTGCACCTGCATTATTAATTAAAAAGTCTACCTTATGTTCTTTTGTGATAGCGGTCACCGTTTTTTCTACACTGCCAGCGTCCGCTAGATCAAGAGGGAACACATGTGCATGACTGTTACCTTCTTTTATAAGAGTTTGAGCTTCTTGAAGGGGCTCGACTCGTCTGCCTGTTAGGATAATGGAATGCCCTTTTTCTGCATAAGCTAAAGCGAGTTCTTTTCCAAGTCCTGATCCAGCACCAGTAATTAAGATGGTCTTCATTTCATCACGCTCCTGTTACGATTTTCTATTCATAGGTTTGACACAAAGATTGTGAAATATTGAGCATACTTTGTATTATACTTAAGGTAACAAATAAAGAAAGGCTGTGTTAAACATCGATGTTGATTTCCACAAAAGGCTACGCGTTCTACGGGGCGGTGCTGGAGCCTCCTCGGCTGCGCCTGCGGGGTCTCCAACTACCGCTATCTTCCCGTTGGAGTCTCCGCCTTTTGCTCCAATCATCGCTAGAATAGCCTTATTATCAACAAACAACTTTAACAGAGCCAAAAGAAAAGGTGAATACCAAATGACAACTCTTCAAATTATAACTGCCTTAACCCCCATTTTAACGGTTTTTCTATTTTTAGTCATACTGCGACTTCCAGCAACGGTTGCGATGCCAATTAGTTTAGGGATAACTGCGATCTTGGCCTTCACGAGTTGGAAGGTACCGGGAATTATTATCGCTGCCTCTCTAATAGAGGGGATTGTTATTGCTTTCTCCATTCTTTGGATTATCTTTGGTGCAATTTTGCTATTGAACACTTTAAGTAAAAGCGGTGCGCTAGAGGCTATAAGGTCAGGATTTACCGTTATTACAAAGGATATGCGGGTTCAGCTTATTATTGTTGCATGGTTATTTGGTGCCTTTATCGAGGGAGCTGCCGGCTTTGGAACTTCCGCAGCAATTGGTGCCCCTATATTAGTCGCGTTAGGATTTCCACCGCTTGCGGCTGTTGTGCTAATGCTTGTTGCTGCAAGCTCTCCAGTTTCTTACGGAGCAGTAGGGACCCCGATTATTGTCGGAGTGGACCAAGGATTACGGCAAGGGGAAGCCGTTGCACAGGAGGTAACCTTTGTTCTTGGTCATCAAGATTTGACAGTCTTTTTACAACAAGTAGCAGTTAAAATATCATTAATAGAATTCGCTATTGGGACATTTATCCCACTTATTTTAGTTGTTATGTTAACAAGATTTTTTAGTCCGAAAAAATCATGGAAAGATGGATTTGCAATTTGGAAATTCGCGCTGCTGGCAGGGTTTGCTTTTACTTTTTCCGCCTTTCTAGTGGCAAATCTTTTAGGCCCTGAATTTCCTTCCATGATTGGCGGACTTTTAGGCTTAGCGGTTGTGATACCTGCAGCTAAAAGAAAATGGCTCCTTCCAAAAGAAGATTGGACGCTTGGTGATCTGCTCGCATCTTCAAAGGAAAAACAAGAACTAGTACCTTCCATGACATTGAAAAAAGCCTGGGTTCCCTATATCCTTGTTGCCCTCTTGCTAGTTATTACACGATTAGATTTTCTACCGTTTAAAGGGTGGCTTAAAGCTGTACAGTTTAGATGGGAAGGTATTGTTGGTACGGATATAGGTGTAATGATTGAACCTCTCTATCTACCAGGTACTGTTTTTATCATCATTGTTCTATGTACACATTTTATTCACAAGATGACTAAAACACAGGTAAAGCAAGTATGGACTTCCTCTATTATGACAATGGGTGGAAGTGTCATTGCCTTGTCTGCTGCTGTCCCGATGGTTAGAATTTTTATAAACTCTACAACCAACAATGCTGGATTATTGAGTATGCCACTTGAACTTGCTGACATCTCAAGCGGGTTGTTTGGGACTGCATGGCCACTTGTTGCCCCGTTAATAGGCAGTCTAGGTTCCTTTATTTCAGGAAGTGCGACTTTTAGTAATATGATGTTCACCTTATTCCAATTTTCCATCGCGGATCAATTAGGTTTTGATCCAAGTACGGTTGTTGCCCTTCAGGTTCTAGGAGCAAACGCAGGTAACATGATTTGCGTTCTCAATGTTGTTGCTGCAGCTTCGGTAGTAGGACTGCTAGGTAAAGAAGGGACCATTATTTGTTACACCGTTATACCAATGCTCTTTTACGCATTGATGGCAGGGATTGTTGGTATGAGTGTACTGTGGTTGTTTTTTTAGGGTGCTTCCGCATTGAGTAAGTTGATAAACCAGATATAATCGTTGCTGTCGTGCTCTTTTTCTGTGAATTTTAGAAATGAGTATAGAAGGAAAAAAATTCAATTGCCAATTGCAGCATCAATCTTTTCAAAGAGCCTTTTTTAACATTTGTTTTTCTTTAAAACCGTGCTATCCTTTATCTATTAAGAGTTAGTAGGGGGAAGACAAGTGGAAAAAAGATACAGTCAGATGACAACACAGGAGCTTCACCAAGAAGTAGCTACATTAAAGGAAAAAGCAAGAAAAGCCGAACAGCTTGGAATTGTAAACGAATATGCCGTTCTCGAGAGAAAGATCACGATGGCAAAATCCTATATGCTAAATCCTGCTGAATATAAGCCAGGCGAAACGTATGAAATTGAAGGAGATCCTGGTGTTTATTTTAAAATAGATTACATGAACGGAATTTTTGCATGGGGGAACAGGGTGAACGGGGAGAATTCCGGTAAAGAGGAAGAAGCCTTGCCAATCTCGATGCTTATGATAAAAGAATAGCAAAGAGGAACATCCCCTCTTTGCTTACTTTAGGGTTAGTTGTTGCTTTTTGTTGCTTATAATTTAGGTGATCGCTTGCGGCGGGAGTCTTCGCCTATCGCCTCACTGAACAGCAAGTGGTACCAGTTATTTTAAATTAGAACAAACTTAAAAGGTATTGTCTTCCCTTTTACCTGAAGCACGCATCCGTTCTTGGGGGTGAGTATTGATTGTTCCGTCTGCACGTTTTGATGCAAATTCGGACTTTGCTCGCGCTTCCCCTTCTGCCTTCTGGTCATTCGGGTATGGAAAACCTTTAGCCTTGTTTCTCAAAAATATCGCCTCCTAAGCATGTACAGGTTAGTGGACGGAACGGAAGCACTTAATGATCGTTCGAACCTAACCGTGTACTTATCATTAATATTGGATTATTTGGTGCAGATTATGTGATGATACGAATAGTGAAATGAAACCATATGAGGTGAAGTAAATGGATGAATATTTTGAGCGTTTAACAGATCAACTTTTAGAAAAAAACTCTTCGTTATCCTATGAAAAAGCAAGAACGTGGGTAGAGCTATTGTGGGAAGATTTTGAGGCAACCTATGCAAAGGCAGGATATTCATATAAAGGGAAAGAATTGACCGAGCGGATGGTCTCAGACCTTATTGACCGCCATGGTGCAACGCTTCACCAGTTCCTAGCCAACAATCCTAAATATAAACATTTATTAGCAAACGATGATACCTTGTTAAATTAAAAAGTCTTTTTTCAAAATCTCACAAGATAAGAGCACAACAATTAATACCATAACTAAAACCCGACCTCCTTATATTTGGAAGATCGGGTTTTTCCTTTAATTCGGAATAATATCTAACTTCTGCTGCAGTTTTTCCTCACTGAATATCCAGCCTGTGTAAGAACTTAATATATGAAGATTTAAGTCCAATTGAACAACTGCGACAAAAGGGTAATAATCTTTGCTTCGATAGCGGAGGTCAATAAACCTCACTTCATAATGGTCATTGTATTCCTCCATTTCCCATCTGTACACTGGAGAAAAGGATAAGAATGCAGAGACATTTTCATCAAATTTGGCTGCTTCAATGACAGCTGTTTCCGGTAAAGGTACTTTTTCAAAGGTATCATGAATGATAATATGATTTTTAACGGACCTGGCAACATAAAAGCTCTCTTCTGCAGTAATAGCCAGATGCCACTGATTAAAGTATATAGTTGGCGAAATGATAGTATTGGTAACGTTTGGAATCACTTCTCTCACCTGTTGTATCACTTTTTGTTGCATTCTGTACCTTAGTATATAATATCCGATTAGAACCCCGTAAATCGCTAAAAAGGTGTATCCAGGGTGTAGTCCAAGTCCCCAAAGGATGAATCCGACAATATGCAATCCGAAAATAATTGGATCAAACGTATTAATAATACCAAGTGCCACCCATTTTCTTGTAAAAGGACGCAGAGCTTGTGTCCCATAAGCGTTGAAAATGTCGACAAAAACATGAAGGATTACGGATAAAAATGTCCAAATCCATAGGTAGAGTAAATTGGCATCAGGTATGAAAGCATAAATTGCCGCTACAATTCCAAGAGGCCATAAACAAACTGCAGGAATGCTATGGGTAATTCCTCGGTGATTTCTAATATATTTCGCATTATTTTTCAATTTTAAAATGGTATCAAGGTCGGGAGCCTGAGAACCAATCAATGCTCCAACCATAATGGCTGTAGCAGTATGAGGGTTGCTAGCAATATAAGGATCAATGGTCGCCATGGATCCGATAGCTAGACCCATTACCACATGTGTTCCAGTATCCAATGGTCGGCCTCCTTTTTGCTTTTTGTCAATTTAAATCTCTACTGAGTGCTTCTAGCAATAAGGCTAACGCCTCGAATCAAAGGTCCGCTTCCACCAGAGGTCAAAGAGCGACCTCTTGCGTGAACTGCCTTATGCTTGTCGGAGCTGAACGAGCCGCTTGCGCTTTTCTTTGTCTAGCTCCATGCGCCTGCGACTACCAAACTTCCCAAACCTCCTTACGATAAGGCAACATCGAATCGCTAGCGCTCTTCGTGTTTTCTTTATCTCATACGGTTTGGTCCAGTTTGTACGTCGCAAAGCGGGCGCCTTCCGCTTTTCTAATTATTCTTATACAAAAGGGGTGTTTTCAAACATGGTATCTGTGCAGTTGCGTATTTTTATTGAGTATCCTATAAAAAATGCGGTGATTCAAAAATATGAGGATACGATGAGTAGTGTCCATGATATGATGAAAAGGATGGGTGCTGAAAACATTCAGTGGACGAAATCATCGAATCAACATGGCATCACATTTTATAGGGAATCATTTATTTTACCAACAGAGTCCCATTATTTTGCTATGAAAGAACTAAGGTGTACCCCACGCAACATTGTATTTCATGAGCTTTCTCAGCTCATTGATATGGAGGCAGGCTCCATCCAATTTCTAGGTTTAAAAATCACAAGCTAGTTTTCGGAGGTTTATTTTATTTTGAATAAAAATCATTCACAACATGAGTTGCTTCAGGATTTTCACATAGATAGTTTTTCTGACGATTTGATTAATTGGTTTATCCAAGAGCAAAGAGATTTACCTTGGAGGCAAGATCAGGACCCTTATAAAGTATGGGTTTCTGAAATTATGCTACAACAAACAAAGGTTGATACAGTCATTCCTTATTTTAATTCCTTTATTGAGCAATTCCCAAACATAGAAAGCCTGGCATATGCAAAAGAGGACAAGGTGCTAAAGGCATGGGAAGGGCTGGGGTATTATTCTCGTGCCAGGAATCTGCAAAGTGCCGTTCGCGAAGTGCATGAGCGGTATGGCGGAATTGTACCAAATAATGCCCAAGAAATTTCTACTTTAAAGGGTGTTGGCCCCTATACGACAGGAGCAATTTTAAGTATTGCATATGGTGTTCCGGAACCTGCTGTCGATGGAAATGTTATGCGAGTTCTTTCGAGAGTATTACTAATCAGAGAAGATATTGCTAAGGCAAAAACAAGAAAGATTTTTGAAACTGTTATTCGCGACTTGATTTCCAAGGATAATCCTTCCTTTTTCAACCAAGGCTTGATGGAGCTTGGGGCAATTGTTTGTACGCCAACCTCCCCATCCTGTATGTTATGCCCGGTTCAAGAGCATTGTCGAGCATTTCATGAAGGAGTGCAAAGAGAACTTCCAATAAAGTCAAAAAAGAAAGCCTCCAAACAAGTAGCGTTGGTGGCAGGTATCCTAATGGATGAAGAAGAAAATATTCTTATTCGTAGAAGACCATCAGAAGGACTACTAGCGAATTTATGGGAATTCCCCAACTTTCCTAAACTAGACGAGTTAGGTACTGCCAAGCAACAATTACAAACTTTCATGAAAACGGAATATGAGCTTGAAGTTGAACTAGGCGATTTTCTATGTGACATTCGCCACGTTTTTTCTCACCTTGTATGGGATATTAATGTTTATGTAGGAAGATTCCAGAAACAATCATTTCAGCGTTCAGATTTGATGCTAGTTCCAAAAGAATCCTTAAAAGAATATGCTTTTCCAGTTTCTCATCAGAATATTTGGAAGGCGTTTATTAAATAATCACCGTCTATCTGATTAGAAAAAAAATGAAAGGATCTACCGTCTGGTGGATCCTTTTAATGTGGATAGGTATTAATCGTAGCTTACTCTTGTTCCATGAGTATAATCTGCTTCCTCACGATGTAATCCGCCGCGATTCTCTATCTCTTCAACTATTTCTCGATGAATGCTTTGCCCTTCCACGTTTAAATAGGGCACCATTTGCTGTAACGAATGGTGAAAATAGGCAAGCTCACTGTCCTGCCAATCTTTTTTCGAGATCATGGAAAGTTCCGTCATATCCCTGCCGACATACATTTAGTGGACCTCCTTTTTGATAGGCTGTTAAACGCCGCTGTTGATTTCCGCAAAAGGCTACGCGTCCACGGGGCGGTGCTGGAGCCTCCTCGGCAAGCCTGCGGGGTCTCCAGTCTACCGCTATCCGGACGTGGAGTCTCCGCCTTTTACTCCAATCATCGCTAGAATAGCGTTATTATCAACACTTAACTTTAACAGAGCCTTTTAATAAGAGTTTAAAAACAATGTTCTATTGGTTGAGAATTCTTTTTCGATTTTCTAAGATGTCTATTACTCATTAAGTTACCTCAATATTGTTAGATGAAACAAATAAGACTATACTGAAAGAAAATAAATAAGTTTTACATATATAAAGGAGTGCTCTATATGACAACCAATAAAGTGGCTTTAGTAACCGGAAGTAGTAGAGGGATTGGGAAGAAAATAGCAATTCAGCTGGCAATGCAGGGCTATGACATTATAATCAATTATAATCGTAGTAAAACCGCGGCTCTTGAAACCGTTGCGGAGATTGAGCAGTTAGGTGTACGGGCTCTACCCATAAAAGCTAATGTAGGTCAACCTGAGAAAATCAAAGAAATGTTTGTTAAAATAGATGAAGAATTTGGCCGCTTGGATTTACTTGTCAGCAATGCAGCTTCAGGAGTACTTCGTCATGTGATGGAGCTAGAAGAATCACACTGGGATTGGACGATGAATATTAACTCAAAGGCCCTGTTGTTCTTAGCACAGGAAGCCGCCAAACGAATGAAAGCGGTAGGCGGCGGTAAAATTGTCAGCATTAGTTCACTTGGTTCCATTCGCTATTTAAAAAACTATACTACGGTAGGAGTTTCTAAAGCAGCTATTGAAGCATTAACACGCTATTTGGCAGTTGAGCTTGCAGAAATGAATATTGTTGTAAATGCTGTTTCTGGAGGCGCGGTAGATACAGACGCATTAAAGCATTTTCCTAATCGGGAGGAGCTTTTGGAAGATGCCAAGCAAAAAACTCCAGCTGGAAGAATGGTTGAGCCAGAAGATCTCGTTAATGCGGTTATGTTCCTCTTGTCTGAAGAAGCAAGTATGATCAGAGGCCAAACAATTATTGTTGATGGTGGAAGGTCGTTACTTGTTTAAGAAATAACCCGGATGAAAAAGAATGGTATATGCTGATTGCACTAGGTGTTTAAGGTATTCATGAAAATATACAAAAAGAATTTTATTTTATTTTGTCATAGTTTCCTCTCCACTTGGTTATCTTAAATTTCGTGGAGGTGATAAACAATGGCAAACAACCAACAAAACCAAGCAGGTAAAACTGCATCAGGTACAAGCGTTCAACACGTTAAACAACAAAACGCTCAAAGCCAACAAGGCCAAGGTCAACAATATGGTACTGAGTTCGCTAGCGAAACTAACGCTCAACAAGTAAGACAACAAAATGCACAATCTCAAGCTAAAAAAGGTCAACAAAACTCTTAATAAGCACTAAAGCGAGGCACTCCTTATCCTATCGATACGGAGTGCCTTTGTTCGTTGCTTGTCCTCGAACTCCTGCTGGGGTCTGGCCCCTATTTCCCCAATATTTTTCGACAAACCTACAATTTGACCCCCTTCTCCGAAAAGTGGGAAATTCCTGCCGGGGCCAGACCCCAAAATCAAATTTTTTTCCTCGACAAAACTTCTAATGTGTCTACAGATGTTGTCAAAGGTTTTGAAGCGAGGGGGGAGAACTTAGAGAAGAGAAGAATTTGCACGGGAGGCAGATAAATGGATAAGTTTGATTTTGCGGTGGCGGAGCAGCTTAAGACGATGGATAAGCTTTTATTTTTGCAGTCTGAGATAGAACGGTGTCAACAGGTAGAGCAACAGCTATTTCAGTTACAAATTGAGGCAGATAAAATTCATAAGCTTAAGCGGGATATTGTGCAAATGAAAAAAGATCTAAAAGAGGTTCAAAGGATATTTGAAACTCAAACAGAGGAAGCCATAAGGTCTTATCATCTCGAAGAATCTTTATAATTCAGGCCTTCATTAAAGGCGTTATTGGAATTCTCAACCGACCTTTAAATAATTGCTAAATGAGGAAAAAAGGACTAAAACTACCTATACGATTCAAAAAGAGCCTATTTCTTAAAAGGAATGATGGCTCTTTTGTTTTAAAATCCATCAGTTACCGTTATAATAATAGAAAAGGTTGCTTTAAAAGAAGAGAAGGCGGCAAAAATGAAAGAAGGGGAGAAGGATGGGTTGTCCCAGAGAAGGAGAATCAATACAAATACATAGTTATAAGCACAATGGTCTAATCCATAGAGTTTGGGATGAAACTACTGTGTTAAAAGGGACGCAAAACCTTGTGATCGGTGGAAACGATAAAACAATTGTAACCGAATCGGACGGTAGAACTTGGGTTACAAGGGAGCCTGCAATTTGTTATTTCCATTCCAGACATTGGTTTAACATCATTGGCATGATCAGGGAAGATGGAGTTTATTATTATTGCAATATTAGCTCCCCGTTTATTGCGGATGATGAGGCGGTTAAATATATTGACTATGATTTAGACATAAAAGTGTTTCCGGACATGACTTTTATTTTATTAGATGAAGATGAATACGAGAAGCACCGAAATGAAATGAATTACCCTGATGTAATTGATAAAATACTTCACAGCAATGTGGACACATTAATTTCGTGGATACGACAAAGAAAAGGTCCTTTTGCACCAGACTTTATCGATTTATGGTACGAGCGTTATTTAACGTACCGTGGATAATAAACAAGGCGTATAAAAAAGGCGACTGGTACAAAACATACCAGGCCTTTTTTCTGTTTTGAAGGTAATTTACATGTTTCCGTTAAAAAAGAAAAAACTAGAGGTATTATATAAAAGGTTCGACTTTCAGCGGCTAGCTCCTCGAGTCATAAGTCATTTCCCTCCAGAGGTCAAAGAGCGAACTCTTATGGGAACTGCCTTATGCTTGTCGGAGCTGAACGAGCCGCTTGCGCATTTCTTGAAAGGGGGGATATTTTTGAGTAGTGTTAAACGGTATATGAAGTTTGTTAAACCTTATCGGTGGCAGATTGTAGGTACCATATTAATTGGGATGTTAAAGTTCGGATTGCCATTATTGATACCTTTATTGTTGAAGTATATTGTGGATGATATTTTATTAGTGGACGGCAGGTCAACAGAAGATAAGACTAATGAGTTGCTGATGATTATGGGAGCAATTTTTGCTGTGTTTTTGGTGTTTCGACCGCCTATTGAGTATTATCGGCAATATTTTGCGCAGTGGACAGGGAGTAAGATTTTGTATGATCTACGTGACAATCTTTTTGATCATATTCAGCGATTAAGCTTGCGCTATTATTCCAATAATCGTGCTGGTGAAATAATATCAAGAGTGATTCACGATGTGGAGCAGACAAAAAACTTTGTAATTACTGGACTGATGAACTTTTGGTTAGACTTAGCCACTATCTTGGTTGTTATCATCATTATGTTCCAGGTGGATTTTACGCTAACGCTGGTTTCAATTATGCTTTTCCCGCTATATGGGTTTTCTATTAAATATTTTTATAGTCGTCTGCGCCATTTAACACGCGTTCGATCCCAAGCTTTAGCTGAGGTTCAAGGACATTTGCATGAACGGGTGCAGGGTATGCCTGTTATTCAAAGTATGGCGATAGAGGATTATGAGCAAGAGCAGTTTCAGAAGCAAAATAAGAACTTCTTAACAAAAGCTTTGGTACATACAAGCTGGAATGCAAAGACCTTTGCAGTAGTAAATACCATAACAGATATCGCACCGCTTCTTGTTATCGGTTATGCGGGCTATCAAGTAATTAATCAGGATCTAACAGTTGGGGAAATGGTAATGTTTATCGCCTACATTGACAGACTGTATAATCCATTACGACGTTTGATTAATTCCTCCACAACCTTGACGCAGTCGCTCGCATCCATGGACCGTGTTTTTGAATTTGCAGATGAAAAATACGATATCATGGATAAGCCTGATGCGAAAGAAAGCAAGACGGCAAAAGGAGATGTTCATTTTGAGAATGTCTCATTTAAATATGAAGAAAAAGAACCATATGTGTTGAAAAATATATCGCTTCAGGTAGAACAAGGAGAAACCATAGCCCTCGTAGGAATGAGTGGGGGAGGAAAATCTACCTTAGTCAGCTTGCTTCCAAGGTTCTTTGATGTGACAAGTGGGAGCATTAAGCTAGATGGAATTGACATACGTGATGTCACGGTCCAGTCTCTTCGTAAACAAATAGGAATTGTCCTTCAGGATAATATACTATTTAGTGACTCTGTACGCGAAAACATTGCACTTGGTAAGCCTGATGCCACTTTGGAAGAGGTTATGGAAGCGGCAAAAGCAGCCAATGCACATGAATTTATTTCTAATCTTCCAGAAGGCTATGATACGAAGGTAGGCGAGCGTGGAGTGAAGCTTTCAGGAGGTCAAAAGCAACGTGTCGCCATCGCGCGGGTATTCCTGAAAAACCCACCGATTTTAGTGATGGATGAAGCCACCTCAGCATTGGATTTAGAAAGTGAGCATCTAATCCAAGAATCTCTAGAACGCCTAGCAGCCAATCGAACTACGTTTGTTGTGGCACACCGTTTATCAACGATTACCCATGCCAGCAGAATTGTCCTAATTGAGCATGGAGAAATTGTCGAATTGGGAAGCCACGAAGAGCTGATGAAAAAGAAAGGCAACTATTATAATTTGTTTACAATACAAGAGATTGTATAAGTTTTCGGTCTATAGCTTTGATGCTATAGACCATTTTTAATTATAGGGAGAAAAAAACACTCCCCAATCTTCCTAGGGAGTGCAATCAATAATTATTCTTCTTCACGCTGATTTATTTCAAATTCATTGTCAACCTTATGGTAATTTTGAAAGCTATCAATCAGTTTATTTAAGTGAAGAAGATGGTCATTATAATCAATTATCCGGGATACGAGTGGGAAGAGGTGATACCAGAAGTCGGCAGTGGCCTCTGTTTCCTGCATACCGTCTTTTTGGATCATAAATTCATCGATAAAATGCTGCTTGTTAAACTGGTCTTCACTATACAGTTCGGAATGGTTGTTCTGCTTTATTTTACCAACGAACTTTAGTAGAATCTCTTCATGTAAGTTAACTAAATGGTCCAGCTCTGCTTTTACATAGTGTTGATATTCGCTTGGCATATGATGAAGTTCATTTTCCAATCGGTGTAGCGCCTTCAGGGTTTGAAAGGCACGGTTGCTCGTTAAGATTAACTGACGGAATATAACAAGCTTCCGAGCCTTGGAGCTTGCACTTTTCCTTGTAGGAAAATAGGTTCTTTCTTCCTTATAGAAACCAAATAACTGTTCTTGTTTTTGTAGTCGTTGCTGCAAGGTTTCAATGTCTGTTTTCAGCAAATGATGTTCAGAGGCATGCCGCATATTTATGCGTATCCACTTAAGGATGTCTTCTGTCGTCACCTTCACCTTATAGTAAAGTCTTGTTTCATATTTCGGCGGTAAAAAGACAAGATTCACGAGAAAGGAACAAAGAATTCCAAGCATTACGGTGGAGAAACGGATTAAAGAAAATTCGAGAAAGTTTTCTCCTGGACTCTCCATAATGGCGATAACCGTTACGAGTGCTAAAGGAATCGTATTTTCAATTTTCAACTTTAAATTAATCATAATAACAACGATAGCAGTAAGCCCGATTATAAATGGATCATTTCCGAAAATTAATGAAAATAAGATGGCTAGAAAGGCACCTATTAAGTTTGCTTGAACATGTTCAATAATGGATTGATATGATTTATAGATAGATGGCTGGATAGCAAAGATTGCTGCAATCGCTGCAAAAATAGGGCTGGGTAGATCGAGCCATTGTGCTACAAATAATGCTAGCGTAATAGCTATTCCAGTCTTGACTATTCTGGCACCAAGTTTCATGTGGTAGTAATTCCTTTCTTTTTCTTCTGAATAATATATCCTGTTGATGGTATTTTCAAACTTTACCTACTCAGAAGTTTATTGCGATTTTTAACACCCATGTACTATACACCCTTTAAAATCTTCCTGCAATATGTAAAAAGCCCGCATCCTATATAATGCGGGCTTTGTTATCCAAAAAATTATTCGGTCGAAACAGCTGGATCTGCCTGTTCTTTAACAGGATTAACTTGTAAAAAGTAGTTGCTAGGGTTTTCTAGCATTTTCTTGATTTCTTTTGCTTCTTCAAACTGTTTTTGTTTGATTAGTGATTCGTGATAAATTGAAAGTAGTTCGACCACATCTTTGTGGCCTACTTTATTCAATGTTTCGATCGTCACTTTTGCACCCTTTGCAATTCTACGTTGAATTGCATCTTTTGTTAACCCCATTTCAGGTTGATGGCGTAGGTAAACTGCACCACCCGTCATTCCTGCACAAATCCATGGCCCAGGATCACCTAAAACGAGTCCGCGTCCATTTGTCATATATTCAAAAGCAAAGCCTTTAATATTGGCATTCACCCCAAGGTTCCCGTGTTCCTTTTCGGGAATAGGAGAGGTAACTTTCCCACCGATAATCATATCAGCACCGGAAAGACGTATTCCGGCACGGGCATCGGCATTTCCTTGAACTACGAGTGCACCTTTTTGAGCACCATAGCCGAATCCTTTTCCAACTGAACCGTTGTACAGTGTGCCGTTCTTGCCTTTATATTTAAAAACAAAAATATTACCGCCAAACGCTGTTTTCCCAATTCCGTCCTGTACTCCACCCTCAACTGTGATATTTATACCGCTTGTATTATAAGCCCCAAGTCCGTTACCTGGGATTGAGCCTTTGCCATAGCTAAGATTAATATCTGGTAGTTGTAGATAGGAGCCATCTAATCTTCCTCGAACACGATGTCCGGAGACACGGCTTCCTAAAACTCGTTGTTCAGCAGTGACGGCATCGAAGCTTCGAGACTGATGTAGCTGATCATCTTGGTAGTCAAGGTATTCTGCTCCTGCTGCCACTAAAAGCTTTTCTTTTTCCATGCTTGCTGCAACTTCTTTTTGCGCCATTTGCGGCACATCAAGGGTATGCAGAAGGTTGGATAAATCTAGGGACTCTTTCCCGCGAACTTGTTCTAATAAATCAGAACGTCCGATGATATCCTGCAAATTATCAAATCCAAGTGAAGCTGTTAGTTCCTTCAACTCTTCCCCAAAGGCAGAAAAAAGATTAACCAGTCCTTGAACAGCAAGGTCTGATTGACGAGGAACAAAGCGACGTAAGCCATGATCCTTTGCTTGTGCTTCTGATTCGATTTGCGTGGCAATTCCAACATGACATGTATCTAAATGACAGCCGCGACATGTGGTACAGCCGATTGCAATCATGGATAGTGTACCAAAGCCGATCCGGTTTGCACCAAGCAGCATCACTTTCATTACATCAAGAGCGCTCTTAATTCCTCCGTCTGCCCAGATCTCCACTTTGTTTCTAAGGCCTGACTCAATTAATGCATTATGTGCAGCTTTTACTCCTATTTCAACAGGAAGTCCTACGTATTGAAGGGCATGAATTCGTGCTGCCCCAGTGCCACCGTCAAATCCACTAATGGTAATGATGTCAGCACCTGCTTTGGCTATCCCAACAGCAATGGTTCCGATGTTTGGTACAACTGGGACCTTGACCGCTACTTTTGCTTGGTCATTTGCTGTTTTCAATTCCGCAATCATTTGTGCCAAATCTTCAATAGAGTAGATATCATGATTGTTAGAAGGAGAGATCAGGTCAGAACCAATTGTTGCATTTCTTGCTTCGGCAATTTTTGCTGTAACCTTGGAACCAGGTAAGTGCCCACCTTCCCCAGGCTTAGCTCCTTGCCCAATTTTAATTTCCAATAGATTAGAAGAGTTCAACAACTCCGCATTGACACCAAAGCGACCTGAAGCCACTTGCTGACCACGTGTTTTCGGATACTTTCCTAGCATATCCTTAATTTCGCCGCCCTCACCATTTAAACTGATCATGTTTAATTTATCTGCTGCCTCGGCGTACGCTCTAAATGCAGTCTCATTTTGCGAACCGAAGGACATGGAAGCAATAACAAATGGAAGGCTATGTGCACCTACACCAATATTGACCTTTTCTTTCGGCACTTTTTTATCGGAAGTTTTTAAATCTGTTAAGTGCCTGATTGTAATAGGGTTCGTTGTTTCTTGTTCATTCAGTTTGGCGCGATAATCATCATACGTTCCGTTCTTCGCCACGTCCCCGATCGCTTTCCAGATACGAGGGAAGAGGTGGAACGACTTTCCAGGTCGAGCCTTTTCGTCTTCGTAATCTTTGGAGCGTTCTAAGGCGTCTGTTTTTAGGGTAGAAAAATTATAACCTAATTGATCAGATCCTAAGAAGTTGACGATTCCCAATGATTTTTCGATTTCTACATGCAACCCGATTGCGGAAAATAACCGTCCATAACCACGAAGTTCGTGTATTCCAATTGTAGAAATGACCTTTTCCATTCCTTTAGTTAATGCTTGGAACAGATTCTCGACAGGCTTTGTGGTCTCGTCACTTACCGTACCGAACAACAGATAAGGACTGATCGCATTTGCTCCAAACCCAAGTGCTAACATTACGTCATGCAAAGAACGAATTGCTCCGGAGCGAAGCAACAGGGCGCATTGACGGCGATATTGTTGTGAGACTAGGGCATCGTTGATCACTGCTGTAACAAGGTGTGGATCTAACCAAAGCCTACCATTTTTATGTGCTTGTGCATCATCAATGATTAGAAGAGATTTTCCATCCCTAACCGCATCCACTGCCTCATTCTTTAGTCTTACTAATGCTGCTGCAATATCTTCGTCTTCTAAACACGTGGCATTAATATAGTACGTTAAATTTCTCTCTTGGAATTGATTTACCACTTGATCATAGGAAGGCTGTACTAATGCTTCTGCACTGTCTGCCCCAATCTGACCTTCAATTAATAGTGGAGAAAGTAATTCTAATGTGTAATTATTTAATTCTTTTTCCACACTGCGTAAAGCTGGCCTTGATCCTAATACCGTTCTAGTAGAAAAATGCTCTGTTTCACGATCACGATCGATGGCAGGATTCGTGACAACAGCGACACTTTCTTTAATAAAGTCTGCTATATTATTTCTACCAGGCTTCATTGCAGCAAGTGGTACGTCGTGACCAAGAGAACGTATCGGCTCCGCACCTTTTTCAGCCATTTGCTCGACAAGTTGGATATGTTCACGGTCCCAGCCAAATGCAGCATATTGTCCGTTGTGCACTCCCGGGAGTGGAGAAACAGATACGCATGATTCAAGCTTAGGGATGTTTAATCTTTCAGCAAAAGAATCTGTAGCAAATTTTTGGCTGAATCGAGTGTAAACTTCCTCTTGGTATGCATGATAATCAAACACCTGGATGTCTTCTCCGTTCCACTTCATTCCTACTTTTTCTCCAGGCGAAAATGGTTTCGGTTCTGCAATATACTCACTTGTTGGAATTATTCCAGGTTCAGATGAAAAATAATACGAGGATTCAGTTTCCAACATCCAAAGTGGTCGTAAACCAAGTGCATCTAAGCTAAATACTGCTTCATCTTTAAAACGAGAGATAATCCCTGCTGGACCTTGGGCAAAATGTCCCCATGTCTCACGGATATACGCATACAAATCTTGCAAATGGGATGGGTAGCTTTTAATCTCGTTCACAATTGGAGGGAAAACAATATCTAACGCTTCAAATAGAGAAAACCCTTCACGCGCTATGAGTGTTTCAATTGTTCTATTTAAATCCTGTGAATCACTTCCGCCCTTTGTGAGCGGGACGTCCAGCATTGCTGCTTCATCACGAAGCTTTGCAATCGTATTAATCTCTCCGTTATGACCAAGCACGCTAAATGGCTGCACACGAAAAAAGTTAGACAGTGTATTGGTAGAGTAACGGTTGTGTCCTAAAGTCATTGTGGATGCAACGAGTGGGTTTGCCAAATCATGAAAGTACTTTGGTAGAATATCCCCGGCACCCATTACTTTATAGACAGCATGATAGTTTGATAGGGAAGCAACATGAACGTCGTCATTTTTCTCAATCTCAATAGAACAATGAAAAAGCTGTTCTTGTGTGCAAGCCTTTTTTTCTGAAACTGCAGCAATTTGCCAAAAAACCGGATCCTGAATAACAGCAATCGGGCCTAACGCTTCAGATGAAGTAACTGTGTCGGAAGAAAAGACTAGTTTTAAAGATTCATTTTTCAATAGATCTGTAATCTCTTTTTTTATAGCTGACACATCTACATTATTATTAATGAAGAAATGACCGACAATGAAGTCATCTCTATCAGCAAGTGCCGGATCCTGGTCTGTTGCTTGTAACTTTTGTTTCCACAAGTCACGTGGAATATCAATATGAATACCTACACCATCACCTTCACCGTTAATGAAACCTGCACGGTGATTCATTTTAACAAGTGCGTCTATGCAATCGTCGATATTTTTTTTCGTAGGGATTTTTTTCTTTTCGATGGCGGATACGATTCCACATGCATCATGCTCGGCATTGTGAAAATCTTTGAATGTACTTGGACTCCAATTGGTCATAAGAATTGGCTTTAAACTAGGGATAAGAGGGGACCCTAACTAGCCATTCACCTCCTATAGTTATAATAAAATGCGGGAGCGCTTTGGTAGCGCCTTTTTATGTGGTTGTTAAATGTGCTGAAAGGTTTTCTAAAGGAAAAAAATAAAAGAGAATTTTCAGACTTTAATCTATATACTAACACTTTAAAAAGATAAAATCAATTTTTTATGCAGAGTAAGGGAGGGTCAGAGGGGATGTCGAAATATAAAAGTGTTGGTTTGTAAGCGTTTGCAATAAATAAGATAAAAAAACGAAGTGATCAGATACACTTCGTTTTGTATATTTATGCATTACTTTTGCTTATTTCGCTAAATGCATGCTCGACAGCGTCTAACGTCACAGCGACGTCCTCTTCTGTATGAGAGATGGTCACGAACCATGCCTCATATTTTGAAGGCGCGAGATTGATTCCTTGATGAAGCATAAGTTTAAAGAACTTTGCAAACGTTTCTCCATCCGTATTTTCCGCTTGTTCATAATTGAAGACTCTTTCATCTGTAAAATAAATCGTTAGTGCTCCTTTTAAACGGTTAATGGTAATAGTGATACCATGTTTTTCGGCACGGGCCAAAATTCCTTCTTCAAGCAGGCTACCTATATAATCCAGGTGTTCATAGACACCCTTTTCTTTTAAGATCTCCAAGCAGGCAATACCGGAAAGGATGGAAGCTGGGTTACCGGCCATTGTTCCTGCTTGATAGGCAGGTCCAAGAGGTGCAACTTCTTCCATAATATCTTTGCGACCACCATAGGCTCCAATCGGTAAACCGCCACCAATAATTTTCCCTAGAGCAGTTAGGTCGGGTGTCACTCCTAACATATCCTGTGCTCCACCGTACATGAACCGAAATGCAGTAATCACTTCATCATAAATGACAAGGGCACCAGCTTCATGTGTTAAGTCGTTGATTTGCTGAAGAAAACCTGGCTTAGGCTCCACGATTCCGAAGTTCCCTACAATTGGCTCAACCAAAACTGCAGCAATTTGGTCGCCCCATTTGTTAAGCGCTTCTTTAAATGGCTCGATATCATTAAATGGAACGGTAATAACATCTTTTGCTATATTTTTTGGGACCCCAGCGGAATCCGGTGTACCAAGTGTTGCAGGGCCCGAGCCCGCAGCTACTAACACAAGATCAGAATGACCATGATAACAGCCGGCAAATTTAATGATTTTATCTCTTCCAGTGTAAGCGCGAGCAACACGGATCGTGGTCATCACAGCTTCTGTTCCAGAGTTTACAAAACGTACCTTCTCCATTGCAGGCATTGCTTCTTTTAACATTTTGGCAAATTTCACTTCATGTGGAGTTGGTGTCCCATAGAGGACCCCGGTTCTTGCTGCCCGTTCAATTGCTTCGGTAATATGGGGGTGAGCATGGCCAGTAATAATAGGTCCATAGGCTGCTAAATAATCAATATACTTGTTGCCGTCCACATCCCAGAAGTAAGCACCTTCTCCCCGTTCCATTACTACAGGCGAGCCTCCGCCTACTGCTTTATAAGAACGGGACGGGCTGTTTACTCCCCCGACTATATGTTTTTGTGCTTCTTCATGTATTTGTTCTGATTTTGTAAAATTCATATGTATGTTTCCTCCTAGGTTATTACTCTTCAGGGTATAGTTTATCACGAAATGTGAAGGCGAGAAAATGATGGACGTTTACTAATTCTGAGAATAGGCAGGTTAGTCTTGAAACTCCCTGTTCCTTTTCGTTCCAGGTGATCGCTTTCCGCGGGGCGGGGCGGTGCGGGAGCCTCCTCGCCTTTGCCTGTGGGGTCTCCTGTCTACATCGGCCGGACGTTGAAGTTCAATCCACAGGGGGGGAGCACTTTAGATGTGATGAATTCATCTACCTTAATTACATTGAGAAGATAAACTACGCTGAGAATGGTAGGTTAGTTTTGAAACTCCCTGTTCCTTTCCGTTCTAGGTGCTCGCTTTCCGCGGGGCGGTGCAGGAGCCTCCTCGGCTGCGCCTGTGGGGTCTCCTGTCTACCGCTATCGCCCGCAGGAGTCGATCACCTGCCACTTCAATACACAGGGGGATCACTTTAAATTTGGGTGTAGGCATCTCCATTCTTCATAGAGTGCAGGCTTTACATTAAGAGCTAACCTGAGTATAGGTATCATTAATATAAAAAATATAAAGAACCCCACTTAATCCTAGGCCTACCCAGCTGTGGATCGGAACGAAAGGCGGAGACTCCAGCGGGAGGTAGTGCTTAGGGAAGACCCCGCAGGCGTTAGCCGAGGAGGCTTCCCAAGCACCCCGCGGACGCGAAGCCTTTCGTGGAGAGAAACAGCGGTCTAAAGCACAAACCTCTATCCTAGGTAGAGTATTCCACTTAAAAAAAATAGAGACGTTCCTAATTCTCAAAAATCATTAAAGAGCGCACATTTATTATTAAAGTTCCCAGCTGTGGATCGGAACGAAAGGCGGAGACTCCTGCGGGAGATAGTGCTTTGGGAAGACCCCACAGGCTGCACTGCAGCCGAGGAGGCTTCCCAAGCACCCCGCGGACGCGAAGCCTTTCGTGGAGAGTAACAGCTTTCTATAGCTGAACCCTAAAATATTACAACAATCTTAAGAGGAACCTTTAGTTCATATTTTTAATAGAAAAAGTTTCAAATGGTAATGTTTCATGATTGAGAGATTCTGTGCTTTTGTATAGACTATTCTTTATGGTTTATTTTTGANTTTCTATAGCTGAACCCTAAAATATTACAACAATCTTAAGAGGAACCTTTAGTTCATATTTTTAATAGAAAAAGTTTCAAATGGTAATGTTTCATGATTGAGAGATTCTGTGCTTTTGTATAGACTATTCTTTATGGTTTATTTTTGAGTGGTAATTAAAGGAGGAAAATAATGAAGAATATTATAGAAGTGGATTCCTTGCGAAAGGAATTCAAAGCTTACTCTAGCCGTTCTGGTTTAAAAGGGGCTTTTCGGGATCTATTTACAAGAAATTATAAAATCGTACCTGCCGTACACGATGTATCTTTTCATATAAAGCAAGGGGAGATGGTCGGTTATATCGGGGAAAATGGGGCAGGAAAATCGACCACCATTAAAATGCTGACAGGAATCCTTAATCCCACATCAGGTACTGTTCGTGTGAATGGGATGAATCCTCATAAAGAACGCGAAAAATTTGTTCAAACCATCGGAGTCGTGTTTGGCCAGCGGTCCCAGCTTTGGTGGGATATTGCTGTACAGGAGTCGTTTCGATTATTGAAAAAGGTGTACAAGGTTTCGGACGAAGATTATAACGATCATATGGAACATGTTATTCGAACGTTGGATATCGGTCCATTGCTTGATAAACCGGTTCGGAAGCTCTCCCTTGGTCAACGGATGAGGTGTGAATTAGCAGCAGCACTGATTCATAATCCACCACTTTTATTTTTGGATGAACCGACAATAGGATTGGATGTTCTAGTTAAATTGAAAATCAGGCAATTTTTAAAAGAGATAAATGAAAAATATAAAACTACCATTCTCTTAACCACTCATGATATGACAGACATTGAAGCTTTATGTGAACGTGTCATCATGTTGGACGAAGGAAACATCATTTATGACGGTTCCCTGCAGAAATTGCGTAACAACTGGGGAGAAGGGAAGCAGATTAGATTTCAATTCAGCGAGGAAGTGGCTGAGCAGCAATTAAACAGATTAACTACTGACCTAGAGGTTTTTTGGAAAAATGAGGGCAAACAGACGGTATGGAGTGCTGTTGTTGCAAAAGAGGAAGAGGAAATATCTGAGCTGATTGGAAGAGTGGTAGGGCAGTTTGCGATTACTGATGTGAGTATTCAGGAGATTTCTACAGAGGAAATTATCCGAAATATCTATGATAAGGGCATGGCACCTCAGCCTGAGCCGGTGTTAACTCATGGATAAGTATTTTGAAATGATTCGGATGCGCTTTTTAATGATGCTAGCGTACCGAACGAATTATTACAGTGGTATCTTGATTTATAGTATTAATATTGGAGCCTACTATTTTTTATGGCAGGCAATTTACAGTGGGAAAGAGGATATTCAAGGTTTATCTACCATCCAGATGACAACCTATGTAGCGGTGGCTTGGATGGCTCGTGCTTTTTATTTTAATAATATTGATCGTGAAATTGCGCAAGAGATAAAAGATGGAAAGGTAGCGATAGAGTTCATTCGACCTTACCATTACCTCGGAATGAAGACGATGCAAGGTCTAGGTGAAGGTATTTTCCGATTAGCTTTCTTCTCCCTTCCAGGAATGGTCATTGTAGCGCTCGTTTTTCCGTTGGATTTTTCTGCAAACGTGGGGACATGGGCATTTTTCGGTCTCTCTATTATTTTTAGTTTTATTGTGAACACGCAAATTAATCTTTTAACAGGTATTATGACATTTTTCTTATTCAATAATGATGGCTTAATTCGAGCGAAGCGTGTAGTTATTGATCTGTTTTCCGGATTGCTGCTTCCTATAAGCTTTTACCCTTTATGGGCGCAGGAGGTAATGGGGTTCTTGCCTTTTCAAGCAATTAGTTATATACCAAGCATGATCTTTACAGAAGGATTTGCAGGCAATGAAATTTATGAAGCATTATTATTACAATTAGTATGGGTGCTCCTTTTAGTTATTCCAATTCATCTTTTATGGAAATTGGCCAAAAAGCAACTCATTGTGCAGGGAGGGTAATCATGTTTTATGTATCGATGTTTTTCCAATATATTGGCCAATACATGAAAACAAGGTTCCAATACCGGGCAGATTTAATTGTGGAGATTTTTTCTGATTTGTTATTTCAAGCGGTTAACCTTATCTTCATTCTTGTTGTTTTCGGTCATACACAGGCTTTAAGCGGTTGGAGTAGGGAAGAAATCATCTTTATTTATGGCTTTTTCCTTGTGCCATATGCTCTGTTTTCCTCTTTCTTTAATATTTGGGATTTTAATGAAAGATATATAGTAAAAGGGGAAATGGACCGGATCCTAACAAGGCCAATTCATAGTCTGTTTCAGGTAATATTAGAGCGTATGGAATTGGAATCGCTGTTTGGAGTGATAACGGGAGTGGCCATCATGTACTATGCTGGAAGTTCCTTAGGTCTTTCCTTTGCGTGGTACGATTATATTTTGCTGATTGTCTTTGTCTTGGGTGGTGCACTCGTCTATGCGGGGATTTTCGTTATGCTTGCAAGCATTGGGTTTTGGTCTGATGCACGAACTTCTATCATGCCCATGATGTATAACATCGGTAATTATGGTAGGTATCCAGTAGACATCTATAATAATGTGATTCGCTTTACGCTTACCTGGATACTGCCGTTCGCCTTTGTTGGGGTATATCCTTCCGCCTATTTTCTTGGAAGAGAAGAATGGTACAACTATGCATTTTTAACGCCAGTCGTTGGGCTTACGTTCTTTGTAGTATCCGTAGTGTTATGGAATCTTGGCGTGACCAAATACCGCGGGGCAGGAAACTGATCTAAAATAAAAGCATACCTACACACCAAGCGCGTATATTGTATAAATAGCATGTCCGCATAATGGGGGAGTAGGATGCTTTATTTTATAATAATCTTGTTTATTATTGTGACGATATATTTTAGTTTTATAAAGGTGTTTACTTCTGATAATCGAAGCATGCCTTATGTCTCGAAAGAAACGTTGCTTCTATTGTTAATGATTTATTTTACGCTGTTAGTTTCGTTTGGTCTTTTATATACAGTGTTACATTTAGAAGGATTTCCTGTCCTAGTGGAAAATGGGGTAGAAATTACGGGTAATTATTTTACAATATTCACTCATTCCGTTTATTTCAGTGCAATCACTATCCTGACGGTCGGATACGGTGATATAACGCCCATAGGGATTGGACGCGTGATAGCGATGACTGAAGCTCTCATTGGTTATGTGATGCCAGCAGCATTTGTGGTACGAGTGGTGCTTCATATGGACGGGAGAGACACGAAGCATAATAAATAACTGGCCGTGTTTCAGCGGAAAATTTGATATTGTTTACTCTTTTCGATACGCTAGCATTACAAATGGTAAAAAGGAGGATTACTTTATATGACAGTTGAGATAGGTAAACAAGCTCCTGATTTCACCCTTATGGCAAACAATGGGGAAACAGTGAAGCTATCCAATTATAAAGGCAAGAATGTGGTGCTCTACTTTTATCCGAAAGACATGACGCCAGGATGCACAACTCAGGCATGTGACTTCCGTGATAACCATGAAGATTTCTCTGAACTTGACACGGTTATTCTAGGAGTAAGTCCAGATCCACAGGCAAAGCATGAAAAATTCATCGATAAACATGGTCTCCCTTTCCTTTTGCTTGTGGACGAAGATCATACAGTAGCGGAACAATATGATGTCTGGAAGCTCAAAAAGAACTTTGGTAAAGAATACATGGGCATTGAACGCTCCACTTTTATTGTTAATAAAGAAGGGCAAATCGTAAAAGAGTGGAGAAAAGTGAAGGTAAAAGGTCATGTTGAAGAGGCATTAACGTACATTAAGGATAACTTAGGTTAATCCAGCCTATTTTTTAAAAAATGAGGCAAACGTCTAATTCCAAAGTGCCTCCCTGTGAGTAACTTATAGTGTAGGGCATACCTCCTCAAAAGTTGACGTGTATAGAGAGCGCAAGCATCCCATGCTTGCGCTCCTTTTTTATTTGATGAAGAAAGATTAAAAAGCACCAGAGAGGGGGGAGGGGAGTGGAGTTGAACTTCCGTTTTATACCAAAAGGGGCCAGACCCCTTTTGGTATAAAGTTACATAACCAAAAGACGAACTATTGTTATTTTTATTTATATTCCGCCTTTTTTTTACCCCCTTTCTTCTTTGATAGATATTTAATATACTGATACATGGTTTTTATACTATTATTTTTTGAAAATTTGCTAGATTGAGAGAGGGGTAGGACAGTGGAGTCAACAACAAAGAAAAGTGGGTTTGTTATGCGTTCGCTAGATTTCATCGAACGCGCTGGTAATAAGCTCCCACATCCAGTAACATTGTTTGCTATTTTTGCGTTAATGATCGTTGTGCTTTCAGGTATTTTCTCATGGCTTGGTGTTCAAGTCGATGATCCTATAAACGAAGGAGAAGTTCTCAAGGTAAAAAACTTGTTAAGTTCCGAGGGAATCGCGTATATTTTTGAAAGTGCGGTTACCAACTTTACAGGATTTGCTCCACTAGGAACCGTTCTTGTTACAATGATCGGTATCGGACTCGCAGAGCGATCTGGTTTAATCAGTGCCGGACTGCGTGGCCTTGTCACTTCTGTGCCTAAACAGCTTATGACAGCGGCTCTTGTGTTTGGTGGAATTATGTCTTCTATGGCTGCGGATGCAGGTTATGTTGTATTAACTCCATTAGGCGCTGTGCTTTTCGCAGGTCTCGGACGTCATCCTCTAGCTGGTTTGGCTGCAGCGTTTGCAGGAGTTTCTGCAGGATTCAGTGCCAATCTTTTATTAACATCGCTAGATCCGCTCTTAGGTTCATTAACGCAGGAAGCGGCGGCTACAGTCAATCCGGAATATGCAGAAGGCATGAACTATATGATGAACTATTATTTCATGATTGTTTCAGTCTTTGTCCTAACTATAGTCGGGACCTTCGTTACAGATAAGATTGTAGAGCCACGACTTGGAGAATATAAAGGAGCATACCAAGGTGATGTAAACTATCTTCAGCCGGAAGAGAAAAAAGGTTTATGGGCTGCGTTATTTTCGTTCATCGCAACCATTGCTGTTCTTGCATTACTTGTAGTACCATCTTGGGGACCACTACGTGGAGAAGGCTCGATTCTTGAAGCACCATTCTTCCACACACTCGTTCCTGTAATCTTGATAATGTTCTTCATTCCTGGTCTTGTATATGGAATGATTACAAAGACCATTAAGGACGATAAAGATGTTGCCAACCAAATGTCTGACACAATGGCAACAATGGGAGCTTACATCGTATTAGCTTTTGTTGCAGGTCAATTTGTTGCCTACTTTAATGAAACAAACTTAGGGATCGTACTTGCTGTTAATGGAGCGGAACTGATCCAAAGTCTTGGCTTTGATAGCGATAATCGAATGATGGGAATTTTGCTGATTCTTGCCTTTATTGTAGTGACTGGCTTCATTAATCTATTCATCGGTAGTGCATCCGCTAAATGGGCAATTATGGCTCCAGTATTTGTACCGATGATGATGGGTCTTGGCTATTCGCCTGAAATAACCCAGCTAGCATACCGGTTAGCAGATTCTACTACAAATATCATCTCGCCACTAATGCCTTACTTTGCTATCGTTATCGCCTTTGCGCAAAAATACGATAAAAAAGTAGGTATTGGTACATTAATTTCTACGATGATCCCATATTCTATCTTCTTTTCTATCGTGTGGGTAGTGATGTTGGTTATCTGGATGTTAACAGGTCTGCCTATCGGACCGAACGCACCTATCGAATATATTGGCTAATATAAAACAACTCAAAAACCGCCTCTGTTGTCTTTAGATAGCAGGCGGTTTTTTGTTTAGATAAAAGAAAGAACGGTCAAAAATGTTGTTATCGTCTTATTGTTTTGAGAGTACATATTTATGGTAAAATTCTTTTATATACCTCGGTTAAGTAAACTAGGGCACCTCAGCGAGTCATAGGGTCATTGTAGACAGACATGATGTTTCAGAAAGGAGCATAGTAGATTGGCACAGAGAATGAACCTTTACTCTTTCATAGCATCCTTTGTTTGTTTGGGATTGTTCTTTTTATTCAGTTTCACAGAGATGCTAAATTCAGTTGAAAATTCTTTAAAGGTCCATCCGCTATCCATTATTTTAGCTCTTACCATAATATCTTTCTTCTTAGGTGTAATTGGATTAAGTGGTATGAAAGAATCGAAAACAGGTGTTAGAAGCTTTACAACTTTGGTTTTAACTTCAGGGTTATCGATCTTGCTTATCTTCATTATTGGAGTAGGAAAACTTCTCGGATAAAAAGTCTGATATGCAATTTACTGATAAATTTTAAACGGAAATGAGCAATCCTATTTAAAAGAGTCGTACTAAAACATAATTGAGGCAAAAAGGGGATACTAAATATGAAGATTTACACTAAAACAGGCGACAAAGGTCAAACATCATTAGTCTACGGTCAACGCGTAGATAAAAATCATGCACGAGTGGAAGCCTATGGGACTTGTGATGAAGCAAATTCAATAATCGGATTAGCCGTTACGTATATAAAGGAGGAAGAGTTTGATAAAAAAGAGGAGCTTCTCCAATCCTTCCATAAAATACAGACCATACTATTTCATGTAGGAGCTGAGCTTGCTACTCCACACGGAAAAGACGTGAGGTGGAAATTAACAGAACAGCATGTCTCGAGCCTTGAAGAGGAAATGGATATTCTTGATGAAGCTCTACCTGCTTTAAAAAATTTTGTTTTACCAGGTGGAACAAAAGCAGGAGCTGCGCTTCATTGTGCAAGAACCGTTGTAAGAAGAGCGGAACGTTCAGCAGTTAGCTTAAGTACAGAGCTTTCTCCTAACGTCATGGCTTATCTTAACCGTCTATCGGATTACTTATTTGTAGTAGCTAGATATGTAAACATGAAACTTAACCAAGAAGAGCCTGTCTTAAAGCCAGAGCTATAAAATAGTAAAAGTCTAGATGAAGATTGACAAAAAGGCAAGTGGCAATGTACACTAATTATAAATATTATAAAGTAATAATCTTTATGAAGAAAAGAGGTGCATGACTGTGGCAACCGAACAATTAAAAGAAGCGCTCGAAACTTTAAAGCAAACTGGAGTTCGTATTACTCCACAGCGTCATGCGATTTTAGAGTACCTAATTCAATCTATGTCTCACCCAACAGCTGATGATATATATAAAGCACTTGAAGGGAAGTTCCCTAACATGAGTGTTGCCACTGTTTATAATAATTTACGCGTATTTCGTGAGGTTGGGTTAGTAAAAGAACTGACTTACGGAGATAACTCTAGTCGTTTCGATTATGTAACAACAGATCATTATCATTTAATCTGTGACGATTGTGGAAAGATCGTTGACTTCCACTACCCAGGCTTAGATGAAGTAGAAGCTCTAGCAGCGCATGTAACCGGCTTCAAAGTGAGCAGGCATCGTATGGAGATTTATGGTGTGTGTCCTGAATGTGACAAAGGTGCACATTAATCTCGGAGAACAACAGTAACGATTAACTTTTTGGTTTCAACTTGCGTTGGAAAATAAAATATGCGAAAGCAGCCTATATAAAAAAGCTGGTAGGGGACCCCTATCAGCTTTCTTTTTTGCGATTATAATTTTCGTTAAATTCTTTTCCTTCTAAATTAGGGTCCATGGTTAACGGTTCGTTACAGTACATACACATATCCACTCTCCCTAGTACCTTGGTAACCTTGCCGCAATTAGGGCAAACTACTTGTACAGCTTTGGTGGAAAGCATCCCAATCCAAAAATACACAACAGTGGATCCAACAATACACAATAAACCCAAGAGCATGAATAAGGTCATGACAATCATATTACCTTGAAAGAAAATCCCTATATACATGACAAAAAAGCCGATAAAAACTAGGCTTAATGCAAAGGTTCTAATTTTATTTATTTTACTAGAATATTTAGCTGCCATCTTTTCTACCTCCTAAATCATTATAATATCATAAAACACGTAAAATAGGAGATAGTAAAACCTTCTTTAAATACCACCCTGGCGACAAATTATTTACTGAATCTTCTGGATTGAATAGAGTAGAAGGTGTTTTGTGAAAAGTGTCGAATAGATAGGGGATATAAACTCTTTAATTTGGAGGTATTAGAATGGAAGACCTACTTCGTCCCATCTATCAAGAAAGAGCAAGTCAATTGAATACAAAAGGAATTCTTATGATAGAAAAAAAGAATCCTATCAGTCCAAATACAGATAAGTTCGATGTTATTCTCTTTATGATTGTGGATGAACAAGAAGAATCATTATACGTTAAGCATTACATGATGCAAGAGAAAAAGGCTGCCCTCTATATTGCAAGCGAAAAGCAGCTGGACGAATGGATTACAGTTGGAACCAACCGAAGAGTCATTGATTGGATAATCAACGGAAAAATACTTTTCGATCGTAATGAGTATGTCCACCTTTTAAAAGGTAAACTATTGGACTTTCCTCTAGAAGACAGAAAGCTAAAAATAGGTATAGAATTCTCGAAATTAATCAGAAGGTACTTAGAAGGAAAAGACTTTTTTGATTCCAAGCATTACTTGGATGCTTACAATCACATTGTTCACTCGCTTCATCATCTTGCACGGCTTGCCGTAATTGATCATGGGTTCCATCCCGAACTAACAGTTTGGAACCAGGTGAAAAAAATAGAACCGGAAATCTACAAACTGTATCAAGAGTTGATAGAAGGAGAAGAATCAATTGATAAGAGATTAGAACTTCTTTTCCTGGCAAGTGAGTTCTTAATTTATTCCAGAACCAAAACAGGGGCGAAACATCTCCTTGAAAAAATGGACGAAAAAGAGGAGCCATGGTCATATCATGAATTAGTGAATCATCCTACGCTAACCAAGTACTCTGTCGATCTTGGCGTTCTAGTTGGATATCTCGTAGAAAAAGGTTTTATCGACGTTCAGCAAGTTGAAACAAAAGGTAAAGGCGTATATCATCGAAAATACAGCGTTGCCGACAGATAATGTCTCTATCTAGTTTTTGCAAATGTGGAAATAACCTTTTTCAAAAAGGTTGCGAAAAAGGTTATTTCTCATTTATATAGAAGAAGACGGATAGCTTAGAAATTATTTTGAAAAAGTTTTAAAAAGGTTATTGACGTTCCTCAACAATACATGGTATATTATTATTCGTCGCCGCAAGAGAAAACACCTTGCTAGACAGACAGCAATAAAGAAAAAATAAAAAACATGTTGACTTAAAAGAAGAAAACATGTTATATTAGTAAAGTCGCTTCTGAGCGATTGACTGATTGAAATGATCTTTGAAAACTAAACAAAACAACAGCGTCTACGT
>NZ_JAIQDB010000016.1 GCF_020037475.1 Sutcliffiella deserti
GGGAAAGGACTTATGACTCGAGGAGCTAGCCGCTGAAGCTGAACAAACCGAAATGCGCAAGCGGCTCGCGGCACGTTTTGCTCCATTAAAAAAAGCAGCGGTACACCTAAAAAGGATGTACCGCTGCTTTTTTATATTGTTCGATTACTATACTCTTTAGTATCAACGCCACGCTGCATTAACCAGTGATACGTATCACCGCTAAGAACAAGCGGTACTCTCTGTAGATCTTGTACCGTAGTAGCACCTAGGGCGGTCATAATCCATTTGAGTTCTTGATGTATGTCTAGAATCAATTGAGAAAGCGCTCGCTCACCCTCATCTAAATAAATACGCAAGAAAAAACCAGCTATTCCTACACCAGAAGCTCCAAGCGCTATCGCTTTGGCGATATCAAATGCGCTTTGTATACCGCCCGAACCAATTACAGACACCTCAGGAACAAAATATTTTACTTCACTGATTGAACATGCTGTCGTTATACCCCAATCGTCAAAGAAGTTTAATCGATGGTCGCGACGCTCGTTTTCAATTTTAGAAAAATTAGTCCCTCCATAGCCTCCTACATCAATAGTAGTAACCCCTACTTCTCGCAATTGTCTTGCAGCTTCTTTGCTAAACCCAAAGCCGGTTTCTTTGACAATAATGGGAACAGATAAGGAGGATGCAATCTGTTCTATTCGGTGCAGTGCTCCAACAAAATCCCGATCTCCTTCAGGCATGACTAATTCCTGAATAACATTCAAGTGAATTTGCATAGCATCAGCCTCCAGCATCTCCACTGCAAGCTTCGCCTCATCCACTGTTGCTTCACTACCTAAATTCGCAAAGATTATTCCATCTGGATTTTCTTTACGCACTATTTCATATGTATAACGCTCATCTTGGTTTTTAATAGCCGACATTTGTGAACCAACAGCTAACGCAATATTACATTCTCTGGCAACGGAAGCCAAGCCTTTATTAATATTAAAGGTTTGCTCTCCACCTCCACCAGTCATTGCATTGATAAAAATAGGCGAACTTAAATCCAGTTCGCCTATTTTTGTATTCAATTTAATAGCTGAAACACTAGAGTTAGGCAAACTTTGATGAACAAACTTAACATCCTCGAATCCATGATGTTTTAATTGACCAGTTGATAAAGCATGTTTAATATGGTCCATTTTCCTTTTTGCTCTACTCACAGCATATCACCTATTGAAAATTATTTTTTAAGCTTTTTTAACTTATCACCAATCATCTCACCTAACTGAAAACCGCCGGTGTCATCAGATTGTGTGTATTGACTGTAGTCTTGGTCTTGCTCTGGCTCTTCAAGCTCTCGAATACTTAGCGAGATTCTTTGATCAGATTCGTTAATGTCCAAAATTTTCACCTGTACTTTTTCGCCCTCGGACAACACTTCTTGTGGAGTACCGATATGTCTATTGGAAATTTGAGAAATGTGAACCAGTCCTTCAACTCCAGGCAGTACTTCTACGAAAGCACCGAATGACACTAGGCGTTTCACTGTACCTTCTGTCACATCTCCATTGGAGAATTTTTCGGTTACTTGGCTCCATGGTCCAGGTAAAGTTTCTTTAATTGACAAAGAAATTCTTTCATTGTCTCTGTCGACGGAAAGCACCTTAACATTAACTTTTTGGCCCTCTTCTACTACCTCTGAAGGGTTCACTATATGTTCATATGAAAGTTGGGAAATGTGAACAAGACCGTCTACACCACCGATATCAACGAATGCGCCAAAGTCAGTAATTCGTTGTACCGTTCCTTTCAAAACTTGACCTGTTTCAATTGAGTCAAGAAGTTCGTGCTTTTTATTGTGCATTTCTTCTTCAACTACTGCTCTGTGAGAAAGGATTACACGATTTTTTTCTTTTTCTAATTCCACTACTTTAAAAGTTAAAGTCTTACCTTTATATTCTGAGAAATCATCCACAAAATAATTTTCTACCAATGATGCAGGTACAAATCCACGTACACCAAGGTCGACAACTAATCCACCTTTTACTACGTCCTTCACTTCGGCTTCGAATACTTCTTTGGATTCAAATTTTTCTTGTAAGTCTTCCCAAGCTTGATCTGCATCGACTGCTTTTTTGGAAAGCACTAAAAGTTCATCTTCTATTTTGGTAACTTTAAGCTCAAGTTCTTGACCGTCTGAAACAACGTCTGTAGCTTTTTCCACATGAAGGCTGGAAAGTTCACTGATTGGAATGATGCCATCTAACTTACTACCGTCTATAGATACAAGAACTTGCTTTTCTTCCACTTTGGTTACAATCCCAGTCACTCTAGATCCAACCTCTAAATTTTTCACTTCTACTTGATTCATGTCTTCTACCATATTATTACCTCCTCTATACAAACCCACTATTCCATTATTTATGTAAGTAACGGTAGCCGTTACGTAAATATGATGAGCATTCGGAACAACTCTCCAAAGATTCATCATAAGTACTTAACCAAAGAAGCATATTCTTGTGTAATAATTTATAAAAGATAAACCATCTATCTTTTATAGTTTAACAGACAGTTCAACTTTCGAAGAAGAAACTAATATATTTCATCAAGAAAAATATAGGTTTCTTTTATAAACTTCTAATAAAAAGAGTATTTTGTCAAGTCAAAACTCTTAAACTATTTATTTTTTTCTAAAAGCTCTTTGATCGAGTTCATAATGATTAGTGTTGCTTCTTCCGCTGAGATTTTATTGTTTCGATGTTCTTCGAAATTAATGGGTTTCCCATAAACCACCTTCAAAGATTTAAATGGTTTGTATGGGCCAATGATTGCACAGGGAATTACCACTGCATCAGATCTTAATGCAAAAAAACCCGCACCTGCTAACCCTTTCTGCAATTCTCCCGATTTACTTCTTGTTCCCTCTGGAAACAGTCCTAATACATTACCCTCTTTTAGCACTTTTAATGCACTTCTTAATGCTTCTCTGTCACTCATGCCTCTTTTTACTGGAAATGCATGTATCTTTGGTAAAATAGTCTTTAATATCGGTACCTTAAAGACCTCTTCTTTTGCCATAAAATGGACGGTTCTAGGTGCTGTGATACCTACTACAGGAGGATCGAGATTATCGATATGATTGGAACAAAGCAGGACAGGCCCATTGTTTGGCATGTTTTCTGCGCCTATAACTTTAATCCGAAAGATAGGCTTTAAGATAATACTCACAATGAATTTAGCGAATGAGTATAAAGTCATGAGTGATTAGTCCTTCCTATATCTTCTACCAAGACCATTATTCTATCCACAACTTCATTAATCGAAAGGGAAGTTGTATCTATCTCTGTTGCGTCTTTTGCTTTTATCAAAGGTGCTATCTCTCTTTCAGAATCCAATTTGTCTCTACGGGCAATTTCTTCTTTTAGTCTTTCTAGATCTGATTCGAATCCCTTGGACAGATTTTCTTCATGGCGTCTTTTCGCACGCTCTTCTACAGAAGCTAATAAGAACACTTTAACTTCTGCATCCGGCAACACATGTGTACCAATATCACGTCCATCCATCACCACTCCGCCTCTTTTGGCAAGAACTTGTTGGCGTTCTACCATTTCCTTCCTTACTACTTGATGCTTTGCCACTATAGATACTGAATTTGTTACTTCATTGGTTCTTATTTGATCTGTTACATCTTCCTGATTTACTAAAACGCGCTGCCCTTGGTTCCCTGATGTTTGTAAATCAATATCCATCCTGCTTACGAGTTTTCTCAACCCATCCTTGTCTTCTAGTTGAACATGATGGCGCATCGCTTCAAAGGTAACAGCTCTGTACATCGCACCTGTATCAATATATATATATCCTAGTTTGTCTGCTACAATCTTTGCTACCGTACTTTTTCCTGCTGCTGCCGGTCCATCGATTGCTACTGATAATTGTTGATTTTTCATAAGTCCTCCTGATTAGACAAAAATGCATTATTATTGTACTTGAAATTTTTCTAGAAAAGTCTATTTTCACCAATGAAAAAAGCAGGTTTCCCTGCAATGATTTTAAACGGTTTTCCAGTAATATTTTATCATATTCATCTGTTTTGGTCGAATGTTTCTATGTGCTCCATAATTTCCATGCCGTCAACACCTTCATAGTGAATGACCTTTGTTAGGTAAGGGGCTACTCCTGTATAAAGAATCATAGCCTGTGCCACCACAAGACAGAACAATTGAATAATAATCAATTTAATAATGACTTTTTCAAATCTTTTCATATTTTCCACTCCACTACGTTCATCACTTTCTTTTATTATGAGTGAATAATGTGGAAAATATTCTCATTACTGAATTTTTCTTAATAAGAGTTGTTGTTCAAAACAATATTTGATAATAACCTGTCTTTCAAATTCTTTAATCTGTTCAAATTGAAGAGATGCTCGTTTTCTACCATTTTGTACATTTACCACTCTGATCACCTTACTTTTCAACTTTAAATAATGTATTTCTCCACTATTTAAATGAATAACAAAGCTTGTTGAGATTGTTTCATTTTCCGGGACAGTTCTATTTGGTGGGAGATTAATGGAACTTCCTCCTGCGCTTATATCATGTGTTAAGGTAGTAAAGGAAGGAAAATCAACCGATATAGGATGCACTGCAACATCGACACTGCTTTCAACTCTCACATATTCTCTTCTTTGTATTTTTATTAAATTATTATGGCCGGGGTAGGAGAATTGGATCATTGGGATGGATTGCATTACTCTCCCTAGTACTTCACTATCAAAACAATAAGCAATTCCTTCCTCTGTTACGAAAGAAACTTTAACTTGGGTACCATTTAATATATATGTAGTCTTGCCATTCTTAATATGGATGGGATAATCAACGTAAAGATCATTTTCTTTTATTTCCTGTATTTTGCATCTATATTTATCTTCACCTTCATGCATCTGAAGGGTTAAAGTCATTCCTGCTTTCAACATAATAATCGCCCCCCTTACAACCACGAGTCTTTCTCTCTTTTTTTACCATTCCTTATAATTAAACCATGTAAATAAAAAAAGGAAAAGCTGAATTTTCGCTTTTCCTCAGTTTTCTTCATTTATGTCTGTTTTCTGATTGATTGTTGCTTTACAATCGTTGCTGTCGTGCTCTTTCCTGTTAAATTACAAATCACTCTTAATCTTGATTGAACAGGACAGTGAAAAATCCAAATGCCGATTTTTTACTGGCTTACAGAACCACTCTTTAAGAAAAGTGCCTTAAAAATTGTAAAGCTCTTCAGGATTTTTTAATTTATCTACTTTTTCTTCTCGACCGTTTTCTGCATTAATAAAGATTTGATATGTGTCTTCATTAATTGTTCCTAAAAATTCATAACATAGCACTTCTTCTCCAACGTCATTTTCAATAACAGCTAGACGGTCTTCCATGATTTTAACATTTCCATTGATAGACTCTTTTGCTTCTTCTTTGGATATACCCGGTTCAGGAATTTCTCTTGACTTATGGGACATAAGATAGTCTTTAGAAGAAAACCCTATCATCTCCCCAGTATCCAAGCTGACTTTCATCTTAATAGCGTCTGGGTAGATTCTCACGCCGTCTTTATCAGAGACAAAGGTGAAAATTCCTACTTTATTGTATTCCACGCTTTCATAGAGATCTAAGCTCTCATATTTGTTCTCCTTTAAAAACGTTCTAGCTTTTTCCGTTGCTTCATTTAGGCTGATATTCTTTTCTTTCGCTTCTTTGTTTTGCACAATGTAGATTGGAATTCCACCTTTTTTGGTTATATCCATATACGTATCAACCTGGTTTTTATCTACAATTTTCAAGCTATAGAAGCCATAGCTTGAACCTTCCCCATTTTCAGTAATTGTAATTTCTTCATCACCTTCAAGGTCAAGATATCTATCGGCTATTTGCTTTGCTTCTTCTTTAGATATTTTCTTTCCCGAGAGATTACTGAAATCTTTATCCTTGTGAGTAATAAAAGTTGGTCCAAATTCTGTTTCCTCATAGCCCTCTACATCTTTTTCTACTGTTTTGAATCCATTAATTATCGTATTATCCTGCGGCTGGTCCTTGGCGGATAAAGCAACCTCTACATCCATCCATCTAAGATTCTCTGCGATTACCATACTCTGAACCTTCCGCAACTCTTTTTGAACTTCACCAGATTTTGCATATAAATTTTGCAGCGTCTCGTATTCTTTTGTTGACAAAGGGTTTTTATCCAAATCACGAATGGCAACCTGATAAGTATAGTCACCAATATTAGATAAAAACTCCTCTGTTTTATTAAAAGGTAGCAGCGTTAAAGGTAGTTGGCCCACATCATTTTGCGCTTCAGATGTTATTCTCCAAACCTCTGCAAAAGATGGAGACAACTGCTCTTTTGAACTCATTGCTAAAGTGGTACCAATTTTGTCATGCAACAGATCCACATGATAAACAAGGTCATGAAAGGAACGCTGATAGTTGTTTTCCGCATTTATCAGGATGGCATTTTTATCTTGATGCTCTTGGTAACCCCAATAGCCAGTTCCAACTACAGCAACCGTTAGTACAGCTATAATGATCATTCTCAACATAATTTTCCACCTCTTTTAGTCACAGAAAACGTGTTTTCCGATCCTTTTTATTTGGGGACGTCCCCATATCCAACCACTAGTAGCAGTATCAGGATTAAAATAATAGGTAGCTCCTTCTGAAGGGTCCATGCCATTAATTGCATCTACAACAGCTCTTTTTGCAGTCTCATTTGGCGTTAACCATATTTGTCCGTCTGCTACTGCGGTAAAAGCCAATGGTTCAAAAATCACGCCAGAAACCGTATTAGGGAAGGTGGGACTGTTTAGTCGATTCAAGATAACGGCAGCAACTGCGATTTGACCTTCATAAGGTTCTCCTCGAGCTTCTCCATATACCGCATTGGCCATTAATTGAATATCATTATCCGAAAATCCCCCTGGCATATTGGTAGATGTTTGCTGTTCTTCTTCTGACTCTTCTTCCGGTGCCGGTTCTGCCGGTTCCTCTTGGGGTGCTGGAGGATCAGCAGGTTGTTCTTGTGGCGCAGGTTGTTGCTCTTGTTGTGGTGTTGGTCCCGGCTCTGCTGGCTGCTCTGGAGCCTGCGGAGTCGGCGCTTGCTCCGTTGGCTGTTTTTGAGGTGCCGGTTGTTGATATTGAGGTTTTGCTTTTTCCCACTGAGAAGCAGCCCTTTGCTTAGCCTTTTCTACTGTTGCGGGAGAAGGCTCCACTTGGTATTTCAATTCCATTCCGCCATAGTGAGTGAACCGCTTACCGCTATTAATTTGTTGGTGCACCCAATCTTTATAAAACTTGGTGCTTTTATTCAACATATCTTTTGTTTTTGGTCCTACTAAACCATCAACATCGTCTAATCCGAATTCCTGTTGAAAATTCTTCACTGCCCAGTAAGTCGTCCACCCATACACACCATCAATTCTTGATTGATAATACCCGTTGTATTGAAGACGCGCTTGCAGCTCAACGACATCATTTCCAGTGGCACCTTTTTGAATAACTTGTTCTGAAAAGGCATTTACACTAGTGTGGTTTATCGTTAAGAGCATACTTGTGCAGAAAAGAAACATACATGAAATTTTAAGGAACTTTTTCACCTTACATTTCCTCCTTTAACTACTTTAAACATTTTGTTACATGTATTTTCTGTAGATGTTGGCATTTTATACAGTTTGTTGGTAAGAAAATAATTATTCCATGAAATGATTTTGCATAGAGTGCGTGATGTTTAGCGTCCTTCCCTGTTGCTTTCCGGTTCAAGTGTTCGCTTTCCGCGGGCCGGTGCGGTAGCCTATTCGGCTTACGTCTGTCGGGTCTCTCGTCTACCGCTACCTCCCCCCGGAGTCTCACACCTTTCACTTCAGTTCACAGGGGGGCATTTTGGCGAAAACGTTTTTACTAAAGGGCTAAAGCCAAAAAAAAAGCTTATAAGGAATGAGTTCCTTATAAGCTAAATTACTGCTGTATTCGCTTGTTTGACTTTCCGTAAACCCAACCACCAAAGGAATATCATAAATGGAACCATGTAAAAACCCCAATGCTTCTGCGTTAAAATAATTACATCATATGTACCATGCAGTAAAAACGGAATTAGTAAAGAAAGGATCAACCAAAGTCTCCGTTTTCTTTGATAGAAGGAAAATTTTCCTTTACCTAGATAAAAACCCATTATTACGCCGAATAACGCATGACTTGATACAGGAAGAACGGCCCTCCCTACTGCAAGTTCTACTCCGTTTGCAACGAGAAAAAGAATATTCTCAGCTGTAGCAAAGCCGAGAGAAACAGAAACTCCATACACAATCCCTTCGTAGTGAGTTTTAAAGTGGATATTATGAAGCACAAGATAGATAAGTATAAACCATTTGAAAAACTCTTCTAGTAGCCCTGAAAGTAAAAAGGCCTTTATAAAGTGGGAAGTTACTCCAAGTTCCAACTGAATCACGTATTGAATAAACATTAGTGGAAAAACGAGCAATGCCCCAAACATAAATATTTTAAATACAAACGATATTATTGGTTCTTTCTGAAATTTATCTCTTAAATAAAAATAAGACAATAACGCTAAACCTGGCGCAATCCCTGCGGATACGATTGCTAGCATAAGAAAGCCTCGTTTCAAACTGTTTTTTTTTATCGTATCATGTTATCGTAATTAAGGAAATGATAGATTAAGGATTTATTTGGATTAATTTGTAATAATAATGAGGTGAAAATAATATGAAAAAAAAGATTTTACTCTTGCATACTGGTGGAACCATTTCCATGTCAGAAGACGAACAAACTGGGGAAGTGTCACCTGGAGACAAAAACCCTCTTGCTTCCACACCCTTAGTGGAGGATCCTACTTTAACAATAGATGGGGTTGAACTGTTTAATCTACCTTCTCCACATATTACCCCAAAGCATATGTTGGAACTTACTAACTTCATCGATCAGCAAGTAAAAAACAATACATACGATGGAGTTGTTGTAACTCATGGTACAGACACACTGGAAGAAACAGCATTTTTTCTCGACCTAACTGTTCAGACAAAAGTACCTATCGTAATAACCGGTGCAATGCGGTCCAGTAATGAAATAGGATCTGATGGTCCATATAATCTTTTATCTTCGGTAAAGGTTGCAGCCAGTAAAGAGGCGCAAGGTAAAGGAGTTCTCGTGGTTCTAAACGACGAGATTCATACCGCAAAGAACGTAACAAAAACTCATACAAGCAATATTGCAACCTTTCAAAGTCCTCAATATGGACCAATTGGAATTGTAACTAAACGCGGTGCATCATTTCATCACTCTCCAGTCACAGACGATAAATATACGATAAGTTCCGTCTCCAAGAACGTTATGCTTTTAAAGGCATATGCAGGGATGGATTCAGCTATTTTTTACCTGTTTAAGCAGATGGAAGTGGATGGCGTTGTGATTGAAGCATTAGGACAAGGCAACCTACCTCCAACAACATTAAAGGGGATTAAAGCTCTCACCGAATCCAATATACCAGTTGTCCTTGTTTCGCGCTGCTTTAATGGGATAGTACAGGACATTTATGGCTATGAGGGTGGAGGAAGACATCTAAAACAATTTGGTGTTATCTTTTCTAATGGTTTGAATGGACAAAAAGCAAGAATTAAATTAATGGTCGTCCTGGAAACCACTAACGATATCGAGAAAATTCAATCTTTGTTTTTAAGATAGAAAAAGGTCGCTCGTTTATGAGCGACCTTTTAATTTGATATAATCTGCAATAAGGCCACCGTGGAATCGACCATTTTCAATAAATATTTCGTTGGCATTATTTCCTGCCGCAATAACTCCTGCGATAAAAATACCATCTATGTTAGTTTCCATTGTTTCTGGGTTAAAAGAGGGCCGCCCCGATTCTTCATCAATCGCAACTCCCATTTTGGTAAGGAATCGGTGGTCTGGATGGTAACCGATCATTGCAAACACATAATCATTCTCTAAAGTTTCTTCTTTCCCACTCTTATCCCTATATGTGATTGTATCTTCCGTTATTTTCGTTACAGTGGCTTCAAATACCATGTTTATCGTCCCATTTCTTACTAAAGCCTCAAATTCAGGAAGAATCCATGGCTTTATGCTAGGTGAGTAGGCATTACCACGATAAAGAACTGTCACACGGGCATCTGCCTTTACTAATTCAAGTGCAGCATCAACACTTGAATTCTTGCCTCCAATAACAGCAACATTCTTTTGGAAGTAAGGATGGCCTTCTTTAAAATAATGAGAAACTTTTTCTAAATTCCCCCCAGGAACACCTAGCTTATTATGGTTATCATAATATCCGGTTGCTATGACAACATATGGGGTACAATAGCTTTCTTTAGAAGTATGTACAATAAAGGTGCCATCTTCCTGTTTATCGACTGAGATTACATTTTCGAATGAATTTACTTCAACGTTTTTTCTTTTGACTACTTCCCTGTAATAGTTTAGCGCTTGAATTCTTACCGGTTTACGGTTTTCTGTAATGAAAGGAACCTCTCCTATTTCCAATTTCTCACTTGAGCTGAAAAAGGTTTGGTGGGTAGGGTAATGATAAATTGCATTTACTATATTTCCTTTTTCAATCACGAGCGGGGAAAGTCCGATATTCTGAATGGCTATTGCTGCAGAAAGCCCACACGGACCTCCACCTACTATGATGGCATCTCTGTTTATCACGGTTGCTTCAACTCCGTACAACTTTTTTTGGCCTTTAAAGTGCCTTTACTAGAGAAAAAAATCCCCTACACTAATGATAGGGGATTCCTTATGGATGTGCAAATATTAAATCCAGCCTCTAAAGCGAGAAGCTTCCGCCATCTTACGAGTACCAACCATGTAAGCCGCTAGTCTCATATCCACACGACGATTTTGAGAAGTTTCATAAACGGTATTGAATGACTTTACCATTACTTTTTCCAATTTCTCTTCCACTTCTTCTTCGGTCCAGTAATACCCTTGGTTATTCTGCACCCATTCAAAATAAGAAACGGTAACGCCGCCAGCACTAGCAAGGACATCCGGCACCAATAGAATTCCACGTTCCGTTAAGATTTGTGTACCTTGAATTGTTGTTGGGCCATTAGCAGCCTCTACAACAATTTTCGCTCGAATATTATGGGCGTTTTCTTCGGTTATTTGGTTTTCTATTGCAGCAGGTACAAGAATATCACATTCTAGTTCCAATAACTCTTTATTTGTAATTGTGTTATTGAACAATTTTGTAACGGTACCAAAGCTGTCACGACGATCTAATAAGTAATCTATATCCAGACCTTTTGGATCATATAAACCACCGTAGGCGTCAGAGATACCAACCACAACTGCTCCAGCATCATGCATGAATTTAGCTAGATAGCTTCCTGCATTCCCGAACCCTTGTACAACTACTTTTGCTCCCTGTAACTCGATTCCGCATTTTTTTGCAGCCTCGTGTATGCAGATTGTTACTCCTTTGGCTGTTGCCGATTCCCTTCCATGAGAACCACCAAGCACAAGCGGCTTTCCTGTAATAAAGCCTGGAGAGTTAAATTCATCGATTCTGCTGTACTCATCCATCATCCATGCCATAATCTGAGAATTCGTGAATACGTCTGGCGCTGGAATGTCTTTAGTTGGTCCCACAATCTGGCTGATTGCTCGAACATAACCTCGACTAAGTCTTTCTAATTCTCTAAATGACATTTCTCGGGGGTCACATACAATCCCACCTTTTCCTCCACCATACGGAAGGTCTACAATTCCACATTTTAAACTCATCCAGATAGATAGAGCTTTTACTTCTTTTTCTGTTACATTAGGATGGAACCGTATGCCACCCTTAGTTGGTCCCACAGAATCATTATGTTGAGCACGGTATCCAGTGAAAATTTTCACGGATCCATCATCCATTCGGACTGGAATTTTCACGGTTAACATGCGTAAAGGTTCTTTTAAGAGCTCGTATACTTCCTCAGGATACCCTAATCTTTCTAAGGCTTTATGTATCACTATTTGAGTTGATTTTAATACATCTAACTTGTCTTCTTTATTAGTCTGCTCATTGCTTTTCTCGGCTACCATAAGTAAACCTCCTAGATTGTTTCACTTAAAATTTATCAAAGTCCATCTTCATGACATAGTATACACCTTCCATACAGTTATGCAAAGATGGAAAATTATATTTTTCTAAAAAAATGAAACCGTTTACAATAAATTCATAAAATTAAAAACAGCCTAATCTACTAAATCCTGCAGATCAGGCTGGCCCTCATTTGAAATACGTATTTAATTGGTTGATCGCATTTTTTTCCATTATTATCTTCCCATACTCTTGCACACGATGAGTTGTTATAGTTGAAGGAAAGCCATATTCGGATAATAAGGCAATTAAGGTATCTACGTTAACACTTGCAGACACCTCTTCCTCTAATAATAAATAAAATACCTGGCGATGAGAGTAGATAGTCCCACTATTCACATTCAATATTTCTAGCCGTTTAGCTAAATCAATTAGATGATCAAATGAGTGAAATTCGTAAAATAATTCTGTGCTTTCATCAACAGTAACCTGCATTTCTATATATTCGTCAGTGAATTCTTCCTCAGATAGTTCTTCTTCTGTGCATGTGACAATGACAACCATTCCTTGTGCTTGCAGCGCATACACCTCCACCGCTAAGGAACCGTTCACCTCAAAGTTCAACTCGTCGCTCGCTTCATCAATCATATCTCGAAATAGCTGATGAACCTTTAGCGAGTCTTTCCATAAATCCTCCTTTGTTAGCCCTCTATCTTCAAGGTCATCGAAAGTGAGGAATATCTTGATTTTATTATAGTTAATTCGTTCCAGACGCATGAAAGACTCCTCCCAACCTTTACACCCTACTACTTCATTCATTTTATGATTAAAGGTGCTAGTTGGTTCTTTAGGTTACACCGTAGACTAAAGGTAATTGTCTAATATTAAGTCAATATTTAAGATAATTTAACTGAATCTTACTCCCACAACTAAATCTATGCCTTCTCAACAAGATGATTTCTTAACCAATGTTCCCAATCTTTCATTGTACTTCCTATGAGGTTTTCTCTAAATGCTTCCTTTTTAGCTTCCGGCATTCTGTCAATGGCTGAACCACCCACACCAATAATTAAATTGGGATGAAGATTTCGAAGTTGTGTAACGAGATCCAATGTTTTTGAAAGATTGATGGAAAGGGTACATGATAAAAAAAGAAATTTAGGTTTGACTTCGTTTAATACAACATGTATATCTCCATCAGCGATACTTGCACCAAGATAGATGGTCTCAAAACCTTTTCTGCGAACGAATAATGTATAAATAAGCAACCCTAGTTCATGCCATTCTCCTGGACCGCAAACGGAAACAGTCTTAGGTAAAAACCCATTAACGGGAAGCCCGTGTAATATCATTCCGATTCTTGAACGAAGAAATGCTGTGGCAAAATGTTCATGAGCACTCGTTATCTCTCCATTCTCCCATTGTGATCCAATTTTAACCAAAAGCGTCCCTAATATATCTATTAAAACCTTTTCTACTGAGAAAAGGCTAAATATTTCATCCATTATTTCATGCGCTTGCCCTTCGTCAAACTCCATGAGCGCCTTTAATAATTGGTCCAACAATTGTTGGGACAGATCGCCATCTTTATCAGTTTGACTATCGGATGATTCCAATAAAGTATGATTGCTTTTTTCTAAAAGGGCTACTGCTTGACTAATTGTAAATCCTTTATTGATTTTCTGGCTGAGCCATTTAAGTATTTTGATATGTTCTTCTGTATATAGACGATGCCCTGATTCATTTCTAACAGGAGCAATCATTTGGTATCTTCTTTCCCATGCTCTTAATGTACCGGGCTGAATGCCTAGCATAGTTGAAGCGGCTTTAATATTGTATTTACCCTCATTATTTGTCATACAAATCCCTTTCTCTCCTAACAAAATACATAGTTGCATTATATATGAGTAAATTGGACGTGTAAACTTTGTATAGGTTTTGGAGAAGCACGCTTTCCATCAATGACCCGTTATTGTTAAAAGATGTACCTCTGGGGGAGCACCTAGCCTTAAAGGGATTAATGATGTACCAAACCCATTACTGACTAACAAGGTCGTATGGCTTAAATGTTGAATAGAGCCTTTTTCATGTGGTCCATAACCAAATATTCGAATCTGCCCTCCGTGGGTATGCCCACTTAGTACAAGACTGATCTGTTGATGGGCGGAGAATTTCTCAACTATTTTGGGACCATGGCTGACGAGTATTTTAAAGCTGTCAGATGTTGTATCCCCAAGCGCTAAATCTAGGCGGTCCCGCTCATGTATCATGTCATCCACCCCAACAATTTCCAACATTTCTTTTTTTTCCGATTCAAATTTATAAGCTGTATTGTCTAAAATTTTCACACCACTATGTAATAAAAGAGAATCAAGTTCATGATAGTCAACTTCGTAATCATTATTGCCCCATACAAAAAAAACAAGACCAAGCTTTTTTAATGTTTCTATATTTTGTTCCACTTGTTTTAAGGAGACACCTTTTTCTACAAGATCTCCACCAATAATTACAAAATCCACTTTGTTAATCAGAGGCTGGATAAATTCCTCTGTGACTCTTCTACGATGAATATCAGAAATAAAAAAGATCCTGACTTTCCCAAAGCTTTTCGGAAACTCTTCAAAGGCTAAAGTTTGCTCTTTAATATTTTGCTGTTTTGCTTCCATAAACATATAAAGCAGTAATATCATTCCACTTATTACCACCGCTCCACCTACATACCAAATAATCAAACCCACAACTCCCTCTCTTTTTTCGCTTAATACGTACAAGTTAAAGTATATTATTATGTTTACATATTCCTAACTAATCGCAAGAACTAAAACGTACACTTGAAAAAACTAAGGGACAAGGAGTTAAACTAGACCCTACCTATTTTAGGGTATATTACTTTACCCATTTAATACTTGTCCACTAACCTATTCGCACGATAAAAAAAGACCCTAAGCAGGCCTCACTTTGATTCATGATAAAGATTAATATCAAACTCCCTTTTCATCATTTCAAACACCAGATGGCGCTGCTTCCACTCCTCTGGCTGAGCCCAAAAATCATCACTTCGCTTTACCATCTCTTTCCTTAAGTCATGATATTCTTTTTCTGCTTTTTCCTTTTTGTATAGTAGATATTTTACCATGCCAAGCTGAAAAGCAATAAACATGACGACCGGCAAATGAATGGGACGATTAAAAAAGTAACCAAACATATCGGAATAGGAGGAAGAATTCAACATAATAAAATAATAAATGTACACTAAGAAAAGACCGAAAGTAAAAAATGTTGAAAGTCTCCAGAGCCATTCTCTTCTTTTAAACTGATCAAACTTCTTTTTTTTACCTACCAATAATTGGAGTGTCCTTTTAGTAGCATCATCGGTGTGCTTATCCAATACTTCAATAACCGGTTCCAATACTATCACCTCAGACCTTTTCTGTTTACATATGCAATTTTTAGATAAAGGATGTAAGTACGTAATATACCTGACTTGATTACCAAAATTGGGAAACTATTCGCAACTGAGAGACGAAAAGCAAGATAACAAGGGTAACGCAGAATATAACAACCTACTCTAGAAGCAACCACCTCTGCGATATTATCCTAATCTATAAATATGCAAGTGAACAGGCTTATATGAAGGAATATAAGAGTGGTAAGCATACTTAGCAAAACACCAGAGTCTTGTTTTTCAACCAAAATAACACACTAATTACCGAAAAATCCACTTGTTATTTTAAGTAACATAAATCCTTGTTGAGTCAGCTACTTTTTAATATCATAAATAATCCTTCCTTGTTGGAACGCAAAAAGCATAGGAGTCCAGTGCTCTTATGCTTTTCGTTTATTACTCTACTCTTTTTTAACCGGTATAATTAGCTTTTGTCCTGTATTAACTTGATTGTTAATGAGGTTATTATAATCACTAATGATTTTCTCCCCTGATCTACTATTGTAGTAATTCATTGAAATTCGATATAGTGTTTCCCCAGTTGCAACAATATGTTCAATGTATTCCACATTTTCTTCCACTTTTTCCTTATTAATAACTTTTTCCTCTTCTGATTCAGCATCTTTATTCCCATCAGAAGCATCGTTGTTGGCTACTTCAGATTCTTTGGTGGCTCCCGTATCTGTGTTTATTGAAGTTTCAGTAGCTTTAGCGTTAGAATCTGTATTTTCTAGAGAGAGCGATTCCTCTTCCTCCACTGTTGAATCAGGTTTTGTCGGCTTTTTAGTTGAAATGCTTATTTGTTCATATGATTCCACTTTCCCACTAGTAGGAAGGAGGGATTTCAATATACTTGTATCTTCACTATTGTAATGAATGGCTAAAATTGAAATCGGGATGAGAATAAATGCTATCCCTAACAACCTAACAATTGGGAATTTAATTTTCCATTTTGTATTCTTTCGTTTCTCCGCATGAATTTCACTTCTTGATGGCAGAGTTTCTGACGTTGCCTTTTCGACCTTTTCTCTTAATGAATCTGCCTGATCATGATTATTCATCTTTTTGTTCATTCCCCTCATCTATCTCTATATCCCTACTTTTTACGAAATCAAGCCTTATCTTTAAAGCGAGTAATACATCAATGATAAAGTGAGCCCAAATGGTAACAAAAATATTTCCTGTGACTTCATAGATATAACCTAAAAGAAAGCTTAGGAGTATGACGGATACTAGCAATAGCCATTTGTGGAGATAACGAATATGTAAAAGAGCAAATACGAGGCTAGCCACCCATATTCCAAAGTGAGTTTGAACGACTCCCCTAAACAATAGCTCTTCCACAACCGCAATAAGCATTGCCAAAAAAACAATATGAGCTACACTTTTGGTTCGAAATAATCTTTCATTTATGCCACCGTCGTCCATAAAGTGTTTAGGTAAATACTTTAGTAATAGAAGATCCAATCCTACTACCGCAATACCAACCATCGTACCTACAAGAAATATATCTTTTACATCCCAAGACCATATCCTGTTAAAGTGCTCCATATCTTCAAAGAAAAACAAGCCAAGTCCTACTGCAATCGCTAAGAATATTAATTGGGAAAGGTATAAGTGAGTAGAAAGTTCTTTATCACTCATATTTTTTACTAATTCCGCTTGTTTATTTTTCATCATGAATATCCTGTACTAATATTTTTTCTAACAACCGCTCCCAAGATAAGGAATTGGCTTTATCGTCCTTCCTACTTCCATTTGAGGGCGACAGTACGTACTCTTCTAATGAAATACCGCAATTGTCACAGCAGTTTTCTACCAAGGACACTTTACTCTCTCCGAAATAACCAAGGATTGCTTTTCTCCTGCAAGCTTTTGACTGTGTCCATTCTTCAAATGACTGAAGTTTTGTCATTTTTGCTGCCGTTCTTTTTTCGATTTGGTTTATTACAAAAGAAACACCCGATTTTAAATTTATTTTGGAAATCGGACCATTATGCTCGATATAATAAGTTATCTGATAAGACAGGTAACGCCATTGCACCTCATTATTAGGAAAACGTAGAGCAAGATCGTTCCAGATCTCTTCTGTTAAGGTTGAGATGGTACCCCACTTTTCAACCATTTCATTCATCACTGCAGTGACCCAAACACTTTCAGGAAGTTCACCTTCTATTAATAAATGTGGGAGCATGCTATCCTCATCACTTTTAAGTAACACTGCGATACTTTTCTCTCCATCCCTGCCTGCTCTGCCTATTTCCTGAACATATGCTTCTAGTTGTGTTGGCTGATGATAATGGATAACAAAACGTACATTTGCCTTATTGATTCCCATTCCAAACGCACTAGTACAACATATAACATTTAATTGTCCGAGTAAGAACTGCTGCTGAATGAGTATCCTTTGATCTGCCGTTAACCCTGCATGATAAAAAGCGACTCCTTCAAGCCCTTGTTCTTCTAAGAATAATGCAATCTCCTCCGCTTTAACTCGGCTGGAGAAATACACCATTCCGGGTGAAGGAAATTGTGATAACAACTCTAAGAGTCGCATTCTTTTTTCTTGGTTATTCTTCAGCTTCTCTACCTTTAGTGCAATGTTTGGCCTGTCAATCGAATTGATATGTTCATTAGGTGAAGTTAAGAGTAGATAGTTCTTTATGTCCTCTATTACAGTTTTAGTCGCGGTAGCTGTAAGAGCTAGACATGGTGGAGATCCAAGCACCTTTTTAACTTTACCAAGCTTTAAATAGTCTGTTCGAAAATCATGTCCCCATTGGGAAACACAGTGTGCTTCATCAACCACAAAGAGTCCAACAGAGAGCTTTTGAAGCTTTATGATCCACCTCTTTACCTGTAGCATTTCGGGGGAGATGAAAATAAACTTATAAATGTTTAAATCTGATGATAACAGCTTTTCTTTTTCCTGATAGTTCAAAAAAGAATTAATGGCAACAACCCTTTTTTCGCCATTTGATTTCATCTGTTGAACTTGGTCTTCCATTAAGGACAGCAAGGGAGAAACAATCAGCACCGTTCCCTGTAGAAGATAGCCTGAAAGCTGATAACATAATGACTTGCCTCCGCCGGTTGGCAATAGCGCCAATACATCATTACCAAGAGCGACATCATGAATGATCTCCTTCTGGCCTGCTTTAAAAGATCGAAATCCAAATTTACTTTTTAATACTTGCTCGAGGTTCATGCCTATCACCCATCTTTGAAAGTACAAGTCTTATTTGAAAGTAGCTGATTTTTGCATCCCCCAAATAATCTTTGATTCGTTTAAGCTGATTTGTCTTTAATTCACTTACCGCATGCTGTATTAACTGCATATTCTCTTCATCTATATATGGACTAAGTGAAAAATCTTGCACATTCAAAGCTAACTCCACAATATGGTCCTCTATCGTACTTTCTTTTAGCTTTCTAATTGCTGCGATTTCTTGCAGCGTGTACCCTTGTTTAAGAAAATAAAGACTTTTTTGTGTTGTAGAAGTTATATTAGGACGATTTATTATATCGTTGCATAGTCTATTTATTATCGGAAATAACAAGGCTTCCGAAACCATCACCTGCAGAAAAAAGTGAAGCACAGATTGAAATTCAACTTTTACCCATGTTTCGTCAAGCCTTAACTTTTTGGATATTTGTCGAACTGTTAACCCTGCATGAAGATGACCAGATAATTGTGCCACAAAAATGTATGCTTGATGTTCCGGCACTTTCTTTAATATACGATAGGTCTCGTCATAAAGCAGTCCTGCAAATTGCTGCTTTGATATACCTTGATTAAGCACCATGTTTTTAACGGTGTGTTGTATCGATTCTTCATATTGAATTGGAAGGAAATCCGTTTTTTCTTTTTGAAGGTTAGACAGGGTTTGTATTAGCAAGGAATATCTTTTCCAAAATATTTCCGCCTTCCCTTTATATAACCACCCGTTCAAGTATTGCGAAAAAGGATATTCTTCCCTTCCTTTTGCTAGAACCTTCTCTCCTGTGGAAGTGATGCTATAGTAATTATTACTGTCTGCAATGATAAATTTTTCCTTTTCAAGCAGGATAATAATTTTTTCTAGCTGTGGTCGTGTAAGATCAGGGAGAATTCCAAAAAGAAAAGAAACCGAAAACAAATTTCCATCCTGTATTGTTTGGGATGACTTCTTTCCTTTAAACAAATGATAAATGGCAGAGATGGTTCTTTCACCTCGAAAAGCATGGATACAGTGTAAGCAAAGATATTCCAATGATTTCAACAATATTCAACACCTTTTTTCATCTATTTCTATTTTATCAAAACTTTGTTGAATTGTGACATGTTTATCCTTATAAAAGGTCGGGTAAATTAATGACATTCAGCCAAAACCCTTATGTGATAAGCATTCTCATTGACTTTTCTATTGAAAAGTTCGGAAAACAGATTTACAATATAGAATATGAGGAATACGTTTCCAGTAATTAAGCGGAAATGCTAATCTTATTGGAGAGTTACAAATTGGGAGGTTTATTTTCATGGCAAAATATACGATTGTTGACAAAGAAACTTGTATTGCATGTGGTGCATGTGGTGCAGCTGCTCCAGACATTTACGATTACGACGATGAAGGCATCGCATTCGTAACACTTGACGACAACCAAGGAATTGTTGAAATTCCAGAAGTGTTGGAAGATGACATGATGGATGCTTTTGAAGGATGTCCTACTGACTCTATCAAAGTAGCTGACGAGTCATTTGACGGAGATGCACTTAAATTCGAATAGAACTTAAAAAAGAGCCGCATACCGGAATGGATATGCGGCTCTTTTTTCAATGTTCTACTTGATATGCTCTACTCATGGGCTCAAGCGACTAACAAACTCGCTTTGTGCTCTTCGTTTAGCTTTCCAGTGTGTTCGTTCGTTACTTTATAAAGAATTACACTTCTGATTGTCATTTAAACGTTTTTCATATTCCACTGGCGATCTAGCCAGAAAGAAAGCTTTTTGTATAATAACAAAAACAAAAGTGTTACAATGAGTCCTTTTATAATATTAAAAGGTAATATTCCATATACAATAGATTTGATAACAACAGAAGTTGAACCTGAATCTATGTTTAAAAAGAAAGCAAAGGCAGGCAAGAATATATAATAATTTAAAATACTCATTATTACTGCCATCGAGATTGTGCCGGCAGCTAATCCAATTCCCAGTCCTTTTGTAGTTCGTATTTTCTTGAAAATATAGTACGTTGGAAGGATAAATAGCACTCCCGCAGTAAAGTTAGCAAGTTGCCCTACTGGTACTCCTGTCATACTTCCCTGTACCATATAATGAAGCAAATTTTTGATCGCTTCTACAGTAATTCCTGCTACAGGTCCAAAAAGAATGGCTGCAAGCAAGGCAGGCACATCACTAAAATCTACTGATAAATATGGCGGCAATAATGGCAATGGAAAGCTTAGCCACATTAACAGGTAGGAGATTCCACTCAACATACCTACTGTAACCATTTTCTTAATGCGTACTCTCTGATTCATTCGACTCTCTCCTTTTTCTTGGAGATCCACCTCGTACGAAAAGAGAAATTCAAAAAACTTATGACACATACAAAATCCCGTTACCAAAAGGAGAACGGGAAGGTATGAAGGCATAAGCAAACAAGCGTATAAAACTCTCGTTCTAAACGTTCTTTGAACCTCCATCTTCTCCCATCCAGACTATACTGTCGGCCATGGATTTTCACCATGTCCTGCCCATAAGAATCGCTTCTTAATTACGGCTCGCGGGCTTAGAGAGTTATTCCTCATCACCGCCGATCGGGAATTTCACCCTGCCCCGAAGATAGATCATATTATATGATTTACAATTTTATTATACTAGTAAAATGGCAAAAAGAAAAGCAAAATGAATCGTTATTCATTTCAACTTGTAGAAATAAGGGATTCGTCCTAACGTTCTTATTATAGGGAGTCGAAATGTCTTTTGTCTGCAGAATAAAACAGATTATTATTCATTTTTTAAGTCTTACCATTAAGATAGCGTTTTCATTCGTTCGACCTTTATATTAAGGATTGACATGTTCTTTTTAAGGTGGTAAATTATCAGAAATTTTATAATATTTGGGAGGGGTTATATGTTTCATGTACTTGTTGCAGACTCTATTAGTAACGATGGTCTGGCTCCATTATTGGAAGCAGAAAATATACGGATTTATCGAAAAGACCAGAATTCATCTTTTGCAACGGAAAAAATTGATGCTTTGTTAGTCCGGAGTGCCACACAGGTGAACTTCGATCTATTGAACGAGTTGCCAAACTTAAAGGTTATAGCAAGAGCGGGGGTTGGTGTGGACAATATAGATGTAGCTGCTGCAACTAAGAAGGGAATTGTTGTGATTAATGCGCCAGATGGCAACACTATCTCCACTGCGGAACATACATTTGCGATGATTGCGTCATTGGTCCGATACATCCCCCAAGCTAATTTAAATGTTAAAAATGCACAATGGGACCGTAAGAAATTTGTTGGAACCGAATTATTTGGAAAAACTCTAGGAATTGTGGGGTTTGGCCGAATAGGAAGTGAAATCGCCAAACGAGCCAAGGCATTTCAAATGAAGATAGCTGTCTACGACCCTTTTTTAACGGATGCTCGTGCACAGAAACTTGATGTGGCCTCTTTAAGTTTGGAGGAAGTAATGCAAAAAGCTGACATTATAACGGTTCACACTCCATTAACTAAAGAAACTCGAGGACTATTTAACGAATCCAATATGCAGCTATTAAAGCCAGGGGTATTCCTTGTAAACTGTGCTCGTGGAGGAATCATTGATGAGGATGCTCTCTTACATTATTTAAACACCGGACATGTGGCAGGTGCAGCACTAGATGTATTTGAGATTGAACCTCCTACTAAGACAGAACTAATTCAACATAAGAATGTAATTGCAACACCCCATCTTGGTGCATCCACAAAAGAAGCACAATACAATGTGGCATATCAGGTTTCTGAAGATGTGATGGCTTTTTTAAATGGCCAATCAGTGACAACAAGCATTAACTTACCTACCATCCCCAAAGAAATCTTAAATAAAATAAAACCTTTCTTTCAATTGGGTAAAACGGTTGGGTCCATGGTTTCCCAGTCTTCTAGTAGCCCTGTAGAGGAAATTACCGTTACCTATGCTGGCAAAATAACGGAGTGGGAAACTTCCATCATAACGAAAAGTGTCTTAGCAGGATTTTTACAACAAAGAGTAGATCAAACCGTAAATGAAGTAAATGCTAGCACAATCGCAAAAGACAGAGGAATTAATTACGGAGAGAAACATCAGAATGAGAGCTTTGGGTATTCCAATTTGCTACAGGTGCATGCAAAAGGAAAACGGGATGACATTCTGATACGTGCAACCTTTATGGAAGGCTATGGCGCTAGGATTGTCCATATGAACGGTTTTGACATTGACTATGCACCGAAAGGCAATCTATTGTATGTACAGCATCTTGATCGCCCTGGAGTAATAGGTCAACTAGGAAATATATTCGGTAAACACGAGACGAATATCGCGACGATGCATGTAGGTCGCATTCTCCAAGGCGGTAAAGCTATTATGATGCTTTCAGTAGATAAACCATTAGTTAAAGAACTGCTCGATGAAATTCTACTCATACCAGATATTTCATCCGCTCTTACCTTAGAACTCTAAATAGTTTTAACCTAGCTTCATTTCCTTTCTCTGACCTTTATCAAACACCATTAGCCGCTCATACCCTACTTCCTTAGCAAGGGTCAGTGCTTTATCATAATCGGCCCCTACATCTTCTGGAAGATGAGCGTCTGATGAGAGTACAATCGGCACGCCTTTTTGATAACACATCGTTAGTAATCGCTTGTCCGGATATAATTCCCCGACAGGCTTTCGTAGCCCTGCGGTACTAATTTCCACACATGTTTTCGAATTGGCAAGTGCGGTTGTGGCTCTTTCATATTGCTGTAATAGAAAATCTTTCTCTTTCGGCACATAATTGAAGATTTTCACCAAGTCCAAATGTCCCACAATATCAAACAAATTTGACTCCGCTAGTGTAACTACTTGGTCAAAATACTTCTCATACACCTCATAAGTATCCCTTCTATCCCACTCTTTGCGGTACTCTGCAAGATCAATACCAAAGTCACCAACCCAATGAATAGATCCTATTACATAGTCAAATGGATAGGACTGGATAAATTCTTTCATTTCCTTATGCTTGTTAGGTGTATAATCCATTTCAATCGAAAACTTTACATCATGGTCCTTTCTCCAGGCTTCTTTAAAAAGGTTATAATAATCTTCCATATCATAGTATCGACGTTCATCCACCCATGGATTGCTTAAGATATTCTTAGTCTGGTAAAAATGGTAGGCATGCTCTGAGATGCCTAATTCTTCAATCCCTTTTTCCTTCGCTACCTTGATGAACTCTTTCAGATAATCTAGCGTCAAGGTTCCCCGTTCTAAATGATTATGATAATCTGTCAGCATTTTCATCGCACTCCCTCTTTTTTGTCTATTATACTACTTGTGGTTTATAGAAAAAAAGCGCACATCACTGTACGCTTTTAATATTGATATGGTATTGGATTAGCTGACAATGGAACATCAATTGGTTCATTCAGTTGGATATTCCCAATCATTCCACCCTCTGAAGTTTTAAAAAGTACTTGCTCAAAACCGAATTCTTTAGCCGTCATCATGATGGCTTCAAGAGCAAAGATATTTTCTTCTGTATTTTCTAGTGAGCTTTCTTGAGAAAGAGAGATTATCACCACAGATGGTTCTACCTTGTCTGCAGTTATGCTTTCAACCACCATATTTTCAGGAATAGACGCTTCCACATCTTGAGACCCCTTGAAGTGCTCAGCACCTTTATACATCGACTCTAATGCTTCCTCAAAGGTTTGGTAATCTGTACGTGAAGGTACCAAAAATACAGGAGAATGTTCAAAAGCTTGATATTTATAATAGGCTCTTGCATTTTCCCTTTTCACTACTACCGGTTCATTATATAATAAATTACCTACCTGAACATTTTCTTTACTGCCATTAGTTGTAAATTCATAGGAAGAGTAATACGTTCGGAATGTTTCGTAAAGCTCATCACTCATCATAGTATTTTGCAAGGAACTCAGACCCGCAAAAGTTGTTCCCACTTCTAAGATGGCTTTGGGCTTTCCTGTATTGTCCTTACCTTCTGTCAGAGTAGCTCCTTCATTAATGAAAGGACTGATTACCCCAAGGTCAGAATAATTCAACTCATAACGTATCCTTTCCAAGGCAGCTATATAAGAATCTTCCTTATCCTTTGGTACTACAATAGATAGTGGAACCGTAAATGGTTCGGGATCAATGTCAGTCATATCAGCAGTAGCGCCAATTGTTATCACATATTCCGTATCTTCATTCACATTCGTCACAACGAAAGTAGAATTATTATCGAAAGCTACCAACTCATTTGTCTTAAAAGTTGTATCTTCTTCGGATGTGCCGTCACTTTCTTTATCTTCTGTTGCTTCAAAGGATTGAATTCCTGCCATTCCATCGCCACCACGAGAATCATCCCCGTCCATTTGTTCCATCTCTTCCCCACTCCTGTTCTCTACGGCCGAATCATTCATAGTGGAATCTTGGCTGGACATATTTTGAAAAAACAAAGGAGTAATCATGGCAAAAATCAGTACAGCCGCCGCTAATGCAAGTGCTGGCATAACTTTAAACTGTCGTGGTTTTTTATTTAAACGCATTTCTACTTCACGATAAATTTGTTTAGGGTCTCGATTATCTTTAATTATAGGCATTTGGCGTAAAACCTTTTCCAGTTGGTCTTCCTCTATACGCTGCTTACGACGCATTGCTGCTTCCCCCCTTCTCTTGGAGTTCTTCCATGTGAGCCTTTAAGACCTTTAAAGCTCTATGCTGGGTTGTTTTCACCTTACTTTCCGTCCATCCCAAAATTTGGGCAGTTTCTTGAATAGATAAGGCTTGTATGTACCGCAGGATAAGAACCAGTCGATGATCCACTTTACATTTATCCAAGCATTGGTACATCTGTTGCACCTGGTCATTTTGTACAGCTATCTCTTCAGGTAATGGAGCATTATCCTTTACCTGTTGTGTATTCCAGTCAAACGTTTCAAGCAGCTTACTTTTCCATCCTTTTTGTTTTCGGAATGAATCAATAGCAACATGTTTGGCAATGGAAAATAACCAAGTTTTCTCACTGCTCTTTCCTTCAAACCGATCATAAGAACGCAATACTTTTATATAAACTTCTTGAACGAGGTCTTCCGCTTGCTCTTTGTTTTTAACCATATAAAATAAAAATTGAAAGACATCATGATGATATTTTTCATAGAGCTCTTGAAAAACGGTATTCATCCTTTCCCTCCGTTCATTACATTAGTCGTATATTAAAATAAAAAGTTACATTACAAATATATGACAAAAATTACAATTTGGCTATATTCTTTTAGGAATTATGAGAGGATTAGTGAAAGGCTAGACTGATAAGTAGCTTATAAAAATTAAAAGAACCAGTACCGGTTCCATTTTATTATAAGCGAGAGGATTAGAACATCATAGACTATTTTTTGTATTAACCTCCTTTAAAAACATTTATCTCTAGGATCTAGACTCTTTGCGTAATACATTTATTAACTCTCAAAGTAATACTTAAAAACATACAAAAAAAGCACAGCTATCAGGCTTCCTATAATTTTTTGGGCCATGTTAAAACGCCGCTGTTGATTTCCGCAAAAGGCTACGCGTTCCACGGGGCGGTGCTGGAGCCTCCTCGGCTGCGCCTGCGGGGTCTTCAGCTACCGCTATCTCCCGTTGGAGTCTCCGCCTATTGCTCCAATCTACGCTTGTGAAGTACTTTTATCAACCTTCATCCTTAACAGAGACATCCATGCTAAATTAAAATTCGCACCATGGCGCATGAAAATATAGGTTACTTTCATGATAGCCTTTTATTATTTAACTAGCTAATTAATCCAAAATCACCTGAAATTCTCCCTAACGTTTAAGATTAGAAGAAGATAAAAGACATATTTTTATGTAGTAATTAGTTCTAAAATAACAAAAAACGCTTGAAAAACTCCAAGCGTTTTGTACTTTTTCTTATGGTTTCTTCTTCAACAACCGCACCCTTTAGTGCAATAACACTTATTTTGTATTTGCACCGTTTTGTTTTAGTGTTTTATCAAAGTATTTCTTCATATCTTTATTGACAAAAGAATATATTTTGTCTCTATTAGAAACATAAAATATACCTTCATGATAATGGACTACTACTCTTCTATTCTTCATCTCAAATGACACACCTGCTAATGCACGAGGAAGTTCATTTTCAAGTATTATATCTTCGTTAGAAATTGAATTGAACCATTGAACAAGTTGTTTCGCTTCGGTTTCCGTTTTGTCTAAACTAAAATCAAGATGTTCAATTGAAACTCCTCCACCAATTTCAACGTTATAATATTCTTGAAATACCCCAACCTCTTCAATTTTTTTAAATGGAACAGGTTGGTGTGCTATTTGATTATTTTTTATGTTGAAAGGTATAATGGCACCGATAAAAACTAAACTTAACGCGACTAAAATTTTTTTCATGCAAGCCCCCTACATATTTCTAACGATTTAGAAAATGAAATTTTTCAATTTTTTTGAAGTTTTGTGCTATTGGTCTTACATTGATAAAAAATGATATGCCGAAACTGAACGCATTCTCTTGTTAAGCATTTGCACCTGTTAGTTCCACAAGAGGATTAAATACCAGTGTTAAGTTTTTTTCTATTTTTAAGATATGAATTTATAATAATAATCCACCAAACTACAATATAAAGTTTCACTAATAATACAACTAATGCCCACGGTTGTAGTAGTAACAATTGGTAATACCAATGTTCCATTTCTGTTCTGCTACCTCTCCCTAAAGATGATACTATTGCTAAAATATGATGTGATGGGATAATCACTATCATAAATATAGATAATAAAATCCACTTTCGATAAACAATACTAATTATTGCACTAACAAAGGTTATTCCAAGAATTAAGTAAAATATTACAAAAAACCAAACTGGGTCATTTGCAGTCGCCATTACATCATCTCCCCATTTCTTTAAGATTTAAGAAGGTGTTCCATAAACCTGCTCCGTTAGTTCAACAGTGGCAGCGACAGCATGTACAACTTTCGCCCCGTTAGTGAGGATTTTTTCTGCAATTACTTCTCTAATTTTCATGCCTGCCCTGATGTTTTTATTATTCATAAGAATAACTTTTACCATCTGGTATATTTTCAAATCATTAATGGTTATCTCTTTATCGTTGTTATCCGTAATTACTGTATCCTTTGTTACTTCGACAGAGCATAAGTAACCGATGGCATCAGTATTTCCTTTCTTATCTCTATTAACAGCATTCGAATAATCCACTAGTACATTATTTTGATTAATTTCAGAAACAGTACCTTCGAACAAACTACCTTGACTACTACAACTCACTAATAATAGTAATGTTAAAAGAAGTATCATTAAGTGCATGTAGGAGGATCTGTAAACTCGTTTCAGCTCAACATGACGGCTTTCATTCCGAGTTTCAATTAATCAGTTGTAATAGCTTAATAGCAATTCTCCTATTTCGTGTTTTGGCACTTATAAGGAAACGTCTCGCACAGTACAAGCTTTAACAAAGTAATAAAGCTACTATTACATTAACATAAATATCCAGTACACCTATAACATTTTTCAGAAAAATAAAAAAAGCAGAGGAAACACAAATTCCCCTGCTAATTGCAATGTTATTTTTTTTAAATATATTTGTTTTTAGCGTACTAGTTGTGCTGCTACTTGGGGTTTTGCACCTCAAAACCGAACCCGTTAAGCTATCCAGGCTTCCCTTGATTTTGGCTCTTATAAAGTTGTATGTTGATAATAATGCTATTCTAGCGATGATTGGAGCAAAAGGCGGAGACTCCAACGGGGAGATAGCGGTAGGCTGGAGACCCCACAGGCGCAGTCGAGGAGGCTCCAGCACCGCCCCGTCGAACGCGTAGCCTTTTGCGGAAATCAACAGCGGCGTTTAAACAGAGCCTTAAATTTAAATCTATTATTCTTGAAGCATATAACCTGCTCTTTCTTTCAGTAACCTTGACAACACTGGAAATAATATTATAAAAAACACCATATTGCCAATTGCATGATTTATGTCAAAAGGTAGTCCAGCTAGGTAATATGGCCAGAACAGCTTTCCGATCACTAAACGTTCTAGCGACATGATGAACCCAAATATTAAACCACAAATTCCAGCATAGATGCCCAGAATAATGACTGGAGTTTTTTTAAACCATTTCCCGATTACTCCACTCAAAATCCCGATAATGGACCATGCAATAATTTGAGAAATCGTCCAGGTTCCACTTCCTAAAACCATGTTTGTTGCCACGGTACTCCCGGCCGCAAGGATTAATCCTGTAATGGGACCCATCCAAAAAGAACAGATTATTATAATCGCTGTTACCGGTTGAACATTAGGTATTGACGCGAAGGCGAGTCGTCCCACCACACACAATGCAATCAACACCCCGAGTAAGGCAATTTTTTTGGTAGACATGACTTATTCCCACTTAGAATAATCGAAATGAACCACATCATCTTCTTCAAGAATATAATCTGCAGCACCTACCATAATTTCTTCTTCATTTACTGTATACGTCCAGAATAGGGAGTTTTCCGTGTCGGAATCTAAACCGTCAATTCCAACAATGAAAGCTCCACTTTCATCTAAAGTAAGATCATAATTACGTTCCATCACATCCATCAGTGATTCTCCCTCTTCAAATTCTATACTTTCTTCACTGATTATTTCTTCCCCATCTTTGGTAAGCTTTACTGAAGCTTCTAATTGTTGTTCTTCTGATTGTGGTGCTTCCGCATTGGAATTATTATTAGTATTATTGTTTGTTGTCTCACCAGCTGCACAACCTGCTAATGCTAAAGTAAGAGTGGTCAATAGTGTGATTAGAAATTTTTTCATGTCTTTTTCCCCTTATGTATGAATTGGTAAAACTGGTACTGCAAAAATTTTGGTCTTAATCCCTCCAGACTCCTCTAAGAATATCCCCTGTTGTAAAGTTAACTTTTTTTGGAAGCAAATAAAAAACCCCATCCTAGGATGAGGTATAAACGGCATTAATAAAAGCACAAAAAGCTAAATAGCCGTTTCTCTCACTCAACCCCCGAAGCATTGAAACTGGTTTAGTACTTGGCAGGTCTACTGACTTATGCTTCCTCCTACTTTGAGCCTTCCCATATAGCTGCCTATTAAGCCAATCCATACAGTGGTAATCTCATTTCGTCCACATTTACAGTTGCGGGGACAGTTTTGGCATTTCACCAAATTCCCTTTTAAGTCACCGTGGTGACACCAACTACTTAATTATATTCAGTTAACTAGTTATCATCTTACACAATTAAAGCAAGCATGACAAGAAATTGTTTCATAGTAAACAAGATTTTTCGCTAAGGTAAAACATATTACTGGCTGATTCGTGGAATAAACAATGAAAATGTCGTTCCTTCGTTTATTTTAGAATGAACAGATATATTCCCGTGGTGTGTTTCGACAATATTCTTTACTATTGCCAATCCTAACCCAGTTCCTGCTCTTCCACGAGTTCGGGCTTTATCTGCCTTATAGAATCTCTCAAAAACGAACGGCAAATCCTCCTCGGGGATACCATGCCCAGAATCTTGAACATCCATTTTTAAACCAAGTTCTGTAAGGCGGACATATATAATAATCTCCCCACCATTTCCAGTATGGCGCAGTGCATTGTCTACAAGGTTGGTTAGAACCTGCTCCATCTTGTCTACATCCAATTTGAACATTCCCTGTCCTGTCATTTTATAGCTTAATAGAACATTTTTCTCCTTGGCCAAGCCTTGGAATTTTCGAATTATCTTCTCTATAAAAACCGGAATGTCGGCATTTTCATAGTTTAATGAAATATGTCCAGCTTCCATTCTTGCGAGATCTAAAAGATCATTGACAAGCCTTCCCATTCTTAGTGATTCATCATAGATGACAGAAGCCAATTCTTTTTTCTCTTCAGGAGTTTCCGCTATATCGTCAACGATTGCCTCACTGTATCCTTGAAGCATCGAGATTGGCGTGCGGAGCTCGTGTGATACATTTGCGATAAAGTCTTTACGAAGCTTATCCAACCTACGCTCTTCTGTCATATCACGAATTACCGCAACCGCTCCTCTTATATGAGTTTGGCTATAAAGCGGACTCATCACGATAACCCATGTTCGTCCTTGATAGGTTAATTCGATTGCTTGTTCCTTTTCTACCGAAACTGCCCGCTGAAACATTTCTCTTACTTCCCCAGGAATATTTTCATCTTTTGTATTTCCTTCCTGGTAATACCATGCTTGTAAAAAGCGTTCAGCCGGTGGATTGGAAACGAGAATCGTCCCATCTCTATTAAGAGTGATTACGCCGTCAGCCATGCTGCTTAAGATATTTGCTAAATGTTCTTTCTCTTGGTTTAACGCATTTATATTAAACTTTAGTTGCCGCCCCATTTGATTAAAAGCAATCGCAAGCTCACCAATTTCATCGTGGGTGACCATTGGCAGCTTCGTATCAAATTTCCCTCGTGCAACCTCAAAAGCAGCTTCCCGCATTTTCCTTAGTGGTGCAGTGATTCTTGTAGAAAGAAAGAATGCAAAAATCGTTGTTAAGAAAATCGCAAATCCGGCAGCTAATAGAATAAGTTTGGTTGTTTGCTTTGTGGTTTCTTTAATTGCAAGCAAGGATTGATAGATAAATACTGCTCCGTCCATATCTTCTTCAATATGAAGCGGAATGCCCACCACCATTATCTCTCCTTGCATTGCATCATCTACGACATTATCCTGGAGATATGTTTTTTTCGTCACAATCGGCTGATCTTCAAACACTAGAGATAGCTGGGGATCCTCAAGAAAAAAAGAGGCTGGCAGATGGCTTAAGTTTTCGCTTGGTGAGTGAGAATAATCGTCTTTATTAGAGAAAATAACGACACGAGTCGATTCGTCCATAAGCTCCCAGGCAATGGATTTGAATTGTTCATTGTCTGTATGCTGTTCTAAAATGAGGGCAATTCTATTTGCATCCTTTGTTAGTTCTTTTTCTGCCTCTTTCACATGATAATTCTCAAAAAACTCCAACAAAAGAATAGTTAGAACAAAGAGAACAAAGGAAACTAAAAGTAAAATGGTAAGCCAAAGCTTACCAACGACACTTTTCCAGATCATGATTCACTGCCAACCTCAAACTTATATCCGACACCCCATACAGTTACAATCATTTTTGATGCAGCCTCAGATACTTTATTAAGCTTTTCTCGAAGTCGTTTAACATGGGTATCTACCGTTCTTAAGTCACCAAAAAATTCATATTGCCATACTTCCTTCAGCAATTGCTCTCGATCAAATACTTTGTCAGGTGATTTCGCAAGGAAGTACAATAACTCATATTCCTTTGGAGTTAAATTAACCTCTTTCCCATCACATGTTACACGATGTGCATCATTATCTATTGTAAGATGCGGAAATACCACAACATCCTTTGTGGTAGTTTCTGTTGTTAAAAAAGTGGTAGAAGAGGACCGTCTAAGTAATGCTTTCACTCTCAGCACCACTTCTCTAGGACTGAAAGGTTTCACTATGTAATCATCTGTTCCTACCTCAAAGCCTTGAACACGATTAATTTCTTCTCCTTTTGCTGTAAGCATAATGATAGGAGTAGCTTTTTTCTCCCTAATTTCCTTACATACCTCCATACCATCCATTCCTGGCATCATAATGTCTAATAATATAACATCATAATTATTTTCTAATGCCATCTCTAAAGCAAGTGATCCATTATCCGCTTCTTCAATGGTATAGTTTTCTCTTTCTAGATACATCCTCAGCAATCTTCTAATTCGATCTTCATCATCGACAATAAGTATTTTCATCTCTTTTTCCAATGATACCCCTCCTGCACATGTGGTGTTTCAAGAAAAGCCTTCACATGTTTGTGAAGGCTCCATATTTCTTTTGTTACATAGCATACGAGTGTAAGCCAGCTATAATCAGGTTAACTCCTATTAAGTTAAATAAAATTATAGCAAATCCAATTAAAGTAAGCCAAGCCGAGTTTTCACCGTGCCAGCCTTTGGAAAGACGTAAATGTAAATATGCTGCATAAAATAACCACGTAATTAATGCCCACACTTCTTTTGGATCCCAAGCCCAAAACCTTGTCCAAGCTATCTGAGCCCATATCGCTGCAAAAATTAATCCTCCCAGTGTAAAAACAGGAAAACCAATTGTTACTGCACGATATCCTATTTCATCCACTAACTCTAAATTAACATTCTTTACGACAGGCTTCAATGCTTGACCAATCGGCTTTCGTAAAATAAGACGGAAAAGGCCGTATAGCAAGAGACCTGCAAAAAGTGACCATAATACCGTATTTAGCTTTAATGTGTTTACATAAGAAGGTAAGTTAACAAGTGCATCCATTCTATCTGCTGTTACCAGTTCCCCTTGATTGGGACCAACTAGCGCTGGAAGATGGTATTCGACATTAGCTTGTGCGCCATTTTTATTTACATAGTCGAACTCTGCTTGATATCCCGTTGCTCCAAAGCCGATGGATAAAAAGATGTAACCAAGAAAACTAATTAAAACGTACAATGTCAGCTCCAACCAAAATGGTTTTTGACTTTTTTTACTGTAGTCTATTACTTTCACCAAATAAATTAAGCCCGCTGCAAAACTAATAGATAAGATGGCAATACCTAATGCAACCGTTGATACATGGATAGCCAGCCAATGACTTTGAAGAGCTGGAATTAATGGTGCAATATCTCTTGGAAACATACTTGCATAAGCGATTAACAGTAATGCGATTGGTAAGGTAAATACACCAAGCGTACTAGTTTTATAGATAAAATAAATAAAAATAAATGCTAATACGAGCATCATTCCGAAGAAAGTTGTAAATTCAAATAAATTACTCAGAGGGGCATGTCCCCCTGCTATCCAACGAGTTATAAAATATCCTAGTTGTGCGAGAAATCCTAATATAGTAATAGAAATCCCTATTTTTGCAGCCTTACTGCTGCTCTTCGCACGAATAGCTCCTCCGAAAAAGGCGGTGCCTATTAGATAAAGGATAAATGCAGCATATAGTAAATTCCCACTAAGCTGTGCCATGTATGATCCTCCTATTTCTCCACTTTCCCTGTATTAATTCCTTTATCTTCCTCTACTTGGTCGACAGGAATGTCAATGGAAGTGTCTTGAAGTGCTTTGTTAATGTCGTTCTTTAGTCCAAACCAATTTTTATTAGTATGCCCTGCTACCCATATTTCATTACCTTTTAATTGTACCCAAACGCGGCGGTGGTTCCAATACATTCCCTGAATAACACCTATCATAAATATTGCTCCACCAAGCCCTAGCAACCATAAAGTATGGTCTTTCCTTACAGTCAGACCTGATACGTTCCTGGTTTCAATACCAGCAAAGGTCATCTTGTAGTCGTTCGTTCCATTTGGTTCAATATTTTGCTGAATAGCAACTAAACTAATTTCTCCACTTGGTGTCTGGGGAGTAATCATACGGAAAACAAATGCTGGGTTATCCGGGATACGTGATTTAGTGTTAGGTTCACCGTTGTCCAAAATAAAGTCAGGAAAATAAGATACCAATTCCACAGAGTTACCGTTCCCTAAATCATATTTCTTTTCCGGACTTATTAAATCTACTTTAATTGTTCCAAGGCTTTCCTCCGTTTCCTTGTTCTCTAGATCAAAGGACATCGCCTTGAATTCATTTAACTTGTAATCCACTTGATACATTGCATAGGAATCATGTTTCAAAGGCTGGTTGACTTTTATAGCATGCTCCTTTATCTCTTCTAGTTCAGGCTCTGCACCAGGGATAATTTCCCCTTTTCTTTCATAAAGGACTGCATTCGTTTGAAAATTGCTCGCAATCGCTCCTTCTCCAGCTCGTGAAATGGCAGACTGAAATACTTCATCAGAAGATTCACTATTATATGTCTCAAAAATAAAACCTTCATTTTTAATATAATATTGCCCATTTGTACCTTCAACTGGCCTAGTTTCCCCTTCTCGAACCCACACTACCTCATCTACATACATCCCAGGGAAAAATCGCAACATCGCTCCAATCAGGAAGATAATCAGTCCAATATGATTTACATACGGTCCCCAGCGCGAGAAACGATACTTCTCTGCGAGGATATTGCCGTTTTCTTCCCGAATAGTATAATGTCTCTTGGCAAGTCCATCTTTAATGTTAGATAGCTCCAATTTAGTGTCTTTGTCCTGGATACTCGTCTTCCCAAAAACACGTTGACGTTTCATAAAGCTTTCATGCCTTGTTACTTTTTGAGTCTTTAAAGATTTATAGAGTGGGATAAAACGGTCTAAACTGGCGATTACCAATGAAATCCCCAAGCCTGCAATCAGCAGCATATACCACCATGATCCATACAAATCATGGAACCCTAGTTGATAATACATTTTACCAGCAAACCCATATTCATTTTCATAATATGTATTCGCAGGCAAATTTTGTGGAATAAACCCTTCCTGGGGGAAGATTGTCCCAAATGAGGAAGCGGACAATAATAGCACGATAATCCATACTCCTACCTTTACTGATGAAAAGAAATTCCAGACTTTGTCCACGATGGTTTTGTTATAAGTTTGAGAGCGTCTTGCGCTACCTTCATACCGCATATCAAGAAGTTTTTCTTCAGCCTTATCGTTTTCAGTGGGCTTTCCACAAGCTTCACATAAAATGGTGCCTTCCGGATTAAGATGCCCACATTCACAAGTAATTTCCTTCATACATAAAACTCCCTATTGTTTAGGTCTGATCAATTCCATATATTCCTTCACTTTTGCTTCTGTTAATTGGCCTGAATCTTTTTTTAGTATTTTCCCATTTTCATCAATTAGAATGGTCGTAGGCAGAGGTACAATTCCGTAAGCCTGGCGAACTTGGTCATTTTTATCAAGTAAAATAGGAAAAGATAAATTATATCGGTCCGCGAAACGTTGAACTGCCACATTCGTCTCCTGTATATTTACGGCAAGTATTTCAACACCCTGCTCTTTGAATACCCTGTATTGGTTTTCCATATAGGGCATTTCCCGTTCACATGGCTTACACCATGTTCCCCAGAAATTCAAAAAAACACCTTGTCCCTTTAAATCAGATAACATAACTTCATTACCCTGGAGATCTGTTAACACAAAATTAGGTGCCTGATCTCCCACACTAACTAATTCCTTTGTTGTAAAAAAATTCGTATAAAGTGTGTACCCGATAGCGGATAACAGGAGAAGAAGAATTACCGAACGCATCACCAAACGGTTCTTTTTACTCATACTTTATAACTCTCCTATACCTAGTAATCTCATCCTTGCTATTATAACATTTACCTCTTTTACCTTAGAGGAAGAATATGAATCTTATGTGACAATAAATAAAGCGGGAGGAGTTTACCTTACTTCGTACATCATTAGACATGAACAACATCATTAGCTCTTGATTTCCGTAAAAGACTACGCGTTCCACGTGGCGGTGTTGGAGTGTCCGCCTTTTTCTCCAGTCATCGCTGGAATCACCGTTTTATCAACACGCAACCTTAACAAGTGTAGACTTAAAAAGAAAAGCGGAAGCGGCAACTTCCCCACCTCCGCGTATATACGTCTTTTATTTCCCTTGCGGTTTTGTTGCCATCACTCTTAGCTGTTTTACCTCATGCGGTGTCAGCTCTCTTGCTTCCCCGGCAACTAGTCCTTGTAAAGTTAAAAAACCATATCTTTCACGTTTAAGCTTCATTACTGGATGACCAATAGCTTCAAACATTCTGCGTACTTGGCGATTTCTACCTTCGTGAATTGTTACTTCAAAAATAGCGGTTTGTTTCGTTTTTTCCATCGAAATCATTTTGATTTTGGCGGGAGCAGTTTTTCCGTCCTCCAGCTTAATCCCTCGTTCCAAGCTACGAATTGCTTCTCTCGTAGGAATTCCTTTTACTTTAGCAATATACACTTTGTCCACCTGAGATGTCGGGTGCATGATGCTGTTGGCAAATTCCCCGTCGTTCGTCATAATCATAAGACCAGACGTATCATAATCTAAACGGCCAACAGGATAAATCCGCTCTTTTATAAGAGGAAAGAAGTCTGTCACAACTTTTCTTCCTTTATCATCACTAACACTTGAAATGACACCTCTTGGTTTATAAAGTACAAAATAAACAGGTTCTTCTCTTTCCACCGGTACACCTTGGACTTCTATTTTATCTTGAGGTGTAACCTTAACCCCAAGCTCTTTTATAACCTTACCATTTACTCTTACTTTACCTTCTTGAATTAACTCTTCTGCTTTTCTTCTGGATGCAATACCTGCATGTGCTATCACTTTTTGTAACCGTTCCATATCTTTCACCTCATTCAACATCTTACCTGACTTTTAAATGAAAAGCCAAGAAATCTACCTTCTATCATACCCAATCTATACAAACTCTAATTATACAGCTACCATTTTATAAAAAGAAAGAAAAATCTCAGATAGTAGTTTAGATCTATAATTTTCAATTATTTATAGTACTAAATTTAATGCTTTTACATTATTCCGCTAATTGTTGGGAACTGGTAATATAAATTTATAAGCAGGGCAACTTTCATCTTAATCGGCATTCCAAATATTAAACATGAAAGGGAGAATAACATGTCCTCTGAAAAGTTCAAGCACATGCTGATGGTACTTGAAACGTATAAAAAATCAGAAATCACCCATACCATTTGTACCCACCCACTTCATACATTTAAAGTATGCTATCATCCTGAGACTAATGGTTATCAAATAGTCAATGAGGATACAAACCAAGCAAAACTATACGATAATGTTGACTCAGCTGCTATTGCTCTAGAAGAGGCTATTTTGAGCAAATGAAAAACTTCCACAGAAAAATGAGCAAAGAGAAGTTTCTCCTTGCTCATTTTTCTGTTCTTCATCTTACATTCCAAAGAACAAAGTTACCACCAGAATAGATACGATGATTCCTACTAAATCTGCTAGCAAACCTACTTTTAAGGCATCTCCCATCTTCTTAATCCCCACGGCCCCAAAGTAAACAGTAAGAACATACAAGGTCGTGTCAGTACTCCCTTGAAGAACAGATGCAAGACGCCCCATAAATGAATCCGGTCCATAGGTGGCGATCATATCAGATGTCATTCCAAGTGCTGCCGTTCCTGAAATTGGCCGAATGATGGCTAAAGGGACGATCTCGGCTGGCACTCCTATTGCTTGTAAACCTGGTCTTAAAAAGTCGACAAGGAAATCTAAGGCACCCGAAGCTCGGAAGATAGAAATTGCCACAAGCATTCCTACTAAAAAAGGGATAATGGAAATAGCAATTTTGATACCTTCCCTTCCACCTTCAACAAAAGACTCATAGGTTGGTATCTTTTTGAATGTACCATAAAGAAGGATAAAGCCAATAATCATGGGAATTAGCCACAGTGAAATCATGGAAATGAATTGCATATTCTACCTCCTTCTACCCATTCTCCGGTAGTAGAAAAATCGGTCAATTAAAATGGCTGCAATGGTGGAACATCCTGTAGCCACTAATGTTGGTCCAACTATTTCCGTTGGTGCGGCTGATTCATAATTCATTCTGATGGCTATAACAGTAGTAGGAATGATTGTGATGCTCGCTGTATTAATTGCTAGGAACGTCACCATGGAACGGCTGGCTTCCACTTTTCCCCCATTAAGCTCACGCAGTTGCTCCATTGCTTTTATTCCCATCGGCGTAGCAGCATTTCCAAGACCGAACATATTGGCTATCATATTGGAGAGCATGTACCCCATAGCAGGGTGGTCAGACGGTACTTCTGGGAAGATTCGCTTTACAAACGGCTTAAACAAAACCGCCAACTTTTCTAAGAGCCCTGCGTCTTGGGCAATTCTCATCAATCCGAGCCAAAAAACTAATATGCTGATAAAGCCAATACAGATGGTGACCGCCTCTTTTGCCCCTAAAAAGATAGCCTCATTCACCTTATCCATCGTGCCATTAATCATTGCAAATATAATACCAATGACGGTCATGGCCACCCAGATAATATTAATCATGACAAGTTGCCTCCAAAGATATAAAAGATATTCCGGAAGAAGGACCAAAAACCTCCAGACTCTTCTTTCTCTTTCTCAAAGTAAATCGGAGTTTCCATAACTGCTTCATTGTTAAGAATAAGAGTATAGCTCCCTACCACTTCAGGAACCTCATTGACAGAACGTTCCCATTCTTTTTTAGGGGTTTCTAAGGTGATATTTATTCGGATATTTTCCCGCTCTTTTAGTGTCAGGGGATAATGAATATCCCTTTTAATGTAGACTTTATTTTTATAAAAAGAATGATCAATGGCTTTAAGCTTTCCTTTATCTGCAAGATTATATAGCTTGTAATCAACAAACGCCTTATTGAACATATATATATGATCCTTCCAATCATCTGGCCCATTTAATGTAACCACGATCGTATCAAGACCATCCTTGGAGGCTGTCGTTATAAGCGTCCTTTTAGCCCTTTTGGTATAACCAGTTTTTCCACCTGTAGCATAAGAATACATTCCTGTTACAAGACGGTGCTTATTGGTCCAGCTTCTATCCCAGGATTCTCCAGGAGCTGCCGGAGCACGGTAAACTTTCGTTCCGGCAATCTCTTTAAACTTCTCATTCTCCATTGCATAGCGTGTTAATAGTGCCATATCGTATGCGGTGGAATAATGATTCTCATGGTCATCAAGTCCATGGGGATTGGCGAACTCTGTATTAATCATGCCAAGCTCTGCAGCTTTTTGATTCATCAAATAAACAAATCCTTCAAAACTTCCACCAACATGCTCTGCTATGGCTACAGCAGAATCATTTCCAGACCGGAGCATTAACCCATACACAAGGTGTTCCAATTTAATTTTTTCGCCTCGCTTTAAATATAGAGAGGAACCCTCGGTACCAAATGCCCTGTCGCTTATGGTGACGATATCCCCCATTTTCCCGGATTCAATGGCGAGAATAGCAGTCATGACCTTCGTTATACTCGCAATTCGTTCCTTGTCATGGGCATTTTTTTCATAAATAATTCTACCGCTCTCTTGTTCTATTAAAACAGCATTTCTCGCACTGACTCCTACCTGCTCCGCTTCAGCATTCCATGGAAATAGTATACTTAGCACCAGCAGCATAATCGATGCGATGATGAACATAATTCTGGCTCGCAACATCTAATCCCCATCCCTTATCTATGTTTGTACAAGTTTATGCACGACCTGTCCTAATATGAACATATTTATTTAAGAGGCAGGTTAAAGCATTTTTTAGTTATTGGTTTAAGGGAGACACTTAGAGGCAGGGAGCATTTTGTACAAGGAACTTAAAAAAGGCTACTTGAACACCGCTATTCCTCTCCACGAAAGGCTTCGCGTCAGCGGGGTGCTTGGGAAGCCTCCCGCAGGAGTCTCCGCCATTCGTTCCGATTCACAGCTAGGGTATTTGGAATCGGATGTTGCTCAGTTGAAACAGAAATTCATAGGTAGGTAAAGGAATAGCTTGCTATTTAAGGAATCTTCATAAGAAGACTTGCACTTGTACAAGGAACTTTTAAAGGTCTATTTGAACACGCTGTTCCTCTCCACGAAAGGCTTTGCGTCCGCGGGGTGCTTGGGAAACCTCCTCGGCTAAGCGCCTGCGGGGTCTTCTCAAAGCACTACCTCCCGCAGGAGTCTCCGCCTTTCGTTCCGTTTCACAGCTGGGTTAACAAGAATCAGATGGTATACACATGAAACGGAAATCCTATAGTAGTCAAGGAATAACTTGTCTAATCACAGGAACCTTCATATGAAACCATCCAATCATAAATAATGTAAGAANTCACAGCTGGGTTAACAAGAATCAGATGGTATACACATGAAACGGAAATCCTATAGTAGTCAAGGAATAACTTGTCTAATCACAGGAACCTTCATATGAAACCATCCAATCATAAATAATGTAAGAAGGTAATCACATATAAAGTGCTCTTCCCTGTGGATTGGAGTGGCAGGTGGTCGACTCCTGCGGGCGATAGCGGTAGACGGGAGACCCC
>NZ_JAIQDB010000002.1 GCF_020037475.1 Sutcliffiella deserti
CGCCCCGCGGAAAGCGAACACCTAGAACGGAAAGGAACAGGAAGTTTCAGAACGAACCTACCTACTATTAAAGTAGTAAATAAAAACCATGGTGTACGCGAAAACCCTTCGCGTACACCAAACTCTTCCAATCAAAATGAGCGAGCGTTCAGTCGAATAAAATGTAAGCGTTTACCACCATTAAAGGAGGAACCAACAATGGGAAAAACAGTAATCGTAAGCGGAGTGCGTACACCAATCGGTAAATTTGCAGGAGGCCTAAGCTCCCTAACTGCAGTAGACCTAGGCGCAGTGGCAATAAAAGAAGCCTTAACGAGAGCAAAAGTGGAAGCAGGTTCAGTAGGAGAGGTAATCTTTGGAACAGTACTACAAGGCGGACAGGGTCAAATACCATCTCGCCAAGCTGCACACAAAGCAGGACTTCCCTGGAACGTGAAAACCGAAACAATCAATAAAGTTTGTGCTTCAGGAATGAGAAGTGTGACATTAGCAGATATCTTGATCCGTGCTGGCGAAGAGGAAGTCATCGTTGCAGGGGGAATGGAAAGTATGAGCAATGCTCCGTATATCCTTCCTAAAGCAAGATGGGGACTTCGTATGGGAGATAGCAGTGTTAAGGATCTGATGGTGCATGATGGCTTGACATGCACGTTTACCGGCGTTCATATGGGTACATATGGAAACAGCGTCGCAAAAGAGATGGAGATCTCAAGGGAAGACCAGGATGCATGGGCGTTCAGAAGTCATCAACGAGCAGTGGAAGCGATGGAAAAAGGAATTTTCGCCGAAGAGATCGTCCCAGTAGAGGTACCTCAGCGAAAAGGGGAGCCGGTTATTGTAAGCAAGGATGAATCGCCGCGTAAAGATACTTCAATTGAAAAGCTGTCTTCCTTAAGACCGGCATTTGACCATGACGGAACCATCACTGCCGGAAATGCACCTGGAGTCAATGATGGAGCGAGCGCACTCGTCCTTATGAGCGAAGAACGTGCGGCAAAAGAAGGAAAGCAGCCGATCGCAACGATTTTGGGGCAAGCCTCGATAGCAGTGGAAGCAAAGGATTTTCCTAAAACACCAGGAATGGTGATTAACGAGCTTTTATCCAAAACAGGAACGAAACTTGAAGAGATTGACCTTTTTGAAATTAATGAAGCTTTTGCGGCAGTGGCTTTGGCATCAGCAAACCTTGCAGGGCTAGATCTAGAAAAAGTAAATGTAAACGGCGGGTCAGTCGCACTTGGTCATCCAATCGGAGCAAGTGGGGCGCGCATTATTGTTTCCCTTATTCATGAACTTAAGCGACGTGGCGGTGGACTTGGAATCGCGTCCATCTGCAGTGGCGGCGGCCAAGGCGATGCTATTCTGATTAAAGTGTAAATCAATTTAGGAGGGACATATAAGATGACGATTAAAAATGTAATGGTAATTGGGGCAGGACAAATGGGTTCTGGAATTGCACAGGTTTGTGCGATGGCAGGCTTTCATGTATACATGAACGATTTGAAGCAGGAATTCCTTGATCGCGGGCTAGCGAGCATCACAAAAAATATCACAAGAGCAGTCGACAAAGGAAGAATGACCGAAGAGGAAAAAGAAAAAGTACTAGGCAACCTGACGACAACTACGACGTTAGAAGATGCCAAACATGTAGATATTGTCATTGAAGCGGCAGTTGAAAACATGGATATTAAGAAAAAGATTTTTGGAGAATTGGATAAAATTGCTCCAGAGCATACGATTTTGGCGAGCAATACCTCCTCCTTGCCGATCACAGAAATTGCAGCAGCAACAAGCAGACCGGAAAAAGTAATTGGGATGCACTTTATGAATCCAGTGCCTGTTATGAAGCTGGTGGAAATCATCCGTGGCCTTCAAACAGCAGACGAGGTATACCAAACGATTGAGGACATGACAAAAGAATTGCAAAAAGTGCCAGTAGAAGTAAATGACTTTCCTGGTTTTGTATCCAATCGCGTACTGATGCCTATGATTAACGAAGCGATCTTTACCGTCTATGAGGGAGTAGCAACACCAGAAGCGATTGATGAAGTGATGAAGCTTGGGATGAACCACCCAATGGGGCCGCTTACGCTCGCTGACTTTATCGGGTTGGACACATGCCTTTATATTATGGAAACCTTGCATGAAGGCTTTGGCGACGACAAATACCGTCCATGCCCACTGCTTCGAAAATATGTAAAAGCAGGCTGGCTCGGCCGCAAAACAGGACGCGGATTTTACACATACGAAACATAAAGAGACGAAAACTCCATAATAAATCAGGCAGCAAGAAAGGGGTCGGAAAGTATGAACTTACGCTTCACCGAAGAACAAGAAATGGTGCGGAAAATGGTACGTGATTTTGCCGAAACGGAAATCGCGCCATTTGTGGAAAAAATGGAAGAGGGCGAGTTTCCTCGTGAAATTTTAAAGAAAATGGCAGACCTTGGGTTAATGGGGATGACCATTCCTGAAGAGTACGGCGGAGCAGGGATGGACTTTCCATCTTATATTATTGCAATCAATGAGCTGTCCCGTGTTAGTGCGACAATCGGTGTGATTCTCTCGGTTCATACATCTGTTGGGACAAATCCGATTCTTTATTTCGGAACAGAAGAGCAAAAGCAAAAATACGTGACAAAGCTTGCAAGTGGGGAGTACTTAGGAGCCTTTTGTTTAACAGAGCCTAGTGCCGGTTCTGATGCAGGCAGCCTGAAAACTCGGGCGGTCAAACATGAGGACCATTATGTGTTGAATGGTTCGAAAGTCTTCATCACAAACGGAGGAGAAGCGGATACCTACATCGTGTTTGCTTCCACTGATCCAAGCCTTGGGGCAAAAGGTGTTTCTGCCTTTATTGTGGAAAAGGACACTCCAGGATTTATCATCGGAAAAGACGAGCAAAAAATGGGATTACACGGTTCAAGAACGGTGCAGCTAACATTTGAGGATGCGAGAGTGCCGGCAGAAAATCTGCTTGGAAAAGAGGGCGAAGGATTTAAAATTGCCTTGGCGAACCTCGATGTCGGACGTATTGGGATAGCGGCTCAATCTCTTGGAATTGCAGAAGCAGCCTTGGAGCATGCAACATCGTACGCTAAGGAACGAGTACAGTTTGGAAAGCCGATCGCTCTCCAGCAGGGAGTAGGCTTTAAGCTTGCAGATATGGCAACGGCGGTAGAAGGTGCAAAGCTATTAACCTATCGTGCAGCAAACCTGCGTGCACAAGGAAAACCTTGTGGCAAAGAAGCGTCCATGGCGAAGCTTTTTGCCTCCCAAACCGCAATGAATGTTGCAACAGAAGCGATTCAAGTATACGGAGGCTACGGCTATACAAAGGACTACCCTGTCGAACGCTTCTTCCGAGATGCGAAAGTATGTGAAATCTACGAAGGAACAAGTGAAATACAACGCGTAGTAATAGCAAAACATCTATTAAACTAAGAACCTTTTCATAAAACTCCTTCCATAAAGTTTGTCGCTTTAAGCACGAAAAAAATCGAAAATTGGATATACCCATACAAAATTAGAGTCTGTTGAAGATACCGGTTGATAATAGTACTTCACCAGCCTTTTGCGGAAATCAAAAGCGGCGTATAACCTAGCCTAAAATTAAATAAGTAAAGAGCACGGCAGCAAGGACTAAACTTACTAACCAGGGGGAAAAACAAATGAATTTTTTACTAAGTGAAGAACATGAAATGATTCGTAAAATGGTGCGCGATTTTGCCAAAAATGAAGTAGAACCAACCGCAGCAGAGCGTGACGAAGAAGAACGTTTTGACATGGATATTTTCCGCAAAATGGCGGATCTAGGCTTAACGGGAATTCCTTTTCCGGAAGAGTATGGCGGAATCGGCAGTGACTATCTGGCGTATTGCATAGCGGTAGAGGAACTTTCCCGTGTATGTGCATCCACAGGGGTAACTTTATCGGCGCACACGTCTCTTGCAAGCTGGCCGATCTATAAATACGGGACAGAAGAGCAAAAGCAAAAGTATCTTGTGCCGTTAGCGCAAGGAACAAGCATCGGAGGCTATGGTTTAACAGAACCAGGGTCAGGGTCGGATGCAGGCGGAATGCGGACAACGGCGAAGCTTGATGGCGACCATTATGTGCTAAATGGCTCGAAAATCTTCATTACAAACGGCGGAATTGCAGACATCTATGTGGTATTTGCCGTTACTGATCAGGACCTTAAGAATAAAGGAACAAGTGCTTTTATTATTGATAGCAGTTTCCCAGGCTTTAGTGTCGGGAAAAAAGAGAAAAAGCTAGGTATTCGTTCTTCACCAACAACGGAAATAATTTTTGAAGACTGCCGTGTGCCGGTGGAAAACCTGTTAGGTCAAGAAGGAGAAGGATTTAAGATAGCAATGACAACACTTGATGGCGGACGAAACGGAATCGCGGCCCAAGCGGTTGGAATTGCACAAGGAGCTTTGGATGCATCAGTAGCGTATGCGAAGGAACGTGTTCAATTCGGGAAGCCAATTGCAGCACAGCAGGGTGTAAGCTTTAAATTAGCCGACATGGCAACTTCAATCGAAGCTTCAAGACTTTTAACCTATCAAGCGGCATGGCGCGAGTCAGAGGGCTTAAGCTATGGTAAGGAATCGGCGATGTCGAAGCTTATTGCAGGTGACACAGCCATGAAGGTGACAACCGAGGCGGTTCAAGTATTCGGCGGGTACGGCTATACGAAGGACTATCCGGTGGAGCGTTATATGAGAGATGCTAAAATCACACAAATTTACGAAGGAACACAGGAAATTCAACGTCTCGTCATCTCCAGAATGCTCACGAAGTAAGTGGATGGATAAGGGGATGAAGAAACGGGAAGTCCATGCATCCGTCAAAGATGAGCGATTGATTGAGAAACGGCGGGACCAAATGATTAAAGGGGCAGTCAGTCTTTTTAAGGAAAAAGGCTTTCACCGCACAACCACCCGTGAAATAGCGAAAGAAGCGGGCTTTAGTATTGGAACCTTGTATGAATACATCCGCACAAAAGAAGATGTTCTTTATTTAGTATGTGACCGCATTTACGACCAGGTGGGAGAGAGGCTGCAGCAGGAATTAGACATGAAGCGCGGCAATCTCGAAAGCTTAAAATCTGCTATTTCCTATTACTTCCGAGTGATGGATGAAATGCAGGATGAAGTGCTTGTGATGTACCAGGAGGCAAAATCGCTTTCCAAAGATGCTTTGCCATATGTGTTAAATAAAGAGCTTGAAATGGTTGCGATGTTTGAACAGGTGATCAGAAATTGTATGGCAGCAGAGGGAATGAAATTAAAAGAGCAGGAAATTCAATTGATGGCGCACAATATTTTCGTTCAGGGGCAGATGTGGGGCTTTCGCCGCTGGGTGCTTCATAAGCATTTCTGTCTCGAGGATTATATTGCAGGCCAAATTGAACTGTTAATTAACGGTCTAACAAAGGGGGAGCACGTGAATGGAAATCTATCGTCCAACTAACCATATCCGATTTGTGACAGCATCCAGTCTTTTTGATGGTCATGATGCATCAATCAATATTATGCGACGAATCTTGCAAGCGAGTGGGGCAGAGGTGATTCACCTTGGTCATAATCGATCAGTGGAGGAAATTGTCAACGCAGCAATCCAAGAGGATGTCCAAGGCATTGCGATATCCTCTTACCAAGGCGGACATGTAGAATATTTCAAGTACATGTTTGATCTTTTAAAAGAAAAAAATGCTAGCCACATTAAAATATATGGAGGCGGTGGGGGAGTTATCATCCCAAGTGAGATCAAGGAGCTTCATGCGTACGGAATTTCCCGCATTTTCTCACCAGAGGACGGCCGGGAGCATGGCTTGCAGGGCATGATTAATTCGATGCTAGAGGATTGTGATTTTGTTACAGCCAAATCACTGGATGAGGAAATCGACGAGTTAACGGCTGACGACCACCAAGCGATTGCAAAGTTAATTACACTTGCTGAACTGCAGGTAACAACCAATGAAGAAGTAGCCGCAACAGCGCAGGCAGCTTTGACGAAGGTAAAAGAAAAGCAAAAAACCGTACCGGTTCTTGGAATTACAGGGACAGGTGGAGCGGGGAAAAGCTCCCTTACTGATGAGCTGATCAGACGCTTCATTAATGAAGTACCTGATAACAAAGTCGCAATTCTTTCTATCGATCCTACTAAACAGAAAACAGGTGGCGCACTATTAGGAGACCGCATCCGGATGAATGCGATTTTCAATCCAAGGGTGTATATGCGCTCCCTTGCAACCCGTGGTTCTCGTTCCGAGCTGTCGCTTGCGATTCAGGATGCAATTAGTGTCGTTAAAGCAGCTGGCTTTGACCTGATTATCGTGGAAACGAGCGGGATTGGCCAAGGAAATGCCGGCATCACGGAGATTTGTGATATTTCCATGTATGTGATGACAAGTGAATTTGGTGCTCCATCACAGCTAGAGAAAATCGATATGATCGACTATGCAGACCTTATTGTCATCAATAAATATGAACGCAAAGGTTCAGAGGATGCTAAGCGCCAGGTGCAAAAGCAATATCAGCGCAGCCGTCTTTTATGGGATAAAGAACTGGATGAGATGCCGGTTTACGGAACGATTGCCAGTCAGTTTAATGATCTTGGAACGAACACCTTGTTTCAAGCACTATTAGGGCTGATTAATGAGAAAACTGGAAAAAATCACACCTCTAGCTTGCCAACCTCGAAAGAAGTGGAAAAGCAGAATGTGATCATCCCGAATGATCGTCGCTATTATTTGCGGGAGATCAGCGACACGGTTCGCAACTACCATAAAGAGGCAGGAGAACAAGTGGAGCTGGCGCGCAAGCTTTTCCAATTGGATGGAGCAATGGAAGCTGCTTCTGATAAGGAAGATTTGGTAGAGGCGCTTCGTATTATTCGCAGGGAGTATGAGGAGAAGCTTACGACAGAATCTCGTAAAATTTTGGCAGGCTGGGAAGAGAAGAAGGAAAAGTATTCTGGTGATCAGTTTGTGACGAAGATCCGCGACAAGGAGATTATTACCAAATTGACGACGAAAAGTTTGTCAGGGTTGGCGATTCCAAAAGTGGTGCTGCCGAAATATGTGGATTACGGAGAGATTTTGAAATGGGTGTATCGTGAGAATGTACCAGGGGAGTTCCCTTATACAGCAGGTGTCTTTCCGTTTAAACGTGAAGGCGAGGATCCTAAGCGTCAATTCGCTGGAGAAGGAACTCCGGAGAGAACAAATCGCCGCTTCCATTATTTAAGTAAGGATGATGATGCGAAACGTTTGAGTACGGCGTTCGATTCGGTAACGCTTTATGGGGAAGATCCGGCACCACGTCCTGATATTTATGGAAAAGTTGGAAATAGCGGGGTAAGCATTTGTACGCTTGATGATATGAAAAAGCTGTATGCGGGCTTTGACCTTTGTGCTCCAAGTACATCGGTTTCCATGACCATTAACGGACCGGCTCCTGTTATTTTGGCGATGTTTATGAATACAGCGATTGATCAGCAGGTGCAGGCACGAGAAGAAGAGCTTGGCCGCATGTTAACTTTGGAAGAGTATACGGAAGTTCGTGCGAAAACCTTGCAAACGGTTCGTGGTACGGTGCAAGCGGATATTTTAAAAGAAGACCAGGGGCAAAATACTTGTATCTTCTCCACAGAATTTGCATTAAGGGTAATGGGAGATATTCAGCAATATTTTATTGATAAAAAGGTGCGGAACTATTATTCTGTCTCTATTTCCGGCTACCATATCGCAGAAGCGGGGGCAAACCCGATTACCCAGTTGGCTTTTACCCTGTCCAATGGCTTTACGTATGTAGAATACTATTTAAGCCGCGGTATGAACATTGATGACTTTGCGCCAAACTTGAGCTTTTTCTTCAGCAATGGCCTTGATGCAGAGTATACGGTGATTGGCCGTGTGGCACGCCGCATTTGGGCAACCGTGATGAAAAATAAATACAAGGCAAATGAACGAAGCCAGAAACTGAAATACCATGTGCAAACTTCTGGACGTTCCTTGCATGCGCAGGAGATTGACTTTAATGATATTCGTACCACCTTGCAAGCGTTAATGGCGTTGCAGGATAACTGTAACTCCCTTCATACCAATGCGTATGATGAGGCGATTACGACACCAACGGAGGAATCGGTGCGACGTGCGATGGCGATTCAGATGATTATTACGAAAGAGCATGGCTTGGCGAAAAATGAAAATCCGCTGCAGGGCTCCTTTGTAGTGGAAGAGCTGACAGACCTTGTAGAAGAAATGGTCCTACAGGAGTTTGAACGCCTTAATGATCGCGGCGGTGTGCTTGGAGCGATGGAAACCCAGTACCAGCGTGGGAAAATTCAGGACGAATCGATGTACTATGAAATGAAAAAGCACACAGGGGAGCTTCCGATTATCGGTGTGAACACCTATCAAAACCCAACGCCACCTTCTGAGGACGATTTGAACGATATCGAGCTAGCTCGTTCCACTGAAGAGGAAAAGGAAACTCAGATTCGCAATTTAACCTCCTTCCAAGAGCGTAACAGTGACAAGGTGGAAGAAGCGTTAACAAGGCTAAAGCAAGTGGCCATTAATGGCGAGAATATTTTTGAAGAGCTGATGGATACAGTAAAAGTGGCGAGCCTCGGGCAGATCACAACGGCATTGTATGAAGTTGGCGGACAGTTTAGACGGAATATGTAACAGGGCTTTTAGCCTGCTAGCGGGTGCATGCCCTCCACTGCTTATTGCTTTGGTGGGGCATGCGCCCTTTACCATCCTGAAAAAAATTTCCGCAAAGATTTATTTTATGCTGGATTAAACATTGTGTATTTGTTTATAATGAATGGTATGGATTTTTCTAGAAATCTTTAATATTATCGACTTTTACAATTTACATATACAGAAAGGATGTGCAGACATTGGCATTAGACCATTTAACGGCAGAAGAAGTGAAGGAAATGTCTCTAATCGAGATCACTTATGCACTATTCAACGAGCAAAAGCAATCTTTAACATTTGGTGAACTTATCAAGAAGCTTAAAAAGCTGACAGGATTCAAGGATGCAGATCTTCGCGACAAGCTGTCACAATTTTATACGGACCTGAATATTGACGGCCGTTTTATTTGTATCGGGGAAAACCAATGGGGATTACGTGCATGGTATCCTTATGATCAAATAGAAGAGGAAACGACTCCTCAGGTTAAAACAAAAACCAAGAAGAAAAAGAAAAAATCTGATGACGATGATGATCTTGACGCAGACGAGTTCGATGAACTTGACGAAGAAGAATTGGAGTTTGACGACCTTGACGATTACGAAGAAGTTGAGGAAGACGACTTTGATGACGATGACGATGATGATGATGATGACGATGATGATGTCGTAGAAGATATCGTAGAAGATGAAGACTATGACCTCGAAGACGATGAAGAGGACGAAGATGAGGAAGACGAAGACGAAGAAATAAAATAAGCATCTTTCCCAATCTAGACAAGCACGGTAGGCAAACACGATGAAAATCGATGTTTGTCTACTGTTTTTTGTTATAGGTTAGAGAGGAGACTCGATTTAGCAAGTTCCCTCTCTTATACTAGATAAATCTGCCCTTGACTTTTTATCCCCAACTAGGTAGAATCTTTTTTGGGCTCCTTTTAAAAGGACAAGAAAGTTTCGATAGATCATCACACGCTCCCTTGCTAGAAAACTAGTAAGAGGAGCGTTTTTTTATTGGTAAAACACAAAAAGGTTACGGACCGATTTTGAAAAATGAGACGCTGTACCTAAGCCAAATTTAGGAACAGCTTCATTTTTTACGAAGGCACTTTCGCAAAAGTTATTGCTGGAAGCTCGCTCGTAAATAATTGGCAATCTGGCTTATGAATTTAGTGTTTTTGACTAATGATAAAAATATTAGGCTCTTTTCGTAAAGCTCTTTTCTAAAAGATTGTTGCTGGCCAACAATCAATGCGAAGATAGCTAAATATTAAATGCCTCTCAAGAAAGAATCAAGATAGTTATTAAATAGTATTTTATACATTAATCGAGGGGGAGACATACAGAATGACAAAGTATATTTTCGTAACAGGTGGCGTGGTTTCATCTCTAGGTAAAGGAATCACAGCAGCATCACTAGGAAGACTATTGAAAAACCGGGGATTAAGTGTAACTATTCAAAAATTTGATCCTTACATCAACGTGGACCCAGGTACAATGAGTCCTTACCAGCATGGGGAAGTATACGTTACAGGCGACGGAGCGGAAACAGACCTGGACTTAGGTCACTATGAGCGTTTTATTGATATTAACTTAAACAAATACAGCAATGTGACAACAGGGAAAATCTACTCTACCGTGTTGAAAAAAGAGCGTCGTGGAGACTATCTTGGTGGAACGGTGCAGGTTATTCCACACATCACAAACGAAATTAAAGAGCGGGTTTTCCGTTCAGGGCGTGAAACAAATGCGGATGTGGTCATTACAGAAATCGGGGGAACAGTAGGAGACATCGAATCCTTGCCATTCCTAGAAGCAATTCGTCAAATCAAGAGTGATATCGGCCGTGACAATGTGATGTATGTTCATTGTACGCTTGTTCCTCACATCAAGGTTGCCGGCGAGTTGAAAACAAAACCGACCCAACATAGTGTAAAAGAGCTTCGCGGCTTAGGTATCCAGCCAAACATTATCGTGCTTCGTTCGGAAATGCCGATTTCCCAAGACATGAAGGACAAGATCGCGCTATTTTGTGATATTGACGAGAGAGCGGTCATCGAATCCATTGATGCAGAAACGCTTTACGAGATTCCACTTGCCTATCAAGCTCAAAACATGGACCAAATCGTCTGTGATCATTTAAAGCTTGATACAAAAGAAGCGGACATGACAGATTGGACTAAGCTTGTAGATAAAGTGAAAAATCTCTCCAACAAAACAACAATTGCCTTGGTTGGTAAATACGTAGAGCTTCAGGATGCTTATCTTTCTGTTGCAGAAGCACTTCGTCATGCAGGATTCGAGTACGATGCAGACGTGAAAATCAACTGGATCAACTCAGAAGAAGTAACAGCCGAAAATGTGGATGAGCTTTTACAAGGCGCAGACGGTATCCTTGTTCCTGGCGGATTCGGCGATCGTGGAGTAGAAGGCAAAATTGAAGCAATTCGCTTTGCCCGTGTAAACAAAGTTCCTTTCTTCGGAATTTGCCTCGGAATGCAATTGGCATCCGTTGAATTTGCACGCAATGTTCTTGGATTAGAAGATGCACACTCATCTGAACTAAATCCAGAAACACCATACCCTGTCATTGATCTGCTTCCAGAGCAAAAAGACATTGAAGACTTAGGTGGTACCCTTCGTCTTGGTCTCTACCCTTGTAAACTGATCGACGGTTCACTGGCACAAGCGGCTTACAATGATGCCGTGGTTTACGAGCGTCACCGTCACCGTTATGAATTTAACAATCAATACCGTCAGCAAATGGAAGAGCATGGCTTCATCTTCTCAGGCACAAGCCCCGACGGCCGCCTAATAGAAGTAATCGAGATCAAAGACCATCCATGGTTCCTTGCCTCTCAATTTCACCCGGAATTCACGTCACGACCTAACCGTCCGCAGCCACTATTCCGTGACTTCGTCCAAGCATCCATTAAAAATGCCGGCGTTTTAGCTTAATTTACACATAGCACGTGGGGAGTTGGTCCGTTTTTGGACTGGCTCTCTTTTTTTGTTGTGCAGAGGACTGAAGGGAGGCGGAAGGGCAGCGCGGCTAGTTGTTTTAGAGGGGTGATTGGTGGCGGTGCTTCGCCGAAATTGTTTGTGAGTGCATTTTTATATAAAAATAGGGAAATTGGTGATCTTTCAGGAGAATTCCAGCGAGGTTTTAATTAAAATCAGGTAATTAGAGCTTTTATGGTGCGGGAGGGTGATTTTTTGAGGTTTTATAAGGGGTTTGGAGTTGTATTCTACCTTTTTCCCGGGGCTATCTAACAACTTTTGTGGGTTCATCTTACAAATTACAGGAAACATCTAACCAAAAACCGGATTCATCTAACAGGAATAGAGACATCTAACACATTTGGGGAAACATCTAACACATTCAGAAAACTATCTAACAAATGGCTGGATCTATCTAATAGAAAAGCAAATGCATCTAACAAAAAACCTCCCAACACCAATCTACTACTAAGAGGAATCCTAACAAGGGAGAGTTCCCCCCCCTCCCATGCTAGTCCTCAAGCTCTTCCATCATCTCTTTTATAGTAAAAGCAAGTCCATAATACACATACAAAGCCGTCATGCTGCTTGGGAAACCAAAGCGCTCGCCATCCTCACCAGGGATCAGCGGCTTTTTCAACTTCATATCAATATGAACATCCGCGATTTCCTCAAGAGACGCAGCTCCAGAAGTTTCAGCAGCAACGATGGTGGAAACAGCCACTATTTCCATACCGTGTTCCTTCAAAGCCTTAGCCGTATGCACGGCCTCTTCATCTGTCGAAAATCGGGATACAAGCAACACGCGGTCTGTCTCCGTCAATTCTTGATAGCTAGTAAGGGAAGAAAGGGGGGCGGCTTTCTGCAACGGCTCGGCACCATCCACTGCTTCCGCCTCAATTGCCTTCATCTCCCGCACGCCATGTATGTAAATCCGTCCATCACCAACCAAAGCCTGAGCTAATAAACGAGCACCATCCTCCAACAAAAAATCCTCATTCCCAGCGATTCGACTAAACACACCCTGAAGCTGAGTCGTAAAAATCTTCAACATAAACCAACACCTCCAAAAACTATACTACCACTACCATCCCCCCCAGCCAAAGCACACGTTCGACATAAATTGAAAATCTCCTGCCGGGGTCTGGCCCCAAAAAGAAAAAAACTCAAAAAATATTTCCCGATGTGCCACATTAGAAGTATATTATTATCTGTACTATGGTCTATTATTTAGAGGTGGGTTAAATTATTTATTGGAGAAAGAAGGAAATTAGACTGGTATCGTAGAAGTAGTTGGAAGGGTGGAAATAATGTTCTTATTTACAAGAAAGAGGTGGAATGATGGGTCAAAAGTTGCTAATTGTGGATGACCAGTATGGAATACGGATCTTATTGAATGAGGTGTTCCAAAAAGAAGGATATCAGACATTTCAAGCTGCAAATGGTTACCAAGCATTAGATATTGTAGAAAAGCATTCGCCTGACTTAGTGTTGTTAGACATGAAAATACCCGGGATGGATGGAATTGAAATTTTAAAAAGATTGAAGGCGATCGACTCTAGTATTCAAGTCATTATTATGACTGCATATGGAGAGCTGGATATGATTCAGGAATCAAAAGATTTAGGTGCCATTACGCACTTTGCAAAACCTTTTGATATTGATGAAATAAGAGATGCAGTTCGCCAAAACATGCCTCAATCTACTGAAAATTAATAAAAGTAGAGACAGAAAATTTAAAAATTAAAAGTGTTACCGCTTACAGTTGTAAAGCGGACTACTCCGTAGTTGTAGTTTTCTTTTTTAGTTGGTATGCTAGGTAATGGATAATATCTACCGACAAGTTTTGCACGTATGTTTCACTCTCATACATAACTAGTTTTTCAATTGGTGAAGCTAGGATTGATAGTAGTGAAGCTGTTTTTTGCAAAGAAAAAGGGATTCATGCGATGGATAAGTAGCGAACAATGATTGATGATTGTTGCCTGTCTAAGCAGGGTATACCATTTTTGTAAGAACGGGGAAAACTTTTCGGAGTGAGTATAATATGAAGGAGGATTTTACCATGCCTTTAGTTTCCATGACAGAAATGCTAAAAAAAGCAAATGCAGAAGGCTATGCAGTAGGTCAGTTTAACTTAAACAACCTTGAATTTACACAAGCAATTCTACAAGCTGCACAAGAAGAAAGTTCACCAGTAATTCTTGGTGTATCTGAAGGGGCAGCCCGTTACATGGGTGGCTTCAAAACAATCGTTGCGCTTGTAAAAGCACTTATGGAAGAGTACAAAGTTACTGTTCCTGTTGCAATTCACTTGGATCACGGCTCAAGCTATGAGTCTTGTGCAAAAGCGATCCACGCTGGATTTACTTCCGTTATGATCGATGCTTCTCATCACCCGTTTGAAGAGAACATCGAAACAACGACGAAAGTAGTAGAATTAGCACACTTCCACGGAGTTTCTGTTGAGGCAGAGCTTGGTGTAGTAGGTGGACAAGAAGATGACGTTATCGCTGAGGGCGTTATCTATGCTGATCCAAAAGAATGTGAAGAGCTTGTAAAGCGTACTGGCATTGATTGCCTTGCACCTGCATTAGGATCCGTTCACGGACCTTACAAAGGCGAGCCAAACCTTGGCTTCAAAGAGATGGAAGAAATCAATACGCTTGCTGGTGTTCCTCTTGTATTACATGGTGGTACTGGAATTCCGACACATGATATCCAAAAGGCAATTTCTTTTGGAACAGCCAAAATCAATGTGAACACGGAAAACCAAATCACTTCTGCAAGAACAGTTCGCGAAGTATTAGCGGCTAAACCTGAGGAGTACGATCCACGTAAATACTTAGGACCAGCACGTGACGCGATCAAAGAAACGGTTCAAGGCAAAATGCGTGAATTCGGTTCATCCAACAAGGCTTAATTCAAAATAACCATTTAATAACAACATCATTTCAACCAACAACAAGGCAACAATAGCAAAACCGCCCATACCAAGGCGGTTTTGTTTATTTCCTATTTGAAAGCGCAACCAACCATTTTCCAAGGGAGAGATAAACATGAAATTTTTCATCGATACAGCAAATTTAGAGGAAATTAAAGAGGTACACGAACTAGGGATTCTTGCTGGTGTGACAACAAATCCGAGTCTAGTTGCAAAAGAAAACATCACATTCGAAGACCGCCTACGTGAAATCACATCTTTTGTATCAGGCTCAGTAAGTGCAGAGGTTATCGCACTTGATGCAGAAGGAATGATTGAAGAAGGAAAAACACTTGCAGCTATCGCACCAAACATTACGGTGAAGGTTCCAATGACCCCAGATGGACTAAAAGCAGTAAAAGTATTTTCCGAACTTAATATAAAAACGAATGTTACCCTGATTTTTAATGCAAATCAGGCACTCCTCGCTGCAAGAGCAGGGGCAACCTACGTATCCCCGTTCCTCGGCAGATTAGATGACATTGGCCAAAACGGATTAGATCTAGTAGAGACAATCGCAGATATTTTCGCCGTACATGATATACCAACTGAAATTATCGCCGCATCCATCCGCCATCCACTTCACATCACAGAGGCGGCATTAAAAGGGGCACACATCGCAACAGTTCCATATAAAGTGCTGATGCAACTTTTCGGACACCCTTTAACAGACCAGGGAATTGAAAAGTTCTTGGAGGATTGGAACAACCGAAAGCAATAATTATCTTAGCTAAAAACAATCAATTACCTTAGGAATAAAGTATGAAATATTACGATTCGATAAAGTTTTACACTTTTCCATATATAGATCCAACAAATTCGTGTAAACTATGAGGTAACAGAAATTTTAAGATTGGTAATAATTGTGTATAATAAAAATAACACTCTTGGAAACCAACCTCGCCTTGAAGGGAGACCTATATGGAAAAGTTAAAAATTATTGGTGGCAACAAGTTAAATGGCACAGTACGGGTCAGTGGAGCGAAAAATAGTGCGGTCGCACTTATACCAGCAACCATTCTAGCAGACTCACCTGTAACAATTGAGGGTTTACCCAAAATATCGGATGTAGAGATCTTAAGCAGCTTACTAGAGGAAATCGGTGGAACCACATCGATGGAAGGGGAAGACCTAACGGTTGATCCTTCCAAAATGATTGCGATGCCTTTACCTAGTGGAAAAGTGAAAATGCTTCGTGCTTCCTATTATCTGATGGGAGCAATGCTTGGCAGATTCAAAAAAGCAGTGGTAGGTTTACCGGGTGGTTGTCATCTAGGCCCAAGACCGATTGATCAGCATATCAAAGGTTTTGAAGCCCTGGGTGCAAAAGTTACAAACGAGCAAGGAGCAATTTACCTTCGTGCGGACGAGCTGAGAGGCGCGCGTATCTATTTAGATGTCGTGAGTGTCGGCGCAACAATTAATATCATGCTTGCTGCAGTAAAAGCAAAAGGCAGAACCATTATTGAAAATGCCGCAAAAGAACCAGAAATCATTGACGTAGCAACTTTATTAAGCAGTATGGGCGCTCGAATCAAAGGGGCAGGGACCGATGTGATCCGAATCGATGGAGTGGATGAACTTCATGGATGCAAGCACACAATTATTCCCGACCGTATTGAAGCAGGGACCTATATGATTATGGCTGCTGCGAGTGGCGGAGAAATCATTATCGACAACGTGATACCACTTCATTTGGAGCCGCTGATTGCCAAGCTTCGCGAAATGGGTGTACGAATCGATATTAATGATAATCAGGACCAATTGCTAATAGTACCGGGAGAAAAATTAAAAGGCATCGATGTGAAAACACTCGTGCATCCTGGGTTCCCGACAGATCTTCAACAGCCGATGACAACTTTGCTTACGAAGTCTGAAGGAACAAGCATTGTAACAGATACCATCTATTCCGCGCGATTCAAGCATGTAGATGAGCTTCGTCGCATGAATGCGCAAATAAAAGTGGAAGGTCGTTCAGCAATCATTAACGGTCCTACACAGCTTCAAGGAGCAAAAGTGAAGGCAAGCGACTTGCGGGCAGGTGCATCCTTGGTGATCGCTGGTCTGTTAGCAGAAGGCATTACAGAAATAACTGGACTTGAACATATAGATAGAGGCTATAGTCATTTAGAAGAGAAACTAAAAGGCTTAGGTGCAACGATTTGGCGCGAAGATATGTCCGAAGAAGAAATCGAGGAGATGCAGAACTCTTAACAGAGTTCTGCATTTTTTTATTGTTAATCATGTCAATCACTCCTTAATGTGATATACTATTAATCAAAAGTATGACATAATGCTAGAGTTTGCATTAGTTTTAAGATCTTAGTAAAGATTTTATTCGGAAAGTTTGCGGCTGGAATTTCTATGCGAAAACAGCCACGTAAAAAAAGGAAGATACATAGAAAAGATAAACAAAGGGAGTGGGAGAAATGGAAAGAAGTTTATCCATGGAATTAATTCGAGTAACAGAAGCGGCGGCTCTATCCTCTGCACGTTGGATGGGAAGAGGCGACAAAGTGAATGCTGACGATGCAGCAACCTCAGCGATGCGCGATGTATTTGATACCATTCCGATGAAGGGTACCGTCGTAATCGGAGAAGGCGAAATGGATGAAGCTCCTATGCTCTATATTGGAGAAAAGCTCGGAACAGGTTATGGACCACGAGTGGATGTAGCGGTCGATCCTTTGGAAGGGACAAGCATCGTGGCATCAGGCGGCTGGAATGCACTCGCTGTTTTAGCTGTTGCCGATCATGGTAACCTCTTACATGCCCCAGATATGTACATGGATAAAATAGCAGTAGGACCGGAAGCTGTTGGGAAAATCGATATTAATGCATCGGTACTTGATAACCTGAAAGCAGTTGCTAAAGCAAAAAACAAAGACATTGAAGACCTGGTGGCAGTTATCTTAAACAGGCCACGACATGAAAAAATCATAGCAGAATTAAGAGAAGCAGGAGCACGAATCAAGCTGATTGATGATGGAGATGTAGCGGCTGCCATTAATACCGCTTTCGATCATACAGGTGTTGATATCCTATTCGGTTCAGGGGGCGCGCCTGAAGGGGTTATCGCAGCTGTAGCGCTTAAATGCTTAGGCGGAGAAATCCAAGGAAAGCTATTGCCACAAAACGAAGAAGAAATGATCCGTTGCCGCAAAATGGGCATTGAAAACATAGATGCTGTTCTTAGAATGGAAGACTTGGTCCGTGGAGATGACGCAATCTTCGCTGCCACAGGAGTGACGGATGGAGAGCTACTCCGAGGTGTTCAGTTTAAGGGAACAAACGCTACAACTCATTCTGTTGTCATGCGTGCTAAATCCGGAACCGTCCGATTTGTAGATGGTCAGCATAATATTAAGAAAAAACCTAACCTCGTATTCAAACCGTAAGCGGAAAAGCCGCTTGCGGTTTTTCTCCTGTATTTGCCCAAATAGGTCAAAAAAGTGGAATGACTATCGAATTATTTAGGGAAAGGCTCTGTTAAAGTTGTGTGTTGATAATAAGGCTATTCCAGCGATGATTGGAGCAAAAGGCGGAGACTCCAACGGGAGATAGCGGAATACTTGCGACCCCGCAGGCGCAGCCGAGGAGGCTCCAGCACCGCCCCGTGGAACGCGTAGTCTTTTGCGGAAATCAACAGCGGCGTTTAACATAGCCTAGGGGAAAGATGATTATTTCGACACAATATGAGACGTTTCCCGACTATTCCCCAGAAAATATTAGTAGGTTACAAAGCTTGTCTATAGAAAATAGTTGCTTAAAAGTATCAAATGTGGGTAAAATATTAAATGCTACGCATATTATGTGTAATTTATCCTTTTCTTCCTAGTGATTCTTCTCCATATCTTCATAAGGAGAGTTTTCCCACATTTATAGGGGAGTAAGTCCTCGGATACAGGTCAGCAGAATATCCGGATATCTGATATCCCATCCTTCGAATTTAATTTCAGCTCGAATCAGTTTTGGAAGACAAACAATTTAATTTTTTTCCTATCCTCACTAAATAATAGAATAGAGTGGTGTTTTCTTTTTATGGATTTAACAATTTCTCTTTTAGAAAATTTAAAACTGAAAGAACTGTATGAGTATGCACGTCAACATAAAGTATCGTACTACAGTAAACTTACGAAAAAAGAACTTATTTTTGCGATATTAAAAGCGCAAGCAGAAAAGGACGGCCTCCTGTTTATGGAAGGTGTATTGGAAGTGATTCAATCGGAAGGGTTCGGCTTCCTACGCCCAATCAACTACTCCCCAAGCTCCGAAGATATCTACATCTCCGCCTCCCAGATTCGTCGTTTTGATTTAAGAAACGGAGACAAAGTTTCAGGAAAGGTCCGTCCTCCTAAAGAAAACGAGCGTTATTACGGGCTGCTACATGTGGAAGCGGTAAACGGTGACGATCCGGAATCTGCAAAGGACCGTGTCCATTTTCCAGCACTGACTCCTTTATATCCAGATCGTAAAATATCGTTGGAGACTACCCAAAAGAGTCTTTCCACCCGTATCATGGATCTGATCGCACCTGTTGGGTTTGGCCAGCGTGGATTAGTGGTAGCACCACCTAAAGCAGGTAAAACGATGCTGATTAAAGAGATTGCCAACAGCATCACAACGAACCATCCGGAAGCGGAATTGATTGTCTTACTAATAGACGAGCGTCCGGAGGAAGTAACAGACATTGAACGTTCGGTGGCAGGAGACGTAGTAAGCTCCACATTCGATGAAGTTCCAGAGAACCACATCAAGGTGGCCGAGCTTGTTTTAGAGCGTGCCCTGCGTCTTGTGGAGCATAAACGGGACGTAATCATCCTAATGGATAGCATTACCCGTTTAGCGCGTGCCTACAACCTTGTAATCCCGCCAAGCGGACGTACGTTATCCGGGGGGATTGATCCGGCTGCATTCCATCGTCCGAAGCGATTCTTTGGAGCAGCACGTAATATTGAAGAAGGCGGAAGCTTAACGATTCTTGCCACAGCACTTGTGGAAACAGGCTCCCGTATGGATGATGTTATCTATGAAGAATTTAAAGGAACAGGTAACATGGAATTACACTTGGACCGCAACCTTGCAGAACGTCGTATCTTCCCAGCGATCGATATTCGTCGCTCTGGTACACGTAAAGAAGAACTGCTTGTACCAAAAGAACACCTTGATAAGCTATGGGCAATCCGTAAAACAATGTCAGATACACCTGATTTTGCTGAAAAGCTGCTTAGAAGGCTGCGTCAGACAAAATCGAATCAGGAATTCTTTGATATTTTAGAAGAAGATCAAAAGGCAGGGACTGCAAAGCGATAGGAGGTTCAAGGTGAGAGAGCGATATTTTCGGTCGTTTCTTACCTGAATATACCTAGTGGAAATATTTGTCCACTTCCTTATTGCAAATATCTCTTAAAGTAATCTTGCAAAACCTAAAATTCCTTGATATAATTTCATCAGTGTGTTTTTAAGATAAATGATGTCGAATTTTGATTTGGTATCATTTTAATGATAACTCTGTTTCGAAAGACTCAGGGCGAAAAGGAGATGACAATAATGAAAGCTGGAATTCATCCGGATTATCGTAAAGTTGTATTTTTGGATACAAACACAAGTTTCAAATTCATCACTGGTTCTACGATGAAATCAAACGAAACAATCGAATGGGAAGACGGTACTACTTACCCTCTAATCAAAGTCGAGATCTCTTCTGATTCTCACCCATTCTACACTGGACGTCAGAAGCATGCTGCTGCTGATGGACGTGTTGAGCGTTTCAACAAAAAATACGGCCTTAAGTCTTAAGTTTCGTAATAAAGTGAAACAGGCAGGTTATCCTATATCTTGCCTGTTTTTTTACTTTACATATAGAAGTGCTTATGTTTCCTTTTGGAGACTGAGCACTTTTTATACGCAAAAAAACCCTAAAAAACGCTATAAAATAGAAGGGAGAGGCTGTGCATGTACGTAATGAAGCATACAGGTTGGGTAGAAGTGATTTGTGGCAGTATGTTTTCTGGAAAATCAGAAGAACTGATACGCCGCATGCGACGCTCCCAATTTGCCAAACAAACCATCCAGGTTTTTAAACCAGCAATAGACAACCGTTACGCAGATGAAGCTGTTGTTTCACATAATGGTACATCCATCATTGCTATGCCAGTTCCCACTTCCCTTGCTATCCTTGATCAAGTGGAAGAACAAACAGATGTGGTCGGCATCGATGAAGTTCAGTTCTTTGATGAGGACATTATAAAAGTGATTCAAGAGTTGGCAGACAGAGGCTACTGTGTCATTGCAGCCGGTCTTGACCAGGATTTCCGTGGAGAGCCATTCGGGAAAATTCCGGAGTTGTTGGCCATCGCTGAGTCTGTAACAAAACTACAAGCTGTATGTGCTGTCTGCGGGTCTCCTGCTAGCCGCACACAACGTTTAATTAACGGCAACCCAGCTTGTTACGATGATCCCATTATTTTAGTCGGCGCTTCGGAATCATACGAACCTCGTTGTCGTCATCATCATGAAGTCCCTCTAAATGTTTCCGTGCTTCAAGAAGTAAAAAAGTAACATTTTTTCCTAATATATTACCAAAGTTTTTTGTGAAGAGAGGATACGCTAATAGCAGGAGGTGTTTGCATGAAACGTGCAATCCTGTTAATGGTAGTATGCTCTTTTTTTATTAGTGCCTGTGGGGTGGTAGGGGACGAGCATCATACGCTACAAAAACAAGACATAGATGGAACAAGGCTAATTGGAACAACCGGTGAGGATGGATTTTACCGACGTAATTTAGATTCGGAAGACTACAACACCAATCAAAACCCTAATTTCCTCGATCTATCGGAAACCCGCCCTACCTACGGAGATGACCAGGATAAGTTAAGGGAAGTCATTAGTATGAACAGCAATCTTGACCCTGGAGGCGTGTACATCACAGGCGACACAGCCCGCGTTACTGCCTATGCGGATGGCTCGATGTCCAAAAAGGAAAAAGATAAAATCAAGCGCCACCTACAACGTAAATTTGTTGATGTTATGCCACGTTACTATGTGCACCTGACGATTAAGGAAAGATAGTGCGAACAAGCATGGGGTAGCCGCGCTTAAATTAATTTAGACAGTGAAAAACCCCAGAAACGGTTCTGGGGTTTTGAATCTTTATTATTACCAAGTTTTAATATAGTGTATGGATTATCATTTTTTAAAAGATAACCCTTCTTCTTCTAATAAAATTCTCATGGTAGGTAAGGAAGCTGGTCCAATACCATGAAATTTTAAAATTTCTTTTTCAGTGAACATTGATAGTTCTGGCAAAGTTTCAATACCTTCGTGAATTAACGCATTTCTTGCTGGGGAACTGAGTTTCGAAAGGAAGCCGCTTTTAGGTTTATTCTCCTTATCACAGGTAGGGCAACTTGTACATTCACTACTTTTATAATATTTATGTCCCTTTTCGCAAACCCTCAGACTTTTTTCAATTAGCAAAATAACCCCTCCAAACAATTTCTAAAAACAATTTTAACATATCTACATTCTGTGATACTTCCCGATAAGCGCCATATAAGGAGTAACTTCTTATATTCTTTAACGTTCCATAGTAAATGCTTCACTATAGATCATACGCAGCTTCGATGAGTTATCGTCCCACTTAATTGGTTTACCATTGACGATTTGTGCTAATACATCCAGACATCTATGCCATCCTGCTGCGGTTTGAACTGCCCATGAATTATCGTTAAAAGTATGGGTAAAGATCATTCGACAACCTTCATCTTCTTGCACCAATGAAATGTTTATCAGATCATCAACTTCACGGAAACCAAATAAATACGGTGCATCTAACTGTGTAATAGTACCACTATAAGTCGTTCCTTCACCATCATCGAAGGCAATCTGGCCGCCCATTCTGAGATCCATCTCCCCTGTTGCGAAAGGGTACCACTGAGAGAAGAAACTTGGATTCGTAATGGCAAGGAAAACCTCTTCAGAATCTTGAGAAAAAAATCGTTCAAATCTTAAAGCAAAACGACTGTCTGACTTTTGTAGGGTACCATATCCATTCTCCATTTGAAATCTCCTTTCTTTCTACAGTTTTTTATTTTATGGTAACATGTATGGTATCTAAATGAATTTAATATTCTCAGCAAAGGTGGCATCCATACATATGAAAACACTAGTCTGTTTTGGTGACAGTCTGACTGCAGGACATGAAGGGAAGGAAAGACCTCGCCTTTCTGAAAAGCTTACGCATCAACTTTCGGCCTACAAAGTTATAAATGCAGGTGTGGCAGGTAATACCACAAAGGACGCACTCAACAGGATTGACAAGGATGTATTGAACTTTACTCCAGATCTTGTAACCGTGCTCTTTGGGTCAAATGATGCCGCAGCAAATAAAAAAGTTGGCATTAAAACCTATAAGGAAAACTTGTTGAAAATGACCAACCTCATAGGACCGGATCGGACGATACTTATCACGCCGCCACCAGTGGATGAAACGCTGCAACCCAACAGAACAAATAGCGAATTGGCTAAATACGCAGATGCGGTAAAACAGGTAGCAGAAGAAACAGGCAGCCATTTTATTGAATTTTTCACAGAAGTCCATTCGATACCAGATTATGAAAAGCTATTAGTTGGAATATTAAATGACGGATTGCACTTTGGTGAAGCGGGCTATGATCTTTTGTCAGAGCTGATTACAAAGAAAATAAGTGAGATAAGTTCCTGAGGGGAAAACCTGATACTAGGAGCAACGGGCAACAAATATTTATTTCTACTCTCAATTCCCCATACTACCCAGCCGTGAACGTCCTTTTTCCAGTGATTTGATTTTGACGCGGCACCTAACCTATACTATAATTAGAATGTTATACGCAAGGAACAAAATACTAGTTGCAGATGATAGTCTGCACACATTACATAGAGGTGAATGCACGTGTTTGATCGTTTGCAGTCTGTAGAGGCACGTTACGATAAATTAACGGAGCTATTAAGTGACCCCGCGGTTATCAATGATACGAAGAAACTTCGAGAGTATTCGAAGGAACAATCTGATATGCAGCAGACGGTAGAAGTGTACCGTGAATATAAGGATGTAAAAGAGCAATTGGACGATGCGAAAGCAATGTTAGAGGATAAAATGGATGCAGATATGCGTGAAATGGTAAAAGAGGAGATTTCTGAACTCGAATCGCAGCAGGAAAAGTTGGCGGAGCGTTTGCATATCCTTCTTTTACCGAAAGATCCGAATGATGACAAAAACGTTATTATGGAGATTCGTGGTGCAGCTGGAGGAGATGAGGCGGCATTATTTGCCGGCGATCTGTATCGTATGTACAGCCGTTTTGCGGAAGCGCATGGCTGGAAAACGGAAGTAATGGATGCGGCGTCAACTGGTGTGGGTGGTTATAAGGAAATTATCTTTATGATTACAGGTAAAGGTGCTTATTCCCAACTGAAGTTTGAAAATGGGGCACATCGTGTACAACGTGTACCTGAAACTGAGTCTGGTGGACGTATTCATACTTCCACTGCGACGGTTGCGGTTTTACCGGAAGCAGAAGAGGTTGAAATTGAGATTCATGAAAAGGATATTCGGACAGATACGTTCGCATCAAGTGGACCTGGAGGACAATCCGTTAACACGACAATGTCTGCCGTTCGTCTGACGCATATTCCAACAAACACCGTAGTTTCCTGTCAGGATGAAAAATCACAAATTAAAAACAAAGAAAAAGCGATGAAGGTTCTTCGTGCAAGAGTGTATGATAAATTTCAACGTGAAATACAAGCTGAATATGATGCAAACCGGAAGCAGGCCGTTGGTACTGGGGACCGCTCCGAACGTATTAGAACTTATAATTTCCCGCAAAACCGTGTGACAGATCACCGTATTGGATTAACGATCCAGAAGCTTGACCAGATTTTACAAGGAAAGCTGCAAGAAATCGTCGATACGTTGATTATGGAAGACCAAGCCCTAAGAATGGATCAGATGGAGAAATGATGAAGGCAATGAAAGTGTTTGAAGCCCTAAACTGGGCTTCTTATTTTTTAAAAAAGAATCAGCGTGACGAAAATGCGGGAGAATTATTGTTACGTCATCATATGAAATTAGAACGTGCCCAGCTGTTGGGCAGAATGCAGGAAGTGGTACCTTCGGGAATTCAAAGTTCGTTTGTGTTCAATGTGCACAAGCATGCAGCGGGAATTCCGGTTCAATATTTAATGGGCAAAGAAGAGTTCTACGGGCGCAACTTTTTTGTAAGTGAAGAGGTACTCATACCAAGACCTGAAACAGAAGAGCTTGTTGTAGGGGTGTTAGAGAGAGTGAAAAGACACTTTGGCGATACAACGGAAAAGTTAAGTCTAGTGGATGTGGGGACAGGGAGTGGTGCTATTGCCATAACCTTGGCGCTTGAAAATGAGAGGCTAGCAGTAAATGCAACCGATATTGCAGGAGAATCCTTAGAAGTGGCGATGGACAATGCCAAAGAACTAGAGGCGGATGTAGAGTTCCTAGAGGGAGACCTGCTGCTGCCTTTTATCGAGCAAGGGATAAAAGTGGACATAGTGGTATCTAATCCTCCTTACATTACCGAAAAAGACTACGAAGGCCTGTCAACGGTTGTAAAGGATTTCGAACCATATCGTGCACTGGTCAGTGGTACTTCAGGCTTGGAATTTTATGAGCGCTTTATGGACGAGCTGCCAAAAGTATTGAACGAACGTGGACTGATTGCATTTGAAGTTGGAATGGGACAGGGCGAAGCGGTAAAGAACTTATTATTAAAGACATTTCCACATGCGAATGCAGAGGTTGTCCTTGATATAAATGGAAAAGATCGCATGGTATTTGCGGAAATAGGTTAATAAGTTTTAAGCGTGTAAAAGAATCAAAAAAAGGTGTATGGAAGACAGTGGTTGTTTCGATTAGTTAGAGGGAAAAATCAGGAGCGCACCTTGCAAGTGAAGGTTTGACAAGGTGGGGAAAGTTTCCTAGCAAGGCTAGTTATATGATTGCTCCTTCATTTTTAGGTGGTCTGGCTAATGTCAGGCCACTATTTGTTTTTTCTGCGACATAAAGGATAATTGCTTGCAGAATTTCTTCCTTCTGTTCGGCTTTCGCAACCTCCAAGAGTTGTGAGAGGGTCGAGTCATACGAGACATTGCGGTGATAATGATGGTAAAAGGCTTTGCCCTTCAGCCATTTGCCACCAACCTGTATCTCAAAACCAATAGGAATGCTAATATGATTAAATATACTCTCCATCTCTCCAATGCGGAAAGCTTCAATATGGCAAGTGAACGATCTCATAATCTAACCTTCTTTCTTACTAAGTTTCCTTCTCGATGCATCATACTTTTCTTGCCGTGCCATGTCAACAACTGCGCTAATTACAAGCGCACTACCCTAACCAATACCCCCTAACGACCAAACTGAAACTAGCAAACTACCAAAAATTCTGCCACACCCTCCATGCTGCCATCCTCCCCCCAGCTGTCTCGCTTCGCTTCGACAGCTGGGGGGGAAATCCTGCTGGGGTCTGGCCCCATATTTTTCGACAAACTTATCTTTTTTCATTTTCTTTTATTTTACTAGTTTAGGATTTTTGTTTTTTGCCTAGACTGGTTGCTAGAGGGGAGAGTGTTGGAAGATGATACAATTAAAAAAGAATGTTATAAGCTTATATATAGTATTACTGTTTGTGGGTGCGTACGTCACGGTGGTAGGGGAGCAGGTAACGGCAGGGGCGGAAGTGAAGAATGGCGCAATGGTGATACCAGATGAGGCGATCAGGCTTCGTATTCTAGCAAACAGTGACAGCCAAGCGGATCAGGAGTTAAAAAGAAAGATTCGGGACAGAGTGAACGAAGAGATCACTGTATGGGTGGAGGGCCTTACCTCCATGGAAAATGCTCGCGAGGTTATCAAAGGAAATATCGAACAAATTGAGATGATTGTGGAAGAAGTGATGGTCGAGGAAAATCAGATACAACAGTATAATGTAGACTTCAGTAGAGTGGATTTTCCAACAAAAATGTATGGCAAATTCATCTACCCTGCAGGAGATTATGAAGCCATTCTTATCACACTTGGAAAAGGTACAGGCGCGAACTGGTGGTGCGTACTATTTCCGCCACTATGCTTCTTAGACTTCTCAAACGGCGAAGCAACAGCAACACCATTTGAAGAAACTCCATCCGAAACGGTATCAGCGAAAGCAGATGCGAGCAACACAACGGCTCAGGCTCAAGACTTTGTCGTGGATGAAGAGCCCGAAGAAGTGGAGGTGAAATTCTTCTTGGTGGAATTTCTATCATCTCTATGGGAAAAAATCACGGCGTAACGTTCTACTTTTTCCACCACCTTAATAGAGTAGTAGTAGAAAAAATACTAGAAGAGGTGGAGAAAAATGAAAAAATTACGTTCCGCTACAAAAGAAGACCATTGGGCCATGCAAGTCTTTTTAAGACAAGCAAACATCAGTACAATGGGGTTAGAAGACAAAATAGAGAATTTTATCATTTTAGAAGAAGAGGAACAAGGAATTTGTGGGACAATTGGGATCGAGAAAATCGAGCGCGATGGACTCTTACGCTCCCTCGTCATTGGACCTTCTGTTAACCAAATGCATCTACTGCAAATGTTTGAGCACACACAACAGCATGCCCGCAGAAAAGAACTAGACAGACTATACCTTGTAACAAACAAACAGGACTACATACAATTTTTTGAACTCCTTGGCTTTCATCCACAAGAAGTCCACAATGTCCCAACAGAAATAACAGAATCCGAGCATTTAAAAGAAACCATGGAACAACATACCTGCACCTTTATGATGTGCAAACTATAAAAAGCAGGTAAATTTCTAAAAAATAGTGGATATTCACAAACTTATCCACAGAACAGACGTGCCTTATCCACAGAATGTGGATAAGGCTTGTATAATTTGGACAAGTTCTTTATACTTTTGAAAGTAAAACCTTCTATATTCACATGTTAATAGATACTTAAATGAGGCTGATAAAATGAAAACAAAAAAATGGATTGTGGATAACAGTGATTCTTTAAAAACTAGTTATCCACAACTACTGGAAGCGGCAGCGCTTCTCAAACAAGATGAGGTAGTTGCCTTTCCAACTGAAACGGTCTATGGATTAGGTGCCAATGCCCTGTCAGACCAAGCGGTATTAAGGATCTTTGAAGCAAAGGGACGTCCAAGCGACAACCCGTTAATCGTACATATTACAAAAAAAGAACAACTCACAGGACTTGTGGATAACGTGTCAGCATCTGCCGAACAGCTCATGGAAGCTTTTTGGCCTGGACCGCTTACACTTGTGTTAAAAAGCAAAGAGGGAGTGTCCTCCTATGTAACAGCAGGGCTCGATACACTTGCGATCCGAATGCCCGACCATCCTGTGGCACTTGCACTAATGGAGGTAGCCGGACTTCCGCTAGCAGCTCCGAGTGCCAACCTCTCCGGAAAGCCAAGTCCAACGACTGCAGCACATGTTGCAGAAGATCTGGATGGGAAAATTGCCGGCATCGTGGATGGTGGTCCGACAGGCGTTGGCTTGGAATCGACCGTTGTGGATTGTACCACCGAAATTCCAATAATTTTACGACCTGGTGGAGTAACAAAAGAAGAGCTTGAGAAAGTTGTCGGCAGAGTTGAGATGGACCCGGCATTAAAGTCCCAGGACCATGCACCAAAATCTCCCGGCATGAAATATACCCATTACGCACCGATTGCTCCCGTATTTTTAATAAATGGGGATGAGGATTTTTTCAAAAACATCATCCTCACCGCCCAAAAGGAAGGAAAAAAAGTTGGGGTCCTCGTCACTGAAGAAAAGAAGGCCCTATTAAAAGGTGCAGGCGATGTGGTGGTCACTTGTGGTTCTATTAACAATTTATCCACAGTTGCCGCCCAACTTTATGATGCCTTAAGAGCCTTTAATAATAAAAAGGTGGACGTGATTTATAGTGAAATCTTTCCCTATGAAGGCGTAGGCGCAGCAATAATGAACCGCTTAGAAAAAGCAGCAGGCAATAAAATACTCACTCCATGAAGCAAGGGCTCCGAGCATTCGGTGCCTTTTTCTTATTCTCTTTCAAGTAAAAGGACAACCTTTTCCTTCTAATCCAAACTTCCCCTGCATATCTTGAAGTAGACAAGTCCGGGAAGGGGAAATGTGAAGGATGACAGGAATGGTTGGAGAGTTAGCGACGCTTGTAATAATGGCAGTTGCATTAGGAATGGATGCTTTTTCAGTAGGACTTGGCATGGGGATGATCAAACTAAGATTGCGTCAAATCTTTTACATAGGAGTTATTATTGGAATTTTTCACGTGTTTATGCCCCTCGGCGGGATGCTCATTGGTAGATTGCTATCCGACCAGTTTGGCGGTATTGCCACACTTATCGGTGGCCTGCTACTTATTATGTTAGGTGTTCAGATGATGCTATCCTCTTTCAAAAAAGAAGAAGGGCCCCTTATTACTCCTGTCGGGGCAGGACTAATTCTATTTGCGCTAAGTGTGAGCTTGGACAGCTTCTCGGTCGGACTCAGCCTTGGGATATACGGGGCGAGAACGCTTTTAACAATTCTTGTTTTCGGAGCGGTCAGCATGCTGCTCACCTGGCTAGGATTGTTCTTTGGGAGAAAGCTACAAGGCTGGCTCGGATCGTATAGTGAAGCGCTTGGCGGCAGTATTTTGTTAGGGTTTGGGTTAAAACTTCTGTTTTTCGCCTAGTTTTTTTATGAAGAATTTTAATGCCGATATCAAAAATAACAATAAAAACAACTGTCAATGTGAAATAGCTTTTGCCTAAAATCTTAGATGGGTACTTTCTACTAGAAGGAATAATGAGCATCCATGTAGAAAATAATACTAACTAAGTCTAATAGGTAGGTGCATAGATGGTCCAGAACTGGAAGGAAAGTTACCATAAACGAGTGAAACCGATTCTTTTTATTCAAATGGTTGGAAGTGTACTTATCTTTATCATACTCGCTAACAATTTTTTTAATGAATTCAGCATGGTGCAGTTTAAGCTGCTTTTTTGGCTGCTTGCTGTTGTTAGTTTTTCTCTGGCGCTGGAGGATATGCTGTCTAAAAAGCAGCGGTCTGTTTATATGCTGAAATTCTCGACGACTGTTATTTATTTGATTTTCCCGATATTTTTGCTACATTAGAGGACCTTTTAGAGGTCTTTTTGTTTTTGCTTGGGGTTTTTTAGGCTTAATAGTAAGGAGGCTATCCTGAAATTAGGAAGGGTAACGTTTTAACTCCCTGTTCCTTTACGTTTCAGGTGCTCGCTTTCCGCGGGGCATGTGGGTGACTCCTCGGCTAAGCCTAGACCAAAGATAAGAACACTTTTGTATTTAGGGTTCAGCTATTAACCGCTGTTAATTTCCACGCCAGGCTTCGCGTCCGCGGGGCGCTTGGGAAGCCTCCTCGGCTATGCCTGCGGGGTCTTCCCTAAGCACTATCTCCCGCTGGAGTCTCCGCCTTTCGTTCCAATCAACAGCTAGGCGCACCAAAAGCAAATGTTACTCTTTTAAGATAATTTCAGTACCCTCGCTGGCCTGGGGGTCTTCCGTCCATCGCTACCGCCCGTGGGAGTCACTTTAATCTTCTGGGTGGAGTACTTTGTATAGGAGGACCGTCTATATTTAGTTTATGGTGAGAAGTCTCCATGATGGGTGAAGGGCTACAAATTAAATCACTTTATAGCTTAGGTATTATTATAAATCTAAATGGCATGATCCTTCTCTTCTGGGATTCTGTTACAGAAGGGGGTAAATCTATAACGTCCCTAGCTGTTGATTGGAGCGCCAGTCGTAGACTCCTGCGGGAGGAGCGGAGTCAGGGAGACCCCGCAGGCGCTAGCCGAGGAGGCTTCCGACCCGCCCGCGGAAAGCGAAGACTGGCGCGGAAATCAATAGCGGTGTATGGACCACCTTAAATATTGCTTCCTTTATTGCGAATCCAACCCATTAAAGTTTATTTCAAATTGTCCCCTACTAGAATTAAAGATTACAGGAAATTTGTCGAAATAACAGGAGAAGACCTTTTTTCTTCTCTAGCCTTTTGACTATAATACGGATAAAGGAGGAGTCAGGATGAATATTTTATTTGTGTGCACCGGAAATACTTGCCGCAGTCCGATGGCAGAAGCAATTTTAGCAAGCAAGAAAATAGAAGGTGTTAAAGTTAGGTCTGCAGGTGTGTTTGCGATGCAGGGAAGCGCGGCATCTTATCAGGCGCAGGAAGTGTTAAAAGAAAACGGAATCACCAATCAGCACACATCCTCTCCTGTGACAGAAGAGCTAATCGAGTGGGCGAGTTTAATTTTAACCATGACATCAAAGCACAAAGTCTTGTTGGAGGACCGCTTTCCAAAGGCTCATGGAAAAACCTATAGCTTAAAAGAATATGCCGGGGAGTATGGAGAGGTATCTGATCCTTTTGGTGGAAGCATACATACGTACAAAAGCACATGGGACGAACTACAGGCTTTGATGGAAAAAGTAATAATGAAACTAAAATAAATTAAAGAGAAGCAAGACCATTTAGGGGGAAGTAACATGGAGGAAAGAAGAAAGTATAAGTTTGGGCTGCGATATAAGCTAGTGTTATTCGCAACTGTTTTAGCTGCAATCACCTATACAGTAAGTGGACTTTTCATTTATGTGGTAGCAGATTATGTGGAAGATTTCATAAGTCCCGGTGTATTTACGACGCTGACGCTTATTTTAGGAGTAGCATGGTCAGGGATTTTGGCCTATTTTGCAGCTAGGGTCATTACCAAGCCATTGCAGCAGCTAGAAGAAGTAGCGCAAAGAGTAGCAAATGGCGACCTGTCAGAGGATGTTCCTGTATCAGATTCTCGCGATGAAATCAGTGCAGTTGGAGACGCGTTTAACCTGATGCTTCATAACTTAAGAGGCATGGTGAAATCGATCGACAACCATTTTCAACAAACAAATAGTAAAGTGGAGGAAATCTCCGACGTATCGATGAGTGCTTCCGAGCAAGCGGAAAACATTTCTTTAACAATCGAAGAAATAGCCAAAGGGGCAGAAAGCTCGGCATCCTCCATTCAGGATACAGCGGAATCTGTTGAAGAAGTAATCAAAATTGCAGATGAAGTTCATGAAAAAGCAACAACTTCCCAGACTCTTTCCGAAGCAATGGTAAAAGATCTAGAAGAAAGCAAAGAAGTGATTCATTCCTTGGTATCGGGCATTCAACACCTTGCAGGGGAAAATGCTACAAGTTTAAAAACAGTAGAACGTCTAGAAAAGAATGCAAAAGAAGTAGAAAATATTATTTCCCTTGTTGGTGATATTGCCGGGCAAACCAACTTACTTGCGCTTAATGCTTCTATTGAAGCGGCACGTGCAGGCGAGCATGGTCGTGGATTTGCAGTGGTTGCCGAAGAGGTTCGTTCCCTAGCAGACGAAAGTGCTAAAGCAGTTAAAGGCATTTCTGAGCTTATAAAAAATATCCAAGAAGAAGTGAAGAATGTTGTTACACAGATCACGAGCCAAGTGAAAGCGGCAAACGTTGAAGCGGAAAAAGGAACAGCAACCAATTCAGTGATCGCAGAAATGACGAACTCCGTTTTAGAAGTGGCAGATAGCGTCAAACAAATCGCAACACTGGTCGATAAGCAAATGGATAGCATCCAAGTGACAGCAAGACAGTCACAGGAAGTAGCAGCCATCGCAGAAGAAACTTCAGCTGGCGCACAAGAAGTGACAGCGACAACTCAAGAGCAAGCAAACATGATTGCCAACATCGAAAAAATTTCCCAGGAACTTGCAGGTCAAGCAAGCGAACTGAAGCGGACGATTTCAAAGTTTAAAATTTAAAAAAGCATGCGAAAAGCTCGAGCGACTGTTCGGGCTTTTTTTCATTTTTTTAAGGAATAATTTATTAATCTAACAACCTTTTCCAAAGAAGCTAATCAGCCTAAACGGAACATTGGATTTTTTTTAGGTCCAAGGGTAAGATGTAGGTATAAACTTATTCCAGCTGAGGGGATGAAAAACATGAAAGTAGCAATTGCTTCAGATCATGGTGGCATTAATATTCGAGAAGAAATAAAAGGCCTTTTGAAAGAATTAAATATAGAGTTTGAAGACTTTGGTTGCGAGTGCGAGACATCGGTGGATTACCCCGACTACGCATTGCCAGTGGCAGAAAAAGTAGCCAATGGAGAGTTTGACCGAGGAATCCTGATTTGCGGCACAGGAATTGGAATGTCAATCGCGGCAAACAAAGTTAAAGGCATCCGCTGTGCACTTGTTCATGATCTGTTCAGTGCAAAAGCAACACGCGAACATAATGATAGCAATATTTTAGCAATGGGAGAGCGCGTCATCGGCCCTGGTCTTGCGCTTGAAATTGCAAAGGTCTGGCTTACAACCGACTACGAAGGTGGACGTCACGCCAATAGAGTACAAAAGATTCATGCAATCGAAAAATAAATGGTAAGTAGCAGCATAATGCCCATGGGTGTCAGCAAGTTATAGGGCATCTGTGGGTTGTTTTAATATTTATAGAGCAAGCAGTTACGTAATTCGCCAAAGCGAAAGGAGAGGGAATTTTATGCCTGAAAAGTGGAAAGAGCAATTAACTCAAGTATTAAAAGACCTCCAAGAGCATGCATCTCTGCAAAAAGGACAGCTACTAGTAATAGGCTGTTCGACAAGTGAAGTTATCGGCGAAAAGATCGGTACAGCGGGTACGGAAGATGTGGCGGAAACAATCTTTGCGACCCTATCAGACTTTCAAAAGCAGACAGGCGTGGAGCTTGCGTTTCAATGCTGTGAACATATCAACCGCTCGCTTGTGGTCGAAAGAGAAACTGCGACAAAACGCGGATTAGATGAAGTCACCGTCATTCCGGTACGACACGCAGGTGGTGCGATGGCATCTTATGCCTATCTACAGATGAAAGATGCTGTCATGGTTGAGCACATCAAGGCTGACGCTGGTATCGACATTGGTGACACATTAATAGGCATGCACATTAAACACGTTGCCGTTCCGGTAAGAAGCAAAGTTAAATCCATCGGCCAAGCCCACGTCACCATGGCCAGAACACGGCCAAAACTTGTTGGTGGGGCAAGGGCTGTCTACGAGATCGTTTTGGATGTAGCATCGGAGAAATAGTGCGAGGTTAAAGGTTGGATGGCCACTAACAAATATAGTTGCGCTTAAATACACTAGTATATAAAGGGTTTGGCTATAGACCGCTGTTTCTCTTCACGAAAGGCTTCGCGTCCGCGGGGTGCTTGTGAAGCCTCCTCGGCTAGCGCCTGTGGGGTCTTCCCTAAGCACTACCTCTTAGCAAGGAGTCTCCGCCTTTCGTTCCGATCCACAGCTGGGATTGATAGAATCAAATGTTGCTTATTTGGAACAGAATTTCATAGGTAAAATATGGTGAAACCTTTCTATTCAAGGGATTTACATAGGAAGACACCACACAAAAAAGTAGAGAAGGTCCTCACATATAAAGTGCTCCCACCTGTGTATTGGAGTGGCAGGTGATCGACTCTCGCACCGCCCCGCGGAAAGCGATCAACTGAAACGGAAAGGAACAGGGAGTTAAACCACTCCCCAACATATTCTCATAAACCCCGCATGTATTAGTCATCATCCAAAAACTAAATGAAAATCCCTAAATAACGAAAGCTTCCAAACGTAAGCGCTACCAATCTTCCTTTTCTGTTTCTATTCTCCCTCCCTCATGATAAAATAATAAAAGTGAAAGTCCTAAAACCGAATAACTAACAACAAAAACAAAATCCAATGCATCGTTTATATCTAAAGGGGGATTCCGAAAGTGAAATTAGCACAACAAGATCAACAAGTGTTTCAATCAATTCAAGATGAATTAAGCAGACAACGTACGAAAATTGAGCTGATTGCTTCTGAGAACTTTGTAAGTGAAGCCGTTATGGAAGCACAGGGTTCTGTGTTAACAAACAAGTACGCAGAAGGATATCCAGGACGCCGCTATTATGGTGGATGTGAACACGTAGACGTAGCAGAGAATATTGCCCGTGATCGTGCCAAGGAAATTTTCGGAGCCGAGCATGTTAATGTTCAGCCCCACTCAGGTGCTCAAGCGAATATGGCGGTTTATTTTACCATTCTAGAACAAGGCGACACCGTTCTTGGGATGAACCTGTCACATGGTGGTCACCTAACGCACGGCAGCCCAGTTAACTTTAGTGGAATACAATATAATTTTGTGGAGTATGGAGTGGACAAGGACTCTCATACGATTAACTATGAAGATGTGGCAGAAAAAGCAAGGCAGCATAAACCGAAACTGATCGTAGCAGGAGCGAGTGCATATCCTCGAGCGATTGATTTTGCAAAATTCCGTGAGATCGCCGATGAGGTAGGTGCTTACCTAATGGTCGATATGGCGCATATCGCAGGACTAGTTGCAGCAGGTTTACATCAAAACCCGGTACCTTACGCAGATTTTGTTACAACAACCACGCACAAAACTCTTCGTGGACCACGTGGTGGAATGATTTTGTGCAAAGAAGAATGGGCGAAGAAAATTGATAAGTCAATCTTCCCTGGTATTCAAGGTGGACCATTAATGCATGTAATCGCGGCAAAAGCGGTGGCATTTGGAGAAGCGCTTCAACCAGAGTTCAAAGACTATGCGCAAAAAATTATCGACAATGCCAAGCGCCTAGCAGAAGCATTGAAAAAAGAAGGACTAACCCTTGTTTCTGATGGAACAGACAACCATTTACTTTTAGTTGATGTGCGTTCTTTATCTATTACAGGTAAAATCGCGGAGAAAGTATTGGATGAAGTAGGAATCACCGTCAACAAAAACACGATTCCATTTGATCCAGAAAGTCCATTCGTGACAAGTGGTGTACGTATTGGAACAGCTGCTGTAACAAGCCGCGGCTTTGGTTTAGAGGATATGGACGAAATTGCATCGCTAATTGGCTTTATTTTAAAAAATCATGAAGACGAGTCTAAGCTTGAAGAAGCGAAAGCGCGCGTTGAAGCAATTTCAGGTAAATTTGAATTATATCCGTCTCTTGGATAATGAATAGTGTAGAGGTCTGAAGTTAGACCTCTATTTTTTTGTGCAATAAGACGATAATGGACTTGAATCACTTTCGCTTTTTCTGTAGAATCAATGGAAGTGTGATTAGAAAGCTAGGCCGAAGAAACAATGGTCGGCTCACAGAGAACATTATAATGAGGAATACAAAGGAGAGATTTCGAATGGCAAAAGTGTACGTATTTGATCATCCATTAATTCAACACAAACTTACATACATCCGAGATAAGAGAACTGGTACGAAAGAATTTCGTGAGCTTGTCGATGAGGTAGCAAGTTTAATGGCATTCGAGATTACTCGTGATCTTCCACTTCAGGAAGTGGATGTGGAAACTCCGGTTTCTGTAGCAAAATCAAACGTATTATCTGGTAAAAAACTTGGAATCATCCCAATTCTTCGTGCAGGACTAGGCATGGTAGAAGGAATGCTGAAATTGATCCCAGCTGCAAAAGTGGGTCATATCGGATTATACCGCGATCCTGAAACATTGCAGCCTGTCGAATATTACGTAAAATTACCTTCTGATGTGGAAGAAAGAGACTTCATCGTAGTTGACCCAATGCTTGCAACTGGTGGATCTGCTGTAGAAGCGATCAATTCCCTGAAAAAGCGCGGCGCAACAAGCATTAAATTTATGTGCCTGATTGCCTCTCCTGAAGGCGTGGAAGTGGTAAAAGAAGCACACCCAGACGTAGATATCTTTATTGCAGCATTAGATGAAAAGCTAAACGAAAAAGGCTACATCGTCCCAGGTCTAGGCGACGCCGGCGACCGTTTATACGGAACAAAATAAATTGGTGAGTGCTCTCTTTTTAAAAGGGGGCACTTTTTTTATTTTGAGCAAAATTTTTGTGCAAAATAAGTACATGAAAGGCAAGGGAGAGAGCGAATGATGTATGTAAAATGTCAAAGTAAGTACATGAAAAGCGCAGGAGAGTCCGGATGATGTATGTAAAAGAGCAAAGTAAGTACATGAAAAGCAAGAGAGAGGTCGGATGATGTATGTAAAAAGGCAAAGTAAGTACATGAAAAGCGCGGGAGAGTCCGAATGATGTATGTAAAAGAGCAAAGTAAGTACATGAAAAGCAAGAGAGAGGTCGGATGATGTATGTAAAAAGGCAAAGTAAGTACATGAAAAGCGCGGGAGAGTCCGAATGATGTATGTAAAAGAGCAAAGTAAGTACATGAAAAGCAAGAGAGAGGTCGGATGATGTATGTAAAAAGGCAAAGTAAGTACATGAAAAGCGCGGGAGAGTCCGAATGATGTATGTAAAAGAGCAAAGTAAGTACATGAAAAGCAAGAGAGAGGTCGGATGATGTATGTAAAAAGGCAAAGTAAGTACATGAAAAGCGCGGGAGAGTCCGAATGATGTATGTAAAAGAGCAAAGTAAGTACATGAAAAGCAAGAGAGAGGTCGGATGATGTATGTAAAAAGGCAAAGTAAGTACATGAAAAGCGCGGGAGAGTCCGAATGATGTATGTAAAAGAGCAAAGTAAGTACATGAAAAGCAAGAGAGAGGTCGGATGATGTATGTAAAAAGGCAAAGTAAGTACATGAAAAGCGCGGGAGAGTCCGAATGATGTATGTAAAAGAGCAAAGTAAGTACATGAAAAGCAAGAGAGAGGTCGGATGATGTATGTAAAAAGGCAAAGTAAGTACATGAAAAGGAAGGGAGAGAGCGGATGATGTATATAAAAGCGCAAAGTAAGTACATGAAAAGCAAGAGAGGGGCAGGATGAGGTATGTAAAAGCGCAAAGTAAGTACATGAAAAGCATGAGAGGGGCAGGATGATGTATGTAAAAGCGCAAAGTAAGCACATGAAAAGCAAGAGTGATGCCGGATGATGTATATAAAAGAGCAAAGTAAGTACATGAAAAGCAAGAGTGATGCCGGATGATGTATATAAAAGAGCAAAGTAAGTACATGAAAAGCAAGAGTGATGCCGGATGATGTATATAAAAGAGCAAAGTAAGTACATGAAAAGCAAGAGAGGGGCAGGATGATGTATGTAAAAGCGCAAAGTAAGCACATGAAAAGCAAGAGTGATGCCGGATGATGTATGTAAAAGCGCAAAGTAAGTACATGAAAAGCAAGGGAGGGGCAGGATGATGTATGTAAAAGCGCAAAGAAAGCACATGAAAAGCAAGAGTGATGCCGGATGATGTATATAAAAGAGCAAAGTAAGTACATGAAAAGCAAGAGTGATGCCGGATGATGTATATAAAAGAGCAAAGTAAGTACATGAAAAGCAAGAGTGATGCCGGATGATGTATGTAAAAGCGCAAAGTAAGTACATGAAAAGCAAGAGTGATGCCGAATGATGTATATAAAAGAGCAAAGTAAGTACATGAAAAGCAAGAGTGATGCCGGATGATGAATGTAAAAGCGCAAAGTAAGTACATGAAAAGCAAGAGAGAGTCCGGATGATGTATATAAAAGCGCAAAGTAAGAACATGAAAAGCAAGAGTGATGCCGTATGATGTATATAAAAGAGCAAAGTAAGTACATGAAAAGCAAGAGTGATGCCGAATGATGTATGTAAAAGCGCAAAGTAAGTACATGAAAAGCAAGAGAGAGTCCGGATGATGTATGTAAAACAGCAAAGTAAGTACATCAAAATCAAAAAAGAAGTAGAATGATGTACCGAAGTATGAACACGCCCTCCAATAACCAGTTAAAACCCCAAAAACTCCCACTATTAAGTCGTTCTAGGATTAACAAGACCTCAGTGCCAATTCCCTTCCACTTCCTCACATAAAATGCATATTTCCACTACCTTTGCAAATCCTACAAAGTAGAGGTGAGGCGACGTGTTTAGTAGGAAACTTATTTTGTGTATAGTCTTCATTTTTTCTGCCATGGCAGGGAATATCCATGCAACTGCACAGACTATTTCGATGTCGATGGAATCTGATACTAAGTATCCCGAGAGACCGCCGCTTCCGGTGTCAAATCCAGAGGAGCAGACGGTTCAAACGGTGATTTTGATCGTGGAGGATGAAGCACAAGAAGCAATCCGAAGTAAAATTCAAAGCAAGTATCCAACTTTATTAATTAAACGAACCTATACGGCAGTATTTCATGGATTTGCCATCCATGGTCCGATAAAGGATATAGAAAAGCTGCAAAAAGAAGACGGTATCAAAGAAATTTCCCCTGTAACGAACTACACGCCACATATTGACGAGAGTGTTCCGTTTATCGGTGGGGAGCGGATTCGGGGTTATTACGATAAAGAGGGCAACCGCCTGACAGGTAATGGAGTGAAGGTCGGGATCATCGACACTGGCATCGACTATACCCATCCAGACTTGAGGAATAATTATGGTGGTGGCTATGATTTTGTTGATGAAGATGATGATCCAATGGAAACGCAAAAGTCTCAAGGGCAACCAACGCTCCATGGTACACATGTAGCTGGTATTATTGCAGCAAATGGAAAATTTAAAGGAGTGGCACCAGAAGCTGAAATCATCATGTATCGGGTACTTGGCCCAGGTGGCAACGGTACAAGTGAGCATGTTATCGCGGCAATTGAAAAAGCGATACATGACAAAGTGGATGTTCTTAACCTTTCGCTCGGAAACACGATTAATGGACCGGATTGGCCAACAAGCTTGGCGCTCGACAAAGCAGTGGAGCATGGGGTAATTGCGGTAACCTCAAGCGGTAACTCGGGACCTAATCTTTGGACGGTTGGCTCACCAGGTACATCGGCTGAGGCGATTTCGGTAGGTGCCTCCACTCCGCCACTTAATATCCCGCATCTTTCTTCTGTTTTTTCCAGAAAAGAAATAGAGATGCTGCCACTACAAGGAGCATCGCGCTGGGAATTGTCAAAAAGACCGATGGAAATGGTGTATTTGGGCTTAGGGGAAAAAGAGGATTGGGAAAAAGACGTGAAAGGAAAGATTGTGCTTCTCGAACGAGGGAAAATCCCTTTTTCCGAAAAAGCGCTTCATGCAAAAGAGAAGGAAGCAGCTGCGGTTGTTATTTTTAACAATTTAGATGGCACGTTTACAGGCTCCTTGGAGGCGGAAATGGATCTCCCGGTCGTTTCTATCTCACGAGAAGACGGGTTATTTTTAAAAAAGAAGCTGGAGCGGAAATTTTCTCTCGTGCGTACCACCTACAAATGGCATAAAGATGACATCGCAAGCTTTAGTTCGCGGGGCCCTGTTACCCATAACTGGGAAATAAAACCGGATGTGGTTGCACCAGGTGTTGCCATAGATAGTACGATACCGAACGGCGGCTACCTTGCCCTTCAAGGCACAAGCATGGCAGCGCCGCATGTGGCAGGAGCAAGTGCACTGCTAAAGCAGGCTCACCCTAACTGGAAGCCACATCAAATTAAAGCAGCACTAATGAACACAACAAAACCACTGAGATTAGAAGATGGCACAGAGTATTCCGTTTTAGAGCAGGGAACAGGCAGAATCCAGTTGGAGGCAGCAATCAGAACGAACAGTCTCATCTACCCAGGAACCTTGAATTTTGGCATGCTGGAAAAGAAGGATGTACGCACGGAAAAGAAAATCGAAATTCAAGTGGAGAATATATCCGATCATGCGGTGAACTATACCTTTGAGATGCCAAAAGATCAATCAGGAATTCAATGGAAGCTGCCACTTTCCTTCACCCTCGAGCCGCATGAAAAAAAGAAAACCTTCATCACACTTGACATTACACCTAACCTGCAAAAATCGGGCATGCATGAGGGCAGTGTCTTAGTCAAAGCAGATAACCAAGAAATCCGTCTGCCGTTCCTCTATATAATAGAAGAACCTGACTATCCGAGAATCATGGGCTTTCAATTTGGATTTGGCGACAAGGAAGGGGAATACCAGTATGAAGTCTACTTGCCAGAAGGAGCAGAAGAGCTAGGGATTGCATTATATGAAGCCGATACTCTGCATTTTATAGAATATTTGGATTGGGAAAGAGATCTCCCGCGAGGATTATTCAAGAAGAGGCTATCAGAGGATAAAATTACGGCAAAAGGGCTTGTAAAAGCGGTTGTATTTGCGAAGAAGAAGGACAAAGAAGACTCGGTGGAAGCGGACCTCTATTTTGAGTAATTAGAAGAGCAAGATAAGTCACACAATGTTCACAAACTGCAATATATCAACGGTGGATATCTATGATAAAATAATGTTATACAACAGCCTAATGAGGAAAAAGTTCATCATTTGGCTGTTTTTTTCTGAGAAATTATCTTTAATATGCAGAAACAAGCCATGGCGCATATGGGGTAATTCGTAAAGAGAAAACTTTGTCGTTTTTTATTGGGAACTCATTGACATTGATAAAGTGCTATTGTATGCTTACAAAGGGTATAAAATGATAAGGTTTTCATAAGCTATTCTAATGCCATTTTATACATATTTATCACCGTTTTTAAAAGCAAGACCTCAGCAGTTAACCGCATGAAAAATGAGGTGTTTACCATCGAAGATAAACGCCGCCCATTCCAAGCAATGGCATTAATGTCCACGATTCTTTCCTACCTAGTTGGTCCAACCTTAGTCGGATTATTTGCAGGAAGATGGCTGGATGGAAAATTTGGTGCTGAACCATTGTTTCTTATCTTAGGACTTCTATTAGGACTAGCAACCGGAGTATACGGAGTATTATACGCAGTCCGCCAATTCTTCTCAGGAGAGTCATAATATGCCTGAATCAAAAGAAATATTCATAAGGCACGTCAAGTACTTCTTATTTCTTAGCGCCTTATCAGTTTTAGGGTGGGGATTAACTCCATACCCGGAATGGTTCCTTGGTTATCTTATAGGAATTATCATCAGCTTTTACAATCACTGGCTTTTATATCGAAAAGTCGGAAAGTTTACCGAAGCAGTCGCCACTGGTGGGCGGGCATATTCGCTAGGTACATTATCAAGAATGGCTGCAGCAATACTTGGTGTAGTCGTGGCTGTAAGATTTCCAGAACACGTTAATCTGTACAGCGTCATCGTGGGGATTATGACATCCTATATTGTCATTATCATAGATTCATTTGTAATACTCTTTACAAGCAGTGGGGAAGAGAGGTGAGTACTGTTGGATCACAAAGCTCCTATATGGACAATTGAAGTATTAGGTGGGAGTTTAAGCTTCAATCTATCTAACATTTTAATGACAATTATTACTGCCATTATTGTGTTCCTGATCGCGGTTTTAGCAACAAAAACACTTGCAATGAAGCCTACCGGCGCGCAAAACTTTATGGAATGGCTGGTTGATTTCGCAAGAGGAATTATTAGCAGTACAATGGATTTAAGAACAGGCGGAAGATTTCTTGCATTAGCATTAACTCTTTTAATGTATGTGTTTGTTGCAAACATGCTAGGGTTACCTTTCGCAATTGTAACAGCCGAACATTATTTATGGTGGAAGTCACCTACAGCAGACCCTGTAATTACGTTAAGCTTAGCCGTTATGGTTGTTGCCTTAACACATTACTACGGGATTCAGTTAAAAGGCTTCAAGGAATACGGAAAAGATTTCTTCAAACCAATGAAGTTTTTATTTCCACTAAAGATTATAGAAGAATTCGCTAACACTTTAACGCTTGGTCTTCGTTTATATGGAAACATATTTGCGGGTGAGATTCTTTTGGGCTTACTTGCTGGACTAGCTGTGAATGGTTATCAAATGGGCTTCTTCTCCGGTATCGTTGGCACATTAGTAGCCATAATACCGATGTTAATATGGCAAGCATTTAGTTTGTTTATCGGAACGATTCAAGCGTTCATTTTTACCATGTTAACAATGGTCTATATGGCACACAAAGTGAGTCATGACCATTAATTTATAAATTTTAACAAACAAACAATTTTTTTAATCATAAGGAGGAAATTATCAATGGGTGCATTAGCAGCAGCAATCGCAATTGGTTTAGCAGCATTAGGAGCAGGTTTTGGTAACGGTATGATCGTAAGTAAAACAGTAGAAGGTATCGCTCGTCAGCCTGAACTTAAATCAGCACTACAAACAACAATGTTCATCGGGGTAGCACTAGTTGAGGCGATTCCTATCATCGCAGTAGTAGTAGCGTTCATGGTAATGGGAGCTTAATCTATTAGTTATTCAAAAAATGGCGAAGTCCGTCTCACATGAGAACCTTCGCCTTTCCTTTATGAAAAGTATTATTAATAGGTACAAAAAACATTAAATATCCGTTAATAAATTTGATAAATTATTAGAAAATACCTAGCCTAATGAGGTCCGGATTATCCCCGAGGCATCATCGAGCTAGCGCTTTTCTTATGTATTCCTTGAAGGGAGTGAAAGCATTGTATAGCTTAGATCACTTAGTTCTTGGTGCGGGACTCCTTACTTTAGGAGACGCAATATTCCAAGTTATTACATTTTTAATCCTACTAATTTTACTTCGAAAATTTGCTTGGGATAAGCTATTAGGAATGATGAAGCAACGTGAAGATCATATTGCTGGCGAAATCCAATCAGCTGAACGAAGTAATGAAGAAGCAAGAAAGCTTGCAGAAGAGCAAAAAGCTCTTTTAAAAGAAGCACGTCTTGAAGCACAAGCGCTTGTTGAGGGTGCGAAGAAGATTGCTGAAGACCAAAAAGCAGATATCGTAAGAGCTGCTCAAGAAGAATCAGCACGTTTAAAAGAATCAGCAAGAAAAGAAATCGTTCAAGAGAAAGAGCAAGCAGTTGTGGCATTACGCGAGCAAGTTGCGTCCCTTTCTGTATTGATTGCTTCTAAAGTAATTGAAAAAGAATTGAACACACAAGATCAACAAAAGCTTATTGATGATTATGTGAAACAGGTAGGCGAAGGTCGATGAGCAAAAACGGAGTAGCAAAGCGTTATGCACTCGCTCTTATCAGCCTTGCGAAAGAACATAATCTTTATAGTCAATTTGACTCAGAGCTAGCGGAAGTAAGAAAGGTATTTGTACAAAACCAGGACTTACAAATGGTTTTAAGCAACCCAAAAATCCGCAAAGATTCCAAAAAGCACATCATCCAAGAAGGTTTTGCAAACGTATCGCCATTAATTGTCAATACGCTAAAGCTTTTAATAGATCGTCACCGTCAATCCATCGTGATTGATATGATTGATGAGTATCAGGAATTGTCCAACGAAGCACGTAACGTGGCAAGCGCAAAGGTTTACTCCGTTCGTGAGCTTTCCGAAGCAGAAAAAGCAACTCTTTCTTCTGTTTTCGCAGCAAAAGTTGGAAAATCAGCATTAATGATTGAAAACATTGTCGACCCATCAATCATCGGCGGTGTGAAAATTCGCATCGGTAACCGCATTTATGATGGCAGTGTTAGTGGCAAATTAGAACGTCTTGGACGTCAACTTACAACGAATAGATAGTAGATAGGGGTGAAATTCATGAGCATCAAAGCTGAAGAAATTAGTGCACTGATAAAAAAGCAGATCGAAAGCTATCAGTCAGAAATCGAAGTTAGCGATGTTGGTACTGTAATCCAAGTTGGGGATGGTATCGCTCGTGCTCATGGTCTCGACAACGTTATGGCTGGAGAGCTTGTTGAATTTTCTAACGGAGTTATGGGTCTTGCTCAAAACCTGGAAGAAAACAACGTCGGTATTATTATCTTAGGACCATACCGTGAGATCAAAGAAGGCGATGAAGTACGTCGTACAGGCCGTATCATGGAAGTACCGGTAGGAGAACAACTTATCGGCCGTGTAGTAAACCCATTAGGACAACCAGTTGATGGTTTAGGTCCTATTGAAACAACAAAAACTCGTCCAATTGAAGGAGCAGCTCCTGGTGTAATGGATCGTAAATCCGTTCATGAGCCACTTCAAACAGGGATCAAAGCGATTGATGCGCTTGTACCTATCGGACGTGGGCAACGTGAGTTAATTATCGGAGACCGTCAAACTGGTAAAACAGCAGTAGCGATTGACACGATTCTTAACCAAAAAGACCAAGACATGGTGTGTATCTATGTTGCAATCGGTCAAAAAGAATCTACTGTTCGTGGAGTAGTAGAAACTTTACGTAAGCATGGTGCACTCGATTACACAATCGTTGTAACGGCATCTGCTTCTCAACCTGCTCCAATGCTATTCTTAGCACCATACACAGGGGTAACAATGGGTGAAGAATTCATGTATGATGGCAAGCACGTGTTAGTTATCTATGATGACTTAACAAAGCAAGCTTCTGCATACCGTGAGCTTTCCTTATTACTTAAGCGTCCTCCAGGTCGTGAAGCTTACCCTGGTGACGTATTCTACCTTCACTCTCGTTTACTCGAGCGTGCAGCAAAACTTAGTGATGCAAAAGGCGCAGGATCTCTTACAGCTCTTCCGTTCATTGAAACGCAAGCTGGTGACGTATCTGCCTACATCCCAACAAACGTTATCTCCATCACTGATGGACAAATATTCTTACAATCAGATCTATTCTTCTCCGGAGTACGTCCTGCGATCAACGCCGGTTTATCCGTATCCCGTGTAGGTGGATCTGCTCAAACTAAAGCGATGAAGAAGGTATCTGGTACACTTCGTCTTGACTTGGCATCTTATCGTGAGCTAGAAGCGTTCGCACAGTTCGGTTCTGACCTAGATAAAGCGACACAAGCAAAGCTGAACCGTGGTGCTCGTACTGTTGAAGTTCTTAAGCAAGGTTTAAACAAACCATTAAGAATGGAAAAACAGGTTGCGATTCTTTATGCACTGACAAAAGGATTCATCGATGATGTTCCTGTAGTGGATGTTACTCGTTTTGAGGATGAGTACCTATTGTGGTTAGAGCATAACCGTAAAGAACTTCTAGAAGAAATTCGCACAACTAAAGGTTTACCAAAGGATGAGAACAGCTTCAATGAAGCTATCCTAGCATTCAAAAAGACTTTCGTACCTACTGAAAAGTAATAGATTGACATAGTGAGTAAAGCACAAAGTAATGGAGGAAAACGAATCAACCTTCGCTTCCTCCTTTCGATGTGTCATACCACTCTGAATAGGGTTAAAAAGGTGGTGAGAACCTTTGGCATCATTACGCGACATAAAAACGAGAATTACCTCGACGAAGAAAACAAGTCAAATTACCAAAGCAATGCAAATGGTTTCTGCATCAAAGTTGAATCGTGCAGAAACAAACGCCAAAGCTTTTGGTCCTTATATGGATAAAATTCAAGAGGTTGTTGCAAGTATTGCTTTAGGAAGTACAGATATCACGCATCCAATGTTACAGACCCGTCCGGTTAAGCGAACAGGATACATCGTTATGTCTTCTGACCGTGGTCTAGCAGGTGCCTATAACAGTAACGTTTTACGTACGGTTTACCAAACCATAAATAAGCGTCACAAGTCTCAAGATGAATACGCAGTAATTGCCATCGGTCGAATAGGCCGCGACTTTTTCAGAAAGCGCAATATTCCTGTATACTCCGAAATTACTGGCCTTGGAGACCAAGTCTCTTTTGCAGAAATTAAGGACATTGCCAATCGTGCGGTAAGCATGTTTGAGGATGGAACATTTGATGAGCTTTATGTGTATTACAACCATTTTGTAAGTGCAATTTCTCAAGAGGTTACCGAGAAAAAACTTCTCCCTCTAACAGAAATCGCTCCTACAACAAAAATAACTTCTTATGAGTTCGAACCTTCCCAGGAAGGTATCTTAGAAGTATTGCTGCCTCAATATGCAGAAAGCCTGATTTACGGCGCATTATTAGACGCAAAAGCAAGTGAGCATGCTGCTCGTATGACAGCTATGCAAAGTGCCACAGATAACGCAAAAGAGCTTATCCAAGGCCTTACACTTTCTTATAACCGTGCACGTCAAGCAGCGATTACGCAGGAAATTACCGAGATCACAGCAGGTGCTTCAGCTCAAGAGTAATTCGAAAAGCGAAGGTGGCTCGTACAGCTCCGACAAGAATAAGAGGTTTTCTGCAAGAGGTTGTTCTATGACCTCTGGAAGAAAGCAGCTTATGACTCAAGAAGCTGGCCACCGCAGCTAGAAATTAAACCTATATTTAAAGAATCCAATCAATATAGAACAAATTTTGCAAAAGTAAGATAGGAGGGAATACGATGCAAGGTCGCGTTACTCAAATTATGGGTCCAGTTGTTGACATTAAGTTTGACAGCGGACAGCTTCCTGAAATATACAACGCTCTTCATATTAATCATAAAGCGCGTAGCGGAAACGAAGTAGATGTTACTTTAACATTGGAAGTTGCTCTTCACTTAGGAGACAACTCCGTTCGTGCAATCGCTATGGCTTCTACAGACGGTCTCGTTCGTGGCATGGAAGTAGCAGATTCTGGTCATCCTATCTCCGTACCGGTAGGGGATATTACACTTGGTCGTGTATTCAACGTACTAGGAGAAAACATTGACTTAGATGCACCAATCCCAGCGGACTCTCGTCGTGATCCAATTCACAGACTTGCACCGACTTTCGAACAGTTATCAACGGATGTTGAAATCCTTGAAACTGGTATCAAAGTAGTAGACTTACTTGCTCCTTACATCAAGGGTGGTAAGATCGGTCTATTCGGTGGTGCCGGAGTTGGTAAAACAGTACTAATCCAGGAGCTAATCAACAACATCGCACAAGAACACGGTGGTATCTCCGTATTCGCAGGTGTTGGTGAGCGTACTCGTGAAGGAAATGACCTTTACTACGAGATGACAGACTCTGGAGTTATCAAGAAAACTGCCATGGTATTCGGACAAATGAATGAGCCACCTGGAGCACGTATGCGTGTTGCACTAACTGGTCTTACAATGGCTGAATACTTCCGTGATGACCAAGGACAAGACGTTCTTTTCTTCATGGATAACATCTTCCGTTTCACACAAGCAGGTTCTGAGGTATCCGCACTACTAGGACGTATGCCATCTGCCGTTGGTTACCAACCAACACTTGCTACAGAAATGGGTCAATTACAAGAGCGTATCACGTCTACATCCGTTGGTTCCGTAACATCGATTCAAGCGATCTACGTACCTGCCGATGACTACACGGATCCGGCTCCTGCAACAACTTTCGCTCACTTGGATGCAACAACTAACCTTGAGCGTAAGCTTTCTGAAATGGGTATCTACCCTGCGGTGGATCCATTAGCATCTACTTCCCGTGCATTATCACCTGAAATCGTTGGGGATGAGCATTACGGAATCGCTCGTGAAGTGCAATCTACTTTACAGCGTTATAAAGAATTACAAGATATCATTGCTATCTTAGGTATGGATGAGTTAACGGACGAAGATAAATTAACCGTTCACCGTGCTCGTCGTATCCAATTCTTCTTATCTCAAAACTTCCACGTAGCGGAGCAGTTCACTGGACAAAAAGGATCTTATGTTCCTGTTCAAGAAACTGTGAAGGGCTTCAGGGATATCCTTGATGGCAAATACGACCACCTACCTGAAGATGCATTCCGTCTAGTTGGACGCATTGAAGAAGTGTTGGAAAAAGCGAAGCAAATGGGTGTAGAAGTTTAATTAAAGGGACCTAGGAGGGAATGAAATGAAGACGTTAAAAGTCAGTGTAGTTACTCCCGATGGCCCGGTTTATGAATCAGACGTAGAGATGGTAGTAGCAAGAGCTCAAAGCGGAGAACTTGGAGTCCTACCTGGACATATTCCTATGGTTGCTCCACTTCAAATCGGTACCGTTCGCATGAAAAAAGAAAACGGTACAGACCAAGTGGCAGTCAATGGAGGATTTATAGAAGTACGTCCTGATAAAGTTACGATCCTTGCTCAAACTGCAGAAGCAGCAGAGAAAATCGATCTTACTCGTGCAGAAGAAGCAAGAAAACGTGCGGAACAACGTATTCAATCCAAACAGGATGACATCGACTACCGCCGTGCCGAGCTTGCTCTCAAACGCGCTATCAACCGCATCAATGTAGCAAAACGAGGGTAACGCTTACCCTGAATATATAGAAGAAAAACCCCTGACCCTTGTGGTTGGGGGTTTTCTTGTGAGGTGCCCACAGCTAAATCACAGGGTAATTCGTAACGGAAAACACAACGTTTTCACATCAAAAAGGCTTAGAGTTTTTCCTTTAAGCCTTTTTCTTTATTTAATGATCCATTAAAGCTCCGAATATTACTCTGCATTTTTCTTTCTCTCTTCACGAAGTTCTATGATTCTTTTGTTTTGATTTAATTGTTCCTTAAGTAGACCTATTATTGTACCTAAGGACCGATATCATTAATTCATTCCTCTGATAGAATTTTTAAGATTTACTAGATGTATGGACAGGAATGTTGCCCAGTTTTTTTGCGCCACACTTTGCTCAATCTTCTTAATAGTTTGTTAATATTATAATAACTATACATAAGGAGGGTGTTTATGGTAAATAACGGCAATATGAAAAGAGTAGCCAATGGTATCTCGTTCGGATTAACACTAATATTATTGGTATTATTTATTCTCTGGTTGTCCCTAGTAACAAACTATAGAGATAACAATTGGGTATATTATCTAGTACCATTATTTTTAGTTTCATTTATCTTATCTGTAATTGGTATGCCATTTGATAAGAAAAATGGTAAATTTATTATTATACGGACCTTATTGCACTAACCTGCTCCGATAGTAAAAAATTCACTGCTGTTGTTTCGCAATCGGTCCCGTTAGTGCAATGCTCCGTTACCTGCTTTTGCAAAAGAGAAAAAAATCCAAATGTATAGTGTAATGAATAAAAGGAATAAAAGTGCGAGCAACATTAAACCAATCATCGCCACTTTTCTTGTCTTTATATCTAAGAAGAGAGCTAGTATCAATGCAAATATTGCCAAATATAACGGGACTTGGTAAGGGATTCCAAGTAGGTAATAGACACCTTCAACGTGTGGAGAAACCTCTCCGAAAATCTCAAAAATAAATAAGCCTATCAAAACAAATCCAAAAATAAGAATGATTTTACTGTAGAGCCCTCCCCTCCCATTCTGCTACCATTTTCATCATTTCATAAATTTTTCCTGATTTTGAAAGAATACGCTCACTTTTCTCTTTTGTATATGCTTGAACAGCTTCAATTAAGACCCATTGCTCTGAGAATGCTTGGCACTCTTCTTCCCATATCATTAGAGACACCTCCTAATATTTACTTTATTGTATCATGATAGAATATAAATATAATGTCACTGATTACTGAATGCTTCCATTGCTTACTAAAGATTAGCCCCCGTTAATTGAATAAGGCTTAGTCAATTTTATATTTTCTTTAGAGTCAATAACATTTCTAAAGCATCTGAAAGTATATCCTTTTGACGTTCTATCACATCGAGTTCTTTCTTCACCTTTAAAATAGAATTTAATAAAACTTCATCGCTGATGGTTGAATTCATGTTCTCTTCAATTAGTTGATACGAGTTCATTTGGACCTCATAGTTTCCTGTAAGAAGACGATAAACCAATGTATCAAGGTATTCTGAACAATCAAAAGGCTTTAATGCAAATAACAAAGAACCCCTATAACCGATAGTTTTAGGGTCATTTATCATTTCTATTAGTGGTTTTACAGCATCCTTATCACCGATGTCACTGAGTGCAATAGCAATTGCATTTCGTATCCTGTGATTCTCAGTGCTTTTTAAATACTTGATAAGAAGAGGAAGAGCATCATTGTTTTTAATTTCACCGACCCTTTCCAATAAACTTTCTGCTTCCTCAACATTTACACTTTCTAAAGCATTTTTTAATGTTTCTAAATCCATTTTTTCATTCCCTTCATCTTTCGCTAAACAGCATCGTTAGATCAATAAGAAAAAGACAAAAAGACTCTACTCTTATTGAAGTAAAGCTGCCCTTTTGCTTAATGTTAATTATTTCAAATATTATACATTTACTCAAGATATATTTTCCGAACAAAAGAAGCTTACCTTATTCCAGATAAGCTCCTAGTTTGTTGAAGAAAAATCGGTTAACTTTTTGATTAAAAAGTAACAGAAGATAGAAATGGTAAATCAATATTACTAAATAAAAAATTACAAGTGATTTTAGATTGATAATAAAACAATTGCCCCTGAAATCAAGAAAAAGAATATTACTACAAGCAAAGCCATTAGGTAGTCTTTTGATTTACGGTCATAAACCAAAAATAATATCCCATAAATTATTGATAAAAATAATGCTATTATTGAAGAACTTGCTACAGTGCCAATATCGGCAGAAAAGTAACTTTCTACTAAGATAACAAAAAACATAGATATGATAGCTAATGCAATTGCCAACAAATAATTATTGGATATTACATCATTTCCATTTTGGAAGGTAATTTTATCTGAAATTATTTTCAGAAGTAACTTTGATAGGATATAACTAATTAAATAAATTGCCACTATTGTAATAATTTCTATAAATAAGATATGAATCACTCCTTGTAAATTGTTGCTTATTTAGAGGAAGGATTTGGTGTTGCAATCACATGCTTTACCTCACTCCGGTTTACTTAACTTTCGATCTAATAATACAAAAGATTTTAGTTACTAGATGGAGGACGAATAACTTACCTTAACTGGAAAGAAGGATACCAAATAAATAATTTTATATTTATTCAATAAAACTTTTCGTTCATTAAATAGTAATAATTATCCTATACATCTATATTTTAACATTATCTGGTTACCTGCGTTAAACACCTACAAAAAATACCTTATTCAAACCGTATTCACACACCCTCCAATAATTAGTTCTACCTCTAGAAATGGGTTTGTGATTTCATAGTGGATTAAGAAAAAAACACTCATTTAACAGTTGGTATAACAATAAAAAACACACTGTGAATTTCTAGGTGAAATACAGTGCGTTTTGCATTGATATTTACTTGTTTGCACCTCGGAAGTAAACCCATTTTTTATAATCCTAAGGTGTTCCGTTTTGGGGAGGAAAACCTTAAATAACAGGATTTTTAGCACCCAGAATAGAATAAAAAATAACTCACTAATTAGCACAGCAGTGATTTTACTTGTACAAAATACTATACAATTTCTAGTGTAGTTTATGGATTTGTGATAGGTATCAGAACCTGTTATAGAGAGGGTTCCTTTTTCATGACATTTATGTAACCTCTCCATTTAACCAAGTGTTATGGTGGTATACCCATTTAGCAATTTCGTCTACCATATAGAAAATAAAGGAGGCAACAACAGTTAGTAAAAGGTACTCTGGTACAATAAAATATGCAGCAAATCCGAAGCCTATATGTAGAAACCCAGAAATGATAATACGGATCTGGCCGCCATATTTACTTGAAAAATAATCTGTAAAAATAGAAGCAGGTATACCGTAAAGGATGGTTCCAATCGAGCCATAAAAACCAAACAACAATAGTACAATAAGGCTCCCCATTATAGTTTCATAATAGAAAGTGAAACTAGTCACAGAAGAAGAGGAAAGAGTAAATAGATCAACCATAAAGACTGACGGCAACATCATAGAAGTTAGCAGAGCAACCTTAACCTTCCTAAAGCTATCTTGTGTTAGTTTTGCTCTGAATACAGGGAAGAAAAGCAATGCCGAGAAGAAAATCATTACACCTTTTATATAGTTAGGAGTGCTAGAAAAGGAAAATAGTGTGATACATATAATTAAAGTGAGTATTAATACGTAAGAATTGCCTTTTATCATATCTACCCTTCTTCCCCTAGGTTAATGTAATTACAACCATTTCAATTCAACTATAAAGGAATTATTTAGTTTTAGATATATAATTTGACAAAATAATTAAAGGGAAATAGTCAAAATTAGTGCAAGAACTTTTTTGCTTGGAAACACCTACGTTTTGCCTGGAAAAAGCACCTCTGAAGTAACCCCTAACCCTTGTGGTTGGGGATTTTTTGCGGTTTTTGAGAGGCGGGGAGAGTTGTGTTGGGGAATGGTAGGAATGAGGCCATGGGTAGGGGGAAAACAGGGGAGCGATGGTACGAAAGAGTGCGAATAAATCACGACCAGGGGACAAATCGGAAACAGCCTTACAAAACGAGCAAAACGCTAAAGATATATAAAGAAATACAACCGTGCTACAACTATGATTCTAAAAAGCACCCTCTCTTAAGCCCCCACAAGTGTACAAAACATTTAAATCAGCTTTTTTTTGGCTCTGCTAAAGTTGTATGTTGATAATAACGCTATCCTAGCGATGATTGGAGCAAAAGGCGGAGACTCCAACGGGAGATAGCGGTAGACTGGAGACCCCACAGGCGCAGCCGAGGAGGCTCCAGCACCGCCCCGTGGAACGCGTAGCCTTTTGCGGAAATCAACAGCGGCGTTTAACACAGTTTTTTCTAAAATAATCCATAAAAACACACTGCTTAATACAAAATGTGCCAAATATGATACACTTAAATTATCTAATTAATGTTACTTACAACTAACCTATTCAACTAGCAAACTGAATCGGTTTGCTATTTTATCAAAGGAGCAATCTCATGAAAAAGCATAATAAAGTAGGCAGAGTACTATTTTTTATTGGAACTTTTTTTACTGCATTTGGTTTAGCATTTAGGTTTTTGAGCGATACACCTGAGCCTTTTTTTACATTTTCAATTCCTTTAATAATAGCTGGAATAATCCTATTAGTTGCTTCCAATTTTTTTAAAGTAAGTAAAGATAATTCTGGAGAGTGGAGAGAAAAGTATGGTGCATTATTAGTTGCGGTAAGCTGCTTAAGTAGTGCAATCGTAACTTGGGGGAATAACTGGATTCTCACAGGTATTTTAGTATTAGGAGTATTGGTTTGCGGCACTATGGGGATTTATGAGGTAAAAGATGCGCGAACGAAGAGAAATTGAAATACATGAATTTTAAAACCCCCGCACCAAAGCCAGGCGTTAACTATAAATCAGCATATGCCCCAACCGTATCCATGGTTCTATAGCCAAAACAAAAAGCTCCAGAACCAACATCCTGGAGCTTTCCCATTACAGCGACATCTTGATAACTTTTTTATAATATAGCACTGATAGAATCCCAAAAATCGAATACAGTGCTGCGTACAATCCCATGACAAGTATCATTGGTGTCCATAGCTCGGTGCCGAAAAAGAACCAGCCTGATTTAACGGCAAAGTAGCTGTGCAAAAGGCCGACAACAAGTGGGATTCCGAAATTGAATAGCTGTTTTCCGATGATTCCATGCATAAGATCATGTCGGGTGAAGCCCAGTTTTCGCAGAATCCTATAATTAGGCTGTTCTTCGTCACCTTCCTCGACTTGTTTAAAATAGAGAATACAACCTGATGTAATCAAAAAAGTGAGGCCGAGGAATCCAACAATGAACATAATCAGACCCATATTCATTTTCTGCTGTTGCGACTCCGAATATTGCGAGCTATTACCGAACTCTTCACTAAATGGGAAGCTTTTGAAAAGGGTATCCGCTGTTTCCACTGATCCTCTATCATCTAGCATAAAGCCGATATAGATAGAGGAGTCTCGTTGAATATCTGGATCCAAATCATTGGCAAGAGCATTAAATGTGTTTTCATTCACAATAGCAGTAGGCATTCCGCCAGTAAAATAAAGAGAAAGGACACTATCTCTTGATAATCCTAAATATTCTTGAGTAATAGATGCGGTGGATCCTTGAAAAGTGAGTGTTCCTGCATCCTGCAAATCTAATAGAGCCTGCATTGCGTCACTAAAACCGGAGAATAGCGTCTCGTGTTCACTTACTTCGACGCCTTCCACTTGACGGTCACTAACCACTGCCATAGTCATAATACCTCTGTTATTCTGAAAGGTTGCCACCTCGCTCGCGACGATATCATTTATATCAACTTTCACTTGAATCACATCAATCATATGCTGACTATAGGAAATCCCATTTTCCTTTAATAGCGCACCGAAAACCTGTGCATTCTCTGTGGTTACAAAAGTGAAATCAGCTGGTGTAGAACTCTCAGCATTTTTCTCAGCTGAATAATAGGAAATATAGCTTAAGGATAGCAGTCCAATGGCTAGAGCGGAGACAGTCGTTATAATGGTAAGCAGCATTGCATTAGATTTCATGCGAAACATGATGGAAGAAAGGGACATTACTTGGTTGATGTTTAAATATCCGCCTTTATTCTTTCTAATTATGTTGGTAATAAAGCTTACCGAACCTTTATAGAAAAAATAAGTCCCGATAATGACGGACGCTAAAATAAAGAGCATGGCCATAAAGAGATAATTCATCGAAACAAAACTGCCATTAAAAAGCCTCGCTGATACATAGTAACCAGCTGCAATTAGCAGGATTCCCAAAATTCCAATTAAAATTTCTGCAAATGAAACCTTCTTCACTCTGCCTTCCGTTTTACTCCTCACTTGAAAAAGTGACAAAATGGTTTGGTGCTTAATAAACAGAAAGTTCATCAGCATAATTAATAGGTAGATACCACTGAAGACGAGCAATGTTTGGATAAAGGCTTGACTTGAAAAATAGAGAGAAGCAACAGCATCCACCCCGATTATTTTAAATAAAGTCATGGCCACCAATTTAGAAACCGCAAAGCCGAAAAACGTCCCAATTAATAGCGAGCCGAAATAGAGCAAGAAGTTTTCAGCACTAAGGATGAGAAAAATACGGTTTTTCGTCATACCAATGAGCTGAAACAAACCAATTTCTTTACTGCGTCTATTAATAAATAGTTTGTTTGCATATAGCAAAAACACCGTCACAATTGTGATAAGGAGCACACCTGCTGCTCTGATTGCTGCAGCTCCTCTAACCGATCCAGATGCCTCATCCATGGAAGGGTCATATTGTAAGGTGACGAAGGCAAAGTAGAGGGCAGCGCTAAAGATGAGCGCAAATACATATAAATAATAGCTCTTTAAATTCTTTTTAAAGCTGCGCATAATAAGCTGATTAATGCTCATAATGCACCCCGCCTAATACACCCTGCGTCTTCATAATGTCTTTTAAGAAGGTGTTTCGGCTTTCTTCGCCTTTGTTCAATTGAGTAAAGATTTGACCATCCTTTATAAAAATGACACGTCTGCTGTAGCTTGCTGCAACAGGGTCGTGTGTCACCATCACGATGGTTGCTTTTCGATTTTCATTTAAGCTGCTTAATTTACCTAGAAGATCAGACGCTGCCTTTGAATCAAGGGCACCTGTAGGTTCATCAGCGAAAATAATACTTGGCTCGTGGATGAAAGCCCTCGCTGCAGATGTTCGTTGTTTCTGACCACCTGATATTTCATTAGGATATTTATCCGCTATCTCTTCAATTCCAAGCTCTGCTGCGACCACTTGAAATTTCTTTAGTGCTTCTTTTTTGGAAATACCGGTGATTGAGAGAGGCAATAAAATATTTTCTTTTACTGATAAGGTATCTAGTAAATTGTAGTCTTGAAAAAGGAATCCAAGATGATTCTTTCTAAATTCCGCTAGCTTCTTTTCCTTGCTTTTCGTTAGTTCCTCACCTTCAATTATTAAGGAGCCATGGCTTAGTCTGTCGATCGTAGATAACACATTTAATAGAGTTGTCTTCCCTGACCCTGATGCTCCCATGATCGTAAGAAATTCCCCTTTTTCAATGTTCATATCAATACCCTTTAAGACCTCTTGCTTCGTAAATTTATTTCCATAGCTTTTATGGATTTTTCTAGCTTCAAGTATATGCATAAAAAAAACCTCCACCTGTTATGATACCTTTATTGTACAAAGCCATGCACAAACAGTCTTTTGATTCTCCTTACAAAACAGCGAAAGCGAGTGACATTTTTGTCACACGCTTTGAATTTGGAGAAAACTATTTTCTTTTGAGAATGTGAGGGTAAAAGTTGTCCCTCTTCCAATCGTTGAGAGCACAGAAAGTTGAATACCAAGCGGGAGGGCAGCCTTCTTTGCTAAATATAACCCCATACCAGTAGCATGCTGGTCCTGATGCTTGCTTGTAGACGTAAACCCTTTATCAAAAATTCGATCCACATCACGAGGGTCTATACCGCGGCCGTTATCTGCTACAGTAAGGATTGTGTGGTTCATTTCATCAAACGACTGTATTGTAATTTCTGATCCTTCTTCGCTGTACTTCACAGCATTTGTTAAAAGCTGACGAAGAATAAAGGACAGCCATTTCGCATCAGTGAGCACATATGGAGAAGATAATTCTACATCAAAACCAATTCCCTTTTTTAAACACCAAGAACGCAAAGTGCGAATTTCACTATTAAGAAGGGACTCAAGTTCAACGGTTTCAATGAACAAATCATTTTCCATAAAGGGAATCCGCTTTTGATGCAGCTGCTGATCAAGAAGGTAGTGGATTCTTAACCATTCGTACATAAGTTCAGATCTTAATTGCTGGTTTTCGGTGCGATCAATGATTAATTTCAGGGCAGTTAAAGGTGTTTTGACCTCGTGAATCCAAGAAAGCAGCTCATCTTTCTCTTGTTCAAGGAGAAACTGGTTCGTTGACGCCTCTTTTTCTAACTGTTCAATGGAAGAAGAAATCTGATGATAAATAAAAGACTCAAAGGGACTGTTTTTTTCGGGAAGACTCGTAATATCAGTCGTACTCTCTCTTTCACCAAGCTCCTTAAAAAAAGAAGTTTCCTTAAAATAACGAATAACAACAAACAGGAAGAAAATAACGAGTGACAAAAATACATAATAGAACATCGAGTCTACCGAAAGAGAGGAATCTAGGTAGGCCATTATTAAAGCAAGAATCAGCAAAAAAACTACCATCAGGATCCAGCTGATTCGCTCCATTAAAAATAACCTAATCATTTTTTCACCTGCTCTAGAGCCGTATACCCTTGCCCCACCTTCGTTTCTATTCCATCTCCAAGCCCTATTCCAGCTAGCTTTTTTCGGAGCCTGTTTACATTTACCGTTAACGTATTATCACTAATAAAACGATGATCGTCCCATAGCAGGTTCATTAAATCTTCTCGGCTGACAATTTTATTCTTGCGTTCAACAAGCAGCTTCAAGATAAATATTTCATTTTTAGTAAGCTCAATCATCCCCATTTCATTTGTCACGCGGTTTCTCTCCAAATCAATTGTTGCACCCATCCATGTTTTCAAATCGGAGGTGGTTGTACTGTAGTTATGTACACGACGCAAAATGGCCTGGATTTTTGCGATTAGCACGTCAAAGTGGAAGGGTTTCTGAATAAAATCATCGGCACCTAAATTCATCGACATTACCATATCTGTAGGATGATCCCTTGAAGATAAGAAGACAATCGGAACTTTCGAATGCTCACGAATCATCCGGCACCAATGAAATCCATCATATTTCGGAAGCTGAATATCAATAATCACTAAGTCTGGCTGAATCTCAGCAAAGCTCTCCATGACAAGCTGGAAGTTCTCAACTCCAAACACTTTATATTCCCAATCTATAAGCCGGTCTTTTATCTCTTTAAATAGAGAAGCATCATCTTCAATTAACAATATTTTAAACAACCGAATCACCCACGCTTTCACTAAAAGTATAGCAAAAACTCATGGAGAAGGGTAATTTTGGCAGAGAATTATCCAAAAATAGTTTTTCTTTTTTTCTGCCTGTAGGACAAGGCATCCCGCATCCTCCCTAAGACCGGAACCACCCCTTCTTCTTGAACCAAGCATACATTGTAATACTAATAACAACCATAAATCCGATGGTCACAAAATAGCTGTACTTCCATGTTAACTCTGGCATATTCTCGAAGTTCATCCCATAGATTCCGGCAATAAAAGTCAAAGGCGCAAAAATCGAGGTGATAATCGTGAGAACCTTCATCACATTATTGGTTTGATGAGAGTTCAGAGAAAGATAGTTGTCCCGTATATCGGAGGTTAGTTCCCTATTGGACAACACCATCTCAGATAGCTTTAACAGATGATCATAGATGTCGGAGAAATACTCCCGGCGTTCTCTAATGCCATCTAAGTGATGGGAATTTAGCATCCGGTACAACAAGTCACGCATTGGATTGATGGTATGCCTGATATTCAGTAGCATATGCCTTGTATCAAATAGCTCGTTCATCAAAAGGTTCATCGATTTATTTTCCTTATTATCATCAAGCATGTCCAATTTGTCTTCAATCTGGTAGATTAGCGGAAAATAGCTGTCGACAATTTTATCAAATACTTCATATAAAACGTAATAGGAATCCCAGTTGCCCTCTTCTTCTTGACCTGCTAAACGATTCCACACCTGATCAATTTCAGTTAATGGTTGGTGGTGAAAAGAGACAACATAATTTTCTCCTATAAAAAAGTCCAGTTCAGCCTTGGAAATTTCCTGTTCGTCTTCTTGTAAAAGATGAATAACATAAAAAGTGTAGTCATCATAATAATCCAATTTTGGCCGCTGCATCCGGTGAATACAGTCTTCTATCGCCAGTGGATGAAAATGGAAGGTATCTGCCAGGTGGCTGATTTCCTCATTAGTAGGCTCCTGAAAATCCACCCAATACCATTTATAGTCTGGCAAGCTAATATTGTTCAAGGAAGATTTTATCGTTACGTTATTCTCCTTCGTAATCCCCATAAATTTAATCATGTTATCAGTCTCCTGCTGGTAAAATCAAATACTAGTTTCTATTATACAATACCCTTAATCGGTTATTTTTAGCGCTATAAATAGAATCATAAAACCGGATCACGAGGAGTATTCTCTAAGAAACGGGACAAATCCTGACGAACGCTATCCAATACCTAAGCAAACGATAATTTTTCCAAGCAGCCTAACAGTCTACCAATCGCAAAACTGCAGACAAAATAAGGATTTATCATGTCGACACAGATATTGGTATTTGATATAATTGTTATCGGTTACAAGTTTAAATATTAAGAGCAATCAGAAAAATACAAGGCTTCGGAGGGGGCGGGCATGAATCTACTAAACTTATATCAAAATAACTATTTGATCGTGGTTGTATTCTTAGCTCTAGGTGTATTACTTCCGGTCGTTGCGTTAACAGCAGGAAGACTGCTGCGGCCGCATAAACCGTCTATTGCAAAGCAGACGACCTATGAGAGCGGAATTGATCCCTTTCATGATTCACGTGTCCAGTTTAACGTACGTTATTACATATTTGCGCTGTTATTCGTCATCTTTGATGTGGAAACAGTGTTCCTTTATCCATGGGCAGTAGCATATGAGAAATTGGGCGTTTTTGCACTAATTGAAATGCTTATTTTCGTTGTGATGCTGCTGATTGGACTACTCTATGCTTGGAAGAAGAAGGTGTTAAAATGGATCTAAATTTAGAGAGTATATCCCCAGAAGAAATGGAAGAGCTCAAGCAGACCGTCTTTCTTACAACATTGGAGGAACTCAAAGCATGGGCCCGCAGCAACTCCATGTGGCCGATGACATTTGGACTTGCCTGCTGTGCAATCGAGATGATGGGAGTAGGATCTTCTCATTACGATTTGGATCGTTTTGGTTCCTTTTTCCGTACATCTCCACGTCAATCAGACTGTATGATCGTGTCCGGTACCGTTACGAAAAAAATGGCGCCCGTTCTAAAGCGCCTTTATGATCAAATGCCTGAGCCGAAATGGGTCATTGCAATGGGATCCTGTGCAACCGCGGGTGGTCCGTATATCAAATCCTATGCTGTCGTCAAAGGAGTGGACCAAATCGTACCCGTAGACGTGTACATTCCAGGATGTCCACCAAATCCAGCGGCTCTTATTTATGGAATCAATAAATTAAGAGAGAAAATTCGCCACGAAGCTAAGACAGGGAAGCAGGTGATCTAGCAGTGAGCGATGAAAAGAGTTTAGAAGAACAGAAGAAAGAAGCCGCGGCCAAAGCGAAAGCGGCAGCGCTGGCAAAATTAAAAGCAAAACAAGAAGCAACTGGTGAAGCGAGCGGTAACATAGAGAATCAGGACCAAGACCTTGCTAAGAAAAAAGCAGCGGCGGCAGCAAAAGCCAAAGCAGCAGCACTAGCCAAGCAAAAGGCAATAGAACAAGAAGCGTCAAGTACCCCAGAACCTAGCGGAGAAGAAGATGAAGCCAAGGAACTAGCCAAGAAAAAGGCAGCGGCGGCAGCAAAAGCCAAAGCAGCAGCACTTGCCAAGCAAAAGGCAAAAGAACAAGAAGCGTCAAGTACCCCAGAACCAAGCGGAGAAGAAGATGAAGCCAAGGAACTAGCCAAGAAAAAGGCAGCGGCGGCAGCAAAAGCCAAAGCAGCAGCACTAGCCAAGCAAAAGGCAATAGAACAAGAAGCGTCAAGTACCCCAGAACCAAGCGGAGAAGACGATGAAGCCAAGGAACTAGCCAAGAAAAAGGCAGCGGCGGCAGCAAAAGCCAAAGCAGCAGCACTGGCAAAACAAAAGGCGAAGGAACAAGAAGCGTCAAGTACCTCGGAACCAATCGGAGAAGAAGACGAAGCCAAGGAACTTGCCAAGAAAAAAGCAGCGGCAGCAGCCAAAGCAAAGGCAGCTGCACTAGCTAAACAAAAGGCAAAGCAACAACAAGAGGAAGCCTCGGAAGCTCCGGAAGCAAGTGAGACTACCGGGGAAGACCTTGAACTAGCAAAGCAGAAAGCAGCGGCAGTTGCAAAAGCGAAGGCCGCAGCAGCGGCAAAGGCAAAAGCAGCAGCTCTCTCAAAGCAAAAAGCCAAAGGGGAAGATCAAGAATCCTCCACCGCTGGAGACGACAAAGCCAAAGCTATCGCAGCAGCGAAAGCGAAAGCGGCAGCAGCCGCAAAGGCAAAGGCGGCAGCACAGGCGAAACAGAATCGTGACAACGGAGACGAGCCGGCAGGGGACGATGAACTGGCCAAAGCAAAAGCCAAGGCAGTAGCAGTCGCCAAAGCGAAAGCAGCAGCTGCAGCGAAAGCCAAATCAGCGGCTGCAACAAAAGCAGGCGGAGCGGATGCAACGGAAGACACGCCAAAAGAGCCGTCACCTAACCAAAAGTACTTAGATAAATATATAAAAGTTATCAACGACAACCTTGGCGAGGATATCCTAGAAGACGCTTATATTAATACGCTCTCCAAAGATGTACCGACACTTGTTGCGAAACCTGAGACTTATTTTAAAATAGCAGAATTTCTGCGCTACAATGAGCAGTTAACATTTGAATATTTATCTGAAATGCACGGATCCGATTTTGAAACGCATATGGAGATTTATAACCATTTTTACTCTTATAAAAATAGTCAGTCCGTGGCGTTGAAGGTAAAGATAGATCGTGACAAACCTGTCATTCCATCCCTGCAGCCATTGTGGGAAGGGGCAAACTGGCCGGAGCGTGAGACCTTTGATTTACTAGGGATTCAGTTCGTAGGGCATCCCAACTTAACACGAATCATGCTGCCGGATGATTGGGTTGGCCATCCGCTGCGCAAAGATTATGAGCCGTACGATGTGGAGGTGTAGCAGATGATTCGCACGGAGGAAATGCTTTTAAATGTAGGACCACAGCATCCAAGTACACATGGAGTGTTCCGTCTTGTTATTAAAATAGACGGAGAAATTATTAAAGAAGCTACACCTGTAGTCGGCTATCTGCATCGCGGAACGGAGAAACTGGCGGAGGACCTTCAATATACACAGATTATCCCGTATACGGACCGGATGGATTATTTGTCAGCGATGACGAATAACTATGTGCTCTGTCATGCAGTAGAAACGATGATGGGACTAGAGATTCCTGAACGCGCCGAGTACCTGCGAGTGCTAGCGATGGAGCTTGGTCGAGTGGCAAGTCACCTTGTCTGGTACGGTACATACCTTCTTGATATTGGTGCGGTTAGTCCATTCCTTTATGCGTTCCGTGAGCGCGAAATGATTATTAATCTACTAAATGAGCTTTCAGGTGCCCGATTGACCTTCAACTACATGCGTGTTGGGGGCGTAAAGTGGGATGCTCCGGAAGGCTGGATTGAAAAGGTAGAAGAATTTGTTCCGTATATGAGGGAGCAACTGAAAGGCTACCATGATCTTGTAACTGGAAACGAAATCTTTATGAGTCGTGTCAAAGGGGTAGGCCGTTATACAAAAGAGGATGCCTTGGCATATTCCTTAAGTGGGGCGAACCTCCGCTGTACAGGGGTAAAATGGGATCTTCGAAAAGATGAGCCATACTCGATCTATGACCGTTTTGATTTTGATGTACCAACAAGGGAAGGCGGAGACGCATGGGCCCGTTATCACTGTCGCATGGAGGAAATTGAAGAGTCCTTAAAGATAATTGAACAAGCAGTCGCTCAATTTCCGGAAGAAGGCCCGATTATGGCAAAAGTTCCGCGAATCATTAAAGCTCCTAAAGGGGAAGCGTACGTGCGCATCGAATCTCCTCGTGGCGAAATCGGCTGTTATATTGCAAGTGATGGCAAAAAAGAACCGTATCGCTTAAAGTTCCGCCGTCCATCCTTTTACAATCTGCAAATTCTGCCGAAGCTGCTTGAAGGAGAAAACATGGCAAACCTGATTACCATTTTAGGCGCAATCGACATTGTCCTAGGGGAGGTTGATGGCTAATGATTCAAGATTTATTACATTCCGCACCATCCTGGACGAACTTTTTCATCTACTTTGGCCTCGCCACCGCCCTGCTATTGGCGGTTTTGGGCTTTGTTACATATGGTATTCTTGCAGAGCGTAAAGTTATGGGATTTATGCAAGGACGAATGGGACCTAATCAGGTTGGAGGATCATGGGGCCTTTTGCAAACAGTAGCGGATGTGTTGAAGCTATTGCTAAAAGAAGACACCATTCCCAAAGACGCCGATCGTCCATTATTTATCCTTGCACCAGTTATTGCTTTTACACCGGCATTTCTGGTACTTGCCGCCATACCTTTTACAGAGCATTTTCAATTTGCCGATATCGGGGTTGGCTTGCTGTACTATATTGCCATCTCTGGAATAACAACAGTTGGAGTCGTAGCTGCAGGCTGGGCTTCCAATAACAAATACTCGCTGCTTGGCGGAATGCGTGCAGCGGCACAGATGATTTCCTATGAAGTACCGCTAGTTATGTCAGTCATTGGGGTGGTTCTGCTTGCAGGAAGCTTAAATCTCAATGAGATTATTGCCACACAAGGGGAAACCATGTGGTTCATTTTGCTTCAACCAGTTGGATTCATTATTTTTATCATTGCATCAGTTGCAGAATTAAACAGAACACCATTTGACCTTCCAGAAGCAGAGTCCGAGCTTGTTGCAGGATACCATGTCGAATACTCCGGCTTTCGCTGGGCATTCTTCATGCTCGCCGAATATGTCTACCTGTTCGCAATGGCATCCCTAACAACCGTACTATTCCTAGGCGGCTGGCTAGCACCCTTTGGATTCCTAGACTTCATCCCAGGAGCCATCTGGTTTGCACTAAAATTCAGCCTCGTCGTATTTTTCCTCATCTGGATCCGAGTAACCTTCCCTCGCCTGCGAGCGGATCAGTTAATGGAATTCGGCTGGAAAATACTACTACCAGTAGCCTTAGCGAACATCTTCTTCACGGCAATAATAAAAGAAATCTTTTTTAAATAAGACGCTATAGAAAGCTGGAACAGAGGTCACCAAATTTAAAAAGTTGCCCTCTTGTGAAATGAAGGAGGCCACTGAAAAAGCACATAATTTTAGGTTTGGGTTAAACACCGCTGTTACTTTCCGCAAATGGCTTCGCTTTCCGCGGGGCGACCTTGAGCCTCCTCGGGCTATGCCCTGCGGGGTCTCAAGTTTGTCGCTACTCCCCCGCTGGAGTCTACGCCATTTGCTCCAATCCACAGCTAGAATCCACCTAAAACTATATGTTTTCAGTTTTCAGTGGCTTCGAAATGAAGTGACAGGTAATCCACTCCACTGCCCGTGGAAAGCAATCACTTAGAACGCAATGCAACAGGGAGTTAAAGAGTGTACCTATGTTTACAGGGATAAAGCGCCCCCCCTTCATGAAAAGTGGGAGAAGAAAATCACCAAACATAAAAGGTGCCCTCCCCTGTGAAATGAAGAGGAAGGTGATCGACTCCGGCGGGAGATAGCGGTAGACGGGAGACCCCACAGGCTTCAGCCGAGGAGGCACCCGCCCCGCCCCGCGGAAAGCGAACACCTGAAGCGCAATGGAACAGGGAGTTAAAAGGTGTACCAATCTTTACGGGGATTAGCTGTCCCCCACCATGAAAAAGCGGGTTAAGAGTCTACCCAACCTAATACAGATTTTATAAAAGCACCATACCACAGTAACAAGAATAGGGGTGAAGCAAAAATGCGCGGTCTTGCCAAAGGTTTAAAATATACCCTACAAAACTTAACCAAGAAAAAAGTAACCTACAATTACCCAGAAGAGCCGCTGCCACTACCAGACCGGTTCCGCGGTATCCAAAAATTCTACCCGGAAAAATGCATCGTCTGTAACCAATGTGCCAACATCTGTCCAACAGACTGTATTCAGCTTACCGGGAAGAAGCATCCGGATCCGACCAAAAAAGGGAAAATCATCGATACGTATGACATCAACTTTGAAATCTGTATTTTATGTGATTTATGTACAGAAGTTTGTCCAACAGAAGCCATAGTCATGACCAATAATTTTGAGCTCGCCGAGTATAGCAGAGATCGTCTATTCAAAGACCTTCAATGGCTTGATGAAAATGACACGAACATCAGAAGGGAGAATAAAGCATGAGTATATCCGGTGAATTTATCATCTTTCTCCTTTTAGCATCCTCTGCAATCGCTGGTGGCGTGCTCATGCTCAATCTTACAAAGGTTGTGCATATGGTCGTCGCGCTTGTGTTCACTTTTATCAGCATTGCAGGCATTTATGTCATGCTATCTGCTGAGTTCGTCGCCGCCGTGCAAATTCTCATCTACTCTGGAGCGATTACAATCATCATGCTTTTTGGAATCATGCTTACCCGTCATAATGATGAATCGGAAACAGCAGGACCTTTGCGCAAGATTCTCGTGGGTCTAGGAGTATTGGGCTTCGCTGTGGTCATGTACTTAGGGGTTTTCAGCCTAGACTTAGGAAGCGAGCCGACAGAGCTACATGTCGACAATACTGAAAAAATCGGGATGGCAATTTATGCTAAATATGTGATTCCTTTTGAATTAACCTCGGTTCTATTATTAGTTGCCCTTGTTGGTGCCATTATTTTGGCAAAACGGGACAATGAAGATGAAGAAGAAGAGGAGGCGAACAAGGAATGACACAGGTTCCATTATCAGCCTACCTGGTATTAGCGCTCATTTTATTTTGCATAGGACTTTACGGAGCACTAACAAAGCGGAATACGGTAATCGTACTGATCTGTATTGAGCTGATGTTAAATGCCGTGAACATAAACTTAGTTGCATTTAGTAAATTTGGTATTAACCCGTCGATTACAGGGCAAGTGTTTTCTCTGTTTACCATAACGGTCGCAGCGGCAGAAGCAGCGGTAGGGTTAGCAATCCTGATTGCGCTATATCGCAACCGCAAAACGGTGAATATCGATGAAATGAATACGTTGAAAAATTAGAGGAAGTTCAAAAAATCTTTTGAACCCGACTAAAGATTCAACAGCTTGACTATATCGTGGGAAAACAAACCCGCGTAAGAGAAGGGGACTTGATACGATGATGGAGAATGCTTGGATCATCCCGCTTTTTCCGCTGATCTCCTTTATCCTACTTCTGTTTATTGGGAAAAAGTTAAAAGAAACGAGTGCCTATATCGCAATGGCGCTCATCGGGTTTTCACTTATCTTTTCCGTAATAACACTATGGGAGCGGTTTTCAGCACCATCCTTTAAGGCGACATTTGAGTGGCTCCAAGTGGGCGATGTTACCTTAACGGCGGGATATGAAGTAAATCAATTAAACGCCTTGATGCTTGTCGTAGTATCACTTGTCAGTTTATTAGTACATATCTATTCCAAAGGCTATATGCACGGAGATGAACGTATTTCAGTCTTTTATGCATACTTAGGGCTCTTTACCTTTGCGATGCTGGCGCTAGTGATTTCACCGAACCTGCTTCAGCTCTATGTCTTCTGGGAGCTTGTAGGAGTAGGGTCATTCTTGCTCATTGGGTTTTATTTTTATAAAGAAGATGCAAAAGCTGCTGCCAAAAAAGCGTTTATCATGACGCGTATCGGGGATGTCGGGTTATTTATCGGGATTATCCTGTTATTCTGGCAGGTGGGAAGCTTTGAATATAATGCGATTTTTGAAGCGGTCGGTGCGGGAGTGGTTTCTGCAGAGATGCTCACCCTCATTGCGATCATGATCTTCATCGGTGCTATGGGAAAATCCGGTCAGTTTCCACTCCATTCCTGGTTACCGGATGCAATGGAAGGTCCCACACCAGTTTCCGCCCTTATCCACGCCGCGACAATGGTTGCAGCTGGGGTCTACCTGGTAGCAAGCCTGTTTCCACTGTTCAATGCAAGTGAAACAGCCATGATGACGGTCGCAATTGTGGGAGCCTTCACGGCAATTTTCGCCGCATCCATTGGACTGGTGCAAAAGGACATTAAGCGAGTGCTTGCCTACTCGACGGTGAGTCAGTTAGGCTTCATGATGCTTGCACTAGGCACGGCCGGGTATGTGGCAGGAGTTTTTCACTTAACAACACATGCCTTCTTTAAAGCGCTTCTGTTCCTTGCAGCAGGGAGTGTTATCCATGCCGTTCATACGCAGAATATTGACGAAATGGGCGGACTTTGGAAAAAGATGCGCACAACAGGAATATTATTTTTAATCGGAACCCTTGCCATTACAGGTGTTCCATTGTTTTCTGGATTTTTCAGTAAAGAAGAAATATTGATTGCAGCATGGGTTAACGGGAATCCGTTCTTGTTTGCACTAGCGCTTATCGCTGCATTCTTTACGGCCTTCTATATGTTCCGTCTCTTTTTCCTTGTCTTTACTGGCAAGGCACGCGGGGACCAGCGGCATACCCATGAATCACCAAAGATTATGCTCTTGCCGATGATGGTGCTCGGCGTACTCGCAGTGGTAGCCGGGTACATGAACACGCCTTGGTTTGGTCACTTTTTAGGAGACTGGTTAACCGACGGCACCGAAATGTACGGACCGTCACACATTAGTGGACCTGCCTGGATAATGGTTGCTGCCATCCTGGTATCTGCCCTTGGAATCGGTCTTGCATACTTGATCTATTACCGCCGTTCGATTGAGCGGGAAACCTTCAGTACGGGTGCACCTCATCTATACGGCATTTTACGAAACAAATATTTTGTTGATGAATTTTATAAAATGACGTTCGTTTACGGGGCGCGCGTAATCAGCTTGTTTCTGAAATACATTGACGAATTTCTTGTTCAAGGAACAATGAAGGGCGTGGCCCATACCACCCAAGCAATCGGAAAATGGGGCTCAAACATCCAGAACGGCCATACCCAAATATATGGCGCCGTTGCATTTGTTAGTCTCGCAATCTTGCTTATTATTTTTGCGTTCACAGGGGGGTACTTAGGATGAACAGCTTGTTCTTGTCAATCTTGATTTTTGCCCCTCTCTTAGGAATACTTGCACTGCTGTTTATTCCAAAAACGAATGAACAAATAATTAAGGTAGTTGGTGTTGTCGCAACGCTGCCATCCTTACTATTTGCGATTTTAGCCTATGTGCAATACCAAAGTGGTGCAGGACTGGAGCAGTTTTCGGTACAAGTGGAATGGATGAGGTTCGGAAACGCCGCATTTTTTGAAAGCCTTTATGGCATCCAACTGTACCAGCCAATTTCCTTTGAACTAGGACTGGATGGGTTTTCCATGGTGATGATCCTTTTAACCGCTGTCCTTTCCACATTGGCGGCCATTGCCTCGATTCATGTAAAAAAAGAGTGGAAGGGCTATTTTATCCTTTTCCTATTATTACAAATTGGGATGCTCGGAGTCTTTGCATCTGAGAACCTATTATTATTCTTCTTTTTCTTTGAATTAACCTTAATTCCAATGTTCTTCTTAATTGGAAAATGGGGCTATTTTGAAAAAGAAAATGCCGCCTACCGTTTCTTAATCTACAACGGGTTGGGTTCGGCTATTCTGCTTATCGTGTTCGTTATTCTTTTTGCAAAAACAGGAACGATGAACATTGCAGATATTACCGACCTGTTTCGTTCAGGAGATAACGATCTCTTTATCGGCGGGATGACGGATGACCTGCGCCTCGGCTTATTGATCGCACTTTTAGTTGCGTTCGGGGTAAAGCTCCCAATCGTACCACTGCACAGCTGGATGCTGAAGGTGCATGTGCAAGCGCCACCTTCGATTGTTATGTTGCATGCAGGCGTGTTGTTAAAAATAGGAGCATTCGGTTTGATCCGCTTTGGGGTCGGAATCTTCCCGGAGCAGTTCGAACAGATGGCTTTCATTCTAGCAATTTTAGGTGTTATTAACCTGCTATATGGAGCATTTCTGGCGCTCATTCAAACAGATTTCAAAATGGTGCTCGCCTATTCCAGTATCTCGCATATGGGGATTGTGCTGATCGGGCTTGCTTCCTTAAACGAAGCCGGCGTTCAGGGAGCAATTTTCCAAGTAGTTTCCCACGGATTTATCGCGGCGCTGTTGTTCTTCTTGATCGGCGTGATGTATGAGCGTGTAGGGACGACGGATATTGGAAAGCTTGGCGGATTATCAAAAGTTATGCCACTAACGGCCGGCTTCTTCTTAGTCGGGGCAATGGCCTCCTTAGGATTACCGGGTATGTCCGGATTTGTTAGTGAGTTTCTCGCATTCCTTGGCCTTTTCCGAGAAATGCCAGTTGTTGCGGCAGTAGGAACGCTCGGGATTATTCTAACCGCTGCATACCTGCTTAGAGCCGTGATGGGAATGACGTTTGGAAAAACAGCCTCCTATGATGAGAAGGTCGTGGATCTGCGTGGAGTCGAATTTATTCCAGTCGCTGTGCTTGTGTTCTTCATCGTGTTAATTGGTGTGGTTCCAAGCGTTCTCGCACAACCGCTTCAGGAAACCATCGAAGCCATTATTTTAGGATTAGGAGGGTGATGGGAGATGGATATAGAAACGCTACTCAGCTTTGAGTGGGGAGCCATGGCACCGGAATTCATCATCCTAGGTGTAATAACCCTTCTTACTCTATTAGACTTATTTTTACCAAAAAAAATAGACCGGCGTATCCTTGGTTGGATCGGATTCGCAGGCATACTCATCGCCATTGGATTTTTAGTAGGAAGGGTAGGGCAGGACGGGGTAACGTCCATTCTGTATGAAACCTTCCGTCTCGACAGTTTTGCCATCGCATTTAAGCTTCTTTTACTCGTCGGAGCGGCGTTTGTCATGCTCATGGCAGTCAGCTACGAACCAAAGGAAAGCTTAAAAGAATACCGCGGCGAGTTCTATTATCTCTTGCTCGCAGGCCTTCTTGGAACAATGCTGATGGCATCAAGTGGCGATTTAATTACACTTTTCGTCGGATTAGAGCTCCTTTCACTATCCTCTTATATACTGGCAGGATTGCGAAAAAAGAACCTAAACTCCAACGAAGCAGCAATGAAATATGTCATCAATGGCGGAATCGCAACCGCCATCACCTTGTTCGGAATGAGTTATGTGTACGGTCTGACAGGAACAACGAACCTATTGGAAATGCAACAAATCCTCAGCCAAACACGTGCATCGGACATGCAATTCTTATTGATGATTGCATTTATCATGATGTTTATCGGACTTTCCTTTAAACTTGCAACCGCACCGTTTCACATGTGGGCACCAGACGTTTACCAAGGAGCACCGACACCTGTCACCGCATTCCTTGCAGTGGTATCCAAAACAGCCGGATTTGTCATCGTAGTACGTTTATTCATCACGTTATTCTTGATGACACCAGCTCTTGGTAACGAGGTTTCCCTTCTGTTCTCACTAAAAGAATTCATCGCGATCCTTGCGATTGTTTCCATGGTGCTTGGGAACACGGTGGCACTAAAACAGCGCAATGTGAAAAGAATGCTTGCCTATTCAGGGGTGGCACATGCAGGTTACTTGCTTGTGGCAATCTCTTCGGGAAATATTTTGTTCTTATTTGAAACCATGTGGTTCTATCTGTTGGCATATATGTTGATGAACCTCGGTGCATTGGCGATATTGCAGGCCATGACAACAAAGGCAGACAATGAAGATATCAGTCAGTTTGCCGGACTGTATAACCGCTCACCATTGCTTGCCGTTCTGATGAGCATCTTTCTGCTCTCGCTCGCAGGCATACCAGGTACCGCTGGTTTTATCGGGAAATTTTCCATCTTTGTCGGCGCCATTACAGAGCCGTCGAAAGCATATGTACTGGCATCCGTCCTAATCGCAACAACGATTATTTCTTATTTTTACTATTTCGGCATCATGACCCAAATATTCTTCCGTCCGGCTGCAGAACAAGAGAAAATCCACGTTCCAGTGGGGATCTGGATCACGATTATTCTTTGCGCAGCAGGGACCGTCCTATTTGGTATTATGCCAGGCCTAGCCTTAGATTTCTTCCAAGGGAATTTTGATATCCTGCTAGACTTCTTTTCGCCAGGCACAAGATAATACGCTTCACGGTTTGTCAGAAAAAAGGGGTATATGTTTTAATTAGAAGAAGGAGTTGGGGAGCTCCTTCTTTTTTGTGCTTTTCCGGGAAATAACGTCGAACTCATGACAAATCCTGGTTTTTGGGCATATCCTAGTTGTTAGGTTGTCTTCGGCAAAAGGAATTATACATACAAAATCACGAAATAAGAAAGGGGACAAAGCACATGGTGGACTTCGGTGTACAAGCACTAATCAGCATTATTTCCCACCTGCTCTTTATCAGCATCACCTGGTGGGCCCTGCAAGGGATCAACTACGAAAAATGGATGAAACCAAACAAAGTCACCCAAATACGACTCCTGCTCATCCTCGTCACCATCGCCATCGGATCAGCAGTAAGCAACTTCTTTTTGGACTATTTATTCCTATCCCAGCGCTTGCCGATGTTGTGGTGATTGGGTTGGGGTTGGAAGTGTGATGTGGTAAGGTGGAACGTTGTTTAAGAATCAGTTCCAATCAAGTTCAAGATGAGGTTTATATTTCTATATTCAAGCTGGGCCAAGGCAAATATGTCTTGGTCTTTATTTATGGAAAAATGCGGGTAGCCTGGGCGCGTGTCACCTTCGACAAAAAGCGAAAAACTCCTGCCGGGGTCTGGCCCCAAAAATAAAAAAATGTGCGACCAATTATTCCCCAAAAATAAAAAAGTGAGATATAGGAAAGCGCTTTTTTGAGGGAGAAATTTGACGATTATTTCCACGTATGTGAAGCGTGAGGCTGGTTAGAATGGTTAGTAAGGAGAATTGAAGGAAAGGGACGTGGGGGATTTGTTGTACGGGATAAAAGTAAGTGGCGAGGGGAAGAAAAAGTACATCCATTGGGGACTTTATGGATTTTTTATCTTATTAATATGTTTTACAGGGCTTATTCTTGGGAATGAAAGAAGCAGAGCTCAAATAAATGATATCAGTACTGAGATACAAGCAATTGCCGAGGTATTCCACGAGAAAAATATAAATATTAATGAGTGGAAACTTTATGCAAGAAATAACGTCTATGAAATTAGGGATTTAGTCACTTTTCAAAAAGAGGTAAATGAGTTAAAACAGAATATGGGCCATTTAAAATGGAGCGTGGAAGTGGAAGAGGATCAGTGGAGAGCAGTTGGCACTTATTATAATGATCAATACAAACACGAAGAAACTCTTCAGCTCATCACCACCCACATAAATTCAAACCCAACATCGTATTTATTATATGAAGTCACTGGATATGGTTGGGAAAAAACCTCAGCAGAAAAAATCATTAACCTTTTCCATTCTAATATTTCCATTATTTCACTTGAAAAATTAGAAATATTTAGTTGTATGACTGGTGAAGTCAGTGCTAAAATTGAAGATGGTTTGCAAAATACGACAAATATTTTGCTGGACGCATTTTCAGCACGAGTAATCGAAGAGTTGCATGAAGATAACTTTGTTTCCATTTCAGCATATACTGAATTGTGGAATAATGTTCTTCCAACACACCAAGGAATGATGAACTTACAAATTGGATTACGAAAACAAGGATTAGGCGAAAAGACTACCGTAATTGTAGGCACGCCAATTATTACTGTTGAATATTAATATATAGAACATATGACGCGGAGGGGAAAAATTTTGGAAAAAATTATCGTCCGCGGCGGACAAAGGTTAAAAGGTACTGTAAGAGTAGAGGGAGCCAAAAACTCAGTACTACCTGTTATCGCCGCAACACTATTAGCTAGCAAAGGCAAATGCGAAATCTTAAATGTACCAGTGCTCTCCGACGTTTATACGATTAACGAGGTTTTGCGTTATTTGAATGCCGATGTTGATTTTGAAAATAATCGTATAACTGTCGACGCAACAAGAGAGCTAAGCACAGAAGCACCATTCGAATATGTCAGAAAAATGCGTGCATCTGTACTTGTTATGGGCTCCTTACTTGCACGTAACGGAAAAGCGCAAATTGCTTTACCTGGAGGATGTGCGATCGGCTCAAGACCGATTGATCAGCATTTAAAAGGATTTGAAGCAATGGGTGCAAAAGTAAAAGTAGGAAATGGATATATCGATGCCGAAGTAGACGGAAGATTAAAAGGCGCGAAAGTATATTTAGACTTCCCAAGTGTTGGTGCTACGGAGAATATTATGATGGCAGCATCATTAGCGGAAGGTACGACAATTTTAGAGAACGTTGCAAAAGAGCCGGAAATCGTCGACTTGGCGAACTTCTTGAACTCCATGGGTGCTAAGGTTCGTGGAGCAGGAACTGGAACGATTAGAATTGAAGGAGTAGAGGAACTGCACGGAACAACACATGACATTATTCCGGACCGTATTGAAGCAGGTACTTTCATGGTAGCAGCGGCAATCACTGGCGGAGATGTTATTGTAGAAGGTGCCGTACCAGAGCACTCCAGCTCACTTATTGCTAAGATGGAAGAAATGGGCGTAAAATTCGAAGAGGTGGAAAACGGGCTACGTGTTATTGGACCAGAAAAGCTGAAGTCCATTGACATCAAAACCATGCCACACCCAGGATTCCCAACAGATATGCAATCCCAAATGATGAGCTTACTTTTAGCAGCGGAAGGCACGAGCATGATTACCGAAACAGTATTCGAAAATCGCTTTATGCATGTCGAAGAATTCCGTCGCATGAATGGAGACATCAAGATTGAAGGCCGATCCGTTGTGATCAATGGACCATCAAGCCTACAAGGTGCAGAAGTAGCCGCGACAGATTTACGTGCAGCAGCAGCATTAACCTTGGCGGGATTAATTGCAGATGGATATACACGCGTGACAGAACTTAAACACTTAGATCGCGGCTATGTGAACTTCCACAACAAGCTTGCAGCCCTAGGTGCAGACATCGAGCGAGTAACCTCGGTCGAAACAGAAAACCCAGTTGCCCTAGAAAAAATCAAAGAAGCCTGAACTTTCTAATTATTATATATTCGATACTGAGGGTCAAACTCCTGCCGGGGTCTGGCCCTCTTTTTATTTTTTTTTTGATTTACATATAAATATAATTTTTACTTGGCTTGTTGCTTGCTAATTTTTGTCGTTTTTTCACCTCTCTTATTATGTTGTGTTAGTTTATTTTTATTCCTGTTTTTTTAAATTAATGCTAATTTTGTTTAATGTAATATTTTCCAAACATGAGTAATAGAACGGTAACATTCATTGTCCAGTTTTTCTTTTCTCTCTCTAAGAAACCACCTCAAAACTTGCCCATCTTTTTGTCATAAATGCTTGTCCTCTCCCATAAGAATGAAGAGTAAAGGTGCTAACAGCTAATCTATTTTTGTTCATATGGAGGGTCGACGCTATGAGAAACGTAAAACCAATCATCGTACTTACATCTATTCTATTTGTCATGGTAATCATGGTACCAGCATTGTTAGTTATTCCATTCACCGATAAGGGGAGTGGTCAACTAGCGGAAGAACTCCAAAACAAACCCGAGGTACAACCGACAGTAGCGGAATCACCGGTTGATGTGGCGGTATATCGGGCGCACAAAGAAGTAATCGAGAATATTCCATTAGAAGAATATGTGGTGGGAGTGGTAGCGTCAGAAATGCCTGCCGAGTTTGAGGAAGAGGCATTGATGGCCCAGGCACTGGCTGCGCGCACTTTTGTTCTAAAACATCTAATGTTAGAGGAGCCGATAGGAGTTCCAGAAGGTGCAGTTGTGTCGGATACGGTTAACCATCAGGTCTATAAAGGTCCGGAAGAGTTGAAAGCCCAATGGAATGAGCCAGGGGAATATGAGGCGAAGTTAGCAAAAATTACGGCAGCTGTGAGAGCAACAGCCGGAAAGATATTAACGTATAATAACGAACCGATTACAGCGAGCTTTTTTTCCACAAGCAATGGCCAAACAGAAAACTCTGAGGAATATTGGCAAAATGAAATTCCTTATTTAAGAAGTGTAGCAAGCCCTTGGGATATTAATACACCAAAATACTTGGATCAGGTGAGCCTGACTGTCGCAGACTTTCAAAACCGACTAGGCGTTAGTCTGGGAGCGGGCACAGAAGTAGGGAAAATCATTTCACGCACAACAGGCAACCGCGTTAGTAAAGTTGAAATAAACGGCAAGCAGCTTACAGGAAGAGAAGTAAGAGAAATGTTGAAGCTACAATCCAGTGACTTCACATGGGAACGCAAAGGCGACAACATTGTGATTACCACAAAAGGCTATGGTCACGGTGTCGGAATGAGCCAATACGGGGCCAACGGAATGGCGCTCCAAGGCAAAAAACATCCCGATATCATTGCCCATTATTATAAAGATGTTCAAATCGGCAACGCAGAACAATACCTGACTAAATTGACAGCAAAGCCGTAGTACAAAAGCCGATGCGAAATTTGCTAAAACAAAAGAAAGCCGATAAATAAAAGGTACCAAACAAAAACCCCTCGACCCGCTGCCTCCTAGGCTGTGGATTGAGGGGTTTCGACGTCGAAGGAGAAATTCCTGCCGGGGTCTGGCCCCAAAAGTAAATTTTTCCAAGTTCCTTTTAGGCTTTGGCGCCATCAAGGAATTTCTTTTCCATGCGTCGGAGCATGTCACCGATTTTTTGGAATCGGTTCTTCCCGAAATAGGCTTGGTGGATGATATAGTAGGCGACGAGCACGCCAATGGTGTTTTTGACAAAATCGATGACGGTAGCAGAACGCTCTGGAACGAACGATTGGTGGATTTCATCTACAAGTCCATAGGATATAGCCAGGACCGCACATAATATATTCATTTTCATCGTTAATTTCCCATCAACTAAGAAAAACAGAACAAACAGGACGTACAGAATACCGAACGCGATCAAGTGTAACGACTCTTTAAAGGCGCCATCCCAAGAAAATCCTGTGTCAATAACTGCATCTGCCGGATTACTCGACAAAAACCAGATCAACGCCATATAAAAAAACGGCGCAATTTTAAAACGACCCCTCATAACTTTCAAAACCATCTTTATAATCTCCTTTAATCATGACTAATAGATCTATTTATACTATGTAGCCTCTATCATACCAAAACTATTAAGTATTCGACACCCAGACCCCGGCTCCTGCCGGGGTCTGGCCCCGAATTTAAATTATTTAATTTTTTAGATTATAACCCAAAAATCCAACCTCGAAATTTATTTTCCCGTCTCATGCATAATATCGGGATCTTTGAAGAAAAATAACGTTTTAAAAATTTTTTTCATTGTGTGTATATTATTCTCGCTTTCTGTTCAGAATGATTGTTGAGGTGATGATACAATGAGAGAGGAAGAAAAGAAACGGACTTCTCAAAATTCAAATTGGCAGCGTTTAATGAAAAAGCGTTGGGTATTCCCAGCAATCTACCTAGCGAGCGCAGCACTTATTTTGACAGCGGTTTTAATGTTCCAAGCAGGTAATCAAGAAGCAGACCCAGTGGATGAAAACGAAGGGCAAGGACCAACTACTTCTTACAATGATAATGGAGAAGCAGTAGAGGTTAACCGTCCGGTAGAAAACTTTGTAATGCCGGTAACGGATGCGAACTCCGTCGTAATCGAAAAGCAGTTCTGGGATGCGGATGCATCGCAAGAAGAGCAAGAGGCATCATTCGTCTACTATAATGGAATGTACCATCCTAATACAGGGATCGACATTACTATGAAGAACGGCGAAACATTTGATGTTGTAGCCTCCTTAAGTGGAACAGTAACGCGTGTCGAAGAAGACAGACTCCTTGGACATGTTGTAGAAATCGAACATGTAAATGGTGTGAAAACTTACTACCAAGCACTGTCTGATGTAACGGTGAAACCTAGTGATTTCGTTGAACAAGGCCAAAAGATCGCTAAAGCTGGTACAAGCTTAATGAACAAAGATTCTGTACATGTTCATTTTGAAATCCGCAAAGATTCTGTAGCAGTCAATCCAACTGAATTCTTCAATAAACCGGTAACAGCTCTTTTAGAAGAAGAAGGACAAGCTTCTGAAGAAAGCAGCGAACCAGCTGGTGAACAAGAAGAAAATCCAGCTCCAGCAGAAGGCGAAGAAGAGCCTGAAGATGGAGAGGACGAAGATGGCGACGAAGGTTCCGAAGAAGAAGAAAACGTTAGCTATCTCACTTAATAGCAACGCTAGTCAAAAACAAAGTGTGAAGAATGCAGAGCGATAAGCTCTCATAAAGAAAAGAGCAACCTTTGAGGGAAAAATACATCCCTTGAGCGGTTGCTCTTTTTCCATTTACTTTCACCTTTTTTATATAGGCAAAAAAGACACACAAAAAATCATCTAGACCATGCATAAATAACTACCCACCTGGGTATACTATTACTACCGATACAGTGCATCACAACAGCGCAACAAATAGGTGAATGTCAAGGCCGCAGGACGAGGTACCGTCCAGCGGTTTTTCTTATGCCCTTATCATGGGGGGAGGACGGGAAGTGCGAAAAATAAATTTGGGGCCAGACCCCAGCAGGAACTTCCTCACCAACGTAGAATCTAATAATGTTGCAATGGATTTCCATCTCCCACCGCCACCGTTCAGCGGTTTTTTTTGTGCCCGTTTCATGGGGGGAGGACGGAAAGTATGAAAAAAAACAAAAATCGGGGCCAGACCCCAGCAGGAACTTCTCCACCTACGTCGAATCTAATAATGTTGCAATCTATTCCCGCCGTCCCATCGCCGTCCCACCTTCGCTCGCCGCACAGCAACCACCCAAACCTACCAAAGAAAGGGGCAATCCACCCATGCCGAGAAAGCAACGCATCTGGTTTCCTGGCGCGAAGTACCATGTCACGACAAGGGGAGTCCGCCAGTCAAATATTTTTCACGATTCTGAGGACTACAAGATGTACCTCTACACCCTCCTCGAGGCCAAAAAGAAATATCCGTTCCATCTACATGCATACTGCCTCATGTCCAACCACACGCACCTCCAGATCGAAACCACCCAAACAAACATCAGCCGTATCATGCACCATATCAATACCGTTTACGCCATTTACATGAACCGAAAATACAACTATACTGGCCACCTTTTCCAAGGGCGGTATGGCGAGAAGCCAATCAAAGACCCAATCTACGAGATCGAAGTCAGCAAATACATCCATCTTAACCCTGTCGCCGCCAACCTCGTCACCAAGCCCGAAGACTATCCCTGGAGCAGCTACCAGAGCTACCTTTACAATAGAAAAAATGATCCGCTCGTTACCACAAGTCACATCCTGCAATACTTTACAAAGCCCTCATCAGGCTCGTACGCCCACTACATTCAAACCCCCAACACGAGAATTTATTTTTCCCCTGAAAGAAAAGTTAAATTTCTTATTTTGAAAAAATAGTGAAAATTGAGTATAATAGTGAATAATTCGAAATACGAAATATAATAGGGGGATATAACATAATGAGAAACACTGATCACTTGAACAATCCATACCCATCCAACCGAAACACTGTATTTGCGAAAAATGGGATGGTGGCAACTTCTCAGCCACTTGCTGCCCAGGCTGGATTAGATATTCTGAAAAAAGGCGGAAATGCAATCGATGCAGCAATCGCCACAGCTGCTTGTCTGACAGTTGTTGAACCAACGTCCAATGGGATTGGCGGGGACGCGTTCGCACTTGTATGGACCAAGGGAGAGCTTCACGGGCTAAACGCCAGCGGACCTGCTCCACAATCGATCTCAATTGACGCTGTAAAGGCCCGTGGACACGAAACGATGCCGAAAATGGGACTAATTCCTGTAACCGTACCTGGCGCACCATCAGCATGGGCAGAGCTTTCCAAGCGATTTGGTAGACTGCCATTATCTGAGGTTCTTCAGCCTGCCATCGACTACGCGGAAAATGGCTATCCAGTCTCGCCAACACTCGGGAAGTACTGGAAGGGCGCATACAATGCCTACAAAAAATTCTGCACAACCGAAGAATTTACTCATTGGTTTGAAACTTTCGCACCAGAAGGACGCGCTCCTGAAATCGGGGAAATCTGGTCATCCAAAGGTCACGCGGAGACACTGAGAGATATCGCGGAAACAAACGGAGAGTCCTTTTACAGAGGCGCTCTAGCAAAAAAAATCGCCGAGTTCTCCAAGCAGCACAACGGTTTCCTGACAGGGGAGGACCTTGCAGCCTACAAACCAGAATGGGTTGACCCGATTAAAGTCAACTACCGTGGCTATGATGTGTGGGAAATTCCGCCAAACGGTCAAGGAATCGTGGCACTTATGGCATTGAATATGCTAAAAGAAGACACATTCACGGAAAGAGACTCACTCGACACCTACCATAAACAAATCGAAGCAATGAAACTAGCATTCGCCGATGCGAAAAAATATGTTTCCGATCCACAAACAATGACTCGTACGTCTGAAAACTTACTTTCCGATACTTTTGCAAAAGAAAGAAGAGAACTCATCGGCGAAACAGCCCTTACACCAGAACCAGGAACGCCTCCAAAGGGTGGAACGGTTTATCTTGCAACGGCGGACGGAGAAGGCAATATGGTAAGCTTTATCCAAAGTAACTACATGGGCTTTGGCTCCGGTGTGGTTGTACCTGGAACAGGAATCGGCCTGCAAAACCGGGGGCATGACTTCTCGCTTGATCCTGAACATGAAAATGCACTGGCACCAGGGAAGAAAACGTACCACACCATCATCCCGGGCTTTTTGACAAAAGACAATGAAGCAGTCGGACCGTTCGGCGTAATGGGCGGCTACATGCAGCCTCAAGGACATATGCAGGTTGTCATGAACACAGTCGACTTCCACCTGAACCCACAAGCGGCACTTGATGCCCCAAGGTGGCAATGGATGGAGGATAAGAAAGTCGAAGTTGAGCACCACTTCCCACTTCACCTTGCGCAAGCTTTATCCCGAAAAGGGCACCAGATTCAAGTTACGCTTGATGGCGGAAGTTTCGGCCGCGGACAAATCATCTGGCGCGACCCGAAAACCGGTGTACTAAGAGGTGGAACCGAATCAAGAACAGACGGAAGCATCGCAGCTTACTAAAAGCATAACGGTAACGTGGCCTGTCCTACCATATGGGGGGCAGGCTTTAAAAAGGAGGCAACACCATGAAGCAATATCACCTATTCATCGCATTCTTCCGAGTAGGAATGCTTGGCTATGGCGGGGGACCTGCGAGCATTCCGCTTGTACATAAAGAGGTTGTGGAAAAATACAAGTGGCTATCAGATGACGATTTTTCGGACATTCTTGCGCTAGCAAACACCCTGCCGGGACCGATTGCCACTAAAATGGCAGGCTATATCGGTTACCGGGTATCCGGGTACACGGGAATGCTCAATGCAATCGTGGCATCCATTGTTCCAACCATCGTCCTTATGATTATCCTACTTACAACCTTGGCGAGCTTTAAAGACCAGCCGTGGGTTCAGGGAATGACAAAAGCAGTAGTGCCGGTGGTCGGGGTGATGCTCGCCGTTCTTACGATGGATTTTGTCTCTAAGTCTAAAAAGGGCTTAGGTTGGACAGCGGCCATTATCTTAATTGTCGTCAGTTTTCTTGCCATTGAAATACTTGGAATCCATCCGGGAATCGTCATTGCCATCCTCCTGGCAGCAGCCTTATTAAAAAAAGATAAACCGAAAGAACAGCAGGGAGGGGAGCAAGCATGATCTACTGGGAAATTTTCCTTGCCTTTTTCCTGCCTGGCATCCTCGGGTACGGGGGCGGCCCGGCTTCTATTCCACTTGTGGAGAATGAAGTGGTACACCGCTACGACTGGATGACCATCAGTGAATTTAGTGAAGTACTTGCGCTAGCTAATGCCTTGCCGGGCCCGATTGCCACAAAAATGGCAGGCTATATCGGCTACGAACAAGCGGGCATCCTTGGGGCCGCGGTGGGGGTCTTCGCCACCGTCGCACCATCCCTGATTCTCATGATCGGACTTATGAGCATCCTGTACAAATTCCGGGACTCACCTAAAGTAAAAAGAATGTCCAACTATGTACGCCCAACCATTGCCTTACTACTAGGCGTCATGGCATACCGGTTCTTCGCAGAATCCTACGAAGGCTCCGGCGCCATCCAAACCATCCTGATCATCATCGTCAGCTACCTACTACTAGAACGTTGGAAAGTCCACCCAGCCTACGTAATAGTCGCAGCGCTGGTGTATGGGGCGACGGTACTGAGCTGAATATAAAGAGCGTCAATAAAGGGGCCAGACCCCAAAAGGAACAATCTGTAAAAAGGGGCCAGACCCCAAATGGGAGAATCCACCAAAAAGGGCCAGGCCCCACCAACACAACAAGGGAGGCACCACCAATGAAGAAGTTATTACTAACAGGGTTTGTCCCGTTTCTTGATTTTCCTGTGAATCCGACGGAGGAGATTGTGAAGTCGCTTGATGGGGAGACGATAGGAGAGTACGAGATTATTAGTAAGGTGCTGCCGGTCGATTTCACCGAGTCTGAGCGCCAAATCCTTGAGTATTACACCGAGATCCAACCGGATGCTGTTATCTCACTCGGACTTTCCGCCGGACGCACCCACATCACGCCGGAGCGCATCGCCATCAACTGCAAGGACGGCGCGCCAGACAACAATGGCATCAAATGTGAAGACGAGCCCATCGACAAGGAAGGTCCTGACGGCTACTTCTCAACCTTGCCGATCCGCTCCATGGTGAACCACCTGAACGAGAACGGCTTTCCTGCCAAGATCTCCAACACAGCGGGCACCTACCTTTGCAACAATGTCATGTACGCCATCCTGAACAAAAACAACAAGCAAAACGCGAAAACTCCAATACAAGCCGGCTTCATCCACATCCCAGCCTCCCATGACCTGGCCATCCAGCTGAAAAACAGCCCAAGCTGGTCACAAAAGGACCTGACCGAAGCCATTCGCCTCACCATCCAGGCACTGTAAGACGCTTAATCATTTTCACCATCAGGTCGATATAAAGGATAGAAGGACTATTTTCACAAAGAATGTTGCTGTACGGGTCATAACTCCTCCCCCAAAGCAACAACCGAACTGAAAACAGCCTAAATAAAGACGACCTGAATACGGTGGGAATAAACAAACCCACACGAGCAACAGTCATCTTAGGAGGTAGATGGGTTTGTTAAAGATAGAAGAAAGAAATAAATTGATGTTAAAGGTATTTATAATTAGTGCAGTAATTGGGCTCGCTGCGTCATACGATACCCCTGCGACCATTATCAATCTGGTTGCATCCACCTTGCCTGTCGCACTATTAGTTGCCTACCTTAATTGGAAGAAGCTTTTTCAGGATTATGTAAAATATATCGTCGCACTAGGTGTGAACATCGTCGGGATCGTCCTGATGTTAAATTCGCAGGCCCTAACCGGTGTCCTTATCATTTTCGCGTCGCTAATCATGCTTTCGATCTACCAGGACTACAAACCTGTGGTACTTAACGGAGCGGTTTCTATCCTTGTTTTAACCTACCTGGTGCTAACAAATCACACGGTTATCCAAGGGGCCGACTTAACGGTTCTCTATGCATACGTCATTGTCAGTCTCGTCGCAGCCATTTTTCAAACAAAACTTGGAGCAAGCATCACTAAGGAAGCAATTGATGAATCAGAGAGAGTTAAAGAAGAGAAGCAAAAGTCCGATGAAATGGTAGCACAAATCACAAAGACGATCGAGGTTCTGAGCAAATCCGGAACAAACCTTTCTGACAATGCCGCAACCACAGGTAATATTTCAAAAGAGCTTGTGATTGCGTTCCAAGAAATTTCATCTGGCGCAGAAAGCACTGCCGACAGCCTATCAGATATCACCGTTGTCATGCAGGATGTAACCAAATCAGCTTATGAGGGAATGGAAGAAACGGGTGAAATGGTAGCAGCATCCAACCAAACAAGTGAGGTTGTTAAAAAAGGTAGAATACTATCGGGAAATCTAGTAACAGCCATCACGAATATCGACAGGTCGGTGAACGAAACTGTAACCACCCTTGACACAGTTGAACATGAAGGAAATGAAATTAATAAAATTTTGGCAACCATTGTTGGCATTGCAAAACAGACTAATCTATTATCCTTGAATGCTTCCATAGAAGCGGCAAGAGCAGGGGAGCATGGCAGAGGTTTTGCCATCGTAGCACAGGAAATTAGAGAATTAGCCCAAAATTCCCATGCCGCATCAGCCGAAATCGAAGGCATCGTCAACCGCATCCAATCTAGCATTCACGAATCAACGAAAACGGTCACTCAGGTACTTGAAGACGTGACAACTGGGAAAAAAGCAGCAAACGAAGTAGATGAAGCTTTTTATGCTATCAATTCCAACACCGTCTCTGTTATTGAAAAAGCAGATAAATTACGAGTCTTTAACGACGGATTAAAAGATGCAACCGAAAAAATTCTCAACGAACTAACAACCGTTGCCGCAACAACAGAAGAAACCTCGGCCGCAGCAGAGGAAGTATTCGCAAGCGTTGAAGTCCAAAACGAACACCTAACCGAAATCGTCACAAACATCAACAACCTAAATGAACTGACTGCCAACTTAGAGAAGTTAATAACAAAATAGCATTCTAGCAAACCGTTATTAAATTTTAAAAGGAGGAATTCTATCATGACTTATTCCATTATCGGATTTGATCCAAAAGAAAAAGAGTGGGGAATCGCCGTTCAATCCAAGTTTCTCGGGGTAGGTTCCGTTGTTCCGTGGGCAAAGGCTAATGTCGGGGCCATCGCGACCCAGTCCTACGCCAACACTGCCTACGGACCAAAAGGCCTTGACCTTCTGGAGCAAGGAAAAACCGCCCAGGAAGTGGTTGACCTTTTAACACAAGAAGACGAGGACCGTGCCTACCGCCAGCTCGGTGTCATCGATGCAAACGGAAACGCCGCCACCTTCACAGGAGAAAAATGCTACAACTGGGCCGGCGGGCAAACAGGCTCCTTCTACGCAGCGCAAGGGAACATCCTTGTAAGTGAAGCAACCGTTCAGGCCATGGGGGAAACCTTTGAATCAGCGGAAGGGACCCTAGCCGAGCGTCTATTAAAAGCGCTCGCGGCTGGACAAGAGGCAGGAGGGGACAGCAGAGGGCAGCAATCAGCGGCTCTTTATGTGGTAAAAGAAAAAGGGGGCTACGCAGGCTTCAACGACCGCTACATCGACCTGCGTGTGGACGAACACCCAGAGCCAATCGAAGAGCTCATCCGAATCTATCACTTGCAGCAGCTCTACTTTGCACCAACCAAACCGGAAAACATCGTCAAAATCGAAGGCGACATCGAACAGGTCCTAACCGAACAGCTCACAAAACTCGGTTACATGACTGGCGACCTGCAGGAAGCCCTCACAACCTACATTCACACCGAAAATTTCGAAGGTCGTGAACAGAAAGAAGGCTATATTGACCAAGAAGTCTTCGCATACATGGTTCGGCAAAAATAGAGTAGAACGGAGAAAGCGCCCTGGGTATTGGGGCGCTTTTTTCACTTCACTTCAATCAATCAAAAACACCCCTCACTTTTTTACCCAAAGAAATCCTGGCAAACCTGCACCAGTGCAAAAAGCTAAAGTGTACTAACACAGACTCAAGTCCCACTGCATGGCGGGATTTTTAGAACTTTATAGGAAAAAAGAGAGTTGACTTGTCCTTTTACATATCTCATAATACAAATATTAGAATAATCTAACAATTCTGTAATAACACAGATACAGAAGAAAAGGGGGATCAGCCAAATAAATTAAAGCGCTTACAATAAAATTCGAGGTGAAAGCAATCATGTTCTTCTACGTATTCCTAATTATTGTGGGTCTATGCATCTTCTTTGCCATCAAAAAACAAAAACCGATCCTGCTATCCGTGCCCGTATTCGCCCTGGCTGCCTACCTTCTCCTAGAAATCGCCCTAGTGCCAGCGCCATTCATCGACACAATCAAATTCATCTTCACCCTGCAATAATGTCATTTGCAATAACTATTCACATTAATTATTTTATAAATTATTTAATATTTACTTTAGGGGCCAGACCCCGACAGGAATTTCGTCACAAACGTCGAAACCCGAGTTCGATTGGATTATATAGGGAGGTTATCATTTGAAGAAAATTGATAAGTCTGTAGCTGATGCATATTTCCGTGAGAAGACGAAGTATATTTTTATTTATCTTGCGATTTGGCTTGTGGTTTCTTTTGGAGTAGTCCTTTTTGCAGAGTCCTTGCAGTTTACAATCTTTGGCGGATTTCCTTTTCATTATTATATGGGCGCCCAAGGCTCGATTATTGTCTTTATCATTTTACTATTTGTGAACGCCAAGGTTAGCGACAAGATTGACCAGAAATACGGCATCGACGAAAAAGCAAACGAGCAGCTCAGCGCAGGTAGAACCCTAGATCACTAGACCTTCTCAACATTGTAAAACACAACCACACCACAGACTCATCCTATGAAAATACAAACAGGGTATAACGTTTCTACCTTGTAACCTCACAACCGAGAATCTCAACTTCAAAAAATCTAAAAGCCGAAATGTTTTTTAACAAAATAATACGCATGACAAAGGTATCACCACACAAAGGGGGATGTACAGTTGGATACACAGTTTATTGTATCGCTTTCATTAATTTTAGTAACCTTTGCGATTTATATCGGAATTGCCATCTTCAACAAAGCCCGTCAAACCTCTGACTTCTACGTAGCTGGCAGGGGAGTGCCGCCGGTCTTTAATGGAATGGCCATCGGTGCCGACTGGATGAGTGCTGCTTCCTTTATCGGGATGGCCGGTACTATCATGCTTCTTGGTTATGATGGACTAGCTTACATAATGGGATGGACCGGAGGCTACCTGCTTTTGACCTTCCTTTTGGCACCACAGCTTCGAAAATATGGACGCTATACGGTACCGGAGTTTATCGGGGACCGTTTTGATTCCCATACAGCCCGCGTCATCGCTGCGATATGTACCATCATCATCAGTTTCACCTACTCCATTGGCCAGCTTTCCGGATCTGGAGTAGTAATCGGTCGCCTCCTGGAAGTGGATGCTCGAGTGGGAACCATGATCGGTGTGGTCCTTATTGCATTTTACGCTGCATTCGGGGGAATGAAAGGAATCACCTGGACACAGGTAGCGCAGTACATTATCCTCATCATTGCCTACCTGATTCCGGTAATCTTCATGTCCCTGCAAATAACGAGCAATCCATTACCTTGGCTATCCTATGGAAACATCATTTCCGAACTTGGAGAGCTCGACAGGCAGCTCGGCGTTTCCGAGTACTTTGCGCCATTTACCAACGGAACCAAGTGGCAGTTCCTTGCCCTTATGTTCACCCTGATGGCCGGAACAGCAGGTCTTCCGCACGTTATCGTCCGCTTCTACACCGTTTCTACTATGAAAGCAGCACGTTGGTCCGGAGCATGGGCCTTACTTTTTATCGGTCTTTTATATCTATCAGCACCAGCATACGCAGCATTCTCTCGCTTCATCTTAATGAAAAATGTAGCAGGCCAGCCTATTGACCAGCTGCCAGCTTGGACAGAATCCTGGGTTAATACAGGAAAACTTCAGGTAGCAGACACGAACGGCGACGGAATCCTCCAGTGGAGCGAGCTAATGATCGCCAATGATATCGTCGTAATGGCAACACCAGAAATCGCCAACCTTGGTGTATTTATCATCGGACTGGTCGCTGCAGGTGCGATGGCAGCAGCACTTTCAACAGCAGGTGGACTAATGATAGCAATCTCGTCCTCCTTTGCCCATGACATCTATTACCGCGTCATGCGGCCAAATGCCACGGAAAGCAACCGTCTCTTGGTAGGTAGGATAACCATCGTCACGGCAACCATACTCGCGGGACTTGTGGCACTCAACCCGCCAGGAGCCATCACACAAATCGTTGCCTGGGCCTTTGCACTTGCGTCCGGAACCTTCTTCCCGTCCCTGCTTCTTGGAGTATGGTGGAAGCGGGCGAACGCACCAGGGGTGATTGCAGGAATGCTCGTAGGTCTTACCGTCACGCTTTCCTATATTTTCGCAGCAAAATACGGCGGCTTCACCGTTCTAGGAATCATCGACACTGGGGCAGGGGTTTTCGGCGCAGTAGCCGCAATGCTGACCATCATCATCGTGTCATTGAGAACAAAAGCACCATCACAAAAAATTCAGGAGGAAGTCGTCGATCTGCGCTACCCAGAGCAGATGTCCTACAAGGACGGCGACGTTTGGCTGGATAAATAAAATCATTTTGGGAAATGGGCTGTCTGCCTGTTTCCCTATTTTTTTGTCGTGGCTGCCAAAATACTATAAAGGGGGGAGGATGCGACTCTGGAGTGTGATTTTTAGGGGCGATGGTCTCAATGTGTGGAATGAGACCCTGGAAGCTATGAATTTTGATGAGCGATGGTCTCAAGGAATGAGACCAAGGGAGGCGTGAAATAAGCGGGGCGATGGTCTCAATGCGAGTGAATGAGACCAAGGGAGACGTGAAATATGGGGGGCGATGGTCTCAATGCGAGCGAATGAGACCAAGGGAGGCGTGAAATATGCGGAGCGATGGTCTCAATATGAGAAATGAGCCCATGGAAGCCGTATAATTGAGTAAGCCGTGGTCTTAATAAAGCAAATGAGACCGCGCCCCCGGGAATTCCCGAAAGCAAAGGTCTCAACAACAAGAACGGGCGCACAAAGCTTGGCGAAGGAGCTAGCGCAACTCCCTACATCGCCTCATCCAACGCCTCCCCAACCTTCATACGCATCTCATCATACAGCTCATTTGCGACAAGCTCCTCATTTTCCAAAAAATAAACCATCTCCGCTAATTCCGGTTTTGATAAAAACCCGACGTCCAACACGGTATCTTCTTCATAAAAGAACCTAAGAAGGTCGTGAATCCGGGACGCATGAAGGATAGTAAAAGTAACTTTCCACTCCTTTAATGTGTCACTGTGATCAAATACATTTACCTTTTCTGCAACAGGAGCTACCACTATCACTGGTTCCACGATTTCTTCTACCGTAACTCGTTCCGGTTCTACAGGTGCGGGTGCAGGTCTTGCAGGTGGAGCAGGTTCCTCTACCGGCGGCTCAGGTCTAGGCTCCGGCTCCGGTTTTGGATCAGGCTTCGGCTCTGGCACAGGGTCCGGCACCGGCACCGGATCCGGCTCTGGCTCTGGTTCCGGCACTGGGTCAGGCTTTGGTTCCGGCTCCGGCTCAGCTGGTGGTGCTTCAGGCGGCTCTGGCTTTGGTTCCTTTGGAGGCTTCGGATCCTCTTGATTAATAGGGGGAGTGGTAACATTCGCATAGGTAAGATAAGGAGATGCGCATACAAACACTCCTGCAAGAACAATCAATAGGGCTTTCTTCATCATAAACCTCCCGTAACCTTTGGTATGTAGAATTATATCCTTCATTATAGCGGATAAGCTTCCCATATTTGCAGATTATTTCAAAAAAACTCCCAATTTTATCAATCCAGAAAATTTACTCGTGAAAAACTTGTAGAAATTACAAAGAAAATGAAAGTTGACTTGAGCCAGTCTATGTCTCATAATTTAACTATTAGAATAATTTGCACAATAATGGTTACCATACGTGGGACCTCAACATGCTTTTTTACTCCGTAATCCTGGCCATCACCCTGACCGTCATCACCCTACCCCTAATAGAAAAATATCCGCATAGTTTATAAATCGAACAGCATGTAGAAAAGGCCAAAATAGATCCAGACCGTTCCTTAAAATAAACCAACACATCTATAAAAAAAGGGAACAGAACCATGCTCTGTTCCCTCTTGCATTTAATACAATATCAAAGAAAAGAGAGGAGAAGATCACATGGGAGTAATCGCAAAAACCAACAATGGCTTTCAGCTGCTGGCCATCAAAAAAATACAAGAAACAGAACTTGCCACCATTCATTCCATTAGAAGAACCAATATTATCGTAAAGGTCCAAAACAATGTGCTGCTTCACTACAACGAGCAGCAACAACATTGGGAACTACCTCATGGAAAACGAAAAAAAGTGGAAACATCATTTGAAGCAATCAAAAGGGGCTGGACGAAGCTTACCAACAGCTCAATCGACAACGAACCTCTAAAATTAAAATACCTGTTGATGATCAAAAACCCAGATGGAGAAATCCGCTATAACCCAATTTTCTACCTAGAAAAAGAAATTCTTTTACTCGAGGAAACACCTAACCTCCGTCTCTGGGACACGCAAGAAGACATCGGACCAATCGACCCTATCCACCTTAAAATTATACAAAACCTCCCATGGACAACCACCAAAACCCAACAACCGGAGGTAAATGAAGCACTTTAATCCTGTATAAATATGTATAAATATCCAAAAAATGAATAAAAGGGGCCAGACCCCCGATGCCAAAAGCAGCCTTCAAGCCGATGCGCTGCTTTTTATCTTTACGATAATCCATCTTACAGTAAGGCCTATTCCAATGTAATAGAGAAAAGAGTAAACGTAGTTCCATTTATGGTACTGAACTAGCTCGAGCCAGACAGAGAAGGGTTCGCCCACAAATGCGAATAAAGTGCTCATAACAAGTAGCGCCATACTGAATGTTTTCCAGGTGGAAAAATACTGGTGGATCAACATAAAAGCTACAGGAACCATCGACATATCAAAAGGAATCGCTCTAGGTGCCAGCGGGAGAAATTGAATCGGATAGATCCAAAACTCTAGCTCTAAACCAAAAGCGTCCAAATAGGTAGTAGGGATGATAATTAGTGCCCCAAAAAGAAGACTCTCCATCAGCATGCTACTTTTAGCAAGCGCAAACCATAAAAGCCAAGGACAGATAAAAAAAGCTAAAAGAATCCACCATGGAAAAGTAAAAAGTTCATATTGTAACCAACCTTCTACATCTAGACGATACGATTCTTGCTTAAGCATATGAACTTTTTCTATGTATTCCCACCGTGTCAACTGAAAAACCTGCCTTTTGTAGACCTTTAAGCTAGTATTTCAACGAACCTACAAAAGTATTTATGAAAATAACAGAAGTTGATGAAGGAGTGCTTCTTTCCAGCACAACAAAAAAACCTCCCCATCCAGGAAGGCCCTTTCTCATTCTATCTCAAACCGTATCGTCGCCTGTGCCCCAGGCCATGCGCTGTCCTGCAACCATACCGTTACCTTATAGGACCCAGGACTTAACTCTTTCAACGGAATATCAAAGCTGAGCTCATCCCCTGCAGCTACCATGATTTCCTCATAGATCATAATGAACATCTTGCCTTCAGAGAATTGCTCCACCAGCTCGCCGTCCCGGTACAACACATAGTCATATCGCTGCCCGCTACGGAACGTTACCTTCTCCGCAGAATTGCCCGTATTCTCTACAATAAAATGCAGCATCACCGAATCGGGTCCTGTTTCGGAATACGTAAGAGTTGCTTCTAAACTCATTAATCATCGCTCCTTTCCTATACTCCATTTTATATATATTCTCCATTCCCCCTCCTATACCTTGAGTAAAATGGCACAAAGAATGAAAGTTTTGCGTAAATATTCAAATAAATCGCACAAAACCCTTGTCCCACTTGACATTTGTAGCATAAACCCCCGTGTAAGCTAATACACTGATACAAACCAAACATACAAAGAGAGTGTTTGAGGTGAGGGATCGTAGATTGTCTCGAAGCATTAACACCAACCATCCTATTTGAATTTAAACTAAAACCATTATAAACACTAGGCACTTCGTTACATCGGTACAAACGGGTCTCATTTCACACTTCTCAACATCCATAATTTAGGGAGGGCGAGTGGTGTGCACGATTACATCAAAGAGAGAACGATCAAGATTGGAAAGTATATCGTGGAGACGAAGAAAACAGTTCGCGTGATAGCGAAGGAATTTGGAGTTTCCAAAAGTACTGTCCATAAAGACCTGACAGAAAGACTGCCTGAAATCAATCCAGACTTAGCAAATGAAGTGAAAATAATCCTAGATTATCATAAATCCATTAGACATTTACGGGGCGGAGAAGCTACGAAAATGAAGTATAAAAAAGAAGAAGAGCCCGTAAAATAAATCATTGCCAACACACTCCTTACCTTCCTTTGTGACACTTCAAAACCTTCGACAAAAAAATAGGAATTTTGACATGGAATTTATGTTAATTTCACCCTAAATTTTTCAAGTTGTGATAGAATTAACAATTAGGACTATAAGTTGTCGGACTACAGTCGCAAAGCATGATTGCAGGGAGGAAAAAGTAAGATGTTTGCTAGGGATATAGGCATTGATTTAGGTACGGCAAACGTACTGATCCATGTAAAAGGTAAAGGGATCGTTTTAAACGAACCATCAGTAGTAGCACTTGATACAAACACAGGCAAAGTTTTAGCGGTAGGAGAAGAAGCTCGCCGCATGGTTGGGCGTACACCCGGCAATATCGTGGCAATGCGCCCGCTGAAAGATGGAGTTATCGCAGATTTCGAAGTCACAGAAGCAATGCTTAAGCATTTTATAAAAAAACTCAACGTCAAAGGCTTTCTTTCTAAGCCAAGAATTCTGATCTGCTGCCCAACCAACATCACATCCGTTGAGCAAAAAGCAATCAGAGAAGCAGCCGAAAAAAGCGGCGGCAAAAAAGTATACCTTGAAGAAGAACCAAAAGTGGCTGCCATCGGTGCAGGAATGGACATCTTCCAACCGAGCGGAAACATGGTAGTGGATATTGGCGGTGGAACAACCGATGTAGCAGTACTCTCCATGGGAGACATCGTCACCGCCAGCTCCATTAAAATGGCCGGCGACAAATTCGACGCCGAAATTCTTCAATACATCAAAAAGCGGTACAAGCTACTAATCGGTGAGCGCACAGCGGAGAACATCAAAATGTCCATCGCAACCGTCTTCCCGGGCTCCCGTAACGAAAGCATCGCCATCCGTGGCCGTGACATGGTAAGTGGCCTTCCACAAACCATCACCGTCCACTCAGAAGAAATCGAACTAGCACTACGCGAATCTGTACAAGTTATCGTACAAGCCGCAAAAAGTGTCCTAGAACGCACACCACCAGAACTATCAGCAGACATCATCGACCGAGGTGTCATCCTAACAGGCGGAGGCGCACTCCTCCACGGAATCGACCAACTACTAGCCGAAGAACTCAAAGTCCCCGTCCTAGTAGCCGAAAACCCAATGGACTGCGTAGCAATAGGCACCGGCATCATGCTCGACCACATGGACCGCCTACCAAGAAAAAGCTTCGCCTAACCAAATATATCAACAAGCCACACCATACAAAGAGCAACTCCCCAAAAAAGAGTTGCTCTTTAAATTTTTATACCAAAACCCAAAATCTTAAAACCTAATTACCTAAACCCTTTCAATAAAAACCTACCCAAAATCCAAAGCCTCCAAAAACCAACCCCAAAAAAGAAAAATGCGCCCCCAGCGCATTAACCAAACCACCCAAATTCAAAGCACTCCTCCCCAAAAAAACTAAGTACCAAAACCCTAATTACCCAACCCCTTTCAACTAAAAACCCCACCAAAACTCAGGGGTCTGACCCTCACACCCGCCTCCCACTAAACACCACTCGCCACTCCCTCCCAACCCAACCTAAATACCACCAACCCCGCGAGGGTCAGACCCCGGTCTTAAGCGCTCCCACCCCCAACCAAAATTCAAAGAATCAAAAACCCACCCATTCCTCAAAATTCACCATATCCCACCAAAATCCCCCAAACAAAAAAGGATTTCCCCCCAACCACAACGAATACCTAAACAAACAACCAACCGAGAGGAGCAACACAAACATGCTAACAATCCAAACCTACCTACAAGACATCCAACAACAACTAACCAAACACGAAGAATTCCTAAAAGCTACCCTAGAAACCAAGCTCAACACCCAATACCCGCCACAAGTAGACCAACTGGAATTCACATTCTCAGCCGACCCAACAACCCAAGAGCTAACCATCATGCTCTTCCAATACAACAACAACGCAAACGAAATATTTGAAAACCTAAACGGCGACATCCAGGGAGCCCAAGAAATCCTAGAAGACGTCACCTACTACCCAACACCACAAGACGAAGATGCATTCCAACAATTCTATGAAGAAAACGACTACGAACTAGAACAAAAAGAACAACAAACCATCATCAACTGGTTCGCAAAAATATACAACCAAACCCAGACAACCCAACCTAACCTACCAGCCTATGCAACATTCCAAGACGCCCAAGAATCCTACGACCTAACAAACAAGAAATGGATCGAAACCGATAACCGCTGGCAATACTAAACGAGCCGGTTGTAGAGGGAAAAACAAAAATGGTATAAAAAAAGAGCACCAAATTACAAAGTAATTTGGTGATCTTTTACATTTCTCTATTAATAATATTTAGTACAAATAATGCACAGTCGTTCTACTTTCCTTTACTCCACCACCACAAAATAAAAAGTATCCCCAACATCTGAAGAACACCCACTCAAACGGTATTCAACCCCATCTTCATTTTCCTTAGCTTTTATACCAGAACAAAACGTACTCCTCACACCTTGCCCTGAACCGGCAAACCCGTCTTGTGAATTATCATAAGTATATTGAATTTTGTTTCCGTCATAATCTAAATTATTATAAATCGGGTCCCCTTCGTCAGTGTATATCGTGATACGGATCCCATCTTTCACACCGTTTTCCACACTTTCCACAAAATCCTCAAACCTATCCAAATTACTAATCTCTCCGTGGAGATCCACGACATCTCCGTTCTCTATTGCCTCCTCGGAATGATAAGGAGTCTTCGGATTCTTAACTTCAATTACCTGTTCCTGCTGGCAGCCAAATAAAAACAATGTGAAAAGTCCCGTAAAAACAATTGTAAGTCCTTTAATCATAAATAAACGCTCCCCCAGTTATCAGTTCTGCTTAATTAGACGCATTACCCAGTTTTTAGTTTCAATCAATTTTACTATGTATGCCGCACGCTACACCCATATCTAAAAAAACATTTAAATAGTATATTTTAAAAAGTTGAAACTTTTTGTAGACTATCCTTCTCTAATGATTGAAAAGGGGGGAAAAGGGTTGGACGAAATTATCTTAATCAGAAAAGCTATTCAGGGTGATCCGGAAGCATTTGAACACCTACTCGCAAAACACAGTGATCGTTTGTATCGTACAGCCTATCTATATGTCAGAAATCGTGAAGATGCTCTAGATGTGATACAGGAAACAGCTTTTAAAGCATTTTCCTCCATTAGTCAATTAAGAAATGAGGAATTTTTCTTAACCTGGCTTACTAAAATTCTCATTCACTGTGCGTACGATGTGCAAAAGAAAAGGAAAAATGTGGTTGTACTCGAAGAACAGGTAGCCTTACAAAGAGAAAAACACGAGGAAAGGATGGATCTAACAGAAGCGATAGGGAAATTACCTGAAAAGCACCAGACGAGCATTATCCTTTTCTACTATTACGATATGAGTCTGAAGGATATAGCTCAAGCGCTAGAAACGCCTGAAAACACCATTAAAACCTATATAAACCGTGGCAAAAAGCAATTACGAAAGTTATTAGGAGGGAGTTATTTTGATGGACAAAGACACATTCACGAACAAAATTAATGAAGTAGAAGTACCGAAAGAAGAGGTCTTGCAATCAATAAAGTTGGGTGTCAGTCGTGCGGCAGAAAAAACAACATATAAGAAAAAGAAACCAATCAAAAAGTTTTTCGTTTCAGCAACCGTCGCAGCTGGAATGCTGTTATCCTCTACGTTCATCGTACCTTCATTTTCTGAAGCAATGGCAGATGCCCCACTAATTGGCGGATGGTATTCTGGCTTTAATGATGCCGTCGGGAGGAACCTGGAAGAGCAAAATCTCATAACGGAATTAAATCAGTCCTATTCGAGTAATGGGGTAGACGTTACCTTAACAAATGCCTACTATGACGGCTATTTGATTGGAATAATGTTCTATGTTAAAGGAAATCTTACAGACCGAGATGGACATTATTATGCATTATATGAGCTGTTTAATGGAGATCCACTAGCCGATGAAACAAAAGAACTGACAACATTGGAGAAAACAGATGATGGATATACAGGACATATCCAAATTGTTTACCCCTATAAAGAGTTACCTAAAAGCGATACCATTCCAGTATCCTTTGAAGAGATCGGAAATAAAAAAGGCACCTGGCAATTCAATGTCCCTGTACAACAAATCCCAGTAGAAAAGCACGTCTTTGAAAATAAACAAAGCACAAACCCTGAAGGCAATGTGATATTTAAGGTAGACTCCATCCTTTATGGAAAAGCCTCCACTGCAATCACATATAGTTTAACCTATCCAAAGGGAACGTTAGATTCATCCTTCCAAATGCTCAACGTTGAACCCTTAGATAAGTCCTTCAAAATAGACGGATTCCAAAGTGACGGCAAAATTGAAGTGATAGAAGATGGTGACAGAACCACCGTTGTGCGAAAAATCGTCATTTCAAAAGTACTTAAGAATCAAAAGATAATAGTATCACCGACCTACAGCGAAACAGTCTCACCAGTTGAACCACTGGAAATAGAACTCCCATAAAAACAGAGCAGCTCCCCCACCAAAGAGCTGCTCTCTAAATTTTCCAAGAAAAAAACAAATTCTAATTACCCAAACCCTTTCAATAACCACCAACCAAAATTCCAAGCCGCCAAAACCCCAACCCCAAAAAGGAAAATGCGCCCCCAGCGCATTAACCAAACCACTCAAAATTCAAAACACTCCCCCAAACCCAAACTAAAAACCCAAACCCATTACCCAACCCCATTCAACTAAAAACCCCAACAAAACTCAGGGGTCTGACCCTCCCAAAGCATAAAACTAAACACCACTCGCCACTCCCTGCTAACCCAACCAAAACACCACCAACCCCGCGAGGGTCAGACCCCGGTCTTAAGCGCTCCCACCCCCAACCAAAATTCAAAGACCCAAAAAACCCACTCCAAAAAAAAAGGGCCCTAAGCCCACTAACCAACCCAAACCTCACTCCTCCACATACCAAAACTCCGCCTCCACCTCAAACCCATCAATATCCATCTCCGCCAAACCATCAACCCAAATACTCTCCCTATCAAAAAACAACGTCATCATCACCGACTTACCAGCCTCAATCGTACCTATATCAGAAAGATCAAACTCGCCTTCACCAATCAACACATCAACCAATCTCCCGTTTTCATCCGGCTGCTTCACCCATACACTAACATCAGAAACCAATCCACTCACCGGATGATCAAACCCATTCCGGATAAAACTGCCGAACATAAAAACCCCATTTGCCAACTCCTCAGGATAATAGTTCAGCGCCTCCAACGTAATGGTGCCCTCCTCTGGCGACCCAAGTCCATTTAATACTGCCTGTACTTGCTCTACCATTCCAGGCGCCAGTGAGTCACGCTTTTCCTGAGTCATTTGCAGTGGCTGATCAGCAAGGGAAGCTGCTGCATCAAACGTTTCACCCAATACCTCCTTAAACCACTCACTCGGAACCAGCCCAAGGCTAATCAACCTCTTTCGCTCACCCCACCAGGCAACCTTCGTATCATAGTTCATATATTCATAAATCGGATCTGGCTGTCCCTCGCCATCAAGAACAGTCAACGAAACAGCATGATCGACGATAAACTTCCACTCATCATCCACCCTATGCAAAATGGCATAAGATGTAGCGTTCCTATTAAAATTCATATCAGGATTATAAATTTCCGTCATAAGATTCAGGTCATATGTAACCAGTACTTCATTATCCTTATGATACATAACCTCAATGTTCTCCACGCTGCTCATCGTATCTGCCTCAATCATATCCTGGATCAAAGAAAGGAGCTCATCATTCATCTCTACATCCAAAGTCGCTAGATATCCCTCATAGTCACCTTCGTCCAGAAGCTTGAACTTAGTATGAATAGCAGCCTCCACCTGACGAACAACCGTCATATCAATTCCATGCTCATTCGTCTCATTTACAACAGTGGCACCCTCAGCCTCTTCAATCTCTAACGTCCCGACCGCCTCTTTCTTCACCTCATCATCCTTACCGCTACAGCCTGCAAGCAATCCGCCCATCATCACTACAGCAACCGGAATCAAACCCCATCTTCGCATTCTAATCACCGCTATGTGTCAACTCCGCTTCAATCTCAAATTCACCATACGCCAAAAATTCCTCAAGATTGCTCACCATAATGCTCTCAGGACCAAAATAAATGGTAGCGAGTCCAGTGGCACCAGGCTCGATCGTACCCAGCCCGTCAAATTCCATGGTCATTCTGGCGACTTCCACATCAACCAATTCATCATTCTCATCCCATGCCTCAGCAGTAAGGGAGACCGGTCCATGAAGATTGCTGACCGGGTAATCGAATCCATTACGGATAAATGCATTAAAAACTATGTAATCACTCTCCAGATGCTCTTCATAAAAAAAGAAATTATGGATTGTAATCGTATCCTTCGGTGGATCACCAAGCTCATTCAGCACTTTTTGTAACGTTGCCAAAGCCTCAGGCGCCAGTCCATCAATCATTTTCTGGGTAAAGTGAAGTGGCTGGTCCGGAATGGCATCATCTATCCTTTGGAGTTCCGCAAGAAATGCACCAGCCCATTCGGATGGAAGCTGCTTCTCCCTTTTCAGTTTCGCAAGCTCCTTGGACCAGAAGAATAGGTTATCCTCGTCCATGTAACTGAAGGATTCTTTATCTCGCTCTCCATAAAAATCGAGATGAAGCAGGGTAATATAGTCCAGGTGGCTTATCTTCCAGCCGCCGTCCTCCATCATCTTCAAAACGATAAAACCTTCACCACGACGATTGAAATTATTATATGGGTCAAATTCTTCAGTTATCTGCGACATATCAAAAGTAGCCAACACTTCTTTATCTTTTTGGTAGATCACTTTGATATCCCTTAATTCAGAGCTCGACTTTAATTCCATTATCTTCTGAACTGTAGCAACACTGTCTTCATCACCAGGCGTTTCAAACAATTTCCAGTACCCCTCGGAATCTCCCTCGTCCAATAGCTTGAAATGGGATTGAAGTACTTCTTCCGCCGCAGCCTGTGCAGTCGCGCCATCAATCGCAGGTTCACTTGTCTCTTTCTCTACTTCTGATCCCGCAACCTCGGTCTCGTCCACCTTGTCTACTTTCCTCGTTGAAGCATATTCATTGCCGCTGCAGGCAACCAGTGTACTCCCAATCATAAGTACTGCAAAAGGAACCAATATCTTCTTCATCTACTAACCCCCATTAAGTAGAAATACTGTTAAATTATACTATAAAACAGGACATAAGTGTCAGAAAATATAGAAAATAACACCATGGATAAGCATTACTTTACTCCTGAAATAAAAAATTGCCTCAAAAGTTATAAAACCTCTTCGAAGGGTATATATAAAGAACAACAACATTCGGAGGTGCTCACAATGCTACAAAAACCACTAATCATCTGGCACACCCTAAGAGCAAACTACCACAGCATACTCATCCAAGACTGCCGAGACAACGAACTCAAACAAACCCTAATAACCAAACGCAACTACCACCAACAAAAACTACAACAATACACACCCTACGCACCCTAACAGGTGCTTCTTTTTATGTATTCACAAAATTACATATATCGACAAACCAAAATATGTACTATAATAGGTAATAGCAAAAAATACGCACGGATTCCAACACAAAAGGAGAATACAAATAAATGTTACGAGGCCTATACACAGCAACAGCCGGCATGATCTCCCAACAACGTCGCATGGAAATGCTCTCAAATAACCTGTCCAACGCCAACACACCAGGATACAAAACAGACCAATCATCCCTTAGAGCATTCCCGGAAATGCTACTCTCACGCATGGAAAGTGCCAATATACCTGTCCAAAACGCACCATCATTCAACAAGCTCCAGCCAATAGGAGCCCTGAACACAGGAGTTTACCTACAAGACATCACGCCAAACCACATCCAGGGCGACATGAGACCAACAGGCAACGACACAGATCTCGCCATCCTGAACGGTAACCTGCCGGAAAACACATCCGTCTTCTTCACCGTCCAACATCAAGACGGTACACCTAGATACACCAGAAACGGAAACTTTACCATCGATAGCCAAGGCTACTTAACAACCAACAATGGCCTTTACGTCCTAGACGACACCAACAACCGAATTCAAATCAACACCAATACATTCACACTGCAACCAGACGGAACCCTGCTAGTAGACGACCAAGTCCAAGCACGTTTAGGAATCGCCCTAGCCAACAACACCAACGACCTTATCCGTGACGGTAGCGGCCTATTCCGCCCAGCAGAAGGGCAACAAATGGTAAACGCCAATGGAGGCTTCCAGATTCTCCAAGGCCACATCGAACGCTCTAACGTCGATACAGCCCAAACAATGAGTGAAATGACAGCAGCCTACCGTGCCTTTGAAGCGAACCAAAAAGTCATTCAGGCTTATGACACAAGTATGCAAAAAGCAGCAAACGAAATCGGACGAATCAACTAATTGCCTCAGGACCTAAACGGAGGGGAATATAAATGAACAGAATCATGCTTAACGCCACCAACACCATGAAACAGCTACAAAAGCAACTCGACCTAATCGGCCATAACGTAGCGAACGTCGACACAATCGGCTACAAAAACCGATCGGCATCATTTCAAGAACTACTAACTCAACAAGCAAACAACCAGCCGCTAAACAGGTATGAAACGATGCGGGAAACACCAAACGGTCTTCGTCTTTCTACTGGTGCTGGCCTTGCTATGACAAAACTGAACCTCACACAAGGTTCTTTAAAAACGACCGACCGTATGTTAGACTTTGCTCTAACAAAGGAAGATCAAATGTTTACGATAGAAACGACAGAGAATGGGCAAGCTACGACCCAATTCACGAGAAACGGGGTTTTCTATTTGTCGCCCATCAACAACAATGAAGTCATGCTCGTTACAAGCGACGGAAACCCGGTCTTAGATAGCAACGGCGAACAAATCATTTTTCCAGAAAACATTAAGGAAATACAGCTTCAACCAGGTGGAATCATCACCGCAGCGCTCAATAATGGCGATGCAATTGCACGTGAACTCGGCATCGCCCGCGTAATTCGCCCGCAAATGCTGGAAGCTAGACCTGGGTCTTTGTACGCACTTCCAAATGAGGAAGTAGGAAATCCAGATGATATCATCCAGTTCATTGCCGGAGCGGACCGCGTGGCAATCCCATTACAACAAGGAATGCTTGAACAGTCCAATGTCGATCTTGCTTCTGAGCTGACCGAGATGACGCTCATGCAACGATCGTATCAATTTAACGCTAAATCTGTGCAATATGCCGATCAAATGATGGGACTTGTAAACGGATTGAAATCATAGGTAAGGGGGAGATTGCGCAATGGATCAAAAAGAAACAAAAACCAAAAGCTTAACAAGAGAAGAGTTGCGCAAAACTCAAAAAAATAAAGCAAAAGAACAACACGAAGAAACCGCCCAAACAAGAGAAACAAAACCAAAGAAGCAGCGTCTCAAATGGCGAATCCGCTTAATTCCAATCTGGCTGCGACTAATCATCATCTTAGCTATCATGATTGTGGCAGCAGTGGCAGGAGCCATGGTAGGCTACGGCATTCTCGGCGGCGGCAGTCCGATGGATGTATTTAATCGAGAAACGTGGCAACATATTATCGACCTCGTACAAAAAGACTAAGGAAGTCCTTACCAAAGGGCAACACTCGTTTGTAGACAAAAGGGATTCGGAATAAACACATTCCAAATCCCTTTTTTGCTTTCTTATATAACCACCGCTGTTAATCTCCACGCAAGGCTTCGCGTCCGCGGGGCGCTTGGGAAGCCTCCTCGGCTTTCGCCTGCGGGGTCTTCCCAAAGCACTACCTCCCGCTGGAGTCTCCGCCTTTCGTTCCGATCAACAGCTAGGAATGCCTAGAATCAAAAGGGGGTTTTATTTACAAAAACCCCTATAACCTCAGTGGTGTCACTATGCCTTTAAGGTCTTCAACCTCCCGCAACCTCCCGCCTAAATCTAAAACTTCGGCTCCAATCATCAGCAGGAAAAGCCCTATTACCAACACTCAACCTAAATAGAGAGTTATTCTTCCAAAGCACTCATCTAATTATCGTTCCACAAAAAATTCATAGTACTCAGTTGATTGCAGTGGAAGGCACGCAGACTCCTACGGGAGGAAGGGAAGGCCACTGAAAATCTGAAAACATATAGTTTTGTGTGGCTTCTAGCTGTGGAGTGGAGCAAATGGCGTAGACTCCAGCGGGAGAGGAGCGACAAGCTTGAGACCCCGCAGGGCATAGCCCGAGGAGGCTCAAGGTCGCCCCGCGGAACGCGAAGCCATTTGCGGAAAGTAACAGCGGTGGTTAACACAAACCTAGAATTATGTACTTTATCAGTGGCCTCGAGGAAGGGACAAGTGAGACCCCGCAGGCGCAGCCGAGGAGGCTCCCGGACCGCCCGCGGAAAGCGAAGTGCCTGTAACGGAAATCAACGGCCATAATTAAACAGGTGCCAATGAGTTTAATACAAACTGAAGGAAGTCCATACCAAAGGCTTCCTCTTTTGTATCCCTTCATATATAATAAGAGTAACTATTAGTAGGAGGTCATAAACATGCTAGACATTAACCAAATAAAAGAAATCATTCCACATAGATATCCTTTCCTGTTAGTGGACAAGATAATAGAAATCGAAGAAGGCCAACGAGCAATTGGAATCAAAAATGTAACTGCGAACGAAGAGTTCTTCCAAGGACACTTCCCAGAGTTCCCTGTCATGCCTGGCGTGCTCATTGTCGAGGCTCTAGCACAGGTTGGAGCGGTAGCAATGCTAAAGAAAGAAGAAAACAAAGGCCGCCTTGCTTTCTTTACCGGCATTGATAAGTGCCGTTTCAAAAAGCAGGTATTCCCAGGCGATCAGCTGCGACTCGAAGTGGAGATGACACGAGTACGCGGAAGCATCGGCAAGGGAAAAGGTGTGGCAACTGTCGACGGACAGCTTGTCTGTGAATTGGAAATGATGTTCGCATTAGGTCAAAAGGCGTAATTTAAAAATTATTGTACATTTTATGCAAACTTTCTCGAATATTGGGGAATATAAAAAGGGACCAAGCGAAAAAGTAAAAAAGGTCTTGAAATTTCCATATATGAAAGGAGTAGGTTTAGAATGAACAACAAATGGTTAGTTAAATTAACTGGAACAGCATTAGCAGCAATGTTAATTACAGGGTGTGCAGCAAACAATCAGGACGTTCCACCACCAGAAGACGAACAGCCTCCAATGGAAGAACCGATGGATCCTGATATGGAAGATGATACAGAGATGGACATGGAAGATGAAGAAGGCATGGAGAACGAAGATGAAGGCATGGACATGGAAGATGAGGAAGAAGATACAAACACTGGATCTTAATCCTAGACTTTCTTAAAACGGGGGACAGTGCACGCTGCTGTCCCTATTTTATTTATTATAATCCCAAACAATCCGCCAATCCTTTTCTTCCTTCACCACATACACATACTGCACAAACAAGAAGTGCCCGTACTTTCCCTTGTAGGTCTGCTCTACCTTAAACTTATAGGCAAGATCAAACGTCTCTCCATCCTTCACCATCTTCCAACTCTTTAGCTTCTCTGCATCACTAACATTATACGTGAACGTTTCTGCGCCAAAATGATTATTAAACACATGAGCCCTGTCCTGGATATAGGATCCCCGCTGAAATCTCTCCTGCATAGACGAATGCATCAGCTCCCACGAACGACCATAATCCCCTTCTTGTTCATATGCGTAAAAATCCTCCACTAAACGCTCGGCTTTCCCTTCTGCACTGATTAGGATAGTAGAAAGAAGATAAACAAACAGAACAATTACACCAATCCCCAAACTCAATACAATTACAGGATGTATCCTATTTCTTCTGCGCATGGTAACCTCTCCTAAACATTGCCTGTCTCTTACCTTACATATATGCAGAAAATTCACAATTAATTTCCGTTCGACAAACATTAGACTCTATTCGACAAATTCCGATTTATTTGTTAAAAAATACTCGAAAATTGTTACCGCTTTCAAACAATTTCCACTTTTATTACAAAGAAATTACACGTATGATGTAGATATGTGAGAGTTATTGACTTATAATAAAATTTATGTGCAAAAATATAAAAAACTTGCAAAAAATATAAAAATAAACACGAATTTGTTTATCAACCTTGGAGGTTCGCATGGAAGAAACTATCAGTCTCAAAGAACTATTTCAAACGCTCAAAAAACGCCTTGGCCTTATTATCTTATTAACCGTCATTGTTACAACGACAAGTGGCGTGATGAGCTACTTCTTCATCACACCAATCTATCAATCTTCTACACAATTATTGGTGAACCAGGCAAAATCCGAACAAGGCTCTGTCGATGTGAACCAAATTCGCTCCAACTTGGAGATAATCAACACATACAATGTCATTATAAAAACACCTGCAATTCTAGATAAAGTTAGTGCAGAATTAAATAGTGACGAAACAGCGTCATCGCTTCATTCCAAAATCACGGTGGGAAGTGAAAGCAATTCCCAGGTATTGAATATTACGGTTCAGCATTCTGATCCGGTAATGGCAGCAACAATCGCCAATACAACAGCAGAAGTGTTTCAAACAGAAATCATTACTCTTATGAACGTCGACAACGTCAGCATCCTGTCCCCGGCCCAAGTAGGCGAGAACCCGTCACCAGTAAAGCCGCAGCCAGTACTGAATATGGCAATCGCAATGGTAGTCGGTCTGATGGCAGGAGTGGGTCTAGCATTCTTGTTAGAATACCTTGATACCTCTATTAAAAATGAACAAGATATTGAAAAATTACTAGGGTTGCCTGTTCTAGGTACAATCATGAAAATTGAAGACAAAGATATCCAAGAAGCGCAACAGGCTGCTAGAAAAGCAAGAACGAGAGGTGAGACAGTTGGCTCTTCGAAATAAAAATAGAAAAAAAAGCACACTAGCAACAACAAGTCGTCACTTGATCGCGGATAAATTACCTAAGTCCCCTATTTCCGAGCAGTACCGTACGATTCGAACGAATATTCAATTCTCATTCGTTGACCAGCAAATGCGTTCCATTATGGTGACGTCATCAGGTCCAGCTGAAGGGAAATCAACGACAGCTAGTAATCTAGCAGTAGTATTTGCGCAGCAAGGTAAACAGGTTCTATTTATAGACGCTGATCTAAGAAAACCAACAGCACATTATACGTTTCAACAGGAGAACTTTAAAGGACTTACAACGGTTCTGACGAAACAAACCCAGTTGCTTGAAACAATAACTCCAACAAAAATAGCAAATCTAGATATTTTAACAAGTGGACCAATTCCACCAAACCCTGCCGAGTTACTAAGCTCAAGAGCAATGCAGGAGCTAATAGCAGATGCATATAATCAGTACGATGTGGTGATCTTTGATACTCCACCAGTACTTGCTGTAACAGATGCGCAAGTGTTAGCGAACCAGTGCGACGGAACGATTCTGGTTGTTTCTAGTGGAACAACAGATAAAGATAGCGCGGTAAAAGCAAAAGAATTATTAGATGCAGCAAAAGCGAAATTGCTTGGAGTTGTACTTAATGGAAAGAAACAAAAAGACAGTTCTTATTACTATTACTATGGTGCGAAATAAGAGAGGATACGTTATCCTCCTCTTTTTTTGGCTATATCACATCTTTTCTACTATTTTTCTTACAGTAAATTCAAGTAATGACAAAAGGAGGCTTCGGAATGACATATCAAAGAAGACTTTCATTTCTAGTGCTGGTTGACTCTCTTATCGTGATCTCCGCTATTTATCTTAGTTTTTGGCTGCTGAATCCCGGGTTTCAGGTGTTTCAATCAAAAACCTTGTTAGTCGCATCGTTTACACTCTTAATCTGGCATCATTTATTTGCTTACATATACAAGCTTTATAACAAAGCTTGGGAGTATGCGAGTGTAGGAGAACTGGTTTCGATTTTTAAGGGAGTAAGTTATTCCGTTGCGATCACCGGTCTTCTGCAATTTATTGTATCGGGTGATATTTTTGTTCGGGTGTTAATGATTACTTGGATGCTTCATATGTTATTAATTGGTGGTTCACGCTTTTCGTGGAGAATGTACCGAGATACCTTTATTAAGACTAAAAAGGATAAAAAGCGGGCGTTAATCGTTGGAGCTGGCGCGGCTGGAACGATGGTAGCGAGACAGTTGCTGCAAAACCATGATGCCAATCTGCATCCTGTAGCGTTTGTTGATGATGATGTAAAAAAGCATCGATTGCAGATACTAGGTATACCGGTGCTTGGTGGTGTAGAAAATATTGAGTCTGTAGTAAAAGAGCTGAACATCGAGAACATTATCATTGCGATTCCGTCCCTTGGGAAGAAAGAAATCAACATCATCTATCAGGAATGTACAAAAACAGATGCAAAAACAAAAATCATTCCAATGCTTGAGGACTTAATGCTTGGGAATGTTTCCGTTAATGAATTCAGGGACGTCGAGGTAGAGGATCTGCTTGGGAGAGAATCGGTTAAACTCGACATGCAAAGTATCTCCGAGTCGATTACAGGTAAAACGGTTCTTGTGACAGGAGCAGGTGGATCGATCGGGTCTGAGATTTGTCGTCAGATATCAAGCTTCAACCCGAAAGCGCTTATACTGTTAGGTCATGGTGAAAATAGCATTTATACGATTGAGATGGAGCTTCGTGGGAAGTACAACGAAGTAATCAAAATCTATACTGAGATTGCGGACATCCAAGACAGAAATAAAATATTTACCATCATGGATAAATACAATCCTGATGTGGTGTATCACGCAGCAGCTCATAAACATGTACCATTAATGGAAAGAAACCCAGAGGAAGCGGTTAAAAATAATGTCTTTGGGACGAAAAATGTCGCAGAAGCATCTGATACCTTTGGTGTAGGTACCTTTGTGTTGGTATCCTCTGACAAAGCAGTGAACCCTACTAATGTGATGGGGGCGACAAAGCGCTTTGCGGAAATGGTAGTGCAACAGCTGGCAGAAGTGAGCAGAACAAAGTTTGTGGCCGTACGATTTGGGAATGTTCTTGGCAGCCGTGGGAGTGTAATTCCACTGTTTAAAAAGCAAATCCAGGCTGGCGGTCCGGTTACGGTGACGCATCCGGATATGACGCGCTACTTTATGACGATTCCGGAAGCTTCCAAGCTTGTGATTCAAGCGGGGACACTAGCACGCGGTGGTGAGGTGTTTGTGCTTGATATGGGAGAGCCGGTTAAGATTGTCGACTTGGCGAAGAACCTTATTACGTTATCCGGGTACGCGATTAACGAAATTGGTATTCAATACTCTGGGATTCGTCCTGGGGAGAAGATGTATGAAGAACTGTTAAATGAAAATGAACTCCATAAGGAAAATGTGTTTCCTAAGATACATATTGGGAAGGCACCACTTAAGGATGAGAAGATTTTAGGATATTTCCTCGGCAGGTTTGAGGAGATGAGTATTGATGAGGTTAGGGAGTATTTATTGTTGGTTGCTAATAATAGAGAGAATGAGTTGGAGCATTTAAAACAAAGAAAAATATTTATTTAAAAGGGGAAGGTTAGTTAGTATGCAAAGAGTGAAAAAGGCCATTATACCAGCAGCTGGACTTGGAACTCGCTTTCTGCCAGCTACAAAGGCACAACCGAAAGAGATGCTGCCAATAGTCGACAAGCCTACGATTCAATATATCATCGAAGAAGCGGTTGCTTCTGGCATCGAGGATATTATTATTGTTACCGGTCGTGGAAAAAGAGCGATTGAGGATCATTTTGATAAGTCTTATGAGTTGGAAGAAACGCTTGCAAAAAAGGGTAAGCTTGAGCAGCTAGAAGAAATTCAGGCAATATCGAAGCTGGCAAATATTCATTATATCCGTCAGAAAGAGCCTCTTGGGTTAGGACATGCAATCGGGTGTGCGAAGCGATTTATCGGAGACGAACCCTTTGCAGTCCTTTTGGGTGATGATATCGTACACTCCCCTGGTAATCCGTGCCTGAAGCAGTTAATGGATGTTTATGACCGGTACAATTCTTCCGTAATAGGAGTGCAACAGGTTCCAACAGAGGATGTTTCAAAGTATGGAATAATTTCGATGAAAAATGGCGAAATAGATAAAAGATGCTTCCATATTAATGATTTGGTAGAAAAGCCCAAAATGGAAGATGCTCCTTCTAATTATGCCATCATGGGAAGGTATATCTTAAGACCTGAAATTTTTGAGATTCTGGATAATCAAACACCAGGTGCTGGTGGAGAGATTCAGTTGACGGATGCGATAAAACAGCTGAATGAAAAACAGATGGTTGTTGCGTATGAGTTTGGCGGCGTGAGGTATGATGTTGGGGATAAGTTTGGGTTTATTAAGGCGCAGGTTGAGTTTGCGTTGGAGCGTGAGGACCTTAAAGCTAATATAAAGGAATACTTAAAGGGTTTGCTGGAAAAGGAAAAAGCGTTGAACTGACAATTAGAATGTAGGAATGTGAAAGAAAGGTGATGCCTCCTGACCTTTATCAATGGAGGCACTCGGTTAAGCTGTGGGTGTTGAGTTACCTTAGATACGTTTGTTATCAGTGGTGTGGTGTGAGGTGTGGTTTGATACCCTTTATTTTTCATTAAATACATCAAAAGGTTGATGTAAATAATTGTTTAAGAAGTTTCTTAGGAAATATGATGGATTGCTGCTGGTGGAGATTTAGCAGCAGTTGTGATTTTGGAGATACTGGCAGCAAAAGCAGTACCTTCTGTTTTTGGGCATATTAAGAAAATTGAGGCTGATGTTTGTGATGTGTATTCTTCTGAGTTAGAGAAGATGTATTACCAGGAATTAGTTTTGGCAGAGCATGATGAGTATGTCCTGTAGGTGGGATTTATCATTATGTTGAGGGGGAAGTGGAGTGTAGTGTGCATGGGGAAGTAGATCAAGACGATGGTAATGAGGTACCGTTTTTGTAGTAGGAATTTGAGGAGTATAAAAAATACTAAATTGATATGAGATAGCTGTGCTCTCTTGATTGAATTGGTTGGAACTGAGTATCGTAGTTAGATTGAGTGCTAGAAGCCTTGCGGGATAAGGGTTTGAGGTGTTTTTACTTAGATTTAAAGATTGATTGAATGGTCTATATAATAGGAAGAAACTCGGTTTAGGGTGCTAGAAAGGTAAATATCTATTTCGTATTTGTTAGGTAGATTGAATAGATATTATGAGGTGGCTATCGGTAGTAGATAACAATTTTAGTGGTTTAGAAGTTGGTTGGAATTCAGGAATATGAGATTCTAATTAAGTCCTAATCTACTAAAGAATAAATTTTAAGGAGTGTTACAAGTATGTATATGAAAATTAAAAGATTGATAGATATCATTCTTTCTTTAATAGGGCTTGTTATCTTATCACCAATTTTTTTTATCCTAGTTATTGCTATTAAGTTTGATTCAAGAGGACCGGTTCTATTTAAGCAAAAGCGTGTAGGAGTTAACAAGACACACTTCAATATTTTGAAATTCCGTACCATGAGAATAGATACACCGAAGGATACTCCAACTCACTTATTAGGTAATCCAGAAAAGTATATCACAAGGATGGGGAAATTCCTTAGAAAAACCTCACTTGATGAGCTTCCTCAGATTTGGAATATTTTTGTGGGACAGATGAGTGTAATTGGGCCTAGACCAGCACTATGGAATCAATATGATCTGATTGCTGAACGAGATAAGTATGATGCTAATGATGTACCACCTGGATTAACTGGTTGGGCGCAGATTAATGGTAGAGATGAGCTTCCTATTGAAGTGAAAGCGGAGTTGGATGGGGAGTATGTTGAGAAGATTAGCATCTGGATGGATGTAAAGTGCTTCTTCGGGACCATAGTTAGTGTAGTGAAGAGTGACGGGGTTGTCGAAGGTGGGACTGGAGTTAAGAAGGAAGTTGCGAGTTCTAAGGAGAAAGGCTCGTTTTGAGAGTGAAATTGGAAAATAGAGGTGAAGACATGTTATTAGTTACAGGAATCACTGGTCATACGGGAAGATATTTTTTACAAGAACTTATTAAAAATAATTATGAAGGTCCTATTCGTTGCATTGTTAGGAAAACATCTGATACCTCTCTATTAGATAACAGTAGATTGAAGGTAGAAAAAGTTATTGGTGATATTAATGATGAAGTATTTTTAGATAAATGTATGAAAGGTGTAAAAACAATTGTCCATATAGTAAATATTAGGCATACCCTAAGAATACTTAAGGCTGCTATAAATAATAACGTCTCTAGAGCAATTTGTGTTCATACAACTGGAATTTACTCTAAATTTAAAATTGCATCAGATGAATACAAAATTATAGAAGCAGAAATTAAAGATATGCTTGCTAAATCTGAAATAAAGGTGACAGTTTTACGCCCGACTATGATATACGGCGATTTATGTGATCATAACATGAGTAGATTTATTAAGATGGTTGATAGATTTAAATTTTTTCCAGTTATTAATCAAGGGAAAGGTTTAATTCAACCTGTAAATGCTCGGGATCTTGGTAAAGCGTATTATGATGTAGTTGTGCTACCGGTTGAGAAAGCTAAATTAGAATATAATCTCTCAGGAGAAAAACCTATCACAATGCTTGAAGCTTTAAAGTTGATTAGTAGAAACCTTGGACGAAGAAATACATTTATAAGTTTTCCGCTAGGGGTGGGAGTATTGATAGCTAGGTGCTTAAAAATAGGAACTCTTGGAAAGGTCGATTACGTTGAAAAGGTTCAACGAATGAGTGAAGATAGGTGCTTCTCACATGAAGAAGCTAAAAAAGATTTTGGTTATACCCCTGAATCATTTGAAATTGGAATAGCTAGAGAAGTTAAGGAGTATTTAAATAGATAGAAGGTGAAGAAGCTTATGGGGAAGAGGATATTGATTTTATCAAATCATTTTATAACTCTATATAATTTTAGAAAAGAGCTTATTAATAAACTAGTAAACGATGGACATAATGTTTTTATTTCAATGCCAAAATCAGAAGATAACATAATTTTTAGTGATATGGGCTGCGAGATAATTGAGACCCCTGTTGACCGTAGAGGGATTAATCCAATTAGCGACCTAAAACTAATATTAAATTACATTAGAATAATGGATAGGGTAAAACCAGATATTATTTTTTCATATACTATTAAACCAAATATATATGGATCTATTGCTTCTAATTTCAAAAAAATTAGACAAGTCAGCAACATCACCGGCACAGGTGCGACTTTTTTAAAGAAGGATGTTGTTAGTACAATTGCTAAGGTGTTATACAAAGTTTCACTTAAGAGGTCATATAGAGTGTTTTTCCAAAATACAGGAGATAAGGATTACTTTGTTAAGAATAAAATGGTTAAGCATAATTATTCTATGCTCCCAGGTTCAGGTGTGAACCTAAAACAGTATTCACTATGTGAATTACCACCAGATAACCAGATTAACTTTATTTTTATAGGAAGGATAATGGGGTTAAAAGGTATTGATCAATATCTTGGGGCCGCAAAAAGAATAAAAGAAACCCATCCTAATACAAATTTTTACATTGCGGGTTTTATTGAGGAAGAGGAGTATAAGCCCATCATTGATGATTATCATTCAAAAGAAATAATTAAATATATTGGTTTCCAAAAGGATATAAAGTCATGGATAAAAAAATGCCATTGTACTATCCTGCCGTCTCATGGAGGTGAAGGGGTGCCAAATGTGTTATTAGAATCAGCAGCAATGGGTAGAATTTGTATTGCCTCTAACATTAGCGGATCAATGGATGTAATTGATGATGGTTTGTCCGGTTATTTATTTGAAGTAGGAAATGCAGAAAGCTTAATTATAAAGATTGAAAGTTTCTTGAAAAAGGATTATGAAGCAAAGGCGCAAATGGGTTTAATTGGAAGAAAGAAAGTTGAAATTGAATTTGATAGAAATATTGTCATTGGTGCCTATTTAAAGGAATTAACTCAGTTAGAGGTGACATAAATTGGATTATAAAAAATTAATTCGGAGTCAAAAGGTTAGGCTTAAGCTTTTAAAATTACTTGATTTTTTGCCGGATAGACTAATGATTAAACTTCAATATAAGATAAAAACAGGTCGAACTTTAAATTTATTAAACCCTGTTAGATTTACTGAGAAGTTACAATGGTATAAGCTTTATTATCGAGAACCTCTTATGATTCAATGTTCAGATAAATATGGTGTTCGGGAATATATATCTTCAAAAGGGTATGAAGATATATTGGTACCACTTTTTGGTGTTTATGAAAAGGCAGAAGATATTGATTTTGATAAACTTCCTGATAAATTTGTCTTAAAGACAACAAATGGTAGTCATACTAATATTCTATGTGAAGATAAGTCAAAGCTAGACATCGATAAAACAAGAAAAACATTAAATCAATGGATAAATAACTGGGCAGGTAAAGTCGGTAGAGAATGGGCATACCATGGTATAAAACCACGGATTATTTGTGAAAAATATCTGGATAAGGATAAAAATGATGACTTAATTGATTATAAATTTTTCTGTTTCAATGGAGAACCGCACTTTCTATATGTTATAGTTGAAAGATTTCTGGAAGATGGAATTAAATTAGGAATTTATGATACCTCATTTAATGAACTGCCATATAAGAGGGCTGATATAAGAGGATTAAAAAAAGAAGCGATAAAACCTAAGAACTTTGAAAAAATGGTTGAAATAGCTAAAAAGTTATCGGAAGATTTTGCACATGTACGAGTAGACTTTTATAATATCGATGGACAAATATACTTTGGAGAACTAACCTTTTATACTGCTGGTGGCTATCAGAAATATGTTTCAGACGAATTTGACTTTATTATGGGAGAAAAGTTTTTATTGCCATCAAGTACAAGCTAACTAATTATACGGGGGACTTTTAATGAAGAAAACATTTAAACGGTTTAGGCAATTTATGAATGATGATAGTATTAATCTTTATTTGAAAGTTTTCTATAAATGGCAAATTAGAAATAAATTATTAAAGAAAACAGATACTATTGATGAACAGTTTAAAGAAGAGATAAAGGCTTATTGGAATAAATTTAATATTAAAATTAGTACAGATTGGCATAAATGGTATTATTCTAGGAATGGTGTGAAAGATGTAAGGTATATCCCAGAAGATATTTTCTATTGTGTTATAGAACCTTATTATAATAGAGTAGATTTCGTCAAAGCATATTCCGATAAATCACTTCATAGTATTTGGTTTTCAGATGTTAAGCGACCTATTACAATTGCTAAAAACATGAATGGTATATGTTATGATGATAGTTTTAACCCTATAACTTTAGATGAGCTTTTAGATAGATGTTCAAAGAGATCATCAATTATTATAAAACCCAGTATTGAAAGTGGTGGTGGGAAAAATATTAGCTTTGTAAATGCTGAAAATAGTGAAGACATGCGAAATAAAACCTATTTAGAGTTAAATGATTTTAAAAAAGACTATGTTATACAGGAAATTTTGGAACAGCATGAAACAATAAATCAATTAAACCCTACATCTATCAATACAATAAGAGTGACTTCACTTCTAAAAGATAATAAAGTAAATTTACTAACTTCGCATATACGCATAGGGGTTGACAATTCAAAATACGATCATTATGGAATTGTATGTGGGATACAGGAAAACGGACAATTAAAGGACTTCGCATGTAAATATAAACAAGGAGATGTATTCACAGTGCATCCCCAAGGCTATGAATTTAAAGGCACATTGATACCTAGTTTCAATAAAATGAAGGAAATAGTAAAAAGAGAGCACCTAAAATTTGGTCACTTTAGATTAATGTCTTGGGATTTTGCCATAGATAAAATGGGAGATCCAGTATTAATTGAGGTCAATTTGAGATGGCAAGGTTTAAATCATCACCAATTAACAATTGGTCCACTGTTTGGTGATTTAACTGATGAAGTCCTTGAGGAAGTGTATGGAAAAAAAGCCGAATTATAAAGTGAGGTTTAATGATATAAATGGATAAAGTTATAACTATAATAACGCCAACATTTAATAGGGAGCATACCTTATATAATTGTTTTGATTCTTTAAAAGCTCAAACAGATAAGAGATTTCTATGGATGGTTGTTGATGACGGTTCTACTGATAACACTGAGGATTTGGTTCATAATTGGATAAGTGAAAATATAATTGAAATTCAATACTTTAAAAAGAATAATGGTGGAAAAGCGTCAGCTTTAAATTTTGCATTAGACAGAATAGATACAGATTATTGGGTGTGCTTGGATTCGGATGATACCTTTTCCCATAATTCAATTGAACTGGCTCTAGATGGGTTAGAAAAGATTAAAAGTGTTACTAACTACTGTGGTCTTTTAGCATTAAGAAATGCTAAAAGTGGCGAAGTATTCGGTGGTAAAAGAATTCCTAAAGAAGTTGTAGAGACTACAGTACTGGAATTAAGTGACAAGTATAAAATCAGGTCTGAATTTGTTCAATTCTATATAACAGAAATCACTTCTGGTTATCGCTTCCCTGAAATATCAGGGGAAAAGTTTATGCCACCTGAATACCTGGCTAATGAGTTAAACAAAAAATACAAATTTAAAGTAGAACAAAAAATATTTTGCTACTGTGAGTATTTGCCAGATGGATTAACGAGAAATAAACTTGAAATAATAAAAAATAACCCAAGGGGATATACTTTGGTCGTGATGCAAGCGTTCGAGTTAACAGATAATTTTTATAATAAGAGTAAACGTTGTTTAAAGTACATTTCTGGATGTTTATTAAGTGGGGACAGAAACTGTATAAGAAATTCGCCTCATAAAATTATGACGACTTTATATTACCCATTCGGTTGGTTGGTTTATAAATATAGGTTTGGCAAATAATCTGTAATGTTTGAATTCACCTATCTTATTTTATATTGTTTTGTGGAGGGAGTACCTTTTTATAGGGTAATGTTATATGAATATATTGCAAGTAAATCTAGTATTAATCCTTTTTTATGCATTGTTTTTTTTATGTATAAAATCAAAGACCACAAGAATTATTTTTTTAATCTTTACCACCATACAATTTGCAATACTACCTGGGTTTAGAGGTGTCACAGTTGGTGTTGATACATGGCGTTACGAAAGGTCATTTAATTGGTTAAAAGAAATTAATAATTTTAATGACTTTTTATTATATGATTCCGATTTTGGGTTCAAATTAGTTCAGCGAATAATTTTATTTTTTACAGATAACTTTAATTATATGTTAATAGTATTTTCATTGTTTATATTTATCTCGCTTGGAATCTTTATTTATAGGTATTCCAAAAGTATATTTCTTAGTTATATCTTATTTATATGTCTTGGGTTTTTTGATCATTCTTTTAATCTCCAACGACAAATAATAGCACTTTCTATAGTCTTATTTTCATATAGTTTTATTCTTAAAAAGAAGCCAAAACACTTTTTTATGGTAGTATTATGCGCTTCACTGTTTCATAGTTCTGCTATAGTATTTCTGCCGGCATACTATTTTGCGCATATGAAGTGGAAGAAGCATACTGTAATTTTAATACCCTCTATTTTTATGTTATTTTTTATTTTCAAAAATCAAATTGGGGAAATTTTCACTATCTTATACTATGATGAAGCAACAAAAATGTTGAATAGTTATACATCAACGTCTGGTTTAGGTGGAATGGCATTACTAATATTAATTATACTCATTATTGGTTTTGTTATATACAACCCATTAAGGCATAATGATATAGAAAATAAAGTACTGTTTAACCTATTAGTGATTTCTTTTTTTATCCAAACAATTAGCAGTTTCTCATATCTATTTACCAGATTAAATCTTTTCTACTTCATTTTTATAATTTTATATATTCCAAACGTTATATATAATCTCGATAAATCAAAAGTTAATATTAAACGTAGATATTTAAAGGTGGCTCAATTTACTGCAAAATCCGCGGTTGCAATAATTGTCATTACTTATTATTTAACACAAATTAAGATTGATGGAGCTGATATTATCCCGTATTACTTTTTCTGGGAATAATCCTTTAATCAAAAGAGAGTATTTATGAAGTGTTGGAGGGAATTCATGAAAGTTTTACACTTTATTCCAAATGATAAATTTACGCTTCCTTATATAGAATTTGTAAATGATAAATTTAACAATAAAAGTCATGCTTTTTATGTTATTAAGGGCGAAAATTATGTCAAAGACATAGTAACTAAAGATAAAAATATTTATTGGTTTTCTGGGGGAGTTAAAAATTTATTGACGAAAATCGTCTTAATGAATAAATCCGAGAAAATAATTTTGCATAGTTTATTTAGCAAGAAATTATTACTCCTACTTTTTGTACAACCGTGGTTACTAAAAAAAAGTAATTGGATTGTATGGGGGGGAGATTTATTTAGTTATCGAGAAAGTAATATAATTAAAAGAATATTTGCAATGATGAAAAAGAGTATAGTTAAAAATATTTATGGTATTTCCACTTTAGTTAAAGGTGATCAAGAACTAGTAACAGATTTATATGATACAAAAGCGAAAAGGTTTATGGCAATTTATATTAGCGATGAGCGAACAAAACAGATTAAAGAAATAATTAACAGGGCTGATTATTTTAAAAAGAAAAGAAAAAAAATTAGAGTTATTGTGGGGAATTCAGCTACCTCAACCAATAATCATTTAGAAGTGTTCGAAATATTAAAAAAATACAAGGGTGAAAATATTGAAATAGTATGTCCCTTGTCATATGGGAATAAGGAATATGCAGAAAAAGTTATTATGTATGGTAAAGAACTCTTTAATGATAAGTTTACTTATCTTGATAGCTTCATGACTATGGATGATTATATGGAATACTTAAGTTCTTTTGATATAGGTATATACAATAATGACCGACAACAGGGATTAGGTAATATTTATTCCATGTTGTATTTGGGTAAAAAAGTTTATATGAAAAGCGGTACAACTATGTGGTTGGAGATGTCAAGAGACATGTCTCTTGAGGTTTTTGATATTGAAAATATTAGCCATGAAACGTTTGATGAATTTGCATATAACGATAAGAAAATCGTAGATTGGAATATGGGCATTGTGAGAAAAAGATATGAACCACTAAATGCCATTAGTCTTTGGACCGAAATTTTTGAGGATTAAGATACTGTAGCATAGCCATTATTAAATTATCTGGAGAGATAGAATGCCAAAGATTGCAGATTTAAAATCTAAAACAGTAAATGGATTATTATGGAGTTTTGTAGAACTAGTTTCAAAACAGGGTATGCAATTAATTCTCCAATTAGTATTAGCAAGATTACTATTGCCTGAACATTTTGGTCTAATTGGCATGATAACTATATTCATAGCGATTTCAAATACATTTGTACAGAGTGGTTTAGATCAAGCTTTAATACGTGAAAAGAATCCTGGAAAAGAAGATTATTCTACGGTATTTTACTTTAATTTATTTATTTCAATATTTGTATATCTAATCATGTACTTCTTTGCTCCCTATATTGCAGTTTTTTTCAATGAACCGCAATTAGTTGATTTACTAAGAATAACTATGATTATAGTTATTTTTAATGCATTTACTGTAATACAACGAGTTATTTTAATTAGAAAAGTGGACTTCAAAACACAAACTAAAGTTAGTGCTATTGCTGTATTTTCATCTGGAGCTGTAGCTGTAGTCATGGCGATTAATGGTCTTGGTGTCTGGAGTTTAGTTGCTCAACAAGTACTAATGAAAATGGTAGAAATGGCATTATTAATAATTGGGAATAAATGGATTCCGTTATCATCTTTTAATTTCAATTTATTTAAGAAATATTTTAATTTCGGCTATAAGTTATTGCTTTCCGGTTTGATAGATACAATTTTCAAGAATGTTTATTTTGTTATAATTGGAAAGCTATTCCCAATAGCTCAACTTGGCTATTATACAAATGCAGCTAAAATAAGAGATGCATCATCCCAATCAATGACGCAAGCTATACAAAAAGTAACCTATCCTATTTTAAGTAGCATACAGGAAGATAGTCATAAGCTATCTTTGAATTATAAAAAGTTACTTAGGATGACAGCATATATTTATTTTCCCTTCATGTTAGGGTTAGCTGCGATAGCTCCTAGTCTTATTCCGTTACTATTAGGGGAACAGTGGATTCCGTCAGTGGTGTATTTTCAACTTTTATGCTTAGCTGGTATGCTTTATCCTATCCAAGCTATTAATTTAAATGTTTTAAAAGTTAAGAACAGAACTGATTTATTCTTGCTACTGGAAATTTTCAAAAAAATAGTACTAACCATACTAATCTTTTTAGCAATCATCTTAGATTCTGGAATTGAAGGATTAATTAGTGCAGCAATTATTAGTTCTTATTTTAGCTTGTTTATTAACACCTATTACGCAGCTAAGGAAATTAATTACTCATTTTTAAGTCAGATTAAGGATATGTTACCTTCATTCTTATTAGCGGTTTCAATGTCGTGTGCAGTTTATTATTCAAATGAATTCTTTAATATACACCTTTTAGTTAAACTCACTATTCAATTATTACTTGGAGTTACTATATATGTTGGATTAAGTTGGGTACTGAAAATACAAGAATTTAAACTGACAGTAAATTTAATAAGAAGTATAGCAAAAAGAAGGAGATAATATATCTACTCTATAAAATTAGCTGGATTCACCTACTCTAACATAGGGGAGTAATAAGGTTTCCTATGATTTGAAAAGTGATTTAATGATTTCCATGGAACAGGAGTGAAAGTATGAAAAGACTACTATTACTTGGCGGATCAGCCCAACAAGTAACAGCTATTAAATATGCTAATAAATCTGGTTGTTATACAATATTATGTGATTTTCTACAGGATAATCCAGGACAATACATTGCTCATAAATACTATTGTGTAAGTACAACTGATAAAAATGCAGTTTTAGAAATTGCTATAAAAGAAAAAATTGATGCAATTGTAGCATATGCATCGGATCCTGCAGCTCCTACCGCCGCATATGTTTCAGAAAAGTTGGGATTATTGACTAATCCGTATAAGTCGGTAGAAACTTTAGCATACAAAGATAAATTTCGTGAATTTCTTAGAATAAATAACTTTAATTGCCCACGGGCTCAAAGTTTTAAAAATTATCTTGATGTTAAAGAGGCAATAAAAGATTATAAATTTCCGGTAATGGTTAAACCAGTAGATTCCTCCGGAAGTAAGGGTGTTGTAAGAGTTGAGTCTACAGAAGAGCTAAAAGATGCGTTTATTTTAGCTATAGAACAGTCTAGGCAGAGAAAAGTAATAATTGAAGAATTCATAATCAGAGATCATTCTTACATGATAGGCGGAGATTGCTTTGTACTTAATGGAAAAGTAGAATTTATGGGATTACTCAATTGTCATAGAAATAATAAGGTGAATCCTTTAGTACCAGTTGGAAAAAGCTATCCCGTTCAAGTTAGTGATGAAAGAATCGCTCAAATTAATAAAGAAGTTCAAAGGGTTGTAGACTTATTAGAAATAAAACTTGGTGGCTTTAATTTAGAAATCATATTTGATAAGCAAGGGAGTTTGCATCTTATTGAAATGGGGCCACGAAACGGCGGCAATATGATACCTGATTTACTTAAAATGATAACGGGAGTTGATTTAGTTGCTGCAACAATTGATGCGGCAATAGGGCTGGATACTATTGAACTACCACATACTAATAAACAGCTATATTTTGCCACTCATAATTTGCATACGTCTAAGAGTGGTATATATAAAGGTATCAGGATTAACAAAGAAATAGAGAATAAAATTGTTAAAAAAGTTATTTATAAAAAAATAGGAGATACTGTTCAGTACTTTAATGCAGCAAATAATGCAATTGGCATAATCTTCTTGAAATTTGAATCAGTAGAGGAAATGCATAATTTGATGGAAAGAACAGAACAGTGGATTAATGTTATTGTTGAATAGGTGGATATAATGAAAGAAATTGGTGGTTATTTCGGATTAGATGAATTTGTTAATAATGAATATTATAGAAATTTGGTTAGATTGAATACGGGTAGAAATGCCTTAATTTATTTGTTAAAGGCAAAAGGAATTAAAAAATTATACATTCCATATTTTCTTTGTAATTCTGTAAGTAATATTCTTGAAAAGTATAAATATACCTTTGAATATTATTATATAGATGAACATTTTAATCCTATATTCAATAAAAACCTGTTAGAAAGTGAGTATCTATATATAGTTAATTACTACGGTCAGTTTCCAAGTGATAAAGTACGCTCTTTCCAAAAAAAATATAAAAGAGTTATCCTTGATAATACCCAAGCTTTTTTTCAAAAACCATTAGATGGTATAGATACAATATATTCCTGTAGAAAGTTTTTTGGGGTCCCTGACGGTGCATATCTTTCAACAGACATGGTATTATGCGAAAATCTTGAACTAGATATTTCAAAAGAACGAATGACACATATATTAGGAAGGTATGAAAGTATGGCTTCCGAATATTACAATGATTTTCAAGAAAACGATGCTTCCTACAAAAATGAATCATTAAAGTATATGTCTAAGCTTACTAGAAATATCCTTGGGGCCATTGACTATGAGAAAGTTCGAGAAGTTCGGAATGAAAACTATGATTATCTAGATCAAATACTTGGTATACAAAATAAAATAAAGGTTATTAAACCCAATGGTGCTTTTTCGTATCCATATTATATTGAAAATGGCTTAGAAGTTAGAAAGAATCTAGCTAAAAAGAAAATATATCTTCCTACCCTTTGGCCTAATGTACTTAGGAATATGTCAGAGGATAGCATTGAATACCGGTATACTGCAAACATCTTACCCTTACCTTGTGACCAGAGATATGGTGTAGGGGATATGAAACAGATTATCAGTTGTTTATAAGGAGGAAAAAATGAATAGTAAACTATATTTAAGGGCATTTGAGTACGAAGACTTACCATTTATAAATTTATTAAGAAATGAAGATGAATTATATAAATATACATGTGGAAATAAATTCTATATCTCTTCAGAACGTGATATAAAGTGGATAGAAGATAAAATATTTAATAACCGCGACCAATTATATTTAATGCTTTGTACCAAAGGTGAGAACACTCCCATAGGGTATGTTGCTGCCACAAATATTGATTATTTAAACAGGAAAGCGCAGTATGGTGGCATAGTTATTGCAAGAGAACACGCTGGAAAAGGGTACGGAACTGAGGCTTCACAATTATTATTAAGACATATATTCGAGGAACTAGGTATGAACATGATGTATGGTTTTTGGAGAGAGGATCACTTAGCATCGTTAAGAATGGCTGAAAAAATTGGGTTTAAGAGAGATGGTTTAGTACGAGATTACGTATTCAAGCAAAATGGGTTCCATAATGCTTATATTTATAGCATATTGAAGTCTGAATACAACAGTATGTATGTCTTAAATTAACCCATAATTAAAAGTACTTATATTTAATGGAGGCTCTAATGAATAGTAAAGTCAAACAAATTCAAGTAATACGCTCTTCAATGCCACTATATGAGGATTATATTGAGGAAATAAAAGATCTCTGGGAGAGTGGCTGGTTGACTAATATGGGTACGAAACACCAGCAATTAGAAGCTGATTTAATGCAGTATTTATGCTCACCCAATATCTCCCTTTATTCCAACGGTCATCTTGCTTTAGAAAATGCAATAGCTGCTTATAATTTGACAGGAGAAGTTATTACAACCCCTTTTACATTTGCTTCAACTACGCATGCAATAGTACGTAATGGACTAACCCCAGTTTTTGCTGATATAGATCCAGATGATTATACTCTACAAACAGAAAATCTTGAGAGTCTAATAACAGAGAGGACTTCGGCAATCATTCCTGTTCATGTCTATGGAACTATATGTAATGTCAAAGAAATTGAAAGGATTTCTAGAAAGTATAACCTTAAAGTTATTTACGATGCTGCTCATGCCTTTGGAGTTACTGTAAATGGACAAGGGGTTGGTAACTTTGGTGATGTTTCTATGTTTAGTTTTCATGCAACAAAAGTTTTTAACACTATAGAAGGAGGAGCATTAACATTTAGGGATTCTAATATAAAGGAAAAATTAACCGCACTAAAAAACTTTGGTATTACAGGACAAGAGTCAGTTGATTATATCGGTGGTAATGCTAAAATGAATGAATTTCAAGCAGCTATGGGTCTCTGTAATCTTCGTAATATAGATATGGAGATAAAAAAAAGGAAAGTAGTTGTAGAGAGATATTATGAGAATCTAAATAGTGTAGAAGGAATAAAATTATTAAAAGCTCAAGATAGTGTAAGAAGCAATTATGCATATTTTCCAGTTGTGTTTGATGGTTATAAATATACAAGAGATGAAGTACATGAATTATTAAAAGGTAAAAGTATTTTTTCAAGGAAATATTTTTACCCATTAACTAATAGTTTAGAGTGTTATAAAGGTAGTTTTAACACTCGAGAAACTCCAGTTGCTAAGTATATTGCAGATAGAGTTTTAACACTCCCTTTATTTGCTGATTTATCACTAGAAGATGTGGATAGAATATGTGAGATTATAAAAGGTTAAGAAAGGGGCGAGAGTATGAAAGGTATTATATTAGCAGGGGGTTCAGGGACACGTCTATATCCATTAACTAAAGCTGTATCTAAACAAATGTTACCGGTATATGATAAACCAATGATTTATTACCCTTTATCTGTATTAATGTTAGCGGGGATTAAAGAAATTCTTATCATCTCTACCCCGAGAGATGTTATCGGATTTAAAGAGCTTTTGGGAGACGGTAGTGATCTAGGCATGAAATTTGAGTACGCAATTCAAGAGGACCCTAATGGTTTAGCGGAAGCATTTATCATTGGTGAAAAATTTATTGGGAATTCATCGGTTGCTTTAGTACTGGGAGATAACATCTTTTATGGGTCTAATTTTAGTAATAGATTAAAAAAAGCAGCTTTATTAGAAAGTGGAGGAATAATCCTTGGATGTTACGTGAAAGATCCTCGAGCATATGGTGTAGTTGAGGTGGATGAAAATAGAAATGCAATTTCTATTGAAGAAAAACCAGAAAATCCGAAATCATCATATGCAGTCCCTGGATTATATTTCTTTGATAATGATGTTGTTGAAGTAGCTAAAAAAGTAAAACCATCCGAAAGAGGAGAAAAGGAGATTACCTCTATTATTGATGATTACCTTAAAAGAGGAAAATTAAAAGTAGATATTATGGGTAGAGGTCTCGCATGGCTAGACACAGGGACACATGAGTCTTTACTTGATGCTTCAAATTTTGTTGAAGCTATTCAAAAGCGTCAAGGATTGTATATTGCTTGTATCGAAGAAATAGCTTTTCGTAAAGGCTATATTACAAAAGAGCAATTATTACAACTGGCACAACCACTAATAAAAACAGAATACGGAAAGTACTTAGAAGAAGTTGCTATCACAGCATTTAACAAAGAAGTTATCACGGTATAACTTCTCTGTTGGTATATTCTGTAATTGTAAAGGAGTCTTATCATGAACATATTAGTTACTGGAGGAGCCGGTTTTATTGGGGGAAACTTTGTTCAGTTTATGGTTGACAAATATCCTAACTATAATATTTATAATTTAGATTTATTAACATACGCCGGTGACTTAACTAAGCATAAACATATCGAAAATAAGGGTAACTATCAATTCATTAGGGCGGATATTACTGATCGAGAAACTATTATTTCCCTTTTTGAGCAAAAACAGTTTGATTATGTAGTTCATTTTGCTGCTGAGAGTCATGTGGATCGCTCAATTACTGATCCGGGAATCTTTGTTAAAACGAATGTTGTTGGAACCCAAGTAATATTAGACGCATCAAAAGCGATTAATCTAACGAAGTTCATCCATGTATCAACAGATGAAGTATATGGCGAGCTTGACTTTGATCCAACTACATTCTTCACCGAAGAAACACCGCTACAGCCTAACAGCCCGTATAGTGCAAGTAAGGCGTCATCTGATTTACTAGTTCGTGCATATCATGAAACGTATGGTTTGCCAATGAATATAACTCGTTGCTCTAATAATTACGGCCCCTATCACTTTCCTGAAAAATTAATTCCATTAACGATATCGCGTGTACTAAATAATGAAAAAGTACCTGTATACGGTGACGGGAAAAATATTCGTGACTGGTTACATGTTATAGACCACTGCGCTGCAATTGACCTAGTACTACACAAAGGTCTCAATGGTGAAGTATATAACGTAGGTGGCCATAATGAGCGTACAAACTTAGAAGTAGTAAAAACAATTATCCAAGCATTAGGAAAGTCTGATAACCTAATCGAGTTTGTAAAAGATAGATTAGGCCATGACAAGCGTTATGCAATTGATCCTACTAGGCTTGAAAAGTTAGGTTGGAAACCTACTTATACATTTGAAACTGGAATTGCTCAAACGATTCAATGGTATCTTGATAATAAAGAATGGTGGGAGCAAATTATTAGTGGTGAATATCAAAATTATTTTGAAAAACAGTATAGTATAGAAGAATAGTAAAAGGGAAACACGGGGACGGTCCTCGTGTTTCCCTATTTTTTACCATTAAGATTATTCACAAATATTCCGAAAAAATTGAAGGGTTTTAAAACCAGATGTAGAATATCAATAAACAGCCGCATAATCTATCCCTTCTATTCAAAGCTATTCACACACCCACTCTTTTTTTCTACAATCGAATCTCCAACCATTCATTTCACTTATTAAATCAACCATTTTTATAAAGGGAGGCTATTTATTGTAACCGTCAAGGAGGAAGCAGGGGACGGTTCTCTGCTTCCGTAGTCATAATATTCAAAATTTTAAATTAATAGGAGACCGGAGGCCCAGTTCTCCTGGTCCAACGAGTAAACCCTCCCCCAACCCCCACCACCTACCTACTAAAATTCCTTCGCCCCTTCTCCACCACAAAACTATAACTAATCCGCTGCTCCGTACAAAAAATCGAATAAATTACCGACGCCTTCTGAATCTGTTGCCGCATTGTCTGCGAGCTAATCTTCACTTCCAATTCGGTATAGTTATGAAACTTAATCATGCAACATGTCCGTTTGCTAGGCTTGATTTCCTTAATTTGATGATACAAAATCCAAGCACAATCCTCATGCTCAGGCGAATGAGTAGGAAGCGCAATAATCCCCTCCACCTCTGAAATCAAGATCGGCGTCTTTTGCACATAGTTCGTCAAATGCGTCGCCGCCTCTTTTCTCCCATCATAGGAAGCCCCATACTTTAAACAACTCCTGTTCAAAATGACACCAGACCGATCCTTCGTATAAAAAATCCCCTCCATATCTATAATCATCGTCTGATACTCCGGGTGAAGATTAGGAAGGATTGCAATCGTGGTATGACTAATCGTGTACTCGCTTATTATATTCATGAATATTCTCCTTTTAACCCCAGGCAACGGTGCACTGGAGCGCACATAATATTGGAATCGAAATTGGATAGATGATTGGAGTAGAAGCTTCTTCGAGGATACCTATCTTATGGAAGAGAGTGAATTTTACCAGTAAAAAGCTATTCGATTTTAATGAATGAATAAGATAAGGCGGACTGGAAAGTACAAAGATGAAAAGACTAAGAGGGGGAAATTAAGAAAAGCGAACCAATGGCGTGGGGGAATAAAAACTATAAGGTTCTGTATCTTCAACATTAGATCATAGTAAATCACTCACCTTTCCAAAGAGAGCATAGAAAAAATATTTTAAACTACCAGAGAAGCGTTCGCCTATTTACTTCTATCAATCGATTTAAAGTGAATCTCCAAGATTTGCCGTGCAGATTCTAGCTCTTCTTGTGACCTGCCAACAAGCATATCCATAATATCAATCATATCTTCCGGATTATCCACACCAGCTAATTTCTCGGAATAGCGGGTTAAATCTTCTAAAGTCGTATCAAGTGCAACTGCTATCCTTGCCAGCACCTCAACTGTAACCGACACTTTCGCGCGTTCCACTTCACCAACATAATTAGAGGAAACACCTGCAGCCTCCGCCAACTTCTCCTGATTCCACTTTCTTTTGGTCCGTAACTTTCGTATCCTATGACCAACTACCTTTGCACTAAACATAAAATCACCTCTACTCCTAGTAAATCCCAGAGGTAATTTTTGTTGAACACTCTATAGTTGGTATTTAATAGTATTTACACACTATAGTGGGTAAAGGATAAAAAATATGGAATTATATTGGTTATTTGATATATTTTGTAGAATAACAATGAATAGAGCTAAGGATTATTGGTAGAGGTTTCTCATTCCAGTGTCTACTTATTCTGATAATTAAAGCAACTGAATGTGGATTCTACGACTACTGGTAGCCTGAGAGGACAGAACAGCGATCCGTTTATACCTTAGAGGTGCCTAAATCCATGTGTATGGTTTTCATTGGGTATAAAGGGGGGAAAGCTTTCCTGTTTCTGCAGGGGAATGCATCGTAAAAATCTGAGTTTAAAGTGGGAGCATGCAATAAGCACAAAGGAATGACCCATTACAGGATTGTCCTTTGTGCTTAACATAAACCTATGAATTTTTACTTATTTTTTTGAATCGCTTTCCAGAACTCTTTAGCAATGACGTAATATCCTTCTACGTCCAAGTGAATATCATTAGGATTCGGTAGGTATTCCTTCTCATGTTTTTCAATCACCTTAGACGTTGGAACAAAGATATCACCATTCATACTAGCTACACTTTGAATGGTTTGATTGAAAGCATCCAACAGTGGCATTAGTGCCGCTTGTTGTTGTTCTGGTAGATGAGGAAATGGATTGTAGTAGCCCATTACATATACCTTAGTATCAGGATTGATCTTATCAATTTCACTTAAAATGGCAAAAATGTTATTTCCAATCTCGCTTACAACCGGCTGAGCCATTTCCGGATTAGTTAGGACTATGTTTAATTTTTCTAGTAAGTCATTCGCTCCAATATCAATCGTCACAAGCTCCGCATTACTAATAGATTCTCGAAGGCTATCATACTTCGGATTTGTAGGAATGAAGAGCTCATCTAAAATATGTTGCGTCCTATAACCTGATACCCCATAATTGTCGAGGTTTACATTGTATTGAGATTGCTCAAAACGGTTTGCTAGAAAGTCAACGTAACCATCCTGATCAATTCCATATGGTGTTCGTCCTGCAGCGAGTGAATCACCTAGAGCGACATAATCAAAATGTTCCTTTTCGACATTCTTTGCTGACGCGGTAAATGGGATTGAAACAAAAAGTGAACTAATTATCAATGCGCTGACTAACCATTTTCTTATTTTCATAACTTTCCCTCCCCTTACTTAATTTTACTCTATTAAATTGTTCTCTATTAAGAAACGCTTTTCCTTCCAGAGGAAAATAAATATTTTATTGAAAAAGATTCGGAGGGCAGTCCCCTGTGCCTTAAAGCTTTTGGTAAGCAGGGGACGGTTCTTTGCTTCCTTAGTAAAAGTATTCAGATTTTAAATTAGTAAGAGACTAGAGCACAGTTCCTCTGGCCCAACGAGCAAAGGGTCGAGGGGACAGGTCCCTCGACCCTTCTTTTCTTTAAAGTACTAAGGAAACAAGGAGACGGTCCTCGCACATGATTTTTACCATTTAGCATTCCTGAATTTTAATAAAAAATTTAGGGGTTTTAAAACCAGATGGTGAATATCAACTGCATAACAATTCACACACCCGCTTTTTGGTGTGAAGCTTGAGCCCAAGGTGGAATCTTTCTCATTAAAGGATGGAGCAGGGAAGGACAGGCACTTTAGTGTCAAAGAACACCTTCATCCAATAGGGATCTACTTGGAAGCGCTGGAAAATAAGGATAACGGCTATCAATTCGCAGTGCATGAAAGTTTGGATGTTGATCAAAAGGAATTATATAAAAGGTTAGTGGACAAGGTGCAAACGGGGATTCAGACGATTCATATAGAAGATGGTCAGTTTCCGAATGGGCAGAAATATCAAACCATGGCACATAATGAAGTGATAGGAAGATTGAATTATGACCCGGAAAATGAAAGCACCCCGTTGGTTATCATAGATGGAAAGCCCTATACTTGGGAGTAGTTAGGGGAAATGGTGATGTCTTTTGAAGGATTTCAGATAAAGGTAACGATGGCGGATATGACGGATGATATGGAGTAAGTGAGACCCAAGTCAAAAGCCTAGCCCGAACTAAAAGACTATCACTGATTCGGAAGATAAGATTATAGAAGGGGGATATCCCAAAGACAAGCAGCAAGAATACGGGGGACTTATGTGAATTGGATTTTTTTTAAGGCGTAAGTATTAATGAAAAAGTGAAAATGGAAGCAGAGAACCGTCACGCTGCTTCCAATTTTCACTTTTCAAAATGAATTAAAAAACAGCGTTCCAAAACTGTTGTCAGTTAGAACGCCGTCTTTTTACCCTCTGTTAATCTACATCATAAAAGAAAATCTTTATACTCTATGAAGATGCTTATAATATTTACTTTACTGCATTATATGCATTTACTACACCATGACCGAAGATAGGATCGAAACCGTTTTTGCCTGCATCTTCTGCAGTTTGTTGTAAGTGTGTTTGAACTTGACTTGGAGATGGCTTCTTTCCAGTTTCTTTATATACTTTAGCGATGTAAGCAGCAGCTACACCAGCAACTTGTGGGGAAGCCATTGAAGTTCCACCCTTCCATCCATAGCCTTGAGTACCAAATTGTGCAACTCCAGTTGGAGAGTCTAAATAAGTAGGAATAGCACTTAAAACTAACCATTTGTAGTCACCTGGTACACGAGCTCCATTATAATCCGGACCTAAATCTCCACCAGGAGCTGAAAGATCAATATTCCCGTTTCCATAGTTAGAGTAGAATGCTAGGCGATCCTCTGTGCCAAATCCTCCACCAAGAGCTGAAACAGTAATTACTCCAGGAATTTGAGCAGGAACTTTAAATGCAGCACCTTGAACATCATAAGCAGCAGTAGCAGGATTCGCATCTAAAACAGCATTATACCAATCAGCTAACTTTGCAGGGTTGCTTAAATCCTGCCCGTCGTTACCTGCAGAGGCAACAACTGTTACATTTTTATTCGTAGCATAACGAATCGCACGGTTGTAAGCTACCATATCAGCAGCATCATTACCTAAACGGATTTTTTCCCCTGTAGTAGGATCTGTATAATACCATTGCCCAACTACTCTAGTTCCACCTAAACTCATATTGATAACATCCACGCCGTCATCCGCAGCCGCGATAATTGCGTTTGTAATCCAAATTTGCTGTGCACCACCTGAAGCACCGAATACTCGGTATGCACGAAGACCTACTTCAGGCGCAATACCTTTAATACGGCCATTGGCACCGATTGTTCCAGCAACGTGAGTACCATGGCTGTTAAAATCCCATGCATCTGTTGTTCCAGGAACAAATGTTTTTGAACCAGGAACAATATTACTTTTTAAATCGGGATGATCAAAATCAATGCCAGAGTCGATAATACCTACTACAACATCCTTACTACCACTTGAAAGGGCGTGACTCGCACCTTTATTAGTTACTCGTTCAATATCCCATTGCCATCCAGCTTCCCAAATGCTTTCTTCAGCTGGAACAGGTTGTAAGCCACTTTGTTCAATATCAGAAGTCGTTACCTCAAAGTCGGGTAAATCTAACGACACTTCCATCGAAGGAGCAAGGCTCGCAATATTTTTGTCTTTTACTAAAGATTTAATAAATGCAGTAGGGTTAGAAGTTGTAGCTTCAACTGTTCCAATTTTAGCTACCTCATACGTCACTTCTCCTCCAGCTTTTTCAATAATTGACTGGTAATTAGCAGGCAGGCTGTTTTGAGATTTAAAAACAACGATAAATGCCTGCTTTGAGCTAGATACTTCTTGTGGTGATGCAAATGCATTAAAACTAAGTGATGAAAACACTAGTAAAGCACCTAGAAATAATAAAAAACCTTTCTTCATTACCTTCATCCTTTCAAGTATTATTTTTTGAAACATATACCTTATTCCATAATTTTAAAAGAACTCCTTTGTTTTAAATTTCAAATTTCCAGACAATTATTGACACAATTTGGTTCAATAGAAGTAGATAATTTCAATAAATAATAAAATTTTACATGCAATTTGTAGAAATGCGTCAAAAAAATAGGGAGATTATCATGATTTTATCTTTTTATCTTTTAGGGTCAGGGGGACAGCGTAGGACGTGGTTTTGGAAACACAGGGACCTTATGTTTTCTTTCATTTGGCTAAACGAAGAAAACACTAGGACCGTCCCGGTGTTTTTTTTTATCCATAATGGGAATAAGGCTACTTAACTTCTGAAATATAATTCTTATTGATCACACTATATTAGTATTAAATTCTATTCAAATTCAGCATCATTCATAGTGGGGGGAAATCCGACGTATTATAATTATAATCCATTTGAAGGAGCAACAGCCTTCATGTTTCAGATAGGTTCTTAGAGGAATAAGTTCTATAAGAGCCTAATAAAAAACAAACTTCAAGGAGGGAAATGCATGGTTACCACTTCAAGAATGAAAAGCCTCTCCCTAGTTATTCTGACCTCCATCCTCCTGCTGTTGGGGGCCTGTTCAAATGAAAATAATGATACCTCTCCGGCAGATAATACAAAGGAACCAGAGCACAACAATACAGGTGAAGAAACTCTAAAGGAGAAAGAGGAAAAACTACAGGAAATAACAGCAGAGATTAAGGAGAAGGAAACTCAACTAAAAGAAGTAAACAACGAACTAGAAGCAAAAAGAAAAGAACTGGCAGCGATTGAGAAAGATATCGAAGAGCGTGAAGCTAATGAAAATGGTCAGTCAGATGAAGTAGAAATTAAGGAGAAAGCGGATTCTGTCGTAATAGGCCTTGAGAATGAAGATTTTGGTACAGTAGCAGCCCATGCTCACCCAGAAAAAGGCGTCCGTTTTTCACCGTATGGATATGTCGATACAGAGAAGCATTTGCAATTTACCAAAGGGGAAATCCGTGGCTTCAGCGAGGACAATACAAAATACACCTGGGGAACACAGGATGGCAGTGGTCACCAAATCGAATTAACACCAAAGGAATATTATGAAGAGTATATTTATATACGTGACTTTTCGAGATTTGCTCAAGAAATCAACTACAATAATTTAGAACAGCGTGGCAACATCATCCTGAATGTAGAAGAAGTCTATCCAGATGCGAAATTCATGGAATATTATGTATCAGCCGAAGAAGACTCCCTAAACTGGGCATCGCTGATCCTCGCTTTTGAAAAACATGAGGAGGAATGGTATTTAGTAGGAATCATCGTAGATCGTTGGACAATTTAGGTATGTCCACTAATGTAACGAGTATCGGTTAAAAAGGATTGGAGGGATATCGCATCCAAGTGGAAGTGCAGGTGAAAGACGGCATGGAATCGATTGTTATCGTTGGATGCTTCTGTAAAAGAATGAAAAGAGCGGGTCTCGACTGCACTGCATAGTATGGGATTTCCTTTAATAGAAAAAAGATTGTCATCAACCTGTCTCCCTCAGAACAAAAGAAGATGTGATCAATTTTCTAAGCGGTCAGCCAACACTATCTTTTATCCAACCAGCCAACCAATTTGAAGAACACAGTAAGTAAAAAGGAAGCAGAGAACCGTCACGCTGCTTCCCAATCATCATTTTTCCGAAAAATCTCTCCAATGGCGCAAACAATCAACAAACACCCAAATAAAATTAGAAAAAAACCTGGCGATAGGACTTGAACAAGCGACAGCCCTATCATTGCACACCCAACAAGTAAATAAGAGTGCACCGCATGCAAATGATATTCCTTTTGCTCTATATGCCAGGCTCGAAAATAACCCTGCAGGAAGCCCATCAAAACTTGGATTAGCAGTACCAGATAGGGGAGGGCATCAAACGGGGACCGGATCAGGCCAACGCCTAGAAAAACGACTCCCATCCCTGCATAAACGAGAAAGATATAGGATCGTTGCTTGTTCTTTTTAGTCTGAAAAACCCGGTATCCCCATGCTGCTGCAAAGGAGAACATAGCAAAGAACAAAGCAAAAAGGGTATACGTCATGGAGGCTTCTTTCAGCCAAATGATGTAATACGGCAAGATGGCAACCTGCCCCACCGTTACAAATAGAGGGCTATTTTTCATGATGTACTTCCTTCTTTTAGATAATAGTCATAAAATAGATTTTGGAAGACTTCATTCGGATCTCTCTGGCTTTTCTCCCTATAAAACTCTTCCCATGCAGGATAAGACTCCTTGAACTGCTCCTTTGTCTGGTAACGGTAATAAGGTAGATAGTACGTCCCCCTATGTTTCAAAGTCAGGTCTGTCCAATCCTGAATAATCTTTTTGGCACCTTCGATCTCGTCTTTTTTCAAACCATGCTGAATTAGAATCACAAGTCCTAACATGTCCTCAGTTGCATAGTTCAATGTAGTCACTTCATCTTTTGCAGCATAGCGGACAGTGATGTTGTGCACTTTAAAATCCTCCTTGCTGTCATTGGAGGAGAGCAATTTTTTCAAATCCTGGAGGTACTCTTCATAAGAATTAACAGGGACGAAAAATTCCTGCAGCACCTCAACCCGCCCCGGAGTGGTATATTCCATAAAGGTGGATTCGGAACGCATGACATTGTTCCGTGTAATTGTACTACCGTCAAGGGAATCAATATAATGCCCTTGAGTCTCCCAAAACAGGTCCTCCAGCTTGCCGCCTTTACGGCCAATATCCAGTGCAAACTTACTTATGCGAATTCCTTCTTCCTTTTTTAAAGGTGTATCCTTGTCAATCTCTCCGGTGATATCGTAGTTGATGACATACATTTCTTCAAGGAAAGTTTCTGGAGCAACACTGACCCTTGCGTAGTGCATGGCGGTTTTATCATCGTCCATTAATCGTTTAAAGTAATCTTCATATTCCTTCGTTTTCACTTCTTCCGTCTGGATAGCATAGACCTCATTTTCCGTCAGTTCTAATGTGACATCCAATATGATTCCGAATAATCCATATCCCCCGAAGACATATTTCATCCACTCTTTTGAATCATCCCTCGTCACTGTAATAATTTCACCAGTCGGGGTGAGTAGTGTCATTTCCTTAACCGTTCCTGCCATTGGTCCAAAACGGATATCACGCCCGTGTGCATTTACAGATAAGGAGCCTCCTATTGTAAAAATGGATTGGGACTGGGTAACCTTCAGCGCAAGTCCATAGGGTGTGATGGCTTGCTGGACTTCCTCCCAGGACGCTCCCGCCTCAACCCGGATCGTCTTGTTTTTTTCATCAATTTCCAGAATTTTATCCAAGCTGCGCATATCCAGCACGACACCATCTTTATAGTAGGTATGACCGCCCTGTGAATGCTGCAGTCCGGCAAGAGAGATTTTATATCCCTTCTCATTTGCCTCTTTGATAATATCTTGCAAGTCCGAGCGGTTTGTCGCCTCCATTACTCGTTCCACTCTCTCAGGAAGCAGCCCAGTATAATCCGTTACTAGATTGCTTTGGCTAAGGCCATATTTCCTTTTTTCAATTGGAATGTTCCATAAAATCAAACTTAGAAACACCACGACCAAAACCCAAAGAACCCAGGGCCTCTTCGTCATTTTCGTTATTGTTTGCATTTCAACACCTACATGTAATATTTTTCTAATACTTTATAATTCACCAGAATAGCTGTATTTCCTCTTTTTGCTGCCTACGTATACCCATTACCTTTTTGATTTTTAAAATGAAAATATCAAAGCTAATTCCAAGAATAATACCTAAGAATTAGACAATTTCAGAGGAGTGGTAAGCACCATTCTACGAATCTTCTACCATAACAAAGGTATAAGAGCTTGCAATAGTCTAGCACATGCTTCTTGAACATTATATTCTTGTGAATTATCCGTTTTGTATGAAGGCCAGGTCTGTACTTTTTATTAAGTTCATAAAATTCTTTCCTAGAATAAATTCCTTATGTTCTTCAGGAATGTCTAAAGAATCAACCCAGCTCTTTTTATCCGAGTAATCGTACTCATTAAACTTTTTCATTCCATATGGTCCATCGCACCCATATAATACTTTTCGATATCCAAGTTCCTGAACTACATTTCTCACGATTGATGGTGTAAGGTAATCACTTGAAGTGTCTACATAAACATTGGGTTTTTCCATTGCGTACTGCCACAGGCTTTTCCAAAAAGGAAGTCCTGCATGAGCATAAATAACTTTGAGATTTGGATAGTTGTCTGGTAAGTATTTGTAGGAATCTGCTTCTGAAGATAGATGAATAATCATGGGGATGTCTCTTTTTTGGCATAAGGCTCCAATGGAATCGAGTTCTTTAATACTATATTTATGCATAAATGGATGGGCTTTTACGCCAACAAATCCAGGGAGGTTAAGGTATGTTTCCAACGTCTCCACAGATTCTGGAACAGTTGGGTTAATGGCCGCCCAGCCTAGAAAACGATCAGGATAGCGTTTTATCGCATTTGCTACAATGTCATTATTTGGCTCGGTAAAAATTCTAAAGCTTCCATTAACTTTAAAGTAACCATCTTTAACTAATCCGTCATAAATCTTAAATCCTATTTTGGGGAAATTCATGATTAAAAATCGGAATAAGCGATGTAGATTATCCTGGTAGGTACTTTCTTTTTCATACATGGTTTCATTTAAAGGCGGTATTAATACGGTTTTCTCAACATTGTTTTTATCCATCTCTTCTATCATTTTTTCTAGAGTTAACATCGTTTCATCAACATGGAAATGGCAATCAATAATCATTTGTAATCTCAGTCTTCCTTTCTTGTTAAAAGTTTAGCTAATTGTGGAAGCAGGTGACAGTTCTCTGCTTCCATGAGACCCCCGGAGCCCCGGAATCAGCCTCACATACTGGAACAACACATACCTTATACCTCAACACATGAAACAACCTGCGCCAAAACTCCACAATAAAAGAATCTGTCAATCATTCCACCTACTTGCAATGATGTATAGTACTCATTATCTAATATAATTCCAAAATACTCCATATATTTTTGTTGGTGAAAGAGGGAGGAGGGTCGCGCAAATGGGCTTAAAAAAACCGCCGCCACATCTGACTTAGGCCATTCTTGCTTTGCTTAGTTATCACAACGAACAAAGAAGAATGGGAGATTCACTTTTTAGTGCTAAATCCTGCTGGTTCATTAGAGTTTGCAGTGTGTAATATTCATATTCGTAATCTGGCAGTCTTTGATATAAGTAGAGAAATGGAAGAGGAATAGAGAATACAATTTAATCTTTAAGATATTTACCATATTAAAGGAAATAGGAATAATATAGCGAACTATTATTTAATATAGGAAATTTAAACTAGGGAAATTACAGAATTCTTATTAAGAATATAGTTGGTTAAAGCAAAATCGTAATATAGAAGGGAATGAAATTTAATGGATATAGTTAATCAACAGTGTGTAAAACTTAGGCAACTGTTTCATCAAATAGAGGGGTGTTCAGTAGAAGAAACTAATAGAAAGGACAATGGTCTTCTAATTAAATCCAACCGACCTGTTCCATGGAAAGATAGTCTTAAACCACAACGTGGGGAAAGTAAATACAAAATTGGATACATATTTCCTAAGAAAAAAGGACTTGGTTTATATATTGACTTTCCAAAGGGTTATTTTGAGCAGGAAAATATAAAACCAGTAATTAATCCGGAACAAAAACTTAAATATTTTAATCAAGGAGAGACAGCGAAAGGCTCTTGGTGGAGATTTAGGAGTGATGAATTCGATAGCATCCATATGGTACTGCATAATGAAATTCTTTCTACGTATGACTTTGAAAGGCCAGAATTACAAACGCTATTTGAACAAATTGTTGCAGCCTCTTACAGTACAGGAAATTAATACTGAGGGAAGGTGCTCACACCTGTTTAGCGCGTTGAAAGCATACTAGATTCATCATCTAGTGCTTCCCTTAAAGATCAGAACAAATAGATTAGCGTTGCTGCATGCAGAGCAGCAACGCTAATCTATTTGTGATCCATATTTGAAAATAACAATCATCAAAGTGATCTTATTAGAAATGTTCGAGTTAGGATTCCATACGCTCTAAACTAAAGGTACCACAGAAAGTACTCCTGCTTTTAGTAGGACGTGGCTCCATAATACCTATCAAGCTCCCTTCCAAGTCTGAACGCTCACAATTACCGTATCTTTTTTCTTCTTCTTGATCATTACCTTTCTTAAATAGCCATTCATAGGCTTTTCAATCCAAACATAGACGAAGCAACAAGATATTATCGTCAAAACGGTGATAATTACCATCGACAACGTATATCCAAGAAAATTGATAAGAAGTGTTTCTCGGAACAATAGCATGTAAAAAATGAGGAACGGTCCATGTGCTATATAAATAGAGTAGGAGGCATCACCTAAGAAAATAAGACTCGGTGGGATTTTGCGTTCTGTGCGATCTTTGATTGATATGCCCAAAACTATTATTAGAGCAAAAAAACAATACAAGATAGGAGAGTAGAAAGAAAACCAATTAAAGAAATTATTCAGCCATATTCCTACATATCCAAGGACACCAACAGCAAGAAACATACTAGCGTATTCCTTCATATTATAGCGCAGAGACACATAGGCGATTAACGTGCCAGCTACTATTTCCAATGTGGAAAAACTAAAGAAAAACGTTTCCCATTGAATAAACAGATCTGATTTTAACAAAATGGTGGTAAGCACCCATATACCAATAATAGGTTTAAAGATATTCGGCTTTACTAAAACAAGGGTGAACATTAAATAGAAAAAAATCACGTGACTCATAGACCAAGCGGAAGTAAGAATGGGCTGGGAAGGGAAAAGAATCATTGATTTCCAGATTTGATCCCAGCTGTATGGAACATGTAACATCGGAAATAATATGGCCACTCCTAATAGGATTAAAGTGAAAAGCCAATATAACGGAAAGATTCGAATAACCCTTTTTAAAAGGAAATCTCTAGCCATTCCTTTTACCCCAAAATGACGATGGTAAATGTAATAAATCATAAACCCAGTGACCACAAAAAAGAAGTCTACCCCGCCAAGTCTATCCCAACGCCCCAATCCAAGCCAATCATATTCGAAATTTCGGTAGAATAACACATTTATATGACTGATCACAACAAGCAAAATGGCACAAACTCTAGCTACTTGTAATATGGAAAGTTTTCTACTTATCTCTGGTACAGCCAACTCTAATCCTCCTTCAGTGGTACGTGAATCTAAATTGTTCTGGAATGCTTTTTGACGGCATGGAAGGAATAATTCATTAAATACCAGAAAGATGCAACAATATTCTTCTTTTCAATTTTTCGGTAGGTGTTCCATGTCTTTTTAGCTGATTTGATTTTATTGCTAGATAAAGAGTTTGCACATTTGCGGTAAACAGCCAGCTCTTCGTTCAATCCATGCGCGGTAACCCCTTTGTTCAAGATGGAAAGCCAAAGGCCGTAATCTTCTGAACAGTCTCTGAACAATTGCATTTGAAAGTGGCCCAGTTTCTTCTTATTCAGAACGACTGTCAAGGTTCCGATTGCCGTATTCATCAGCAAGTTGTTATAGGTTAGGGATGGGGTGGTTGGAAAAACCACATCCGTCCTTTCTCCGTCCTCTTTCATAATACGATAGGCGGTATAAGAGAAGGAGCTGTTGTGTTTCCTCATGAAAGCCAATTGCCGTTCCAGCTTGCATGGATGCCACAAGTCATCACTATCCAGAAATGCGATATACTCCCCTCCCGATGCATTAATGGCAACATTTCTGGCATGGGCTGGACCAGCGTTTTCGACCAATTCAATAAGCTTAATTCTGGAATCGCCCTTCATCACTTCACGAATGATATCCTTAGTATCATCTTTGGAACAATCATCCACGATAATCATTTCCCAATTTGTGTGAGTTTGAGCTTGGACAGAACATACGGTATCAAGTATATACTTAGATGCATTGTAGGTTGGGGTGATTATAGAAACTAAATCCTCTGAATTTGTTTTCATTTCAATCCCTCTTCCTCTAAATTTTATGACTCTAAGTCACATCAATTATGCTTTGCTATCGTAATACCACTGTAACTCGCTTCAGGTTCCACTGTGACACCCATTGCCTGCTTTTGTTGAAGCACAACCCGGATTGTCTGCAATAGTATTTTCAAGTCGAGAATAATGGAGCAGTTTCTGACATACATCAGATCGTATCGAAGCTTATCCTCCACAGTCGTACTATAGTATGCATTTACCTGGGCAAGACCGGTAATTCCCGGTTTTACTGTAAATCGTTCCACGTATTCAGGAACCTCTTTTTTAAATTGCTTGATAAAATAAGATCTTTCAGGCCTTGGTCCGATAAGGCTCATTTCTCCTTTTAAGACATTCAGCAATTGTGGCAGCTCATCTAGCCTAAGAGCCCGGATTCTCCTACCTAGAGGTGTGATTCTCGGATCCTTTTCCAAAGCCAATACTGGCCCGGTAATTTTTTCGGCATTTTCGATCATACTCCTGAATTTTAAAATATAAAAAGGTTTTCCATCCTTGCCGATTCTTTCCTGTCGAAAGAAAGCAGGTCCTTTTGATGTAGCAGGAATCAGAAAATACAATCCCAGTAAAATAGGACTTAAAAGCAGCAGCAAACTGATGGAAAATACAATATCCATACTTCGCTTAAAGAATTGGTAGATACCATTCATCTTGGTGGAAGGTATCGAAAACACCATCATATCGTCCACCTGCTGCATTTGAGCGTCCCTCATTACAAACTCAAACATCTCGGGAATAATCATTACTTCCTTCCCATGCCCCACACACAAATTAGTAATACTAGTTTGTATATTTCTTGGCACCTCAGGGCTGATAACCACCACATCAATTTGCCCTAGATACTTTTTTATTGAGGCTTTGTTGTGGATCGTGATAATATCCATTACTTGAAACCAGCCTTGATGATGATGACGAAATTTTTCTGCCACCTTTTGTCCATCGATACTAGATTTTGACACTACTAATACATTTTGCTTCCCATATTTGAGCTTGCTGAAATTCCACAGACTTATTCTTGCAAGTACTATTAAAAAGAATTGAAGAAACGAAGCAGTCAATAATACACCTGCCTCCCCAAACGTCGAAAAAAAGAATGTAAACATCCAAGTTGAAAATGTGAAAACTATCATGGCAAGGAAAATAGTAAATAATAGATTACTCGAGCTTTTCCTCTTCCAATCTGAATACAGGTCGAATAAGTAAAAGGTAATGATACATAATGTCGTTAGCATAAAGATATAATTATAGTTTGCCTCAAAACTGGTTAATTGATGAAAGAACCATGCAGTAAGGAAATATCCAAAATATAATAAGGTTACATCCAACCCAATTAATAGAGTTTTCTCAACACGTTTACTGATATGGGTACTCATTTACTTAACTCCTTTCTTTGCATTCGGTATTATCTAAAAACTGTTCTTCCAAAGTTGTTTTATGTTCTTAATAATGAACAAGAAGACAAGAATATTTCCTTATAACACTTCCTTCACCGGCTTGTATTTGTAGAGCTTTCTGAAAAGGTGAAACAGGCTGTAGTCAACTTTCTTTCCATCCAACACGGTAATTTCACCGATCGATGAAATAGTATGGACACCATCCGGATACATGCTATCTTCTCTAGGCTCCACAGGAGAAACTACAACTTCCTCGAACTTATCAATCGTCAGGGTGATGACCTTATTAAGCACAATTCTCCCACCATAGGTTTTTGAACAATCTTGTGCTGGGCGGATTATTTGATTTTCATGTATAAATGGGGTTCCTGCTGGTCTGCTTGAACGAATATCCACTTTTACAGGATTCGAATGATGTGGATTCCAATCTCCAAATAATTCTTTTGCATAATAGATGTGCAGCTCATTGTTATCACTTTGTGGGCTTGAATCTGCTTTTGTACAAAATAACCACCAGTAAGCTCCATGATGAATGATAGTGGAATCTACAGCAGCAAAATTCTCAAGGAGCGTTTTATGTTTCATCCATTTTCCATTTCTCTTCTTATATACCGCAACTTCCCTTGCTTCGGATGTTTCGGGAATACAGTACACTTCCCCCGCATACTCCAATAAATACGGATAAGACATATGGCTTTCGAGTCTCAGCACAGAACGACTCCAGTATTGAGCATCTTTTCCGGTTTCTCTTTTCATACTGACCCCGGAAATATAGCCCTTGACCACTTTATGGTCAACTTCTTCCATTAGAATATGAATACCGTCTTCATCTTTCAATCCGAATGGATCAGCAAAATAGCATTTATTCTTTGGGACTAACCATTCAATAATGGGATGCTGTTCGTCTAGAAAGGTTTGGATTGGCTTATGCACAATACCAACATTCCAAAACTCATAACAGAATAGCTTCTTATACAAATTCCGGGCTTTATGTTTCCAAGTAGTTGCAATAAATTTGGCTGTTTCAGTTGTGGAAGTAAGAGTATCATAGTCTGATTTCGTTGTTGAAAATACTTGGATGCTCTCATCCTGATGAATTGGGTAATCAAGAATTTCTTTGCATACAAGAGCGGGCCAATTTACTATAGATTGACACAGCATTTCTTTGTTTTTTCGAAAAGAATGGCAAACAGTGGCGAAATATCCTTTCCTGCAAGCAATTCCTTCCTGAGGATTACCAGTTAATCGATAAAGGCCAACCTCTGTGACAGGTTCATTATTTCTTATTTCCAACCAGCCCCCAGGTACTTGCGGGAGCCATCCGCTTTGACCATACCGGAATGTCCAAACACCATATCTGGTCACATTAAGGAGTTCATCCTCAATCCCTGTTTCTCCTAAGTGAAGAATAAAATCGAGGTCCATCCCCTTTATGAAGTCCACATCTTCTTTACTGTAGGGGTTTTTGAGGTCTGCTAAGTTTGAGCAATGAATCTTGTGAATCTTATCAAAATTATCTGGTAGTGGAACGCTCTTAAGCAAGCTGCTTCTCAATCCGACAAACGACTGATACATCCTGTACAGCGGGGACTGCTTTTTCACAACAGGATTTTTCGGAACTTCCACTATCATGGCAAGCTTCACTTCCGGTATGTTCATTAATAGTTTGATACAATCCACTTTCCATTGTTCCAGAAGATTTCCTTCCATGGTTATAGCAAAGCGGATCATTTTACTTTTACCTATCACTGTTCAGCACATCCTTAACCATAGAGCGTTCTTTTGTTTGGCTGCCAATTTTCTCTCCAGTGACTTTTAGATATACTGCCAATGTGCATTCTATCATTCTTTTTAAGGAGAAGTTCGACTCCACTTTTGTTCGTGCTTCTTTGACTAGCTGCAGTCTTTTCAACTCATTGGCAAGCAAATACTCTATTTTGTTACAAAACTCTTCTTTGGAATGTTCAGAGATCAAGTAACCACTTTCGCCATTATCAATCGCTTCATTTATTCCGCCTTTATCAATGGATATGATAGGTGTACCTACTGACATCGCTTCAAGAACCACCATGGGGAAAACCTCTCTGTGCGATGTAACTAAAAGAATGTCCATATCCCTCAGAAACTCTTCAGGGGTATTAACTCCTCCCAGCATCTGTACCTTTTCCTGCAAGCCCATTTTATCTCTCTGTAGCTGCAACGCATGAAAATCCGGCCCATCCCCTGCAATGTGAAAAGTTATATTGGGATGATTGCGGCAAGCATCGGCCACCTCTAAAAAGAAGTCATGATTCTTTTCCTTTGAAATCCGTGCGAGTATTCCGACTTTTTTCTGAGGGAGGTTCTTTTTATGCTGATATTCAAACCTCTTGAGATCAACACCATTGTAGACTGTACATATTTTTCTGCTTTCAATTCCATGATTAATTAACTGATATTTTTCAAAATCACTTACGGTGATGATTTTACTTGTGTACTTATTAAGAAACTTTCTAAATAAATAAGGAAAGTATTTTTCCAGCAAAGTCACATTATGCTTTGTATAAACAATGCTGAACTTACTCTTGATGAAACAACTTAAAACAACAGCATAGAATACCATTCTCAAACTGTTTGCATGATAGATTTTTATATTCTTTGTCGTCATCAATTTCCATAATATCCGCAGATTCAGGATGTGGTTTTTTTTATGCAGAAAGGTAAATCTTTGTTTCTCCTGAATGTTTCTGTAAAGTTCTCCAGGAGCAGCAGCATAGTAGAAGCTGAAGTCCGGATGGGATAGCTCATTCTCCAATTTGCAAAAATAATTTTCCGCACCACCCATGATCAGCTTATCTGTTACTAGTAGTACATTCATTCTTCACACCTCCTATAACTAACTGATGAGTTTCTTCAAGATGGGATACGTTTCTAATTGTTTTTTATTGTACTTTTCTTGTTGAATGGAATGGAGATAGGTAGATAAAATAGCAAGATACACAAAAAACATATCATTGATAATGACAGATAAAAACATCATCTGGATGACAAAACCGATATAGGTTAAGAAAAGATATTGTTTTTCCCGGTGAACATTGAATTTCCATAACTGGATGAAAATTAGGAAAATAAATATCAGGAAAAAGGAAATACCTACAAGCCCAGATTCAGACAAAATATCCAGAAATGTATTATGGACCGTCAGCGTATCATTATGACGAAAAAGATTGTAGTCGGAAAAATTAAAGGCTCCTATTCCAAAAATCATATTGTCGGAAAAGAAACTCCATGCCCTTCCCCATAATTCAAACCTGCCGCTTCCGCCATCAGTTGAAAAATCTTCAAACCTTGAATTAATCATTCCCAACATGTCAAATTTCAGTTGAACGATGACGATGTATGCCAGAAGACTTAGCGAAAGAACGGAACCAACTAGAATCTTCATCTGTTTATACGGTTTGTTCAATACTAGGTAAACGGCAAACATAATTACCAAGGCCACAAAGCCCCCCCTTGATAAAGTAAGAAGGTTGGCTGCGATACATAAAATTAACCCTAATCTATTCTTCCAATTATGTTGATGACATAGATAGTAAGCAAAAAAGATAGTATTATAGAATACAAAAAAGTTAGGGTCCTCCAATAGCCCGATTAGCCTGGGGTAGTTCCGATCTACCATTACCCCGTAATCTATTATCCTCCCACTATCCATTTCAACGCTGGCACTTCTAACGCCTAATATGTAGAAGATGAGACTTGCTGCGTTGAAGATAATTCCTGCATTGGATATTCCCTTTTCGATTACTTTGGAATTGGAATAGCTCAGTATGGACTTCATGATGAAATAACATGTTAAATAAAGTGTGATGCCGAATATTATTCTTAGACTTGATTCAGGGTGTAAAGCAAAAGCTCCTGAATAGCAATAGAAGAAATAAAAGAGTAGCATTGCTACCTCAAAAGATTGCAGGCGCTGAAAATAGAAAGAAGATAGATGAATAAAAATGAATAATAATAGAAAAATCATATACGGCTTTAAGGAAAAGCCTAATGGAATACTATATCTTCCCAAAGTAACAAGAACTATCATAAAAAAAATTGTGAACTGGTACCGTTGAGGTTTTATATAAAGACTACTATCCATTTTCTATCCCCCTTTCATTTTCATGTTGCTTCTTCCATTTCTTTTGAAGTGCTATTTTCACAAAAGGCTTCAATTTCTCTTTCAAGTCTTTATCCAGAAAGAGAAAGGAAAATAAACTAGCAAGATGCAGCATCCCGCCAAGGAGTGGATATGGTTGCAAGAAATACTCGAAAAGGACAAGTGATACAAAAAATATGGTCAAGTAGGGCACTAATACTTTTCTAGCCACAAACTCTTTTTCTGCTGTAAATAACCAAAACCCAATAAGTGTAATAAGTTCAATGGTGATTCCTGCAAAGGCAGCTCCAATTAAGCCAAATTGATTGCTATAAAATATATAAAGAAAAATCCCTATAATCACTGCGACCAATTGGACAGAAGTGCGATAAAGTTGACGGGCACTAGTTGTCAATCCATCTGCCAGAGATATATTTACTGCTTGTAGAGTTAACAGAATGGAAAGGATTTTCAAAGGCAAGGTCGCTTCCAGCCAATTCTCCCCAAACAATAGGCCAATAATGGTCTCTGACAAATAGTAAAAAGGAATAGTCATTACCATGCCTATCAAAGCCATGATTTTGGTCTGAGATATCAATAGGGAAAGGTGTTCTTTCATTCGTTGGTGATTAAAATGCCGGAATAGTACCGGATTATAGGCCCCAGCTACAATGAAAGGAATCTGTTGCAGAGCTTGCGGAATCCGGTATGCAACAGCAAATAAACCAACTTCCTGCAAAGTAAGCGTTCTTTCCAGAACGAGAGGACCTAAGTGGGGCATTATGACAAATAATAGTCCTCCAAGGGTGAATGAACCAAGATTCTGTAGCAGTCCTCTATGGAACTTGCTTCTCAGAGTTATTTTCATATTTTTCATAAGCATCACTATCCCGAGCACCCCGGCTGCCAAGTAAGAACAACCATATAGGAAGGAGATGGTTACAGGACTCAGGGATAGGAGCATACCGATAATTATGGAACCGACTAGACATAGAGCTGAAATAATACGGATCAGTCCGCAATATTGCATCTTTTCCTTTAATTGAAAATAAGTGATGCCAATCGTTTGCATGGCAACACCAGTAACCATGGGAAGTACAAGAAAGTAAGCGGTCCGTATTAATTCTTCATTATTGCCATGAAGAACTTCTATCAACAGAAAACCTAGAGCAAAAGTAACTATTAATAATCCTGCGCGCATTTTGATATAGGAGGAAATGACAGCAGAAACGTCAGCCTCTTTTACTGAACCTTCCCTCAGCACGATCCCAGATAATCCTGCATCCGTGAAATATGCCATAATCATCGCCAACGCTAATACAACACTGAATAATCCATAATGATAGGATTGCAGGTAGTAAGCGAGTATAATTAGTGCCCCTGCATTCAAAACACTAGTAAGGGCTGTGCTGTAGAACAAGTGAAAGATATTGGTGGAGATGGAGTTGCCTTTACTTTGTTTCATCTAAGTATGCTCCTTATGGTCACAGCTTCCCTGCAGCTAAGCTGTTTGATAGATCACACCTACAATTTTTTTGTTCGATCTTTCAAGAAAGTGTTTTGTTTGAAGTGCATCAGCCTTTTTAGTACTGTGCTCTTTTATCACAAGGACGACTCCATCACATCTTCTCGATAATACTTGGGCGTCGGATGATTCTAAGAAAGAGGGAGCATCAAGTATGATTACATCGAAGGATTGGTTCCAATCCGTCATCAGCTCTTCCGCTCTATTTAGGAGACCGATATTGGAAACGTTCTCTCTTGATAACCCTGACGGCAGTAGGGAAAGACCGGGTGTTGAAGTCATTACAGCGTATAAATTAATACTCCCTTTTTCCTTAATGACATCCACCAAACCACTGGAATTGTTTATATTGAAATACTTATGAAGGGAGGGCCTCCTTAAATTTGCATCTACCAAAAGTACCTTCTTTCCCAATTCAGCAAAAGAGATTGCCAGTTTAGCAGAAATTATTGCCTTCTGATCTTCCAGATTGGGAGAAGTTATTGTCAGGAATATACTGTCCTTCCGCAATTCTTCTTCAATATTAGTGCGGATAATTCTAATCTGATCTGTACTTACCATGTTCTCCTTCAGTGATAATTTTTTGGCCCATCTGTTATTAAACACGTAATTCCCCCCTACTTTTCGATTTCCCTACTTTTCTGGTTTGGCCTCTTTCACCCACTACTAAAGGGATTCGCATTTTCTGCTTTAAATTGATTGTTCCCAGAACTGGAATACCTATTATCTCTTCCACTTCTTTAGAATGTTTGATGCCATCATCAAGATCTTCCCGAAGCATTGCCATACCTACGCCTAAGAAGGCACTGACTACAAACCCAATTCCCAGGTTTAAAGTAAGACTGCCTATCACTTCAGGCTCTATCTCCGTTGCGTTCAACACTTGAATATCAGCTACATTGAAGGATTCCTTCATGAACGTCACTGCTGTTGAAGAGATGCTGCTGGCAATTTCTTTTGCGATTTCGGGATCGTGATCTCTCACAATCACATTGATGATCTGGGAGTTCTTATTATTTTGTAAGGAAACCTCTTTCTCAAGGTCTGTTGTAATGTTCATTTCCTTTTTTACTTCATTCAATACAATGGGACTTTTCAATAAGTCCATTGTCGAGGCAAGAAGCATATTGATTTCTCCCTGTGCCGCTACCTCTCTCTCCAGCTTTCCGACAAGTATGGTCGAAGTGGATTCATAGGTCGGTTTTATAATGAATATGGAAGTTAGAGATGTGAGTATAAAAAGGCAAAGGATTGTTACTAAAATCGTTTTGAATCTCCGTTTTAATACTTGAATAAAGTTTTTCAGATTCATTCTATCGTCCACAATATTCCTCCTAAAACATTTGATCGGACTCACTGGAATCCACATAAATCAACCATATTCCTATCTATGTCTATGATGCATATCCATAAACAAATATTCACTATAAAGAACGTTACGCTAAAAAAAATTATAATTCATTTGTATTTTACAATTTACTCCTCCCTTTTTCTCTGTTATTGTTCTTTATAAAGAATTATTTATTTGAGTATACTACACTTCCTTCTGAAATAACACAAATTCTAACATTTTTTTGAAAAACAAAAAAAGACTAGAGAAAAAGATTAGAAAGAGCAGAAGACAATAGGGACAGTTCGGCCAGTTACCTGGTTCACTATTAGTTATTTTTAAGAAAAGAAAACTAATAATTAAAATTATTAAAAAAGTTACACTATAAAAATTGAAGGGACATAGGAACAGGTTTAGACCACTGAAAAGTACTTGGTTCATTGTTGTTGAAGACAACTTGGAAAGGGAGGCTTTTAATGAACATTTTAGTAACAGGCGGGTTGGGGTATATTGGTTCACATACATGTGTGGCTTTATTGGAAGCAGGTTATAACGTAATAGTGGCCGATAATTTGTGTAATAGTAAAGAAGAAACTAAAAATAGAATCAACCAAATAACAGGCAAAGAATTAACATTCTATCAGCTTGAAGTGACGAGTGATTATGCTGTTGAAGAAATTTTTAATCAGCACGAAATTGATGGAATTATTCATTTTGCCGGATTGAAGGCAGTAGGAGAATCTGTAGAAAAACCACTAGTTTATTATTACAATAATATTGTCAGCACGATGGTACTTGCTAGAGCTTGTCAGAAATATGGGGTTAAACGATTTGTCTTCAGTTCTTCAGCAACCGTATATGGAGATAATAAAGCCCCCTTTATTGAAGATATGAAGCTTTTACCAACAACAAATCCTTACGGTGAAACAAAGGCTATGTGTGAAAGGATTCTTACTGATATTGCCAAAGCATATCCAGTATTTTCAGTTGCTTTGCTTCGATATTTTAATCCTGTTGGTGCCCATGAAAGTGGCTTAATAGGTGAAGCACCTAATGGTATTCCTAATAACCTTATGCCTTATGTTACCCAGGTTGCTAAAGGGAAACTTGAAAAGCTACGAGTTTTTGGGAACGACTATCCAACTATAGATGGAACCGGTGTAAGAGACTATATTCATGTATTAGACCTAGCAGAAGGGCATGTCGCAGCGTTAAATAATCTCAAGGAAGGTGCTCATGTTTATAACTTGGGAACTGGTCAGGGTACTAGCGTACTTAAGTTAGTGAAAGCTTTTGAAGAAGCTAATGGTATAAAAATTCCTTATGAAATAGCAGCTCGTAGGCCAGGGGATATTGCTTCATGTTATGCCGATGCTTCGAAAGCGGAAAGGGAGCTTGGCTGGACAGCTACACGTAATATAGTTGCAATGTGTCGAGATGCTTGGAATTTCGAGAAAACTTATCGAAAACATGGGGAGAACACGAAGAAGGTTCTCATGCTTTTTTAGTAACTCAATTGATAGATTAAGATTGTCCTTTTTACCCATCACAAATAGTGGTGGGTATTTTTTTGAGAGATCCTCTAAATGCAAAATTTTTGAATACCAGTTGCTCTCCCTGGGTGCATAATGTAATTGATTATTTAGTAGATAATAAATATGCTATTCTTGTTAGAGATGTTTATTTGTTACAAGATGATAAAAATTTGTAACGTATGACAGTTGAAAGATAGAAACACTGGAACATGGTAACAGAAGAAAATTAAAACTCGGTAGGTGATCACATTGTCAAAAATAGTAGTAGTGGGAAGCTATGTCGTGGACTTAGCGGCAAGAACCCCTCACATGCCTAAACCAGGAGAAACTGTGCTCGGTGGCCCATTTAGGATGGGTCCTGGCGGTAAAGGGGGAAACCAGGCAGTGGCCGCCGTCCGCTTGGGCGCCGAAGTTACAATGGTCACCAAGGTGGGAAAAGACTTATTCGGTGACGAAGCCCTCCATCATTTCAAAATAGAAGGCATCCATTCAGGCTTCATCAACCAAGTAGAAGACGAATCTACCGGTGCAGCCCTCATTGCAGTGGATGACTCAGGGGAAAACATGATTATCGTCTCTCTTGGAGCGTGCGGTACCATCACAGAAGAAGAAGTGGAAAAAGCCGAAGCAGCCTTTCGTGAAGCGGATATCATTCTGCTCCAGCTGGAAACCTCCATGGCGGCCATTCGTACCACTATCAATCTTGCACATAAGCTTTCAAAACCAATTATTCTAAACCCGGCACCTTACCAGAAGATATCAGATGAACTTTTGGCAAAAGTAAACTACATTACACCTAACGAAACAGAAGCAGGACTCTTAACAGGCAAAGAAGTGACTGACGAAGACTCAGCCAGAAAAGCTGCACAAATACTATTAGCAAAAGGCATAAACACCGTGATCATCACTCTTGGTAAACAAGGCTGCTACCTTATGCAACAAGGGGAAAATGCCGGTAAAATCATACCAGGCTACCAAGTCCAAGCTGTCGATACTACTGGAGCAGGAGACGCCTTCAATGGCGGATTTGCCCACTTCATCGCAGAAGGCAAACCAATAGAAAAAGCCTGCAGCCTTGCTAATGCAGTGGCAGCACTTTCTGTCACTAAAAATGGTACAGCGCTAGCAATGCCTTATTTGGAGGAAGTGAAGGAGTTGTGGGGAACTTAGGGAAGTGCTGACTGAGGCATGGAGCATGGGGACGGTTCCTCCGCTTCTTTAGTTAAATATTTTGTAAATTATAGTCGATAGACTGTGGGGTAACAACTCATTTCGACTATTTGGGTAGGTACTCCCTTTTAGAGTTATAATGGATCACATACAAAAAACAAGCCATGAAGTTAAATTACTTCAACGGCTTGTTTTTCTAGATTCATAGCTACTTCTCCCCAAGAGTAGCTTTTACATTGTTCAGGTGGACTTTAAAGAGTGCAATATCTTCATTTGAAAGATCCATATCACCGTAACGTAATTTTGTATAAGTGCTATAGAATTCAGGTACATAAATCTTCTCTCTCTTTAGCCATTCTTCTAATGTTTCAAAAGGAGCACGCCCCCGACTAATCTTCCTTGAATCCAGTTCAAAAGCATACATTAACCTCCTCACCTCTTGAAGGCGTTGGAAATTATGCGCTTTTGAGATACTATCTGCACTCTTTTTTACTTTAATTTTTGGGAGTTTAGTTCCTTCATCAAATAACGTTGAGTTCTTATCATTCCGCTGAAAGAAAAATAGGATTGAATATGTAAAGAGAGCGAATAGGACAATGAAAAATAGAATAAGGGCCCATGAGATCGGGAGGGCTGACAAAGTTTCCTCCTTACCTAATGTTGATAGGTGTGGGGGGGCGTCGATAGCAGGGGGACTTTCCAGTTTATCTATTAAGTTACTAGAATTTTTGAGTAGGTTAAGGACAAATAGTAAGGGTTTAATAAATAAAAAGCCGATATAAGCAAATGCAGTTACCACGATATAGTATAAGCTTAAGATCAGCCATTTTCCTACAGTGAAAAGAAAGATAGCTAAAAGAACGAATGGAAAGAACAAAGTAGCTGAAATAAATAATAATTTTCTTTTTATAATTTTGTCACCTATTAATAACCATGTATCCCCAACCTTTAAGCAGATTATTACGAAAAGCTGCGCTACAAATAAGACCAGTACTTTTTCCAAATGAGCAGAGCTATTAACATGCATAATTAAAATGACGGTAAACATATAAATCATCGAAAACATAAGAAAAATATAACTTGAAATGAAATTTTCTTTAATGATTATTTCGTAGCAGCGCCAACTAATGCATACACCTAAAAAAACGGAAAGAATGGTCGTGAATCCAAACAGGTAGGCAATGGCGGATAGTAAAATAGAGACAATGACAAATACTAAATAGATTCTACCTTTAATCACATAACTTAGTGCAAAGTACATTAAAAAGGAGAAAAGAGCAAGGCTTAAAATCAGGCTAACAGGAGGAAAGTCATTGCTATAAAAGAATGCCAGGAAAAAAAATAAAAAATTCAACTCTAAAATAATATTTACACTACTGCGCCATATTTTCTGCTGCATAAGTTCCATTCCTTTTTATTGTTTCTAATTGTATTGCATCATTTAAGCTATGGAGAAAATAACCAGATAAACTAGGGTGTATGACCAACCCTTCAATCCAAGGTTTTTCAAGACAAAGCACTAGATGTGTAAAGTTTGTGGACTGTTGATGAATCATTTTCATGAATACAGAGTGATTAAGCGTAACGCTATTGGAAGTAATTTTGGCTAAAAACAATAGTGCAAGTTGGATTTGTTTTTTCCCATTGCCGGGCGGTAAGACTAAATATAAGGGCTTACCTTGTTTCTTCACATTAGTCATAATAGAAAAAGATATATTGTGTTTAAAAGTGTGAGAGATTATATAATAAATACCTTCTAAGCAGCTTTCTAAGTTATTGGAATGAACATCTATGACAAATAACAACGATAATTGCGAAGTTTTTTCATGAATTTTTGTCTGAAGTTTATTTAATTTTGCTGTTGATTTCCAATGCACTCGATTAAACGAATCTCCATTAACATAGTCTCTTGAACTTAGAACCCTTGTATTGTCTTCATACAGAGAGAATAGATGAGGGGAATGTCCGCTTTTTTTAGGAAGTAACTTTTCCATTTCTAATACCACTGCTTTATTAGGATAAACAATGACTTCATAATCAAAGGACTCTTTAGAAAAACTAACCTTTCCTAATCCCCAAAAGTGGAATATATCAATATCGATTAGTGGAATAACAGCTGTACCCCGGCTGATAGCCGTGTACGGGATCTCAATCCTTATTTCTTTCTTCCATAATAGAGAGAACGGGATATCAATTTGATTCATATGGATTCGCCTATTATCTCCGTTTAAAAACTCAATATTTTTTGAGATTCCTATTCTTGCTCGCCCTAAGAAAATCGGAAGAAAACTACGTTGCTCAATGATTAAGGTGAGGGTACTTTCTTCTCCTGCAAAAATTTTCGCCTTTTTATCTTTAAAAGAAATATAGAGATGGTTTCCTACTTTATCTAAATAAAAATAATTCATCATATAAAACGTTAAATAGAGACAGGTAATAAAAGTCAGCAAATTGCTATTTACGAATAAACTTCCTGCAAAAATAAAAAAAGCTACACCTAATAATAAAGAAGTCTCTCTTTTAATATTTATTTGCCTGTTCCAACCCTTCATTGTTTCACCTGCTTTTGGAAGCGAGGGAGCGGTTCCTTCGCTTCTTTGGTTATAATATTCTGCAAATTATAATTAATAGACTTTGTGGTAACTACTCATTTCGACTATTTGGGGAGGTACTCCTTTTTTGTATCTTAAAAACCTTGAAGATATAGTTGGCTCTTGGGTTGGTTTACCCATGTGTATACTCCTTCCATTACTAGCATACCTTTATTTTACAAAAATCTCGAGGGAGAAAAACCAAAGACCAAGGCGACAGCCCTCTGGTCCACTTCTGTAACCAATCCGTTATCCTCCTATGTTATGCTAAAAAGAACAGAGCGCAGGAAATACTTAAAGAAGGGACGTACATATTGTGAAGCAAGGGTTTCTTTTACTGATGACATTAATGCTTTTGGCAGCTTGTTCTCCAACAGTGAATCAGGAGGAAGTATCTCCGCCACAGGAGGAGAAGGAGGAGGAGGTTCGCGAAAAATCCGCTCTTAAAGAGGAGTACACTTTTGATAGATTTATGGAAGAAAGGAGGCTGGATATAAAGGGGGAGGATATTCCCAATTATGGTGAAGAAGAGTATATTGGTGAGCGGTTTGCGTTAAAGGGGAAGGCTATGCTGACCCGTTACTATAATTATGGTTACAAGGATCTAGAAGCGACTCATTTTGTAATGAAGGTTGTTAATGAGGAAGTGACCTGGTATTTGTATGTACCTAGAGAGAATTTTTCGGAACTTTTCCAAGAGTTGAAGAAAGGTATTGTTGATATTTACGCTGAAGCCTCTATACCTGCTGAGTATTTTGAAACAGGTCAAAACCACATGGCAATGGCGGAAGAAATCTTTTTTACAGAAAGCAGGGCGGATGAGCAACAGCTGGATAATGAGCTGAAAGGCTATATGAAAGAACATTCGGTTGAGCTGACAGCAAAGGATGTTGTGTTCGATAAAGAGGGTATGTCAGACCAGCCGTTTGCCTTAAGTGGAGTTGCGCAGCTTGTGACGTATGCCCGTATGAATTCAGAATACAGAGATTTAGAGCCCACTCATTTTGTCTTAGAATTAAGAGACGTAAGTGTCGAGTATGAGCAGCTTTGGAGTGTCGCTTTAGACAGAGAGAAATATCGTGAGCTATATGAACAAGCTCTAAAAGGAGTGGTAGATGTAACCGTTACTGCTACGATGCCCGTGGAACGGTTTGCTTCGGCAACAGATCTTGCAGCAATTGGCAAAGATGCTGAATATGAACCGCTGCCAGAAAAGTTCGAATTGCCCTCAGAGCGCGCAAAGGCTTATATGAGTGAAAGAGGCATATCCTTAACAAGCCTAGACGTGTTGTACGATAAGTACGCACATTCTGGTGAACCTTTTCTTGTAGAAGGTACCGGAGAGTTAGGTTATATCCCGATTGGATATGAAGAGTTGGAAGATGACTATTTCGGAATCCGGATCGTGGAAGACCCATTTGGGGATCAGCCAGTATACTACTCGAGGACTCTTGAGGGCTGGACTCTCATCCTTCACCGCCAAAAATATCCTGCTATCTTCGAGCGACTAAGCACAGAGGAATCACTGGAAATCATGGTCACAGCCCGGGTCATTGCACAGGAATATGTACCGGGTCAGGGCAGTGTAGCTTTTGTTGAAGATATTGTGGTAAAAGAGGATTGAGGGGAAGCGAGGGGACGGTTCTTCCGCTTCTGTAGTAATAATATTCTGAATGTTGATGTCGATAGTCGGTAGAGTAACGTCCTACCAACTATCACTTATGAAGCCCATGATGTCTTCCATGTCGGGGAGTAGCCAAGAAATGAGTTCGTCGATTGAAGAAATTGCATCTAGTTCCGAGATATCTGCAGCCGGCGTAGAACAAACTTATGCAACGGCGGTGGAAGCGAATAGGGCGATAGAAGGGGTAACTCAACGTTATGATGAACTATCCCAACTAGCATAGACAGTTTAGATTGGTTTCCTAGGAAGGAGAACCTTAAATGGGTTCTGTCTTAAAGTTTGATACTTTAAAACAGAACCCATTTTTTTTAGGTAGATGCTATGTTATGAAGTAAATATTTTAGTGATTTAAAGTACAGATGGGACACTGTACCTGTCCCCTTGACCCAACCCCGCCCAAGCCTCCCCCACGCTCCTTGCATATACTAAAGCATATGATTATGTGCGGGGTGTTAATAAATGAGTTGTCGAGGTTGTGGTTCGAGTAGTTTTGAGGATGTGAATGATTCGGTTTGTATGGATTTATCACGGAGTAGGACCATTGCGGTTGCTGATCCTACTCCCATTACAGATCTTGGTTTGTTTTCAAAGATTTATACAGATACAACGAATTTTGCCATTAACGGTACGATTCTTGTGGTGAACGGGTCGACTTCCACTGGTTCGGTCGTTGTGATGATTAATGAAAATACTGCAACACAGTTCACAGTGGCACCAGGGGAGAGTGAGGCCAGGACCTTTGGGAATATCAATAGCATTCAAGTGGCAGTGACGTCATTTCCGCTAAATCAAACCGGCACTTATTCTGCTACATTTCAAGTTTCTTTTACATTAAATTATAAATATTAAAGCTTACCATTCTTCTGAAACTCTGAAGGCGGCTTGGATGGCAGAGGTGCCGCTGAACGTTGCGACGGCTAAGGTGATAATTTGATCATCTGCGAGAATTAAATCTAGTAAGCTTCCTGTAGTTAAAGAACGAGTATTTCCTTGGTTTCCCGCTGCTAGCCCCTGGAAGACGACTTGCCCTAAGGTGGTAAAGGATGTGGAGTTGTTATTAACCAAAAGTGCTGTTTCGTCATTAGGGATATTGGTGGTTGCGGTTGGAAAATTGACAAACGCCCCATTTATCGTAGATCCTAATATAACCTGATAATATATGTCGCTTCCGGATAATAAATCCAGCCCTTCAAGTGTAACGTTGACAGAGTTAGGCCTGCCAGATCCTGCAGGGAAAATAGCTTTCCGCTGAAAGCTTATAACTGGAGCTAAAGTAGTAGTAGCAGTAAAACTTCTCCGCTCAGATGTCACCCGAAACACAGGATTGTAATTTCCTATAATACTATATTGCCTTCCAGCTAAATAAAGTGTAAAATTCGTTCCTGTTGTCGCGCCATTTTCCACTTGCCCTCTAAGTGGCAGGTTTGGATCTGTAAAGCTTGTTTGGCCCGAAGGTTTAACCCTATTAACCGTGACTACTTCTTGTGAGAGGTCTACGGGGTTTTGAACAACAACCTGCCATTCTATTACCCCATAGCCGTACCAAGAAAAGACGATTTGAAAAATATTACCGTTGGCTAAATCTAAAGTAATCCCGCTTGGTCCTGTACCATCTAACGAATCTATGTTCCAACTGGCCTGGGGGACGACTGTATCTACTCCATCCCTTCTATAGGCGAGGAAAGTTCCGGAACTATCTACCCCAAAGTAAGCGCCGTTTTCATCATCGAAAAGGCCCCACCTTCCCACTTGTTCTCCTGTCGGCGGTGTCATAACCCGCGCCCCTAATCCAGCCTCAACCGCATATCCGGGTTGATATCTGCCCCTTTGCGCTGAATCCAATATCGCTTCCGCCCCGGCTCCGATCCCGGTACTAATTAAATATTCTACTGTATCGTTCGTAACAGTCCCGGTTCCGGTTGTTTCGATAGCATCCCGAAGATCCGATATGCCATAGGTGGAAGAAAGCTCAATGACCGGAGTTCTATTTGCAACCATTAGTTCGTTAAATTGTGAGTTTACATCAGGACCTACCCCGACGATATTGACGTTTTCTATTACGTCATTGCCATTACTCGTGCTAATACATCCATTTAATTTGCCCATTGTTTCCGCACCCCCTATTTGCTTTTCTCTTCCATAATGGAAATGATTTTACGGACGATTTCCTGCCCTTTTTCCTGTAGAGATTGGTAGGTAACTTCTTTTAAATGCTTAATGACCGTCATTCCTTTTGGAGAGATGCATGCTTGGTCGTCAGATTCAAAGAAATTCAAGGCTTCCGTTAGATCCTGTTCACACTCATTCACTAACTGATATTGAGATAAATAAATGGCACGTTCCAGCTTGATTTCTATTTTTGATGATGGCGATAGGTTAGTAGACTGCCAAGGAAAAAGAGTATCCCAGTCCGTTGAATATGCCTTTTTTATAATATATTGGTCTGCATGAAGGAGGTTTTTCTGAAGATCTTCTGTCTTTAACGGGTTCTCCTTTGTTCCTCTTACGCCGTCATGTTTACGGTAAAAGATTGTTGGGATAGGGAAGGCGGCTACTTTTGTTAGCGTGGAAACTCGGAACCACATATCATAATCCTGTGCGCGTATGAGGTTCTCGTCAAAAAAGCCTGCTTGATCAAGGACTGATTTCTTTACGATGACTGTTGGAGAGAAGTAGTAGTTTCCACGGAACTTTTTTATGACTTGTTCTTCATAGGTGCTAGATTCTGCGTGCCAATATCCTTGGAAGGTTGGCTTCTGATCTTCCACTTTTGTGATGATAGCGGATGTATGAATGAGTCCCACATCAGGATTTCGTTCGAATTGTCGGATTTGGAGCTGTAACTTTGCAGGAAAGGCTAAATCATCATCGTCGAAAATCCAGACGTATTCACCTGTTACATATGGAAGTGCAGTGTTGATCGCTGTAGCTTTTCCGCCGTTTTCCTTTGAGAGCACTTTTAATGGAAATGGGTATTTAGCGAGCATTTCTTTGGTTCGATCTGTTGACCCATCGTTTACGACGATAATCTCGATATTTTCATAGGTTTGGTCGGTGATGCTGTTTAACGCTTTTTCAAGATAGTCGCATCTGTTAAATGTGGGCACAATTACTGAGACTTTACTCGCCTCCATTAATTCTAATGGATGTGGTGGTAAAAAGAACTTGCCCAAGTCTTCTTGTTGTTTAGGAACCTCCACTTTATCGGGCAGTGTCAACTTTATGAGCATCCATTGATTTGGTACCTCATCCACCCATTCATAAGCAACGGGTTTTACGGTCATTTGCAGAAAAGAGAGCAAACTTTCTTTCGTAAAAAGGTTGATATGGTCATGATCAGGAATCATATAGCCCCTAGGAACGCTAATCAGGATGGTTCCTTTTGGCTTGCATAAACGGACAGCTTCTTTCACGATTTTTCCCGGATCTGGTACATGCTCTAACACTTCAGCTAGCACAATGGTCTCAAATTGTTGGTTTGGTAAGTTTACATTCCCACCATCTCCAAGCTGAAACTGAACATTGGTAAAACCATAGTGATAGCACTTAAGTCTTGCTAACTCAATGGCGATCGGGTCGATGTCAATTCCGTAAACGTTCGTGGCATGCATGGCGATATGGGAGCTAAGATCTCCGTTTGCACAACCAATTTCAAGAACTTCCCCTTTACATAAAGGGGCAGTGACGGCGAAGCGCAATCTTTCTGCGTGATTTCGCTCTCTTTTATAATTAGCCCATCTCGCTTTATCCTTTTGTTGCGCTAGGGATTGAATCAGGGATGGAAATTGTAAAAGGAGATTCTTCGTCGTTTCTGAGTCTATCTTTTGTTCGTAAAATTCTCCAATATTCTCACACCCGGATGTATATCCGAAAAGAGATAAGAGGCCATAAATATTGTTGGAGTCTCCTTTTTCTCTTAATTTTTCAAAGAGAACGGAGTAGGCTTTTTCATATTTTCCATTTGTAAAATATTGAACGGCTGAAGAGAAAGATTGGCTTTGTTGAGTTTTATACATTAGAGGTATCCTCCTCTTTCGTTAGCTTAGATAAGAGAACTGCTTTGTTTTGCTGTATGTTCACATTATCAGGGTTAATCTCAAGTGCGAAATTTGTATGGTGCAGAGCTTTTTCCAGGTCATTCTTTTTTTCATAGGCTGCGGCTAATTGGATGTGTGGCAGCCATGTTCTGGTATGTGGCTCATTGTACAACCCTCTTAATGCTGGTGGAGCTGGGAGGTTCAAGGAAAATGTATACCAGAATATTGCTTTATCTGGATCATCTAGCTGGTTAAGAAAAACTTCTCCGATCCGGCAACAAACTTCTGAGCGAGGGACATCGTATAAAAAGGAATCACATAACGCAGAAATTTGCTCGATCGGTTGTTGCAGGTGATAATGGCAGATGGATTTTTGGATACATGCTGCGATATGGTCTTCTACCCAGCCTGTTTTCTCTTTTAGAAAGATGTCATATTCCTTGATGGCCTCTTCATAATAGTGGTTACCTAATAGTTCATTAGCATAATAGAACCTATCTCTTGAGGAAAAAGGGTCCCCTTGCTTGCGTTTTTCTTCATAAATTTTCAAGTTTCTTCCTGCAGAACTTTTTTCTTTTTTATGGTAGATGACGGTGTTGCTTTGTGCGACAACACCATGTACCTTTAAGTATTCATGTACCTCGCCTTCCCATTGAAACTGACAACTTCTTTTTACTAATCGATTCCGCATTGTACTAAAAGTGGGGTTCCCGGCGTTGTCAAAATGGATATGATAGTTCATCAGTACACTATCCACTTCTGGCGGGATAGTGGCTTTCAATTTTAGAAACGATTGTTGATCTTTTTTTTCCATAACATCATCTGCATCCAGCCAGAATATATAGTCCTTTGTTGCTTTGGAAAAGGCGAAGTTCCTTGCGGCGGCGAAGTCGTTAATCCATTCAAAGTCATACACTTTAGATGTAAAGGATTGAGAAATTTCCCGCGTTCGATCCGAGGAACCGGTATCCACAATAATAATTTCATCTACTATATCTTTTATACATTCAAGGCATCGCGCTAACACAGCCTCTTCGTCTTTCACAATCATACACAAGCTCACTTCAATCATTATCTTCTCCCTTTCTCGAATTGGGCTTTAGATATTGTAAGGTATGAAGGTTGATGGTAGGTGGTGAAAAAATTTAGGAAAGCGCCCAGACATTTATAGGCACCCATACATAGCATGAAAGGAAACCAAATTTGGAGGGATCGTTATGTGTTGCAATAATTCAAACTGTGCGCCACAAGCACAATTATTTCAAGAAAGTATTTCAGGGAACTTTCTGGGGACAGGGACCATTGTGACTGTCTGGTCTGCGGATGCTGGTCAATATTCACAGGGGACTTTTTCGCTTTTTAATTCAGCTTCTAGTGCAACTGGGGCAACAGGAACCATTAATGGTACAGAAATAATTGTCGCTGATCCAGGTACAACTGTCTCTCAATCTGTGTCTACACCGACTTCATTCGCAATCACAGCTGCTACAGGAGATAACGGAACCTATTGCATTACGTTGTATAAGCGCGTATTGGCATAAGGGAGAGGTAAGGATAGGAAAGAGGTGAGAGTATGAGTGTGTATACATGGTGCTATGAGAAAGAGAAAGAGAAAGAGAGAGTGACAGATTGTATTGCAGGTCATTTCTCGCTAGCCTGTGGGGAGAATAATGTGGTGCTATGGGAATCAAAGAAGAGTGTGGCAGTCTGTACCTTATCTATTTTCTTAGCTGAAAGTTGCGGGGAAGGGGTGACGGTGCAGGTTTTGAGTAAAAAAGGCGCAGTCGATTCCTTTATTGTAACGCCGAATAACACTCGCTCTAGAACCTTTATCGATGTAAAAGAAATTTCGGTATCTTGTGACCCAGGGCTTCAATCGTCTTTTTGTTATGGCCGATATTGTTGTGATTTGCATTATTTTATATGAAAGATTTAGTAACTCGGAGGGTCTGTTCCTTTAAGGCTAATGTTAGTCTTCTTGAGTGTTTCTACGTCAATTTTCCCAGTAACTTTCACATAAAGGTATGACAACTCCTCCTTTGGAGAACTCGGTATGATAGTAGGGGTTACTTGAATAGAGGAGAGATTGGCTTGGATGAGGGCGCCTTTTGGTGCGTACATGTTTAGGTGTGTTTTGTAATGAATGGGAAAAGTAAAAAGGGAATCATTTTGTGTATTAACAGTAACGAAGCCTCTGATTATTATGGAGGCTTTTTTTGTTGTGTGATCAGAATTTGAAGGAAGGGTGGCTTGGCAAGTAAGGGTAGTTGGGTTGCCGTTCTGATCGGGTGAGGCTTGGATGTTTAAGGTGAGTTCATATTTTCCACTGCTAAAAGTGGACGGGGTGAAACCTTTGATTTCGACTTTTTTAAAATGAGAAATGGTGAAGGAACGAGAGGCTGTATTGCTTATGGAGGACACAGGTTGGTCATTGATGATGACCGAAATGCTGTCCGTACTTTCCATGCAGTGGATGGTAAGTGTACCAGTGATCTTTAACTTGTCCGGACATTCCCATAGAATCTCTGTTTTCTCACCGTGCAACTCAAACACCCCTTTGACCTTCGTTGAGAGGCTGTTATTGCTCTGTTTATGAGAACAGGTTAAAAAATCAATCGAAAATGGAAGCAGGGCCCAATCAAAAACCTGCACTGCATTGATGCAGTGAATATCATCCATACTCATCACGCTATGCCCACCTTTCCCTTTATACAAATGTACGTGATGTGGGAGGGAAATATTCCTGAGGGCTGAGGGGACAGAAGGGTCGCGGGGACAGGTCCCTCGACCCTTCTTTACTTTTAAAGTGCTAAGATATTACCTGGCTTCTGCTTCCTGTAAGAACCATCTAGGAAGCACGGTGACGGTTCTCTGCTTCCATAGCAAAACGCTGAAATCGGTTCTGTTTTAAAGTAGAAAACTTTAAAACAGAACCGATTTTATTTAAGTTAAATGCTTTTAATGGAGCAAACGATTTAGTGATTTAAAGTACAGACGGGACGCGGTACCAGTCCCCGTGACCCAAGATAGAAACAATATAAGTGGCGCTTGGTATCAAGTATCAAGGGCGCTCAAGCACATTGGCGAGCATGCGGTGGATGACTTCGTGATCACGTGGGTCATTTAAACGGTACTCTTCACCGGGCAGTGTGTACCACTCCTCGGCACCTACATAGGTAATGGCGAGTGTGAGAACCCCATTTTCATCACAAGTGGTAAGCAGCTCAAGCTCCCCGCTGATTACGCCAACCTCAGCGGTCATAACACCGTGGGTAGCGGTAAAGGTGGTTGATTTCTTATCCATATGAATGACTCCTTTCCTTTATTTTATAGCTGTAGGACTGCCAGTGTTAAAAGTTGGCAATCATTAGAGGTATCATTAACGAACTTAGTATGAGCAGCTATTAAGCATTGTTTGCAGTGAGGACTTTTCTGATGACTGAAGACTCAGGCCCCAGCGGTATTTGGTATTAATCCACCACTTCGCGTATCCGCAACGAGCGCTATAACGCGGTGGTTGCCACGTTGAAGGGTCTTGGTCACCTTTGGAGCGGTTAACACTTGCGGTAACCGCGATCAGGTTCGGGCCTTGGAGGTCGTTTGCGAAATTCTTCCGTTTTTCCGCCGTCCAGCTGCTGGCTCCAGAACGCCACGCTTCGGCTAAAGGCACAACGTGATCAACATCAATCTCGGACGGTGAATAGACGATAACGCCGTCGTAGTAGCTGTACCACTTGCCGGATGTTACAGGGCAGTTCCCGCTGTAATAATCAGCATCGCGCTTGAGCACCACCTGGCGGGTGTCACAGCCGTTACCCTGGCTAATCCAATGTGAAAACTTATCTCGCGAGTAGCCAGACATCGAGCTTTCGGACTTCACGGTCAGCGAGTTCAGTTGAGATTGAGCTGTTGACTTGGACGGTGTTCCTGGTGGAAACGCCGAGGCTGTCTGTAGGTCAAAATGTAAAGCGGCAAACGACAGAATTAACGCAATAACAAACATCATCGATTTCTTTAGCATAGAAATGCCTCCTATATGTAATTTTTTATACTGACATCTTCGTTCAAGCTGAATGAATAAGATGTTAATACCAATAAAAGGATTTAGGGGGGGCAAGCAACTTACTAGTTTTAATAAGCAGAGACATTTCAAAAGGAGTTTTTAGTAGTTTATAAGGAGAAAAATAAGTAGCGTCTCTATTTGCAATTATATTTTAAGGTTTAATTGTTTAACAAGTTAATAATTTGTAAATATTCTATCTTTAAAGATAATTATCGCACCGCTCAAACAAAGTGAAAATATTCTAAATTACACCTTTGTACTCATGAATAATTTTTGCAGTAAATAAAAGGTTGGGCTCTATGTAGAGTAGTGATATAATCCATGAGAAATTTTACCTGTCTAACTGACCAACTTATAAGTGTCATGTAGGACAAACGACTTATAATTTCTTTACTAAAATTAAATATAATTACGAGAAGGGGGTGGCAGAAAGTTAGTATAGGTACCTGTTCTCTGCTTCCAAAACTTATCACTAAAATAGGTTCTGTTTTAAAGTTTTTTACTTTTAAAACAGAACCTATTTTTATTTAAGCTAGATGCTTTTTGATGAAACGAACAGTTTAGTGATTTAAAGCGCAGACGGGACGAGGTACCAGTCCCCGTGACCCATTAACACTTAGGGAAACTGCACCCTATAATAATCAATAGGATAAACAACACGACAATTAATAAAAAGACGTTACCTTGAGTTGGAGCAGGACAACCATATCCATAAGCATGATCGGCATAGTGTGGCATAGGTGCTTCCATTGCACCAGCTACCATTGGTGGTACGTTTTCTCCTGGATAAGGTACATTTACTCCTGCCACCATATTAGGTGGTGCATTAACGTTAGCATACATATTCTTTTAACTTCCTTTCGGGTTAGGTTATTTATACTACAGTATACTCACCTATTCCCAAGAAGAACCTGTCAACCCAATAAATGGGTGATTGTCACGAGTCGCTGTGTCGAGGGGACAGGTACCTTGACCCTTTCCTGCTATAAAGTGCTAAATTATTAAAAAGATGAAAATTGCGATCTTTCATTAGCCGAATTCCGTCTTTTTTTATTAATGGAAGGAACGAGTAGACCCCTTGAAGGACAGCGGATGAAATGAGGGTATTTAAAAATAGTTGATTGAGTCAACTATAATCGTTATAATGTTATTAATTATAAATTTCTGAATATTGAGGAGGGGTAGCAATGAAATCAAATCAATATGTAGATAAAATCAGGAAATTCAACAGATTTTATGCAAATGTTTTAGGGAAAATTGATCAGGAAATTTATAATCAACCTTTTCCATTAACAGAAGCACGGGTAATAACAGAAATCCATTTCAGAGATGGATGCACCGCAACAGAGATAAGAGAAAATCTTGGGATTGACCGTGGGTATATGAGCCGAATTGTCCAACGCTTCGAGGACGAAAACATCATCATAAAGAAACAGTCAATCGAGGATAAACGTCAGTATTTACTATATCTCACCGATAATGGCCAAAGAGTCTACACCACCTTGGTTGAGCGTGCAAATCATGGAGTAGATAAAATGATTCAAAATCTGTCGAAAAGTGAACGTTCCAAGTTAGTTGCATCTATGGAAACAATCGAATCCATTTATTCGCAAAACCGTTCTTCTCAATCAGAGGTTTTTATTCGACCTTTTCAATCTGGAGATGTTGGATACATTGCACACCTTCATGGAAGGTTGTACGACGAAACATACAATTTTGGAAAGCTTTTTGAATACTACGTCATGAAAGGTTTAACAGAATTCATGATCAATACAGATGGAGGAGAGCTATGGGTTGCTGAGGTAAACGGGGAAATCGTCGGTTCGATTGCAATAACAAAATCTACTGATACCGTTGCACAACTAAGGTGGTTTGTTATTGATGAAAATTATCAAGGAATGGGATTAGGAAAAAAACTCATGGAGACTGCCCTCAACTTCTGTAAAGAACAACACTATCAGCATGTGTTCTTATGGACAGTAAGTACCTTAGACGCGGCTCGCCATCTTTACAAAAAATATAACTTTAGATTAACTGAAGAAAAACCAAATAAAGAATGGACCGGAACAAGTTTAATTGAAGAACGATGGGATCTTGAACTTTCCGACGAGAACTAAAACTAATTAAAGTGAGCATCAGCAGCAATGGGGACTAGAATCGTACCTGTATTTCTCACACAACGGAGCAAAATCTGTATTAAACTAGCAAAAATTAAATTTAGTGCTCTAAAGTGAAAACGGGTCGAGGGACCTGTCCCCTTGACCCTCATTTTTTTATGTATTTATAAAACATCAAACAAAAGGATTGAACAAACAAATAGATGGGAATTGAAAATATCCACTTGTAGCCTGCTTTGTAGGTGAATACATTCATTAGTACATTGATCCATTCAATAAACATTCCAAAACAAGTCCAAACGATAATGTAGAAGATAAGACTTTTGCCCTGGAATTTATACTTTTCGTAAAAGTAAATAAAAGCATACCCGTAAGGTCCGTATATTAAATAAGCCCATATATCCATGATTGTATACTTCGGTCCGTCCATTATATCGTAAAAATCAAATGGCGAAGCACCAATTGTATTATCAAATAGAGTAGCAGATACAACTCCATATGAGATCAAAAGAAAGGAAATAAACGCATTATCAAATTGTTTGGGAAGTAGAAAAATAACAAAATACGCTAAAACAATCGACACCATCACAAAAATATCATTTCCATTAAAAGTTTCCTCAACAAAAGGGATTGGTCCAGTGTTCACTTATGCCCACCCTTTCTTTTTAAACCATATGACAAAAAAGTAGCATACGAGCAGAACGCTTGATAAATAGCTTAAGGTATAAAAAGTAGACCAGCCTTCATAGTTAATTAACCCCTGCTTAAGATTGAAAATCTCTAAAAGCCAAAAGAAAAAAATCGCCAAGCCAAACATAATAACTAAGTTCCGCGCTTTGTTCTTCATAAAAATCCAATTTATTATATAAACGATCAATAAGGGGGTTAGAAAACTTCTATATATAATAAAACTGATATAATCCACTTCATTGTGTGAAACCTCTAAAAGCTTTATCGGCTCAGAAATAATTAGGAATATATGTGAATTTAAAAATATACCTAACATCAAAGTGAAGGCGATTGCCTTGTTGCCAATAGATTTCTTTTCAAATATAAAAAGTCCAAGTAGAAGCCATGACAAGATTATATAGATGCTTAGAGTCATTTTGATCTAATTTCACCCTAGATGTTTTTTTCTTAGGTTTAGCAGTTTATGGGTATTTATACATGGAAGCATGGGGATGGTCCTCTGCTTTTTATAAACCCCTTCCTGATGTTTCAATGTGCCCTGAAAACCACTCACATTATCTTATTTAAGTTTAGGTGCATTTTTATGAAGCGGACCGTTTCGTGATTTAAAGCGCAGATGGGACTAGGAACCAGTCCCTATGACCCAAAAAAAATTAATTCCTTCGCCCAGAGGTAAATGGTATAATTATCCTAAAAATACTGTTAGAGTAGGTGAAAGCGATCGGAAGGAAGAAGGTTATAAAGATAAAACCTAGTACCGTTTTGGAATTTGTAAGAGACTATCATGATCAAATTCTTCAGCTTGCTGCCATTTTTGAATACCGGGAGGAAGAGAGTTTGGAGCTGGCTGTTTCTGCTTGTGAACAGCTTTACTTGAATCTTTCGACTGAAAAAGAAGAGGCATCATTTCCGATAGAAGATTGGTTGAAAGTCACGTTCACCGCCAGCATCGTGCAAGTAAAAAGAATTCGCTCAGCCGAAACGCATCATCACGGTATTTTGCTGGAGTTTGAGGAGTATTTCCACACCCTCCCTCATACCAATCAGCAAATACTTCTCCTGCATCATGTTTGGAACTACCCCATCTCAACACTCACCAAGATCCTCCACCAAGAACAACTTACTGTATCTGACATCCTGTTATCAGCAAAAAAAGAATTGAATCTGCTTTTACTAGAGCAGAAAGACCTCTCAGAAACGTGTCTTTCTATGGAAACTCTCCTCGATTACGCCGAAAATAAACAGGACAACGCTGGCGTGGAGGATCATCTCGAATTCTGTCCAACCTGCAGGTATAGGATTGAGTCCTGGAAGAAAACCGCTTCCTTCCTTGATACATACTTTCACCCCGCAACGCCTTTTGATGGTGCTGATGAGTTGGAAGCTCTCGTTAAAGTGCGGTTCAAACCGTATGAAAAAAAGAAAAAAAAGAAGGCACTTTTGAAGCAGGCTCTTGGATTTACCGCGATGATTGCCGCTTTTCTAACATTTATGACCTTTCTACCGGAACTTACACACGTGAAAACCCTAGCAAGCAACTATGTGAAGCATGGTTCCTTCTATAACGTTTGGGACGAGGGCACCTATGTAGCAGATGATGCCGGAATCAAGATTGAGATGACCGGCATTGAGCTAACTGCCCTCTCAGCCGGGCTCCATTTTACCATCCAATCCAGCGAGAAGGATCTCGTTTTAGATTATACGGAAACGGGAAAACAGCTGCTGTCTAAACCAGAGCTTATTTTTGTGAAAATAGGGGAAGAAGTCCTCCACCTTCCGCATTCTATCATAGCTACCAATGAAGCGAAGACAGAGGGGACCATTTATTTCAACGTGGATCGTTTAGAGGTTGAGGAGATCCAGGATGAGTTTATTCTTCAATTCCAGACAAGCAGAATCGGTGGCGTATTTGGTTCATGGAACATCGAAATTCCAATTGACTATGCAAAAGGAAGCAAGGAACAAACGAAGTATACACACGATGAACCATTCGTCATGGGAGATATCGTTGAGGTGGATGTAGAAAGCTTTTCCTCAACAGAGACGAGCAGCCTTTTTGAAATGAAAGTGGACTTTACGAATGAGGAAAAGGATCGTATTGAACAACGTATGGAGGAATTGCGTCAAGTAACAGGCCATCCAATCGAGTACCCCCATCTCTATACCGACTATCGGGTTGTGAATGGAGATGGGGAGGAGGTACTCCAAGCAGGGGTCCTCCTTCCTTTTTCGTTTAATGAAGAGTTGGATATGGACGCAAGCGCTATGCATAGCCGAAATGCCTACCATCCCTACATTGTGGATGAAGACAGCAGAGAAATCGTACGTCCGTTGCGTGAAGGGGAAAAGCTATTTCTGGAGCTGCGGGAGATAAGTTATACAGAGCCTGTTTCGCTTGAGATTCCAATTATAATGAAGGAAGTGGAGAAAGCACCGGTAGGCTTGGAATATAGGGGTACGAGTCTCGATTTCCTGACCGTAAAAATCTTAGAAGCCGACGGAGATAATCCGGAACGGTACAGCATCGTCCTTACAGGCACACATGCTAAGGACGCCTTTATCAAACGATTTCATTGGTCATTGAGAGACCAAGGAGATCAATACCTCGAATATTATACAAACTGGCATAACTATTACGAGGCGGAGAACTGGATGGAAGACAATAATACCCTGATGAAACTGGAAATCCCGACAAACCAACAAATTCCTGACACCATTTGGATAGACTCCTTTTACGTCACCAATCATTTAGTTATAGACGGGTTGGAGAGGATTCCTTTGAATTAGTGGGACATAGGGACTGGTTCCTTGTCCAGTCTGTGAGGAAGCATGGGGGGATACCTGTGCTTTTTTTATCCAATGAACTTATACCAGCAAGTAAAACCAGGACCCTAATAGCACTAAAACCAAAAGAAAAAATATGCACCTACCCCCTACTACTTCAATAAATTAATTAATAGCTAGTCCGTCTAATGTGTTAGTTTACAAAAAACAGGGTATACAAAACTAACTATCCAAAAGGAGGTGACTTGATTATGGCACAGGATGTCCTATGTGAAGTGAACAACTGTGTATATAACAAATCAGGAAACAGATGCGGAGCTACTCAAATCTACGTAGTCAGCAATAAAGGAAAAGAAGCGGAGACAAGTCATGAAACAGATTGTAGAACATTCAAACCAGAATAAACCTAAAAGCCCTCAAATGGTATAAGGAGTGTTACCAAACACAAACCATACTAGAGGGCCTTTTTTATTGGGTCGCGAGGACTGGTTCCTCGACCCGTCTCTGCTTTAATGGAAGAATGTAATAGGGGGCTGAAATTTATCGCCTATCTTTAGCTACCTGATTTCCGTTTCACTTTTTCAACTTTCACCTCTTTAACAAGCTCTGTCTCTGAATAAGATTTTCTTTGCATTAACTGTTGCTTTTACGTATATGAAAAAGCAAAACCAAGTTTCCAACTGGTCGTGCCTTTCTGATGTTAGTAGATTGTAAGAAGGTTCAAGTGACTGGGTCAAGGGACCTGTCCCTGTGACCCACACTAACCATCTATACAGAACGTTTTCTGAATGAATACTTCGGCTGCTGCTTCGCGTTGACCTATTTCGTCATTGAAGCGGATTGCGAGGAACCAGAAGTCTTCCACTTGAAATGCTCGTGTGTTGCCTTCGCTGAAAAGCGAGGAGCCTTCTATTTCTGCTATGATTGGGAATAGGCTATCTCTAGTGAAAATAAAGACTTGAAGTGGAAATGGAGGAAAGGGATCTACAGCGACTGATCTGATTTGAATCAGTGTTTTATTGTGGTTGGTTGTTTCATCTGAGAAAACAATTTCTGTTTCGTTGGAGCGAATAGGAAAAAGGAGAGGAATGTTTCCGGATTGGTTCAATCCACTTCCCTGGACAAAATGATTTCCGACATGACTATTCTTTTTCATTATCGCACCCCGTTTTCTCTGCAACAGATGCAGAACGTTTTTTCAATATAAGCTCGTAAAACGCCTGCATTTTCAATAGGATTGGAAACAGTTAGGCGAACAAAATTTTCAACCTGTACTCCTCTTGGAATTCCGGAAAATACAGGTCCAAAGGGGTTTGTAGAAAGACTTACCTCAATTGGGTCCTCTGAATCTCTTGTATAAATTAACACGTCCAATACGCTGAATGAGTTATCGAGTGGGGATGACTCTGCCGAAAGCTGAAGAAAGGTTTTATTGTGATTTTCTGTATAATCTTCAAACACAATTAAATTTTCTGTCCCACCTGGAACGAAAATATTGATAGGAATATTACCCGTTAGCCCGTCTGCATTTCCTTGGACTTTATGCGTTGCTACCTCACAACTATTTTCAATGCAACTCGGCTTTATATAGCTTATTGGTTTGACCCTTTGCGGACTTATGGAACCCAAGGTCTCTTTGCAATGATTTATTCGGCTATTCTTACATGACATTGCCTTTACCTCCCTCTGAACAAGAAATGCAAAATGTCTTTTCTAGATAAAAGCTAACCCGCCGTTGGAAAAATACTGGTAGGTCTAGAAGTTGCACCGTCACCCGCCGTAAATTTTCCACCTGAAATGCTCTCGTTTGTGAGTATGGGATTATGATTTCTTGAGGGTTCTCCGTATCATTATCATCCGTCGTTACCCTAAGTAGCATATTAAATCCAACAGGTTCCCCGGTTGTCGGTAGATTACTAATCTGAAAATATGTCTTATTATGATTCTCCGTGAAATCCTCAAACAATACATTCTCGACACCAGCACCAATAACGAAATTTAGCGGAATATTACCAGACTCGTTTTCACCAACCCCCTGTAACTTATGTGTCTCCACAAAATTCGTCGAAGGGCACTTCCTTTGCTCCCACCCATCTCTCAAGACCCTAGCAGATTGCCCAGTAAAATCTGCGGAATCCTCCTTAAAACTATACTTACGAATCATCAAACCTATCTCCCCCTACATAAAATACTAATCTAGTAATATATTCTATGAAACAAGTACATCAATGGTGATGAAAATGGGGGACACAGGGACAGGTCCCTTGACCCTTTTTCGATTTAAACTATAAAAGTGATTTTATGTATTAGGACACCTAGAGAAGTAGAATATCTTTGCATACTCGACAAAAAACTATTTAGTTCAACAATCAAGCGATATACCCCTTGCAAATAATCTATTAAACCTTCATATTAAAATATAGGAGGTGCGAAACGATATGCGAAACGATATAAAAGCAAATGAACGCGCTTATTCCACCAAGGAAGTAGCAGAAGAGGTGGGAATTGCAACTCCCACAGTGCGGAAGTATGGACAGATACTAGAGCGCAATGGGTATGAGTTTCTGAAAGATGGGGACCGGAGGATTTTCGTTGAAGCAGATATAATAGCGCTTATAGCGTTACGCGATACAGATAAACCACTGGACAGTACAGCAAGGGATCTTGTCGATCAACAACAAAAACGATTAGAAGACATGAATAGAACAGATATAGCGCTACCCGATACAGAAGAGCGGTTGCCACAGGACCCGGATCAGTTGAAAGAGGTCTTTAAGTACCTGGTTAATGAACTCGCAGCGGCACGCGATATGAATCTCCAATTAAAAAGCGATATGGCACATATCAAAACTACCGTTGCACAACTTCAACAGGACCATCATGTAATAAGTTCAAGTATTGGGAATTCTTCGCAAAGAACCAATGCTAAGATTGAAAAATTAACAGAGCAACAAAAAGACCACTATGAAACCTTACTCGAACAAGAAAGACAACGAACGGAACTCTTACAAGAAGAAATTCAAAAAATGCGGGACGAACAGAAGAATGAGTGGGTCTCACAAAATGATTTTAATAAACGGTTAGAAGAAGAGATACATAAGCGCAAAGAAAATAAAGGTTGGCTATTTTCCCTTTTTAAAAAATAGTTTGCAGGGTGAGAGCAGTAGTGTATATATGAAGCGTATCGCCTGGCGATATGCCTGTGTAGAGAGTAAGTAGATACATGCATAGTTTCATATTTTGAAAAAGGCCATGCTCTCTTACTCTTTTTAGTATACATACGTTGGTGTTAGCCGACGACCGTTATATCGCATTCCAACCGGTTTCTAAAAACTGTCGCTATTAAACATAGGGCTAAAAAGAGATACAAGGTTAAAAAACAGGAAAGCGATATAAGCAAACTACCCCTTAAGTAGATTACCTTTTCAGCATGTGATAGTCAGAAGAAGCAAATGGTATTCCCTCATTTTCCACTTTCAAATTTCAACAATTTCCTGAGAAATAATCGCAAAAATTACAGCGGAAAGCGACAACGTTTACTTTAAAGGAATGAGAGTAAGCGAGATGTATGGAAAGATTTATTTGCAATACCTGTAACTTGTGCGTAGTTCATTGTCTTAAAGCTTATCTTACACAGAATTTAAAGTTTGCATTATAGTAAAAGCAGGAACCACCCATCTCAATGAAGAAATCTATCATCAGGAGGAGAGAGCATTGATACAAAACAGCATACTAGAGAAATTTCTTCGGTATTTAGAGGTGGAAGAGAAAGCTCCATCACTGGAGTATTTGAACGAACTGGTGGAGGCCCATCAGACCAAAGTAAAATGGGAAACGCTTACAAAATTCATTGATTTTGAAGAAGGAGAAGAAGAGCATTTCTATCTTCCTTCCATAGACTCCTATGTTAATAGAGTAGTAGATCAAGGCGTAGGTGGAACATGCTGGACAGTTGCGAAAGGCTTTCATTTTCTTTTGCATACGCTTGGGTTTAATGTGGAGTATTTGTACATGGATCCCGGACACTTATGCCTACAAGTAATGCTTGACCAGCCCTATTATGTAGATGTTGGCTATTGCGCGCCTCTTTACAAAGCTTATCCGTTGCATCAGTCCTTCACAGTGGAGAATGAGGCAGAGGTCTTTTCCTATGAGGTGCGAGAAAACGATATTCTCGTAGCAAGAGATCCTGGTCCGACAAAGGTTTTGGGCAAGAAGACGGTTACTTGGGACGAGATGATTCCCCACATTCTTCAATCGCATGACTGGCAGGATGGTTTTGCACTAAGGACGCTGAAAGTATTTGGATACATAGACGGCAGACCGTGTCAGCTTAAAGGAAATACACTCATCCGTTTTGAGGACAAGCAACGCTTGGAGCAGGAGCTGACTGAAGCGGAGTTCCGTTATTGGATGGAGAAGAAGTTTGGAGTGGATTACAGCCTTTATGAAAAGGCGAAGGAGATTTATAGGAGGCGGAAGGGCGAGTGAGGTTGAATTGATGAGCATGGGGACGGGTCTTTCGCTTCTTTAAATCCCAGAGAGAAGCGGAGGAACCGTCTCTTTGCGTCCATTAACAATTACTGTAATTTCTCATTGATCTGTTTTAAATGGTGTGCATCATGCTTAATGAACATTTTTATAAAACTTTCTCCCGAAAATCCCCTTTTTCCACCACCAATAGTAAACCTAGCATCTTTCTTAACTTCTGACACCTTTTCAATAAATTCTTTACGAGTGACTACAAAACTATCAATGATTAACTCAGCTGAATACTCTTTAATAAAAGCTATAGCCTCTTCATTATGTTGATCATGGTCTGGGAACTGTGGTAAATCCCCACCATCAGTCATATAGGGTACCATCTTTTCAAGGTTATATTTATCCCAATAATATAAGTGTCCCACAATTTCTATGATTGACCATTTCCCTTCTTTAATAGGTTCGCGTAATCTCTCTTCTGATACTCCATTTAATTCCGCTATACTACCAATCATCTTTTCAAATTGACTTAAAGTTTTATTCAAATTAATACCACCCTTCAAAAATAAATAGAACATTTTAACTCTAATTATATATTAAATCAGGAAAATAAAACATATGTTCTTATTTTAGTTATTGAATGTTACTTGAACCCAACCATAATTATTGGTTGCGCACGCTATTGTAGTTTACTACACTACTTCCGCGTTTTTTCACACCGCTTCTGTATTTTTTTGTTTCACTTCCGCGTTTTTCGGCACTCCATCTTTGTTTTTTCGCATCACTTCCGCAATTTTTCGCACACCTTACGAGTTTCCGAGTCACACGGACATACCGAGTGCATGGCCTCCCCCCCATATTATGCATCACCACTCTACACAGGTCCCTTGCTCCCGAACGGGACAAGGGACCTGTCCCCGCGACCCACTTAATTAGGGAATTCTGCCGATTAAAGAAATTTTTTATCTTTTTTTGAGGACTTTTGGTTTATTTCTTAGTTTCTCGGGGAATCCCCCTAGAGTAAGTTGCTTGCTTAAGAAGTTGAATTAGTAAATTTTATACTCTTACATAACTAGCAAAGATTGACGGAACATGAGTGTTGTTACTTTTGAACTGGTGCAGCTTGCAAAATTTTTATGCGAAGGGAGGAATATTAGGTTTCGAGTTTCGATTTTATAACTGGATCATGAAATGCTTTAGAGAGAAAAGTCTATGTAACTATCACCTGGGGATCTAGCAAGCGTATCGATTTATGAAATTGAAAGATTAATAAGACTATTTTAAAAGAAAAGAGGATGGAAATAGATGAAGCGAAAATCAAAGTTATTACCTATTACACTCAGCACCTCCTTAGTATTATTTAGTTTTGGTGCACTGCCAGTCGGCGCTACGAATGATGGAGACGACGCGGCTATCAAAGATAAAGTAGAAGAAGTAGCGGAACAGGCACTTGAAAACGAAAATACTGAACCAGTAAGTTCGGAAAATACTGATCAAGAGGAACTTGCAGGAGAAGAGAGTGAAGAGGTAGCCTCTGAAACGGAAGAGGATGTAACAGAAGCAGAGCAAGTTGAAACAGAAAATGATGCGGAACAAACGGAAGAAACACCTGCTGAAACAGAAGAAGCGCGCGATGAGAACAGTGATCGTAGCGAGGAAGAAACGGGTACAACAGTTCCGGAAACGGATGAGCTTGATCCGAATTTCTCTTTATCTTTTATAGAAGCTCTTTTAAATGGTGACATCCAGGCCATGGCGCTTGTCAAGGCAGATGGAACGACATTAGATTTAGAATTTACTGATGGGTATTGGTGTAACTTTGATTACAAGAGTTTACCTGACATTAAAGGAATTGAAATCACTGCAAAAGGTGAAACACACGTTATTTTATTTGCTGATCTTTTAGACGAAGTAAAGACGTTTATTAACATCTGGTTGGATGAAAACGTTTCATTTGAAAAAGAAGATCCTACCAATCTTCTAACAAAAGTTCACGTGGACATGCAAGTTGATGTAGAGGTAGAAGCGGCGAAATTAAAGCTTAACGACGGTTCTAAGGTTGAACTAGATCCTAAAGATAACTTTGCAATTATAGGTGATAGTGAAATAGACGCAGATAGTGTCACTGCATTATGGCTGATGATTGACGGCAAAGAGTACATCATCGACCTGACTGGACACAATGTTAAAGATGGAGTACTAACAATTGTCGTAGATAAAAAGGTGCTAGGAATTGAACTTCATGTAGTTACCAAGATTGACCTGACCATTCCAGAAGGGCTAAACCTGGAAAAAGCGAAACTAATACCTCATGATGGTACAAAAATTAAACTTAAATATGAAGATGGTTTATTCGTCTTAATGAGTGAAGATCATATTGAGCTTGAGCAATTAAAAGCGCTATGGCTGAAAATTGACGGCGAAGAGTACCACATCGACCTGAAGGCTGACCATGTTAAGGATGGCGTTTTAAAAATAGTTGTAGATGAAAAGATGCTTGGAATTGTAACTAATGTAGTTACTAAGATTGACCTAAGCATTCCAGATGGGCTAAACCTGGAAAAAGCGAAACTAATACTTCATGATGGTACAAAAATCAAACTTAAATATAAAGATGGTTTATTCGTCTTAATGAGTGAAGATCATATTGAGCTTGAGCAATTAAAAGCGCTATGGCTGTTAATTGATGGTAAAATATGTAAAATCGACTTGGATAAAACAAATCTTGTCGACGGTGTGCTTGATATTGACATCGACCACACAGACTTAAAGTTTCATCTAGTAACAGAGCTTAATTTAACATTGCCGGAAGGGCTTGATATCGAAAAAGCCAAGCTGATTTTGAAAGATGAAACAACGATCGATTTAGATGTTTCTGAGCGGTTAAGTTTTGTACTAGAAGATATTTATCTGCATGATATCTCTGCATTATGGTTAAAGGTAGATGGAAAAGAGTACACGGTAGACATTTCTAAAGCGGATGAAGTTGAAGGAGTGCTGCACATCGACCTTGAGCTGGATATCTTCTTTGACTATGTAACAAAGCTTCACCTGGATCTACCTGAAGATATTGATATTGAAGAGGCAAAACTTGTGCTTGCAGATGGTACTTTTGTCGACCTTGATGTAACTAAAGATTGGAAATTCATCTTTGGAGAGGGAGAATTTTATCTACAAAATGTAACAGCACTTTGGCTGATGATTAATGGGAAAGAATGCCTTATCAATCTATCTGACTGGAACTATGAGCTTTCTGATGAAGGACATCTTTCCGTTACAATACCGAAAGAGCTAATTGATCTGCCGGAAGTTCCTGAAGAAGAAATCGAGATTGAGCTTCTGACTAGTATTAAAATCCATCTTCTTGAGTTCACAGGAACAATTGACAGTGCTGTCCTTGTTTATGGAGATGACAAGCGCTTAGACCTTGAGATCGTCGATGGTATGCTTGTATTAAACTTAGAAGATTTAAAAATTGCCTTGGAAGATCTTCTTCATATAGAAGTTGTTATTGATGGAGAAACCTATACAATCGTTCTGGATGAGGAAGAGTTAACAATCGTTGATGGTGAAGTTACAATCAACACGCATATTGATGTAGATGTAGACACGGATGTAAAAGAAGACACTGATGTAGATGTAGATGTAGATGAAACAGTAACAGAAGTTAATGATTCTGATGAAAAACCGAAAAAGAGCGGCATGCTTCCTTACACTGGAGAAAGCAGCAATATGTTGTTCTACCTAATCGGTATGCTCCTTACTTCTTTAGGTGTATTTACGCTAAAGAAGAGAAAGTTGACCGAAGAATAAGTTAAAAAGGAACAGGAGGGGGAGGACTTGCCCTCTCCTATTCTATTAATGAGGTGAACTATGAAGAAAGTAATCGCGTTCTTATTAATTTTTATTGGAATCGGTGTGATGGTGTATCCAAAAGCAACCGATTATTATAGTGCCCAGAAGCAAAACAATCTGATCGAGGAATGGGAAAATCAAGATCTCAGCTCAGACAGTCGTCCTAAAAATGCAGAAAGCTCCAATCACGATACCGCGAAAAACAGCTACATAAATTTAGACTCCATTTTTAATCCATCCGCAGGAACAGCGGAAGCAGCAGAAACAACTTCTATAGAAGAAAGTCAGCAAGAAGCTACGGAAGAGGTGGAAGCGAGCGAGAATAAGCCTTTAAGTGAAAGCATGCTCGGAATCATCACCATCGACAAAATCGATGTGAAACTACCTGTCCTTAATAGTGCTTCGCAATATAATTTAGATTACGGTGCAGGTCATTTAACAGGAACGGTGATGCCCGGCCAAAAAGGCAACAGTGCCATTGCGGCCCACAGGAGCAGGAAATATGGAAAGTTGTTCAACCGACTGAATGAAATCAGTGAGGGGGATACCATTACAGTTAAAACGAGGGACGGAAGCTATACTTACACTGTGACCGATACTAAGATTGTAAAGCCAGATGATCTGTCTGTGCTTCATAATACCAGTGAGGAGATTTTGACACTAATTACTTGCGATACACCAGAAAATCCGGTGAATCGACTTATTGTGAGGGCTGAGTTACGATAAAAAGGGTCACGGGGGGTCCTCTGCTTCCTTAGCACTTTAAATTGATAATGCTGGGAGCGTATAATTCCATGTGCTATAACGAGGGAAACGCCGTTCAACTGGTATTTAGAGATTTGCAGAAAGCTGCTTAGATTATGTTGATCTTGCCTCACCGAGGAAGGACAAAGGCTTAAATCTTTTACATCTTATTATTTGTAAAAAAAAATGGTTGCGCATAAATTTAATGTGTTGTAATATACTAAGTAAGCGCATACAGAACGGATTGTTACTGTTAAATCAGGCAAAACCGATTCCCTTAAAAGAGGGAAGGTTTTGCCTTTTTTGATGGCTGTTTTCGTAAACTTTGTTGCTTTTTCGTATTTATAAACTATCCGTTATATTCCTTGCAGTCGTGCTCTTTTCTTGGCTGTACATTAGGAACTGCATGTTTGGATAGAATAACTAATCGGTAAAAAGTCCAATTGCCGACTTTTTACTAAAAAATAGCACAAACTTTGAGAAAAGAGTTTTTTGTTATCGGAGGTGGAAGAAGTGAAGATTAGTAAGATACTGAACAATAATGTGATTGTCTCTATAAAAGACGATCAGGAAGTGATTGTCATGGGGCGTGGGCTTGCCTTTAACAAGCGTGTTGGAGAAGACATCGATGAAGATAAAGTAGAGAAAATCTTCACTTTGGAAGACCAGGATATCACAAAGAAATTTAAAACCCTGATTGCGGATATACCAATGGAATATATGGAGCTAACAGAAGATATTATCCTTTTTGCAAAGCAGAAGCTTGGAAAAGAACTGAATGATAGCATCTATATTTCTTTAACTGATCATATTCATTTTGCGATAGAGCGTTATAATCAGAACCTTCCTATCAAAAATGGGCTGCTCTGGGAGACGAAGAATCTTTATAAAGAGGAGTTTGAAATTGGTCTTGAGGCTTTGAATAAGATTTGTGATCGCTTTAACGTCATTTTACCTGAAGACGAAGCTGGTTTTATTGCCCTCCATATTGTAAATGCTCAATTTAATGAGGACATGACTAACACGGTCGACATGACGAAAGTGATCCAAGATGTTTTAACCATCGTAAAGTACAGTTTCAAAATCGAATTTGATGAGTCTTCTTTAAATTATCACCGGTTCATCACTCATCTGAAGTTCTTTGCTCATCGCTTGGTCAAAGGCGAGCACCACAAAAATGGGCAGGAAGATGATTTGTTAAATGTCATTATTAATAAGTTTCCTGATGCTTATCAATGTTCATTGAAGATTAAGAAGTTTGTAGAAAAGCAGTACCGATATGAACTGACGGAAGAAGAATTGCTTTATTTAACGATTCATATCGAACGTGTAGTAAAAAAATGAATATTCTTTCCGCTTAGGATTGTTACTCTATGAGGCAAAACCTGAATTACGGGAATGACGGGCAACTTATGTCTGATCTTCACGTAGTTTAGGTTTTTTCTTTTGAAAATGTTTTGAAAAATATTGGAGGTGTAAGGTGATGAAGCATAAAGAATTAGCAAAAGAAATATTGGAATTGGTTGGCGGTGAAGATAACGTTCAAAACGTTGTTCACTGTATGACAAGGCTTCGTTTCAACTTGCGCGATAACAAGAAAGTGAAACGCGTCGAGCTTGAAAATCTGGATGGGGTCATGGGTACAAATATAAGCGGATCGCAATTCCAGGTTATCATCGGTAACGATGTGCCGCAGGTTTATAAAGAAATAATCAATAACAGTAAGTTGAATGAAGATAGCAGTAACGGAGAGAAATCAGGAGGCAGGAATGTCATAAGTGCTATCTTTGATGTCATCTCTGGCGTCTTCACCCCTATTCTTCCTGCCATCGCTGGTGCAGGGATGATCAAAGGGATTTTGGCCATTCTTGCTACATTTGGCTGGCTTGATGCGGCGTCCCAGACATACATTATCTTAAATGCCATTGGAGATGGAGCATTCTACTTCTTGCCAATCCTGTTGGCAGTCAGTGCAGCTCGTAAGTTTGGAAGCAACCCTTATATTGCTGCAACCATAGCCGCAGCCATTTTACATCCCACGCTAACAACTTTATTCAATACTGGTGAACCCATTAGTTTTATCGGGCTGCCTGTCATAGCGGCAGTTTATTCTTCAACCGTTATTCCGATAATACTTGCCATTTGGATTGCATCTTATGTTGAAAAGTTTGTGGATGGATTCACACATAGTTCTTTAAAGCTGATTGTAGTGCCGACTTTGACCATTTTGGTTGTTGTTCCGGTTACGTTAATGACAGTCGGTCCTCTAGGAGTCATTTTAGGTGACTATCTATCGGCCGGGATGGGCTTTTTATTTGAAGATTATGGATTTATCGCAATGGTATTACTGGCTGGTACTTTTTCGTTAATCATCATGACTGGTATGCATTATGCTTTAGTACCAATTATGATCAATAACCTTACAGTGAAAGGCATTGACTATTTAATGCCCGCGATGTTCCTGGCGAATATGGGACAAGCAGGAGCCGCTTTTGCTGTTTTCTTAAAGTCCAGAAATAAAAAATTTAAATCTCTTTCGTTGACCGTTTCCATAACTGCTTTAATGGGAATTACAGAGCCTGCCATGTATGGAGTTAACGTTAGACTTAAAAAACCATTTGTCGGTGCTCTTTTAGGTGCAGCTGTGGGGGGATTATATTACGCCTTCACAGGGGTTGCTGCTTATATCTTAGGTGGAAGTGCAGGTCTGCCGGGGGTTACATCATTTATCGGACCGACTTTTGTACACGCATTAATCGGACTTGCCGTCGCGTTTGTCGCAGCCACCATCATTTCCTACCTATTAGGTTTTGAAGATGTCCCAGTTGATAACCAGGAAGAAACGAAGACAGATGCTGCTATAGATGTTCAAATAGCAGAATCGGCTACCCTTTTAGTAAGCCCAATTAATGGGGAAGTTGTGAAACTTTCTGAGGTAAGTGATCCAACCTTCTCATCTGAAGTAATGGGTGAAGGAATAGCTATAAGACCATTAGATGGAAAGATTGTATCTCCGGTGAATGGGGTTATTACAACCTTATTTAGAACCAAACATGCGATAGGTATAACATCTGATGAAGGAGTGGAAATCTTAATTCATGTTGGAATTGATACAGTACAACTTAATGGTAAGTACTTCGAAGCGTTGATTGAGCAAGGAGATAGAGTGGTGGCAGGCCAACCTTTGTTAGAAGTGGATATTAAAGGTATAAAGCAAGAAGGATTTGATACTGTGACACCTGTTATCATCACTAACACCACTTCGTTTGCAAAAATTAACAAAACGAATAAAGCAACGGTTACACATGATGATGTTTTATTAACGCTTGAAGCTAAGTAATTAAAAAAGGGTGTGGTATTGCGATTCAAACTACACTCTTTATTATAAAAATGGAGGTAATCGATATGAAATTTCCAGAAAACTTTTTATGGGGTGGCGCTACAGCTGCCAATCAAATCGAAGGCGGGTTCCACGGGACTGCCAAAGGACCGAACCTTGCTGACGTATTACCAGGTGGCAAAATTCGTATGAAGCTTTTATCACAAGCTGGTTTCGACTTTGAAATGGATATGGACAAATATACTTATCCGAACCATGAAGCAATAGACTTTTATCACCGTTATAAGGAAGATATCGCTTTGTTTGCAGAGATGGGATTCAAAGTGTTCCGCATGAGTATTGCCTGGAGCCGTATTTTCCCGAAAGGTGATGAGCTAGAGCCAAGTGAAGAAGGGTTGGCGTTCTATGATCGAGTATTTGATGAACTTCATAAACACGGAATCGAGCCATTAGTGACTATTGCTCACTATGAAACGCCATTACACTTGATTAAAGAATATGGAGGATGGAAAAACCGCAAGTTGATAGAATTCTTCGAGCGTTATGTTACCGTTCTATTTAACCGCTATAAAAATAAGGTGAAATATTGGCTGACTTTTAATGAAATCAACGGTGCAACACACTTCCCGTTATTCGGCCTTGGGTTCTCTGCAACTAGTGACGAAACACGTCTGCAGGAAAGTTTTCAAGGACTGCATCATCAATTTGTGGCAAGTGCCATTGCGGTAAAACTCGGACATCAAATTATTCCAGGCTCGCAGATTGGCTGTATGCTTATCTATGCGCCGACATATTCTTATGATGCTAATCCAGAAAATGTGATGCATGCCTTGTCTGATGGAAGAATGTTTAATTTCTACTGTGGAGATGTGCATGTGCGAGGAGAATATCCGACGTTCGCAAATAGATTTTTCAAAGAAAATGATATTGTGATTGAAATGCAAGATGGTGATTTGGAGACCATTAAAGAAGGAACGGTTGACTTCATTTCTTTCAGCTACTACATGTCCAGAACGGAGAAGAAGAACAAAACTCCAGAAGAAATCGGAGAAGGAAACCTGATTGGAGGGGTGAAAAACCCATTCCTTAAAGCGAGTGACTGGGGCTGGGAAATCGATCCGACTGGTCTTCGTGTGGCACTAAATGAGCTATACGACCGCTATCAAAAACCTCTTATGGTAGTTGAAAACGGATTGGGTGCCTACGATAAGGTTGAAGAAGATGGCAGAATCATCGATGACTATCGTATAGAATACCTCCGTGACCACATTAAAGCGATGGGTGAAGCAGTTGAAGATGGTGTCGACCTCATTGGATATACATCATGGGGATGCATCGACTTGGTAAGTGCTTCATCAGGAGAATATTCCAAGAGATATGGCTTCATCTATGTTGATAAACATGATGACGGAAGCGGAACGATGGAAAGAAGCAGGAAGAAATCATTCTTCTGGTATAAAGACGTTATCAGCAGTAATGGGGAAAAGTTATAAGAAAAGGGTCGAGGGGACAGGTCCCTCGACCCTTTTTGCTTTAAAGTAATAAAGTGATTTAATATTTTTTTAAGGGCTTTGTTCCATTATTTGAGAAGTATGGGGATGGGACCTTTGCTTCTTTTTAAATTTTTTAGAGGAGGCGGAAGGAACTTGGCCCTTTGCATTCATAATTCTTCGCCCAATTACGAATTTTCTAATCTATTATGTTTATTGTATCATTGAAAGGTTCCTCCGCTTCTTTATTGCCTTAAGTTGCTAAAGAGTTACTAGAAATATAGCAGCGTGATTTCTTCAAATATTAACTGCCATGATTATATAACATCTTTATGCTACTTTAAGAGGAACCTAGGAAACACCTTCCACACTTTCATCTTCCTTTCAGACCCCCGTAATAGGGAATGGCTCAAAATTCGCAGACACCGAAGTGTCACTTGCTAGCTCAATGCTTAAAGCAGTTTTATCCTCATAACAAACAGCCTATCTTTCTAAAGTCCTGCTGCTTCCCCCACTGGTAATAAATATCTTTTCCCACTCGTTATTTTCATGTCTTTCAGGGGAATTAATGAAAGACGAGGAGGAGTAAAAATGAATTTACATAATGGGCGTTTATACTGGCCTGAAACCTATACGGGTATCGCTCAGTATCCAGAACTTGAAGAAAATATTTCGTGTGATGTATTAATTGTTGGCGGTGGGATGGCTGGCGCTCTATGTGCTCATGTTTTGAGCCAAGAGAAAGAGTTAGATGTTGTAATAATTGATAGAAGGCAGCCTGGTTCAGGTAGTTCTTCAGCTAATACAGGACTTTTACAATTCTCCAGTGACAAAATGCTTCACGAACTGATGGAGCAAAAAGGAGAGCAAGATGCCGTTTATTTTTACCAGCTTTGTCAGAATGCGATGAAGGATTTACACAAGATTGCGTCTGAGCTCGCAGAAGATCCAGAATTCCGCTCGCAAAACAGTCTATATTTTGCCAGCTCAAATGAAGACGTCTCCAAGCTTGTTCTTGAATATGAGGCGTTAAGGAAACATGAGTTTCCCGTAGAATATTTAGAAGCATCGGATATTTCTTCAAGATTTCCTTTTTCCAAACCAGCTGCTCTTGTAACAAGTGGAGATGCAGAGGTGAATCCATATAAATTTGTACAGATCTTGTTAAAAGAAGCTACAACCTCAGGGGTTAGAATTTATGGGCAGACGCCGCTTATTCATAAAAATAAAACCGTTCATGGGTTTACATGCGAATCTGAGAAAGGCACGATTGAGGCGCGTTATATTATCTTTGCAACCGGTTATGAGAATGACTTTCTCGCGGCTCAGCTTGGAGCAGACTTAAACCGATCATATGCCATCGTCACCGAACCGCTGCCTTCATTAAAAACCTGGTACAACGAGTGGATGATTTGGGAAACAAAACGCCCTTATCTCTATATGAGAACGACAGAGGACGGCAGAATCGTTGCTGGCGGCTTGGATGAAGATAAAGCAAAGGCACCGTTAAACGAGGGGCTGATTGAGGAACGAGGAGAGCGCATTCTCCAAAAAATCATAGAGCATTTTCCAGCTCTCTCACCAAAACTTTCGCATGCTTGGTGCGCCACATTCGGAGAATCACACGATGGTTTACCATATATCGGGGAACACCCAATCCGGCTTGGTGAATATTATTGTCTAGGCTTTGGCGGAAACGGAACCGTCTATAGCATGTTAGGCGCAACGATAATAAAAGATTTAATCACGAAAAACTCTCACCCCGCTTCACGGTTGTTTAGCATGGAACGGTGAAAGGGAGCAAGCGGACGGTTCTGCTGCTTCTTTAGTATGTTAAAATGTTAAGGCGAGGATTGGAGATGGTCTGACTGTATGGGTTGAGCCATCTCTTTTCCATGTTAATGGTAAGAGGTGTAATAGGGAATAACCCTCCATTCATGAACACCAAAGGATCTGATGGTAAGAAAAAAGGAGTAATAATAATGGTTTATAATTTCAAAACGAGTTCACCCGATATAAAGGACTTTATTATACATCTGCAAAATAGGATTGCAGAAATAATAAATGGTAATTTGACTGGTATCTATATCCACGGTTCTTTAGCACTTGGAGGGTTTAATCCGAAGAGTAGCGATATTGATCTTTTAGTAGTTACAAAAAAGGCGTTGACAGTTGAAACTAAAAGGAATTTAGCGGAGCTCTTTTTAAAATATTCTAATGCTCCATTTCCTATTGAAATTAGTTTCCTGAATATGGAACAATTAAAAGTTTGGAAACATCCCTGCCCATTTGATTTTCATTATAGTGAATTCTGGAGAGAACGGTATGGAAATGATTTGGTAGGTGGAACATGTGACTATCTAAATAGTGACGTTCATACCGATATGGATTTAGCGGCGCACATTACTATTACTAATGAAAGAGGAATTTGCGTATATGGTAAATCTATTAAAGAGGTTTTTCCATTTGTTCCACAGTCAGATTATCTATCATCAATAATGGGTGATTTTAAGGATTGTTTAGGAAATATTGAAGAAGATCCTATTTACTGTACGCTAAATTTGATTAGAGTTTATTGGTACCTTAAAGAAGGAGTTATTTCGTCAAAGCAAGAAGCGGGTAACTGGGGGGTATCTGCATTTCCCATAGAGATGAAAGATACTATTGAAAAAGTGGTCAAATGTTATTCAACTGACAAAGATACTTATGGTTTTGAGAAAGATGAACTTGAAGTGTTAAAAAAATACATATCAAATAATGTACAGAAGTTACTAAACTTAAATATCAACAAAACGCCAGACACTCTGCACGGTTAACGTACGGAGGGTCTGGCTCCTTAATGCTTTAAATCAGTTCATCACCCATTTGTCTTTAAGAAACATGATTCTTGCGATGATGAAGGCAACGATGATGAATAAAAGGTTGCTGCCGATCATGATTGCTAGGTGTTGATAGTTGATAATCCCAAAGCTGAGTTCTTTCAGAATGGTGAATATATTCATGATGGGTATCGCAAAGTGGTGGAATTCAAGTTCGTTGATTCCGATTCCTGTGATAATCAACAATGGGAACATCGCTGCCAGCATGATTGGCGAGCTGTAGCTTTGTGATTCTTTAACGGTTTTGGCGACGATGCTTGTAATCATAAGTATTGTTGCAACAAACATCGAATAAATGACGGAAACTAGGATGGCAAAGCCTATAACCAGAAACACATTTTCTTTTAATGATACGGCGCTTTTCAGGTTTTCTGTCAAAAAGTTAATTTCCAATGCGACCACTAGTAAGGTGATGATACCTGTGAGAGACCCAATCGAAACGATGGTCAGCCACTTTGCCATTAAGAGTGACATGCGGTTCACCGGTGTCATCAGGAGAGCTTCCATGGTTTTCTTTTCTTTTTCACCTGCAAACAGGTCGGAAGCTGCCGGGCCGGCACCGATTCCGATAGCCAGAGCCAGGATCAGTGGAATCAGCATGGCAATCAGGTTAATGGTTGGATTTTCCTCGGAAAGCTCTTTTTGATCGAGGGTGAAGGGCTGCACCAATTCTTGTGCGGTACCCTGTGCCTCAAGACGTTCGGCTATCACGGAGTTTTTATAAACTGCCAGAGCGCTTGTTACCAGGTTCATAAGATTGGAGGAGTTTTGGCTAAACGAGTCCCCAACTACGGTGACACTCGTTGTCACTCCCTGCTCCACACTATTTAGGAAGTTGTCATCCATTAGCAGGGCTGCCTGTGCCTCGCCCTCCTGAAGAACGCCCTCTGGATTGTCAGATTTTACAAAGGTGATATTTTCATAACTTGCAAAAATGCTTTCTTCTGCAGTGGAGAAGCTATTATCCACTGCAAGCAAATAGGTTTCTCCCTCGCCATCCGACACCATATTTTCATAAAAAAGGACAAGTCCAGTCATCATGATAATGGGCAATAGAACTGTCAGTAGCAAGGTACGTCTGTCGCGGAAAGAGTCTTTCATTTCTTTTAGATAGATTTTAAGAAGCATATTCATCGTTCCCCCTTACAAGTTTGCTCATAAAAATATAATTCAAATCGCGGCTGCCTTCGGATTTATAAAGCTGCTCGAGGTTTCCGTGGTGGACAAGCTCGCCTTTATGCATCATAGCCACCGTGTCGCACAGCATTGTCACTTCCTCCATAATGTGACTGGAGAAAATGATGGTCTTGCCTTCTCGCTTGAGCTGGTGGACAAGCTGACGGAACACGTTGGATGACGTAATATCTAGCCCTGTTGTCGGCTCATCGAACAGAATGATGTCCGGATTATGGATTAAAGTTCTGGCAATAGCCACCTTTTGACGCATCCCTTTTGAAAAACCCCCAACTTTACGATTCATGTAATCTCTCATACCGAACATTTTTGCCAGATCATCAATGCGGACCTTTGTCTCATGCTTGCTCAGTCCATATAATGCAGCGAAATACTCCAGATTTTCACGGGCAGTCAGACGGTCATACAACCCTGTTTCTCCACCAAAAAGGACGCCGATCTGCTTTTTAATCGCATCTGGATTCTTGACCGTATCAAAGCCGTTCACACTTACGTTTCCATCAGTCGGTGTCAGCAATGTGGCGATTGTTCTTAGTAGCGTTGTTTTGCCGGCACCGTTCTCACCAAGCAACCCAACGACCTGGCCCTTTTTCACCGTGAACGATACATGCTTTAACGCTGTTACAAACACCTTTTTATCCTGAAACTTTTTCGAAACTTCCTGTATCTCAATCATGTTTTGTGCACCTCGTTTTTTTTGTGATTTCTTGTCTTTATCATACAAACAAACTAGAATGAAATCTTTACTTATGTCGCGAATATTCCATTTGCTGTCGCGAAAATGACCATATCTTTACTTTTTGATGGTAAAATAAAGAGAAAATGGAAACCATGACGACAGGTGAGGCTAAAATGATGAAAATTGGACTTGTAGATGACAGATACATAGACTTGGATAAACTGAATGGGATTGTGGCGGGGGTGCCGAATATAGAAATAGTCTTCTCTACCCAATCAGCGGAAGAAGCCTATGAGCATATTAAAAAAGAAGCTGTGGAGTTATTGATTGCCGATATTGAAATGCCCAACCTTTCCGGCTATGAGCTTGCGGACATCATTCATTCCCACGCCCTCAATATCTCCGTCATCTTTGTTACAGGAAGTAGTGGTTACGCTGTTCATGCATTTGAATTGAATGTCCATGACTATATCATGAAGCCTTACACAAAGGACCGACTCGTTAAATCCATCGAACGCCTCCTAGAAAAATCAAAATCAGCGGAGATTGCGGGCAGACTTTATATTAAACAGAAAAACGACATACATATAATCCAGAAAAAAGATATCGTCTTTATCGAACGCTCGGGAAGATCGACCACCATCTACACCAAAACAGGTCCGATTAAAACCTATCAAACATTAAACGAACTTGAAGGCGAACTAAGGGAGCGTGACTTTCTCCGCTCGCATCGTTCCTTTATCATCAACATTCATCATGTAAAGAACTTTTCCCTTTACGCCAAAAACTCTTACACCGTGACCTTTGAGGGGCTTGAGGAACAGGCAATGATCACCAAGGATAAAGTAGAGTTTCTGCAGCATCATTATTTTTAAAAGCTCTAGGAAGGATGACACCATGCTATCAGCTTTACGATATTGGATCCTGCTTACCGCATTCGGGACTGTGCACCTGCATTTTTTTTTCACGAGCCTTTCTTGGAATGTCCCGATCTATCTGACAGGTCCAGCCGTTATCGGCCTTGTTTATTATGTATCTAAAAAGATTTTGCTGCAGATCGATTCGCTTGGACTGCGCTGGAATATCTTCCTTTTCGCCGTGCAGCTCCTGCTTATTGTATTTTATTTTACAACCGAGCTCTCTTGGTTTGCCTTTATACCCTTTATTGTTTTTATTAGCCTTGAATTGGTCCGGCTGCTCTGCTCGATGAAAATAGCCGCCATGGAACGTAGACATCTTCAATTTGAAGAGCAACGGGAACATATCAATGAAACATTCCGACTTGTAAGGAGTGAACGGCATGACTTCCTGAAGCATGTTTCTGCTGTGCACTTTATGCTGGAGAACGACCAAAATAAAGAAGCCAAACAGTATCTTGACGAGCTAGTGGGGGGGTATGAGGAAACCAATCTGTCTATCAAAGGCGAACGAGGCGTGGTTGCAGGCATTCTTCATCAAACATACCGCAAGGCTCAGAGTAGTGGTATTTCGATTGTCTATGATCTGGATGTGCCAATCTCGAGCCTTCCCATTTCCGACCAGAATATCGTTATCCTCCTTGGCAACCTGCTGGAAAACAGCCTGGATGCCTGTGAAGAATGGCAAAACCAAAAGGAAAGTCAGCCCATCCTGACTTTGCAATGTTACAAAAGAAGCGGACTTTACCTGCTTGTATGCAAAAACAGCACCCCTTCAATTCCAACAGACCTGCTCGATAAGCTCTACAAAACCTACGGGCATTCCACAAAAAGCAAGGATCATCAAGGTCTCGGAACAAAAGTAATTATGGACATCGTGGAAAAACACGGTGGCTTCCTTGACTTTGTTTACAAAAATGAGGAGTTTATGGTTAAAATCAAGGTACCAGCGATACGTTGAGCAGGGAAATGGGTCATGGGGACAGGTCCCTTGACCCGTTTATCCTTTAAATGACAAAAGGATAAAGGCAAGGCGCACCAAGGGTTTTTGAGGCGCTGGAGATGGTGTGAAGTGAGTTATTTTTCTCATACAAGGATACAAAAGAAATGCAGGGGTAGGCCAACTTGTTGACCGCTCCTGCATTTCTTTTGTTTTCTGATCAATCTCCATAGGTTTGGAGGGAGGTTTAAATATCATTGTTGTTTTTTAGCAAACGTATTCCGCACATAATAGACTGAATTGATGGGGAAGTCTAGTGCTGATGGGGTTACCGCAAAGAAAATCCGGTAACAGCAAGTTGGGAAAAACACAAGATTGGGTCGAGGGACCTGTCCCCGCGACCCACTATAACCTTTTCAACAGTCTCTTGGAGAGCAGACGGATGTCCTCAAGTTTTAGGAGGTGAATTAGGATTGTGTAAATGCATATGCCTGCGAAGATCGTAAGAAGTAGGGAGATGTTTTCCCCTGTACTAACTTTCAGATTTTCAAAGATTCCTTTACACGCTAGTCCCATTAGAATTGAAGCCAGTGCTACCTTGATAAATGAAATGGTTGTACTTTTCAGACCAAGTTTCCCGATTTTTTTCCTCAAAGATCGTAGCAAGAGGATGGTACAGAATATGGATGAGACACTTGTTGCGAGAGCAAGGCCGCCAAGTCCGAATGGTTTCCATAAAAGAAAGTTAAGCACAATATTCAATCCCATTGCGATGGCAGCATTGACCATGGGTGTCTTTGTATCGTGCAAAGAATAAAAAGTCTTGGATAAAATCAGTTGAAGTCCCATACTAGTCAAGCCGATTGTATAGAAAAAGAATGCCTCTGAAGTCATCATAACCGCTTCTTGGTCAAAGGCACCTCTCCCAAATAGGAAGCGGACAATCTGCTCTGAGAAAAACAACACTCCCACAGTTACAGGAAGTAGAAGGATAACGACTCCTGCCAAAGCTTTCGACAGTGATTCCTTAAGCCCTGTGTTATTCTTTTTGGCAGCCATCTTTGAGATAGAAGGAAACAGGACCGTCGAAATGGAAACAGCAAAGATGCCAAGAATCGATGTATTCAAGGTGAAAGCGTAGTTTAGAGCAGAAATCCCGCCTTCTGCTACCTGCGAGGCGAGAGTCCTGTCTACCAGCTTATTGATTTGGGTGACGCTTGACCCGATAATAACCGGAATCGCCATTATGGCCATCATTTTTATGTATTTATCTTTAAAATCCAGGACAAAGGTGAATCTATACCCATTTTTATAAGCAAAGAACATAATAAATAAAAACTGGATTAACAGGGCTGAAATATTGGCAATACCTAGTATGATTAAAGAATCAAATAGATAGCTGGCAATGATGGATGCAATGGTGATGATACTCAAAGGAAGCCCGGCCAAAGCAGGGACCGCAAACTGTTTCTTGTAGTTCAGGTAAGCGCTCAAAATTCGAACAATCAAGGTAAAATAGATCCCAGCAATACTAAGGCGGGTGAATAAGACTGCAAGCTTCAGTGTTTCTCCTTCAAAACCGCTGGCGAAAACTTTGACAAGCGGCTCTGTGAAAATAAGAGCAACAACGATAAATGAAGTGCATAATAATACCAGAATGTTAATTAAATTATTGGTAAAATACCTGCCCCGTCCACTTTCTTCATTTTCTTGAATTTTGCTGTAGATAGGGATATACCCGGTAGAGATTCCAGCTGCAATGATTCCGAATATGACGGTGGGAATGGTAAGAGAAATCACGAAGGCGTCACTAATTTCAGATGCACCGTAAAAGTACGACAAGGTGATATCCCTTATAAAACCGAAAACTTTGGAAAACAAGGTTAACACCATGAGGAAGATAACCGTTTTTTTCATATAGTCTCTCTAGCCTTTACATGTACTAGTTGTTTACTCATCATAAACAAAAAAGTGATCTCTGTATCTTATCATTCTTGTGTTCCATCTTGGCTCAACCGAAGCATACTCATTCAGCAAATTATATTGGATGAAAAGATATGGGAAGTTCACTTCTGCTCCAAGACCCATCACTTGGCTTCCGCAAAAACGAGGGTTAACATCGGTGAATTTGTATTCTCCATTTCTCTCAATGAATTGAATGTTAAGAAAACCATTCGAAGCAATCGCGGTGGCAATTTCTGAGGCTGCCTGGATAAGTTCCTCATCATATATGACCTTTCCATCGAGGACGATTCCGTTAGATACTCCAGTTCGTTCACGGGGCATTGCGACAACAACTTCCCCTTTATGCAAAAACACATCTACACTGTATTCCATGCCATCAAGGTATTCCATCAATATTTTTCGATCACTATTTTTATTAACAGCACAGTAATCGTTTACATTGAAAGCTTTTGAATTTCCTTTAGCCAGTTCATCCAAATAATCTTCTCGACTCATCAACAGTGCAAATCCAATCGCACCGTATCCGCTTACCATTTTGGCAACGGTATATCGTTCATCAGGGAATTTATTTTCCAATAAATGTAGCAGTTCTTCAGCACTATTAAAGCCATAAAATTTTGGTATGTATTGATCAAGATTGGCTTCCTTTAAACGAGCATATACCTGCTCTTTGTCCAGCAACGCTTTGAAACTATCACTCTCTGGAATGGCTATCAATGGTCCCCATTCATCTCTGTATGTATCGAAAAGTTCTATTTCCTCATGAAGCGAGGGGAAAATCACCTCAATCTTCTCTTCACTTACAATCTCAGAAATCGCATTCTTATAATCTTCTATTTGAGTGAACCGGGGAATCTGATAAGTAGTATCGCAAAATTGATTGCCCGAAGTGATTTTCCTTCTGTCCGCTCCGACGATATGGATATGGTCTATCTCTCTAAGGCATCTCAACACCCCTTGAGCGGTCGGTCCTCCTATCCCAGTCACTAATACATTAATTTTTCGCATCTTTCTCCTCCTTGACACTAACCGAACTTTAACATGTATCTATACCCTAACATAGGCCAATCCAAACCTAAAATAATAGGGTCATGGGGACAGGTCCCTCGACCCGTTTGTACGTTAAACCGCTAAATTAAATTTCTTAATTCGTTAATAGGATTTTGCTTGTTTGTTGAGAAGTGGGGGACGGGGGTCTTTTCTTCTTTTAAATAGGTAATCGGGAGAAGTCCGGTTGTCATACCTCCTTTTTTATCCTATGCGAGAGGAGGGTTCTTTTGCTTCTTTTTAAACTCTTGTGAAAAGCCGAAGGAATCGGCCCCTGAATTCAATCAATTCTTGAATCATTTATGGGGAACTGATCTCCTTTTTTTATTTGTATCATGGAACTTTTTCATTGAGTTGAAAGAATATGGGTCAAGGGACCAGTCCCCGCGACCCGTACACCTTTAGTCGCAGGTGTTCTATTATTTTCTTGGTTATAAAGCAGTAAGTATTATTCAATCTTTTGCTGAATGTAGCGCGTTCCCTATCCATTTATTATTAGAATATACAAAGTGGAAAGGGAGACTATAATGAACAGTTTATATAAGGATTCTCGGTTTCGTTCTATTATTTTTGCGAATATTACCAGTTCTATCGGAAGTGGAATTACTATGATTGCCATTCCCTGGCTGTTGGTGACAAGCCAAAATGGGAATGAGGTGTTTGGGTATGTGGTGATCGGCATGACCATTCTCAATTTTATGCTTACTCCCTATTTGGGCTACCTGATTGATAAGCTATCAAGAAAGAAAATGATAGTTAACAGTAAAGTATTTAGCCTGTGTATATTGCTTCTCTTTTCAATGATTGGTTTTGCGGGTGTTGACTATGAGTTGTGGCATTATATAGTGATTTATATGATTGGCAGCCTTTACTACACTATTTTCTATCCAACAATGTTCGCCTTGAATCAGGAGCTGTTTCACAAAGATCAGTTCAAGGTGCTAAATGGAACGATGGAGGTTCAAGGGCAACTGTCAAGCATGTTTGCCGGAGCGATAGCTAGTATCCTCTTATTAAAATGGGATCTGCACTTTATTTTGCTTTTGGATGTATGCACGTATGCACTTGCTATCTATTTTTTTATGAAAATTCCATATGTCAGGGCACGAGCGGTTGCCTCTAATGAATCAAAAATAAAAGCATCAGCTGCTATCGGTTATTTAAAGAAACAGCCAGGCATGTTCCTCTTTCTTCTGGCATCCTCTCTACCGTTTATTGCCGTTATGCTGACGAATTATCTGTTCCCGGTGTACCTGTCAGATGTCTTAAGGGTACAAGGAAATATTTATGGCGTTCAAGGGATGATTTACGGGTTGGGTGCTGTGCTTGCGGGTGTGTTTGTTCCAATCGCAGCTCGAAAGTTTGGGGATGAGAAATTAATTGTAGCATCGATGATTATTTTCACCCTAGCCATCGCCTTCATGGTATACCTGTCCATTCCCGGCTATCTATTCATGATGCTATTTATCGCCATTGGGAACAGTGGTTCAAGGGTTGCCAGGAATGCATTCATGATGGACCACATTCCTAATCAAATGATGGGGAGGGTGGATAGCCTGCTCAGGGCGGTCGGCCTTCTTTTGCGAATCGCACTGCTTGGCTTGTTTACAGGCTTAGTCTCCACCGGCCTGATACTGTTATGCTTCTCTATACTGACTGGAATACTTATGATTGCTTCGGTTTATGTGATTTTAAGGGTCATGGGGACAGGTCCCTCGACCCGTTTATACATTAAAGTAATAAAATAGTTTAATTGGTAGATAAGAGTTTTCCCCCGTTGTATGAGAAGTAGAGGGACGGGCCCTTCATTCTTTTTAATCTCAAAAGGCAGAAAAACCGTCTCTTTCCCACTCCTTTCCACACTTTCTTACTATACTAATAGTAGTTGAAAATAATCCCTCTATTTGTAAAAAAAACAGTACTATATCCCTATGTTTATGCAAGGTCCATAAAAATTGGAAATTCAAAGTTGATGTTACTTTGAATATACCGATATAATGATAGATGTAGCAAATATTGTCGATTAACGTTTTGTTACGTATGAACTCATATTGCCTTATTGAAAAGGTAGGTTTTGGAATAGTGGAAAGAATTGTAGTAACTGGTTATGGTGTATTGGCACCTGGTGCACATAATAGACATACCTTTAGGGAAATACTAGAACAAGGAATTTGTACGCAGGAGATAGTGGATAACCGTGGACCAGGTGGCTCATCGATTGTAGCGGGACTCGTGCATGACGAATCTATTAATCTATGTAAGAAAAAATACAAGCGATATCCTAAAAGTAGTTTAATGGCAATGGTGGCTGCTGAAGAAGCAATAAGGATGGCTCACATCAAAGAAAGCCATTTGCAGGAGCTATCCGTAATTATTGGAAGTTCTGGCGGAGCTTTAAATGAAATAGAGGAGCTTGCACCGAGAGGAGAAGAATATCGAACCTATCCCATGCATGGTCTTGCGATAGCGGATGCTCATACGATATCTTCCGCAGTAGCCGTCTACCTTGGGGCAAAGGGTCAGGTGTATACGATCACTACTGGCTGTACCTCGAGTATCGACAGCATCCAACTTGCAATGGCATTGCTGCAAACCAAGCAGACAAATAGATGCGTAGTGGGAGGCACTGATTCGACTCTGGGAAGGTGGAGTTCGTATGGTTTCTTTAAGATTCGGGCAGTGGCAGGAAACACGGAGATCGAAAATACAGGTATTCCATTCTCCAAGAATAGCAACGGATTCGTGCTTGCAGAAGGAGCGGGGATGCTCGTATTAGAGAGGGAAAGTGATGCCCTGCATCGAGGGGCTTCTATATACGGGGTCATTGACAAAGTGGGGAGCAATAACAATGCTACTGGACTTCTCCTATCCAACCCGTCAGAGAAAGCAATGATACTCGCCCTGAAGGATACACTCGGCGATAGCAGTCCGGATTTTATTAGTAGCCAGGCTTTAGGTTTATCCGTCAATGATGACATCGAGCGAAAGACCTATCATGCTCTTTTTGATCGGACGATGAAAATTACCTCTATAAAGGGGACGATTGGTCATACATTTGGAGCAACTGGTGCCTTACAAACCATTTCCGCCCTTCAGTCCATCGAACATGGCTTCATTCCCCCAACTCTTAAGACAGATACCTATGGGTTTGAAGACATGGGTATTGTCACACAACCTATTTATCAACCAATCAATAGAGTGGCCATCACCACCCATGGATTAGGCGGGAATAATTCATGTTTACTCGTCTCTAAATATAGTAAAAAAACAGATTCAAAGTAGCGAAAGTTTGAACAAGGCTCTTTTCTTAAAGATTGTTGCTATAAGCCCGTAAAAAATCGGCAGTTGGATTTTTTACTGTCCTAACCTCACAAAATTAAGAATAATTTTTTTAGTTATACAGGAAAAGAGCACGACAGCAACGATTTTAACGTGATATACCCGCTTACGTAAAAGCAACAATCTATGCGAAAACAGCTTTTAACAAAAAGGATGATACGATGTTCTTTATTTTTATGTCCATCATTGCACTGATCCCTTTAGTGATTGGGGTTACCATTCTATATCTATTGAAAAAAACAAGCCTGGCGCGGGCTTTGTTCTTGTTCTTATTTTTTGCGTCGTTATGGCAAATTGATGTCGCCATCTTATACGGTCATCCTCATTTATCATATGCTACGACTGAATTTTTATTTCGGTTCTTTCGATTGGGGCCAATCATGCTCACGCCTATCTTTCTGTATGTTGCATATATTATGAGTGTTGAGCTTGTCCCAAAATTCCAACAAAGCAAATGGCGTTTTGTTGTAAATAAAATAACTGTAATTATGTCTTTCATTTTTGCTGTTGCAGTTTATATAATTAACTGGACATCCCAAGGAGTAAGCCAGCTCGTAATGATACGATATGAAAATGTGACACCATTTTTATTCCCGGAATACGGCTCACTTTCTTGGGTGTTTCAAATAAACGTTGTTCTCTTTATCCTCAGCATTTTAATTTGCTTTGGTTTAAACCGTTTAGTAGAGGATAAAAATGTTCGCGCTTTTCTATTCTACTTTTTACTAACAATCATAGTTGGGTACAGCATTGTCATTCTCAACATGCTTCCAGAGATGAGGCTGTTTCCGAGTGGCATCGGAGTCATGGTCTTCGCCGTATCCATCCTTATACTCGTTACGAAACTTCACACGCAGTTAGTAGAAGAAATGAACAAAGAACTGGAACAACAGAAACATTTCTTGCGGACCGTGATTGATATGAACCCTAGCTATATATACTCAAAGGATGAAGAAGGACACTATACTTTAGTAAATAAGGCATTTGCCAATCTTGTTAATCGTTCGTCGGAATCCATCATAGGGGAAAAAATTGAAGTAATCTCCCCGTCCCCGGAAATGACAAACGTCATGGACTTAACAGATAAACTGGTATTTCAAAAAGGAAAAATGCTTCAACTGGAAGAAAATTTTATCGATAGCTCTGGGAATGAAAAATGGCTTCAAACAGTAAAGGTTCCTATTGATATTTCGGGTAATAAACTTGTTCTCGGAGTATCTACCGATATAACAGAACGAAAAAAACATGAAAACGAGGTCCTATTTCAAGCGGAACATGATGATCTGACGGGTCTGCCTAATAGAAGATTATTTAATAGTATCCTGCCAACCATTATTCATCAGGCGGAAAAAGCTCATTCAAAAGTAGCTGTGATGTTCTTGGATTTAGACCGCTTTAAATATATTAATGATTCACTAGGCCATGATGTCGGTGATCTACTATTGGTAGAAGTAGCTAACCGTCTGAAAGAGGCCATAAAAGGGAAAGCTGGCATTTCCGTTTACCGCATAGGGGGTGATGAGTTTACCTTCATCGTTTCTACAAATAGCCTACCTGAAATTCAGGAGTTGGCCGAGTACCTGGTATCTGAATTCAAAGCGCCTTTTAAAGTGGAAAATTCAACGATGTATATTACCCCGAGTATAGGAATCAGTATGTACCCAGATGACGGCCATGATGCAAGAACGTTAATTAAGTATGCAGACACTGCGATGTACTATCTTAAAGAAGCCGGCCAGAATGGATATCAGTTCTTTACTGGAGAAATGAAGGATGTATTTTATCAAAAAATGCTCATCGAAAAAGAACTGAGGCCTGCCTTGGATCGCCAGGAATTTGAGCTCCATTATCAGCCTAAACAGCATATCTCCAAAAAAGAGATACACGGGGTGGAAGCGTTGGTTCGCTGGAAGAATGATAAGCTTGGTACCGTATCTCCGGCTGATTTTATACCAATAGCGGAAGAAACAGGACTTATCCTACCTCTTGGCGAATGGATATTACATACAGCTTGCCTTCAAAATAAAAAATGGCAAACGGAGGGATATTCTCCGCTGCAGGTTTGTGTGAATATTTCCATGCGACAAATAGCGGAAAAGGATTTCGTCGATAAAGTATTGCACATTCTTGAAATAACAGAGCTTGAACCACAATACCTAGATTTGGAGATTACAGAAAGCATCGCAATGGCTGACCAGCAATCAGTCATCGACAAACTCGCGGCCCTAAGAAACATCGGTATCACCATCGCCATGGACGACTTCGGTACCGGCTATTCTTCACTCAGTTATATCAACAAATATCCACTGGATGCCGTAAAAATTGACCAATCCTTCATCAGAAACATCCATCAAAGCGATGAAAACAAAGGAATCGTCAAAAGTATCCTAGCGATAGCCCAACAGCTCAAACTAAAAGTCATCGCCGAAGGGATTGAATGCAAAGAAGAACTCGAATTCCTCAATAAAGAAAAATGCCACTACGCCCAAGGCTACTATATTAGCCGTCCCTTGCCCGCGAACGAAGTGGAAAAGCTATTTTAGGGTAATGGAGACTGGTACCTCGATCCGTTTATCCTTTAAATGACAAAAGGATTAAGGCTTACCTCTGGTGATTGAAGCGCAGGACATGGTGTAAAATGAGTATTTTCCTCACAAGGGTACAAAAGAAATGCAGGAGCAGGCCAATTTGTTGACCGCTCCTGCATTTCTTTTGTTTATCTATCCATTCTCCCTAGCTTGGAGGGAGGTTGGAAAATTTGAGTAAATGATCTGAAGTGATGGGGAAGTCGGGTGATCATAGGGTTACCGCAAAAAAAAGTAGGACCAGCATGTTTGGAAAAAAACGCAAGAGAGGGTCTAAGGACCTGTCCAAGGCCACTGAAAAACTGAAAACAGATAGTTTTGTGTGGCTTCTAGCTGTGGAGTGGAGCAAATGGCGTAGACTCCAGCGGGAGAGTAGCGACAAGCTAGAGACCCCGCAGGGCATAGCCCGAGGAGGCTCAAAGTCGCCCCGCGGAAAGCGAAGCCATTTGCGGAAAGTAACAGCGGTGTTTAACACAAACCTAGAATTATGTACTTTATCAGTGGCCTCGACCAGTCGCCCCGAACCACGTTACCTTAGTTTTGGAGGCAGGTTCCCCGACCCGTTCCTTGTGTATACACTGTGGATGAACATTCCCATCACAATCATCAAGAGCCCCGCCATCGCTATTCCGTTCGGGAAGGGGGCGGAAAGTAGCAGCACTTCTCCTGCGAAGACGAACAAGACTTGTGTAGACTGGGTTGCTTCAACGGCTGCTAGTTTTGCCTGATCTCCATTGACTTTATCTGTGGCGATAAAAAATAATGTGGTGGCAATCACACCCGAGCATATGGCTACTATGAAGGATTGAAATATTTGACCTGTATCAGGTAAACCTACTTTGACCACACCGAGTGCTGCTATGATTATCCAGAATGGAATGGTCGCCAATGTCATTCCCAGCACTCTTTGAAAAGTGTCGAGCCTTCCTCCACATACCTCCATCATTTTCCGGTTCCCAAGCGGATAGGCGAAGGCAGCAAGTAAAACCGGAAGAATGCAGGCAACCGCCATCTCAAGAGAAAAACTGCCGGACGCTTGTTGCCATTGTATTAAAATGACCCCAGCTAGAATCAACAATGAAATAAACAGAGCCTTCAAGGGTATCTTTTGCCTAACTTTTACCGTACCTTGTTTTTCCCTTATGATGACAAAGAAAAAAGGTCCAAGCAAAACGCCAGCCACAATCGTCAATTGCCAGGTTCCAGCAACGAGCCAGCCTGGTCCATATGCAGCAGCAAAGGTTAGAGGTGCATAAAACAATACGAAACCAACAAAACTCCAGCCAAGCCACTGGAAAGGATATTGGCGCATTTCATTAAGCAGAGGCTTAAGATTCTTTCTGGCCACCACAATAAGAATCAAAAAAGGCACCATAAAAAAGAACCTTAAGGAAGAACCCCAAAGCCAGCTGCCCCCTGCAAGTTCCATGGAGCGGTTTAGAATAAACGTAACAGCAAAAAACATCGAGGCAAGGATACCCAGAAAAAGTTCCCTCATATGAACACCACTTTTTTTAATGGTTTTTCAAACTAGTATAAATATATGTGATGCATTAAAAAAGTTCCTATCTTTTTTATTCAGTAACCCTCTCTGAATACATGTAGCTTAGTATCACAGGCGGAATCAAGAAAAGTATCGGAGAAAAAGCAATCATAATAGACACGGGCTCCTCCATGGGCGGAAGAAAGAGTAGCACAATCCCGAAAAGCAATTCCGGAATGGACCAGATCATTAACATCAGGCCACCGTACTTATTAATCTTGTACCACGCCTCTTCTGACTGATAAGACTTCGGAAACCTGACGCCGTACAAGTAATTCATCTTAACCTTCTCTAAGTACAAAGGGATACTCAAGCCTATGCACAGAATGGCAACAAATATGAGCATGATTCCTAAACCGATATTCACAAACTTCACCTCTAGTTTTTAAAGATTTTAGCGTTATTTACTGAACGAAATACAAAAATAATTCTATTAACTCAAAATATTCACTTTATATTAACATGAAAAATCCCCGAAAAAATCTATAAAATAAAGTTTCGGGTAAAAAAACGTTTTGCAGAGCTATTAACGAGTGCTAAAGTTAAGTGAGTTTTACATATCTTACAATCGATGGTACTTCAATAAAAAAAACACACCCCTTTAGGAATGTGTTATTTATTGTATCGTTCCAACTTTCTAATACATTTAAAAAACCCAACCAGAATTAAAAGTAAAATAGGATCCACTATTGCGGAGTACTGCAGTTTCCACCATCCATAATTAAAATAGCCCCAGGGTTCAGGCAAAAGTGCCAGCAATTCATATAACAAGATTCCCAAGGTCCATGATCCAATATATAAACTCTGTTTAAAGAATCCTTTTTTAAATGGAAAGTAATTCAGGAAAATTACATTTACCGGCGGAATTAAAACTGTATGCGCAAGTAATCCCACCCAATCTACGTCTTGGGTTAAATACCAGTAGGCACCATATTTAAATTCCACTACAATATCGTGTGTCTGCTGAAACGCAATCGTAAAAAGCCAAATATGCAGCATCTGGTTTCTGTTCAAATTCTTCTCCATTTTAAATGCAATTATATTAAACAAGATGATTGCTAAAATAAGTCCAATCATGGTTTTTTCCTTTGTGAGAGTTATTTTGCTATTATCATTTGTTTATAGGGAAAAATTATTCCATTACTTATAATATAGGCCCTTTATAGTAGCTGTCCTGTTCTAACTCAAAGCTCGACGTTAATCTGCCCTTCCAGATAGGTCACTGCTTCACCGGACATTTTTACCATATCGCCCAAATCCGTACAGTGAAGCTTTCCGCCTCTAGCTGATAATTGCAGTGCTACCATATCATTTTTATTTAAAACGCTTTTCCAATATGGAACCAAGGTACAATGAGCAGAACCAGTTACCGGGTCTTCCTCAATCCCTGCCTTTGGAGCAAAGAATCTTGATACAAAATCCGCTTTCTTTCCTTTGGCAGTCGCGATGATTCCAAATCCGTCCAGCTTTTTCAGCATATCCATATTTAAATCAAGGTCCAGAATATCCTGTTCTGTTTCAAAGATTGCCATATAATCTCTTGCTTTATAGACCTCCATAGGCTGCTTGCCAAGCCCCTTAATCAGCTCTTCTGGTGCCTCACATCTTATCCCCCTTCTAGATGGAAAAAGAAGCGTGTACAGACTTCCATCCTTCGAAACTTCCAACGGGCCACTTGCCGTTTGAAACCTTAACGTATTAGAAGTCTCATCAGTATAATTGCTTATAACATAAGCGGCTGCCAATGTGGCGTGTCCGCACAGGTCCATTTCCTCTACCGGAGTGAACCATTTTAGTTCATACTCATCGCCTGCTTTTACAAAAAAAGCCGTTTCAGGCAGATTATTTTCAGCAGCAATCTTCTGCATCAAATCCACCGGAATCCATTCCTCCAACGGACAAACCGCTGCTGGATTCCCCTTAAATAGCTCATTAGTAAAAGCATCAATTTGATATATAGGTAATTTCATAACTCACACAACCTCCTCATCGCTAAATTAATGCGTCATGTCATTTTAAAATATCTGAAAACTTGGGTCAAGGGGACTGGTCCCTTGACCCTTCTTCGCTTTAAAGTGATTGCTTGGATTCTTTTGCAAGGGCATCGAGCTGAAGGTATAAGTGAAAATATTTCTACATGAAATGAGAATAGCTTAAAGTTTTTGTAAGTTAAATATTGTAAAATATAAAAAGGTACAGTTCTACTGTTTCCTAAGAATTACGATTTCTCTTCACAAGGGGATTCTTGTCGGTGGATCAAAATTATTGTTCCATACAAACTAATGTAATTGCGGAGAAGCTGAAAATACAAAGAAAATACAGAGGTGCAACCATGCTAAGTAAAGAAAAATTAATCCAAATCAAACAACTCAAAGAAACTTGTGAAAAAGAGGGAGGGTTCGAGTTAAAGCTCAACATGGATATGCTCGAGAACCGAGATGAAAATAGTAAGGAAGACTTTTTCCATTATGAAAAAGAGGAACTTGTCGGTTTTCTCGGCAGTTACGGATTCGGGAATAAAATAGAGATGACCGGAATGGTTCACCCGGATTATCGTAGACAAGGGATCTTTTCCAAGTTGTTTATAATGGCTGTGGAGGAGACGAAGCAACAAAATATTAAGACAATCTTGTTAAATGCTCCGAACGCATCTCAAACAGCCAAGAAGTTTCTAAAAAACATTCCCTGTACCTTCTCCCTATCGGAATACCAAATGAGATGGCACCAAACGAACTTGTATGACGATCCTGCTGTGACTATAAGACGATCAATTTCGCAGGATGATTTGGAAGCGGAAATTCAACTTGAAGTTGCCTGTTTTGGATTTAGTGAACAAGAAGCGCGGGAGTTTAATAAGAGGATGCGGGAACTCAATAGCGAGGACATGTACATCATTGAAGCAGAAGGAAAAACTGCCGGGAAAATCCGGGTATCCGAAACAAACGGAGAAGCATGGATATATGGATTCGCAGTTTTTCCCGAGCTCCAAGGCAAAGGAATCGGCAGAAAAGCCTTATCCAAAGCTGTAAAAAAGGAAAATGAAAAAGGCCTGCCCGTTTTTCTGGAAGTAGAAGCAAAAAATGCCCATGCACTGAAACTTTATGAATCTTGTGGGTTCAAAAGCTACCATTCACAAGACTATTACCTGTATCTCGGTTTGTAAAAGGGGTCAAGGGGACTGGTTCCTTGACCCGTTTGAAACCTTCCTAACTAGTATCATTCTATATTCTAAGGAAAAATGAGGTGCCCTATTGTCCAACCTTAAGAAAGTCACAATTTTAGCTATAAGTGTTATTGTATTATCACTGATATTATTTCTTATCGCTCCATTCGTAATGCCTTTAGTATTATTGGCAGTTGCTATCTACTTAAAAGCAAACTACGCCAAAATTAAAGGGGCAGTTGGGGAAAGTTATGTGAACAAGGAATTAGAAAAACTTGGACCAATGTATAGAGTGTTTCATGATTTATATATTCCCAATGAAAAAGGCGGCACGTCACAAGTCGATCATGTCGTGACCTCCCCAACGGGCATATTTGTAATCGAAACAAAGCATTATGAAGGCTGGATTTTCGGCGAGGAGAATCAGAGAAATTGGACTCAAGTAATCTATAAACGAAAAGAGAAATTTTTAAATCCGATTTGGCAAAATTACGGTCATATCGAGGCATTGAAGACTTATCTTGGAAACCAGAAATTTCATTCGATCATTGCATTTTCCAGCAGATCCACACTTAAGTTTGAAGATAACTTTAACTCCGCTAGGGTGATCCAGATTCCGAAGCTCACTACAGTAATAAAAGAGTCAAAAACACGACAACTAAGTGAGGCGGAACTACATAAAATAAATAGAGTACTGGAAAAACTGATAATCCAAGACAGAAGACAAAAAAAGATCGTACAAAAAAAGCATGTAGAAGTCATTAGAAACAAACAGAAAGAAAAAGTAGCGGCAAGGGCAGTGGCGCAGCATAAGACAGTCAATCGTGTCACTACCAACCCGTGCCCCAAATATGATGGACAACTTTCTATCAAGAAAGGGAAGTACGGATCGTTCTATGGGTGCAGTCACTATCCGGTATGCAGGCATACGCAGAAAATATCGTAAGAGAGAGAGGGCGAGAGGAAGGGCTGGTAAGCCTTTCCTCTCGCCCCCTAGTTGTTTGGAAGGGTGAATTGGGTCAAGGAACCAGTTCCTCTGACCCATTAATTAATTGAAAATTTAAAATTATAGTTGACAACTAATCATTTGCCCTTTATAGTGTACCTAATAACTTAATAGCATCCAATTTTTTCTTATCCAGAGAGGTGGAGGGACTGGCCCTTTGATACCTCGGCAGCGGACTTTTTAAAAGTACTGTGCCAATTCCAGTAGCGTAATGCTAGCAGATAAGAGGAGAAGGTCTTTTAAATTCGTTTATTACCCCCTCTTCTTATTTTTAGAAGAGGGGGTTTTTATGTTACATAATCTAAACACAATAAATTAGTTCACCTTATAACTTTAGGGATGCTGGATGAGTTGTTATATAGGAAAAATTTTAAAAGACAAAGGATGGGATTTATATGACAAAGACATTAATCAGAGCGCCATTTAGAGCAGATCATGTGGGGAGTTTACTGCGCCCGGAAACAATCCATCGTGCAAGAAAGGAGTTTCAAGAAGGAACTCTTTCTTCAAGCGAACTTCACGATATTGAAACAGAAGAGATAAAAAGAATTGTTGAAAAGCAGATTGAAGTTGGACTAAAAGCTGTAACAGACGGAGAATTCCGCCGCAGATTCTGGCATACCGATTTTCTGGAACATTTAATTGGAATAGAGGGTTATGTACCAGATCATGGCTTTCAATTTAAAGGCGAGGAAACAGAAAGGTACGATGTGTGTGTGACAGGAAAGATCTCCTTTAACCACGACCATCCGCATGTGAAGGATTTTGTTGAATTCAAAGAAATAGTCGGGGACCGTGCAATTGCAAAACTAACAATTCCAAGTCCAAATCAATTGTTCAATGCCGGAATTCGGAACCTTGATATTTATCCGGACGTTGAAGAATATGCGAATGATGTGATCCAAACGTACCGCGATGCCATTCAAGCCTTTTATGACAAGGGTTGTCGTTATCTGCAATTAGATGATGTTTATATTGCCGGCCTTAATGCACCGGAGATTCCATTCAATGACAGCGGTTATTCGCGTCAAGAGTTGATTGACTTGGCGCTGCATGTGGTGAACAGTGTACTAGAAGACAAACCGGAAGATCTGATTATAACCACTCACCTCTGTCGGGGTAACTACCGGTCAAAATGGGCATTTGAAGGCAGCTACGCAAAAATTGCCCCAACATTGTTTGCAAAAGAAAAAGTGAACGGGTTCTTCCTGGAATATGACGATGATCGCTCAGGAGATTTCCAGCCACTTGAGCACATTCCAAGTGGTGGTCCCCAGGTTGTTCTTGGAGTATTCACTTCCAAGCATGGAAGTTTAGAAGATAAGGAAAACATTAAAGCACGTGTGGAAGAAGCTGCGCAATTTGTGCCATTAGAACAATTATGTATCAGCCCGCAATGCGGCTTTGCGTCCACTCATCATGGAAATATCTTGACCGAGGAAGAGCAATGGGCAAAACTGAAATACATTGTCGATATTTCTAAAGAAATCTGGGGTTGAGGGACGTGGGGACAGTACAGTGTCCCACTCTAGCTTCTTTTATCAAGCGAAATTCATGTTCTAGTCTCATAATCTTATAGGTGAGGTTCAGCTTTTTCGGAATCAACAAGACATGTAGATAACCCTGAGGGATGGGGAAATCTACATGTTTTTTTAGTAGAATAATTTATGGCTGTTTTCGCATTGAGTTAAAAAACTTCTCTTCCTTTTTTGTGGAATGTACAGAACCAACGCACCCTCCTTTCCCAATCTTGTGAGCAGATCAAACTACAGCATAGACATGATTGGAGCAATTATTAGTAGAAAGGTATAATTAAAATAGAGCTATCATTCAAAGAGAGTACTTCAAATATTGTTAGAGGCTATAAGTCGGGTTTACCATACCCATCCTTCACAATTATATTTTTCAAAAAAGGAGATGATCCATATGAAAGTCAAGTGGGGTATCATGAGTACGGCCAATATCGCGAAAAAAGCGCTAATTCCTGCACTCCAGAATTGCGAAAATGCAGAGGTTGCTGCAATTGCAAGCACAAGCGGAAAAGCGTCAGAGGTGGCAAAAGAGCTTCATATTCCAATAGCCTACGAAAGTTATGAAGAGCTGTTGGATGATCCGGAGATTCAAGCTGTCTATATCCCGCTTCCAAATACACTTCATAAAGAGTGGGTAATGAAGGCAGCCAGAAAGGGGAAGCATGTACTTTGCGAAAAACCTGCTGCACTGAATTCGGAAGATGTTCGAGAAATGGCGGATGAGTGCCTTGCCAACGATGTGCTGTTTATGGAAGCATTCATGTATCAGTTCCATCCTCAGCATCAGCGTGTAAAAGAACTGATAGCGGAAGGGGCAATCGGGGAAGTTCGTCATATGCACGCTATCTTTACCTTTCAATTAGATTTTGAAAAACATAAACAGAATATCCGGCTCAATAGGGAGCTTGGCGGAGGAAGTATATGGGATGTTGGCTGTTATTGTATCCATTCCTCCCGTTTTATTCTCGGCCAAGAGGCTTCAGAGGTATATGTAAAAGGGAATATTCATGAAGCCTTCGGTGTAGACACCAAAGCTGTGGGAATACTCAGCTTTGAAAAAGGAGTTACCGCTAGCTTCGAATGCAGTTTTGAACAGCCTATGAGGGATCTCTATGAAATTTCCGGAACTAAGGGCACTATCCAAGTGCCGGTTGCGTACCGGTCAGACCGCTTTCCAAAGGGAGAAGTCAGCATCAACATCACCAATGAAAAAGGCGAAGAAAGAAAAGAAACCTTTAAAGGAAATCAGTATGAAATCCAAGCTGCTCACTTTAGTCAATGTATATTGGAAGGGGAAATGCCAGTCTATTCAGCGGAAGAGACAATCTTGAATATCCAAACTATTCAAGCTTGTTATGAGTCTATGAAAAAGTGTTCTCCTGTAAAAGTCTAAATAAGTATGCTGTCGCCTGTGCGGCAGTTTTTTTATGGGAAATAGATGAGACGTAGAACCAACAAAACCAGTAGATGTCTTCGCAAGTTTTATAGTAGAGAAAAGGAGCTTATCCTTACGCCGTTCGTTGATGGTTATGCAATCCATCCTCGCAAATTCCACTCTCTCCCCCTGTCCTCCGTCCAACCATTATTCTACTATTTTCATAGAATGTATTAGAAGAGAAAGGTAGATTCCTTTTTCTTCATTAGATAGATATCCAGAGGGAAAAGGAGGTGAGTCATATGAAATATTATCATTATAAAAATCAGGAATCCTACACAAACCACCACCATAAAAAATGCGATCCAAAAATCAACATTAATGTAAATTGCTCAGATAATGGAGATCATGATGAAACTATCGCTTTCAGAGCTGTGAATAATCTTCAACAGCGGATAGATGAAATCGATGTGTTTGAAAAAGTTCTGTTCCAAAATGAGCAATTTGATATTGGTAACGTCTATAATTCCAACAACTCCACTTTTGTACCACGTGAGGACGGAGTCTACTATGTAGCAGGAACCGTTTCTTTCCTTCCTGATAGTACAACCGAAGATTACCGTGTGCGTGTAGAAATACGTGTTAACGGTTTTAGTGTTGCGGCTGACAATGATTATTGGGGCGAAATTAACCAACAATTCGTATACGTCAACGCAATCAACGTATCCACTATCCTTCAACTTGAAGCTGGAGACCTCGTCGAAGTCTTCATTACCTCCACAACACCAGGGACAATCCTAATCAATGAGCCTTCCTTTAGTACTCGATTCGAAGCAAAGGCCTAAAGTATAAAGGGTGGGTCAAGGAACCAGTCCCCTTGACCCATTAAGGAGCAATAGTCAGGAGGGAAGACCTTTTAATAACCATGAAACTCCTTTAAAATATAATGGAGAAATCATTTTTATATTGATAAAACTAAACCTTTTAGCAATGAAGGGGGTTACCATGAATAACAAAGTGCAAGTTAACTATGAATATATGAACAGGGAACGTGGTCTCACCAGATTATGGTTAGCCTGGCCAGACAGGGAGAAGGTGACGAACTTCCACGCTACTAGGTCACCGTCCCAGCGGTCAACAATTATCGATCAGGAGCTGGCCTATTTTGAATTGGAAGCAGGGGAGAGTGTGCAGCTCTCTTACACTAGTCAAAGGTACTCGTCTGATAAAAGTCCATTGTCCTATGATGCTCGCTCTTTTTATCTAATGTCGTCCGTTTTGTCTCCTGTGAATGATGAAATAAGAAAACTCGCACAGGAAATAACAACAGGAAGCGAAACAGAGTCTGAAAAAGCGAAGCGCCTTTTTGAATATCTTGTTGAACAGTTTCAATACGTCTATCCTCCTAAATCACGTGGTTCATCCGCATTTTTAATCGAGAAAAAAGGGGATTGTGGGGAGTACTCCTTCCTCTATGCCGCCTTATGTCGGGCGCTTCAGATTCCTTGTCGAACCATCGTAGGAACCTGGGCAGTAGGAAAGATGCAGGCACATGTCTGGAACGAAGTATATATTGAAGAAACAGGTTGGATTCCTGTTGACTGTAGCATGGCTTACATACAAAAAAAGAAAAAGTGGCAGTTTCTATTTAGTGATGTGAAGACATTACCGTGGCGAAAATATTTTGGCTCAACAGAAGGTCAGCGGATTGTTTTTTCCTTTGACGCAGAAATTCCATTGAAACCAGAGTATACTGGTTTTGATGAGAAGGAAGAAGCTTCCCATACGAAGCCAGCATCGTTCTTTAAAATAGAGAAAAGTCCTTTTTATTGGGGGTACCAATCACTAAAAGGTGCTGCACCCTATTTGCAACCAGCATACGTTAAATTTGATAATAAAAATTTGTTAGAAGAGGGGGCAAAAATAGACAACCGAAGCTATCTAGGGGAATGGACAGTGAAGGAGAGTGGCCTTAGGGGGTTCACGTTTTTATTAAAGAGGATTTGTTTTGCTGTGATTATTATTGGAGTAATTCTCGGTCTGCTAGTGGATAATGATTATCTAACTATAATTAATAACCTCGCCCTTGTTCTGGTTAGCGGATCTTTTTTGATAAGGGGAGAGCGGCCTTTATTGTTTGGTCCTTTTACCGTAGTTTTTTTGTTAGGATTTTTGTCGGCTGTGAGTGGATAGGGGGTAAGTGCGCCCAATAAACATCCCTTCCGACCCTTCCATGTTTACCCTGCCACTTGGGTTAAACACTTTTAAAGGGCAATACATCAGTTACTGGAACTATATCATGGCAGCATCCATGGTGTTCACCCTGCCAGTCCTGTTTATCTACGGATTCTTTAACCGCTACTTCATCAAAGGAATCTCATCTACAGGCGGTAAATAAAACAGATAAAATGGTACTAAAAAGCCCGCGCTCCTTCAGATGAGTGAGGGCTCTTCGACATTTGTGGGGAGATTCCTGCGAGGGTCTGGCCCCTTTTAATAGTTTTCTTCTGCTTTCCGTTTAGTATAGAGGGTAGGAATGTAAACTTGGAGAATGAAAGTAGAATAGGTCGAGAGTATAGGCACTTGCCTGTGTTAGTTATAATTATAAATCTGGTTGTTTATGAAAATCTAAAGACTAGTTGATTTGATTAGTCTTATGAATAAGTAGAGTGCTTGTGAACGGAGGAGACAAATTTTTAGGAAAGTATGTCTGGATTTTGGAAGTTAAATTGTTTTACAATAAGCCGCCAACTGTCTCTTTGTCACTCTTTAAATGTCGAACCCAAATTAAGAATATATATCATAGTTTCTCTACAAAGTATAAGTCTAAAGTTGCCTTTTTAATTGTCGAAATTTTAAGACTATTTACTCAAGGATAATTGAACTTAAATATATAATATCTACTAGTGTAAGAATTTATTGAAAATACGTCCTCTTTTACAATAAGAGTTCGTGTATGAATTAATTCTTAACAATCATTTAAGAGAGAGGATGAAACTAAAGGATGAGGAAGAATTTTTCAAAAGTATTATTTATTTTTATGGCATTTGTACTTATGATTTCAACGTTTAATATTGGTGCAAATGCAAATGGGGGTAATTCACAAACAGAGGTAACTGAATTACCTATAGCTCAGCTGCATGGAGATATAGAACTATCTTCAAACAGACCGACATCTGTTATTGTCGAATTAAATGCTGAATCTATTGTAGAGGCAAAACAAAAAGGTAAAAAGCAATCAAAGGCTAACTTAAAGTCTGAAAGAAATAAAGTTATTAACGCTTTAGAAAAAGCAGTGAATAGTGCAGATGTGAACAGAGAATATGACTATGTGTTTTCTGGATTCTCTGTAGAATTACCTGCCAATGAAATTATGAATCTATTAACAATTCCAGGTGTGAAAGCTGTCTATCCGAACGTACATTATACGGCTGAAGTGATCTCCGCTGAAGAAATTTCTGCAGAGGAATTCAGCCCAGCTATGATGGAGAGTGCTCCATTCATCGGTGCCAATGAGGCGTGGGATGCTGGATTTACTGGTGAAGGTGTTACAGTAGCCATCATCGACACGGGTGTTGATTATACTCATCCCGATTTAGTTCATGCCTTCGGAGATTATAAAGGGTGGGACTTTGTAGGTAACGACAATGATCCACAAGAAGGAGCTGGTCAGTACCACGGTACTCACGTAGCTGGTACAGTTGCAGCCAATGGAACAATCAAAGGTGTGGCGCCTGATGCTACATTGTTAGGCTACCGAGTACTGGGTCCAAACGGCGGAACAACCGAAGATGTTGTTGCGGGTATTGAGCTGGCTGTGCAAGATGGCGCGGACGTTATGAACTTATCACTAGGAAATTCACTAAATAATCCAGACTGGGCAACTTCGATTGCTTTAGACTGGGCGATGGCTGAAGGAGTAGTTGCCGTTACTTCCAATGGTAACGCTGGTCCTAACAACTGGACAGTGGGGTCACCGGGTACATCTCGTGAAGCTATTTCAGTAGGAGCTACCCAACTTCCATATAATGTTTACAATACTTCTTTATCTACTTCGGAAGGTGTGAGTTATCCGACTGCAAAAGTGATGGGATTCCCTTCCGACGAGGAGTTACTAGCTTTAAATGACGAAGAATATGAGTTTGTATATGTAGGGCTTGGAGCCGTTGCTGATTTTGAGGGTAAGGATCTTGAAGGGAAAATCGCATTAATCAGCCGAGGCGAGTTTGCATTCGTTGATAAAGCAATAAATGCTAAGAACGCAGGTGCCGTTGGTGCAATTATTTTCAACAACGTTGCTGGTGAGCATGCAGATGTTCCGGGAATGGCGATACCAACAATTAAAACGGAACTTGCAGATGGACAAAAACTTCTAGCAGAATTGGAAGCAGGAAATAACAAAGTTACTTTTAATAGTAAATTTGGACAAGCTGTTGGAGAAACGATGGCTGGTTTCTCTTCTCGTGGACCGGTAACACATACTTGGATGATCAAGCCAGATGTTTCTGCACCTGGAGTAAATATCGTAAGTACATTCCCTGGTAACAGTTATGCAGCATTACAAGGAACTAGTATGTCTTCACCCCATGTTGCTGGTGCTGCAGCATTACTACTTGAAAAACATGCTAATTGGGGACCAGAGGATGTAAAATCTGCATTAATGAATACGGCCGTAGATGTGATTGATCCTGCTACAGGAGAAGCTTATAAACACAACTCCCAAGGTGCTGGAAGCATCCGTGTTGTGGAAGCGTTAAATACGAAAACTCTAGTAGCTCCGGGTAGCCATTCCTTTGGTAAATTCGTGAAGGAAAGTGGTAAACAAGTAGAAAAGCAAAGCTTTAAAATTAAAAATCTTTCAGACAAAAGGAAGAATTATAGCTTTGAAGTAGAATTTGCAGGTAACCCAGATGGAATTAAAGTAATGTTAAGTAATAATTTAAAGATACAACCAGGAAAGTCTCAACAAGTGAACTTCAAAGTTCAAATTGACACTTCCAAATTAGCTCCAGGTTATTATGAAGGCACAATACATGTAAGCGATGGTGAACAAATCATCGACGTTCCAACAATCCTGTTTGTTGGTGAGCCGGATTATCCACGAGTGACAGGTGCATTTATGGAGAAGGTAGAAGAAGGGTCATACTATGTGGGATCTTATTTACCTGGTGGTGCTGAGGTATTAGCATATGATTTATATGTATTTAATGCAGATGGTACAATTGGTGGGTTTGTCGATACATTGGGAACATTTGAAAATGCTTCTGCTCCGTACCATGAATTCCTGTGGGATGGTACAGTGCAAGGTGGTATTGAGCTTCCTGATGGGGATTGGGTGCTAGGAATTTATGTAGAGCAAGCTGGTGTTACTGAGTATAAAGCATATTTGGTTACTAAAGAGTAATATTTAATGAATTGAGGAACATGGGAGAGATTCCGTGTTCCTTTTTTAATTTAGAGCGAGAAAATTTTTAAGGTTATAATGATAGATGTAGCAACATGAATAATATCTAAAAAACAACACTGCTACTCAACCATATAAAGAAAGGATGATTAGAATGCGTGCAGAAGAACTCAAAGAGAAAGCAGTATCATTTCTTCAACTTGTAGCATCCGGTAAAGTCCGCGAAGCATTTGAAAAACACGTCAGTTCTGAATTCCGCCACCACAATCCTTATTTTCCTGGAGATGCAGACTCCCTCATGTCTGCGATGGAAGAAGACGCAGCTGAAAATCCTAACAAGACTCTAGATGTGAAGCATGCTATCGCAGAAAAAGAAACCGTTACCGTTCACTCCCATATCAAGCAAAATCCGGACGACCTCGGCGGAGCTGTCGTCCATATTTTCCGCTTCCAAGGAGACCACATCATAGAATTGTGGGATGTGTGGCAAGCGGTTCCAGAGGAATCCCCTAATGAGAATGGAATATTTTAAAGTGGTGTACGGGGACTGGTAAGTCAGAGTGGAGCGGTTTTCTCTTATCGTAAAATGCTATAGTCTTACAAATGCTAGGAGATTTAATTGTATAAAGCTCCTCTCTCCGCGCACCATTTATCGCAATCACTTAAACTCCTTTCTCACCATAAAGCTATAACTTAACGTCTGATTGGACAAACAAATGGAAGTTTTTTAAACAGGCAATGGAGTTGACTTCTCCTTGCCTTTCCCTTGACTTATTTCTCAGTTCCCTCCCCCATTTTCCATCATTCAAAGATTCCCTAAGGACTGGTTGTAAAGAAAAACTAAAAAATGCAAAATACAACATAGCTTAATTATTTTTGCTATAATACGATAAGTGTATAATATTGCAACAAAGGGTGTTGTGTTTATGATAAAAAAGCGAGCATTAGTTATTGCCCCATACCAGGGTTTAACAGAATTAATAAGGAACCTCGAAGTGGAATTATTGGATTTTGAGATTATCGTACATGTAGCAGATTTGGTGGAAAGTTTGAACTTGTTGAAGGTCTATCAGGATGATCCATTCGACTTTATTATTAGCCGTGGAGGAACAGCGGACCTATTAAAGAACAGTACAAAGATTCCCGTAGTGGAAATAGAAGTATCGGGATATGATATCCTACGCATATTGACTTTATTAAAGGGCTATAATCAAAAAATTGAGATAATCGGATTTAAAAATGTTGTTCAGGGATTTGAATCGATCTCGAAATTGATTGAAATTGATATGACCTATACCGTCGTAAACCGTAAAGAAGAGGTAGAACCTGCGCTGAAAAGGGCCAAAAAGAATGGTGCGAAAATTATTGTCGGTGATACCATTACGGTCCGTCTAGCGAATGAAATGGATCTTCAAGGAGTATTAATTACCTCCGGAAAAGAGTCCATTCTGGAGGCCTTTTATAAAGCAAGGCAAATGTATAAAGTTCTCGCCCAGCAAATTGCTAAAACCACTTTTTATCAACAAGTTATAAATAAACTGGATTCTGGCATTGTTATCGTTTCAGAAAATGGTATAGTCCGATTTGCGAATGCTGCGATAGCCGATATTCTGCACATCAAACAAGAAACAAATGTATCCATATTCGAAACTCATCCATATTTTAGGAAAATAATCGAAAATACGAAAAATGAAATCTCGTTTCAATATCAGCTGACTAGAGATGATATTGAAGCGCTTTATAACATTACATCCGAGAGTATGGATCAAATTGATCAAGAAAGCTTATTCTTCTTCGAAATCTCCCGGTCGAATAAAGTGAGTCAGCAGGAAGATATTCAAATTATTTTCCCGCATAAAAATGTCGCCTATCCACAGCTTGTAATGTCAGGAAACCTATTTGATAAAGCACTGGAGATAGCAAAGCAACAAATGAAATCCTCCTTGCCCATCATTGTTGTAGGGGAAAAGGGCTCAGGCAAAAGGCTGCTTGTAAACACATTATATAGATCATTGAAACATCATGATGGATCGTTGATTGAAATTGAAATTAATAGAAGCAATACGAAGAGCTTTAACCAAATATTGAAGATGCTTGAACAAGAAGGCGAACATTCCCTTATCCACATAAGAGGATTAGAGAATACAAGCCTGCCGCAGCAGCAAAAACTCTTCCAACGTCTAGATGCGATGAGAGCTCAATTAGTTTTTTCCTTCATTGGGAGCAGGAACGTATTTCTGAACAATGAACGGAAACTTGAGCCCCGTCTTTTTGAAGCGATTACATCTAAACCTATCTACTTTCCTCCATTGAGAGAAAGAATGGACGAGTTAAATGAAATGATTCAAACCTTTATTGTTCAATATAATGAAGTGTACGGGAAGCAAGTTGTTGGTGTCCGTCCAAACGTATTGGAAGCAATGCAAGCCCATCCGTGGAAGGAAAACCTGATGGAGCTCAAGCGACTTATAGAGGGTTTTGTAAAGCATTCCGATGATGAATACATTTCCGAAGATGTATTAATAGAATTGCAGGGAGAATCGCGAACTAATCCAAGTATTTCGGACTCGACCAGAACTTTTATTAATTTGGATCAGCCGCTGGAGAACATAGAAGCCGAAGTTATTCAACTTGTAATGGAACAGGAAAATATGAATCAATCAAGAGCAGCCAAAAGATTGGGTATCAATCGATCCACTCTTTGGAGAAAACTAAAACAAGAATAAAAACTGACGGCAGTAGCTGTCGGTTTTTTTTGTTGAAAAAGCATAAAAAAGTGTTTTAAATTGCAACACAAAATAATTAATTTTAGTATTTGAAAATAAATTTACAAAAATGTGTTGATTTTTAAACATTAAAAGATTATCTTAGTATTAAGAAATGCTAAAAAATAAATCACGACATTACTGTTGCGTTTTTAAACACTAACACTAACAAATACTGCCTGAGAAAGTTTACAACATACTAGTAAGTCACCAGGAGGTGAGAGGTTGAAAGTTGGAATTATTGCAGATGACTTAACGGGGGCTACAGATACCGGAGTACAATTTGCCAGGAACGGATTGAATACATCAGTATTAATGTCGAAAAATGAGGCGCTTGCCACTGATTTAGAAGTCCTAGTCATCGACACCGACAGTAGGGCAATTCCCGAAGAAGAAGCGTATCGGCGGGTGAAAGAGACTTGTTCGTTTCTAAAAACCCTGAACTCAAACATCATCTATAAGAAAATCGACTCCACCATGAGGGGGAACATCGCCGCTGAACTCGAAGCGGTTTACAATAGCCTCTCGCCGGATTTCGTTATTGTCGCTCCAGGATACCCTAAGAATAATAGAATAGTAGAAAATGGGATCGTGTCCATCCATGGCAGGCCAGTGCATGAAACAGAATTTGCAAACGATCCGACCACCCCGGTAGAAAACTCTAACTTTGTAGAAATGTTGAGAAAAGGGACAAGGCATAAGGTTGGATTGATTACTAGCCATGATTTAAAACAGGGAGCTGGCTTTGTTCTTGAAAAAATGAAAGCGTTTCACAGTCAGAATACTGCTTATCTAGTATTTGATACTACAACAGAAGAAGAACTCCAAAAAATCGTTCATTACGTGAAGACCTCTAAATACCAGGTTGTATGGTGCGGATCGGCCGGTCTTGCGAACTATCTGCTGGAGGGGCGTGATTTCAACACCGAAGCCAAGAAGATAATGCCCAAAAATGACAGCCCTGTACTGATGGTAATTGGGAGCGTAAATAAAAATTCGAGAAAGCAGCTCGAACATGTTTTAGCAGACGAACACGTGAAGGGGATTATTCTCCAGTCCCACCTTGTCCTTGGTGATAAGGAAGTAGTACAGAAAGAAATCAGCAGGGTGCTTCGTGAAGTGGATGGCGCAGTGGACCAGAGTCGTCATATTGTTCTCTACTCAGCAGGAAGTCCAGAGGAAGTGAATTTAGCGAAGAAGATTGGAGAAGGCTACGGTCTCTCGCCGAAAATGGTAAGTGAAAGAATTTCTGAAGTGCTAGGGAATATAACGTCGGAAATTATCAAGAAGCACACAGTGGACCGCTTATTTCTTACCGGTGGAGACACTGCCAAAAAGGTTTGCAATTCATTGAGAATCGGTGAATTTAAGTTAATAGATGAAGTGGAGACGGGAATTCCCATCGGTACACTGGTATATAAAACAGGAGTCCTTACCATCACCAAAGCAGGCGGTTTCGGTACCGAATATACATTAGTACAATCATTAAATATTTTGAGGGGAGATAAAATCACATGCGCCCAATCATTGGTATAACAATGGGAGATGCGGCTGGAGTAGGACCGGAAATCATCGTCAAGGCTCTTCAGTCACAAACAGTTTATGAAAAAACTCGCCCTGTCGTCATTGGAGATGCAAAAATCATCAAACGAGAAGCAGATAACTTAGGGGTTTCCGTTGACATTCGAATCATTACGGATACAAATGAAGGCGCTTACGAGCTGGGGGTCATTGACTGTATCGACCTTGACCTCTTACCAGAGGACCTTCCTTATAGTAAAATTTCAGCAGAAGCAGGAAATGCGTCCTTCTGTTTTATAGAAAAAGCCGTAGAGTTAGCTATGACGAAACAAATAGATGCAATATGCACAGCACCTTTAAACAAAGAAGCCTTACATAAAGGTGGTCATCTCTACCCTGGTCATACAGAAATACTCGCTGACCTTACTGGTACGGAAGACTATTCGATGATGCTGTCCGCACCGAACCTGAAAGTGATTCATCTTACAACACATGTAGGTTTAATTGAAGCAATCAACCAGATTAATCCGGAAAGAACCTATAAAGTGATTAAACTTGCACATGAAACCTTAAAACGAGCAGGTTATGAGAAAGTGCGAATTGCGGTCTGTGGAATTAATCCACATGCAGGGGAAAATGGGTTATTCGGAAACGGGGAAGAAGCGGAAAAATTAGTACCTGGAATTGAACAGGCTCAGCAAGAGGGAATCGAAATAAGTGGCCCTCATCCTGCAGATACTTTATTCTTCCGTACCATCCGTGGTGACTTTGATGTAGTGGTGGCCTGCTATCATGATCAAGGGCATGGGCCAGTTAAAGCACTTGGACTAGAAGCAGGTGTCAATATTACAGTCGGACTGAAAAACGGAGTCATCAGAACCTCGGTGGATCACGGAACTGCATTTGACATCGCCGGAAAAAATTTGGCAGATGAAGGTTCATTGATAGAGGCGATCAAAATGGCTGTGGAGCTCGCCCCGAAAGAAGCGAAAGGGAGGCAAGAACATGTTTAAACCTTACGGAATCATTCCGGCACTCGTCACACCTTTTACTGCCGAAGGAGATGTGAATGAACCAGTCCTTCGTAAATTGGTAGGAAACATGATAGATGCTGGTTGCCACGGTATTTTTTGCTTAGGAAGCAATGGCGAATTCTTTTCCCTCTCCCAAGAGGAAAAAGTGAAAGTGGCACAAATCGCGGTGGAAGAAGCAAATGGCAAGATCCCTGTTTATGCTGGTACCGGTGCTAATAGCACAAAGGAAACGATTGAGTTGACCAAACAAATGGAAGAGGTTGGTGTGACAGCGGTATCGGTGATAACACCATATTTTGTGAAACTGTCTCAAGATGAACTGCAGCAGCACTTTAAATTGATTGCAGAAGCCGTTAACCTCCCAATCATCCTTTACAATATACCGGGGTTAACCGGGAATTCTTTAAGTCCTGCTACGGTTATAAAACTGGCGGATATGGAAAACATTGTGGCTATTAAAGACAGCAGCGGGAGCTTTGATAATGTCTTGCAGCTTCTCGAAGCATCTCGTGACAATTTCACCGTATTAGTTGGAACAGATTCCCTGATCTTGCCAACCTTGATGGCAGGAGGCGGCGGTGCAATTGCAGCAACTGCAAATTTCATGCCGAAAGTGGTCGTCTCGATTTATGAGAAATGGCAGGCAGGCGACATTGAAGGAGCCGAACAGGAACAACGGAAGCTAAGAGCGTTACGAAATGCCTTTCCAAAAGGAACATTGCCATCGGTTTTAAAGGAATCATTAAATGGTATCGGGCTCCAAGTAGGCGATCCAAGGCTGCCAGTTAAACCTTTATCCGAAAAGGCAAAGAAAGAAGTACAGGAAATTGTCCAAGACTATAAAAGCGCTGGATATATCTAATAGGTTTTTTTAGCAAAAATTGAGAGCGTTTACCTTGTTAAGATAGAAAAGAAGAGTCAATATGTATAACCAGTTCCATCCAGTTGATTGCAGTGGGGGAGTTTCCTTTCTAAGAAATAGCGGTAGATGGGAGCGCATGTAAACGGAGCTTAGTAGGCTCCCACACCGACCTGTGAAAAGCGAACAATCAACAGGGAGTTGAACAGAACGCTAACTAAAAAAGAAAAAGGGGATGTAAACATGAAAATCAAACAAATAGTAATATTAATGCTGGTTACCGTAATGGCAATCATGGCAGGATGTAGTTCCGACTCGTCAAACGAGGCAAATGGAGATACGAACTTCCCGGAGAAAGACATACGAATTGTCATTCCTTATGATCCAGGCGGAACAAGTGATTTAACTTCAAGAGCAGTTGCTGACGTGATTAAGGAAGAAAATCTACTAGATGAAAATGTAACTGTTTTAAATCTACCTGGTGCCAATACAAGAATCGGCCTGGAAGAAGTTCTAAATGCAGATCCGGATGGACACACCATCCTGCTTCATCACTCTACATTAAATGCCATGAATGCAGTTGGTCAGCTTGATATTTCTTATGAAGATTATGACCTGATTGGGCAGATTTCCTATACACCAAACGTACTTGTAGGAAACGCAGACTCTGAGTATCAAACTTTCGATGAATATTTGGAAGCAGCTAAAGCCAATCCAGGAAGTATTTCCGTAGGGGTACCGAATATCGGTTCTACCGCTCATTTAGCATATGAAGCAATTATCAGTGCGGTTGGCGCAGAAGGTCTATTCAAACTGGTTCCATTTCAAAGTGGTGCGGACTTGATCACAGCACACCTTGGAGGCCAAGTAGATTTACGTATGGCATCTACGCCGGATTCTATCCAATATGTTGAATCAGGAGACGTTATTCCATTGGTTACTTCCAGTTTAGACCGCCACTTCCATGAATCACTGCAGGATGCAGTCTCAATGTCAGACTTGGGAATGGATACGGATGTTGTAGTACGTTTCGGATTCTACGCTCCTAAAGGAACACCACAGGAAGTGCTGGATATTTGGGAAGAAACAATCAAGAAAGTGTCTGAATCAGAATCATTCAAAACAATAGCAGAAAATGCTGGAATGCAGACGGAATTCCTGAACACAGAAGAATTCCAAAGCATGAATGAAAAGGTTCAAGGCGTTTTTGATACATTAGCCGAGAATATTGACTTAAACGAATAGAATTTTAGACATATAAGTTGTTAGAATAGTGTAATAGGCTCCAAACAGCCTATTACACTAATTTCTATATAGGGAAGGATGCATATGAAAAAAAGTCTGATCATTCAAGCCGTATTCTTATTATGCGGTCTTCTGTTTGTAGTAACGGCAAACACAATTAGTACAAGAGGCTTTGGTGGTGATGTGCTCAACCAGAGAAACTATGTCATCATCCTTGCATGGTTATTGATTATCTTTTCCTTTATTTCGATAGTTGCAGAAGTGCTTAAAAGCCGTAAGGGTAAACAGCCTGCTGAAGTTTCCGAGGCGGAAGCAAAAATGGCGGAGCTGGAAGCGGAATCAGGGACAACGATTGAAAAGAAGAGTTCCTCTAAAGTTTACCTTTCGATGGTATTGGTATTTTTATTTGTACTTGGTTTTTCATACATTGGTTACTATGTTACCTCGTTTGTATTTGTCTTCCTGATCACATGGCTTATGTTTGATTGGGACAAGAAAAAATGGATTAAATCCCTCATATTTAGCATAGGGCTGAACGTTGCTCTCTATGTATTATTTACGCTGATTAATGTGTATTTCCCTAAAACTTTGTTATTCTGACTACCCAAGTGGGAGGCTTGTAAATGGAACTATCAAATATTTTATCAGAAGTCTTATTGAGTCCCACATTTATCTATATCATGATAGGAACCATTCTTGGCGTTATTTTCGGTGCAATACCGGGATTGACTGCCACTCTTGCGGTTGTTATCTTGCTTCCATTAACCTATGGAATGGAGCCCCTCGCTGGAATTGCTACCTTACTGGCAGCCTATATTGGCGGTATATCAGGAGGCGTGGTCGCTGCTATATTAATAGGAATGCCAGGGACACCATCTTCCGTAACGACGGTGTTTGATGGCTACCCATTAGCCAAAAAGGGCTTCGGTCCAAAGGCACTGGGGATGGGTGCCGTTTCAAACTTATTTGGTTCCTTAATCTCTCTTGCCTTTCTTATCATGCTCGCTCCACAGCTAGCGAAGTTTGCCCTTTCTTTTACGCCGTTTGAATACACGATGGTGATGATCTTTGCCTTTGTCATAGTGGCTGGTCTAACCGGAGACTTCTTCAAAAGCATGATTGTTACATTTTTCGGATTATCGATAGCAGCATGGGGGTTTGATCCTATCAATGCTGCAGAACGGAACCCATTAGGTCTTGACTTTCTTAGTAATGGTGTTCCAGCCATCCCGGCAATGATTGGTTTATTCGTCATCTCCAGAGTATTTGTGGAGTTGGAAACCGACCAAAGCTCACCGATTATTCCTAAAAGCAAAACAAATTCGGTTCTTCCAACACTAAGAGAAATAAAAGAGTCTATCGGAAACTTCTTTCGCTCAGGGATTATTGGAACAGCAATTGGAATTCTTCCGGGAATCGGCTCTTCCCTTGCCACCTTTGTAGCGTACGACCAAGCAAAGAAGGCAAGTAAGAAGCCTGAGACATTTGGAAAAGGGAACATACAAGGAGTAGTAGCCTCTGAAACTTCTAATAATGCCGTAATCGGTGGGGCGCTAATCCCATTATTGGCGCTAGGTATCCCCGGGGACGGGGTTACCGCACTCTTGCTTGGTGGATTGCAGATGCATGGTTTGCAGCCGGGGCCTTTGCTTTTTACAAACCAGCCTGAGTTCTTAACCGGTTTGTTTGTTGCATTTTTTGTCTCGGTTGTCATCATGTTTTTGTTTATGGTAACAATTGGAGCGCGAATTTTTCCATTTTTACTTTCTACCAAGAAAGTGTATTTATTGCCGATTGTTCTGGTAATGAGTATAGCAGGCAGCTACAATATTGGCTTTCGGATTGAAGATGTATGGATTATGGCCATTTTTGGTGTCATAGGCTATTTTATGGATAAGTGGAAGTTCTCTACATTACCACTCGTTATTACCTTGCTATTAGGAGCAAGCTTTGAGAAATATATCCGAAATGGTTTAATTCAAAGCGGTGGAGATCTTACTCCCTTCTTTACACGCCCAATTGCCTTGCTGTTCCTTGTCCTAACGGTTCTAACGCTTATCTTTGTCCTTAAACCAAAAAAGAAATTGAACATCAACGTATAGATGAATCATAGAATCAGTCCCCTCTTTCTCGTGAGGGGGTACGTTTTTGCCTTGGCATTGCTAGTCTATTTTATCAATCTATTTATCGGTTCAAACATGCTGGCAATGCTGTTAAATGGATTATCGCTCATGCTGCTCCTTAGCGCCATGGTGGCCGCGGGCAGGTTCTATTTCATTATGACGGCAATGTTCCTGATTTGCTCGGTCGCTTTCCTAGTAATATGGGAAAAATCCTGGATAGAAATGACAAACGGTTTTTCAACCATGGTGAAGCTAATCTTGTTTATTGGCATCGTCCCGCTTATTTCATTTCCAGTGCAGGGGTATGTACCAGAAATTAAAAAAATGCTGCTAGCTTTAAATGATAAGACGTCTTCATTTAAAGTCAGTCACTATGCCTCCTTCATTTTAGCGAATATGATTAATCTTGCAGCACTCCCCATATCTAAGGTGATTTTCTTCCAGGATGGTGCAAATCGGGCCAGACAGATGTTATATGGGGAATTAACGATTCGCTCCTTTGCATTAGCGATGATGGTCACACCAATTGGAGCTGCGATCGCTGTTGCCGTCGACCTTACAGGAACGAAATGGTCCTCCGTCCTTTCGGTTAATTTTTTAATCGTTTGGCTGGGATTATTCATATCCTATGCCCTAACACGAAAGAAAAGGGAATTAATGGAATTGAGAGAACAAGAACATGAAGAAGGAAGTCTACCAGTGGAAAAGCCGAACTATGCCTTATTGGTAAGTGGGTTCCTCCCATTCGGTGCATACTTCCTTTTCTTGATTATTTCAGATGGCTCTCTTGAATTGGGAATTATGGAACTAATTCTTTTAAGTGTTCTCCCATTTACGTTTGTTTGGAGTATCCTGCAAAAAAAGACGGTTGGTTGGTGGAATGCCGTCCTGTTTCAGATTTTCCAGCAAAACCCGAAGTCATTTGGTCAATATGCGGTCATAATCAGTGCGGGGCTATTCCTACATACGATTGAGTTGACCGGCATTGATGAGAAATTTTCCGAGGTCTTACCGGGGATCGGATTAGAAAAAGCCGCATATTTTTATATTCCGGTTACTATTTTTGTCGTATTATTCTTGTCGATGCTTGGTGTCCACCAGTTTGTTGCAATGATTTTTATGGGGGAATTGATTGATCCGGAGTGGTTCGGAATAGCCCCGACTGTATATGCAAGCTCACTGCTCATTGGGTTTGCTTCAGGTATGCTTTCGAGTTCCTTTAGTGGAGCAAATATCCTGATGAGCAATCTTTTATCCGATGCATCTTCATACGAACTTGGAAAGAAGCATTATCTTTTTACTTTCATATTTATTTGTATTTCAACGGCGGTCCTGGTCGTAGTGAATACCTATGTATTTTGACTGGCGACACAATAGGAGGTTTCTATGAAAATAATGAACGGGATTATCTCGGCAATGCTTACCCCTTTTCATGAAGATCTAACAATTGATGAAACAACAACCCGGAAGCAGGTGAACCGTCTAATTAACGAAGGGATTCACGGGTTGTTCATCCTTGGAACAAACGGGGAGTTCTTTAGTTTAAGTGACGACGAGAAAGTGGAGTTCGCCAAAATTGTAGTGGATGAGGTAAAGGGAAGAATCCCTGTCTGTGCCGGAACCGGAGCCATACGTACCCAGGATGTAATCGAACTAACAAGAAGAATGGAAGAGGTCGGAGTGGATAGCGTTTCTGTGTTAACACCATATTTAATGACCATCAGCCAGAAGGAATTATATGCGCATTATAAAAAGGTGGCGAAATCAACAAACATGCCAATCTTGATTTATCATATGCCGGGTAGGGCCAATAACAACTTAGCTCCCGAAACAGTTACGGCACTGAGTAAATTGGAGAATATTGTTGGGATTAAGGATAGCACGGGAGACTTTGATCAAATCTTAAAGTATCTGTAAGCGACAGATGAGGATTTCTCCATCTACTCTGGTGCCGACCCATTAATCCTATGGACATTGATGGCAGGTGGAAAAGGGGCAATTGCCGCCACCTCCAATATGTATCCAAAGCTCGTGGTTTCGATTTATGAACATTGGAAAAATGGTGATATCGAGCAAGCGAGAGCGGCACAGGAAAAACTAAGATCAATCCACAATGCATCCAGCATGGCCAGCACCCCGGCTGTATTCAAAAAGGGCATGGAGTTACTTGGCCACCCGGTGGGGCCGACAAGAGACCCGGTGGAGAAGATTTCACGAGAAGTGGAGAATAAAGTGAAAGAGATTATGAAGGCGTACGAATAGTTGTGAAAATTGTAGCCTCGCCCGCTATAAATACAATTCAAAAAGGGGATATGATGAACATGAACAATTTATTTTCTTTTCAAACATCAAAACGTATCATAGCTGGAAATGGTTCGCTGAAACAATTCAACGAGCAGCTGCCAAGCTTAGGAAATGTGAGCAGAGCTCTAATTGTTACAAGTGGTACATTTAAAGAAAACGGTTCACTTGATTTATTTACAGGACAGCTATCCGAGGCGGGGGTCGAATTTGAATCCTTTATCGATATTCAACCAGAGCCAACGGTCGAACATATTGAAGATGTTTTTAAAAGAATGGCAGGCAAAAAATTTGATTTGCTGATTGGCTTGGGAGGGGGGAGTGTCCTTGATGCTACCAAACTTCTTTCTGTCATGAGCACGAATGACATTCCGTTAAAGGATATGGTTGGGACTGACAAGGTGAAGCAAAAGGGGATTCCTATGGTATTGATTCCAACAACATCCGGGACCGGTTCGGAAGTCACACCGAATGCAATCGTTACTTTCCCGGAAGAGGAGCTTAAAATTGGAGTGGTAAGCCGTCACTTACTGCCTGATCTTGTAATTTTAGATCCGACTCTGACATTAACATTGCCGCCACGAATCACGGCTGCCACAGGAATGGATGCATTTGTTCATTCATTTGAGTCGTTCATTTCTAATAAAGCGAACCCAATTAGTGATATGTTTGCGTTAGAATCTATGAGGCTAATCTCTCGAAGCATCATCAAAGCATATGAGGAAGGATCCGATTTGCAAGCACGCCATGACATGCTCTTAGGATCCACTTACGGTGGAATGGCTCTTACAGCCGCTGGAACAGCAGCCGTTCATGCCCTTGCGTATCCACTCGGAGGGAAGTTCAACATTCCCCATGGAGAAGCCAATTCCATGCTTTTACCGCATGTGACATTATTTAATTTGGACCATATCGAAGAACGTATGGCAATTGTAGCTCGAGAATTAGGGATGGTGGAGGGGGATACAGTTCCTGTTTCCGAAGCTGCCCAAGTTCTAATTAATAAAATTCAAGAGTGGACAGAACGTTTAAATATCCCTCAAAAACTTGAAAAATTTGGTATTAAAGAAGAGGATGTTCCTGCACTCGCAACAGCAGCTTCAAAAGTTACTCGTTTATTAAACAATAATCCCAAAAAGATGACAATTGAAGATATGGAAGCGATTTACCGCCGACTATTGAAATAACCAAGGTTTATTGGGGGATATAAAGTGCTTCCCTTGTTAGTAGAAATAGCAGGAGAGGGATTCCTGCGAAAGGTAGTGCTAAAGTGCTAAGGGGAGACCTCTCAAGTGAAAGTCGAGGATGTTTTCTAAGCGTCCATCGTAAAGCGAATATCTGAAGCGAAGAGCAACAGGAAGGTAAGCTGCCGCCCTAACTAACTTTCAGGGTAGCTAAGATAAAAAGGGAAAGGGGCAAAACATAATGAAGGTAATTGTAACATCACCCAGCTTTGGAAAGTTTCATGACCATCTAGTGGAGGATATGGAGGGAAAAGGATGCAAGGTTCTCGTCTTAATTCCATATTCAAGAGAGAAAATGCTAAAAGAAATCGTCGACGCAGATGCACTTATTGTCGGACTAGAAACAATTGATCAAGAAATTATAGACAGTGCTAAACAATTAAAGGTGATTGCCAAACATGGTGTAGGCGTTGACAATATTGACATTGTAGCAGCAAGTGAAAAAGGAATTGCCGTTACCAATGCACCGGGAACCAATAACGATGCAGTTGCCGATCTAGCATTTTGCCTTATGTTAAGTGTTGCGCGTTCCATTCCAGCAGCAAACAATCTCGTAAAGAACCAAAAATGGGGCCGTTTTGATGGAGTATCCGTCTGGGGGAAAACTTTAGGTGTTGTCGGATTAGGTGCTATTGGAAGAGGTGTCGCACAGAGAGCTTCAGGATTCAACATGAAGGTTCTCGGTTATGATATTTCGGAACCAAGTGCAGAAGATAAAGCGTTAAATATAGAACGGGTTTCATTACAGGAGCTGATAACCTCTTCAGACTATATTTCGCTTCATGTTCCACTTAATAAATACACAGAAGGCATGATTGGCGAGAAACAATTTGAAATGATGAAATCAAACGCTATTTTAATTAATACAGCTCGTGGCGGCGTCATCAATGAAAAAGCACTATACAACGCCCTGACAACCAACAAAATTCGCGGATGTGGCCTAGATGTTTTCGAACAAGAACCACCGGAAAATCACGACCTGGTCGGCCTTAGTAACCTTGTTGTCTCCCCGCACATCGGAGCCTACACTAACGAAGCCGTCCAACTAACCAGCCAAATGTCTGCAGACAACATCTACCGCCTACTCAATAATCAGCCACTAGAAAACATAATGAATCCGGTCCACGGGGACAGGTCCCTTGACTCAGCCAAAACTCATTCAAAGTAACTAGCTTTTCTTTTAAGTTAAAAAGAAGGAGTTAGCTAAAGGTTCAAAGACCAACAAAACATTGCGTAACTGCAATTGTTTTGTTGGTTTTTTTGGGGATAGCACAGAAATCCACCACAACTAGGGTATCATACAAAAAAATCTTCTATTTGCTGCATGACGTGTTATAGGAAGATTGAACACGATGAACATGTGGAAGAAGTCCCGCTTACCATTATCGATGGAAAGCCTCATATATGGGACGAGTTCTTCAAAATGCTCATGACTAATGAGGGTTTCAATTCAAAATGGAAATCAAGGATATAAACGGATTAGAGAACTGCTAAAAAATCGGAAGTGAAACACTCACCATGATACTCCCCTTTTTCCTGTTAGTATGATAAAATCTACTATAGCAATGTTAGTAAAAAGAAATAAATGGGAATAATTGAATAAGTAGCTCCTAAAATAAGCAAAGAATAGAAACAAGGATGTGTACATACAAATGAAAATCACAATCGCCGGAACAGGCTATGTTGGTCTTTCCAATGCTGTACTTTTGGCACAAAACAACGAAGTCATCGCACTTGATATTATCCAAGAAAAAGTGGACATGATTAATAATAAAAAGTCTCCGATTATCGACAGTGAAATTGAGGAATTTTTATCAACCAAAGAACTGAATCTAACCGCAACAACCGATAACCAAAAGGCTTTCCAAGATGCAGAATATGTTATCATCTCGACGCCTACCAACTATGACCCGGAAAAGAACTATTTTAATACCAGTTCCGTTGAAGCGGTTATTGAAAAAGTGTTATCCATCAATGCCAACGCGGTAATGATTATTAAATCAACTGTACCAGTAGGCTATACTGAGAATGTTCGTGAAAAGTATAACACAAAAAACATCATCTTTTCTCCAGAGTTCTTAAGAGAAGGAAAAGCCTTATATGATAATCTTTACCCATCAAGAGTCATTGTAGGGGAGCAGTCTGAAAGAGCATCAGTATTTGCTAATCTGCTAGTCGAAGGTGCAAAAAAAGAGGATATTGATGTGTTGTTCACCAATTCAACAGAAGCGGAAGCAATTAAGCTGTTTGCTAACACTTACCTTGCCATGAGAGTCGCTTTCTTCAATGAACTTGATTCATATGCAGAGGTAAAAGGTTTAGATGCCAAACAAATTATAGAGGGTGTAGGCCTTGACCCACGAATAGGCGAACATTATAATAATCCATCCTTTGGTTATGGAGGCTACTGCCTGCCAAAAGATACGAAACAGCTTCTTGCCAACTATGAAGATGTGCCAAACAGTATCATGGCAGCTATTGTAGATGCCAACCGAACAAGAAAAGAACATATAGCCGATATGATTTTAAAACGTAACCCTAAGATTGTAGGTATCTACCGTCTTACAATGAAAATGGACTCAGACAATTTCAGACAGTCTGCCATTCAAGGCGTCATGAAACGCATTAAGGCTAAAGGGGTCGAAGTAGTTGTTTACGAACCAGCGTTAAAAGAAGCAGAATTTTTTAACTCGAAAGTGGTAAATGACTTTGAAGAGTTTAAAAAGATTTCAGATGTAATTGTTGCGAACCGTTTATCTGATGATCTAAAGGATGTAGCAGATAAGGTATATACAAGAGACTTGTTTAGTAGGGATTAATAGAAGAAGCCTTGCAGAGGAATTATCCTTTGCAAGGCTTTTTGAATCTTTATCAATCTAGATTTAAATGTTCTCTCAATACTCCTGACACACGCATCCGCTCATCTTCCGGCACCTGGAAGTAATAGATTCCTTCAATGTTGGCACCTGATCCGCTAAGCTGCATGACCTCTAAATCATGTCGTGCTTCTTTATAGTTCTTCTGGATATCCATCATTTCATCTGTCACCAGATTGGTTCGAACATTGTCCCCAATAGCACCAAGAATGTTATCAAAGTTGGCCAGACCAGTGAAGGATGCTCCCTTATTAATAACCGCCTGCACCACCTGCTTCTGACGGTCTGCTCTTCCGAAGTCGCCACGAGGGTCCTGCTTCCGCATTCTCACATAGGACAAAGCCGACTCTCCATCTAATGAGATCGTCCCTTCATTAAATGTTTTGCCACTCTGTGTAAAAGCGAACGGATTATTCACCTCTACTCCTCCAACCGCATCGACAAGATCTTTAAAGCCTTCCATATTGATTTTCACATAATAGTCAATTGGAATATCTAGAAAGTTCTCGACAGTAGGGATACTCATTTCTACGCCACCAAAGGCATGAGCATGATTGATCTTATCCTGGGTACCGCGCCCGATAATCTCCGTTCTCGTATCACGCGGAATACTTACCATCTTCATTGATTCTGTCGTAGGATTCACCGTTAAAACGATCAGCGAATCTGAACGCCCCTTCTCCGTACTTCCTGTCTCTTTATCCAGTCCTATTAAAAGAACAGAAAACGGCTCCTTGTCACCAAAATTCACCTTATCTGTACGCTTTTCCGAAAACTCCCGATCAATCGGCTCGTGCATTGTACTCAAGGCTTTATTAACAGTATAAAAAGTATATCCAATAAATCCTCCGACTAATAAAAACAAGATAGCAAAGACACTAAGCGCAATCTTCTGCCATTTTTTAAGACGTTTCTTTCCTCTATCTACACGTGTCATCTAATTACTTCCTTTAATTTGAAATTTTGTCGAACCCTAGTAAATTATATATTAGAAAGACCATTATGACAATTCTTTTATGGGTCGCGGGGACAGGTCCCTTGACCCACAGTTTTTATGGAAGAAAAGATGCCCCAGTTGACTTAACTAAGGTAATTATTTAGAAAAAAACCTTCTTTGGTCATTCGTGAATTTCTCTGTTTAACATATTTGGATTTTAATGTCCACCCACTATAGTGTGTGGTTTTGGGATATATACCACTATATTAGGTCGCGGGGGCAGGTTCCTTGACCCGGATTACTAAGGTGCTAACTGACCGTAGTTTTACATAAACAAGATAAATGGTGAGGGAAAACCCCGTTTGATTATTCTAAAGTTCCTCAACATAACATAATAGGGTTTATAAGTACACCAACTATAGAGTGTAATTTAATAATTCCACCCACTATAAAGGGAGATTACCACCGATAATAATTCTTTTTTAACAGTATAGTGGTTAAATATATCAATAAAGAGGAATGGGAAGGGACTAGTGTCAATTCCCTTTTTTACTAATAGAAAAGCCCTGCAGGCAAACTCACCCCGCAAGGCCTTTCTAAAACTAAAGCCTATCCATTTCTACCAATTTTTTTATCTTCTGAATCGCCCCTCGTCGCCATGATTTTACCGCAGAGGTGGAAGTTTTGTATTCCTTAGCGAGATCCTCGAGCTTTTTACCGTAACAGATATAGCCAACCAACCAGATTTTCTGGTACTCTGTTAAATTTTCCATATAATACTCGAGTTCTCGGAGTTGATCCTCTATCGTAATCGTTGTATCAGGAAGAGATTCCTCGAGCCCCTCTTTCCAGGAAAGGTGAGTTTGTTGGTGTCTTCTTTCCTTATTTAGCACATTCAGCAGTTTCCCTCTGATGGATGTATAAGCGAAGGAGGTGAAACTGCCTTTTTCATCCTCAAACTTTTCCCACGCATGCCAAAGTGCAATGGTTGCTTCGTGGTAATAGTATTCGTGATCATAGTAGATATGAAGAGAACGGATAATTTTGTGAATCATTGGCTCATATTGTGCTAGGACTTCACCATATTCATTTTTCTCGCAATTCACTGGGTATATCCTTTTGAGAAAGTGCACTTTCCTTGTATTCCGCGGTAAGGTAAATGTATAACGAACCACGAGGGAAGTCTTGTTGGTGAATGGACTATACAATGGTATGAAGGGAGAGAATTTGAATGGTACTCTCTGGGGAGGATTGTATTTAAAGGGTTTGGGGGTGATGTGAATGGGAGGTTTGGTGGGTTTTGGGGACAGGTCCCTTGACCCAATTGCGAGAATGCTCGCTCATCCTTTTTTAAACCTAATAAACAAAGCCGTCTAGAACAAATGATTCGTTCCAGACGGCTTTGTTTGTGTAATTGGATAACTCCTTAGCTACATAGGCAATAGCACCAAACAGATAAACGTTAACCTGGGACAATGTACCTGTCCCCATGTCCCATTAGTTCCGGGGTGTGATAAACATTTGTGTCCAGTATTGTCGGTAGCCTTTGTTTCCGTTGTGATGTCCAACGCCGATATGGGTGAAGTCTGTTTTTAGTATGTTAGCACGGTGGCCAGGGCTATTCATCCAGCCGTTCATCACACTTGCTGCGTCGGTCTGACCTGCAGCGATGTTTTCTCCAGCTAATCGGTAAAGAATGCCGTGGGCCGTCATCATTTCAAAAGGAGAACCAAAAATAGGCGAAGTGTGGGAAAAATATTGATTGTCGTGCATATCCTTCGACTTTATTCTGGCAACTTCTGATAGTTGCACGTGGAGTCTTAATGCGCGAATCCCTTGTTTTTCGCGTTCTTTATTAACATTCATAAAAACGTCCCATTCGTTTTTGGTGACTTTTTCTACATTTCCATCCACAAGTGTCAGCATGGAAAGCTCGTATGCGGCCTGCGCCGATATAGCATTTTCCCCGCCAAAAGGAATTAACGTGTTAAAACCCAATGTATTAACTGTCTTTCGAACACTGCTAGGAACATCAGTGGTGTTTGTTAAAACAATGGAAGAGTTTTGTTTTGCAGCTAACACAGAGCCAGCCAAGGCATCTGCAAACTGTCTGCCTGTTGCAACATAAGCAGCTTTGTTTGGCATTGGTAGCTTCGTCATGATTTCATGTGCTGTCTCATAGCGATCTTTTCCGTGATAACGAGTCGCCTTCGGTAATTTACGGGCTACCTCTAGACTGACGGCATTTTCTCCCCCAACAATAATTGTGCTGGTACGATTAACTAAAGCATTCACTGTTTCGGAAGCCAACTTTGATTGGTTTGTTAGTAAAATAGGAATACCATTTCTTGCTGCGTAAGGTGCTACCGCTAATGCATCTGGAAAATTGGTCCCATTAGCCACGATCGCTTTCGTTGAAGGAAGTCGTTTGGCAATTAGTGCAGCCGTGTCGTATCTGTTTTCCCCCGCTATGCGATCGACAGTGACTCCTAAATTCTTTAATGAATCTTCGACGCTCTTTGAAACTGCTGCCGTTCCCCCGAGAATAATTACCTTCTTGACGCCAAGGTGCTGAAGTTCCTTTTTCGTAGCTGCATGTAAGCTAGTCTGTGGAGTTAAAAGAATCGGTGCATTATAATGGTACGCAAGAGGGCCACCAGCCAAGGCATCTGGAAAGCTATCTCCTCTGGCTATTACCACAGTTTCAGAACTTGCCCAGCCAGCCTGTGAAATTTCCACAGCTGTACTATAACGATTGTCTCCTGAAATTCTCTCTGCGGCCTGTACATCATGCCCAATTATAAAGCTCGCAAAAAGAATAGAAAGAAGCAAAACAGAAATTTTATATGATCTGATCATGCTTAACAACTCCTGTGTGTTTTAATTTTAATGTAATCTATTTTCTATTCTATCAAACTCCCAAGAAGTCTGAATGGGACTTAGGGTACGGGTACATAGACCTTCTATTTAAATTCCTTTATATAACACTTTGTCATTGGGAAGAATAGTGCAACGAGAGAATCATTTTATTATTTTAGATTTCTAAGAAAGAAGTAGCGTAGCAGAAATCACTCATTCCAGCTTTAATTTTATTCCCAAAACATTCACTACGTATTTTCACAGAAGTTTAAAGAATTCTAATCATAGTCTATAGTAAAAAGCTAGATACCGTTAAAGCTAGAGGGGGAAGAACATGACTACTTTTATTATGGAAGGTGTTACCGTATATGAGGAAACGGAAGTAATCAAGAACGGGTATGTTCTTGTCAAGGATGGCATCATTGATAGAGTTGGGTGGATGAAGGATTTAGCGGATTTAGCAGAAGAAAGCTATCCACGCTACAATTTTTCATCACAGCCAAACTTCTCACTGGTTCCCGGCTTTATCGATATACATATTCATGGAGCAGGTGGGGCAGATATGATGGACAGTACACCAGATGCATTAAGGAAAATGACATCTATCTTGCCACAGGAAGGTATTACAAGCTTACTTGCAACAACCATCACACAAGAAGAGAAGGAGATTTCTAATAGTCTTGCAAATGTTGTTAAATTCATGAAGAGTCAGCCAAGATTAGGAGAGGCAGAAATTCTTGGTGTTCATTTGGAAGGACCTTTCATTTCTCCTAAAAAAGCTGGAGCACAGCCGGTTTCTCATATACAACATCCTTCTCAAAAACTGTTTGAACGATGGCAGACAATAGCTGATGGAAACATAAAAGTTGTTACGATGGCCCCGGAAGAGCAAGGTGGACTTGAATTTATTAAGCATGCAGTCTCGCAAGGGGTGGTTGTTTCCATCGGGCATTCTGATGCGACATTTGAAACGGTGGAACAAGCTGTCACATTAGGCGCCTCTCACGTCACCCACCTTTATAATCAAATGCGAGGGCTTCACCACCGTGAACCTGGGGTAGTCGGAGCAGCCCTTAGCATAAACGATATATATGTGGAAATTATATGTGACGGGATACATGTCCACCCGCAAGTCGTAAAAGCTACATATAATGCTAAAGGTTCGGAAAAAATGATCTTAATTACTGACAGCATGAGAGCTAAATGGCTGGAGGATGGCAACTATGATCTAGGTGGCCAAGAAGTTACTGTGACAAGTAATACGGCATTACTTAAGGATGGAACATTAGCAGGAAGTGTGCTGAAAATGGATGAAGCTTTACGAAACTTTTTGGATTTCACAGGTGCATCGCTTCTTGAGGGAATAAAAGTGGCTTCTGAAAATCCGGCAAAACGACTCGGGGTTTTCAATAGAAAAGGAAGTATCCGGGTTGGCAAAGATGCCGATTTTATTATTCTTGATAATAAAAATGAAGTGACGATGACATTTTGTCGTGGAGAGCTATCCTACCAAAAGGGAGGCCACTGAAAAACTGAAAACATATAGTTTTTGTGGCTTCTAGCTGTGGATTGGAGCAAATGGCGTAGACTCCAGCGGGGGTGTAGCGACAAACTTGAGACCCCGCAGGGCATAGCCCGAGTAGGCTCAAGGTCGCTCCGCGGAAAGCGAAGCCATTTGCGGAAAGTAACAGCGGTGTTAACCCAAACCTAAAATTATGTACTTTTTCAATGGCCTCACCAAAAGGAGGGAGGAGAATCTTGTTAATCATCGAAAACCAAAACTACGAAGCGATGAGCAAAAAAGCAGCAGAACATATTATTGAAAGAGTGAAGCAAAATCCCTTCCTTAATCTTGGTCTTGCCACTGGTGGGACTCCTCAAAGAATGTATGAATATTTAGTGGAGGATTATCGTAAGAACGGTTCGGACTATCAGAATGTTAAATGCTACAACCTCGATGAGTATGTTGGTGTTTCTAAAGATAATAAGAATAGCTATTATCATTACATGAAGAAAAACCTTTATGGACATATAAATATAAAAGAGGAGAACACCTTTATCCCAAATGGCATGGCCAAATGCTTGGAGCACGAATGTAGGGAATATGAGGAAAAGTTAACTCTAAGCGGAGGGATTGACCTTCAAATACTAGGAATTGGTGAAAATGGTCATATCGGCTTTAACGAACCAGGGACACCATTCAATGCTTCAACCCATATCGTCCAATTGGACAGCTCTACTCGAAAAGCAAATTCCCGTTATTTTTCCACAGTGGAGGAAGTTCCAACACATGCGATCACAATGGGCCTTCACTCAATTATGAAAAGCAAGGAAATTCTCCTTTTAGTTTCAGGAGAAAACAAAGCAGAAGCATTTAAGCAACTTACTAGTGGAAAAATTACAACTGACTTTCCAGCTTCCATTCTGCAGAACCATAAAAATGTTAAGGTGATGGAATGTTTAGGTTTAAATGAGTAGTTAGGTTATTTCTTTTTGTGAATTGAACAATTTGATGATGGGGGAAAGCTCCTATAAAAAATAAACAAGTGTATATAAGCAACCTGCTGAGTTGGTATAAAGGCTTTTATAGGTTTATACAATTACTTGGTGGGTTTTTTTATACAGGATAATTGCCATTAAAATCCAATGGATTATGCTATAATTATACTGTTATAGAGAGCACCTATTTACATAACCAAAATAGGGTTACAAAGGGGGAGAACACATGGGAGTTTGGATCAGGAGAATCATAATTATAGTCTGCCTTTTGGCTTTGGTGCCTAATTTGATAAGTCTTGCAACTTCACCATTCGATTCGGTGTTACCTGATGAAGTGAAGCGGCAAATCAAGAGTGGGGATGCAAAGGCGGTTAAACTAAACGAAGAAATTTCTTTTGGACAGGATACGATACACTTGCAGCAGCTAGTCTTCTTGGAGGATGAAACGGTGCTGCAATTCAAGGTGAGAAAAAAAGAGCAAGGATGGAGCTTTCCTGATGGGGCACTTAAAATAGTAGATTCAGAGGGAGAAACTTTGACGATGAGAGGTGGAGGAAGCAGCGGGACGCCTGGTGGCTCCGACAATCTAAATTATTACGAAAAGTTACCTTGGGATACCAATGAAATTACCATCAGCATCGAGTGGTACGACCGATCCTATGAAGAAGTTATTTCTTTGCAAAAGGAGGGTAACTAGATGAAACAAGGGAAAAAGAGGGCGGTAGTGGAATGGTCCGTAGCAATTGTTTTGCTGCTCACAGTCATCACTCAATCTCCTTACGTACAGTATTATACTCTGTCCCCCTTAGCCGCTCATGAAAAATCAGAAAGAACATTTCATTACGGCCCATCGGAAGTAGAGGAAGAAATAGATTTAGAGAAAGTAAGAGTTTACTTGGGGCATTACAAAGGCTGGTTTTCCGCTAATACGGTTATAAGACATAACATGCTTTTCTGGGCGCCAGGGAGTCAAGTTGGTGGACAGGAAATAGAAGAAGACGAAGATATTAGCTATTCTTGGAGCGGTTCTAGTATAACTAAAGACACTTATTTAACAATGTTCTATGGAATTGTGTCAAACCCTGAGATAAAAGAAGTAATCCTGGAAATGCATAATGAGGAACCCCTTACCTATCCTTTAAAGGATCATCAGATGTTTATTTTTCATTGGTACGAAGAGGATTTTCGGCAAGATTGGGTATCATTGCAAGGGATGGATGCAGACGGGAAAGTGGTGTATGAGCAAAAACTCCGATGATGAGAACAGACCTGGGAGGGCTTCTCCTTTTCCGCCATACAATAGGAGCAATACAAAAAGTACCAGCCCTTATTGCTGGTACTTTTCCATTTATAACACTTTCCCAAGAAACGCCTTCGTCCGCTCGTGCTTCGGGTTACCAAACAGCTCGCTTGGTACATCCTCTTCCACAATGAAGCCGCCGTCCATGAAGATTACGCGGTCTCCCACTTCACGGGCAAAGCCCATTTCATGGGTCACCACGACCATGGTCATTCCTTCTCTGGCAAGATCCTTCATTACTTCGAGCACCTCTCCGATCATTTCCGGATCAAGGGCGGAGGTAGGTTCATCGAACAGCATGACCTTTGGTTCCATCGCGAGTGCTCTAGCGATGGCGACACGCTGCTTTTGGCCTCCGGATAATTCTCCAGGATAGCCATTCGCTTTTTCTGCAAGACCTACTTTCTCTAGCAGTGCCATTGCTGTTTTCTTCGCAGCTTCCTTATCGATGCTTTTTGCTTTCATCGGTGCCAGTATAATATTTTCGAGCACAGTCTTGTGAGGGAACAGGTTGAAGTGCTGAAACACCATGCCGACTTCCTGGCGAATTTTATTGATATTAATCTTGGGATCCGTAATATCATTGCCATTAACAATGACCGTTCCACCGGTGATGTCTTCGAGTCGATTCAAGCATCTCAGAAATGTACTTTTACCTGATCCGGAAGGGCCGACGACACAGACCACTTCCTGTTCCTGAACGACCGTATTGATATCCTTTAACACTTCGAGATCTCCAAAGGACTTTTTTAGATTCTTAACTTCAATAACACTCATCGCTGTTCATATCTCCTCTCTAGGTAATTTCCAAGCTGGGTCAGAAGATAAATAAGAATAAAATACATCACTGCAACGGTGCTCCATATTTTAAAAGCTTCATAGGTGGCAGAGACGACAACCTGACCTCTTTGAGTTAGTTCGGCAATCCCGATAACGGAAAGAAGGGAAGTATCCTTTAAGCTAATGATTGCCTGGTTTACAAACGTTGGCAGCATTCTTCTTAACGCTTGAGGCAACACGATGTAGCGCATCGTCTGGGTACTGTTAAGGCCGAGCGTTCTCGCTGCCTCTGTCTGCCCTTTGTCAATCGATTGAATTCCAGCACGGATAATCTCTGCAATATAGGCACCAGCATTAATGCTGACCCCAACGATACCGGCAGTGACCGGCTCCAAGGAGACAAACGAAAGTGAATTTAAACCAAAATAGATAAAGAACAGCTGAACCAGGAATGGCGTTCCCCGTACAATGTTAATAAACCAAATCGCAATCCATCGAAGAGGTGCAATTGGTGACAGGCGGAAAAGCGCGGTGATCAGTCCTATGATAAATCCAAAAAATAAACCAATGAAGGTTATGTAAAAAGTAAGTTTTAGCCCTGTCCATAACAGCGGGAGGGATTCTATAATCACATCCATATTCTTTTCTCCTTTCCACCACATGTTATTCTAAATTAAAAAAGACAGCGCGCATCAAGAGCGCGCTGAGAAGTTTGCTTTATTTATTCACCATCAAGATAACGGTCTAAGATTTCATCATATTCTCCGCTGTCTCGAAGTTTCTGAAGACCATCGTTGATTTTTTGAAGTAGTTCCGCGTGTTCACCCTTTTTCACGGCAATCCCGTATTGGTCACCGTTCAGGCGATCTCCCACTGTTTTTAAACCAAGCTCTCTCGTTTTGATTGCATAGGCAATTACAGGATAGTCCTCAATTAGTACGTCAGAGTTCCCGTTTGCAACTTCCTGGAACATCGAAGGACTGTCGTTAAATTGTCGAACTTCCTTGATTCCATATTCTTCTTTAAACTCTTCCGCTTTATCTGCGCCTGTTGTACCATTTTTAACGGCTACTACTTTGCCCTCTAAATCTTCTAAACTGGTAATATCATTATTATCTTCGGACACAACCAGTGTTAAACCAGCATCAAAATAAGGATCTGAAAAGTCCACTTTCTCTTTTCGATCATCTGTAATACTCATTCCGGCAATCGCTACATCAAGCTGATCAGCCTGAAGAGCAGGTATGATTCCACCGAAGTCCATTGGCTTCAACTCAATTTCGAAACCTTCTTCTTCAGCAATGGCACGAATTAAGTCAATATCAATTCCTTTGTATTCACCGTCCTCTTCAAATTCGAAAGGAGGATAAGTCGTATCTGTTCCAATCGTATATGTATCGCCGCCTTCACCAGAACCGCTACCTTCACTTCCACATGCAGCAAGAACCAACATTACTGCCATCAATATACTTAATAAACCTAACTTCTTCATCAAACCCCTCCAATTATTAATTGATTATTCTGCACCTTTACGATATTACAAAATATTACAAAGGACTGCAAAAGATATGCCTTCCATAAAAATGGGATAAAATCACCCCTTATCTATGCATATTCCCTTATATACCCAAAATACCAATAAATAAAACAAGTGGGTCGCGGGGACAGGTCCCTTGACCCAAAAAGATTATGGGGACAAGTGCAGTCTCCTATAAATGAGTGAAACTGGAAAATTAAACTATATTATTAAGTGGTTATTAGTATAATTAAAATAAGAAACGGTCTTCGGAACAGGTACACTGACCTTGCCTGCTAGGGGTGGGTCAGAGTACCTGTCCCCAAAACCCATACAAAACCCATAAGGCGGTGACGGAAAATGGGATTGTTTTTCCAAAAAAAGAAAAAGAAAAAAAGCTCAAAACTGGTGTACTTAATAAGGATCATCCTAACTTGTATCATGATATTTTTGTTAGTACTGGGGGTACTTCCAGATTCGAATTTCTCTTTCTTTTTCGGGGTATTTTTTATGGTAGCAGGGATAGGTTCGATAGTTGAAGGAATCGAAAGTTATTTTCAAAAAGAAGACAAAAATATCTATTTTATTGATGTCACAATGGCGGGTGTTTACTTTTTTTTATCATTTACATTTTTGAATTAGCTTCCACTTACTATTTTGCGATATTTATTACACAAAGCGAAATGATGTTGATCTGAATAACACCTTAATAAAAGTTAATTTTAAAGGATTTATGTCAAGTTTCAATCAAACGTTTGTTTGAAAAACTACTTTAAATTACTTTCTTACTATTATACACATCTGCCAAAAAACAGTTGAGAAGGTCCAACCGAACCATTTTTCCAACTATCCTTTCATATGTTAAATTAAATGCAGTGGTAGTATCTACAGGCTTTTCCTACTAAGGCAGTGGAATTGAAAGCGACATTGATGCTGGAGAACTACTCTGTCTGGCGCAATATCATTGTGCCGAGCGATACGACATTTCCCAAGCTACATAAAATTCTTCAAGAAGTCTTTACTTGGCAAAATAGCCACCTGCACGATTTCACAATCTTCCCAAGCAGTACAAACGGTAAAGTTGTATCCATTACCCAAAATATTCCGATCGTGACCCTTGTATGCCATGAGGAGGCCTTTAATTATCAAGGGAATGTACCAATGCAAATGGAAACAGGCCGGAAGTTGTCTGAATATCTACTATCCAAGTTTGTCTACAATTACGATTTTGGAGATGATTGGCAGCACAAAATTGAGGTGGAAAGCCTGATAGAAGACTACATTCCCAATTATCCTACCTGCTTGAGCGGCGAAGGAAACGCTCCGCCTGAAGTTGTCGGCGGAGAACCAGGTTATGAGCACTTCCTAGAAACCATATTGGACAAAGAAAATCCCGACCGTGAACACATGTTGAGCTGGGGAAGATCGCAAGGATATGAGGAGTTTGATTTAGAAAAAACCAATCGTAGTCTGAGAAAATTATAGTGGATTGTAAGGACAAGGTCCCTTGACTGGGTCAAGGGACCAGTCCCCATGACCCTAGCTTATCACACCAGATTCCGAAATTTTCACTTTGGCTTTAACCTTAATCGGAATTGTGGGGTACTGGTCTTTCCATTTGTCATTATCCCATTTTCTTGTGCGGTGTTTGATTTGAAAGCCGACGCCCAGAGGGTCGATGTTCAAATCTTGAAACATGCGAATCATTTTTTCTGCCCTTTTCTTAATATCTTCCTCCATCTGTTTTTCCACTTTCCGCTTTAGCTCCTTTGTTAATTTTTCACCCATGTACTCCTGGATGATGGCTTCGGTTTTTACAGTGATTGTGATGGTGGGATCTTTATCAATGTTTTTAATGCTATAGCTTCTTTTCGAACCAATATGAAAAACGGAGGCGGACTCCCCATGGTCGTCTAGTTTAACAGAGAAGGACGCGTCGGAAGCTTTTCTCTCGTTTAATAGCATAAAGATGAAATTATCTTCGCCTTTCAAATAATCGATGTATTGATCTCCTTTAAAAAGAGCAACCCCTAAGATGTTCACTTCTTTATCATCAAGTTTTAAGTAAGGTAAAATTGGATCCCTCCCTTCCTCCAGGTAGGCCTTTGTGAAGAGATGTAAATTTGTCTTCGGGAGGATGCCGCTTTCGATATTGTGCTCGATTAGGTCTGATAAAAACATCCCGTTATCGCTTTCGCCATACTGAGTCTGCAAATCTTTTTTTAGGTTTCCTTCTGTAACAGCAAGAAACATTTTAGCCCCCGTAGCAGGATCACGCCGGAAAGTATCAATAATATCGTAAATCCCTTTTTCAGCCAGTTCCGCACTGTACAAAACAACTTCAATTTTCCCACTAACTAAGGGTTTGGGTGACTTTCTATTAATTTTTTCCCTTAGAACCTTACTGAGCTCAGCAGAGGAAGTATAGGTTTTGTTTTCCACTGTAAGATCAGGTTTATAAATGGGGAAAACTGCAGTAGCAACTAAGGTTTCCTCATTATCCCCTAGTTCATATCCTGCGGCGGTTACCAATTGAACGTCATCAATAATCTTTTGATTTAAACAACCAGATAAGAAAAAAAGGAAAGAAAACAAAACTAGATTTATGCGTTTATTCATTCTTTTTTCCTCCTGATCTTCGTGATAATGAGGTATAGCAGAAACAAAATTGGAATGTAGACAAATTCAGAATAAAAGCCCATTTTCGTTGTCCAACTGCTAAGAAATGTGATGTGTTCTCTTTCTCTGAAAAAATATCCAGACAAAAAGGTGAGCACGAGTATCCCAATAATCGCATGCTTCTGCTTCATATTGAAAATTTTCTTCATCCCACGTGAAGCAGCCCAAAATGCTAAACAAACATTAGGTAAAATGATGAGTGCCCAGGATGCAATCCCGATGTATTCAAACCGTTCCACCACAGGCATCTCTACTATTTTCCATAACGTTAATGTTGCCCATTTCTGATTGGTTAATTGTTCCTCACTGAAATAGCTTAAAGAAATCACAATTATTAATAGGTAGGAAAATAAGGTTAACAATGCTCCGCCATGTGCCCACTTTTGCGATTTTTTTGCTTCTTTTATAAAAGGATAGTAAAGCAGCAGCGTAGAAAACCCTAGGTAACTAAGCGTCATTTCTTGGGAAGCTGCCGCAATATCTGTTAAAGAGTGATTCCAAACCGGTAGCAAAGAAAGGAAATCGGAATATGGGATGGGGAACAGGAATGTTAAGATTAAATAAGAGGGAATCACGACGCCTAGGAAGCAAATACCTGCAACCGTTCGAAACCCGCCAAAAACAGTGTAGAGAATAAGCACCCCAAAAAAGATCATCATTAAAAACACACTCAACTCCGGAAACATCCAAACCCGTATCACTTCGAAGTAGGAGTATAAAATAGTAATGCCGACGAAGGAAAAGTAAATAACCCATATAAGGTTAAAAAAGTTACCGATCCACTTTCCGAACATAAATTTGTGAATATCGATAAGGTCCATTTTAGCGCGATTTAATAACTGGTAGCTAATCCAGATGATAAGATGGACACCAATTCCTGCAACAACCACCGCGATCCAAGAGTCATTTCCGGCCTTTGTGACGACCGATCGCTGAAAACCTAAAATCCCCACACCGACCTGGACGGAGTGGAAAAGAAAAAACACAAAATAGGGAGATACTTGAAGAATTTCATCTACTTCCTTTTTCATAACTAACCATCCTATGTATAGAACTCGTCAATGTCTTTTTGTTTCTTTTTCTTATCCTTCTTTTTTGCAAATCTTACTGTCTCTTCTGCCTGAACTTCCACTGGTCTTTTATTTTGAAGAGTAAAGGGTAGGCGAATGATGGCATCTGTCATATCTGCTAGCCTTAACGGATAGAGTGGTTCTAAAAACGGCCTGCCTAAGGAAGTAAGTCTTAGTAAGTGTATGAGTAAAAAGCAAAAGCATAGAGTTACACCAAGCAATCCGAGAAAATGAGCAGAAATTAAGAAGGGGAACCGGATTAATCGGATCGTATTGCCCATCTGGTAGACCGGAGTCGTAAACGAAGCCAAAGCTGAAAGAGCAACGATAATCAGTAATACATTACTAGTTAGCCCTGCCTCAACAGATGCCGTCCCAATTACTATCCCGCCAACGATACCGATCGTTTGACCTACTTTTGTAGGCAACCGGGCCCCAGCCTCACGCAGCAACTCAATAGCTAACTCTAAAATAATCGCTTCTAATATAGGTGGTAAAGGAATGGCACTTCTCGAAGTTACTAGAGTACTCACTAAATCTTTTGGAATCAGTTCATAATGATAGGTTAGTACAGCCACATAAATGGGAGTGACTAAGATGGAAAAAATAACAGCGAACAAGCGCACCACTCGGAAGAAAGAAGCAATAATCCAATTTAGAAAATAATCCTCAAACGCCGAGAAAAACTCAAAAAGCGTGGTTGGTCCAATTAACCCATGCGGTGCGCCGTCCACGAGAATAACCACCTTTCCTTCCGCCAACACGGAGGCCACTCGATCGGGTCTTTCTGTGTCGATGAATTGTGGGAAAGGCGAGTTATTGTTATCCTGGATTAATTGAGTAATATAGGAACTATCATTAATCTGATCAAAGGAAATATCGTTGATTCTCTGAATGACGGTGTGAACATTTTCGCTATTTGCAATATCCGTCAGGTAGAGAACAGCCACCCTTGTCTTTGATAAGTTTCCAACAGTGTATTCTTTCACCTCTAACTGTGGTACCGGCAGTCTTTTCCGTACTAGATTTAAATTTACATCCAATGACTCCACGAAAGCTTCTTTTGGACCAACTACACTAAACTCTACCTCAGGTAAGGAGACGGTCCTTCCCTTTTTTGCAATCGCTGGTAATAAGGCGAGTTTGGTATTTTCTTTTTTTAACTGAACCGCAACATAACCTCGTAATAAATAATCTTGAATCTCGCTGCTATCATCTGTCACTTTAATATCATCAATCGGTAACTTTAATGCTACCTCCTCAATCGTACCTATTTCTTCTTTATTAAAATATGGTAGAAGATCCTTTTGCACAATATCTCGATCCACCAATGAGCTAAAATAATACAGATGGAAAGGAGTTTTTTCCTCCGCATAAAAGGAATCCACAAAATCATCGGACTTTCTCCACTGTTTTAACTGCAAATCAATGGGGATTTCCTTAACTGCCTGTGTATCTTCAGTATCTGTGTCCTGTTCTGTCTCAAGCTCTTTCTCTTTCCCTTCAGAGCTTGGGATTAACTTTCTCACTTTCCTTCTCTTCATATGCTCACCTAATTTATGTAATAGAATAGATATGATGGTTAGTATTCCAGGAAAAACCGGGAATATACAGGTGGGTCGCGGGGACAGGTCCCTCGACCCACCCTGTTGGTGTTTAGCAGCTATAGAGAACAGAAGGTATGGAATGTGGTAGAATAAATGAAGAGTTTTTGGATTTTAGGGACAGATCCCTTGACCCAAAGGGATGGTAAATGTGCATCAGGGGGGAACAAGCGAAAAGATACTCCGCAAGTGAATCTCTTGTTATAGTAAATAATGAAAAGCTGTTAGAATGAACGGAAAATGTTACTGTCCTGTTATAGCTGGTTCTTTAACGGAGCGTGTGGGTTTCTTAAGGAGTGGCACCTAGAAAGTATGTCTCTTTTTTACTCTCCTGTTGAGTTGATCAGATAAGATATTTAAGAGGGTGTCAGAATTTATCCTTATCCTTTATTGACCGATAATAATACATATAATGAACATCCTCACGATAGGTCCAGGTATAAAGATGGCGGGACGGGTTCAAGGGGTGGGAGAACAGAGTTTTGTCTCATCTGGAGATAATGTGTGGAGTGTTTTAACACGCTTGGAAGGCAGGGAGCGTTCGTTAGGGCTGGATATACCACCCGCCAAGCCTTACTACCTGTAGCTCTACTAGTTAGGGACAAGGGACCTGTCCCCATGACCCACAAAAAGAGGGGAAGGTGCAAGTTGTTATTTAATTCGTTTGAATTTATTTTCTTTTTTTTACCTATTGTTTTTTTGGTATATTTTTATCTTAATAAAAGGAAACTCGTGTTGCCGGCTAAGCTGTGGTTAGTGTGCAGTTCACTTTTTTTCTATAGCTGGTGGAATGTTCTGTACTTGCCACTTATTCTTTCTTCCATGGTCATAAATTACTTTATCGGCCGGAAATTAGGTGCGAGCACAACATTCGTTAACCGTAAGGGCTTATTGGTGCTCGGAATCGTTTTTAATGTCGGGCTACTAGGATATTATAAATATTCGGATTTTTTTCTAGCGAATGTCAATTACTTTTTCTCTACCAACATGGCGCTGCTTAATTTAGTGCTTCCTTTGGCGATTAGTTTTTTCACTTTTCAGCAGATTGCCTATCTAGTAGATGCCTATAAAAAGGAAACTAAGGAATACAACTTTTTGAACTATGCGTTATTTGTTAGCTTTTTTCCACAATTAATCGCAGGGCCTATTGTGCACCATAAAGAAATGATGCCACAGTTTGCAAGTAATCGAAACAAACTTATAAATTATAAAAACATTGGCCTTGGCATTTTTATTTTTTCTATTGGTCTATTCAAAAAAGTCGTCATTGCCGATACCTTTGCAGTCTGGGCCACAGCCGGCTTTGATACGACAGAGTTATTGACCCTTTTTGAAGCATGGGCGGTTTCACTATCCTATACTTTTCAAATTTATTTTGACTTTAGTGGGTACACCGATATGGCGATCGGAATCGCACTGTTATTTAACATCCAGCTCCCTCTTAACTTTAACTCGCCATATAAGGCGTTGAATATCCAGGATTTTTGGAAAAGGTGGCATATGACACTTGGTCGCTTTTTAACCACCTATATCTATATCCCTCTTGGTGGAAATCGAAAAGGGAAGCGCAGAACTTATATTAATATACTTTTGGTATTTCTTATCAGCGGGTTCTGGCATGGGGCAGGATGGACATTTGTCTTTTGGGGGCTATTACACGGAATTGCTATGATGATAAACCGCTACTGGAAATCATTTAACATGAAAATGAATGCAATCCTTGCCTGGTTTATTACATTTAATTTTGTAAATGTTGCCTGGGTTTTCTTTAGAGCGGAGACATGGGAAGATGCGATAAAAGTTGTAAAAGGAATGGCAGGTTTATCAGGAGTGGAAATTCCTACAGAAATCATCCCCTATAGCATTTTAGCTAAAATCAATGCACTCGGACTTGACGTTGCCATCATCTCATCGTTCGGGGCTTCTATAGGAAAAAAAGCGGTATTGGCAATCATACTCGGATTTGTTGTGGTTCTTTTTTTCAAAAATTCGGTACAAATAGTGCGGAATGCGAAGCTAAACTGGATTCATGCTCATTTTGTCATTGCCTTGTTTTGCTTCACTGTCCTTTATATGTTGTATTTCGTAGTGGAAACGGAATTCCTCTACTTTAACTTTTAGCAGCGCTAGTAATGGATATTTTTGATATTTGGGATGTTTTTGCTGGTGAATGGAACTGCTGGCGAAGGGTGAATTTGCTATGAGGAGGAGAAGCCTCCACAGCCAGTCTTGGAAGGATTTCGAGAGTCGAGCGGTGCACATATCCGAAAGAATCCGTTAGGTTTACCAAAGAGTTTACCTTTGAAGGAGTTTTTTAATGAAGCAGCATAAAAAGTTTGTTCTATATACTGTGGGAATCAGTGTCTTCATTATTTTTGCTCATTTAATTGTGATGGAGACTTTTGCAAGGAATGTACTGGTTCCTAATGATACCGTGCATATGAAAGAAAAGTTGATTTTGGACAGAAAAGAAGAAATAACCATAATAGGCTTGGGGGATTCCCATGTAGGAAACGACCTTTACTTGAGGGAGAATGGTTTTAATCTTGGCAGGGGAGGAGACACGACGCCAATTATGTATTTTAAATTAAAGTGGCTGATTGAAAACGATGTGAATGTAGAGCATTTATTGCTGCAGATGGATTATCACATTTTCTCCTACTACCGAACGCAGCCAGGCAATCATGTGAAAAACTACTACCATATTATTGACGAACCGGTAGATTCAGAACTTGGAGACTATCCCTCTGCTAATACATTTTTTGGAGATAATTTTATCTTCTACTCTTTGCTGGACGTCTATTCTCCCATCATTCACAAAACCTTTCTGAATTATCTAAAGGGAGACTTCACGAAGCCTGATGTTTCCTACAATGGCCAACTATCGACAGATTACGATTGGACAGTGCTTGATGAGGAAGATAGAATTGCATCTGCAGAAAGTAGAACAGCAGGGACTCTGTACAACCAATATTTAATAAGTGAAAAACTGGTCCACTATTACGAAAAGATTATCGAACTTGCACAACAGAATAACATCAAAGTAACGCTGATAAGATACCCTCTTGCCAACGAATATTTAGATCTAGTAAACGAGGAAGTCGAAACAGAATTTAATGAACTGCTGAGCAGAATCGAAAATAAGTACAACCTGAAGACATTAGACTACAGGTATATCTTTCAAGAAAAGCAAAACTACTTTATTGACCAAGACCATCTCAACAATACCGGCGCAAAAGAACTCGGCAAAGTGATTGAAAGTGAATTGTAGAGAGGGGGTCGGGGGGACTGGTCCCTCGACCCAATTCCTCGACCGAGATTATAAAGGTTTGATTAATGTCATCCGCAAGAAGAGGCAGTTATCTGCCTCTTCTTACGTCCAAAGTTGCGTCTTAAATTATTATCGGGAGCGGGTGGGACAAGGGACCTGTCCCCAAAACCCACTATGTACTAAACCAATAAAAATCGCTAAAATAAGGGAAGAGATTACTGGGACAAGGAATCTGTCCCCTAGGAGGTTCGAAATGTTTAAGTTTGGTGGTGCGGTGCCGATTTTGGCTATTGTGATTCCTTGTTATAATGAAGAGGAGGTTCTGCAGGAAACGACAGCGAGAATTAGCTTGGTTATGGAGAATTTGATTACCGATCAGCTAGTTTCTCCTGAGAGCAAAATTCTTTATGTGGACGATGGAAGTGCAGATCGGACATGGAAGATTATAGAAGAGCAGAGCCAAGAGAATTGGTATGTTAAGGGCTTGAAGCTCGCAGGTAATGTTGGTCATCAAAATGCTCTGTTGGCTGGATTAAAAGTGGCAAGTGAGCATTCGGATTGTGTAATTTCAATAGATGCTGATCTTCAGGATGATATTACAGTTATCAAAGAGTTTATCCTTAAATTTCATGAAGGCAATGATATTGTTTACGGTGTTAGAGAGGATCGGACGACGGATAGCTTTTTTAAAAAGAATACGGCTCAGCTCTATTATAGACTAATGGCTGCTATGGGGGTGAACCTAGTCTATAACCATGCTGATTATCGGTTGCTTAGCCACAGGGTCCTTACCCAATTAAGCCAATTTCAAGAATCCAATTTGTTTTTGCGGGGTATTATTCCACTTATTGGATTTAAATCCACCAAGGTTTATTATAAACGGCACGAGCGGTTTGCCGGGGAGTCTAAATATCCGCTGAAAAAAATGCTTTCTTTTGCAATGGAAGGGATAACTTCCTTTAGTGTGACGCCCATTCGCATTTTAACCGTAATCGGGATATTCTTTTTGCTATTAAGCATGGGTACAAGTGTCTATTCACTGGTCCAAAAAATTCAGGGACAGACCGTTTCAGGCTGGACATCGTTAATGCTATCGATATGGTTTATAGGAGGCATTCAACTGATGGGGCTAGGATTAATAGGGGAGTATATTAGTAAAATATATATGGAAGTCAAAAAGCGTCCCAAATATCATATTGATATTGATCAATATTCTTTTGCAAAAGAAAATGCAGATAAATCAAACCATTCACCTATAGGCAGTCAAAGTGAGAGGTAGATTAAATAACAGCTTCATCCGCTTTTTATTGGTAGGTATCATCAATACAGTGGTAGGCTTGTCCAGCATGTACCTCTTATTGAATGTCTTTCATCTTAACTATTGGATATCAACTTTTGTAGGCAACTCTATTGGGGCCATTGTTAGCTATCTGTTAAATAGATCTTTTACATTTAAAAGTAGTGCTGGTCATTTCACTAGTTTCCCAAGGTTTATTTTCGTGATCTTGATTTGTTATTTTCTTTCCTACAGGGCGGGCTTATTTCTCACCCATGCGACTCTAACAGGACTGGGGTACGGGGGGAATCAGCATCTTGAGGAGAATATTGCCATTCTAATTGGGACAGGTTTATATACGATACTCAATTATCTTGGACAAAAATATTTTGTGTTTCATTCAAACAATAAATAAACAAATGTGTACATAGGTGGAGGAATACTGTGAATCGAAAGCATATCCAACAGCATAAACAACATTATCTTATCTTTTTTTCCATTATACTGGTGGCGTTCCTTTTGCGGATAGTTGGTACAGATTTTGCAGCACCACTTATTACCGAATCCGATGAAGGAGCCATCATCAAGCCAGTCCTACATATGACGACAAATATGACATTAGATCCAAATATGTACAATCGTCCGGATCATATTATGATTTACCTTAATTTTGTCATCTTAAATATTTTAAGCTTTTTAAAATTCGGCAGTTCGGTGGCAACCAGCTTTCAGGAGAATGCCTTTTTCTTCTATCATTCTGCACGCATGGTTACTGCCGTATTGGGGACTGTCAGCATATTTATCGTTTACTTGATTGGAAACGAATTTAAAAAGAAGTTCGGGCTCGTGGCAGCCGCTTTGTTTGCTGTTTTCCCGTCCTATGTTCACCATTCTCATTATGTATCGCCTGATGTTCCGATTACCCTTTTTACGTTAATCATCATCTTCGCCTGTATCAGATTCCTGAAAACGCAAGAACGAAAGTATCTTCTATTGGGGACTTTTTTCTGTGCCGTCAATACAGCCGAAAAATACCCAGGGCTTACTTCCACTGTAATGATCGGGCTTGTTTTAACGATGGTTGCAATCCCCTCTATTCGAGAGGATTTCTGGAAGGGCGTTGCACATCTTTCTAAAAAATATGTGATGTATGCAGGTGTCTTCTTATTCTCCTTATTTCTTGTGGCACCTAATATTTTCATCGAATATGGAAAAGTAATCGAAGCCCTTGTGCGTGAAAGTCGTTCGAACCATTTAGGCGCTGATGGACTTGGCTGGCTCGGGAATATGCTCTATTATTTTAAAATGTATTTCAATATGTCTGGTATTATTTTACTATTATTTTCCCTAGTCGGTTTGCTAATTGTTATTAAAAAGAGAGAAATAATTGCGCTTCCCTTATTCTTCGGAGGCTTCTATTTTATTTTAATCAGTTACTTGCCGCTGCATTGGGAAAGATGGGCGTTACCGATGTATGTTACTCCCTTACTGATTGGCGCCTATGGAATCCGTTCTGTTTATGATTACGTAAAGCAACGGCAGATTGGAAGGGTTGGTTATCTTCTAAGTCTTGCTGTCATTGCAATTACAATGTTCACTGATTCAGCTTTGGAAACTTACCGGAAAACTTGGACCGACACGCGCGTGGCAGCCTATGAATATAGTAAAAACAACGGAATCGAACCGGCCAATACATTGTTTGAGGGATATACACCCTTTAAACCGGACTATCCAACGCGTATCTTTGACCATTATCCAACCGAAAAGGAATATATCATGCTCTCATCTAGCATGTATAACCGATTCTATAAAGAAGAGGGAAGATACCCGGAATACGTCCAGTTCTATGAAACAATAAGAAAAGAAAACGAGCATATCATCACCTTCCAACCGCAAATACTAAAAATACCAGTCGGCAATGCGGCATACAAAGTTACCTACAAAACCGAAGCAACCCGACTACTCGAAACAGGAAGGCTCCTTAAACAACTCATAAAAACCCGAAACCACCTCGACGGCCCCCAAGTCGAAATCTATCAAGTGGGTTTTGGGGACAGGTCCCTCGTCCCAGGGTGGGACAAGGGGACAGGTCCCTCGACCCACCTGAGTGGGACAGAGTACCTGTCCCACCGACCCTTGCAGGAATTTCATTGTTTGTGTAGAACTTCTTAAGTTGGAAACAGTATTACTCCCCTTAGTTATCAACCGATTATTATGTAACTCCACTTGATTCCCTAAATTTTAATTCCTCTACTGTTATCACCCAATCTTTAATTCGTTTGAAAGATAAGTTCTTTAATTTAGCTTGAGCCTGTACATGGGTATTTTGTGTGGAGGGGGTAGTAACTTCATTCCATTCAGTAAGGAGGGACCCGGGAAAATTTATAACCGTTTGAGAATTTAGGGGAGGCTGTTCACCTGAATAAAATGGAGGTGATTATTTTCATGCCAAGGCAAGCACGGAAGAGAAGCAAAAGCGGCATCTACCATATCATCATGAGAGGAATTAACAAGCAAACCATTTTCGAGGAGGAACATGACAAGCAAAGGTTTCTAGTAACGGTGGCAAAGTATAAGAAAATAAGTAATTTTGAGCTTTATAGCTACTGTTTAATGGACAACCATATACATCTTTTAATGAAGGAGTCAGAGGAGGAAAGCATTTCAGACGCATTAAAAAGGATTAATTCAAGCTATGTTTATTGGTACAATGCTAAATACGAGAGATGTGGTCATCTGTTCCAAGAAAGATTCAAAAGCGAAAACGTAGAAACCGAAGATTACTTTTTTACCGTTCTACGATACATTCATCAAAACCCCATTAAGGCAGGATTGTCGAACACTGTTTTTGAGTACAAGTGGACAAGTTTTCATGAGTATTTCAACCAATCTTGCATAGTCGACACAGAGGAAGTCCTACAACTCTTTTCCCCAAATCGAAAAACTGCGATGGAAATATATATTACCTACATGCAACAATCCAATGAAGATCAATGCCTCGAAGATTATGGAAAGATCAGAAGAAGTGATAGCGAAATAATAGCTTTATTAACCGATTACCTGGGAATACCCAATATCTCAACCTTACAAAAAACGGAAAAAGATAAGCGGGACGCTGCATTGGCAGAACTTAAACAAGTCAACGGTGTCACTATAAGGCAGTTGGCAAGGATTACAGGATTATCAAGAAGTGTTATACAGCGGATTTGAGAATTTCCCTTCTCTTTCTTTTTATCCCAAGAAAACAAATGACGGGACAGTGTACCTGTCCCCGCGACCCAGTGTTATCACGCACTCATCTTCAATTTAGAGCTTTGGCTGATTGCTTTTAAGATGAATAATTTATCTGGCGCGGTTAGCATTCTCCAACTTTTCACTTTAATCTTCATAAGAGTCTCTCCTTTTAATTTTTTGTATGTTGTTGGTTAATCGTCTTGATGAAGATCTATAATAGTAAAATACCCCCTTAAACCCAGTATAAACAACAAAAATTCCAACATTTTCCGCACGAAAACAAGGAGAATTTGACGGTTTTTGGGTTTTGGGGACAGGTCCCTTGTCCCGATGTTCTATTAATCATTGAATCTGGTAAAATTTATTAATATAGTAAAAAAAAACTAAGCTTATAAGCAGAGGAGTATAGTATGTTTTTCGAAAAATTCTGTTTTTTCTGCAATGAGAAAACAAATCAATATTATACTTATAAAGAAATGAAAAAAAACCTTTCGTTGCAACTTAAGTAAAACATATGTAGAGCGCAGAGCATTTGTGAAACTCTAGTAATCTCTCATGCTAAATATCTTTACTAGCCGAGAAGTGGGTGGATACTTCACAAAGCAGCAGAAACGTAACGCTAAACAAGAAAATTGGGACGAGGGACCTGTCCCTCCGACCCAAAAAAAACATTGATTAATCAAAAAATTAGTAGTATCTTAGTTATAAGCGTTATGATAGCGTTTGCATTATTTAATAGTTTTATAGGAGTGGGGAGTTTTTACTAGATTGTGCAACTTTGTGCAAACGGTTTCATCTCCTTAAAAATTTTATGTTTGTGCAAACGGTTTCGCAATTTATAGCAAATGAAAGGGGTAAAGTGATGAAAAGGAAGCCTTATCAAAAAGGAATGGCAATACTATTATCGGTTCTCTTAGTTGTGTCGATGTTTTCCGGATACATACCGAGTGCAGTTGCAGAAACAACGGAAAACCGACATATCAGCTTGTCCTATGAACGAGCGGATGGGAATTATGAAGGCTGGAACCTGTGGGTTTGGGGGACAGGCGCAAAGAATGACCAGATTGATTATACAGAAGTAAGAGATGGAAAAGCGATTTTCAACATTGAAGTTGGACCAGATACAGACGAGGTAGGATTTGTGATCCGCCGAGGTACTGGCTGGGATGAAAAGGATTTTGATGGAGACCGTTTTATCACGGTAAGCAAATCAGATTCGATTACGAAGGTACATGTGAAAAGTGGCGAAGCGGAATTTTTTACAGTCCCTGATGTTAGTGCACCGAAAGTGGAAGATGGCAATGCTCACTTCTTTTTCCGCGATAAAGAATTATTTGCACAAAATGAAATGAATCTCGTAGAAAAAGTCGAGCTTCAAATAGCAGAAAATAGATATGAGATGACAGCTGAAAGCGAAAATGAGCGTTTTTCTTACACGCTAAACGACGTACCGGCTGGTGAGCATGAATATACTTATTTTGTTACAGTCGATGGCGTAACAACGGAAGTAACCGACCCTTATAATACAGTGGACGGAAAATCCGTGTTAACTTATCAAGTTTCAGAAGTAGAGGTTTCAGCAAAAGTGGAGCCTGCTGCCGTGAACTATAACGAAAATGCAGTAGTAACCGTGGATCTTGGCGGAGAAGAGGACACCGAACCGGAAACAGCAATTCGCGAAATGTTTATCAACTTGACTGCAATTGGTGGGGCGGAAAAAGTTGCAATCGACCCAGAGCTCAATGAATTAACAGTGGCTGTTGATCAACGTGTGACAGCTGGCATGAAAACTTTGCCGATTGTGGCGATTGACGAATTTGGAAACCGTCATGAAGGGGAAGCGACTCTTGAAGTGAAAGCCCGTACCTTTACGGGAGAAGAAGCGGATTTTGACTGGGATGAAGCAGTGGTTTACTTTATGCTAACCGATCGTTTCTTTGATGGAGACGCTTCAAACAATGACCCTTATGGTATTAACTATGACAAAACTAAGTCAGGCACATACCAAGGTGGAGATTTTAAAGGAATTACACAAAAATTAGACTATCTAGATGAGCTTGGTATAAATACGATCTGGATTAATCCAATCGTAGAGAATATTAAACATGATGTAAGATATACAGAAGATCCAGAGACACCTTATTACGCTTACCACGGATATTGGGCCAATAACTTTGGTGAATTAAACCCTCACTTCGGTTCCATGGCAGATTTCCATCAACTGATTGATGAAGCGCATAACCGCGGTATAAAAATCATGGTGGATGTAGTATTGAATCATACTGGATATGGATTAAAAGCAAGTGATGCTGGCAACGGCCATATCCCTAATTTTCCTACAGATGAAGACCGTGCCCGCTTTGATGGCATGCTTCGCAGTGGTGGATCGGATACGGTTCGCGGGGAATTAGCTGGTTTACCTGATTTTATTACGGAAGATTCAGCAGTACGTGACCAAATTGTCCAATGGCAGGTAGATTGGATCGAAAAGTCCAAGACTGCTAATGGCAATTCAATCGATTATTTCCGTGTAGATACCGTGAAACACGTAGAAGATACCACATGGATGGCTTTTAAAAATGAACTAACGAAAAAAATGCCGGAGTTTAAGCTAATCGGTGAGTCATGGGGAGCAAACGTAAACGATGACCAAGGTTACTTGAATACCGGAATGATGGATTCCTTGTTGGACTTTGATTTTAAAAATTATGCAAGTGATTTTGCAAACGGCCAATTGGATGCTGTTCAATCTAAATTGGAAAACCGTAATGCAGCACTATCTAACGGTGCAACACTTGGGCAGTTCCTAGGAAGTCATGATGAAGACAGATTTTTTGAGCGAGTAAATGGTGACCTGGGTAAATATCAGGTGGCAGCCTCTCTTCAATTAACATCCAAAGGACAACCGGTTATCTATTATGGGGAAGAACTTGGTTTACCAGGTAAAAATGATTACCCTTACTATACGAACCGACAAAACATGCCTTGGGACGAAGTTGAAGGCAATGAAGTATTAGCTCATTATCAAAAACTTTTAGCATTTAGAAATGATCATTCCGACCTTTTTGCAAAAGGAGATCGCACAAAGGTGGCGGGCTCTGACAGCGAAGAGTATCTTCTATTCTCTCGTAGCCATCAAGAGGAGGAAGTTTATGTAGGTTTGAACACTTCCACAGCAGAACAGGAAGTGGAAATAGATTTTGATTTAGCATATGCGAATGTAACCGACCATTATGGAGAAAAAACGTATACTACTTCTGCGGACGGAACAGTTACGATTTACCTTCCGGCGATGGAAGATGGCGGTACCGTGTTACTTACAGTTGAAAATGGAACCGTACCTGGGGAAGAACCGGGAGATACCGGCGAAATCGGAGAGAACACGCTTCGTATCCACTATCAAAGAACGGACAATAGCTACGAAAACCTCGGTCTATGGTTATGGGGAGACGTTGCTGCTCCTTCTGAAAATTGGCCAACAGGCGGAACACCTTTTACAGCAGAGCAAGTAACAAACTATGGTGCATACGTGGATGTTGAATTAAACTCCGATGCACAGGAAATTGGCTTCTTGGTTCTAAATAGAACCAATGGAGACAAAGATGGCGGCGATAAAGTTTTAGAATTATTCTCCCCAGATCTTAATGAAATTTGGATCAAACAAGGTTCAGATGAAGTGTTTTTATACGAACCAGCTGAACTGCCGGAAGATACCGTGCGAATCTATTATGATCGCCAAAACGATGATTATGATGGATGGGCATTGTGGAATTGGGGCGATGTAGAAGCACCATCAGACGGTGAGTGGCCTAAAGCTGCAACAGATGCAGCTGGAATTGGTAAATTTGGTGCTTATTATGATATTAAACTAGTAGAAAATGCAGAAGAAATAGGCTTCCTTTTTGTTAATAAAGAAACAGGAGCACAAACAGGAGACATGAAATTCGAAATGTTGAATGAGTATAAAACATTATTTGTAAGAGAAGGAGAAGATAAAGTGTACACAGATCCTTATGGTGCGGTACCAATCGCCCTTATATCAGGTGAAGTGCTTTCCGACAAGCTTATCACTCTTCTTTTCTCAAAAAATGAAGGGCTAGATGTAGAAGAGCTGGCACAACAGATTTCGATTAAAGACGTGGATGGAAATGATGTAGAGTTTTCCCATGTCACGCTTCAAGGGGAACGAGGGGTTCATATTCATGGAACATTTGACCTTGATAAAATCCCTTACACCATCACTTACGGAGAGCGTACGATTTCGGTCAAATCCGGCTGGAGACTGATTGATAAAATGTACGGTTATGATGGAAAGCTTGGGGCAGAACTGCATGAAGATGGTTCCGCTACATTAAAATTATGGTCTCCAAAAGCGGATGAAATCTCTGTTGTCTTATATGATAAAGACGACCAGAATACTGTGGTAGATACAATCGCCATGACTAAAGGCGATCGTGGAGTTTGGTCAGTAACGCTTTCAGTCGAAAACACTGGCTTAAGCAGTTTAAGAGGTTACTATTATCACTATGAAATCGTGCATGGAGACGAAACAAAGCTTGCATTAGATCCTTATGCAAAATCCATGGCAGCTTGGAACAATGAGGCGGGAGACCCTGTTGGGAAAGCAGCCATCGTGGACATTTCGTCTATTGGACCGGAATTAGACTATGCAACAATTCCAGGCTATGAAAAAAGAGAAGACGCGATTATTTACGAGGTTCATGTACGTGACTTTACCTCTGATCCTAATATAGGTGAGGAATTAAAAGCACAATTCGGAACGTTTGCTTCCTTTGTGGAAAAGCTGGATTATATTGAAGAGATGGGTGTCACACACATTCAACTTCTGCCGGTAATGAGCTATTTCTTCAGCAACGAGTTGGCTAATGACGAAAGAATGCTGGATTATGCTTCTACCCAAACAAACTATAACTGGGGTTACGACCCACACAGTTATTTCTCTCTATCTGGTATGTACTCGGAGAATCCGAATGACCCAGAATTGAGAATAAAAGAGTTCAAAAATCTTATTGCAGAAATTCACAAGCGTGACATGGGAGTAGTCCTTGATGTGGTGTACAACCATACTGCGCAAGTATCTATCTTTGAGGATCTTGTACCAAATTACTATCACTTTATGGATGCTGATGGTACCCCAAGAACAAGCTTTGGCGGGGGACGCCTTGGTACGACTCATAAAATGGCAAGAAAAGTACTTGTTGATTCCATTCTTCACTGGGTGGACGAGTATAAAGTAGACGGCTTCCGCTTTGACATGATGGGGGACCATGATGCAGAAAGCATTCAAATGGCTTTTGACAAAGCGAAGGAACTTAACCCGAATATCGTCATGATTGGCGAGGGCTGGGTAACATTTGCAGGCGATGAAGGTGAGCCTGTTCAAGCGGCTGACCAACAGTGGATGCAATATACCGAAGCGGTTGGAAGCTTCTCTGATGAAATTCGTAATGAATTAAAATCAGGTTTCGGCAGCGAAGGACAACCACGCTTCCTAACAAATGGAGCACGAAACATTCAGCAGATTTTTGATAACATTAAAGGACAGCCACATAACTTTACAGCCGATCAACCAGGCGATGTGGTTCAGTATATTGCAGCACATGATAACTTAACGTTGTACGACGTTATTGCACAGTCGATTCAAAAAGATCCAGATATTCCAGAAAATAACCTGGAAATTCATAAGCGCATTCGAATTGGGAATAGTATGATCCTGACTTCCCAAGGGACAGCATTCCTGCACGCTGGCCAGGAATATGGTCGTACGAAACAGTGGAGAGCGGAAGCGGATGAACCTCCTTACAAGTCAACCTACATGACAGACAAGGACGGAAACCCATTCCAATATCCATACTTTATCCATGATTCTTATGATTCATCGGATATCATTAACCGAATCGATTGGGAAAAAGCAACAAACGAAGAACTATATCCAATCAACAATGTGACAAGAGAATACACAGCAGGACTAATCGAATTACGTCGTTCTACTGACGCGTTCCGATTAGGTTCTAAAGAATTGGTAGATTCAAATGTTACATTGCTTGCGGCACCTGAAATGGAAGATCAGGACCTAGTAGTTGCTTATCGAAATGTGGCGACAAATGGCGATGTCTACTATGTATTTGTCAACGCGGATACAGAAGCTCGAACATTAACAATGGAAGAAGACTTAACAGATGCAACGGTAGTTGTCGACCAAGATGAAGCAGGCGTGAAGGAAGTTTCTGAAAGAACTGGACTTAACTTGACTGCTAGTGATATCACAATCGACCCACTGACTACAATTGTTATAAAAGTAAGTGCTGAGGGAGAAAACCCAGGCGAAGGAGACGGCGAAACCCCAGGTGATGGAGACGGTGAAACTCCGGGTGATGGAACTCCTAAAGAAGATGGTAAAGAAAAAGAAGACAAAAAGTCAGATAAAGAAGAGAAGAAGTCCAATAAAGAATCCAAAGCAGGCGACAAAGCAGCTGACAAACAAGAAGGTAATAAATTACCAAAAACAGCTACCTCGCTGTACAACTGGATGCTATTAGGATCCATGATGATCGTCTTTGGCGGCGTATTTATGGCGAGAAGATTAATTAAGAAGAGTGAATAAAAGGGGCCTGCCCCCCATTACTGTAATGCGTTAAAGTGTTTGATTGATGGAAGAAGAGCATGGCGATAGGTGCCATGCTCTTTTTTTATTGTGAAATTTTGTTATTTGCAGGTGTCTGGTTCAAACAGCTTATAATGCTCAAAACTCACACCTATCTGGGAAAATACATGAAAAGCAAGAGCGAGGAAAGATGATGTATGTTAAAGGGCGAAGTAAGTACACGAAAAGCGAGAGTGAGGAAAGATGATGTATGTTAAAGGGCGAAGAAAGTACATGAAAAGCGAGAGTGAGGAGAGATGATGTATATTGAAGGGCGAAGTAAGTACATGAAAAGCGAGAGTGAGGAGAGATGATGCATGTTGAAGGGCGAAGAAAGTACATGAAAAGCGAGAATGAGGAGAGCTGATGACTGTTGAAGGGCGAGGTAAGTACATGAAAAGCGAGACTGAGGAGAGAGGAAGAATGTTGAAGGGCGAGGTAAGTACATGAAAAGCGAGAATGAGGAGAGATGATGTATGTTAAAGGGCGAAGTAAGTACATGAAAAGCGAGAGTGAGGAGAGATGAAGTATGTTAAAGGGCGAGGTAAGTACATGAAAAGCGAGAATGAGGAGAGATGATGAATGTTGAAGGGCGAGGTAAGTACATGAAAAGCAAGAGCGAGGAAAGATGAAGTATGTTAAAGGGCGAGGTAAGTATATGAAAAGCGAGAGTGAGGAGAGATGATGCATGTTGAAGGGCGAAGAAAGTACATGAAAAGCGAGAGTGAGGAGAGATGATGTATGTGAAAGAGCGAAGTAAGTACATGAAAAGCAGGGAATCCGAAGAATGATGTACCCAAAGGAGCGAACTAAGCATTAGTGTAATTTTCGGGGAAAGAGACCTTGGAAAGGGTGGAACTATGAAAGGCTATACTAAAATATAATATGGTATTTTTTACTGAAGCGTCCTGGAAGTTGGCACAAGTAAAGTTTAGCAGTATAATACTTAGGTAGCTAACCAGTATCCATTGTATTTTTTATAGAAAAAATGAGTTTGAGTTTAGTAGAAGAAACAGGAGTGGTGTTTCTTCTTATTTTAGTTTGAGTTAGAAAGAGGAGAGCGTTTTTGCAGAATTTAAAATACTATCTGTTCCTGTTTGTCATTATGATTTTTTGGGGATTTAATGTTCCTCTTTTGAAAGTTTTAGTAGAAAATATAAGTCCTGTCACCATGACTTCTTACCGAGTGATGCTGGCTGGACTTACTGTTTTTATTATCCTTTGGTTCCTTAAGTTACTTAGGCTTCCTACTTTAAGAGAAAGTAAATATATTGTTCTTGGATCTTTTTTAAATGTAGTTTGTCATCATTATTTTTTATCAGTAGGGTTAAAATTAACAACTGGTACGAATGCGGGAATCATTGTAGGTGCTGGGCCCATCCTGACGGCCCTGATAGCTGCGGTGCTTATTAAGAGAAAAACCTCTGTATGGAGATGGATTGGGTTTGCTCTAGGGGGAATTGGTGTCTCCGTTACGGTTTTGATAGGAAGTCAGGGAGTAACAGGAGTGTCGCTTGGGGATGTGTTTGTGTTTTTATCAATTTTCACACAGGCCTTCAGCTTTATCTTAATCAGCAAGCTTGCCAAAACGTTGGATCCTCGCCTGTTGACTGGTTATATGTTGGTTATAGGAGCTAGTGTTTTGATGGTAATTAGCTGGTTCACCGAGCCTGGAGGATTATCAGGCTTTGCTACGATATCCTGGAAAGTCTGGCTGGCGTTTTTCGTGTCCGCAATTCTAGCGACGGCTGTTGGGCACATGTCCTATAACTTTATTATAGGCAAAACGGGACCTGCAGAAGCATCAATTTTCCTTAATTTCACTCCATTCTTTGCCCTTATCGGTTCGGCCATTTTGCTTGGCGAAAGAATCATGCCGTACCATATAATAGGATTGTTATTTATTGTTATGGGGGTTTTATTGGGATCAGGTGCTTTTGAGGAGCTAGTGTTGAGGAGAAAAAGAAGGAGGGGCCTGGCCCCGGCTGCGCTAAAGCGCTAAAGTAAATACCAAATAAGTCATGTGGGTTTTGTCTGCATGGCTTTTTGGTTGTGTATTTCCTTTAAAACACAGCACCATGAGAATGCAGGATAAGGTCACACATTATATTTAGTAATATACTCCCACACCTTTCGTCCTGTTTCATCGTGCTTAAAAGTAAATAATGTCTGCCCGAACATGATATTCATCCCTGAAATATCACGAATTTCAGAGGCTGCTAAGTAGATTTTTAGCCTCTGGAATTCTTTTAACTTCATAAAAAATTCCTCCTTTTCATGCCCTTCGTGATTAGCCGTTTCCACAATTCCTGTTGCAATGCCTCTTGCAATTATTCCTTTTTTATTACTATATAAAAAAACTAAATCATCCTTCTTAAAGTGGTGAATAAGCTGTTTCCATTTGCCATAATAGGCTGCACATTTTTCCTTGTTTAACATATCCACTTCACAGGCTTTATTGGATGATTGATTTGTATTAAGTATATGTACTCTGCTCATTCCGCTTCACCTTCATTTTTTTTAAGTTTATTCCACTCTTCATTCTAAAATAAACAAAGTTTGGGTTTTATCTAATACTTTAGTACTGTTTTAATGGAATGTTGGTAGAGTGGGTATTTTTCAGCTATACAGTAATACGACAAAGTTCTATAATTTATGTAACAATATAAATCCGAAAAGGCAAACCTTTGGAAACTTAGGGACGCAAAACTATAGGGGCTTCTATTAATCTCTTAATATGCCAGCCAGTTACCGAAGAGTGTGGTCGTGCGCTATTCTTCGGAGTAGCTTTTTTTTCGATAGATTTTTATTGAACTTATTATAGGGGGAACATCCACCAATGAAAAAACTGATTTTTTCAACAACTCTTGCTTTTACACTAACTATTGGATCTTGTGCAAGTGCAGAGGGTAATTTTTCTGCTGATGCTGGTACAACACCGGATGAGTTTGGATATTTTTTTGATCGGCTTTTAGAAGACTTGAAGTATGCATTCACGTTTGATTCTGAAAAGGAAGCTAATCTATTGGTAGATTATGCAATGGAGCGTCTGGCAGAGGCAAAATCGATGACAGAAAAAGAGAAGAATGAATTTGTTCAAGAACTAGTAGATGACTATATGGAAATACTAGAGGATGCACAGGTTAAGATTTCTGAGATTGTATCTGATGAAGAAACAGAGGAAGAACTAAAAGAAGAATTAAGTGATTTGCTTGAAAGTATCACAGAGATCGATGAAGAAATAAACGAACAGTTAGATGAAGAGAAGCAACAAAAGGTTGCTGAAAAACAAGATGAAGCATACATGGTTGCAAATGTGGTAAAGGGCTACGATATCGAGCAAGTGAAAGCTCTACGTGACCAAAGCTTTGGCTATGGCGAGATAGCTAAGATTATCTCTCTTTCTGAAATTACAGGAAAAACGATCGATGAGGTTGTTAGTCTATTGAGTGGCGGAGAAAAAGAATTGGAAGAAGTTATGGTCGAATTAGGTGTTACCATGACTCAAATTAAACAATCGGCTCTTTCCAAAAAAGCTCTATCCGTTGAGGAAGCTTTAGCTGCTGCAGTCGCTAATGGAGACGAAAAAGCTATAGAAAAGCTAACAAAAAAACTAAATAAACTTCAGGAACGTCAAGAAAAACTGGCTTCCCGAGAAGATCAGGACGAAGAAGCTGAAGAGCAGGAAGAAATGGAAGTAGCAGAAGCAGAAATGGAAGTAGCAGAAGCGGAAGAAGCAGAAGAAGCAGATGCAGAAGAACTAGAAAAACAACAATCCGAAGAAACTACTGAAAATGAAAATGAAGTAGCAAAAGAGGAAGGAAAAAAAATAGCGGCACAAAATAAAGAAGCAGCGAAAAAGATTGCTGAGCAAAATAAAGAAAAAGCAAAACAGCAGGCTGAAGCTGCAAAAGAAAAAGGAAAGAAAAACGAAGACGATGAAAATGTAGAAAAAGAAGAAGAAAAAGAAGATGATGTAGAAGAAGAAAAAGAATCAGAAGATAACGAAACAGAAGAACAACCAGGGCAAAAAGGAAAAGATAAAGCAAAGGAAAACAAAGAAAGAAACGGTAATGGAAATAAAGATGACGAAGACGAAGATGAAGATGAAGACGAAGATGATAATGATGATGATGAAGAAGAAGTTGGTGGCGAATAAAGGCCTCCCCCCGTCACGGGAAAGCGAAGTCTTGCAGAATATTTCTGCAAGGCTTTTTGATTGTTTTTTGGTGGCCACTTATTGTTACCGTTCTTTTGAAACTCAACAAGCAATCTATCAAAATTTTGTAGATCAATATGGAGAAGAAGCGGCCAATCGCTTTAGTGCTAAGCCTGGCGAGAGTGAACATCAAACTGGACTGACAATGGATGTGACTAGTGAAAGTGTAGACTTTGCCCTTGTTGAAGAATTTGGTTCGACAAAAGAAGGAGAATGGATAGCAGCACATGCAGCGGAATTCGGTTTTGTTCTTAGTTATCCAGAAGGGAAAGAGGATATCACCGGTTATATCTATGAACCATGGCATTACCGTTATGTAGGAGAAGAGCATGCAAAGTTTATGAAAGAAAACGATCTTGTGTTAAAAGAGTATTTGAATGAATATTAATTTATTTTGATTGGATATGGTTTGTTTTGGTGGAAGTATCAAAATAGTGTCCCTAATTAGGAGGCCAATTCGCAATAAAGCGGATTGGCTTTTTTTAGAATTTCTACGGAAGTTGTAATTCTAGTAAGTAAAAGTATTCTACTTATGTTACTTTATTTATAGAGGTGTATATCATGAAAAAAAAACCAATTTATGTAGAAATTCCAATTGAGGCTGAGGTAGATGCAGTTTGGGGAATGACACAAAAACCTGAAGTTCATAAACAATGGGATCTGCGCTTTTCTTCTATTACTTATTTACCGAAAGAAAATGCAGATCAACCACAATCCTTTTTGTATGAGACGAATATTGGGTTTGGCCAGAAGGTCGCTGGCTGGGGGAAAAGTATAGGTACACATAATAAAACAGATGGTTCAAAAACATCCTCTTTGCACTTTGGTACCGAACAAAAAATTTCTCCCATCCGTGAAGGAAAGGGATATTGGAAATACATACCTAAAGAGAACGGGACCACATTTCTTACCCTGTATGATTATGATACTCGATTTGGTCCATTCGGTCGATTTTTAGATCTTTTGTTTCGTCCTATAATGGGGTGGGCTACTGCTCTTAGCTTTGATGTACTCAAACGATGGATAGAAAAAGGGGAAGTGCCACGAGCACAATATATCCGTTTTTTTAGTAGTGTTCTAATCACTGCGCTCTTTTTCTTTGTGTGGTTTTATCAAGGACTCGTACCGAAAATAATTGCAAAACATCCTGAAGAAGTTGCTATGTTATCCAATCTATCTGCTTTAGCTGGAGCTACTGCAGAAATGGCTGTAGGAATCATCGGTGTGCTTGAGATTTTGTTTGCGTTTGTATGGCTATTTTATCGTAAGAAAAGACATTTATTCGCCCTGCAAATCATTGTTTTTCCAATACTAACAATTACAGCCTTAGCAGCTAATCTAACAATCTCTGTGCATCCCTTTAATCCGGTCACCTTTAATGCTAGTCTCTGGATACTCTCCATAGTTGGCTATTTACTTACAAAAGATTTACCAACTGCCACTAGTTGCAAACGAACGAGAAAGGGTGTTTGATTGTGTCCATTTACCACACCCTGTTAGGAGATGACTTTCTAAAGCTACATCCAAAATTGCAAGCACGTTATACGCTTCCATTGGGTGAACCGTTTTATGCGGTCGGAAAAATGTCAAAGATTGAAACAGGTGCTTATTGGCTAAAGCCTCTTTTGAAACTAGCTACGCGCTGGAATTTTCTTTTTCCTGAAAGTGGGAAGGATGTTCCGTTTACGATTAAAAATACGTGTCGTTCCTTATCGACTGGTGAAGAAGAAATATATTGGGAGCGAACTTTCTATTTCAAAGAAGTCAAAAGACATTTTAATGCATCTATGACTATTGATGCTGACCGGAGAGTAGTGAGAGATTATTTAGGTGAACCGAATTTATTTTACTCTGATTTAATGTTCAAGGTTACACCAGATGGGAGCCTTCATATAAGCTCAGGGTACCAGCGTTTAGTTATGGGGCTTATGGAAATCCCTATTCCGCAGGTCTTAAGAGGAGTTGTGACGGTAGAGGAAGGATATGACGATGTCCGAGAAGTCTTTACGATCCAAGTTTTTATTCATAATCGGATTGTGGGAAGGATAATGGCCTATGAAGGTGAATTTGAAGCACAGTCTTTTTAGCCCTATTACAATTATGGGGATAGTCCTCTTTACAGCAAGCAGCCTGAAAGTGGACGAACCATACACATTGATGTTAACAGCTGCACAATTAATTTTCGTTCCACTCTTATTGCAACTTATTATAGAACCAAAAATTCAGTACATTATTTTTACATGGATTGCTATGTTCTCCATCTTTTTATTGCATATTACATCTTCCAATACCTTGCAGATTCTACTTGCTCTTATTTATTTGGGGTTCACTTTTTTTGTAGCTTTGCATGGGTTTAGACGTTTTTTTCAGCGCGGTTTTACTAATTGGGCAGAAATTTCAATTGATATAGGGATGATCTATTTATTAGTAGGCGGTTTATGGTTTTTTGCATATATTGCTGGGATTGATACAGGTTTTAGTCCACTGATAACCTGGTTAACAGCCATTCACTTTCATTATTCTGCATTCCTATTTACTATATCCTTAGGCTTTTTTGGACGCTTGCATGATTCAAGATTGTATCGGTTAATTGTTCCCATTATTCTAGCAGGACCTCTGCTCGTCGCTATTGGTATTACATTCTTGCCTGTTCTAGAATTGATTTCCGTGATCTTGTACATTTTGGCAATTTACAGCCTAATAGTTTTGGCTTACCGAACACCTTTTAACACTAGGTTGCAGGCCATTCTCATACGTCTCTCCTATAGTGCACTTGGTGTTACAATCTTATTTTCATTGTTATATGCGGCAAATAGTGTCTTTGCCAAGTGGACGGTTACGATTGACTTTATGATGAAATTCCATGGGTTACTGAACTGTGTCGTTTTTGGAATGTTAGGAGTACTCGGTTGGACTCTAGCGCCTCCTCCAACAAGGCAAGGCTTCTGGAGCTTTCCAGTAAGTAAAGTTCGAGGGAAGTTCAATAAAAGTGGAGATCAACTTTCAGGACTAGTGGATGATATGAGTGTTTTTGTTGATACGAAGGTTACATCAAAAGCAATTGTCGATTTTTACGAGCAGACTAATCAATATAGATTGTTCGCTAATGTAAAATGGGCCCTTTGGTTTAAACCGTTTGCTTTAGGCTATAAATTAATTAGTCTGAGACTTCAGCAATTGAACCTACCCCTTTCTAGTAAAAGTATGGAAATGACAGGAAAGATATACGAGGTAGACTCTTCACTTGACGGGAGAAATAAACCACGTGCCTGGGTACGCAGGGTGAAGAAGAATATTGTTTTTGTGGCGATTTATTCACATCACATAACAGAGGGGAGAGCATATATGAATATTGCACTTCCTCTTCCATTTGCATCTATGATTGGTATTTTGCAAATAGATCAAACCAATGAATCTCTTATACTCACAAGTGAAGGTGAAGGAGAAACTGGAATTTTCTTAACAGTAGGTAAAACTCTTTTCAAGCTACCATTATCGGAGCAATTTTTTATCGAGGAAATAGAGGAAGGTTCATTGTCAGCGGTTCACAAAATGAGGATTTTCGGGATACCATTTTTACAAATCGATTACCAAATCCACCGTAAATAACGGGTAAAAATAATTAAAACACCCAGAAACAATCTGGGTGTTAATTTACTTTACCGTAGCACCCCATGAGGCAAAACAGCATGAACACCCTTCACACCATTCACCACTTGAGTCACTCGTAAATCCACCGCTACACTAGATAGTGCGGTGGCTTCTACCTTATCAATCTCAAACAGCTCTTGCATCAGTAGTACCATTTCATCCAGCGCAACGGCCGCTGCCTCATTCAGATCTTCATTAAATCCAAAGGTAATCCAGCCAGCTGGAGTATTGGCTCTCGGCATTTTCAATTTCATATCTTCTCGAACTGTTAGTGTTATATCCACATGATCCATTGGGCATTCAATTGCCGTACCTGAGCTTTCACCGTCACCTTGCAGAGCATGTCCATCTCCTATCGAAAATAGTGCGCCCTCTACTGAAACAGGCAAGAAAAGACTGCTGCCTCGTACAAGTTCTTTACAATCAATGTTTCCGCCACAGTACCGGGGAGGAGCGGTGGAATGTGTTCCTGGTTCTGCAGGGGCAACACCTAATAACCCCATAAAGGGCGAGAGTCCCACATGAAACTTGCGGTCGCCTAACAGGCAGCTGCCTGTCATCGTTTGTGGAGTCAACTCCCAATCCACTTGCAGTTTTTCTGTTTCCACAATCCCAAGCTTCTCGTTCTGCCAATTCTTCAAGCCGCCAGCCCAGTTGCGTCCGTACCAGCCAGGGACAATCTCATTTAATCGAACCTCCAACACCATGCCTGGTTTGGCATTGCGTACTGCAACTGGACCGAAAATCGGATGTCCGGGCTTTTCTTCTTTTTCCCTTGAATTGAAAATTACTCTCTCCTCATTTTTAGAGGGGGAATAGCCATACTGAATATCTAAGGTTTTCAGGTGAATGGTATCGCCGGAATCGACCGTCAATATAGGCTCATAGTCCTTATCAAATGATCCATGGATATTTTTTGAATCTAGTTCTATTTTATGTATCAATTCTTTCAACTCCTTTGGTTGTAAAGCTCTAGAGAAGTATTTCGGTAAGGGTGGATGAAAAACCTTTATTGAGATGAATTATTAGATTTATCAAAATAGTTTGACATTTAATTCAAACCATGTAAAATAAAATACATAACTGGTACCTACCAGCGTACCAGTATCAAGCGACAGGGAGGTGAGTAACCAATTGTGATTAATCAAACGAGCCCTATGCCTTTACATAGTCAGCTTCGTAATCTTCTTGAAAAAGAGATTATGAAAGGGAGCTTTGAAAAGAAAATTCCCAGCGAAAGAGATTTGATGGAGCGTTACCAGCTTAGTAGGACAACAATAAGGGAAGCGATTTCTTCCTTGGTTCATGATGGATTGCTAGAGAAAGTGCATGGAAAGGGAACATTCATTAAAAAAAATCCCCCTGTTCATGAGTGGATGAACACGTTAAACAGCTTTACCAAAACTATTGAAAATACTGGTCTTGAGCCTGGTTCCAAGCTCATTGCTCATGGGTATACCAATTCACCTAAAAATTATTTCGATTTACTTCAGTGTCCTGATGGCTACTTCATAGAACGACTTCGCTATGCCTCTCATTATCCAATTGCGATGGAAAGACATTATTATTCTACCGAAATTGGAAAAAAACTTGCCTCTTATGACCTTAACTCTATTGTTATTTATGATGTGCTAGAACAAGACTTTGGGCTGCAGCTATGGGAAACGTACGAGACTATTTCCTGCAGGGGTGCCAATAAAAAGGAAGCAGAGTTATTAAATGTGCAAGAGAAAACTAGTTTGCTTGAGATGGAAAGGATACTCTATGACCAGACTGGTCAATCAATAGAATGCTTGAAAAGCGTGTATCGACCAGATATGTTCGCATTTAAAATAAAACGTTTAAGAAATGGGGGAAGTGTATGAGCTTAAAGGTAAAGCTAGTTAAAAAACAAAAAATTAAGATGACACCGAGCGAGGCTATTGTTGAAACACTTTTGGCAGAAGGCGTGGAACATATTTAGCAAGGTGCAAGATGCAAGACGGCTAGGCTGATTATTGATTGCGTCTTAGCAGGTGGCCCCAAAATTAATTGAGGGAGAGACGCCTTAAATTCCCCCCAAAAAAAGAGCTGCCGAGTTTCCCTGCTTTGCTTGGAAATCTCGGCTAGTCCGTTTTTCAATGTCTGTTTTTTTGAAGTTTATTCACTCGATAAACATATCCGAGATAAGGCAAACCTGTGAAAACCAGCCCGATTAATGAAAGAGAGAGAAGAACCGTTTCGACAATTTTTACAGTACCTTCAAATCCAGTGAATAAGGAAAAGTGAGAAATCAGGAAAGATACTGCCATGATTAAGAATGTAACCACAACCATTACCAATGCTCCCTTGCCCATCACCTTTTTCTCGTTTTCGTATTTTTCGACGACCGAGTCTTTGTCGGTATAGATAGGAGCTGTTCCTGGTGAGGCGCTATAAAGGTGGATATAATTTGCTAACGAACCCATGTGCGTCCAGCCTGCCTCTTCGAAAAAGGCAAAGTAATCGCTATCTGCATCTTTGCGATAATCAAGTGAATATTGGAGCTCCTGACTTTGTCCTTTTTTCATCTTATAGCCCATAAAGGCAAATCGATCGAATATCCACCCTTTGCGAGCGAGCCTCTCCAGTTTTACCATGTCCTTTTCTTCATCAAATGCCAATCCGCCGCTTATCACATACTTCGTTTCTCTCATTCTACATCTTCTCCTTTCTGATCGAAAATAAGTTTTGCATGCATAATCATTTTTTCCCTGCGTTTCACATCTTTTATTAGCAATTCAATCCCTTTTTTTGTAGCAATATACGTTTTTCGCTTATCTACCTCATCACCAAGCTGCTCGATCATACCTGCCGTTAAAAGCTTCTTAATGGTGGTATACATGGATGCTGGACCAATCGTAAATTGCTTTTCCGTTAACTCTTCAATGTTTCTCATAATAAGATAGCCGTGTCTTGCTTCAACTAGTGAGAGCAAAATATAGTACGACGTATCTGTCAGTTCACCTGTTTCAAGTACATCATTTCGAGCCATTTGATCACCGCCATTCTCCTTTATATCGTTTAATGATATATCATTAAATATAATATATCGTTTAATGATATATGTGTCAATAGCTGTTAATTAATTTGCATTTTATAAGGCGAAAATAGTTCTCTTTGTGCGTTGGAGTGGCGGGGGAGGGTTAAGCAGTTTTTAGTTTCGCTATAGGCCGTCGTTGTTCTCCACGAAATGTTACCCGATACCCTGCTTATTCTCAAGTGAGCCTATTAACATAACAAAAAGCCTGTCCACCCAACGCTCGATAGCGAAGGGGGGACAGGCCTTTGTTTTACTTGATAGATTTGGTTAATTTCTACCACCTCGACTTGATCTAATCGAGATTTAGATTACTCTTGTTCTTCTTGCAAAAAGCAAAGCACCAAAACCAACAAGTAACAAAGCAAACCCTACAAGAATATAATTCATTGTATTTGTAGCAGTTACCGGTAATTTATTGCCTTCTGCTTTTTTATCAGTACTAGTTTTTGTATCTTTTTCTTTCTTTGTTCCATCAGTATTTTTATCGTCTACTGGTTTTCCTACAGGTGTTTCTTCTTTGTCTTCTTCAACTGGTGCAGGATTTTCATCTTCCTCGTCTGCTTCAAGAGGAAGAGTGGAAACAGTGATTTCGTTTAAGTCTAACCAGTTGCCTTCAGCATCAAAAGCGGCTATAGCAATGTCATAGGAAGTATCTGAATGTAGGTCTGTGAAAAGGTAATAGCCTTCTCCAACTGTATCGACCCATTCCTGATCTACCATTATTTCATAATAAGCAATTTCTTCTTCGCCTTCATATGTCCAATCAATTTCAATGCTGTTATCTGTCACATCAAGTACATTGATATCGATTAGGGAGGATCCATAATAATCGTCTTCATCCAAATATACTACTACTCCTCTAGCAATAAGTTCATCCACAATTGCAAGTTCTGGAGTACCTTCTTCAAATGTTAATCCTTCAATTCCAAATAAACTTACTTCCATTAAATAATCTAGTGTCAAAAGTACGCTAAGATCAGAAACGGCTGTATGGTGCAGATATAGATATTCCAGATCTGACAGTGTGTCCAATACGGAGATATCCGTAATCGGGTTTCCGGAAATATCTAAGCTAAATAGATACATATCTTTTAAAGCATCAATATTTGTTAGAGCGTTATCTGCAATACTTAAGTGCCCTAAATACTGAAGGTTCTTCAATGGTGTCAGGCTTTCAATCATATTTCCTTGAAGGTCCAAGGATTCCAGGTTATAAGCGTATTCTAAGCCAGAAATGTCACTGATTTGCATATGTGAAGCATACAGATAATATAATCGGTCCATATCTGATTGGTAGATTACACGATCTGGCAGGTGAAGGGACTGACGAATTGCTTCGTCTAAACCAGCATCAGCAATAGTGATAATATCACCTGTTGGAAGAGGAAGTGTCCTAGCCAATGTAAAAGCCTCATCAACGAACTCTCCATCCTGATTATACATTTCTACTAAAATATCGTATTCTGTATCTGCCTTTAAATTTGTAACAAGTAGGTAATTTTCGATTGTTTCTTCATAAAGAGTACCATCAACATATACTTTGTATTGATATTCATGGTAAAGGTCCTCTTCGTTCTCGAAGCTGTACCACCAGGAAAGGAATATACTTTCCTCTGATGTACCTTCTGTCCATAGGTCAAAATACGGGAAAAACTCCTCATCGAAAAGGTCCACATATACTCCTGCATCCTGCCATACATTTAATATATTCCACACTGAAGACCCTTCGGAAAGGTCAAGATTAGTACCAAGTAATGTCACTGAAGTAAGATGTGTCAGCTTAAGCAGTACATCAATATTGGAAATGTTCGTGTCATTCAAATAAAGGTATTCAATATTTGTTAACTTTTCTAAATGTTGGATATCTGAAACCGGGTTACCTGCCAACCATAAAATATAGAGGTTGGTTAAGTTGCTTAAAGGTGTGATATCGGTAATATTGTTTCCTTCCAAATCCAAATCGTACAACTTAGTTAAATTGGCTAGAGGGCTTACATCTGAAATGTTATTAAAATAAAGAGCAAGGACCTCTAAGTTAACCGCTTTTTCCAAACCTTCAAGGCTTGTAATATTCATATCAGCAGCATAAAGCTCTGTTAAATTCACTACATCACTTTCATATAGATCTCTTGAAATACCGTAATGATCTTTAATAGCCTGGGCTAAGTTAACATCTGCAAATACAGCCTTCTCTCCAGTTGGAGCTGGTAGTGTAGTGATTTCCAGACTGTTTTCCAATAAAAGAACATTAGAAGATGTAAGGGCTTTTACCGTCACTTCATATGTTGTATTTGCTGTTAAATTATTGAAGGTGTAATCCATAAATCTTCTAGAAGAACCGGATTCGATGAGATTACCGTCAAGGTATAACTCGTATTTCGCTAGTGATCGATCATTTTCACTAATATAACCATACCATAAAACATTAAAGCCACTATCATTCACATACATTTTTTCGATTGCTAAGAAAGGTTCTTCCATAAAATCATCTTTGATACTTTCTTCAATGGAAGCATCTTTTTTTGTAACAGGTTCTTTTTCTTCTTCCACATTGGAGTCTACTTCTTCCACGTTAGAGTCTACTTCCTCTACATTAGAGTCCCCATTCTCTTGATTCGAGGCAGGAGCTTCCAACGTAATCGTTATTGCTGGGCTAGTAAAAATAGTATCGTTTGAATTCCATGCAATACTATATTCAATGCTATGACCACTTGGTGCCACTTCGTCAAGATATGTATAGACGTGTGTGCCCTCCGCGGATTGCTCTTCTAGTAATTCTGGTGAGATTTCCTCGGATACCCCATCTTTTACTAATGAAAAGCTTTCGTTTTCACCAGTTACTTCATTATTACTGTGTGTTTCCCAAACAAGCGAAACGCCTTCTTCTGTTTGCACTACTTTCGTTAAAAGAACACCAGCGTCTTCTGCAGTACCTTCTGCATTTACAAAAGCTGGGCTTAATAATGAAAGAAGTAAAGTAAATACAACAACTACATTAAGCAAAAAATGCTTTTTCAACTAAAACCAATCCCCCGATTCTATTAAATTCTCTATCTAACAAAATGATTATACTCGCAATGTTCAGAAAAGGGAATTACTTTTTATGTAATATTTTTATATAAAATGTAAATTATTTTGTTGACAAAATTCGGATATAGTAAACTATTAATTTGCTATAGTTTAGGGTGGGGATAGTGACTGTGAGGGAGGAGAAGTGCGGAATAGATTGATAAAAGAAGGGAATTTTCATACAAAGCTTCTCATATACAATAAAAAAGAAGGCGCCATTAAGGTTTACCCTTAAAGAAGCCTTCTTTTTTATTGTATATGTAGGTCATGTTGTTGCGGCTACCCCAGAAAAGCAAATCTAGCAAACCAAGTTTTGAAGCTTGGCCCGGCATAGGTTAGCTTCCAGCTTGTGATGTTCTGCTTTAGCCATAATGGACGCTTTTAACTCTTGATCCAGACAATCCTTGGCTATAGCCGAACAATAAGTAAACCTCATTGTGTGCCATAAGTACTGTAAGATGCGTATGAACTTCATAGCGTTTCCTCCTTTTCTCATAAATCAACGGAGGTTGATGCGGGTAACTGGCTGACAAGTTTCAAAACACAAACTTTAGTCCCTATAGTTTTGCGTCACTAGCTTACACTAGCTTTGCCTTTTTCCATGATTTATGAAATACCTTCTCATTATAATGCTTATGGTGATTATTTATATAGGCATTTAGACTTAGTTTGTCGGATTTAGTCGAATATCACCATTGTTAACTGGTTATATTTGATATTCCGCTATACAGCTCATTTAACTGAACAGGGTGACTCTCCATATGGAAAGTCACCCTGTTCTCTTGATGTGCTTGGATATATTTGTTAAAAGGGGCCAGACCCCTATTACTAGTACAGCTTCCCTTGCTTATATAGAACAGTTGATAGTTTCATGACAGAATGGATGTAGCAGTTCTGTCGAAGTGGGAAGGGGTCGCCGAAGTAGGCGGGGAGGATGCTGTCCATGGTTGTTTTCATTTGTTGGTGCAGCAACTGGTACACTTGGTCCTCGGAATAGAATTGTGTTTCACGGCCTTGCATCCATTCGAAGTAGGAGACAATAACCCCGCCGGCATTTGCAAGGATGTCAGGTATGATGATGACTCCTTTGTCGCTCAGGTATTTGTCTGCTTCACTTGTTACGGGTGCATTGGCTCCTTCCACGATAATTCTTGCTTTTATTTTGTCCATGTTTTTCTCGTGTACTTGATCTTCCAGTGCAGCAAGGATCAGAACGTCCATATCAAGATATAACAATTCGCTGCGGTCTTGGATCTCTGCCTTTATTCCTGCTTCCTCCAGCTGTTCTATAGTTGTAGGAAGATCGCTGTTATGGAGTGAGGTATAACGTACAAGTGCAGGAATATCTAACCCATCAGGATTATATAATGTAACGTTTTTATCGCTGACCGCCACGACCTTGTTCTCTAAGTACTGACACTGGAATGCCTCGAGAGCTGCAACAGATCCTACATTACCAAAGCCTTGTACCCCAATTTTCAAAGGCTTTCCATCGTAGTCCAATGCCGTTTTTGCAAAAGGATTATCGTTATTGGTAAGAAACTTTCTTTGCTCTTTCATGAAGTCGTACAGCATGTAGCGGAAGGTAAAATAGACGCCCTTACCAGTTGCTTCACGACGGCCAAGAGAACCGCCGTTGACGATGCTTTTACCTGTAAAGCTTCCTTTATATGCCTGACCTGGTCGGATGCTTTTGTATTCTGCCATCATCCAGTCCATTTCCCGTTCGCCTGACCCCATATCCGGTGCTGGAATATCTTTGTCAGGTCCGATGATATCACTGAAATACTGGACATATTTTTTGCAAATAAGATGCAGGTCTTTCTCCGAAAAGGAGCGAGGGTCCAGGATGATTCCCCCCTTACCTCCTCCGTAAGGTACGTCATGAAGCGCATTTTTTAAGGTCATTAGGGAAGCAAGATTAATTACTTCCTCTTCATTAACGGACTCATGAAAACGTATGCCCCCCTTATATGGGCCAAGCGCGTTATTATGCTGAACACGAAAGGCAGGTATCCTGACAACGCTTCCATTTTCTAAAGCAATCCGAAGAAAGGACTTATGTACATGATTTGGAGTGGAAAGTATGGCTCCTAAAGAGGTGAATGCCTGTTCTCGATCATTTCCCTGTAGACCAGGGAGAAATGCGGTGTCCTCCAGTAAAGCGTTCAATGAATCTTGTACAATTTGTTTCGTTTGGCTAACCATTTTACTTCCTCGCTTTCTTATAGAATTTAACGGAGCGTTCATACAAATGGTCTACCCTGTTTGGGAAAAATTCAAAAGTCCTGTAGGTCACTTTCTGATAGGCTGTTTTCGCATTGATTGCTGCCGTACTCTTTCTCTGATTAAAAATTTTTCCTGATTTTGTGTGAATAGGAAAGTGAAAAACCCTATTGTTTACAGTAGCAACTCTTTGAGAGAAGACCCTTCAAGAGCCTTCTGAATTAACCAAGGAAGGGAGCTTAAAGCCTATTTATATAGCTGATAATTATTCCGTCCACTCTTCTTCACCGTATACAGAGCCTGGTCGGCTTTGCGGAAGAGCTCTTTGGTGGTTGAGCCATTTTGCGGGTATAGAGAAATGCCAATGGAAGAGGTGGCGTGAATCTTGTGCCCTTCAATAAGATACGTTTTCTGTAAGGAATCGTGAATTCTATTGGCAACCATTTTAATATGATCGGTATCTTTCAGAGTTTTTACAAGAATAACAAATTCATCTCCACCCAGACGAGCTACCATGTCTTGACCTCGAACGCAATACTCCAGTCTTTTGGAGAGAGCAACCAGTAATTGATCCCCGATTTCATGGCCGTAGGTATCGTTAATTTGTTTAAAATTATCGCAATCCAAGAAAAGTAGGGCAAGTTTCCCGTTTTCCTCTTTGGCAGTGGCAATGGTCCTTTCCAATTCCTGCTCTAATAAACGCCGATTCGGTAAGCTTGTAAGGCTATCGTGATAGGCCTGAAACGTAAGCTGCTTTTGAAGTTGTTTTCGCTCTGAGATGATCCTGCCTGTGAGAATGATGTTAGCAAGTTCTCCCTCTCTGTGGATTGGCGTTCCATGCACTTCAACCCAAACCTCTGATTTTGCAGTGTTCTTATACCGATATTCCCTGACAATCTGCTCGTCCGTTTCACATAACTTGTTGAAAGCATCTTGCAATATAGGTTTGTCCTTTTCATCTAAACCATATAAAAAGGTTTCGCCTAACAAATTTTCATAGTCCTTACCTAGGATATTTCGGTAAGAAGGAGAGGCGTAGGAAATAGTGCCATCTACCTTTACCACCTTGATTAAATCACTCGAGTGTTCGGTAATTAGGCGGAATTTTTCTTCGCTCGCCTTTAGAGCACGTTCCATTTTTTTCTGTTCGGTGATGTCTTGGGCTATCACATATACTCCTGTTACTTCCCCGCAAACGATAATAGGAACATACGAGACGTTGAAAAATAATTTGCTGCTGTTGGCATGGTGGATCATCGTTTCAAAGCTGTTAATCTGCCCTTGAAGCGATTGCTCAAACGGATCGATTGGGAGCTGATCTCCAACAAAGTCAATATAGTTCAAACCAATAATCTGCTCTTTTGTATAGCCTGTTATGGCCACACACGCTTCATTGATTTTTTCCACGATACCAGCATTATTCAAGATGAAAATGGCGTTTTTTTGATAGGAAAATAAGGACTTATAAGCTTCCTTACTTTTTTCAAGGTTTTGCTCCAACTCTCTGAGATGCTGAATATTACGATAGATCATCGAAATGGCTGCAACGTTTTGTTGCTCATCCAAGATGGGGGAATAGCTTACAGATGTATGTATTTCTATTCCTTCCTTTGTAACACGAATGGTTTCTTGAGTTGGCACGATATTGCCTTGCTTTAATGTGAGAAATGAATCACCAGTTTGAATTTTTAGTTTTTTTGGAATAAAGTTCAGCTGATGCCAGTCTTGTCCAAGTGTTTCTGCTTCAGACCAGCCAAACTGAGTGGTAAAGGCTTCATTAACTTTTAAAACCTTTCCGTTGCAGTCAATCACAAGCATAGCGTCGACGGTATTCGCTACTAAGGAATGAAGAAAAAGATAGTCTTCATCCTTTGTCTTCCGTTCATTTACATTTTTAGTAATGGCGAGAATATAGGTTTTATCCCCGTCATTCACAGGAGTTAACGTTGTTTCAGAGGCTGGCATGTCTGGGACAAAGAGATTAAGGTCTGAGTAGGTGACAGAATGTTGACTTTTTATACACGTTAGATAATGGGTATTTAAAAATTCAAAGGTCGAGGGAGGTAGTACTTCTACTAGTTTCTTCCCTACCATATCAATCCCCAGTCGTTCCTGTGCAGATCGATTAACCTTGGTATACCATAACTGATTACCTTTATACTCCACTAAAAAGACCATATCCATCATATGTTCAAAGAAAAACATAAAGTGCTCTTCAATTTTCATGGCTTACCTTCTTTACTTCTGAATTTTACTCTGATAAAGCATCTTCTTCCATTATAGATATTATTGGGTGAAATTTCTATATACATGTCTGATAAAAAACGAAAAACAGGTTCTTCTTAAATTAGGTCTCTCTTTTTCGACAAAACTTTCAGTCAATATTGTGCACCTAAGCTGTCAATATAGTGACCCTTGTTTGAAAAGGTGCCCGTATATAATAAAAGAAAGCGGTTACAAAAGGCGGGTGAGTAGGTTGGAGACAAAGATTGAGCCGAGAACAGGCACTAGCAAGGTGGAGACAAATGCACACGTGGTCGAAGCTAAGCCGAAAAGAAAGTGGAAGTGGAAGAGTATCTTAACGTATACGGCTTTTGTTGGGCCGGCGTTGCTTTTTTTCCTCGTCATACAAGTTATTCCTTTCTTGATGGGGGTGTACTACTCTTTTACTTCATGGAATGGAGTCAGTGCTGCAGCAGAGTGGGTTGGGTTTGAGAACTACAAGAGGATTTTTACAAATGATGAGACTTTCTACAACTCATTCATATTCACAACGAAATTTATGTTTACAGCTGTTATTATTAGTAATCTTATAGGATTTGGGTTTGCGCTTCTATTAAATGCTGCGCTCAAGACTCGTAATATATTAAGAACGGTATTCTTTCTTCCGAACGTTATCGGGGGATTACTATTAGGATTTATCTGGCAGTTCATTTTTGTAAAAGGGTTTGCATCTGTTGGTGAAATGACTAATTTATCTTTCTTTAAACTTCCATGGCTAGGGGACGAAACAACTGCTTTTTGGGGAATTGTTATTGTGTTTGCCTGGCAGATCAGTGGATACATGATGGTCATTTACGTAGCAGCGTTACAGGGGGTAGATAACTCCTTACTTGAAGCCGCAAGAATTGATGGCGCTTCCAACCTGACGCTCGTGACAAAAATTATTATTCCATTAATATTACCGGCATTTACGATTTGTTTCTTCTTAACAATTTCGATGGCATTTAAAATATTCGACTTGAACCTCTCTTTAACAGGAGGCGGACCATTCAATTCAACACAATCGGTCGCAATTAATATTTATCAGGAAGCTTTTAATAATAACCGATATGGGTTAGGTACAGCAAAATCCATCATATTCTTCGTAGTTGTTGCGATATTCACAACAATTCAAGTATGGTCGACGAAGAAAAGGGAGGTTGAGGCATAGTGGGCGAGAAATATACCAAGAAAACCTTTACGCTAGAAATTATCGGAATTATATTAGGGCTTATCTTCCTCATTCCTTTTTACTTTGTCTTGATTAACTCGGTTAAAAGCTTTAGTGAGATATTGATTGATGCGGCAGCTTTACCTCAGGAGATCCTATTTTCCAACTACGTAAAGGTGTGGGAGATTATCCAATTTCCACGAGCTTTCTGGAACTCCCTAATCATCACGGTGTTCAGTAATATCGGAATTGTTTTACTTAGCTCGATGGCGGCTTGGAAAATGGTCCGAACACCAGGGAAGCTTAGTAAAATATTGTTTATCTTAATCGTATCTGCGATGGTTATTCCATTCCAAACGGTTATGATACCTTTAATGAAGCTTGGCGGCACGCTAGGAATGATCAATAGTATTCCAGGTATTATCATGATGTACTTTGGGTTTGGTGTCCCGCTTTCCTTATTTCTCTATCATGGGTTCGTGAAAACCGTCCCAGTGGAAATTGAGGAAGCAGCAAGAATTGATGGGTGCAGTCAATTTGGAGTGTTTTGGAGAATCGTCTTTCCACTGCTTAAGCCGATTACGGTTACGGTTATTATATTAAATACATTATGGATCTGGAATGATTACCTGCTGCCTTTACTGGTTTTACAAAGCGCAGAATTACGGACAATACCACTTGCTACTAGCGCATTCTTTGCACAGTATACAAAACAGTGGGATATGGGACTTGCAGCACTTGTCCTTGGGATCACGCCAGTCATTATCTTCTTCCTGTTTCTACAAAGGCATATCATCAAAGGGATTGCCGCTGGATCTGTTAAATAGACTTTTGGTACTTGATAGACAGTATTAAAAGTTTATATAAAAATTGCATCACAAACTTAAAAGGGGGCATTACAATGAAACGTTTTATACTTCTATTATTATCGTTAACACTTGTAGCTGGTATTTTCGCAGGGTGTTCAAGCAATAATTCATCAAGCAATAATGACCAGGAAAAATCAGATGGGGATGAGGTTACATTAAACTTCTTCCAATTTAAAGTGGAAATCGCGGATCAATTAGCCGAAATGATTAAAGAGTTTGAAGCAGAACATCCAAACATCAAAATTAAGTTAGAAACAGTTGGTGGCGGAGCGGATTACGGTGCAGCACTTAAAGCGAAATTTGCTTCAGGAGAGCAACCAGATATTTTCAATAATGGTGGTTTCAAAGAGTTAGAGCTTTGGAAAGAGCATCTAGCTGACCTTTCTGAAGAGCCATGGGCTGCAAATGTACTTCCAATCGGAAAAGTACCAATGACAGATGTTGAAGATGGCAAGCTTTATGGAATGCCGGTTAACCTTGAAGGATATGGTTTCATTTACAATAAAGACTTATTCGAACAAGCTGGTATTACAGAGCCACCTGCAACTATTACTGAACTAAAAGACGCTGCTAAAAAGCTTGAGGACGCAGGAATCACAGCATTCTCAGCAGGATATGGCGAGTGGTGGGTTATTGGACAACATTTACTGAACATTCCTTTTGCACAACAAGAAGATCCAGAAGCATTCATTGCGGGACTTTATGATGGAACAGAAAGCATCGTTGGCAATGAAGCGTTCAAGAATTTCAAAGAAGTACTCGATACAGAGCTTAAATTTGGGAACAGCAATCCTTTAACAACTGACTACAATACACAAGTAACACAATTTGCGGCAGGTCAGACTGCAATGCTTCAACAAGGTAACTGGACTGAAAACATGATTTATGAAATCAACCCTGAGATGAACATGGCATTCTTGCCAATTCCGAACAGTGATGGTGCAGAAGCAAATCGTCTGCCAGTAGGGGTTCCGAATAACTGGGTACTAAATAAAAATTCCGAGCATTTAGAAGAAGCGAAAACATTCTTAAATTGGATGGTTTCTTCTGAAACAGGTAAACGCTACATCACAGAAGAATTTGCATTTATTCCAGCATTCGATAACATTGAGCCAGCTGGTTTAGGAGATCTTGGACTATCGATTCTTGATTATTCTAAAGAAGAGCAAACGATTCCTTGGACATGGTTCATGTGGCCGGATGGAGCGAACAAAGAGTTTGCAGCATCTATTCAAGAGTATGCAGCAGGGAAGATCGACTACGATTCTTTATTAGAAAAATTCCAAACTACTTGGGATAATTTGAAGTAAGTATTGTTGAACAGCTAGGAGCACCAGGTTTTTGGGTGCTCTTTTTAGATTCTTGAAAGTTAGGAACGTCTATACTTTTAAGTGAAAATGCTCTATCTAGTGGATGAAGGGTTGTGCTAAAGACCGCTATTCCTCTCCACGAAAGGCTACGCGTCCGCGGGGTGCTTGGGAAGCCTCCTTGGCTATCGCCTGTGGGGTCTTCCCTAAGCACTATCTCCCGCTGGAGTCTCCGCCTTTCGTTCCGATCCACAGCTGGGTACACCGATGATTAAGTGATGCACTATTAATGGTCTTGATTGTTAGAACGTCTATATTTTTAAGAGAAGATGCTTTACCTAGTGGATAAAGGGTGGTGCAATAGACTGCTGTTCCTCTCCACGAAAGACTACGCGTCCGCGGGGTGCTTGGGAAGCCTCCTCGGCTATCGCCTGTGGGGTCTTCCCTAAGCACTATCTCCCGCTGGAGTCTTCGCCTTTCGTTCCGATCCACAGCTGGGTACACCGAGGATTAAGTGATGCTCTATTAAGGTTCTTGATTGTTAGAACGTCTATATTTTTAAGTGAAGATGCTTTACCTAGTGGATGAAGTGTTGTGCTAAATACCGCTGTTCCTCTCCACGAAAGGCTACGCGCCCGCGGAGTGCTTGGGAAGCCTCCTCGGCTAACGCCTGCGGGGTCTAACCCCGATCAACAGCGGGGAGTACCAAGAATCATATGGTACTCTTTTATTAGTGCAGCGCTTAGTGTAAAGACTTCCCACCATTAGGAATGTAGATAACGACACCATAAATATATAGTGCACCACCCTGTGTATTGGAGTGGCGGGTGCTCGACTCCAGCGGGAGATAGCGGTAGACGGGAGACCCCACAGGCGCAGCCGAGGAGGCTCCCGCACCGCCCCGCGGAAAGCGAGCACCTGGAACGGAAAGGAACAGGGAGTACTAACAGAACCCAGCATATTGTCAGGTAAGATTTATAAGTGAAAACTTCCATAAAAATTGAGAATGAAGTCCCACAGCTAAAAAGCGCTTACCCCTGTGTATTGGAGTGGCAGGTGCTCGACTCCAGCAGGAGATAGCGGTAGACGGGAGACCCCGCAGGCGCAGCCGAGGAGGCTCCCGCACCGCCCCGCGGAAAGCGAGCACCTGAAACGGAAAGGAACAGGGAGTTGCAGAAGTAACTTATCTATTATCAAGTAGTATCTAAAGATTTCGTAATATAATCAAATAATATCCTATTATTACGAAAAGAGCCTTATAATAAAAGGAACATTTGAAAGCATGCTTTGGAGGTACACTATGTTTAAGAAAAGCATTCGCAATAAGCTAATCGTCCTTTTACTTCTCATAACTATATTGCCATTTGGCACATCAATCATCATTACCTACTACCAAACTAAAGAAGCCTTCAAGGACCTCGTGGTTCAGGAAAATAGTAATCTCCTTTATCAGGGGAAAATAAATTTGGAAACCTATCTAAAAGAACTGAATGCCCTAACGCTTTCTTTATATAATAACCCTGATTTTATTAATTACATGAGAGCTCCTGATAAAGAAGACAACTATTTAACTATCGGACTCGTAAAAAACGTCCTGCAAACAATTCTTTACGCAGAGGATAATATAAGGCGGGTGCAGCTTTCTTTTGCAGAAGAGGAGCGGGTCATTACTGCCTCCAAGCGATCCACCGTTGTATTTTCGAGCGGAGCGGATTCAAGTACTGTATTTGAACGGTCTTATCGGCAGGCACAGCTTAGCCCATTTAACATGTATATTGATACCACACAGGCACAGCAGGGGAAAAACAGTATCTTTCTGCACCGGGCGTTAACAAATGTACCATCCGATCAGATACTTGCTTACATCACAATAGAGATTTCAACGGATCGAATTCTTGAATTAAGTGAGAACTTATACAATCAGGAGACAGAAGAATTTTATATTTTGTCTTCTACAGGCGCACTTATTTATAGCTCAAATGCGGAAGTTTTTGCCAAGCAGGAGGAACAAGAATGGATTAGCACTGTGATGGATTCTAACGTCGATCAGGCGACAATGGAATGGAGAAACGATGACTTTCACGGTGTTATCATGTATGACCAAACACCTGCAGCTGTAGGGGGTTGGGTGCTTGTAAAGCGCGTTCCGTATACTACCTTATATGAGAATGCTTTTGTTGTTACGAAAATCAATATTCTTTTCGGGCTCTTGGGCTTGTCACTTGTCATTCTTGCCACTCTTTTCGTTTCTTTCAAAATAACCTCTCCCATTCGCGTTCTTTTAAAGAATATCCAGCAGGTGAAAGAAGGAAACATGAACGTTCAATTTGAGTCTCTTGGTTCGGATGAAATTGGCATTTTAGGATTTCGCTTTAAACAAATGATGGAAAAAATAAACCAGTTGATAAATCGAGAGTACAAACTTGAACTGGAGAATAAAACCAATCAGTTAAAGGTGCTGCAATCGCAGTTAAATCCACATTTTCTCTATAACGCCCTACAGTCAATCGGGACGGTGGCCTTGAAGAATAACGTGCCTCAAATTTATACGCTTGTGAATCATCTTTCGAAAATTATGCGCTATGGGATGAACATGGATGAGGACATGGTACCACTTAAAAAAGAAGTAAATTATATAAAGGCCTTCCTTCTTTTGCAGCAGGAACGATTTGGCGATCATTTGGAATATGAGCTGAACGTACAAGAAGAGGCGATGAATGTTCCTATCCCAAAAATGATTCTCCAGCCCATTATCGAAAATTATTTTAAGCATGGTTTTGATATCCGAGAAGGGGTAGGGAAACTAACGGTGGAAGGCAAACTCGATGAATCTTTTTTAACCCTTTCAATCCGTGATAATGGAGTAGGAGTAACCGAGGAGAGGCTAGCAGAAATCTATCAACATTTTCTTGCTGGGCGGATAGATGACAATGAAGAAAAAACCAATATCGGATTAAAAAATGTTTATGCAAGGTTAGAGCTATACTATGATGGAAAGGCCTCCTTACACTTATCGAATCATAGAGAAGGAGGACTGATTGTCAGACTGCAAATTCCAATAATAATGGGAGGGGTTAGGGATGAAAGCGATCATCATTGATGATGAGAAGCATGTTCGGGAAGGTCTGCTCCTCTTAGCAAACTGGAAACAAAACGGGATCCATACTATACTGGAAGCGGAGGATGGAGAGCAGGCGATGGAACTTATAACTGCCCACCGGCCGGAAATTATCTTTACCGATATGCGCATGCCCAAAAAGGATGGAATAAGTCTTTTGAAATGGCTTGCCTCCACCGAAATGAACAGTATTACCATCGTGGTAAGTGGTTACGATGACTTCACCTTTATGCGAAATGCGATTTATTATAAGAGCTTTGATTATATTTTGAAACCGATTGATCCAGAGATATTAAATGAGACGCTCGAGCGGGCCGTTAGTAAGTGGAAGGAGCAGGCACTTGCGAGAAGGTCAGCTGAAGAGCCAGAGCAGCCTGCTGTTTCAAAAGAAGAGAAGAGTATGAAGGACATTGAAGAATATTTACGCCAAAATTATCAGCAGGACATCACCTTGCAAGAAATTGCCGATCGCTTTTATTTAAGCAGAGAGCATATTTCGCGAAAATTTAAGCAGGAATATCACGAAACCATTACAGATTATGTCACTCGAATTCGTATGGAAAAAGCAAAAGAACTGTTGGGTAAGCCTATAATGAAAATATATGAAGTTGCCTACCATATTGGCTACCAAAATGAGAAATATTTTAGTAAGGTGTTTAAGAAATTTACGGGCATGACGCCCAATGAATACCGGAGTACTGTCTTGAAATAGCAACAATATTTTTTAACGACAAGAGAATTTACAGATGGGGTGTAAGAATGGAAAAATTAAGAATGGGTATAATCGGAGTTGGCGGAATCGCACAGGGTCGCCATATTCCAACCTTTATGAATTTAGCAGATAAAGTCGTCATAGAAGCTATCAGTGATGTAAATGAGGAAACGGCAAAGATGGTAGCGGAGAAATTTGGTATTAAAAAGGTCTATTCACATTATGCGGAAATGTTTGAAGAGATTGATGCAGTAACCATTTGCACACCTAATAAATTTCACGCAGAAATTACGATTGCAGCCCTTGAAGCGGGTATTCATGTTTTTTGTGAAAAACCGATGGCGATGACACCTGATGAGTGTGAACGAATGATTTCTGCTTCCATTACTTCAGGAAAACAACTTGCCATTGCCTACCATTACCGCTTTATGAAGGAATCGGCTGCAGCGAAGCATCTCGTAATGGAAAATGAGATCGGCAAGCCAATTGTCGCTCGTGCAAAAGGGATGAGACGACGCAAGGTTCCAGGTTGGGGTGTTTTTACAAATAAAGAGCTTCAAGGTGGGGGAAGCCTGATCGATTATGGGTGCCATCTGCTGGATTTATCATTATGGTTGCTTGGAAACCCGAAGCCCGTAGAAGTTATGGGAACCTCCTATAATGAACTGAGTAAAATCCCAGGTCAAGTTAATCAGTGGGGCAGCTTTGATCACGAAACCTTTGAGGTAGATGACCATGTAACAGCCTACATAAAGTTTGAGGGTGGTGCATCCATGCTGTTCGAAACATCCTGGTCTGCCAACGTAAAAGGAGACGAAGAAAGTGTCAGTATTTCTGGAATAGATGGTGGAATCGATCTTTTTCCTTTTCATATGAATCAAATGAAGCATGGTATGCTGATGAATACAGAAGCGGATTGGGTACCAGGAGAAGATGACCCGAGTATGCCTCAAGCCTTGAACTTTATCAACAGCTGCTTAGGACTCGAAGAACTAGTAGTGAAGCCGGAGCAGGCAATGCAAGTATCCCAGATAATTGATGCTATTTATCGCAGTAGTGAAACGGGAGCAAGCATCCGGTTATAGAGTGGCTAATGATTATGAATTTAATAGTGAATGTATATAAATCAAAAGATAGCTGCCATTATAAAGGCAGCTCAGTTTGTAGCCAAGAAGGGGTTCGGAATCGTCACATTCCGAACCCTTTTTAAGATTTAGTAATTTTTTTAGGTGGATAGGTAACTCTTAAATACTATACTTAGGCTATCGCTGGACCTCCTCAAATCCAGTTGGCCATTTTCTATAGATTTAATCCAGCAAGTGTAAGCATCGACAATTTTTTAAGGCCCCTTGTGTGTTGTCCAACGCATACCATGCTTGGCGAAAACACACTCGATGGTTTTAATTCGCCTAGAAATAAATCTCCTTTCCCCTTGTTTAATGCCTCCGGTGTACCACTTCTTCCACAAGTGCTTGCCAAATGTGGAAGGATACCACCTTGTAATGAACCTTGCTTTCAAAAATCATAATTACCTAAAGTGTTATTTATATTAATTTTAAAATACACGTGATTATCGTTCCACAAAAAGTTTAGAAAATTGAGTTGATTGGAGGGGAAGGCACGTAGACTCCTGCGGGAGGCTCCCGGACCGCCCGCGGAAAGCGAAGTGCTGAAACGGAAATCAACGGGTTTACTTACCCAGATACGCAAAAAATGTAGACAACTTCGAAATACCTCGAGGTTGTCTACAGTCTGTGCTCTCTTTATATAGGCAGCGCTCTTTTTCTCAATACAATGAAATCACTTATGTCCTTTTGGCACTAAAAAGGGCTTAGCGTCTTCTGGTGTGAGATCATCCTCTTCCACGAAATTCAACGCTGCTTCCTCTTGGATGTTGAGACTATCCTCCTCGATCCACTCATCCAGCGGTTTATTACTGTCAATGTTAGCATCCGTAAACGGTCTGGAACTGTTGGATGTAGGTGCGATATCTGCAGGATCATCTTCAAGTGTTAAGGAGAGGTCTTCCTGACTGCGGAAGGTTTCCATATGTTCTGATTCCAAGGCAGGTTCAGCACTAATAATATCAGTTAAAATAAGGACCTTCCCCACTTTAACATCATATTCATAGCGGTATGCTTCTTCTTTCAAAAACCCCATATTAATTAAGGTGGCGGCAACTCCATCTATACCGGATACTCCGAAAGAATTGTCCATGGAGCCGGGATTTTTCAATGGGTCGATATTGGGGCTGGGAGTGTTCATTAATTCTTCATCCGCCTCGGCTGGGGAGGATTCTTCATTCAATGGCTCTAGCTCCCCGCTGGTACTTCTGATAAGAAATATCTCCTCCGAACGGAAACCTTCATCTTTCAGCCAATTAATCTTATCCATCGCTTCCTGTTCTGTAAGATAGGACCCGACAATTTCCTTTAGATGTGCTCCCATACTGCCTTCCTCCTAAAAGTATAATCGATTTGATAATACATATATACCCCGTGTGGTGGGAAGTTTAACCTGAACTTTTATTCTACTATTTGTTTGAAAAAATAAGCGTGTTTGTTTTACACACAATACGGGGTATTGAGTATATAAGCAAGGAAAAAACTTTGAAAATTAATACATAGATTAGGAAAGCTAGTTGCTTTCCGTTATCAATATGTTGTTTATTTTGAGATACACTGGGGGAGTTTCTTTTGAAAAGCACGAATAACGTCACCATTCTGATTCCGGCCTATAATCCTGACTATAAGTTGACAGAATTAGTAAGAGATATTATAAAAGAAGGATTTCAGAAAATTGTGGTTGTAAATGATGGTAGTGATCCTGAATGTAATTCTATTTTTACTAATTTAAAGGATTACAAGGAATGTACAGTTATTGAACATGAGGTTAACCAAGGGAAGGGACAAGCCTTAAAAACAGCATTTTCCTATTTTTTGAAGCATTTTCCCAATGATACTGGGCTTGTAACTGCTGATGCAGATGGACAACACGCAGTGGAAGATATGAAAAAAGTGGCGAAAAGACTGTGTGAGTGTCCGAAAAGCTTGGTGCTGGGAGTGAGGGACTTTTCTGGAAAGGATATCCCTTTTCGAAGTAAGTTTGGTAATGTGCTAACGAAAAGTGTCGCCAAATTTGCAAGTGGAGTGAAAGTATCTGATACACAGACTGGGTTAAGAGGGATACCCGCATCTTTTTTAAATAAATTGATTCATGTGGAAGGTACAAGATATGAATTTGAAATGAATATGCTTGTCGAATGTAAATCAAATAATATTGAAATTGAAGAAGTGAAAATACAGACTATCTATATTGAAGAAAATGAATCTTCTCATTTTAACCCTATCAAGGATTCCATTAGAATTTATTCGGTATTTCTTAAATTTGCATTTTCTTCCGTTCTATCATTCGGACTCGACGTACTTTTATTTGCCTTGTTTGTTGCGATTTTAAATGGTGTTCTGGTTGAGACATACATTATTTTTGCTACAATCTTTGCAAGGGTCCTTTCTTCTCTATTCAATTTCACCGTCAATCGAAAAATCGTATTCAAATCGGTAGCTAAACATGCTTTAGCGAAATATTTCACCTTAGCTGTAGGACAAATGCTTGCTTCTGCCTTACTTGTTTACATGGTATTTTTGATGATCGGTTTCGGTGAGGTAGGTATTAAAATAGTTGTCGATATCTTTTTATTCTTGTTAAGCTATGTTATTCAAAGAGAGTGGGTATTTAAGAAAAGATACGAACTTGGTACAGAATGACGGTACCTTTCTCCCCCCTTACTTAGTCCAATACTGACTGGCTAGAGGGGGGATTTTTATATTAATTGTGAGATGGCATAACAAGTGCGTTAAGTGTACCGTTCTTTATTTTTACATTTGTCAGGTTTTCTTCCAGCAGATCGGACCTTTTCGCTTTAACAGTGTAAATATAGCTTCCAGGGGAAGCGATGTAGTCTGTCCATGAAATATTCATGGTACCTATAATCGTTTTAACTTGATCTATCTGTCCAAGCTGTCTTAAGGATGCAAAATGTTGAGTGGTTATAAGTATATCGTTTCGCCATAAAGTAAATTCAATATAATAGCTGTATTCTTGAACGGTTCCGGTCTCCAATAAAATGGACAGTATGGAATCCAGTTTGATTCTTTCCTTTGGAAATTTAGTTTTTACCTCTAATGTTAATAGTTTTTCATGATGTTCAGGGGGAATTTCCCTGGCTTCTTTTGTTTGCGCAGAATAGTACATTGCTTCCGTACTTTTAGTTGAGGTTTTGCAATTGCAAGGAACCCGACAACCGCAGCTTTTTCTCCATTCAAAGTATAAGGACATGGAAAACCCTCCGTTTGTAATTGAATCTAAGGGTAATATATGTGAAGTTAGAAACTTTGATTGTACACTTGTCCTCCTTTAATCCACTTTCCTTCCTTTTTTGTAGAAAAATTACTTTTTGTTGTAAAATATTTCTTATATATCTATAATTGGAGTTGTATTTAAAGGGTTAACATTTTCTTAACTAAACTGTAACGATAAATTTACATAGTTTGAATTTAAGCAAGGAGGAGGGCAAGATTCTGCGATGGCAAAAGAAATATTCACTAGATATGAATTGAAATATTTAATACCTAATGAAGTGTACTTAAAGCTGGCAGAAGCAATTCTCCCATATACCCGGTTTGATAGTTTTGGAGAAGAAGGAAAATACAACATTGTAAGCTTGTATTTTGATTCGCCTAACAACGACATATACTATGAAACTCGGAATAAATTATTCTTTCGTCAAAAATTAAGATTAAGAGTCTATGATAAGGTGACAAGAACTGATTCTGCCTTTTTTGAGATAAAACAAAAATACAAGAATGTAGTAAATAAAAGAAGAACCAAGATTTCGTTGCAGGATGCTTACCGCTATTTAGACCAAGAGGGTTCATCTCTTCCCACCAATTTAGCCATTTCCAATCCGCAGATAATGAATGAAGTGCACTCCTTTAGAAATCTTTACAAATTAAAGCCAGAAGTTGTAGTTAGCTATGACCGGCAAGCTTTTCAGGGAATATATGATGACGATTTGCGCATCACCTTTGATTTCAATTTAACTTGCCGGTCACAGGATTTACATATTGAAAATGGGTCATACGGTACTCATTTTGTTGAACCTGGACTGGTGATACTAGAAGTGAAGGTAACACATAGCGTGCCGCTTTGGTTGTCGAGATTACTCAGTGATTTAGAATGTCCAAGAAAAAGTGTCTCCAAATTCTGTACGAGCATTGATTTGATGACAGAGGAGAAAAGCAAGGGGGGCATTTTTTTATGACTATAACAAAAAAATGGAGCGTATTAGTCCTGACAGGGGTACTTTTCCTTTCGATTTTTGCGGTATCCTTCACACTCTCACCCCCAATGCAGACTTCAAACCCTGCATTGGAACAGGAAGAAATTGAGAAAGAAGCAAACATACCATTACAGCCCACAAATGAGATCTCCGATTTGTTTTTAACTGTGGATGACGAGGATTTAGAGCATTTATATACACGAGATAGAGGAAATGATACTAGAATTCCCGGCAGGCTAACAGTTGGAGAGCATACAAAAGAAGTCGCTACGGAACTTCGGCTACGAGGGAACTCCTCTAGAGCGTTACCAAAAAAATCGTTAAGTCTCCGTTTTGATTCTGAACAGGATTTTATTTTTGGTGGTACCCATCTGAATTTAAATTCAATGTATACGGATCCTTCTATGATGCGGGAGAAAATTGCGTTCGATATGTTTCATGAGCTAGGTCTCCCGGCTTCGAGGACGCAGTATTTCAATCTCTATATTAACGGCGTATATGAGGGCCTATTCATTCAAATTGAACGGGTGGACGAAAGGCTGCTTTCCTATTCAGGGTTAAGCCCAAGAGGGACTCTTGTTCGAGATGCTTTCCGCCAAAACCAGGACCTTGAGAATGTGGAGACTCGTTCTGTATTCAGTTTTGATATTAGTACAATAGAAGACCCCGCAGTGTTTTTATCGGAAACGACTAATTACAGAAATAATCCGGATTGGGACTCTTTTAGGAGGTTACTTGAGTGGGTATACCGGACAGATGCTGGACCTGATTTTGCCAAAGGCTTTGCAGAGAAGGTTCAGCTTAATTCTTTTATGGATTGGCTTCTCCTTCATTTTTTGATTGCGGATGTTGATGCCTTTTCGGATGATTATTGGATGTACCTTGACCATGATTCCAACGATGCTAAGTGGATCCTGCTGCCTTGGGACAAGGACTTATCCTTCGGGTCCCACTACCGGGCTGCCACAGGGACGGCTAATCACTATTTCGGGTACGAATCTCCCCTGCAATCTATACAGGATAATCTGCTTTTACAAAAGTTCCTTGACACTCCAGAACTACGCGAAAAGTTGAATGAGCGATTAGTTTACTTAATGAAAGAAAAGTTCACTCTTCAATACTTTGAACGTAAGATTGAAAATCTCTCTGCCATGATAAAAGTCAATGAGGAAAAACTTATAGATGTTGAGCAATTTAAGATGAACCGAAAAAACAATCATGGTGAGCCCGGTTTAGAAGAATATTATCAGGAAACTATTTTGGACTTTGTCGAACTTCGATATCAATACCTTGCGCAGTATCTCCAAGGATTTAATCTAGAAAAATATACGGCGACCATCGATGTGAATGATGCGCAGCCTGAGGATACAATTTACTTTAGAGATGGTGCAGGCTGGGTCATTGGCAAGCTGGAGGTAAGCTCCATCTACAATACAGATAAGATTACCTTAAGTGTTAGACAGGAGGATGCCTCATCTGCAATTGACCGGATATGGACAATTGAAACAGAGGGAGAGGCTCTGAAAGGAAAGTTAACCATCTATTATCGCAATGATATTGGATGGATTGGAAAAGAAAATTGGTATCACGAAGATACACCGACAGACGGACAATGGGATTTAGTATTGGGGGAACTTCAAGAACACGGAGAGACGGTTCCTATCCAGACAGTTATCAATCCGTTTTCCAATAAAGCAGCAAGTATTATGGAAATAGAGTTCCAGGGTAAACAAGAGTTTATCCTATACCATCCGTAAAGAAAGGAGGAATCATGGTGAAGCTAGCCAAATTAATTCCTGTTTTCTTCTTACTTCTCCCACTATTGTTGCTATGGGGGTTCACCTTTCAAGTGGCTCCAAAGGGAATATACTTTGCAGATGAAAGACTGGAAGAAGCCGTGCGGATAGTAATTGAAGAAGACGGACTAATTACACAGGATCAATTGAAAACAGTGGAAACCTTGTCTGTTCGTGCTGCAGATATAGATAATATCGAGGGACTGCATTTTCTCACGGAATTAAAAAGTCTGGATCTAAGAGATAACAATATCTCAGATCTAACACCATTACAGAATCTTACAGGATTAGTAGACTTGAATCTTAGAGGAAATAGTATTTCAGATCTATCAAGTTTGAAGCGGCTCACACAAATAAGAACGTTAAATGTAAGAGAAAATCAGATTGAAGATATTTCCGTACTTGCGAACCTTTCATACTTGGAGGATTTAAACATTCGATATAACCAGATCGAGTCGATAGATCCGCTGCAAGACCTGGAGTACTTAACGAAACGCCTTTTCCTGGAAGGTAATAAAATAAATGATTATAGCCCAATCGACCACTATTATCCTTCCATTGTGGAAAAAGACTTTTAGGCAAATCTGAATAAGAATGGAAAAGGAAAGGTGAAAGGCATGAACCAACTTATGGAAGAATTTTCGAAGCTTGCAAATTTAACAACAAAATTGACGATCATCCAAGCATTTTTAGCAATTTTCATCAGCTTTTGCCTAACCTTGATTATTACACAAGTATATAAACATACATACAAGGGAAATAATTATTCACAATCTTTTATGCATACCATTATTATCATGGGTGTTGTTGTATCCGTTATTATGATTGTGATAGGGAACAATGTAGCAGTAGCATTCGGATTGGTTGGAGCATTTTCCATTATTCGCTTCCGTAGTGCGATGAGTGACCCAAAAGACATCGCCTTTATCTTTTTTGGAATGGCTGCAGGAATTGCATGCGGGCTAGGCTTTTATCTATTAGCTATCCTCTTTACGCTCTCACTTTCCATCCTGATTTATGTGTTATACCTCTTTGATTATGGCAAAAAAGGAGAGGCGACTAAGCGATTAAAAATTATCGTTCCAGAAAACCTGCATTACGAAAATCTGTTTGACCACATTTTTCAAAAGTATTTAGAAACTTGTACCTTACAGCGGGTGGAAACGACCAATTTAGGTACCATGATTCAGCTGGAGTACCTGGTAAATAATAAAGACGGAATAAGCGATAAAATCATCATGGATGAAATCAGGCAGCATAATGCAAACCTGAAGGTAAGTATGAATTACGTTAACTATGATGGAAGATAAGAATGACCCCATCCCATGCTCCTTAGAAAAGTGGGATGGGGTTTCTTTGTGGTGGATGCATTAATTTTTTACTAAATTGGTAGAAATAGTGATTTAGGGAACCAACCTTGTTATGATAGAGAGAAGAATTTCTATAAGGGGGAAATATATTGCTTAATAAAAACAAATTAATATTAATGGTGCTCAGTTGTTTACTAGTTTTACCACATTCCATTTCAGCGCAACAGATTAATAGTGAATGTGTGCAGCCTAGCGTAAGTGAAATAGATAGAATGCTGACGGAGGAGGCCTTGGCTCAGGATGTTCCACCGGAGATTGTGAAAGCCATTGCATTTATCGAGGCAGATGGTTGGGTGCACTGTGAGAACGGAGAAACGTTAATTTCTGGTGATGGTGGAATAGGGATTATGCAAGTGACGGACGTCGACGGCTGGGACATAGAGAAATTGCATACAGATATTTCTTATAATATTAAAGCCGGTGTCACTATTTTAAATAGTAAATACGGCTACAATGTAATCCCGAAATTAAATGACCAGAATAAAGATATTTTGGAAAACTGGTATTTTGCCGTAATGGCTTACAATGGGATCGTTCATATAAATAGTCCCAGCTTAAAAGACGAAAATGGAAAAAGAAATATGGAATCCTACCAGGACAGAGTATTTACTCAACTTCAAGATAGTAACCCGGGTATTAACCTTAACTTAGATTTAGATGAGGTGAAGTTTGAGGACCTGATCTACCGTGATAATGGAACACTTGGATTTCGCAAATCTTCTTACATATTGGAGGGACCAATACACTCCACTCGTCAAAAATATGAGAAAGGTGATTTGGTCGTTGCCACGGCAGGAGCTAGATATCGCTCATTCCCTGATACAAGGGATTCCGAGAATATAAAGGGAACTTTACAGAGAGAAGTAGTCATGATAGATGATACTTTTGCTTATGATCAGTCAGATAATAATTTTAATCATTTTCTCTGGTATTCAGTTATTACTCGAAATGAGGAGAATAGTGGTTACGTTGCTTCCTCCAACCTGACTCCATTTGGTAAAAGAATATACGGAGACAACCGCTATGAAACGGCAGTGGAAATCTCAAAGCAAGGGTGGGAAGAAAAAGCAGATACTGTTATTTTGGCAAGGGGAGATACTTTTCCTGATGCACTAGCAGGGGCACCCTTGGCATATAAACTGGATGCTCCCATTCTATTAACAAGACAAACAGCTTTACATGATAAAACAGAAGCAGAGATTAAAAGATTAGGTGCAAAGCATGTTATTATTTTAGGCGGAACGGAAGCAATTTCTGTAAAGGTCTCAGATAAGCTTACGAGTATCGGTGTCACTAATGTAGAGAGAATTGGTGGAGACAGCAGGTATGATACTGCAAGGAAAATAGCTAATCGCTTAGGAGGCAATCCCGAAAAAGCCATTCTGGCACATGGAGACAATTTCCCTGACTCCCTATCGGTTGCACCATATGCGGCAAAGCACGGTTACCCTATCCTTTTAACTAAAACTGATAGATTGCATGAGTCTACAACACAAGCAATAGAGGATACAAAAGTGAACAGTATGATTGTTGTGGGAGGGGTCAACGCAATTAGCGAGGGTGTTTTAAATAAACTTCCTGAGAATGTTTCAACTGATAGAATCGCAGGCGAAACACGCTACGCCACAGCGGTGAAAATAATAGAAGAGTTTAATCTGCCTACTGATATAGTCTACACCGCTACTGGACGAGACTTTCCGGATGCCCTGACAGGTTCCGTACTGGCTGCAAAGAACAATTCGTCCATCTTGCTTGTAGATGACAAAGTCCGTCCTGACACGACGAACTTTATTCGTAATAGCCAGCTTGATACATTCCATGTTTTAGGAGGGCGTCCAGCAGTAAGTGACACAGCTGTAAATAACTTAGTTGTTGACTGAAAAAAAGAGAGTGGGATAATGTATTCCACCTTCCTTTGTAATGTTAGAACAGAGTGTAAGAGAGAATAGAAAAAGGTCCAAAGCTACTTATAAACCATAGCTTTGGACCTTTTTTCACCTTGTATTACTCGTACAATTCTTTATATAAAATAGCCTTTAATGCTAGTAACTCTTCGTCTGTCAGTTTGCTCTCAAACGTTTCAGCAAGCTCCAACGCTTCTGCTTCCGTTAATCCTTTAGATACCTTCGCCTGAATGCTCTGTAGCTCTTTAAGGCTTAATTTCTGCATAACCACTCTTGTTGCTTGTTCTTTTGTTTGAAATGGTAATTCTTCAAGGTTGGCATCGGAACCTTCTGAAATATATGCTTTCAACTGAGGAGCGCTATCGATATATGCTCTTGCTTGTGAAATATTGTTACTGTTTTCTAAATCCTGTTCCACATACTCTACGGCACGGTCCTCAATGAATCCTGATACTAGATAATAGCCGCCGAATCCTAAACCAGCTAGTATTACAATTGATATCAATACACCTATAAGTAGCTTCATTCTAACAAACACCTACTTTCTCCAATACTATACAAAAATAAAACAAGCAACGCAAACTATTGCGTTGCTCATTCAGCCTTATTTTCTACTCTGTCTTTAAGGGTGAGAGTAGGAAAATTCTCCTTGATCACTTCAATAAAAGGTTCTACATAGCGTTCGTCAAATTGTTGGCCACTGCAGCGACGCAGCTCTTCAAACGCTTCTGGGAAAGTCTTTGTCGGCTGATAGGGGCGCTCAGTCGTCATGGCATCAAAAGAATCGATAACACAAAGAATACGGGCAAGCTTCGGTATATTATCGCCTTTTAATCCATGAGGATAGCCTTTGCCGTCATACCGCTCATGATGCAGCTCCACCAATGGCAATAACTCTTCATATTTCTTTGTTGTAGAGACGATTTCCTTCCCCCACAGTACATGCTTTTTCATGATTTCCCATTCATGTGGATCAAGTTTTCCCTTTTTATTAATGATATCGCGTGGAATCTCTACTTTCCCTATATCATGTATAAGGGCACCAAGAATCAAGTTTTGCTTTTCATGATCACTTAATTCAAGTTTCTTGCTAAAATCCATCGCATATCTAAACACCCGTTTACTATGCTGATAAGTATACACATCTTTAGGAAGAAAAATCTGTAGCTGCTGCTCAAGGTTTTCAATTTCTTTTACAAGATAAAGGTCATTCTGGTAGACATCGGCTTCCTCATAATAAACTTGTACATTGTTTTTCCCCTGCGCTTTTGCATAATACAGAGCTTTGTCCGCTTTATTAAGGAGTTCCGTAGAATTATAGGTGCCAGCTTCGTACTCTGCAACCCCCGCTGAAAAGGATAAACATTTTAGCGGTAACTCGTCCGCTCCTTTATAGTGTGTATCATTAAAATCTTTTCGTATTTTACTTAGAAAAGCACTAGCTTCCTGCTTAGAAACGCCAGGGAAGAGGATTGCGAATTCTTCTCCGCCATATCTAGCTGGAATATAAGGGGTGGTTTGGGTTTTATTTATCAAAAATTGACCCATAAATCTTAGGAACTCATCCCCCTGAAGATGACCGTTCTGATCATTGTATTTTTTGAAATCATCTATATCCAACAGTGCAACACTGAAAGTTTCCGATTCATCATGCTTTTTATAGGTTTCATCTAATTTAAGCTTGAAATAGCCATGGTTATAAAGTCCGGTTAGAAAATCTTTGTTTGCGCGTTCTTCTAATTCTTTAAATAGATTAAAAAATTTGGTAAAAGCAAATGAGAGTAATACCGATAATAGTATAAATAAGAACAATCCAAAATAAATATCGGTTTTCATTAGTAAGGTCAACACTAAAGCTAATAATAAAGTACTAACATAACTAACAACTGATTCCTTTAATGCATCTCTTCTTACTAATTCTTGGAAAATATTAATGACAGACGGTGGTTGTAAAATATAAAAATAGAACCATATGAGCAAAATATTTAGTATGAAATAGGTGGTTAAAGAAAGAACAAACGGTAAGACATATTGTAAATTAATATCCCCAACGATTCCTCCTGAAATGGTGTAAACATAGTAAGCACAACTCAGCATTATTGAGTAAATGGAAAAGTTAAACAAATGCTTCCACCAAGCATTTCTTCTTAAAAATATGATAAAGATACTATTGCTTATTAGTAAAACCAATAAAGTAAATTCTACTCCATAAAGGAATAAGCATGCTAAATATATTGCAGAATCCATTGATAAAGAGTTTCCTTGAGGAGGAAGAACGATAATGAAATAATTTAAGAAGATGATGGCGCCAACTAAAGTATATAATAAGACCCACTCATCTAGAGCCACAACTTGGAACGAGGAGTTAAAGGAGAATGAGAGAATTCCAATTATACAAATTAATAAAATATAAATTTTTTGCAACCATTCTTTTGAAATGTTGTACATTTTTTTCCAACTCTCTTTATAGATAGAAAGAAGCATTTATAGAAAATGCTTCTTTATGAAAATTAATAAAGTTTATAACCAGATGTTAAAGCTACAATTACAGAACCGATTACTAATAAATTGATTATAGCAGTTTTCGTACGTGCATTCATATTTTTCACCTCCCTTCAATTTACTATATTAATTAACTTGTTGTAGTAACTTGAGGAGTGATAGTCTTTTCTTCTTTTTTTCCTAGCATTAAGTATTGAATGAAAAAGAATACACCTATGTTCATAATGACATCGCCGATACTGATGACCTGTTCGCGCGGGTAAGGTGCTGATAGTGGAATAATATCACCGAGAAATGCAAGTCTAGTAGCCTCAGTAATTGCTTCATGTTTCCCATATAGTCCACTTTGTAAAGCTTCAATAAAGTAGGGGCCAAGCACCGTGCTGGCCTCTAGAGAAACTGGCATTCTTCCGCCATTTGCAGCCATTACCAAAAAGTTCAGGAGAACTCCAAAGAAGATAATTATAAAACCTGAATGATGGCGATTCATCCAAAGAAAATAGAGACCGGCAACGTAGACTAGTAAAAATACTATGTTGCTATAGGCTCCAATTTCAGGAATTCTATTTTGCAACAGGTAAACTATTAATTGGATTCCAAGTAAAACAGGAAAAACCCACGCATATTTCAATTTCATATCTGCTAACCCTTTAAAGTTTCCACCTCGAAAAAGCCCGACTAGAAGGGCGATAATTATTCCATCATATACCATGTTTTTCCTCCACGTTAAAAATTATGTATCTTCTAATAACATCTTTATCTAAAATTTAACAAAATTCAACAAATTTTTCAAGGTGTATTTGTTCCTATATTTTAAATTTAGCTAAGGAATGTGAGACTCTATTAACTTTATCGGTTTAATGTTAGAAAAATAGAGTTAATGGTGGGATAAGGTTTACTTAAAAGGAAAAAAGGTAATGAAGAACTATGTACTACTATAAACTAACGGGAAAACTAATATAATAGTAAAAATCTACAAATTTCTCTTGCCATTTTGTAGAAATCTAGTAGAATGAAAAAGTAAATTGTAATTAATTAGGCGGTGAATATTAATCAGATGAATGATCCCTATAAAAATATAGACAGTCAGGATGAAATCATAAAAGTATTGCAATATGCTTACCAGCAAGGGATGGAACGTGAAAATATCTCGATGATGGAACTCGTTGACGAAATGAGAGAAAAGCTGCAAACGCTTATAAAATAATAATAGATTGCTAGAATTCAACACTTCTAATGGTGAGAAGTGTTTTTGTTTTGCGTTTTTTTGCGATTCAAATCCGCCAGTATGGAAAAATGTCTCTGGGACAAGGGACCTGTCCCCAAAACCCGTTTTATGTTAAAATGGGCGAGCATGAAGATCTATAACAACTAAGAATATACTTAAAAAGGTGTCAGGTGATTAGATGATTGGTAGAAATGAACCGTGTCCTTGTGGCAGTGGGAAGAAGTTTAAGAAGTGTTGTGAAAAAAAACAGAGTACAGGCCTTGATAAGGTGCTAGAATCGGAACTAGTATCACTGCAAATTGATATGATGCGTTATGCTTACGATAAATTCTCAGGGGAGCTAGAATCTGAGGCGTCAAAGTACCTACATAATTTTCAACTTGATCAAGAGAAAAAGGATGCTTTTGAGGAGCTTATTCACTTATGGGTTATGTTTACGGTGAAGCGCGAACATGGGCGGACGATTGTCGAAGACTTTGTGCAATCGAATGAGAATAAGTTCTCGAGGCCCCAAGTGAAGGAATGGGCGCAAAGCTGGCAAAAGGCGTATCCTTCGGTTTATAAAGTCTCCAACATTCGTGGGGAGCTTTATACAATGGAGGATTATTTTACAGCAGAGAAAACGAGAGTTAAATTTATCGATCGAGAAGATGAATTAAGTAAAAATGAGCTTGTCGTAGGGATGTTTGTTCCATTCCAAGAAGCTCACGTTGTCTTTATGTCTACCTTTGAGCGTGGGACTCTTGAAGCAATTCTTATAGAAGAGCACTTGCAGAAGATCATAGGTGAGGAAAGTGTCAATGCAGAGTATGTGCAATCAAATTTCCCTATTCTTGCAGGGAGTGTGCTGGAATTTGAACTGTCTGAAAAGGACGTTCAAGAGCTTCCGGTCCAAGATGAAGCACAAGAAAAAGTGTTAGAGCTGTTTATGAAAGCTGCTGATGATCGAGAATATCCAGAGCGTTTTAAACAGTTCGTTCATATGTTATGGTCCATGTATTGCATGAAAGAGAGTCCTGCCATACGCAATGAAGCAAACTATGCTGCTGCGTTAATCTATTTCTCCGATATGCACTTTATGGAAGAGCAGATGGAAACTCAAAAAGGACTGGCGGAGGAATTTACTATTTCACCAGGCAGTGTTTCCTCTACCTATCGTAAATTGGATGAAGTTCTTCAGCCTGTTATCCAGTCGTTTCAGCAGGATATTGAAGAGGCTTTACAAACTTAATTTTAGAAAGGGTTCTGGTTCTACCACTTTGGTAGGTCAGGCCCTTTTTCTTTGTTTTTTAGAAATTTTTGATTAATTGTTACATAAGTGGGTTCCACCTCTTTTTCTGTTAAATGAAGAAATTACGCTTAATCTTGAGTGAATAGGACAGTGGAAAATCCAACTGCCGAGGCCTATGGCAACAATCTTTAAGAAAAAAACTTTACAAAAAGAGGTTTGTTTTTCTACATATTTCCACTCTTATATGTTCATGCTAGTAAAAAAGTGGAATCGGGATATTTTAGATAAGGTCCCGTAGATAAGAGGAGGACGTTTTGATGAAACGTTTTGTAGCAATCACAAGTTGTCTAGCTTTGTCACTAGCGATTGTAGGGTCCCCGTCTCTGGTGCTTGCTGCGCCATCTGAGTTTGAGGTAAATCAATATCTAGAAGAAATCGGCTGGACCAGACACGACCTTGATACGTATTTGAGTTTTTATGAGGTTAGCTTGGATGATTTTAAGGATGTGCAACAGCTTGAATCAGAGCTTGGTACTCCAATCAATAAGGAAAATCTGCATTCAATGCTCAACTCCTTCAATTTAACGGAAGAGGAGCTGGACATACTTCTTTCGAGATTCGGAGAGAGGGTACAAGATTATACGTTTTTAGAAGATCTCGAGGTTGCTGTAGATTTTTATCATTCACATGAAGAGGAAGTAGCGAGAGCAGAAGATTTCCTTGTTTCTGTAGGCTTTAAAGCAGAAGAGGCCCGTCAACTATTCCGGCATATTTTGAGTCTGCCAAATGAACATCTTCATGGTGATTTGAGGGAGCTAGAAGAGAAGCTTGAAGAGGATCCTAACTCGGTGGAAAAAGTATTTACGCTATGGTCTGAATTTATGAATGCTTTTCAAGTCACGGCCTCCTTACATATGGAGAATCGAGAGGAAAAGGAGTCTATTAGTCAAGCGCAGCTTATGCAGCCTGGATGGTTAGAGGGGAAGGTCGTGAATCTCGAGCTTTTTAATAAAGATGGGGAATTACTTGCGACTGCCAAAATGAATGAACAGATACTATCCCCCGTATATGTACAGGAAACCGGAGCGGAGCTTATAAATCTCGGAAACTTAGGTGTGAAATTAAGTGATGAGCTTTACCATAATAGAATGCCTAATACCGCTTCCCCTTATGGAGCGGGAATGGCTTTAGGGTTAGTTTTACTATTCTTATCTTCACTTGCGTACAGAAAAACTGTAAAAATGAACAGAGGCTAAATGAATGAAGACTACCATACTTACCATTCGGCTGGTGTCGATCCTGTTGTTTGTAGGAGGGGCTGCATTGTTTGTTGGAAGCAGTGCGGCCTTTTGGGAAGGATATTCTTCGGTGGAGAAAATAAATAGAGAGCCGAAAACGGAGCAGCCTGCCACCTCTGATACGGAGTTGGAAAGGGGCGACCTTATCGGCAGTTTGTTGATTCCGAGGCTCGACGCTAAGATTCCTGTCTTTCACGGTTCCACAGAAGATGAGCTTATAAAAGGAATAGGTCATGTCGAAAACAGCAAATTACCTGAAGAAAACGGAAATATTGTTCTCTCTGGTCATCGTGATACCGTTTTTAGAAAACTAGGGGAGCTAGAAGTTGGCGACCTTTTACAATTAGAGATGGCAGCTGGAATTTACACGTATAAAATAAAAAAAATCCGGACTGCCGACGAGGATGACCTTACTGTACTCGTTCCCCGCCCTCGTGAAACCTTGACGGTAACAACCTGTTATCCTTTTACCTATATTGGCAGTGCACCGGAGCGCTATATTTTGGAGGCAATGCGGATAGACAAAAAGGTGCCATCCTTATAGGATACGTAGTTCGGTTGTGCGGTAGAAAACGGTAGTTAACAGGAGAATTCGTATAGAGATTCCAAGTTCTCCAGGTAATTGGAGGTTGGATACCAAACTTTTGACTATCAAGGGGGAAAAGGACTTGCTGAAGTCCGGGGAAGTTGTACTTTAGTCTGATATTCCTGCGCCTGAAAATTATTTAATCCAAGTTTCTGATTTATAATCCAACTTTTGATTTTATAGTCTAACTTTTAGATTTATGAGCCACTTTTTCATTTTATCGTCCATTTGAAGCAATATAAATGCCATTCGACACACACCGACAAATTATGCGTATAGCAAAGGTCAAACAATACTATTAAAGGGTGCATAAACTGAGCAACATAAAATAAACGCAGGAGGACAATCCCCCCTGCGTTTTCTCATGCAATTTAATTCGCTTTTCTACACCAGATTAAACTTAGCCCTATAGGAGCCGCTCTTACTATTGTGTATAGACTACTTTGATTGTACAAGAGGTTTTGAATTAATTTTTTCTTTAAAAGCTTGAACGAGATCTTCCCCCTGAAACCCTTCATGAACTAAGCTTTCCAAGAGTTTTTCCGAGTAATTGTCTGTTCTGCGGTGCAATTCACCTTCTAGTAGAATACTCATATGCTCGTCCATTACGGAGACATTCCTGATGACTGTTTGAAAAGATGCAGGAGCATTTGTCTTTTTTGAAATGGTGGCCTGCACATGCAAGGTCTCATTATTTTCATAGATTTTCTCGTACAGTTCGGCTTTTACTTTAGGAAGCAGTGCTTCTATAAGCCAGTTTTCCTTCCCGTACTCTCTATTAATTATTAATCCGTCTTGTAAGTCCAATTCCTCCACGCTTTCATCATCATGAACGATGGACAATGCAACAAGTTTGAATGTTTTCATCCTGTCCCTCCAACTGGCATTATTGTCATGCAGGTACTTACTTAATTTGGTTTTATTATATCATATTAGGCCCTCAAAGATACCTCTTCCATCTCCTTTGCAAAATATCTCGAAAAACAATGAAAATTGTGTTATTGACGAAAATATTATCTCAAAATGCGAAAATGAACTAGGGGAAAATCAAATTTTAAAGGGAGATACCCAATGAATATAAGCTAATACTCATTTTATCTTTCTTTATCGTTCCGTTATGATAACCATGCAACAAGGATGCTCATACTAAAGGAGGGAAAATTGTGATTAATGAAGTGGTTCTGGTAGGACGTTTAACGAAGGACCCCGATTTGCGGTATACAACAGACGGTGTAGCTTTGGCTAGCTTTCGTTTAGCAGTAAATCGAAACTATAAAAATCAAGAAGGAGTGGTGGAAGCGGATTTTGTCTCTTGCACAGTCTGGAGGAAGCTTGCTGAGACAACGGCAAACTACTGCCGTAAGGGTGCGCTGGTCGGTGTCACGGGTAGAATTCAGACTCGAAAGTATGAAGGTCAAAATGGTGACACTGTTTATGTGACAGATGTACTTGCGGATAGTGTCAGGTTTATGGAAAGAAAGCCGGCGACTACTGAACATGAAAGAGTTTCAAGTTAGTTTTTCTTTGTACATGAGTATTACCTAAATGAATATGTTTTAATAAGCACTGGGTTCCCCTCCTAGAATGCTTTAGCCCTTCTTACATAAAAGGCGAATTGCAGAAAATAGCTGCCTTTTTCTATTGCTTAGCTTTTGTTGGTAAGCCCTCTTGGATCTTCTAGAGAAAAATGATACCTCACAGTTCTCCATTATTTGTGCCAATCTCTTTGGGGGTTGGCTTTTTTTGTTGAAAGGTTAAAGATAATTAGAAAAATAGTAGGTTTCTGTTTAAACTCCCTGTTCCTTTCCGTTTCAGGTGATCGCTTTCCGCGGGGCGGTGCGGGAGCCTCCTCGGCTGCGCCTGTGGGGTCTCCCGTCTACCGCTATCGCCCGCAGGAGTCGATCACCCTCCACTTCAATCCACAGGGTGGAGGACTTTATAGAAGATGACGTTATCTTCATTTTTAATGGTGGGAAGTCTTTACCTAAAGGGCTGCTCCGGGAAAAAAAGGTGCTATTTAAACTCCCTGTTCCTTTCCGTTTCAGGTGCTCGCTTTCCCCAAGCGCCCCGCGGAAAGCGAAGCCTGGCGCGCAAACCAACAGCGTATACTAAGGCTCTTAAAATAAGCTGTATCTGGCTATTCAGCAATGTTAATAACTTACTTATTAAAAAAACAGCAAAAAAAATAATAAGGAGTGTTCTAATGATAGAGTACCGGTTATCAAGTGTTAACTTTCATCCATCCAAATTGCAGGTAGTGTCAGAAAGAGAAAGTTATTGTGTGTATATAAAGGAACCATCATGTATCCGTCACACCAAGCCTATCTATCGCGATAACCGTCACAATCAACCCAACTCCACCTTAAAAAGTATCTCCGTAAATGCACACGAAACACTTGAACTACAATTCCGTTCCGAGAAGGAACAACCAATTATTTCTATTGTGATACAACTTCCAGGCTATCAATTATCTATATCTTCGTATATTTGGCATCAGCATCGCAAAGCGTACATCAAAATCACTAATGCAGAACACTATAATGAAAAACTAACCAAAAGCTTATTGGAACGGATTTATATTAAGTATCGAGGGGAAACCACCTTTTTAACATTAAGTCACAGAGGGATATCGGGTTTGGGTGCAGGGAGAAGGATACATAGCATTTAGTGTGGAGATATGTATTCGGTTTAGCAGGGCTGCTTACCATAAACGGTGTATAAAGCTAAACAAAAGAGGACACACCGATACTATCTAGGTAGAAATGTGGTGGTCCTATAATGTTTTTTAAAAGAAGAAAGTATTATTATCTTCTTCTCGCTAGTGGATGGACAATCTTGGTGTTTCACCTTTCCTCGATGTCGTATGTGGAACAGGATTTGAAACCTTATTTACGGCTTTTTGTCGAAGAAGACGTCATTATATCGTGGTTTCATTCGATGCATTTATCCTATAGTGGAAACGTAGTTAGTGTGGAGTCGTTGGGTGGTTATTCTTTTCTTGAATTTGTCTTGCGAAAGGGTGCACATTTATTTTTTTATTTCATGCTAGGATTTGTACTCGTTCGCTATTTCCGTACCTTTTTAGTAGGTAAAGCTGGGAAGTCCATTCTTTTAGGTTTCTGTATGGTGCTGCTGATTGCGATGTTAGATGAATTTCTACAGCATTTGAATCCCAATCGAAGCGGGATGTGGTTGGATGTTTGGCTAGATTGTACAGGAGGATTCTTAGGGGTAATTTTAGGCTCTTTAAGTGATCAGACCTTTGGTACACAAAAAAGAGTAGACCATTCGATGTGAACGGTCTACTCTTTTACCGAAGTGTAAGTAAATCCTTTAAATCCTCATTGCTTAATTCTGTAATCCAGCCTTCGCTCGTAATAATTTGGTTGTTTAAGGCTTGCTTGGATTCAATCATTGCATCAATTTTCTCCTCAAGCGTTCCCGTTGCGATAAACTTATGAACATGCACAAATCTGTTTTGTCCGATTCGATAGGCACGATCTGTGGCTTGATTTTCCACTGCAGGATTCCACCAACGGTCATAATGGATAACATGGTTGGCTGCCGTTAGGTTGAGACCTGTACCGCCGGCTTTTAAGGAGAGGACTAGTACATTAAATTCTCCCTCTTGGAAATCCGATATTAGATTATCGCGGTCTTTTTTTACAACGCTGCCATTTAAGAATCGACCTGTTTCACCTAATGCCTTTTCAAGTGCTTCAATAATCATATTCCCCATTGCGATGTACTGTGTGAAGATTAGACAGCTTTCGTTACGGAGACGAATTTGTTCCACTAGTTCCACAAGCTTTTCCATTTTTGTCGAGCGCATGAGTAAGTTATCTGGTTTTTCTTCTTTTAAATAAAGGGATGGATGATCGCAGACCTGCTTAAGCTGGCCAAGCATCTTCAATACAAGCCCTCTTCGCTGGATGCCTCCAACTGATTCAACTTTATCGAGTGTTTCCTTTACCAGCTGCTCATAGATTGAAGCTTGCTCCACGGTTAATGGGCAATATTCCTTTTGCTCCTGTTTGGAAGGTAAATTAAGTGCTACCTGTTCATCCTGTTTCGTTCGTCGGAGCAGAAATGGCTGGATGAGCGTTTGTAGCTGTTGAATCTTTTGCTTATCTTGATCCTTTTCAATTGGCAGGACGAATTGCTTATGAAAAGAGCCTAGCGAGCCAAGATATCCCGGGTTAAGAAAATCAAATATCGCCCATAGCTCAGAAAGACGATTTTCCATTGGTGTTCCGGTTAAAGCGATATGGTGTTTTCCTTTTAGGTTTCGAACAGCCTGGGATTGTTTTGTATCAGCATTTTTGATATTTTGTGCTTCGTCAAGACAAACAGAACTCCATATCACATTCGCTAATTCTTCCTCGTCCAAGTGGGATAGGGCGTAGGAAGTCAGAACAACGTCTGCCCCTTTAATGGACGATGGAAACGCCTCGTTTTTAGCACGATTTTGCCCGTAGTGAAGCCTAACCTGTAAGCTTGGAGCGAATTTTTCCAGTTCCTTTTGCCAGTTACCAAGAACAGAAGTGGGACAGATAATTAGGACAGGCTCTTGGGTCTTTTCCCGAATCTTACACTCTAAAAAGTAGGCAATGAGTTGGATCGTTTTTCCAAGTCCCATATCATCGGCTAAACATGCTCCAAATCCATGCTTTCTTAAGAACAGCAACCATGCAGCTCCTTGCTCCTGATATGGCCTCAGCTCACCATGGAAGGAGGAGGGTGCTTGGAAGTGAGGTATTGCCTTACTTTGATATAACTGTTCAAGCAGCTGTTGCAGAGCTCCTGTCATTTCGTAGGTAATTTCGGCCCTCGAGGAGCTTTCTGCTGCTTCTTGCATTTCTGCCAAGCTGTTTGCTGCATTACTTTTTAACAGATCTTCTATTCGTATGCCTGTTTGTTCTGCTTGCTTCATCATTTGTTTTATTTCTTCAATAAAGCTTGGATCTAATACGACCCATTCGCCTTTTATCTGAACAAGTCGCCGGTTTTGTTCGACTAATGCTAAAAACTCTTCTTCAGAAAGCTCAGTATTTCGAGTGGAAAATCGCCATTCAAAGTTAACAAGCGTCTGCAAACCAACAAACGATTGAGAAGAGGATGATTTTTTTGAACTGGTTGCTCGTGCCTTTATTTTCAAGCGGGAATCTTTCACTGCTTGCCACCATGAAGGGAGATAAATGAAGCTCCCTATTTCCAAAAGTCTTTCACTGCCATCTACTAAAAATCTCCAAGCGTCTTCTTCTGTTAATGCTTCCCGCATCTGACCATTGGAAAAAAGAGCTGGTGTTACTTGCTGCCATTTTTTAAAGCTACGCTCTACTTCTTTTTTGTACTTTTTATAGGAAGCGGGAAGTTTATCCTGCTGCCATACGTACAATTCCTCTGATTTGTTGTCTTTTAGAAGTGTTTCCAGCTTCCAATCTGCATACTCTTCTTCTGGTTCCAAAAGACGTAAGCCGACCGTAAATGGGGTCGGGTTCTTTATCCAGCCGATATCTCTGAGCCAGTCTTCTTCATCCAGGTAGAAAGTAGGTGTACCCAAGTTTAGCTGATGTGTCGGGTTATTTTTATAATTAGGCCAATAAGTCTGCAACGTTTCTTTTTTATCATTCTCTAACCAATTGTTCATAATGGAACTGATCCAATCCTCCATTTTTTCCTTATAGGCAGGGAGGAGGGGATTCTGCTCGATGAGTTGTGTTCCTTCTTTTGTTAACGAAAAGGTTAGTGTTCCTTCCTGCCACCTAGCAAAGTTAGGTTGAAAGGCCTTTTGCTCCAAAAGAGCGGAAACAGTTGGTGCCAGCAAGCGGTATAACTCAGACTGATCACACCATTCTAGCTTTAAAAAAGAATTCTCTGTATTATTGGCAAACAGCTCTAATGCATCTGAGGGAGATAAGAAAATTCCTGTTTTTCCGAGAAAAGAGGATTCGCGGAGAAAGGAACCGAAAAAAGACCCTTCGTGCCAAGTGAAAAGGAACGGAATGAAGCGTGATGGCGGCAGAATAGATGAATTAAGCTGCACATATAGAAAAAAATTATTTTGTTCTTTGATGTATTCTGAGTTAGCTGATAATGAACCATTAATCATATAGGAATCTTCCTTTTTTTAATTCTTCTTGGAAGGATCGCAAGCGCTTAGTACCTTCTTTGATTTGGTTAATATATTGGAGCCACACATCTTCGAGCTTTTCTTTTTTATATAGTGAATGAAGGCTTTTCAATAAGCTTGCCGCCTCTTTATAGGAAGACTTGTTACGCTGCCCGATCGCTTGCTGCACCGCAATATGATAAAGCGGAAAGAGCGCATACGGGTCTGCTTTTTTGATTTGCTTTATTTTATAAGATTCCAGCCCGCTAAGCTCAAAGCCCATCCAAAGCTGAAGCTCCACCCATTTGCGATATTTTTTAGTTTCAAAAAGATACCACTCGTACTCGCCATAGCTATAAGGCATCAATTGTTTCATGGCCGAAATATACATAACATCGTGTTTCGTTTCCAAGGCATAATCAGTTAAGAGCTTCAATAGGTGCTTGGTAAGCTGCCTTTTCCGGTCGTAAGTAGGCTCGTCATGAATATAGTCCGTGACAAAGGGCATCGTGACTTGCAACCAACTATCCAAACGGTCTTTTGATTTGGTCTTTGCAAGCGTTTGAAGCCAGTTAAAAACATAAGGTGCATACTGGTGTGCGTTCTTTTTCACAATTTGCAAGGCTTTTTCATCCTTCTTCTGTAGGAATAGCAAATGTGTCTTCGCTAGCTGAGCTTGAAGGCTATCGTTGCCTTCCAAGACTTTCAATTCAGAAGTCATCCAATTTCTCCGTTGAAAAACATCGTTCCATACAAATTGGTAGGAATAGAAAACTTCACGAATAAACGGTTCTTCTTGTGACAGAAGGGAATGACGGAAAATTTCTCTGCTTTCTTTTAATAGAGAGTCCAATTGGAAAGCAATCGCACTATGAAACAGACCTTTTGCTTCTGCTTCCACAATGTCGACAAAGCGATGGATAATATCTAATATGTATTGAAACGGTTGAGAGGTGTCATAGCTCTTAATTACTTGCCTCATGCAATAGAACGCAGCATGTAATACAAATAATGGCCGTATTTCTGTTTTCTTGGGTGCTTGTAGACGCAACGTTGGAAAGAAGGCGTGCGTTAATCCTGTTAAATATGTGCGTGTTGATGGAATGGTTCGTTTATATTGATCATGCTTTGACTCAACAAATGCAAGCCAGCTTGCAAGAGATGTATCGCTATAACGATCGACCTCTTTTTGTTGTAGGGGTAATGATTGATCACCGAAACTAGATGCTTCCGACTTCCATTGGTCAATTAGCGAAGCAATAGTTTTTGATTGCGACCATACTGTTAGAAAGGTCGCAAGCTGATGCGCACACATTGATTCAGAGCCACAAGAACACCGGCTTAAATCGTTTATCTCAAAATCAAGCAAAACATGCCGGTGGCCACCATCCTGTACCTTTCCATTCACATTTGTACCTTCTTCTGAAGCATAGATTACATTTCCTTGCCGAAAAAGTTGCAAAGCTTCTTTTAAAAGTACTCTATTTTTATCCTCTGACAACGGATAGGTATTCATTAGCCAAGCTGCAAATTGCTCCATTTTTGTCACCACCAACATCTGTTATAACGAATAAAAGGCCTACTTTTCATTGTAGACCTTCTCATCACCGAAAAAACTTCTTATTCTATTATAGATTCTTTAGCAAGGAGTTACAACCTTAGGAGATAACTCGTGCTTAATCCACTTGGAATGTTTCTTTAGCTGATGCATAATGGTTCGGATCTGCGAAAACAAATTCTATTGTGTACTCTCCTTTAGAAAGACCAGATGCCACTTCTTCATAATTTGCTGTATAAGTTAACGTGTCACCAACAGGAAGCAAGATTTCTTGGATTGCCTGCGTATACATTCTTCCTTCTGAATGCTGCTTGACCATTACTCCCTCAGCATCATAAACCATGTAATCGTATTCTTTCCCTGAAGAAAACGTGATTTCGGCATCCTCATCTAGATTATTTTTAACTGTAAAGAGAAAAGTATCATCCGAATATTCCAAGCTGCTGGATAATTCAGCCTGGTTTTCATTCGTATTGTCTTCAAACCTTTCTCTAGTTGTATCCTTCTTTTGTTCTTCTCCATTACTATTTTCTTCTTCAGCTTCGTTATCATCACCATTATTATTGTTATTGCTACCCCCTTGATTCTCCTCTGAATCCGTTTCTTCAGGAAGCTCCTGGGCGGAGTTGTTTTGTGTTGTCCCACAAGCAGCTAATAAAACTAACATCGTAAGTAAAAGCAGTATTCTCTTCATACTACATCCTCCATTCAGGTAAATTTCTATAGTAAAACGCTTCATTCACACTTTTAACATTCGTTTAAATGAATGATAACTCTCTTTGTAAGTATAGACGAAGTTTAATATAAAAGGTTACAAGGGGAAGGAGGGGGTGACATTTGCTGAATTCTGTAAATAAATCACAGCTTGTGCATAGTATATCTAATTAAAGTTTTTAAAAAATTGGTTTGAGGTGAGCTGGTTATGAAGATAGCAATAGATGCAGGTCATGGATTTAGTACAGCTGGGAAACGTACTCCTGATGGAATGAGAGAATATGAGTTTAATAGAATTGTGGCACAATATGTCCGACAAGAACTATTAAAGTATCAGCAAGTAGAAATTATGTTTACCCATTCTGATGAACGAGATGTTCCTTTAAAAGAGCGTACCGATCGTGCAAACAGCTGGAATGCTAAAGCATTTGTTTCCATTCATGCAAATGCTTATGGTTCAGGAGGGTGGAACAGTGTCCAGGGGATTGAGACATATACGCCAGTTGTTGCTTCCCCTAATTCAGACAGGCTGGGGGCGATGGTTCACAGAAGATTAATTCAAATGACTGGTAGAAGAGATCGAGGCATTAAAACCGCAAACTTCCATGTGCTCAGAGAAACAAAGATGGCATCCATTCTATGTGAGTGTGGGTTTATGACCTTTTATCCAGAAGCACAGCTTCTGAAAACGGACAGCTATCGCAGAACCTGTTCACAAGCAATTGCATGGGGGTTAGTGGAATATTTCGATTTAAAGTTAAAGCCAACTGAACCACCCTCAACTGATTTATATAAGATTCAAGTTGGGGCTTTTAAAGCAAAAGAGAACGCAGATAATCTTGCCGAAGAATTAAATGCAAAGGATTATCAAACATTTGTTTATTTTAATCAAAGCCTTTATAAAGTACAAGCTGGTGCATTTGCCGAAAAAGAAAACGCAGACCAACTAGCATCCCGGCTTCGAGGACAAGGCTATTCAACTTTTATAACATTTGGATAAAGTGAAATGGAGTGTACACCACAAGTTGTATGATAGAGCTAAGTTATGTATTTGAGAATTAGACTCACAAATAAGGATGTTCGAAAATAGTGTTTAATATTTAACGTACCTAGCTGTTGATTGGAGCGAAAGGTGGAGGCCCCCAAGCGCCCCGCGGACGCGAAGCCTTGCGCGGAAATCAACAGCGGTATTAAACGTAGCCTTTCGTCCCTGAGACTATTCTTTTTTCTTATAACTGTATTCTATTATCAACAAAAATTTACTAATCTTTGCAAAAAAACAGGAAAATTGTCCTTATTCATCGAAATTAGATATGTAGCAAAGAATATCAAGATGAAAGGGGGCGCAAACATGAAAAGGTTTGGAATTGGTCCAAAAACCAAAGCTGTCATAAATTTTGTTTGTTTTGCCTTATCGTTATTATTATTAATTTATAATATTAGTATAGTAGGATTTTTTTATCTAATTATTGCATATGGAGAACAGCAGGGACTCTTAATTTATTCATTAATTAGTGTGGCAGGAATATTTCTCGTCATTATCCCACTAGTTTTTAGAATGGCTAAGCAGAAGTTCTATCACTATACATTAGTGGCGACTCATTTGGTAGCGGCAGTATTACCTTTTTTGATACAAAGAATATCTGGGTTAATTGGAGGATTACTTTAGGGGAGACTAGAAGTAGATTTAACTATTGAAGTTTTCAGATTTTTAGGTAAAATAGAAGATACGAAACCGCTTGCACTAGATTGTGATTACATACTCTAAAGTGCTGGCGGTTTATTTCTTTGTCAAAAGCTTTTATAATGAAATTAGATGGAATACTTTATAGTGTTAAGGATTAGGCTAGCTGGGTCTCCAGCCTACCGCTACCTCTCGCAGGAGTCTACGCCTTTTGCTCTAATCATCAGCTAGAGAAGTACAATTATTTACATTCATATATAACAGATTCTTAAAATATATAAGCTAGTGAAAATAGAATTTCCCTTCATTAAAATAATGGGTGATTTCGTCGGTGCAAGGGAAACGAAAAGGAGCAGTGTGGATCAGTGAGAAAAGGTATGGTACTTGCCCTCTTGTTAATGATAGGAGGCGCTTCGTTTATCGGGTATGGATTGTATGAAAAGGTGACATTGGATCGCAAGACAGAAGCAGCACTTCAAGATGCTGTTGCTTTGACTGGCAACAACAAGAATCAGGAAGGTCAACAAGACAACACTAAAAAAGAGCGTCCAACGAGACCGGAAGATTGGAATCCTGAACACGGAGAAGTTGTTGGTGTGTTGCAGATTCCTAAATTTGAAGCGCAGTTGCCGATTGTCGAAGGTACAGACCCGGATGATTTGGAAAAGGGTGTAGGTCATTTCCGCGGAGCGTCCTATCCAGGGGAGCTCGGCCAAATAGTTTTTTCTGGCCATCGTGATACAGTCTTTCTTCGTCTCGGTGAGTTGGAGCTGGGAGACAAATTCGTCGTTTCTCTCTCTTATGGAGACTTTATGTATGAAATATACGACACGAAAATTGTAGATGACGATGATACATCCATTATCACGCTACAAAAGGAAAAAGAAGAATTAATACTGACCACCTGTTATCCATTTACACTGACTGGTAGAGCTCCTGAACGATATATTGTGTATGCGAAACCAGTGGATTTTTAGAAGAAGAAGAAGGCACCATTATAGGTGTTCTTTTTTTACGTATTCTATCGACAAAAATTTAATTATGTTTATAGGTCATAAATCCTTTTATCAAATAATAATTTTATGGTATTTTAATACAAAAATAGCAAATAGTTTCCTGGTTTTTATATATTAATATAACTTTTTATTGTTGTAGAATATGATGCTATTTATTAATTTGGTTTAAAAAGGTTGTAATTTACGTAATTCGACAAAATACACCCGTTTCTCATTCCTTTTTCCTATGATAATATAATAAACAGAGAAAATAAGAGAGTAGTAAAAATGTACTATCTTAAAAGGGGGAATCAACATGATAGATATACACTGTCATATACTACCATCAGTTGACGATGGAGCGAAACATATGACTGAAAGTATTGAGATGGCAAGAGCGGCTGTTCAACAGGGTATTACCACTATCGTTGCAACACCCCATCATAATGACGGTAAATATCTTAATATAAAGACAGAAGTTCTTGAAAAGGTAAATGAACTGAATGCGCGGTTGAAAAAGGAAGCAATTGATCTAACTATCTTACCCGGACAAGAATGCAGAATTACGGGCGAGTTACTTGACCAATATGAAAAAGGTGAAGTACTTACATTAAATAACACTGGGAAGTATCTATTTCTTGAATTGCCTTCTAATCAAGTTCCGATGTATACGGAAAAACTTGTGTATGATATGCAAATGAAAGGCTTGGTACCAATTATTGTTCATCCTGAGCGTAATTCGGAGCTTATCGAGTCCCCGGAGAAGCTATACCAATTAGTGAAAAAAGGAGCATGTACGCAAGTGACTGCTGCAAGTGTGGCAGGGAAGTTCGGTAAAAAGATTAAAAAATTTTCACTTGATCTAATTGAGTCCAATCTCGTGCATTTTATCGCTTCGGATGCCCATAATATAAAAAACCGCACCTTTGTAATGAAAGAGGCTTATGAAATTATTCGCAAAGAATTTGGACAAGATGTTACGTATATGCTGATGGAAAATTCCGAGTTATTGGTAGAGGGACAGACCATTATAAAGGAAATTCCTGAAAGAATTAAGAAGAAAAAGCTGTTAGGCTTGTTTAAATAATAATGAAACCTGTTGTTGCTTATTTAAAGCTGAAAAACATGAATAACGAGAGAATTGCAATCGGTGCTATTGTAGGCCTATAAAAGAAGGAGCCTTCCTAATTTGGAAGGCTCCTTCTTTTGCTATTCGTTCTTAGCTACCTCTTTTTTTTCCATATCCAAATGCTCGCGAAGTTTATTGGATATTTCTAATCTATCTTCCTCCGAAACGATAAGATACCAGATATCTTGTGTGCCATTATTAATGAACTCTCCATGACCTTTAATTTGATGCTGATCTAGGCTATGCCTCGCATCCTTATAGTTTGATTGGATGTCCACCATTTCATCAAAGGTTAAGTTGGTTCTAACATTATTCCCTAACACATCTAAAATGTCATCGAATTTAGTGATGGAAGAAACAGATGCCCCTTTATCGATAACCCCTTGTATGATTGCTCGTTGGCGTTTTTGTCTTCCGAAGTCATTGTCTGGGTCTTCATAGCGCATGCGGGAATAGTTTAAAGCGGATTCCCCATCAAGTTCTAATTCTCCTTCTGGAAACTCATCGCCTCCATAACTAAAGGAGAGATTATTATCTACTTTTACTCCGCCGACGGCATCGACAATATCCTTAAAGCTTTCCATGTTTACTTGTACATAATAATCAATTGGGATATCCAAAAAGTTTTCAACTGTAGCAATAGACATTTCAGGTCCGCCAAAGGCGTAAGCGTGATTTATTTTATCCATGAAGCCGTAATCTTCCCCAACCATTTCAGTTCTTGTGTCACGAGGAATACTAACCATCTGCATCGATTGTTCATTAGGATTTACCGTTAATACAATCATGGAGTCTGAGCGGCCAGAATCATTGTCCCTTTCATCTACGCCTAAGATGAGAAAGGATAATGGGTCCCTTTTTTTGAAGTCCACTTCTGCAGGGCGTTTGTCAGATGATGTGCGATCCAATGGTGTATGCATATCTGTTGCAGTATTTTCTAAGGATTTATATACGGAAAAGGCAAATATTCCTACGCCTATAGTGACAATTCCTATTACAATAACTAGTATGATGAACCATTTCTTTCTGAACATATTACATCGTCCTTTTAGTAAAGAATTATATATCTATTAAGCTATTATAAGTTATTTTTAAACAAAAATACAATTTATGGTGATAAAATACAAGAAAATCAGACAAATTTCGGAGTACTTATTGTAATATATCCTTATAATAGTATATTTGGTATGAGGTGGTATAAATGAGATTTTTAATAACTTTAGTGATTTTGGCATGTTTCACAGCATTAGTCTTTGGAAATTTCCATTGGAAACAAAAGATAGGGAATTCTACATATGTTGAAGCAACTTCAAACCCACAGAAAAACGCAGGTGACGAACAGAATAATGACCCTGCCAAGAAGGGGGAGGAAATTGACCGCCCATTAAATGAAAAACTAGCTTCTTTACCTGAGGAGGTCATTTCCTATATAGAGGAAGCAGATTCACAGGGTAAAACCATTGAATTATTAATTATTGGGTCAGAAGTGAATACAATGGGGAACAATCCGTGGACAGAGATTTTTCAACTGAAAATGGAAGAGGCGTATGAAGAATTGTTTCATATTACTGTAAAAGAAATTCCTTATGGAACATCTCAGCAAGTAGTTAATGAACAATTGCATATGGAGGATAGTGGAACCCCAGATCTAATCATATTAGAGCCATTCCTTCTTAATGACAATGATGTTGCATATCCATTTGAGCAGTCACTTGAAAATGTCCAGACCATGATTAAGGATTTTAGGGATTTGAATCCAGAAGTATTTGTTTTTCTTCAACCGGCCCATCCCTTACCGGGTGCCGTATTTTATCCCCAAGATATGAAGAAGTTTCAGGAGTTTGCCCTCGAGCAGGGCTACCCATATATCGATCATTGGACCAATTGGCCATTGGATAATGAGTCGGAAATGGCAGAACATCTCTTAGCGGGAAGTATTGCCCCGAATGAATTGGGTCATAAACTTTGGAGTGAGTATATCGTGGACCTGTTCATTAGCGGGAAAAATTAATCAATGTAACAAGCCTGTAGTTCCGTTGGGACTCAGGCTTGTTGACTGTTTATTGGTAGTTTAGTTTGTACGAAGTAGGAAAAGAGTCGTGAGGGAAATAGCCTATATGAATATTAGCCATAAAATAAATATTAGCACCATTAAACTTAAATAAAGTAAGGAAAGGACCTTGCCAGTCTTCGAGTGGTTGGTGATGTTTTGAATAAATAGCGTTGGGATAAGCAGCCAGGGAATTAATAGTACAGTACCTAACAGGTAACCCAATACCGAAAACGGCTCGGTAGCTAATTTAAACATAAATGCTGGAATGATGAGGAAAACTGGACTTAAACAGGAGACGATTATGAATCGAAGCCAATAAGCCTCCATTGCTATTCCTATGCTCTTGAAATTTTGATCTTTGGTCCAATTGGAGAATCCGGTAAAGCGCTTCCTAATTAGTGGGATGAACCTGTGCGTAATTGCCGTCATTAATTTTTTTCACCTTCACTTTCCTAAAGTCGTTAGATTACTATATTCTATGTTCCTAATAAATTATTATGTACTCATCATCTGTTTATAGATAGAATGACAGAATGCTATTACTATTTTACCCGGAGTCATGAATTTTAAACCTTTATATTACAGTTAGTTTAATAGGAAACGATAAGAGAAGCCCCCCTTTTTATCTAGACAAAAGGGGAGTTTTCAGTTTAACAAGGTTAAATGAAGATGACCGTCAATAATTGATACTTTATAAACCCCGTCAGTAGAGGTCTCAGAATGGTCGTTTAAAAAATCAATAATATCCTCATCCTGATCCACGACGATAAGATAGTTTGAGTTATTTAAATGGTGCGTGAGAGAATCTCTTTTTTCCTTCGTATTGCTGCTTCGATAAATATAGTAGTTATTGCTTAACTGTTCATATGAAGCCAAATACCTCAAATAGCCGTTATCATTTGTGCTTCGAGGACTATAATATAAAACAGTGGGCTCTTCCGTAGTACCTGCTCGAATCAATTCGTAGTTTTCTTTTACCTTTTCTCTAATAGAAGAGGTTGGATCTGGTTTGTTCATTATGGAGGGAATATTATCGAGAAATGGATAAATATAAACTGCTACTAGAAAACAGGCAGAGAGAGTTGCTGCTAGTTTTGACTTCATGAAAAAATCAGACCTGCTCCACACAAGTGTTATGCATGTCATTAGGATCCCGGAATAATAAATAAACATGGTAGAATGGTACCTGCTGAATCCTGCTAGTCTCAATGCTTCATTTTCCGGCATAAGAAACAGGTACATCAAATATAGAAAAAACATGTAAAGTATATAAATGCCATTAGTAAATAGTATAGGTATGACTATTAAACGTGGCACCAATCTTTCTTTTATATAAGAAATTAATATAATAAATATCCCTATTGCATTTAATAGAATCATACTTTTAACATTTGCTGACTCAGGACTAGTAGCGGCTTTAACTATACTTTTGCCAAGAGTCTCCTTTAGATGCTCCGACTTATCATCAGCATTTAAATTTGAGGCTGTGACAGCAAATTTATTGCTTTCATAAGTAAATTCAGGATAGACCTTTTCTGTATATTTTGACCATAAAAAGTTGCTTCCAAAGGGGATTATTAGCGTACAAATGATTGCAATTGCTATGAGTTTTCTCTTATTAAAAGTATAGTTCTCCCCTTTGATGTGTTTCCAATATAGTATGCTGAAAATTAGAAGTGCATTAATAACAATAAATAATTTACCGCTATCCTTTACAAGCAATAATAAAACAAGGATAGGAGTGTTCACCAACAGACTTTTTTTCCAGTCATTTCGATAGAAATATGCAATGACCGTCACTGATAATGCAACAAGACCTAATAGTGTATCCACAAGTAAATTATATATATTTCCTTTGATAACAAATATTAAAGTCAGGCTGGTAACCAAAGCGACAATAATATGAAGGGGGTTTTTCCATTTGCAAAATGCAAGCAGGACAGTCAAGGTTGAGGCCAACAGAAATCCTTGGGCCATTAAAGTGTGGCTTTCTGAAAAGCCAAGCACTCTCACTATGTAATAAATGAATACGGCACTACCAGGAGGGTAATTCTTAAAAAGCACCATTGTGGTAGAATCAGGCAGCCCGTTAATTCGGTACATTTCCTTTACAATTAGCCCCCAATGACTGAAATTATCATAGTGTAGAAAAATCACATCTTTATAAACTGCAATTACAACAAGGGTTAATAATGTAAAAATTGCGATAGAAGGTGATAATATGTGCCTTATATTTTCTCTTCTCTTAATTAAGTAGTAGCTGTAGAAACAAAATAGCCCCAATCCTGTAAGGAAAATAAGGAGGGCCATATGTGGCATTATATTTAATAGACCAGCAAAGAAAACGAGACAAGTAACGAGAGCAAAGACAAAGATGGGAATAAAAGCAGAATGAATCTTGTATTTAATATCCGCCAGCATTCCCCATCCTATTAAAGAAATAAACAAAAGAACTAACGAACTTATATTTTCAACCATTGTCGAACTCCTCGATAGTAAAAACTTTATTATTGGATGTTTTGAAAACCTTGTTTTTTTCTACATAATATTAGATACCCTCTTCTTCCCTCTCTCTCCAAACAATAAACTTATTTTCCTCGAAATTTATACGTAAATTAAATTTTAGACAAATTACCTATTCCTCCTTGTAATATTTTTGGTAATATTGTAAATGAAGTGAAATATTTGTCATATTATTTTTGAGGAGGAAGAATATTGATTAGAAAGAGTCTTGTTGGTTTGAATTTTTGTTTGGTACTCATGCTTATGGTGACTTTGGAGATAGGTTTTGCAGAAAAGCAGATTGTAGAGTACGAGACTAACCTGACTAGCGCGAAAACGATTACCTTGGTAGATTATGAGTTAAATATAAAAAATGGCGAGACCTCATATGTAGATTTCATACATAGTGGAGAAAAAATAGGAGAATTGGAGTTTGATTTTGCAAGAGTATCCAATATATTCACTTGGCAAATTGGTGAAACTCCCTATGTATTAATTGAAGCGAAGTTAGATGGAACAGGCGGTTTTGCACGTTATTCTGTTTACGAGTTAAATAATAAGGAGCTAGAGCAACTTCTTTTAACCGAGGATTATCCGGCAGGATCCGTGGAAGTGAAGGAGGATTCTTTCGTGATAACCTATTATCAAGAGAATGATTCTTCAAGCTTGGCAAGTTATCAAACACTTAAAGATGTGTATACACAAGAGAATGATGGATCAATAGGTATGAAAGAAAAAGCCAAAGAAGATGTTGTGGTAAAAGAGATCTCGAAAATGGAGCGCATCTCGATTCAGTCTAATGACGACTTGAGAGGGACGAACCCTTCCGTTTCCGAAATGAATGCTTTATTAACTAGCGAAGCAATTAAAGCCGGTGTCCCTCCAGAGTTGGTCAAAGCAATAGCATGGCAGGAAAGTGCATGGAGACAATATAGAACATTCGATGACCCATACGGCCAATGGAAAAAAGGGGATCCGGTTATATCTTTTGATGGCGGAATAGGGTTGATGCAAATCACCGAGCCTAACATGACAGCGGAACGTGCAAGAAGATTAAAGACGGATATTGTCTATAATATTCAAGAAGGCCTCAAAATTTTAAAAGATAAATGGACATATAGCAATTGGGGGAGAATCCCAAGTATTAACGGAAATGACATGCAGGTAATCGAGGATTGGTATTTTGCAGTTATGGCATATAATGGGATATCGAGACGTAATGATCCTCTATATTATCCTGGTAACACTTATCAAGATGTCATTTACAGACACATAGAAAATTTTTCGCAGTTAATTACCACTCCTTTTCCGGAGCAATTGCTAAGAACCGATATCTATTATACTAGTGCTGGCTCACTTCAGTTCAGAAATCCTCATTATCATATAAACGGACCTTACCAAACTTCCAAACACTTATTTAAAAATGGTGAGTTTGTCCGAGCTACAGATTCGGGAGTGCGTTTACGGAACTCTCCGGAAGGAACGGAAATTAGGAAAACACAGGTTGGAGAAGCATTACAGATAGTTGGTCCATACCAGACCGGGAATATCAACTCTAATCACTTTGTGTGGTATCCAGTAAAAGATATGAATTCTAACCAAATCTATTATATTTCATCCAGCTACATTGAAGAAATGAGAATTTCAGGAGACAACCGATATGCTACAGCTGTTAAAGTGTCTCGAGAAGGATGGGATAAGGCGAACGTAGCAGTGATAGCTCGGGGGGATGATTTTCCGGATGCTCTTGCTGGAACTCCGCTAGCCTATCAGCTTAACGCACCCATTTTACTGACAAGAAGTAATGAGTTGGTAGAAGAAACAAAGAAAGAATTGCAAAGATTAGGCGTGAAAAAGATAGTGATGCTCGGTGGTCCGAATGCAATAAATACCGGGGTGGAAACTTCTCTGCGGAACCTAGGCTTAGAAGTGGAGAGAATTGCAGGAACGAACCGTTACGAAACAGCAAAACTTATCGCCAATAAAATGGGAACAAGTTTTTCGACAGTTGTAGTGGCAAATGGAAAGGGCTTTGCTGATGCACTAGCCATAGCTCCTTATGCAGCAAGAAACGGAATCCCTATTTTGCTCTCGGAGAAATCTAACATTCCAGGGCCAACTACTACTCTGCTGGCTAACGCTACTAATACAATAGTGGTTGGTGGGAGAGAAATGCTTGCTGACAATCTATTAAAAGGGATGCCAAAACCGGTGCGAATCTTTGGTGCAAATAGATACGAGACTGCCTATAAGATAGGAACAGAGTTTAATTTTTCTGCAAGTACAGGTCTTGTAGTTAATGGAACCGGCTTCGCTGATGCACTTACAGGTTCGGTATTAGCGGCAAAGCGTAATGCCCCATTATTATTAGTAAAGCCAGATCAGATTCCTGCTGAAACCAGTCGACTCGTGAAGGAAAAAGATTTTGGACTAATCTCAGTGCTTGGTGGAGACGAAGCTATTCGCAATGAAGTTATTAGGAAAATAATAGAATAAGAGAAAAAGGGCTTGTATAATCTAAAAATTATACAAGCCCTTTTTGTTACATAATCTTAATATAAGTTGCGTTTTATGGATGATATACTAAGATTATTGTATTTTATGCAGTAATATGTAGAAAACAGGAGGAAAAGAATGTATATTTTTTCATTTAAAAGATACATAGTTGTTCTAGCCTTTGTGATTGTTACCCTACTTATTTCGATGCCTTCCTCAAAAGAGGCAAGTACGTATAATGTGGATCGAATCAGTGGTGAAAATAGATATAAGACAGCGGTAGAGGTTTCCAAGCAAGGCTGGAGTAATGGAGCTGATACTATTATTATTACCGGAGGAAACCAGTTTCCTGATGCACTAACAGGAACGCCATTAGCATTTTCTTTGAATGCGCCAATATTATTAACTAATAGAAACTATTTGCCAAGTGAAACGAAAAATGAGATTACAAGATTAAAGCCTAAAAAGGTTATTATCCTAGGCGGTGATCATGCGGTATCCTCTAATGTAGCAAATGAACTACTTTCAATGGGGTTAGAACTTGAAAGAATCTATGGCGGTGACCGCTATGAAACAGCTGCAAAAATTGCCGAACGAATTCCTAATAAAGGTACTGCTGTTGTTGTTTATGGGAAAAACTTCCCCGATAGCCTTTCAGTTGCTGCGCATGCTGCTAAAAACGGATATCCAATTTTATTGACAGATACCAATACATTGCCAAGTAAAACAAAAGAATCGCTCTCGAACTACAGAAGAACCATAGTGGTTGGAGGAGAAGCGGTCGTATCAAAACAGGTTTATGGTCAGCTTCCTGCACCTGCACGCTATTCGGGTGCAGATCGGTATCAAACTCTATCAAATGTAGTAAAAGGATTAAATGTTAAATTTAATCAAAAAGTATATATAGCAACCGGCGAAAATTTTGCCGATGCATTAACAGGTTCGGTGTTAGCTGCAAAAGAGAATACTTCCTTAGTACTTGTCGGTAAAGATCAAGTTCCGGGACCTATCCAAAATATCCTGAAATCACTCAGTACTTCCAATGCGACTATCATCGGTGGAGCTAATGCAGTATCCTCGGCGGTTGAAAGTCATCTGAAATTTGGTGAACCGGTAATAGATGGCCAGGTTTTTGATGTTAACTCTATTATTTCAACTGCACGCCAATACATGGGGGTTCCTTATCTATGGGGCGGAATCACTCCATCAGGATTTGACTGCAGCGGATACTTAGGCTATGTATTTAACAAACACGGTATATCATTACCAAGAACCGTAGCAGAGATGTGGGAAAAAGGAACATCTGTCTCCCAACCTGAAGTTGGCGATATTGTATTTTTTACTACTTATAAAGCAGGCCCTTCTCATGCTGGAATATACATTGGCAACAATGAATTTATCCATGCAAGCTCTACTTCCGGAGTAACAATTCATAGTATGTCCAATAGTTACTTTTACCCCCGTTACCTGGGAGCTAAACGTCTACATTAAAAAAACCGCCATCGAGTTACCGATGGCGGTTTTTTTAGATAGAATTGTATTACAAAAATTACTGTATGATGACTACGGTAGAAAGTGTAAATCATTCTCCATAGTAAAGTGGAGCTAAACTTATCTATTTGAGAACGAGGTTTATGTTATCTAAGGCAATTAACAGAATGGTAATGAGTAGCAAATCTAATAATATTAAATTGTAATAATAGTAAGAATAGTGTAAAAAAAACAACATAATTGTTTGACTATTTAGTGAATTAGTACTACACTAAAAATGTTAATGAAATCACATCGGGGGGGATTTGGTAGAGAAGTAGTTTAGTTTTTCCTTCTAATTACATAATATTACATAGCTTCATAGAATATTAGAAATGGAAAAGCGCAAATTTTTCGGGCATTTATTTTGATAGGGGGAGAAAAATTGAACGTGAAAAAAATACTAGCATTGTTAATGGTCTTTTTAATGGTATTTTCCAATGCGGCATTAGCTGCTACACCGTTACAAGCACCAGACAGAACAAAACCAGTAAATACTAATACGGGTGAAAAGGCATTTACTCATGAAGAAGCAGAAAAGCAATATGCTTTAGATGAAAAAGTTCGTGTTATTGTTGAAGTTGAAGGTGCGCCTGCAATTTCATATGCAACTAAGCAAGGTGTAAAATACTCAGAGCTTTCCGATTCTAAAAAGACTGAGTTGCAAAATAAAGCATTAACTGAACAAAAAGAGGTAAAAAGCCAATTAAATTCTAAAAGAATGAATGTAGAATTTAAGGAAAGTTTCACAACAGCATTCAATGGATTCAGTGGTATTGTTGAATACGGCAGAATTGCTGAAATTGAAAAGCTTTCAGGTGTTTCAAGAGTAACAATTGCTCATGAATACGAGCGTCCTGAAACAGAACCTAATATGAAATACAGCAAAGAGCTTGTAGAAGCTCAAAAAGCTTGGGATGACTACGGATATAATGGTGAAGGAATGATCGTTGGTATCATTGATACTGGTATTGACCCTCATCATAGAGATATGGTTTTAACAAATGATTCAGAAGCAGCTTTGTCTCAGACAGACGTGGAAACTTTTGTCTCTGATAACGACCTTCCAGGTCAATACCATACACCAAAAGTACCGTATGGTTACAACTATATGGATAAAAACCAGGAAATTCTTGACCTTGGACCTGGTGCTTCCCACCATGGTATGCACGTAGGTGGAACAGTTGGTGCCAATGGTGATGAAGATAACGGCGGGATTAAAGGGGTAGCTCCTGAGGCTCAATTGCTTGCTCTTAAAGTATTCGGTAATGACCCGAACATGGGCTCCACTTGGGGTGATATCTATGTGAAAGCGATTGACGATGCAATTATCTTAGGTGCAGATGTACTTAACATGAGTTTAGGTTCAACAGCATCGTTTGTTAACGCTGATGATCCTGAACAAAAGGCGATTGCAAGAGCAGTAGAAAATGGAGTGGTAATGGCAGTTTCTGCTGGGAACTCTGCTCATCTTGGAAATGGATTTGCTAATGCTAACCCATTTGCAACAAACCCTGATGTAGGTGTAGTAGGTGCACCTGGATTATCTTATGATTCATTACAAGTTGCTTCTCTTGACAATAGCTTCATGGATTTAGATGCAGCAACTTATGAGATTGGTGAAGAATCTGGTAAAGTACCTTTCCTATCTGCAAGCAGTGTGCATCCTACTGATTTGGAAACCTCTACATTTGACCTAGTGCATGTAGGTGGATCAGGTATCGGTGTGGCGGCAGATTGGACAGACAAAGACTATACTGGTAAATTTGCTTTAGTAAAACGTGGAAATAGCTTTTTAGACACAGCCTATAACGCCCAAAATGCTGGCGCAGCTGGTGTTATTGTGTATAACCACTCTGAAGGATATGTAAACATGGCTTCAGAACCTGGAATTACAATTCCACAGCTATTTATGCTAAAAACGGATGGCGAATATCTAGCAGCACAGTTAGCTGCCGGAGAAGAAGTAACCTTAAGTTTTAATGGAGATGTTACAACAGCTCCAAACCCAACAGCTGGAAAAATGTCAGCATTTACTTCATGGGGTGTGACACCTAACTTGGATTTCAAACCTGAAATCACAGCTCCAGGTGGAAATATCTACTCTACTCTTCAAGATAATGCTTATGGAGTAATGAGTGGTACATCTATGGCGGCTCCTCACGTGGCCGGTGGATCTGCTATCGTTCTTCAACGTGTAGATGAAGAGTTTGGTCTAGAAGGAAAAGCACGAGTTGAATTAGCAAAAAATATTCTTATGAATACAGCAAAAGCAGTACAGGATAAAGGAACAATCCAAAACATGTTTGGATTTGAAAATCCTTACTCTCCACGACGTCAAGGTGCAGGTCTAATGCAGATCCATGCAGCACTAGGAACGCCTGTAGTTGTGACAGAAAAAAATACTGGTGAAGCAAAAGTTTCTCTTAAAGAAGTTGGAGAAAACATCAGCTTTACTTTAGAAGCTTCAAACTATAGTGATGAGACTATCACTTATGATGTAGCAGCAAATGTTCAAACAGATCTTTCTCTATTTGGTGAGTTAGGTTATGCAGCGAGCGAATTGGAAGCGCAAGAACTAGTTGGCGCTGAAGTTACATTCAATGGTGGCGATACTTCTGTAGAAATTCCTGCAAATGGTACCGTTACAATTAATGTAGATATTGATTTAGCAAATGCAAAGGTTTTAACTCAAAATGCTGGTGGTACTACTGCACCGGAAACAATTTTCCCGAATGGTTATTTTGTTGAAGGTTTCGTTACACTAACGAACGAAGCACAACCAGAATTGTCTGTTCCTTATGTAGGCTTTAAAGGTGACTGGAACGCTGCACCTGTTCTAGACGAGTTGACATATGATGACCATAACTCCTTCTATGGACAAGCAGCGATGCTTTACACGAATGATGGCGGTTATTACTATTTAGGACACAACCCTTTAACAAATAAAAGAGAACTTGATAGAATTGCGATATCGCCAAATGGTGATGGAGCACAAGATCAAATTATTCCACTTTTGTCTTTCCTAAGAAATGCAAAAGAAGTTAAATACAATGTTCTAGATGAAAATAAAGAGAAATTACGCACAATAAGATCAGAACAGAATGTTAGAAAACACTATTACGATGGAGCAAGAGCTGCAAACTATACTATTAAATCAGCATTCGCTTGGGATGGAAAAGTGAATAAACAAGTAGTTGCTGATGGAAAGTATTATTATGAGATTGAATCTACTATCGACTACCCTGGTAAAGAAGCTCAAAAACTTCATGTGCCTGTGATTGTAGATACAAAAGCACCAACATTAGATGCATCTGTTAGTGGAAAAACAGTAACAATGAGTGCAGCCGATGAAGAGAATGGTTCAGGCCTATCCTACATCGAATTATTTGTAAATGGTGAGTCAGTTGGTATCGTAGCTGGAGATACAAAGGAATATGTATTTGATGATAAAGCTACAACTGGCAATGTAACTGTAGTAGCAGTGGATAATGCAGGTAACGCAACAGAAGTAGAAGCTGGAGTTAACGATGATACTATTCCGATGATCACAGTAAATACTCCTGCAACTTTCTCCATTCACAATACTAGCGAAATCACAGTGGCTGGTACTGTTACAGATCAAACGGAAATTAAAGAGTTTACTGTAAATGGACAAGCAACAGAGCTAGTTTGGGATGAAGAGAATTCTGTTTATACATTCGAGACAGTTGTTACTCTCGAAGATGGAGCTAATCCAATTGAAGTCGTAGCAGTAGATGCTGCTGGTAATGTACATTCATTAACAAATAGCCGTTTGATCTTCGTTGATACAACTGCTCCAGTATTATCAGTAGATGTACCAACAAGAGTTAATAGCGAAACGGATACAGTGGAACTTACTGCGGTTCTTTCTGATAACGCTGAAGAACTTAGATATTTCGTTAATGGAAGTGAAGAGTACTTTAATGAATTACCAGGATATGACATGGTACCATTCAGCACAGAAGTTACAACTGAGCTTTCTTTAGAGCCAGGTATGAACGTGTTTGAATTAGAACTTGTCGATCTAGCTGGTAACACAACTACTGAAGAGGTTTCCATCTACCGTGGAAATGGTGATGTTGACCGCCTTCAAGGTGAAAATCGTTATGAAACATCAGTAGCAATCAGCCAAGCTGGTTTCGAATCTTCTGATGTTGTCGTTCTAGCACGTGGAGATAATTTCGCAGATGCATTAGCTGGTGTTCCTTTGGCTGCTAAGCATGATGCACCTGTATTATTAACTCGTACGAACAAATTGGATGATGTTACAAAAGAAGAGATTGCTAGACTTGGGGCTACAACTGTTTATATCCTAGGTGGAGAAGAAGCAATCGGTTCTGATGTAGAAGATCATATTCTATCAATCAATAGTGATATGGAGATTGTTCGATTTGCTGGTGAAAGCCGTTATGAAACAGCAGCCAAGATTGCAAATGAAGTGGCTCCAGAAGGTTCTGATGCTGTTGTAGTAGTAAACGGAAAGAACTTCCCTGATGCCCTTTCAGTAGCTTCTTATGCTGGAACTTACGGATTACCTATCTTATTAACAGAAACTGATAAACTTCCAGCACACACTAGTGCGGCAATTGCTGAACTAGGTGCGACTGATTCTCTAGTAATCGGTGGAAAGTATGCAATTTCTGAAACTGTATTCGGTAAGTTACCTAATGCAGAACGTATTGCGGGCGAAAATCGTTATGAAACAAGCGTTGCTGTGGCGGAATTCTTTGGTCCAACTGACCTTGGAATGTTCGTAGCAACTGGCAAACAGTTTGCTGATGCACTTTCCGGTGCTGCTTTAGCTGCTTCACTTGATAGTGGGATCCTACTTGTTGGAACAGACATTGACGCTTCTGTTGAAAACTATTTAGTTGACAACAATGTTGCTAATGTAACAGTTCTTGGTGGATCATATGCTGTAAGTGATTCCGTTTTCACTAAACTGCAAGCTTTAATTAAATAATAGTCAAAGAGAAGAAGGGTGACTCTGTCACTCTTCTTTTTTTTAGGCTCTCTAAAAACTGCAAGGGAGCAACCCTTTGCAGTCTTTTAGTTTTTATCTGATCTTGGTAATATTTACTATGCTAAAAAGACCCCCAAAGCTATTTAGGGCAATGGTATAATATAACAAGATTCGATATTTTTTTCATTTTAGGGGGTAAATTGTTAGAGTGAGCTATTTTAAAGTTTCAATGTTGCTACTAATCTTATTTTTCACGGTTCCATTAGTCTCATTTGCAGAAAAAGTTTTGGTTATTGATCCAGGTCACGGTGGGAAATTCTCAGGAACTTGTGGTTATTCAGGTAATCAAACAGGATATTGTGAAAAAAGCGCAAATTTGGATGTTGCCTTAAAGTTAAGGGAACTATTGAAAAATACCGATATTACAGTCAAAATGACGCGTGATAATGATAAAGCATTTGCATCTTCTTCAGCGGATGATTTAAAAGAGAGAATGAAAGTAGCAAATAGCTTTGCTAACGGGAATAATGATAATGCTTTATTCTTATCGATTCATCATAATGCTCATCCAACAAATACTTTTGTAAAAGGTTTTGAAACGTACTATTATGATGGAATTAATTTTTACGAAAAAGAGTATCCACCAGATCCGATGCAATTATTACTAGTAAATGAAAGCAGGAAATTTGCAAATCTAGTACATAATGAAACTTTGAAAAGAGTGGACATGGTTGATAGAAAAGTCCGGAACAATCAAAGCTTCTTTGTAATACGAAATGCACAAATGCCAGCGGTTCTCGTAGAACTAGGATTTATGTCAAATAGAGATGAAGAAAAGATGATTAAATCTTCCTCATTCCAACAAAAAGCTGCTGAGGGTTTAGCGGCTGCAGCAATAAACTATTTTAAAGTATTTGAAGTTTTCGATAAAGATAATATAAAACTTGCAACCTTTGATACTAGAGCTGACGCGTTAAATTTTGCTAAAGCACAAACTAGGTTTGTAAAAGTTTTCGATAAAGATAAACAGAACTTTATTTATTCTAGCGAAAAGTTCCAAGTGCTTGATAAAAACAGTAATTTAATTAAAGAGTTTTATACTCAAAAAGAAGCAATAGTTTTTGGCGAAAAAACGAAAAATACCAGAGTTGTTCAAGATAAAACAGGATTTATTGTATGGTCTGACTACATTACCGTTAAATATGAAGTCTACGAACAAGATAAATTGGTAGGAAAGTTTGTAGATTATGAATATGCTTTGAGTGTTGCTTCTTCCTATGCAAAAGCTAAAATCACCTCGATAGGAAAAAGTGAATTAATATGGACTAACATTAGTGGACTAAGCATTGGGCGTGCTATTAATGAAGAAAGAGTATCTGGTATAAACAGATATGAGACAGCGATCGAAATTTCCAAAGAGATATACCCTGAAGGATTTAAAGAAGATAAGGTAGACAAAGTGGTTATCTTAGCTACAGGGGATAAATTTGCAGATGCCTTATCTGCAGGTCCACTAGCTTCAAAATACGGGAATGCTCCAATTCTTCTTACTCGTACAGAAAAACTGGAGGATAGCGTAATAGCAGAAATTAATCGTTTAGGAGCCCAAAAGGTAATTCTTATTGGTGGTGAGTATGCGATTCCAACCCAGGCGGAACAAGTCTTATTGGATAAAGGTCTTGAGGTACAGAGAATATTCGGTGAAAGCAGATATGAGACTAATATTGCTATATTAGAAGCGATCGGCGACCTGAATGGTATATTTATCGCATCTGGCCAAGGTTTTGCTGATGCATTAGCTTCCGCGCCGATTGCAGCTAAAAAGGGCTGGGGAATTCTTTTGACTAGAAAAGGCGATTTGGCTCCAGAAGCAATGCCGTTTGTTGCTAACAAAGAGGTAGTTATCGTAGGTGGAACAGATGTTGTATCAAATAATGTTGAGAGTGCGTTAAGCGGTTCTCATGATGTTACTAGATTAGCGGGTGTAGATAGGCTGGAAACGTTGGCTAAGATATTATGGCATTTTGCAGATGATATGGGAGGAGAATCCATCCTTGTTTCAACAGGTAGAAATTTCCCAGATGCACTAGCTGCTGCTCCATTGGCAGTCCATAATGATGGAGCTCCGCTGATATTGGTAGGAAATCACCGGAACCTGAATGTTGAATCTTTCCTTATGGCTTATTCCAACACTTCACGCGTTAATAGTATAGAAATAATTGGTGGAACTGAAGCAGTAAGTGATGGTCATATAACTAGGATCAGTAATAAAATTAAATAAATTGTAGAGACTTGGTAAGAAACTTTCTTATCAAGTCTCTTTTGAAAGGTGATTGAATTGCAGAAATCATATATGTTAATTGTTACATCGATTTATTTGCTTGTGCTCCTTTCTGGATGTACATCTTCTGATCAAAATAACTCAGAGAACGAGGAAGCAGCTACAGAACAGTCCTCGCCTTCTGAAAGTAATCAGGATGAAAAAGTGGCTGACAAGGAAGATGAGCAGAAGGAGACCGAAAGTAAAGCGGACTCTAAAGCAGAGGATGAAACGGAAAAAGAGTCTGAAACTGAATCCACTGAAGAGTCAACGGATTCTGATGAAACCCTTGGTTTAAAAGCTTACCTTCCTGGAGTGGGAGTGGAAAAGAAGTTTACAGACGGAGTAGAAATCTTAGTAACAGAAAAAATAGTTGCTGCGAATAGCGAATATGTGCAATTCGTTACTTATATAGGAGGAAACGCCTCTTTCCAAATCTACAAATGGACAGCAAATGAAATTGTTCTTGTATATGAGGAAGTGTCTGTCGAAGATCCAACGTTGAATATTTTGGATTCTTTTATCCCGATTGAAAATCCGGAAGTCATCCTTAGTACAATTAAAGAGAATCTTACTACCTGGACTATTGTAGAAAGAGATTCGATAGTGGAGGTAGCCTATGGTACCTTTGAAAATGTCTATGTTGTACAGAAAACAACAGATGAAGTAGAAGGTGCAGACACTATTTATACTCGTTACTATGCTCCGGGATATGGATTAGTGAAGGAGATATTTGAGGTTACAGGGGAAGATGGCTATTCAGGAGAAACTGAATTAGCTTCTGTGGAGAATTAAAGAACTATATTATTTAGAAGAAAGGCGTTCTTGATGGACTTCAAGGGCGTTTTTCTTTTTCACGCAGTGTGGCGATTATGTTTTGTTTGGCTACTGTGTCAGAGGTTGTTGCCACAGCAATGCTTTGGTCTTTTTCTGTTGTAAAAGATATGAATGGAAATTCCTTGGCTATATTTCGGGTATTAAGTAACAAAAAATATGGAAAATTGCTTTTCCTCTTTAATATACTTAGCTTATATTTGGGGATGTGTATGTTTGGTTGGAGGGTGACTCTAAAGTCCCATATACCCGTATAGGTATATGGAATATTCAGGTATGGATTTATACCATTTTAGTACTTTTTAAAGGCTTGGTGCTCTATTTATACATATATTTTATAGGTGATTCTTCATTTTTTAAGTATTTTAGCGTTTGGCAGGAAGAAATATAGCTTTAAAAGCTGATTTCCTTTTCTATTTAACCCTTTATTTGCATGCATCTAACAACCTTGTGCTAATCATCTAACAATTTTGAGCGAATCATCTAACACTTTTCCGAAATCATCTAACACAAAAAGAGAATCATCTAGATATTTCCAATAAATACGACATTCTACTCTCTGACAAAAGTGTCTGCATACTCCCTCCTGCATTACTCTCACCGCACTCATTCCTGCCAACCTACTGCTATCAGTTTCAGTTGAAGTGTGTTTTATGTATAATAGAAAAGAATAAATTGATTTGGTATTGGTTTGGAGGAAATTTGATAATGTCTTCGAGACAAGCTTTTGCGTATTTTTTATCCCATGGAGTACCGGCACTAGTGAGCTTTGCCAGTATTGCGGTTTTCACTAGACTATTATCTCCAGAAGCATATGGAATGTATGCTTTAGTTTTTGCTATTGCTGGGATGCTTAATGCTGTGCTTTTCGAATGGCTGAAATTGAGTTTGCTCCGTTATTATATTAAGTACAAAAACGATGTAGGCTTTTTTGAGACTATTAAGCTATCGTTTATTGCATTAATGTTAACATCTTTTATAATTGGTGTAGGTGCCATGTTCTTTTTTAAAGACAACGAGTTCTCGCCACTATTTATATTAATTACTCTGGTATTGTCATGGACACAGTCCTGGAACAGCATTAATCTCAGTCTAATGAGGGCTAGGCTAGATCCGAAATCCTATGGAATGCTGGCGTTCAACAGGACAACACTGGGTCTTGTTTTAGGAACGGCATTAATTTATGCAGGATTTGCGGAAATTGGACTTTTGATTGGTCTGATTTTGGCATTTTGGATCACTCTGCTGCTTCCAACCTTAAAATATTGGAAAATCACTATAAAACCAAATCTTTTCAAAACAGAATACATAAAACAATTTCTGAAATATGGAATGCCACTTACCATGACGTTGTTGATGGGGGTTATCATTCATAACTCAGATAGACTGATTATAAATTATTTAATGGATACAAGTGCTACTGGCATTTATGCAGTAACCTATGATTTATCCGAACAATCCATCTTCACCTTAATGATGATGATTAATCTTGCTGCTTTTCCGCTTGTGTTGAAAGTCATGGAGGAGAAAGGTGAAAAGGCTGCATATGTACAAGTAAGCAAAAACACTGCTATCCTATTTTTTGTTTCCCTGCCTGCTGTGGCAGGGTTTGTAATGATCTCCCCAAATATTGTTCATTTATTGCTAGGAGAATCTTTTCGTTCTGATGCACTGGGCTTGATTCCTTATATAGCGATTGGTGCATTGTTAAAAGGGTTTAAACTTTATAGCGTTGACATAATGTTTCATCTTAAGCAACGAACGGCATTACAAATAGGTCCAGTTGTATTTGCTGGCTTGTTGAATATTTTCTTGAATTTTACTCTTATTCCGATCTATGGAATAGAGGGGGCGGCAATCTCGACAGTAGCTGCTTATGCATCCGCCGTTATCTTGAGCTGGATTCTTGTACATGTTCAAATAAATCCATTGCCATTTCCATGGATAGAATTTCTAAAGGTAATAGCAGCTACCATCATCATGTCTTTGGCACTTTGGCCCTTATCAGAGGAAACTGGCTTTCTCGCCCTATTCCTACAGCTTATTCTTGGAGCAATAGCCTTCGGTTTCTCTGCCTGCTTGTTGAACATACTAGATGTGCGTCAGGGTGTAGGGAAGTTGGCAAGTAAAATCTTAAAAAGATAAGAGGTATCATCATGATAAAAAATATAAACTGTATTTTTACAATAAACAAGGTAGTAATCTAGGCTGATGATGCATATAGCCTTTTTCATACCAGTACTTACAATAGGTGGAGCGGAAAAAGTAATCATTGCTCTGGCAAATGGCTTTGCGGAGAAAGGATATAAAGTTGACCTTGTCTTAGTGAATAAAAAGGGTCCATTGCTTTCAAGCGTATCATCAAAAGTACATATCGTGGATCTTGGTGCAAGCAAGACGTTTTTGAGTATCCGAAAATTGCGACGCTACCTGGACACTGCCAAGCCACAAGTGTTACTATCAGCCTTAGATAATGCAAATATAGTAGCAAGCATGGCTGTAAGGCTTGCCGCTACAAAAACGTGTCATATTATAAGTTTGCATACAAATTTAAAGCTGTCCCATAAAAAAGCAAGAACCTCTATGCATCGGTTATATCCGAGTATCATGAGAAGACTGTTTCCGGCTGCAACAGGATATATTGCGGTTTCAAAGTGTGTAGCAAAAGAATCCGGAGAATTCCTACATATACCTAGTAAGATAATAGATGTTATCTACAACCCTGTTATCCAGGATGAGATAAAAAGTAAAGCAGAGGAACCTATTTCACACCCCTGGTTAGAGGATGATCGTTATTTCACCATGGTGGCTGTCGGCAGGATTTTTGAGGCGAAAGATTACCCAACTCTCCTATATGCTTTTTCAAAGGTGAATGCCTCTATTCCAGAGACCCGCTTAATCATCCTTGGTGATGGGAAACTTGAAATAAAAGAGGAGATGACAAGGATCATCCATCAGGAAAAGCTGGAACATGCGGTGGAGCTTCACGGCTTTGCTCACAACCCTTACGCATTTATAGAAAAATCTTCCCTCTTAGTGTTAAGCTCTAGTTGGGAAGGATTCGGTAATGTACTTGTGGAAGCTTTACACTTAGGAACTCCTGTTATTTCAACAGATTGTAAATGTGGACCTCGCGAAATATTGAAAAACGGGGAACTAGGATCATTGGTTTCGGTTGGGGATAGAGATGGGCTTGCCAAAGCTATTTTAAAGCACATAACCCAAAAGCCGAAAATTGACCAGAAAGCAATAGATTTTCATCTACAACAGATGGAAGTTGGGTATGTTATAGATAGATATGAAGAAATATTCTTAAGATTGGTAGAAGATAGGAAGGGATAGGGTGAAGCATATATGTACAAAGTGTCTGTCATCATCCCTACACACAATAGACCGAATTTATTGTTGCTAGCTTTACAGAGCATTGATAAGCAATATGTGAAGCCAGACGAAGTTATTGTGGTTATCGATGGGGAAAATGAAGAAACAGAGCGTTTTCTAAATGGCTTTCAGTGCACCTACAATCTGACGGTGAAAAAGATTAAGGAAAGTAAAGGTGCATGTTATGCAAGAAACCTTGGAGCAGAAGCAGCTTCGGGTGACCTTCTGATGTTTTTGGATGATGATGATCTTTGGGAGCCTAAAAAAATTAAAAGTCAATTAGAGATTTTCAATCAGCAGCCAGAAGTCGGTTTAGTTTATACAGGAAAACTGGTTGTCTATAATACAAATAGGCAAAAGGTCATTAGAAGAATTCCTGCAAAAGTCTCTGGGGATCTTTTTCCAAAAATACTTGAAGACAATTATATAGGTACCACATCTTCGGTAGCATTAAAGAAGAGTGTCTTTGTAGAAGCTGGTGGCTTTGATAATAATCTGCCTACAATGCAGGACTATGATCTATGGATAAGATGCTGTAAAATATCGAAAGTTGCTCATGATAAGGAATATAATATCAAGTATACCATTTCCAAAAATGCGAGCAGTCAAATAAGTGGCAGAAGTGAAAACCATCACAGAGCATTAAAATACTTATTTAAAAAATATGGAACAATTCTCGACGAGAACGAAAGACATCTTAAAAGAAGATTCAAGTCTTCACGTTTTCTGCATTGCTCCAAGGCAGTTCATCGGACCAGTTACTTTTATTCTCTAAAATACTCGTGGAAAAGTTTTTTTCATTATCCTAATGTCAAAGCGGCAGCTCTTTTTCTGCCACCGTTCTTGTTAAGGTATGTTTCATTTTTTGATAATATTAAGCGAAAGTAAATAAAATAAAAATGCATTGTTTGAATATACACACTCTATTCTTAACGAATTTTATAGCATGTGTGTAGATATCGAAGGGAGAACTATGATTAAGATAACCTATATTGTTTCCACTTTAAAAAGAAGTGGTCCAGTGAATCAATTATTCAATATCATTAAAAATTTGGATGAAACAAAATTTAAAGCTGAGGTTATTACTCTTTCCCCGGAACCGGAAGAAACGTTCATTAATAAATATTTAGCCAATAACATTAAGATCCATCAGCTTAAGTTATCTCGAAATGAGAGCTACAAAGCTGCTTCGAAAATTAAGGAGATCTTAAAGAAAAACAATACGGATATTGTGCAGACTCAAGGTATTAGAGCAGATGTCATTTCTGCCTATTCTCTGAAAAAGTACTTAAGAATTACGACGATTCGAAACTATCCTCATTATGATTACAAAATGACATATGGAAAAGTGCTCGGAACCGTTATGGCCAACGTACAGATGAAAGTATTAAAAGAAATTGATGTGCCTGTTGCCTGCTCAAAAAGTGTAGCGGAATACTTGCTTGGAAAAGGTTTAAAGCTCACTGCTGTCCAAAATGGGGTTAATACAGAAGAGTTCCGTCCAGTGGACAAGACGATGAAAAGTCAGCTTAAAGAGAAACTCGGGTTGCCTTTGGATAAAAGAATCTTCATCTCTGTTGGTCATTTGAGCAGCAGAAAAGACCCTGAGCTAATAATGAATGCTTTTATCGAAAGCAAAATAGCGAAAAATGCTATTCTGCTTTTTGTAGGAGATGGCCCGTTAAGAAGTAATTGTGACAGGTTAGCGGAAGAGCACCAAAATATTAAAGTAATTGGTAGAGTATCAAATGTGGATGATTACCTGCAAGCTTCTGACTGGTTTGTTTCTGCTTCCAAAGCAGAAGGGTTGCCCAATTCAGTATTGGAGGCCATGGCTGTGGGCTTACCGACATGTCTCTCTGATATAAGTCCTCACAAGGAAATTCTTGCATACGACGACCAAGCCGGGTTTCTTTTCGAAACAGGAAATGCGCACAAATTGACGGAGAAATTCAATTTAATAGAAGAAATGAATATAGAGGATGATCAGTACCAAAATGCGGCCCTTGCCATCATTCATAATCATTTAAGTTCAGAGGTTATGTCGAGAAACTATCAAAAGATTTACTTAGAAGAAATGAACAAACGAAAATAAAAGTCTAATTAAGTCCCTTTGTAATAAAACATGGGGACTTTTACTCTATATATTGGGTAAAAAAGATAATGAGTATATTACTTTGCTATCATAATTTGTTATAAAGTCATAAATCTTTATGAAATCCTTAGTACTTGTAATATAATAATCAAGATGAATCTACCTAAATTTTAGAAGGTGCTAATTGTGTTAAAAGGAAAACTAAAAAAAGGTTCTTTTGCTAAAAATGTAGCTGTCCTTATGTCAGGAACTGCTATTTCTCAAGGGTTGCTCGTAGCGGCAGCTCCCATTCTGAGTCGATTATATGATCCTGCATCATTTGGGATATTTACACTCTTTTCTTCTATTGTAATTATATTATCTGTAATCGCTACATGGAGATATGAATTAGCGATCGTGTTGCCTAAAGAAGATGAGGATGCATCCAATGTCCTATTCGTCTCCATGATCTGTGTCGGTTTAACAACCATAGTTAGTATTATACTTGTACTTCTGCTTGGTGATATGTTCTCACAAGCAATGGGTTCACCTGAATTGAAGCCATGGTTATGGTGGCTGCCTGTTAGTATATTTGCATCAGGTGTTTTTCAAAGCTTAAACTATTGGTATACACGAAAACAACATTTCGGAAGAGTAGCGTCCTCCAAGGCTTTAAGATCTGTTGGTACACTGGGAGTTCAAATACCAATGGGATTATTATATGCGACTCCTTTAGGTCTCGTCATCGGATATGTGGTTGGTCATATCGTTTCATTTATAACCCTGCTTGCTCATTTTATGAAACAATACAAGGAACCTGTTAAGCAAAGCATAAGTGTAGAAAATAGTAAAAAGGTTGCTAAAGAATATAAAGATTTCCCTAAATTTAGTGCACCACAAGCATTTATTAATTCTCTATCACAAAATATACCGGCCTTTCTATTAGCATTCTATTTCGGTCCGGAAGTAGTCGGGTTGTATTCTTTATCTCACCGACTCTTGAATATGCCAATTACCTTAATAGGACAGTCCGTGAAACAAGTCTTCCTGCAAAAGGCGTCACATGCTTTCAATCATAATGAAAATGTTTACCGAATATTAATCAAGGCGACTGCTGGCCTGGCTGTAATTGGATTTATTCCATCAATTATCATTGCAATCTGGGGGAAACCATTCTTTGCATTTACCCTTGGGAGTGAATGGTATGAGGCCGGAGGATATGCCCAATGGATGATTTTGTGGTTGTTTGTCGGGTTTGTCAATTCGCCTTCATTCGTTGTCATTCAGGTATACGGCTATCAAAAATATCTGATGTATTATGAAATTTTACTATTTATCGCTAGAACACTAACGATTGTGATTGGCGGTCTATATTATACTGCATTAACAAGCATTGCGTTATATAGTGTCGCAGGAGCGGTTTTCAATCTTGTTCTTATACTTGGAGCGATTTATTTAGTAAGAAATCGCCAACATAACAGAGTTGAAGGAGGAGTTTAATCGATGGGTTGGAGAAATGGCTTATGGAATACAAACTTAAGTGTAACAAGTGATACCCCTACTTTTATTAAAGAATTAGAAGAAATACAATGGAAAAGTTCCAGTGAAGTGAAAGAGATACAAAAGCAAAAACTTATCAAATTAGTGAAGCATTGCTTTGAAAATGTACCATACTATAAAAAACTCCTCGTAGATCACGGAGTTGCAAATGAAAATGGCGACATCTTTATTGAGAATTACAGCAATCTTCCTATTTTAACAAAAGAAGATATAAAAAAGAATTTCGAGAACATGAAGTCGAAGGACCTTGATAAACGAAAATGGTACAAAAATTCGTCCGGCGGTTCCACAGGTCAACCTGTGCAGTTAATTCAAGACACCTATTATAAAGACTATAATCGAGCGAACAAGATGTTATTTGACCGATGGGCAGGCTACGAAGTCGGCGATAAGAAGGCTTTGCTTTGGGGTTCGGAGCGGGATTTATTTCAAGGCAAAGAAACTGTCCAAAGGCGCCTAATCAACTTTGTCAGAAATGAAATCTGGCTGAACTCCTTTAAGATGACATCAGAAGATATGCTCGACTATGTAAAAAAAATTAATGAGTACAAGCCTAGTCTTATTACCTCCTATGTGTCCAGTATATATGAACTGGCACGATTGATTGAAAAAGAAAACCTTGAAGTTCATTCACCAAAGGCTATTATGACATCTGCTGGTAATCTTTATCCCCATATGCGGGAGAAAGTAGAGACGGTATTTAAGACTAAAGTATTCAATCGTTATGGGTCACGAGAAGTAGCAGATGTGGCATGTGATTGTGAAAAGCATGAGGGCCTTCATGTTTCAATGGGGACACACTATGTCGAATTAATTAAAAATGACGGTGACATTGCAGCCCCTGGTGAAACCGGAGAGGTAATTGTCACGTCCCTTTCCAACTTCGCTATGCCGCTCTTACGTTATAAAATCGGGGATTTGGCTGTCTGGTCCGAAAATGAGTGTAGCTGTGGTAGAGGACTGCCGCTCTTTAAGGAAATTACAGGCCGTACAACAGATGTATTTGTTAGAGAAGATGGCGGTATCGTTGATCCGGCTTATTTTATTCATATTGTGGGGGTAGTACTGTTTGATGAATGGATAGAAAGGTTCCAAGTTGTTCAGGAAGAGAAAAGCTTGGTTAAAATCCTTATCGTCCTTAAAGATGAAACAAAAGATCCACTAATTAAATATAAAGCAAACTTAGATCAAATGAAGGAAAAAATCCAACTGGTTATGGGAAAACAATGTCAAGTAGATATTGAATTTACAGAAGACATCCCGCCTTTACCATCAGGGAAATACCGTTATACTATTTCAAAAGTAGAAAGCTATTGATTGGTTGTTGATTCTTGGCTGAAAGGGCATGGATGCTCTACCTAGTGGATGGAGGGTTGTACTATAGACCGCTGTTTCTCTCCATGAAAGGCTTCGCGTCCGCGGGGCGCTTGGGAAGCCTCCTCGGCTAACGCCTGCGGGGTCTTCCCTAAGCGCTACCTCCCGCAGGAGTCTCCGCCTTTCGTTCCGATCCACAGATGGAAACCAAAAGTTCAATGGGTGGTCTTTAAAGGTCTTTTAAACAGTCTTACCTACTTATAGATTAAAATTCTATATAGAAACTACCTACCATAATCAAGGTAGAAAATAACCTTATCTCTAAAGTAGTCCCCCTGTGGAATGGAGTGGCAGGTGATCGACTCCAGCGTCCGGCCGCTTGTAGACGGGAGACCCCACAGGCGCAGCCGAGGAGGCTCCCGCACCGCCCCGCGGAAAGCGGTCACTTAGAACGAAAAGGAACAGGGAGTTAAAAAGGTACCCTCTCTATTCAGCGTAGTCCTTTAGTTCAATGCCAACCAAGATAAAGAATGGAAATACCTCATCATCTCTAAAGTAGTCCACCCTGTGTATTGGAGTGGCAGGTGATCGACTCCGGCGGGAGGTAGCGGTAGACGGGAGACCCCACAGGCTTTAGCCGAGGAGGCTCCCGCACCGCCCCGCGGAAAGCGATCACCTAGAACGAAAAGGAACAGGGAGTTCAAACAGTAACCTATCTATTTTAATGTAGCGACTTCCCACTACCGGTGGACTATAACAACAAAGTAAATTACCTTCTCTGGAGGAAAACATATGCTAAAAAATCTACTAAAGCCAATAAACGATTATAAAAAAAACCTGAATAACTTTAAAAAAACCAAAGAACTCACCATCTCAAGAGTCACTCTTACCACTATAGGTATTGTACTAATCGGTTCTATCCTGTGTCTCTTACTCATGCCCCTTACAACAGAAAGTACTAGATCACCAAAACCTGTTGATCAATTAATCACCGTTGATGTAAATACCTACTGGCAAACTAATTACTCAGAGGTCGTGAAAAAAAATGCAGATTAAAATTACTAGTAAACAACTCTATATAACAGGTCTAATAGCCCTTCTTGTAGGTTCATTTACTTTGTATTCCATTCAGCCTCAAATAGAGGCTAGAAGTATCGAAACAGGGCTGGCAAATGGGGAAGAGATGAGTAAACAACGGCTTTTCGAGTTATTGGAGAGTAATCAAATTAATAAGCAAGAAAAAAATGAACTAATTGAAACGTTTATCGTAAAGCATAGTTATTCAGAATTTAATGAGGTATTTATTTCACCTCCTAATATTGCTACACCTGTGAAGAAAAACATAGATTTTATGAGCATGGAGGAAAAACTTCCTTATCTCTACTATTACCTGGAGAATTCAGAGATTGATGCGGGCTACGTCATTAAAGTAGCAAAAATCTTAAATGCATACGGTTGGAAAACTAATAATACAGAAGAAATCCAGTTAATACTCTTGGACGCTTTCGAGCGATATGAAGAAGATTCGATCAATGGTCCAGGTATTTCACAAATTATCCTTCATCAACAGATTACAGATGGTCAGTTTGATGAAGCCCTTGCTTTTTCGGACGAGCTATTGCAAAAGGATTTTGGCTTTAACTTTTATCTAAGTATAGCGAAGACTAAAGCAGAGCTATTGATACGGAAAGATAGTCATGACGAAGCATTCGAAACTATTGCAGCAATTGAGGAGTATTTGGATGAAAATGAAATTAGAGCAGATGAATCCTATGTATCAAGTGTAAAAGCACTTCGACAAATGCTAAGAAATGAACCGGAGCCAAGCACAGTTTCTGGAACGATAGATTTTAACGGAGAAATGCTTGACGGTACTGGTGTATATCTTGTAAATCATCCAGAAGGATCGATGCAATTAAGTCAGGCATTAAAATATAGAGTGATATCAGACGAAAATGGTCGTTTTAGTTTTGATAACATTTTACCCGGAAGATATAAACTGGTGATTGGACTTGATTATGATCATATTACAGATGAAAGTTTCCAAAGCCAATTAAATTATCCTATCGAAGTGAATGGTGAAGATAAGGAAGTCAATATTGAACTTGCACCGTTACTTAAACTGACTTCACCTGTCAATTATGAAGAAGTATCAGGGGATAATATCAGGTTCAGTTGGGAAGAGGTCGAGGGTGCGTTCTCTTATGCCATTAGTTTTGGTATTGAAGGTGCAGGAACAAGCACACTTGTCTTTCCTGATGTACGAACAAATGAGTTAGTGGTAAGCAAAGAAGAAATGAGCCTCAAGCGTCTTGGCATTCAAAAAGGAAATGCTTCTAGAGTTTATGAAGCAATGCTGGCTTTTTCCAACCCTTCAACCGTTTTCTATTGGTATGTAACGGCATACAATGAGGAAGGATTCATGGTTGGTCGAAGCAATGGTTATAAGTTTGAAGAGGAACATAACTTGCCTTACTTTTCCGTCAATAAAGAAGAGATTTCGTCTGCAGATGAAACCCTTTTAGACGGAGATGTGGAAGAGGCTTTAGAAGAATACAAAAATAATGTAGAGAAAGACCCAACTGATGCTCATTCCATTAATATGGTGCGTACTCTTAGCATTCATGAACTTGAGTATGATAGGGTGGATCAGCTGCTCAAGCAAGAACCGTACTTGGTGGAACTTGCGGAAATTTCGCCTAACATAGAAATATTGAGTGAACTGATGGAGTTTTATTATTACACAAAGTCATGGGAAGCTTTGGACCGTACTTATAATGAATACAATCGTTTAGATCAATATAATTTGTTTGCGGAGCTAATCTATATTAAAGGTCAGTACAGCCAAGGTAATGTTAATGAAGCAAGAAGGCTTGCGGATGAACTATACGTGAAAGATTTCCAAAGTGATTTAGCAATTGTACATCTGGGGTTAACTGAATTGATTTTAGGAGAAGGTAAGAAGACATTAGAAATAGCAAGCAACTATTCTAACTCAAGATTAGATTGGGAAGCAAAGGTTAGAGAACTTATGAAACATTATGATAAAGAGCAGATGGAAGAATTTAATTCCCTTTTTACTACAGGTAGGACGAAAGAACTAGAGGAGAGGCTAGGGGAAAGTCCGAATAATTATCTAGTTGATTTTTGGAGATCTGTCCTAACTTATGCAAAATAGCAACTTTTTTTAAAATTTCTCGTCAGTATAAATAGAAAGGACATACGTGTTTACGTAACGTCCTTTTTATTTGCTAAGTATATCAACTATAGAATCTTTATGTTAAAATTATAATGTTTTAACTAACTTAGAAAAATCTGGAGGCTATTATGTGGTTTATAGTTTGTGTTTTACTGATTCTCTTATTTCCAATACTAACAATTTCTAATATGCCTTTCTTATTATTTTTACCGGTTGGCATAATTTTTTATATTTACCGATATAAAGATAATATTTATCCTTTATCGGTCAACTCCTTTAGGAATACTTTTCCAAAGGAATACCTGCTTGCACTTACATTAAGCGCAGTGTACTTTATTGGTCATGGACTTTTTCTTTCTATAGTAAAAGGTTCCTTATCATTAAAAGATATTTCCTACTTTGTTTTTCCAATCATGTACTTACTTTTGATTCCGATTTTTTCTAAGATAAAATTTAACCATGAATTATTAAAAATATATTTTTACGTTAATGTAATTTTAGTTATATTGGTAAAAGCTTTTCCTCCTTTTGCCCATGTGATTAAGGTTTACTACGATCTTTATGCTAAAGGTAATATCGCAAGCCCTTCGACCGCGATTACCGCTATACTTGCAAGACCTGCAGGTTTATTAGTCCACCCGGCTTTATATGGATTTCTAATTTATTTTATAGCTAAATACCTTTCGATTAAGGAACCCAAATATAAATACTTTTACATATTGATGGCGCTCTTTGTCGCAGGGATTTCCGGCGGGAGAGCTGCAATCTTGACGATTATCATACTTGAAGGTGGAAGCTTTATCTTAAAGGGTGCAGGATGGAAAACGATCTTGAAGAGATTCTCTTTGATCAGTGTCTCCTCTTTGCTATTGTTTGTCGCATTATTTTTCCTTAACCCATTCTTCAATTGGTGGATTACAACCACATTTCAAGATTTGGTTGCTGGTGGAAGTCAATTCCGAAGCCACTCAATTGGCCACAGGATGAAAATGTATCAGTGGTTTATAGAGGGCCTCAATCCTATTAATGGATTGTTTGGAGGAAGAATTACATTAGAATCGTTAGAAACCCTTAATATAAGGTATATCGATAGTGAGCTTGTAATGAGGATGATGCAATTTGGTATTATCGGGTATTTATTATTCGCCACTCCATTTATAGTCTTTTATTACCGAGCTAAAAAATATCTTTATGACAAACCAGAAGTAAGAGGTTTTGCTATATTCTGCCTTTTGTTTCTACTATTAGGTTCTGTTACCACAACTATCATGACAAAAATGGTATTTGTACTCTTTGCTTCCATGATAATTGCTGTTTTTGAGAGAGAAATTAAAAATAATGGGTATAGAGAAAGTAAGGTTAATTAATCTGATCTTAAAAACGAAAAAGAACAGGCATTTTGTCTGTTCTTGTAACAAGAACTTAATATGAGTGAAATGGTTGTAGAGGCAGAGTAATTGCAAAGCATGTGTATAAAAAAAAGCGAGCAATGGTGATATACCAATACTTGCTTAAGTAGAACAACAGGATAAGTAGCACAATATAAATACACACTTTGTTAAATTATTATAGTAGACGTTTTTTCTAGACCTGTGTTATGATTATTTTGCTTAAGATAAGTGTAATGCAGAATATGTAGAAATGTCAGCAAAAGAGGTGTGTAAGTAAATGACTGTAGTAGATTACATCATAGTTTTTGTCCTAGGGTTCTTAGTAAGTTTCATGCTGACACCAGCTGTCATCAAGCTTGCCAGGAAAATTGGCGTAGTAGATAAACCAAACGCAAGAAAAGTTCATACAGAGAGCAAGCCTCGATTGGGCGGATTGTCGATATATGGTGGATTTATCTTTGCTGCGTTTTACTCAGCCATTTTTGTTGGAGTTTCCTTGCCGTGGAGCATTGTAATAGGTGCCACAATTATTGTGATTACTGGATTTTTAGATGATAAATTTGAATTATCTCCTATTGTGAAATTAACTGGCCAATTAGTGGCCGCCCTTGTAGTACTACTAAACGGAATACAAATTAAAGTTATTACAATACCATTCATCGCAGGAGACATTCAAATAAGCTGGATTGTTGCTTTTGTTGTTTCGCTTGTATGGATTATCGGTATTACAAATGCTGTGAATTTAATTGATGGTTTGGATGGCTTGGCGTCAGGCGTATCTATTATTGCATTTTCTGCTATATTTACCATGGCTCTGATTATTGGTAATACAATGGTCGCGTTATTGGCATTAGCGGTTATGGGCAGTACCCTAGCATTCCTATATTTCAACTTTCATCCATCTAAAATTTTTATGGGTGATACCGGATCATTACTGCTAGGCTATTTATTAGCGGTAGGGTCATTGATCGGTTTGAAACAGGTAACCTTTGTTACACTTATCATCCCTATTATCATTTTAGGGGTACCAATTACTGATACATTAATCGCTATTATAAGAAGAAAGTTAAATAATCAGGCGATTATGGCGCCAGATAAGAATCATCTGCATCATCGTTTGTTAGCTGTAGGCTTTACTCATAGAAAAGCGGTGTTATTCATCTATGCGATTGCGACCTATTTTGCAATATCTGCAATCTCATTCTACAAAGCAAACTTACTTGGATCGTCAATTATTTTCCTTGCTTTATTAATTGTAATACAACTGTTAATAGAGAAGTTATCCCTTATCAATAATAGCTATAGACCATTATTAACCTTGATACGCAAGATCAGAGTGTTTTTTGGCTCTATACCTCAAAGAAGAACTTAATAAATAATTAAGGGCGGATAGATAACCTCTAAACGCCCTTTTTTTGAAAAAATATACAGCAGTTATTGATAGCTTGGAGGATTAGAATGGAAAAGCCTTTAGTAACATTTATGATATCAACTTATAATTGTGATACAACAATTGATGAAGCTTTTGAAAGTATCGCAAATCAAACCTACAAAAACTTTCTTGTGAAAATTATTGACGATAACTCAAAAGATCATACGTTAGAAAAAGTGAAAAATTGGTGTGAGCGGGATGAACGCTTCCAACTAATTAATATTCATAAAGAAAACACAGGGTTGACTTCGTCGTTAAATGAAATTTTAGAATCGGTGGACACTCCGTATGCTGCTAGAATGGATGCAGACGATATTTGCTTACCGGAACGGTTGGAAAAGCAGATGAAATACCTAGAGGAACACCCGGAGATTAGCGTTCTTGGTACGTGGGCAAAGGACATTGATGAGAATGGCACGTTTATTCGAGATCGCAGGGTGCCGACAGACCACTTTAATATCAGAAAGGTGATTGTCAAAGCAAGTCCGATGATACATCCTTCTGTGATAATGAAGACAGAACATCTTAAGGATGTTACAGGATATAATACCAGCTATAGGGTTGCCCAGGATATCGATCTATGGTTTCGGTTCATTGGTAAAGGGTATAAATTAGCCAATATTCCCGAATATTTAATGCTTTATCGTGTAATAACTGGACATGCAAAAAAGCGAGGCATTAAACACAGATGGTTGGACGCTAAAATTAGGTGGAGAGGTACGCGAGTTATAGAAAGTACCCCTATGGAAAGAATGACTGCAGTATCCATCCCAATATTGCTAGGAATTATGCCATCTTTTGTTACCAGTCAGCTAATGAAATATAGCAAATATATTGATCCTAGACAGAAAACACAGAAAACAAAAAAATAATTGAGGTGTAGAAAATTGAAGATTTTAGTTACAGGAGCTGCGGGCTTTGTTGGATACCATTTAACTCAAAGGCTTCTTGCAGAAGGTATCGAAGTTGTTGGAATGGACAATGTAAATGATTATTATGATGTTCAATTAAAAAAAGATAGACTGAGTTTATTGGATAACGAGAAATTCACCTTTTATAAATTGGATTTAGCGAATAAAGAGCAAGTGTTTGAAGTGTTTGAAAAGCACTCCATTCATACTGTAATTAACCTTGCTGCGCAGGCAGGTGTAAGATACAGTTTAGAAAATCCGTATGCTTATATTGATTCCAACATCACTGGCTTCGTTAATATTCTTGAGGCCTGCAGACATCATGAGATCAAGCATTTAATCTATGCTTCCTCCAGCTCTGTTTATGGCGCTAATACTAAAATGCCTTTTTCCGTTGAAGATAAGGTGGATTATCCTGTCAGCCTGTATGCTGCAACGAAAAAATCAAATGAGTTAATGGCTCATACTTATAGTCATTTATATGGAATCCCTGTGACTGGACTTAGATTCTTTACTGTTTATGGTCCATGGGGGCGTCCGGATATGGCTTATTTTTCATTTACGAAAAATATTCTTGAAGGTAAAACAATCAAAGTATTTAATAACGGAAAAATGAAGCGTGACTTTACTTATATTGATGATATTGTGGAAGGGATTGTGCGCCTTACAAATCATATTCCAGAAACAGAAACCGTATCAACCTTAGATGAGGGTTATAACAGTAAAGCAAAATATCGAGTATTTAATATTGGAAACAATCAACCGGAAAATTTAATGGATTTTATCCACATTTTAGAAAATCACTTAGGGAAAAAGGCTAACATTGAATTTATGCCTATGCAGCCTGGTGACGTAGAAGCGACCTATGCTGACATTAAAGATCTAACAGATGCAGTCGGTTTCAAACCTTCCACGAGCCTTAATGACGGCCTGGAGAAGTTTGTAGCATGGTACAAGGACTATTATAAGGTATAAAATATAATCTAAAAGAAATTAGGTGTTTAGAATGAAGGTAAGAAAAGCCATAATTCCTGCTGCTGGTTTAGGAACTCGTTTTTTGCCAGCAACAAAAGCACAACCGAAAGAAATGTTGCCAATCGTAGATAAACCAACGATTCAGTATATAGTTGAAGAAGCAGTTGCTTCTGGTATCGAAGACATTATTATTGTAAGTGGACGTGGGAAGCGGGCAATAGAAGATCATTTTGATAAGTCCTATGAGTTGGAAGAGACACTCTTTAAAAAAGGGAAAATGGATATGCTTGAGGAAGTGCAGCAAATATCTTCCCTAGCGAATATTCATTATATTCGTCAAAAAGAACCTAAAGGCTTAGGCCATGCCATTTCATGTGCCAGCAGATTTATCGGCAATGAGCCGTTTGCCGTCCTTCTAGGCGATGATATTGTAAAATCAGAGGTTCCATGCCTTAAGCAGTTAATCGATGTATATAATGAATACCAATCCTCTGTAGTAGGGGTGCAAACTGTCCCGGATGAAGAAGTGTCCAAATATGGAATTATCGCTCCAGCAGACCAAAAGAGTGCAAATGTATACGATATTGACTCTTTAGTGGAAAAGCCTAAAAAAGAGGAAGCGCCTTCTAACCTGGCAATAATGGGACGTTATATTCTCACACCTGAAATTTTTGATATTCTGGAAAATCAAGAACCTGGTTCAGGTGGTGAAATACAGCTAACAGACGCAATTAATAAACTAAATACTATTAATGCAGTATTAGCATATGATTTCAAGGGCAGACGATACGATGTTGGAGATAAATTCGGATTTATTCAAGCGCAAATCGAATTTGCACTTGAAAGAAAAGACCTTCAAGAGGAAGTAAAAAACTATTTAAAGAAGATAATGAATTAATTTCTACCTATTCTAAAATAAGGCAGATGAATAATGACTAAAAATAGTAGAGCTGTGAGAAGGAAAAAGCTGAACAAAAAAAGGATCCTTAAGTATGTTCTATCCTTTTGTTTAGTCATCATACTAATCGGGAGCTTCTATGCATACCGATTATTGAGCACAATACAAAACACGCATTCAGAATTGGAAAGAGGAGATTACTCTAAGCTAAGAACTGAAAATGTGTCTCTAATGAAAGAACCTATTTCCATCGCTTTATTCGGAATAGAGGACTATTCCAGTGGAGGAGCGAACGGAAGAACTGATACCATTATAATCTTAACCTTAAATCCTAATGACAAGACCATCAAAATGCTAAGCATCCCGCGTGATTCCTATGTGGAAATAGCGGGTCATGGAACATACGACAAGATTAATCATGCCTTTGCGTTCGGCGGAGCGGATATGGCGATTAATACGATTGAAAATCTATTAGATATCCCAATTGACTACTACTCAACCATTAATTTTGAAGCGTTTGTTCAGATTGTAGATGAGCTGGGTGGTGTCACGGTTGATGTTCCATTTAACTTCTCTGAAACAGTGGCAGGTACAGGGGAACGTGTTTATTTTGCTGAAGGTATTGATACTTTAACAGGTGATGAGGCGCTGGCGTATGTTCGAATGAGAAGATATGACCCACGTGGAGACCTAGGAAGAATCGATCGTCAAAAACAGGTTATATCAGCAGCAGTAGATGCGGCATCTCCACAGAAGCTGTTACTCGAGATGGATGATATTTTAAGCCATATTGGAGATAATGTTACGACAAGTTTAAAAACTAATAATATGATTAGTCTCCTTCGAACCTATTCAGGTGTGAATAGCTCAAATATTGAAAGTGTTAGTCTCGCAGGTACTGATACCAGAATAGATGGCGTCTACTATTACGAAATTGATCCTGTTTCTTTAGAGGAAGTAGTTGCTGAGCTAAAAGCCCATTTGGAAATAGATTAAAACGTAAAAGCCCCCTAATTCATTTTGAATTAGGGGGCTTTTACGTTGTGTTATTAATACTGTTTTGATACTTCTGTTCCAGTGTAATAGTGTGCCAATATTTCTTTGTAATTTTTATTACCGAATTTAGCAAATCCTTGGGCACCCCATTGGCTCATTCCTATTCGGTGACCCCAACCACCACCGGAAATGGTTATGGATTTTGGATCGCTAGGTTTTGAAATTGTCCCTGAAGCAGACATAATATTCACATTCGAACCTGTGATGGATTGTGTTCCGCTTGGCAGTTGTATTTTTTGATTTAGTACACTAAATGCCTCGACATCCTGGTTAATCAATTTTACCTTGTAGTCTTTAGTGTAGGTTACATTAAACATACTGGATGGGAGCATATGATAAAAGGCTGCTTCGGAAGGGAAAATAGCACGTATTTGTCCTTCGTTCCCAGTTCTTGTATAGGCTCCGTCAGAAGTGGTATAAGTTACCCTACTAACTTCCCCATTGGCTCCAGTTTTTGCAATTTCCATCTCTTGTAGTAAGACGGTTGGAGAAAAATTTTGTTTAGTGACTAGAGCAAACTCGGTAAGCAAGTCGGTGGCGCTATAATTGAAAGTCCAATTATGTGCTCTTCTTACAGATGCTCCCGCTTCGGCAATTGCCTGTGCTTCATAAGGATCTTCCACTGAGGAATAGTACGACTTGTGACCACTGCTTGCCCAAACGTCTCCGTAATTTGCTGTCACCCCCCCGCTAGCTGCCCCAAAAAAGGTCATAATAGGTTTTCCCTGATATTTCACGACTTCCCCTCTCGTTGCATCAACCGCATCATTCGTTCTAGAGTGTTCCGAACTGAATCCATTATACACTTGACTGCTGGTTGTGTTTGAAAGTATTCCCGAGGCGTAAGCATAGCTCCGAGCAGTAACCGCTTGAGCTTTTAACGCTTCCATATGCCAGGAAGGATACGATTCATTAGGAACTACGCCTTTAATATAATCTTCAATTCCAAGGACATTTATAATTTCAATTCCATTTGTACCAAATTTCTTAACGATAAAAGATCCTCTATATTCTCTGCCACCAACTTGAAAGGTAGAATAATTTCTCCCGAGCGTCTGAGGATAGGTTATGGGACCACTTGAAACACTAGATGCAATCCAGCCTGTTATCCCTTTGACATTTACTTTATACCAGGGAGAATGGACGTCGTTTGTTTGTTTACTTTCTCCCAAGTACTCCGCTGCTTCACGATTATCTAAAGAAGTAACTACCGGACTGTTAGTTGTCGCATTCTCGCGTATATTAACAGGACCTGAAGCTGCAGTGATAATGGCTCCTTGGTATTCGTTTACAGGGATGTCATAACCGGAAGTAGCAGACGCTCTTCCAAATCCAACCGTCAGATGGCCGCCGCTTCTTGTGATTGCTAAAGTTGTATTATGTTCAATAAATCTTTTGGACAGATATGCTGAATCAACAGCATAGTTGCCCTTTACAGTGATGGTAGCAGTAGGAGAAGTAGAGCGGTAAATAGAAACTTTTACCTCTTCCGTATAAGCAGTCTTTGTTGCTGCATCTGCATTGGCAGGTTGAAAAATTAATGCTGCACAAAGCAAAGGAATGAGAAGCATTTTCTTCATCATATTATCTTACCACTTCTGCCGCGTGTTGAATAACCCATGCAGTTGTTCCATCTGAGAGTCGGATCTGATACCAAGTTTCGCCTCTGCTATTTGATTGCGTTTGTATATAGGTAGCAACGGAACTTTTCTTAAGTTGAGTAACTACGCTACCATTAAAGGATTTATCGCTTCTAATATTTGCATCCTTATTCAACACTACATGAGAATAAGAGGAAGCAGAAGGAAGCTCGATTGTGGAATGTGATGCCACTATATAAGCAGTTGTTCCATCTAAGAATGTACCTTCATACCACATGTTACCATTTTGATCATAATGTGTTTGAAGATAATGAAATTCTGTACCGGAAGGAGAATTGTTTATCTTGGCTGGAGTGGATGTAGATAGGCCACTTCTAATATTCGCTGTTCTCGAAACGACTATCTTTAATCCTGTAAATCCACTTGATATAACTTTTACCGACTCTTCAGGCTGACCCGATCCTGAGTTACCTGCGTTCTCTTCAAGGTTAGTAATCCTGTCTTTAATAGGATTTAATTGTGCATTAACCCATTCGACGCTCGCTATTACAAAGTTTGATGATGCGCTTGTACTAGTTGTGAATAATGATCCTACCAAAGTTCCAATAAGCAAGGCTGACATAGCGATAATGATTGTTTTTTTCAAAATTATCCCCCTAAAAATTTTTCTAATCTTTTAAACTATATAATAGGTTTAACTAGAAAAGAAGAGGGTAAAGTACCTTTTTTGTCATATTTCTACAATATTTTCACTATATCTCATTTCTCCCTTAGATATATCAACCTTTCCATTCAATAGATTGGTAATATGTTCCACGAATCTCTCTTGTTCTTCCAACTCAATTAATATTAAAATCTCAACTTTTTCGTTATAGAGAATATTTAATAGGTCATAAGTACCAGATGTCCTTAAATCGTTTTCTACCTTCCCAAGATGGGGATAATCAAACTTGATGTGCATCACAATCTTTAATGTTCTTTCTACTATTCCAGTATGCAAAAGACCTTCGGAAACCCCTTTTCCATATGCCCGTATCAGGCCCCCAGCACCGAGTTTAATTCCACCAAAATAACGGGTAACTACTACTACAGTATCTTTTAATCCCTTTTTCTTTAACACTTCAAGCATTGGAACACCAGCCGTTCCACTTGGCTCCCCGTCATCGTTAGCTTTTTGTATATGATCATGTTCCCCAATGATATAAGCGGAACAGTTATGATTAGCGTTTCGATGCTGCTTTTTAATTTCTTGGATAAAAGCTTGCGCATCTTCTTCGGTAGTTGCTCGGTTGAGGTATGTGATAAATCTTGATTTTTGTATAACTGTTTCATGCTCTCCGTATCCTTTAACGGTGTAGTATTTAGATAGCATAGAGGACATCGCTCCTTTCTATATAGTGTTCCTTGTAATGATATATTACAGGCTAGAGACTCTTGTGGGGAATAGGGGTTAGACCTTTGAAAAAGGATTTTATGTGTGCAGCTATAGACCGCTGTTTCTCTCCACGAAAGGCTTCGCGTCCGCGGGGCGCTTGGAAGCCTCCTCGGCTAACGCCTGTGGGGTCTTCCCTAAGCACTATCTCCCGCAGGAGTCTACGCTTTCGTTCCGATCCTGCTCTTTTACAATTGTTGAAAAATTATTAAAACATCTATATACTCAGAGACCTCGACAGCTGAAGAGGAAACATCCTTCTTTGATAAGCATCTGAATCGTACAGCCCTAGAGAGTTTAAAACAGGACCACACTAAATCAGCTAAGTATTTAAATATATTATTCATTGTAGACATTATAGAAAAATACATCAATTGTAAAATGAACCATGATTAATAAAAATGTAATGCTAATGTTATATAAGTAAAGTTTTTATCCGATATAATAAAGTGTAGACAAAATCCGACAATACCCCCAAAAAACTCAGGGGAAGGAAGAAATCTATACCATGTAGTGTCATGAGTTTTATTGGGCACAATGAACTATAAAAGAAGGAAGTAATCCCGATATTCTTTTAAGAATACAGGGTCTTTTGGAGGATGTCCTATGACTCGTAAAGTTATAAACTCAAAGCAATTAGACACGATTATTGAGCATATGGTAAAGACTGTGGAAGTAAGTAAAGATGAAATTTTTGAAATCGGAGAAAACTCCCGCAAAGAATTTGAAGCTCTTGCTGCTGAGTTAAATGAAGTAAAGCTCGAGGTTGCTCAGCTAATTCACAAGCAGGAAAAACTCGAAATGCAGGTTCGCTTGGCAAGGAACCGTCTGTCGGAAGTAAGTAGGCAATTCAAAAACTACTCAGAAGATCAGATTAAGCATGCCTATGATTATGCACATGAACTGCAGCTAGAACTACATACTACTTCACAAAATGAATCACAGTTACGCAATCGAAGAAATGAAATCGAACGCAGGCTGCTGAATTTAGAAGAAACAATTAACAAGGCAGACAGGCTTGTCAGTCAGGTGTCAGTAATTTTGAACTACGTAACAAGTGACTTACAGCAGGTTGGGCAAATGATTGCTGATGCCTCTGAGAAGCGCGAGTTTGGTTTTAAAATTATGGAAGCGCAAGAGGAAGAACGAAGAAGGCTTTCGAGAGAAATTCATGATGGACCTGCACAGATGCTGGCAAATGTCATGATGCGTTCCGATTTGATTGAACGAACCTATCGGGAACGCGGGGCAGAGGAAGCGCTTAGTGAGATTCGATCTCTTAAGGTGATGGTTCGCTCCGCCTTGTATGAGGTAAGGAGAATCATCTACGATTTACGCCCGATGGCTTTAGATGATTTAGGGCTGATTCCAACGCTGAAAAAGTATATCACAACCATTGAGGATTATAATAACGGAAAGCCTAGTGTGGAATTTTTTCACCGAGGCTATGAAACAAGAATTAGCGCCAACTTAGAAGTAGCCATTTTTCGTTTAGTTCAGGAATCATTGCAAAACGCAATAAAGCATGCGAAAGCAACACATATCCATGTGAAACTCGAGTTAAGACCTACTTCAATTACTGTCATCGTAAAAGATGATGGAGTTGGGTTCGATACGACAGAAAAAAAAGAAAAGTCGTTTGGTTTATTAGGAATGAAAGAAAGGGTAGAACTAATCAGCGGAGAGTTGAAGATACAATCGAAGCCAGGGTTAGGGACTACGATCTATATTCAAATTCCTTTAAGCTAAAGAGAGATCTGGGAGGATGAGAGGGAATGGATACAACAAAGACAACAAAAATCGTTATAATTGATGATCATCAACTTTTCCGTGAAGGTGTAAAGCGGATCTTGGATTTTGAAGCTAATTTTCATGTGGTAGCTGAAGGTGAAGATGGAATTGAAGCGTTGGAACTGATGAATAAGCATGAACCTGATGTTATTGTAATGGATATAAATATGCCGAAAATGAACGGCGTAGAGGCCACAAAGCAGCTTGTGGAAGCGAATCCCGATGCAAAAGTGATTGTCCTTTCCATCCATGATGATGAAAATTACGTTACCCATGCCCTGCAAACAGGTGCACGGGGCTATCTGTTGAAGGAAATGGATGCAGATGCTCTTGTGGAGGCGGTCAAAGTAGTTGCGGATGGTGGTTCTTATCTGCACCCAAGAGTCACACATAACCTGGTTAGGGAATACCGACGCCTAACAGAAAATGGTGCCCAAAATGGAGGCGGAACAGCTACATTGGCTTACCAGCAAGTAGAGATTCGCCGCCCGCTACACCTATTAACCCGCAGAGAATGCGAAGTTCTTCAGCTTCTTGCAGATGGAAAAAGCAACAAAGCAGTCGGTGAGGCACTTTTCATCAGCGAAAAAACGGTAAAAAATCATGTAAGTAATATATTGCAAAAAATGAATGTAAATGACCGAACACAAGCTGTAGTTGTTGCAATTAAAAACGGCTGGGCCGAGGTTCGTTAGTCTTGGAGAGTTTTGGTCTCCAGGGCTTTTTTTTATGGCTATGTTAAACGCCGCTATTGATTTCCGCAAAAGGCTACGCGTCCACGGGGCGGTGCTGGAGCCTCCTCGGCTTCGCCTGTGGGGTCGCAAGTATTCCGCTATCTCCCGTGGGAGTCTCCGCCTTTTGCTCCAATCATCGCTGGGAAGTACTATGATCAACACTCATCTTTAACAAAGCCCTTTTTATAAAGATTAATTACTTAGAGTTGGTGAAACTTACGGGGTTTTCCTGTACAATCTATATATAATAAGAAATATGAGTAAGGAAGGACCACAAATTATGAAAACGGCTATAGTAACGGATAGTACGGCTTACATCCCAGCAGATATTCGCGCGAAGCATCACATACATATGATTCCTCTTAATGTGATTTTTGATAAAGAATCCTATCAGGAAGAGGTCGAAATCAAAGTTGATCAGTTTTATGAGGAAGTAAAAACCAAGAAGGTCCTTCCATCCACTTCTCAGCCGGCAATTGGAGAGTTTGTAAAGTTGTTTGAGAAACTTTCGAAAAATTATGATGCGGTAGTCAGCATCCATCTTTCAAGTGGCATCAGCGGTACGTTTCAAGGGGCAGTGGCAGCAGGTGAAATGGTAGAAAACATCGAGGTCCACGCTTTTGATTCCGAAATCAGCTGTATGATCCAAGGCTTCTATGTTCTAGAAGCCGCTGAAATGGCTTTGGACGGAAAGGGACCTGAGGAGATTATCGCACGTTTAAATGAAATGAAAAAGTCTGACCGGGCTTATTTTATGGTGGACGATCTTTCCCACCTGCAGCGGGGAGGCCGCTTGAGCAGTGCACAGGCAATACTCGGAAGCTTGTTACAAGTGAAGCCGCTCCTTCATTTCGTTGATACGAAAATTGTTCCTTTTGAAAAAGTCCGTACGCGTAAGAAAGCTTTAAAGCGCATCTATGATTTGTTCGATGAAGATGCTTCCTTGGGTGTTCCGATGCGTGCTGTTGTAATTCATGCCAACCGTGATGCGGAAGCGGAAGAGATGAAGGCGGAGCTTGAGGAGAAGTACCCGCATGTGGAGTTTTATTTAAGCTATTTTGGGCCTGTTATTGGTACTCATTTGGGCGAGGGTGCAATGGGCCTTGGGTGGTATAAGCGTTAGTGGAGTTTAGTATAGTATGAAGGGAACACCACATTCATTAGGAGTGTGGTGTTTTTTTGTTGGTGTGGTGGTTAAAATGCTTTGTGCGCAAGTTCGGTGGAGTGTTGGCTGTGCATGAGATCTGGTGCCGTGCGTAAATCGCCATGAGTTATGGGTGAAAATGCATTCCGTGCACAAGTTTGCTGAAGTGTTACGAATAAATCATGTTCCGTGCGCAAATCCCGAGAAGTGTTACGCAACACTGGAATGCAGCGAGCATGTCCCCCAAGAAATCTTTACACTCAACTGGTTCTGTGGGGAATTCACTCCAAATGAAGTGCAAAAACAGCATTTCATGTAAAAGATTGGAGGTGCAACCCTGGAAGTTGCGCATAATATTCTGATCCCTGTGCAAAAATTGTCATGAGCTTTGGATAAAATGGTTCCGTGCACAAGTTTGCTGAAGTGTTACGAATAAATTGAGTGTCGTGCGCAAATCCCGAGAAATGGTACGAAAAAACTGAGTTCCGTGCGCAAATCCCGAGAAGTGTTACACAACACTGGAATACCGCATCCAAGCGTGCCAGAACTCTACCGAATAAACGCGTTGGCAGGGGTGATTCTCCAAAAACCAAGCACAAAAACAACATTCCGTGCTCACCACCCCCACTCGAAGCGTCACAAAATACCACTTTTCCCACCCCAAAACGCTATTTTCGCAAAAAAGCAGGAATCTACATTCAGCTTGGAGAATGTGTGTGTAGTTTAACCCAAAAGGAGTGGTAAAATGATCAAAAAACGACGAGAAAAATCGGTAAGATTGGAGACTTGTGAGGCAGGTTGCAGGCGGGTGCCGTCTAATCATCCGAGTTACCCTCAGCTGGAGGCGGAGACGGGTAGACTCCAGGCGGGGTACCGAGGTGAAAAGGCATTAGACTACTATTTAACTTTTCTTCCTCACGATAATTATCAAATTTTTCACGGACTTCGGCTTGAAGACCATAAAAATAGGTATTTTCAGATGGATACCTTGCTATTGACTTTTTCGCATTGCTTGATTCTAGAGGCAAAAAATATAACAGGCGAATTGGAATTTGATGAAAAATGTCACCAGTTAAAAAGGAAAACATCAGATGGATACGAAGCGTTAGGAGATCCGATTTCGCAGGTGGAGCGCCATAAATACCAGCTGACTCATTGGCTGGAACACCATTTTGGCAAAAAAATTCCCGTTATAGGACAAGTGGTTTTAACGAACAAACACGCCACACTCATAAGTGCCACCTCCTCCCTCATGAACAAAGTGACTTTCCACACGAATCTTCCTAACAAAATAAGCAAGATAAATGAAAATTTCCCAAGTTCCATTTTAAATGAAAAAGAGCTTCGCAAAATCGCCAGAACCCTCGTCAAAAAGCACACACCAGACAGTTTTCTTCTATTAGACTTTTTCAAGATAAAGAAAAGCGAGAAAAAAAATGGAGTCATTTGCCCGGAATGCGCGCATTGTCCTATGAAGAAAAAGCGGATGAATTGGCTTTGTTTAGAATGTGGGCTTATTTCCCAGACGGCACATTACGATGCGCTCGATGATTATAAACGCTTGCTGGGGAGTGCCATTTCAACCAGCCAGGCTATGGAATATCTTCAGCTAAACTCAAGAATGACCTCCCTTCGGATACTGAAGTCCATGGATCTCCATTTTGATGGAAATGGTAAAAGCAGAGTTTACTACTTAGAGGGCTGGCACATTGCATGACTAAAACTCAACTAAACACAACCAACCAAGAATCAATCATTTCATCCCCCGCCTATTCCCAAGATCTCCTCAACTTCCTCACCGGGAAACGCCTTCTTCAAAATGAGCTTCCTTTCCCAAAAGAGTTAATCCAACATCACCACCAAAACGGGTATCTGTTATTCCACCAAGGTGTGAAGGACTATTTTTGCAATCGCTGCGGGAACAAGGAGCGGGATTTATTCGCAAGCTTTCAGTGTGCGATGTGCAATACAGTGTGCACGTATTGTAGGAAGTGCATTATGATGGGCCGGGTGAGTGAGTGCACGCCGTTGATCAGCTGGTGCGGTCCGAAATTAACCAACACAACACATCATCGACTGGAGTGGAGCGGGACTCTGTCAAAAGGGCAGCAGCTTGCATCAGACCGTGTAGTAAAAGCGGTGCAGAACCGAGATTCCCTTCTTGTCTGGGCAGTTTGCGGCGCAGGGAAAACGGAGGTGCTTTTCGAAGGAATTGAAACGGCCCTTTTAAAAGGAGACAGAGTTTGTATCGCTACGCCGCGGACTGATGTTGTACTGGAATTGGCTCCGCGTCTTAAGCAAGTGTTCCCTGAAACGGAGATTGCGGTTCTTTATGGTGGAAGTGAGGATCGCACGAAAAATGCCTTTCTTACCATTGCGACCACGCATCAGTTGCTGCGCTATTACCGTGCATTCGATACGATTATTATTGATGAGGTGGATGCCTTTCCTTATTCGATGGAACCGATGTTACAGTATGCTGCCAATGAAGCGAGAGCAGAAGGTGGGGGGATTGTCTACCTTTCAGCGACTCCTTCAAAGGAGATGCAACGGGATGTGGGTTTGAAAAAGCTGGACAGCGTGGTTATTCCGGCAAGATACCATGGTAAGCCGTTGCCTGTGCCTACTTTTGAGTGGTGCGGGAATTGGCGTGCGAAACTAGAGAAAGGTAGGATTCCAGTAAATGTAACTCAGTGGGTTCAGCACCATTTTAATGAAAAGAGGCCAATATTCCTTTTTGTACCGGATATCAATCTATTGGAAAAGGTAGTTGTAATTTTACAAAAAATCTATGGAGAGCAAGTGGCAGGCGTGCATTCGAAGGACAAAGAGCGAAAAGAGAAGGTGGCTCGGTTTCGGGAAGGGGTAGTGAAAATACTGGTGACGACGACAATTTTGGAACGGGGAGTAACGGTGCCGAATGTGCAGGTGGGTGTGCTTGGAGCAGAAGACGACATTTTTACAGAAAGTGCGTTGGTGCAGATCTCGGGAAGGGCAGGACGGAATGCGAAATTTTCAAGAGGTGATGTGCGGTTCTTTCATTATGGAAAAACGGGAGAAATGAATAGAGCGCGAGACCATATTAGAAGAATGAATTACCGGGCTAGGCAGGAAGGGTTGTTGCATGACTAAATGTCTGTTATGTCACGAGTCGATTGATAGTCGATTTGGGTGGAAGGAATTCTTAGGAATGGTGCAGGAGAAGGTGATTTGTAATAGATGTGAGGTGCAGTTTCAACTGATCAAGGGAGAAGTGTGCCAGCGGTGTGGTCGGGAATGGATGGAGGTTGCAGCAGAGCATCGGTATGAAAAAGTGTGTAGAGACTGTTGGAAGTGGGAAGAGGATACCGAGTATAAAGGGGTATTAACGTGCAATAGGTCTGTTTATCACTACAATCCTTTTATGAAAGAAGTGTTGGCGCTTTACAAGTTTCGAGGGGATGCGGTGCTTGCAGAAATTTTCCAGGCTGAGCTGAGAAAGACATATCGAACACATTTTCAGGACTTGCTGGTGGTACCAATTCCGTTGAGTGAAAAAAGGCTATATGAGCGAGGGTTCAATCAATCCGTTTTATTGGCGCAGCAGTTGAACAAAAATGTGAGTATAGTAGAGGCCTTGACTAAAAGCGAGTCGGGGAAGCAGTCCAAAAAGGGGCGCTATGACCGGGTGGATGGCGAGAATACCTTTTATGTAGCACGACCAGAAGACATTAAAGATAGGAAAATAGTACTCTTCGATGATATTTATACTACTGGAACAACGATTCGGATGGCTGCCAAGCGGCTTAAGGCTGCCGGGGCGAAAGAAATCTCCTCCCTTACTCTTATTCGGAGTTAACTTTTTCGGAAAAGGAACGATATAAAGAATAGAAGATTAGAATGAAGGAGAGTTTCCCAATGTCGCAGCTTGATAATTGTCCTGAATGCGGACAAATCTACATAAAAAATGCTTTTCGTGATGTATGTGAAAATTGCTATAAGCAAGAGGAAAATCATTATAAGAATGTTTATAAATATATTCGTCAAAAACAAAATAGAACCGCCACAATGGACCAGGTAGTGGAAGGTACTGGTGTTTCGGAAGCGCTTATCGTAAAGTTTATTCGAAAGGGAAGAATTCAGCTTGCGCAGTTCCCTCATTTAGGGTATCCGTGCGACCGATGTGGTACATTAATAAGAGAAGACAAACTTTGTGGAGCCTGTAAAAAGGATATCCATTCGCAGTTAACGAGTATAGAGCGCGAGGAAGAGCGGAAGCGTGAGTTAGAAAAGCAAGGAAAAACCTACCATTCCATAAACAATAGAATAAAATAAACATTATCGTCTTTTTGCCGATAAACTAGATAGAAAACTTGAACAGAAAGAAGGGATAACATTGAAAATTAATAATATCGGACCTTCTGGGATAAATCCTTATAAAAATCAACCGAAACATCCTATACAGCCTACAAATCAAGCAAAAGGAGATCAGCTCGAGATTTCCAATAAAGCATTAGAGATGCAGGAGCGATCCAAGTTTGCCGAAGCTCGTCAAGAAAAGGTAGCATCGCTGAAGATTGCAGTAGAAAATGGAACCTACCAAGTGGACTCGAAAAATGTTGCCACGAAGATGATTGACTATTATTTTAACAAGTAAGGAGAGCTCATGTTAATTCCAACTATCCTATCAACACTTGAAAAATTGGCTACCTTGCACGAATATCTGTACGAAGTAACGGTCCGGAAAGCAGATATCGTCAAAAACAATCGTTTGGAAGACCTGCAGGAGCTTACAAAAGAAGAAAAGAAATACACACAAGCAATCGCCCAGTTGGAGAAGCAACGTGCACAGCTTTCTGGAAGTAGGACGATCTCTGAATTGGCTGAGGAAGCAACAGAAGAGGAAAAAGTCGCGTTACATCACCTAAAAGAACGTCTTACCGAAACGATTCAAAGCATTCAGCAACAGAACGAATTAAATCAACTGCTTTTACAGCAATCCCTGCAGTTCGTGACAGTAACTATGAATGCGCTAAATCCAGAACCGAATGCCATAAACTATGAAAAGTCAGCAAATGTTAAGAAAAATACCAATGCCCCGACACGCTCCATGTTCGATTCAAAAGCTTAGGAGGAAGACCCCATGCGTTCAACATTTCATAGTCTCGAAGTTGCGAGACGCGGGTTAGTTACCCAACAAACAGCACTGCAAACTGTCGCGCATAATATTGCCAATGCGAATACCCCTGGATTTACACGGCAACGCGTGAATTTCACGCAAACCGAACCGTACCCGCCAGCCTCCATGAACCGTCCGCAAATACCAGGACAAATGGGAACAGGGGTGGAAGCAGGAAGTATCCAGCGGGTTCGCGAAAGCTTTCTGGATGTTCAATACCGTGCGGAAAATAATAAGCTAGGCTACTGGGAATCGCGTGCAGATGCACTTCAAAAAATGGAAGAGATTATGAATGAGCCGTCCGATACCGGTCTTTCCACCACACTGGATCGCTTCTGGCAGGCGTTTCAGGATTTGGCGGTAAACCCGACCAATGCGGGAGCACGTTCAGTAGTGAGACAGCGTGGCCTTGCAGTAGCGGAAACGTTCAGCTATTTATCCAATTCTATAAGCTCCGTCCAGGGTGACATTAAAAGTGAAATGGGTGTCACGCTGAAACAAGTGAATTCCCTTACCCAGCAAATTAATAATCTTAATAAACAGATTGGGGAAACGGAACCACATGGTTATTTGCCTAATGACTTGTATGATGAACGAGACCGTCTAGTTGATGAGCTTTCCCAGATTGTTAATATCAAAACAACACCGGTAGCAAGTGGCGGGAATGCGCTTAGTATTGCCGATGGGAAAATGAATATTGATCTAGTAGACCATGCAGGACGGAAGATTGGGACATTGGTTGATGCGAATCGTTTAACATCTAATGATATGGCAATGGAATACCATGAAGGTTCCGGTCTTGTAAACGGGTTTAAGCTTGGGGAAAACAGCTTTGGAATCGACTCCCTCCAGGCATCCGGTAAACTGAGAGGCTTGGTTGACTCGTTTGGATTTATGAAAGGCTCTGAGGAGATGGGAATCTATCCGGATATGTTGAACCATTTAGACACGATTGCTTATGAATTCGCCCAAGAGATTAATAGAGTGCATGAATCTGGGTGGAGTGTATCGAGCATGAATGCCGGTGAACATACTGCTTATGAATTTTTCTCTTTTTCTAATACCAATATTAGCGATGACAATAAAAAGGATGCCGCGAAGCTTTTCACTGTATCACAGGATATCATGCGTTCTCTTGATAATATCGCGGCTTCCGGCTATAACCAGGGTGTCATTCCGACAGGTAACTTTCAGGGCTATAACGGAAAAGACGCTGTCTCTATTACGCTTCAGTCGACAAAAGACGCTGATGGGGCACTGCAATTTTCCTATACCGTCTATGACATGACACAATCTCCAAAGCAGGAGATGAAAACTTCTGGTGAGTTTGCTAGTTTGGCAGAGTTGGCAACAACCCTTTCCGAAGAGTTTGTAGATGAAAATGGCAATCCTTCTGTTGCGTTTGATATGGAGCATGTTCGTTTACAGGACGTTTCAGACGGTAATACGATTACGGTTGAATTTCCACGAACAGGAGAGGTTGCTGGTCGGATTGGGGACGGAAACAATGCGGTTGCTCTCGCAGAAGTGAAATCCCGTGCGCTTCAACTGAATGGCGTCTCCACTACATTCCAGGACTATTATGAGAGTGTGATTGGTGGAATGGCGGTCGATGCACAGGAAGCGAACCGGCTGACCTATAACAGTGAAACATTAAAACTATCCGTTGATCAACGCCGCCAATCGGTAAGCGGTGTGTCCTTAGATGAAGAAATGTCCAGTATGATTCAATTTCAGCATGCCTACAATGCCTCCGCTCGAATGATTACCTTGACGGATGAGCTCTTAGATAAAATCATTAACGGCATGGGAATAGGCGGAAGGTAGGGGAAAATAAATGCGAGTAACGCAAAGTATGTTAAGCCAAAATTCAATGCGCCAATTGAGTAGTAGCTACGGTAAAATGGGCAAACTCATGGAACAGCTTTCCACCGGGAAGAAAATTTCCAGACCATCAGACGACCCTGTTGTTGCGATGAAAGGGATGTTCTATCGGACCAACCTGACAGAGCTTCAACAGTATAAAAGAAACCTAAGTGAATCCTATGCCTGGATGGAAAACTCTGAAGCAGCACTTGATCATGTGCAGAGTGTAATGCACAGGGGACGTGAGTTAATGGTCCAAGGAACCAACGATACACTCTCTCCCGAAGATCGCAAAGCTATCGCAGTAGAAATCGAACAACTGAAGGAAGATTTTGTACAAGTCTCCAATACACAGGTTGCCGGGCGCTATATTTTTAATGGAACAGCAATTGATAAGCCAAGAATTACCGATCCAAGTAACCCGGAATCCGTTAGTACAGAAAATTCTCCATTTGAAATTGAGGTTTCAAAAGGGATCAAACTGCAGGCTAATATCAATGCCGATAATGTTTTTAACAAAGAAATGATTGAAGTCTGGAACGGGATTCAAACTGCACTTGAAACGAGTGACATGGATAGCTTAAAAGAATTGATGGGCCGCTTTGACAAACAAACAGATGCTATATCGGCAGAGCGTTCTGAATTGGGTGCAAGATACAACCGTTTAGAAATGGTCGACAATCGCATCGGCTACCAGGAGGTCGTGGCAACACGTATTCTTTCTGATAACGAAGACGCCGATATTGAAAAAGTAATTACGGAGCTGACAAGCCAGGAAAGTGTGCATCGTGCTTCGCTTGGAGTGGGAGCGCGGATTATTCAGCCATCTTTAATGGACTTTTTACGCTAAAAGAGCTGTCTTGGAGCTGTCTTATGACGGGCTTTGGGGCAGTTTTTATTTTTAGGAAAAGGGTTAAATCGCTGTTGATATCCTTGACAGGCTTCGCTTTCCGAGGGGGCTCCAATTACCAGCTAGGATAACGTATTTCATAATGCTTTTAATAAGGAGTGGATGAGAAGATGCTATTCCCTCAGATACGATTGCAGTCTACGTTTGCGCAGACCGAAGTGCAGATACAGAAGCCGGTTCAGCAAATTGAGCAGCCAAAAGCTGAACTCAGCATTGAGCAACCAAAGGCGGAGTTGACGATGCGACGGACTCCTTCACGGCTAACGATTGATCAGACACAGGCAAGAGAGGATATGGATTTGAAGAGTGTTGGCAGAAGGATTGAGGAAGCGGCGCAGCTTGGTCATCAGGATTGGTTGGCAGGACTTGCACGTGTCGCGCAGGACGGCAATGAAATGATGCGGATTGAAAATGGCGGCGGGGCAATTTCGCGTCAGGCAAAGCGAAACAGTGAAGGTCCGCCAAAAGAATTCAATATCGGCTGGATTCCATCGCATTTTAGTGTGAAAATTGATTATGAGCCTGGAAGCGTCGATATTCAAGTTCAGGAACGGAAGCCAGTTATTGATGCTAAGGTAAACAAACCGGTCCATGAGTACACACCAGGTTCCGCTCAGGTTAACTTGGCCAACCATCCATCACTGCAAATAGATTTTGAGAACCTGCGCCATGTCGGCACAGGGGGCTACGAACAAAAAATATAAGGTTGTGAAACGATGAAAATAGAGACGAAGTATCATGGATTGATAGAGGTGCAGGAAGAAGAAGTGGTAAGGTTTCCGAATGGCTTGCCCGGTTTTGTAGAGGAGAAAGAGTTCGCAATTATCCCTTTTACGGAGGAGGGGATGTTTTTTATTTTGCAGTCGGTGCAGACACCGGAGCTAGGATTTGTGATGACTAATCCATTCACGTTCTACCCAGATTATGATTTTAACCTGGAGAACCAGGCAGTGGATGTTTTGGAGCTGGATTCACCTGAAGATGTGTTGGTCTATACGGTTCTGACGATGGCAGACCCATTCCAACTGACTACTGCTAATCTACAGGCCCCAGTAGTGATGAATGCGAAAAAGAAGCTCGGAAAGCAAGTGATTCTGACAGGCACCTCTTATCAAACAAAGCACAATTTGTTTCCGGAAGCAGTAGCAAAATAGAGAGGAGGAGACCGCATGCTAGTATTAACACGTAAAAAAGACGAAGCCATCAAAATTGGTGACGATATTGAGATTACTGTCATTGGAGTCAGTGGCGATCAAGTGAGGCTCGGCATTCAAGCTCCCAAGCATATTGAGATTCATAGGAAAGAAATATATATTTCCATCCAAGAGGAAAACAGCGCAGCTTCCCACTCCTCTCTTGATCTTTTGCAGGCTTTGAGCAATCAACTAAAAAAATAATTCAGTTTGTAAAAAATTCTCTTTGAACCTATAAACAGTTGTCGAGTCCGGTCGATATAAAACATGTAAGCAAATAAAATCAAAAGGCGGCCGACTTTTGAGCTATTTGTAAATATAAGTACCGATGACACAAGGATGTGCAATCGGTGACAACTCAAGGAGGAAAATTAAAATGAGAATTAATCACAATATTGCTGCGTTGAACACGCACCGTCAATTAGGTAGTGCAACAAATGCACAATCAAAATCAATGGAGAAGTTATCTTCTGGTCTTCGTATTAACAACGCTGCGGACGATGCAGCAGGTCTAGCTATTTCTGAAAAAATGCGTGGCCAAATTCGTGGGTTGGATATGGCTTCTAAGAATGCTCAGGATGCAACTTCTTTGATTCAAACAGCGGAAGGTGCACTTAATGAAACACATTCAATTTTGCAAAGAATGCGTGAATTAACTGTTCAAGCAGGAAATGCTGGAACTCAACAAGATACTGATTTAACCGCTATACAGGATGAACTTGATGAATTAATTCTTGAAATTGATGGTATCTCTGATAGAACAGAATTTAATGGGAAAAAATTATTAGATGGTGAAGCTACTACAGTACCATTAAGATTTCAAATTGGTGCGAATGGAGATCAACAATTAACTATAACACTTGCAGATATGGATTCAACGGCTTTAACGGTAAATGATTTAGATATAACTGCAATTACTGATACTGCAGGTTTTGATGCTGAACTAGCTAAAGTTGATGCTGCAATCCAAACTGTGTCTGATACACGATCCTATTTAGGTGCAAACCAAAACCGTTTGGAACACACTATCAATAACTTATCTACTTCTTCAGAAAACCTTACTGCTGCAGAATCTCGTATCCGTGACGTAGACATGGCAAAAGAAATGATGACTCAAACAAAGAACTCTATTCTTTCTCAAGCAGCGCAAGCAATGTTGGCTCAATCTAATCAGATGCCTCAAGGAGTTTTACAACTATTGAGATAATGATGAAAAGGGCGTCTAGTTTGGTAACGAGCTAGAGTATAACTGGGTGAATTGCTGGAACTCCCTAAAGCTTTCTCAACCACAGCGGAACTGGAAACGGTCTACGTAAAGGTCTGAAAATGAGGAAGATGTAACAATGGATAATCAGCAGCCAAGCTCCTGTTCCGAAAGGATGGAGAAGGTTCAACGACTAGGATAGACAGTCTAAGGTGTAAGCTACGACAATGAAATCCGTAGGGCAGTTTAACTGTTCGAAGTGCCCAGCTCCTATAGTATAGGATGAAGATATAGTCTATTCTATGATCGAAAGACATAGTCGCAAAGCAAGCGAACCAACAACCACAAGGAGTATTACAACTTCTTCGTTAATTTTTTCTTTAGAGAGGCTCTAGGTATTCTAGGGTCTCTTTTTCTTTAATTAATAATAGTTAATATATCTAGCAGAAGAAAGAACTACTAAGACTAATAACAAACAAGAATATAAATTGTATCCAACAGGAGATTCAATTATAAATTTAATCCACTACTTTAAAAACACTCTTCATATTCCCTCTCTTCATCCGATAATAAAAATAGAATATAGATTTTGTCGGAGGGTACCTAAATGAACATATCCCAAGTTGGTAACAACGTAGACAATACAACCAGATTACAAGGTCAAAAAACAATTTCACATAAAGTGGATAATTCGTTACAGGAAACGAAGAAGAATCATCCTGAGCATAGCCTCGCTCAAATGGAGAAAATTGTAGAAGGCATGAATGATTTTCTAACTCCAATGAATGTGTCAGTTCGGTTCGAGCTTCATGATAAGTTAAAAGAATACTACGTTAAAGTGGTAGATGTGGCAACAGATGAAGTAATCCGCGAGATTCCTTCTAAAAAATTCCTAGACATGTATGCTGCAATGACTGAGTATATGGGGCTATTTGTTGATAAAAAGATATAGGTGGTGAATAGAATGAGAGTTAGTGGTTTTGCAAGTGGAATGGATATCGATCAAATGGTTAGTGACTTGATGAAGGCAGAACGTATCCCAATGAATAAGTTATCTCAGAAGAAGCAGCTACTTGAATGGAAACGGGACGATTATCGAGAGTTAAATAAGCTTTTAACAGACTTTCGAAATCTTTCTTTTGATATGACTATGCAAAGAACGTATTCTCAAAAACAGGTTACCTCAAGTAGTACGAAGGTTTCTGCAATGGCTTCATCCACTGCGGCAAATGCAACCTACACGATATCGGATGTGACCGTGGCAACTGCAGCGTCGAATTCTTCTTCAGGTTTTGTGAAAGCAGGAGAAACTTTAGACGCTACTAAAGGAATTTGGGAACAAAGAAATGTTTTTAATAGCGGTGACGCTCTGGATAATATGTGGACAACTAAAACAGTTACTCAATCGGATGTAACACTTGCAAGTGACACAACATCTATGAAGCTAGCAAAGGGTGCTGTTGATGCAAATAGTCTAACGGAAGTTGTTGTAGATATAGGCGGAGTAGACAAAACTTTTTCTGTTATCACTACTTCTGAAGCTGATCTACAAGCAAATCAGGTTTTCTTAGACGAAAATACAGGGAAACTCACTTTCAGTGAGACTCTTATAGCAGGTAGTACAGTGAAAGGTTTTGACTACAATCATTTTGCTTTGGATTTTTCTATGACTATCTACAATCAGCAGGGAACAGCTGTGAACCAGGTGTTTAGTTTTGATGGGACTGAATCGATGGATGGAGTAATTTCAAAAATCAACACTTCCAATCTAGGAGTAACAGCCTTTTTTGACGAACCATCCAACACGTTTATAGTCACGAAAAAAGAGGCTGGTACTTTTAAAGAGGCTACGGCAACTTCAGAAATCACATTTGAAGGTTTATTTTTAACAAGTGTATTAGGGTTGGATGAGGCTAATGAACAGGGTGGCGATCCGGCTCAAGTGACGATTAACGGAGTAACGACGACTCGAGACTCCAATACTTTTTCAATCAATGGAGTAACCTTTACCTTGAATGAATACATGGTTGGAGAATCTGCTGTAGTTACCATCAATAATGACACAGATAAAACTTTTAATGCAGTAAAAAATTACATTGAAAAATATAATGAGCTCATCGAAAAAATAAATGGAAAAACCTCGGAAGCTGTTTACCGTGATTATAAACCCTTAACAAACGAAGACAGAGACTCGCTTTCTGAAAAGCAGATCGAGCAATGGGAAGAAAAGGCTAGAAGCGGATTACTTCGAAATGATTCGATTCTCTCTTCAGGTCTTAGTAAGCTAAGGGCTAACTTTTATGAGCCACTCTCTGGTGCAACAGGAGCTTTTAACCAACTAGCTCAGATTGGGATTTCGACAAGTCCTAACTACTTAGAAAAAGGAAAGCTTATTATAAATGAAACTAAGTTGCGTGAAGCGATTACCAAGGACTCCGCATCTGTTATGGAACTATTCACAGCGAATGGTACAGATCAATCCTCTCAAGGACTTGCTAGAAGACTAAGAGAATCTGTAGGGACTACCATCAAACAAATAGAGTCCAGAGCTGGGAATACGATGAGGACAAACCAACAATTTACTTTGGGGCGTGAGCTAGGAGAAGTGGATCGACGTATTTCCACTTTCGAAATGCGCCTACAACAAAAAGAAGACCGCTACTGGCGCCAATTCACCGCCATGGAAAAAGCCATCAACGTATCAAATAATCAATCCATGCAATTAATGAGTCAATTCTATAACAACGGGTGATCGAAAGTAAAAGGAGTGTTTTAACATGGCAATCAACAACCCATACCAAGCATACCAACAAAATTCCGTTTCTACAGCCTCCCCTGGGGAACTAACCCTTATGCTTTATAACGGCTGCTTGAAATTTATGAGGTTAGCCAAGAAGGGGATCGAAGAGAAGAATCTGGAGCTTAAAAATACTAATCTAATCAAGGCGCAAAAAATCATCCAGGAATTGATGGTAACCTTGGATACAAGTCAAGAAGTAGGAAAGTCGATGATGGCGATGTATGATTACATGAACCGCCGCCTGATTGATGCGAATCTTAAAAATGATACCGAGATTGTAGTGGAAGTTGAAGCTCTCATGACCGAGTTCCGCGACACCTGGAAGCAGGTCATCCAAACAAACCGCCAGCAGTCGTTTGCACAAGGTGGACAAGCATAATGCCTGTTGTAGCGGATTTGGAACGTGTAACAAATCATCTTTTGGCTTTACTGAATAGCGAGCTTCCTGCAGAGGAGAAGCGTGATACTTTCATTGAAGAGATTGATAAGGTTCTGCAAATCAGGGACTCTTTGCTGAGCAAGCTGTCTCCGCCTTTTTCCGAGGATGAGATGGAGCTTGGGAAAAAGGTGGCGGTTGCAAGCCAGGCTATTTCTGGTAAACTAGAGGCTTACCAAAGGAAGATGAAACAGGAATGGAGTCATATCCAGCAATCGAAGAAAACGGCGAAGGCTTATGGACAAGCTTATGCTGGTGTTTCGGTTGATGGAATGTATTATGACAAAAGGAATTAGGTGTTTAAGGTGTTGCAATTGAAGGAAGAAGAATTTATGGTACTAAAACAATATAATGGTCTGTTGGATTCTTTGGAGGAGGCTTTTGCTTATTTATGTGAGAATGCTGAGGTCCTTTCTGCCAAGGTGAACCAGCAGGTGAAACAGGACAGCTATAAGGCGATTACGAAGTTAGTTGAAACGCATGTCCTTATGGTAGATTGGTTCAATGAGCAGGAAGCGGCACTCCGGTCGATTGCGGAGTTTGAGCGTTTTATCGATGAATTGGAGACTTTGGGACATTTTGAAAATCAGCATGTGTCTGATAAAGAAGTATTTGCTACGTATGTGATTCCTGCTTTTGAACAATGGAAAAAGAATATGCAAAAGCAACTAATCCCGTTGCTTGCTCATTAACTCTCTGAAAATCCGGAGAGTTTTTTTTATAAGCTCTTTTCATAAGGCTGTGTAAAAGTTGCGTGTTGATAATAGTGCTATTCCAGCGATGATTGGAGCAAAAGGTGGAGACTCTAAAGAGGAATAGCGGTAGGCTGGAGACCCCAGAGGCGCAACTGAAGGCCACTGAAAACATTTAGTTTTGGGTGGCTTCTAGCTGTGGATTGGAGCAAAAGGCGGAGACTCCAACGGGAGATAGCGGTAGACTGGAGACCCCGCAGGAGCAGCCGAGGAGGCTCCAGCACCGCCCCGTGGACGCGTAGCCTTTTGCGGAAATCAACAGCGGTGTTTATATCGCAATTACAGCAACCCTTGTACCAAGTTATATCAACTTACGCAAAAGCAACAATTTATGCGAAAACAATTTTTTAAGAAAGTTCTTCGATAGTTGTGCATATACATGTTTCACTAACTGTGGAAAGCCTATCAGAATAGGGGTTCACAAATATTTAACATTTGATTTACGTTTAGGCAGGAAAAGTGTAGGGTATTGTAGAAATATGTTTACATAGCTTTAATATAAGCTTAACCTTCCTAAAATCAGGAGGGGAATGTAGACAATTGTTTGAATGGTAACATTTCAAACAGTAACAAAAGGAGGAGTTCGTTTATGAAGTACAACGTACGCGGTGAAAACATTGAGGTAACTCCAGCAATCCGAGATTACGTCGAAAGTAAGATCGGTAAGATTGAACGCTATTTTGACTCCACTGATAATGCAGAGAGCAAAGTGAACTTGAAAGTCTACAACAACCAACAAAAAATTGAAGTGACGATTCCGATGACAGGCCTGGTTTTACGTGCAGAGGAAACGCACGATGACCTATATGCAGCAATTGATCTTGTCGTAGATAAATTGGAACGTCAAATTAGAAAACATAAAACAAAAGTGAACCGAAAACTACGAGATACCGGCTCACCAAAATACTTATTTAACGAAGTGATTGATAATGACCCGCCAATGCATATGGACGAGGATGAGGATGCAGAGGACTTGGTACGAACAAAGCGCTATAACCTAAAGCCGATGGACAGTGAAGAAGCGATTCTTCAGATGAACCTTTTAGGTCATAACTTCTTTGTTTTCCTAAATGCAGCGACAAGTGAAACGAATGTAGTGTATAAGCGTAACGATGGAAAATACGGTTTAATTGAATCTTATTGATCGGTAAGGGGACCTGATGCTGGGTCCTCTTTTTGTTGCTTGCGCTTTTAATTGACCACGAAACAGTCCTGGGTCCATTTCTCCTTAAAAAAATCCTCCTGCCCCATATACCGCTATATGTTGTACCTTCCCCCAATAAGTGTTAAAATTTATATATTATTATGGGATATTAGACTATAGGTACAGAGGAGCGTTTATCTATGCTTGGTTTGTTAAATAAAGTGTTTGATATGAATAAGCGTCAATTAAAGCGTTTGGATAAAATGGCGGATCAAATAGACTCCCTTAGTGGGGATGTTGCGAAGCTGACGGATGAGCAGTTGCGCGCGAAAACATCAGAGTTTCAAGCCCGTTATCAGAATGGTGAAAGCTTGGACGATATGTTGATGGAAGCATTTGCTGTGGTTCGTGAAGCGGCTAAGCGTGTGTTAGGACTTTATCCTTATAAAGTTCAGTTAATGGGGGGTATTTCCTTACATGAAGGGAATATTTCTGAGATGAAAACGGGGGAAGGTAAAACCTTGACCTCCACGCTTCCTGTCTATCTTAATGCCATTACAGGCAAAGGCGTTCACGTTGTTACGGTCAATGAATACCTGGCAAGCCGTGATGCAACGGAAATGGGCGAGCTTTATGAGTTTCTTGGACTAACGGTTGGATTGAACTTGAATGGTCTTTCTCGTGAAGAGAAAATCGAAGCATATAAAGCGGACATTACATATGGTACTAATAATGAATTCGGCTTTGATTATCTGCGTGACAACATGGTGCTATACAAAGAGCAAATGACACAGCGACCGCTATATTTTGCAGTAATAGATGAAGTGGATTCGATTTTAATAGATGAGGCGCGTACACCGCTTATCATTTCTGGTAGTGCTCAGAAGTCAGCGGCCTTGTACATTCAGGCGAATGCCTTTGCTCGTACACTGATTCGAGATACCGATTATACGTATGATGTGAAAACTAAAGGTGTGCAATTAACAGAGGACGGAATCACAAAGTCTGAGAAGGCTTTTGGCATTGAGAACCTTTTTGATATCTCTCATGTAGCCTTAAACCATCACATTAACCAGGCGTTAAAAGCGCATGTGACGATGCAGCATGATGTGGACTATGTGGTTCAGGATGGCGAAGTGGTAATTGTTGACCAATTCACAGGACGTCTGATGAAAGGACGCCGCTACTCCGACGGTCTACACCAAGCAATTGAAGCAAAAGAAGGCTTGGATATTCAAAACGAAAGCATGACCCTTGCAACGATTACGTTCCAGAACTATTTCCGTATGTATGAAAAGCTATCCGGGATGACGGGTACGGCGAAAACGGAGGAAGAGGAATTCCGTAACATCTATAATATGAATGTTATTGCGATTCCAACCAATAGAGAAATCGTTCGTGATGATCGTGCAGATCTTATTTATAAAAGCATTGAAGGCAAGTTTAATGCGGTAGCAGACGACATTGCAGAGCGAAACAAAAATGGACAGCCAGTACTTGTTGGTACGGTTGCCATTGAAACATCAGAAGTTATTTCACGACTGCTTACCAAACGAGGCATTAAACATAATGTCTTGAATGCGAAAAACCATGGTCGTGAAGCACAAATCATTCTTGATGCAGGTCAAAAGGGTGCCGTAACGATTGCGACTAACATGGCTGGTCGTGGTACAGATATCAAGCTTGGTGAAGGTGTGATCGAGGCTGGCGGACTTGCTGTTATCGGTACAGAACGTCATGAATCGCGCCGTATCGATAACCAGCTTCGTGGACGTTCCGGTCGTCAAGGAGACCCAGGGGTAACTCAATTTTATCTTAGTATGGAAGATGAACTGATGCGCCGTTTTGGCTCAGACAACATGAAAACAATGATGGAGCGTCTTGGAATGGATGATACGCAGCCAATCCAGAGCAAAATGGTCTCCCGTGCTGTAGAATCTGCACAGAAACGTGTGGAGGGTAATAACTTTGATGCACGTAAACAGCTTCTGCAATATGATGATGTGCTTCGCCAACAACGTGAAGTTATTTATACTCAGCGTTTTGAAGTACTGGACTCAGAAAATCTGCGTGAAGTGGTAGAAAGAATGCTAACCTCTTCTGTTGAGCGTACCGTCGGACTTTACACGCCAAAAGAGGATCTTCCAGAGGAATGGAATCTTCAAGGAATCTTGGACCACGTTGAAGCGAACCTGCTTGACGAAGGTGCTATCACGTTGAATGATTTACGTGGAAAAGAGCCGGAAGAAATGTCTGAGGTTATTTTAGAAAAGGTCAAAGCGCGTTATGATGAAAAAGAACAAGAGCTTTCAACCGAACAGATGCGAGAATTTGAAAAAGTTGTGGTACTACGGGCAGTGGATAGCAAGTGGATGGATCACATTGATGCAATGGATCAGTTGCGTCAAGGAATTCATTTACGTGCATACGGTCAAATTGATCCGCTTCGTGAATACCAGTTTGAAGGGTTTGCAATGTTTGAGACAATGATTGGTGCCATTGAAGATGACGTGGCGAAATATGTGATGAAAGCGCAAATCCGCAGTAACCTGCAGCGTGAAGAAGTGGCAAAAGGTCAAGCGGTTGTACCAAAAGAAAGCGGCGGCGAGCCACCAAAGAAAAAACCGGTCAAAAAGGTAATGGAAATCGGTCGTAACGATGCATGCATTTGCGGCAGCGGAAAAAAATATAAAAATTGCTGCGGTAAGTAAGTGACCGCATCTTTCCAAAAAGTGGAGCTAGTGTTGGCTCTGCTTTTTTGGCGGAATTAGCAATTAAGGTACGCCTGCTTTTTAATTTTCATAAAGTAAGATAGAATAAACTATTATGGTTTTAAAAAAATTATGAGGTGAATGAGTGTTATGGAATTAGTAGAAATTCGACACGAGTTAGAAAAAATGGCTAAGCGATTAGTTGAGTTTAGGGGGTCTCTTTGACTTAGAGGCCAAAGAAAGACGCATTGCTGAACTAGATAACGAAATGGCTAATCCTGAATTCTGGAATAACCAGAATGCTGCGCAGGTAGTAATTAATGAAGCGAACGCATTAAAAGAGCCTGTAGGACAGTTTCATGAATTAGATGAGAACTACGAAAACCTTCAGCTTACCTACGACCTGTTAAAAGAAGAGGCCGACGCAGATCTTCAGAAGGAACTTGCAGGTGAAGTGAAAAGTGTTACGGAGGATTTTAATAAATTTGAACTTCAGCTTTTACTTAGTGGGGAGCATGATAAAAATAATGCAATTCTTGAGTTGCATCCTGGTGCTGGTGGTACGGAATCACAGGACTGGGGTTCCTTGCTACTAAGAATGTATACTCGTTGGGCAGAGCGTAAAGGATTTAAGGTGGAAACACTTGATTACCTTCCTGGAGACGAGGCAGGAATCAAGAGTGTGACACTGCTTATCAAAGGACATAATGCATATGGCTATTTAAAAGCAGAAAAAGGCGTGCATCGTCTTGTTCGTATCTCGCCATTTGACTCTTCTGGACGCCGTCACACTTCTTTTGTTTCGTGTGAGGTTATGCCGGAATTAAATGATGAAATCGAAATTGATATTCGTACTGAAGACTTGAAAGTGGATACGTATCGTGCAAGTGGAGCGGGTGGTCAGCATATCAATACGACGGACTCTGCAATTCGTATCACCCATCTTCCAACCAATGTGGTTGTGACGTGTCAAACTGAGCGGTCGCAAATCAAGAACCGTGATCATGCAATGAAGATGCTGAAAGCCAAGCTCTATCAAAGAAGGCTAGATGAGCAGCAAGCTGAACTGGACGAAATTCGTGGAGAGCAGAAGGAAATCGGTTGGGGCAGCCAAATTCGCTCTTATGTTTTCCATCCTTATTCCATGGTAAAGGATCACCGTACCAATGCGGAAATTGGAAACACACAGGCAGTGATGGATGGAGACTTGGATCCGTTTATTGACGCGTATTTACGTTCAAAAATATAATAGGTATTTGAACCTCTGACCACTGGGTTGGGGGTTTTTTTGCATGGGAAGGAATAAATTCTAAGCAGACGAGCTCAGCCGCTCATAGAAATACTCCAATCAACAAACACTAATCCCAACTAACAAGCTATTTTAACGCTTTAACACGTTATACCAATACCATTTACACCCTTACATGCGCGTGCTATACTCTTGCTCGTTGTGTGAAAAATTTTATAAGGTAATTTTTTTGGAGGTTTATTGATGAAACATAGAAATAGAAATGGTTATCAAGCCAATCCCGTATTACAACGGGTAAAGGAATATACATATGTATTATTAGGTTCAGCTATTGTTGCCCTTGCATTTAATCTGTTTTTACTGCCAAACCGCGTGGCATCCGGTGGGGTTAGCGGGATAAGTACTATCTTGGACGCTTTATTAGGCTGGGAGCCGGGAATTGTTCAGCTGTGCTTTAACATCCCGCTATTCTTATTGGGAGTGTTTTTGCTAGGAAAGCAGTTTGGTTTTAAAACTTTGGTTGGAACAATCACTTTGCCTTTAATCGTACTGTGGACAAGTGAATTAGCACCGGCAACTGAGGACCCTCTGCTTGGAAGCTTGTTTGGTGGAATCGGAGTAGGTCTTGGCCTTGGACTGGTGTTCCGGGGTCGGGCATCAACGGGCGGGACAGACCTTGCTGCACAGATTATCCATAAATATACGGGACTTACGCTTGGAACATGTGTGGCATTAATTGATGGATTAATTGTCCTATCTGCAGCCATCGTATTTGATTTGGAACTTGGAATGTATGCTCTAATCGGTCTTTTCGTTACAAGTAAAACAATTGACTTTGTACAAGTCGGTTTTGGCTATTCGAAAATGGTGATTATCATAACGAAGAAGGAAGAAGAAGTAAGACAAGCAATTTTAACAAAAGTGGACCGCGGAGTAACCAAACTCGCTGCTCATGGTGGGTATACTCAGGATGAGCAACCTGTTCTGATGTGTGTGGTGGATCAAACTGAATTCACAAAATTGAAACAAGTGGTGCGGAGCATTGATCCTTCTGCATTTGTTGTAGTAATGAACTCTTCGGAAGTACTCGGTGAGGGTTTTAAAAGAGAGTAGATAGGATATAATAAGAGCAAGTTGGTACAATTTACATTGATAAATTTAGGGGGTAATCCTAATGAAGAAAGCCTTAATGGCATTTGTGTTTGGAACATCAATATTTGCATTAGCAGCCTGTGGCGGTGGAGAAGAAAATAACACTGCAACTGGAACACAAGAAGAAAGTGAAGCAGGAGCAGTGGATACGGGTGCAGCAGAAGGTATCTATAAGCAAAGCTGTGCAAGCTGTCATGGCGGCAACCTTGAGGGTGGATTTGGTCCAAACCTTGAGCAGGTAGGAAATAAATACAATAAAGATGAAATTGAAAACATCATTGTTAATGGACAAGGGCAGATGCCAGGAGTTCTTAAAGGCGATGACGCTACAACAGTTGCTGTCTGGTTGGCAGATCACAAATAGATAATAGGTTGATGAAGAGATAGATGGACGAAAAGGTTCCGTGAAGCTGTTTACACAGCTTTCACGGAACCTTTTTTATATTGTTACCTTACCTCTACTATAAAGCGTAGACTAAAATCCACGTAATCAAACAGTAATAAACCATTCCATGACATCAAAATAACTATATAGTATTCTAGGAATGTGAAAGGATTCCTGCCGGGGTCTGGCCCTATATTTTTCGACAATAGGTAAGTTATTCCTCTTTTCCCACTTATGTCTCTAATTTGAAAAGAAACTGTAATAATTAAAACTCTAATTTTGTCGAAATTGATGGTATAATGAAAAAGTGAAATTGTGTGGAGATTTTAAATAAATTAATTTTTTGCTGGCTACGTGGTTTTCATCTAAATAAATATATACTATCCACTTAGCAATCGTATTTATCTAAAGTCTAGCAAGTCATGATTCACATATCCTAACCAACAGGTGATTAAATGATTGAAATGCAAGACGTTTACAAAAAGTATCCGAACGGTGTTCAAGCCGTTGACGGAATTAATATAAACATCAAGTCAGGTGAATTCGTTTATGTAGTTGGGCCTAGTGGTGCAGGGAAATCTACTTTTATAAAGATGATGTACCGAGAAGAAAAGCCTTCAAGCGGTTCGATTATTATAGATGGCGTTAACTTATCAACATTAAAAGAAAGCAAGGTTCCTATTTTACGCAGAAATATCGGCGTAGTATTTCAGGACTTTAAGCTTCTCGAACAATTAACAGTTTATGAGAATGTGGCCTTTGCCTTGGAAGTGATTGAAGAAAGCCCAAAGAATATTAAAAAGCGTGTAATGGATGTTTTGGATCTAGTAAAGCTGAAACATAAAGCACGACATCTGCCGAATGAACTTTCCGGTGGCGAACAGCAGCGTATCTCGATCGCCCGTTCGATTGTAAACAAGCCCAAAGTAATGATCGCCGATGAGCCGACAGGTAACTTGGATCCTGATACTTCTTGGGAGATTATGAATATTTTTGAAGAGATAAATGAAAAAGGGACAACCATTGTCATGGCCACGCATAACCGTGAAATTGTAAACACCATCAAAAAGCGTGTAATTGCAATTGAGAACGGAAAAATTGCGCGAGATCAAGCAGAGGGGGCCTATGGTTATGAAGCCTAGAACACTCTGGCGACACTACAAGGAAAGTTGGAAAAGCCTAGCGAGAAATGGGTGGATGACCTTTGCTTCTGTTAGTGCAGTAACCGTTACATTATTACTAGTAGGTGTATTCTTAGTATTAATGATGAACCTTAATAATGTGGCAAAGGAAATTGAAGACGACGTCGAGATTCGAGTTCATATCGATCTGACAGCAGAAGAAGCTGAAAAAGAGGTACTAAGAGAGCAAATTGGAAGTTTACCTGAAGTAGAGACAATTGATTATTCCTCCAAAGAAGAGGAATTAGTAGGATTGGTAGACAGTTTCGGTGAGGATGGCGGAGCATTTGAACTGTTTGAACAAAACAATCCACTGTATGATGTCTTTATTGTAAAAACAGCGACTCCAACAGATACCATCAGTGCTGCAAAGAAAATTGAGCAGTTTGAGAATACACACAAGGTAATCTATGGAGCAGAAACAGTCGAAAGATTATTCCAAGTGTTTGGTATAGCAAGAAATGTTGGTCTTGCTTTAATACTCGGTCTGGTGTTCACGGCGATGTTCCTTATCTCCAATACAATTAAAATTACAATATTTGCGAGAAGAAAAGAAATTGAAATTATGAAGCTAGTAGGAGCAACAAACGGATTTATCCGCTGGCCATTTTTCCTTGAAGGACTATGGTTAGGAGTATTAGGGTCTATCGTACCTATTGCTATCATTTTGACATCCTACTACTATTTAATAGATTTAGTGCAACCTAGAATACAAGGTACATTTTTTCAATTACTTCCGTTCTTCCCATTTGCCTTCCAGGTGATTGCTATCATCGTTGCAATTGGAGCGTTTATCGGAATGTGGGGAAGCATGATGTCTGTCCGGAAGTTTTTAAAAGTTTAAAAGACTACTATTAAAGTATTTACCCAAATAGAAAAATAAGAAACCTGATAGGGATAATAAATATCCCTATCATACATAAGAAACTAGGGGGAACAAGGGAATGAGAAGAAAGATTTTTACACTTGCGATTGCTGCAGTTATCGTATTTTCAGGATTTTCCTCTATGGGATTAGTTGACAAGGCTTCTGCAAATTTACAAGAAGATTTAAATAAAGTTAAGACTGAAAGATCTTCCAATGAATCAACAAGATCGGAAAAAGAAAATGAAGTAAAAAACCTTCAAGCAGAACAGGATAAAATTGCTGCAGAAGTAAAGCAATTGGATTTGGCAATGCAGGACACAAGAGCTAAAATCAGTGCGCAAAAAGTGGAAATTGATAACACAAGAAAAGAAATCGTTACATTGCAAGAAGAAATCGTTGTTCTTAACGAACGCATTGAAAAAAGAAATGAGCTTCTAAAAGATCGCGCTCGCTCTTTCCAACAAGGTGGAGGAGCTGTTAACTACCTAGATGTACTGCTAGGAGCACAAAGCTTTGGAGATTTTATAGACCGCGTTGGTGCGGTAGCTACGATTGTACAAGCAGACCGTGATATTTTACAAGCTCATCAAGATGACTTAACGCTTTTAGAGGAAAAAGAGCTAGAATTACGTGAAAAACTGGCATCCCTTGAACAAAAGCTGACAGACCTAGAAGCAATGGAAGTTAAATTAAAAGGTCAAATCGCTGAAAAAGATAAATTATTAGCACAACTGAAGAAAAAAGAAGAAGAAACAGTCGTGGAGATACATGAACTAGAAAACGAAGCTGAAATCTTGGCAGCACAGGAACGTGCGATTCAAGCTGAAATTAAAGCTGCTGAAGAGCGTGCAAAACGTGAGGCGGAAGAACGCCGTAAGCGTGCGGAAGAAGAACAAAGAAGAGCAGCAGCAGAAGCGGCGGCAGCTAAAGCCGCGGCAGAAGCAGCAGCCGCAGCAAAGGCAGCAGGAAAGCCAGCACCACCAGCACATGTAGCAGCACCACCAGCTCCAAAACCACCAGTGTCGTCTGGTAACTGGACACGTCCTGCAACTGGAACCGTTACATCTGGTTTCGGAACTCGTTGGGGTGGCACGCACTACGGCGTTGATATCGGAAAAAATGGAAGATCAGGAGACATTCCGATTGTGGCAGCAGCCAGCGGGACAGTATTCCAATCTTATTATTCCAGCTCTTACGGTAACGTAGTATTCATTACGCATTACATTGATGGCCAAACATGGACTACAGTATACGCACATTTAGAGCGTCCAGGTGCACCAGCTGGTACGTCTGTATCCAAAGGAGACCAAATTGGAATTATGGGGAACACAGGTTATTCATTTGGTGCCCATTTGCACTTTGAACTTCACAAAGGTTCATGGAATGGCTCTAAAACAAATGTAGTAAACCCAGCTTCTTATATTAATTTCTAAAAAGTACACATAATATGTACAAGCATCACATATACTAGAACTATCAAAAGGCATTACACTCTCCATGTGTAGTGCCTTAGTTTGTAAAGGGCTGTTTTTTATATAGTTTTGGTTGTGGCGATGTTTGTTTCTTTCGAAGATTTTGGGATGTAGTTAGATGGAACTTGTGAGATGGTAGATGGAATTGGGATGTTGTAAGTTGAAAGATGTTGTTAGATGAAATGAAAAAGTTGTTAGATAAAACTCAAAAAATGTTAGATAAAATTAAAAAAGTGTTAGATGAAACCAGCAAAAGTTTTAGATGAATCCAGAATTGCTGTCATATTGCTAATAAAAATTGGCCAGCTATTCAATATTGACACCCATAGTTCATCTAAACAGCATGAAAATAGCTAAAATGCTCTTCAGTAAGGACTGTTTTACCTCAGCGAGACAAAATCAATGCGTTGTTCATCTAATTAGGCTGTTTTCACAAAGTTCCTTGCTTTTCCGAAGGCTACCCTGAAAATAACCTCTATTTTCATGCGCCATGGTGCGAATTATCATTAGCATGGGCGTCTCTGTTAAAGATAAGTTTTGATAATTGTGCTAATCCAGGTAGAAGGAGAGTCCACGTCCGCCCGCTTAAGCTGGAGATCCTGCAGGCAGCACAGCTGAGGAGGCTCCAACATGGCCCTGTGGACGCTAAAACTTTTGCCGAATTCACCAGCGGCGTTGTTTAACGCAGCCTTTTCCGAAAAGGCCGCGTAATTAAAAATCCATCAAGATCACTACCTACCATAAACTGCAGTGTTAGCCTCCCTTTAAGCTGATAACAAATATAGCGGCCAACTAACCGCATACATAAGTGTTTATCATTTCCAACTATGCATGGCTGTGGTACAATTGCGTCATATATTATCAGTTCGGTAAAGGGTATAGGGATGAGGAGGAGCTTTCATGAATCGCAAAATTGTTACACTTTTAATGATAATTTCCGTTTTGGTTGGTGCAGGGGGCACGTACATTGGAATTGAAATGCTCGGGTCAAGCCAAGCTTCCAGCACTCCTACTCAGCAAGCGGAAAGCAATGCTGATAATACTCAACAAGAAGCAGAAGCACCAAAGGAAACACCCAAAGATCTTGACTCCCAAATGGAAAAAATTCAGCAAGCATATGAATTGATTTCGTCACGATATGTGCAGGAAATTGAATCAGATAAGCTAATTGAAGGGGCTATCCAAGGGATGGTTGATACCCTTGAGGATCCGTATTCTGTGTACATGGACAAAGATACGGCGGAGCAGTTTAATCAATCACTGGAATCTTCTTTTGAAGGAATTGGTGCAGAGGTTGGTATGCAGAACGATAAGGTAACAATCGTTTCACCATTCCGTGGCTCTCCTGCAGAAAAAGCGGGATTACAGCCTAATGACCAGATACTTTCCGTTGATGAAGAAGACATAGAAGGCCTTGATTTATATCAAGCTGTGCTGAAAATTCGTGGAGAAAAAGGAAGCATTGTAAAGCTTGAAATTCAACGTCCTGGTGTACAAGAGCCATTCGTGGTGGAAGTGACACGCGATACGATTCCAATTGAAACAGTTTACTCCGAGATTCACGATTATGAAGACAAAAAAGTTGGATATATACAAATCACCTCCTTTTCTGAAAAAACAGGGACTGATTTTAAGAATCACCTAGCAGAGCTTGAAGAACAGGAAATCGATGGTTTGGTGGTGGATGTTCGAGGAAATCCAGGCGGACTTCTTGAACAGGTACAAATCATTGCTTCTGAATTAGTAACAAAAGAAAAGCCGTATGTCCAGATTGAACAACGAGACGGAGAAAAGCAACGCTACTTCTCTTCATTAGATGAGAAAAAGCCTTACCCGATTATCACAATCATCGATAAAGGGAGTGCTTCTGCTTCTGAAATTTTAGCTGGTGCATTAAAAGAGGCAGAAAATTATGATGTGGTAGGAGATGCTTCCTTTGGTAAGGGTACCGTGCAACAGGCGGTTCCGATGGGAGACGGAAGTAATTTAAAGCTTACTTTATACAAATGGTTAACTCCAGATGGAAATTGGATTCATGATACAGGAGTGGAGCCGACAATACCTGTAAAGCAACCTGACTTTTTCTATGCTAACCCGATTAACCTAGAAGACGATGAGCAACTGGCATTTGATACGAATAGTGAAAAAGTCAAAAATGTTCAGCTTATGTTAAAAGGTTTAGGGCTAAATCCTGGTAGAGAAGATGGCTACTTTAGCAAGGAAACTGAAGAAGCGGTCAAGTCCTTCCAAACCCAAAACGATCTTTCCATAACTGGGAAAATTGACGTAACTACAGCAGAACGACTACAATCCAAGTTGCTTGATGAAGTTCGCTCCGAAAAGAACGATATCCAGCTTCAAGAAGCAATAAAAAGCTTGTTTAAATAGGTCTCATCCAAAATTAAACAAGGACAAAAATTTTAAAACAAAAGAAAATAAATAAAGCGGCCGGTCTTCCCATATGGTGAGGGCTGGCCTTTTTGTGTTAAAATAAAAGAAAACTGTTAGAATAGTGGGCGGTGATTCGATGATAGAATCATGGTTATTGGAGTTACTAAAGGGTGTCGGCCGTTTATTTATTCATCCTGTTTTTTATGTAACCTTAACCGTTGCAATTGTATTAGGATATTTTCGTGTAAAACGAGAACGTCATGATTTTCACATAAGAGTGGAATATGGGCTAACAGAATTTCTAAAAGCCTGTAAAACCCTTTTTCTCGGACTAGCATTGTCTCTGATCACCCTTGGAATAGGAATCATTCTTCCTTTTGGGACAATCTTCTTGATCAGTATCATTACAGTCATATTCACCTTGTTTATTAAACCGCGCTGGCTTTCCACAGGGTACCTATTCGGATTTTCCCTTTTACTCGCTGTGCTACTTCCAAGGTGGACAACAGGAGTAGAGGCTATAGATCAGTTATTTGTATCAATAGGAGAGACACATTTGCCTTCTCTAGCTCTCTTAATGGGTTTGTTGATGATAGTAGAAGGGTTGCTTGTTTCAAGACAAGCATCTGTACAAACGTCTCCACAACTGGCAAAAAGTAAAAGAGGCTTACCAATCGGATTCCAGGTTTCCCAACGTGTATGGATCTTGCCCTTGTTTCTATTTGTCCCAGGGGATGCAATACGGACAAACTTTGAATGGTGGCCGGTGCTGCAGATGGGAGAACAAAGCCTATCAATCTGGCTTGTTCCATTTGGAATGGGGTTTTATCAGAAGATGAAAGCAAGTATCCCAAAAGAAGCAGTTGCCATTGCAGGGCGCCAGCTAACTTTATTAGGCGTGTTTATTTTAGCGCTGGCTGTTTCTAGTATATGGTGGGAAACAGTAGCAATCCTTTCAGCTGTTATCGCGGTATTTGGAAGAGAATGGCTGAACTACCGTACCCGTGTCTTTGAGGAAGAAACACCACCAATATACGTTCTGCGTGATAAAGGCCTTATCGTATTAGGTGTGATCCCGGATAGCCCGGCAGCGAAAATGAACCTTCAGATTGGGGAGGTTATTGTAAAAGTGAATGGCATACCTGTTTCAACAGTTGAGGGCTTCTATGAAGCACTCCAAGAGAACCGAGCCTATTGTAAGCTTCAGGTGGTAGATAAAAATGGTGAAGATCGGTTTGCTCAAACTGCTGTCTACGAAGGGGATCATCACGAATTAGGTTTGCTATTTGTTCAACACGCGAAAAAGTGGAAGCGAACAGAAGCAGTTTAAAGAACTGCAGGACCAAACAAGCAAAACCCGAACCGTTGTCACTCATGTGCACGATTTAGGCTAGGGAATCGATACTACGTTTTAGATGTAAAAGATACGTAGCAAACAGGGACAAACATGGAAACCATTATAGTGTTAGTCGGTATTGTTACAGAACAGGAATTTAAGCGCTGAATAGGCGCTTTTTTTCGTATTATAACCTGTGTAGGTAGTTGACATAGAGGGGGAGAATCATGGCTACATTTATGTTAGGCGTGGATATTGGTACAACGAGTACAAAGGCAGTTTTATTTACAAAAAAAGGACAACTTCATAGTCAGTACCTAGTAGAATATCCGCTTTATACACCTGAACTCGGAGCAGCAGAACAAGATCCGGAAGAAATTTTCCAAGCTGTTGTTTCTTCTATCAGAGGTGCGATAGAACTTGGGGGAATTAAGCCCGATGATTTGTCGCTCGTTAGCTTCAGTGCAGCGATGCATAGTGTAATCGCTGTTGATGAAAACGGAAAGCCGCTAACCAAAAGCATAACCTGGGCAGATCAGCGCAGCGATAAATGGGCGAAGAAAGTAAAGGAAGAATGGAATGGACATGAAATTTATCTTCGTACAGGTACCCCTATCCATCCGATGTCCCCACTGTCAAAATTGATCTGGTTGAAAAATGATCATCCGGAGCTATTTAACAAGGCATCAAAATTCATCGGAATCAAGGAGTATGTGTTCCATAAGCTTTTCGGAGAATATGTCGTTGATTATTCGATCGCCTCTGCCACGGGAATGCTGAACTTGAAAAATCTAGCTTGGGATGAAGAAGCGTTAACACTTGCAGGAGTTAGCCCAAAACAGCTTTCAACGGTGGTTCCAACAACACATATTTTACCTGAGTTAAAAGAAGATATGGCCCGTGAGCTAGGTATTTCCTCTACCGTACCTTTTGTTATTGGTGCGAACGATGGAGTGCTTTCTAATTTGGGGGTTAATGCGGTACAACCTGGAGTCGTCGCTTTAACAATCGGTACAAGTGGTGCGATACGAACAGTAACAGACCGACCAGTCACAGATCCAAAAGGAAGAACGTTCTGTTACGCTTTAACAGAAAATCATTGGGTAATCGGAGGACCGGTTAACAATGGTGGGATGATTATGCGTTGGCTTCGGGATGAATTATGCCAAGCAGAAGTGGCAGAAGCGCTTGCCGCCGGAGTGGACCCCTATGATATCATTATAGCAAAAATTTCCGAGATCAAACCGGGTGCGGAAGGAGTACTGTTTCATCCTTATTTAACAGGGGAACGTGCACCTTTATGGAATGGGAATGCCCGCGGTTCGTTCTTCGGCCTTGGTATTCATCATAAAAGAGAACATATGATGCGTGCGGTACTGGAAGGAATTAACCTTAATTTATATACAGTTCTTTTAGCACTAGAAGAGATTATTGGCATTCCGGATAAGATTCATGCAACAGGTGGTTTTGCGCGATCAGAGGTATGGTGCCAAATGCTATCCAATATCTTTAACCAACAAGTTAGTATCCCGGAAAGTGTCGAGAGTTCTTGCTTGGGAGCGGCTGTCCTTGGGTTATATGCACTGGGTGAAATCGATACCTTCGACGTAATGGCTGATATGGTTGGTTCTACAAAAAGCTATTCCCCTGACAAAGTGGAAGTGGAAGTGTATAAGGAACTGACACCTATATTCATTCGCTTAAGTCGTCTCTATCAAAAAGAGTATGATGAGCTTGTAAAATTCCAACAGAAAAAATAGAAAAATAAAAAACGACATTTTCTCTATAATTATTGTAGCGAGATTGTCGTTCTTTTTTATCCATTTGATTTAATTTTTGCCTCTTCGTTTTTGTCACTTTCGTTGTTAGATTAGCTAATGCATAGGTCCCACGACCGTTTTCGGGATTTCTTTTGCCTTCTCTTGTCAGCCTCTCACGCAGCTTTTTAGCTTTGCTTTTTGCCATTCTCTTCACCCCTTACATATAATTACAATGAGTATACAGGAAAAATCACCAATTGGAAATAGGTTTTCGGTGGATAACTATGTTTTATTACTATGTCTATCTGCTATAATGGTACTATTGTGTAATTTTTGAGAAGGTAGGTCCTAACATTGAAAAATGAAATGTTAAATAATGAAATTGACCGTAGAAGAACATTCGCGATTATTTCTCATCCGGATGCAGGGAAAACTACGTTAACGGAAAAGCTTTTGTTATTCGGTAATGTCATTCGTTCCGCGGGGACGGTTAAAGGAAAAAAATCAGGTAAATTTGCGACATCGGATTGGATGGAAATTGAGAAAAAGCGTGGAATTTCCGTTACTTCCAGTGTGATGAGTTTTGAATACATGGATAAGCATATCAATATTCTGGATACACCAGGACATGAAGACTTTAGTGAAGATACGTACCGTACATTAACAGCTGTAGATAGTGCGGTAATGATTATCGATTGTACGAAGGGTGTAGAGCCTCAAACGATTAAGCTTTTTAAGGTTTGTCGCATGAGAGGTATTCCTATTTTTACATTCATTAATAAATTGGATCGCGAAGGAAAAGAGCCTTTAGCATTACTTGAAGAAATTGAAGAAGTACTGGGAATTGAATCCTATGCGATGAACTGGCCTGTTGGAATGGGGAAACGTTTCTTAGGTGTGTATGACCGCTACAATGAAGTGTTTATCCGTTATTTAGGTAAGGACGATGAGGAACGAATTCCTTTTAAAGAACTTGATGCGGTGGAGGAAGTTTCCACGCATCCAACCTTTGTTCAGGCGAAAGAGGATTTTGACTTGTTAGAGGAAGCAGGAAATGAATTCTCGATTGAAAAGGTGAAAAGTGGTTTGCAGACACCTGTATTCTTTGGTAGTGCGATTTCCAACTTTGGTGTTGAAATGTTTTTCCGTACTTTCTTGGATTTAGCGAGTGAGCCTCAGCCAAGACAGACCATGACAGAAAAAATTGAACCGACGTCTACAGGATTCTCTGGGTTTATTTTCAAAATCCAGGCGAATATGAACCCTGCCCACCGCGATCGCCTTGCATTTTTACGTATCTGTTCAGGAGTTTTTGAGCGTGGTATGACGGTTAACGTCAGCCGGACGAACAAAGCGATTAAGCTGTCACAGTCACAACAGTTTTTAGCTTCAGATCGTGAAACAGTCGATCATGCTTACCCAGGGGATATTATCGGGATTTATGATCCTGGTGTCTACCAGATTGGGGACTCCTTGTATGATGGAAACAACAAGGTGGAATTTGATGAGATTCCTACGTTTGCGCCAGAGCTTTTTGTAAAAGTTGCAGCAAAAAACGTTATGAAAGGGAAGCAGTTCGGAAAAGGAATCACACAGCTAGTTCAAGAAGGTGCCATTCAGCTTTATCGCCAATATGGAACAGATGACTATATTCTAGGAGCTGTCGGACAATTACAGCTAGATGTGTTCGAGTACCGCATGAAAGGCGAGTACAATGTCGAGGTAACCTATAATATGATCGGTTCTAAGATTCCGCGCTGGCTTGAAAGTCAAGAAGTGGACACAAACCTGTTTGATTCACGGAATATGCTTGTAAAAGACAGAAATGGACAATACGTAGCACTGTTTGATAATGATTTTTCTCTTCGTTGGTTCTCAGAAAAGAATCCGAAAATCGGCTTGATTGATATTATGGCAAATGATGAAGAATAAGTAAGGAATGGCCCATGCGTTGATGTGTGGGCTTTTTTGATTGTTGTTGTTTTAACTTTAGGCAATCGGTTTGTTGTTGGAGTCTAAATATTATCTGAAAATTGACGATAATCAATGTAAACGGGTTAGACTGCTGGGAGGCATCCACGTGAGTACAGAGCAAAGCATGGAATCTAAGACGGACTGGGAAGGCTTATATGCAATAAGGCACTATGTGGTGGGAAGTATGACAATATTGAAGATTGGTGGGAAAGCCGTCACCACAGGAAGTACCCCCATTTTTCTAAATCAATTAAATGGCGAGAAGCTAATGTTCATCAGTAAAGTACTCTTGCCGGAAGATAAAGAGATTTTACTAGGCATCGCCTTCAAAATCTCAGAGAATATCATGGAGTTCATAGCACACATAAAAGGTGTCAAGGTCAATGAAAAGAAAAAGCAATATACATATTTAGTAGAATTTGTAGTGAAAGATGATAAGGAAAGAATGAAGATTGTTACGTTTCTCAATAAAATTCAGCTTGCAAATAAGCAGAAAAAGCTGAGAAATATTACAGAGACTGCTATCGAGGTAAAGTGATAACGCCACCAATGAGGTGGTTTTTTTGTGAGGTTTAAATGTTCGTTTTTCATCGGCAGGCTTTTTCGGTATTGTAAAAGTTCCCTGAACAAGTACCCTTCCTAACAACTACCTTTTGAAAAATGAAACCACCGAAAGAGTCTATGCGTCAAACAAGAAAAGTGGCAAGTAAAGGAGGGAAGAAATGAACCTTACAGAGCGGGAGAGAGAAGAAACGGTCGTTAAGGCCATGGAGCAATTTGGGGAAGAAATTAAAAGAGTCATTTTTACGTATATCAAGAATTATTCAGCAGTTGATGATGTGTTTCAAGAAGTATTCCTGAAGGTTTACAAGCAATTGCATTTATTCAGAGGAGACAGCAGCCTGAAAACGTGGATCTATCGAATTGCGATTAATACCTGTAAGGATTATCTACGAAGCTTCAAATATCGATTGCATTCTTGGATGCAGCCAAACGTGGACGAGTTAACAGAGTCTAGCGTGGTAAGAGAGGAAGAGCGTCAAGAACTGGCTGCTTTAGTGTTGCGGCTGCCTTTGAAATATCGAGAAGTATTAATTTTACATTATTATCGGGATTTCTCTGTAGAGGAAATAGGATTGATCTTAGGTTCTAATAAAAATACAGTCAAGACGAGACTAAAGCGTGGCAGGGAAAAGGTAAAGGAAATGATGATGGAAGGAGGTAGCTATTTTGAAGAAGGATATACCTTTGGAAAGCAAAAATTTTAAAAAAGAAATCGATGATTATATTTCTCCTAGTTCCTATTATTCCGGCATGGATCGACATCGCGTGTTGGAAAGAATTGAGCAGTCCAAACAGAGGAAAAAGTGGTTTGGCAAGCCGTTGTTAACTTTAAGTTTTTTAATGTTTCTACTCATAGGTGGGACGATACTGGGGCTGTTTATGAACTACCCTGAGACAGATAATAGGCTAGCTGCAGAGGATCTAATAGAAGTTTTGCAGTTAGGAACAAGTGAAGAAGCGATTGTGAGAGAGCTAGGAGGAGGATTTGTGCCTGTCCAAACCTCCGATGAATCGGTTGCTGCTGTGATTGATTCCTATCGATTGGATTTTCCTGTGGAGCCTGGATATCTTTTTGAAGAACAGATGGACTTTTTGGATACAAGGGAGGTTGTAGAAGGGCGGATGATGATGCAGCTTATGGTTTCGTATCAGGAAGGCAAGTTGGTGAGCTATGATCTTATCTATAAAAATAGCGAAGGCGAGACAATTTTCCGGAGAGTGTCGGATAAAGGGTTAGTCGTGGATGTAGTAGATTAAATTCATATAAAACTGCTATACTAGATGGAGAAAAAAGTGTGTAGGATAGACATGCTTACTTTGCATACTTTGTTGCTTATGGGAAAGAGGTTTTGAGATTGTTGGTAAAGCTACTATTAGCCGTGTTTTTACCTGCATTGCTTGTTGTGTTATTCACCCGAGTGACGTACAACTTGTATGTCGGTACAGCATTGACCATTGCATTGTTTATCGGCTCGGTTATTAAAGGGTACACAGTAGAATGGTATATAATTTTCATAGATATCCTTTCCATTATAGCCGGCTTTTTATATGCGAGGAAAATGGTAAGGAAATTTCGATAGCTGTGGTATTAAGGGAGAGGCGGAAATTAATTTGATTCCGCCTCTTTTTTGGCGTTTTCTGCCGCCTGTTGGTAATGGGCCACTTCTTCGCGCTCTTCTTCTGTTGTCACTTCAAGCTTCGCCGGACGTACCACCCACAATGGATCTTTCCCAAAGGTCTCACCATAACCTGTCAGTACCCCAGTGAAGGTAACTAAGTCTCCTGTCTCGACCTTTTCATCCGGTGCCTCTATGAAAGTCACGAGGATGGAGGGAAGCAGTGGTTCCTGCAATTCATAGGTATGCTCATCTTCTACATTCTTTACTGTCGCTGTCCAACGAACAGCTTTGTCTTTGTTCTCCTTAATATAATCATGGACAAACATTCCGTCTATATCGCTGTAGGTTAGTTCCTGTTCAGGATTTTTTAATGCTTGTTCATCGAGATAATTTAATTCAAGTGGTTCTGTTGGAATGCTATTGGCATTACATCCACTTAATAGCCATAACCCGAAGATTCCCACGCCTATAATAATTTTTTTCATTCCAATCTCCCTCACACACGTTTCTATAAGCTGCAACATGATAACAATAACAATAATAGAACAAACCCAATATCGCAACAACCCAAGTTAAACCACAACTCAAAAAACTTAACAGCAAAACCTTAATAATATCGGGTATCCCATTAAATTGGGTATAGAGTATTACATAGAGGAATAAATTCCTGCAGGGGTCTGGCCCCTGCAGGAAATTTAATACTCATGAAACATAAATGAAACATCAATTAAACGAATGTAAGTTCGTATTTTTGTTGTTTTGGATGTTGGTTGTGGTAGAATATTAGTAGAGATTGATGAACGGAAATGGAGGCTTTTTTGAATGGAACAGTTTGAGTTAGTGTCAGGTTATAAACCTGAGGGAGACCAGCCAGAGGCGATTCGTCAGATTGTGGAAGGACTGACTGCTGGCAAGAAGCATCAAACACTTCTTGGTGCAACCGGAACAGGAAAGACCTTCACAGTATCGAATGTTATACAGCAAGTAAATAAACCTACATTAATTATTGCCCATAACAAAACGTTGGCAGGGCAGTTATATAGTGAATTTAAAGAATTTTTCCCAAATAATGCAGTTGAATATTTTGTCAGTTATTACGATTACTATCAGCCTGAGGCGTATGTACCCTCCACTGATACTTTCATAGAAAAAGATGCGAGCATCAATGATGAAATTGATAAGCTTCGACATTCTGCCACCGCCTCACTTTTTGAGCGCAACGATGTCATTATCATCGCCAGTGTTTCCTGCATCTACGGGTTAGGTTCACCTGAAGAATACCGTGACCTGGTTGTTTCATTGCGCACAGGCATGGAAAAAGAACGCAACGCGCTTTTACGAGATCTGGTGGATATTCAGTATGCACGAAACGATATTGATTTTAAACGTGGTACCTTCCGTGTTCGCGGCGATGTGGTTGAGATTTTCCCGGCTTCACGTGATGAGCATTGTATCCGTGTTGAATTTTTTGGTGATGAAATAGATCGCATACGGGAAGTGGATGCCTTAACGGGAGAAATCCTCGGTGACCGCAATCATGTTTCCATCTTTCCTGCCTCCCACTTCGTAACTCGTGAAGAAAAAATGAAAAAAGCGATAGTAAATATCGAGGCGGAACTGGAAGAGAGACTTGTGGAGCTTCGGGAAGCAGGGAAGCTTTTAGAAGCGCAGCGGTTAGAACAGCGAACACGGTATGACTTGGAGATGATGGCGGAGATGGGCTTTTGCTCAGGTATTGAAAACTACTCCAGACACCTGACACTAAGACCTTCTGGCTCCACTCCCTACACGCTCATAGATTTCTTCCCAGAGGATTTTCTGCTTATTGTAGATGAGTCCCATGTTACAATTCCACAAATTAGGGGAATGTTCAATGGTGACCAGGCAAGAAAACAGGTGCTCGTGGACCATGGCTTCCGCTTGCCTTCAGCAAAGGACAACAGACCTTTGCGTTTTGAAGAATTTGAAGGTAAAACAAGTCAAATCGTGTATGTATCGGCAACTCCAGGACCATATGAAATCGACCTTACTCCAAATATGATTGAGCAGATTATTCGTCCAACAGGATTGCTTGATCCTATAATAGAAGTTCGTCCAATAAAAGGTCAAATTGACGATCTGATCGATGAGATCCATAAGCGGGTAGAGGTTAATGAAAGAGTGCTTGTTACAACACTTACGAAGAAAATGTCCGAGGATCTTACTGACTATTTAAAAGAGCTCGGAATTAAAGTAGCGTATCTGCATTCAGAAGTTAAGACGCTAGACCGAATTGAAATTATCCGCGAACTCCGACTAGGTAAGCATGATGTTCTAATTGGCATCAACTTGCTGCGAGAAGGTCTGGATATTCCGGAGGTCTCGCTCGTGACCATTTTAGATGCAGACAAGGAAGGTTTCCTTCGTTCCGAACGCTCGCTAATACAAACAATTGGACGTGCTGCACGTAATTCCAACGGAAAAGTTATCATGTATGCCGATAGAATCACTAAATCAATGGATATTGCCATAAGCGAAACCAATCGCCGACGGGAAATCCAAGAAACATATAATCAGAAACATGGCGTTACACCTACTACAATTCAAAAGAAAGTACGGGAAGTCATTCGTGCTACTTTTGCTGCGGAAGACCAAGGTGAATACGAAACAAAAGCAATGCTGCGCCCGAAAAATAAAAAAGAGCGTGCGGTACTTATAGAGAGCATGGAACAGGAAATGAAGGATGCAGCAAAGGCACTCGATTTCGAACGGGCAGCCGAGCTTCGTGACCTCATTTTAGAGTTAAAAGCGGAAGGATGACAGTAGAATGGCAATGGACAAGATTGTAGTGAAAGGGGCCAGAGCCCATAATTTAAAAAATATCGATGTGACCATTCCCCGAGACAAACTAGTTGTCTTAACAGGACTATCAGGTTCAGGAAAGTCGTCCCTGGCATTTGATACGATTTATGCGGAAGGGCAACGCAGATATGTGGAGTCCCTCTCGGCATATGCACGCCAATTTCTAGGACAAATGGATAAGCCGGATGTGGACGCGATAGAAGGACTTTCGCCAGCTATTTCCATTGATCAGAAAACAACAAGCCGTAATCCGCGTTCCACTGTCGGTACAGTAACGGAAATTTATGATTATCTACGCTTACTGTTTGCAAGAGTCGGGCGACCAACTTGTCCAAAGCATGGAATTGAAATTTCCTCGCAAACGATTGAACAGATGGTAGATCGAATAATGGAGTACCCGGAACGGACAAAGCTTCAAATCCTTGCACCAGTTGTCCAAGGGAGAAAAGGGACCCATGTAAAAACACTCGAAGACATTAAAAAGCAAGGTTATGTACGTGTGCGCGTTAATGGTGAGATGGTGGAGGTCTCCGATGAAATAGAGTTGGAGAAAAACAAAAAGCACTCCATTGAAGTGGTAATCGATCGTATTGTTGTTAAAGACGGTGTCGCCACTCGCCTGTCCGATTCCCTTGAATCAGCATTACGCCTGGGTGATGGCAAGGTAATTGTGGACGTTGTAGGAGCAGAGGAACTATTATTCAGCGAGCACCATGCATGCCCACAATGTGGTTTTTCGATCGAAGAGCTCGAGCCTAGGATGTTCTCTTTTAACAGTCCATATGGTGCATGTCAAAAATGTGATGGCCTTGGAACAAAGCTTGAAGTGGACATCGATTTGGTGTTGCCGAACAAGCGCCTGTCCTTGAAGCAGCATGCACTTGCTCCTTGGGAACCAACCAGTTCCCAATACTATCCACAGATGCTTCAGGCCGTATGCAATCACTTTGGAATTGACATGGATGTTCCTGTAAGTGACATCCCAGAACATCTACTGAATAAAGTGCTATACGGGAGCGGAAAAGAAGAGATTTACTTCCGCTACGAAAATGATTTTGGTCAGGTTCGCGAAAGCTATATCCTTTTTGAAGGTGTTATTCGAAATGTCGAACGCCGCTACAAAGAAACAAGCTCTGATTATATACGAGAGCAGATGGAAAAATACATGGCGCAGCAGCCGTGTCCCGCATGTAAAGGAAATCGATTAAAGCTCGAAAGCTTATCTGTGCTTATAAATAAACATCATATAGGAAATGTAACGAACTTTTCCATTATCGAGGCAATGGATTTCATCGACAACCTTGATTTGACGGTAAAAGAAAGACAGATTGCACAAATGATTGTTCGCGAAATTATGGAACGATTAGGCTTCCTAAACAATGTCGGACTTGATTATCTCACCCTGAGCCGTGCAGCCGGAACTTTATCAGGAGGAGAAGCACAGCGTATTCGACTTGCAACGCAAATAGGCTCTCGTCTAACAGGGGTGCTCTATATCCTTGATGAACCGTCGATTGGTCTGCATCAGCGGGACAATGACCGCCTTATTCAAACGCTCAAGAACATGAGAGATATTGGGAATACGCTTATTGTCGTCGAGCATGACGAAGATACCATGATGGCAGCGGACTACCTCATTGATATTGGTCCTGGTGCAGGCGTGCATGGTGGAAACATTGTTTCGGCAGGTACTCCTGAGGAAGTGATGAATGACGCTGAATCCCTTACCGGTCAGTATTTGCTAGGAAAAAAATTCATTCCACTGCCAGCGGAAAGAAAAGTAGTAAAGGACCGTTTTATTGAAATAATCGGAGCCAAGGAAAACAACCTAAGTAATGTTTCAGTAAAAATACCGCTTGGTTGTTTTGTTGCAGTAACAGGGGTTTCTGGATCTGGTAAAAGTACATTAATTAATGACATCTTGCACAAGGCACTTGCCCAACGTTTGCATAACGCAAAAACGAAGCCTGGTGAACATAAGGAAATCAAGGGCATCGAACACTTGGATAAGGTTATAGATATTGACCAGTCTCCGATTGGAAGAACGCCAAGATCTAATCCTGCTACCTATACAGGTGTGTTTGATGATATTCGCGATGTTTTCGCAACTACCAATGAAGCAAAGGTTCGTGGTTACAAAAAGGGACGCTTTAGCTTTAATGTTAAAGGTGGACGTTGTGAGGCATGTCGTGGAGACGGGATTATTAAAATTGAAATGCATTTTCTTCCCGATGTTTATGTCCCATGTGAAGTGTGTCATGGAAAACGCTATAACCGTGAAACATTAGAAGTCCAATATAAAGGGAAGAACATTAGCGATATATTGGGAATGACGGTAGAAGATGCCGTGAACTTTTTTGAAAATATCCCTAAAATTAAAAGAAAGCTACAAACGGTTTTCGATGTTGGATTAGGATACATCACATTAGGTCAGCCTGCCACGACCCTTTCTGGTGGAGAAGCGCAACGTGTGAAGTTGGCTTCAGAGTTACATCGACGCTCCACAGGACGTTCGCTTTATATTCTAGACGAGCCGACAACCGGTCTCCATGTAGATGATATTGCACGACTTCTTAAGGTGTTGCAACGCCTCGTGGAGAACGGCGATACCGTCCTTGTGATTGAGCATAACTTGGATGTAATTAAAACAGTGGACTATATGATTGATCTTGGTCCAGAGGGTGGAGATAAGGGCGGTTCCATTATTGCCACTGGCTCACCTGAAGAAATAATTGAAATCAAGGAATCTTATACAGGACAATATTTACGTCCAGTTCTACTGCGCGATCGTGATCGAATGGAACAAAAGGTTCGAGAAATGGAAACAAGCAATAAAGGATAGAAATAAAATAAAGGGCAGGAAGCTATATGTAGTGCATATAGCTTCCTGCCCTTCTTTATCTGTTTACAAGATTAACCTTCTTGTTTAGCCTGTTCTTCTTCAATCTTCCGGTCAATAATATCCTTTAAAAAACGAACGTCCATTTCATAAGTTTTATCTTTGAAACGGATCTCACCAGTATTTTCATTCAGCTTTCCTTTTAGGTGAAAGGAAGCACTTTGAATTATATATTCTTTCGTAGTTTCGTCATAGTCAAAATCCGCCTTATTTATTTCGTCTGTTACGACAGGTTGAATTGTATTTTCAACAAAGTTGGAGGAAGACTCCGTGAAGTCAGGTCCCAATACGCCAAAATAAACCAACCCTACCAACACCAGACCTATAATAACAAGCTTCGAAAGTATACTTTTTAAAAAAGGAATCACTACAAATAATACAACCAACACAATAATGATAGTAAGTAAGTGATCCATTACAAAATCAAGCATCTTGCACCCTCCTTCCTGCACATTCACCCTTATTATACCACGTCACCTCTCTTCCCCCAAAAAATCCCCCCCGTTTACAACACATACGCCTCAAGCCCTACGACATGGATCGAAGAATTCCTGCTGGGGTCTGACCCCAAAAGTAAATTTTTATGCAACAATAGAGATAGATTAAATAGATAGTTGAAATTTGTGAAACTTTTGGGCTAGGGTATGCGTAGTATAGGTAGGTTATCAACCGTGAAGAATGTGCATCATGAAAGGGTGGGTTGGATATGGGAATGAATAATAAGCTGATAGCAGCATTGTGTTATTTTAGTTTGTTTCTGACGCCGTTTTTGCTGCCTCTTGTAGTCTATTTTATTGTCGACGAGAAAGAGGTAAAAGGGCATGCAGCTGCTGCGTTTTTATCACATCTTTTGCCTGTTATCGTAGTACCGTTATTTGTCGTTGGGGTAACGTTGACAAATGCACCGCTCCCATGGCTTATTACTTGCATTATTGTAGGTGCTATTCTAGTCATAGGTACAATTATTTGGAATATTGTTAGAGGAATTCAATTATTAAGAGAATCATAAATTTTATTGTTTAAATAAGGAGGAAAAAGGATGGAAGAGCGTAAAAGAATTTTAAAGCTTGTTGAAGAAGGAAAGTTGACAGCGGAGGAAGCAATTATACTATTGGAAAGTTTAGAAAAGAATAATCAGGAAAAACAACAGAAGAGCGACGAGATTGTTTCAGAGTTAACAAAAAACGCCAAAGTAACCGAAGAGGCAGAAGAGAATATTTTTACCGCTTTGTCGACACAGGTATTTTCTAAATCCGGTAATCAAAAGGAAGAAAAAACGAAAAAGGAATCGTCCTATAGCCAGCAGGCTTCCTCTTTTAAAAATAACATCATGGATTTTGTAGGAAGTGCCCTTCAAAAAATTAAAGATCTTGATCTAGATTTTAACTTTGGACCATCCACAAGCATCAATCATATATTCCAGCAATCTGATGTGTACATGAAGGATCTTGACTTGGATGTTGCGAATGGAAACGTTAAGATTGTTCCTTGGAAAGAAAACGATGTAAAAATTGAGTGTGAGGCTAAGGTTTATGAAGTAAATTCCCAGGATGAAGCAAGAAAAGCGTTTTTAAACGAAGTGTTGTTCTCCATTGATGCAGGGAAGCTTCGGTTTTCTGTTCAAAAGAAACATATAAAAGTCAACGCGACCGTGTTTATTCCGGAATCAGAGTACGATAAGCTCCATGTTCGTATGTTTAACGGGCGCATTGAAGGGGAAAGTCTACATGTAACATCAATGAAGCTTAAATCCGCCAATGGTTCCATTACCCTGCAAAATACTTCAAGCAGTGATCTGGAAGTGGAAACGGCAAATGGCCACATTAAGCTGCTTGACTGCAACAGCAAGGAGCTTGAAGCAGAAACGATTAATGGGATGGTAACAGTAAAAGGTGATATTGAAAAACTGGATATCCAAAGCTTTAATGGGAATGTTATTGGAGAATTAACTGGTAATGCGGTTCGTTCCATTATGGCTAAAACAAAAACAGGAAGTGTCGATTTGTATCTCCCAACTACCAACTCGATAGAAGGAGAGTTGAAAACAAATCTAGGAAGCTTTACTTGTGAACTGCCTGGGATGGACATCGTGGAAGAAAAAAGTGAAGTGGTTCAAAAATCACTCCATTTTAAAGCCACAAAAGAAGGAGCGCCGCTTACTCACATTCTAGCGGAAACAACGACAGGATCTATTTTAATCAAACCTTATGAGGTGAAATAATATGAAAAAACTAATTCGTTCAAAAACTGATAGAAAGCTTGCAGGTGTCCTAGGCGGACTTGCAAAATATATGGGAATAGACTCGACGTTATTACGTGTAATTTTCGTTATCTTGTTGTTCCCAACCGGTTTCATGCCGCTTATTATTACTTATTTCGTTCTAGTCTTCCTCATTCCAAATGAAGAAACCGAATTACTATCATGAAATGGGCCGCAAGTATATTAGTGAATGCCCTTGTACTAATAGTAGTAGCTGGCTACTTCGACTCTTTTGAGCTTAGTGGTGTTGGGGCTGCAATTATTGCAAGTATTATACTGGCGGTGCTTAATGTTATTGTAAAACCGATTCTTGTTCTGTTAACATTGCCGGTTACTGTACTATCGCTAGGATTATTTTTGTTTGTCATCAATGCCATCACACTGATGTTAACCGCAACTCTAATGGGGGATGCTTTTAACATCGATGGCTTTGGAACTGCAATTTTAGCAGCCATTGTAATAGCAATCTTAAATCTGCTGATTCAAAAGGCGATTGTGGAACCGTTGCAGGAGAGGAAGAAGCGTTGATGTAAATCTAGGGCACTCCAGACGAATACTGTTTTGAAGTAGGAAAAGTAAATAAACAGTAAAAATAGAATAAAAAATAACCATACACAATAAAACGCAGAAGTTCTCTAACTTCTGCGTTTTATTTTATCTACAGATTTAAGGATTTACTTTAGTTATTACATACCTATTATTTTCCAAAGAGTATTGGAGATTATACTCCTTGCCTACCTCAAATTGGGAACAAAAATTCTCTGCAGCATCCTTGTCCTCATAAATATAAACATATTCAGTTTCAGCGTCTTCTTCTATGATTGTGCAAAAGTATTCCTTGTTGTCAGTTGATATCTGGACGTCTCCTACAAGAACAGACGCCTCTCTTGGTACCTTACTCAACGACATTGCCGCCACGAAGAGCACGAGTCCGATAATTAAGCTTATAAAAGCTTTCTTCTTGTCTGCCCTTACAAACAGACTGAATAAACAAAAACCTATAAATCCAATTGCAACTGCATATAAAACGAGTGTCAGATAGTAAAGGTAACCCATTCAACTCTCCCCCTTCGACTAGTAAGCTAGTAAGTAATACGTAAATCAACCAATAAAGTTTCATAATGGACTACCTCTAGTCATTCATAACATTTATATTCACAAGTACTCCTAAAATCACAATAACTCTTAAAAAGGACGACCCTCTTTTAATGTTGAGAGTGTTTGGATGATAATGGAAAAAGGGGTCAGACCCCAAAAGGGATTTTCACTCAATTTTAGAATAAACTAGAAAAAGGGGCCAGACCCTCTTCCCTCCTCCATGCATAAGTTTTCTTCGTGCTTAATAATGTGGGGGAAAAGTGCTAGAATGGGGAGAGGTTGTTTTTTTATTATTTTGAGGAGGTTTTGTGTGTGCCAAAGGTTCGGACGAAGGATCTTATTGAGAAGTTTAATTTTGAATTAATTGCTGGCGAGGAAGGTATTAACCGACCAATCGCTACTAGTGATATATCGCGCCCGGGGATTGAGATTGCGGGTTATTTTACATATTATCCTGCGGAAAGAATCCAGCTTCTTGGAAAAACGGAGCTTTCTTTTCTGGAGCGTTTGACTCCTGCAGAGATCAAGGAACGGATGGATAAGCTTTGTACAGATGTTACTCCTGGCATAATTATATCCCGTGATATGGAAGTGCCGAAGGAATTGGTGGAAGCAGCTGAGCGGGAAAGTGTGCCTCTGATACGCTCAACACTGAAGACTACAAGGCTTTCGAGTCATTTGACTAACTATTTGGAAGGCAAGCTTGCACCGACAACAGCGGTTCATGGGGTTCTTGTGGATATTTATGGAGTGGGAGTGTTGATTACCGGTAAAAGTGGCGTGGGGAAAAGTGAGACGGCGCTTGAACTGGTGAAGAGAGGTCATCGTCTGGTAGCGGATGATTGCGTGGAAATCCGTCAGGAGGATACAGATACGCTTATCGGGAATTCGCCTGAGTTGATTGAGCATCTTCTGGAGATTCGCGGTCTTGGAATCATTAATGTGATGACCCTATTTGGTGCAGGTGCCGTTCGCAGCTATAAACGGATTACGCTGGTGATTAATTTGGAGCTTTGGGATAAAAACAAGCAATACGACCGTCTAGGATTAGAAGAAGAGAAAATGAAAATAATTGATACCGAAGTAACAAAATTAATCGTACCTGTTCGTCCTGGACGAAACTTGGCGGTAATTATTGAGGTGGCAGCGATGAACTTCCGTCTGAAAAAAATGGGAATGAATGCGGCTGAACAGTTTTCAAGTCGATTGACTGGTGTCATCGATGAAGGAGAAAATGAAGACATTTAAAGATGCAGGAGTGAGGAAAACATGTTGATAGGAAACATTCAGCCGTTAGATCCAACGTTAATAACGTGGCCGATCACGATTTACTGGTATGGTGCAATCATTGGGACAGGAGCATTACTTGGTCTGTGGATTGCCATGAGAGAATCAGAGCGACGGGGCTTAAATAAAGATGTGTTCGTTGATTTAGTTTTATTCGCAGTACCAATTGCGATTCTTTGTGCAAGACTTTATTATGTAGCATTTCAGTGGGATCACTATGCGGATAACCCAGGTGATATCTTAAAAATCTGGGAAGGTGGACTCGCCATTCATGGTGGTTTGATTGGAGCAATCGCTACAGGTGTGGTGTTTGCGAAAGTTAGAGGTATCTCGTTTTGGAAGCTAGCAGATATAGGGGCGCCAAGTATTATACTAGGTCAAGCGATTGGACGCTGGGGAAATTTCATGAACCAAGAGGCCCATGGCGGCCCGGTTACAAGAGAGTTTCTCGAAGGACTTCATTTGCCTCAGTTTATTATAGATCAGATGTACATAGATGGAACCTATTATCACCCAACCTTCCTTTATGAATCTATTTGGAACATTGTCGGCTTTGGCCTGCTATTACTACTTCGCCGCGTGAACCTACGCAGAGGCGAACTGTTCCTAAGCTATGTTATCTGGTATTCCGTCGGCCGCTTTTTTGTAGAGGGCTTGCGAACTGATAGCCTAATGCTGACAGAAACCTTGCGTATTGCACAGGTAATCTCCATCGTCCTCGTTATCCTAGCAGTTGCTCTAATTGTGGCACGAAGAATGACAGGACATGCAAACAAACGTTACCTGGACACCTCTTCATAAAGCTGATAATGCCTTAGTAATGAGTAGGCGCTATGAGGATGCGGAAATTAGAATAAGCACCGTTTGTCTAATACTAAATGAAGAGTAAGTCATATATTCCTGGTATATGTTTTTTAAATTCAAAAACGTCCCTAGCTGATGGTTGGAACGAAAGGCGGAGACTCCAGCGGGAGATAGCGCATAGGGAAGACCCCACAGGCGTAGCCGAGGAGGCTTCCCAGGCGCCCCGCGGACGCGAAGCCATTCGTGGAAATCATCAGCGGTGTTTAAGCGAAACCCCGAAAATAAAACTAATCTTCTGAGTGATCTCGTAGTTCAGGAGTAACCATTATCTATCAAAAGCGTTGTTTACAGGAAACTCAAAATAGAAACGTATTTAAAACGCCGAAATTTAACAAAACCAACAAACAAAAGGCCTCCAACAGAAATGGAAAGGCATAACGAGAGGGGAGAGGAGCGCCTTGCTACAAACACTAAAACGAGGCTTAATGGTGGGGCTAATGACTACATGGACACTGGGAAAAGTGATTTTTCCTGTCACACTTATTGTAGGAATTCTGCAACATACCCCCATTTTACAGTATATTATCAATGCGATCGCTCCATTAATGGGGATCTTCGGCCTTTCTGGAGAAGCAGCAATTCCCCTTGTTATTGGGAACTTTTTGAATTTATACGCAGGAATCGGAGCCATCCTTACCCTTGATTTAACGGTAAAAGAAGTATTTATCCTAGCTATGATGCTCTCTTTTTCCCATAATCTGTTGGTAGAATCGACGGTTGCTGCCAAGGTGGGATTGAAAATATGGGTGATCCTGCTCATTCGCTTGGGCCTTGCCTTTATCTCTGGTATTGTCATAAATCTTATGTGGAATGGTGGGCAGGAAATCGCGCAATACGGGTTTGTTGCACAACAGGAAGAAGCAGTGGTCGGGTTCTTCCCCATTATTCTTGAGGCGGTCCAGCGCGGCGTGATGGGAATTTTACAACTTGCACTTATTGTAATTCCCCTAATGGCGGCGGTGCAGTTCATGAAAGAGCTTGGCTGGTTAGCAGTCTTTTCAAGATGGATGAGTCCTTTTACAAGGGCAATGGGAATGAAGGAAAACACTTCAACTACGATGGCCGCTGGGTTATTGATTGGACTTGCATATGGAGCGGGTGTGATGATTCAGGCGGTAAAAGAGGATAATGTTAGTAAAAAGGATATCACCTTGGCGTTTATCTTTTTAGTATCCTGTCATGCAGTCATTGAGGATACCTTGATTTTTATTCCATTAGGGATTCCAGTATGGCCGCTGCTTGTAATTCGAATTATCACGGCAATTGTCTTGACGATTACCGTTGCATTTATCTGGAAACGAATCGACGTTTCAAAAAGAAAGGAAGCATCCTATGAGCATTAACACGTTATTATTTGATTTAGATGGAACACTGATAGATACCAACGATTTGATTATTGAATCGTTTCTGCATACGTTAGATCACTTTTATCCTAACCAGTATCAACGGGACGATGTGTTAACATTTCTCGGCCCGCCACTTTACGATACTTTTGTAAAAATGGATAAAGATCGCGTGGAAGAAATGATCACCCATTATCGTACCTTTAATATGTCAAAGCATGATGAATTGGTAACAGAATTTGAAGGAGTATACGATACAATACAACTTCTTCACGAAAAAGGATTAAAGCTTGGAATTGTCACAACAAAAATGCGTCAAACCGTTATTATGGGATTAAAGTTAACAGGGTTAGATAAATTTTTTGATGTTGTAGTTTGTTTGGATGATGTAACAAACGCGAAGCCGGATCCGGAACCAGTTCAACTTGCCCTTCAACAGCTTGGCTCTTCACCAGAGGAAGCAATTATGGTGGGAGACAACTATCATGATATTCTTTCTGGCAAAAATGCTGGTACAAAGACAGCGGCGGTTAGCTGGACTCTTAAAGGGGTAGAATTTCTTCAGCAATTCGAGCCAGACTACGTGCTTACTCATATGGAGGACATACTCCCACTGGTTGGGGTGACAAAGGGTGAGTAGAAGAACGACTCGTTTTCCGGTGGAAGGCGCAAATTCCCTTTGGCATGTGTACAAAACGGTCCCATTTTTAAAAGTCGTGAAAAATTTCGCAGTAATTCAGATTGCGAGATACACTCCGTTTTTAGGGATGAAAAATTGGTTATATCGAACGTTTTTGCGAATGAAAGTGGGGAATCAAACCTCTTTTGCACTTATGGTCATGTTAGATGTAATGTTTCCTGAAAAAATAAGCGTTGGACGCAATACCGTGATCGGGTACAACACCACAATTCTTGCACATGAATACTTAGTGAAGGAATATCGGCTCGGTGAAGTGGAAATTGGCAGCGAAGTAATGATTGGTGCCAATACAACGATTCTTCCCGGAATTAGCATTGGCGATGGCGCCATTGTTTCAGCTGGTACGCTTGTACATAAAGACGTACCGCCAGGCGTGTTTGTCGGCGGGAATCCGATGCGTGTGATTTATACAGCCGAAGAAATGGCAGAAAGAATGAAGCTTTAACAGTCTGAATATTAATAGATTAGTGTCAGAGACTGTAGACAAACTCAATGAAAATTGCGGTTGTCTGCAGTCTTTTTTTTGTTTAAAACTTTCTAACATCCATCAGGCTTCGTCAAACACTGCTGTGAATTCTGAGGAATGGAAAGATGATAAAGAAATCTATCTCAAGACAAAGCGGAAAAGTACATGAAAAGTAAGGTTGAGGAAGAATGATGTATGTAAAAGCTCGAAGAAAGTACATGAAAAGCAAGGTTGAGGGGGAATGATGTATGTAAATTCGTTGTCCCTCCGAGCCGGAGTGATTTATTTTATTTTAAACATAATAGATCATGAAAAACATCCTTACACTTGACCATCCAACTCCTATTTGTTAACATGTTACCATATTAGCGAACTAAAGGATTTAGAATATATTGTACAATTTTCTATATAAAAAGGCGGGTTTCTAGATGTCAAAACTGTTTATGTTTGAAAAGCCATTGGGAATGCGGGATACGCTTCCTTCTTTATATGAAGTAAAAAAACAAGTGAAAAATACGATGACAACGGAAATTAACCAATGGGGATATCAGTTTATGGAGACTCCCACCTTGGAGTACTATGAAACTGTTGGTGAAGCGTCGGCCATTTTGGATCAGCAGCTTTTTAAGCTACTTGACCAACAAGGACATACGCTTGTGTTGCGACCGGACATGACGGCACCGATTGCGAGGGTGGCAGCTTCACAATTAGTGAATGACGGCTATCCGCTGCGTCTTGCCTATTCTGCCAATGTTTTTCGCGCACAGCAAAATGAGTTAGGGCGACCAGCAGAGTTTGAGCAAATTGGGGTAGAATGCATCGGCGACCGTTCGACAAGTGCAGATGCTGAAATGATTGCGCTTATGATCTCCCTTTTAAAGCAAGTAGGTGTAACGACCTTTACGATAGCGATTGGGCATGTTGGCTTTCTTCAGGAGCTTTTTCTAGATATTGTGGGAAATGAGGAACGTGCAGGAACGCTAAGAAGATATCTTTATGAAAAAAATTATGTGGGATATCGGGAGCATGTGAAAAGCTTATCTTTATCCTCCATCGATAAAAAACGACTATTATCTTTATTAGATCTGCGTGGAGATTCTTCCAAGATTGGGCTAGCGACAGAGCTTGTGGAAGGAGAAGCAGGGAGAAAGGCAATTGAAGAGCTTAAGCAGCTTTGGACAATGCTTGAGGCTTATGGCGTGCAGGATAATGTGAAATTAGATTTGAATATTGTTAGTCATATGAGCTATTATACGGGAATTGTGTTTGAGGCATATGCAGGTAATATTGGCTTTCCAATTGGCAATGGCGGGCGCTATGATCAGTTGTTCCAAAAGTTTGACCGGGATAAGTCTGCTACAGGATTTGGGATCCATCTTGATCGATTGTTAGAAGCGAAGGATAGTAAAAAAACAGCTGTCTCCATTCATGGCGTGCTTTTCAGTCAAGAGCGAAGAGAAGAAGCGATCAGGTTTGCAGGCTTAAAAAGAAAAGATGGAAAAAGAGTGGTGCTACAAGACATCAGCGGGGTGGAAAACCTTGATGCCTGTACAAGTTCATTTCATGAGGTAACTTTTTTTCTAGGAAAAGCTAGAAAGGAGAATGAGTCATGAGTGTGTTAACGATTGCGATGCCTAAAGGAAGAATTTTCGAGGAGGCGGCAGCTTTATTAGTAAAAGCAGGCTATGATATTCCACCAGATTTGGATGATTCAAGAAAGCTAATTATTGATGTGCCTACAGAAAATATGCGGTTTATTTTAGCAAAACCGATGGATGTGACAACTTATGTTGAGCATGGGGTGGCAGACGTCGGGATTGCTGGTAAGGATGTTATGCTCGAAGAAGAGCGGGATGTGTATGAAGTACTAGATTTGAAAATAAGTCACTGTTATTTGGCGGTTGCGGGTCTACCGGGGTCTGAAATGAAGGATGTTTCTCCGAAGATCGCAACAAAGTATCCAGGAATTGCTTCTCGCTATTTTCGTGAACAAGGCAAGCAGGTGGAGATGGTTAAATTAAATGGATCTATTGAACTCGCGCCATTAATCGGCTTGTCTGATCGAATTGTGGATATTGTATCCACAGGGAGAACGTTAAAGGAAAATGGATTAGTAGAATTTGAGCGTATTGTGGATATCACGTCCCGTTTAATCGTTAATCCAGTAAGTTACCGTCTAAAGGACAAGCAAATAGATGAGCTTGTGGATAGATTAGCAGCTGTTGTGGAGGAGGGTTAAGCAATGAAAATCAAAAAGTTGGAGAACACTGTTTCCTTGCGGCGCTCCCTCGACCAGGGCACAGAAAGCCAGAGAAAAGCAGTGCTAGAAATACTTTCAGCCGTAGAGGCAGAAGGAGACCAAGCGCTTTTCCGCTATACAGAAAAGTGGGACGGTGCCAAGCTCACAAGCTTACGTGTGACAAAAGAAGAGATTATCAAAGCATATGAGGATTTCCCTGCGTCGCTGATGTCGGTTATCCAAGAAGCGGCAGAAAACATTCGAGATTATCATGAAAAACAAGTAAAGCAATCGTGGTTATCCACAAAAGCGGATGGCACAATTCTTGGTCAAAAGGTAACAGCACTTGATGCAGTTGGTGTCTATGTTCCAGGTGGAAAAGCGGCCTACCCTTCCTCAGTCTTGATGAACGTGATACCTGCACAGGTGGCAGGAGTGGAGCGCATTGCCATGGTGTCTCCATGCGCAAAGGACGGTACCTTACCTGCTGGCGTTCTTGTTGCGGCAGATTTACTTGGGGTAGAAGAAATCTATAAAGTCGGCGGTGCACAGGCAGTGGCGGCACTTGCCTTTGGAACGGAAACAATTCAGCCTGTGGATAAAATTGTGGGCCCAGGTAACATCTTTGTCGCGCTTGCGAAAAAAGAAGTATATGGACTTGTGGATATTGATAGTATCGCAGGACCTAGTGAAATTGTGGTGCTGGCCGATGAATCTGCAGTCGCTCATGAAGTGGCAGCAGATCTTTTATCACAAGCAGAGCATGATGAACGAGCTTCCTGTGTTTTGGTCACAACATGCAAGGAGCTTGCTGAGCGTGTGGTAATAGAAGTAGAAAAGCAGCTTATCTCCTTGCCACGAGAAGGAATTGCACGGGTTGCGATCGAAGAGTTTGGCGCAGTTTATGTGGCAGATTCTATGGCTGAAGCGATTCAAGCCGTTAACGAGCTAGCACCTGAACACCTGGAAGTGATGACAAAGGAACCGATGAATCTTTTACCTTTTATTAAGCATGCAGGGGCAATCTTTTTAGGAAAGTATAGTTCAGAACCGGTTGGGGATTATTTTGCAGGCCCGAACCATGTGTTACCCACAAATGGCACTGCGCGTTTCTCGAGCGGATTATCTGTGGATGAATTTGTGAAAAAGTCGAGTATTATTATGTACAGTCAACAGGCATTGAAGGATAATGTGGATAAGATTGCCGCCTTTGCCCGTCTTGAAGGACTTGAGGCACATGCACGAGCGGTAGAAGCCAGATTTAAAAAGGAGAAAGATTCCGATGACAAGAACAGCGAATATTGATAGAAATACCAATGAAACACAAATAAAATTAGGGTTCACAATTGATGGTGAAGGAGCGGCAAAGCTTGATACACCGGTGCCTTTTATGACTCATATGCTCGATCTCTTCACAAAGCATGGACAGTTCAATCTTAATCTAGAAGCAAAAGGTGATGTGGATATCGATGATCACCACACAACAGAGGATATCGGGATTTGCCTCGGAATGGCGCTCAAAGAAGCACTTGGGGATAAGATGGGGATAAAACGCTATGGAAATGCTTTTGTGCCAATGGATGAGGCGCTTGCACAAGTGGTTGTGGATTTAAGCAATCGGCCGCATCTGGAAATTAGAGCGGAGTTTCCAAGCCAAAAAGTAGGCACCTTTGATACAGAACTAGTACACGAGTTTTTATGGAAGCTAGCACTGGAAGCTCGAATGAACCTACATGTGATTGTTCATTACGGAAGCAACACCCACCATATAATAGAAGCTATTTTCAAAGCGCTTGGCAGGGCCTTAGACGAAGCGACGACCATTGATCCTCGTGTAAAAGGAGTGCCATCAACGAAAGGAATGTTATAGGATGATAGGCATCATTGATTATGGGATGGGCAATTTGTATAGTGTGAGCAAGGCGCTTGAGCGCATGGGAGTCGGTTATACTATTTCGAATAGCCGTGAAGTACTGGCACAAGCAGATGGATTAATTCTTCCAGGAGTCGGATCCTTCCGAGATGCCATGGCTATTTTGCAAGAAACAGGATTGGATGCTTTTATAAAAGAGGAAGTAAAAAGCGGAAAGCCTTTACTTGGAATATGTCTTGGAATGCAGCTATTGTATGAAAATAGTGAGGAAAACGGGCAAACAGAAGGATTAGGATTACTTGAGGGCAAAGTGGTTCGTTTTCGCGGTACTACGGCGGATGAAGAAAGCTATAAGGTGCCGCATATGGGATGGAATAAGCTCAGATTTACCAAAGACTCTCCTCTTTTAAAAGGGTTAGTTGAGGATTATGTTTATTTTGTGCATTCCTATTATGTTTCTTCCTTTTCGGAAAAAGAGCTGTTGGCAAGCAGCCTCTATGATGTAATTGTACCGGCTGTGGTCGGAAAAGAGAATGTCTTTGGGACGCAGTTTCACCCCGAAAAAAGCAGTGCGGCAGGGTTAGCGATATTAAAGAACTTTGTCAGCTTGGTAGAAAAGGGAGAGAGATAGGATGAGTTTTACAATATATCCAGCAATCGATATGCGTGGCGGAAAATGTGTCCGGTTGTTGCAAGGCGATTATACGAAGGAAACAGTATACGGTGATTCCCCGTTTGAGATGGCAAAAAGTTTTGCAGATCAGGGTGCAGAATGGATTCATATGGTGGACTTGGACGGTGCAAAGGCAGGTACTCCTGTTAATAGTGTGTATGTACTTCAGGTTGCGCATGAACTTCCTGTGAAAGTGCAAATAGGCGGCGGAATTCGTAATGAACAAGATGTAGAATTTTATCTTTCCCAGGGTGTGGACAGGGTTATTTTGGGCAGTGCTGCAATTCAGGATCCTGATTTTGTACGCAGAATGTTAGCGCAATATGGCGAGAAAATTGCCATCGGATTGGATGCGAAGGATGGGTATGTCGCAACAGAAGGCTGGGTTGAGACGTCCACGATAAAAGCGACCGTTTTAGGACGCGAGCTTGCAGATGCAGGAGCAAAAACCTTTATCTTTACAGACATTGCAACAGATGGCATGCTATCTGGCCCAAATGTGGAGGCAACAGTGGAATTGGCTAGTGAAACTGGTGCTTCTGTCATTGCATCTGGCGGAGTGAGCTCAATGGAGGACCTTGAAACACTTCGAAAGTATACAAACAGTGGAGTATCAGGTGCCATTGTCGGCAAAGCAATCTATACAAATAAAATATCCCTTGCACGTGCCTTAAATGAGGTGAAATAACGATGCTAACCAAGAGGATTATCCCATGCTTAGATGTCAAAGAGGGTCGTGTGGTAAAGGGGATACAATTTGTTGAACTAAGAGATGCTGGTGATCCAGTGGAACTGGCGGCATTTTACGATCAGGAAGGGGCAGATGAGCTAGTATTTCTTGATATATCTGCTTCCCATGAAGGCCGCGAGACAATGGTGGAAGTGGTAGAACAGGTCGCAGGTAAACTGGCGATTCCCTTTACCGTTGGAGGCGGAATCAATACAATTGAAGACATGAAGCGATTGCTTCGTGCAGGTGCAGATAAAGTTTCGTTAAATACAGCTGCCTTATTAAATCGTGAACTAATCAAATCAGGGGCAGATTATTTTGGCTCGCAATGTATTGTGGTGGCGATTGATGCAAAATACGATGAAACGCTTGGAAGCTGGCGCGTGTACACTCATGGTGGACGCCGGGAAACGGAATGGGAAGTTGTTGCATGGGCCAAAGAAGCGGTTCGTCTTGGAGCAGGGGAGATTTTGCTCACAAGCATGGACAGCGATGGGGAGAAAAAAGGCTTCAATCTGGCGCTAACCAAAGCAGTAAGCTCAAACGTGAGCGTTCCGGTTATCGCTTCTGGTGGAGCCGGCGAGGCCTCTCATTTTTTGGCTGCCTTTGAAGAAGGAATGGCAGATGCTGCACTTGCCGCGTCCATCTTTCATTATAAAGAAACGTCTGTGAGCGAAGTAAAAGCATTTTTAAAAGAAAAGGGGGTCCTTGTTCGATGAAGAAAGAAGCACTAATTGCAACGATTCGTTTTGACGAAAAAGGACTTGTACCTTGTATTGTTCAGGATAATGAGAGTAAGAAAGTTTTAACGCTTGCCTATATGAATGAAGAATCGCTGCTAAAAACAGTAGAAACGCGTGAAACCTGGTTTTGGAGTCGCTCGCGTGGGGAGCTATGGCATAAAGGTGCAACAAGCGGAAATACCCAGAGAGTGGTCGAAATGCGTTATGACTGCGATCAGGATGCTGTGCTATTGCTGGTTACGCCTTCTGGACCCGCATGTCATAAAGGAAAAGATTCCTGTTTCCATGAGGTGATCCTTGAGGGAGACAAAAGCAGCTCTCCTCTTTCCATACTCGCCACGTTAGAAACACTAATTCAAACACGACAGAAAGAAATGCCAGAAGGCTCTTACACCACCTACCTATTTGAAAAGGGTGTAGACAAAATACTGAAAAAGGTTGGGGAAGAAGCTTCCGAAGTAATCATTGCTGCCAAAAATCGTGACAAAGAAGAGCTAACATGGGAGGTCGCCGATCTACTTTTCCATACGATGGTTCTGCTACGTGAACAGAATGTTACGATGGCAGACGTGCTTGCGGTGTTAGAGGAAAGACATACAAAGCAAGGCAAGGAATAGAAGAAAAGTGTTTTTCTAGTGGAGTGATCGTTCTAGAGAGACACTTTTCTTATTTTATTAAAAATGAAGGATCTGTTAAAGATGAGAGTTGGTTATTAGAGCTTCTCTAGCTGCTGATTGGAGCAAAAGACGTAGACTCCTGCGGGAGGTAGCGGCAGGCTGGAGACCCCGCAGGCATGGCCGAGGAGGCTCCAGCACCGCCCCGCGGAAAGCGAAGTCTTTTGCGGAAATCAGCAGCGGTGTATAAAATGCCTACTTACAAGCATTCTTTTAACATAGGAATTTTCAATCAAACGTTTGATTAAACGCAAAGCAAAATATAAGCGCCACATGGCTTGAAGAGGTTAGAAAAAAAATCAACTTTATAAAAAACTATCCTAATAGATTTTCAGGCCGATTGTTTCTATTTGTCGCAAAAAGGGAGGGTAGGAAGGTTTCTGTCACGAAGAGTTATAGAGACATAGAAAATTTCAAACAAACGTTTGTTTAAGAGACAAACGAAATGTAGGAGTAAGAAGAGGTTGCGGCACTATGTTTAAAATTAACTTTTTGAAAAGCTATTCTAATAAAAGACGCTAGGTTGGCGTTGGTTGAGTTTCATTATTTCCCATCTGTTCTTCGTGTGCGGAACTGTGTTATACTACGAACGGTAAAGAATGTTTTGATGGAGGCTATAATGGGAAAGAATCCGAATTTAAAGAAGGAAGTTACTAAGGTGATCCCATTTGCGCAGAATGGGGATTATTTTTTTCAGAAGGGTATCCGCGCTTATCGGAAGCGGGATCTATATAAAGCGAGAAAGTGGCTGCAGCGAGCAGAAGAGATGAAGCCGAGTGATGCTGCTGTTTTAAGTCAGCTTGCCATTGTCTTGACGGAGCTTGGTGACTACCAGCGTTCCAATGAATTATTTATGGAAATACTAGATAAATTAGAGCCTGACATGCATGATTGTCATTATTTTATAGCAAATAATTTTGCCTACCTAGGATTATTTCAGGAATCAAGAAAGCACGCTGAGGAATATTTAACGATGGATCCTGAAGGTGAATTTGTAGATGATACAGAAGATCTCCTCGATTTGTTGGAACTTGATGCGGACGAAGCGGAAGATTATGTATTAGGTCAGGATCAGCTGATTGTCATGCAGGAGGAGGCTCGGAATCTTCTCGAAAATGGGGAATTGGATGAAGCGCTGGCTCTGTTGGAAGAAATTATTGAAGAGTATCCGCATTTTTGGTCCGCTTACAATAACTTAGCTCTCGCTTATTTTTATAAAGGTAATCTGGCAAAGGCACGTGATGTACTGGAGGATGTATTGGACAAAAATCCAGGAAACTTGCATGCATTATGTAATTTACTCGTATTTTACCATTATGAAAACAATCAAGCGGAGATGCTGGTGCTTGCGGCAAGACTGGAAAAAGTTACGCCTATCCTTGTGGAGCACCGTTATAAACTTGGTGCGACATTTGGTCTGATTGGGCGTCAGGATCTCGCTTTCAAATGGATGCGTTCCTTACAGCGCAACGGTTTTCAAGGAGACAGTACCTTTTATTACTGGCTTGCTAATGCTGCGTATCACACGTCACACTTTACGGTAGCAGAACAGGCGTGGGCAAAAGTACTGGAACTTAGTCCAGATAAAGTTGGTACGGAACCTTGGAAGACAACTACGGATGCAGATGTAGAGCTAGAAGAGGCTAATCAGTTTTATAAGATATTTAATTTGCGCTTTTCCAAGAGTACGACTGTAAAAAGTGTGTTAGACCAGCCATATGCAAGTGAGTTTGTACGAGAGTTTGCCATGTTCACCTTGTTAAATAAAAAAGATGTTTCATCAATCATTGCCAAAGGCTCTGAAATCGCCCACCTGTTGAAACAAAATGCGACTGAACAAACGGTAAAAGAGTGGTTTGTGGTATTTTCGAAAGCGATAAAAGAGTCCTTAACTCTTACCAATGCATCAGCTTGGGCAAGTGCCTTCCATTATGCTTGGAGCAAAAATAATGGCTATGCGGTTTCGCAAAAAGAAATATCGGAGCAATATAATGTCTCCGTCAGCACAATAAGGAAATATGTTCAGAAAATAGAAGAGATCATAGCCAAGCTATAGGAAAAAGCCGAAACTGTTGTTAAATGTTTCGGCTTTTTGAATGGTTAAATTAATGTATCATTGTTGTGAGCAAAAAGTTGGACGCAGAACTAGTCTGTTATATAGGATAGTAACTGGGAATACTTTTATTTAGATGTATTCTTATTAACAAGGCTCTTTTCAATATCATTGTTGCTTTTAAATTATGCTTTCTTAAAAATAGGATGAAGGAAGTTTTTGAAAACTTTTTATTAAATAGTGACGTAAAGTCTTAAAGGAGTGGACAACATGACAGAAGAAAAAATCTATGATGTAGTAATTATTGGAGCAGGACCTGCAGGAATGACTGCGGCAGTGTATACTTCACGTGCAAACTTAAGTACGTTAATGATTGAACGTGGAATGCCTGGTGGGCAAATGGCCAATACAGAAGAGGTAGAAAACTATCCTGGCTTTGATCATATTTTAGGACCTGAACTTTCCACGAAAATGTTTGATCATGCGAAAAAATTTGGTGCGGAGTATGCGTACGGTGATGTAAAAGAAGTGGTAGACGGCAAAGAATATAAGACCATTCATGCAGGAAGTAAATCGTACAAAGCCCGTTCTGTCATTATTTCAAGTGGAGCGGAATATAAAAAAATCGGTGTTCCTGGTGAAAAAGAATTGAGCGGCCGAGGCGTTTCTTATTGTGCGGTATGTGATGGAGCATTTTTCAAAGGAAAAGAGCTTGTTGTTGTTGGTGGAGGAGACTCTGCAGTAGAAGAGGGAGTCTACTTGACTCGTTTTGCTTCAAAAGTTACGATTGTTCATCGCCGTGATGAGCTTCGCGCACAAAAGATATTGCAAGATCGTGCCTTTGATAATGACAAGATCGATTTTATCTGGAATCATACAGTAAAAGAAATCAATGAAACAGATGGCAAGGTTGGAAGTGCAACGCTTGTAAGCACAGAGAACGGGGAAGAGCAAGAATTCAAGACAGATGGTGTCTTCATTTATGTAGGAATGCTGCCATTGACAAAACCATTCCTGAACCTTGGCATCACGAATGATATGGGCTATATTGAAACAAATGACCGCATGGAGACGAAAGTTCCTGGTATCTATGCTGCAGGAGATATTCGCGAGAAAACATTGCGCCAAATTGTTACTGCCACAGGCGATGGAAGTATTGCCGCCCAAAGCGCCCAACATTATGTGGAAGAGCTTGTTGAAGAATTAAAAACACAAAAAGCAGAGAATAGTTAAAGCTAGTGTTGAGGATTTAGGAATAATGGACTATTTTGTCGAATTATAGAAATATCCTCTTAACAAAACCGTAACTATGCCTTAACGTCACTGTAACAGCACTGCAACAATAATGGGTTATTATATAAGTAGTAATTGACCCCCTTTTATAAATATATTTGATGGCACGGGTACCCTTTTCCCGTGTCCTTTTTTTGTCCTTATTCCCGATCCATTCGATTGATAGGTTTTCTTACATGAGTGTTCTATATGAGGTTCTTGCTATGCTATACTAGAAATGTAAAGCGTTTACATACTAATTGTGGAATCGATACCTATATCCTGAATTAAGATGTTCGGTAATTTGTAGAACTTAACAGTGTCTTATTGTAACTATTTAAAGTAAAATAGAAATGATACACTTGGCTAATTTTATTTTTTAGGCTTTTAAAAGAAAGTCAGCTAAGAGATTGAGGTGAACAAATCGTCATGCAGAGAGTTACGAACTGTGTGTTAGTGCGTGATAACAATGTGTTATTACTGCAAAAACCTAGACGGGGCTGGTGGGTAGCACCCGGAGGTAAAATGGAACACGGGGAATCCGTTAAAGATTCCGTTGTCCGTGAATATCGTGAAGAAACAGGCATATATTTAAAAAATCCTACACTTAAAGGTATTTTTACTTTTTTAATACAAGAAGGCGATCAAATTGTTTCAGAGTGGATGATGTTCACATTTTTGGCTACCGAATTTGATGGTCAAAATGTGAAAGAGTCTGAAGAAGGAACGGTTGAATGGCATAAGGCCGACGCGATTTCAGAGTTGCCGATGGCTCCTGGAGATTATCATATTTTAGATTATTTGATAAAGGGAACCGGGATGCTATACGGAACCTTTACGTATACACCAGATTTTGAATTATTGTCCTACCGTCTTGATCCCAATTAGTAAGGAGTGGTAATAGCATGAGTTCAGGTACGAGCAGTGAAGTGGAATTAGTCATTATAACTGGGATGAGTGGGGCTGGTAAAACGGTTGCTATTCAAAGCTTAGAGGATTTAGGCTTTTTCTGTGTAGACAATCTTCCCCCTACCCTGCTTCCAAAGTTTTTAGAACTGATGGAGGAATCCGGGAGCAAGATGAATAAGGTTGCCCTTGTCATGGACTTACGTGGCCGCGAGTTTTTTGATAGCTTGTTTGAAGCACTCGATGATATCTCTGAACTATCCTGGGTAACACCACAGATATTGTTCTTGGATGCAAAGGATTCCGTTCTTGTTACTCGATACAAAGAAACGAGAAGGTCCCATCCTTTAGCAAAAACAGGATTGCCGCTTGAAGGGATTGAGCACGAGCGTGAGTTGTTGGAAGAATTAAAGGGCCGAGCTCAACTGATTCTTGATACATCCAACTTAAAGCCGCGGGAGCTAAGAGAGAAGATCCTCAAACAATTTGCAACACACTCCAAACAAACTTTCAAGGTGAATGTACTATCTTTCGGGTTCAAATATGGAATTCCCATCGATGCCGATTTAGTCTTTGATGTGCGTTTTCTCCCGAATCCACACTATATTGACCATATGAGACCAATGACGGGATTGGATGGAGAAGTGTCATCCTATGTACTGAAATGGTCCGAAACGCAAAAGTTTATTGAAAAGCTTACAGACTTACTAAATTTTATGCTTCCTTATTATAAGCGAGAAGGAAAAAGCCAATTGGTTATTGCCATCGGGTGTACGGGAGGTCAGCACCGATCGGTCACACTGGCAGAACACTTCGCAAAGCATTATAAGGCTGATTATGATACGGTCATTACACATCGAGATATTGAAAGACGAAAGGATAAGCATTGATGAATCACAAAAAGCCTCCAAAAGTCGTGATTATCGGCGGTGGCACAGGCTTACCTGTGCTGCTGCGTGGATTAAAACATTATGATGTAGACATAACAGCTGTCGTGACTGTAGCAGATGATGGAGGTAGTTCGGGAAGATTGCGGGATGAGTTGCATATTCCTCCCCCGGGTGATGTCCGGAATGTATTAGCTGCTTTATCTGATGTCGAACCATTAATCGAGGACCTTTTTCAGCATCGCTTTAATTCTGGAAATGGATTATCCGGGCATTCACTTGGTAACCTTCTATTAGCTGCAATGACAACGATTACCGGGGACTTTGTCCATGCAATTCGTGAGATGAGCAAAGTGCTGAATGTCAGAGGAAAGGTTTTGCCTGCTGCAAATCAGAGTGTTGTTCTTCATGCAGAGCTTGAGGATGGCACCGCTGTTTCCGGCGAATCCAAAATTCCCTCTCATGGGAAAAGGATAAAGCGAGTTTTTCTAACACCGGAGAACGTGGAACCCTTACAAGAATCAGTAGACGAAATTAATCGTGCGGATTTGATTATTATAGGTCCAGGCAGTTTGTATACGAGCATCCTCCCTAATCTACTTGTTCCTAAAATTGGGGAAGCTGTTTGTCAATCGACTGCAAGGAAGGTTTATATTTGCAACGTAATGACACAGCCGGGTGAAACCTTGAATTATACAGCAAGTGATCATGTAAGAGCTTTAAACGATCATCTGGGAAAAAGCTTTATTGACACTATTTTAGTGAACGAAGAGGACATTCCAGATGAAATAAAAGATCGCTATAAAAAAGAATCTGCGACACCTGTTGTGTATGATATCCCTACCCTCAAAAGCCTGGGCTTAGAAATTGTCCATGATAAAATCATTCGCTATGAGGACGGATATATAAGGCATGATACTCAAAAAGTAGCAGCACTATTGTATAAAATGCTTGAGTCAAAAAAATAGAAAAAAATGCAAACGGATGCATGTATACGGTGGGTAGAAGTTGAGGAGTTTCCTAATGTAGATTTCTTCATCGCTCTCCATCTTATGTCGATTCACTAGGAGGTGATTAATCGTGTCCTATGCCTCTGAAACTAAAAAAGAGCTAACAACAATTGAAGTTAAAGATTGTTGTGTAAAAGCAGAGCTTGCTGCGCTTATTCGGATGAACGGTTCATTATCCTTCTCGAACAAGAAACTGATCCTCGACATTCAAACGGAAAACGCTGCAATTGCCAGAAGAATCTATACCTTAACGAAGAAATTGTACGATGTTCGTGTGGAGCTTTTAGTCAGAAAGAAAATGCGTTTGAAAAAAAATAATGTTTACATTGTTCGTTATGCAGAGCAGGCTCACTATATTTTGGATCAACTAAAGATCCTTAAGGATGGCTTTACTTTTGTACGCGATATTTCACCAGAACTGGTCTCCAAAAAATGTTGTAAACGTTCGTATTTAAGGGGTGCTTTTCTTGCTGGAGGTTCTGTCAATAATCCAGAAACCAGTTCCTATCATCTTGAGGTATTTTCGCTCTATCATGATCACAATGAATCTTTATGTGAATTAATGAATATGTTTCACTTAAACAGTAAAACATTGGAACGAAAAAAAGGATTCATTACCTATCTCAAAGAGGCGGAGAAGATTGCCGACTTTTTAAGTATTATTGGCGCTCATCAAGCTCTGCTGAAATTTGAAGACATTCGTATTGTCCGAGACATGAGGAATTCGGTGAATCGCCTTGTAAATTGTGAAACAGCTAATCTTAATAAAACAATTGGAGCAGCGATAAGGCAGGTTGAAAATATCCGCTTCATTGATGCAACGGTAGGACTTCATATTCTACCAGATAAATTAAGGGAAATTGCCGAACTTCGCGTCACTTATCAAGACGTAACATTAAAAGAACTAGGGGAAATGGTTTCTAGTGGAACGATTAGTAAATCCGGAATCAATCATCGCCTGCGTAAACTGGATGAAATCGCTGATAAGCTGCGATCTGGTGAAAAGGTTTAATTAAAAATAAATAATAGATAGAAAATAGAGGAGGAAATAATAATGGTACAAAAACAAGTAGATGTTCTATTGAAAACTGGATTACAAGCACGCCCAGCTGCCCTATTCGTTCAGGAAGCTAATCGCTTTTCTGCCGACGTATTTTTAGAAAAAGACGGCAAAAAGGTGAATGCGAAAAGTATAATGGGTCTCATGAGTTTAGCGATTAGCTCTGGTACAACGATTACGTTAATTGCGGAAGGTCATGATGAAGAAGATGCCATTGCGGCGTTAACTAAATATGTTCAGCAGGAGAGCTGAGAGAAGAGTGAGGATGCCGTGGGGTGTCCTTTTTTTGTTGGGGTGTAGTTGTAACTTTGAATTATGTGAGGGGGAGTAGCGCTTAAGACCGGGGCGCAGACCCCTTTTTTGGTTGGTGGAGTTTGTGGGAGGAGGGCTTAGGTTGGTTTGGTTTTGGATGGAAATGGTAATTGGGGTCAGGCCCCATAGGTAGGGTGGGGTGTTTGTGGGGGAGGGTCGTTGGATACGGGGAGTGGTATTTATTTTGGGTTTTTGGTTCTTTGAATTTTGGTTTGGTTGGTAATTTAGGTTTAAAAAAGCCCTGACTTTTGTCAGGGCTTTGGGGTTGTTATTTGCTTTGGTTGGTGATTACTTTGTCTACTAGGCCGTATTCTAGGGCTCTTTCAGCTGTCATGAAGTTGTCGCGGTCTGTGTCGCGTGCGATTACTTCGATTGGCTGACCTGTTTGTTCGGAAAGAATTGTGTTTAGTTTATCACGTAGGAATAGGATGCGTTTTGCAGCAATTTCAATTTCAGTTGCTTGCCCTTGTGCTCCTCCTAGTGGTTGGTGAATCATGACTTCACTGCTTGGAAGTGCAAAACGTTTGCCTTTTTCACCAGCAGCAAGTAGAAATGCTCCCATGGAAGCGGCCATCCCTACACACATTGTACTTACATTAGGTTTAATGAAGTTCATTGTGTCATAGATTGCCATCCCTGCTGTAATAGAACCACCTGGGCTATTAATGTAAAGCGAGATATCCTTCTCTGGGTCTTCAGCAGCTAAGAATAGTAATTGAGCAACAATGGAATTGGAAACATTGTCATCAATCGCACTACCAAGCATAATAATACGGTCTTTTAAAAGTCTAGAATAAATGTCGTACGCACGCTCACCGCGGCTAGTTTGTTCAATAACTGTAGGAATTAAGTTCATCTCACTTTTCCTCCTCATAATTAGGTATTGGTTGGATCAGGTTCTTATGTATTAAATTCTGTAACATATCAAGTTGTTACAAGATTCAGTGCAAACCTAGTTCCATTCGGTAATAAGTCTAAATCTTTATGTACTTTTATCATACATATAAGGTCAATAATGGTCAAATAAAAACCATCGCAAAAAACCCTATTTTTCTCTATGTACTAATCATATCCATTCTACTTAAAATATAAACTTCTTCAACATTTTGAAGTCCGTTTTCAAGGAACGTAATAAACCAATAACAAATCAGCCTAAAAAAAAGCGGAAATAAAATAAAAACCCAGTGCGCATGACACTGGGTGAGTAATTGTGTTTTATGTAAATGTGGCGCGCTCGGAGGGATTCGAACCCCCGCATGACGCGGTACCGGAAACCACCGCTCTATCCCCTGAGCTACGAGCGCTAAATGACATATTATCTTATGTCCATAGGCTATTATAGCTTGTTATTATACGACAAGCAAGTATAAAAATAGATTACAAAGCTATATTTAGCACAATGTAAAATACTTAAAACAACTTGTGTCTAGGTAATCGAGCGAAAAACCCTAAAAATAGATATTATGTAATATTCAATAGTCTTATGAGACCTAAGTATAATCCATACCGTGCCCCAGCTGTTGATTGGAGCGCAAGTCGTAGACTCCTGCGGGGGAAGCGGAGTTAGGGAGACCCCGCAGGCAAAGCCGAGGAGGCTCCCAACCCGCCCGCGGAAAGCGAAGACTTGCGAGGAAATCAACAGCGGTCTACAAAGAAACTTCTAACAAAACAATGTTAAAGCATAACCCTAAAAAATGTAACCCCCCTGTAACATAAAATCTCCCAACTTCCTGCATTACCGCCCTAAAGCGAGCGTATATTGATAAAGGATATAGCTTCCAACATTTTTCGATTTAAAAAACCAGGATTCTCATGTACAATAAGAAGGCGCTTACATTCAAGAGTTGGAAAGGTTCCAGGTATTAAAACAGACAGCAAGATAGGGTGTTAGCGTCCGTTATCCGACAAAAAGTATGGTGGGATGTCGGACGGTTGCACCCAAAAGACCGGAGGGAGAATGAACATGAAGCAAACAGTTGGTTTGTATCAAGAGCAAACGCTCAAACTTGCGATGACACAGGAGTTAAAGCAAGCGATCACCCTGTTACAGTATTCTTCACTGGAATTACTCGACTTTTTACAAGAGCAATCTCTAGAAAATCCTCTTTTGGAACTAAAAGAGTGGGAATCACCAAGGGAGTTGGCTTCCTCCAGAGTACAAAGGGAGAAGCGCAGGAAAAGTGGAGCAAAACATCATCTCATCTCTATTGAAAACTACAGTAAATATGGGGAAACACTTCATCACCATATCCACCAGCAGCTATTAGACATTCCTGTCACACCGAGGGAGCGGCGGTTCATTAAGCGCATCGTTGATTATGTAGATGATAATGGATACATTCAGGAAGAAGTTCCGGCCATTGCTCAACAAGTTAAAGCATCGACAGAGAATGTCGAAAAAGCCATTTCCCATATCCAATCGTTGGAACCTGCTGGTCTTGGAGCGAAAGATTTAAAAGAATGTTTGTTGCTACAGCTAAAAAGGCTATCGGAACGTAAGCTCTTGGCAGAAAAGATAGTCACCGAGGACTTTCTCCTTTTTGCGGAAAAAGCGTGGAAAACTTTAGCGAAACGTCATCAAATCACCTTACAGGAAATCCAAGCTATTCATGATATCATTGTAAAATTAAACCCGCGACCAGGGAATCTTTATGAAACGACGGAAAAACCAAAATATATCATTCCTGATCTCATCGTTCACCAACTGCATCAGCAATTTGTTGTTTCTTTAAATGAAGAAATTGTTCCCCAACTAACCATCAACAAGGAATATAATGCTAAGCTAAAAGGGAAACATGAGGTAGAGAGTTATTTGCAGGAAAAACTTCAGCAGTGTCAGTGGATTGTGAAGAGCATGGAGCATCGAAAGCTTACCCTAGTCAAGGTCATGGAAAAGATTGTAGAAGCGCAGCGAGGTTTCTTTTTAAATGGTCCAGCATTTATGAAGCCACTAACATTAAGGGATATTGCAGAAAAGTTAGGAGTTCATGAATCAACGGTGAGTCGTGCTACAAAAGAAAAATACGTGCAAACGCCATATGGATTATATGAATTGAAGTATTTCTTTGGTCAAAGCTTGATAGGGCAATTTGAGGAAGAAACTTCAACAAAGCAGGTGCAGCAAATGGTAGAAGATTTGATTAAAGCCGAGGATAAACAAAAGCCTTTATCCGATCAAATGCTGACAAACCTGCTGCAAAAGCAGTATCATATATCTATCTCAAGAAGAACGGTTGCGAAATACCGTGACCTTTTGAACATTCCAACCTCTTCGATGAGAAAGCGGTTTGACTAGAAAGGGCTGTTGAAATGAAAGTAATATTCTACACAAAGGTGGATTGTCCTCTTTGTGATAAGGCGAAACGTGTGTTAAAGGAGCTGCAAGAAGAGGTAGCTTTTACAATAGAAGAAGTGGATATTTATCAGAATGATGCTCTTTTAGAAAAATACCAGATTATGATTCCAGTAGTGGAAGTAGAGGATGAAATTCTTGGATACGGAATCATTCATAAAGAAGAGATAAGAAAACGCTTACTTGAAAAAACCGTGTAACCCTAGTTGCATAAGGGTTTTACCTTTGTTACAATGAACTTGTAGCAAGGGGTGTTTTTTTTACCGCTACTGGGACATAATATGTCATAGCGGGACGTTTTTTGTCCATATAGGTAAAATTCACCTTTAAAGGGGAAGCTATTATGAAAAAAATCATGGAAGTACAAAAGAAATTGTTACCTGATCTTCTTTCGGTTATGCAAAAGCGCTACGAAATATTAAGATACATACGGCTAATGCAGCCCATTGGAAGAAGAAGTTTATCAGGAAGTCTTGGATTAAGCGAGCGTGTCTTAAGAAGCGAAGTTGACTTTCTTAAGAAACAGAACCTTCTGAACGTTAGTGTTGCCGGCATGACGTTAACACCTGAAGGGGAGGCGCTGACGAAGGAACTTGAGGAAATAATGAAAGAGGTTTCCGGTTTAACGGTTCTTGAAGCGGGAATAGAAGAAAAGTTAGGGATATCAAAGGTTGTAGTCGTTCCAGGTGATAGTGACCAATCCCCTTGGGTTAAAAAAGAAATGGGCCGAGCTTGTGTGAACACCATGAGAAGACGGTTCCATGAACAGAATATCATTGCCGTTGCAGGTGGGACAACAGTCTCCTGTGTAGCAGAAATGATGACACCGGACGCTAAAAACCGTAATCTCTTATTTGTTCCTGCTAGAGGCGGACTTGGAGAAAAAGTGCAAAACCAGTCAAACTCCATTTGTGCTTCAATGGCCGAGAAGGCATCCGGCGATTACCGCTTGCTTCATATTCCAGATCAACTGAGTCATGAATCCTACCAATCGATGATTGCGGAGCCATCTATAAAAGAAGTGATCTCTTTAATAAAAAATTCTAGTATGGTTATTCATGGTATTGGAGACGCTAAAATGATGGCAGAGCGCCGTAAAACAGCTCCTGAGGATATGGTGAAGATTGAAAGCGGCCTTGCAGTTGCAGAAGCTTTTGGCTATTACTTTGACCAGTCAGGCGCAGTTGTACACAAGGTTCAAACAGTAGGAATGCAATTGGCAGATTTGGAAAAAATAGAATGTGTAATTGCGGTAGCAGGTGGAGCGTCAAAGGCAAAAGCAATACGAGCTTATTTAAAAAAAGCACCCCATACGATCCTTATTACGGATGAGGGAGCGGCAAAAGAGTTAATTAGGGAGTAAAAACCCTTAATAAAATATACATTTATCTTTACCATTCTAAGGAGGAAATTAACATGACAGTAAAATTAGGTATTAACGGTTTTGGACGTATTGGACGTATGGTTTTCCGCGCAGCATTAAACAACTCTGAGGTAGAAGTAGTAGCGGTAAACGATCTAACAGATGCTAACATGTTAGCTCACCTTTTAAAATATGACAGTGTACATGGCAAACTTAACGCTGAAGTAAAAGTAGACGGCGACAACTTGGTTGTTGACGGCAAAACAATTCAAGTATCTGCAGAGCGTGACCCAGCTAAACTTTCTTGGGGCAAACTTGGAGTAGATATCGTTATCGAATCTACTGGTTTCTTCACAAAGCGTGCAGACGCTGCGAAGCATTTAGAAGCTGGTGCAAAGAAAGTAATCATCTCTGCTCCTGCATCTGATGAGGATATCACAATCGTAATGGGTGTAAACGAAGACAAGTACGATGCGGCTAACCACAACGTTATCTCTAATGCATCATGTACAACGAACTGTTTAGCTCCATTTGCAAAAGTGTTAAACGACAACTTTGGCATCAAGCGTGGAATGATGACAACTGTTCACTCTTACACAAATGACCAACAGATCTTAGACTTACCACATAAAGACTACCGTCGTGCTCGTGCAGCAGCGGAGAACATCATCCCAACTACTACAGGAGCTGCAAAAGCAGTATCTCTAGTATTACCTGAACTAAAAGGTAAATTAAATGGTGGAGCGATGCGTGTTCCAACACCTAACGTTTCCCTAGTTGACCTTGTAGCAGAGCTAGACAAGTCTGTAACAGCTGAAGAAGTAAACGCAGCGTTCAAATCAGCTTCTGAAGGTGACCTAAAAGGAATCCTTGGCTACTCTGAAGAGCCACTTGTTTCTGGTGACTATAATGGTAACCCAGATTCTTCTACTATTGATGCACTTTCTACAATGGTAATGGAAGGCAACATGGTAAAAGTAATTTCTTGGTATGACAACGAAAGTGGCTACTCTCACCGTGTTGTTGACTTAGCTGCATACGTTGCTGCTAAAGGACTATAATACTAAATTAGGTTTTAACTTGGAGAAACCAGCCAAGCAACATATAATAGTAAGTGAAAGAAAAGGGGAACGGGGAACATGCCCCTTTCCCTTTTCTCTTGTTTTACACAATTTCCTAAAAAGGGAGGCCGTTTAAGATGAACAAAAAAAGTATTCGTGACATCGATGTAAAAGGGAAACGCGTATTTTGCCGTGTGGACTTTAATGTACCGATGAAGGCTGGTACTGTTTCGGATGATACCCGTATTCGTGCTGCACTACCAACCATTCAGCATTTAGTTGACCAAGGAGCAAAGGTACTGCTTGCAAGCCATTTAGGCCGTCCAAAAGGTGAAGTGGTAGAAGAGCTGCGCTTAACTGCAGTGGCAACTCGTCTGCAAGAGCTTTTAGGTAAAAATGTGGTAAAAGTGGACGAAGCATACGGAGAGACTGTGAAAACGGCAGTGGACGCTCTAAATGAAGGAGACGTTCTTTTACTAGAAAACGTACGTTTCTATCCTGGTGAAGAGAAAAACGATCCGGAGCTTGCTGCATCTTTCGCAGAGCTTGCAGATGTGTATGTGAATGACGCATTCGGAGCGGCTCACCGTGCCCATGCTTCAACTGAGGGTATTGCCAAACATCTTCCGGCAGTGGCAGGTCTCCTTATGGAAAAAGAATTAGAAGTTCTAGGAAAAGCACTTTCCAATCCAGAACGCCCATTTACGGCAATTATCGGTGGAGCGAAAGTAAAAGATAAAATCGGTGTGATTGAAAACCTATTGAACAAGGTGGACAATATTATCATCGGTGGCGGACTTGCTTACACTTTTATCAAGGCAAAAGGCTATGATGTAGGGAAGTCTCTACTAGAAGAAGATAGAATCGATCTAGCGAAATCATTCATGGAAACAGCGAAAGAAAAAGGTGTTAACTTCTATATCCCAGTGGATGTAGTAGTAGCAGATGATTTTTCAAACGATGCAAACACAAAAATTGTTCCGATTGAAGAAATTCCAAGTGATTGGGAAGGCTTAGATGCTGGACCTAAATCTCGTGAGATTTATACTGAAGTTATTAAAAAATCAAAACTTGTTATCTGGAATGGACCAATGGGAGTATTCGAATTAGAAGCATTTGCTGGTGGAACAAAGGCGGTAGCACAAGCGCTGGCAGAAGCAACCGATACATACTCTGTCATCGGTGGAGGAGACTCAGCAGCTGCTGTTGAAAAATTCAACCTTGCAGACAAAATGAGCCACATCTCAACTGGTGGCGGCGCGTCACTTGAATTTATGGAAGGCAAAGAGCTTCCAGGTGTCGTGGCGTTGAACGATAAGTAAAATAAGTGGAAGCGCCAAATGGGGCGTGGACTCTTAGTAGAATAATCCTAACTTGAAAGGAAGGATCTTATGCGTAAACCAATCATTGCTGGTAACTGGAAAATGCACAAAGTACTTTCAGAAGCAACAAGCTTTGTGAAGGAAGTAAAAGGACTAGTTCCTTCTACAGACAAAGTAGATGCCGTTGTTTGTGCACCTGCTTTATTTTTAGAACGTCTAGTAACAAATGTGGAAGGCACAGATTTAAAAATCGGTGCACAAAACATGCATTTCGAGGAAAGTGGAGCTTTTACAGGCGAAACGAGCCCTGAAGCACTTAAAGACTTAGGTGTAACTTATGTTGTAATAGGTCACTCTGAGCGCCGTGAGATGTTTGCAGAAACAGATGACACGGTAAATAAAAAGGTATTAGCAGCCTTCAAGCACGACTTGTATCCAATCGTTTGCTGCGGTGAAACATTAGAAGAGCGTGAATCTGGTAAAACAAACGATATCGTTGGAGAGCAAGTGAAGAAAGCTTTAACCGGCTTAACAGCGGATCAAGTAAAATCAGTTGTTGTTGCCTATGAGCCTATCTGGGCAATTGGTACAGGTAAATCTTCTACAGCGGAAGATGCAAACGAAACGTGTGCACATATTCGTAGTGTCATCGCTTCTGAGTTTGACCAAGCAGCAGCAGATGCCGTTCGTATTCAATATGGCGGTAGCGTAAAACCTGCCAACATCTCAGAGTACATGGCACAATCTGATATCGATGGAGCGCTAGTAGGTGGAGCAAGCTTAGAGCCACAATCGTTCTTACAGCTTTTGGAGGCAGGTAAGAATGAGTAAAAAGCCAGTAGCGTTAATCATCTTAGACGGTTTTGCACTACGTGGAGAAAAAATGGGTAATGCCGTAGCGCAGGCGAAAAAACCGAACTTTGATCACTTCTGGGAGGCTTACCCTCATGCGCAGTTAACTGCCTCGGGTGAAGCGGTTGGTCTGCCGGAAGGACAAATGGGTAACTCCGAGGTTGGCCATTTGAACATCGGAGCCGGTCGAATCGTATACCAAAGCTTAACCCGAGTAAATGTATCGATTCGCGAAGGCGATTTTTATGAAAATCAAACCTTCGTTAATGCCATCAACCATGCAAAAGAAACAGGAAAAAATCTTCATATATTCGGTCTGCTTTCCGATGGTGGAGTGCACAGTCATATTCAACATCTTTTCGCGCTGTTAAGATTGGCAAAAAAAGAAGGTCTTGAACGAGTATACATTCACGGATTCCTTGATGGACGTGACGTAGGTCCGAAGACAGCTCCACAATTTGTGGAACAGTTAAATGAAGAGCTGCTCAACTTGGGTATCGGTGAAATTGCCACAATTTCTGGCCGTTACTATTCCATGGACCGTGACAAGCGTTGGGATCGAGTGGAAAAATCGTACCGCGCGATGGTATACGGTGATGGACCAGCATACTCCAATGCAATGGAATGTGTTAATGACTCTTATAACAACGGTATCTTTGATGAGTTCGTTCTTCCATCGGTTATGACAAAAGAGGATGGCAGTCCTGTTGCAACAATTCAGGATGACGATGCTGTCATTTTCTACAACTTCCGACCAGACCGGGCGATTCAGATTTCGAATACGTTCACAAACAAGGATTTTCGTTCCTTTGACCGTGGACCACATCATCCGAACAACTTGATGTTTGTATGTTTAACTCATTTCAGCGAAACCGTTGATGGCTACGTAGCCTTTGAACCGGTTGGATTGGACAATACTTTAGGTGAAGTGCTGTCACAAAACGGCTTAAGGCAATTACGTATTGCGGAAACGGAGAAATATCCACATGTTACCTTCTTTATGAGTGGAGGTCGTGAGGAAGCCTATCCAGGTGAGGAACGGATTCTTATCGATTCTCCTAAGGTAGCCACCTATGACCTGAAACCGGAAATGAGTGCCTATGAAGTAACAGAGGCGCTTGTCACCGAGATTGAAGCAGACAAGCATGATACGATTATTTTAAACCTTGCAAATCCTGATATGGTAGGGCATTCCGGAATGCTCGAGCCAACGATTCAGGCTGTGGAAGTGACAGATCAGTGCTTAGGAAAGATCGTAAGTGCAATTCTTAAAAAAGATGGTGTAGCCATCATCACAGCAGACCACGGTAACGCCGATGAAGTCGTAACGACAGAAGGTAACCCAATGACTGCTCATACTACGAACCCTGTACCTGTGATCGTAACGCGTAAAGGTGTAGAGCTTCGTGAAGACGGAATCTTAGGTGATCTTGCTCCAACAGTGTTAGACTTACTAGGAGTGGACAAACCAACAGAAATGACAGGTACTTCATTAATAAAAAAATAACTTTTAGATGAAAAGGAGAAACAAACATGCCAATTATCTCTGATATTTATGCACGCGAAGTCTTGGACTCCCGTGGTAACCCAACAATCGAAGTAGAAGTTTACACAGAATCAGGTGCATTTGGCCGCGCATTAGTGCCAAGTGGTGCATCAACTGGTGAATACGAAGCAGTAGAACTACGTGATGGCGACAAATCCCGTTACCTTGGAAAAGGTGTGCAAACGGCGGTTGACAACGTAAACGAGCAAATCGCTCCTGAACTTGTAGGAATTTTCGACGTACTTGAGCAAGTGGCAATTGATGAAGCATTAATCGAACTTGACGGTACAGAAAACAAAGGAAAACTAGGTGCAAACGCAATCCTTGGTGTATCCATCGCAGTTGCTCGCGCAGCAGCAGATTTCCTTGAAGTTCCTTTATACCAATACTTAGGTGGATTTAACGCAAAAACTCTTCCAGTACCAATGATGAACATCATCAACGGCGGAGAGCATGCAGACAACAACGTAGACATTCAGGAATTCATGGTAATGCCTGTTGGAGCAGAAAACTTCAAAGAAGCTCTACGTATGGGCGCTGAAATCTTCCACGCTCTTAAATCAGTATTAAGCGCAAAAGGTTTAAACACTGCTGTAGGTGACGAAGGTGGATTCGCTCCAAACCTAGGATCAAACGAAGAAGCACTTCAAACAATCATCGAAGCAATCGAAAAAGCTGGCTACAAACCAGGTGAGCAAGTAATGCTTGCAATGGACGCTGCAGCTTCTGAGTTCTACAACAAAGAAGACGGCAAATACCATCTAAAAGGTGAAGGCGTTGTCTACACATCTGCAGAAATGGTAGACTTCTACGAGAAGATGGCAGACAAGTACCCAATCATCTCCATTGAAGACGGCCTGGACGAAAACGACTGGGAAGGCTTCAAACTTCTAACAGAACGTATCGGAAACAAGGTCCAACTAGTAGGAGACGATCTTTTCGTAACAAACACGAAAAAATTAGCAGAAGGTATCGAACGCAAAATCGGTAACTCGATCCTAATCAAAGTAAACCAAATCGGTACACTTACTGAAACATTCGAAGCAATCGAAATGGCAAAACGCGCTGGCTACACTGCAGTAATCTCTCACCGCTCTGGTGAAACAGAAGACAGCACAATCGCCGACATCGCCGTAGCAACAAACTCCGGCCAAATCAAAACAGGTGCGCCATCCCGTACAGACCGCGTAGCAAAATACAACCAGCTTCTTCGTATCGAAGACCTGCTTGGAACTACCGCTCGCTATGATGGATTAGCATCTTTCTACAACTTGAAGAAGTAATAATTGCAGGGACCCGGCTTTGGCTGGGTTCTTTTTTCTTGGAAAAGAAAAAAACTAAAATAAAAATTACCTCAAGTAACTTTTATTAAAAGAAGTAAACCCAAAACCCAAACTACCTCAAAAAACTATCATCTAAAGCCTAAAAACCCGCACCAAAACTAAGAGCCAACGAGCCCCCAAGGCTCGTCGCTACCCCACCCCAAAATAAACCCCCGCCAAAAAAAAAACTTCCAAGTTATTCAAAACTACAAAATGCCTCAGAATTTATCAACTATCACTGCCTGGGGTCTGACCCTCCCAAAAAATAAACACAACACTGTACTACGCCCCAACCCAAACTAAGTACTACAAACAAAGCGAGGGTCTGACCCCGGTCTTGAGCATCCCCCAACCAAACCACAATACAATTTCCCAACCTCCCCCCTCGCATTTCCTCTTGTCCACCTTGTCATTTTGTGGTACATTTAATTTAATGATATTTGTGCGTTCGCAGGAGGTGTAGTTACATGACGATCTTATTAACTGTCTTACTTATTATCGTAGCATTGGCTCTTATTACAGTTGTTCTACTTCAATCAGGTAAAAGTGCAGGTCTTTCAGGAGCAATCTCCGGTGGAGCGGAAACACTTTTCGGAAAACAAAAAGCACGCGGCCTTGACCTGGTTCTACACCGTGCAACAGTTGTTCTTTCCGTGTTATTCTTTGTGCTAACACTGACAATTGCATATTTTGCTTAATAAATAAAACCACTTTTCCGTTTGGGAGAGTGGTTTTTTTATACAAAAAAAGCCCTGATCACTTACTAACCAAGGCTTCCTCATTTTTGCTCTGCATTTCCTGGAGGAAGAATTTAATCTCATCTACTGATAACCCATAATCTTGCGCCATAGCAATCAATTCAATCCACTCTACATCAAGTTCATTGTTCAAGCTCCTCTTCCTCCTTACCGGTATTACCTTGCTTTTTCATCCCTTTCCATTTCTGGAATTCCATGTAATCCTTAAAATGTATGAAATCCTCCTTGCTCATCCCCTCGGCAATCGCGCGCTGCACCAAACGCCTCCATTCATCATCAAGTGTATGCGAATGACGTCCCTCTAATTCCTTTGAAGGCCCCCTACCTAAAAGATACTCGATATCGGTTCCCAGGGTAGCAGAGATCTTATGTAAATATTGCATAGAAGGATTAGTTTGAAGATTTCGTTCCAAATAACTTAAATAAGACTTAGAAACTCCAGCCAACTCCGCCAACTCACTTAAAGAATAACCCTTACTCTTACGTAATTTCCTCAATCGCTCCCCAAGCATCATCTTCCCCTTTGTTCAACTATGACATATGTTCATTATATAGCACAATTAATTCTTTATAAAAAACGAAATAGTAAGATAATTGAAGATAATGGGAGATAAACTAACAATGATGTTCTTTATTAAGAAAATTTGGACGAATTTGAGGTTTTTCAATGTGAGATAGGTGTTTTATACTACGTATTGTAGAGTTCGTTAAAGAGAACGATAATAAACGCAAAAAACTTAGTTAAAGGAAGTGGAGTAAATGAACCATAAATTCTCCAACTTCGTTCTTAATAAAATACATAAAATTAAAAGTTTACTAAAGAGAACGGGTGAGGGAGGGATACTTATTAGATACTTGAGAATAAAGAGATTTAGAAATAAAGAGAAAAAACTGATGATTTTATCTCAGGTAATAGCAATCTGGTATTTCACCATACTCACTACTAATTATTTAACATCAGATACTGGTGCTCGTTTTAATGATGTAGAAGTTATTGAAAACCAACTACATGCAAAGTGGGATGTTGGAGAAGAACCTCCAGAAGATAATGATGAGTGGGATAAAAGCTCATTAGACTTTGATAATTCGGAAGCCTGGGCTGAAAGTTGTGATATATACACCACGATATTTAATGCAGGTGACAAAGCTAATACAACCTCAACTTGGCGATATTACGTTTATAAAGTAGTAGATGGTAGGGAGGTTGGAGAACCTGTTGCTACTGGTATTGTTCCTACAATACAAAGTGGGGAATCGGGGATAATTAAATCAGAGGTTACTGAAGACGGTGAGTACAAATTCAGAGTAAGAAGACCTCTAGATCATCCTGCGAAAAATAATCCAAATGAAGACGGATATACATTCATTGGTTGGAGTGAAAAAGTAGAGGTGTCTGGATGTGCGGCTCAACAAGAAGATGATGAAATTAACAATCCGCTTCCAGAAGAAGATATTACTTCACCATCTGAAGTAATTAATTTATCTACAAACGAGGCTAACGATATTATCACTTTAACTTGGGAAAATCCATCAGATGAAGATTTTAGTCACAATAAGGTGTATAGAAATAATGATACAAATCCAATAGAGGATAATATTTCAAATGGGATATTTCAAGATAGCGACATTATAGCAGGTACAGAGTATATCTATAAAATTACCTCGGTTGATTTAGCAGGTAATGAATCTAATGGAACGACTTTTACAATTACGACACAAAGTGATATTGAAACTGTGGAGCCTCTAAGCGAAGTTAGTGATTTTAAATGGATACAAAATGGAGAAAGTGCAAATGTAGATATTTCTTGGGTGAACCCAACCGATGAAGAATTTAGTCACACTATTTTATACAAAAATGGTGAAGGAGTAGTTGATGGTAACCAAAGCAGTTATAAGGACAAAGGATTGACAAAAAAACAGGACTATATTTATAAGATTGTAACAGTAGATAATGCTGGAAATGAATCAGAGGGCATTACAATAACTGTAAATCTAGAATAAGTAATAGGGGTGGTGGTTTTATGAAATCAAAGAAACTATTAAAAATAATGAGTAATGTTATCTCGACAGTATTATTTTTAACATTAATATTTATGGTGTTTGTAGTAATATCATCAAAAGCGTCAGGTGGAGAACCACATGTATTTGGTTATCAGCTCAAAACCGTACTATCAGGATCCATGGAACCAGAGTTTAATACGGGATCAATTATCTCAATTAAACCGGTAGAGGATGCTGTTAGCTTAAAAGAAAATGATGTTATTACTTACATGCAAGCAGATGGATCGGTCGTTACCCATAGAATTATTGAAGTTGTAAACAACGGGGAACAAACGATGTATCAAACTAAAGGGGATAATAACGCTGACTTAGATGGTCAACTAGTATTACCTCAAAATGTAGTAGGTATATATACAGGATTCACTATTCCATTCTTGGGATATTTTATAGAATTTGCTAAATCAAGTAAAGGAACTGCGACACTCTTAATAGTTCCTGGTCTACTACTCCTTGTTTATTCAACATTCTCAATAACAAGTGCTATCAAAGATCTTGATAAATTAAGTAAAAAGGCAACGAAGGAAGAAGAGCTAAACAAACCAGCTTAAATTGGTTGTTCCCCTTTGAATAATTATTCGAAGGGTTCAATATAAAAAACTACATACCTCATAAAATATGAGGGGGAAACGGGAGGACGAATAAAAATGAGTATTAAAAAGAAAATTGGTATGGGTGTTGCATCCGCAGCACTAGGTTTATCATTAGTCGGTGGGGGAACTTGGGCAGCATTTAATGATACTGCTACTATTAATAACCATTTCGCAGCAGGCACTTTAGATTTGGAAGTTGGGAAAAATCATCCTAGTCACAAAATGAACTTTGATTTAGCTAATATGAAACCTGGAGATAGTGTACAAAGAATCTTCAAATTAAATAATGCTGGAAGTATTGCAATCAAAGAAGTGTTGTTAAACGTTACAGCAGATAGCTTTATCGATGGTAATGATGGAGCTTTAAACGGTGATAACACTGCTATGATGGAATATCTTTCTCAATTTGTTATCGATTTTGCATCTGTTGATGGAGAATCTACAAGTTGGGAACCAAGAAATAACGTATTTAATGGGGAAGTTACATTAGCTGATCTTGTAAATGGTGATATGAGTAAAGTCAGAGCCGCCTATCATGCTACAGATGGAACAGATCGAATTAACTTAGCTTCTTTAGTTACTGCTGATGCTGATTATAGAGGGATTCCTGTAACTCCTGAAGATTCTGATGCAGTATTTATCCAAATTACATTTAAGAATGACCTAACCCGAGTTGGTGGGGATTACTCAGAATTTGTTCAAAACAAATTCCAGGGCGACAGTGTTAACTTCTACTTTAACCTTGAGGCTACTCAATGGGCGGGTGTGGAAGTAGATACTAATGATCCAAACGGTTCTGTAAACAATGGAATTCAAGGTTCAGCTGATGACACAACAACACCAACAACTCAGCCAACAAATCCTTCAACTGGAACGCCAGCTCCTGTACATCAAGGGAATGAAGTAGTGGACGAGAATAACAGAGACTAACTATTGAATGATTTTTACAGAAAAGGTGGGACTCCCCACCTTTTCTATATTAAATATATAATTCTAAGGAGTTTTCAATATGAGAGTAATAACTCTTTTACTCATTCTATTATTGGTTCTTTCAACCAATGCGTTTGCTGAACCTAATTCTAATCTTGAAATAGACTTGTCGACGGAACCTTATAGTATTCTTTTTCACTTAAATAATATTAAACCTGGAGACTCAGTTACAAGGGAACTTATTGTTGAAAATAATGGAAGTAAGGATTTTAAATATTTGTTTACAAATCGGTTTATGAATGGATCGGAGAAACTTTATAATGAACTACTTTTAAATGTTTCAGTTTCAAAGAGTGTCCTGTTTGAGGGAAAACTAAAGGACTTTGAAAAGCTAGATTCTAGACCTTTAAAAACTGGCTCATCTGAAGAACTAACCTTTAGAATTGAAATCCCCTACGAACTAGGAAACGAGTTCCAAGGTTTAAATAGTGAATTCCAGTTTAAGCTATATGTAGAAGGAACACTAGGCGGTGTCCTCCCGGTTGATAATAAGCTGCCAAATACAGCAACAGAAATATTCAATTTTATAGTTATTGGTGCTGGAATGTTCTCTTTAGGTACTTTGATCTTTTTCTACCAAAAGAGAAAGAAGCGTGTTGTGAAAACCAAAACTTTCAAAGAGAAAGTAATTGGACCTTGAATGTTCAATTTGGATATCAAGGTCTTTTTATTAAATGCTATCAAATTTTAAAGGAGAGATATTAAATGTACACTAAAACCTGCCCCATCTGCACTCGAAATTCCTACAGCTCCTGCGAAATCCACCATTGGTCCTGCCCAACTTGCTCCGAAGATCTCACTATTAAAAAGGCATTCATCCCTACAAACATCATTTATCAACCCAAAATCTTGAAAAGTAAAAAAATTACTCTAACAGTTACAAACTATAAATTCGATAAAGTAATATAAAAAAGCGCCGATGCATCCGCACCAGCGCTTATTTCTTTTCATCTTGATTTATCTTCCACTTATTGAACTCAAGAAATTCACGAAACTGATCCTTCGTAACCCCAGAATCCATGGCTTCTCTTACCAAAGTAGTCCATTCTCTATCCATGTTTTCTTTATATTCGTTATCATCTTCGTCATGCAGAAGGGTATTCACCGATACTCCTAGGACTGATGAAACTTTTTCTAGAAATTGTACAGATGGGTTGGATTGTAAGTTTCGTTCGATTGAGCTTAAGTAGGATTTTGCTACTCCAGCGCGTTCTGCTAGTTCTGACATTGATAATTTTCTTTGTTCTCTATATTTTTTAATTCGTTCACCAATCATGGCTTTCACCTTCCTATCATGCATTATTATAGCATATAACGAAGGGGTTGTTAGCTATTTAGAACAAAATTACATATGATAATTGAAAAAATCAGAGGTTTTTATATGTAGAGTTTGAAAAGTTATGTAAGAACTCTCTAATTTCATCTGAACTTATACCCATATCAAGGGCATCACCAATTAATTCCATCCACTCCTTATCTAAATTTTCAGTTAAATTAGTCAACGTTTTCTCCATCCTTTTCCCTCCTAAAATACTTTGGTATTTCAGGCAGCCCAGCCATCCTGGTAGATTATCTAATATCCTACTACGTTAGATCTGTAGACTTTGCGTCCTTGTTTTTCAACAAGTTTGCCTTTTACTGTTGTGGATACATACAACTTTGGTATTACTACCAACGACCTTCCTATACTCCAAATTTATTATAATTTAACTATTTATGGAATGTTGCAGATTGATGTCGAATCCCTTAAGTTATTTTAAAAAAGTTCTTTGAGGCATATGACACATGTTAGTAAAGGAGAAAAGTCGTATAAATTAGTTATTGGTATAGATATTTTCGGGCAGAATAAACAATATTATTTTTTACAAAAAATTTATTTTTGTCGATATCTGTGGCCAAACCAACAAAGTGTAAAGTTCAACCTAGATCGAAAAAAATAAGTAGTTAAAGCAATAAAGAGACCTAGTATAAAGATAGACAGCCATGCTAAATAATATGATCTTTTGATTTGAATAAATGGCAACTTATGTTTTCACTGCCCACCCTGTGTATTGAAGTGGAAGGTGATTGACTCCAGCGGGAGATAGCGGTAGACGGGAGACCCCACAGGCGCAGCCGAGGGATCCCGCCCCGCCCCGCGGAAAGCAATCACCTGAAACGGAAAGCAACAGGGAGTTCAAAGGTAACCTTCGATACTAAGGGTTGTATTTAAGCAGGATAAAACCTTCAACAACCTCTCCACCTACTCTTTATGGTAAAATGTTCTTTTCTAGTCTAATTGTAGCTGATAATGAAAAAGGCTATTTTCACACAGCTTGATGTTTTTATATAAGCTATTGAAAAGAAGCCCTATAAAAAGAGTAACATACTATAAATAGCATACATAGAAAGGATAGGTTTAAATGAATGTGAAGTTGCCAAAGCCATTTACCTTTGAAGGAGGAGATCGTGCAGTGCTGATGCTGCATGGATTTACCGGGAACTCTGCGGATGTGAGGATGATGGGCCGTTATTTAGAAAAGCGCGGATATACGTGTCATGCACCTCAATATAAGGGGCATGGTGTACCGCCAGAAGAATTAGTTCATACGGGGCCTGAGGACTGGTGGAAAGATGTAATGGGAGCTTATCAATTCCTGAAGGGTAAGGGGCATGAAAGCATTGCTGTCGTAGGACTTTCGCTTGGAGGCGTATTTTCCTTGAAATTGGGTTACACTGTACCTGTCAAGGGTATTGTGCCTATGTGTGCACCAATGTATATAAAAAGTGAAGAAATAATGTATCAGGGTGTACTCGAATACGCGAAAGAATGGAAGAGGCGTGAAGGAAAAGACCCTGAGCAAGTCGAAAAAGAAATGAAAGAGTTTGAAAAATCACCGATGGGTACGTTAAAGGCACTTCAAGGATTGATTGCAGAAGTCCGCGACAATGTCGATATGATATATTCCCCGACGTTTGTGGTACAGGCAAGACATGACAATATGATTAATACCGATAGTGCCAATATTATCTATAATGAGGTAGAGTCAGAGGGGAAAAAAATCAAGTGGTATGAAGAGTCCGGTCATGTGATTACGCTTGATAAAGAGCGGGACCAATTGCATGAAGATGTTTATGAGTTTTTAGAGGGACTGGATTGGTAATTATATAGTTAAATATGCAATAAATTTTAATTTACTGTCTAGCTACAGCGGCTAGCTCCTAGTGTGATAAACTGTTTTCTTCAAGAGGTCAAAGCCGACCACATGCAGATATCATCTTATACCTATCGGAGCTGAACAAGCCGCTATCGCTTTTCAACTAAGGAGGGTTATTTAATGGAAGAAATCGTTCAGCAACATGTACAAAAGCTTCTATCCTATATGAAGGAAGAGGCATACAAACCGTTGACTACCAAGGAGCTTGAAGAGGCTTTTGGAATTAAGGATTCGGAGGAATTTAAGGATTTTGTAAAAGCGCTCGTTCATATGGAAGACCAAGGGCTTATCGTTCGAACTCGCAGTAATCGCTATGGGTTACCGGAGAAAATGAATTTAATCAGAGGGAAAGTGATTGGCCACTCGAAAGGCTTTGCTTTTGTTATGCCTGAGGAAGCGAATATGGATGACGTGTTCATCCCACCGAACGAATTAAACAATGCGATGCATGGTGATATCGTTTTGGTTCGAGTAAACCAAAAAGCTTCCGGAGACTCGCGCCAGGAAGGTACAATTATCAGAATTGTCGAACGTGGGGTAAAGCAAGTTGTAGGTACATATACCGAAAGCAAGAGCTTTGGCTTCGTAATACCTGATGATAAGAAAATGGCCAATGACATTTTTATTCCGAAGGCTGCGAGCAATGGAGCGGTGGAAGGTCATAAGGTAGTAGTGAAGCTTGTTACGTATCCAGAGGGGCGTTTAAGTGCTGAAGGGGAAGTTATCGAAATTCTTGGTCATAAAAATGATCCTGGAGTAGACATTCTTTCTGTTATTCATAAGCATGGACTGCCACAGGAGTTTCCAAAAGAAGTGTTAGATCAGGCGAATGCTGCTCCAGATGAAATTGATGAAAAAGACCTTGCAGGAAGACGTGACCTTCGTGATCAGGTGATCGTGACGATTGATGGCGCAGATGCAAAGGATCTTGATGATGCGGTTACAGTAACAAAACTGGACAACGGCAATTACAAGCTTGGTGTTCATATCGCCGATGTAACGCACTATGTAACAGAAGGTTCTCCACTAGACCAAGAGGCGCAGGAACGCGGAACAAGTGTCTATTTAGTAGACCGAGTGATTCCGATGATTCCACACCGTCTGTCCAATGGAATCTGCTCGTTAAACCCTAAAGTGAATCGTTTAACGATGTCTTGTGAAATGGAAATCAACACTGCTGGGGAAGTTGTAAAGCACGAAATTTTCCATAGTGTTATCAAAACAGCAGAGCGAATGACTTATACCGATGTGAAAAAAATCTTGGTTGATAAGGACGAAGAGGTAATCGCGCGTTATGAGCCATTGGTTCCAATGTTTCAGTTAATGGAAGAACTAGCAGGGGTGCTTCGTCAAAAGCGGATGACACGTGGTGCGATTGATTTTGATTTTAAAGAATCAAAGGTAATTGTGGACGAAGAAGGAGCACCAACGGATGTAGTTCTGAGAGAACGTTCCGTTGCCGAGCGTCTCATAGAAGAGTTTATGCTTGTTGCCAACGAAACGGTTGCCGAACATTTCCACTGGATGAATGTACCGTTCATCTATCGTGTGCATGAAGATCCTAAGGAAGAAAAGCTGCAGCGCTTTTTTGAATTTATAACAAACTTCGGATATGTTGTAAAAGGGAAAGGAAATGCTATTCATCCTCGTGCCCTTCAAGAGGTTATTGAGGCGGTTCAAGGAAAGCCGGAGGAAATGGTTGTTTCCACTGTCATGCTTCGCTCCATGAAGCAGGCAAAATATGACGAGGAAAGCCTAGGACACTTTGGACTTTCTACAGATTATTACACCCATTTTACATCACCAATCCGACGTTACCCGGATTTAATTGTCCATCGTCTAATTCGAACGTATTTGATTGAAGGCAAGCTGGATCATACCACAAAGGAAAAATGGAATGAAAAATTACCAGCCATTGCTGAGCACTCCTCCAATATGGAGCGTCGAGCGGTAGATGCCGAGCGGGAAACAGACGATCTGAAGAAATCCGAGTATATGCTTGATAAAATCGGTGAAGAGTACGATGGTATCATCAGCTCTGTCACGAATTTCGGAATGTTCGTTGAGCTTCCAAATACAATTGAAGGACTTGTCCATGTCAGCTATCTAACAGATGATTATTATCGTTATGACGAGCGCAATTACGCGATGATCGGAGAAAGAACAGCAAAAATTTATCGTATTGGTGACGAAATTACGATTCGTGTAGTGAACGTCAACAAGGATGAGCGTTCGATTGATTTTGAAGTGGTCGGCATGAAAGGTACGCGCAGACCCGATACAAAAACAGCTCCACGTGTGATTCAAAGCGATCGTAAGAAGCCTGCCAAGGGACGTAGTCAAAAACGCAAACAGGAAAGCGACATTGACGACATCCAAATCGGCTGGAGCACACAAGGACCTGACAAGAAAAAGAAAAAATCAAAGCAGTTTTTCGAAAATGCGCCAAAGCAAAAACGCACCAAAAAGAAAAAGAGATAAAGTCACAAGAAGAAGAGGGCTAGTGTTAAAGCTCTCTTTTCTTGTAGAACCCTCGTAAATTTGGTAAAATATTCACTACTGCAAGAAGGGGGAGATACAGCATGCCAAAAGGGGAAGGCAAAGTCATAAGCCAGAATAAAAAAGCAAATCATGACTATGCAATCGAACAAACCTATGAAACGGGAATGGTCCTGCAGGGTACAGAAATAAAGTCCCTTCGTAAAGGCCGGGCCAATCTAAAGGATTCCTTTGCACGCGTCCAAAACGGTGAAGTGTTCCTGCATAATCTTCATATAAGCCCATATGAACAAGGAAACCGTTATAACCATGATCCGTTACGTACAAGAAAACTGCTTCTTCATCGCAAACAGATTAATCAATTGATTGGGCTAACGAAAGAAGAAGGCTACGCGCTCGTACCTTTAAAAATCTATTTAAAAAATGGCTATGCCAAACTATTAATTGGATTAGGTAAAGGGAAAAAGAAATACGACAAGCGTGAAGATCTTAAAAAGAAAGAAGCAAAGCGTGATGTGGAAAGAGCATTCCGCGAGCGTCAAAAGGAATAGTTCTTCTCTTTTTACAATAACTTACAATTGCAAAGTTAGACAGATATGCTATAATGAAGTTGTCGCTGATAGCCGGTGGCACTTTGATAATTGAATAGCTAACTTATTAGCCTAATTATCTTTCCCGTTAACACCTCGAAAAGTGCTTGTTGATTTAAACTTCAACAGGGACATTTACAATCGAGGGGACGTTACGGATTCGACAGGGATAGTTCGAGCTTGGGTTGCGAGTCGAGGGGATCGTCCTCGTCAAAACGTCAAAGCCAATAATAACTGGCAAACAAAACAACAACTTCGCTTTAGCTGCGTAACAACAGACTATAGCGGTTCCTCCCTCCATCGCCCATGTGGTAGGATCAGGGACTCACTCTAAGTGGGCTACGCCGGAGATCACCGTCTGAGGTCAAAGGAAGAGAACAACCAGACTAGCTGCTAAAAAGCCCGTTGATAGGCTGATTAGTTAGCGAAATACTAATATATCAACTACACTCGTAGACGCTTAAGTGGCGATGTTTCTGGACGTGGGTTCGATTAATTATTAGTCGCCTTGTATGGCAACATACAAGTGAAAATCTGGCTTTATCGGTGAAACCTAAGTCGCGCATATTGTAGCGATAAGGCAATGCCGAGCGGTATGTGGAGTAATCCAACAGCCGTGTATCGACTCATAGGTTGCCACATCTGTGGTAATACTAGGATGCGAAATCTCTGGTTGCAATAGCAACTAAAAAATACGGTTCGCATAATACGCCAGAGGGCCTCCTTACCGAGGTTCAAGATATAGTCAGTGCCATGACGAAAGCATGGAACAGCATGTCCCACCGTCTCCATTTTAAAAGTAAAAGACCGCACATCATGTGTGGTCTTTTTTATTTAGAGTTTAAAAAAGTGATCTTCAAAAGAAAGTTTCAGCTTTAAGTCACAAGCATTATATTTTCCGTTCCTTTTTGTAACCTTATTATAGTTCTCTAAAATAAATTTAGCCCTCTCCCTTTTTACATTAACCCTCAAAAAAGGGTAAATATGTTCTAACAATAAGAATACTTCACTCTTAATCTTAACGTTTAGAGTAAAAGAGTCTTTGTGTTTTTCTGGATTATAATTCTTTTTATTTATTATTGTTCCGCCTGCTAAGGATCTTATATATTCTAGTAGTTCGTAATCAGTGGAAGATATGGTAATACAAGGCCTTCTGAATTCACTTATATGCATCCTTGATAAAGTAATACTTCCTTCTCCATCAATAATCCCAGCAATATAAGCAGCTTCCAATCTTGCATAACATCTCCTCCTAATTTTAATTAAGCACCAACATATTCATTAAAACCGTTATACTACTTCCAATTAATATACACAAAAAGGGGGCCCTTCCCAATGAATTTCTAAAACAAAACCGTCACCCTCACTGGTGCAGCTAACGGCATCGGGAAAAACATTGCTAAGACATACATCAAAATCTTCTATTTTGCAAAAGAATAGGACGATATCGTTTAAATAACCGTTGCTTGGGGTTAAATGCAGGATTCACATTGTTTTTTGAGAAAGGGGGATTTGAGTTGCTTGTGAGGAAAAAATTTCTAAGCGCTACAAGAACAAAATTCTTGGAGCGCTTTCTTCAATTGTTATTGTGGTTTCGTGTAGTTCAAATCCCACTTCACACCAAAGGGATCTTGTACGCCTCCATACTTTGCACCCCAGAATGTATCTTGAAGCTCCATCAGTACATTGCCGTTTTCACTTAGGCGTGCGTATAGCGTATTGATTTGTTCTTCGCTTTCCATTTCCAGCATAAGAGAAACGTTGCTGCCTACTTCGACTGTTTGTCCTGGGAAGCAGTCGGAAGCCATCAAAGTCAGGTTTCCTTTTTCAAAACGAGCATGCATGACTAGGTTGTCGACTTCAGGTGGAGTAGGGAAGTCTGCTTCGCCAAAGGTCTGGATCCCCACAATTTCACCTTTAAACACCTCTTTATAAAATTCAAGGGCTTCTCTTGCATTTCCGTTAAACGATAAATAAGGTACGGCTTGATGCTTCAAGTTCAACACTCCTTCAATTGAATATGTACTGACTCTTTCATTATATTTTGGTGCTGATAAAAAGTAAAGAACATACGTTCGACAAATAATAATAAGTTTTTAATTACTCTTAAAGTTTAATGTAGAAGTTGTGATGGTTTCTAGCAGTTGAATGGAGCCAAAAGGCGTAGACTCCAGTGTGAGGTAGTGGTAGACCGCAGTCGAAGCCTGAGGTCGCTGAAGGTCTCCTCCGGGAAAGGAACAGGAGTTTCCAAAAGAACCAACCTATTCCCATAGTAGAGTAGTAAAAGTCTTCCCCTAAGGATTGGAATGGCAGGTTAGAGGGTCCCTTTTACCGCTCATGGATAAGCGAACAACTAAAACAGAATGAAACAGGGAGTTCAACCAGTAATCGAATATTTTTCACCATCTAGGTTTAACCTCATTTACTTTGTGGTAACTAGATTTTATGACTTAATTTATTACATACATAGGAGGAAAGTTAATTGAAAAAGCTATCATTCTTTATTACTTGCATGCTTATTATTTCAATGATTACTGGTTGTAGTTCTTCTAGCAATAGCGCCGCTGAGGCGGAAGCGCAGGAAGGTAAAGTGGTTTTGGACTTTTGGACCTTTTGGGGGTCTGAAACAAGAAGACCTATTATTGAAAAAATTATTACCGATTATAACGAGTCCCAGGATGAAGTGTATGTAAAGCATACTTTCCTGCCATGGGGAGATATATGGACGAAAAACCTGGTTTCCATTGCATCTGGAAAGCCAGCAGACGTGATTGTTAATGACATCAATTCGGTTGCACATCGTGCGGAAAATAATCAGGCATCTGAACTGACTGATTATGTGGATGATGAGTTCAAAGAGCAATTTTACCCTCATTTATGGGATATGGTAGAGACGGATGGGAAAACTTTTGCTGTACCGTTTACTACAGATACGCGAGTACTTTTTTATAATAAGAAAGCATTCGAGGAAGTAGGATTAGATCCTGATTCTCCTCCAGCTACTTGGGAAGAACTGGAGGAATATGCGAAAAAGCTTGATGTAAAAGAAGGAGACCGCTATGAGCGAATCGGTTTCTATCCTCTATGGGGAGGCATGGGAGCAGACTCATGGATGATTAATGCAGATGATGGACAAGGCCTGATCGAAGATGGAGAAGTTTTCATTAACACCGAGAATAAAGCAAAAGGGCTGCAGTGGGTGTTAGACTGGCGTAATCATTATGGCAGTAAAAATGTTGATGCTTTTAGTGCCGAATTCGGAAGTGAGCAAGCGAATCCGTTCATCTCAGGTAAAGTAGCGATGTGGGTAGATGTTGGAACGTTCTATACACAAATTCGTGATTATGGACAAGACATGGAAATCGGTGTTGCGCCAATTCCGGCAGCAGAGGAATCGACAGGCAATTGGAGTGCCGGCGGTGGATTTGTGGTGGAAGTTCCTGAAGGTTCCGATAATCCAGAGGAAGCGATGGATTTTATAAAATATTTAACGGGTCCTGAGGCACAGAAGTATTGGGCAGAGAAAAACTACGACAATGTAGCAAACATTGAAGGATCTGAAGCGGCATTAGAAGAGCTTGATGGCCAGGAAAAAGAAGTGTACGGTTTTATGATTGAGAACCTCGAATATACACAGCTATTCCCGGTTCCTGTTGATTATCCGGACTATTTGGACCAAGTTAATCCGGTCATTGATCAGGTGTTATTAGGTGAAGTAGAGCCTGAGGATGGCCTGGAAAAAGCGGAAGAGTCTGTGGAAAAAATAAAAAGAAATTAATAATAAAGCTAAAAAAGAAAGTGGGGCTAGGCCTTGCTTTCTCTCTTTTGTTTTTTCTATAGGGGATATGAGGAGTGAAGCTGGATGAGGGTGAATCAAACAGGAGCCGCAGGAAAATCCATTACAACCGAGATGAATCACGAAAAAAAAGGAATTATCAGAGCGAGAAGAGGGAAGGTTTCCAGAAGCAAAAAGGAAAATCTGATGGGCTACTTGTTTATTAGTCCTTGGTTGATCGGTTTTTTTGGTTTAACTCTTGGACCAATGCTTTTTTCGCTATACGCAAGTTTCACAGATTATAATATAACATCCAAAATGAATTTTATCGGATTGGCAAACTATAAAAAGATGTTTACGTTTGATGATCTCTTTACGGTGTCTTTATGGAATACATTGTATTATGTGGCATTCACTGTTCCGCTAACGACCATGGGGGCAATTTTGATTGCAGTATTACTTAACCAGAGGGTAAAAGGGATTAATGTGTATCGCACAATCTTCTATTTACCTGCAGTTCTTTCTGGTGTAGGTGTATATTTTCTGTGGATGCAAATGCTCAGCCCTTCCACTGGTCTTGTGAATACAGTGCTTGCCTGGTTTGGCATTGCAGGTCCGGCCTGGTTATTTGATCCTGAATGGACAAAACCTGCCTTGGTACTGATGAAAATGTGGAGTGTTGGCGGCGGAATGCTGTTGTACCTTGCAAGCTTACAGGGAGTATCGAATCAAATGTATGAGGCTGCTACACTAGACGGAGCAAATGTTTGGCATCGGTTTCGTTACATTACAATCCCAATGATCAGTCCCATCATTTTCTTTGACATTGTAACAAGCACAATTGGGTCTTTCCAGGTTTTTCAAGAAGCATACGTGATGAGTGAGAGCGGTAATGGTGGTCCTGCAAATTCATTATTGTTCTATAATTTACATATGTGGAAGAATGCCTTTGAAATATTTGATATGGGGTATGCATCTGCGATGGCTTGGGTATTATTCTTAATTGTTCTTATACTAACTGTGTTCCATCTTTATATCAGTAAAAAATGGGTGCATTATGAAGGGGGGCATGGGAGATGAGTGAGGCAGTTAAGCCAAAATGGTACAAAACAACTACCTTCACTTCCTCGCTTAAAAAGTGGGTAGTGTCACTTATTTTAATAGCAGGAAGCATCCTGTTTTTATTGCCGCTTTGGTGGATGATCTCCACTTCTTTAAAGTCTCCACAGGAAATTGCGCAATACCCGCCAAGTTTTTGGCCGGATGAATTTTTATTTTCAAACTACCTTGAAGCTTGGCAGACTGCCCCATTCACAAGGTGGGCGTTGAATACTTTGTTTGTTGCAGTAGTTGGAACGATAGGTGCGGTACTAGTTAATTCTTTGGTTGCCTATGGTTTTGCGAAGATTCGTTTTAAAGGAAGAAATGTTTTATTCGTCATTATCCTTGCTACCATGCTGATTCCAGGCTTTGTGACCATGGTACCGCAGTACATGTTATTTTCAAAATTAGGCTGGGTGAATACCTATTTACCTTTAATTGTTCCTGCCTTTTTCGGTAGTGCTTTTTTTATTTTTCTTTTACGACAATTTATGATGACAATCCCGAATGAGTTGATGGAGGCCGCAATTCTGGATGGAGCAGGCCATCTCCAAATTTGGTGGCATATAATGATTCCGCTAACAAAGCCTGCCCTTATCACTGTAGCAATCTTTTCGTTTAATGGCGCCTGGAATGACCTGCTTGGGCCATTGCTCTATTTGAATGATGAAAATTTGTACACCTTACAGATTGGTTTACAAACGTTCAAAGGATCGGTTCAGACGCAGTGGCATTACCTGATGGCCATGTCTGTCACGGTACTTATGCCTGTTGTCGCGTTATTCTTTTTCTTCCAGCGTTATTTTATCGAAGGATCGAATCTTTCTTCAGGTACAAAAGGGTAAAGATACTGAAAAGGGCAATCTCCTAGGAGGCTGCCCTTTGTTAGATTATTCTTTTTCTGGAACTTTCAAATGAAGTGGTGGAGGAATTAACCAGGCTTTATTTTTATTAAGCTTTAACATTTTTGCCCCAAATTGGGCTTTGGTCATGTGAAACTGCCCGAACATAAGGGCAACATCTTCTCTTATTGACTGTCCGATAATGCCGCTGCATGTCACTAGAGCTTTAGCGACATCCATTGAGACTGTTGCACTAATTTCAGGGTCATTGAATCTTGCACCGACTGGAATATCCTCGAGCTTTGCAACGGGACGTTCCGGTGGAGCTGGTGGAAGACCAATTCCGTTCGCTTTTAATAATTCTGCAATCTGTTGCGATTCATTTTTCATTCCTTGAATTGCCTCTTCTAATAATTTCTTCAAATCCTCATCACCAGTATGGTTAATGAATGTTTGATAGCCAGCTACTAGACCATTGTTGGTGGAAAGGTAGGTCCAAATTCCAAAGACTTCCCCATAATGTAACGGCTCATCTTGAGGATTACCATTTAAAATTCCCATAACGACACTCCTTATATCAGATAGATTCATGTGTATCTCCCCGGGTTAGTTGATATCTAACATTTATTAGGATGTGAAAATTTCGTAATAAAATACATGTTTGTAATGAAGCTGAATTTAGTTTTAACCAAAAAGTACTTTATATGCCTGAATACCGAAATACAGGCCAAAGCCAATCATCGAGACGGAGGATAAAATGGAGATGATAACAAGCAGATTAGTGCTTAAAAGTTTTCGTGCTAGGCTGGATATGGTTGCCATCGTAAAGTCCCACAAAAGAATTCCTGCTATAATGGCGAGGCTATAGATAATTAGCTGTGATTCCGAAAAGGTTGCTGCTGTTTTTGCGAGCACAGAACCATAAATTCCTAGCCAAAAAAGAATGGTTAATGGATTGGAAATCGACATGAGAAAACCGGTAGAAAAGGATTTGATCAGAGATGCTTTTCCTAGCGAGCCTTTGATGATGTTGGTTTTTCCTGTCGAAAGTAAGCTTTCGATTCCAGTATAAGAGAGAACAAAGAACCCAAATAGCCATAGAAAGGTCTTGATAAAGGGGGAATCAATAAAATTAATCAGACCTAAATAGACCATTGCCATATAGAGGACATCGGCAATTAATGCTCCAACGCCAAATATCCATGCATGAAAAAAACCATATCGTATCCCCTTGTCCAATTGTGCCGCATTCACCGGTCCTATAGGAGCAGCAAGCGAAACTCCTAACAGTACATAAGTAAAAATAGAGTTCATAGTCTACCTCCAAATTTGTATCTCCTACATCTTATTCAGAGGGGCCAGCTTGTACGACAACTATCTAAAAAAAGAAAACCCTGCTCTTTTTAGCAGGGTTAATTGTTTAGTCCTTGCTTAATGCAGTTATTGCTGCCTGTGTTTCTTGTAGGTTTCGTAGCATTTCTCGCGCGTGCTGCAACTGTATTGTCTCTTCCTTACTATAGTTGCTATTAGCCGACCATACATTCGTGAACCAAGGCTTGGGCGTTAGCTAGCAGCACATGGGCATGCTGTAATTCCTGGGGACCATTATGTGATTGAGCGTGGTAAACGGCATCTTGCGCGTGGGTTACTGCCTCTTTAACTTGAATAACATTTGCGTCCATATTCTTCCCTCCATAACTGCTATTGGTATTATTGTGAATGCTAGGGGTTTTTTTATTCATGTAATCAATCTATATATAATGAGCATTCTAAAGATGAGTAGTGAAAAAAATTAAGAAAAGGTAGGGAGGTGGAAAGAATGGCCAACCGTAAAAAAGAAACGAATAGCACTGAAATTGCAGGAAGAATATACGAAGTAGAGGATTATAAGCGCCAAGATCAACTGTCCCAAGGATTAGCAGAAACACATGAACAGGTGAGTGATGCCTATATGGCAGGAGAAACATTCCAGGAACCGAAAAATAAAAAATAGGCTCTGTAAAAGACGAGGGTTGATAATAAGAGCTTCTCCAGCAACGCCCCGCGGATAGTGTAGTCTTTTGAGCAAAATCAACAGCGATGTTTAACTTAGCCTAAAAATAAAAGTAGAGGGAACCATCTCTCTGCTTTTTTCTCATTTTTTTAGTACGGTACTCTATTTTTGTAAACGGGTAAGAAAAAAGCTATAATTCTTTAAAACCGTTACAAAGGAGAGGAGCATTATATGGACTTTCAAGACAAAGTAGTAATCATAACAGGTGCTGCAAATGGTATTGGTAGGGGGATAGCACAAGAGTACGCCAAAAAAAGCGCCATCATCGTGTTGGCTGACCTGGATATAGAAGCTGGTAAAGAAGTTGAAAAGGAGCTTAAGGAGAAAGGAACAAAAGCACTCTTTGTGCAGACGGATGTAAGTAAGGACGTGGATATTGTCCATCTCATTAGCAAAACAATGGAACAATTTCAACGGCTTGATATTCTAATTAACAATGCAGGGATAACGAAATTCCAGTCTCCTTATGATTTGAGTATCGAGGATTGGGATCTTGTGATAAATACGAACCTCCGTAGCGTATTCTTAGGGTCAAGAGAAGCTGCAAAACACATGAGGGAAAATGGCGGCGGTGCAATTGTGAATATCGCTTCTACACGTTCGGCCATGTCAGAGCCCAACTCAGAAGCCTATGCAGCCTCAAAAGGCGGAATCGTAGCAATCACGCATGCGCTTGCAGCCTCCTTAAGTGAAGACATGATAACCGTGAATGCTATTTCACCTGGATGGATTGAAACAGGAGACTATTCAAGCTTAAGAGAAAAAGACCATGAACAGCATCTCTCAAAAAGGGTCGGCAAGCCATCGGATATTGCCAAAGCATGCTTATATTTAACAGACAGTGAAAATGATTTTGTTACAGGAACCAACCTGATTATTGATGGGGGAATGACCCGTAAGATGATATATGAGGGATAAGATGAATAAAAAAAGAAGCTCATCTTGTATAAAATGAGCTTCTTATTTTTCTGGCTTTAGAACTGTTCTTTGCAACGCTTCACCAGTAGCTTCGTTTTCCATAAACATATATCGCTTTTCATCCACTATAAACCGTCCATTTTCCATATACTTGACGGATCTTCCTTGGCTTTCCAATCTTTTTAGAATTGCATTTATATAGTCATCCTGATTAACATTACTTTCTTCAAAGTCTAAAATTATATGGTCTTGTTTATAGCCCATCCACCAATTAAAAAAGAAGAGGAATCCTATCCCGAATATTAATGCAATGATAAACTCCATATTCCAGCACCCCCACTTACAATGTATCTTTTTTAAATAGCTTTTACTAAAGGATGTTTTTTTAAACTAGCAAAACGAAGAAATCTTTCACCTGTGATGAAAAATTAGGGGCAGTTTAACGCCGCAGTTGATCTCCACGAAAGGCTTCGCGTCCGCGGGGTGCTTGGGAAGCCTCTTCGGCTGCGCCAGCGGGGTCTTTTTCCTAACCACTACCTCCCTGCAGGAGTCTCCGTTTTCTTACCGATCCACAGCTGGGAACTTAAAATTGCATGTTGCTTATTTAAAACAGAAATCCATCGGCTGGCAAAGGAATACCTATCTACTCATGGGATCTTCATAAGATAACAGGCACTTTATACACCGCTGTTCCTCTTCACGAAAGGCTTCGCGTCCGGCGGGGTGCTTGGGAAGCCTCCTCGGCTAAACGCCTGCGGGGTCTTCCCAAAGCACTACCTCCCGCTGGAGTCTCCGCCTTTCGTTCCGATCCACAGCTGGGAACCAAAAGTTCAATAGGTGGTCATTAAGGTCCTTTAAACCGACTCACATATATAAAACTTAGAATTCTATATAAAAACTGATTACTATAATCAAGGGGGGAAATGACCTAATATCTAAAGTGTTTTCCCCTGTGTATTGAAGTGGAGGGTGATCGACTCCAGCGGGAGATAGCGGTAGACGGGAGACCCCACAGGCGACGCCGAGGAGGCTGCCGCACCGCCCCGCGGAAAGCGATCACCTGAAGCGGAAAGGAACAGGGAGTATCAGATCCACCCTACCTATTACCAAGACAGTATTTAAAGATGCCGCGATATATTCAAATAAGAGTAGGGCCTAATATCTAAAGTGCTCCACCCTGTGTATTGAAGTGGAGGGTGATCGACTCCTGCGGGAGATAGCGGTAGACGGGAGACCCCGCTGGCAACGCCGAGGAGGCTCCCGCACCGCCCCGCGGACAGCGAGCACCTGAAACGGCAAGGAACAGGGAGATTCAGAAGTAACCGACCTAATATCAGGAAGTGTTTAAAGATGTCGCAACATAATCAAAATAAGAAAAAGTCCTAATATATAAGGTGCACCGCCCCGCGGAAAGCGAGCACCTGAAACGGAAAGGAACAGGGAGATTCAGAAGTAACCTACCTAATATCAGGAAGTGTTTAAAGATTTCGCAACATAATCAAAATAAGAAAAAGTCCTAATATATAAGGTGCACCGCCCCGCGGAAAGCGAGCACCTGAAACGGAAAGGAACAGGGAGATTCAGACGTAACCTACCTAATATCAGGAAGTGATTAAAGATTTCGCAACATAATCTAAATAAGAAAAAGTCCTAATATATAAGGTGCACCGCCCCGCGGAAAGCGAGCACCTAGAACGAAAAGGAACAGGTAGTCAAACTAGCACTAAACTTTTAACAGAGTTGAGCTAGCCGAAACAAAGTCGGAATATTTCAATCTAGTTCGGACATAAACATTGTAAACGCTTTACTCTCGTTTTATAATAGAGGGGTATTGAAGCACAATTAAAACCTGAGCTCCTTTATGGGAACGTTCCCATATATGGACAAGCCGTTAAAGTGGTTAAAAAATAATTTAGAAATATTTTATTGAACCCTTGTGTTTCTTGACCTTTATTTAATAGAACATTAAAGGGTCCTTAGGTGCCCATGGATAAGTGAACACCTGAAACAGAAAGCAATAGGGAGTAAGACGAGAATCTAATTTTATTTTGAGTATACATGAAGGGAGAAATATAAAATGATAAAAGTTACAGTGTGGAACGAAAACCGTCACGAACAAACAAACGAAAAAGTTAGAGAGGTCTACCCGGAAGGAATACATGGTGCCGTCTCTTCATTTTTAAAGGAAAATGGCTTTGATGCAGGTACAGCGACATTGGACGAAGCGGAGCATGGTTTAACGAAAGAAGTGCTGGATAATACGGATGTATTGGTATGGTGGGGCCATGTGGCACACGACGAAGTAAGCGATGAAATCGTTAACCGTGTAAAAAATAGAGTATTAGATGGTATGGGCTTGATTGTTCTGCATTCTGGACACTTCTCAAAGATCTTCAAAACATTGATGGGTACGACATGTGACTTGAAATGGAGAGAGGCTGACGAAAAAGAAAGAATCTGGGTTGTTTCTCCAGGTCACCCGATTGCTGAAGGCATTGGCGAGCATATCGACCTTGAAAGAGAAGAAATGTATGGCGAGCATTTTGATATTCCAGATCCAGATGAGCTTGTTTTCATTAGCTGGTTTGAAGGCGGAGAAGTGTTCCGCAGCGGCTGCACCTATAAAAGAGGAAAGGGAAAAGTGTTTTATTTCCGTCCAGGACATGAAACCTATCCAACTTATTATAACGAAAAAGTGCAAAAAGTTATCTGCAATGCAGTAAACTGGGCAAAACCGACAGAATCTGGACCAGTATATTACGGAAATGCAAAACAATTAGAAGAAATTAAAAGTAAATAATAAGGGGGACTTACAAATGAAAAAATTACGAGTTGGAGTTGTAGGATGCGGAAGCATCGCGAAACACCGTCATATTCCAGAATACCATGCGAATAAAAACGTTGAACTTGTGGCTTTCTGTGATGTCGTAAAAGGGCGTGCAGTAGAAGCATCAGAGCAATATGGTGGAACTGCCTATGAAGATTATAAAGAGATGATTGACCGCGAAGAACTGGACATCGTAAGTGTTTGTACACCGAACTATTTACATGCACCAGTTTCCATTTACGCATCAAAAGCAGGAAAGCATGTGTTATGTGAAAAGCCGATGGCGACTTCAAAAGAAGAAGCGGACGAAATGATTGCAGCGGCAAAGGCTTCAGGTAAAAAGCTGATGATTGCCCACAACCAACGTTTTGTTCCTTCGCATCAGAAAGCCAAACAACTTCTTGAGAGTGGCGAAGTAGGAAAAATCTACAGCTTCCGAACAGCTTTTGGCCATCCAGGACCTGAACGATGGAGTGTGGATGGTAAAGATAGCTGGTTTTTCCGTAAAGAACAGGCATTTATTGGAGCAATGGGGGACCTTGGTGTACATAAATCCGACCTTTTGCGTTATTTATTAGGAGAAGAAATCGTTGAGGTTGGAGCTTTTATCGAAACTTCTGCGAAGGAAAATACGGATGTGGACGATACTGCGGTATGTGTATTAAAAACAGAAAGCGGTATTATCGGGACGCTTGCTGCAAGTTGGTCTTATAAGCGTGAAGATAACTCGACGATTATTTATACTGAAAAAGCGGTATTACGCTTAGAGGATGATCCGACCCATTCATTGGTCGTTCAATATGCAACAGGCGAAACGGTTCGCTATGAATTAGGGAAGATTCAAAGCAATGACAGTGATGGACAAACTGGCTCTCACGTGATTGATCATTTTGTTTCTAGTATTATTGATGATACGGAAGTATTAGTAGATGGAAACGAGGGCAAAAACTCGTTAGTAGTAATTTTGGGAGCGCTAGAGTCCAACGAAACAAAACAAATTGTTAACTTAAAAAATGAATTGAACTAAAGATTTAGTTAGAGTAAAAGAGGAGTGTGAAAACTGATGAAACTTGGCGTATTTACCGTTCTTTTTGCAAATAAATCCTTTACTGAAATGCTTGACTATGTGAAAAGTGCTGGTCTGGATGCAGTAGAAATTGGTACTGGAGGATATCCAGGAAACAGTCATTGTCCGATAGATTCTTTATTGGAGGATGAAAGTAACCGAAATCTTTATATGGAAGAAATTCATTCGCGTGGCTTACAGGTAAGTGCATTTAGTTGTCACGGTAATCCTATTGCCCCTGATAAAAAGTTTGCTCAAGAGTCTCACGAAGCATTAATAAAATCGATTGACCTTGCTCATTTGACGGGTGTTCCGGTTGTGAATTGTTTTTCTGGTGTCCCAGGTGACCATGAAGAGGCAAAAGCTCCGAACTGGCCTGTAGCACCTTGGCCCAATGAATTTAGTGATGTTCTGAAATGGCAGTGGGAGAATAAGCTTATTCCATACTGGAAAGAGGTTGGGAAGTACGCAGAAGAACGTAATGTGAAAATCGGTATCGAGCTTCACGGTGGTTTTCTCGTACACACCCCACATACCCTCTTGAAATTAAGAGAATTGACTTCGGATGCCATTGGTGCAAACTTAGATCCAAGTCATCTTTGGTGGCAGGGAATCGATCCTGTGGCAGCAATAAAAATCTTAGGTTCCAAGGGTGCAATTCATCATTTTCATGCAAAAGATACCTATATCGATCAGGATAATGTTAACATGTACGGTCTGACGGATATGCAGCCTTATGGAGAAATCCAAAAGCGTGCATGGAGCTTCCGTTCGGTTGGATGTGGCCACAATGTACAAGAGTGGTCGGATATGATGAGTGCATTGCGTACCTACGGATATGATTATGTTGTTAGCATTGAGCATGAAGATCCAATCATGTCGATTGAGGAAGGGTTTTCCCGCGCAGTTTCCAACTTGCAATCGGTATTAATCAAAGAACAACCATCTGAAATGTGGTGGGTTTAAACTTTTAAGAGTTAATCAAAGGAAGCTTCTTTTGGTTAGCTCTTTTTTGCTAGATTCGTTAAAATGTTACTATAAAAACAAGAATGGCTTATGAAAATATTGGAGGAGTGGTATTCATGAAGCATAAAATTGCAGCACAGCTATACACAGTGCGAGAACTATTAGAGGCGGATTTTCCTGGAGTATTAAAAGAAATTAAAGAAATGGGTTATGCAGCGGTGGAATTAGCAGGAATGCACGGGCATGATCCTAGAGAAATCGCTTCCGTACTAAGGGAATTAGATTTACAAGTTGCGGGAATGCATGTGAGTCTTGAAAGTTTCCGCAAAGAGCTCTCTAGAGTTTTAGAAGAAGCAGAAATTTTTCAAACAAAAAATTTAATCTTACCGTATTTAGAGGAAGAAGATCGAACGGTGGAAAGTTATACTGCTATAAAGGCAGAGTTTAATGCGCTGGCAGAGGAACTAAAAAATCAAGGCTACCGTATATGCTATCATCATCATGATTTTGAATTTGAGACAAAGATTGAAGGAAAGAGCGCCCTGGAATATTTATTGGAGCCTACGCAAGACAATCTTATCTTAGCAGAATTAGACGTGTACTGGTTAGAAAAAAGTGGAAAGGAAATTCTTCCTTTTCTCGAACGTTATGCCAATAGAATACCAAATATTCACTTGAAGGATATGGCAAAGGGTAAGGATAAATCCTTTGCGGAAGTTGGTACAGGGATTATTGCCTTTGAACCTATTTTGCAATGGGGAGAGAAGAACGGGGTGGAATGGTATGTTGTGGAACAAGATATATGTGCAGGAAACCCGCTTGACAGCCTAAGGACTAGTATTAAATATCTGCATTATTTAATTGATCAACAAAACTAAATCTTCAATATAAAAGAGGTTCGTTTCATCGAACCTCTTAAATTTAATCTTGTGAAGACAAGAGGCGATGGTTTTTTTGAAATTCTTTTAGGGCAAAGATAATTTGTTCCTCAAATGCGTCCGAAATCAATGCTACTCCGTAATGATAGGAAGGATAGACTTTCTTTTGCCACATAATATTCCCTATCAATGGTATTTCTCTGCTGCCGATGATAATCTTCATAGAAATTTCGACAAGCTGATTGGAAGGGATGTTCAGGTCACACTGCATCCTTAATCCGCTGGGGCTGATATCTAACACCTGTGCTTCCCCCTCAGAGGAGGCAATGGTCTTTCCATTCATTCTACTTATAAAAAAGACACCTTTCACAGGTATTCCAAATTCATAACGAAACGGCTCATTCCGCTTATACTTCATCTATACTCCTCCATACATATACATAAAACAACCTAATAAAAACAAACTAACAAGATAACTTCGACGTAATTGTTGAAATTCCTGCTGGGGTCTGGCCCCTCAGGAAAGTTTTTTATACAAGAGTTGACAAAATACCTAAGGGGGTATATTATAGGGTACATAGTGATTAGCCGCGGGGCCAGACGCTGCGGTAGATGATGGTTGGAGGTTAGATGTTTATGGAGTATAACAATCAGGTGAAGAACCGTTTGAAGCGAGCGGAAGGACAGATTCGTGGTGTGCTTCATATGATGGAGCAGGGTGAAGATTGCCGTGATGTGGTGATGCAATTGAATGCTGCGAAAACAGCCATTGATCGTGCAATTGGAGTCATCGTTAGCACAAATCTTGAAGAATGCGTCCGTCAGAATGTACTCAATGGAGAAGATACGAGCGATGTTGTGAAACAAGCGGTGGATCTTCTTATCAAAAGCAGATAAATGAAGAGGTTGACAAATTCATAGATGCTTGTTAATATACCGGTATGGGTATATTAACGCTTTGAAAAATACCCACACAGGTATCGAGTGAAAGTATATTTTTTTATTCAATTAAATACCCCTGTAGGTATAAAATGAATCCTGATATTTTTTTAAATAATTTAATACCCTGTAAGGTATATAAAGCAACCAAATTTTTTTACCCAATTATATACCCCTATGGGTATATAAGGTTATAAATAATAATAAAACTAAAACACTCAAGGAGGAAATTAACATGAACGTAAACAAAGTATTAGATGCCAAAGGATTGGCTTGTCCAATGCCATTAGTAAAAACGAAGAAGGCTTTAAACGACCTAAATCCAGGTGAAATATTAGAAGTAATTACAACAGACAAAGGTGCGAAATCAGATCTTACAGCATGGACTAAAGCTACGGGCAATGAACTAATCGACACAAAAGAAGAGCAAGACGTATTTACTTTTTATATAAAAAAAGGTTAAGGGGGAAATGAATGATGACAACAGAAAAAAAGAAAACGACGATCGTATTATTCAGTGGAGATTATGATAAGGCAATGGCTGCTTATATTATCGCAAACGGTGCTGCAGCGTATGATCATGAAGTGACGATCTTCCATACTTTCTGGGGATTGAATGCCTTACGTAAAGAAGAATTAGTTCCGGTGAAGAAGAATTTTATTGAAAAAATGTTTGGAAAAATGATGCCGCGTGGTGCAAATAAGTTACCTTTATCAACGATGAACATGGCCGGAATGGGTCCTAAAATGATTAAAGGCATCATGAAAAAGCATAATGTACAGTCTTTACCAAACTTAATTGAAATGGCAAAAGAGCAGGATATTAAGTTAGTTGGGTGTCAAATGACGGTTGACTTGCTAGGTTTAAAGCATGAAGAAATGCTCGATGGAATTGAGTACGCAGGAGTAGGCGCATATTTAGGCGATGCATCCGAAGGTAATGTTAACTTATTCATATAGGATGTGAAAGTATCGATGGAACTGATTCAATATGTTCTAATTGGCGCAATAATAGTATTTGCCATTTTAAAAATTAAACCGACAGCTGGAGTACGACAGCTTACAACGACAGATTTGAAACAAGAATTAAGCGACAACAGCAAGCAGTTTATTGATGTTCGAACGCCAGGGGAATACAAGGGACGTCATATAAAACAATTCAGGAACTTACCTTTGGCAACGTTACACACAGAGGCGGGTAAGCTTTCAAAGGAAAAAGAGGTCGTTGTTATCTGCCAAAGTGGTATGCGCAGTAATGCTGCCGTTAAGAAATTGAAAAAGCTCGGTTTCACTAAAGTAGCAAACGTGAAGGGCGGCATGAATGCCTGGTAATTGTAGAAGAAGGGGGAATTGGTGATGAAGCAAATCTCAACAAAAGAACTAGAAGCGATGTTAGCGAGTGAGGCTGACGTATCTATTATTGATGTAAGAGAAGCGGAAGAAGTAGCAGAGGGTAAAATTCCGGCAGCAAAGAATATTCCTCTGAGCTTACTCGAATTTCGCACTCAAGATATTAATAGGAAGAAAGAGCATATTATCGTATGTCGCTCTGGTGCGAGAAGCGGTCAAGCAACGATGTTTTTAGAAGAAAAGGGATTCAATGTAACCAATATGGTTGGTGGAATGCTGGAGTGGGAAGGCGAAGTAAAATAATACTGTCAAGGGAGTTGTTATAAATGAAGGTAGATTTAACGCTTGATGCAAAAGGATTAGCTTGCCCGATGCCCATCGTACGTACGAAAAAGTCAATGGAACAGATTGAGGCTGGCGAAGTGCTAGAGGTCATAGCAACAGACAAGGGTTCGAAAGCTGATATAGCTGCATGGGCTGAAAAAGTAGGTCACCAGTATTTAGGTACAAAGGAAGAGGACGATCTTTTAAAGCATTACATCCGAAAAGCACGTTCTGATGAAGAAAAAGCAGAACAAATGCATCCGCACGTAACAAGTAATGAAGAACTACAAGCAAGATTACAGGATGAGGTTACGATAATTGATGTTCGTGAGCCAGCAGAATATGCATTTGGCCACATTCCTGGTGCTATCTCAATTCCACTTGGAGAATTAGAAGAGCATGTAGAAGGTTTGGATAAAACGAGAGAAACGTTTATTGTTTGCCGAACTGGCAGCCGTAGTGATCTTGCTGCACAAAAGTTAACGGAAAAAGGATTTAGCAGTGTATTCAATGTGATTCCTGGGATGTCTCAATGGAACGGTCCGACTGCCTAAATTTTTTTAACTAAAATTATACTATAGGGGGTATTTTACATGTTGAACGCAATGACTGCTAAAGAAATCACGAAGAAAGTTTTAAATAACGACCCATTATTTATTTTAGATGTCCGGAATGAAGATGCATACGCTGATTGGAAGATTGAAGGCGCATCTGTTGAGCATAAAAATATTCCGTATTTTGATTTAATGGAAGGTGTAGAAGAGATTCTTGGGGATATACCTTCCGAAAATGTCCTTGTGGTTTGTGCAAAAGAAGGCTCTTCCATCTTTGTTGGAGAGATGCTAGATGAAGCAGGTGTGAAAAATGTGTCCTATTTACAAGGCGGGATGAAAGCTTGGAGTGAATACCTAGAGCCGGTAAAAGTAGCTGATCTAGCTGATGGCGGTACGTTATATCAATTCGTTCGTATCGGAAAAGGCTGTTTGTCCTACCTTGTTGAGTCGGACGGCGAAGCAATGATTATTGATTCCACACGTATGGTTGATCAGTATATCTCTTTTGTAGAAGCTAACGGGTTAAAGGTAGTGCATGTGGCTGACACACACTTGCATGCCGATCATATTTCAGGCGGCCGTATGCTGCGTGAAGCAACGAATGCTACCTACTGGCTACCACCAAAGGATGCAGAAGAGGTAACCTTTGCTTATGAAAAGCTTGAAGATGGAGTGGAAATTACGGTTGGTTCTACAAAAGTAGCCGTTCAGGCAATCTACTCCCCAGGTCATACCATTGGAAGTACTTCCTTTGTTGTCGACAATCGCTTCTTATTAAGCGGGGACATCTTGTTTGTTGAGTCAATTGGTCGTCCAGATTTAGCTGGAAAAGCAGAGGACTGGGTAGCAGATCTTCGTGAAACACTGTATGCACGTTATAAAGAGCTATCTGATGAATTGATTGTTCTACCAGCACACTTCGGAACAATGTCTGAAGTTGGGGAAGGCGGATTAGTTGCTGCTCGTTTAGGTGACTTGTTCAAGAATAATGCGGGATTAAACATCGAGGACGAAGAAGAGTTCCGTAAGCTAGTATCCGAAAACCTACCGCCCCAACCAAACGCATACCAACAAATCCGTGAAATGAACATGGGTAAAATCAACCCAACAGACGACGAACAACGCGACATGGAAATCGGCCCCAACCGCTGTGCCGTCCACGGATAACAACATTACAAGAGTATGACTGGGAGATTAAATTCCTGTTTGGGGCCAGACCCCGGCAGGAATTTCTTCCTTCATGCCGAACGGAGGAGGGGATTGGATGATGGAGTTTGATTTTATGTGGGTTTTGACGTTGTTTATGATTGGTTTTGTGGGGTCGTTTGTTTCTGGAATGGTCGGGATTGGAGGATCAATCATTAAGTATCCGATGTTATTGTATATCCCGCCATTGCTTGGTTTAACGGCTTTAACAGCTCATGAGGTTTCAGGAGTCAGTGCAGTGCAAGTGTTTTTCGCAACTATCTCAGGAGTTTGGGCATACCGGAAAGGCGGATTTCTTAACAAGGAGCTTATCCTATATATGGGGGTAAGCATTTTAATTGGTAGCTTTATCGGAGGGTATGGATCTCAATTTATGAATGAGGATTCTATTAACCTTGTGTATGGCGTGTTGGCTCTAATTGCTGTTGTGATGATGTTTGTACCCAAAAAGGGTATAGATACTATTCCATTTGATCAAGTAACCTTTAACAAACCGCTTGCAGCTACTTTGGCATTTATCGTAGGTATTGGCTCAGGTATTGTGGGAGCGGCAGGGGCTTTTCTACTTGTACCTATTATGCTGGTTGTGCTTAAAATACCTACGAGAATGACAATAGCTACCTCATTAGCAATTACCTTTATCTCATCAATAGGTAGTACAGTCGGTAAGATTACAACAGGGCAGGTTTTACTGGTCCCAGCGATCGTAATGGTGATTGCCAGTATAATAGCGGCACCAATTGGAGCAAAGCTCGGACAAAAGCTAAACACCAAAGTATTGCAGTGGAGTTTAGCATTGCTGATCTTGGCAACGACCATTAAGATCTGGACAGATATCCTTTAAAATGTGTTTAACCTGTTTAATATTCGGTGTATAGGAAAAAACTCCTGCCGGGGTCTGGCCCCGGCAGGAGTTTTTTTCTCCTTAAAACAGGGATTCTAAATATTCATATAAATTTACCTGTTACCCTATCTGATAGTTTCCATTATGTGTATAATGAAGACAAAAGATTGAAGGGCAAAGGTTGTCATATATTATGTGGGATATATTGTTTTTTTTCTTCATTGTAGTGCCGCTTGTTCACCTTATTCATGAAAGTGGCCATGTTTTAGTAGCGAAGCTTTTTAGGGTCTCTGGCACACAAATTGTTATTGGAGTGGGAAGAAGCATTGGGAACATAACCATCTCTGATACGATAATTAAGTGTAACCTCATTCCGTTCCTGGGTGGATATTCAACAAACGATAAAGAGGGTCATCTTACATATGGGCAGCAGGCATGCATCTCAATAGGTGGTCCAATGCTTAACTTTCTTTCCATAATCGTCGTACTTCCTTTTTTAAATGTTTTTACCCACTTTCTAATAGATTTTTTTATATATTTTAGCTTATGGATCGGTATTGTAAACCTTATTCCTTTTAAAGTAGGGGATAAAAAGTCAGATGGCTGGCAAATTGCCGCTTCGGTTATTAAACTAGTAAGAAGAAATTAGATTAGGAGTGTGAGTATGAAATATTTTATTATAACGGGAGCTTCTAAAGGGTTAGGCGAAGCTACTGTCAAACAATTATTAAAGGAAAATCATCATGTGGTTTGTATTGCACGCAGTGAGAACAAAGAACTGGAGGCAGAAGCAGCAAGAAGAGGTGGAGAAATTACCTTTCTGCAAGAGGACTTGAGCAAGCATGAACGAGTGACAGGAATAGTACAATATCTTTTAGCGAAGATTGAAAATGATGAGAATGTCGAAGAGCTTTATTTTATCAACAATGCAGGAATGGTAGATCCGATAAAGCCTGCGGGGAAGGCCGATGAGCAACTTATTACAACGAGCATTCATTTAAACTTATTAGCCCCTATGCTGATTACCAATGAGTTTCTTCGCCTAACAGAAGAGTGGGCGTGCAAGAAGGTCATTGTCAATATTAGCTCGGGTGCAGCAAATCGACCGATCTATGGGTGGAGTACATATGGCACCACAAAAGCAGGCCTTGATATGTTTACCAAATCTGTCGGTCATGAGCAAACAACAGCGAACCACCCTACAATGGTTCTCTCTTTCTCTCCAGGAGTAATGGATACAGAAATGCAAGGGAAAATTCGACAATCAGATAAAGCGGACTTCACGAATGTCGATGTTTTTCAAAATTATTATGAAAATGGAGAACTGCGGTCACCAGAATTTGTAGCCGAAAAATTGCTAGAGTTGATTTTAACTGATCGAATTGAGAATGGCAGAGTTTATGATATTAAAGAGTTTGTTTAAAAGAAGGCCCCCAATCGAGGGTCTTTTTTTTATGAAAACCTCACAACAACATTTTCCTGTTTTCAACAGAGTATTACAAATTATATAAAAAATATGAAAAAAAGTAGAAACTTACCTTTACTTATACGCTCACATTCAAGCATAATATAAGTGGAATTGTTCGACTATAGCGAATTTTTACAATTACTTTACAGTCTAACAACAATGCATTTACAAAATTCGCGTATATTTGATAAGTGCAGGACATGTTCCAAACAATTTTAAGGGGGAATTAAGAATGAGGCAAAGCAATAAGAGATTCATGATGATTCTATTAGCTTTTACTTTAGTATTCTCAAATCTACTAGCTACAGCTAATATTCCGACAGCTGCTGCTGAAGAGCAATCTTCTGCTATCAGTGTGGCGGAGGCTATAGCAAATAATAGCGGTACGGCAACCGTGGAAGGGTATATAGTGGGGACAGTAGGGAAGTATGAAGGTCCGTTCACTGTAAAAACCAACTTAGAAATTGCTGACTCTCCGGATGAGACTGACCCAAATAAAATTTTGCCAGTCCAAATTCCGAATACTAATATAAGAGCAGAAATGAACTTAGTGGATAATCCAGAAAATCTGCATGCGAAAGTTCACATTACGGGATCCCTAGAAACATACTTCAGTCGACCAGGGCTGAAGAACTCTAATACATTCACCATCATCGAAGGCGGGACAGAACCTGAACCTCAACCAGAACCAGAACTTATTACTATAGAAGCAGCAAGACAACAGAGTGTTGGAGCAGAAGTAATCGTTGAAGGTGTTGTTACGGCAGACAACTCAGCAATCGGTGGTGGAAAGCTTTCAACATACATACAAGATGAAACCGCTGGTATTAACGTTTTTGCCAATTCAATCGGCTCACATCCGGATTTAAAAGAAGGGCAAAAAATTGAAATCAGAGGGAAAATTGCTGTATACAATGGCTTACTCGAAGTAATGCCAAATACAGGCGGCATTACAATTAAAGGGGAAAATCAAGCGTTACCAGAACCAAAGTCTATTACTATAGAAGGTCTACAATCTGCAACTATTGCAGAACCTCTTGAAGGACAACTTGTCACAGTAACCGGCTATGTATCCAACAAACCTTCTTCTCCAGCAGGTGGCGGATATAATGTAACATTGACAGATAGTGATTTTAATTCAACAACGTTACGCGTTATGGAAGGTACTAATTCGATTGATGCATTGGAAACTGGTAAGTGGTATGAGATTACCGCTATACTTAGCCAGTACAACACGTATCAAATCTTGCCAAGAAAAGCGTCCGATATTGTTTTAGCCACAGAGCAGCCGGAGCCTCCTTCTGCAGCGGGTGAATATCCTGCAATTGTGGAAAGAGTAACAGATGGTGACACAATTCGTATTACAACACCTTTATTTGGTTCTCAGAGCGTCCGTTACGTAAACATCGATACACCTGAAACCTATCACAGTATTAAAGATAGTGAAGGTCTTGATCAAAACCAAATGGACCATGGAAAAAGAGCGACAGAATATATGCAAACCCTATTAAAAGCAGGCGATGAAGTTATCTTGAAAGTGGGAGAAGAGCCTACCGATAATTATGGTAGATTACTAGCCCAAGTATTACGTAAAGAAGATAGATTAAACACGAACCTTGAAATGGTAAAAGAAGGTTTTGCTGTTACGTACTTTATCTGGCCAGTAGGAGATGAAGGGGAATATAACGAGTTCCAGGCAGCGGTTAAATCTGCTAAAGATGCTGGCAAAGGAATCTGGAATGAAGCAGATCCATTATTGGAACTTCCGACTTTCTTCCGTGCCCGTTATGAAGGAAATGCTTTAAACAAACCTGTAGGAAATTCAGATACAAAGCAATACGTAGAACCAACTGCTTGGGAAGACGTTCCTGTGGAAAAACGAGTATTTTTCTGGAATGAAGCAGAAGCGTTAGCTGCAGGATATACACCTGTAGAAGACAGTGGCGAAGAGCCTATCCCTGGTGATTTGGTATCTGTACAATTGCTAGGACTAAATGACCTTCACGGCAAAATCGATCAAACTTATGACCTTTCTAGAGATTTTGGAATAGCTGCTGCAGGTCGTATGGACTATGTTGCAACCTATTTAAAAGACCGTAGATTAGCAAATCCAAATACCCTTATCGTCCATGCAGGGGACATGATTGGTGGAAGTTCCCCTGTTGCTGCACTACTCCAGGATGAGCCTGTTGTTGAAATCATGAATGAAATCGGTTTTGATATTGGTACAGTCGGAAATCATGAATTTGATGAAGGAACGGCAGAATTCTTACGTATGGTAAATGGCGGAGATCATCCAAATGGTACGGAAAACTACCAAGGAATGAACTTCCCGAACGTTTGTGCAAACTGCGTCTATAAAGAATCGGGAGAAACAATCTTACCTCCTTTTGAAATTCTAGAAGTCGGCGGAGAAGAAATTGGATTTATTGGTGTAAACACAACAGCTACTTTAAACATGGTTATGCCAGAAGTTATTAAAGACATTACTTTTACAAATGAAGTTGCTGCAGTAAATAAAGCAACAGAAGAACTAAAAGCACAAGGTGTTAAAGCGATTGTCGTTCTGGCGCATATGCCTGCATCTCAATCAGGTGAAACAGCAACAGGTGATGCTGCAAACCTTGCTAATAATGTAGATGATGAAGTAGATATCATTTTTGCTGCTCACAACCATGAAATTGTGGATGCAATAGTTGATGGTAAATTAATCGTACAAGCATTAGATTATGGAAAAGCTTTTTCTTCTGTTGACATTGAGATTGATCCTGCTACAGGTGACATAGTAACAAAAGAAGCGGAAATCGTATTTGTTGACCAAAGCAAAGTGGATCCAGATCCTGCTGTATCTGCAATTCTAGAAAAATATGAAAATAGAATTGCACCAATTTTAAATGAAGTCATTGGATATGCTGCTACAGCTATTGAAGGCGGATACTCCACGATGGGGGAAATTGGTGATAATGCACTTGGTAACCTACTTGCTGATGGCATGAACGCAGCAATGGGCAGTGACTTTGCCTTAATGAACGGCGGGGGGATCCGTGATAACTTAAATCAAGGTGAAATTACTTGGGGTGAGCTATTTAATATCCAGCCATTTAACAATGTATTGATGACTGTGGACATTAAGGGTGCAGATCTATTTACGATCATGAATGCACAACTACAGGCTCCATATGGTCCGGATTATAGTATTGGCGGATTTAAGTACACTTGGGACTCTTCTACTTTCAAAGTAGTGGACATTATGTTACCAGATGGAACTCCAATTGATAAAGATGCAACGTATAAACTGACAGTAAACAATTTCATGGGAACTTCTACAGGAAGCAAGTACCGTCCAATCGGCGAACTTGGTAAAAATCCTGTAACAGGTCCTGAAGATTTAGAAGCGACAGTAGAATTCATTAAAAGCTTTAACATGGATCCAATCAATTATGAAGCAGAAGGACGCATTTCTGAAATTCAAACTGAACCTGGTGATGAACTTGGAACAGTAACAATTGCAGAAGCAAGAGCTGCAGCAAAGGGAACAGAAGTTACGATTGAAGGTGTAGTTACAACTACTTCAGGAGCTTTTGGATCTAAAGGATTCTATGTACAAGATGAAACAGCAGGTACGTATGTATTCCAGAATAGCGAAGATGTAGTGCCAGGTGATGTTGTTAAAATCACTGGTGTGGTAGGGGAGTATAATGGAGAATTCCAAATAACTTCTTTAACATCTTTCGAAAAGGCGGGTACAGAAGAAGTACCAGTACCATTAAAAGTATTAGTAGAAGAAGTAAATTCATCTAATGAAGGTCAACTTGTTAGAGTTGAAGGTGTAGAAATATCAGACCTGACAAGCGTTAATAGTTTTGGAACTTTTGAATTTGTAGCAAGTAAAGATGGTGAATCTGTGGTGGTTCGAGTGGATAACCGTACAGGTCTAAACTTTGAAAACTTTGCATTTGAAAATGGAGACATTGTTTCTATAACTGGGGTATCTAGTATCTTTAATGATGTTATTCAACTTAAGCCACGTGGTATGGCTGATATTGTTGAATACGTGGAAGACTCTACTATCACTTCCAATAACTTTGAAAACTTCTTAACAGAAGCCGGTGATATTCTCATCGAACTAGTGGAAGAGGAAGAAGGATTCTCCATCTCTACCGAAGCATTACAATTAATGGTTGAATTGAATCCTGAAGCAATGATTCTGATTGAAAAAGGCGATGTATTCCTTTCTATCCCACTCGCTTCTCTTACTCTGGATCAGGAATTGACTTTCTGGGTGGAAGATGTAACGGCATGGTTTGAAGACTCTATTAGCGGTGTTTACGATTTAACCATTGTAAAAGAAAATGGAGACACCATTTCCGAGTTTGAGGTACCTGTTACCATAACTTTTGCGGTTGATCCTGAATTAGTCGAGAACAAGGAAAACATTACAGTCCTATATTTAAACGAAGAAGACGAATATGAAATCGTAGAATCGGCTTTGGAAGAATACGAGGGTATGTACTTTGTTTCTACTGATCTTTACCACTTTAGTATCTACGGTGTATTCGAACTGGAGGAGGTCGAAGATGGCAATCCGATCACTCCAATCCCTCCAGTAGTGGATGAGGAAGATAAGAAAGAAGACAAAGAAGACAAAGAAGACAAAGAAGAAAAAGAGACTGTAAAAGAAGATAAAAAGACTGATAAAGGTAACAAACTTCCAAATACAGCAACATCCACTTATTCCTTTATGTTAATGGGAGCAATTTTATTAATTGCTGGTGCTGCAGGAGTAGTGTTGTTTAGAAGAAGAAAGATCGCTTAATTGAGTAGAGACAGGGTTTTGTGCCCTGTCTCTTTTTTTGTGTGCTGGGGTTTTTTAGCTCATTACATTCTGGTTTAGGGTAATAGCGCTTAAGACCGGGCACAGACCCCTTTGGTGGTGAGTGGTGGAGTTGGTGAGGAGCGCTTAGTTTGAAGGTTGTGGATAAATATGGTAATCGGGGTCTGGCCCCAGAGGAGGGTGTTTGTCTTTGGGGGAAGGATCGATGATTTTGGCGGGTTGTACTTTGTTTGGGGAAGTAATGAGTGAGCGGTGGAAATAGTGGGAGCTTTTTTAACATGTATAAAAAAAGACAGCCTTGGCTGTCTTTTTCTCTTTTGCTCCTATTCTTCGTTTACAACATACTCTTCAATGTCATCTAACATTAAGTTAGCAGCAAGGACGCCGCCAGCTGTGTTCCAGATTGCGTCACTTACTCCGTATACGTTACCGGATTTTGCAACTTCAAGGTTTTGGAACAGTGGGTCTTCTAACCATTCTTCTTGAAGTGCTGTTGCATCTCCTTCACCTGTTTCGAAAGAGAAGTAGAAAAGGATGTCTCCGTCCATTGCTGGGATTCTTTCTTTTGTAGCATTCATTTCAGCAAAATCATCAACGTCTTGAGATTCAGGTCTTGCAAAGCCCAGTTGCTCTAAAATTACGCCGGAGAAGGAATCTTTATGGTAAATTCGAACATCTCCTGCTGTGAATCGGATAATGGAAACTTCTTGCTCTAATTTGTCGCCAAGCTCTTCACTCATGCTTGCTACACGTGCATCATAGTCGTCCATTACTTTTTGTCCTTCTTCTTCTTTATTTAATGCTTTTGCATATAATTTAAAGTTTTCTTTCCAGTCACCTTTTAGTGTTTCTGCAAATACAGTTGGTGCGATAGCATTAAGCTGCTCGTACACATCTTCTTGTCGCAGTTTATTTCCGATGATTAAGTCAGGATCTAAGGCAGCAATTGCTTCTAAATTAACAGCACTTTCTGTACCTACTACTTCGACGCCTTCCATTTCACTAGCAATATGATCATACCAAGTATCGCCTAACCAGGATTGAACAGCTCCAACCGGTTTTACCCCCATTGCAAGTAAAGCTTCGGTACCTTCATTAGTAAGTATTACCACTTTTTGAGGAGTGCCTTCGAGTTCAGCAGTACCCATTGCATGTTCTACTGTATAGGATGTTTCTTCCGTTGGTGTTTCTCCGTTATCTTCCGCATCGCTTGCATTGTTACTAGTATTACCGTTGTTGCTAGCACAACCCGCTAATACTAGAGAAGTGATGATTGATAATAAAAATAAAGTAAACATTCTTTTGTTCTTTAACATATATGTAGCCCCCATCAATTCTTGATAATGATTTTCAATCACAATTAAGATAGTATCTCGATTAAAAAAAATTGTCAATAGAATTATGAGAATGATTTTCAAAGTCATTGACACAAAGCTTCAATTCTCCTAAACTTATAGGTGGTAGAAAAATGTATATATAGATAGAAGGTACACATTATGTTATTACGCTCAACTGGCCAGAAAATATTAGGGCTCTTCGTTGGATCCGTTCTATTATTTCTATGCTTCATTGCAAGCATAATATATGGCTATACAGATACAAACCTCGCTATGGCAGTAGATGCTTTTAGAAATTTTGATGGATCAAATGAACATATTATCATTCAATCTGTGCGTCTGCCACGTGCCGTAATTGCATCGATGGTTGGGGCAAGCTTAGCAATAGCGGGACTATGGATGCAGGCACTAACGAAAAATCCTCTGGCGTCTCCGGGAATTTTTGGTATTAACGCCGGAGCGAGCTTTTTCGTTGTCGTTGCTGTTTCTTTCTTCTCTGTTACTTCTTTACAAACGTACGCATGGCTTGCTTTTTCAGGAGCAGCCGTTGCCGCCTTTGCCGTTTATTTTATCGGTTCTATTGGAAGAGAAGGCTTAACTCCAATGAAGCTGACACTCGCTGGAGCTGCTTTTGCGGCAATGTTCTCCTCTCTAACACAAGGCCTGTTAGTGGTAAATGAAACAGCGTTGGATCAGGTGCTATTTTGGTTGGCGGGATCGGTTCAGGGACGGAGCCTTGATATTGTCTATGCCGTTCTCCCCTATATTGCAATAGCCGGGATAGGATCTCTTTTTATAGGAACGAAAATGAATCTCTTAGCGATGGGTGACGATGTTGCCACTAGTTTAGGAGTAAAAACAGGACTAGTGAAACTGGCTGCGGCTGTTATTATTATTCTTTTGGCTGGTGGAGCAGTAGCAATTGCAGGGCCAATCGTGTTTATCGGAATTGTTATCCCTCATGTGGCAAGGTTTTTTGTCGGGAATGACCACCGCTGGCTTGCTCCTTATTGTGCGGTTTTAGGTGGAATCCTGCTGCTTGTTGCAGATATTGGTGCACGCTACGTTATTATGCCCCAGGAAGTACCTGTTGGTGTGATGACGGCTGTTATTGGAACTCCATTCTTCATATATATTGCGCGAAGGGGGTTCCACGGTAAATGAGAAAATACAAAACTCTTCGCTTAGGTAAAGAAGCAATTTCTTTTTTTGTTGATAAAAAGTCCATCTTGACGATGATCGGTTTAGCACTATCCGTTCTCATCCTATTTATTGTAAGTACAGGAATGGGAGATATGAAAATTTCTCCTTGGAATGTGATAAAAGTTCTTTTCGGAGAAGGGGACCGCATGGAAACACTTGTGGTACAATCCTTCCGGTTACCGCGTATAATAATAGCATTACTAGTAGGAATTTCCTTGGCAGTGGCAGGAGCCATTTTACAAGGAATCATACGTAATCCGCTAGCGTCGCCGGACATTATTGGGTTAACTGGTGGTGCTTCTGCAGCGGTTGTCCTATTTTTAGCTCTATTTAGTGACAGTAATCACTCTCTCACTGTCAGCATACAATGGTTGCCATTAAGTGCCTTTATTGGGGCAACGGTTATTGCTATTGTTGTTTATACTTTATCGTGGAAAAATGGACTATCTCCAGTCCGCTTGGTCTTGATCGGAATTGGAATAGCAACGTTGATGCAGGCATTAACCACGTTATTCATGATCTTGGGGCCTATCTATCGCGCAAGTCAGGCGAATATCTGGATCACTGGTACTGTTTATGGCTCAAACTGGAGTCATGTAAAGATTTTATTGCCATGGGTGTTACTTCTTCTCCTCGTGAGTTTCATGGTAGTTAGACACCTTAACATTCAAGAGCTTGGGGATGAAATTGCCACAGGTGTTGGGGGAGCTGTTCATAAGCATCGGATTGGCCTGTTATTCTTAAGCACAGCTCTTACTGGTGGAGCCGTTGCTTTTGCAGGGGGAATCGGGTTTGTTGGATTGATGGCACCTCACATTGCTAGAAGGCTTGTTGGGTCGTCGTTTGGCGTTTTGATTCCAACCGCAGCCTTTATCGGTGCCTTCCTCGTGATGCTTGCTGATTTAATAGGAAGAACGTTATTCTCTCCTTTGGAAATACCGGCTGGAGTTTTTACTGCATCTATCGGAGCACCATACTTTATTTACCTGCTTTATAAAACGAGAAATGCCTGAAGAAAGGTGGAAGTAAAATGAATGCACTTGAAACCCAATCCCTTACATTATCATACGGTGATTCAATCATCATCGAGGAATTAGATTTACAGATCCCTAAAGGGGAAATTACCGTTTTCATCGGAGGGAATGGTTGCGGAAAGTCAACACTTCTTCGTTCTTTAGCTCGTTTATTAAAGCCTAAGGATGGTAACGTACTACTTGAAGGTAAAGCAATTTCCCATCAATCAACAAAAGAAATTGCCAAGCAACTAGCAATTCTCCCACAAGGACCGACTGCACCTGAAGGCTTGTCTGTTCTACAGCTTGTTAAACAAGGTAGATATCCATATCAATCATGGCTAAAGCAGTGGTCGGAGCATGATGAAAAAGTGGTAAGGGATGCATTAAAAGCAACAAGAATGGAAGAGTTTGCAGAGCGTACAGTGGACTCCCTGTCCGGCGGGCAAAGACAACGTGCCTGGATTGCGATGACACTTGCCCAGGAAACGGACGTTATCCTATTGGATGAGCCTACCACTTACTTGGATTTAACTCACCAAATTGAAATACTTGACCTACTTTTTGAACTAAATGAAAAAGAAAACCGTACAATTATTATGGTCCTTCACGATTTGAACTTGGCATGCCGCTATGCCCATCATATTGTAGCGATTCGCGACAAACAGATTTTTGCTCAAGGAAAGCCTGAGGAAGTAATCAACTGTGATTTAGTCAAAAATGTATTTGATATGAGCTGCCAAGTAACAACCGACCCACTATTTGGAACTCCTTTATGTATTCCGCATGGTAGAGGAAGATGTATTGTACCAAACATTGAAGGGTTAAGGGCATGAGCAGGGAAATAAACTTAACAATCACAGAACAGGACTTCCTAAAGGATAATTGTCGACTTACGGTTGGAGAACAGGTAAACAAGCCCACTATTTCACTATCCTCTCTAATCGAACATGGAACTAAGGATTATTTGTCTAGTATCCAAGGTGCATTAGGAGCAAATCAGTTGGATGTGGCGGCTTCATTACTAATGAAGAGACTGGGATTTATCGCGGTGAACTGTTTTTATAGCATGACAGCATTTGATAAAGCATTAAAAGTGGCGCCTGAAAACATTTGGATTGATTCTTCTTTTGAGAAAAAAGTATGGCTGCCGAAAATCCGCTTCTATCAACTAAAGGCGGTCGAGCCAATGTTTGGGGAACGAGATAAATGGAGAGAAGCTACTTTTAAGCAGCTCTTTCAGACGGTATATGCCCCTTTAATTGAACAACTGGCTAAAGACGCAAAGGTTTCGAGACAAACTCTGTGGGAAAATGTGATGTTGTATATTTATTGGTTATATGAAACGGTGCTTCCAAAGATGAATGTTACGACCAATCTTCAAGAAGATTTTCAATCTTTATTACAGGCACCACCATCGATTTTTAACATGAATCGCAACCCTGCTGCCTTTTTTTATAAGGAAAAGACTTTTGTGAAAAAACACCAAACAGACTTAAGAGTCAGAACAACCTGTTGTTTTTATTATAAAGCAAATAAGGAAGGGTCTCACTGCTCCACATGTCCACTTGAGTGCAAGGGGAACTAATGTATGTAAGAAAGGTGGCAAACTTAGAATGAATGATAAATTGGAAAGTCAACTGGATGGCTTACTAGAAAAATATTCAGAGTTGCTGCTAGGCGAAGGAACAGAGGACTATAAGGAAAAGGTGAAAGCCTGGGTTCTCTATACATATATTGCAAAATCGATGCCACCATTAGTAAAGCATTGGAATGAGCAATACCCTGATGCCAAGCAGGAAATGATGACGTTGATAAAAGAAATCAAAAAATTAAATGAAGCACATCGCGCCTCAAGCACAGATGTGAAGAAGTAGGTCTATCTTATCGGGTAGGCCTTTTTTAACTGATTTTTTCTGAAGTCTACATGAAACTCTAGTTGATGTGGCAGAAAAGATGATTTAGAAATGTCCATTAGGGTAACTAAATAAAGGAAGGCTACGCACACTTTAGTAAGCTTTTGCGTATCTTGTAGAGAACGTAAGTTGTGGTCCATTATTTTTATACCTACAAAAAGGTACAAGCAATTGCGAGTCGTTGTTGAAATCTTGCTTAATACAATCATTATCTTTGTCAGAGCCTAAATAAAAAAGCAGCGGAATTTTTCCTAACTGCTTTTTTACTATTAAACGATTATTGTGACATTCCGTTATTGCTGTAAGGAAATTGAGACGAGTACCCTTGGAATTGTTGATATTCTTGTTGTAACTTTTGCTGTTCCGCAGCTTCTAAACTGTACCAACCCTTTTGGAACATAACGTTATACAGATCACGCTGGCAGTTTTGTGTTTCATTAAAAATTGCTAGTAAGTCAGTATAGATCTGTTGGTTACTTGCTTCATTTAAAGCGGTGCTATAGGATGCAGTCATGTATTTTTCTGATGCAAGCATATCGTTTATGAAATCTCGATCATTCATTTGCGGAGTTTTTGCTACCGGCGTTTCTGGATTTTGAATTTTTTGCTGGTTCATCATAGTTCCCCTCGCTTATTGAAGTGGCTGCTGTTGCTGTTGCATTGTATTTTGCCCTTGAATATGAGTCAAGATTTTCTGGTAATGACGCTGATGCATTTGCCCTGCTTTTTCAATTGCTTGTTTGACACCCTGGTCTTGACATTGTCCGGCAAAAAAATGCGCCTTTTTCATGGCAAGTAAATTCCAAGATAACATATCGGCTAGGTATAAAGAGTCTTTAGTTGTAACAACCGCCGGAGGCTGAGGATAATAGCCAGGCTGTTGAGAAATGCTTTGCTGTGGTTGTTGCTGTTGCATACAACGACCTCCTTAATTTTACTATCCTTTGTAGAATATCCCTTGTATTGAAAACTATGTATGAAGGAGTGAATGGTAACTCGAATAAACGACAGATAAAACTATTTCCCGACAAATAATTTGTATTCAAATATAAAAAATGATGATAAAATAATGTTGTGATTTTAGTGGTTTTTTCCATAAAAACTGAAAGCGTTTGCTAGATTTTTTCAGAAAAATTACAAGAAGCAGACAGTTTATATAGAGAGAACATCTTAGAAGTGTGGGAGGAATAACGTCATGGAGCAAGTAATGCGAAATACTTTCTTGTTTTTATCTAAAAATAAAGCGTTAACTAAAGTGGCGAGAAAATATGGGCTGCGTTTTGGAGCGGGCAGATTTGTAGCAGGGGAACGAATTGATCAAGCTCTAAAGTCAATACATGAATTAAATGAAAAAAATCTATGTGTAACACTTGATTACTTAGGTGAATTCATCGATACCGAGGAAGAAGCTAAAATAATGGCAGACAACTCAATTGAGGCAATCCGGGCAATCGGCCGTGATGAGCATGATTCACAGCTCTCTCTAAAGATGACATCAATGGGACTAGATATCTCTGAAGAAGTTGTTATGTACAATATGCGCAGAATTCTAGACGTTGCAAAAGAATATGACGTATTCGTAACCATTGACATGGAAGATTACTCCCGCTGTGGGAAGACCATTGAAGTATTCAAGGAACTTCGTAAAGATTACGATAACGTAGGAACGGTAATCCAAGCATATCTTTATCGCACACTAGAAGATATCGAAGACTTGAATCAATATAAACCTAACTTACGTTTAGTAAAAGGTGCTTATAAAGAATCACCACAAGTGGCATTTCCGGATAAAAAAGATGTAGATGAGAATTTCAAAAAAATCATTAAAATGCACCTGCTTAACGGCAACTATGCAGCAATTGCGACACATGATGACGCCATGATTGAGTATACAAAGGACTTGGTGAAAAAACACGGCATTTCCAATGATCAATTTGAATTTCAAATGCTTTATGGAATTCGCCCAGAACGCCAGCTCGAGCTCGTAAACGAAGGCTACAAAATGCGCGTTTATGTTCCATACGGTACAGATTGGTACGGCTACTTCATGCGAAGACTAGCAGAACGCCCAGCAAATGTGGCATTCGTTCTAAAAGGTATCGTAAAAAAATAAACCCAACACAAACAAGAGAGTGCCAATGCACTCTCTTTTATAATCCCGAAAATATATCCAAAGCCTTTCAATCCAACGTTTTTTTCTTTTATAAACTGAACAAACCTACTTAGGGGCCAGGCCTCAAATACCAATTTAATCCAAATAAATTCAATCTAAGCTTTCCTCTCCCGATCCTTCGTAAACAATAAAAGGGGGTTGCGCGCCGGTCTTGTGCGCTTGCCCCCCCACTCTAAATTCAGAGTCAAAAGGAGGCTACACTTGTCTTAAGTGCTCCCACCTCAACTAATCCAAAGTGTTATATCAAACTAGTCTTGCATGTTCGCTTTTCCATATTGCTGATTATTACTTGTTCGCTTTCCGCTATGATCCATTTCAACTGTTGGACCAGCATTTCCTTTCACGCTTGCAGCACTTTTTGCTCTTTGTGAAGGTTGCTTTTTCATTTTCGCCATCCTGTATCACCTCCGTCTTTGTTATTTTTACCTTCAACGATAAGGAAATACCGATCTTGGTGAAAATAATATAGAAAACTCTTATTTATATATTGCGAAAATTCGTTAAATCCATTATAGTTAAAACAAAGGAACTCTTGTAAAGGAGATATTTTTTTGCGACAAAAATGAATGAGTGTTCATTCAAAAACTTAAATTCGACTATCAAGGGGGAGGAAGAATGAAACAAACTATTAAAAAGGCTGCCGTTATCGGTTCTGGTGTAATGGGGTCTGGAATAGCAGCACATTTAGCGAACGTAGGTATACCGACAATCTTGTTGGATATTGTACCGAACAAATTAACGAGTGAAGAAGAGCAAAAAGGTCTTACACTTTCAGATAAAGCGATAAGAAATAAATTTGCTGCCACAGCATTGCAAAAGCTGTTAAAGCAAAAACCTGCACCATTGACAACGAAGTCTAATCTTCAATTAATTGAAGCAGGGAACATTGAGGATGATCTGGAAAAAATAGCGGATTGTGATTGGGTTATTGAAGTAATTGTCGAAAACCTGGAAATTAAAAAGCAGCTATTTGAAAAAGTGGATCAGTACCGCAAGCCAGGTAGCATTGTGAGTTCCAACACTTCTGGAATCTCGATTGAAGCGATGGCAGAAGAGCGCTCGGAAGATTTTCAAAAGAATTTCCTTGGGACGCACTTTTTTAATCCACCGCGTTATTTAAAATTATTAGAAGTAATTCCTACAAACGCTACAAATCCATCTGTAGTAAATTTCATTAAACAATTCGGTGAAGATGTTCTTGGGAAAGGCATCGTTCTTGCTAAAGATACTCCCAATTTTATCGCCAACAGAATTGGAACGTATGGCTTATTAGTAACAGTCAAGCAAATGCTTGAAGGTGGTTATAGTGTTGGAGAGGTAGACTCAGTAACCGGTCCAGTTATTGGGCGTCCTAAAAGTGCTACATTCCGCACGTTGGATGTTGTTGGTTTAGATACATTCATCCATGTTGCAAACAATGTGTTCGAAAAAGTGGAAGGCGCGGAAAAAGAAGTATTCCAAGTGCCGGATTTTATGAAGAAGATGCAAGAAAACGGTTGGCTTGGCAGTAAATCAGGTCAAGGCTTCTATCTTAAACAAGGCAAAGAGATTCTTGAATTAAATGCAGAAGCTTTCGAATATCAGCCAAGAAAGAAATTAAAAACCCAAGCACTCGAGATGAGCAAACAGGCTAAGGGATATAGCAACAAAATGAAAGCGCTTGTATATGCAGATGATCGAGCAGGTAATCTTTTGTGGAGCATACTGGCGCCAGTGTTAAGCTATTCAGCACAGCTTCTTGGAGAAATTGCCGATGATATTGTGGCGATTGACCAGGCAATGAAGTGGGGCTTCGGCTGGGATCACGGTCCATTTGAAACATGGGATGCAATTGGTCTAGAAGAATCCGTAATGAAAATGAAAGAGGATGGAATCCTTGTTCCAAAATGGGTAGATGAACTACTTGCGGATGGCCACCGCTCTTTCTATAAAAAAGATAACGGAACAACTTCTTTCTATGATAATGGCAACTATAAAGCGATGGAAGTTAACGAAAAAAATATTAACCTAAAAGCACTGAAGGAAACAAACGGTGTTATTAAGAAGAACGCGGGTGCAAGTCTTGTTGACATCGGTGACGGTATTGCACTTTTAGAGTTCCATTCGCCTAACAACTCAATTGGATTAGATGTCATTCAAATGATTAATTTTGCGATTGATGAAGTGGATAAGAATTATAAAGGGCTTGTAATTGGAAACCAAGGCAAGAACTTCTGCGTTGGTGCCAACCTTGCAATGATCCTTATGGAAGCACAGGATGACAATTATTTTGAAATTGATATGGTTGTTAAGCACTTCCAACAAGCAATGATGAAAATTAAATATAGTCCAAAACCAGTGGTTGCAGCACCTTTTGGCATGACACTAGGTGGAGGAACGGAAATCTGCTTACCTGCTAGCCAGATTCAAGCTTCAAGCGAATCCTATATGGGACTTGTAGAAGTTGGTGTCGGTCTTATCCCTGGAGGCGGAGGAAATAAAGAGCTTTATATTAAGCACTTAGATAGTATGCCTAAAGGATTGGATTTTGATCTTCAACAGGTTGCAAACAAAGTATTTGAACAAATAGCTACTGCAAAAGTATCAACAGCTGCTGCGGAAGCTAGAGACCTGCAGATTCTAAATAACCAAGACAGAATCAGCTTTAATGGGGACCACTTAATTTATGATGCGAAACAAGCGGCATTGAGCCTATTTGAAAGAGGCTACACACCACCTGTTCGCAAAAAAATTCCAGTAGTTGGGGAAACAGGTTATGCAACACTGATGCTAGGTGCACACAATATGCAATATTCTGGCTTTATTTCTGAGCATGATCTAAAGATTGCTAAAAAGTTAGCCTATGTTATCGCAGGCGGCAACCTGCCATTCGGAACAGAGGTAGATGAACAATACCTTCTTGATTTAGAGCGGGAAGCATTCTTAAGCCTCGTTGGGGAAGCAAAATCTCAACAACGTATGCAGCATATGCTCGTTAAGGGAAAACCATTACGCAACTAATCTACTAGTGATAAGCACTTGGACCTAGATGCGAACTATACTATTTTACAAATCTACTAGAAAAGCGAGGGGAACACTTTGAAAGAAGCGGTTATTGTTGCTGGTGCAAGAACACCAGTAGGTAGAGCGAAAAAAGGATCATTAGCTACAGTACGACCAGACGATCTTGGAGCACTAGTAGTTAGAGAGACGTTAAGAAGAGCCGGTAACTATGATGGGCCAATCGATGATCTAATCTTTGGTTGTGCGATGCCAGAAGCAGAACAAGGGTTGAACATGGCAAGAAATATCGGTGGATTAGCAGGCCTGCCTTCAAGTGTACCTGCTATCACCATTAATAGATATTGCTCATCAGGGTTACAAACGATTGCCTATGCTGCAGAGAGAATCATGCTTGGACATTCTGAATCTGTCATAGCAGGTGGAGCAGAATCAATGAGTATGATACCAATGACAGGCCATACTGTCCGTCCGAATGCAAGACTTGTAGATTCTGCACCAGAATATTATATGGGAATGGGGCATACAGCAGAGCAGGTTGCTAATAAGTATGGTGTAAGCCGACAAGACCAGGATGCATTCGCTGTAAGAAGCCATGAGCGTGCAGCAAGAGCAATTCAAGAGGGTAAATTTTCGGATGAGATCGTTCCGGTTGATGTGTCAGTGAAAAGAGTCGGAGCAAACAATAAGTTAGAAGAATCAACATTTACCTTTAGTCAGGATGAAGGGGTAAGAGCTGGCACAACACTGGATGTGCTTGGTAAATTAAGACCAGCATTTAATGTGAAAGGTTCTGTAACAGCAGGTAACTCTTCTCAAACAAGTGATGGAGCTGCATCTGTCTTAGTGATGGAAAGAGAACGTGCAGAAGCACTTGGACTAAAGCCAATCGCGAAATTCCGTTCCTTTGCAGTTGGTGGCGTACCACCGGAAGTGATGGGAATCGGACCAGTTGTAGCAATTCCAAAAGCTTTAAAACTAGCTGGATTAGAGCTATCAGATATTGGATTAATTGAACTAAATGAAGCCTTTGCGTCCCAAGCGATTCAAGTTATGCGGGAGCTAGGCCTGAATGAAGACATAGTGAATGTCAACGGAGGAGCAATCGCCCTCGGTCATCCACTTGGATGTACAGGTTCCAAATTAACCTTGACCTTGCTTCACGAAATGCAGCGCCGGAATCAACAGTTCGGTATGGTGAGCATGTGTATCGGCGGGGGTATGGGAGCAGCAGGAGTATTCGAATTATTAGCTTAAAAATAGGCTTTTTTAAAGTTGGAGTGTTGATAATAACGGCAATCTAGCGATGATTGGAGCAAAAGGCGGAGACTCCACGTCCAGCAGCGGAATACTTGCGACCCCGCAGGCTTGCTGAGGAGGCTCCAGCACCGCCCCGTGGAACGCGTAGCCTTTTGCGGAAATCAATAGCGGAGTTTAACATAGCCTAAAAATAAAGCTAGACTATAAAAGGAGGAAAATAGAATGTCAAATACGTTAGAGAATATTGTAAAAGGCGGAAGTTTTTTACTGGAAGATATCGCAGCTGAAAAAGTTTTCACACCGGAAGATTTTTCAGATGAGCATAAATTAATCGCAAAAACAACAGAGGACTTTGTTGTGAACGAAGTAGGTCCGAATTTGGAGCAAATTGAGCATCACAACTTTGATATTTCTGTAAAGCTTTTAAAAGAAGCGGGCGAGTTAGGTCTTCTTGGCGCAGATGTGCCAGAAGAGTTTGGTGGAATTGGATTAGATAAAATAAGCTCTTCTCTTATAACAGAGAAATTTTCAAGAGCTGGTGGCTTCTCCCTGTCATACGGCGCGCATGTAGGAATAGGATCCCTGCCAATCGTGCTATTCGGGAATAAAGAACAAAAACAAAAGTATTTACCAAAGCTCTCTTCTGGTGAATTACTGGCAGCATACGCTCTAACTGAGCCAGGTTCTGGTTCGGATGCACTTGGAGCAAAGACAACCGCAAAATTAAATGAGGAAGGTACTCATTATATTTTAAATGGTGAAAAGCAATGGATAACTAACGCAGGCTTTGCTGATGTATTTGTTGTTTACGCCAAAATTGATGGGGAGCATTTCTCCGCATTTATCGTTGAACGTGGCTATGAGGGAGTATCCACAGGCCCGGAAGAAAAGAAGATGGGTATAAAAGGATCTTCGACTCGTACGTTAATCTTAGAGGATGCTAAGGTTCCAAAGGAAAACCTACTAGGTGAGGTTGGTCGTGGGCACGTTATTGCCTTTAATATCTTGAATATTGGCCGATACAAGTTGGCAGTAGGTACTGTAGGTGGATCAAAGCGCGGAATTGAATTAGCAGCAACTTATGCTAATCAACGTCAGCAATTTAAAACGCCTATAGCAAAATTCTCGCTTATACAAGAAAAGCTTGCGAATATGGCTACAAAAACATACGCATCAGAAAGCTCTGTATATCGTACAGTCGGACTTTTTGAAGACAGCCAGGGTAGTTTAACGAAAGAAGAAGAGAATGATCCAAATGCCGTTGCGAAGGCAATTTCTGAATACGCAATCGAGTGTTCCCTGAATAAAGTATCTGGATCTGAAACGCTTGATTACGTTGTGGATGAAGCAGTTCAAATTCATGGCGGTTACGGATTTATGGCGGAATACGAAGTAGAAAGAATGTACCGTGATTCCCGTATCAACCGTATATTTGAAGGAACAAATGAAATAAACCGCTTGTTAGTGCCAGGAACATTTTTACGAAAAGCCCTTAAAGGAGAACTTCCATTAATTCAAAAAGCACAAAGCCTTCAAGAAGAATTAATGATGTTAATGCCGGAAGAAGTGGGCGACGGTGTCTTAGAGCAAGAGAAATATTTAGTGAAAAATGCAAAGAAAATTGCCATACTTATGACAGGATTAGCGGCACAAAAGTACGGCAAAGCCCTAGAAAAAGAGCAGGAACTTCTAGTAAACATCGCAGATATCATTAGCAATGTGTACTCCATGGAATCCGCTGTGCTACGTACTGAAAAGGCTATTGCTAAATCTGGTGAAGAGAAAAGCAAACAAAAGATTCTTTATACTCAAGTATTCTGCCAAGAAGCGTTCAACCAAATCGAAGCAGATGCTAAAGAAACACTTGTAGCAGCAGAGACTGGTGATTCACTTCGTATGATGATTTCAGCACTACGTAAATTCACACGCCACACTCCAATCAATGTGATTGCGAAAAAGCGTGAGATTGCGGCAGCGATATTAGATGCGGAGAAGTATGTAGTGTAAGTCTTTAAGCTGTGCTAGCTTAAGCTAAAGCAACATAGTAAGTGAAAGACGATAATTGTAAGTGAAAAACCAGGCCCCTTTATTAAAGGGCCTGGTTTTTTATAAGGGATAGATATCTAAAGCTATTAATCAATTCTGCACAAATCCACTGGACACTCTTCGCAATTAATCTCCAATTTTAAGAACTCAAGATTATGAATTGTAATTTTCCCTTTTTCGATAGATAAGATATCATTTTTCTTTAAGTCACTCAGCATGCGATTTATTACTTCCCGTGAGGTTCCGCAGTAGTTTGCTAAATCTTGATTAGTTAACATGGTATTAATTAATATTCCGTTTTCTTTCATCACTCCATAACTGTTGGACATCCGAATAAGAGTAGAGTACAAAGCCCCTTTTTTTCCATTCAAAACGAGATCTCTGAATTTAGTTTGTGTTTTTCGAAAATGAAGACTCATCCATTTCATAAACTCAATAGCATGTTGACCATTTTCAGAGAGCTTTTGTTCAAGCACTTCTTTTGAGAGAACAAGTACTTTTCCGTCTTCCACTACCTTGGCATTTAACATATAGTGTGCGTCAGAACAAAATAAAGTAAGTTCACCGACAATATCATCTTTGCTGCAAAGCCTTAACGTTAATTCTTGTCCATCAGGTGTGATCTTGCTGATCTGAATTTTACCGTTCAAAATTATATAAATTTCTTTGGCTTCCATTCCCTCTTGAAAAAGATAAGCCCCTTTATTAATAACAAGCTTTGTGTCAAAGGAAGAGAAGAGAAAATCCCTTAATTCTTTAGCGATCTTATCTGGCATAGAAATATGCCCCCCTCCTTGTAATTTAAAGAGTAATTTATAATTTATGTAGGCTATTTTCTTAAAGATAGTTGCGATAAGACCGTAAAAAATCGGCACTTGGATTTTTTACTGCCCTTTTCACAGCAACGATTGTAACGAGTGGTATAGGTGCTCCTATTGTACCTCTAAAAACTGGAAAAATCTATGAATTATTCTCATCCTGGCACGATTATTTCAGTTGATTGTAATCTCCATTTAATTATAGGGCTGTGTTAAACACCGCTGTTGATTTCCGCAAAAGGCTACGCGTTCCACGGGGCGGTGCTGGAGCCTCCTCGGCAAGCCTGCGGGGTCGCAAGTATTCCGCTATCTCCCGTTGGAGTCTCCGCCTTTTGCTCCAATCATCGTTAGAATAGCCTTATTATCAACACTCAACTTTAACAGAGCCAATTATATAAAGGAAAACAAAGAAAAGTGTCGAATTATAAAAATAGCGAGTTGAAAATTAGGAGTAGCTTCCTTCTTTATGCTACAATAAATGAGTAAATTCTTGTATGTAAGGTGGTGCAAAACGTAATGGCAGTGACATTCTATTGGTATCCTAAATGCGGCACTTGCAGGAACGCAAAAAAATGGCTTGAACAGCATGATGTAGCACTAAAAGAAGTACATATTGTAGATAATCCGCCAACACGAACAGAATTAGAAGAGCTCTATAAAAAAAGCGGATTGGAATTAAAGAAGTTCTTTAACACAAGCGGAATGAAATATCGGGAGCTTGGGTTAAAAGACAAGGTGAAAACCGCCTCTGAAGATGAATTGCTTGATCTCTTAGCGACCGATGGGATGCTGATAAAGCGACCAATCACAACAGATGGCAGCAAGGTAACAGTAGGATTCAATGAAAAGCAATTCGAAGACACATGGAAATAAGAAAAGCTCTCTATCATCGCAATATTGCGATGTGAGTTCTTAAATAATATACACTTTGATGGAGGTAATGAATGATGAACACACCAAAAGAATTACGTTATTCCGAAGAACACGAATGGGTAAAAGTAGAAGATAACACGGTACGCATAGGTATCACTGATTTCGCACAGTCTGAACTAGGAGACATTGTGTTTGTAGAATTGCCGGAAGTTGGAGATGAAATCTCTGCAGATGAGCCATTTGGAAGTGTAGAATCTGTTAAAACGGTATCTGAGCTATATGCGCCAATTAGTGGGAAAGTGGTAGCAATAAATGAAGATCTAAGTGACAGCCCGGAATTTGTAAATGAATCTCCATATGAAAAAGCTTGGATGGTGGTAGTTGAACCTTCTGATGCTAGTGAAGTTGAGAAGCTTATGACTGCTGAGCAGTACGTGGAAATGACAAAAGAAGACTAATAACAAAATTATTTTTAGGACACCCTAAATTTAGTATAACTTATGCTGAAAAAGGGTGATTACGATATGACATTAGAAAACAAACGACTGGACATAACAGACCGAGTGGTTGGAAAACTTTCTGATTCTGGTTTTACCTTATTTGTAGAAGAGGAATCCATTGGACAGGTTACACTATCTGAACAGGGAAACCAATATTCATTAAAGAATGGGTATGAACAAGAAGGTAGCAAAATCTTTCAACAGGTTCAAGTTCCATCAGCTAAAGATGCTAAATATGTAGACTGCGACTACGAAAATGGATGGTGCTAGCCATCGGTGGGGTTGGGACTGTAATAAGTCCTGGCCCTTTTTCTATTATAGGTTGAAAATAGTCACATCTAAAGGGGAATATTATTGCCAAGTAGAATATGATTAGTATAAAGGTAAATTGCTTTATACACTTAAAAGAACAGGTGATGCGTATGGAACTATACGAGGTAGATAAAATCATCATTGTCGAAGGTAAATCTGATAAAAAAAGAATTGAGCAAATTATTACCGAACCAGTTCATATCATATGTACAAATGGAACAATCAGTGTGACGCGATTAGACGAGTTAATAGAGGACGTTTTCGATAAAGAAGTCTATATTTTAGTGGATGCAGATGACTCGGGTGAAAAACTGCGAAGGCTATTTAAACGGGAATTCCCTGAAGCAGAGCATCTTTATATTGACAGAATGTATCGAGAGGTTGCAACAGCACCTTTTCATCATATTGCGACGGTACTTTTAAGCGCAAATATTAATATAAATACACAATATCTGCAATAAGCTTTTCAAAGAGGATGAGGAAATGAAGGATTGGACAAAGAGTTTATTATTAGAGGAAATAGAGAAAGACCAAATAACAGTTATTTATTTTTATACCCCTATGTGCGGTACCTGTCAGGTGGCAAAAAAAATGCTCGAGGTTACCAAGGAGCTTTTTCCATCCTTCCAATTTGGGATGCTGGATGTAAACTATATTCCTGATATTAGTGTAAAGTGGGAGATCGAAAGTGTTCCATGCTTGATGGTTTTTCAGAATGGAGAAATACTGGAGAAAATTTATGCTTTTCACTCAGTAGAATATCTTTATAATCTCTTTAAGAGTATTCAGACTACCTGAAGAAAGACACATGATAAGTTGTTTCATAATACTGTAGACAAACTCGAGGGAATTTCGAGGTTGTCTACAGTTTTTTTATGCCCCTTAATAAGTTCATTAATATTTGCCTCAAGCGTTTTAACTAGAAATAAAAGAGTCTGTAAATAACCCATCAGCAAACGAAACGCTTCCTATCTCTTAGAGCTATCGCCCTCTATATTCTGTAAACTCATGATATTTTCTATTTTTTTAACAATTATTCTCTTGCCATTTTTCTGAAAAAGGAGTAAATTTGTTTAGGGAAGCGAAATAAAAAACAAGGGGAAAATAATGAAAAAATGGAAATGGCTACAGTCATTTAAACAATACAATCGTAATATTAAATTGCTTTTTATGGTCAATATCCTAACTCAAATCGGCTTAGGTATATTTATGATTGTTTATAATTTTTATATTAGAGAGCTTGGATATGCTGAAACGGTCAACGGAAGTATTATTGCAATGGGGGCTCTCGCGGCAGCAATCATTTTAATTCCTGCAGGGATCTTGAGTGATAAAATCGGTAGAAGAAAAATGATGATTGCAGGATTGGTGTTTACAGGTATCTTCATGCTCTTTCGAAGTACGTTCGAACTACAATCCTTGCTTATGCTTTCTGCTTTTGTAGCAGGAGTTTCCATGGCGTTTATACAGGTTACCGCTGTGCCTTGGTTAGCGGAAAACTCTACTGGAGAGCAACGAGTGAAACTTTTTAGCTATCATTTTGCCGTCATGATGGGCGCGAATGTAGTAGGAAACATGCTTGGAGGAACATTAACGGATGCGTTTTTATATTTCGGAGGATTTAGTGCAGTCTGGAGTATTAGACTGACTCTAATTATAGGAAGTGTTATCTTCCTGTTGGGGATATTTCCCTTGTTGAAAACGAGAGAAACTCCTAGAAAAATAGAAAAATCACCCTTTAACTTTAAAAATCTCTTTCAAAATATGCCTGCAGGTCAACTTAAGTTGATTATCGTATTTGCTGTGGCACAACTGCTGATAGGTTTTGGGTCAGGTCTTGTTATACCATACTTAAATCTATACTTCGCAGATCGCTTTCAAACGACCAATTCTACAGTGGGAATTGTCTTATCGCTAGGTCAAGCAGTGACTGCAATTGCTATGATTATTGGACCGGCAGTTGTTAGTAGAGTAGGTGAAATTCGTGCGGTTGTGATACTGCAGCTACTCTCCCTCCCATTTATGCTTATTACAGCGTTTACACATAGCTTCTGGTTGGCAGCCTTAGGTTTTTTATTCAGGCAAGCGCTGATGAATGCAGCGAATCCTATTATCTCTTCCTTAATGATGGAAAAGGTGGATGATTCACTAAAAGGCTTTGCTAACTCCATTAGCCAAATGGTTTTCTCCATAGGATGGGCAAGCATGGGGCCGGTATCCATGTCGATTGTCTTAATATATGGGGAATATTGGGGATATGCGCTAGTCTTCTCCATAACCGCAGTCCTCTATTTGACAAGTTCTATTTATTTTTATTTTGCTTTTAGAGGAAAATCGACAGATACTTATCAAAATGCAATGATTAAATCCTCTTAGTACGACATATTTCTTGGGAAATGAATATTTTCGCATATTTCCTCGATATTTGCTCAAATATATTTGCAGGACTCTACCCTTTTATCATGAATTTAGTTTAATAGAGTGGAGGGGGATTGTTTGATGCAAAGCGTCTTAGAAGGATTTCTTGATAGAGTCAAAGCGAAAATACATGTTTTGGAAATATTGCCGATGTGCTCTCTTAACTGCTGCTTTCGTACAGAAGATGAAAGTGTGTACATTCTTATCAGTAAAGAGAGATTGGAAATTGTTGAGTGGGTTGCAGTACCGGATGTTAACTTGGAGGGGCCGAAAGATTTAATTTTCGGGATTTTGGCAGGTTCCACCCCTCTTAAGAATGATAAGCTAGTTTTTCGGGGTAGTTTCAGACAATGGTTGCTTCTGGATTCTCTTTTTATTTTAGCGAAAAGAGAATGAAGATTATCGTTCATCCAAGGTTATTTTTTTATCGAATAAGTAGGCGTGTTGAAGATCTAATAGGAAAAGTGAAGGTGTAAATGTGTATTACTTTATTGTTAATAAAACTTCTGGCAACGGCAAAGGGTGGGAAATTTGGACTAGTGTTAAGGAAATGCTGGAAAAGGAAAACATTCCATTTTACGTGGCTTTCACAAAAGGAACAGAAGAGGATTTACATATAGTAGATGCTCTAACTCTATCCTCGATTAAAGCAATTGTGGTAGTAGGGGGAGATGGAACTATCCATTCTGTTGCAAATAGTATAGTGAAAAAAAGCGTACCGCTTGGGATCATTCCAGCTGGTTCAGGAAATGATTTTGCAAGAAGTTTGAATATCCCTATGAACTATAAATCAGCTTGGAACAGAATCTTGTCTGAGTCAGTGAAAAAGATAGATATGGGAAAAATCGGAGATAAGTACTACCTAACCATCGCAGGCATAGGATTTGATGGGAAAGTGGCTCAAGTAACAAACCAATCTAAAATGAAAAAGTGGTTTAATAGAATGAATCTCGGCAAATTGTCATATGTATATAGCATTATTAAGGTTTTACTCACCTATCGACCGACATCTGTTACTTTACATGTAGATGGGTTAGAGAAAAAGTTTGAAAAAGTGTGGTTGGTTTCTGTAGCTAATCTTCCCTTTTATGGTGGTGGCATTAAAATTTGTCCTGATGCTAAAGCAAACGATGGATATTTGGATCTTTGCATTGTTCATGGGGTGGGAAGGTGGGAGCTACTGATGGTGTTTCCACGCGCTTTTTCAGGGGGACATACTACACACAAGAATGTTACGATGTTAAGAGGAAAAGAAGTGAGGATTGCCTCTGATGAAAAGATGGAAGTCCAATGTGATGGGGAAATATTAAATCAAATACAGGTCACAATTTCGATAGAAAAAGACGCACTAATTATTTTTTGAAATTTTTGTTTGACAGTTTATAAATGCCATGATACGATTACTTTCGTTGTTCGCAAAGAAATTTTTGAAATGATACTTAACTTAACTTTATATGTAATCTCTTATCAAGAGAGGTGGAGGGACGTGCCCTATGAAACCCGGCAACCGTCAACAAGGAATTGTTGAAATGGTGCCAATTCACACAAAGCAAGATTTTGCTTTGGTAGATGAGAGAAAGGACTTTTTATAATATTTAATCCTTTCTGCTCATTTATGCGGAAAGGATTTTTTTCTTTCTCAAGACTCTCATCTAAGAAGGTTTTTCCCAAATAGGATTTGAAAAGGAAGGTGTTTGTATGATTTCGTTACAGGGTGTGAAAAAGGTTTTCCATACAAAAAATGGAAAAGTTATCGCTGTAGATGATATAGATTTGTCCATTAATCAAGGGGAGATTTATGGAATTATTGGGTATAGTGGTGCTGGTAAGAGCACATTAATACGCATGTTAAATGGCTTAGAATCCCCATCAAGTGGTGAAATCAATGTTGCTGGTCGGAATCTGGCAAAAACGACAGGGAAAGAACTCCGCGAGGCGCGTCAAGAGATTAGCATGATTTTTCAACATTTTAATCTGTTATGGTCAAGGACGGTAAAAGAGAATATTGCATTTCCTTTAGAAATAGCTGGTGTGAAAAGAGAGGAAAAAAATAAAAGAGTAGCCGAACTTGTCAGATTAGTCGGGTTAGAAGGTCGAGAAGACTCCTATCCTGCACAGCTGAGTGGGGGTCAAAAGCAAAGAGTGGGCATTGCAAGAGCTTTAGCCAACAACCCGAAGGTCTTACTTTGCGATGAAGCGACATCTGCACTTGACCCGCAAACAACGGATTCAATATTGGAGCTTTTGGTTGATATTAATAAACGGTTAAAATTGACCATCGTTTTAATTACACATGAAATGCATGTCATCCGGAAGATTTGTCACCGTGTTGCGGTAATGGAGGAGGGCCGGATTGTCGAGGAGGGGAATGTGCTAGAGGTTTTCCGCAAACCAGAACAGCCCATTACCAAACGTTTTGTTATGCAAGTAACAGAGCCTGAAGAAACCCAGGAAACAATTGAGCATCTGTTAGCTGAATTTCCTAAGGGCAAAGTTATCCAGTTAACATTTGTCGGAGCATCCGCAGAAAAACCTATTATTACAGAGCTCATTAGAAAATTTAAAATAAACGTAAATATTCTGCAAGGGAAAATTTCTCAAACGCAAAATGGAGCCTATGGAACGTTGTTTATCCATCTTGATGGGGAAACTGCTGAAGTAGATCTTGCATTAACATATATTCGACAACAGCAGGTGGGGTTGGAGGTGATGACGAATGTTTGATCGCGTGAATTGGGATCGAGTACAAGAGGCAACTCTAGAAACCCTTTATATGAGTAGTATCTCTGTTGTAATAACCTTTATTTTAGGTATCATTCTAGGTCTTGTATTATTTTTAACTTCTAAAGGTAACATATGGGAGAGTAAATTGGTTAACGGAGTGGTTGCAGCGGTAGTAAATATTTTTCGTTCCATTCCATTTGTCATACTAATTGTGCTACTAATACCTTTTACAAGAGCAATAATGGATACGATCATCGGAGCCAATGCTGCTTTGCCGGCTCTAATTATTGGAGCGGCACCCTTCTACGCTCGTATGGTAGAGATTGCTTTAAGAGAGATTGATAAAGGGGTTCTCGAGGCTGCCAGGTCAATGGGGGCAAAAACCTCGGAAATTATCTGGAAGGTCTTACTTCCGGAATCGATGCCAGCCCTAGTATCTGGAATAACAGTGACGGCTATTGCCGTTGTAAGTTACACAGCAATGGCGGGGTTTGTAGGAGCAGGAGGCCTTGGTAACCTGGCTTTCCTTGATGGGTTTCAGCGGAACAATTGGCAGGTAACCTTCGTTTCTACCATTGTTATTTTAATCATTGTGTTTGTTATCCAAATTATTGGTGACTATATAACGGCAAAGCTAGACAAACGATAATGGTTTTCCGTAAAGGTTTTTACTAATCTCTATATACAAAATTAAGCACAAAAAAGCGCGACAGGAACAAAATATTCGAATACAAAAGAAGATAAAGAAAGCGGGGATTTAAAGATGAAAAAATTATTAAGTGTTGCAGTGTTTTCTCTAGTTGTACTTGTATTAGCAGCTTGTGGGTCAAATGAAAAAGGAATAGGTGAAGGTAAACTAGTGATAGGAGCTTCAAATGTGCCACACGCAGAAATTTTAGAAGAAGCTGCTCTTATTTTAGAAGAACAAGGAATTGAATTAGAAATAAAAACATTCTCAGATTACATTATTCCGAACCAAGCATTAAAAGGTAAAGATTTAGATGCTAACTATTTCCAACACCAGCCGTATCTGGAGTCCCAAATTGCTGAAAATGATTATGATTTCCAAAGTGCTGGCGGCGTTCATATTGAGCCGATAGGGGTTTATTCTCAAGAATTCACTAGCCTTGAGGACCTTCCAGAAGGTGCAGAAATCCTGATGAGCAACTCTGTAGCAGACCATGGCCGTATTCTTTCCATGTTACAAGAAAAAGGACTAATTACATTAAAAGAAGGCGTGGAACGTACTACCGCAACTGTGGATGATATTGAAGAAAATCCGAAAAATTTGCAGTTCAATACACAATTTGAAGCTTCATTCTTACCACAAGCTTACCTGAATGGCGATGGGGACGCAGTTCTTATCAACGGAAACTATGCTCTAGGTGCTGAAATAGATCCAGCGTCAGAGGCTATAGCATTGGAGTCACCTGAAAATAACCCGTATGTAAACTTAGTGGTCGTTCGTTCAGAGGATGTAGACAACGAGCAGATCCAAGCTTTAGTGAAAGTTCTTCAGTCAGAAGAAATTGCTACATTTATTGAAGAAAAATACCAAGGGACAGTTATTCCTGCAGCAGGAGAATAATTTGGGTAGAAGAGGCTGGGACATACCAAATAAACCACAGCTAAAAGATTAACAATTTTAATGAATACATTCTTCCCACCTAAACAAATACTAACATTGTGCAAAATTAGGATGGGAGATGACACGTATGGAACAAGAATATGAACCACAAAATTATGCAGAAGCTGCACTACATGATTATAAAGCAGGTTTAGGTATATTCTCAGAGAAAATGCCTGAACTGGCACATCATTATAATGAATTTACACAAGCATGTTTTAAAGAGGGAGTCCTTGATAAGAAGCAAAAACAATTGGTTGCTTTAGGTGTGAGTGTATTTTCCCAAGATGAGTATTGTATTGTCTATCATACAAAGGGATGTCTTGATCAAGGAGCAACAGAGCAGGAGATCCTGGAGGTATGCGGTGTCACCGCAGCTTTTGGCGGAGGAGCTGCAATGAGTCAATCAGTTACACTTGTGCAATCTTGTATCGCTGATTTTAGTGAATTAAAGCAATAAGAGCTTGACTTAGGTCAGGCTTTTTTTTGTGATTTCTTACTAGGACTATGTAATAGAGGAAGGAAGAGAGAGCAATTCTAAGTTATATAATTGATTTAGCAAGCTAACGAGGGGGCAGAGGTGGATACTAGGGGATACGGATGTTTTTGCTTGTTGGATATATTAGCCATTCTTGTTATGCTTATAAAGTGTTTAGAGATAATTTGTAAAGGGTATCAAAAAACTGATTGTACAAATCTAAAACACACAAAATAAGAAGGGATTGGTTTATTATCCATCATCAAGTACAAGTAAAGTACACTGGTAACATGGAAAAGGCAATGTTTCAAGCTTATGGTTTTGGTTACGAGGAATATACGACAAAGCTTTCTAGGCGACTTGAAGTAGAAAAGCGTCGAGAGGAAGAATACCAGAAGAGCTTAAATATTGTTGCTGAATTAGACCGTAAATTCCACTCACACACGTAAATTGAAGAAGGTAAAACTTTGTTTATAAGAGCAGAACAATAAGAAGAAAAGGGGGTGCAGAAACTCATCTAGGTGAGTTTCTGCCCTCCTTTTTTAATGTTGAGATGCTGGCTCTTACGCCTTTGCGCCAATCATCAGCTAAAGCAATATTATTCATGTTTCTCTTTATAAGATCCTAACTTAAAAATAAGGTAATTTAGCGGCAAACCTAAAACTAAGCCACCTGCTGCAAACACTAAGAAAACTGAAAAATAAGATAATAATTGTATATTATTCCCTAAAATGAAATCTTTAAAAACATGAAGAAGTGTAATCGTGGTAGGAGTAACGAGTAACCAAAATATCAACATCTTTAACCCTATTCGCAAGCTATCCATACCCCCATTAAAAGTTAACTTATAATTAAATTGAAAAATATCTACCTTTCTATTTTAACATAATATACCATTAATTTTCTATCTATATCTGATAACTAACAGGTATAAGTCCTATCTAATCTCAGGGAAGCTCTTAATGCTAAGACTTCTCACCTAGTAATCGTGGTTTGGATCAACATATATAATACTCCACACTCTTGATTGTAATCCGTAGTATTTAAACATTTCCCAAAATTATCAAGTTTGGAAAATCCCTATTATATAAAGTGCTCTCCCCTGTAGCTTGAAGGAGGCCACTGAAGAAGTACATAATTTTAGGTTTTGGTTAAACACCGCTGTTACTTTCCGCAAATGGCTTCGCTTATCCAGAGGGCGACCTTGAGCCTCCTCAGGCTATGCCCTGCGGGGTCTCAAGCTTGTCGCTACTCCCCCGCTGGAGTCTACGCCATTTGCTCCAATCCACAGCTAGAAGCCACCAAAAACTATATGTTTTCAGTTTTTCAGTGGCCTCAGCTTGAAGTAGCAGGAGCTAAACACCAGCGGGAGAAAGTGTAGACGGGAAAACGCTTAGCCACTGACCTGGAAGGGAACCACACCGACCAAGCAAGCACATAAACGGTACACTACCTATCTCCACAATTAGCTTAATCCCCTAAAAATCCCACACTATGGATGTTTTCTTTTAAAAAGCGCAACATAAAGAGGTCCCGCAAAAAAAGACAAAATCAGTGAAACTTCATTAATAATCGATGATATTTTCAATTAATCTGAAAAGGTTGCTAACAGGTACTATTTGTTATAAGATTGGAATGAGAATAAAATGAGAATTAAAACAACAGTGTGTTTTTATACATGAACACAAGAACATTGGAGGTATAGTAATGGGTTCAACTTTAACAATTAAGGATTTACATGTATCTATTAATGATAAAGAGATTTTAAAGGGTGTAAATCTTGAAGTAAAAGGCGGAGAAATTCACGCAATCATGGGTCCTAACGGAACAGGGAAATCTACTCTTTCTTCTGCAATTATGGGTCACCCTAAATATGAAGTAACAAGTGGAACAATCACTTTTGATGGTGAAGATGTGCTTGAAATGGAAGTGGATGAGCGTGCGAAGGCTGGCTTATTCCTTGCAATGCAATATCCAAGTGAAATTAGTGGAGTTACAAATGCAGATTTTCTACGTTCTGCAATTAATGCCCGTCGTGAAGAAGGCGATGAAATTTCACTAATGAAGTTTATCCGTAAGATGGACAAAAACATGGATTACTTAGAGATGGACCAAGCAATGGCACAACGCTATCTTAACGAAGGTTTTTCCGGTGGAGAGAAAAAGCGTAATGAAATATTGCAATTAATGATGATCGAGCCTAAGATTGCGATCTTGGACGAAATCGATTCTGGTTTAGATATTGATGCTTTAAAAGTTGTTTCTAAAGGAATCAACGAAATGCGTGGAGATGATTTCGGTTGCTTAATTATCACTCACTACCAACGTCTATTGAACTACATCACACCTGACCATGTTCACGTAATGATGCAAGGTCGCATTGTGAAGTCCGGTGGCAAGGAATTAGCACAGCGTTTAGAAGCAGAAGGTTATGATTGGATTAAGCAAGAACTAGGTATCGAAGACGAAACAGTCGGGCAAGAAGCGTAAGCAAGGAGGATTATCATGACGTTAGAGACAAAATTACCGTTTGATCAAGACTACCTCAGCAACTACTCCAAAGAATCAGGAGAGCCTCAGTGGCTGTTGGATCTTCGCTTAAAAGCTCTTGCACTGGCAGAAGAACTGCCATTACCAAAGCCAGACAAGACGAAGATTACAAATTGGAATTTCACGAAATTCCAACAACACACGGTTGAAGCATCCATGAATTCTTTAGAGCAATTGCCTGCAGAGGTGAAAGCTCTTGTAGATGTTGAGAATATATATGTTCAAGTTGATAACACACCAGTTGTTTCTTCCATAAGTGAAGAATTGACTTCAAAAGGTGTTATCTTTACCGATATTGTAACAGCTGCTAAGAACCATAGTGATCTTGTACAGAAATACTTCATGAAAGATGGAGTGAAAGTAGATGAGCACAAATTAACGGCGTTGCATGCTGCATTAATGAATGGTGGGGCATTCTTATATATCCCGAAGAATGTAGTAATTGAAGAACCATTCCAAGCTGTATACCTACACGATAAAGCTCAAGCTGTTTTTAACCATGTACTTATCGTGGCGGAAGACAATAGTTCTGTTACGTATGTAGAAAATTATCTATCCACTTCTGACGGTGAAGGATCTATTTTTAACATCGTGACAGAAGTTATTGCTAACAATAACTCTAAAATTCTTTATGGTACAGTAGATAACTTAGGTAAGGGTGTTACTACTTATGTGAACCGTCGTGGAGTGGTGGGAAGAGATGCTACATTGGAATGGGCACTTGGACTAATGAACGATGGTGATACGATTTCTGAAAACGTAACTAAATTAATTGGGGACGGTTCTACTGGTGATACAAAAACCGTAGTGGTTGGACGCGGAGTCCAAAAGCAAAACTTCACAACGATGGTTGTACATTTTGGGAAAAACTCAGAAGGCCAGATTTTAAAGCATGGTGTCATGAAGGATAGTGCGAGCTCTGTATTTAACGGAATCGGGAAAATTGAGCATGGAGCGTCTAAATCCAATGCAGAACAAGAATCCCGTGTGTTAATGCTTAGTGAAAAAGCCCGTGGAGATGCAAATCCTATTCTTTTAATTGATGAAGATGATGTTACAGCAGGTCACGCTGCCTCTGCTGGTCGCGTTGATCCTCTTCAACTTTATTACTTGATGAGTCGTGGAATTTCCAAGCAAGAAGCCGAACGCCTTGTGATACATGGTTTCTTGGCTCCTGTAGTAAATCAGTTACCAATCGAAAAGGTGAAAAACCTATTGATTGAAGTAATTGAAAGGAAAGTTAAGTAATGAATATTAAGGAAATTCGTCAGCAGTTTCCTATTTTGCATCAAGAAGTCAATGGAAATCCGCTTGTCTATCTTGATAGTGCCGCTACTTCTCAAAAGCCCTTAGCTGTTATCGAGGCAATAGAAAAGTACTATAAAGGGTATAACTCTAATGTACACCGTGGTGTTCATACTTTAGGCACGATGGCAACAGACGGTTATGAGGGTGCAAGAGATAAAGTGAAAAACTTTATTAATGCATCTTTTAGAGGAGAGATAGTTTTTACTCGCGGTACTACAACAGCACTGAATCTTGTTGCAGGCAGCTATGCTCGTTCAAATCTTAAAGAGGGTGACGAGATTGTAATTACCTATATGGAGCATCATAGTAATATCATTCCATGGCAGCAGGTGGCAAAAGTAACAGGTGCAACGTTGAAGTATATTCCCCTGACAGAAGATGGATCCATCTCTTTAAAAGATGCAGAAGAAACGATCACTTCTAACACCAAGATTGTTTCGGTGATGCAGGTTTCCAACGTGTTAGGCTCTATTAATCCTATAAAAGAAATCACTGCAATTGCTCATAAGCATGGAGCAATTATGGTGGTGGATGGTGCGCAGAGTACTCCGCATATGAAAGTGGATGTACAGGACTTGGATTGTGATTTCTTCGCATTATCCGGTCATAAAATGGGTGGCCCAACCGGGATTGGCGCTTTATACGGTAAGAAACATCTACTAGAGGAAATGGAACCAATTGAATTTGGTGGAGAAATGATTGATTTTGTCGGCTTGCAGGAATCCACTTGGAAGGAGCTTCCTTGGAAGTTCGAGGGTGGTACACCTATTATCGCTGGCGCTATCGGTCTAGGAGCGGCTATTGATTTTCTTGAACAAGTGGGAATGGACAATATTCTTGCACATGAGCACAAACTTGCAGAATATGCCATGGAACGCATGTCAGAAATAGAAGGCCTCACCATTTATGGCCCTAAAAAACGTGCAGGACTAGTAACATTTAATATAGATGATGTACATCCTCATGATGTCGCTACAGTGTTGGATACAGAAGGAATTGCTGTTCGTGCAGGACACCACTGTGCACAGCCTTTAATGAAATACCTTAATGTATCTTCTACCGCCCGTGCAAGTTTTTACCTGTATAATACGGAAGAAGAAATTGATAAACTTGTAGCAGCATTAGTTAAAACAAAGGAGTACTTTAGCAATGGCTTTTAATAACTTAGATACCCTATATCGCCAAGTGATTATGGACCATTATAAGAATCCACGAAATAAGGGTCAGCTTGAAGAAGATGGTATTACGATTGAAATGAACAATCCAACATGTGGAGACCGCATTCACTTGACGTTGAAAGTAGAAGACGGCAAAGTTGTAGATGCGAAGTTTGACGGAGAAGGCTGTTCCATTTCAATGGCATCCGCATCCATGATGACCCAGGCAGTAAAAGGATTAGAAGTAGAAAAGGCCGTAGAGCTTTCTCACATCTTTTATGATATGATGCTTGGTAAAGAATATGATGATGAAAGTTTGGACTTAGGGGACCTTGAAGCACTTCAAGGTGTTGCAAAATTTCCTGCTCGCATTAAATGTGCGACACTCGCTTGGAAAGCAATGGAAAAGGGAGTAAGTTCTGAATAAGCTTATGGATAGGGAGCTTTAGAAGCATATGTTTCTAAAGCTCACCTCTTGAATGGAGGGACAAATAAAATGGCAAAAAAAATGCCTGAAATCGGCGATTACAAGTATGGTTTTAAGGATAAAGACGTATCAATTTTCCGTTCTGGCCGTGGACTTACGAAAGAAATCGTAGAAGAGATCTCTCGCATGAAAAATGAACCAAAATGGATGTTAGATTTTCGTTTAAAATCTTTAGAGCACTTCTATAACATGCCAATGCCTCAATGGGGCGGCGATTTAAATAACTTGAACTTTGATGAGATTACGTATTACGTAAAACCATCTGAAAAGTCTGAACGTTCTTGGGATGAAGTTCCTGAAGAAATCAAACAAACTTTTGATAAACTAGGAATTCCTGAAGCGGAACAAAAATACCTTGCAGGTGTTTCAGCACAGTATGAATCTGAGGTTGTTTACCACAACATGCAAGAAGATTTAGAAGATCTAGGTGTGGTTTTTAAAGATACAGGTACAGCATTAATGGAAAACGAAGATTTGTTCCGTGAACATTTTGCGAAAACAATCCCACCTACTGATAACAAATTCGCTGCATTGAATTCTGCAGTATGGTCTGGTGGTTCTTTCATCTATGTACCAAAAGGCATAAAAGTGGAGACGCCACTTCAAGCATACTTCCGTATTAACTCAGAAAATATGGGTCAATTCGAGCGTACGCTTATCATTGTAGACGAAGGCGCACATGTACACTATGTAGAAGGCTGTACAGCACCGGTTTACACAACAAACTCCCTTCACAGTGCAGTTGTTGAAATCGTCATTAAAAAGGATGCTTACTGTCGTTACACCACCATCCAGAACTGGGCGAACAATGTATACAATCTTGTTACAAAGCGTGCAGTATGTGATGCGAATGCGACAATGGAATGGATTGATGGTAACATCGGTTCTAAATTAACGATGAAATACCCAGCGGTTATCCTCAAAGGAGAAGGCGCACGTGGTATGACCCTTTCTATCGCAATTGCTGGTAAAGGCCAACATCAAGATGCAGGTGCAAAAATGATTCATTTAGCACCAAACACTTCTTCTACCATTGTTTCTAAATCCATCTCTAAACAAGGTGGAAAAGTAACATACCGTGGAATTGTTCATTTTGGTAAAAAAGCTACTGGTGCTCGTTCTAACATTGAGTGCGATACGCTAATCATGGATAACCAATCTACTTCTGATACCATTCCTTACAACGAAGTGTTCAACGATAATGTATCTCTTGAGCATGAAGCAAAGGTATCCAAAGTATCGGAAGAGCAATTGTTCTATCTGATGAGCCGCGGACTTTCAGAAGAAGAAGCAACTGAAATGATCGTAATGGGCTTCATCGAGCCATTCACAAAAGAACTTCCAATGGAATATGCAGTTGAGATGAACCGTCTGATCAAGTTTGAGATGGAAGGTTCGATCGGGTAAACCATAAAGAAAAACCGTCATACTAATATATGGCGGTTTTTGTTTGCTCGTTTGATTTTCTTTTCAAGGTATAGAATCCAGCATTATCTAAAAATTTCAATGTCATCAACGAAACCAACAGCGCTGTTTTTTTAACGGCAATGAAAAATAGACGTTTGATTCTGAGATTACACTAATTCCTCATCCAACTTCTCATCCTTACTCGCTTCTTTTTTCTGCTTTTCTAAATAATCATTTACTTTCAAACTAGTGTAGATAAATCCAGCGGCAAGTAGGGCAGAAAACACCCATCCATTTACTTTCATAAAAAACAAAATACGATCATAGCCCTGTACACCATATAGCCCAATTAAATATTGCTTCAAGCCTGCTCCAAATAATCCTCGAAGCGCAAATATTGCGGTAAGGATATAAAAAGCAGGTTTCAACGTTTTTTGCCGGTACAAACGAAGGCTATCTTCTCGTTTATGCCCTTGTAGGAATGCAATATCCGCTGCAAAATAGAGGGCAAGTGGTTTTCGAATGAACATGGAAAGAATGAACAATAGTCCAAAGCCTCCACTAACGTAAACAGAGTTTTGTAACATGTTAAAGGCGTTGCCTGATAGAATATCGACGATGGTACTTATAAGCAGGGAGGCTAAAATGAACATCCCTGTTATATTAAATTGTCTTTCTAGCCAAAAACGAATAATCGTATACACAAAGCCAGGGGCGGTAGATAGTAGAATGGCGTAATAATCGCCGATATAATCTTGTCCAAATTTCCAGATCACATAAGGCAATATTAAATAGAATAGTAAATCAAAAAAGACAATCTTGTTTTTCATATTTCCCCCACCTTAAAAGCTGATTCTTGTACTACTTCATTGTACCAATTTGTTCCAAAATCACCACTGTTTTTTATGCCTCAGATTTAAATTATGTTAAAATGAAAAAAATGAGGTGAGACGGATGATTTATATTGGTGTAACAGGCTGGGGAGATCATGATACCCTGTATACCGCAGGCGTTGCTTCTAGAGATAAATTAAAGGAATATGCTGCACACTTTCCGATTGTAGAGGTGGATTCCTCTTTTTACGCAATTCAACCACAGAAAAACGTAGAAAAGTGGGTGTCTGATACCCCCACGTCTTTTCGTTTTATCGTAAAAGCCTATCAAGGAATGACAGGTCACCAAAGAGGAGAAATTCCTTTTGAATCAAAAGAGACTATGTTCACTGCCTTCCAAGATTCTATAAAATCTTTCGAGAGTTCTGGAAAGCTTGCGATGGTTTTATTTCAGTTCCCACCATGGTTTGAATGTAATCAAGATAATGTAAAATATTTGCGTTGGTGTAAAGAAAAGATGGGAGATACGAAGGTGGCCCTGGAATTCAGAAACCAATCGTGGTTTTCCGATGCTTTTCGGGAACAGACCTTAACGTTTATGAAAGAAGAAGGATGGATTCATAGTATTTGTGATGAGCCACAAGCAGGGAGCGGCTCTATTCCAACAGTTTTACATCCAACTGACAAAAATAAGACGCTCGTTCGATTGCATGGGAGAAATGTTCATGGATGGACAAAGCCTGCTTCAGGAAAGGATTGGAGAGAAGTCAGGTATTTGTACGATTATAATGAGCAGGAATTGAATGAGTGGCGGGAAAATATAACGCAACTGAATAAACAGACTAAAGATATCTACATACTTTTTAATAATAATTCCGGTGGCCACGCCGCTGACAATGCCAAACAGTTTATTGATATGCTAAATTTAGAATACGATGGTCTAGCTCCAAGGCAGTTAGACTTATTTAGTTGAGAAATATATAAAAGAGGAGAACGACGTTTTGGAGATACGGATTTTACATACAAATGATATACATAGTCATTTTGACGCATATCCCAAGTTAGCGACTTTTTTAGCGGAGACACCTAAGAATGTCCCATCCGTGTTAGTGGATATTGGAGATAATATGGATCGCTTCCACCCCATCACAGAAGCCACAAATGGGAAAGCCAATACCAAGCTCCTAAATGCGCTAAATTATGATTATGCGACAATCGGCAATAATGAAGGCATTACATTGGATTATGATGCCTTGTCTGGGTTGTATCAGGAGGCAGATTTTCATGTTCTGGTAGGTAATTTATTTGAAAAAGATGGACAATATCCGCAGTGGCTAAAGCCTTATGAATACAAGCAAATGGGGAATCTTAAGGTATGCTTTATTGGAATAACCGTATATTTTAAGCATTTTTATACATTGTTAGGCTGGGAGATGGAGGATCCTTTTCTAACTTTAGAAAAATACATGCCGGAAATTAGACAAAAAGCAGATGTTGTAGTGGTACTCTCTCATCTTGGAATTACAGATGATGAAGAGCTTGCCAGAAGGTTTCCTGAGGTGGATGTGATTTTAGGCGGTCATACCCATCATGTATTACCTGAAGGAAAATGGATTGGCAATACACTTTTATGTGGCGGTGGCAAGCATGGCCAATATATTGGACAGGTTGACCTTGTTTATAATAAAGAGAATAAAATTGTTCAAAAATCAGCTAAACTTCATTCGCTTAAGGAAGTTAACGAGTGTCCAGTTATAAAAAATACCATAGCTAAGATGCAAGCGGAAGCTACAGTAGTGCTCAACAAAAAGGTTGCAGATATACCTAATACAATTAACGTAGAGTGGTTTGCAGCATCTCCCTTAGCAGACTTGTTGGCAGAGTCTTTAAAAGAATGGTGTGAGGCTGATATTGGAATGGTCAATGCTGGGGTGCTCTTAGAGTCTATTCCAGCTGGAGAGGTCACGAGAGAAGCGCTGCACCGCATCTGCCCCCACCCGATAAATCCTTGCAAGATCACGTTAACCGGAGAAGAATTACGGGAAGTGGTTCAACAAGCCCTTCAACCGGAAATGGAAGGCCTTTTGGTAAAAGGCCTTGGATTTCGCGGAAAAGTTATGGGGAAAATGGTCTTTAGTGGCCTAGAACTTGAAACCGAATCATTGGAAGGTAACAAGCTACAAGTAACAGCAGTACTAGTGCATGGAAAAAAGATAGGAGCTCAGGAAAAAGTGAAAATAGGTACAATCGACATGTTCACTTTTGGCAGAATGTATCCGAGTATAAGTCGCGCAAAAGAAAAAACTTTTTATATGCCTGAACTTCTCCGAGATGTGCTAGCACAAAAACTCGCACGCTTATAAACTGATAGTATTGAAAAACCCATTTTTCACACGCTTTTCTTTCCATAAACATAAATTGTTAAGGGAAGGGAGCGTGACAACTATCTATGATTGAAATGGCACCTATAAAGATTAATGATGTAACGTTTACGGCGATTACGGTAAAATTACCTAAAACAAATTTCATGGCTGTAACGAGTGACAAAGGCTATATTATGTGCGGAGCCCTTGACGTTGGCTTATTAAATGAAAAGCTGAAAGACCGCAAAATCATTGCAGGGCGAGCTGTTGGTGTTCGTACAATTGAGCAATTAATAGAGGCCCCTTTGGAGTCCGTTACGTATGAAGCTGAGAATCTAGGTATAACAGTGGGAATGTCCGGTAGGGATGCATTGCTTAAGATGATATAAAACAAGAAGGACCAATCCAGTGGGGTTGGTCTTTTCTGTTTGGTTTTGTGTATACGCCGGAACTGTCGCGAACCCCATGTGGTGAATGAATCATGAATCCGTGCGCAAATTCCGAGAAGTGGTGCAAATAATTTATTTACCGTGCGCAAATCATTCGAAGTGTTACATAAAAGGAATTTCCCGCACCCCCTCGTTCCCCCCGTCCCTCTCCCGTTGCTAAATTCCCGTTGCATTTACGAAAAAGTATTTACTTTTTCAAGTCAATTGGTCAGGGCTACACCCAATTGCCGCCCATTTAACGAAATTACAGCTGAATTCCTGACGAAAAGAGTCTTTTTTTAAAAAAATTCACGATTATTGAAGTTTTATTTGTTACTTTTTACTATAATGGAATTAATAAAAGATTTTGTCGAAACGAGAAGAAGATAGGAGAAACTATGAGATTAATACCCACAAAGTCCATGAAGCCGGGAATGAAGCTAGCAAAAACGATCTATAATGATCACGGAAGAGTTTTGTTAAGTGAGGGTGTACCTGTGACGGCGCGGATGATCTCGCGTTTACAGCAGTTACACGTAACCTTTGTTTATATAGAGGACTCACGGACCAAGGATATTCATGTTCCAAATATGATATCTGATAAAGTAAGGAAAAAAGCGATAACCACCATTACTGACACTTTTAAACAGCTCGAGAAAGAAGATACAATTAGTAAATGGTTTGTTATGGATCAATCATCAAAAAAACTGAAGAATCTTATTAACCACCTTCTTAGTGACATGAAATCAAATGATGAGGTATCTTCCCTCCTAACGGATGTATATGTGCACGATAATTATGTGTTTACTCATTCCTTAAATGTGACATTGTACGCACTGTCGATTGGCCTAAAGTTAGGTTTATCACAAAATGATCTCGAAATATTAGGATTGGGTGGTATTCTTCATGACATAGGAAAGATGCAGATTCCAGCTGAGATATTATTCAAGCCAGGAAAGCTTTCCAGTGAGGAATACACGGAGATGAAAAAGCATACAACATATGGCTATGATATTTTGCGCAATATGCACACCATTCCTTTACTAGTGGCTCATTGTGCATATCAGCATCATGAACGACTTAATGGGAGTGGGTATCCAAGAGGCGTGAAAGCTCCGGATATTCATCTTTTTGGAAAAATTCTCGCGGTCGCGGACGTTTTTGATGCCGTTACCTCTCACCGTATCTATCGAAGCGCGATGCTCCCGCATGAAGGGTTAGAGATTCTTTATGCCGGTTCGGATACATTGTTTGAGCCATCCATTATTGAAGCCTTCAGAAAATCTGTTGCCATCTATCCTTTTGGACTGACAGTCACATTAAACGATGGAAGAAAAGGTCTGGTGGTTGGCCAAAACAAAGACTTAACAGAACGCCCCATCATAAGAATCATAGAAGAAGAAGGGACCGAAATAGAGGAACCGTATGATATAAATCTGAAAGACTATCTTGATGTGGGGATTGTTGATTGTGATATTAAGAACCATATGTCTGCTGTTAGCTAGAACAGAAGAAATTTCCTTTGTCGTTTGCAGGAAAGATGTGTTATAGTGAAAAAAGAAATTTTATATACTTCCCTTATCATACGATGAGGTAGAGGATGCATAGCATAAAAGTAGCTACTTGAGGATGACTCCTAAGACGGTAGTAAAAGGATGCTGTGCCGAAGTGAAACAAGTCGTCAAGCTTGTTTTGCTGGGGTTATCTTGAAGAAGGATAACACTGCCATTATGACCGGTACGGACGGCTTCATAATGGAGGGCTACTGATCGGATGGAGGATAACATCCATTACAAAAGTAATGATAGTTATTTTCTATCGTTACTTTTTTTATTATTCTTTCAGAACCCCTCCTTTATTGTTGCTGTTTGATATTGGTCAAACTATTACAATTTATTGGGGGTTTTTTTGTTGGAAGGAACAATTTATTCTTTAATTCCGCCAGTGCTTGCAATCTTGATGGTTATTTTAACTAGAAGAGTATTGCTATCGCTTGGAGCGGGTATTCTAGCTGCGGCTCTATTATTGGCGGACTTTAATCCGCTAACGATGATTGTCTTGATTTGGGATACGGTGGTAGGTTTATTTTATTCTGTAGAGGATAAAGAGTTGAACTTATGGAATATTTATATTTTACTTTTCTTAATTATCCTAGGAATAATCACAGCCTTTATCTCGATAACAGGCGGCAGCCGGGCGTTTGGAGATTGGGCGCAAGCAAGAATAAAGTCAAGAAGAGGGTCAAAGCTATTAACGGCAGTCTTGGGTATTATTATTTTCATTGATGATTATTTTAATGCTTTGGCAGTAGGTCAAATTAGTAGACCTCTTACAGATCGTCATAAGGTTTCACGTGCAAAGCTATCCTATTTAATTGATTCTACGTCTGCTCCTATCTGTGTGGTTTCTCCTGTTTCAAGTTGGGGAGCTGTAATTATAGGAATAATTGGGACAGAGGTATTGTTAGAGCAAGGTATCACTGATATCACTGCTTTTAGTGCATTTCTGCAAATCATTCCGATGAATTTATATGTATTTTCAGCACTTATCATGGTATTTTTAGTGAGCTATTTTAATATCAATATTGGTCCAATGAGAAAGCATGAAGACCGGGCGATGAAAACCGGCCAACTCTATGACCCAGATAAAGAAGTTCCTGGTGAATTATCAGAAGATCTTCCCTCAAGTTCAAAAGGGAAAATTGGCAATCTTGTTTGGCCGATTGTAGCTTTATTTGCAGGAGTTATTGGTGCAATGCTATGGACAGGTTACACGGCAATTGAAGGAGACGTTTCTTTACTGGCAATTTTTGAAAATACCGATCCGTCCGCGTCTCTTTTTTATGGTGGTATTTTTGCATTAGTAGTTTCCTTCTACTTCTTATTCCGCCAAATTTCTCTTGGAGGAATAACAGGGAATGTTGTTGGAAAAGGAGTAGCAGCCGGGACAAAATCCATGTTGCCTGCTATTTATATTCTATTGTTTGCTTGGACAATCGGCGGGTTGATTGGTTCTTTAGGCACAGGTGATTATCTTGCTGGAATTGTCGCAGATTCTAATATGAATATCGCATTCTTGCCTGTCATTATCTTCATTATTGCAGGATTCACGGCACTAGCAACTGGAACTTCATGGGGCACATTCGGATTGTTGCTTCCAATCGCTGGCCAAATTGCTGCAGCAACGGACATCTCTTTACTTTTACCAGTATTAGCTGCTGTTTTAGCAGGGGCAGTATTTGGAGATCACTGCTCTCCAATTTCTGATACAACGATTTTATCGTCAACAGGTGCTGGGTGTAACCATATCGACCACGTACTTACACAATTGCCATATGCGCTAATTAGTGCAGGTGTTGCGATAGTAGGATACATTGTATTAGGTCTAACAGGCAGTACACTATTAGGATTACTTGTTGTTGCAATCGCATTTACTATTATCGGATTTAGCTTTAAAGCTAAAGCTAGAAGTACGGTATAAAAGGAAAAGAAAAACACGTTATTTCATTCATCTAACTTTATTTAGAAGAATGAGATGCGTGTTTTTGTTTGGCTCTTTAAAGCTTGTTGCTATAAGTCCATAAAAAATAGTGTATAACACAATTTCAAATTTAATATTTATGCAATTTTTACTGCGAAACATGTGATATTAACCTTTTCTTCCTCGGTGTATGAATAATTATTCAAAACATTTATTTAACATAAATCTTTCATCGGTATTGGACAAAATAATTTTTGACATAGTCATAAAGTCTAGTTATACTATGTATAATTTAAATAGTCAGAAAAAATAAAAGATTTAGATTCTTTTATCTATTTTCTGGAAATTTTAAAAGTTTTAGGAGAAAGGATTGATATTAGAATGGAAAATCGACCGCAATGGGGAACAAGGGCAGGATTTATTTTAGCGGCGGTTGGATCAGCCATCGGTTTAGGTAATATTTGGCGTTTTCCAGCAACTGCGTATGAAAATGGAGGAGGAGCATTCTTTTTACCATATTTATTTGCGCTTCTCACAGCAGGTATTCCTTTGTTAATTTTAGAATTTACTTTAGGTCATAAGTACCGTGGCTCTGCTCCACTTTCTTATGCAAGAATGAGCAAAAAATATGAGTGGCTTGGCTGGTGGCAAGTTGGTATTGCATTTATCATTTCTACTTATTATGCCGTTATTATTGCTTGGGCGATGTCTTACTCCGTGTTTTCCTTTAATTTAAGCTGGGGAGATGATACGGTTGGATTCTTAGTTTCAGACTATTTACAGCTAGCAGCTCCCGGTGAATTCGGAAGTTTGGTACCATCGGTTCTTATTCCATTATTATTAGTTTGGATTATTACGTTAGGCGTACTGTTTAAAGGTGTTAAAAAGGGTATTGAAAAAGCGAACAAAATTTTCATTCCAGCATTGGTTATCTTATTCTTAATCATTGTTGTTCGTGCACTAACACTTGATGGTGCAGTGGATGGGTTAAATGCTTTCTTTAAACCAGACTGGGGAGCACTTTCAAGTGGTAAGGTTTGGGTGGCGGCCTACGGGCAGATTTTCTTTAGTTTATCGATTGCTTTTGCCATCATGATCACCTATTCGAGTTATTTGCCGAAGAAATCGGATATTACAAACAACGCCTTTATTACCGGTTTTAGTAATTCCGGTTTTGAATTGCTAGCCGGTATCGGGGTTTTCAGTATCTTAGGATTTATGGCTGCCCAACAAGGTGTAGGTGTGGATGAGGTAGTAAAAGGCGGCGTCGCTTTAGCGTTTATGGTGTTTCCACAGGTAATTAATGAATTTCCTGCCTTTAATCAGTTTTTTGGATTCCTATTCTTTGGATCATTGGTTCTCGCAGGACTATCTTCTTTAATTTCTATTGTTGAAACGTTTGTAGCAGGTGTACAGGATAAATTCAAAATTTCCCGAACAAAAGCCGTTGCATACGGTGGTGGACTTTCTGCGGTCCTATCATTAGCATTTGCAACCCAAGGCGGATTGAATTTACTAGATGTGGTTGATTACTTTATCAATCAATTTGGTGTTGCGTTGGCAGGACTTGTTCAAGTCATCGTAGTAGTCTGGCTCGTAAAAGCTTTAAAACCACTACAGCATCATGCAAACGAGGTATCAGACGTTAAGTTGACAGGGTTCCTTGGTTCTTGGTGGAAGATATCCCTAACATTTATCACTCCACTTGTCTTAGGATATATGATGGTTGACTTGATCCGGACAAATATTTCAGAAGTTTACGGTGCAGCGGACGGCTATTCTCGTGCCTTTACGGTTCAATATGGGTGGATCGTTGCATTACTTGCGATACTTGTTGGAGTCGCTCTTTCCTTCATTAAATGGAACAAGGGAGAAGTGGAAATTTCTTCGTCTTCTTCAAAGGAGGTTAATAAATAATGGATGCAAGTGCAATTATTATGATGGTTCTTGGAATTGTAATTCTTTGGGGTGGACTCGGAGTTAGTATCTACTCGGCTGTGAAAAAAAGTAAGCAAGAAGCATAATAGAACACAAAAAGCTGCGGGTATCGTGCCCGCAGCTTTTTTGAATCTATCTTTTACGGCGCTCTCCACGTTCCCATGATTTTAGGTGTGGGAAAGGATCAAAGGACCACTCGGAATAGCCATTGTCCTTGTACATACCGTAATGTAGATGAGGAGGGAATTTACCTGCTGTTCCAGGTGGTCCATACCCAGAGCTTCCAACAGAACCAACTACCTGTCCAGGCTCCACTACCTGACCAACTTCCAAATCTTTTGCAAAACCATTTAGATGGGCAAAATAATGGTAAGTGTTATTAATGTCCCGAATGCCTATCCGCCAGCCACCGAACTTATTCCATCCTTTAATCTCGATGATGCCATAGCAAGTGGAACGAACTGGAATGCCATAACCGGCAAAAATATCCGTCCCTTCATGGATTCTTCGGCCTCCCCAACCTCTTGCATCTCCCCAAGTATTCTTATAGCTAAATGTAGAGCGAATAGGAAGAGGGAAAGCATGTTTATCAAGCTTAAGGGTATCGTAGGTTTGATATAATTTTAAATGGCCCATGATAAGTCCTACTGTTTTATCTCGTTGATAATAATCCCATAAGGCTATTTTTAAATTCTCTTTATCAATTCCATATGATTGTAGATAGGTGGCAAAGGTATATAATACATCCTCATCATCTGTAGAATCTGCGATGCCATCTCCATTTCCATCCAACCCAACCCCTGCAAACAGTTGAAGACTTACAGGATTAGTATCCTGGGAATTTGGATTTAAAGGACCTGCCCAAATTTCCGGTTTGTAATAGATACCGGTAACTCCCGTTGCCTTGGGGATATCCCTTCTCACTCTCCTGACATTTCGTTCATACTGATCAACTGCAGCAAAATACTGCCAAGGGATCTGCGTGAGGGATTGCATTTTAACATACAATTCTTGGCGCTTCGCATAAATCTGATCCTCCGTCAATTCTGCAGCAGATGCTTTACTCTCTATAGATGGTATAAAACCTATTATTAACATGACACATAAAAGTAGACGAACCATTCTATTTCTCCTTTCCGCTCTTGAAAAAATTCCTGCTAACTAACACTTATCTCCTAATGTTAGTTTGGTGTTTTTTTCTTATTTAATAATTACTAATTACTGGAAGGGTGTGACTGGGAGCTTTTGCACTTGTTTCTTTGAAAGATGTTTGGTAAAGTGACATGTGAGAAACATGTCATTTTCCCTATGGGTTTAATATTAGTATATGCTTTATTTTTTGATGAAAAAATGTTGGAGTTGAGGATATGGCAAAGAAAGAAGAATACATAAGAAAGCCTGATTGGCTGAAGATTAAGTTAAACACTAATGAAAATTACACTGGTTTGAAGAAGATGATGAGAGAGCGGAACTTAAATACAGTATGTGAAGAAGCCAAATGTCCTAATATTCATGAGTGTTGGGCTGTTAGACGTACAGCCACTTTTATGATTTTAGGGGCAGTTTGTACTCGTGCATGTCGATTCTGTGCGGTGAAAACCGGCTTACCTACGGAGCTTGATCACCAAGAACCAGAACGTGTCGCAGAGTCAGTTAAACTAATGAATTTAAAGCATGCTGTTATCACGGCAGTGGCCCGTGATGATCTAAAAGACGGTGGGGCAGCAATTTTTGCAGAAACCGTAAGAGCAGTTCGCAGAGAAAACCCGTTTACTACAATTGAAGTACTGCCTTCAGATATGGGTGGAGTGTTCGAGAACCTAAAAATGTTAATGGATGCAAAACCAGATATTTTGAATCATAATATCGAAACGGTACGATCTCTCACACCACGTGTTCGAGCTAGAGCAACATACGACCGTTCTTTAGAGGTCCTTAAACGCGCCAAAGAGTTGCAACCGGAAATCCCTACTAAATCCAGTTTGATGATTGGTCTAGGGGAAACAAAAGAAGAGATTATTGAAACAATGGATGATCTACGGGCAAACGATGTAGACATTATGACGATCGGACAATATTTACAGCCTTCTAAAAAGCATATTAAAGTGCAAAAATATTACCACCCAGATGAGTTTGAAGAGCTACGCCAAATCGCCATGACCAAAGGATTCAGTCATGTTCAATCTGGTCCAATGGTTCGTTCCTCCTACCATGCGGATGAACAGGTAAATGAAGCGGCAAAAGCAAGACAAGCGCAAGCATAAGATAAGGGTCAGCCTCCTATTAGGATGCTGACCCTTTTTCCATTAACTATTTGTGTGTCTTCTTTGCATCCAGTACTATTAGTTATTTCTGTTGTTGCTCATGTTTTCTGTGTGTTCACTGTATTCATCTTCAAGTTCTTCGTTTCTTTCCCCTTTTCCTTCACCGTTGCCATTTTCGCCCTCTGTCAGATCATACCCTTGTGGAGATTGAAGCATATCATCAATGGTAGTTTCTAGAATTTTATCGACATTTGGGCTTGAAACGGTTAAGTTGCTAAAACGTTCAATATCCTTAATCATTCTAGGTTCATCAGAGACATATACATGGTAGAACCTTGGGACAACAGACAATGCAGATTTACTAACCTGATCTGCAGATTCTTTACGATCGTCATTACTTGTCCTATAGGCAATTAACACTTCTTCATCTGTCACAAGAGTAGCAACGTCCTCAATATTAGGCAGTTGGGCAACCATTGTAGAGATGATATTCGCCACCTCTTCATAATTAATCCCCGTCACATTATCATTATTTTGCTGTGACGTTGCAAGAGGTGAAGCTTGGGTTCTTTTGAAACCGAATTGTTTTTGATGTTGACGTTGTCTGTCGCTGTTATCATACATCTGATACATATTGTTACTAGTTCTAGTGTTAAGAGCCTGATCTTGATGGTTGTACATTTCACTGCGGGCCTGACGCTCTTCAGGTGTGGCATCAAATTGACAGCCAGTAGTAAAAATGGCAGATAACCCGCAAATTCCAATAATCGCTAGAGATTTCTTCATTGTTTAACACCCCCTTAGTTATAGCATGACCCTTTTGAAAAATTTTTGTCTTAGAAATTGATGGAGAATGGTCTATAATGTAGGTAACAGATGAATTGGAGGAGCCGAAAATGATTTGTATAGGTAACCATTGCTACGAACTCGTAGAAGAAAATAGAAATGGCTTTAATGAAGAAGCTTTTAAAGGCAGATATATCGAAGTCCTGAATAAATACGATTATATCGTTGGCGACTGGGGATATAACCAGCTGAGGTTGCGTGGATTTTTCGAAGATCAAAATCAAAAATCGACTCATGACACAAAAATAAGTACACTTCCTGACTATATTTATGAATATTGTAATTTCGGCTGTGCATTTTTCGTTTTGAAAAAAGTAAAAAAAGCTTGATTAAAAACGCTAAACTAAAAGCCTCCACTAACAGTTACATCACTGCTAGAGGAGGCTTTTTCATTCGGAATTTTGATAAGGTTCGTCTTTTTCGCCCTTTTTATCATGAGTAGGATGTGCACCAGGGAACTGCCTTGGCAGGTCATCATGAAGAGATTTATTTTCATAATTAAATGCGCTGTAATACCGCTGCTCCTCTTCCCAAGGTGTACTTTTATTTTCAACAGGACTGTCTTTTCCTCGTGGTGAACCGTAAGGGCCTTCCGGCAGTTGTTCCGGCGTTAAATAGTGATGCATATTTTCAACATTTGCAAAATCACTATATTCTTCTTTGTCTTTCCTGCTCAAAATCATCCAACCCCTTTATATGAAGTTTGTGTTAGGTTCTCCATACACAAAAGGGATTATTAATAATTTTGCTAAGTGAATTTAGGAGCTATAAGAAAAGTGTTTTAAACAACCTCATACAAGAACAACCGTAGTTCCTCTGCTTCTTCCTCTGATAACTGGTACGCATGCTCAATATAGCCAGGCTCATCAAGATCATCACTGCCAATGATAGCAAACCGGTTACTTTGAATGTTAAGTACAAGACTTTTACCATAATAGCGATCTGATTTTACAATCGCTAAATCAAAGCGAGTACTATCCCCCATAAAACTGATAAAACGTGTTTTTGTATCAACTGTATCGTCATAAAGAAAAAATCTATCTCCCATCATTATTTCCTCCTAATAATCTAGCGTAGTTGTCTTCTTTTTTTAGTATAACAAAAAAATTCTTTAGTTTCGGTTATTTTATAACGACCAAGGATAATTTAGACAAAGTTCCCTATTGTTGTGGTAAAATAAAGAAAATAATACATAATTTACGTTGTAGTATGCTTTTCATATAAAAGGTTTCCAAAGGTCAACTACCGATGGAAGAAGGGAGCCACTTCATGGGGCGAAGCTTAAAAAGCATAAAAGATACCTACATAAAACATGGTTCACAGCTTGTAAAATTAGTGCTTCCATCCAAATATTTACGGTATTATCCTCCTGTTTATACCCTGAGAGATCCCATTGAACAACGGGTAAAATATACACTAAAGGCTGGATATCATATAGCTGTCATTTCTTTTTATTTTCCTGGGTTAGATGAAATTATCAAGAGAATTGGCAGGCGTAAGTTTTTAAGTTACCGAGAAAAGGTGAAAGTGCATCTTAGAAATGCAGTAGATGAATCTTTTGAAAACAAAGAAATAGTCTGTCTGCATGACCAATACAGTGATGGAATCTCCCTATTGGTTTGTGTAGAGGAAAGTCAGCGCAGTGCGTTAAATTTAGAGAATAAATTAGCAAAAGTAAAAAGCACAATGGAAATGAAAAAATACAGCAAGTTGATTCAACAGCCACTTCTATGTGATTATGGATATGTGTTTTTGGAATCAAATCGATACTCTTTATCAGAGTGTATGCTAAAAGCCCATATACAAGCGATGGCAATGGCAGAAAAATACGATAAGCATCAATATCATCAATTATTATTTGAAATAAATCAAATCGTTGCATTTAAACAAATTACATTATTGGCCCAACCTATTATGGATGTTTCAAATGGTGGCATTAGAGCTTGGGAGTTCCTAACAAGGGGACCGAAAAACTCCATAATGGAAAACCCGCTTCAATTATTTTCAATCGCAAAGCAAACTAATAGGCTTTTTGATTTAGAGAAGCTTGTATTAGAAAAAGCTTTTCAGTTAATATATCAATGTAAGATGAAAGAATCGGTTTTTATAAACTTCACTCCTACCACATTAAACGAGGTGGAGCTCCTACAGGAAGTGAAAGCACTTATTAATAAATATCCACAAATCGATCCAAAAAATATTGCGATCGAAATTACAGAACAGGATTCTACTGATGGTTTAAATCATTTTGAAGACAATATTAAAGAACTGCGAAAATTAGGATTTAGAATTGCTGTTGATGATACGGGGGCTGGATATGCTAGCCTGCATACTATAAGCAAGATCATGCCTGACATCATAAAAATAGATCGTTCTGTTATAAAAGATATTGATACGAGCAAGGTAAAAGAGAAAATGCTACAGGGTCTTTTAATGATAGCAAATGAAACAGGATCATTGGTTGTAGCAGAAGGAATAGAAAAAGTGGAAGAAGTGCATATACTTTCAAAGCACAAAGTGGACTTAGCGCAAGGTTATTTTTACGCAAGACCAAGGATTTTACATCCAATAACATAAAATGTATGCAGCAAAGGGGATGTACAAATGTATTTTGTAGATCGAGAAAAGATTGATAAAACGTTAGTATATATCCAAGAAAACATCGATATTTATCAGAAGCATCCACAATGGGAAACAGAAGTGGAGCATAAAGCGCTGGAAAGAATCGTGATATCCATCATCGAAGGGATTTTAGATGTTGGAAATGCGATGATAGACGGATTTATCATGCGTGATCCAGGTAGCTATGAAGACATTATTGACATATTAGAAGATGAAAAAGTCGTCACAAACGAAAGAGCAATGCAATTGAAGACACTGGTACGGATGAGAAAAACACTCGTACAGGAATACCTCGAGATTGACCATCAATATCTTTTAAACAAACTTGAAGAAGTAAAAGTAGCCGTATTAAATTTTTGCGATGCTGTGCGAGATTACCTGGAAAACGAACTAGGTCCTGTCTCAGCATTTAAAAATTAAATACAGATAACCCTTGTGTTTTCTGCGCAGGATTCGCTTCTCCTGATACTAACACCGAGGCCACTGAAAAACTGAAAACATACAGTTTTTGGTGGCTTCTAGCTGTGGATTGGAGCAAATGGCGTAGATCCAGCGGGTGAGTAGCGACAAACTTGAGACCCCGCAGGGCATAGCCCGAGGAGGCTCAAGGTCGCCCCGTGGAAAGCGAAGCCATTTGCGGAAAGTAACAGCGGTGTTTAAACCAAACCCAACATTATGTACTTTTTCAGTGGCTTGCTAACACCGCCTCAGGTAGGTGAAATCTGAAACAAAAACAACAGGGAGTTCCACTAAAATCCAAACTTATTTTCAAAGCAGCCAGAAAGAAAATATGCTAACATGAACTAATCAATATTGTCGAAAAACATATTGTAAGATAATAAGTGGAGTGTGAAAACAGATGAAAAACTACCAGGGGTACCTGATCGATTTAGATGGTACAATGTATCGAGGCAAAGAGAAAATAGAAGAAGCAAGTGTATTTGTAAAACATCTTTATGAGAAAAAAATTCCTTACTTGTTTGTTACCAATAACTCATCTAGAACGCCAGAACAAGTTGCACAAAAGCTGAGGGATTTTGATATTCCCACACTGGACGAGCAGGTTTTTACAACTAGTAATGCGACAGCAAATTATATATATGATTATAATCCGAATGCAAAGATCTATGTAATCGGTGAAGAGGGAATTCGCACCGCCCTAACAGAAAAGGGATTTGAAATCGTTGAAGAAAATGCCGATGTGGTGGTTAGTGGAATTGATCGAACCATCTCCTATGAAAAGCTAGCGCTAGGTTGTATCAATATCCGAAATGGGGCAAGGTTTATCTCTACCAATGGAGATATCGCAATTCCGACAGAACGTGGCTTATTACCTGGAAACGGCTCCTTGACTTCGGTATTGACTGTTTCAACGGAAACCCAGCCAACCTTCATCGGAAAACCGGAAAAGGTTATAATGGAGCAAGCGCTAAAGGTATTAGGAGTCCCTAGAGAAGAAACATTAATGATTGGGGACAACTACCTTACAGACATTAAAGCAGGAATGAATGCAGGGATAGATACGCTTCTTGTGCATACCGGAGTAACTACGATCGAACATTTGGAATCCTATTTAGTGAAGCCGACCTACACAGTCAACTCTTTAGAGGAATGGCTAAAGTACTTATAAAAGAGGCTCTGTTAAGCACCGTGTTGGTTGTAAATATCATTAGCAGATTTACCAAATTAAAATGCCATGAATCCATTTTAACAGGATTCATGGCATTTATTTTACTCCGTATTTGCTGCCCTATGTGCAAGCCTGCTTGATGCAGCAGCAGCGATGGCACCAACAATGTCGTCAAGAAAAGTATGAACTTTTCCTGAGCTTTTGTCATTAAGTGTTTCAAGAATTCCCGGCTTTTGCTTATCAATATAACCGTAATTAGTAAAACCGATGGATCCATAAACATTTACGATAGATAAGGCAAGAACTTCGTCTACACCATATAAACCTTCATCGTCTTGGAGAATTTTCAGCAAGGGCTCCTGAATTTTTCCTTGCTCCGCTAAAATATCAAGCTCTATTCCAGTAAGAATTGTATTTTGAACTTCCCGCTTAGAAAGTACTCGATCCACATTTTCTAAACAATCCGATTTTTCTAATGCTTCATGATACTTTGATTGCAGATAGTATACTAAATCTGCAATATCATTCATCGTTACTCCACGCTCTTCTAAAAGCTTTCTTGCTTTTCTTTCTACTTCATCCATTTCCTTAAAGTTTTTCATATGCTCACCCATCTTTTATAATATAGTAAAAAATAATAACATATACTGTCCCTTTTGCTTAAGCATAATACAATCACAAAGGTAGAACAATATTCATCTCTTTACAGTACCCTTAATCAATCGAATAATATACATATTCTCCTAGAATATTAAATATATACTGTATTTAATGAATAGGCTGTGTAGCTTATAATCATAACATTATAACAAGTTTTCATACTTCCCCTCATATATTTGTTATAGACAGAGGGAGGGGACTTAGTTTGAAGCAGACAATTTATGAACAGTATGAATTAAGAGTGGAAAGAAAACAAAAGATTCGTCATTATGAAGCGTTTTGGGCTAATAGGGTGTTGTACATTTTAGTACCGGTTGGTCATCTTGAGGATGCGGAACTAGTGGAGCTGCAAAAGTTAAGTGACTATATGATACGCACTCATCAGGATTTATATGTTAGTTCTTTTGTTAAAAATAAAAATGATTCATACGTCACTGAAATAGATGATAGAAAAATGGCCTTATTTCGTATGCCATATGATTATAGCTCAAGAAAATTGGTAATCGGTAAAGAGCTTGCATTATTTCATCACAACGGAAGAGCATTTCCGGAAAAAGTGTCGTCCATTAATAGGGTTGGTCAGTGGAAAAGTTTATGGGTAAAAAGAATTGATCAAATGGAACACTTCTTTCGTGAGAAAATAAGAAACAATCCGGTGGATGTTTTTGATACTCTATTTGTCGAATCCTTCCCTTATTACTTGGGTTTGACAGAGAATGCTATTCAGTACTTAGTTGATACAGAATTGGACGATACTCCTATGATGAATGACGCCGCGACAATTTGTCATCATCGCTTTACAGATTTATCTTGGCAACAATCCCAGTGGATGAAGCTCCCGACAGACTGGATTTTTGATCATGCCTCAAGAGATCTTTCCGAATGGATACGATCTGAGTGCAGAAAAGGTCCGGACATGGATCCAATGAAAATCCAATCTTTTATGAAGGACTATGAAAGAGTATCCTCACTTTCAAGCTTTTCCTGGAGGTTGCTGTACGCCCGCCTTGTCTTTCCAGTGCACTATTTTGAATGTGTAGAGGAATACTATACTAGTGGTCCTATTGCAGATAAGAAGTGGCACGAAGACCGTTTAAAGGCTATTTTAAATTCCTCTGATTTGTATGAGAAAACATTAAGTGATTTTTATGACATTGTTGGTGTGCCAGCAAAAACGTATGGAATTCCTGTTTTGGATTGGGTCAAATGATATTCTTAAGCGTTTCTTATTATAGTTATGTGGGAAGCAGAGGTTCAGTGTCAGTTTCTACGCTTTTCCTTTTTCAATAGAATTGAATAAAAGGCCGCTGTTGGTTTCCGTTCCCATTTTCTTTACATTGCTTTTTTGAGGTTTTCGCTTTAAGGGCTAGCCTGTGAATAGGTGGGTACTGTATTAACTCCCTGTTCCTTTCCGTTTCAGGTGCTCGCTTTCCGCGGGGCGGTGCAGGAGCCTCCTCGGCTGCGCCTGTGGGGTCTCCTGTCTACCGCTATCGCCCGCAGGAGTCGAGCACCTTCCACTTCAATCCACAGGGGGGGGAGGACTTTATATGTGAGGACCTTCTTACATTATTAATGATTGGATGGTTTCATATGAAGGTTTCTGTTCATTTGTATACCATCTGCTTCTTGTTAACCCAGCTGTGGATCGGAACGAAAGGCGGAGACTCCTGCGGGAGGTAGTGCTTTGGGAAGACCCCGCAGGCGATTAGCCGAGGAGGCTTCCCAAGCACCCCGCGGACGCGAAGCCTTTCGTGGAGAGTAGCAGCAGTTTATAGCACAACCCTTAATCCACTAGGTAGAGCATTATTACTTATAATATAGACGTTCTAACATTCAAAACCATAATAGAGCACCACTTAATCCTCGGTGCACAGCTGTGGATCGGAACGAAAGGCGGAGATCACACAATTCCATACAAACGGGTGAGCTGCCTAGAAACATTTTCGATTAATAAACAAAATCGAGAGCGGCTAGGCCACTCCCGATTTTAGTATTGTTTGAAATTAGAATACTTGCTCTACTTCTACAACGCCTGGAACTTCTTCTAATAATGCACGTTCAATACCAGCTTTTAGCGTGATAGTTGAACTTGGACAAGAACCGCATGCTCCTAGTAGACGAAGCTTAACAATTCCATCCTCAATATCTACAAGTTCGCAGTCTCCTCCGTCACGAAGAAGAAACGGACGTAATTTATCTAGAACTTCTTGTACTTGCTCATTCATTTCTGGGCTAGACATATTTATCGCTCCTTTCCTTACATATTTCTATTATATAGGGAAATGTATAAAAAATCTATTGCCTTGCTCTGGGTGTTTTTAGGAAATTTTATTTCTTTTGTGAAAAATATCGTTGCATACGGTAAAATGAAAGAAAATAAACATTCTGAGGTGAAAACATGTCAACTAAGAAGGTGGAAATTAATGTTTATGGGGCAGAGGTTCTATGCCCAAGCTGCGTAAACCTTCCTTCATCAAAAGAAACATATGAGTGGCTCCAGGCTGCTGTAGCAAGGAAATATCCGAATCAGCCTTTTACTATCTCCTATATTGATATTTTTCAAGCTGCAAATTGTGAAGAGGAGAAGAAAGAATTTGCTAGCCGAGTGGTGGAAGAGGAAATGTTCTACCCAGTCGTGGTTATTAATGGCGAAATCGTGGGTGAAGGAAATCCTAGACTAAAAACAGTATATGCAGAAATGGAAAAGTACGGTTATTTTGCTATATAAAAGGCTGTTTTCGCATTGATTGTTGCTTCTACGTAAAGTGGTACCACCCGTTACAATCGTTGCTGTCGTGCTCTTTTCCTACTAAAATAAAAAATCACTCTTAATCTTGAGTGAACGGGACAGTAAAAAATTCAAATACCGATTTTTTACGGGCTTGTAGCATCAATCTATACGAAAAGAGCTATAAAAAAACAAACTCGTGAATGAGATAATGTCATTCGCGAGTTTGTTTATCGTTAACCTTTATGATACTTGTACATCCATAAGATCCCTGACTTCAAAAGACGGGCAACTCTTCCGGTAAGTGGACGATCATTTACCAACCCAAAACCATGCTTCTTTCCTAGAGATCCTAAAACCCCTTTTAATTTTATTTGCGGGAAGCTTTCTGGTGGTGTTTCATTGTTCCAGCGTTTTACAAGCACTTGAACAATTTGTTCTGCTTGGCCTTCCGCTAACTGGGCACTTGGGGCATGAGGTAAACTAGCACAGTCGCCCACAACATAGATATGGTCATAGCCTGGAATATTATGTTGTTTTGTTAATACCACACGTCCTTGATTATCCTTCTCTACCTCTAAGTCACGTACTATTTTGTTTGGCTGAATACCAGCTGTCCATACGATCGTATCACAATGGATAGGTTCATCATGATTATATAATGTATTTTCTTCAACACGTGTAATGTTGGAACTATTCACTACTTCTACACCATGGGTTTCAAACCAGTTTTGTACGTATTGACTTAATCTTTCTGGGAAGCTAGAAAGGATAATGTTCCCTCGATCAAAAAGTTTAATTGTTAAGTCAGGACGACTTTCTCGAAGTTCGCTTGCAATTTCTACGCCACTTAATCCACCGCCAACAATAGCGACCACTTTATTAGCTGCTAAATCATTTAAAGCTTGATAAGCTTTTCTGGAGTTATTGATAGATTGAATACTGAAGGTGTGCTCTTGTGCACCTGGAATATTGTGATATTTATCCTCACAGCCTAGGCCGATGACTAAATCATCGAAAGAAAGAGTACTATAGTCTTCAAAATGGATAGTATTATTTTCAATATCAATTTTTGTTACTTCCCCATATTTAACGGAAAGCTTGTGGTGTTCCGGGAAGGTCACACGTACATGATGGTCTGAAATTGTACCTGCAGCAAGTGCATAAAATTCTGTTTTTAAGCTATGGTAGGGAACTCTGTCCACTAACACTATTTCTATATCTTCTGGTAATTGGTTTGGAAGTAAACGATTTAAAATGCGCATCCCACCATAACCACCGCCAAGTACAACAAGTTTTTTCATAGCAGCTAAACCCCTTTTTGAGCTAGTAAAAATATAATCTAATAAGAAATTCCAATTTGATTTGTAAATTCTAGTAATCTAAGAAAATTATGTGAAAAAAAGCACATATGCGCATTCGATTGCGCTTTCAAAATTGAATGTGTATAACACGTTTAAATAAAATAACATTAAAAGTATATCGAAATTAAGGAAAAATAACAACAATCTTATGCAAAATACTTGCTTTTTCAGTCCTCTATCCAAAGTAACGGAAAGTAGGTTTCACTAATACCACGTATAAAGTAAAATGGAGTCATTTTAGGATGTTTTTTTGGTTAGAGGTTGAGTACGCTGCTAGGTTACATTTATTATTGCTTCAGCCAATCAAATAATTGACGTTCAGAGGAAAAAAAGGTAGCATAAAGGTGCATTAGAGAGGTGAAATAACTTGAAACCAATTATCGAATTTTGTATTAGTAATTTAGCAAGCGGATCTCAACAAGCGAGGGAAGCATTAGATAAAGATCCTAACCTGGATATAGTGGAATATGGTTGTTTAGGTTATTGTGGAAAGTGTTTTGACTCTTTATTCGCTCTAGTGAATGGAGACGTTGTAACTGGCAGTACACCAGAAGAATTAGTAGAAAATATCTATAAATACCTAGAAGAAAATCCTATGTTTTAAAAGGCTCTTTTCACAACAAGGATTGTACAGCAACGATTGTAAAGGGTTTTACCAAATTACGTTAAGGCAACAATCAGAGACAAAAAGAGCCTATTAAAAAGATCAGCACATGAAGTTCATGTGCTGATCTTTTTTTGTTTGGTAGGTTTTTAATGAAATACGGTGTTACTCGCCGCTGTAATTACCGTATGTCGGAGCTAATCATAGAGTTGCCCTATTCTTATGCTTGTAATTGTTTTTGCTTAGACCTCATATCGTACCAGCGGTTTCTTGATTTTTCAACGAGACTTCTTTCCTTATTCTTGTCTTTATGTTGAATAACAAGCTGAAAAAAACGGACTGCTTGTCTATTATTATCCAGGCGAGTGTGTAGTTCGCCAATCAAATAAAGGAGTTTAATTTCTGACATCTCTGTTTGTTCAAAATCACCAAGTGTATAGGAGAGTTCCAGCTGTTCAGCTGCTAGTTTAAGGAAGCGTTTTTCTTGAACAGTATTTTTTTCGACTGTTCGAAATATCCATGCCAAACGTAAATATAATCCGGACATGACGATAGGGGCTTCCTTTTTTAAAATTCCTGTATATATTGCTAACTTATAAGCATTTATCGCTGTGGCTACTGTTCTAATTTGGCCATAATCTTTTTTCTGCCAATGCTTTTGAATTTTATTTTTAATTGCTTCCTGTGTGCCTGGTGGAAAAGAAACACCAAACTGTTCCGTACTGGAGTAACCACAATCAGGACAAACACTTACATAGTAAAGCAAAGGATTGGTGTCGTTGGAATCGTACGTAGAACAAAAATCCGTATCATGTGATAGGGGACGAATGTATCTTGATTTTACCTTTTTTGTTTTATGTTCATGATTGCAAATAAGACATGTGATTTTTTGATCAAAAAACTTTTCCAAAATAAACACCACCTTGAATGAAGTATATCACCATTATAATACAAAAGTACCACAAACAAAAGACATCCAAACTTACCGTATGGTACTTTTTACTCATTTTAGCTAGATAAATAAAAATGAAACTTTTACATTTTTTTCTTAAAGTAGGGCAATTTATTTAGGAGGTCAATGAAAAATTAATCAAAAAGTTAGTGTGTCATTTATTTACAGGAAAAAAAGTCTTTTAAACGCTTACATTTCGTAGTAAAGTGTATAGGTGTTGGTAGGATGTCTGATGACATACCACTTATGAAAAATCTATTTTAGAGGTGAATCTTGTGAATAATATTATTTGGGGTTTATTAGGAATCGTAGCAATTTTCGCAATCGCATTCCTCCTTTCAGAGAATAAACGTAAAATTAGCATACGAACGATTCTAGGCGGTCTTGCTATTCAATTATTGTTTGCGTTTATCGTACTGAAATGGGAGTTTGGAAGAGAGGCGTTCCTAGGACTGACAAATGCGGTTCAAAATGTGATCAATTATGCAAATGAAGGGATAGCCTTCCTATTCGGGGGAGTACTGGGTAACCCAGGATCTGAGGTAACTGGATTTGTTTTCGCTTTTCATGTGTTAACAATTATCATATTCTTCTCTTCATTAATCTCAGTTCTTTATTACTTAGGTATTATGCAAATTATTATTAAGTTCCTTGGCGGTGGGCTTTCCAAGCTGTTAGGTACAAGCAGAACAGAGTCATTGTCCGCATCTGCAAACATTTTTGTTGGACAAACGGAGGCACCATTAGTTATCCGCCCATATATTAATACGATGACAAAATCCGAGCTGTTTGCGATTATGACCGGTGGATTAGCTTCAGTTGCTGGTTCTGTACTATTTGGTTATGCTGCATTAGGTATCCCGTTAGAGTATCTATTAGCAGCAAGTTTCATGGCTGCACCTGGTGGGTTGATTATGGCGAAGATGTTGATTCCAGAAACGGATGAACCTAAAACGCCTACCAAAGTGGAACTAGAAGAAGGAGAAGAAGAGAGAGCAACAAATGTAATCGATGCTGCAGCACGTGGAGCATCAGACGGGTTAAAGCTTGCTTTAAATGTTGGGGCAATGCTTCTGGCATTTATCGCATTGATCTCAATGATTAATGGATTACTGAGTTGGGCTGGAGGAGCGTTCGGTGCAGAAAACTTCACATTGGACTTTATCCTTGGCTACCTATTTTCTCCGTTAGCGTTCATTATAGGTATTCCTTGGAGCGAAGCCGTTGCAGCAGGAAATCTTATTGGCCAGAAACTTGTCTTAAATGAATTTGTCGCCTATTCCACTTTCTCAGAGCAAATTGACCTGTTCAGCGATAAATCAGTTGCGGTCATTTCCTTTGCTCTTTGTGGATTTGCTAACCTATCTTCTCTTGCAATTTTGCTTGGTGGATTAGGAAACTTAGCACCAAACCGTCGTCCGGACATAGCAAGATTAGGATTCCGTGCAATTGTAGCAGGTACCTTATCTAACCTACTAAGCGCAGCAATTGCTGGGATGTTCCTTTTTTAAACGAGCAATGTTAAAGAATTAAATTCATATGGCTTTCTAATAATTAGGCTCTGTTAAACGCCGCTGTTGATTTCCGCAAAAGGCTACGCGTTCCACGGGGCGGTGCTGGAGCCTCCTCGGCTGCGCCTGCGGGGTCTCCAGTCTACCGCTATCTCCCGTTGGAGTCTCCGCCTTTTGCTCCAATCATCGCTGGTGAAGTACTATTATCAACACTCATCTTTAACAGAGCCAATAATTAAATGTTGCAACAAAGAAGCCAACGTTAAAAGTCAAAAAAGAGGCTGGAACAAAAGTGTTTTAGCCAAAGAAAACCCGAACTAATTTGAGTTTGAGATCAAATTAGTTCGGGTTTTTAATGTGTTCAAATATACGCACAGTTTTTAGGTTACTCAAGCGGTTGATTGGAGTGCAAGACGGAGGCTCACGGGTCACCCGCGGAAAGCGAAGTCTTGCACGGAAATCAATAGCGTTTTTAGAGCCGGTACTTAAATTTGTTCGTCTTATGTAAGAGTTATTTTAGTTTTGTCCCATTCTCTTTTGCTCATTTTAATAGGAAAAAAACGGATAAAATCAAGAAAAACCCATGTTATCGTGTCTCTATTTAGAAACAGTCGATACATGAGTTTTTCATAAAAAACGGGGGATATTTCTATTGTGTTCTATCTTTTATGAATTTATACTTGTAAGAAATATTATTTTTTGGGAGATATGTAAAAATGCGTTCCTTTGAATTTACCAAGATGCACGGATTAGGAAATAATTATATATATGTCAATATGTTTGTGGAAAACCTATTAGAAGAGGAGATTGCTTCCATTGCAATCAATGCAGCCAATGTTCACACAGGGATTGGGTCAGACGGGTTAATTTTAATCTGCCCATCAGAGGTGGCTCCTGTAAAAATGAGAATATTTAACAACGATGGCTCGGAAGGAAAGAACTGTGGGAACGGACTGCGTTGTGTGGCCAAGTATGTACGGGAACATCGAATTGTAACAGAAGATACTTTTTTAATTGAAACCATGTCCGGTGTAGTGGAAGCGACAGTGGAATCGCTAGAAGAAAGAGAGGCAATCGTTACGGTTGATATGGGTGTACCTCAGCTCGCTACTGAAGCAATACCGATTCTTGTAGATAAAAAGAGCCGAGTCGTTAATGAGCCATTTAGTGTTGGGGAAACTATTTATCATGTAACGGCGGTTTCGATGGGAAACCCTCATGTCATCTTTTATCTTGACGATATTAACATGGCTCCACTTACAACACTTGGCCCTATTGTAGAAAGAGATTCACGCTTCCCTGAAGGTGTTAATGTGGAATTCGTTGAAGTGGTATCCGATCGGGAGCTTCATTTTCGTGTATGGGAACGCGGTTCAGGGATAACCCAGGCATGTGGAACAGGAGCATGTGCAGCAGTTGTGGCGTCGGTATTGAACAATAAAACGACTCGGAATGAAGAAACAATTGTTCATTTAGCTGGTGGAGACTTATTTATCACATGGACCAACGAAGGCACAGTGAAAATGAAAGGGCCGGCGGAAACTATTTGTACGGGTACTTTTTATTACAACTAGCACGATAGGAGTGGCCGAACGCATATAATAGAATAAGCTGTAAAATTGAGAATAGAACGCTTTAACGGTATACTAAATATAAGATAATGGTGAAATTAGATTAGGGGGTGTAAGAAATGAGCGATATTATTACGATTACAGAGGCGGCAGCTTTTCAAATAAAAGATATGATGACAGAACACGGTAGCGACTCCATATATTTACGTGTTGGAGTAAAAGGTGGCGGTTGTAGTGGCCTGTCCTATGGAATGGGTTTTGAAGAGGAAAAAGGAGAAAAGGATATCATACAAGAGCAACATGGAATCCAGATCCTAATAGATGAAGAAAGCAAACCAATCCTTCAAGACGTAAAGATTGACTTCAAACAATCCATGATGGGCGGCGGATTCACCATCGATAATCCGAACGCCATTGCCAACTGCGGGTGTGGCTCTTCGTTCCGTACAGCGACAGAAGCTGGGAAACCTGAAGATTGTTAAATAACAGGACTAGTCAAAGTATGAATTGGCATAGGAGCTAAATGCTAAAAAAGGTAGACAGGAAAAAGGCGATCCCTATTCCTGTCTTTTTTTATTGTGTGGCTTTTTACATACTGGATGAAAATTGCACTCGATAAACAATATAATCTTAGTTTTAGAAGAGCTTAATTTTTGATTTTCCAACGATAAAGAAAGCTACTTCCTAGAACGAGAACAACCCCCAATGTGCCAAATACAATGTTATCAGTGGTAGGGTCACGATCAGTGTTTTTGTTGTCTGCATCAGGGGATTGAACTGGACTATTTCCTTTACCAAGTTGCTGCAGATCCTCTTGAGCGTTTGCCAATTCAGCCGTTCGTGAGCATAGTGAGGAGGTATAAATTCCATCCTCAAGGTTTGCATATACGATATACTCCTTGCCTAGTTCAAAATTCACTCCGCAACCTGCTGAATCCTTGTATGTGTATACGTTGACTTCTGTTATATTTATACCTTTCCAAGTATCTTTTACTTTGATTTTGACTTTTTTCCGATTACTGCTCCATTTTTCATCTACGTTTATGATTTCTCCTGCGAATACTGCATCATATTTTTGGAGTTCTTCTAAGGGGGAACCAGGTTTCAAACAGGAACAAGCTGAACTTGATTGAACAAAAGAGAAGGAAATGGCAACAACCATAAAACCTAAGATAATGATCTTCAAATATTTCATTGGTGTATCACCTCATTTGAATAGTTATTATTTTAGACGAAAAGAAGCAGGAAATGTTACAGCTCAAATGTGTTGGAGAAATCACAGTTTAGTGGAAATTGAATACATCAAAGCCGCGAGTGAAATAAACGCAGAGTTAAGCCTAGCCAACACAAAAAACCAACCTCCAGTTTTGAAGAGGTTGGTTGTATCAGGGTATTTTAAAACAAGCTTGTACTGTGTAGCGGTTGGATCTTCGCTTTTGGATCAATATAAGATTTTGCGTTATTCACGGCTGTTGGCGCTTCACCAAAACCGCATGCAATTAATTTAACTTTACCTTCATACGTACAAATATCACCTGCAGCATAGATTCCAGGAATATTTGTTTCCATTTTAGAATTTACAACGATCGAGTTTTTCTCAATTTCAAGACCCCAGTCTTTAATAGGACCAAGAGAAGAAACGAATCCGTAGTTGACGATAACGTCGTCAATCTCCAGAACTTCTTTATCTTCTGATTTAACCTTTTCAAGAACAACTTGATTAATCGCGTTGTCATCTCCTATTAATTCCACAGGTACAAATGGAGTTTTGACTTCGACTTTCGAATTCATTAAGTTTTCAACACTATGCTCGTGTGCACGAAACTTGTCGCGGCGATGAACAAGTGTCACCTTTTCAGCTATGGACTCAAGCATAAGTGCCCAGTCTACAGCAGAATCTCCTCCACCAAATACGACTACTTTTTTGCCAGCAAATTTGTTCATATCATCTACAAAATAGTGGACGTTCTTATTTTCATATTCTGTAGCATTTTCAAGTTCTAGGCGTCGCGGTTGAAAAGCACCATTACCAGCAGTAATAATGACTGCTTTTGAATAATGAGTTTCTTTGTCCGTAGTTATCTTGAATGTACCATCGCCCATTTTTTCTAAGGTTTGAACTGATTGTTCTAAGGCAACAGTAGGTTCAAATTTAGACATCTGCTCCTTAAGGTTGTTGATTAATTCCTGTGCACGAATTTTTGGAAAGCCTGCAATGTCATATATGTACTTTTCTGGATAAAGTGCAGATAGTTGCCCGCCTAATTGTGGTAAGCTTTCAATAATCTTGACACTCGCTTGTCTCATTCCACCATAAAAGGCTGTAAACAGACCGGTTGGCCCTCCACCAATAATGGTAATGTCAAATACTTTTTGTTCTTCGTTCATCTCTGTCTATCCCCCCAAACAATTGATATAACTTCCTTTTATTATAATATCACAATTTCAATAACAGGGTAATAGCTGTCACCTTTACGGAAATATCCTGTACTATATTAATAAGGAAGAACTATTGAGTGATCTGATTTTTAAATATTCAAAAGGTTTAAAAACAATGATTTAATCTTGAAAAATGTCAAGAAAAAGAATATGATGATTAATAGACAAATACATTTTTTGTGACAAATTATGCACTTTTTCGCCGTTCTTATTCGTGAAGTGTTTCACAAGCCCTTTTTTCTTTCTATTTTAAAATAAAATTTAACTTTTCAGTGGATAGTAAGAAGTAAGAACAGAATAGTGAATTTGACATGTCTAGCGTATTAATTTTTTCTTCTATATTTATAAAAATTTTATCGATAAAGGTGGATGTGATTCTTTGAAAAAGCCAAATATTGTTATTTTAGGTGCGGGTTATGGTGGTTTAGTCACGGCGGTACGACTTCAAAAATTAGTAGGTGTAAATGAAGCGAATATTACCCTTGTGAATAAAAATGATTACCATTACGAATCAACATGGTTACATGAAGCTTCTGCAGGTACCCTTCCAGCAGATCGTACTCGTTACAAAGTTTCTGATGTTATTGATAGAAGCAAAGTTCATTTTTTACATGATACAGTTACTGCAATCAATCGTGAAGCTAAAACTGTCTCTTTAGCTAAAGATGGGGAAATATCTTATGATTACTTAGTAGTTGGTCTTGGATATGAAGCAGAAACATTTGGTATTAAAGGCTTAAAAGAGCACGCTTTTTCCATTGCTAACTTAAATGTAGCTCGTAAAATTCGAGAGCATATCGAATACCAATTTGCTACGTATAACACCGAGGTAAACCGTCGCGATGATCGTCTAACCATCGTTGTTGGTGGAGCTGGATTTACTGGTATTGAGTTCCTTGGCGAACTAGTAAACCGTGTTCCTGAACTGTGCAGTGAATTTGATGTTCCACAAGAAAAAGTACGTCTTGTGTGTGTGGAAGCTGCGCCAACTGTTCTACCAGGTTTTGATCCTGAATTAGTAGAATATGCAGTAGCTACACTTGAACGCAAGGGTGTGGAATTCAAGATTGGTACTGCAATTAAAGAAGCAACCGAAGAAGGCATCCTCGTTGCTAAAGACGAGCAAATGGAAGAAATCAAAGCAGGTACTGTTGTATGGGCTGCTGGTGTTCGTGGAAACCATTTGGTAGAAGATTCAGGTTTTGAAAATATGCGTGGCCGTGTAAAGGTGGATCCTTACTTACGTGCACCAGGACATGATGATGTGTTCATTATTGGTGACTGCGCGCTAATCATCAATGAAGAAATTAATCGTCCATACCCACCAACAGCGCAAATTGCGATGCAACAAGGTGAAGTATGTGCGAAAAATCTTGCTGTCCTAATTCGTGAGCAAGGCGACTTGCAAACATTTACTCCTGATCTAAAAGGAACGGTTTGTTCATTAGGTGAAGATGATGCAATTGGTGTAGTATTTGGACGTAAGGTCATGGGTTCCAAAGCTAGCTTCATGAAGAAAATGGTTGATAACCGCGCGCTTTACATGATTGGTGGCGCAGGGCTTGTAATGAAAAAAGGAAAATTTAATATCCTTTAAGCTATAGATTTTAAAAAAGCTGTTCCTGTAAAAAGGGGCAGCTTTTTCTTTTCTTTGATATCATAGAAAAAAGATCAAAAGGGGTTGATTGCATGTCAAAGAGAGGCCGAGTTTGGCTTGCGGTAGCTGGGATTGTAAAAACAGAAGATGGAAGATGGTTAGTAGTTAAAAAACGCTATGGCGGGTTAAAAGATAAGTGGTCTTTTCCAGCAGGTTTCGTAGAAGCAAATGAAACCGTAGACGAAGCCGTGAAAAGAGAGGTTATGGAGGAAACGGGTATTGAAGTAAATGTAGAAGGTCTAATGGGTGTTCGAACAGGTGTCATTAAAGAAGAAATAAGCGATAATATGCTTATTTTTGTATGTACTCCTCTGCATTCAAATGTTGTGTACCAAAAATGCGAACTTTCTGATGCAGCCTTTAAAACAGCAGAAGAGCTAGCAATGGATCCCGATACATCACTGCTAATTCACTATTGTATAAAGCAAGTGGATAGTTCTTTATTAAAGCCTACCTCTCCTATGAATCCAGGGGAAGTGTTTGGTTACTCCTCGTACAAGTTATTTTTCTAAAAATTATGAAAACTTATGAGAAAACGAGTTCCCACGTGATTATGGCTTATGTATCCGTTTACATGAAGGATGCCAGACTTATTCGTCCCTTTTCAAGCTTTCTAAAAGATGTTATATTATCAGAAAATTAAATTAATTTCTGTTTTAAGATAAAAACATCTGGAGGGATAAGAAATGAAAAATCAACTTCAAACAGAGAATAAAGCATGTGTATATTGTTCAGGAAAAGGCTACTTTCAACTTCTCTTAGGCGGATCTGAGACCTGCTCTTGCTGTGGAGGCAGTGGCAGAAAATAAGAAGAGGCTTGTTGCTTCTTGTACAGGGGCACCATAGTATGAAAAAAAGCCTATTTATACTAACACCAACACTTCAAGTTATCGTCTAATGTTGACATAATCTTGACAAAAGTGTTGGTGTTTTTTTTATTGATCTTCAAATTTAATTGACTCGTCTCATGCCATTCAGTACACTTAGAAAAGATGTGTTATGGAGGTGTATGACAGGGGTATGAATATACCAATTTTACTTATTTCCGTTGTGCTTTTTTTCGTATTATTTTTTGGAATTGGATTCCTTCTAAATATGCTATTACGTATGTCTTGGATTATGGCTATTATCTATCCATTGGTTTGTATCTGGATTATTGGGCAGGATGATGTTAAGCTTATCGACTTTTTCACAAAACCCGGAGTTGCATTTTCCACATTGGGGAATGAAATCACCTCATTACAAGTAGCAGATATCACGATACTAATCAGCGGTTTCATTGGGGCAATATTCTCTGGGATTGTAATTAGAATGCTTCGTAAAAATGGGTATCAAATGTTTTAACAGACTGATTTTGATATTCAAACACAGCAAAGAAATAAAATACAAATTTTTGTGAATCGACTTAATGTCGATTCTTTTTTTTTGCTATGGAAATATTACTAGATTGTTAACATTTACTGGTAAAAAATAAAGGTTTACTAGAGAAAACTAATAAAAAAGGAATAATTTTTAGTGAAAGAGGGAAAGAATATCAAGTGAGAGGAGTGAATGTATCATATGAATACAACAAAAAAATTATTCCGAAGGACGGTTACTGGGGTTTTCTTTTCGTTAGCCTTGTTAGTAACCTTTCAATCGTTGTCGGGTGTAGAGGCGACAACGATTCAAAAATGGCTGGAAGAGAATGAGATATATGCAATAGATGAAAAAGCGGGAGCGAATGAGAATGGCAGCTTCTTCAAAAAGATTGGCCTGGATTGGAAGACTCTAAATTTTTCACTTTCTACACCAACAATGGTGTCTTCCGAAGAGGCAATCGAAGAACCGAAATCATTAGAAGACTCAATCGATTGGAGTCAATATGAAACACATACGGTCTCAGCTACAGGATACACGGCTGGGGTAGAGTCTACAGGAAAATCGATTGATCATCCAGCATATGGGATTACATATTCAGGGCTCAAAGTTAGAAGAGACCTATATTCAACCATAGCAGCTGATCCTAGAGTCTTTCCAATAGGTACAATCCTTTTCATTCCAGAATATGGGTACGGGGTAGTTGCGGACACAGGGAGTGCAATCAAAGGAAATAAAATTGATTTATATTATCATACCGTAGATGAGGTATTCAATGAATGGGGCAAGAGAACCCTTGACGTGTATATTGTGAAAAAAGGTAATGGGGAACTAACAGAAGAAGAATTGAATTTACTGAATGAAGAAGAAAGCATGCAAGTGTTCCGTCAACAATATTTAAGCGATAATAATAGTAGATAAAAATTGGACAACTTCTAATTCCATAACGAGTATTTAAAAAGGTCAATCCCATCTTACATTATGAGGGATTGCCTTTTTTTTAACTTATTGCTTCTGATAAAGGTGTTGTTTGAGAAAATCAGCATTTGAGAAATATTGCCACTATGTAAGAAAGGTTATTACAGGAGATAAAATACAAGAACACATGATAAAATTAGGTGTTATTGAAATAGACATTTTTACTATCTTAAAAACAGAAGAATAGGCTTAAAAGTACTTATCTGACAAACGGGGATGAAATATGGATATTCAAAAAATTATTAAAGAGCTTATTAACAACAATATAATTCCATCTGAACCAGATTACGAACAATTAAAAGGCGGTACTAACAGTGAATTGTATCTTCTAAAAAGTAATGGACTTAAATGTGTGGTTAAGTTAAATGAACCACAGGTGATTGAATCAGAAGCAATTTTCCTTAACACTTATAAAGATATAAATTTATTGCCGAAACTGCTATTCGTTGAGCCGTCATTCCATGCAATGGTTTATTCATTCATAAATGGTTCTACAGATTATGTAGCGATAAATAAAAAGGAAATGCTAAGAATTCTTGTGGAAGAGCTACTAAATAAATATAAGGATGCACCTTCTGCTGTTGGTTGGGGGTGGCCTGAAGATCCTGTAGAATCTTGGCAACATTTTCTTATGAATGAAGTTGTGGAAACGAATAGAATTTTAGCTTCAAGATTAGATAAGGGTGACTATGAATACATATGTAATTTGGTTTTAAAAAATAACACTGATAGTAAACATTTCTTATTACATGGGGACTGTGGAGTTCATAATTTCATTTTTGATAAGGGACAATTTTGTGGTGTGATTGACTCAACTCCAGTTATAGGTGATCCTATGTATGACTTAACCTATGCTTTTTGTTCTTCACCAGATGATTTGACAAAAGATACTATAGATTCAGGGGCAAAGAATATGAGGATTTATAGAGAGGGAGATTGTTCAGATTTATACGAACAAGTAGTTATTAGTTTATACCTAAGATTAGGGGCATGTATTAAACATCACCCAAAAGATTTTGAGAAATATTTAAAAGCGTGGAACTATTGGAAGGGATTGGTTAAGAACAGGTGATATCAACGTTAACCATTAACAGATCACAGTTTCAATAGGGTCATACATAACCATAGCTGATCCGCTTTCTTAGGGGATGTGTTGGAGCCTCTCCTCGGCTAGCCAAACGAGGCTCCAATCATCAGTTGGGGAATCACTAGGTTCAATACTCACCTTTAACAGAGCCCCTTATAAGAAGAAAGTATCATCTACAATAATGGATCATCCTTTGTATTGGTAGGATATATGTCAGGATGCAAAAGATGGGCTACTTTCTTTAAGCCGTGTAATAGTCTAGGTGAAGGTCTGCAGAACAATGCTTCCTCTAGACAAAATATTTTGTTTTCCTTAACGGCTGCGACATTTTCTTCCCAGCCTGGCCTCTTTTTGACATGTGCAGGTTTCATTTTCGATTCTTTTACGCCAACCCATATCATGCAAATGACGTCAGGATTCTTTTCGGCAACTTCCTCCCAGTCGGTCTGGTGGCTTGCCACATTTTTATCGGCAAAAACATTGGTGGCACCGGCTAGTTCACTTATTTCCGTGAGCCAATTAATTTTACCTGGAGTAAAAACTGGTTTTGGCCACCATTCCCAATAAACCTTGGTTTTGGAAGGAATGGTGGCTGCTAATTCTTTATAGGTATGTATCAACTCGTTCATGCAATCTGTGACTTCCATTGCTTTAGCTTTGGTGTTCGTTATTTTTCCTAAAGAGAGAAGATCCTTTTCTATATCTTTTAACGATTGTGGATTTAATACGATATAAGGGATGTTTCTTTTCTTTAATTCTTCAATGTTTTTCTCCATTCCGGGTACACTTAAACTTGCTAGAACTAAATCAGGTTCTAGCTTTTCTACTTTATCCATATCGATTTGGAGGTCAGGACCTAATTTGGGCAGATTTTGTATTTCTTTTGGCCAGTCGGAAAAATCATCGACACCGACAAGCATATGGGTCAAACCAAGGTAATGCAGGAGTTCTGTATTACTTGGGCATATTGAAATCAAGCGCAAAAAAATCACCTACCAAATTTCTGTAAAATAGTGAAGAAAAAGGGTCAATAATATTCCAGTTAAGCCCCCAAAGAAAACTTCAATCGGCTTATGACCTAATAGTTCTTTAAGATCTTTGACCTTTTCTTGTTCATTCATTTTTGGCCATTTTTTCGTTTCTTCTACAAATCGGTTAAAATCTATTACCAATTTATTTAGTACGATGGCTTGTTCTCCTGCGTGCCGTCGAACGCCTGTTGCATCGAACATTACGATGATGGCAAATACTGTGGCTACAGAGAAGATAGGTGAACCTACTCCTACTTCAAGAGCGACACCAGTTGCCAAAGCCGTTACTGCAGCTGAGTGGGAACTCGGCATGCCGCCTGTACTTGTTATAAGGGTCCAGTCAATCTTTCTTGTGGCAATAAATTGAATGGGAACTTTGACAAATTGAGCAAAACCGATAGCTGCCAAAGCAGCTAATAAAGGAAAATTAGTAAATAAATCCATTCTAAACCTAACGTCCTTTCTTTTTCAATATTAGACTTATCCCTTACTATACCCTTTCTTTAGAGAAGTAGCACCCTTATTAGGAAGGTTTCTTATAAAAGAATATGAAATAATTTCTACTTAATTATGAATCATTTTTAGATATTTGTTAAGATGAATTCAGTACATTCTGATTAAAGGGGTAAAATAAATGGTGCTATATCCAGAAGAATATTATAGTTTCTTTATCTCCTTTAATGAAGGAGATTATTACACCTGCCATGATTTGTTAGAGGAAATTTGGATGACGGATAAAGAAAATTATTTTCTTAAAGGTCTGCTTCAAATGACAGTCGCCATCTACCACTATGAATATGGAAATGTAAAAGGTGCCAGAGCGATGATGCGTGCGGGTTATGTTTATTTACAAAAATATCGTCCGAGGTATTGGGGAGTTGATTTAGAAGACGTGAATGGCTTTATAGAATCGTGCTTATCCATCCTGCCTCAAGATATTGATCGTGTACCCTTCGATGAAGTTTCTTCATTACCCCCACTTCCAACGTTGGTTCTTTATCTGGAAGATGATTAGAAACTCGAAATAATTCTTATAATTCGTTATAATGGAATTAGAATAAGCTGGAGGTGCTAAAGAATGTTCACAGTTCAAAATCAAATGAATTTCACTGATCAACAAGCCGCTTTAATCATTGGTTTATCAGAAAAAAACAAAAAAGTAGAAGGTTTGCTTGGAGAATTGGATGATCAACTTGATGGTCAAATTACTTCTTTATTAAAAGAAGGGGATATATCAGCAAGAAAAAATAATATAGCAAAAATACATACGTTTGGCCAAACAGCTTTTAAAAGAATTTTTGTAGTAGGTTTGGGAAGAGAAGAACAACTTTCCTTTGAAGAATTGCGTAAGACATTTGGCAAGGTGGGTAAGGCCGTTCAAGAATCAAAATTAAAAAATGTAGCTGTTGCACTTGATACGTTTTTAACAGAGTCGTTAGAAATATTAGATGCTGCACATGCTTTAGGAGAAGCTATTCCTTTGGCAACGTATAAGTACACTGGTTACAAAAAGCAATCAAATGAGCTAGAGGTTACATTAGAAAATGTAACAGTTATAACAACTGGCGATGCTGACGAAGTTCAAGCTAGCTTACAAGTAGGCTACCATTATGGAACGGGAACCAATTCAGCGCGTACGTTAGTAAACTTGCCGGGTAATATGCTGACAGCAACTGATATGGCTAATTACGCTGCAGAATTATCATCTCGATACGGATTCGAGTTAGAAATCCTTGAAAAAGAAGACATGGAAAAGCTTGGAATGGGCGCCATGCTTGCAGTAAATCAAGGAAGTGTCGAGCCTCCTAAAATGATTGTCATGAAATATCAAGGTAAAGAAGAGTGGACGGATGTAATCGGACTAGTAGGTAAAGGGATTACCTTTGATACTGGCGGATATTCCATCAAACCTAAAGATGGAATTGTAGGCATGAAGTCTGATATGGGTGGAGCAGCATCTGTGCTTGGAGCTATGGAAGTGATCGGAGAGTTAAAGCCTGAACAAAATGTACTAGCGGTCATTGCCTCTACCGACAACATGATAAGTGGTACTGCATTTAAGCCTGATGATGTCATTACTTCCATGAGCGGGAAAACAATAGAGGTACTTAACACAGATGCAGAAGGTCGATTAGTATTGGCAGATGCTATTACTTATGCAAAACAGCATGGAGCAAATTACCTTGTTGACGTGGCAACTTTAACCGGTGGTGTAGTGGTTGCTCTCGGTCATCACACAACAGGTGCTATGACTAATAACGAGGCACTATTCGAACAGATCCTTGAAGCTTCATATGAAGCGGGAGAAGAAATGTGGCGTCTTCCAATTTTTGAACATGCAAAAGAAAGAGTCCGTAATAGTAAAGTCGCGGATCTGAATAATTCACCTGGACGCGATGGACATGCAATTTTTGCTGCAACATTTATTGGCGAGTTCGCGGAAGATACTCCATGGGTTCATTTAGATATCGCTGGTACAGCAACTACCACGTCTAACTATGATTTAGGGCCAGCAGGGGGTACTGGAGTGATGGTTCGTACTTTGGTAACATTCGTGTTGCGATTTGGTCAGTTGGAAGAGGTTTGAAAAATATAGATTAATTGTAGCGCACCCTTTGAGGGGTGCGTTATTTTTTTTGAGGTTGGAGGAAGCGTTTTGGCTTATTTGGGGTTGGGGCTTTTAGTTCTTTGCATTTTGGTTTGGGGGTGGGAGCGCTTAAGACCGAGGCCAGACCCCTTGTTTGGATGGGGGAGGATTTTGTGAGGGGCGCTTATGTTGGTTAGGGGTGGATGGAGGTGGGGGGGTGGGGTCAGGCCTCAGGCAGCGGTGGGGTGTTTAGGTTTGTTGGTTGTGTTTTTGTTGGGTGGAGGATGGTTTGAGGTGGTGTGAGGCGCTTTGGGTATTTTGGGTTTGAGGGTTTATAGTTCTTTGCATTTTGGTTTGGGGGTGGGAGCGCTTGTGACCGAGGCCAGACCCCTTGTTTGGGTTGGGGAGGATTTTGTGCGGTGCGCTTAGCTTGGTTTGGGGTGGATGGAGGTGGGGTTTGGGGTCAGGCCTCAGGCAGCGGTGGGGTGTTTAGGTGGAGATGGGTTAGATGTGTGTTGGTTGTGTTTGTGTTGGGGGGGAGAGGCTGGTTTGAGGTGGTGAGGAAAGCGAAGCGCTGGGGGCGCTTTGGCTTGTTGGGGGGAGGGGTTTTGAGGGTTTGGGATTTTGGTTGGTTGTTTTGGATTTAGTTTTTTTATTTTTATTTTTTTTTGACAGGCGGGGGGAGGGTGTGGTATTTTGGTTTTATGCTTTTTTACTCTAATAGTTTAATAGGGTAAAGTGAAAGTGATTTGTTGAAAGGGTGTTGTAGGATGAATGCGGTTATTATTGCTGTTTTAATTATGCTTGTTTTGAGTTTACTTAGAATAAATGTTGTTTTAGCGCTTGTTACGGGTGCTTTAGTTGGTGGTTTGGTAGGGGGCTTAGGGTTAGAAGCCACTATTAATTCTTTTACCGAAGGGTTAGGTGCAAATGCGGCGGTTGCTTTAAGTTATGCGTTGCTTGGTGCTTTTGCGGTAGCTCTCTCTAAAACTGGCTTGCCTGATGCGTTGGTGGAAGGTGCGATTAAGCTGGTAGGCTCTAAAGGAGATTCTCGCAAAAAAGCACTCTCAAAAGCACTTATTTTAATTATTATTCTAGCAGTATCTATTATGTCCCAGAATGTTATACCAGTGCACATAGCGTTTATTCCAATTTTAATTCCCCCATTATTAAAGGTCTTAAATGAACTTAATATCGATCGCAGGCTAACGGCTACTATCATTACATTCGGCTTGACGGCCCCATATATTTTGTTGCCAGTAGGATTTGGGGGGATTTTTCACGATATTCTACAAACCAATATGGGGGAAAGTGGTTTGAGTATAAATCTCTCCTCGATTCCAACTGCGATGATTATTCCTGTTATGGGAATGGTTTTAGGGTTACTTGTAGCTGTATTCTTCAGTTATCGAAAAGATCGTTTTTATGAGCAGAAAAATGTTGCAGGGCAAGAAACGGCCGGCTATACAACAAAGTCGCTACTCGTTGCGGTTGCCGCTGTCGTCTTATCCCTCGCTTCCCAGCTATACTTAACAGAGGTAGTGGAAGTCCAAGGGATGATTTATGGCTCCCTAATTGGAATATTGGTTCTTTATATCGGAGGGGCAATGAAATTCAGTGAAACAGACATTATTTTAACATCAGGTATGAGAATGATGGCATTTATAGGCTTTGTCATGATTTCAGCTTCTGGGTTTGCCAGTGTAATGCGTGCTACAGGGCATATCGAAACCTTAGTGGCCTCTTCAGCCCAATGGATTGGGTCCAATCAGTTGCTTGCTGCCTTTGCCATGCTGATGGTTGGGTTATTGATAACGATGGGAATTGGTTCCTCGTTTTCCACTATACCAATCATTGCAGCGATCTTTGTGCCACTCTGTATAGAACTTGGCTTTAGTCCGATGGCGACGATTGCCATTGTTGGAACAGCTGCAGCTCTTGGAGATGCAGGCTCACCAGCTTCAGACAGTACACTTGGACCAACAGCGGGATTAAATGCAGATGGTCAACATAACCATATTTGGGATACTTGTGTACCAACGTTTCTTCACTACAATATACCACTTATTATCTTTGGTACTATTGCAGCAGTTATTTTATAAAAAATGCCTGAACCGTAAAGGTTTCAGGCATTTTTTTTCGTAAACATTTAAGCTATTTTGCTATTAATAGTAGAGATTTTTGTTGATTTATTTAAAGCATTGTAAAGCCTTGGCGCAATCATGGCACATAAGACTGTAAAAACAATATCCTTAACGGAGAACCAAGCCATAATTTTCCAAGCTGCCAGATAAGTCATATCCGCTTCTACTACATAGTTCACAATAAAATACATATAGGTAGTTCCAATAAAATAGATTAAGATAATTCCTGCGAAGGAAGCAGTCATGAAAGTGGCAAGTCCTGGTTTTGCTTGTTTTTCAACAATCAACCCTACTACAAAAGCTGTAACAATATAAGAAAGAATGAATCCACCTGAAGAACCAAGTACAGCGCCCATACCAGAGCTAAATTGAGCAAATACAGGTGCGCCAGCAATCCCTACTAGTAAATAAACAAACATAGACATCGCTCCAAGTCGTGAACCAAGTAGAATTCCTGCTAGTACGCAGAAAAATGGTCCCATGGACAAAGGAATACCCGCCACTTCTAGAAATGGTAACCAGGAGGTGATATTCGCACCAATAGCCATTAATGCCACAAACATTGCGGCATACGTAATTTCAATTGTTTTAAATGAACGCTTCATAATGTAAACCCCTTTATATATATAGTTAACAATAAAAATGATAATCTATTATAGGTTCATATGTCAACATAAAATAAAAAACAGTTTACAATAGATGATGTTGAAACGAAACCATATTTTGTATAAAATCGATATAGGTTAATCAAAGGCAGTTTTCGTATAAAGATGCGAATGCTAATTCCCTATTTTAAAAGAATGGGCAGATTGTTTACAGGTATAGTGCAACTTATGAAAAGAGTTTAATCAAAAAAGGAGTGAGAGCAATGAAGATAAGAAAAGCCCATTTAGTGAAAAATACATTTAATGTTTATATACATGAAAATAAAAAGGAAGAGCAAACATTGGTTGCGATTCCTTTCATCAAGTGGTCCACGATTATCCCGTATGAAGAAGATAATACAACCCTTACAACACGGCTGGAAGAGGAATTTAAAGAGCACTTAGAGAATGAAGAACCAGAGCATCTTGCTTTGAAATTGGTGCAATGGGTTCGCGAGATGTAATTGGACATAGGTTTTAAAGAAAGGAGGGATGCCCATGTCTAAAATAGCAATTGTAACTGGAGCTAGTCGTCTAGAGGGTATTGGGGCGGAGATTTGCAGAGAACTTGCAGATGCCGGATATCATATATTTTTCACCTATTGGATGCCGTATGATCGTGAAATGCCCTGGAATGTCGATCAGGAGGAGCCATTAAAATTGAAGAACGAACTGCTTAAGGAGTTAAAGTAGTAGGGATGGAATTGGATCTTTCACAGGCTGATCAAGCAGAAAAGCTGATCAGCCATGTAATATCTCAGCTTGGTAAACCTGAAGTTCTTATCAACAATGCAGCTTACTCAACGAATAATGATTTTTCAAATTTAACATCTGAAGAACTGGATAAGCATTATATGGTAAACATTCGGGCAACTACTCTACTAAGCATACACTTTGCCCGGGTTTTTAATAAAGGTAGCGGGGGAAGAATCGTAAATTTAACTTCGGGACAGTCACAAGGTCCGATGCCTGGTGAATTAGCCTATGCCACCACAAAGGGGGCAGTAGATGCGTTAACCCTTACGCTTTCGGCAGAACTAGCTCCATTAGGTATAACGGTTAATGCGATTAATCCGGGACCAACCGATACAGGATGGATGACCGAATCTATTAAACAGGAGCTGCAACCGATGTTCCCTTTTGGTAGAGTAGGAGAACCAAAGGATGCAGCCAAAACAATCCGATTTTTAGTAAGTAACCAAGCGGACTGGATTACGGGACAAATCATCCACTCTGAGGGTGGCTTTAGACGTTAAAGAATAGGAAGGTTCCAAAGGGATGAGCAAGTGTGCCTAGTTGTAACAACTTACACTGAAACCACCATGTATACCCAAATACAAAAAATCTATAAAACTTAAACAAATAAAAGCGAGTTTCATCCTTGATGAAACTCGCTCCTCTAACTATATTCTAATCAAACATAAATTGTTTTGTCCGATATTTTACATTCATGACAATTCCCAATGCAATCATATTGGTTAACAGCGCGCTACCGCCATAACTCATGAAAGGCAGGGCTAATCCAGTAATAGGCATTAAGCCAAGGGTCATGCCGATGTTCTGAAAGATTTGGAACGCAAATAATCCTACGACACCTGTTACTAAATAGGTACCAAAAGGGTTATCACAGCTAATGGCAATAATGATTAATCTGTAAATCAAGATAAAATAAATAGAAATTACAAGTGTTGCTCCAACAAAACCAAACTCTTCACCAATTAGAGCGAAAATAAAATCTGTTTGAACCTCAGGAATTCGACCACTTTGGGATTGGACTCCTTCGAATAATCCCCTTCCAGCTACCTGTCCGGAACCAATACCTTTTAAGGCTTCTGTTAATTGAAAACCAAAGGAAGAGGCATATTCTTCTCTGCTTAGCCACCCATATATTCGCTCGAGTTGGTGAGGGGCAATGAAATTAGTAAACAAATCAAAATGCTTATTGTGCAAATAGACTAGAGTTCCCAATGCCGAGATAATTAACCCGGCTAATAGGGTAAGCACTCTCCAGGAAGTTCCGCTAATGAAAATCATCGTTACCATAACTGCTGCGATAACAAGTGCGGTTCCAAGATCAGGCTGCATTAGTATTAATAAAAAAGGAGGCATAGAATAGCCGATGATTTTTATTACGACAATAGGCGGCGTTTTCGTATCTAACTCGTGCTTTTCCTTTGCCCATTTATAAATTACCCCAGCAAGTAGGATAAGCAAAAATATCTTCATAAACTCGGATGGCTGTAGCATAAAGCCTCCGAGGTTAATCCAACGTTGCGAACCGTTCCTGATGGTGCCGACAAAATGGACGGCAACCAAAAGAATGAGTCCTAGTGAATAAAAAGGAAGGGCGAGGTTCTCCAACAGCTCGTAATCAAAGAACATGATGGCAACCATGATTCCAATCCCTATGATGTACCAAATTATCTGCCGTTTTACAAAATAATAGGGGTCATTTGGAAAATACTGACCCGATGCACTATAAACTGCTACTAAACTAATAATAAATAGTAAAAACAGCAGAAATAACAATGTATAATCAATGCGACTATACTCTAACTTGTTATTTTCTGTCCCCATGATGTATGTGTCTCCTCTCGAGCTTCAATAGCTAATTTCGCATGTTTCGATAGGTGGACTAATATACCAGCTGCAAAAATTGTGATGAGTAAGGAGGAACCCCCGTAACTGATGAAAGGTAACGTAATACCAGTGATAGGTAGAATCCCGCTTACTGCTCCTGCATTTAAAAACACTTGACTGCTTATTTGAAAAGTAATCCCGAAAGCCAAAAGCTTTGCAAAAGGATCTTTAATTGCTACCCCGATTCGAACTCCGCGTACGAGAACAATTAAATAAAGAACAAATAACAGCAAAACTCCAAAAATCCCTAATTCTTCCGAGATAACAGCAAGAATAAAATCGGTATGTGCTTCAGGTAAATAACCCAGTTTCTGGATTCCTTGAGAGAGTCCTCTTCCTAATAATCCACCTTCGCCAATGGCGATATAGGAATTAATTAACTGGTAGCCATCTCCGGCCGGATCTGCAAATGGGTCAACGAAGGAGGTGATACGTCTTAAGCGATAATTTGCTGAAGTTGCCAAAATACCTATACCAACTACTGCCACTGCACCGAGAAGCAATATATGTTTTAATCTTGCTCCAGAACAAATTAAAATCGCACCACATGCTGCAACAATAGTAGAGGCTGTACCTAAGTCTGGCTGTAAAACAATTAATCCAAAAACTAATCCCAGCACTAGTAATGGTGGAGAGACTCCTTCACCAAACTGATGTATGTAAGGTTGCTTTCGGGCATAAACCCTCGCAAAATAAATAATCATCCCTAACTTAGCGATTTCGGAAGGCTGAATGGTCGCATTTCCTATAGCAAACCAGCTTCGAGCCCCATTTACTTCTTTTCCGATACCAGGAATCAGGACTAATATTAATGCGATTATAATAACACCAAGCATTAGGGGAGTTAACTTATCGTAAAGTTTATAAGGAGTGATGATAGCAGCAATAAAAACAGGAACTCCTAAATAAAGCCAGATCAACTGCCTATTAAAGAAATATCCAGGGTCATCATAATCTTCTATCCCTAATAGCATCCCTGCACTATAAATCATTACCAACCCATATAAACATAACAGTATTATAGCTGTTATTAGAACCCAATCCAACTTCTTGAAATGTGTAATCATTTTATTAGCTCCTTTAAAAACAAAAGGCTTTTTTCGCATACTTTATATTTTATAACGTATCTTGAAACTAACCTTAACACCAATTATTACCGTGCTCTTTCTGTGAACCCAAGAACTTTCAACTAGATAGAACAGTAAAAAAACAGTTTTCATATCTTTTTGCAAGTTTACAAGAACAATACCCTAGGAGCAAATAAAAAAAGCTAAACAAAAAGAATATCCCAAAATAATTATACAATATATGCCCATTACAAAGATATGAAAAGAATATTACAAAAAGAAAAGCGGAAACTGGCTTATGACTCGAGGAGCTAGCCGTTGAAGCTGGACAAAGAAAAGCAAAAACGGCTCGTTCAGCTCCGACAATGGAAACTATGAAGAAAGACGGAAAATTCTTCTCCCTGAAGAGCTGACCTACAGGGAAATGGAAATTACTGTTCATAACCGAAGGGAATAAATTCGAGAAGTTGCCGAAGAATTGTTTATTGCTCATAAGATTTTCAAGGCCCTTGTAAGCAATATCCTAACTAAACTAAAAGAACAGGACTGGAATACGCGTCCATTTATGCATTCATTGTTTAACTAATTGGTGTTTTTTTGTGTAGAAACGAATAATACTAAGGAAATGATTATTAAGATATGGATATACCTCTTATATAATAATTGATAAGCGTGCTTATTGTTAGGAGGCAAGTCCATGAGAAGTAAATGTGAAGAAAATAAAAAAGTGATAAAACCAATCTTCCGCAATGCTCATTATGACATCCGAAGTTATGGTGCATTAGGGAATGGGCAAAAGATGAATACGGAGGCTTTTGCCCAGGCGATGGAAGCCTGTGCTTCTGATGGAGGAGGAAGGATTACCGTACCATATGGTGTTTGGCTTACCGGACCTATCCGTTTCAAAAGCAACGTGAATCTTCATCTCGAAGATGGTGCCATTATATTATTCAGCCAAAATATAGAGGACTATCAACTGATACTCTCATCTTTTGAAGGGGTACAAGCTGTAAGATGTCAATCCCCACTTGATGGAGAGGGTCTTGAGAATATTGCGATTACCGGCTTTGGTATATTCGATGGGGCAGGGGAAGTATGGCGGCCCGTAAAAAGATTCAAAATGACTGATAACCAGTGGGGTAAATTAATTCACTCATCCGGAGTTTTGGACAAAGAACAGGAAATTTGGTGGCCCTCTGAAAATGCTTGGAACGGTTCCAAGTTGGTCCCGAAGCTACAAAAAAAAGGTTCTATGAATTTCAGTGATTATGAGAACGTTAGACACTTCTTACGACCAAACCTGCTCAGTTTCAGAAAAAGCAAAAACATTCTGATAGATGGACCTACTTTCCAGAATTCGCCTGCTTGGTGTTTGCATCCCTGGCAATGTGAGCATGTGACCATCCGTAATATAACGGTTAGGAACCCTTGGTTTTCACAAAACGGTGATGGCTTGGATCTTGAATCATGTAGCCTTGTTAAGGTGGAAAATTGTACATTTGATGTTGGTGACGATGCAATCTGCATTAAGTCAGGTAAAAATGAAGAAGGAAGACGGCTTGCGAAGCCTTGCAAAGATATTGATATTAGAAATTGTAAAGTCTACAGTGGGCACGGAGGTTTCGTCATTGGTAGCGAAATGAGCGGTGGCGTGAAAAACGTAAAGATTTCTGGGTGTACATTTTTCGGAACTGATACCGGTTTGCGCTTTAAAAGTACAAGAGGGCGCGGTGGTACGGTGGAGAACATCAGTATTGATAAAATTAACATGGTAGATATTAAAAAGGAAGCGATTGTTTTTCATATGTTCTATGAACTTTCAGATGAGGACATGAAAGGGGATAACGTTCCTTTTTCTGAAGAAACTCCTATATTTCGGGATATACACATTCAGAACATTATCTGTAACGGAGCAGAAACTGCAATTTTATTAAAGGGACTTCCTGAGAAGCCATTACAGAACCTAACATTTCGGAACATTTTCATTCAGGCAATACACGGTATATATTGCTCCAACGTCCATTATGCGGAATTCATAAATGTAGAAGTTGAAACGGAAAAAGGGGAACCTATTATAATGGAGGACTGCCAAGAGATTTCGCGAAGGTAACATCATACTTTTGGAGGGAATGTATAAATGAAGAAAATCGTACTTATTGGTGGAAATGGCACTATAGGATCTGTTTTGAAAAATGGACTGAGAAATGAATATGAAGTCATCGTGTGTGATAAGCAAGAACAAACGGATGAGTCAGGTTATCTTCAACTTGATGCAACAAATTACGAAGAGCTCTACGAGAATATCCCTTTGGATGCAGACGTGTTGATAAATCTGCTTGCCACTGAGACCGATGAACATGTTGAGGATATTGAGCAGTTTGACAAAATGACCGAAGTATTCTTCAAGGCCGGGTATTACCTTTTAGATGTTGCGACAAAAAGGAACATCCCGAGAGTGATTATTGCAAGTAGTAACCATGTAACAGACGGTTATGAAAAAGATGGAGAGTCCCTCCTAGGGAGAAAAATAAATGTGCAGGATTATCCCTATTCCAAAGGACTATACGGAATTCTTAAATTGGCCTCGGAAAATGTGGGGAGATTGTTTTCGGATGAGAAGGAGGTTTCTGTTATCAATTTAAGGATCGCTTCGGTCCCAAAGGATGAAGTGGAGGACATAGAGGAGAATGACAGGCTAGTTCATACGTTGCTCTCAAGGGAAGATGTCGTTAATTTATTTGAAGCGGCAATCGAAGCTGATGTGAAATTTGGAACCTATTATGGTGTATCGGATAATCCTGGTGCTCCATGGGACACAAGTAATGCGAAGAAGGAACTTGGATTCAAATCCGAACAGAATTCAAAGGATATTATGGAGAAGAGCTGACAGAACCTTGTCAGCTTTTTTTCTGGGTAAACCCTCCTTTCCAGGTATCGATTGTTGGCTTACTTGAAGAAACTCATATATGATACCGTAATCATTTTATAAGTTCACACTAGACAAACCTTATGATATCAATGGTTCTCTGATATGATATGAGCAATTGATTATATTCTAATTGAAAATTCTGAATTAAATTAATGTTAGACGGATCAGGATGACGCTGAAGTGTTTTCAGGCGTTCGTCTCAATAAAAGAAGAAAGGGGGCAACTGGAACATCTTAAAATGAAAGCGCATTCTTTCTGAGTGGATTGTCGGAAAAATTCTCTAAGAGATAACTAGTTGTATACAAACAGGACTTTTGTAATCTATCATTAAAGTAGTTAAGAAATTAACGTGGGGGTAATCAAATATGAATGTAAAGAAAAAACCGTTTGCTTTTCTTCTTCTTTCCTTAATGTTGGTGTTCGTAAGTGCGTGTAGTGATGAAAGCGCTTCAAATACAGAAATAGACAGTGACGAGGAATTCACTATCTCAATTATGGCGAATCTTCATACACCAGAAGTACCACAAGAGAAAGTAGAAGAGCTGCTGGAAGAGAAGACGAATACTAAATTAGAATTCCAATGGGTTCCTGACAATAACTATGAAGAAAGATTGAATACTGCTTTTGCGACAGGATCTCTTCCTCAAGCGGTGTTTATGAAAAATCAGACAACATTCAACCAGTTCAAGGATGCCATCCGTGATGATCAATTCTGGGAGCTCGGCCCTTATTTGGATGAGTACGAAAACTTAAGCAATTTAAAAGAGCAAGTTCTTGAAAATACAAAGGTAGATGACAAAATCTATTCCTTATACCAGGGAAGACCACTGTCTCGTCAAGGTATCATTTATCGTAAGGATTGGGCGGACAACCTAGGTTTGTCAGCACCGACTACGACGGAAGAGTTTTTTGAAATGGCAAAGCAGTTCACAGAGAACGATCCTAATCAGAGCGGTAAAAAGGATACTATTGGTCTGACTGACCGCAGCGATTTAGTTTATGGTGCATTCTATACAGTTGCTTCTTGGTTTGGAACTCCGAATGAGTGGGGCGAAGATGAAGATGGCAAATTGAAGCCTGCATTCATGTTTCCTGAGTATATGCAGACATTGGATTATTTCAAAGACATGCATGAAAATGGCTATATGAACCAGGATTTCCCTGTGACAAGTAAGAATGACCAGCAAGCTTTATTCATCAATGGTACTGCTGGAATATATGTAGGGTCAATGGGAGACGTACTGACTCTTCATAATGACCTTTCCAAAGTACACCCTGATGCAGAGGTAGACGTCCATAACTATGTGGAAGGCCCGCATGGAGAATATGGAATCTGGAGCCTGCCAGGATACGGAAACGTTGTAATGTTCCCTAAATCCTCTGTAAAAACGGAAGCCGAGTTAAAGAGAATTTTGGCATTCTTTGATGATTTGATGACTCCTGAAGTATCGAACTTGATCTTCTGGGGAATTGAAGGAGAGCATTATAACGTTGAGAATGGAATGGGTATACCTACAGATGATACTGCGAAGAACGACCGTGAAGTAAAGCCGTTCCAGGCTATTGAAATCGGTGAACCTGAAAACAATGGCCGTTATGAAGGGTTCCATACTTTTGAACCGAAAGCGAAATCCGAAGAGTTGTTCATTGATAATGAGAAGTATTTAATCAATGATCCTACTCTAACTCTTGATTCTGACGCTTTCCTTGCTAATGGAGAAAGATTGAGAACCATCATTCAGGATGCGACATATCAGTATATTCTTCGCCAAATTGATAAGGATGGATTTGAAAGCGCAGTACAAAAATGGTTGGACCAAGGTGGTCAAGAAATCATCGACGAGTTTAACGAATCAGCTGGTAATTAAAAAATGATAAGAGGAACTGCCACTTCATTTGTGGCAGTTCCTTTTGTTTTTTAAAGGCTCTCTTCTTAAAGCTTGTTGCTATAGCCCCGTAATAAATTGGAATTTGGATTTTATACTGTCCTATTCACACATTAGTAAGAATTATTTTAGGATTAACAGGAAAAGAGCACGACAGCAACAAGGTTTTGGAACAGGAGCATAGTAAGTACATGAAAAGCAAGGAAGCCGAAGAATGATGTACCAACAAGAGCGAAGTAAGTACATGAAAAGCAAGATAGATCAAAAATGATGTATTGGAGTTTGCGCATAAACACACCAATAGCCCAGCACTGCAAAGATTCTCCATGAAGCTTAATAGAGGTTTAATACAAACTAACACATTCCTCACCGATATACTCTTTTTATATCACATGCAACCCAAATATCTATAAACAACTAAACTAAAAAAAGGACCGGGCGGTTTTTGCCCGGTTTTTGTTAAAACAGTCTTACATACATCAGTGGTTATATACTTTGAGTTTAGCTCTATAAAAAGTACCAGTTCGCCAGATCAGGAAAAAGTTTTTCAACAGTCAAGGATTCAGCTTCGTCACGTGTCAGTTGCTTAGCCCATCGTACACGCCGTTCCACCAAAGCGCCTGGTCCATATGAGTCATACTCCCCGTACCTTGCTGTCTTTTCATTAGCTTCGTCTCTCCAATTATCCCAGCCATCCTTTTTAATATGCTCACCCATCCATGTACGTACGAAAAATGTGTGAGCATAGGGTCTCCAAGGTCTGCCCAGATATACACTTTCGATATCGGCAGCACCTGTCAAGCGGCAGTCTAGAAAAATATAACCGAAACTCTGATCTTCTGGGGTAGAGGCAGCAGTGATATATCCTTTTCTTAAGCTATGAATCTCACATTGGTCGAAAATGGTGGATGCAGCTCCAAAAATGAAGTCGACATGCCCTTCTATATAACACTGCTGAAAGAGTTGTCTTCCTCTAGAGGTATAAAGTGTATCTTGGTTCCCAAGCAAGCTTACATTTTTAAAAATAGATCTATCACCTGCAACATACAATGCCAACGCCTGTCCAACGTCTTCCCCATATCCTGCCGTATTATGAATAGTAAGGCTCTCCATCTGAATACAATCTGCCAAGGCAGTGACAACAGGAGTCCGGAAAGTTCCAAGGGATTTTCCCGTTGAATCTTTCATCCTAGCAGATTCATGAAAGGAAATGATAGTCCCCTCCCTGCTTTCTCCTACTAGTTTTACATTATGCTTATTATCCGGAATAATGAGCTTTTCCTGATAGTTTCCGTTTTTGATAAAGATGGTGACTGGTTCCAGTGGGTGAACCCTCACATGATCGATGGCATCTTGGATACAGGTGAAATCTGATGTACCATCTTTTGAAACAGTAAAAGATTGAAACAACATAACTTCCTCCCTTCAAAAATGAAATAGTAGTAACCTCTCTTCAGTATAAGTTAATTTTCAGTATTTTCGAATAATCAATTTATTAGGTATTGCATTTAACCCCTTATCCATCAAGGAGTTTCCTTCCAATGTACTGTATTGATTATAGACGTAATGAAAGCGCTTTTTTACACTTGGAGTAATCGAATGGGAGGAACTAGCTATTTTCACAATGGAGAAAGGATTAAGAGAAAAACACAGGGGAGAGGTAGAGAGGCCATGAAAACGGAAAACAACTTAGCACTAAATAATAATCCGATACCACCTAAGGTCGATCGACGTGCAGAATTGAAAAAACAGATTTGGAAGAACAGAATGTTTTATTTAATGATTTTGCCGGGGTTATTGTACTTTTTTATCTATAAATACGTTCCGATGTACGGTTTGATTATTTCATTCCAGGATTATAAGCCTTATTTAGGAATCTTGGGAAGTGAGTGGGTGGGATTCGAGCATTTCAACAGACTTTTTTCAGACCCGGATTTTTGGAAGATTTTCCGAAACACGCTCATTTTATTCGCGCTGAATCTATTCATCTTCTTTCCAATACCGATAATCATTGCATTGATGCTTAATGAAGTGAGAATAGAGTTTTTCAAAAGAGGAGTACAGACACTTATCTATATCCCTCATTTCATGTCCTGGGTAGTTATTGTTTCCATTAGCTTTGTCATGCTGACCCTTGATGGGGGATTAGTCAACGGAATCATTGAATGGCTTGGTTTTAATAAAATAAATTTCCTATTGAATCCTGATTGGTTCAGGCCGATGTACATTCTTCAAGTAATCTGGAGAGAAGCGGGTTGGGGAACCATCATCTTTCTCGCAGCCATTGCAGCCGTCAATCCACAGTTATATGAAGCGGCAAGGATCGATGGAGCAAGCCGGCTTCAGATGATGTGGCATATTACGCTTCCTGCGATAAAGGGAGTCATCGTCGTATTGCTGATCCTTAAAATCGGTGATGTCCTTGAACTTGGGTTTGAGCATGTATATCTGCTCCTTAACGCATCCAATCGTGAGGTAGGGGAAATATTTGATACGTATGTATATCGCGTCGGTCTCCAGCAAGGGGAATTCAGCTACAGTACGGCAGTAGGGTTTTTCAAGGGTATAGTTGGCCTTATTCTGGTAATCGGAGCTAACTGGTTAGCGAAAAAGTCTGGAGAAGAAGGCGTTTATTAAAAGGCCAAAGGAGGCAAAAAAAATGGTGGATGATAAAACATTAGGAGGTCGTCTCTTTAACTATACGAACCTCTTTCTATTAGGACTCATTGCTTTAATAACAGTATTGCCATTTCTTCATGTTATTGCAGCATCCTTTGCTACCAATGCGGAGCTGGCGGAGAAGAAATTCCTCTTGTTTCCTACCGTGTTCAGTTTGGATGCTTACAGGTATATATTTTCGACCGATACCATCTTTAAAGCGATGGCTGTATCCATCGGTGTGACCGTATTAGGTACAGCATGGAGTATGTTTTTTTCCATCCTGACGGCATACGGTCTTTCCAAAAAGGACCTCGTAGGAAGAAGGTTTCTATTATTCTTCGTCGTATTTACGATGCTTTTCAACGGTGGAATGATTCCTACGTTTCTTATTGTCAAATATACCGGGTTGTTAGATACATTGGCTGCTTTGGTCATTCCGGTAACATTGAATGCGTTCAATCTGATCATCTTAAAGAGCTTTTTTCAGAATATGCCTGATTCATTGGAGGAAGCGGCCAGGATAGATGGTTGCAGTGATTTCGGCACGTTATTCCGTATCGTCATTCCATGTTCCATGCCTGCGATTGCAACGATTTCGTTGTTCTATGCTGTTACCTATTGGAACACGTACATGCATGCCATCCTTTATCTCAATGATGCCTCAAAATGGCCGGTACAGGTGCTATTGAGGCAAATTGTAGTATTGGCAACGGGTATCAACTATGACGGTTCAGAAATGATGAATGTTGCCCCACCGGAAATCACGGTGAAGATGGCGGTAATAGTAGTAGCGACGGTACCGGTTCTACTGGTATATCCGTTCCTTCAGAAGCATTTCACGAAGGGGGCATTGCTTGGGTCGGTAAAGGAGTAAAAGGATTAATTGTAAAGGAGTACCAAACTAACTAAGGAGGTGGATCAATGAATAGTACAAGGTTATTGGAGGGATTGGAGAAGATCGATGTCTTGTTTGATGGGTTTATTCCCTGGTTGGCAGGACAATACGATTCCACTACAGGTGGATTCTATTATGCACGCAGTTCCATGAACGACAGACATTTTGGTCCTGACATCGAATCGACTTCCCAGGCGTTGAATATTTTAATTCGGAACAATTTGCTTCAGCATATGCCTACAAATATGAAGCAGAGGATGATTTCCTTTTATCAACAAAAGCAGCATCCACAAACAGGCTATTTCTTTGATGACAATCCAGCAATGAAAAACGATGAGGTGATGGTGCACCGGGCATTAAGCTATACCACCGGCTCCCTGTTGAAGCTTGGGAGTGCTCCACTCCACCCGCTTCCCCTGGTATCCAATGCAGCACCGGAATATGTAAAGTCTCCTGAGAGTTATTTGGAGAAGTGGAGGAGCATTGATTTACGCAACAGCTGGCGTGGCTGTGACTTGCTAGCTACTTCTTGTGTGTACATCGAAGAGATGAAGGAGGAGGAAAGGCAACCTTTCCTTGATGAAGCAGTGAAGTATTTGGAGAGTATTCAAGATCCTTTTACAGGTTTATGGGGAGAAGGAAGTCTATATGTGAAAATTTCCGGAACCTTCAAGCTGCATACCTTTTATAGCAGATTTAATATCCCGATGCCAAATACAGATAAAATCTATCAAAGCATCTTAGCCTGCCTGCGGAGGGAAGAAGCTCACGATATGTGCTATATTCGCAACCCTATTAATCTGCTTTCCTATATCAAACCAGAAATACCACAAGAGGAACAAGAGGAAATCATCCGTATTACAGCAGCAAACATGAAAAAGCTTAAACGTCCTGATGGAGGATTTTCCAGAGAGTCTGAAAACTCCCCTACCGCCCCTAATGTTGCACAGGTTAAAGGGGAATATTACCCTGACATGCCTGAACCTGTCCATTTGAGCCAAGGGCTATATGAAGGGGATATGAACGCAAGTACACAAGCTGTACTGATAAGGATGCAGTGCTATGAACTGGCAGGTGAGACCTGTCTTCCGGTTTATGGATCAAGTAACTTTTATAAACTCTTAAGGTGAGAGAAGTGTTCAAATGAACATAGATAGATTTAAAGTTCCAAAGGAAAAAAGGTTTTCAGAACAGGCTGTCATCACACTTATGAATCAAAGCATCTTTCAGTTCGGAAACTCATTGTCCATGATTTTTATCAATTTATATTTATGGAGATTGACAAACAGTTTACTGATTAACGGATTATTCAACCTGATTGCCATCCTCTCGCAAGGAATCATGACCATTTTCTTAGGGAAGATGGCGAAGCAGCGGGACAGGTTAACCATGTATAGATATGGTATTTTTCTGACGGCGTTTTTCTATCTATGCATTGTGCTTACTCAGGAATTGATGGTCGAGTATTTTTATCTATTTGCCCTATTAAAGGGAGTGTCACAGGCGGCCTATTGGGTAGGCTACTTCACTCTTGTTTATGATGTATCAAACAACGATAACAGGCACCGTTACCTGGGATGGAACCAGATAACAATGAGTGGAGCCAATCTATTGGGGCCGGCATTGGCAGGGTTCATCATCACCTTATACACAGAATTGACCGGCTACATCATGGTCTTTTCACTGGCGTTCATGATGTTTCTATTTGCAGCCCTTGGAAGTTTAAGAATGAAAAAGGAAACGACCCATCACAAAACTTATTACATGAAATTCCTGCCGCTATTGTTGGCGAAGAAGCCCGGGTTCGCATTTGTGCTCGCCGGCTGGTTTATCATTGGTTTTCCGCAAGGGGTCCTAATGTATATACCGCATATTCTTCTTTATGACATTTTTCCCGATGAAAGCTTTGTCGGCTATATGAATGTGGTGTTTTTAAGTCTATCCATCCTTGCAAGCTATGTGATCTCACGCTTCGCCAGGCTGGATGCGACCAGGACCTATCTGTTTGTTGCAGCATTCGGAATGACATTCTCTACCGTCTTCCTTCTATGGGATATTTCCATCTGGACGGTCGTGCTGTTCATGTCGATCGGCTCTCTCTTCAAGCCGTTGCAGGCGAATACATACGCAGCCCATTACTATAAGTGGCTTGATTTGATTCCGCTGAAGGAGAATTTCCGGGTCGAATCGGTAGTGTTAAGAGAATCCATTATTAATGTAGGGCGTGGACTTGGTATTATTATTTTCATGATTTTTTCCACTGAAATCAATACAACAACCATTCCGTGGATCATTGTATCCCTTTTGGCGGTACAGTTGTTGATTCCATGGATGGCAAAAGAAAAATAAAAGGAGTGAGACGCATGGTTGGAATTTGGGAAGAAGTAGATCTAGGTGTTAAAAGAAAGATTCATCCACCAGGAAAGAGCTTGATGATGATGGAGGTTCAATTCGAAACAGGGGCCATCGGGGCGGAGCATAGTCACCCCCAAGAGCAGTTTACCTATTGTCTGAAAGGTAAACTGGAATTTAACCTTGGGGGAGAGACTGTTCTTATTCAGGAAGGGGAATCCCTGTTCATTCCAGGAGATGTCATTCACGGAGTCAAGGCGTTGGAACCTAGTATTCTATTGGATACGTTCACTCCCTTACGTAATGACCTTTTATAGTGTTTTGAATGATTGTGAAATAGAGGCATGTTTTTCTCCTGAAAGATAGGCGAAACTGCCTCTTTTGTTTAGGTGTTTATGAAAAATATTTTTCAGTCGAAAAGGGGGACTAAATATGTTTGTGTATGACATTACCAGTTATGGTGCAAAAGGTGATAACCGTACTGATAACACAAATGCAATAGCAGCAGCAATCAGGGACTGCGCGGAGCAAGGTGGAGGAACGGTGTTCTTCCCGGCAGGAAAGTTTGTGACAGGCCCGATTGTCCTGAAGAGCAATATTACCTTATTTCTTGATGCAGGTTCAAAGGTGATTTTCAAAGATGATTTTGATGCTTACCCTGCAGTGAAAACCAGGTGGTCAGGCTATGAATGCTATGGTTTTTCACCGCTCATCTTTGGTGACGGGCTGAAAAATGTGAGTATCAAGGGGAATGGAGTGTTTGATGGACAAGGGAAAGCGTGGTGGGAAATCAATAAGCGATTGAAAAAAGGGGAAAAGTATTCGACCTCTGTGGCGGAGAATATCCGACGTCATAATAGCGCATTACTCGATCCCCTTTCTACCAATCTTGTAGAATGGGATTCCCAATTCCTGCGACCCCCTCTCCTGCAATTCAAGGACTGTGAACATATAACGATAGAAGGGGTGACTCTTCAGAACTCGCCTTTTTGGAATACTCATCTCGTTTACTGTCAGGATGTCCAAGTGAGGGGTGTGACTTTCAAAAATCCTTCCGATACACCTAATGGAGACGGATTTGATATCGACTCGTGCTCCAATGTAAGAGTTTCTGACTGCCATTTTGATGTGGGGGATGATTGTCTTTGCTTGAAGTCCGGCATTAACGAAGATGGCAGAAGGGTAGGAAGACCGACAGAAAATGTGACAGTTACCAATTGCACCATGCTTCATGGACACGGAGGGGTGGTGATGGGAAGTGAGAATTCAGGCGGGATCCGAAATGTGACCATATCCAACTGTGTCTTCATCGGCACAGACAGAGGCATTCGCATTAAAACAAACCGCGCAAGAGGAGCTTACATTGAAAATGTTCTCGTGAACAATATTTACATGGAAAACGTATTCTGTCCTTTTTCCATTAATTCCTTCTATCGGTACGGAGTCGACGAGAATGATCTATCCATGAATCTGTTGGAAGCGATTCCTGTCACTGAAAAAACCCCAAGAGTAAAACATATAAAATTAAGCAATGTTACAGCTAAAAACTGTCGTGCAGCGGCAGGGTTTGTGTATGGACTTCCGGAAATGCCTGTCCAGGATATCTCTTTATTCAATGTGCACATAGAAATGACAAATGATCCGGATGAAGAGGGGGGCGAACCTGATATGGTAAAAGAGGTCATTACCATGGCGGGGGAAGGTCTTTACGGGAAATTCATTGATGGGTTGGAATTACACCAAGTACGAATTGAGACAAGGCAAGGTCCTGCAATACATCTCGAAGAGGCGTCAGATGTAGAGATACAAAACCTGCGCATGAAGAAAGTGCATGGCAAAACTCCAGTTGTCATATTGAAAAATGCAAAGGATATCTATATCACTGGCAGACAATCTGCAGAGTTGGGTGCTCTCTATGTCGAACATGAAAATAGTGTGAGCAATTTGCTGCATACTCACCGATAGGAGGGACTATTCTATGTGGAAGCCGGATACCTTTCTTGAAAAAATGTATATAGAAAAGACACAAAATCATGCCATCCACTATGGTCCGGAATGGCAAAAGGAACTGCTGGGGAATTTTCAAAACGCACTGGGAAGATATCCTGATTTTGCAAAAGAAATGAACCCTGTGATCCTTGAGGTTTGCGAAAAGGAAGATTACACAAGAGTAAGATTGCAGCTGCAGACCTACCCTGAACTTACCATGCCTATTTATTTTCTAATTCCGAAAACACATGGAAAACAGGTAAAAAAGCTTCCAGTTGTTATGGCGTTACATGGGCACGGCTATGGAAGCAAAGAAGTTGTGGGACTGAAACCTGACGGAAGCGAGATAAGTGGAGAGAAGGGGATACATAAGGATTTCGGTGTGGAGTTAGTGAAAAAAGGCGTGATGGTGGTGGCACCGGAGCTCATCGGTTTTGGGGACAGGAGAATGAGCAGGGATCAGCATTCCGGAAATGTTACAGATAACTCCTGTTTTGCTCTTGCAAGCAGTTTGTTGTTGCAAGGCAGAACGTTGGCAGGACTTAGAATAAATGAGTGTAGAAGACTGTTGGATTACCTGCTTACAAGAGATGACACGGATATGGAGCGGATAGGTTGTATGGGACTTTCTGGAGGGGGGCTTGTTGCAGCATACACCGCAGTCTTGGATAAACGTATTAAGGCTGCAGTCATCAGCGGGTATGTAAATACTTTTAAAGGAAGCATCCTTGACCGAAATCATTGTCTGGATAACTATATCCCATCCATTCTGGAGTATGCAGAGATGCCTGAATTAATAGGGCTTATAGCACCTCGCCCCCTTTTTATCGAATCAGGGTTAGGAGACAAGGTTTTTCCGAGCAATCATGCTATGGAAGCTTACTCCAAGCTCAGGGAAATCTATTCAGTCTTTGGAGCAGAGTCGGCAGTAGATACCCATTTCTTTGATGGTGCACATGAAATCAATGGGGAAAGGTCCTATGATTGGCTAATCAATCATTTAAAGCTAGGAAGGGATGTGTAAGCTAAATGAAAAATCAAACAATCGAAACAATATGGAGGGAGAATGTGTGGTCTCCGGATTTAGGGAAAGGTTTTTATAAAAACCCCATCATTCATGCAGATTACTCTGATCCTGATGTCATCAGGGTGGGAGAAGACTTCTTTATGGTCGCTTCCAGCTTCAATATGTCTCCCTGTCTGCCAGTCTTACATTCCAAAGATCTTGTAAACTGGAAAATTATCAATCATGTAAGTAGTACCTTTCCATTTCCCCGGTATGACAAGCCGCAGCACGGGGAAGGGGTGTGGGCGCCAAGTATCAGGTATAATGCCGGATTCTATTGGGTGTTTTTCGGTGCACCGGACGAAGGGATATTCATGAGTAAAACGGATGACCCATTCGGGGAATGGTCTCCCTTCCATCCTGTAAAAGAAGTTAAAGGATGGATAGATCCATGTCCTTTTTGGGATGAAGATGGTAGAGCATATTTGGTAAACGCTTTTGCCAAAAGCAGAATCGGTTTTAAGAGTGTCCTTCAGATTACCAGAATGAAGGAGGACGGAACGGAACTAATAGGGGAAGGGAAAATTATATTTGATGGTAACATACATCATCCTACCATTGAAGGACCTAAGATGTATAAGCGTAAAGGATATTACTATATTTTTGCTCCGGCAGGCGGAGTGGCTACAGGTTGGCAGACGGTTCTTCGCTCCAAAAATATTCTTGGTCCATATGAGGATAAGGTCGTTTTGGCCCAAGGTTCAACCGCAATAAATGGTCCGCATCAAGGGGCCTGGGTGGAACTTGAGAACAGAGAATCCTGGTTCATCCACTTTCAGGACAAAGGAGCATACGGGAGAATTACTCATCTTCAGCCTATGAGTTGGAAAAATGAGTGGCCATGGATGGGCATCAATCAGGATGAAAATGGTGTAGGGGAACCTGTTCTACAATGGAGAAAGCCTAATATAGCTGAAAGTCATCCCCCGGCGGTACCTCAAACAAACGATGAATTCAATGAGGGGAACTTGGGATTGCAATGGCAATGGAAAGCGAACATGAAAGAGGAATGGTACTCCATTGAAGAAAGAAGGGGGTGGCTGCGTCTATACGCAGTCAACCAAGCTTCTAAAGAGCCTGGGGAACTTCCGAATATCATCACGCAAAAGCTGCCGGCTGAAGCTTTTACTGTCACAGTGAAATTTGACTTTACGAGTGATGCCCAAGAAGAGTCATTTGGATTTATTCTGTGTGGAGATATTTATGAAGGGCTTATTTTGCAAAAGAAAGGGGAAGGTTATACCGTATCCTACTCAGTTGACGGAAAGACAAAAGAAAGTGTCAACGTGAAAGCTTGTAAAGGATATTTCCGAATGGAAGTCAGGGAAGGAGCAGTATGCCGTTTTGCCTTTGCCATGGACGAAAAGGAATTCAACTGGATCGGAAGGGAAGCGAAAGCTCTTCCCGGGAGATGGGTAGGAGCGCAAATTGGATTGTACTGTAAGAGTGAAAAGGAAGGTAACAGCCATGTTGACATTGACTGGATCCGATTTTCTGCAAGTTTTCCAACGCAGAAAAAGGGGGATCTATCATGACCTTGTTATACCAGAATCCGATATTACCAGGCTTTTATCCAGACCCCTCGATTTGCAGAGTGGGGGATGATTATTATTTGATCACCTCCACATTTGAATACTTTCCGGGCATTCCGATTTTCCATAGTAAGGATCTGGTGAACTGGCAGCAGATCGGGCACGTATTGGACAGGGCGTCACAATTGAATCTTGACGGAACTCCGGGGTCGAAAGGAATCTATGCCCCTACCATCCGTTACCATAACGGCACCTATTATGTGATTACGACATTTGTTGTGAGTAAAACAGGGGCTAGGAGGAATTTTTTCGTTACAGCCTCCAATCCTGCAGGGCCCTGGTCAGAGCCTTACTGGCTGGAAAATGCACAAGGAATTGACCCTTCCCTGTTTTTTGATGAAGATGGAAGAGCTTATTATACCGGCAATCGCGTTCCTCCTTCCGGCCAGATGTATCCAAAGCATATGGAAATATGGATGCAGGAGTTAGATCTGGAAAAAAAGCAGTTGGTCGGCCCTACCTATAGCCTGTGGGAAGGTGCCCTGAAAAATGCCCACGCCCAGGAAGCACCCCATCTGTATAAAATTAAGGGGTTCTATTATCTAATAATTGCGGAAGGCGGTACAGGCTTCACCCATTCTGTCACAATAGCCAGAAGCAAAAGCCTTACCGGCCCTTACGAAGGTTGCAAGATGAACCCGGTTCTTACTCATCGTCATTTAGGGAGAAATCATGACATAACAAGTATCGGCCATGCAGATATTGTGGAAACACAGCATGGGGAATGGTGGATGGTTTGTCTCGGTTCCAGACCGTATGGGGGAGAGTATCGAAACTTGGGGAGGGAAACCTTCCTTGTTCCTTTTGTTTGGGAGGAGGGCTGGCCAGTCGTAAACCCGGGAAAAGGAGTTGTGGAGCCGAGGATGCCTTTTCCGAATCTGCGGGTTAATGAAATTCCTACAGTTCTTACCCGTGACCATTTCAATGCTGAAGTTCTTGATATGCAATGGAATACCATACGTACGCCACGTAAGGATTTCTGGTCGCTTACGGAGCGTGAAAGTCACCTGAGACTAAAGCTGAAACCGGAACGAATAATGGATGAGGTGAATCCCTCCTTCGTTGGAAGAAGGCAGCAGCATAAGAACTTTTCCGCCTGTCTGGCAATGGAATTCACTCCCCGATCTGTAAGGGAGGTAGGGGGACTTGTACTGCTGCAGAACAATGATTTTCAGTTCAGGATGGAGATGACTCTTTCCCGGGATGGTAATTCAATAGTGCGTCTTGTTGAAAGAAATGGAGGTTTGGAATGTACTCTGGTGGAAATGCCGATCCGGGAAGCCAAACTCTATTTCAAGGTTGAGGCTAAAGGACAGGACTATAGCTTTTTCTACGGTGAAAATGAGGATGAGTGGAAGGCATTATATCTTAATACGGACGGCAGGATCTTAAGCAGTGATGTAGCTGGTGGATTTGTCGGAGCATATATCGGAATGTATGCCAGCAGCAATGGAATTGTAAGCGATAATTATGCAGACTTTGATTGGTTTGAGTATAAAGAGCTGAATGAAAGTTAATTCCTTTAACTCCCGTAGATTTCCGTTCCAGGTGTTCGCATTCCGCGGGGCGGTGCTTGAGCCTCCTCGGCTTTGCCTGCGGGGTCTCAAGTCTACCGCTATCTCCCGCTGGAGTCTCACACCTTGCACTGCAATCTCCAGGTGGAATTACGCTACAATAAAAGCAATGTCCATTCTTTATAGGTGAACATTGCTCTTATCTTTTACTGCGCTCTCTTTAAGTCACGATATTTTCCAGGAGTGATGCCTTCCACTTTTTTGAATGAACGGATGAAATTTTGGGAATTGGTATATTTCAGCCTCTCGGAAATTTCCCTAACTGATATGTTCGTCTCCTCCAACCATTGCTTGGCTGTTGTCAGACGGTAGAGGGAAAGGTATTCACTGAAGGACATATTTGTCTCCTTCCTGAAAATGCTGCTTAAATAGTTCGGGTTATAGTGAAGTCTTGTGGCAATTGACTCCAACGTGATATCCGAATCAAATTCCTGTTGAACAATATGGATGATTTTATCCGATAGGTTTTTATATTGAGAATTTGTCCGTTCTTCCACATTATCTATTAATGGATAAATGATCATGTCCTTAAACCAGTTTTCAATTTCCTGTAACGTTTTCAATTCATATAACTGATCGAACATGGACATCTTGTACTCCTTTTTTAGCACGTCGATCCCCAGTGTTTGCATCAGCTCCAAAAGATTGTTCAAGAAACGGACGATGGAAATATGGTATTGGGTATGATTAAGATTTTTCTCAAGGATGACCCGCAATAGCTTGTTTAATTCCTCGTCCACTTTCTCCTTGTCACAAACTTTTATTGCATCAAATACTTCGTTCTCGACCTGTTTAGGGAAGTAGGTATGAAAAGCGGTGCTCCGCTCCAAGTTTTCGAAGAAGATGATCGCCTCATTCTCGAATTTGATCCGGTACTTCAGCGCTTCCACACCTTCTTTATAGGCGATATTGGTCTCTATGATTTTTTTATAAGGCAAACTTATTCCTATGCTGATTGGAATATTCAACTCTTCTTTCACTTTTGATTGGATGGTTTGCGCCAGTTCATTCAAATAATGCGTATATTCTTCGTCTGTTTCATGTTTACTTATCACCACAGTCACCTGGGTTTGATTCATGATAATCGGAGTCAATCTGCTCTGCTCTGGTATCAGGTCCTCGATCATGGTATTAATAGCAAAAAGCAGGAGGTCCTCCTCTTTTACATTAAACATGGATTCTTCAAGAGAATCAATTTGGACCGTGAACACACAGAGGCGGGTCCAATCCTGTTCATATCCATAAGAAATCATTTTAGAATGAACTTCGTGCTCACTTACTTTCCCTTGCAAAAGCTTGACCATGAAAAACTGTTTCAACTGTGTCACTTGTCCCTGCAGTTTGCTTTCAAGCTGGTCATTCTTGTCCAACATTAAATGAATTCGTTGCTCTATCAGGTCAAACTCATTTTTATGGGCCATTCCTGTTTTGGTCTCTACATTGGAAGAGACCATCTCTTGAAGACGGTGAACCGGTCTGTATATTCTGCGGGAACCGATCAGGGAAAAGACTAGGGAAAGAAACAGGAATGTGGAACAAATGATCAAAGTGAACCAGCCGATGGAAATGGATTGCTGATTCAGATTGCTGACACTGATCAAGGAAACATAGGTCCAATTATTATAATCAGACTTTCTGTAGGTGATTTTGTAAACGGTTCCATTAATGTCAACATTGAACTGCCCCGCTTTATCATCGGCATCTCTCAGTTGATTCAAGTATTCGAATTCGGAAAAGTCATCCGAAATCTGACTGAAATTGCTGTGCCCAACCACCTGAAACTTATCATCTAATATAATGGTAGTTTCCGTTTCCGGCTGTTGGGCCATAATTTCATTGAAGGTACATGCAGGAATCTTGGCAATTGCCATCCCCGTTTTATTGGAACTTGTAAAGGGGAGGTGCTTCACGAGATTAATATGGTAGGAACAAGAACTGCTTCTGCTATTTGTAAAAACGGTTTTATCTTTTTCCTCTAACACCCAGGAAGCGCCTTCGGGATCTGTAATATAAGTTTGATAGATTTCATCGTTCTCTTCTTTCGTAAGACGTTGCAACCCCTGGTTGTTGATGGCCCACTTTTCCTGAAGGCTGACAAGTAGGATATCTTCCACTCCGGTCTCTTTCGTCTGCAGACTGCTCAACTCCTGTTTTGCTTGGTTATAGAGTTGAAATTGATAGGGGGTTAAGGGCTCCCTTAAAATCTGATTGAGATGAGTCGTGGAAACAAAGTAGGTTAACGAGTGATCAACCGTCTTTAATACCTGCTCTATGTTTGTCTGAATCTGAAAAATACTTTGCTGCTTTTCCTCTGCCAAATTATCCTGAATCACTTCTGAGGATTTCAAATAGGAAAATAACCCGACAATAATTACTGGTATCGTCGCCAATAAAAGGGTAAAAGTTATTATTTTGTAGTAATAGTTTTTTGGCGCGTTTGACATAACAACCCTCCGTCAATAATCTGAAAATTTAATATTTGTAAACTATTATAAGCTATTTTCCCTATAAATCTACATAATCATTTTCTAACATCGGGTTCATTATGTCATATCATTTCATGGAAACTGCTAAATACGGCAATTTTTAAAGGTTATCATTTTATGATTGTATCGGTGATGAGCAGAAAGAGATAAGTTAGAAATAACAAAAAGACAGAAATATCGAAAAATAGTTTCGAACCGACTAACTTCTGTCTTAGAAGAATCAAATAGTAAAATGATATCGCTTACAAAGAGAAAAGGAGAATGAAAATGACAGATGCCATTAAAGTGAAAACGCCATTATACTATGCAGAAAAAATAAGTGAGACGCTGATGAACACATACACCACCTCCGAGCTGCCCCCGGCTAACCGCTGGCACTACCATCAGGGAGTGTTTCTTTGCGGAATGCTTCGAGTGTGGGAGCATACTTCCGAGGAAAAGTATTATGACTATGCTAAATCCTATGTGGATCATCTAATTGATGACAATGGAAACTTCTACTTTGCACGTGATGAACTGGATTCCATTCAGGCAGGACTGCTATTATTCTCCATCTATAAACGTACAGGGGAAAAGAAATACGAAGTGGCAGCCCGAAAGCTCCGCGACCTCTATCCCACATTGAATGTAACGAGTGAAGGTGGCTTCTGGCATAAAGACAAATATCCTTACCAAATGTGGCTGGACGGTTTGTATATGGGCGGACCCTATGCATTGACCTATGCAAGGGACTTTCAAGAACCTGAACTTGTAAATATGGTCACTCATCAGGAGCAGTTGATGAGAAAGTACACAAAAGATGCTAAAACAGGATTGTACTATCACGGTTGGGATGAAAAGGGTGCACAACCCTGGGTGAATAAGGACAATCATTGTGCACCTGAATTCTGGGGAAGGGCACTTGGCTGGTATGGACTGGCGGTCATTGACATGATCGACTTGCTGCCTTCCGGTCACCCGAAGCGTGATGAATGGATCCATGTCGTTCAAGAATATGTAAAGTCCGTTTCAACCTATCAGGATGATAAGAGCGGGTTATGGTATCAGGTGATTGATAAAGGACATTTGGAAGATAACTGGTTGGAAACATCGTGCTCCAGCTTGTTCATCTACACCATAGCAAAAGCGGTTTCAAAAGGATATGTAGGAAAAGAATATGCCGATGTGGCGAAAAAAGGGTTTGAAGGAATAATTCAGTACAAAGCGGAGGAAACCGAAAAAGACGGATTGATTCTGAAAGATATCTGTATTGGGACATCTATTGGCACCTACGACTACTATGTGAACAGGGAATGCAGCCAAAATGACCTGCATGGTGCAGGTTCCTTCATCTTTGCTTGTCTGGAAATGGAGAAACTGCTCGGATAGAACATTAACTTTTTGGGGAGGAAGATCGATGTCTTCAGTTAGAAAAAAACAGCCGATTTTCTTGTGCCTGCTAACAGCATTCCTATTACTGATGCTTACGGCATGCCAGGGGAAGGAAGAAGGCTTTCAAATCCTCGTTTATGCAGATCTTCCCCAAGAGTCTGTCCTGTTGGGCAAGAATGTTCTGGAAGATGTTGATCTTGATGAAGAAGAGATTAATATACAGTTGTATCCAGGAATGTTGGAGAGACTTATGGTGGATATCGTCGGTCACACAGGAGACATTCTAATTATTGAGAAAGAAATGCTTCCTGCCATCCTGGATCCGGTGGGGCTTGAGCCTCTTGATACAGTGGTGGATTTAAAGAGTTTTATGGATAGTAGTGAATTGAAAGCACAGGATGAAAATGGGGATGAACACATCTATGCGCTTCCGGTTTCTGCCGATTTGCCGATTTTTAATGACTTACCTATCCAATCCGAATTGGTTGCGGTTATTCCGAAGTACAGCAGTCATAGAGAAGAGGCATTGAAGATTATCGAGCAATTCATGGACGAAAGAAAGCTGGTGCTCCGATGAAAAGATATGCAATCTGCGGTATAAGCAATCGGGCGTTGAACATGTTTATAAAACCATTGTTGACAACCTTTGCTACGGATAATTGCATTGTCGGCCTGTTGGATGGTGATCCATTGCGATTTGAAGTATGTAAACAACAGTATCCCGAATTGGCTGTCACCCCTATATTCAGGCCTGGGGATTTCGAACAGATGATCCAGGAGACTAAGCCGGATGCCATCATTGTTGCGGGGAGAGATGATACTCATGTCGACTATATTGTGCTGGGACTAAAATACGACCTCGAAGTCATCACCGAAAAGCCGATGGTTACAACTATGGTTGATGCCAATCGGGTTCTTACAGCAGAAAAGTTGAGTAAAGGGAAGGTTGTCGTCACTTTCAATTACAGATACAGTCCTATCCATCGCAAAATTAAAGAATTTATCCAGAAAGGGCACATCGGAAGAGTAACTTCGATTGATCTAAACTGGACCATCGATACATATCACGGAGCAAGCTATTTTAAAAGGTGGAACCGTCAAAGGGATTTCTCTGGAGGGCTATCTATCCATAAATCGAGCCATCACTTCGACCTTGTAAATTGGTGGATTGACCAGAATCCTGTTCAGGTATTTGCAATTGGTGACCGTCATTATTATGGGGAAAATGGGGAGCATAACCCTTCCAAAAAAGATGGCCGGCATTGTGAAAGCTGTGCCGAAAGACAGAAATGCTCCTATCATATGCGTTGGAGTTCCAGAGGTAGTAGTACAAAGGTTAAAGATGATCACCTCCTTGAAAGTTTGGAAAACACCAATCTATACACAGACTATCGTCCAGATGCATGCATATTCGACTCCGGAATTGATATCGAGGATACATATGCTGCTGTTGTGAAGTACGACCAAGGGGCCTTGCTCAGTTATTCAGTGAATTTCTCAGCTCCTTATGAGGGCTACAGATTGGCGATCAATGGTACAAAAGGAAGGATTGAAACGACGGAATACCATGAACCAAGCCGTATTCCTTTTCCGATTCCAATGCAACAGACAATCGATTATTTCCCGCTATTCGGCTCGAAGGAAATCATTCATGTGGTACATACAGAAGGCGGACATGGCGGGGGAGACCCTTTGCTTCTGGAGGATCTGTTTCTTGGCCCCGACCCGGCAAGGGAGTATGAAATTTTGGCGGGAGCAAAAGCTGGAGCGTACTCCATTGCTGTCGGGGAAGGGGTTTGGCGTTCCTGTGTGGAGAACAAACCCTATGATATAAAACGAATTGATGTTTAAAAAAGGCTGTTTTCGCATTGATTGTTGCTTTTACGTATGTTTGTACAACATGTTACCACCGTTGCTGTCGTGCTCTTTTCCTTTTTAACTTAAAAAGCTACCACTTAATTTGAAGTGAAAAGGACAGTGAAAAATCCAATAGCCGATTTTTTACGGGCTTACAGCAACAATCTTTACGAAAAGAGCTTTAAAAAAAGAAGAAAGGATGATTGGAATGGATATGGGAGGGCTTTGGGGAGGGTTCTATAATGTCAGTCAAGTTATTGCCAGGTTGGCCTACCTTAACCTGCTGTGGATCAGCTTCACAGTGTTGGGAGGAATCGCATTCGGGATAATGCCTGCAACAATCGCCGTTTTTTCCCTGATCAGAAAGTGGCGTCAAGGAGAGAGCGATCTGCCTATCATCAAGACGTTCTGGCACTATTACAAGAAGGAATTCCTTAAATCCAACCTCCTTGGCATCGTGCTCGTTATACTTGGATACCTTCTCTATCTTAATTTGACCCTTTTACAGGGGGATGCATTAGTTTTGATCATTTTGAGATATGTAATGCTATTCTGTTGTATCCTTTTCTTCATTATGTCGCTGATGATTTTCCAAGTGTATGTGAGTTATAAAATGCCATTTTTGCAGTACTTAAAATCGGCATTATTGATCGGGCTTACTTACCCTCACCTTTTACTGCTAATGGTCGTCGGAATTATTCTTCTGCAATATCTCTTAATGTTCATTCCGGGCATCATCCCGTTTTTCAGCATAAGTCTTCTGGCATATATGATGACCTGTGTGACAGATTTCATTTTTATCAAAGTGGAAAGTAAAGATCAATCAATGGAAAGCAACAATGAGGTAGTTCCAACTTAAACAGAGGAGGAATGGAAATGGACACTTCTAATAAATGGTTTTCGTTACATGGTAAGACAGCCTTAATCACAGGAGCAAGAACCGGAATCGGTCAGGCAATTGCCGTTGGCTTGGCAAAAGCAGGTGCGAAAGTTGTCCTTGTAGGCCACAGGGATAATATGCAGGATACAGAATTAAAAGTGGAACAGCTTGGTGGAAGCTATGAAACGTTCTTAATGGACCTGTCCAAGGTGGAAGAAGTAAAGGGGAAATGTGAAGAGATTCTGGCTTCCCTTAGCATCGACATTGTCGTGAACAACGCAGGCATTATCAGAAGGGAACCTGCTGTTTCCCATTCCCTGGAGGATTGGCAGGCGGCGATGGACACAAATATTAATTCCGTGTTCCTTCTCTGTCAAGCATTTGCCAAACCTATGCTGGAGCGGGAAAAGGGGAAAATCATCAATATAGCCTCCCTGTTATCGTTTCAGGGGGGAATTACCGTCCCTGGATATGCAGCAAGTAAACATGCGATAGCCGGATTAACTAAAGCTTTGGCAAATGAATGGGGAGCATCAGGAATTCAGGTCAATGCCATTGCTCCGGGGTATATCGCAACAAATAATACGGAAGCACTTCGAAATAACGAGGAAAGAAATGCATCCATTCTTTCTAGGATTCCTGCAGGGAGATGGGGAAAACCCGATGACCTGGTAGGTGCGGCAGTTTTTCTCGCATCAGATGCTTCCGACTATGTGAACGGTCATGTACTGATGGTGGACGGCGGTTGGATGGCAAGATAAAACTGATTTAATAGAGTTTTTAGCTTTTGATTGGAGCAAATGGCGTAGACTCCAGCGGGAGAGTAGCGACAATCTTGAGACCACGCAGGGCAAAGCCCGAGGAGGCTCAAGGTCGCCCGCGGAAAGCGAAGCCATTTGCGGAGATCAACAGCGGAGTTTAAGAGAATTAAATAAAAGGAGAGATGTAGAAATGGAAGTTAGATACGCAGGAAGTCCTCAAGAAGCGAAAACATTTACAACAGAACGTCTAAGAAGTGAATTTTTAATAGAATCATTGTTTGTACAGGGAGAGATCAATATGGTCTATTCCCACTATGATCGTGTAGTGATGGGAGGGGCCATCCCGACTGATTCTCCATTGAAGCTTGAAGGAAGTGCAACACTTCAGACTGACTACTTTTTAGAAAGAAGAGAAGTGGGCATCATCAATATCGGAGCTAAAGGGAAAGTGATGGTGGACGGCGAGGAATATGAGCTAAACAAACGTGATTGCCTTTATGTGGGACTTGGAAAAGAGGCTGTCACTTTTCATAGCTTGGATAGTGCAGATCCTGCCAAATTCTATCTTGTTTCGGCATTGGCACATAAAGAGTACCCAACCCGTGTTCTTCCAATCGAAGATGCAGAACCAGTCAAGCTTGGTTCTGACAGCGAATCAAATAAAAGAACCATTTATAAATACATCCATGAAGAGGGGTTACAGAGCTGCCAGCTAATGATGGGGATGACATTGCTTGAGCCGAACAATATGTGGAACACAATGCCGGCCCATATCCATGACCGTCGAATGGAGGTCTATCTGTATTTTGATATGGATGAAGAATCAAGAGTCTTTCATTTGATGGGTGAGCCAAGTGAAACACGCCATCTTGTGGTGAAAAACGAGCAGGCTGTCATCTCCCCTCCATGGTCTATCCATTCCGGAATGGGTACCAACAATTATACCTTCATCTGGGCAATGGCCGGAGAGAACTATACATTCAAGGATATGGAATTTGTCAAAATGGAAGATCTAAAATAAAAAATTGTAACTTATATCTCCTGTAGATTGATGTGCAAGGGGTGAGACTCCTCCGGGAGGTAGCAGTAGACTTGAGACCCCCTCATGCGAAGGGAGGATGCTCAAGCACCGCCCCGCAAAAAGCGAACACCTTGAACGAAGGGAAACAGGGAGTTAATTGGAATGTTCAGTAAAAAAGAGATCGAGAAGCATATTCTCGGTCTCTACTACTATCAACTATAAAAGACTATGAAAAACAGGAGGAGGCAAATGGATGGATGTTGTAACAATCGGAGAATCAATGGTGCTCTTTACACCTGAGTCTTCTCCTTTAATGAGGTATTCCCACACCTTTTCAAGAAAATTCGGTGGTGCCGAGTCCAATGTGGCAATCGGTCTGGCAAGACTTGGGCATCGGAGCGGCTGGATCAGCAAAGTGGGGAATGATGAGTTCGGAAAAGCGATGGTCGGATTTATTCGGGGGGAAGGAGTAGATGTGAGTCATGTCACCTTCAGTGATGAAGCAGCTACAGGCATTTATTTTAAAGAAGTAAGACGTGCTAACGATGTAAGGGTTGAATATTACCGGAAAGGATCTGCTGCCAGTACCATGCAGCCATATGAACTGGATCCTTCCTACATCGCCACATCCAGATTTCTTCACATTACCGGCATCACACCCGCTTTAAGCGATTCTTGCTACGAAACGGTGAAAAAAGCTGTTGAAATTGCTAAGCAACATGGCATAAAGGTGGTATTTGATCCGAATCTGCGAAGAAAGCTTTGGTCAGAGGAAAGGGCTAGGGAGGTATTGCTAGAGCTAGCCTCACTTGCTGACATCATTTTACCAGGAATAGATGAGGGCAGGTTCATGTTTGGAGTTGATGATCCGGAGAAATTGGGGAATCTTTTCCTTCAAAACGGCAGTGCATTGGTCATTTTAAAGGTTGGAGCAAAGGGGGCCTTTTATTTTACGGAAAAAGAAAGTGCACTAGTTCCGGGGTATCCGGTCGAAGAGGTGGTAGATCCCGTTGGAGCAGGAGATGGCTTTGCTGCTGGAGTCCTGTCTGGTTTATTGGATGGGATATCATTAGACGCCGCGGTAGCAAGAGGCAATGCTGTCGGAGCCATGGCAACCATGGTTCAGGGAGATTTTGAAGGGTTGCCGGAAAGATCGGAAATCGAAAGGTTCACTCAACAGACAAACCTGGAAGATGTCCATAGATAACAAATTCTGAAGATACTAGGAGGTCCTTATGAAACCGGATTACATTGCAGTCCACAAAGAAGACAATGTACTTGTCACATTAAAAGAGTTTCAAGAAGGAGAGCAAATCGAAGTCGCCGAGCAGAGCATCACCTTAAAACAGAGGGTTCCTGCGGGTCATAAAATTGCTTCAAGTGATATACAGGCAGGGGAAAATATTGTGAAGTACGGCTATCCGATCGGGCATGCGAGTGAAAAGATCGAAGCCGGGGAGTGGGTTCATACCCATAATACAAAAACAAACCTTGCAGGGACATTGGAATACGAATATGCACCTGTTAAAGAAAAATTGGAACATGCCTATATAGAGGAAAAAACCTTTCAAGGATTTGTACGTGCAAATGGGGATATCGGAATCCGGAACGAAATTTGGATCATCAATACAGTAGGCTGCATCAATAAAACCGCCGAATTACTCGCAAAAATGGGGGATGCGCAGCTGAAGGATGAGGGCATTGATGGATTCTATCATTATGCGCACCTTTTCGGGTGTTCACAATTGGGGGATGACCTCCACAATACACAAAAAATCTTGAGCAATCTTGTTCATCATCCCAATGCTGGGGGTGTGCTTGTACTTGGATTGGGATGTGAAAACAATCACCTTGCAGAGTTCAAGAAAGTGCTTGGCGATGTGGATGAGAACCAGGTGAAGTTCCTTGGGGTCCAGGATGCCGAGGATGAGATCGAAGAGGGATTTGCCTTGCTTAAAGAGCTTACCGATTATGTGAGAACCTTCAAACGCCAGCCGGTTCCCGTTTCGAAACTGAAGGTGGGGTTGAAGTGCGGAGGGTCGGACGGTTTCTCCGGAATTACTGGTAACCCCCTTGTCGGAGCTTTTTCTGACAAGTTGATTTCGTATGGTGGCACAACAGTCCTTACAGAAGTGCCCGAAATGTTTGGCGCCGAAACCATTCTGATGGAAAGGGCCAAGGATGAGCAGGTGTTTAGCAAAATCGTGGACCTTGTCAATGATTTCAAGGAATACTTTATCAAGCATGACCAGGTAGTCTATGAAAACCCTTCTCCTGGGAACAAGGCAGGAGGCATTACGACATTGGAAGAGAAATCCCTGGGTTGCGTTCAAAAAGGCGGATTTGCCACCATCGAGGATGTTCTGCCATACGGAGGGAGAGTGACGAAGCCCGGGCTGAACCTACTGCAGGGCCCAGGTAACGACCTTGTATCGGTTACGGCATTATCCGCAGCTGGCGCGCACATTGTCTTATTCACAACCGGAAGAGGGACACCATTCGGTGGACCTGTTCCAACGGTGAAGATCTCGACCAACTCGGACCTTTACAAGAGAAAAAGCAATTGGATCGACTTTAATGCAGGAGAGCTTGTACAAGGAAAAAACATCGAGAGGCTGACAGAGGAGATGTTTGAATATGTTCTGAAGCTTGCCTCAGGTGAAATACGTACCCACAACGAAAAGAATGGATTCAAGGAAATTTCCATTTTCAAAGACGGAGTTATTCTATAAAGGAGGTGCTGAAATGAATCAGTTTAAGTTGGGAAAATCACTACATCCTGAAGAAGTTGCAGCAGGGGTCAACTATGAAGTCCAGGATAACCTGCCTGAAAGAATCATCCAATTCGGGGAAGGGAATTTTCTCAGGGGATTTGTGGACTGGATGGTTCATGAGATGAATAAGCAGGGATTGTTCAACGGTAAAGTGGTGGCCATTCAACCTACACCACATGGAAAAGTGGTCCCGAAATTGAATGCCCAAGATGGCCTGTACACGCTCACTCTCAGGGGAATGGTCAACGGGGAGAAGGTTGATAAGAATGAGATCATCTCTTCCATTTCAAGAGGCATCAACCCCTATTCAGATTGGCGGGAAGTATTAAAGGTAGCCGAATCACCCGATATTCGGTTTGTGTTCTCCAATACTACAGAAGCTGGTCTCACTTACTTGGAGGAAGATTATGACGGAAACTCATCGCCTCTTTCTTTTCCAGGTAAATTGGCTGCTTTTCTACAACATCGTTTTCAAGTGATGGGTGGGGGCAAGGAGAATGGACTGACCATCATCCCATGTGAGCTTGTCGAGAACAATGGGGAGGTATTGAAGAACCTGGTGCTTCGCTATGCAGAAGAGTGGAGTTTTGCAAAGGAATGTGTGGAATGGATTAAAACGGACAACAGATTCTGCAATACACTTGTAGATCGGATTGTAACAGGCTACCCAAGGGACAATGAAGAGGAATTTCGTCAAAAGCTCGGATATGAAGATGTTCTCATGACGGTGGGGGAACCTTATCACCTGTTTGTGATAGAGGCCGGTGAAGAAGTGTCAAACAGCCTGCCTTTTACACAAGCCGGATTGAATGTGAAATGGGGAGATGTGACACCGCAGCGAAACATGAAAGTAAGACTGCTGAATGGACCTCATACAATGATGTTTGCAACCTGCTATCTATCAGGAGCGGAAACCGTGTTGGACGCTATGAAGGATTCTGATTTGCGGGAGTTTGTTGAGAAGGGGCTCTACCAGGAAATCCTTCCTTATGTTGCTATGGATGAAGAGGAAAAGAAAAAGTTTGCCGATTCTGTCGTCGAGAGGTTCTTGAATCCTTTTACAAAGCACTATTTAAATGATATTGGGATGAACGCTGTATATAAATTCAAGTCAAGACTCGTACCATCGCTTAAGGACTATGTCAGGGAGAGGAAGGAGCTCCCCGGTGCCATCGCTTTTTCCCTGGCAGCATTAATCGTGTACTACAAGCCAATTAGAGTCGAGGGAGACTTCCTTATAGGAAAAAGAGAAGATACTGAATATGTCATACGCGACAACAAAGAAGCTATTTCCTTGTTCCAATCTGGTTGGAATGAGTTCAAGGAAGATGAGATGGATGTGAAGGAACTGGTTTCTTATGTACTGCAGGAAAAAGAGCTGTGGGACATGGATTTAAGGGAAATCCCCGAATTAAAGGAAGCAGTTACACAGCATGTGGAAAAAATATTGTCGGCCGGGATGAAGGAAAGCGTTAAACAGCTGCTGCAAAAAGTTAATAAATAGGAGGAATGGAAGATGAAAATTACAAATTACGATTTACTGGTAGAAACGGTTAATGAGGTAGTCCAAAACCAGCATGTTACAGATATGCATACCCATCTGTACTCACCGAACTTCGGGGACATTCTATTATGGGATATTGATGAGCTGTTGACCTATCATTATCTGGTTGCAGAAGTGATGAGATGGTCGGACCTTTCCGTTGATAAATTCTGGAAGCTGTCCAAGCAGGAACAGGCAGATCATATTTGGCAAAAACTCTTTATCGAGCACTCGCCAGTGAGTGAGGCCTGCCGCGGTGTCCTTACTTGTTTAAAAGGCTTTGGACTAGACCCATCTACAAGGAGCCTGGAGTCTTACAGAGAATATTTTGCTTCCAAAACAAGAGAAGAGCATGTGGATAAAGTATTGGAACTGGCAAAGGTGGATCATGTGGTGATGACGAATGATCCATTTGACGATAAAGAGCGGGAAGTTTGGTTGAGCGGAGTAAAGCCGAACGAACGCTTTCATGCTGCATTAAGAATCGACCCCCTGCTGAATGATTACAAAAATGCCAAAAAACGTCTTGTGGAATGGGGCTACAAGGTGGAAGAGGAATGGAATGAGCAGTCTGTAAACGAAGTGAAGCGTTTCTTAACGGATTGGATGGGCATCATGAATCCACTATACATGGCTGTTTCCCTGCCACCTTCCTTTGCCTTCCCGGAGGAATCGGACAGAGGAAGAATCATCAAGGATTGTATCCTGCCATTGTGCGAGGAAGCGGGCATCCCATTTGCAATGATGGTCGGTGTGAAGAAACGAGTGAACCCGTCCCTTGGTGATGCAGGAGACTATGTTGGAAAAGCGGGCATGGAAGGGCTGGAGTACCTTTTGGCTAATTACCCGAACAACAAATTCTTCTGCACGATGCTAGCCCGTGAAAACCAGCATGAACTGGTCGTCCTGGCGAGGAAGTTCCGCAACCTGATGGTATTCGGATGCTGGTGGTTCACTAATAACCCTGTACTGATTAATGAAATGACCCGCATGCGTTTAGAGATGCTCGGAACCAGTATGATTCCACAGCATTCGGATGCACGTGTGCTCGACCAGCTTATCTATAAATGGGATCACTCAAAAGAAATCATTTCCGGTATTTTAATAGAAAAATATAATGATCTACTGAGAACAGGGTGGGAGCTTGAACGTTCTGAAATTGAACGGGATGTAGCCGACATGTTCTACAATAACTTCTGGGAATTTGTAGGGAAGAAGGAACTGGTTCCCACAAAATAAGAAGGTTCTGCGGAAAGCAAAGTCTCTTACGGAAAGCAACAACGATGTTTAAAAGAGCCTATAAGAAAAGCTCACTCTTTTGGAGCTGGGCTGCATGGTTTGAAGGAGGAACACGGATGAGTCTAGTAAATAAAATAAAAGATGTCGGGGTGGTAGCGGTCATTAGGGGGGCAACGGAATCCAACATCCTTGCCATAGCCAAATCATTAAGTGCAGGCGGTGTAAAGGCACTTGAAATAACAGTGGAAACACCAAGAGTATTTGCATTGATTGAAAAGGTCGCATCGGAAATGCCGGAGGATGTTATTGTAGGGGCAGGAACCGTATTGGATCCTGAAACAGCCAGATCTGCTATCATGGCAGGTTCTAAATTCATCTTTTCCCCCACCGTGAATACAGACACGATAAAAATGACAAAGCGCTACGGGGCGATAAGCATTCCCGGTGCCATGACCCCAACAGAGATACTCACTGCATATGAACATGGGGCAGATATGATCAAGGTGTTCCCTGCAAACATTGTCGGAGCAGGATACTTCAAAGATGTACGAGGACCGCTTCCACACATTCCACTCATGGCAACGGGAGGAATCTCTTTGGAAAATGTGGGTGACTATATCCGGGCCGGTGCGGTAGCGGTAGGAGCTGGAAGTACACTCATAAATACAAAAGTAGAATTTACGGAAGAGCATAGCCGCAATGTAACGGAAACTGCTGCAAGTTTTGTACGCAGGGTCGAGCAGGCAAGGGGTGGACTGCTTGAAAAAGTGTAAAGTTTTCCTTGCAGGTGATTCCACAATGAGCGAATATTCGGAGTCGGTGGCTCCCAGGACTGGATGGGGACAGGTGCTAGGTAAGTACCTGCCTCCATCCATCCAGGTTATCAATAAAGCAACAAGCGGACGAAGCTCTAAAAGCTTCATCGATGAAGGAAGGTTGGAAGAGATTTCAACAGATATAGAGCAGGGGGATTATCTTCTTATTCAATTCGGTCATAATGACCAAAAAGAAGATGAGTTGAGACGGACTCTTCCGTTCTCCACCTATCAATCCTATTTGCTAGAATATCTCGAAGTTGCCTTTCGTAAGGGAGCCACTCCTATCCTGATTACACCAGTTCAGAGAAGAAGCTTTGATGATCAAGGAGAGTTTTATGACACACATGGGGAATATCCACAGGCAATGAGAGAGTTAGCTTCTGAAAAGAATGTAGTGTTAGTGGATTTGTCCACATTATCGAAAGACTTATTCACTTTGTTGGGGAGTGAAAAAACAAAGAGTCTGTTTCTTTGGCTTTCTCCAAAGGAGCATCCCAATTATCCTGATGGTGTGGATGATAACACACATTTCTCCTCGTATGGCGCGAAAAAGGTGGCGGAGTTGGTGGCACCGGCTTTGCAATCCATTATTGGAATAGGAAAGATGAAGGAATAGAAAGGTTTATCTACTCTTTAAGAGGAATCATCCATGGACAAGCGGTGAAAGTTGCCGGTTGTCTTTTGTGTAGTCCATCGACTTATCAGCTTGTCAAAATCATATCGCTTTATAGCCGTACTACATTGAGCAGGAAAGTAAACTCCTGCTTAAACCTTCCAACGAAGCGCTATAGTCAAATGGCAGCAGTCTGTTTCTCCTGGAGCGGAAGATAGCTTTAAGTTAATGCCGTCGGGGGTGTAATTGATTTCCATCTTGCTATGAATGCCTGTAGATTTTAAAAGCTCCTCCACTTTCTCCATTTTTCCTTCTTGGGCTGCATTCATTACAGAGGAGGCAAATTCCTTTGATTCAGAAAGTTTTTGAAGAATTTGACTTGCCTCCTTCATCAGGCTTTGCATCTTTACAGCAGATTCGGTAAAAACAGTTGGATCTACTTCCGGGTAAGGTCTAAATGACGGATTCGGTCCATAATACGCCGGATATACAGGCAAATAACTTCCTTTTGGATAATAGTGGGGCTGTGGGTATTGGTGATAGTACACTAGAAACCCTCCAATAACGAATTTTTGTACACCTTACACTATATGAGTAAAAAATTGTTTTGGAGAGTTGTCAGCAAAAGGAATAGAAGGTTACTTGTTTTTTCCTTTAAGTTGGTTCCTTACTAGTAGCTCCCACCATTTCCATGGGAGAAGCCTTTTGACAAATAAAGAAAGCTTGACGCCTTTTCCTACTTTATAACGGAGTGCAGGTGACCTCTTTGAGTTTGCTACCCTTACTACTACATCCGCTACAGCTAAAGGATCGCCATAGCTGCTTTTTTCAGCTTGTAATCTTTCATTTATACTTGTAAACATAGATTTATAAGGAGAGGTAGGGTGATTTGTCATTTTTGCTAAATGGGTCCCGCTTGTCCAAATATTAGTTTGAAAGGAACCAGGCTCAATTAGGACTACGTCAATTCCAAAGGGTTGTACCTCTATCCGCAGACTTTCGCTATATCCTTCAAGGGCATGTTTACTTGATACATATGGCGAAAGAGATGGGAAGCCAATTAAGCCGCTAATGGAGCTGATATTTATTATTTTTCCGCCACCTTGCTTCCGCATCATCGGAAGTACAGCATTGGTTACACGAATCACACCGAAGAAGTTTGTCTCAAATTGCAATTTATATTCTGCTATAGAGAGTTCCTCAGCAAACCCTGCCATGGCAAAGCCGGCATTGTTAATTAACACGTCAATTTGTTTAATTTTCTCTAACTGAATCTTAAAGCGCTCGATTGAATGGTCCTCTGCTACGTTCAATATTAAAATGGTCAGATTCTCCTGTTCTTCTTGTGTTAAACCATCTAACACCAAATCCCGTTTAGCTTCCTGTCGAATAGTAGCAATAACATGGTATCCATCCATGAGAAATCTTTTTGTAAAAGCTTTACCGAAACCACCGGAAGCTCCTGTAATGAGTACGGTTTTTTGGTTCATATACAGTCACCTTTCTTACATCGAGATTGTTAGTATTGTAGTTTTCGATAATAAATACATTGATCCATTCATAGACTAAAAGATAAGAACTTTATATTTTTTACGGGGAAAAGTGTCTCGCGATTTATATTTTATGCGCAAATAGCTTATAACCTATATTGCCTTTGCAAAAGAAGGGGTGAATGGTCGTGCCTAACCGTAAGATGCTCGTCGAGGGAACTGCTAAGAAAGAGGTGCAGCCAGACATAGCCTATATTCAAGTCGGGGTACTAACCTCTAGTCCAGATGTTCAAATTGCTCAAGAAGAAAATAGAATAAGAGCCAATCGTATGGTAGGAGCACTCCTGCAAACGGGAATACAGCAAAAAGATATAGAAACTGCTTCGTACACCTCGTTTCCTAGGTATACGGAACAAACAGGTGAACAAGTTTTGACTTCCTATGAAGTACGTCATATTTTTCGTATAACTGTGCGAGAAGTTCAAAACTCGGGTTCCGTTATTGACACTGCTTTTGAAAATGGAGCGAATATTTCAGAAAGCTTGTCATTTGAGGTTTCAAACTACCAGGAGATCTACAAATATGTTCTTCAGAAGGCAATGATAAATGGCTATTCAAAGGCATGTGCCATTGCTCAAACACTTGGTGTCCCATTGGATCCAATACCAATCAAAGTGGAAGAAGTGACCCAACAGGTCTTTTTTGGACCAAGATACACTAGTTTTGCTTTACAAGAAGAAACAAGTACTCCTATTGAGCCCAAAGAAATAACGGTAACAGCTTCAGTGAATCTGGAATATGTTTATTAACAATTAAAATAAAAATTCACAATAAAACAGACCGATCCTAATTCATGTTATTTATCATGAGGGAACGGTCTGTTTTTACCCTAAAAACACTATCTGAACAAGCAGCAAAGTTCTTCTGATAAAAGGTTGTTCACCTCTTGCTGATTCAGAGAATAATAGCTCCATGTTCCTCTCGTTTCTTTTATAATTACTTCCGCATCAAGTAAGATCTTGAGATGATAAGAAAGTTTCGATTGAGTCATTCCAACTATTGGAACCATATCACAAACACACATGGCACCATTTTGGCAAAGAAGGTTCATAATATGCAGCCGTTTTTTATCCGCTACCGCCTTGTATTTCGCTTCGTACTTCTCAAATGTTTCTTCTAATGAAATATCATTTAGAGGGATTTCTTTTTCCATTTATTACACCTCTATACTTCCTATATTGGATAGTTCCATTATATGCGATAAGTTTGTGGTGCTCAACAACCATCACCTATTAGAATCAGAATTACTGAAGGAGGGAGCAAAATGTGGGACTGGTCTGCCTTACTTCCCGTTTTTATATTCTTTACTGTATACTTCCTTGCAGCAGTAGTATTATTAAGAAAGAAATAATAAGGTTTTTTCGTAAAGTTTGTTGCTATAAGCCTGTGAAAAATCGGCTAATGGATTTTTTACTGCCCAATTCACATTAAATTAAGAGGTAGCTCTTTAAGTTAAAAAGGAAAAGAGCACGACAGCAACGATGGTTACGTGTTGTACAAACATACGTAAAAGCAACAATCAATGCGAAAACAGCCAATAATAAAAAGGAGGAGAAAAAAGGTGGAGCTTAACAATACACTAATTGAACTATTAGGAATCGAAATAGTGGAACTATCAGAAGAAAGAGCAATAGCAACAATGCCGGTTGACAAGCGAACACACCAACCCTTTGGATTGCTACATGGTGGCGCATCGGTAGCGTTAGCCGAAACCGTTGCAAGTATTGGGACATTTAATCTTATTGATAAAGAAACAGAGATTTGTGTCGGTCTTGAAATTAATGCCAACCACTTAAAAGGGAAAAAAGATGGGGTGGTTACAGCCATTGGGACAGTATTGCATAAAGGTAAAACTACCATGGTATGGGACATTAAGATTGTTGATGAAAACGAAGCACTTATCTGTGTATCCCGTTGCACGATGGCCATCTTAAAGAAGCGGTAACAAACGTAAACACTGCGAATCCCCTCACATATAAAACTTCACACCAAGAAAAATAAAAATTCTACGGCTTTCGTTGCGAACAACAGCGAGGGGGAATGGGGAATTAAAGTATGCTCTTGAAAGAGTCTGGATATTTAAGGATTCCTTTATAGACCGCTGTTTCTCTCCACGAAAGGCTTCGCGTCCGCGGGGTGCTTGGGAAGCCTCCTCGGCTAGCGCCTGCGGGGTCTACCCTAAGCACTACCTCCCGCAGGAGTCTCCGCCTTTCGTTCCAATCCACAGCTGGGAGCACTAGAACTAGATGGTGTTTAAGAAAGACTTTTTAAGAGATTTTATAAGGCACTTATAACTTTAAGTGGTGTCAATCTACTTTGATAAGAGAACACAACATCATCTGAACCACCTTTCTTAGTTTCTGAGTAGTCCTATCTGGGGCATGGAAATAAATAAAAGTCATTAACTTTAAGTAGTTCAGTTTTGGAGTACATAATAAAATAGCAGTCCAAAAAGGACTGCTATTTTATTATGTATTCGTTGATATATTCACTGTTAAAATCGCAGGAATTTCGTAGATGTCACTTTTTATAAGATTATTCTGTAAAAATGTTATTCTTTAAACAGAGCTTATTCAACTAACGAAGCAGGTTAGTTCAATAAGGATTGTTATAATGAAGAAAATACATTGGAGGGAACTCTCTTGGAAAATGAACAATGGGAAAAACAAATGTTAGAAGAATATGGATGGTATATGGATGCAATTTACGCAAAAGAATACGATGAAATTCACGCTAATTATCATACTCACGGAGTTCAAGAAAACTTTAATCATATGGATTTTCAAATAGTGCTTAATATAGACCCTGAAGTTGCAAATGGTATTTTCTTTACCTTAACTGAGGACATAGGCAGTGGAAGAAGGTTTGAGGAAGGCAAAGAATACTCTGACATAATAGAAGGCTTTAAAGTGGCATTTAAACCTTATAGAGAAATGGGACGGGACGTGTTGAGAGTTCTTTTGCCTGATGAAAACGGAGTACTTCCAACTGAAGAGAGTTGTGATGAATTTTATAAAACTCAGCTTGATGATTATGATTTTGATAGTATTGATTAAAAAGTTCTTCTTCAACTAACGGGGGCTTATCTGCAACAAGATAAGCTTCTTTTTTATGGAAATATATCTTGAGTAAATGTCTGATATTTGAAATAATTGGTATTAAGTAATAGGTGCAGAAGAGTTGAATAAGTGAAGTCAGAGGTTAGGAGTTGAAGTAAACGAGTGAGCATTGAAAAGGACATTCAAAAGCAGTTTTATAAAATTTATAAAGGGTTAATTAGCGTTTCAGAATTCGAAGAATGGCTTTATAATACACCTGAAATTGAAAAGGTTTATGGTGATGACTTCTACTTCAACCTACTTGATTTGAATTATAGAGATAGGCACATTAAAAACGAATTAGAGAAAGTTATTGAAGTTAAAATTCCATTTGGTGAGTTTGAACAAATGAGGATTGTTTCACTATTAGAAAATATAATTTATGAAAAAGGTGATTTAGTAGAGGTTTTAGAGCAGGTTTACGACGATTATTGTAAAGGATATTCATTTCTTCGATATTTAGGGTTTAATTATGTTACTGGGATTGATAGTCTTCCTAAACTACAACAAAAAGAAAAATGGGATAAAAACGAATTTGATAGTAAGAGAGAAATCTTAAAAAAATATAAACCTAAAATGGTTAATGAAGCATGTAGATTGTTATCTTTCTTTCAGAATGGACTGTTAAGAATTACTGTTGAAAACGAATATGACGATTATCGTACAGAAGAAGAAAAGATAGAACTAAACAATATTGAACAAATGTTTAATGACTAAATCGTTGTTGTGCTAACGGGTAGCGTTTGTTTAGTCATTTTGTGCTACCGATGCAGGATTGTTGAAGAAGAACGTTTAATTGGTAATGACTGTATTTAAAAAGCTTCGGGAGGAAATATGGATAAATTCATAAAGTTCTTAGAGGATTACTTAGGTGAAATTAAATACGGATGGTCTAAAAACGCAAATGACGAGGAACTCCCATTTCAAGTTATCAAATATGGTAATGGACCTTTTGAGTGCACTGTAACATACTCAACATTAGGTTTGAGTAAATATCCATTGCAATCGTATATGAACGAAAAAGAAATACATCAGGAACTTATATTTGTTTCTGACTCAAGTATGGGAGATATAAATATACCAGCTATATTACAACAAGTTGGGAAAATGTTACTTCAAAAAAATCGTGCTCTTTTAAGGGGAGATGTTATTGGACCTTATGGGGCTTTGTCTACCAACTCAAAATTAGAAGCTCTTTACTCAACAATGCCAGTTTATTTTCCAGATGACTTTCACTCTTATCAAGTGAATGAAGAGTTGACTATTGTGATGACTTGGCTTATACCGATTACTTCACAAGAAGCTCTGTTTATTGAAGAAAATGGATGGAGTAGCTTTGAAGATAAGCTCGAAGATTTAGACCCTGATTTAATTGATTTCAGTCGAGAAAGTATTATTTAGCATTATCATACTTTTTCACTAACGAGGAGCGTTTCTGTAATAAGGCAGGACCGCTTTTTCTTTAACGGGCTGTTAAACATTACAAGCTGGGAGGTAGCTGATGAAAAAAAGAGTAATACTTATTAGTTTGTTAATTATGGCATTATTCTTTGTAGTTTTTTTATATACAATTGTTGACCGACCGAACAACATTGAAGAAGCAATGAAAGAGGTAGGTATAGAAGGTGCTGAAGTATTACATCATCAAATAATAAATATCAATAAGAATGATTCAGTTGTGATATACAAGTTAAAAGAGATGAATGGAATAAGGTTTGGATTAGTAAATGAAGATAGGTATGGCTGGAAGTGGGAACAGCATTTAGGCGATATTAGAATGATTGGTGAATTTAAAAATGGATTTTCATCAGAGTATATATCACTTCCAGAAAGAAATTATTCTGTAATATTCGGTTCAATAATGAATCAAGAACTTGAAAGAGTTACTGTAAGCTATCCGTTTGGATTAGAAAAATACGTTGAGTTAGTCGAGATTGATGAAAAATTAACTGTCTGGTTTACTAAGTGGAATTTCGATGACCGCAGAATTATTATTAAAGCTGGTGGTAAAGAAAATTTCATAAATGAAGAATTGTGAAATATTGTACTTAAAGTAAAGGGAGCTTTAGTTGAAGAAAGAGTCACTTTTCAAACAGTGAACTTGCTATGGATTTTAATCCCTATAAGAGAATGAATTAACCATAATGGATAAAATCCGTTATGGTTTTTTGCTACCATTCCGCAAGTGAATTCGCTACATAAATCACAAGAATAATATAATATTTATTTCAGTGTTTTGAAAAGGCATGGGAATTAACGTGAGAAACCATTAAAAATGAATCAATCGTTATTATATCAACAAAAAATAGCATACTAAATATGTCTATGAATTCGTATGTTAAAAGTATTATTTTTCTTGTTTTGTACTCCAAAACTGAATTACTTACTATAAAGTGATCTACCATGTGGAATGAAGTGGCAGGTGATCGACTCCGGCGGGAGATAGCGGTAGACGGGAGACCCCGCAGGCAAAGCCGAGGAGGCTCCCGCACCGCCCCGCGGAAAGCGAGCACCTGAAACGGAATGGAGCAGGGAGTTTCAACGGAACCCAACCTATTTTGAGTCGAGTGAAAACTCTCATAAACATTGAGTAAAAAGGGCTCGGCTATTAAGTCCTCCCACCCTGTGGAACGGAAAGGAACAGGGACTCTTACCAGCACCAAGTTACTATGTGTTATTTGTAACTGTCTATAAAAAAAGAGCAATTAAGCGGGAAAACCCACTTAATTACTCTTTTTTTTCACCTTATGATTATGATTCCACTGTTTTCTCCGCTCTCTCTGGATGGGTAATGCTATAAAGAAGAATAATCCCCGAACATAAAAGGATAAAGCTAGTTACATAGAATACGGAAGTTATCCCATAAAAACTAGAAATAATTCCCCCCATAGCTGGACCGATCACATTGCCTAAAAAGCGGAAGCTAACATTGTATCCAAGAACCTCACCCTGCATCGATAAAGGGGCAGCGGTACGAATATAGGCTGTCATGCAAGGGATCAATCCTCCGACAACCATTCCGAATAGAAAACGGAACAATACAAGCTGCCACAATGAAGTGGCAAGAGCTTGCGGAATGAAAAGCAAGGAGCTTGAAAACATCAGAATCACAATCACTTTTTCATGACCTATCTTATCCCCAAGCTTTCCCCAGTTACGAGCCGCAAGTAAATTTCCGAAGCCTGTTGCTGAAAAGGCAAATCCAGCAAGTAAGGCGATGTTGCCTGCGCCAGTTAATTCCCCGACATAGAGTGCTAGAAGCGGCTGAATGCTAAAGTTGGCGGCCTGGATCAATAATGATAGAATCATAATCTTTAATAGAATCGGTTTGTGTAATATATAGGATACTACTTCTTTACGAGTATATTGCTTTTCTTTTGAATCTAATTGTTTGTCCCTATTCTCATTGATGCCGAATGCTACGAGTATCACAGCTAAGTATATAATTCCGGCTGTAATAAAAAAGGTATAGGTAAAGCCAAAGGAGTCTGCTAACATGCCTCCTATTAATGGACCTAATAATCCTCCAGAAACGGTTCCTGTTTGAAGAGTTCCGAGTGTCTTGCCAGCTATTTCTTTGGACGTTTGTGCAGAGATTAAAGCCATGGAGGTAGGAATAAACCCAGTTGCAAAACCCATGAAGATACGTAAGACAAAAAGCCCATGAACGCTATCAACAAAACTCATCAATAGGATACTAGTCGCAATTCCTGAACCAGTAAGTATTAGTATTGGTTTAAAGCCATACTTATCCCCTATTCGTCCCCATATTGGAGAAACGAAGAACGCCGTTAAGAAAGTGATTCCAAAAATAAAACCTGACCAGCGTTGTACATAAGAATCGGAGTAATCTCCGAACGTTTCAATGAATAAAGATAGAAAAGGGAGGATCATAGTAGCACTCGCAGCAACGAAAAAGTTCGCAAACCACATAATGAACATATTCCGTCCTGAAGTTGAAATTATACTCACCTTCTTTAGAAATTTCGGATATTAAATATTTCGTATAACTAAATAATACCTGATTAACGAAAAAAATCAACATATAGCAGAGAATTAGGCTATTTTTTTTGAAAAGTGTATTAATTTAGTGCTTAAAACATATCTTGTCGTGATATAATAAAGTATAAAAAATTCTGAAAATTAAGAGAAGGGAGGGTGTAGGATGAATTTTCCTCCAATATTTTTATTTATCGACTTTGAGTTTACGATGCCTGAGAATAAACATTACCCCAAAAATTTCTTTCCAGAAATAATTGAAGCAGGGATTGTTGCTGTGGAGAATGACAAAATAATAAAGCAATATTCCGCTTATATACAACCAAAGGCCTTCCCGATATTGACTAACCGCTGTAAGTCTTTTTTAAATATTAGTCAAAAAGTAGTAGATGAGGGAGTGAGCTTTTTTGAGCTGATTCATTTATTAGAATCATTTCAAGCCCATGAAAGAGGAACGGTCATTACGTGGGGGAACATGGATATGAAGGTTTTGAGAAATAACTGTAACTACCATGGGTTATCGTTTCCGCTACCGTGCAAACAAGTGGATCTGTCGTTGGAATATAAACGGTTCTTTGGTGATCAAAATCAAACCGGTCTTTGGAAAGCTGTTCAGGAATATGGAAAAGAGGGAACAGGGAAACATCATCGAGCCTTAGACGATGCACTTACTACCTATAATATTTTTCAGCTAGTGGAGAAGGATAAAAGCTATTTAGCTAGACCAAAACCAACCACAATAGGAGATCGAATCGATTTATCAAAAATATTAAATAAATTTGCATTATAAAAGCCAAATCACTCCATAGGTGATTTGGCTTTTGTACTTTAAAGTTTATATTCTTTTTCTAATACAGCTAGATTTTCCAAGCATTTCTTTGCCCATGTACTCGAATCATTTTCTAACGTTTCTTTCGCGTTTTCTAATGAAATTTTTAAAGATTCTTTGTAATCTATTATTTCTCCCTCGTAAAGCTTGACCATATTTTTGGGGATATTTGTTTGCTCACGAAAAGCGAGTGCACGTCGCTCATGAAATAAAGGCACATCAACTTCCTTTGGTGCGTGCAAATCGCCTTGTTGTGGATGCTTTAATACTGCTTTTACTCTAATTAAATAATGCATCGGCCTTATGTCTGTTATTTCCCCGATATATTTTCCTGTTTTATAAATACCTGTTACGGTACTGCCTAATTGAATATCCTCCATCCTTAGACCCCTTTCTGTTAATATATGATGATTTTTTTATTCATTTCTAGTAATATCTTCTATAAAGAATATATTATGGAGTGTGAAGACCAGATGAAGAAAAAAAGGATGTTCGCATTACTTGTTCTATTACTACTTATTGTAGCAGTATTATTAGTCCAATGTACAAGCAACAAAGATAATACTGAAGAAACTAATGGGGAAGGTGGGAGCTATAAATACAAAATTGAGGATGACGAAGTGGAAATCACCACTTCTAAAGGGAAAATCGTTGTCGAGCTATACCCGGATGCTGCACCAAAGGCAGTGGAGAATTTTGTGACACATGCAGCAAATGGTTATTATGATGGAATCATTTTTCATCGTGTTATTGAGGACTTTATGATTCAGACCGGTGATCCCCAAGGAACTGGAATGGGTGGAGAGAGTATCTGGGGAGAGCCCTTTGAAGATGAATTTTCTGAGAATCATCCTCACCGTAACGGAGCTCTTTCAATGGCCAACTCAGGTCCAACTACAAACGGGAGCCAATTTTTTATTGTCCAAGCTCCAGAAGTAACTGAAGATATGATTGCTCAAATGGAAGATGCGGGTTTTCCAGAAGAAACAATTAATCAGTATAAAGAACATGGTGGAACTCCATGGCTTGATAACAAACATACTGTTTTTGGACAAGTAGTTGAAGGTATGGATGTGGTTAACGCCATTGCACAGGTAGAAGTAGAGGAAACTTCTGCTAAGCCAACCGAAGACATTGTCATTGAAAGCATGAAGGTGATAAAATAAAGATGCTTTAATATTTACAGGCTTTATTAAACGAAAGGTTGTGTAACCAACTTGCTTCAAGCCTATGCATTACAATTGTTTCTCTATTTTCCCGAAGATAAAACAGAATATATTCCTGCAGGTATCACCTTTGCCATTTTTTTTGTGGCTGCCATCTTCTTCTTTAGATTGATCGTAAAAATTTCTAATAAAGAGTCAGAAAAAGCGAAGGAACTTGAAGAGCGTTTAAAGCGGGATAATATTATAAAAGAGTAGTCTATATACCAAAAGAGGAAAGCCGTAATAAGGTTTTCCTCTTTTTTATATGGCGTTGTTAATGAGTAGTGTTGATAATAGTGTAAATCTAGCTAAAGATTGGAGCCGCGTAGCCTTTTGCGGAAATCTTCAGCGGCGTATCGCACCGCCTTTTATAATATTGTCTGTCCCGCTTTAACAAATTCCTACCTGATCTAATAATTTATCTCCTAACATTAATAGTTTTCCTCAAAAAAGGAAAGACTTAGAAAAAAGGTTAAGATGGATGGAGGAGAACGTATGCGTAAATCAATCTTATGTTTTAGTTTACTTTCATTAACTGTGTTAAACGGTTGTATGGAGGAGGAGATAAAATCTTTAGATGTTGAGATATTTAATGCAACAAGTGATAGCTTAGGAGTTGCAAAGGTCTCTGAGGGTCCAGATGGGGTTAAGATTGAGCTTAATCTAGAAGGTTTGCCGCCGGGTGAGCACGGAATACATATTCATGAAACAGGCTTATGCGATGCACCGGATTTTAAGAGCGCAGGAAACCACTTTAACCCTGATGACAAGGAACACGGGCTTATGCATCCAGAAGGTGCCCATGTTGGTGATCTTCCCAACATTATTGTAGAAGATGACGGGACAGTCATCGCAGAATTAATGGCCCCTGCTGCCACTTTAAAAGACGGAAAAACCTCGCTATTTGGCAAGGACGGTACAGCACTTATTATTACAGAGGAGCCAGATGATGGAATGACTCAACCGACAGGAGAATCTGGTGAAAGAATCGCGTGCGGCGTTATCTCAAAAGAGGTGGCGGAAAAGAAAGAAGCAGTTGAAGAACCAGTAGAGGAAGAAGAATAATAAAAGTGCACTACTTTGAAGTAGTAGGAGTAAAAAAAGCATAGCAAATCAGCAGACCACTTCTCTAACGAAATGGTCTTTTTAGTTTAACAGAGGAACCTAGCAGATAGATATTCGAGAGCAAAGGTAGCTATAAAGCAACAGGGAGTTAAAATTTCACACTCCTCTTTTATGATAGTTTAAGGACTACCTATCTTAAGAGTAAAGTATGAAAATAGAAAATTTGCAATATTTACTAATGTATTATTAAAGAAATATTCGTAATCTTATTGACATAGTTCATACTTTTGCGATAATTTAAAATTTATAGATATAAAGGGGGTTGCAACTTTGGAGATACTACTAATTCGGCACGGGCAGTCGGAAGCAGACCTCATAAATGTACATGAAGGAAGAGCAGACTACCCACTTACAGATCTTGGTAGAGAACAAGCAGAGAGGTTAGCGTGTCGATTGAATGAATATTGTCCTCCTGACATCATTTGGACGAGTACGCTTAAAAGGGCATCGGAAACGGCAACCATTCTGGCAGATAAAGTTGGATGCATGTTAATTAAGGAACCTAACCTGATGGAATATAATAACGGGGTATTAGCTGGGTTGCCTAGGGAAGTTGCAGCTACAAAATATCCTATTCCACCTGGTGGAAGGAAGCCTCATGAAAGAGTACAAAATGGGGAGTCTGAACTGGAGTTCCGGATGAGAGCAGAAATAGTGTTTTCGAAAATTTTAGCAGAAAGCTACGCTGTTGCAAGAATAGCGATTGTATCTCACGGTGGGATGACTTCTAATCTTTTAAAAGCATTTCTTCAATTGCCAGTGACAGCAAATGTCAGCTTTAATACAGGTGATACGGGTATGCATTTGTTAAGAAAAATGGGCGATAAGCATATGCTAGTTTCACTAAATAACACAGAGCATTTATATAAAGTGTAAAAAATGGGTTGTGCGAAAAAAAGCATAACCCATCTTTGTTCCTAATCGCTATTAATTGTCCTTATCCAAGTGCAACTTTCAAGCGTTTTAAGCCTTCTAATAGGGTGTCTCTTGGGCATGCTACGTTCATTCTCACAAAGCCCTCTCCTTCTGGGCCAAACTTTTTTCCAAAGTCGAGTGCCAGCTTTCCTTTGTGCAATAGGAATCTTTTAAGTTCATCGTCACCCAACCCCAGTTCTCTGCAATCAATCCAAAGCAAATAGCTGCCTTGAGGCTTTGTTGCTTTTAGCGATGGAAGCTCTTTTTTAATAAAGGAAATAGCTGTATCCATGTTTTCTTCTATATAGTCAAGAACTTGATTAAGCCAATTCTCTCCAAAACGATAGGCTGCTTCCATGCCAACGATGCCGAATATATTAAGGGTAAAATGACCCTGTTTCATTTGATAAAGGTTAATTTTTTCTCGAAGCGTAGAATTGGGGATAATCATTGTTGCAGCCTGTAACCCAGCTATATTAAAGGTTTTTGTTGGTGCAATACAGGTAATGCTGTTTTGTGCAAACTCTTCAGAAATAGAAGCAAAGGGTGTGTAATGATGGTCTCTAAAAACAAGATCGCCGTGTATTTCATCAGCTACAACGGTAATATTATGTTTTAAGCAAATCTCGCCAAGGCTTTTTAATTCTTCTTTTGTCCAAACGGTCCCTCCAGGGTTATGGGGATTGCATAAAAGGAACAGCTTAACATTTTCATCAAGTACACTTTCAAAATGAGCTAAATCCATCTGATAGCGACCATTTTCCATAACTAGAGAACAGTTTACGAGTTTTCTGTCATTCCAATTAATCATGTCGTAAAAGGGATAATAAACAGGGGAAAACAGCGCAATTTTGTCATCAGGTTCTGACAGAGCTTGAATCGTTGCGCTTAAAGCTGGAACCACTCCTGATATATAGGAAAACCAAGTTGTATCTACTTTCCACTGATGCCTCTTCATCAACCATTCTTGTATTGCCTCATCATTTGAAGATGGTACAGAAGTGTAACCATACACTCCATGCTCCGCTTTTTCTTTTATTGCTTCATTTACTTCTTTCGGAGCAGAAAAGTCCATATCTGCCACCCACATAGGAAGTACATCCCCACTACCGAAGAATCGTTTGGTTTCATCCCATTTCACACTAGATGTACCGGTTCTTTTGATAAGTTCATTAAAATTATATTTGGTCATTGTCTTTACCCCCTTGCTACAATATATTCAAATAAAAAGACTCAATGTTTGGTTAATATAATAGAAGTTGAAAAACTCAACATTCTAGCGGAAAACAGGTATACTATACACATTAGTATGGAACTAGAAAGTAAGGTGAATATATATGAAATTACAACAGAGCATCAATGTCAGACTAATGGAGAACCTCTTACAATGGGATCCATTAGGGTATGGGTTGGAAGCATACGATACAGAATGTGTTGATGTTGTTCAGGCTGTACATGAATTGGATGATATAAATAAGTTAGCTCAGAAAATTCAAGCTATCTATGAATTTTCCTTTGAAGAAATTATCCCTCTGGCACAATGTAAAGAAAAAGCGGCAGAGCTACTGACTATCAAAAATGAGGACTCTTCCTGCTCTATATAAAGAGGTTTTGGGAATAAGAGTTACAATCAGAGAAAAGCATGGTGCTTCTCTCTTTTTTTGTTCAAAAAAATGGAGCTGAACGAGCCGCTTGTGCTTTTCTGTGTCCAGCTGCAGCGGCTAGCTCCTCGAGTCATAAGTCATTTCCCTCCAGAGGTCAAAGAGCGACCTCTTGCGTGAACTGCCTTATGCTTGTCGGAGCTGAACGAGCCGCTTCCGCTTTTCTAAATAAAATTGATTATGTTGTCGCAGACGTGGAGGGGTTTTTCTTCTGGTAAAAGGTGTCCTGTTTTTTTGTAGGTGATTAGGTTAGAGTTTGGTAAATCTCTGTTCAATCGTTTTCCTACTTCTAAGGGTACCACCTTGTCCTCTTCCCCCCAAATTAATAGGCTTGGCGTCTCGATTTTTTTTAAGATTTCTTGTGCTAAGTCTCCCTCACGGTCCCGGATCATTCTTGTTAATGCATGAAAGATCTGATCATCATAAAAAGGTTGTACATATCCTTCTATCATTTCGTCATCAATCAGTGAATGATCGTAAACGACATTTAATAAGTTTTGGATCGGCCCTTTTCTAGCAAGCCAATATTTTAAATAGAGATAAAAATAGGGGATTTTAGAGGAGAAAACTATCGAGTTTGGCAACCTCTTTAAATAGCCTGAACTGCACAACAAAACGACCTTCTCAACAAGTTCGGGCTTTTGATTGCTAACATTTAAAGCAATTTGCCCTCCCATGGAGTGGCCAATCAGTACTGTTCTCTTAATAAAAAGTTTTTCTAATAGCAGGATGACAACTCGTGCAAGGTTTTCATACGAATAGACAAATTTCTTTGATTTTTCGCTTTTGCCGAACGGCGGTAAATCAATAGCAAGAATAGTATACTCCTTTGTTAATAATGGGATGAGCCTTCTAAAGCTAAAAGAGGAAGAAAGAAATCCATGAATCATGACAAGGGTCGGTTTTGTTGAAATGCCTGATGTGGAGTCATGGTGGAATTCGTAGAAAACGTTAACTCCGTTTATGTTTGCTGTAAAGTGATTGCTTTTCATCTAATCCAACACCCCATCTGATTTTATATAGGTATTTTAACCTCACTTCATTTTTTCAAACCTTAAAATTTTGAAATAGTAAACAATAAGGCTACAGCAACAACAGTGGTCAGAATTTTGTTATAATGGTACAACGTTTATTAAAGGCTCTTTTCGTAAAGATTGCTGCTGTAAGCCCGTAAAAAAATCGGCTTTTGGATTTTTGATTGGCCTATCAATACAAAATGAAGTGTGAATTTGAAATTTAAAAGGAAATGAGCACTACAGCAACAATTGTAACGGGTGGTACCAACTTACATAAAATCAACAATCAATGCGGAAGCAGCCTTATTAAAAGGAGTGGAATAATATGCAACTATCAGAAAGAGAATTGGACATGCTTCAGATAATAGAGGATAACGGAAGAATAGCAGAAGAAGTACTGGCTAAAATGGTTAACCTGACTGTAGAGGAAACGGCGGAAACACTCCGTAAATTAGAGACAGAGAAAATTATAGTGGAATATGGTGCAATAATAGATTGGCGAAAAGTGGATAACTTTGAAGGTGTTACTGCCATGATTGACGTAAAAGTAACGCCAAAACGAGATGTAGGGTTTGACGAAATTGCAAAAAATATTTATCGTTTCTCTGAAGTGAAGTCTGTGTACTTAATGTCTGGTGCTTATGATTTATCCGTTGTGGTGGAAGGCAGATCCTTGACACAGGTAGCAAATTTCGTTTCGGAAAGACTCGCCACACTAGATTCGGTTATTTCTACTACCACCCATTTTATTATGAAAAAATACAAGCATGACGGGACCATCTTTGATCAAGGAGAAGATGATCGGCGGATTGTGGTGTCTCCATGAAAAGTAGAATAGCTAACCATGTACAAAACCTTCAACCATCTGGTATACGGCGTTTTTTTGATGTAGCTGCAAGTATGGAAGGTGTTATTTCATTAGGTGTAGGGGAACCGGACTTTGTTACATCATGGGGTGTGAGGGAAGCTTGTATTACCTCCTTAAAGAATGGTCACACCTCTTATACTGCTAATGCAGGTTTAATAGAACTTCGAAAAGAAATTAGTTATTATCTGCGACAACAATTTGAAGTATCATATCAGGCAGAAAAAGAAATTATTGTCACTGTAGGAGCAAGTCAAGCGTTAGATATTGCCATTCGTACCATAGTAGATCCGGGAGATGAAGTGATAGTAATAGAACCAAGCTTTGTTTCTTATGCTCCACTAGTAGAACTAACTGGAGGAAAGGCTGTTTTGGTCGGTGCAGATTCTCTTAATGGTTTTACAGTTGATATGGCAAAATTAGAAGAGGCTATAACAGAGAAAACCAAAGCTATTCTTCTATGTTTTCCTAATAACCCTACTGGAACAATGTTAACGAAAAATCAGCTACTTCAGATCAGCCATCTTGTTGAAAAATATGATCTACTTGTGCTATCCGACGAAATATATGCAGAGCTTTGCTTTGATCAAAACTATACAAGTTTTGCTACTTTACCTGAAATGAAAGAGAGAACAATTCTGATATCCGGTTTCTCCAAAGGTTTTGCAATGACAGGGTGGCGATTAGGGTTCGTGGCAGGACCTGAAGACATTATGGAAGCGATATTAAAAATACATCAATATACAATGATGTGTGCCTCCACTATGGCTCAACATGGCGCAATAGAAGCTTTGAAAAATGGACGGGATGATTTGGAGGAAATGAAAAAAAGTTATCGAAGAAGAAGAAATTATTTTGTGGCTTCCTTAAATGAATTAGGATTACCATGTCACCTTCCTGGGGGAGCCTTCTATGCCTTTCCTTCTGTGCAGCAAACAGGACTAAGTTCTCAAGAATTTGCGGAAAAGCTATTAATGGAGGAAAAAGTGGCAGTTGTACCAGGCGATGTGTTCGGAAAAAGTGGTGAAGGCTTTATCCGTTGCTCCTACGCCTCCTCCATGGAGCAGCTTCAAGAAGCAATAAAACGTATGGAACGGTTTGTGAAGAGCTATCAGTAACTGGTTTTACTTGATCAGGGGTAGGAGAAAAGGGGCGCTTTCAGATCCCTCCCCTGGATCGAGATTATCTAATGAAAAACCAACTGAAAAAAAGAGGGCCAAACCCATTGGGTTTGGCCCTTACAAAAGGGGGAATACTAGAAAGCCTTGATAATAGTATCATTCCCCAAACTTTTTTAAAATAAACCATTATTTCTTGTATTTTTTATTCTGTTTTGTATTTTTTTTCATACAACAGCTGCATGACATTTAATATGTCCTCATCTGTAAATTCTTTTGCTTTACGAAGAATTAATTTTGACCTCTTAATTCCGACTTCTTGAATTAATTGTTCTAATTCATAATCAATTCCTTGATTATTGGTTGGTGTAACAGATTCTAAAAGTTCTGAAGCAGGAATATCAAGTACTGTGGATATTTTCAAGACTGTTTGTACATCAGGAACCTGTTGACCACTTTCATACTTTTCGATGGTAGCAGATCCAACACGCAATTTAATTGCCAGTTCATTGGTGGTAAGCTTTGCTTGCTCCCGATATAAACGTATGTTTTCTCCAATGTTCTTCATTCTAACCGCCCCTTTGACTTCTCGTATTTATAATTTAATCATAGCATTCTTTACTTAATGAAAGTTTGAACATTTTTTGATATTTTAGTCTTTTAATTTCATTGTATTGGCATATATCTGCGGCAATACACGAATAATAAAACAGTGAAGAAAAGTATCTTTTGAAAAAGTATATAAAGTGTGGTATAATTTTAAATTGCGTTCAATGTGTATAAAAACTAAAATATTTAGGAGTGTTTTCATGTCTGATAAATTTGAATTAGGTAGTGTATTAACAGGGAAAGTAACAGGTATTCAACCATACGGAGCGTTCGTAGCGCTTGACGAAGAAACTCAAGGTCTTGTTCATATTTCCGAAATAACTCACGGTTATGTGAAAGATGTTAACGAACATTTAAAATTGGGCGATGAAGTACAAGTGAAGGTACTTTCTGTTGATGAAAAGTCCAACAAAATCAGCTTGTCTATCAAAGCTACACAAGAGGCTCCGGCAGAAGCTCCTGCAGCTGCACCAAGAAAGCCTAAAAAGCGTCAAGCAACTGTTGTAAAACAACACACAGAATCTACACAAGGTTTCAACACGCTTAAAGACAAATTAGAAGAGTGGATTGAGCAATCCAACCGTGAAGATCTAATTAAAAAATAATCACAGGACTGTCAGGCATCTATTCATGTAGGTGTCTTTTTTTATGACTAAATTAGGTTTCTTTTAAGATCAGTGTGGTTTTAATGAACCCCCATCTGATGATTGGAGTTAAAGGAGGATGGTCCTGCCCTGGCGCGTACGCTACGCTTTCTCCCAAATCATTAATGGGTTTTATACATTCAACATAAAAAACCGCCTATCCCATCAGATGAGGCGGTTTAGTACCAATTATATTAACGTGTAGTTCTTGGCTCTACTTCTCTTTCTTGTTGTTCAGAAGGTACAAACAGAAGACCAAGGTTGATTAGTCCGGCAATACCTACAAGTCCGTAGATAATGCGGGATAGTGCTGAACTTTGTCCACCAAAAATCGCTGCAACTAAGTCAAATTGGAAGAATCCAATTAAGCCCCAGTTTATTGCCCCGATTATTGTTAGTACTAAAGCAATACGTTGAATTGTGCTCATAACATTCCCTCCTTGAGAATATAAGTGCTTCCCTTATATGGTTTGTCAGTTTGCAAATAATATTCATAATAAGAATAAAAATGTTAAATGCTATGGATAGTTCTCAATCATGAATTCAAATTCATAAGCTAATTCTTTGCATGAAGCTTAGAATTCATTCATAATCAGTGAAAAAGGAGGGGTTAATTAATGGAAAATTTTACATTTTATAATCCGACTAAGTTAATCTTTGGGGAAAATCAGCTTTCAAGCTTAACACAGGAACTTGAGGGATATGGTAAAAATGTCCTGTTAGTATATGGTGGTGGCAGTATCAAAAAAAGCGGTCTTTATGCAGAGGTTGTAGAGGTTTTACATAAAGCAGAAGCAAGAGTAACAGAGCTTGCAGGGGTGGAACCTAATCCTCGCCTTTCCACAGTGCAAAAAGGTGTGGAACTGTGCCGCGAAAACCAAATTGACTTTATCCTTGCAGTCGGTGGGGGAAGTGTTATAGATTGTACGAAGGCGATAGCAGCTGGTGCAAAGTATGAAGGAGATGTGTGGGATATTGTTCTCCGAAAGCATATTGCTACAGAAGCCATTCCATTTGGGACGGTTTTAACTTTAGCTGCAACAGGATCGGAAATGAACTCCGGCTCCGTTATTACCAACTGGGAAACGAAAGAAAAGTATGGCTGGGGCAGTCCTGTAACGTTCCCGCAGTTTTCGATTCTTGATCCGAAAAATACATTTACCGTTCCTCGTGATCATACAGTGTATGGAATCGTCGATATGATGTCCCATGTTTTCGAACAGTATTTTCATCAACCGACGAACGCTCCTTTACAAGACAGAATGTGTGAGTCTGTTTTAATTACGGTGATGGAAACAGCACCAAAATTATTAGAGGACTTGGAGAGTTATGAACACAGGGAAACGATTCTCTACAATGGAACCATTGCTTTGAATGGAATGTTGCAGATGGGTTACCGGGGCGACTGGGCATCACATGGTATCGAGCATGCCGTTTCTGCAATTTATGACATTCCACATGCAGGCGGACTAGCAATTCTGTTTCCTAACTGGATGGAGCATGCATTGGATACTAATGTTGAGCGATTTAAGCAATTGGCAGTCCGAGTATTTGGGGTGCAGGATAATGGCATGGAAGACCGCGATGTAGCCTTGGAGGGTATCAGAAGGCTACGTGAGTTCTGGTCCAGCTTGGGGGCACCGGAGCGTTTAGCGGACTATAACATAGATGATTCCAATATCGAGAAGATGGCGGAGCATGTAATGTCAAGAGGAGCTGTAGGAAACTTTAAGTCCTTATCCTATGATGATGTTGTAGCAATCCTCAAAGCGTCTTTATAAAAGGCTGTTTCAACCATTAAACAGCGCGATAAAAATTTGAAAAAACAGCTAAGGGCAGGTAAGCCATTAGCTGTTTTTCATTTCTTTTACTGTTCTCGGTTTTTCTTTTGTTTTTAAATCATCCTGAATCGATTTTTCCCATAAAGGTACGTCTGTATAATAAGCAGCTCTAGTTATTAAATGACCTGCTACAGGAGCTGTGATGAACACAAAGACAATTCCAAGCACAAGTCGAGCGCTAAAATAGTTGTCTGCAACCCAAAAGTAGAGAAGAGTTGCGATTAGCACAAACAAGACACCAAGTGTGGCACTTTTTGATGCAGCATGACTTCGGCAGTAGACATCAGGTAACCGAAGTAATCCAATAGTTGTTACAAGGCTGAGAAGAGAACCCAACAAGACGATAATACCAATAAAAATACTAATTGTTTCTGTCATATTCGATTATCTCCCCCTTCTGTAAAAACTTAGAAAATGCAACAGTTCCAACAAAAGCAATAACTCCGATAAGAAGAATTACCTCTAAAAACGCATCTGTTTTCAGCATAATCGAAATAATGGCAGTAATAGCGATTAAGTTTATTCCGATAGAGTCTAAAGCCATGACTCTATCCGGGATAGAAGGTCCTTTTATGACACGGTAAACAAGCCCTAAGGAAGAAATGGATAAGATAAGCAAACTGACAGTTAGAAGTGCCTCTAATGCATTCTCAAACTCAAACATTTCTTGTCACCTCCAAAATGGCTTTTTCAAAGGTATTCTTTATCTCTGAAATTGCTTGATCTACATCGGGAATATTCATTGCATGAATATATAACGTTTTATTATCATCCGAGATATCCATTACAAGAGTTCCAGGTGTGAGACTTATGAGCAGAGAAAGTAAGGTGATTTCCCACTCGCTCTTTAATTCAGTTGGCATTGCGAATATCCCCGGTTCAATTTTCAGCTTTGGTCGAAGGATATCACGAATAACCTGAACATTAGCCAGTAAAAGCTCTCTTAAGAAAAGAAACAGTAATTTGGCTGCTGCCATAATTCGTTCAAAGTAAAAGCGGCCAGGAATAAATCGCCTCATAGCAAAAATGATAACAAGGCCCCAAAAGTAACCTACAAAGAATGAAGGGAAACTCCACTCATTTTTTAAAAACATCCAGGTAGCCGCAATAATGATATTAATAAGAATTTGAAAAGCCATTAGAAACTACTCCTTTAATACTGCTTGGATATAAATGGACGGATCCATTAGTGTTTCTGCTGCCTGCCAGACATATGGGTAGATAACTTCTGCACCTAAACCAAGGAATGCAGAAATAGCAAGTAAGATGACAGCTGGGTATACTAGCCCTTTTGTTGATCCTTTTTCTTCTTTTTCAGAGAGTACTTCTGCTTTGAAGAAGCAATTCATAAAGATCTTCATTACAGAGTAGAGGACAAGTAAGCTAGAGAATAGCATGACACCAACAAATACATAATGTTCTGCTTCCAATCCACCTTGTACTAATAATACTTTTCCAACAAATCCGCTTAATGGCGGGATCCCAGCTAACGCTATTGAAGCGACAAAGAACATCCATCCAAGCAGAGGGTGGCGCTTGATTAATCCGCCCATTTGCTGAATTTTGTTTGTACCGGTGATGGCAAACATGGCACCTGCAAGTAGGAATAATGCACCTTTAATCACCATATCGTGCACAAGGTAATAGATCCCCCCTGCATAACCTGTTTCGGTTGCAATAGCTACTCCATAAACGATGACCCCAACAGCAGTAACAATATTATAGATCAGTATCTTTTTTACATCTTTATAAGCAATGGCACCAATCGCACCAATCAGAATCGTGATTCCAGCTAATATTCCAATAATCTGATGGGTAATTTGTGGTTCATGATAGAAAATGAGTGTAAAGGTTCGGTAGATAGCATAAACACCAACCTTTGTTAATAAAGCCCCAAATAAAGCGGTAATAGCATAAGGTGGGGCTTTATAAGAACCCGGCAGCCAGAAGAATAAAGGAAAGATACCGCCCTTTAATCCAAAAACAATCAAAAACAGAATGGCTATCACAGTTAGCAAACCTGTTTGACCAGATTCCGCTACTCTGCTTGATACATCCGCCATATTTAATGTACCAACAACCCCGTAAAGGTAAGCTAGTGCGATTACAAAGAGAGCGGATGATATAACATTAACTAAAACATACTTTAAGGATTCTCGAAGTTGAAGTCGAGTTCCTCCAAGAACGATTAGTGCATAAGAGGCCATAAGCATAACCTCAAAGAATACGAAAAGATTAAACATGTCTCCAGTTAAGAAAGCACCCATCACACCTGTTATTAAAAACTGCGTGAAGGCATAGTAATAATATCGCTCGCGTTCTTTTCCAATAGAGCGGAATGCAAACAAAATACACATAAAACTAACGATGACACCTGTTAGAACTAATAGGGAAGAAAACATATCCGCAACTAGCACAATCCCAAATGGTGGACGCCAGCTCCCTAATTCCAGTGTTTGTATTCCGTTATTAAAAACAGTATGGACAAGAACGATAGAGGCGATGGTTGTAAGAGATAACGCAACCACACTAATTACCTTTTGCAGCATGATTCTTTTTGGTATAAGCAAAAGAATCGTAGCTGTAATCAGTGGGATTAGGATGGGTAAGATCACTAAATTATTCATGATTTTCATTTCCCCTTAATTTATCCATATCGTCTGTTTTCAGTTCTTGATAGGCCCGGTATGCAAGCACTAGAAAGAAGGATGTCACACCGAAGCTGATAACAATTGCGGTCAAGATTAAAGCTTGAGGCAACGGGTCAGCATATGCATCAGCCTGCTGACCTAGAAGTGGTGCAGCACCACGCTTCAAGCCTCCCATAGCTAAGAGTAATATGTGGGCACCATGTGCTAATAATCCTGTGCCGATTACAATACGTAAAATACTTTTAGATAACATTAAGTAAGTGGCAGTTGCTATTAAAATGCCTGCTACAATAATTATAACTATTTCCATTATTCACTCTCTCCTATCGTTTGAATAATGGTCATCGCGATACCGACAACAACTAAATAAACTCCTAAATCAAAAATCAAGGTGGAGGCAAGTGCTGTTTCTCCTAATATCGGAAGCTCCACATAATCAAATGTATGAGTTAGAAATGGAACGTCAAAAAAGAACGAACCGACTCCAGTTAAAGTAGATATTAATAATCCACTAGCAGCGACAGTTAAAAAGTTAAAAGGAAACACCTTGTTCATTGTCTTTTGATCAAAAGCGAGCAGCAACAGCACTAAAGCTGCTGATGTCATAAGCCCTCCGATAAACCCCCCGCCAGGAGTATAATGTCCAGCAAAGAAGAGATATATAGAGAAAATGATGATGATAAAAGCTAATAATGTTGTGACAGTTTGTAGAATTAAATCATTAACCTTCATCGTTCACTTCTCCCTTCTTGTCTGCTAGACGGAGTTTAATCATCGCAAAAATTCCGAATGCAGCAATGGTTAATACTGCAATCTCAAAAAGGGTATCAAGTCCACGGAAATCAACTAAAATAACATTTACCATGTTTTTACCGCCAGCCTCTTCATAGGAAGCCACTTCAAAATAGCTTGAGATTGACTCGAATAAACGAGAGCTATTTACAGATAAACCAATTAAAATGACAACTAAACCTACACTAACTGAAATGATAAAGTTTGTTAGACGGAATTTCAAACGACTTACCTCTTTGGATAGGTCTGGCAGGTGATAGAAACATAATAAGAATAGGGCAACCGAAACAGTTTCCACGATTAATTGTGTTAATGCCAAGTCTGGAGCCCTGAATAAGACAAAGAACAAGGCCATCGAATATCCTACAACACCGAGTGCAATAATTGCTGACAAGCGAGAAGTAGTAAATAAAATGGTAATAGCGGAAATCACCATTATTAAAGAAAGTACTACTTCATATACTCCTACAGGTGTCGTATTATCGAGGTTAAAATTAAACGCTCCATTCCGTGTAAGTAGAATGGCAAGAAGTATTGCCATAAATCCAAATATCATCACAAGGTAATTACGAATATACCCGGTCATGTAGAATTTGGTGAATGCGAATGACCCTCTTTCAAGCCCAACTAATCCGCCGTCATAAAGCTTATTAAGCGTAAGGCGTTGCGGGAACCAATTGTAAATCTTGCCCCATTTGGCTAACGTTAAATATAAGAACGTTCCAAACCCGATTACACCGATTGTCATGAATAACTCTGGTGTCCATCCATGCCAAAAGTAGATATCTACTTCTTCGACTGTAAAGTTGCCCGGGAAGATGGAATGTAATGTTGGAAAAATGATCCCTTTAAGAGTATTTGGGAAAAAACCGAAAATGATAACTAAGGAAGCTAGCACAATAGGAGGAATTAACATCCCCATTGGAGCTTCATGTGGCTTTTTGTCCAATTTCTCAGGCTGAAGTTTTCCTGTAAAGGTCTTAAATACAATAACCATGCTGTAGATAAAGGTGAAAATACTAGCGACCCATGCTAATACAGGAAATAACCATCCAAGCGTATCCATGTTCCATACTCCTATTTCGGTTGCGCGGAGCATCCCTGTGAAGAACATTTCCTTACTTAAGAAACCGTTGAATGGTGGTAAACCGGCCATTGAGAAACATCCGATTATTGCAAGGGTAAAGGTTATTGGCATTAAATTCATTAAGCCCCCAAGCTTGCGAATGTCCCTTGTTCCTGTTTCATGATCAACAATACCAACAACCATGAAAAGACTGCCTTTAAAGGTAGCATGATTGATCAAATGAAATACAGCAGCAAGTGTTGCAACAGTATAAACGTTTGGAGAAAGATAGTCATAGTATACTGCCGCACTTCCCACACCAAGTAGAGTCATAATTAAGCCAAGCTGACTTATCGTAGAAAACGCCAGGATTGATTTTAAATCCGTCTGCTTTACTGCAGAAAAAGATCCCCAGAATAACGTTATTATTCCGAAAACGGATATAAGCCAGAACCACTCTGGAGCACCGGCAAAAACAGGACTCATTCTAGCGACAAGGTAAATACCTGCCTTTACCATCGTTGCGGAGTGTAAGTACGCACTGACAGGTGTTGGAGCTTCCATTGCATCTGGTAACCAAATGTGAAATGGAAATTGCGCAGACTTTGTAAAAGCACCTAAAAGGAAGAGAATAAGCGCTGGTACAAATAATTCATGCCCTGTGACAAGATCAACATTCGCAATTGTCTCACGAACACTAAATGTTCCTGTCATGTTGTAAAGCAGGATGATTCCAGCAAGCATTGCCAGTCCACCGAATACGGTAATCAGCATCGATTTTAAAGCACCATAGCGAGATTTTTCCCGATGATACCAATAGCTGATCAAAAGAAACGATGAAATACTTGTTAACTCCCAGAAAGAGTAGAGTACAATTAGGTTGTCTGATAAAACGACCCCCAGCATTGCTCCCATAAACATTAACAAATACACATAAAAAGTATTTAATGCTTCTTTTTCTTTAGACAAATAATAAATGGAATACAAGACAACCAGCGAACCAATTCCGGTTATCAGAAGTGCAAATAATAGACCAAGCCCATCGACATACACGCTGAAATTTATTCCCATAGAAGGAATCCAGTTCATTGTGCTTAAATATGTGTTGCCGCTCATAGATGTACCTAAATAGCTTAGAAAATATACAAACAAAACGAGTGGCAAAATTAGAACAAACCAACCAGTATGTATGCTCTTAAAATATTTGTGCAGTAATGGCACAAATATCGCCAAAAGCAAAGGCGATAAAATCACTAAATGAATCAGTGACAAGACACAAACCTCCTCTATTTCTTTCTTCAAGCCTCTCAAATTATAGTAACTGAGAGAAATTATTTCTAAAGAAAAATTACTAAGTCAAATTATATACTAAATTAAAAACCCATGCATCCTTGCCGATTCTTAGTATGGTCAGATTTTTCTCTATGTATTAAATAAAAAGAAACTAGGAATAAAGAACCGAAAATTCTTTTTTTACATTGCATAAAATAAGCGTTAATTAGCCATTCTATACTTAGGGTGGTGGTAGAAATGATGAAGACTAAAGCAACTGTTGCTCTTTCCATATTCTCCACATTATTTGCTGGTGCATGGTGGTTTAATGCAGAGCAAAAAAGTGATTTTGACGACCGGGTGAACAGTACCGATTCGCAGATTATGTTAATCGGCACCAATCATTTGGACAACCAGGGAAGCTTTCAGTCCTTTCAACCATTTAAGCCGCGTGAATACATTCGAGTAGTAGTGGTGAAAGATGAAGAGCAAGAGGTAGAGCCAACATAGTAAAGCGGTAGTGCTTCAAAAAGAAGCGGTTATACTCATCGTATAGCCGTTTTTCTATGGAGATAAGCAAAAATGATATTTATTTTATGTGTATCCGCTTTCATGAGATGACCATCCTTGAATTATTTTGTGTAATTCTGTAAAGTGAAAATTAGCATGGCAAATATGGTTTTGGAGGTAAAAACAATGACACATATTCGCTTCGATTATACAAAAGCATTATCTTTTTTCGGCGAACATGAAATTACATACTTAAGAGATGCGGTAAAAGTAGCGCATCATTCTCTTCATGAGAAAACTGGTGCAGGTAACGACTATCTTGGATGGATCGATCTCCCAACGGAATATGATAAAGAAGAATTTACCCGAGTGGTAAAAAGCGCAGAGAAAATTAGACAAGATTCAGATGTTCTATTAGTTGTAGGAATTGGTGGTTCCTATCTCGGTGCACGTGCAGCGTTAGAAATGCTAAACCACTCTTTTTACAATGCTCTAACGAAAGAACAACGTAAAGCACCACAACTCATTTTTGTTGGAAATAACATCAGCTCTACGTACATGAAAGATCTGATGGACTTAATTGAGGAAAAAGATTTCTCCATTAATGTTATTTCTAAATCTGGAACGACAACAGAACCGGCCTTAGCATTCCGTATCTTCCGAAAAATTTTAGAAGAAAAATACGGGAAAGAGGAAGCGCGCAAACGGATCTATGCGACAACAGATAAAGAGCGCGGTGCATTAAAGACACTTGCGATGGAAGAAGGATACGAATCTTTTATCATTCCGGATGATGTTGGAGGACGTTATTCTGTATTAACTGCTGTAGGATTACTTCCTATCGCGGTATCAGGTGCTGATATTGAAGCAATGATGAAGGGAGCAGCAGATGCTAGCCGTGATTTTTCTAATTCAGAATTAGAAGAGAACCCAGCATATCAATATGCAGCAGTCCGCAATGTTCTCTACAATAAAGGTAAGACAATTGAAATGCTAATCAACTACGAGCCAGGGCTTCAATACTTCTCTGAATGGTGGAAGCAGTTGTTTGGCGAAAGTGAAGGAAAAGACCAAAAAGGTATTTTCCCTGCATCTGCTAACTTCTCTACCGACTTACATTCGATGGGACAATATGTGCAAGAAGGTCGCCGGGATCTTTTTGAAACCATTATTAAGGTGGAAAATCCTCGACATGAACTTACTGTAGAAGAAGAGGCTTCTGACTTGGATGGTTTAAATTATCTAGCTGGTAAAACAGTTGATTTCGTCAACACAAAAGCTTACGAAGGTACGATGCTTGCGCATACTGACGGTGGGGTGCCAAATCTTGTCGTCAACATTCCGGCAATGGATGCATACACATTCGGTTATCTTGTATACTTTTTCGAAAAAGCATGTGCAATGAGCGGTTACCTACTAGGTGTTAATCCGTTTGATCAACCAGGTGTAGAAGCATATAAAGTGAATATGTTCGCTTTATTAGGTAAGCCTGGTTATGAGGAAGTTAAGGCGAAATTAGAAGAACGTCTTAAATAAACTTAATGAAAAAGAAGCTGCCTGAAAAACAGTTTCTAACATACATACTGTAGGCAAACTCGAGAATGATTGAGATTGTCTACAGTTTTTTTGTGAATTCGATCTTTTTAGAGCACCGGCCAGCTCAAAACCACAAGCTGATGGTTCCATTCACTCTCATTGAGACCATCGGCACACTCAAAACAGCAAGCCGATGGTCCCTTTCCTCCCCTTTGAGACCACCGGACCTCCCAAAACCAAAAGGGGTTAGGAATAGTCCATTCCTAACCCCTTTTATCTACAGATTGGACGAAGCTGCCTGAAAAGCTTCTAAAAAAATGTTCCTTTTGCCCGCAAATTCATCAAAATAAATAGTTGCTTTTAGTATATACCCATAAAGAGCACAACAGCTAAAATTATCGTGGGTGTTGGCATTTACATAAACCATTCAATTCTTTAACGGTACCATCCCGGGCGCCCGTAGCCCCATCTAGGACGACCATAACCATATCCAAAGCCTGGTCTGCCGTAACCCCATCCTGGGCGTCCATAGCCCCAGCCCGGCCGCCCGTAGCCAAAGCCAAAGCCTCCACCATACAAGCCTCCAGCTAATAATAAGCCAGGTAGTAAAAATCTCTGATCTTCTGTGCCATAAGGTACTTGTTGTCTATATGAATTCATTTCACACACTCCTAAAGTGATTTTTCACCATAGTATATGGGTGAATGACCTTCATTGCTTTACATAACTCGCATTTTTCGAAAAATGGGCATTGTACCTAACCAGGAGAAGCAATGTAAAATTTCTTTGTGCATGACAACTTTTTTATTAGGGAACCCTACCTTCAAAAGGAGGGGTTTCCATGATTCCGATTCCTTCTAAGCTAGAAGGTACAGAATTTCATTTATACAAATTAGAACAAGAATTAAAGCCATTGGGGTATTCGATAGGTGGCAACTGGGATTATGACCATGGGTATTTTGATTATAAAATCGATGATAAAGTTGGCTATCAATTTTTAAGAATTCCTTTTCAAGCAGTAGATGGTCAGCTTGATTCACAAGGGACCACCGTAAGTATCGGTCGGCCATTCCTGCTGTCACATAAATATCAGATTGGTGTAGACGATAACGTTCATGTATGGAATAGAACAGCTTCGTTCAATCAATTTTCAGAGCCGGTAGATGCAGATGCTTCTTTTCCACCTGAGTACATGGATCTAGGTCACTCCCTTGTGAAAGAATTAGAATCTGTATTGGCTGCAGATTAATCAGCTGAATTTCGCAAAAGTAGCAAATTATGCGAAAGCAGTGTTAATCTTTTATAACAAGAAATTCATCATCAGCCTGTACCAATGTATAGAGAGGGGGGTTAATCATTGTGTCCCCTTTTCTTTTTATCCCAAGGAGCAGTATCTTGTCTTGCAACAATTTGTTGCTTACTGATTCAAATGTGTTGCCAATATAGAGTTCCTCTACAATCAAATATTTTAGTTTGCTTCCCTTTAGTTGATCGAGCATTTGCAAAAGGGTATTGGCCATTCCGTGGGAAACCATGCTGTTGTACATAACATAGCTTGAAAGCATATTTGTCTGGATAATTTCATCTGCACCTGCCCGCTTGGCGTTTTGCACTTGAGTGGAGGTTAAGATTTCCACAAGTGTATATACATCAGGGTTTAATCCTTTTACAGCCAACAAGGTTAAGATAGTGTTCATGTCCGCCTGAACTTCATCTTTGCTTTGATCGGAAGTAACAACTACAAGTGCTGCATCCCGTATGTTCGCTTTTTGCAAAATCTGGTCATAAATAGGGTTGCCTTTGATAAAATGAACATTTTGGTCGTGCAACGGATTGTGCTCGAGGGATTGATCGATTAAGACAATGGATATAGGCTTGCTTATCAAAGCTTTTATGTGCATTAGCGATTCTCTAACCCGTTCATTCCAGCCAACTATTATGATATGTCCTTCACCTTTATAATCCACTTTGCCCTCCAAATAAGCGTTTTGTGTAGAGATTGCGGTTGCTGCGAGTGCAACAAAATAGGTAGTTACAAATCCAGTACCAAAAAATATTAATAAGATGCCGAGCGACCTACCTGTTACGGTGACCGGTACATAATCGCCATAACCAAGCGTTGCGGTTGTTACGATAGCCCACCAAACTCCATCAAAGATGGTGGGAAATTCAGTAGGTTCAATAAAATGAATAATCATTCCAAAAGATAAATTTATAAGAAAAATTATACATAAAATTCTAGCAATAACTGGCCAATGAATAAATGTGAAGAGAAATGAAGTTCTGCTTTTCATCGTTTTCATGTTTCATCATCCACTTGAGGAAGGAAGGACAGAACCTCCTTTATCAAAGAGTTAATCTTTTTGGTAAGCGCCTCTTCTCCAAACCGTTCTTTTCCGGCTAAAATTAACTGTATGACTTCATCATCAAATTCAATAATTGCTTTATCTTCTTCTGATTCATTATAAAATTCAATAAATTGGTCTAAGCTTTCATTCATCTGATCGATTGCTGCACTTAAGGCATCTTTCTCATTAGGTTTTAATTTCATTTCGGTCACCTCTATCCTATTGTTGACATATTAAGGAGAAGATTAAACTTTACTAGGCATAATTAGATGGAAAAAAAGCAAAAATAGGACAGATACTATTAAGCAGGAGTTGATTATAGATGGAAGAAAGACGTGTAAGGCAAATACTGTCGTCATCCGCTACGATAGATGTAACCTTTCAAGGAACAAAAGTATGGATAGATTCTTTAAGTGAAGATGGCAAAATGGCAACTGTTCACCTGAAGGGGCCTGGAGAAGAAAGAACTACGGTAGGGATACATGATTTAGAAGAAGTAGGAGAATAAAAAGTACTTTAAAGAAGGCTCGCTTAAGATGTGAGTCTTTTTTTATTGATTAGCCTATGGTAAACGCCGCTGTTGATTTCCGCTAAAGGCTACGCGTTCCACGGGGCGGTGCTGGAGCCTCCGCCTTTTACTCCAATCATTGCTGGAATAGCGTTATTATCAACACTCAACTTTAACAGAGCCGTTGATTAAAAGGTTTCTGGCTGTTTTGAGTAGCAACCTGGTGCAATCCGAGGCCGCTATTCAGTCTAATGGTTTCTTCCGTACCATTGAATGTGCTAGAGTACGTTTGCTAGAAATAGAAAAGGGTATTTTTTATATAGCTCTTCTTTTAACTTGGTGCATTGTAAAAGACTAAACTAGGTTAGAGTAGAGCACTCCGTTAAATAAGTTAATAAAAATGAGGTGAATTTGATGACTTCTTTTAATGAAACTGCCGTAATTTCCTATGTTACCACGATAACAAAAGAGTATCGTGAAAAAATGGAGCAGGTAAACCCGGGAGAAATAGAGCATGAAGTTTTATTAGGGAAAATAGAAGCGTTTAACGAGTTTTTAGAGCACTTTGGCTACAATAGCGTGGATTTTAAAATATAGTAAATCTTAGAAACTGTGCATTGTGGAAACTGAGTTAGTTCTATCGTTAAGGTGACCTTTTTGTTCTATATAAGATAGTTATTTAGGTGTTGTTTACTTTAAAGAAATGCGTTTATAAAATCACTTAGGTTGGGTAAAATACTATTGAAATTCACCATACTTGTAGCTTTTTTTGCTGCATAATCTTTCTAATGAATTTCAGCATTCGGTAATTTATCTTTCCAGCAGCAATTGTTTTGAAATCGATTGAAGAAACGAGCAAATCTAAATAACACTTGATTTTTTAGGGGAAAACCGCTATGATTAAGTTAATTGTTTTTGTTCGGTAACGCTGATAGAAGAAATTTACATCAAAGTTTTTCGTCTTGAAAGATTATGCAGAGCAAGAATGGTAATACAATTGTGGATTTATCCACTGTAGGAGGAAACATATTATGTTACAAGGTAAAGTAAAATGGTTCAACGCTGAAAAAGGTTTCGGTTTCATCGAAGTAGAAGGACAAGACGATGTATTCGTACATTTCTCTGCTATTCAAGGCGAAGGTTTCAAATCTTTAGAAGAAGGTCAAACTGTATCTTTCGAAATCGAACAAGGTGCTCGTGGACCACAAGCAACTAACGTTCAAAAGTAATAGTTTTGACGAGAGAAGGCTCCCATTTATGGGGGCCTTTTTTTTTTGTGGTTTTTTGTGGTGATGGTTCTTGCATTTTGGTGGGGGGTGGAGGCTTAAGACCCTGCATTTTGGTTAGGGGAATGGAGGCTTAAGACCGGCGTCTGACCCTCGCGGGGTTAGTGGTGTTTTAGTTGGGTTTGGAGATAGGAGCGGGTGGTGTTTAGGTTTAGGCGGGTTGAGGGTCAGACCCCAGGCAGCGGTGGGGTTTTGAGTTAGGGGAGTTTAGGATTTTGTTGGTGGGAGGAAGTTTGGATTGGGAGGGGGGGGATAAGTTTGGTGAGGGTTAGCGAAGCGCTTGGGGCGCTTTGGCTTGGATGGTGGTTGGTGGTTTGGTGGGGTTTGTGGAGGGGTGGTTGTGGATTTTGGATGTGGTTTTGAGGGGTGAATCTTGCATTTTGGTTAGGGGGATGTAGGCTCAAGACCGGCGTCTGACCCTCGCGGGGGTTGTGGTGTTTTGGTTGGGTTTGGAGATAGGAGCGGGTGGTGTTTAGGTTTAGGTGGGTTGAGGGTCAGACCCCAGGCAGCGGTGGGGTTGTGAGTTAGGGTGGTTTAGGGTTTTTTGGTGGGAGGAAGTTTGGTTTGGGAGGGCGGGATAAGTTTGGTGAGGGTTAGCGAAGCGCTAGGGGCGCTTTGGCTTGGATGGGGGGGTGGTTTGGTGGGGTTTGTGGAGGGGGGGTCGGGGATTTTGGGTGTGGTTTTGAGGGGTGGGTCCCCTGCATTTTGGGTAGGGGGTGTAGGCTTAAGACCGGCGTCTGACCCTCGCGGGGTTGGCGGTGTACTGGTTGAGTTTGGGGATAGGAGCGGGTGGTGTTTAGGTTTAGGCGGGTTGAGGGTCGGACCCCAGGCAGCGGTGGGGTTGTGAGTGAGGGTAGTTTAGGAGTTGGTTGGTGGGAGGAAGTTTGGTTTTGGAGGGCGGGATAAGTTTGGTGGGGGTAAGCGAAGCGCTTGGGGCGCTTTGGCTTGGAAGGGGGTTGGTGGTTTGAAGGGGTTTGTTGAAAGGTGTTTTGGTAATTTGGGGTTTTCGGTTTTTATTTTTGGGTGAGGGATAGCGAAGCGCTAGGGGCGCTTTGGCTTGGATGGTGGTTGGTGGTTTGTAGGGGTTTGTTGAAAGGTGTTTTGGTAATTTGGGGTTTTCGGGTTTTATTTTTGGGTGAGGGATAGCGAAGCGCTAGGGGCGCTTTGGCTTGGATGGTGGTTGGTGGTTTGGTGGGGTTTGTGAAAGATGTTTTGGTAATTTGGGGTTTTGGGTTTTAAGGGAATCTACTTTCTCTTGAAAAATATGCGGCGGCGTTATCATCATTTTATACACAACTCTATTGAGGTTTATCTATAATATATAGAAGTCTCTAACAAGTATGGCTCGTTTACTAGAGTTTGGGTGAGTATGCTTGTGAGAAGTACTAGTAAAAGGAGGCCGGTTAATGGATATTAGAGAGATTTTTTCTTTGGAGAATAAAACGGCAATTGTTACTGGAGGAGGAAAAGGACTTGGTGCGCAGATTGCTCATGCGCTAGCAGAAGCCGGTGCAAATGTAGTGGTTTGTTCAAGGGATTTAAATTCGTGTATGCAGGTTAGCGAGCAGCTGAAGGAGAAGGGGGTTCAGTCGATTGCGCTTTCTTGTGATGTAACGAAAGCAGAGGACATTCAAAATGTAGTAGAAACCACGCTTAGGAAATTTGGTGCGATTGATATTTTAGTAAATAATAGCGGCACTTCTTGGATGGCGCCAACCTTGGATCTGCCAGCGGATAAATGGGATAAGGTGATGAATGTAAATTTAAAGGCGGTTTTCTTATTTAGTCAAGCAGTTGCGAGAGTAATGGTGAAGCAAGGCAGTGGGAAGATTATTAATATCGCTTCTGTTACAGGATTTGGTGGAACGGACCCTAAGTTGATGGATACGATTGCTTACAACACAAGTAAGGGTGGGGTTATTACTTTTACAAAGGACTTGGCAGTGAAACTAGCTTCCCATAATATTCAAGTAAATGCGATTGCACCAGGCATGTTTCCAACCAAGATTACAAAAGGTGTTCTTGAAAAATCAGCACCCTCACTTCAAAGCCAAATTCCTGCGCAGCGATTCGGGAATGATTATGATTTAAAAGGAGCTGCTGTATTTTTAGCATCCCATGCATCTGATTATTGTTTAGGACATGTTCTTGTCATAGATGGTGGGATGACCGCTTTAATATAAATAAGAAAGGAGTAAAGAACCGTATGGCAAGAAAAAATCGTGCTGTTAATATGGATGAACTTAAAAAGAAAGGCTTTGAGTTGGAGCAGCAATTAAATGCCCTCATTCAAAACCAATTAAATTCAGAGGATATTGCTCGTTATGCAGGGATAGGAAGTGATCTGCTTGCAAAAAGGATGCATAGTGTAAAAGAAGATGTGGAACGCCTGTCGCTGCAATATAATTTCCCCACCAAAAACGATGTAGCAAATCTAGCAAGACTTATGATTCAAATTGAAGAAAAGATAGATAGCTTAGAAGTTCAACTTAATACAGTATCTCGAAAAATAGAACACCTAAACAAGAAAGTGAATACCCTTTCCGACAACAAAAAACAGGGGATTCCATCTTCTAGATTACAGACAAAAGAAGGTAGTGTTGTATTATCAAGGACACCTGGCGAGGAGTCAAAAGTAATGCAACTGGAGAGGTGGTTACACCTTTGAGAAGAAAAAGACTTTCAGAATGGAAACAAACAATGGTTGATTATAATAAGCTTCCCTATAGTGATGGGGTAACAACTAGACAAGCAATCTGGAAAAAAAATAAAGCAACGCTCTGGTACTATCCTTCTCCTCAAAAAAAATACAACGTACCTCTATTCCTCGTTTATTCTCTAGTAAATCGTCCCTTTATTTTAGATCTGATGCACGGAGGGAGTACCATTGAAGCTTTTGTTAAGGAAGGATATGATGTCTATTTGCTGGATTTTGGTGTTCCAGGATTGGAGGACCAAGATATATCGATAGACGATTACATTTTAGATTATATCCAAAAAGGTGTACAACATGCATTAAAGCATTCCGGCGCTAAAGAGGTAACGCTGATCGGCTACTGTCTTGGTGGAACATTTGCAGCAATTTACGGGGCAATTGCCAATGAACCTATTAAAAACATAATCCTTATTGTCACACCAATTGATTTCAGTAGCATTCCTTTTTTTGATAAATGGATTAAGGCATTCAAAGAAGGAGAGGTATCTCTTGATAACTATAGTAAAGAAATTGGGATTCTACCGGCATCGGGCGTAGAGGCAGGAATGAGGATGATAACTTCGCCAATCTATTACAGTCCCTATCTTTCTTTACTATTAAGGGCTGATGATCCTGTTTATGTTGACAAATGGCTTAGATTTAATACTTGGACAAAGGGCCATATCCCACTGACAGGAAAAACAGCCCAACAGTTAACAAATGATCTGGTAATTGAAAACAAATTAATAAAGGGCAACTTAAAAATAAGAAATAAAAAAGTAAATCTTGCTAATATTTCTTCCAACCTCTTGGTAGTCGTCACGGAAAATGATCGCTTAGTTCCAAAAGAACAGAGTCTTCCTATAATGGGTGCCGTTTCTAGTCTAGATAAAAAAGTGGAAACTTTGCAAGGTGGCCACACAGGTACAACAGTGAAAAATGGGAAGCTGCCAGATTATTTAACAGAATGGTTACCGATTCGGTCTGATCCTAAATAAGTAAGCGAGGGAGGGATGATTAGATGTATTTATATATGGAATATAATAAAATGATTGATCCCCATACAGACTATATGGGGATTGGAGCTTCAGTGTTCAAGCATTTTTTTAGGAACATGAAGTAATGAGCGGAGAGACCATCATAAGTGGCTCTCTTCTTTTTTAGGTTTCACAGGATTGCCATGTTTTTTTGTATTCAAATCGCTTATAATAAGGCTATGTTGGAATTGTTCTGCTTAATGAATTGGAGGAATGAATGTGAATCATACACCTATAATTAATAGATTTCGTATCATGGGACTGCTTGAAGGAGGATCTTTACTGGTATTATTGTTTATCGCAATGCCTATGAAGTATTGGTTGGATATTCCCGAAGCGGTAAGTGTAGTAGGTGCATTGCATGGATTTCTTTTTGTTGTATATCTTTTCTTTATTGCCTATATGACTTATAAAATAAGATGGTCACTAATTTGGCCTGCTAGTGCTGTCATTGTCGCGTTTATTCCTTTTGGAAATATTATATTAGATTCTTATATAAAAAAATCGTCCCTAGTGAACTGACTCTATTGATGTAGGTCAGTTTTTTTTGTGCTTTAAATTTTCTCCCGGAAGAAGGATGGATTATAATAAACAATAGTTTGTTTCAAGTAGTATTGTAAAAAGTTAAACTGGATTAGTTGTGAATATGGCACTGAAAAGTACAACGGCTAATTTATTTGTACTATAAGCGAAAATCTTTACGAAGCGAGCTTACTAGTTTTAAAGGGAGTTGAAAAATTGAAATTACGTTCTATTTTATCTATAATCGCTATCTTTTCTATTTTTAACATATTCATGCTCTATCTTGGCTGGAATGTCTGGGTATGGTTACGCGCTGTATTCGGATGGAACAATCCTCTTATCTATATCCTTATCTTTGCCTTGCTCTCATACTCCTATATTTTAGGAAGGCTCTTGAAGTTTAGTCTGTTATCTGTCATAGGTTCCTACTGGTTTGCTTTCGTTCAGTATGGGCTACTATTTTTTCCTATCGCTAATGCAACCGTTCTGTTACTTCAATGGTTCACGATCCCGTCTGATATTGCAGTAATTTGGACTGGCACTATCACATTGTTTGTATTCTTGTTTTTACTCCTTTACGGAACGTTTAATGCATATATACCTGTCATCCGACACTATAAAGTTGAAATTTCAAAAAAGCATCCGATACCGGAGCTTCGAATTGCGGTTGCCTCTGACATGCATTTTGGACAACTATCAGGCAAAGCCCATGTGTCTCGATTAGTGAAAACCGTGAACGGGATTAAACCCGATCTTATTCTGTTCCCTGGTGACATAATTGATGATGATCCAAAACAATTTGTGAAAAAGGAAATGGGGGAAGTTTTGAAGCAGCTTCAAGCACCATTAGGGGTATATGGTGTACTAGGAAATCATGAGTATTATGGCAAAGAAATTCCTGCATTTTTGGAAGAAATGAAAAAGCTGGATATTCGCATACTAATGGATGAAGTTATAACCATAGATGATAGCTTCTATTTGGTCGGAAGAAAAGATAAAACAGACTCTAGAAGAAAGTCCTTTAGTGAGTTAGTAGAAAATTTGGACCGGAATCTCCCGATTATTGCTATGGACCATCAGCCAGCAGAGCTTAAAGAAGCGGAAAGGAGCGGAATTGACCTCCTTTTCTCTGGACACACTCACCGTGGCCAAATGGCACCAAATCACTTTATTACAGGAAAAATATTTGAATTAGATTGGGGTTATCTCCAAAAAAACAACTTACATGCTGTCGTTTCTTCCGGATTTGGCTTTTGGGGTCCTCCTATAAGAATTGGAAGCCGTTCAGAGGTTCTGGAAATAACCGTGAAATTTACAGAACCAAAAGTATAATCAATAAAGGTTAGCAAAACATAATGATAATCCAAAAAAATGAGGTTTGAAAATGAAAAAAGGTTTTGAGACATATGATTTAAGTGGAAATATAGTAAAAGCACTCGAGAAACTGAGCTATACGACACCTACGGAAGTACAAGCAGCAGTTATTCCACCTGCCCTGCAAAAGAAAGATCTTGTAGTTAAATCACAAACAGGAAGCGGTAAAACGGCCTCTTTCGGTATACCACTATGTGAGATGGTTGAGTGGGAAGAAAATAAACCTCAAGCCCTTGTCCTGACGCCAACAAGGGAGCTCGCTGCCCAAGTGAAAGAGGATATCACGAATATAGGTCGATTTAAGCGAGTGAAGGCGACGGCTATCTATGGAAAACAGCCCTTTGAGAGGCAGAAGCAGGAGTTAAAGCAAAAATCTCATATTGTCGTTGGTACCCCTGGAAGAGTGTTGGATCATATTGAAAAAGGAACACTTGATGTTGAACGACTAAAGTACTTGGTCATAGATGAAGCAGATGAGATGCTAAACATGGGGTTTATTGATCAGGTTGAGGCAATCATCCAAGAGTTGCCTATCAATAGAGTCACGATGCTTTTCTCTGCTACTTTACCAAATGATGTAGACCATCTTTCTAAAAAATACATGAAAAATCCCGTTCATATCGAAATTAAGGCTGCAGGAATGACCACAGATAAAATTACTCATGAGATAGTAACAGTAATGGAAAATGAAAAATTCAACCTCCTTAAAGCTGTTACCACAGTGGAGAACCCTGACAGTTGTATTATTTTTTGCAGAACGCAGGAAAATGTCGATAATGTTTTCAGAGAGCTAAATAGCTCAGGTTATCCTTGCGATAAGCTGCATGGGGGGATGTACCAAGAAGACCGTTTTGCTGTTATGAATGAATTTAAGAGAGGGAAATTCCGTTATTTAGTTGCCACAGATGTAGCGGCCAGAGGAATTGATATTGATAACATTTCGCTTGTAATCAACTATGATATCCCAATGGAAAAAGAAAGCTATGTACATCGTACTGGAAGAACTGGTAGAGCAGGGAAAAGTGGAAAAGCAATTACCTTCCTTACTCCATATGAGGAAAAGTTCCTCGAGGAGATAGAGTCTTATATTGGATTTGAAATTTCTAGAAAAGATGCCCCAACACGAGAAGAAGTGTCTCTTAGCTTAGCTGGATTTGAAGAAAAATTGAACGTTCGTCCTACTTTAAAGGAAGCAAAAAGTGCTGTATTAGATCGTGATATCATGAAACTCTATTTTAATGGAGGAAAGAAAAAGAAGATTAGAGCGGTGGACTTTGTTGGAACGATTGCTAAGTTAAAGGGTGTAACAGCTGATGATATAGGCATTATTACGATACAAGAAAATGTCTCGTATGTTGAAATATTAAACGGAAAAGGTCCTCTTGTATTAAAAGCAATGAAGGATACTACTATTAAGGGCAAGCTCTTGAAGGTGCATGAAGCTAAGAAGTAGGAGGGCAGTCGAATAATTACAGGTTCATTTATGACTGTAAAGATTCGAGTTCACACCTTTTTGTATATAAGAACTAAGGCTGGGACCAAACTAAAAAACACAACTAAAAAAAACGAACAATTTTTGTAGTGTCTTTAAATTACGCGTTTGATTTCCGTGCCAGACTTCGCTTTCCGCGGGTAGCCCGTGAGCCTCCTCGGCTGTGCCTGCGGGGTCTCACATAAGCTACTCTTCCCGGAGGAGTCTTCGTCTGTCACTCCAATCAACCGCTGGAACAATTTTAAAACTATACGTACACTTGAACCAATAAGAAACCCGAACTATCCTTTTGAATCCTAGAATTTAAGAGTATAGTTCGGGTTTTCCTTAGACTAAAAACTTTTGGCCCAACCTCATTCGGTTTTTCTACTATATTTTGCTTAATTTGATACACCCATTGGCTTTTACTATCTGTCTTGCTTACTCAAGATTAATAGTAATAAAATTAGCTATATGATTGGCATATTTTTATTGAAGCTAAAAAGTTTTGTATAAGCAACGGACCCTATTAATGAAGAAAAAAAGTCCTCAGCTATAAAGTACCCCACCCTGTGGATTGGAGTGGAAGGTGCTCGACTCCTGCGGGCGATAGCGGTAGACGGGAGACCCCGCAGGCAAAGCCGAGGAGGCTCCCGCACCGCCCCGCGGAAAGCGAGCACCTGAAACGGAAAGGAACAGGGAATTCATCTACATTTTGCAATTTATGTGGGCGCTAACGAAGAGTACAAAGTTGATGTTAATATTATTTTTCCATTTCTTGAAACATTGCTGAAATCTGTGGAGTAAGCTATCCACTGTCATATGCTATTAATAAGAACGATGAATTCGATCAATTAAGGCAGGCAGATATAGTATGGTACAACAAAATAAAATACTTTTAGGTTCATGGACACAAGCTTTAGGAACAGTGCTTGCTGCCTTAGGTAGTACCCCCTCCTTTACAAAATTAAAGTTCTTGGAAGAAAATCTGAGTTTTATAGGAAATGTCTTGCAAGCCACTGGTAATGGTCTGGAGGCAGAAGGACAAGAGCCATATTCTTACGCAAAATTGGGGAATGAAATTCAAGCACTCGGCAACATTACGGTGATCATTGGTCTAATTATAACGAAGGAAGAAGAACAAAGTCTTAGATTATTCATTAGTGGAAATTTGTTGCAGGCATTAGGTGCTGTCATCTCGCTAGGTGACTTGTTAGAAGAACGTTTTTCCATGGACTCCTACGTTTCGTTTAATGGTAATATGCTGCAAGCCATCGGTAACTCCTTGCAGGCAATAGGGGATAGAATGAAATTGGAAATGGTAATAGGACGAGAAGACCCTTTAAAAAGCGAACGTGCTGACTTAATCATTACTAAAGGAAGCTGGATTCAGGCTGCAGGGGCAATTATTTTGGCTGTGGCAGAAACCAAGAAGCAAGTTAAAGGAAGAAAAGAATCCTAAAGGGGTGCCAGACTCCTTTAGGGTTCTTTTCATTTGTAGATCACACACCAATCGATTCTTCCATGTTCTTCTGTCTTATATATTCCGCCAATAGTTCAGGTGCGTTTAAGTAAACAAGCCCATTTCCTTCTAGGCTTTTAGGGTATCCAAGAGGAATAGTTCTTTTTACTAGTTGTGCATAAATTTCAGGTTCGGAGAGTTTTCGTTCAAATTCCTGTTCTGCTTGATTTTTTATTAATGCAAGTGCTCCAGCTACGTGAGGTGCAGACATAGAGGTTCCGCTAAAAACAGCATACTTTCCACCAGGGATAGTAGATATAATCTTTTCACCAGGTGCTACAACATCCAATTCATTATTGGAGTTTGTAAAATATGATGATTTGCGTTGAAGGTTTACCGCTCCAACAGCTATTACTTCTGTATACGCTGCTGGATAGGAAAACTCATCAGTGGAGTGATCTCCATCTCCTTCATTGCCTGCTGCACAAACTACAAGTATTTGGTTTTTAATTGCTAGTTTTATAGCATCGTGCAATTCAGGGACGTCTATTGGACCACCGAGTGACATCGATATTACATCAACTTTTTGAGAAATTGCATACTGAATAGCATTTACGACCCACTCATAAGCTCCAGATCCTTCTTTTCCTGCGAGAGCCTTCAGGATGAGTAGTTGTGCGTTCGGTGCAACCCCGATCACACCTGACTCTGCATTGGTAGCTGCTATTGTTCCAGCAACATGTGTCCCATGACCATTATAATCTGTAAACACATCGGGATCTCCGCTATCATCATCAGTGAAATTGTGACCTGAAATGACTCTTCCTTTTAAGTCAGGATGTTCCGCGTCGCATCCGGTATCAATCACTGCAATGACGATATTCTCCCCTGTAAAACCTTTGTTCCATAATGTAGGGGCCTGAATGATATCCACACCCTCCGGTACTTGCTTGGCCTCGTACAATTGGTTGTCCAATCTATACGGAATCAAATGTAGTAACTTTTCCATCAAAACGCCTCCTAATTAATTTTTACTATTAATAAGAAACTAGTGAAAGGAAAGAAGATTAAACTTACTGAAAATTCTACCAAATCATTCGAATAAAAAGCAAGTGCCATATCTACTAAGTACCCCCCCCTGCAAACTGACTATTTGCCACTAAATTGAGTTATAGGCGTACCACCTATAAGCCCCAGGTCTTATTTCAAAATATAGCTTAAGCTCATTATAGAAAATCTCAGACGCAGGTAAGATAAAGACATGAAAGAAAGGAGGAACATGATATGAAAAAATTCGGATTACTTTTGGTGGGTGTGGTTGCATTCTTCGTCCTACTTGCAAATATCGGTCCACTACTTGGGTTGGCCGTGAGTCTAGTGGTTTCCTATTACGCAGTGAAGGCGTTTATGAAAACTGATTCAACAGCAAATAAAGTGTTATGGGGAATTATAGGATTTATCGCAATCGCATTTTCCATCGCCAATGTACCAGCAGTATTAGGATTGGTTGCAGCGTATATCCTTTATGTAGTAGTGAAAAACTGGAACAAAACGAAGGAAGAAAGTGACATATTAGAAAGTGCAGACCCATTTACAAATTTCGAAAAGCAATGGAATAATTTAAATCAAGGCTAAGTTAAAAATGAGTGTTGATAGTAGTACTCTACCAGCGATGATTGGAGCAAAAGGCGGAGACTCCAACGGGCGATAGCGGTAGACTGGAGACCCCGCAGGCGCAGCCGAGGAGGCTCCAGCACCGCCCCGTGGAACGCGTAGCCTTTTGCGGAAATCAATAGCGGCGTTTAACAGTAAACCAAAAATAATAAGGAGTGATAGTAGATGAGTAACTTATTTACGAGAATTAAGAATACCATTTCAGCAGACTTTCATGAGGTATTAGATAAAAAGGAACAGAAAAATCCAATAGCATTACTTAACCAATATTTACGTGATTGTGAAAAAGAAGTAGAAAAAGTTCGAAAATTAGTAGAGCGTCAAAGCTTATTAAAAGAGGAATTTGTGAGAGAATACAATCAAGCAGAGAGTCTAGCAAGCAAACGTAAATATCAAGCTGATATCGCTTCACAAGCAGGTGAATCGGAACTGTCCGATTTTGCAACTAAGGAACACCATCAATATGAAGAACGCGCAAGTCAGCTCAAACTTTCTATTGAAAAGGTCTCAGGAGATCTAACTTCTCTTGAGCAAAAGTACGAAAGTATGAAACATAAGGTAAAGGATATGTATATTAAGCGGATGGAACTAATGGGTAGAGAGAATATGGCTCGTGCAAATCACCGTATAAATCACGTAATGGACTCGGGGAATCCAGACCAATCTTTCACTAAAGTGAAGGAGATGGAAAACTATCTGGACCACCTAGAGCAAAGAGTGAACACATCTTATCACCGCAATACTATTGATGCTCGGATTGCACAATTAGAAAAAGAATTACCAAATGAAGAGAAAACACATTCTCATTCTTCCTAATACCTGATATTCTAAAAAGGGCGTACTATACGCCTTTTTTCTACTGTATGCTAATAAAAGGAGGGAGAGCTATGTTGAATAGAAAAAAAACAGATTTAATGAGCTATATTCTTATAGCTGGATTTTTCATTTTCATCCTCGAGATTTTATTTTTCGATACGGGGCTCGTTTTTTTCCTTCTTTTTTCCAGTGTGCTTTTATATTTCGGGAAAAGAAAATGGAATTGGCTCCTAGGTAAAGTACTATTTGTAATAGGAGCTTTGTCTATCTTTTTTACTATTATAAGTTCCATGACCTTTCGTTTTCTACTATTAGCCATGATCGTTTATTTTTTCTTATGGTTTATTCGGTCTAAACAAAATCCATCTTTTATAAGACCTGAAATAAACTCTTTTGATAAAGAAAAAATTCATAAGCGTGAAAAAAAGTGGCTCACAAATAAATTGGTTGATAGTCAAAGAACTCCAGAACATTCTTATACTTGGGATGACGTGAACATTCAGTGTGGAGTGGGAGATACGATTATTGATTTAAGTTATACCGTTCTTCCAAAAGGGGATTCGGTGATTTTGATTCGAAATATTGTGGGTAATATCCAGATTCTTGTCCCCTACGAAGTGGATATATGTATACAACACTCTGTAATACTTGGATCTACAGTGATATTAGAAGAGGAACAATCACAGAACTGGAATCAAACGATGCACTATCAGACCGAAGATTATGACCAGTCTCTTCAAAAAGTTAAAATCATCACGTCTGTTCTGGTGGGGAGCTTAGAGGTGAAACGAGTATGAGTATGCTACAGCGACACCTTCTCTTAGGTGTACTCACTTCTCTAATAAGCTTTATCGTTTTTGGGATTGTAGCATTCGGTTCCTTTCCATTAGGAGAGTGGTCTGACCTATGGAATATTAGTGTGCTTGATTTGCCTTTTATCCTGTTTGCCCTTTTTATAAGTCTTTTCTTAGGCATGTTTGTCGGTTTATTTTCCGGACTTTCCTGGAAAAAAGAATTTGGACTGCTAGCTAACAGACTAGATCAGATTGAGCAAGGGAAGCAGGTTGAATGGGAAACCCAAAGTTCTGTGCCAGAGGTTAATTTGATAGAAACGAAAATGAAGAAAATTCATATACAAATGAAAGAACAGATGAAAATATCTCAGAAGCTTGCCAATGAAAAGGCGGTGGACCTTGAAAGTAGAATTCAGGAAATCGTTTCTCAAGAACGAAATCGGTTGGCGCGTGAATTACATGATTCAGTAAGTCAGCAGTTATTTGCAGCATCCATGCTTATGTCTGCCATAACGGAATCAAAAACATCAGAAGATAAAGAAATAAAGCAATTAAAATTAGTGGAAGAAATGATTCATCAGTCACAACTAGAAATGAGAGCACTTTTACTTCATTTAAGACCCGCTGCATTAAAAGGTAAAACACTGCAGGAAGGGGCAGAGGAATTACTCTTGGAACTTTTGCAGAAGGTACCAATGAGCATAACATGGAAAATAGAACCGTTTGCGATCGACAAAGGTGTGGAGGATCATCTTTTTCGCATTCTTCAGGAATCTCTTTCTAACACGCTTCGCCATTCAAAAGCCTCCTCAGTAGAAGTGTTACTTATTCAACGAGACAACTTAATTATCTTACGGGTACTTGATGATGGAAAAGGCTTTGACGTAGAAAAGGAACGAGCAGGTGCGTATGGACTGCAAAATATGTACGAACGTGCCATTGAAATAGGTGGGACATTGAAAATAGTCAGTGTGGAAAACCAGGGAACTAGACTAGAAGTGAAGATTCCTAAAATTGATATAAAGGAGGAGTTGGATGATTAAAGTTCTTTTTGTTGATGATCATGAAATGGTAAGAATAGGAGTGACTGCTTACTTATCTGCTCAGCCTGATATTGAAGTTGTGGCGGAAGCTGATGATGGAAAATTAGGAGTGGAACTGGCGTTAGAACACCGACCTGACATTATACTGATGGATCTAGTGATGAAAGAAATGGACGGTATAGAAGCAACAAGAAAAATTATGGAGTCTTGGCCGGAAGCAAAGATAATTATTGTCACAAGTTTTTTGGATGATGAAAAAGTGTATCCCGCGCTTGAAGCAGGTGCAACAAGCTATATGCTTAAAACATCAAAGGCGAGTGATATTGCGAATGCCGTCCGTGCGACATTTAAAGGTCAATCGATTTTAGAGCCGGAAGTGGCGGGTAAAATGATGAAAAAAATGCGTCAAAAAAATGAATACCATCCACATGAAGAATTAACCAATCGTGAAATGGAAATTCTACTGTTGATGACGCAAGGAAAAGCAAATCAAGAAATAGCAGATGAACTATTTATTGCAATAAAGACCGTTAAAGTTCATGTAAGTAATATTCTTGCTAAGCTTCAAGTGCAGGACCGGACTCAGGCTGTTATTTATGCGTTTAAACATTCCTTAGTAAAATAGGGGTAGAATAAGAAGGAGTAAAACAAGGTTGCTTTCCTTGTTATTTACCGCTATGGTCTTAATATGAGGAATAGATTAACGCGAAAAGGATGGAAGCTATTGACTAATCAAAATAGTACAGCCGAATATATTTATACCTACGCATGTAGTCCAGAGGAGCTTGCTTTATGCCATTTGGAAATGCGTTCTTTTTTTCGAAGAGAGTCTCTCATAAATATTATCAAAAGTAACATTAAAATAGATCCGAGCAGAAGTCCGTTTATACGAGAACGAATAGAAGTATTGTACGAAGAGGAAACCTTAACTGGAATCTATGAACAGGTAAGTGATATAGAAATGGGAGATAAGACCTTTAAAGTGATTTTTATCAAAATAAATGATTTAGGGGACACTGAGAAAATTGAATACAAGGAGCGCCGTGAGATCGAACGAGAGATAGGCGCGCAAATTCATGGGAAAGCAGATGTTCATCATCCTGACCATATATTTGGTATTGTAGCCTATGGAGGAAAGTGGTATTTCGGTCATTATTGTAAAAATGAGGCAATATGGCTGCGCCACACAAAAAAACCGCGTGAATATTCCACAGCATTAAGCACTCGTGTTGCCAGAGCCATTGCTAATATTGCTGTTCCTCATCCGGAAGGAATACGAGCAATTGACCCGTGCTGCGGGATTGGTACAGTTCTTGTGGAAGCATTGTCAATGGGAATCACAATAGAGGGACGCGATATAAATCCTCTAGTAACTAGTGGTTCGAGGGAGAATATCGCTCATTTTAATTTAGAGGGAAATGTAACAACAGGCCCGATAGCAGAGGTAACACAAAATTATGATGTGGCAATCATTGATATGCCCTATAATTTATATACCCACGCTACCCCTGAAGATCAATTGTCCATTCTTAAGCACACTCGTCGTTTCGCAGATAAGATGGTCTTAGTCACGATTGAATCAATGGATCACATGATAAAAGAAGCGGGTTTCGAAATTAAAGACCGTTGTGTAACGAAAAAGGGCTATTTTAAAAGAGAAATAATTGTTTGTGTTTAAAACCCAATTTTCGACCAGTCAAACAAAGAGCCTGGATCGACTTTTCTTACAGGAGCATATTCGCTATGACCGATAATGTGTTTTCTATCTCTAAGTATATTAGGGTGCCGCTCCATAATATCATCTAATAATTTGTTAAGTGCCTGATATTGTGCATCTGTGTATCCAATGTGAGAAGGGTCGATCCTATCAAAGATTTCTCCTGGTATAGTAGAAAGCATTTCTTCTCTGGTCCCAATACCAAGTAGTTCAATACCGAGGGAATAGTCATTAAATCGATCAAAATCATCCTGATTATTCAGATCATGCCCTTTTCCTGCATGAAAAGCTACCCGTTTTTCAGGTACAAGATAATAAATCTCCCCACCCCTGCCAATCATATAATGAGCGGAAACCTCGTATTCTTCAAAAAGTGCATATACATTTTCTACATTATACGGATCTTCTGGATTTCTTAATGCATCATTTATGAAATGAAGCATAACATGAGTAATTTGTCCCGTTCTTAATCTTGAATTTTCCTTTGGAAGAAACCACTCTGTCGTTTCAATGGTTGGAGAGTATAAATCAAGTGTCTTAGTTAATTCCTCATTAGGCACCTGCACTGGAGTATCTCTAACCTGTTCCTCCATACTATTCGTTGTATTAGAAGCACAACCTGACACTAAGAATATACCTATAAAACTAGCTATCATAAAAGCTTTTAACATGTATTTTCTGCTCCTCTACATGAGGTATCTATTTAAATTGTGTAATCCCTATTAAATTCCCCGCACCCCCCCCTAACTCCTTTTTAAAGTTTAGTATTTTGTCGAAAAGGTATAGAATTTATATAAGTTTAAACAATAAATGCCATAGTATATTTGTTTTTATAAAGGTTGGAGCAGCAACGCCCTTTTATAAGCTTATATCTGAAGCGGAAAGTAGCAGATAGTGTGCAAGAGTATTGTACCTAGTTTCAAGATAGACCTTCTTAGAAACTTCCCCTAATGGATAGGTCATCAGTATAATGTGCTCTACCCTGTGGATTGGAGTGGCAGATGATCGACTCCTGCGGGCGATAGCGGTAGACGGGAGACCCCGCAGGCGCAGCGAGGCCACTGAAAAACTGAAAACATATAGATCTGGATGGCTTCTAGCTGTGGATTGGAGCAAATGGCGTAGACTCCAGCGGGGGAGTAGCGACAAGCTTGAGACCCCGCAGGGCAAAGCCCGAGGAGGCTCAAGGTCGCCCCGCGGAAAGCGAAGCCATTTGCGGAAAGTAACAGCGGAGTTTAACCCAAACCTAAAATTATGTACTTTTTCAGCGGCTTCGGCGCAGCCGAGGAGCTCCCGCACCGCCCCGCGGAAAGCGAGCACCTGAAACGAAAAGGAGCAGGGAGATAACAAAAAACCTGCTGCTTTTAAGAGAACCATTAAAAGGAGGAAGATATTATGCCATACGATTCCCTAAAAGAACTACCAGATAGCGTTAAGGACAACCTTCCCAAACATGCTCAGGAAATTTACAAAGAAGCTTTCAACTCTGCCTCCGATCAATATGACGAAGAGGAGACGGCCCATAAAGTCGCCTGGAGTGCAGTGAAAAATAAATATGAAAAAAACGACAATGATAATTGGGTGAAAAAATAACAAACCAAAGCTTTTATCAACCTACCATCCTTGTGATAAAATAAACAAATCACAGTAGGAGGTCTACCATATGAGTAATCACGTCATTGTCTATTCAGCTAAAGGATGTAAAGACTGCGAATATGTCAAAGAATACCTAAAGCAAGAGGAAATAGCTTTTGAAGTAAGAGATATTATGGCAAAGCCAGAATATCAACAAGAAGTAGAAAAATTTGGTTTCATGGGAATCCCAGTAACGGCTTTAGGTAATAAAGCGGTAAAAGGATTCAATCCGATGGAAATAAAAAAACTAATTGATACAGCAGAATAAAGAAAATGCCCCTTGCTTTAACGTAGCAGGGGGCATCTTCTTTTTAAGGCTGTAAAATAACCTTCACGCATTCATCTTCATGATCATTAAAGATTTTGTATGCGTCACTTGCTTTGTCGAGTGGCATTTTATGTGAAACAATTTCAGTCGGATCAAATTCTCCTTCTCTAATCATATTAAACAGTTTCGGCATGTAATGGATAACTGGAGCCTGTCCCATTTTAAGGTTAATGTTCCGCTCGAAGATATTACCCAAAGGGAACATGTTGTACATGGATCCATATACACCTGTAAGCTGAATTGTACCGAACTTTCTAACTGCATTAATCGCAATATCAATGGCACTTAACGTTCCGCCTTGAACCTTCAACTTTTGCCCAATTTCCTCTAGGGTAGATTTTTTACCATCCATCCCTACACAATCGATGACCACATCAGCACCGCCATTAGTAATATCTTTTATATGGGAACCCATATCCTTGTATTCATCAAAGTTAAAAATATCAACCTTGTTCATTTTCTTGGCACGATTTAATCTGTAAGGAAGATTATCTACTGCAATCACCCGCTTAGCACCCTTCATCCAAGCGAATTTTTGCGTCATTAAACCAATTGGACCGCAACCAAGTACAACGACGGTATCATCTTCTTTTACACCTGCATTCTCGACACTCCAATAGGCTGTGGGAAGAACATCGGACATAAACAGCACCGCTTCATCTTCAAGCTCTACTGATTCAGGAATAACAAAAGGCATGAAGTTTCCGTATGGTACGCGCAAGTATTCAGCCTGTCCACCTGGATGATCACCATAGCGTTCTGTAAAACCAAAATACCCACCCGTATCAATTTCAGGGTTTGGATTGGAATTATCACACTGACTCTCTAAGTCATTTTGGCAATAAAAGCAGCTTCCACAAGAGATATTAAAAGGGATAACCACTCGGTCCCCTTTTTTCACCTTTGTTACCTCTGGTCCAACTTCCTCAACAATCCCCATCGGCTCGTGCCCAATCACATAGTCCTTTTCAGCCGGCAGCGCTCCTTGGTAAATATGTAGATCAGAACCACAGATTGCCGTCGAGGTGATTTTTACAATGATGTCATCTTTCTTTTGGAGGGTAGCATCTGGTACTTCTTTTACTTTGATATCCTTTGTTCCTTGAAAAGTTACAGCCTTCAATACAAAAACCTCCTTGTGATTTGTTACTTTTTTATACCCGGATATTAAAATTTCAATCAGCTTTAAATAGAGTTAGAGTTAATATAAAGGCTATGTTAAACGCCGCTGTTCATTTCCGCAAAAGGCTACGCGTTCCACGGGGCGGTGCTTGAGCCTCTTCGGCTGCATCTGCGTGGTCGCATGTATTCCGCTGCCGGACGAAGCGTCTCCTCCTTTTGTTCCAATCTACGCTTGTGAAGTACTTCTCAACATTCATCTTTAACAGAGACAATATAAAAGGGTCTATCAAAAAAATTGAGCAAGTAGATAGCTAAATTATTATTACAAATTTGCACATACTAGCTATTTTCTAAAAGGACAAGCATAGGATGATAGAAGAGATTATCATGAACGAAAGGAAACGAAACTTATGAATCCCTTCAGAGCTATGCTAGGCGCTTCCTTATATGCAACTATGTCGATAACGTTTTGGGGAGTTTCTTTTGTCTCTACCAAAGCAGTACTAGATAAACTTGACCCTTTCACCTTACTAGTGGTTCGTTTTGGTATTGGAGCTTTATTCTTATTTGCCTTGCTTTTAGTAACAAGACAACAGTCTCTAAAGATACCACTACGGTATATTCCCCATCTCATAGTACTTGGAATGCTCGGTGTTTTTGCACATCAGGTCATCCAGGCTACAGCTCTTTTACACATCAATGCTTCTTCTGCAGGGTGGCTTATCTCCTTTTCACCAGTATTTTCAGTTATTCTTTCCATGATCTTTCTGCACGAAAAAATGACTCTTCCAAAAGCGGCAGGGGTAATCATCGCGATCTGCGGAGTTCTACTCATTACAACCGCCGGAACAGGGAAAACACTAGGCTTCTCCTTGAATATTGGCCATTTCTTGATGATACTGAGCACACTCAACTGGGCAATCTACTCTGTTCTTCTAAAAAAGCTAAGCATTCCTCTGCCAGCTCTTGTGCTCACTTTCTATATGAGCTTACTTGGCTTTATTCTCACTCTGCCGTTTCTGTTTCAAAACAAAGGCTGGGAGAAAATCTCACATCTAACCACCATAGAATGGACCCACCTTATCTTCCTTGGTGTCTTTGTGTCCGGTATTGCCTATTGGTATTGGGCCAAAGCACTCGAGGTTCTCGAAGCCTCACAGGTTTCCGTGTTTTTGTATCTAGAGCCAATTTCCACCCTGATTGCTGCAGTTTTAATGCTACATGAAAGAGTAATTTATACTAGCGTTGTTGGTGGAATTATTATTATCATTGGGGTTGTAGTTGTAAACGGACAGCTTGTAGCCTTAATGAATCGTTTGGTTTGGAGAAGGTGATATAGAGGAAGACTTTTTTAAAAATAGGCGACAAAAAACCCTTGGAATCTAGATTCCAAGGGTTTTTTGTAAGTATGGAACATAGCGGGATCGAACCGCTGACCTCTATGCTGCCAGTGAAACTTAATTATTACTCATGGGCTCATAGGAGACTAATTTATTATAAGTGTGCTCATGCCAATTTACTAGATAGAGTAAATAGAAAAAGTCTGAAAGTTATGAATACTATTAATTGGTTTTAAATCGTCATCAATGGTTCCCACTTTTTTTTAAAAAAATAGCCTAAATCTGTTTTATAAAGGCGTATATACAAGCAAAAAGGAAACATCAACATTAAATATAAATATATAACTATTTTTATGGAGGAATAATCTATGAGTTTGTATGTTGAGTATTGTGACTACAGTTCTAAGTACGGCGCTAAAAATAAAAAATGTAGTTGTTCTAAATGTTGTAAAAAGCCGTGTCCAATTTGTCCGCCTGGGCCACCAGGGCCAGCAGGACCACAAGGACCTGTTGGACCACAGGGGCCGGCAGGTGGGCCACCAGGGCCACCAGGGCCAGCAGGACCACAAGGGCCAACAGGAGCACAAGGGCCAGCAGGAGCACAGGGAGCAACAGGAGCACAAGGGCCGGCAGGAGTACAAGGACCAGCAGGACCAGCAGGAGCAACCGGAGCACAAGGAGAAGCAGGACCAGCAGGACCAGCAGGAGCACCCGGAGCACAAGGAGTAGCAGGACCCGCAGGACCAACAGGAGCACAAGGGCCTGCGGGACCAGCAGGAGCAACCGGAGCACACGGAGTAGCAGGACCAGCAGGACCAACAGGAGCACCAGGGCCAGCGGGACCAGCAGGAGCAACCGGAGCACAAGGAGTAGCAGGACCAGCAGGACCAACAGGAGCACAAGGGCCAGCGGGACCAGCAGGAGCAACCGGAGCACAAGGAGTAGCAGGACCAGCAGGACCAACAGGAGCACAAGGGCCAGCGGGACCAGCAGGAGCAACCGGAGCACAAGGGCCAGCGGGACCGACCGGAGCACAAGGAATAGCAGGACCAGCGGGACCAGCAGGAGCAACCGGAGCACAAGGGCCAGCCGGACCACAGGGAGCAACCGGAGCACAAGGGCCAGCGGGACCACAGGGAGCAACCGGAGCACAAGGCCCAATTGGACCTCAAGGGCCAGCAGGTGGGTTGTCCCAATATGGATATATATACAACTTTACTCCTCAAACTGTAGCAATTGAGGCTCCAGTACTTTTTGATTCAAATGGAGTAATTACACCAGGAATAATTCATACTCCAGGCACCGCTACCATCCAGGTTGTAGACCAAGGTGACTACGAGGTTACATTCTCTGTGTCAGGTACAGAACCAAACCAATTTGCATTGTTTTTAAATGGGGCTCCTCTTCCGCAAACAGTCTACGGTTCAGGCGCCGGTACACAACAAAATGATGGGCAGGCTATTCTTACACTAGGAGCAGGCGATGTTTTGACCCTTCATAATCATTCATCAGCAGCAGCAGTTGGCCTAGCTTCTCTTATAGGAGGCACTCAGCCGGTCGTAAATGCTTCGATTGTCATAAAAAAATTAAGTTAGCTTTGGAAACCTGTTTTAATTTTAGGCTCTGTTAAAGATGAGGGTAGATAATAGTACTTCTCAAGCGTAGATTGGAGCAAAAGGCGGAGACTCCAACGGGCGATAGCGGAATACTTGCGACCCCGCAGGCACAGCCGAGGAGGCTCCAACACCGCCCCGTGGAACGCGTAGCCTTTTGCGGAAATCAACCGTGGCGTTTAACATAGCCTAATTTTTATTATGAAGAATNGCTCCAACACCGCCCCGTGGAACGCGTAGCCTTTTGCGGAAATCAACCGTGGCGTTTAACATAGCCTAATTTTTATTATGAAGAATTAAATAACTTATGAATTTTTTCAGTGTGCATTATAAACTGGAAACAATAAATGTATTTTACTTACACAAGTATTTATTAACATCTGAGTGAAGGTGAGCAGTTATTAAGTATAAGTGGATAAGTGGAAGATAAAAGATGAAGAACCAAGGAAGAATTAGAGACTTCCTTGGTTCTGTTTTTGATTTCACTGTATCACGGTTAAAATTCATATTTGGTAATGTAATTTACGAGAAGAGTAAGAGTTGATGGAGGAAGTAAACTTCTCAGACAAAACAGACTCTACAGAAAAAGAGAAAATTAGAGTCAAAAATAAAACCCCTTGATATACAAGGGGTTTTTGTAAGTATGGAGCATAGCGGGATCGAACCGCTGACCTCTACGCTGCCAGCGTAGCGCTCTCCCAGCTGAGCTAATGCCCCGTTCAAGCTGAGTTAATTTTACCAAAGATCCTTCATTTTGCAAATACTTTTTTGAAAAGTTTCTATTCGCAATGATTGTTGCTATTTTTCTCTGTAATATACATCTGAAATAGAGTTCAGGAATGCACAGGAAAACAGCACAACAGCAACGGTGGCTATAAGATGTTAAAATTTTCGCTGAAGTAACCAAGTTTGCAAAAACAACTTTTAATCCTAATCAATACTCTCCACTTCGGCTTGAATCACGCCTGACAGAGTTTTAATGTCGTAGTAAACGTCTGTAGTATAGATAGTTCTCTTTGTCGTGACAATACAATTAAGGACAATGTCGTCTTTTTCTTCTTTAACTTTGACTCTTTTAATATTTAAGTTCATTCTGTGAATTTCTTTCATAAAAGAAGTCAAGTCGGTATCTTTTTCAATAAATATTTTCACTTTGATTTCTTTTTCTTTCAGTTTTTTTGGACCAAATGCATCAAATAGAGTTGGGATTATTTTTACACCGAAAATGATGAATATAATACCCGTTAATGCCTCAATGAAGAATCCTGCTCCAATTGTGATTCCAATTGCTGCAGAAGCTAGAACTAGCGCTGCAGTTGTTAGTCCTGAAATAGCCTCGTTACTTCTTCTTAGTATTACGCCTGCACCTAAAAACCCGATACCACTAATTACATAGGAGGGAATACGCCCTGGATCCATGGGCCTTGAATATTCTTTTGAATATAAAAAAGCGGACTCATATGAAACGATGGTTAATAAGCAGGCCATAACAGAAACAATGACACATGTCTTCAACCCCAAAGGTTTTCCTTTTAGTTCTCTTTCTAATCCGATAATAACTCCAGCCAAAGTTGCAAAGGTTAATTTTATTATAAAATCGTATTCTACTAATATGTAGGTAAATAAATGCATCTTGCTCCTCCTTTTCCTTATTTAAGTTAAATATCCATTAAAGTAAAATTATATTCCTAAAAATAAATGGTTAGAAAATTATAGCAATATTCTGTACAATTAGAAAGTGCTAGTTTCATTTTAGTAAGCGATGTAAAAGCATATTTACGAATTTTGTTTCTTGGTTTTGAGGTAAGCGAAAGGTGAAGCTGTATAGGGTGGTTCACCAAGCGCTCAAAAGAAAACGACGGCTTTTAATAGAGCCATTACTTAAAAAGTTAGGATGTATAATGATGAAAAAATGGCTTAATCCGTATATGGCATTAGCAATTGGAGTTTTAACTGTTTCGACATCCGCCATTTTTGTAAAACTGGCGGATGCTCCTGCTGGTGTCATTGCTTTTTACCGGTTGTTCTTTTCTGTAGTATTGATTCTACCGATATTCTTATATAAATATGTAGGGGAACTAAAGAGTATAACAAAAAGAGACTGGATTTTTTCTGCAATAGCAGGGGTGTTTTTAGCATTTCACTTTATCCTATGGTTTGAATCACTTAATTATACAAGTGTTGCCAGCTCGACTGTACTTGTTACATTACAGCCTTTGTTTGCTTTTATTGGAACATATCTATTTTTTCAAGAGAAGCTGAGTACAAGAGCAATAATAAGCGGAGTATTTGCTATTATCGGAAGCGTTATTATAAGTTGGGGAGATTTTCGCATTAGTGGTATGGCACTTTTTGGGGACATGCTTGCATTAATAGCTTGCGCCTTAGTCACTGCCTATCTCTTATTTGGCCAAGAAGTCAGAAAACGCTTGTCTCTCATTACCTACACTTTTCTTGTATATGGGGCAAGTACAGTAACTTTACTTCTTTATGTTTTACTACAAGGAGATCCGTTAACAGGCTATCCTAAGGTAGAGTGGCTTTGGTTTATTTTACTTGCCATCATTCCAACGCTATTCGGTCACTCACTCTTTAATTGGGCAATCAAGTATATTAGTACAAACGTAATATCAATGAGTATTTTATTTGAACCGATTGGTGCTGCGCTTCTTGCGTACTTTGTCTTAGCAGAGCATATTACGTGGACACAATTTACAGGTGGTTTGATGGTGATGCTGAGCGTTGCCTATTTTCTTAGAGATAATCGTAAATCAAAGCAAAAGACACTTGAGGGGTAGGAATTTGTATGATAAATATTCGACTTGCTACTATCGATGATGCTAACGCAATTGCAAAAGTCCATGTGGATAGCTGGAAAACAACCTATAAAGGTTTAGTAGAAGAAAGTGTACTGGATTCTCTCTCCTATAAAAATAGAAAAACACTGTGGGATACAGTCATCGGACAAGGATATGAAAAAAGCTGTGTATATGTGGCTGAAAATAATGGAGATATAGTTGGCTTTGTAAGCGCTGGACCGGAGCGGACAGGAAAATACGGAAAGATTGGAGAATTACATGCCATCTATCTTCTCGAGGATTATCATAAACAAGGCATCGGTAAAAAGCTTTGCTCAAAAGTAGTAGAATTTCTTATTCAGAAAAATTATCAATCTATGCTTGTCTGGGTATTAGCTGAGAATCCCAGTCGAGATTTTTACCTAACTTTAAAACCATTAGAAGTTGTCTCCGATCAGGTGAAAATGGGAGAGCGGTCATACGAAGAGATTGCCTACGCATGGGATAATTTAAATAACTTGGCTGGACTCTTAAGAGAGAGAATAAATGGATGAACTAGATAGTTAAAAATTAAAAGAGCCGACCAAGACTAAAAGTGGTCGGCTCTTTTCTATGTAATCTATGTTAATAGACTGTTCGCTAGTAATGCAAATACCATAGCTAGAGAAATACTTGCAATTACACCTTCTCCTCTGACCTTTCCTTTTTTATTGCAAAGTCGGACTCCTTCAAAATAACCAAACAGAAACAATCCTATAGATGATAATAGAGCTACAATGAATGCTATATCTTTAACTAGAAACATTAGGGTCCCTCCCATTACAGGCTAGTATTAGTAAAATATATGTGAGAGTCTCCCATTACATTCTATTAAATTTATGAAACATTAGAAAAAAGCTAACCCGAGGGTTAGCTTAAGCAGCTGTTCTATTAACTGAAAATATGTTAGGCACAGCCTTAATCAATAAAACAGTTAGTATAGAAGATAAAATAAAACTTGGTAGTAAAAATGAGCCATTATACAAAAGTGAATATATTTCTATTGGCTGTCCTTCTGGAGCAAGTGAACGGAAAAAGATTATTCCCGCAAAATAATGAGCAAAAAATCTCAATAAAACTCCAAGAAACGACGCGAGGGTCACGTACAAAACGAGGTCTTTAGTGTTGTTATCCTTGAAAGAGTTAACTACTTTTTTAGCAAATAACCCTGCAAACCCTAAAACAGTAAAAGCAACAATATAATCAAGGAAAACTTGAATAATCTGGACTGCAAATATCTGACCGGTAACTATCTGGAGTAGACCAAGAATGAACCCGGTAAGCAAACCGCCTTTCAATCCCCATCGGAATGCCATTATAAATACAGGAACCATGGCAATGGAAATAGAGCCACCTTGTGCCCATATTTTTAATGAAAGAAAGCCTGCCAGTAAGTCTAATAAATAGGCGAAAGCCCCAAATATAGCTATCTCAACTAAAAACAATGTGTTCGATTTTCTCATCATTATCCTCCTTAAAAATAAAAAAAGCAATAAAAGAGACGAAAGGCTCCTTTATTGCTTAGAATAAATAAGTAATAAATATGGCCACGATCCCTACGCTAGAATTAACTAACAGGTTCAGAGGGTCAGAACAAGTTAAATTTGTTCAATCTCAGCCTCACCAGGCTCCCCTTGTGGATATAAAGTTTAGTAGATTCATTTTCATCATACAGAAATAGCATCAAAAGGACAATAATTTTATTCATTGTCACTAGTAAACAGCACTAAGTTCCCTTTGCTACGAATGATGGTTTAATTTATAATAAGAAGAAAGGTGGAAAAGACAAATTTCTAAATGTGTTTATGGCTTTAAAGGTTGTCATCGCTATCTTGTGAAAGTGAGGATAATATAGAGAGTAGGTAGCGGCATTCCTGCCACGGCAAACAAAGATATAGTATCCTCTTATAAAGAACCACCCATTACTAAAACAACCGTAACAAAACTGGGATAGAAAATAACAATTAAAAATACGCAATAAAGTATTGCAATATAGTTTGTGAGATGTTATATTAATTTTTGTCGCCGCGAAATGACAGGTGATGAAAGAAAAAAACAGCTTGACACTTAAAGGACAAGTTGTTATGATGAGGGAGTCGCTTTTGAGCGAGTCACTACACCAAATGATCTTTGAAAACTAAACAAAACAACAGCGTCTACGT
>NZ_JAIQDB010000017.1 GCF_020037475.1 Sutcliffiella deserti
AGAAAGGTTACCCCATACTTCACCTTTGGATTTATGTTTCAGGTAAGCAACATTCATTTCTAATTACCTAGCTGTGGATTGGAACGAAAGGCGGAGACTCCTTGCTAAGAGGTAGTGCTTTGGGAAGACCCCGCAGGCGATTAGCCGAGGAGGCTTCCCAAGAACCCCTCGGACGCGAAGCCTTTCGTGAAGAGTAACAGCGGTGTTCATAGCGAACTTTTAAATTCCCTTGTACCAAATGATGTCCCTTAATAGAAAGGTACACCCTTAACCACAATTCTAAATATCACCTTCTCTCCAAGTCCTTGGCTGTTTTGCTTGTTTCTACTTCCTTTTCATCCTTTAATGTCCCAAACAGAACATCCACGAACGGACTAGATACTCCATACCAGAAGTTTTCATTTTTAAAGTGATGAAGAATATGCATCTTTTTTGCCCATTGTCCAAATTTGGAGATAGGTTTAATTGGTCGATGTGCGACATAGTGCTTCCATTCATAAAGGAAGAGCATGGTCATCAGACCTGTTGCAAAAGCTAGCGTCAGCCATAGTTCCCCTATAATCAGGTAAAATATCAAGGTGAGGACTGATAGGTTAGGCAGACTATACCATAGTGGTAAAAATAAAAGATGAAGATTGTTTGGATCTGTATGATGATCGTAGTGTAGACGCTTTAATAGTTTCAAAAAGAACGGATGCTTTGGAGGTTTTAAATGAAACAAAAAGCGGTGTGTCAAATATTCGCTGAACATAAATGTAACTAATCCGAAAGCGATGAATCCGATCGCCGCCCATGTTAAACCATGCCAGGCTTGTATCGCAGCACTAACTATAATTAAACCTATCAATACGACAATGTCGGGAAACAAGAAGAACTCGCGATATAATTTTCTCATATGCCTCTCTCCTTTTTATTTAATGGATGTTCGTTTGCTTTTGCCACATCTCAATACTTTTGTTCATCATGTTGTTTACCATTTTTTCTGCAGAGTCCCCGTCTTCGGCCAAACAGGCCCTCATTAACTCCTTATAATATTCTCTAGATGCTTTTCTATGAGTCTCTTCACCAAAATAGAGGGTCGCAAGTTTGCTATATAAATTTTGAAAGCTATTTAAGATTAGTAGATAAATTGGGTTGGGGGAAGCAGCGGCCAGCCCTCTTTGCAGGTGCCAATCATATTCTGCGAAAGCTTGTGGTTCATCTGCCACCCTCTCACTTTCTTTTAGAAGACTAATTACAGTCAGGGGCTGGTGTATAACTGCATCCCTGACATAGGCAGACGACAAGCTCTTTCGTACTTCCAATAGGTGAATGATAAAGTGGTTTGGAATATTTTCATCTTCTGCCGATAAATGAACAATAGTCATCAGATTACCTTCCTTCCAGTAATCATTGACAACTGCCCTTTGCCCGCTTCGGATTGTCAGCCAGCCATCCCGCTCCAACCGTTGAAGCACCTCACGGATGACCGGTCTGCCAACCCCATATTCTGTTGCCAGCTCCCGCTCGGACGGGAATAGAGACCCAGGATGTTTTTCCCCTTTTATTATTTTTTGAATTAGAAGTTTTTCTATTTTATCCGTTATTCGCACTTCTTCATCTCCTAGCTGGTATTACCATAATATATAGTGGTATTACCAGTTTATTCTTTTCTATATAATAAATGCAATAATATTTAGAATATTTTAGATAAAGATGTCTTGTTTTAAACAAGTTGGAGCGGGAAATGTAAAGTGAGGAGGTACTTTATGTTTTCTACCATACTTATTGGCTTGACGATAGTCTTTATCGTTGTGAATCTTTTCTATTTCTTTACAAATAAAACCTACAAGAAGAGCTATGCAAGTTCTACTCTCTTTTATAAGCTTTTCTTTGTCATGTTAAGCATTACTTTAGGTTTTGCAGCGCTTTACTATCTGTTATCTTTCCAAGAGGATATATTGAGGGTTGGCGGTCCCACAGGTGAAGAAGCAAATTCTGATTTCTTAACCTATCTCTATTTCAGTGGAGTCACTACTCTAGCTGTTGGATATGGCGATTTGGTTCCGATGGGGAGCGCAAGGTTCTTCTCGCTTATTCAAGCAAGCCTCGGTTTTCTTTTACCTTCTGCCTATTTCATGAAGGCATTAGGAAGTTCTTCTGAGGATAATGACTAGGATCATCTTTGAGTGGTTTCCAAACTAATGATTGAATATAGTAATCTCGATTTTAAATATTTTTACAAGCTACAGCACCAGCCTTTGAAGTGAACCTATATAAATGTTTGAAAACCGGCCAAAGTCAGGAATAGTAGTAACATGATCTATTACAATACCAAGCAATGAGAGGTGAAGGTTGATGACAAAGGAAAATAACTTAACAGAACACAAGGATAAGAACCTGTCTCCAGAGCAACAACAAAAGAAGAAGAATCCTAATCTGGATATCGACCCCCAACGTGAGATTCCAGACAAGAAAGATAATAGAGAAAGCGAGAAAAACCCCGATGATCTCTAAGCGGAAAAGCGCTATAAGTTAGGACTGAATTTTATTTTCAGTCCTTTTTCGATTAGGTTTATAAGACGTATTGTTTAAGAAGCATAGGTTATGCTTGCCATTTTCAACAGGACGCTTTAGGTTACTGCCTGCAATAGACAACCAAAATAGATATTCAACAGTCTAACTATATGAGAGGAGATTCTAAATGATAAAGCAAGAACAGTATTTCAAACCAAATTATGAAGAATCACGAGCTGTGTTCCGGAGTCATTTGGAGAAGATTCAGGAAAAATGGCCGAATGCCAGTCTATCTAGTGAAAAGATCGGCAATGAAACTGAAGATAATACCATCGATGTAATCTATTCTGATGCATTGGAATCAAATCAACAGGTTCTTTTTTTCACAACAGGGGAACATGGAATTGAAGGCTATGCAGGTGCTGCTGTTACCCATTTATTTGTTGAAGAATATTTGGACCGAATTGATCCACAAACGACGGGTATTTGTTTGATTCACGCATTAAATCCTTGGGGAATGAGAAACTTCCGCCGCGTTAACGAGAATAATGTGGACCTTAATAGAAACTACCTTTACAATCCTGAATCCGTTTCAAAAGAGGTGAATGAAAATTACGCAAAGGCGCAGGAGCTCTTCCTTCCAAATGGAAAGATCACCGATATAATAAAGGAAAAAACAAAATTGTACTCCCAGCTAACATCAGAGATAATGGAGCAAAGTTACAATGCTATCAGTGAAGCAAAAGGAATGGGGCAATATGAGTTTGAGCGTGGCGTTTATTATGGTGGTCTCAAGGAAGAAGAATCTACTCAGTTCCTAAAGACAGTGCAAAAAAAATTATTAACAACCTTTTCACGGGTCATCCATATGGATTGGCATACTGCACTTGGTCCAACAAACGAAATTACCATGGTCGCATCGGAAACGGATACTCGAGCGGAAGAAGAATTAAAATCGAGATATCCTTTGAAAAACATCCAAAAGTTTTCACCTGATAAAGTGAAGGGAGACTCCACAAACCATTTTCATAAATTGAAGAAAGAAGAACATCCTGACACCTACCTCTTCTCTGCCCTCTTTGAGTTTGGAACTTTTGGAGAGGACAGAGAAGCGGAACGGCGCACTTACACGACAATCATCCTTGAAAATCAACTGTATTGGGAAGGTGCCGAGAAAGAGGAAGACAAGCAGTGGGTACTAGACGAATTCCAGGCAATGTTCTACCCGAAAGAAAGAGAATGGCGGGATTCAGTTTTAACCGAAGCCCAAAAAGCTTTTGAAGCCATCTTAAAGGTGGAAGGAATTTTAAATTAAGACCAACAGCAACAATTGTTATAGGGTTGTACCAACTTAACTAAAAGCAACAATCAATTCAAGAGCTGCTTTTCAATCTAGCACAATGAGGCCATCGATCGATGAAAAAGCCGCATATCCGAGGGTCTCAATCCAGCACAATGTGACCATCGATCGATGAAAAAGCCTCACCCGAGGGTCTCAATCCAGCACAATGAGGCCATCGATCGATGAAAAAGCCGCATCCGAGGGTCTCAATCCAGCACAATGTGACCATCGATCGATGAAAAAGCCTCACCCGAGGGTCTCAATCCAGCACAATGAGGCCATCGATCGATGAAAAAGCCGCATCCGAGGGTCTCAATCCAGCACAATGTGACCATCGATCGATGAAAAAGCCTCACCCGAGGGTCTCAATCCAGCACAATGAGGCCATCGATCGATGAAAAAGCCGCATCCGAGGGTCTCAATCCAGCACAATGTGACCATCGATCGATGAAAAAGCCTCACCCGAGGTAACAATGTCCATTCATATTATCTTCCATTTATGTGAATCCTACTGGTAATACTTTTCTATTTCTAGGAGGATAAATGATGACTGACGAAATTCAAGAAAATCATAATACGTATTGCTTTAGCGAATATGCTCCTTTAAGGAGGGTCATTTTATGCGAGCCGCAATATATGACCATCAGGGATGTGATTAATGAAACGCAAAAGCAATTTAAGGATGTGGGCATACATATTGAAAAGGCGGTACAACAACATCAAGATTTCGTTAAAACCTTAAGAGATCATGACATTGAGGTTATTTTATTACCTTACCATAAGAAATTCCCTGAACAAGTGTTTACTCGTGATATAGGTTTTACACTTGGAAAGACTATTTTTGTTGCTAAAATGGCCTCGAAGGTAAGACAAGGGGAAGAGGGCGTTTTAAAACAGTGGCTAGATGACGAAGAGCTCTCCTATTTTAACTTAGCAGAGGATAAAATCGAAGGCGGAGACGTTGTAATCGATCAAAAAAGTATTTACATTGGATTGAGCGAAAGGACCAACCAAAAGGCAGTCGACCATCTCCAGAGCCTTTTAACACAATTTGAAGTACATGCAATTCCATTTAAAGAAAAATATCTTCATTTGGATTGCGTTTTTAATGTGCTCTCACCTGAAATCGCCATCATCTATCCGGAAGCCTTAACCAAAAAAGACATTGAGTTTTTCTCCTCCCGTTATGAGTTGATTGAGGTTTCTAAAGAAGAGCAATTTACCCTCGGAACCAATGTATTATCCATAGGAGAAAAGAAAATATTAAGCCTGCCTGTAAATAAGAAGGTAAATGAACAACTTCGCAAAAAAGGGTTTGACGTAATAGAAGTGGATATCACTGAAATTATTAAATCAGGTGGATCTTTTCGGTGTTGTACACTCCCGATATTACGTGGGTAGAACAAAAGCGGAAGGCGACCTTAGAGAGAGGACTGAGCCGAGAGAATTAGGAAAAACGAAGAGCGCTAGCGATTTGATGCCGGATAGTCTCTGCTGGACGTTTCTAACCGCTGAGTATGGAATACACAACAAAACAAAGGGGCTGACCATAATGGTCAGCCCCTTTCCTTTATGTCTATTTCTCATTTTCATGAGTATTTGAGTCGTCATTTTGTCTTTTACTCTTATAAGGTTTGTTGCTCTTTTTTTTGTTTGCACTGGCTTGCCAACGGTTCCATCCTTTTTTACCCGTGCCTCTGCCTGTACCGCCTTTTGCTTTTGCTTTACTCATATTTTTCCACTCCATTAAAGATAGCTTTGGTTATCTTAACTTTTACCATGTATGTTGAAATATACAGTATCTGCTTGTACATGTACAGGGAATGGAGGAAAATAGTTCCCAGGACAGATAGTATAGACAACTGAAGGAACACTTTTATATAATAGGGTCGCCTATAGACTGCTATTGATTTCCACGCAAGGCTTCGCGTCCGCTGGGTGCTCGGGAAGCCTCCTCGGCACTAGCGCCTGTGGGATCTTCCCTAAGCACTACCTCCCGCTGGAGTCTCTGCCTTTCGTTCCAATCAAGAGCTAGGTGCGCACAAGAAAAAAGGTTGCTCTTTTAAATATTTTCAGTGTATTCATCACATTTTACTGACAGGTTTTACCACATTGCTCCGAACTCCAGTTGGGGAAAAATCTTCTTCATCTTATCTCCTTTTCATATCCTTACACTCAGGTTTGTCATGAGGATAAAAGTTGATAAAATAAAGTTATATGGGTATTAATCTTAAAAAAGTTATTTCTTTTAGAAGTGGAGGCAGTTTGATGAATTTAAAACTTAAAGCCCGTGCCCTCCCCTCCTCACCTGGTGTTTACCTTATGAAGGATTCTCTTGGTCACACTATTTATGTGGGAAAATCCAAGAGTCTAAAATCACGTGTTTCATCCTATTTCGGCTCCTCAGAAAATCACGCACCAAAAATCCGTAAACTTGTCACAAGCATAAGGGAGTTTGATTTTATCGAAACGGATACGGAATTTGAGGCGTTTATTCTGGAATGGCAGCTTATTCAACAGATCAAACCAATCTATAATAGCCGGATGAAGAATCCCTTGGCCTTTCCTTATCTTGTGATACCTAAAGCCGGTGAATACCGAAGAATCTCCGTGAGCACTGTGCCGCTGGATACTTCCTCTTTTCACTGTTTTGGTCCCTACAATAGTAAGCGCACGGTAGAAAAGGCTATGGAGGCATTAAAAGAGGCTTATAATTTGCAATGCAGTTCTCCTAATAATAAAAAATCTTATTGCTTGAATTATTCTCTCGGTCGTTGCAATGGGCTATGTAAAGGAGGACAGGCTTTAGAGGAACACGAAAAAATCATTTCAAAGCTTCTTGATTTTTTATATCAAAATAATATAGACCTGACAGAAGACCTGAAACAGAAAATGCACACCGCTGTAGAAAAGCTTGAGTTTGAAAAGGCAGCCTTCTATAGAAATAGTATCCTTAGTATGAAATACCTTCATCACAAGGAAGCGGTGATTGATTTTACGAAAAATAATAATAACCTTCTTATTATGGAAAAAACAGATCTTCACACAGTAAAACTCTTCCTTATAAGGCGAACCGACATCTGTTATAGTGAAAAGTTCAACCTGCAGGATGGTGGAAGTGCGAGTGAGGACCTTCATAAAAGGTTAAAAAAATCTATTCGGAAGTATTTTTCTGATATTACAAAAAAACTCTCCAATCCAGATGTATCACGCTATGAGATTGACAAAGCGCAGATCATTTATCGATATTTAAATAATCCTAGTACAAACTATATTATCATCCAGGACGCATGGCTTGATTCAGACGAAGAAACCGAACTAGACAACAAGCTTGCCTCGTTCTTACATACTTTTTTATAGGGCAGAGCCTTCCTAGTAGGCTAACCGGTAAAGGAGAAAACGTTCATTCGCGTTTTGTTCGTATTCTGCTAACTTCACCTCGACAGCTAGCTCAAAGGAAGGATGATTGTCCATATAGTAGACATAGTCGCTAGACGGATAATAGAGGATAATCTCTACTCCACGATAATTTCGTTCTACAGAAAGTAAGATATTCTTTACAACATTCCTGAATATTTCTATTGTAAAAGGATTAAAAAAGTAGAAGCAGTTGTCCCTAGGATGAATTTCATAGTCCTCCGCCAGGCAGCACTGAAATTCAATCTTTCCTTTTGTTGACTTGTGCTTCTCTAGGTAGCCTTTAAGGTTTAGTTTAGCTTCCACATAAAAGGCTTCATCCATTTCTATTCCTATCACTGTTGGATGGTAGTGGTAGTGCAAGTAAAAATTCAACCGTCCCTTGCCACAACCAAAGTCTACTACACGTGCTGTTTCTTTCCATTCGTACTGTTTTGAGAATGCATCCAACGCTTGATAGGGTGTCGGCTCATAACGATGATAATGGAAAGATGGATGAAAACCTTTTTGCTGTTGTGTTGTTTTTATATTTAGCAGCTTATCGTAGTTATGCTCGATCATGAGAAGACACCTCTATCAATATTCTTGTGAACCATATCGTCTTTTGAAAACACTCTATTGTATAGCCTTCATTCTTTCATCAAGCATTTGAAAAGCTTTCTTTAACTCTGCTTGCGGTATTTCTCGATACCGATCCCCAATACTCACCTCAAAGTAACAGCTGCTATCACTAGTCGCTTTCACGCTGCCTGTCCAACCAATACCTGTTGCTTGATACAACTCCATCAAAATGGTCTCTACATTTTCCTTTGCTTCATTAAAATGAACATGAAACATGTTACTTACCGGCACTTTTGGTATGGTGAAGGCGGAATAGCTTTTATTAAAAAAACCTGCCAGCTCCATCGCTTCTTGATAATATCTCTCCATATTATTTATCCGCAGGTCAAAATAATAATCTGCACTAATGATATATGGATATAAACTAATAAGGTCACCACCATGGCGCCTTTTCCATACTTTCGATTCCTTTATAAAATCGCTCTCTCCTGCCAAAATCGCTCCTGCTATTCCACCAATTCCTTTATAAAGAGAGACATACACACTATCGAAAAGCTCACAAAGTTCTGTTGCGGATTTTTGATAATACGGAAGAACTTCGTACAATCTAGCTCCATCCAAATGTAGCTTAATACCTTTCTCTCGACAATATTCAGAAATAGATACTAGTGTGTTGTAATCTGGCAGTTGTCCTCCTATCTCCCGCTGAGGAAGCTCCAGCAAGACACAGCTAACATCCCCTGCTTGGGAAACGATATCTTCCAACTCAACTACTCTGTTTTTATCCCCAAGCAAAATAGGTTCGATTAGATGCAGTTTCTTTAGTCCTTCTTCTTCATGAATTTCTAAATGGGACAAAGGATGGTAGGCAACCTTTCTAATCCCTTTTCTATCACACCAGATACGCAAAGCAACCTGCTGTGCCATTGTCCCGCTCGGAAAAAAGATTGTAGCCTCTTTACCTAAATAGGAAGCCATCTTTTCTTGAAACTCTTCTATAACCTTTCCGCCGCCATACATATCACTCTCTAGTTGACCTTCTATGCTTTGAAATGCTTCTTTTAACACTTGAACATTTCGTCTGCTATGACCGGAAATTCGGTATCTTGTTTGATTAAAAGCCTCTACTAAACAATTACCCTCTCTCATTGTCCTTTTCCCTTCTTTCCGTATTAGTGGTTGCGATTGCATTGATCTTATTATGATGTTTTTGTTCTAAAATCTGAATTTTAGCCAACTCTTCTAATAAATCATTAATTGCCATTAGTTCATAAAAAAGCATGGTTTCCGGTGAAAGTAGATGATGGTGGTGCTGTTCAGAAGGTGTGGTCAATTTGGGTTTGGCATACCAGAATTGGTCAAATACCTTGTCCACTAGATCATGATGCTTGTTATCCATTTTATATTCTTTACTATGAAGAATTGCATTCATCGAGCGAATGGTGGAAGAAATTAATGTGGCACTATTATCTTCTATTGTAATCTTATGATTGGGAAAGAAAATCAAATTCCCAACATGGTAGGTGAGTTGCTTCAAGATCTTCAGTTTTTTACTTTCATAATGAAATAGTCTCATTTCTTGTCTGTTCATTTTATGGTACTTCCACTCTTCTCGCTGATAACGGCAAAGCTCCTCAATTCTATCCACATTTCTAACAAGCTTATGAAAAACAATTCTTGTTTGCTGTGAATTAGTATCAGATTTCACTTTTATGATTTCTAAACCCCGTCGCTCAATAAGCCCCCCGGTCTCCTCCAGTAGATCATGTAGTTTTTTAAGGATAGTCGGAGAATAGTTGGGCTTTAATACGAAAAGATTAACCAAGGTAGAAACTGTTAAGCCAATACTCGTTGAGCCTAGTCGCACGAAAAAAGAAGAAACATAATGATCTTGCACAGTTGATATCATGGCTACACCCGTCAATGTCGCAACAAGAATGCCATCGTCCAGATGCAGTTTATGACAGGTAACAATGGTAGCGAATGCCACAAGAGCATAGGTCAATGGATTGTCACCTAACCCGGCATAAAATAAAATGGCATATAGCGCACCAATTGCAGATGCCGGAAACCGAATAAATGCTTTTTTAATAGAATTCGCGGCAGTTGGCTCGATGGTCACAATAGCTGCGATTGCTGCAAACATCGCAGGCCAGCCCAGCCACTCACAGATAACCGCAGTAATAAAAACAGCAATTCCAGTTTTTAGAATTCTTCCTCCGATAAAATGCTTATATTTCTTTAGAAAGTTCAAGGTAAATCATTCCTTTAGGTTTTAGCGAATGTGTAAGCTTATGCTAAGCACCGGCAACCCTAGCAGATGGTTGGTTGGCGACTCAGCGATCCTGTTGTAATCAAGTTACCATAATTATAACGTAAAGGATGGCTCTTTTCGCATCGAATGTTGCTATTGTGTGGTTTGTTTTAGCCTGGGAGTTTTTAGGTTAACTTTGAAAGGTAGATGAATTTCAGGAGTTGTTAGAAGCATTTGGAAAGTTGTTAGATGAAATAGGAAAGTTGTTAGATGATTTTCAAAATATGTTAGATCAATCTCGAAAGTTGTTAGATGATTTTCAAAATATGTTAGATCAATCTGGAAAGTTGTTAGATGAAAGCAGAAATCATGTCAAATTACCTAGAAAAACTGCCCAACCATCCGATTTTGACCAACAAATAAGCCTCTAGCCAGAGGAGAATCACTAATCTCAAAATTACATCCATTTCTGACCTAAATGATAAAAAAAAGACATCCGCCCTAATTTCCTAGGGCAGACACCTATATATTTATAGCCAATTTTGCTTGCTTATAATCAATTATTCTCCGCTAACTTGGCTTCAGCTTGCACTCTCACTCCATCGCTTTCCTCACTTTTTTCCAAAGGGTCCTCGGCCTGCTTTGCGCGTTTAATGAAAAAGGCAAGAACCAGTGCCACGGTGGCGATAAAGACGGAAATTAGGAAGGCGAAGTTAATTCCTTCTAGTGTTGCTTGCATAACAACTTGTTGCTGCATTGCCGTTAAAGCTTCTTCAGTAGGGTTTGCACCAAGATTTCTCATGGCTTCCTCCCCAAGCGCTTTTGTCATGCTCTCGGTTCGATTAGTCATAATCGTAATTAACAACGCCGTTCCGATTGCACCAGATACTTGCTGCAATGTATTATTCATCGCTGTTCCATGCGGATAGAATCGCGGTGGCAATTGGTTCAGTCCGTTTGTGGATACAGGCATAAATACCATACTCATCCCAAACATCCTAATAGTATACAACCAGGTCAAATGTGTATAACTGGTTTCAAACGTCAGCTGGCTGAGAAAGTAACTTGTTACAACGGTGATGGTAAGTCCAGTAATCGCCAGTACCCTCCCACCGTATTTATCAAATAATCTCCCTGTAATTGGTGACATAAGAGCCATTACAATTGCACCTGGCAACATCATCAAGCCTGCATCCAACGGAGAAATACCGCGCAGGTTTTGCACATAGATTGGTAACAATATCATTCCTGAAAACATCGCCATCGTAATAACCATCGAAATGGCAGAAGATAACGCAAACATCGGGTATTGGAAAATAGTAAAATTAAGCATCGGCTTTTCTTTACTTTGTTGTCGTAGAATAAACCATACTAATGAAATTACACCGATGATGATTGTTCCATATACAAGCGGGCTATCCCACCCTTTTGAACCTGCTGAACTGAATCCGTATAACAATCCTCCAAAACCTAAACTAGAAAGCAACACTGAAAAAAGATCTAAACGGATATTCGGCTTTACCTTTTTATCTTTTAATAGAAAAACGCCTAACAATAAAACACTGACAGCAATTGGCGTAACAAAATGGAAAAGCATTCGCCAGTCATAGTGTTCAATTAACCAGCCTGATAATGTAGGACCAATCGCAGGTGCTCCCATTAGAATTAATCCGAACACTCCCATAGCCGTTCCTCGCTTCTCAACAGGGAAGCTCACGAGCATGACGTTCATTAATAGTGGCATCAAAATGGCAGACCCTGACGCCTGCAACATTCGCCCTGTCAACAACACCGAGAAAACCGGTGCCATCCCAGCAAGGATCGTCCCTAGCGTAAATAACCCCATTGCTACGATAAATAAATAGCGTACAGAATATTTCTGAATCAAAAAAGCCGTGGTCGGTATTAATACTCCATTAACTAACATAAAACCTGTAGTCAACCATTGAACAGTTGATGCATCTACATGTAAATCTGTCATTATGGAAGGCAGTGCAATATTTAATAATGTATTATTCAAAAAAGCGATAAACGCTCCTATCATCAAAATGGCAATAATCCCATAAGGCGGACGGTTCGTATTGTTCATGGATGTTTGTTGCATAGTTCTCCTCCGTTTTATACATACAGTACATTAATTTATACTTATATTTCACATAAACCATATCATATACCACTAGTTCATTTTAATCAATCAGAAAAACTTGTATATTCCTTGGTTTGTAAACTGCAGGCAAATCATGTACTATAAATTTTGTACCAGTAGTCTAATAAAAAGGTGATGTAATGAATGATAGAAAGCAGCATGTAATCACATGCGCCCATAAATTATTTGTCGAAAAAGGATTTCAGGCAACTTCCATCCAAGAAATATTGGATTACAGCAGCATTTCCAAAGGTACCTTCTATAATTATTTTTCCTCCAAAAATGAACTTTTAATAGAACTATTCAAAACGCTTTATAAAAAAATGGAACACGAGCGCAATGAGTTATTGATTGGCCAGGATTCCTCTGATCTCGACATATTTATACGTCAGGTCGAACTTCAGATGGAAACAAATCGTACGAATAAGCTGATTTCTTTATTCGAGGAGGTTTACTTCCTTAAAGATGAGGAACTGAAGGCGTTCATCAGACAAGGACAAATAAAGTTGATTCATTGGATCTATCACCGGTTTCTTGATATTTTTGGAAAAGATAAACAGCCATATTTATTGGACTGTGCCATTATGTTCATGGGAATCTTGAATCATAATATCAAGTTTTATGCGATGGCCTATGAAACAAAAGTTGATATCCACCGGGTTGTCCGGTTTAGTGCAAAAAGACTGGAAAAAATGGTGTATGAAGTGTCAGGTACAGGAGATTCCTTGTTGCAACCAGAGATTCTTGCTCGTTGGTTGCCAGACCACACGGATAAGGACAATAGTTTGAAGCAACAAATTCTAAAAAAGGTTATTTTACTAAAACAAACTGTTCCACCTATAGAAGAAGGACAAAAATATATAGAACTATTGGACTTTATACACGATGAAATTCTCCATTCCAAAAAGCCGCGTTACCATTTGATATCTAGTTCATGTGAGACTCTAAAAAAAGAACCAACCCCTCTTAGCAAGCAGGAACTATTAGCTTTAGATAAATTAATTAGTGCCTTTTTTCAAGAAAAAAACTGAATAAGATATTAACAGCAGGAACCAACTTGGATTCTGCTGTTTTATTTGGTTTCTAGGAAAAGAATAATAATATACCATTTAGGCTACTCTCTAACTAAGTAGAGATTTTTACTTAATACTACCTGACAGGTGATTCATATGACGATTATCGAAATAGTTATTCGGACCACGGTTGGCTTTGTGACCCTATATGCCCTTTGTCGGTTCCTAGACAAAAAACTAATTGCTCAAATGACCTTTTTTGATTTTGTTGCCGGTATAACCATTGGTTCCATTTTAGCGAGTTCCATGCTCATGAAGAATATTCCCATCTACATTGGCATGATTGGATTAATCTTGTTTTGTTTTTACACCTTTCTAAGTAGTTTAATTGCTTTAAAAAGTTTTACAGGGCGAAAAATATTAGAAGGTGAACCTACCTATCTTATTAAAAATGGTCAGATTCTTGAAGAAGGACTTCAAAAAGTGAGACTTACGGCAGATACCCTTTTAGCTGGACTCCGAAAAAAAGGCTTTTTCTATGTTGATCAAGTGGAAACAGCTTTTTTGGAAACAGATGGAACCATTACTGCTCTTGCTAAACCTCCATACTTACATTCAACACAAAGGGATGTTCATAACATCCAAGCCAGCAGAGGCTTTACCCAAGCATTTATTATCGATGGAAAAGTGCTATCGAAAAGTTTAAACATGTTAGGAAAAGACATGACATGGGTAAATCAAGTTTTAAGAGAGAATAACATTGCCAATCTTCAAGATGTATTCTTTGCCCAAATAGACCAGCAGGGGAAAATCTATATTGATACTAGGGAAGATTGAAAGGATTAACCACCCTGCCTGCACAATAGAGTTAATAAAGCTTGAGGTGAAAAATTCCTCAAGCTTTTTGGTGTGTTGATTAAATTACTTTGATTTTTCTCTATATAGCTAATAATTGATGAAGAGTTTCCTGTAATGGTGTTTTCGCCCTTTAATGTGGGGGCATTACCCATGGAACGGGGTTAATGGGTAGATTTCGCGGTGTCTTGGATGCGGTATAACGGTGTTGCGTACCAATTCTCGGGACTTGTGCACGCAACTCGGTTTTTTCGTACCACTTCTCGGGGCTTGCGCACACAACTCGGTTTTTTCGTACCACTTCTCGAGATTTGCGCACGAAACTACCCTTTATACGCACATAACCTAAATTTACGGTAAACAGGAAACACCAAGCGCAAACCGCACCGCCCTAAGAAAGCACCTAAAACGGTACCCCAAAAACTCAACCTCCTTCCCATGTGTGAATCCCCTCAAAATAGGGAAAAGAATATAGATAAAAAACTCTTTAATGATGATGGAGGTGTTATCATGTGGATCAAACATCCATTCTTTAAATATGTCACAGGTATTGCTCTCGTACTGTTAGTTATCTTTCTATTAAGTGAGGTTCACTTTATTGTGAATCCAATCATTCGTTTTATTACAACCCTATTCTTCCCACTACTTTTTGCCGGATTTTTATTTTATATCTTTAAACCGATTGTTCATTTTATCTCAAGAAGCAAATATATTCCCCGTACTTTAGCTATTTTTATTGTATTTTTAGTGATAATTGGTGGAGCGGTTGGAGCTGGGATGGCTCTCGGTGGTACAGTAGAAAATCAAGTGAGGGAATTCGTAGAGGATGTTCCTTCCATACTAGAACGAAACGAAGAACAAACAAAAGAGGTTATTGATGAAAATAATTTCGGGTTATTTTCCTATGAAGATTTAAAGCAAAGACTTTTTACCTTTCTTAAGGATCAAGGAGAGGGTCTCGGAGAAAACGTATCAACCATTATTTCTTCTATCACAAACTTTTTTACAGTCTTGATTATTGTTCCATTTGTCTTATTTTATTTCTTAAAAGATGGTCATCGGTTGTTACCCTTCGTATTAAAATTCCTGCCGGATAAACATAGGGATGAGGGAAAGAGAATATTAAGTGATGTTGATAAGACCTTATCCACCTATATTAGCGGACAAATGATCGTGGCCCTAGTCAATGGAATTCTAATGTATATCGGCTATCTTATCATTGGTTTGGACTACGCTTTAATATTAGCGCTTTTTATCGTAATTACAGCTGTCGTGCCAATAATCGGTCCGGCTTTAGGGGTACTCCCTGCACTAATCATCGGACTAATGATTGATCCATTTATGATTGTAAAAATACTGATTCTCCTAACCATCGTGCAGCAAGTAGAGGGCAATCTGGTTTCCCCCCTAGTAATCGGAAACAAATTGGAAATTCATCCATTAACCGTAATCCTACTCTTGTTAGTAGCAGCAAAGCTCTATGGATTTATCGGAATTTTAATCGCTGTTCCCGTTTATTCTGTGCTAAAGGTGTTAGTTAAGAACTTGTATCATTTTTACCGATTGCGCCATGCGTAACGTATGTATAGAAAAAGCAGCCGAATTTACCGGCTGCCTTTTTTCTGTATTAGTAATTAATCAATTCCTTCATCTCAAGAAACTCTCTTGCAACTGTTTCTGCTTTTTCCCCGTCGATATCCACACGTGCATTCATTTGCTGCATGTCTGTTTCTGTAATTTTCCCGGCAAGCCCGTTGAGTGTTGCTTCAAGATCAGGATATTGCTCAAGAACTTCCTGTCTCACAACAATAGCTGCATCGTAACGTGGAAAGAAGCCAAGATCATCTGTTGTTGTTTGAAGGTTATATCTTTCGATTCTGCCGTCCGTTGTGAATGCTGGAATGACATCTACTTCTCCATTAACTAACGCTTGATACATGACACTCGGATCAAAGCTTTCAAGGTCTGTGAACGTAAAGTCGTAAGCTTCTGCAAACGCATCATAGCCGTCACCTTGGCGCTCGTAAAACGCATGTGGTGCACCAAATGAAAGGTCACCAGATAATTTTGCGATATCAGAATATGTTTCTGCATCAAAGCCTGCCTCTTCTGTATAGGCAAGGGTGTAGTTATTCTCAAACCCTAACGGCTGCAACCAGGTTGCATTGTACTCTTCTTCATATCCTTCTCTTACCCTGTTTAAAATACTGTCACTTGATTCGCCGGCTTCGGCCTGTTCATTCAGAACTGCTTCCAAACCTGTTCCAGTGTATTCTACATACATGTCGATTTCACCATTTTCAAGGGCTGGTGTCAAGATTGCCACTTCTCCTAATCCATCCTGTAGGTCCACTGTATAATCTGTGTTTTCTTCCACATAGATTGCAAGCAACTCTGAGAGAATATATTGTTCTGTCCAGTTCTTACCGGAGATTACAATTGGTTCATCCGATGCGTTCTCGTTATCGTCTCCGCCACATGCGGTAAGGACTAGTGTGAATAGCATAAAGAGTGCGGCAAGCATTGTTTTTCTTTTTGTCATAATTTTTCTCTCCTCTATATTAAGATTTAATTCCTTTAGGCGTTACTTTCTTTTCGACAAATTTTAAAATAAAATCAAATAACAAAGCCATAATGGCAACAGGGATAGCGCCTGCCAGCACTAGGCTGTTGTTCCAGGATTGAAGGCCCCTCCAAATAATGTCTCCGAGTCCACCTGCTCCCACAAATGTTGCAAGAGTAGCTACACCAACGGTTAGAACGGTAGCTGTTCTAATTCCGGCCATCATAAATGGCAGTGATAGGGGCAATTGTATTTTCCAAAGAATCTGCCGAGAGGTCATGCCCATTCCTTCTCCAGCTTCAATAATTCCTTCATCAACACCTGTTATCCCCGTGTATGTATTTCTGAGAATCGGCAAAAGAGCATATATAATGAGTGCTACTAGTGCAGTGGTGGTCCCTATCCCGAGAATAGGTACAAGAAATCCAAAAAGCGCAAGACTTGGAATTGTTTGAAGAACGGCCGTTATTCCGATGTAAAACTCAGCAACTTTTCGCTTTCTCGCAATATAGATCCCTAAAGGAACAGAAATAATGACAGCAATGATGATTGCCAGGAAGGATAGATAAAGGTGTTCAATCGTTCTTTCAATAATTAGATCCTGTCTGCTTGAGACGGTTTCTAAGAAAACTTGGATAGCCTCCACCTACTGCACCTCCCCATGAATACCTGCCAGCTCTTTAAGCAAGTGGTTTTTTTCTATATATCCTATAGGGTTACCTTCTTCGTCTGCAATGATGATAGCTTCCGCATTTTGTAGTAACATCATGCGAGCTATGTCTTGCAAGGAGGCACGATAAGAAATCACTGGGAGCTGATCGGCTGGTCCGTCAGGTGGATAGGTGTTCATTATGCTTTCAGCCTGCACTTCTTGTATGTTTGTAATTTGTTTTACTCTCTCCTCGCCAATGAAGGAACGCACAAATTCGTTCGCAGGACTCTGCACCAATTCTGTTGGAGAAGCGATTTGCTCTACTTTCCCATCCTTCATGACAACAATTTCGTCGGCGATCTTTAAGGCTTCATCCATATCATGTGTGACAAATACAATCGTTTTATGTATGTTTTTCTGCATCAGCTTTAATTCGTCCTGAAGCTGTTCTCTACTGATCGGATCAAGGGCACTGAAAGGTTCATCCATTAATATAATTGGAGGTTCACCTGCTAGCGCTCGTATTACCCCTATACGTTGTTGCTGCCCGCCACTCAACTCTAAAGGATACCTTTTCTTGTACACATTAGGGTCAAGACCAACCATTTCTAGCAATTCATCAACTTTCTTCTCATAATCTTTCTTTTTCCAACCCTTCAGCTTCGGAACTAATGAAACGTTTTCTTCGATTGTCATGTGGGGAAGCAATCCAATGCGTTGAATCACATAGCCGATATTCCGCCTTAACTCTACCGCATTCTCATTCGATATGTCGTTTCCATTGATTGTGATGGTACCGGAAGAAAGAGGAATAAGTTTATTGATCATCTTCATGGTTGTCGTTTTTCCACATCCGCTCGGACCAATCAATGCAACTAATTTTCCCTCTTTCACCGTAAATGAAACATTATCAACTGCAGTTGTACCATCATCATACGTTTTCGTTACATTATTAAAAGTAATCAACATGCCCACCTCCCTTTCCAAAGTCTTGATGTTCTATTTTTCCACAAGTACCCTCATTTTATAAATAGGTGTGTGAAAGGTCAAAGGATATGGGCTTAAAAAAGCACATCCGTTCCGTAATTACTATGCGATTTTACATACTTTCTTTTATCTGTAGTATAATCTTGCGATAGATTATAGGGATAACTCATGCTAAACTTGAAGACATACACTACAATAAAACGCTTTCGTCATAAGGAGAAACTGTCATGGTAAACAATCAAAACAAATGGGTTTATATCGTCAATAATGGAATGCTCTATTCTCTTTTTTTAGCAATCAGCAATTATACCATTCGAATAGCTTTTGGAGATGTAGTGTACCGCGAAAATCTACTTGCAGCACAGAGCATCATTCATCTACTGGTAATGTGGATTTTTTTCCTTCCTTTTGGGGCTGCATTGGCTTATATTTTCTGGAAAAAGAAGCATAAAACCGCTAAGAAAGTTAGCCTGTGATTTAAAGTTTGTCACACAAAATAAAGTCCTCCAAAAAGAGGACTTTTGTTTATTGCTTCATATTCATCCAACTCTCAACATGATGGATGGCGATTCCATTATACCCTTTGACCTGATCATAGTAGTTATTAACAGAGGTGAGTTCCTTCATCATGTAAGCTTCCCCTTCTTCAAAAAAGGATATCTGATCCCCTTCGTCCGTTCGTCCTGTTTCCACGCCAATAATGACATTTTTCCCATGCTTATCAGCAAAAGCAATCTCGTTTTTAACGATATCAATAATAAACGATGCTGTATCACGGTAGGCCATGATAGTAATGCCATCCGTATTGGCAATGGCCCATTCAGCTAAATTGCCTTTGCCATACTTGTTTTTATAATAGATTTCATCAAACCAAAAAGGCAAATCTACTTCCAACGGTAGTTTTAACGAAGCAGCGCTAGTTTTCGCTTTGAGTAACAAAGTTTGGTACGATCTGATGGTAGCCGCCTGATTTGTTGACCATCCATGGTACAAATACGGTTCCACATCGAGATGTATCCCAGAGAATTTCTGTGAGTCTGCTGATCCACTCTGATAGTTACCAACCCAGTTTAATAGTTTATTCTGATGGGTAGACCCCTTTGGTCCAACCCAGTCCGGCGCTCCGTCAAGTGCATAAATCTTTATTTCTTTGGCCGAAGCTTTTTCGATAAAATTACGATACACCTGCATTGGGATATCGCGATCAATTTGAAGGTATACTTTGTTAGCTTGTTTGGTTTCAAGAAAATCAAGTGTTCCCATCTCGTCATGCACAATCATCCAAGGATTCCAAAGCCATGTGGCATAATCCCTTTGACCTTCTGCATGAATAGGGAAATTTGCATAAGTTGAAAAAAGTAACACCATCATCGCACCTACCAGAAATTTCTTTTTCATAAAAAAGTCCTCCTTCTGTAAGCCGTGGCTCGCGGTACAAGGACCTAAGAACCTGGCAGCCTGACAACCCTACGTTATTTAAAACGGTTAGGCTCATAGCTTTGCGTCCTTCCCTTTCGTGAAGTTTGCCTTTATCAGATGTATTTATTCCTATTATACTTCCGCTCTGCAAAATAGAAAGATTTATTTTATTTCAGGTTTAGGGGTGAGGGGTGAGCACTTTGTAGCGGATGTCGTAATCTCGGTTCTTAATGGGGAAAGTTTTTACTTAAAGGGCTCCTAAGGAAATAATTATGGCGACTGTTATAACTCCCTGTTCCTTTCTGTTTCAGGTGCTCGCTTTTCGCGGGGCGGTGCGGGAGCCTCCCACTTGGCACTCTAATCAACCATTGAAACAATTGAAAACTAACTAAAAGTACACTTGAAGAAAACCAATAAGAAACCCGAACTCTTTTGAATCCTAAAATTCAAAAGGATAGTTCGGGTTTTCATTAGGTTAAAACATTTTTGCCCAGCCTCTTTTGGAATGTTATATCTCCATGTCCCAACGTTCTTGTTCGGTTTCTTTTAGCTGCTTCTCTGTTTCTTTTGGATAGACTGTGCGGAATTTGTGGTTTTCCGCAGGTATTATCTCTACCATCTTTTCAATCATGTCTTTTGGGTCGAACTGATCTTTTAAACCTTCCTGCTGCTTTTCTATATCTTCTTTGCGCGTAAAATTCTTTTCATCATCAAACCATTTCCAAATTTCCTCAGCACTTCGTTTATTAAACCCTGTTTCGAATGCACCTGGATTAATGGTTGCCACTTTCACACCGAATTCCTCCAGCTCCGCCTTCATCGTTTGTGCAATGCCTTCTAGCGCGTGCTTTGTTGCCGTATACGGTCCAACATAAGGAGTTGCCGAAATTCCCGCCATAGAACTGATAAACACAATTTTCCCACTGCCCTTTTTCACTAACTTTCTTGCAGCAATCTGTGCTGTTTCTAGTGTCGCAAATACATTCACTTCGAAAAGTGCACGGAATCGATCCATCGGCACTTCTGCAAGTGGACCTCCCTCATTGATTGCAGCATTCGCAACAAACACATCAAAATCATACTTTTCCATCTGTTCACGATCACGCACATTGGTAATATCGAGCTTAAATACTTCCATATCCAGACCCTTGTCAGCTGCTTCCCTCATCAGATCGGTTTTCTGTGACGTCAATTCTGTCGTAGCAATTACGCGATGACCTTTTTGTGCAAGCCCTAGCGCCGCTCCTCTTCCAAGACCGCTGCCGGCTCCTGTAATAAAGATAGTTTTACTCATTTAGAATCCTCCTAACTTGGTACTCTATTATTCTGTACTTCCCGTTAGGTTACAGGGTAAAACTTCGAAGAATGGAACGTTTGAATGGAACAAGGTACCTGTCCCCATGATTCTAGCGAGTAAGGTCTACAAAATGCGTTAGTATTTTTGCAGTAAGTCCCCAAATGGTCTTGTTTTCAAATTGATAGAACGTTTCTTCATATGCCCTTGTTTGCCAATTATAATTTTGCCCTCCAGGTATAAGATCGAAAGGAAAATCCAGTTCCGGCTCTAATTTTGTCCGGATGGTATAGATAGCCGGTTTGTTTTCTTTGAAAAAGGAAAGTGGTATCGAAAATACCTCCTCCACCTCTGCTTCATTTGGAGTAATCATTTCAGGCTGTTGAATCATCCCTACATAAGAATATACGATCATTCCAAACGGGGAGACAAGATAATCTAGCGGGGCAACATCAGTAATTCCCTCTACCTCTATACCTAATTCTTCGGTTGTCTCTCTAATTGCGGCAGCCTGCGGAGTCTGATCCGAAAGATCGACTCTTCCCCCTGGAAAACAAATCTCTCCAGGCTGACGACGCATGTTACGAGACCTCACTTCAAACAGAATATGAGTTTCCTCTCCCTTTTGAATAAGTGGTAAAAGAACCGCATATTTAGCGAATTTTTCACTACCAAGGATTGATGGTGTACGGTTTTTCATATTTTGAAGGATATCTTTAGCGTTCATCGACTCACCTCAAGTTTCTTTCTTATACTATAGCAAATTTTCAAAATTCAGTCAGACTTTTAAGAGATACTACCCTCTCATCCTCAAATACAATAATATTTTAAAAAGTTAATTTTCAAAAATAGACTAGAAACCTTATGTTACCTACGTTGAGAAATTGGTTCAATCAAACGTTTGTTTGAAAATTACTATATTAAGAAAAAATACCCACCATTTATTCTGCACAATGAAAATGCGGCTTAAAATATTGTCGATGCTTACTTTTGCTACATTAAATCTAAGGCTGTTTTAAACTCCGCTATTGATTTCCGCAAAAGGCTACGCGTTCTACGGGGTGGTGCTGGAGCCTCTTCGGCAAGCCTGCGGGGTCGCAAGTATTCCGCTATCTCCCGTGGGAGTCTCCGCCTTTTGCTCCAATCATCGCTGAAATAGCGTTTTTATCAACACTCAGCTTTAACAGAGCCAAATCTAAAGAAGATGGCCAACTGGACATGGGGTGGTCCCGCGACAGCATCAATATACTATTTAAGAGATATCTTATCTATCCAACGATAAAATTTTACTAAAGCTTAAAAAGGGATTCGGATGTGACCACACCGAACCCCTTTTGTCTACAAACTGACAAAGATAATAACTTTTCCTGCCATCTACTTGTAAATATGCTGGTTTGGTGATTAATGTACTATTTTATCTTGTTGGGGTGGTTGTTCTAACCAGCTATTATCAATCATAATATTTTGCGCGTTGACACCCAATTTGGCAGTGTCATCGATTAAATCCATATACTGTCTTTTCAAGTCGTTTCTCATCGATAAGGCTAGGGATGTGGCATAATCAGATATTCCTGTTCCGGTTAAAGTAGTTAACTGATACATCATTAGTCTATCGGAAAAAGCTGGTTGTGAAGAGCTGAAAACTTGAGTATCAGAGCCCATAGGAGAAGGCAATTGACTTGAAGTTAAGAATTTCGTAAGGTTACGGATGATTTTTTCCGACATTCGACCGGCCTTTTCAAAAAAATCCCGTAGTTCCTTCTTATCTGCTGTTTGTCCGAATGCTTTTGTCAGCGCATTCCCTAAGACATTTGCTTCAATGTTTGCGAAGACATGAGAAACTTCGATGGCATTTAAGTTTCTTTGATCACCGAATAAATTAATTCCATTCAGATAATCTTTGTTCTCAATAAAATCCGATTTCTTTGGCGGCTCCATAAATGGCGGTCTTGAATAGGTTCCCTTAGCCAACAACAAATCACTTACCTCGTCAAAAACCGTTCTTCCTGCATCTAAGCACTTACGATAATGCTCTCGAATATCTTTACGTGTTGCCATAGTATGCATTATTGAACAGGTCGACATCATTACTTTGGCCATATTCTTTATGAATAGCATAAAAAACGTATCAGAAAATAGTCTAGGTGCGTTAATATCTACATCCTGGCTGCCAAAACCTGTAGGAAGCGGAACATTTTCTAATTCTAATAGACGTTTGGTATCGATATTAAGTTCTTCAACGATTTGCAGGGCATTCATTAGAGTAATCTTAATATCGGGGTCTTCAGTTTTTGCAATAAAATATTGCAGCATACAAATATTGTGAGTGTGACTAATGTACCCCTGCCACAAAGAAGCCATTTCTGAGGAGGTAATTTTGACGCTTTTATGAGAACTCATTAAATTTTCACCTCCTCTAAATATCCTTTTTAAATATTTTCCCCTATACATAGGACAATATACTTACTTCATAATGCGAAAAAGAAGCGTTAAAAATGCAACGCTTCTTTTTCAAGTTTTGTTCCTCATCAGGTGCAATAAAACGTACACATCCCAACAAGCTAGTCTGCTATTAAATTTAAAAACCATAATACTTCACAAGCAGATAGGCAATCCAGTTACACTGAGGATGATTTCGTATGTTTTCAATCAGTCCTTTTACGATTGCAGGTTTTAAAGTTGGTTGACTAAAGTGCTCGAGTAGAAGAACTAACGATTCCTTTTCAATCGGCTCCTCCACTTCCTTTGTTTTCTGTTCAAGGATTTTTACGATTTCTTCCTTCGTCACTTCCTGCTCCAATGGAAGCTGTAACAGTTTGTTAAGTTCCTCGGAGATAAATGGAATCGTCGAATGCCTGGCGAGTATGTTTGTTTTTTCCACGAGCGACTGTGATAGCCTTTCCAAATCAAGCTCCACGTTATGAAAAAGAAACAACTCGGAATAGATCCGCAGGAAACCTTTCACACAATAAATCAGATCATATTTTGTATCTTTAATCTCATTACCATATAACCGCTCGAGCATCATTTGAATGCTTTCCTCAAAGCGGATGTCGTAGCTGCGAGTCTTTAAAATAAATTCCTTACTAATGGATTGTGACTGCTCTTTCATAAGGATCTTGGCGAAATCGGAGTGCCGATAAAAAGAATCCAGCAAGGTGAAATAGAATTTATGTAAAAGTTCCTGATGATTCGTTGTATTTCTGACCAGGTAGTCAACATCAACGGTAACTTGTACCATAAAGTGGTCAATTAAGGCGAGAATTAGCTCGTCCTTTGACTTAAAGGATAAATAGAAAGCACCCTTGGAAATACCGCAATGCTCGGTTATTTGCTGGACCGATGTAGCCTCGAATCCTCGCTGCGCAAAGAGTTCCAGAGCCTTTTCCATAATTAACTGTTTTTTGATCATCTATATTATCTCTCCTATATCAAATTCGTTGACAAATGACTGTACGGTCATTAGTATAAGTAATTGAGTGTAATAAGTCAATTTGGGGAAGGTGTAACAGTGAAAGGGTTAGTCAATTTCGTAATAAAAAACAAACTGGCAGTATGGCTGCTTACTATTATCATTACTGTATCTGGTATTTATTCCGGTACTAAGATGAAAATGGAGACGATTCCGGATATCTCTATTCCATTTTTAATGGTTATGGATGTTTATCCCGGTGCTACTCCCGAGCAAGTAATGGAAGATGTATCCATACCCTTGGAGCAAGCAGTGGAAAGTCTTGAAAATGTGAAATCTGTATTTTCGAATTCTTATTCCAATGTAGCAAGTCTTCAAGTGGAATATGAATATGGAATAGATATGGATGAAGCTAAGCGCGAATTAGAATCCGCTTTGGCGTCGGTAAATTTACCAGAAGGCGCACAGGAACCTACTGTGACAGCAATCAGTATGAACATGATGCCGGTTGTAGCGCTTAGTGCAAGCAGTGAAACGGAGGATATTGTTCAACTATCTTCTACAGTAGAAGAAATTCTGCTTCCGAAAATACAAAAAATTGAAGGTGTTGCATCTGCTAACATTACAGGTCAGCACATCGAGGAAGTGGAGCTCAGCTATAACGAAGAAAGAATGGCGGAGCTTGGCTTAACAAATGAAGATGTAAAACAGATGATTCAAGCAAGTGATATGGCTGTTTCATTAGGACTATTTGAATTTGAGGAAGGCGAAGAAGCGGTAGCTATCGATGGCAAGTTTATGACTGCTGACGAATTGAAAGAAATGCTTATTCCAGTCACTTCTGAAAATTCCCAAGTACCATTTGTGAGACTTGGTGATATCGCCTCCATTGAAGTTGTCGGCAAAGTGCAATCCATTTCCCGTACAAATGGAGCAGATGCAATTGCCATCCAGATCGTGAAAGGCCAGCAGGCAAACACGGTTGATGTGGTGAATGATGTAAAAGAATTGATTGAAGAAGAGCAGAAAAACATTGACGGCCTTGTCATCGATGTGACACTCGACCAAGGTGAGCCAATTGAGAAATCCGTAGCAACGATGGTGGAAAAGGCGTTGTTTGGTGGATTGATTGCAATCCTGATCATCCTGCTATTCCTTCGTGATATCAAGTCGACCATTATTTCCATTGTATCCATTCCCGTTTCAATATTTATGGCATTATTGCTGTTAAACTGGATGGGTATCACTCTTAATATAATGACACTCGGTGCAATTACCGTTGCCATCGGTCGTGTTATTGATGACTCAATTGTTGTCGTCGAAAATATCTACCGACGCCTGCATTTAAAAGAAGAGAAACTTTCAGGGCGTGCACTTGTACGTGAGGCAACCATCGAAATGTTCAAACCGATCTTATCTTCCACACTTGTAACGGTCGCAGTATTCGCACCGCTTATCTTTGTTGGTGGAATGGTCGGCGAGCTATTCATGCCGTTCGCTTTAACGATGACATTTGCACTTGGTGCCTCCCTTTTTGTGGCGGTTACCATTGTTCCTGCATTATCACACTTCCTTTTCAGGAAAAAACTATACAGTGAAAAGAAAGAAAATAATCATCATAAAGAGGTTGGTAAACTCGCAACATGGTATAAAGGAATCCTCTCATGGACTCTTAACCATAAAATCATCACCTCTCTCGTTTCCGTCGCTCTCTTAGTTGGAAGCTTGGCATTAACGCCTATTATCGGCTTTAGCTTTATGGGCAGTGAAGAAGAAAAAGTAATGTACTTAACGTACACGCCAGAAGCCGGCGAGCTGATGGAAGATACATTGGCAAACGTTGAGATTGTCGAAAATGAAATGATGAAAAATGAAAATATTGATATTGTCCAGCTTTCTGTAGCGGAAGGCGGCGATCCGATGTCCTCGATGATGGGCGGAGGGTCAGATGGTGTTTTGATGTATCTGATTTTTGACCCAGACATGGATAACTTCCAGGAAGTACGTGATGAAGTCGAAGATTATGTGTTCAACATTGGCCAATCCGGTGAATGGCAGAGCCAGAATTTCGGAGCAACTTCCATGGTTTCCAATGAATTGAGTTATACCTTCTACAGTGAAGACCTCGATCGATTAAACGAGGCGGTAGCATTGGTAGAAGACGTAATGGCAGAGAACGACGGCTTGAAAGACGTTTCCTCTAGTGCGGAGGATGCCTATGTTGAGCATACTTTCAATGTTGCACAGGATGAACTTCTTCAATATGGTTTGACTGCCGGCCAAATCGCGATGATGCTCAGTCCTCAAAGCGAAGAAGTATTAACGACAGTAGAAAATAATGGTGAGTCCATCGATGTTATTGTCCAACAGGAAGAAGCTGCTCAAGCTAATAACATTGACGATATTTTAGCAACACCAATTCCAACAGCGATGGGTACGACCATTCCACTTTCTGAGCTTGTTACAGTGGAAACAGGTACCACGTTGAGCACGCTCGCCCGTAGCAAGGGAGAATACCACGCAAGTGTAACTGGAACCGTCATTGGAGATGACATTTCAAAGGCGACTGCTGATACAGATGCAGCCTTAGAAGAATTAGAACTTCCACAAGGTGTCAGCATGGAAGTTGGCGGGGTAGCTGCAGATATGAATGAAACATTCACACAGCTTGGATTAGCAATGCTTGCCGCAATTGCGATTGTTTACTTCATTCTGGTTGTTACTTTCGGTGAAGGTGTTGCACCTTTTGCAATACTATTCTCCTTGCCTTTTGCAGTAATTGGAGCATTTGTCGGGCTTTTAATTGGCGGAGAAACTATTTCTGTTCCTGTTATGATGGGACTATTGATGCTGATAGGAATTGTTGTCACCAATGCAATTGTACTCGTGGACCGCATCATTCACATGGAGCGCGACGGCATGACTATGCGCGAAGCGATCCTCGAAGCAGGTTCAACTCGTCTACGCCCAATTCTTATGACAGCAATCGCTACTATTGGAGCATTAGTTCCATTAGCGATCGGCTCGGGTGGTGGTGGCGGACTGATTTCCAAAGGTCTTGGAATCACCGTTATCGGTGGGTTAACAAGTTCGACGTTATTAACATTAATCATTGTACCAATTGTATATGAAGTATTGTCTAAACTATTTAAGAAGAATCGTAAAACTATAGAAGAGAACTAAAAAAAGCCCTGCAAGGCGTTTGATGCCTTGCAGGGCAATTTTTTTTTTAAGAGTAATATGCTGTAGGAAAGATGATTTAATACAATCCTTCTTACAATGTCAATTAATCAAAGACCTTTAGACGGTCATTTTCCAGCTAGATAAAGCCAACCAGTTCTCCTGTTCCTTATAATCAGGCAGGATTTTCCCAACAAGACGCCAAAAGGATCGGTCATGATTCAGATGAACCATATGGCACATTTCGTGAACGACTACGTACTCAAGAACCTCTAGTGGAGCCATCGCGAGCCTCCAATTAAAAGTTAACTGTTGTCTACTGTCACATGTTCCCCAGTTTGCTCTACTATCAGTTATCTTCAGAGAACGAGGTTTTATTTTAAAATTACTTTGATAGTTTTTAATACTCTTTTCTACCAATGCTTTACACTGCTGATAATAAAACCGTTTTAATGCTTGTTTGATTCTTTCCTCTTCTAATTGCTTCACATAAATTTGCAGCCTCTCGCCTTGAAACACTACATGGTCTTGGGTGATTGTTGAATCGTGATAGACCTGTATAGGATATTCGGCTCCTAAATAAAGAAACCTTTCCTCATTTTCATAAGCCTTCTTTTGCGGCCCTTCCAATCTTTCTTTTCTCTCTTTGGATTGTTTCATAATCCATTCCCATTTATCCTCTAATACTTTAAGCACTCGTTCATCGGATGTTCCTTTAGGAGCCTGGACCTCTATATTTCCATAAAAATCAATCGATATGGCTATGGAGGTTCGCTTTTTATAAGTTATCTGGAAGCTGATTGTTTGACCGGAATAAGTATGTATCATTTAATCACCTTTAGTGTCGTTATTTTGCATGGCTGTGTAACACCGCTGTTGATTTCCACGACAGGCTTCGCGTCCGCGGGGCGCTTGGGAAGCCTCTTCGGCTTGCGCCTGCGGGGTCTTCCCTAAGCACTACCTCTTAGCAAGGAGTCTGCGCCTTTCGTTCCAACCAACAGCTAGGGATGCACTTTAATAATACTCATCTTTAATAATGCCAAAAACATAGTAGTAGATTCTCTATGTTAAGGCATTTCTCTTTTAGCGTACAATAATCATTCCCAATTTTCTTAAGGATAATGATTCTATATATTATAACATCTCTCCCCATAAGAAAAACCAGGCTAACCCCCTGGTACTTTTTTAGTTTATTGTTTTATGATATTTGGGTTTAATATCAAAAGAGTAAATCGTTGAGAAATGTTTTGTTTTGATTAAGTTTAGGGGATCCCAACTGGTTATTGGTGCGAAGGGAGCGTACTTCGGACATCAATCTTTATCAACTTTACTTTTCATTTTCCTTGGTCGCTCTTTTTTATACATCATTCTGCGTCACCCTTGGAGAATTATTAGCCCCGGAACTAGTCAACTGCAAAGTTAAAACTTTTGCTTTTTTACCTAAAAAAGGTGGCAGACACTTTTATATAGTGTCTGCCACCTCTCCGAAATACAAATACTATCCAATCTTGATTTTTCGCCCTTCTTCATGAGACTGCTTGATCGCGTCAAGTATAACCTGCACTTGATGCCCAGCTTCAAACTCAGGCAGGTCCGGATGCGTATCATCATTTGCAAGAGCATTATAAACCTGATCCAGCGAGCGATAGAACGCATTGTAATAACCGGCAGCAACCGGATTCATTCCATCAGGGATTTCGAGCGCGCTCTCAATTTCGACTTTCTCTAGTGGTTCATTTCCGAGACCAAGAAATACGGTATCATCCTGCGACATCTTTAGAGTTCCTTCTGTTCCGTATATCTCCAGCTCCCATCCTTCTGCATGACGCAGAGCAATGTTGGAGCCAATCGTGAAAGTTCCCCCGCCAACAAAGTTCCCCATCGCCTGGAATGCATCATCTGCTGTTCGAACTTCCTTTTTACCGTTCTCGTCTGTGAACTCGGGTACATGTGTGGTAAGTTGACCGGAAATAGAATCAACCTGTGCGTTCGTCCACCAAAGAAGCGAGTCAATTAGATGCGAACCGACAGCACCAAGCATCCCTCCAGCCTGGTCTTTTTGACTTAGCCACCCTCTTTTAGCAGTAGCATATCGCTCATAGCCTGCAATATTTAAAGAAAAGTTCACATGCATCACTTTTCCGATTTTTCCGCCTAATAGGATTTCTTTCACTTTTTGTCTTGCAGGTAAAAACCGGTATTCAAAATTGATCCAACCCTTTTTCGATGCTTCATCTCTAGCCCTAATCATATTTTCTGCCTCACTGGCATCAAAGGACATCGGTTTTTCACACAATACATGACAGCCTTTTTCAAATGCTTTAACAGCCATCTCATGATGAAGCAAAGGAGCAGATGCAACAGAAACCAGGTCAAGCTCCTCTTGTTCCAACATGTCCTGCCAATTATCATATACCTTCAGCACACCAGTCTCGTCGCTAATTTCATCAAGTCTTCCTCGTGCTACACTTGCGATGGAAACAACCTCAAATCCGGGATGACTTTGCATAACTGGTGCATGAACTTTCGCACCAAAACCTGTACCGATAATTCCTACTCTTACTTTATCCATAATCGCTTATCCCCTTTTGTATGTTTTATTTCGAACTACGAAAATTATGCTTTCTCTACCAATTCGACAAAAACAGCACTTTTCCTTCTAATGGAAAAGTGCTGTTTTATTTTAACTTTTAGGCTCTGTTAAAGATGAGTGTTGAATATAGTACTTCACCAGCGATGATTGGAGCAAAAGGCGGAGACTCCAACGGGAGATAGCGGTAGACTGGAGACCCCGCAGGCGAAGCCGAGGAGGCTCCAGCACCGCCCCGTGGAACGCGTAGCCTTTTGCGGAAATCAACAGCGGCGTTTAACACAGCCAACTTTTAGAATTGTCTGGAGGGAAAACCATAAAAAGCTTCTTAAAACAACGCCTTAAACAATTCCCAAAAGCCCTTCTTTTTCTCTGGCNCTTTTAGAATTGTCTGGAGGGAAAACCATAAAAAGCTTCTTAAAACAACGCCTTAAACAATTCCCAAAAGCCCTTCTTTTTCTCTGGCTCTGCTTCTTTCGTTGCTTTTTCTTCGATTTTGATGCTTTCCGTTTTTATAACAAATTGAACAGAAGAGACTTTTTCATTTTTTGAAGAAACGAAGGATACCGGTTCAAAGTCGGATTTGTCATACTCTTGAATCATCGAGTTGATTTCCTCTTCCATTTGGTCTGGTAAGTCTTTGGTTTCCTGATAAAGTTCGTCCGTTCCGTTTTGAAGCTCACCGACTCCTTCTGCTAATTCCCTTGTTCCTCCTGTCAATCCCACTAATCCGGAGTGCAAATCAAGATAAGACGAGGCTAATTGGTCTACCCCATCTGTATAGCTAACTAATCCGGAGTGGAACTGATTGTAATTAGAAGACAATGTCTCCATGCCTTTTTGCAATTCACTTAGCCCGCTAACATCTGTCGCCGCAAGTGAGTTAGTAATGTCCTCGGCAATTGAACTTAGTGTCCCGCTTATCCCTATCACAGACTCATCCACTTGGTTTAAGGATGGTTCTACGGCTGCAAAAGCTTCGTGTACATTGCCATATGTCCCTTTCACTTTTTGTGAAGCTGTGTATGATGCGACCAGTTTATCAAGAACCTCGGAATCCGCTCCACTCTCATACAATGCATTGATTTCCTCCTCTGAGAGCTGATGACCAGGGATTTCATTTATCGCCCCATCCAACGCATTATATGCAGCTGAATAGTTCTCTTGAAGAGTTGTAAGACCACTTGCCGTCTGTGTAAGGCCATCCGCTAAGCCCTTAAGACCTGCCGGTAATTCAGTCAGGCTGGTCAAGTCTGTCTCCGCTCCCTCTGAAAGGGATTGATTTATGCTTCTAAGTGCTTCACGTATAGAGCTGGATGCACTCACTATTTCAGAGGAGGAGCCGGATAGCTCGCTCATCCCATTTTTATATTTTTCGGAACCAGTACTCAGGCTTGCCGCACCTTGGTTTAATTGAGATGCACCATCTTGAAGGTCAGCAACACCATTATTTAACTCTCCAATAGCATCTGATAATACCGTCATTTCCTCTGTCATCCCTTCCGTCCCGGTAGTATCAATCGGGAGTGAAGAGGGAATGGCTGCTATTTCAACACCTTGAAATTCGAAGCCTGTGACATCTGCCTCAAGCGTCAGCTCTTCTTCTTTTCCAGGCATGACAGTAAAAGTGACCTGCTTATTTTTCCCCACATTAGCAATCATTCCATCAGTTGCTTCAAGATTCTGATAGGTGTTCGGAACCAACATGGAAACTTGTAAGAGATAGTTGTCATAGAATACCGAATCGACATTGTTATTCTCTGCTGTGGTGATATTGATTTTGACGTGACCGGATTCTCCTGCAAGTTCCGATGGCTCCACTTTACGCCCATCAAGAAAATAAGAAACCGTCACCTCCCACGGCAATTCGCGATTCTCTTCCATGTTTCCTTGATAATAGAATTTTCCTTCGGGAGCATCAAATCGAACGTTCTGTCCCTCTTGTTCAAGCTCCGTTACATCGGTGAGATTTTTAACGCTTCTATATGGTCCGTAATCAAGGATTTCCCCTGCCTGAGCCACATCCAATGTATTTACCACATAGATAGAGCCTGGTTCCCCGTTCGCTTTTAGCGTTGCATACACAACTTCATCCTTTGAAGTGACTTTCCCCTTGGCAGTTTCCGCCCCTGTCTGACCGGCATAGCTTACTACTGTAGGAAAGATAAGCATCAGCGCGAGCCCTGCGTATAATAGATGTTTTTTTCTCATCCTCACTTCTCCTCTTTATAAAAATTAGCTTTATAGGTCGTTTTCTTAATAAACTTATCAAATATCAACAGCATAGCTGGTAAAAATAACACTACCATCACAAAGGCAAGCAACGCCCCTCTGCCAAGCAATAATCCAATCGATGCCACAATCGGATTGGAAGATGTGATCCATAAAATAAAGCCTACACTCGACAAAATCGCCGCAGAAATGGAAATGGAGAATGTCTTTTCATCTAATGTTTTCTTTATCGCTTTTATAGCAGTCATTTCCTTGCGGTGATGATTATAAGCCTCTGTGTATAAAATGGCATAATCGACCGTTGCTGCAAGCTGTACCGTACTGATGATTAAATAACCTACAAACACTAGCGGTGTATTCGTAAAATAAGGAATGGATAAATTAATCCAGACGGCAGATTGAATGGTGATAAGTAATACCAGTGGAATGGTAAAAGACCGAAAGCTCACCATCAGTACAATCGCTATTGTCACTACCGTTAAGATATTTACAAGGACATTATCCTTTGTGACCGTTTCTTTTATATCATATAATGTGGCACTTTCACCTAAGCTGAGTGCCTTATCTCCATAATAATCTGCAGACGTTTGCTTCACTTTTTCTACTATCGAAAAAGGAATCTCCCCTTCTGTTCCCTGATTTGTATTAATTACAATACGACTATAATTTTCAGAGTAGAATTCATTCGTAATGGATTCATCCAAATATTCAGGAGGAATCACCGAGCCAACCGTATTCACATACGCAAAGACACTTGTCACATAATCGAGCCCTTCTAAATCAGAGACAAGCTCCTCCTCTTTTGCCACCTCACCTCTAGGAACTAAAAGAACGATCGGCGTCGTTTCACCAAACGACTCTTCAATTATTTTAAAATCACTGCCGGCACGCGTGTGCTCCGGTTGAACACCAAGACCGTACGTAAATGCCGTATTTGTTTGCGCTAAAAAGGCAGGAATAAGGATCGCAAACACAAGAAGTAAACTAGGAATCTTCCATTTAACTACCTTGTTACCAAAGCCTTCGAAACTTGGAATAAAACTTTTATGCTTCGTTTTATCCATCCATTTATAGAAAAACAGGGTGAGAGCTGGCAGGAATATCATGACACTTATGAAACTTAGGACAATTCCCTTTACTAAATTCAACCCAAGATCTGAACCAATTTCAAATTCCATGAACGTAAGTGCGATAAACCCAAAAAACGTTGTTGCAGCACTTGCCGTGATGGCGGGGAATGACTTTTTCATCGCTAGCGCCATCGCTTCTTCCGGATTATTTGTTTTCTTCCTATAATCCGAGAAGCTATGTAGCAAAAACACCGCATAATCTAGCGATACGGCCAGCTGCAAGATTGGGGCAACCGACTGGGTAACGAAGGAAACCTCACCAATAAAGATATTTGTTCCTAAGTTAATCAAAACGGAAACACCGATAGCCGTTAGGAAAAATATCGGTTCTACCCACGAAGTAGTAGAAATAACCAAAATTAAAATAATGATTGGAACTAATAATAGTCCTGCATATAAAGACTCAGTCCCGGCCATTTTTTGTGAGCTTGCCGTGTTAATGGCTTCACCCGCAATCGCTCCATCTTCCCCGATTACTTCATAGATGGCATCTGTTATTGTAACCTCGTCCCCAGTGCGGACACTGATGGAAAAGAGTGCATTTTCATCCTTATAATAATTTTCGACCATTTCTTGTTCTGCTACTTCCAAGGGGGTCTTCAAATCCATTACATCATCAAGCCACATCACTTCAGAAACTCCGTCGATGGCTGATAGTCTTTCTTTATATGCTAGTGCTTCCTGTACGGTAACATCCATTACCATGACACTCGTATTCGGAACAGCCCCTGAAAACTCATTTTCCATGATGTCCATCGCCTGTGTTGATTGGGCATCATCAGGTAAATAATCAACCATATTGTAATTGACTGACACAAAAAATTGCGCAATCACTGATAGGAGGGTAATTAAACCAAACGTGATTAGTACAGCCTTTTTATGTTTTATAATACGGGATGCAATATTTATCGTCTTTCATCCTCTCTTGTGTGTTTCACTTTTTCACCTTATCATTATATAAAACACAGTGTTGGTTATTCAACAAACAGTTGCGCGCGTAACGTTCATTGCACAACAGTCAGGCCTGTTTTGTCGGATAATTAGCCTAACAAAGGAAAGGATTGTGGATATGTGACCTCAAAAATGGACAGACGCAAACAATATACTCGCATGGTTTTAAAGGAAAGCCTTATGAAACTATTAAAGGAAAAACAAATTTCAAGCATTACCATTAAAGAAATTTGTGAGCTAGCAGACATCAACCGCTCAACCTTTTATGCCCACTTTTCCAGTCAATACGACCTGCTTCATTCAATTGAAGAAGCGTTCATCGAGGAGATGGCGGAAACACTTAATCAATATAATTTCTCCAAAGAAGAGGAAGCTTTCCAGATGACCGAAAAAATTTTCGAATACATCGCAGAAAAAAGCGAGATCTGCCAACTCCTCTTTAGCGAAAATAGCGATACCCATTTTCAAAAAAGGGGCATGATGATTACAAAGCAATTTATTTTCAAAAACTGGATCACAGACAAACAACTTGACCAGGAAACGTTTGACTATTTAAGTATATTCTTTGTAAGTGGCAGTATTTATATGATTAAAAATTGGTTGGAAAACGGAATGAACAAAACCCCCAGAGAGATGGCAGAGATCTTGAATAATTTTATTAATAAGGGATTGTCTGATATGAGATAGGGGATGCTTTCTTGAGAAGAAAAAACCTTTCCAATATCACAAACTATATGTTAACTTTAGTTTATATTAGGTTTACATATAGAGAGGGGTACCGGAGATGGTCGTAAGAAATGAAAGATTAAGGTGGATGATTTTATGTTCGATGTTTGCTGCAATAACAGCTGTTTTAGCTCAGGTTGAGATTCCATTGCCTATTGTACCAATAAGTGGCCAAACACTCGCGGTTGGCCTTGCAGCAACGATTCTAGGGAGTAGATATGGTGCTATCTCCATGGTATGCTATGTCGCTCTAGGAGCAATCGGGTTACCCGTATTTGCCGAAATGAAAGCTGGTTTTTCCGTATTGGTTGGTCCTACAGGAGGGTACATATTCGGATTTATTGCTGCTGCCTATATAACAGGCTACATTTTGGAGAAAACATCCTTTACACTTAGGATGGCGATGATCGCTAACACTGTCGGAATGATCGTCACTTTATTGGCCGGAACTATCCAATTAAAACTCGTATTGGATTTCACATGGACGCAAGCATTAGCTGTTGGAGTTTATCCATTTATTGCTGTTGGGCTTATAAAAGCTTTTTTGGCCAGTTGGATTGGAATTACTATAAGGCAACGATTAGTACAGGCAAACTTACTTCGGGTAAAACAGGATATTGCAGCATAAGTATAATATCTACCGTCACCTCTCGTTTCATAATCGAACTGGGAATTGGCGGTTTTTATTATAGTGGGCGAAAAATAACTTCTAAATGTTGTGATTTTTCTAAAAACCATTTTATTTCGCCTTACGAAATGATACTATAGACTAATAGTATATAAAAATGGAGGAATGTATTATGACAAAACGTCCCATTACAGCTGAAGATTTATGTAAATTCAAGTTTGTAGGAGACCCGAATCTATCACCCGGCAAAGACAAAGCAGCTTATGTTCTGACTCATGTGGACAAAGAAAAAGATGGCTATTATTCTTCTATCTATGTGACGGATCTTAAGGGAGAAGGCAGACAGTTTACTTCTCATTATTCAAAAGATAAGTTAATAAAAGATACAGCTCCAAAGTGGTCACCAGATGGAAGCACCATTGCGTTCCGCTCCAACCGTACAGGAAAAAATCAAGTTTGGCTTTTACATACAGACGGAGGGGAAGCTGTTCAATTAACTGACGTGAAGCAAGGAATTGGCGAATTCACTTGGTCTCCAGACGGTAGTCAGCTTGCTCTAACGATTAACGGAGAATTCAAACTAACCTCAGATAAGGACGAAGAGAAAAAGGACGAAAAAAGCGATGTGAAGGTAATTACGAGACTTCGTTACAAAGGGGACGGAGTTGGGATCTATAATGAGGACCGCAAGCATGTGTACCTGTTTGACATCGAAACAAAATCCTATACAAAAATTACGGATGGCGAGCATGATTTTGGCCAGCCACGTTTCACTCCGGACGGGAAAAACCTGTTCTATATTGGCACAAAGGCTGAGGATAAAGAGTGGGGCTATCTTCCTGCAATCTGGAAATACGATATGGAGGCAAAAGAGGAAACTATCTTTTATCAGGCAAATGGCTATGTGATGGCTCCTTCTGTATCACCGGATGGCAGATGGCTCGCTGTGGCAGGACATGAACGTGGGGAAAGAAGCCAAGGAAATGCAAATGTACTCTTAATTTCCATTGAATCAGGCGAAGTCAAAAATCTGACAGAAAGCTTTGATTACACAGCCGGAAACCTTGTTGGTGCCGATGCAAAGTATGACACGGCGGAATTGCGATTAATCTGGGGCACTAACAGCACGAACATTTATTTCAGTGCAACAGTTGGCGGAGACTGCCAGCTGTTCAAGGTTAACCTGGAAGGAGAAGTTTCCGCTGCCCTTTCTCCAGAGATCGCATCTGTGACATCCTATGATCTCGTAAATGATGATCAAGCAGTCCTTGTTCTTGCTACGCCTTATTCTACAGGAGACTTGGTGACGCAGGATTTAAATAATGTGAAAAACACTTCCAAATTAACGGATTGGAATAAAGATCTCTATAACGAGGTGCATTTAAGCACTCCGGAAATCTATCATTATAAGAGCACAGATGGCAAGGAAATTGAAGGATGGATTATGAAGCCTTATGGATTTGAGGAAGGCAAGAAATATCCAATGATCCTTCAGATCCACGGTGGACCAGCAACAGCATACGGAAACGGCCTGCATCATGAAATGCAGCTAATGACGGCTAAAGGGTATGTGGTAGTTTATACAAATCCAAGAGGAAGCCATGGCTATGGTCACGATTTTGTTAATGCTGTCATCGGGGATTACGGCGGAATGGACTATGAAGACATTATCGCAGGTGCAGACTATGCCCTGGCAAACTTCGACTATATCGATCATGAGCAGCAGTTCGTAACAGGCGGAAGCTACGGCGGCTATATGACCAACGTCATCGTCACTCGTACAAACCGTTTTAAAGCGGCCGTTACCCAGCGCAGCATCTGCAATTGGCATAGCTTCTACGGAACAAGTGACATCGGCTTTTTCTTCACAGAATGGCAGCATGGACATGCAGATCTATGGGATGATGCAGTAAAGTTATTAGAAATCTCCCCAATTCACCATGCACGTAACGTGAAAACACCGACACTAATCTTGCACAGCGAACAGGACTTGCGTTGTCCAATGGAGCAGGCAGAGCAATGGTATATTGCCCTTAAACGCCTTGGTGTGGATACGAAATTTGTTCGCTTCCCAGATGAAAACCATGATCTATCACGTTCCGGTAAGCCAAATCACCGTTTAGAGCGATTGGAGCATTTGATTGGTTGGTTTGATGACAGAAGAAAAGAAAAAACTGTGGATAATAAAGAGGCAGTTGTTTCAGCGGAGTAGGATGTAAAATGGAGAGAGATTGGGAATGGTTGACTCCTAATCTCTTTTTTCAGTTAAAAAATTAATTATGTCCCCCACCATCGTTTCCACCGTTATTATGTTGAAATTGATGCCTTGTTGTCTCTGTTTCGACGCTATGATTTCCTTTGTTCACATCAGGAGAACCACCCAACCCGCTGTTCTTCTTGTCTAAATAAAACACTATTCCCAAGAGCAGCAAGATAGGAACTATAATGAATAACCAAATCATCGAACCCCCCCTTTATTTAACTATATTACGTATGACGGGAGTGAAAGTTTCGTTTTTGTTTAGTATTACAAAAACAATTCCAAAACCATCAATTCTTCATCATAGTATGTACCCTCAATTTTCAATCCTTTTTTGTCCACTCCATACGTGGTGAATCCTAAAGATTGATACAGTTTTTTTGCTGGTTCATTGGTTGCCATAACGGATAGATGAAGTTGTTCGATTTCCCCTAAACCCTTAGCCTTACCAATCGCCTCTTTCATTAACGCTCTCCCTATACCTGATTTACGATGCTCTGCACCAACATACATTGCGACAATATGGGCTCTATGCTTAATTTTTGCTTTCGTTTCACATATCAAGGTAACAGTACCGATTAATCTCTTCTCATCAAATGCACCAAATGTGAAAATATGTTGAAAGTTCATTCTGTTTTTAAAGGTTTCCAGCGGATATTCTTTTTCCTCTTCATAACTGGAGCTAAACGCCTCCGGGCTATTGTTCAATGCCTCCAGCCTTAGCTTTCTGTAGTTGGCCGCATCGTCCGGTGTTAGTAATTTAATAATCATCGATCATCCACTCCTTATACTTCCTATATATATTTGTTTATAATATATCAGTGAATGGTTGTATTGGATAGAGTGCTTTTCGTGTTCATAATGGTACATGTTTTTCGTCATTCTTAGTTTTTATGTACTTACTTTGCTCTTGTTGGTACATCATCCACCGTCTTCCACCCTTTTTATGTACTTACTTTGCCCTTGTTGGTACATCATCCGGCGACTTGCACTCTTTTCATGTACTTTCTTTGCCCGGGAATGCACATCATCCGGCTCCAACTCCTCTTTTCATGTACTTTCTTT
>NZ_JAIQDB010000018.1 GCF_020037475.1 Sutcliffiella deserti
GTAGACGCTGTTGTTTTGTTTAGTTTTCAAAGAACTTTTTTAGTCGTTCTCTCGAAGCGACTTTCTTATAATACCATACAGTTTGTATCACGTCAATAACTTTTTAAATAACCAATTAAGGCTGATTTGTTATCTTTCGTGACAACAGAAACTAATATACCATTTTTCTCGTTATAAAGTCAATAAAAAACAATAAAAAAATTCCTCTTTCTTCAGAGGAACCCTTAGTAATATATTTTAAATGGATGATGGTTATTTTATCAGGATGAAAATAATGAAAAACTCACGATCAAAGCCAATTTGTTTTCGGAGAGAACCTAAATAATATACATCTGAATAATCACCAAAGCCGCTACCCCTGGGATACCTAATAAACCAGAAACAGCTGAAGTCGCAAAATTAATTGGTACATGAATACCTATCGAATTACCGAAAGCATTAAGAAAAAATAGAAAAAGGGCTCCTATCATTATTTTAATGGCTGCTTGCCCTAAAAATTTAAATGGTTTTAGAGGCGTTCCTACTATTAATACTAAAAGAATCAAACCCCCTATTACTCCTATGACAATTAAAGGCTCCAAACTTACCCCTCCTATCAAGCTTGTCTATAATATAATGTATGTTCCAGTTTGAATTTAAGAACACACCAAGAAGATTTAAGCTGTTTGGATTTTTTTACAATAGACTGTGTTAAACGCCGCTGTTGATTACCACAAAGGCTACGCGGTCCACGGGTCGTTCTGGAGTCTACGCCTTTTGCTCCATTCATCGCTAGAATAGCCTTATTGGCAACACACAACACTAACAGAGCCAAACAATAAATAAAAAAAATAGCGAAGGAGTCTCCCTTCGCTATTTTCCTACCATTCTCGTGCGTACCTCTCTTAACAAAAATAGGTACTTGGCTTCTGCCATTTTCAATTGACATATAACCTCTTCGGATGGTTCCAGGCTTTTTTCAACGAGGTATTTTTGTTTAGTCCAACGACTTTTGCAAGATTCGGTTGCTTCCATTAGCTTAGTATCGAACTGTTTTTTCAAACGGTCTTTTTTCCGAAAAAACATAGGTTTGAATGGCCCCTTTTAGTTAGTACTAGTTTTAGATTTCTCTTCTTCCTTCAAGAGCTCTTGAAAGAGTTACTTCATCTGCGTATTCCAGATCTCCACCAACAGGAAGACCGTGTGCGATACGCGTCATCTTTATCCCCGTTGGTTTAAGGAGTCTTGAAAGATACATCGCCGTTGCTTCTCCCTCGATATTTGGGTTTGTAGCAAGAATCAATTCCTGCACTACGTCATCTTGCAATCGTTTAATAAGTTCAGGTATTTTGATATCTTCAGGTCCGATGCCATCCATAGGCGAAATTGCTCCGTGAAGTACATGATACAATCCGTTATAGTCTTTCATCTTTTCCATCGCAATTACATCTTTGGTTTCCTGAATGACGCAAATGATTGTGCGATCTCTTCGATCATCCTCACAGATATAACAGGGGTCTTTATCGGTAATATGTCCGCATACAGAACAGTAAGATAAATTTCTTTTGGCATTAACTAAAGCTTTTGCGAAATCTAGAACAGTATCTTCTTTCATATTTAATATGAAAAAAGCCAGACGAGCGGCCGTTTTAGGGCCGATACCTGGCAATTTCATAAAGCTGTCGATCAGCTTCGATATAGGCTCAGGATAGTGCATAAAGGTCCTCCTAGAAAAGTCCTGGCATGTTCATCCCTTTGGTGAATTGCCCCATTGTATCATTAGTCAATTCATCCATTTTCTTTAAGGCATCATTTGTTGCAGCCAGTACTAAGTCTTGTAGCATTTCGATATCTTCAGGATCTACTACTTCTTCTTTAATGTTTACTTCAATCACTTCTTTTTGACCATTAACGATGACAGTTACCATGCCACCGCCAGCAGTACCTTCCATTGTTTTTTCAGCTAACTCTTCTTGTGCTTTCGCCATATCCTTTTGCATCTTTTGCATTTGTTTCATCATTTTTTGCATGTTACCCATTCCGCCACCACGCATTGTTCATTCCTCCAATTAGTTTCAAATTTATTATTTAGCATTGATAAACATCGCTATTCATACCAGTCACCAGCTAAGTACAGTTAATAGCCTTTGACATTGCTTATTCTTTTATTTCTATCAATTCAGTTCCTACCAGCTTTTTCGCTTCTTCCACTAAGGGATCCTCTTCCTTTTGGTCTCCCTCCGTTTCATCTTTCTGTCCGCGAATGAATTCTTCCCTAATGTGTTGCCATTCTTGTTCAGGAACAGCTAACATGTCGAAAGACTTTTCGGTAAGTTCGAGCAGAATTTGCTCCAGATTTTGTTTTACTTGATCATCTGATGCCATTTTGCAGTGAATCTCATACTTGAATTTTAACACAAAAGCCTGATTGGACGCAGCAACCGGTTCACTATCTGTTAATAAGGCAGCATGAGACACTTTATTTTGCTTTCTTAACATCTCTAATAACTGAGCCCATTTGCTTTTGATGCTTTCCAGATCTTCTCTGGTTGCTTGTCTTAACACTTCTTGAATTCGCCCTACAGCTGTTTTGAATCCACTTCTGGATCCACCCGGAGATCGGGGTGGAGCTTTGGGTGTGGTAGAAGCATTAGTTGTATCCGCCTGTTTATTGGCGGAAATTTCTTTAACCTTGTTTTCAAGGAAGGTGATCTTTTTCATTAGTACGTTGACTTGGTCCTGATCAGCAGATTGGTTAGTAGATTTCTCCAGCTGACAAAGTTTGACAATTGCTACTTCCAAATATATGCGTGGATGATTGGTCCACTTCATTTCTTGTTGACTTTTATTCAGAATATCAATTGTTTCATAAATTGTTTCCGAAGGAATTTCCCCCGCAAAGGTTTTAAAACTCCCATCCACCTGCACCCGATCAAGGATGTGTTCAAGATTTGGAGCGGTTTTAAAGAGTAGCATATCCCGGTAATAGAAAATTAGATCCTCAAGAAATCTAGCTGGGTCCTTTCCAGATTGAAAAACATCATTTAAGGAGGCTAGTGCTTCTGAGACATTTTTTTGATGAAGTGCATGTACCAACTCTGTTATAAATGTTTGGGAAACAGAGCCCGTAATAGAAAGGGCGTCTTGAACCGTAAGATTGCCGTCGCTAAAGGAAATAGCTTGATCCATTAAGCTCAAGGCATCCCGCATTCCTCCCTCTGCTGCTCTCGCTATAACTGCCAAGGCCTGTGATTCACTTTCTATGCCTTGTGCATGAAGAACTGTCTCTAATCTGCCAACGATGGATTCCGCAGTAATTCTTCTGAAATCAAAACGCTGGCAACGCGAGATGATGGTCAATGGAATTTTGTGAGGCTCTGTTGTGGCTAGTATAAAGATTACATGTTTAGGAGGCTCTTCTAACGTTTTTAATAAGGCATTGAAAGCTCCGATAGAAAGCATATGTACTTCATCTATAATATATACTTTATACTTCACAGCGCTTGGTGCATATTTCACTTTATCGCGGATATCTCGAATTTCATCTACTCCATTATTGGAGGCTGCATCAATTTCCATAACATCCGAAATAGATCCGTTCGTAATTCCTTTACACGAAGGGCACTCATTACAAGGCTCTGCAATTGGAGAGTGTTCACAGTTTACTGCTTTGGCTAGTATTTTTGCCGCACTTGTTTTTCCGGTTCCTCTTGGGCCTGAAAACAAATAGGCATGAGAGAACTTTTGCTGAAGCAGGGCGTTTTGTAAGGTTTGGGTTATATGCTCTTGTCCCACAACATCTTCAAATAGCTGGGGTCGAAAAACACGATATAAAGCTTGATATGCCACCAATGTGCCCTCCTTCTATCTTCTCCTATTTATTATACCGTATGAGAGCAGTGAATTTCAAAAGCAAACTAAAACTAATTTAATTAGAAAGCACATAAAAACTCACCCTATCAGATAGAGTGAGTTTGATTAACTATTATAACTGCCGTGCACCTTCCGTCGATTAGCCACCATAAGCGTTACTTAAGCAGTTAGCTCGACCCAGGCAACCCTGCGGCACATGAGAGAGTCCGCTTAATGCTGCTTCCTTCCGGACCTGACATGGTTCACGGGTTCCCATTGCGCAGGACCCAGGTGTCAACACCACTTACTTAAGGCAGACCCTACAGCCTGCTAACCTCGAGAAGGGATTCAGCCTCGCTAGAGCGGATTGCGAGTACAGGGCACCGCTACCTCCCCGCTTAGCACGACAAAATTAAAACCAATAGGTTAGTGCGTCTATTTGTCCGACGCATAATTTAGTATAAAGGGTAGAAGAAAAAAATGCAACCTTAATAACCTGTAAAATATTAGGACTCTGACTTAGAGATACTTTTACTTTTCTTCTTTTCTTTACGCAGCTTCCTAAAGAAATCAGAGAGCAGCATCCCGCACTCCTCTTCTAAAACTCCACTCACCACTTCTGTTTGGTGGTTAAAACGGGAGTCATTCAAGAGATTCATCAGTGTTCCGGCACAGCCTGCTTTCGGGTCTTTTGCACCATATACCACCTTCTTGACACGAGACAGTATAATTGCCCCTGCACACATCGGACATGGCTCTAATGTAACATAAAGGGTAGTATCCTCTAATCTCCATGTGCCTAAATTTTTGCATCCCTCATCAATTGCGAGTATTTCTGCATGTGTGAGAGATCTTTGCGTTGTTTCTCTTAGGTTATGGCCTCGGGCAAGCACGATTCCATCCTTTACTAATACCGCTCCTATCGGCACTTCTGCTAAGCCCTCTGCTTTCTGTGCCTCCCTAATTGCGAGTCTCATAAACTTTTCATCCACTGATGGTTGCATAGATTTGGTTCCTTTCTTGCGCAAGCTCCATTATATTCTAGTCGAAAGTTCCATACACTAACCGTTAGGAGGTGAATAATGTGGAGCATACAGCTTTACTTATAATTGATATTATCAATGATTTTCAATTTAAGCACGGGAAAACATTAGCAAGTAAGACCGAAGCCATTTCCCCAAATATAATGAAGCTCAAGGAGTATATGAACAGCAAGAATCTTCCTATTATTTATATAAATGATCATTATAAGCTCTGGCAAGCCGACTATAATAAAATTATAGAAAAGTGCACCAACCACTTGAGCGAAGCAATCATCAAGACCCTACGTCCCGAAAAAGATGATTATTTTTTAATAAAACCAAAGCATTCTGCATTTTTCGGTACAGCCTTACATACATTACTGTCCCAACTTAATGTAAAAAATATCATTCTTACCGGGATAGCGGGAAATATCTGTGTCCTCTTTACCGCAAACGACGCCTATATGCGGGAATTAAAGCTTATCATTCCTCGAGATGCTATCGTATCAACCGATGACGCGGATAATGAGTATGCCATTACAATGATGGAAAAGGTATTGAAAGCTTCTATATATCACACTGACGAAATTCTCAACAAGATGTGAGTTCCACTCATGTTTCCTTCCTTTTGCTCATACATTGATAAAGGAATAAGATGAGGAGGGACGAACCATGCAAATTCATGTCGTACGAGAAGGACAAACTATTACTGGAATTGCACAAGCCTATAGCACAACCCCAGCGGAAATTATTGAAGCAAACGATGTACCTAACCCGAATAATCTCGTGGTTGGGCAAGCCTTAGTCATCCCGATTGTGGGCCGTTTTTATTTTGTACAACAGGGAGATTCCCTCTGGTCCATTGCGAATCGATATAACACTACCCCACAAAGGCTCGCTGAGATTAATCAGCTAAATATCACTCAGCCTTTGAGGATCGGATTGCGTCTCTATATTCCTCCCCAACCAAAGCGTGATGCAGAAATTAATGCCTATATTGAACCGAGAGGGAACGAGGTATCTCCAACGCTCATTCAAAGCGCAAGAAATACGGCACCTTACCTTACTTATTTGGCTCCCTTTAGTTTTGGCGTTTTGCGAGATGGCTCACTTAAAGAGCCACCTTTAGATACGCTTCCTCAAATTGCCGAGCAGAACGACGTCACGCTCATGATGGTGCTGACCAATCTTGAAGAAGGTAGCTTTAGCGATGAACTTGGTAGAATTATTTTAACGGTAAAGGCTGTTCAAGATAGACTTCTTGATAATATTGTAGAAACTGCAAAAAAATACAATTTCAAAGACATTCATTTTGATTTCGAATATTTACGTCCAGAGGATAAAGAAGCATATAATCGCTTTTTAATAAAGGCTCGTGATCGATTCAAGCAAGAAGGATGGCTCATTTCTACGGCCTTAGCACCTAAAACGTCAGCAGATCAAGAAGGGAAATGGTATGAAGCTCATGATTATCAGGCACACGGTGAAATTGTAGACTTTGTTATAGTCATGACCTATGAATGGGGATATTCCGGAGGACCACCAATGGCGGTATCTCCTATCGGTCCTGTAAGAGAGGTATTAGAATATGCCTTAAGCGAAATGCCTGGAAACAAAATTATGATGGGGCAAAATCTTTATGGATATGATTGGACATTACCTTTTACACCAGGTGGAGAGTTTGCGAAGGCGGTCAGCCCTCAAGCCGCCATTCAGCTTGCAGCAGACAACAATGTGGCGATTCAGTATGATACAAATGCGCAGGCCCCCCATTTTGATTATGTAGACGCAGAAGGTAATTCTCATAAGGTGTGGTTTGAGGATGCAAGGTCGATCCAGGCGAAATTTGACCTACTTAAAGAATTAAACCTTCGTGGAATCAGCTACTGGAAACTCGGGCTTCCTTTTCCGCAAAACTGGCTACTCATAGGCGAAAATTTTAATGTAGTAAAAAATCCAACCGAGCGGGAAAATAGAACCTACGCATAGCTTGCAGGAGACTGAACTATTTCAGTCTCTTTTTTAGTTTTTACTATAGCGTTTTATTGAGGCTAGATACTTCATAGTTAGAAAATCGTTAAAAAGCCGCTGTTGATTTCCACGAAAGGCTTCGCGTCCGCGTGGTGCTTGGAGAGCCTCCTCGGCATACACCTGCGGGGTCCCCCCTAATCACTACCTCGAAGCCGCTGAAAAAGTACATAATTTTAGGTTTGAGTTAAACTCCGCTGTTACTTTCCGCAAATAGCTTCGCTTTCCGCGGGGCGACCTTGAGCCTCCTCGCTGGAGTCTACGCCATTTGCTCCAATCCACAGCTAGAAGCCACCCAATCTATATGTTTTCAGTTTTTCAGTGGCCTTCACTACCTCCCGCAAGAGTCTCCATCTAGAAGCTTCCAATATGAATTAAGTAGATAAGGCCCTCAACTATAAAGAACTTCACCCTGTGGATTGGAGTGGCAGGTGATTGACTCCTGCGGGCGATAGCGGTAGACAGGAGACCCCGCAGGCAACGCCGAGGAGGCTCCTGCACCGCCCCGCGGAAAGCAATCACCTGGAACGAAAAGGAACAGGAGTTAAACATCCACCTTACCTATTTTCAGGAAAAGCCCTCCGTCTATAAACTTCCCAATATGAACTAAGTAGATAAGGTCCTCAACTACAAAGAACTTCACCCTGTGGATTGGAGTGGCAGGTGATTGACTCCTGCGGGCGATAGCGGTAGACAGGAGACCCCGCAGGCAACGCCGAGGAGGCTCCTGCACCGCCCCGCGGAAAGCAATCACCTGGAACGAAAAGGAACAGGAGTTAAACATCCACCTTACCTATTTTCAGGAAAAGCCCTCCGTCTATAAACTTCCCAATATGAACTAAGTAGATAAGGTCCTCAACTACAAAGAACTTCACCCTGTGGATTGGAGTGGCAGGTGATTGACTCCTGCGGGCGATAGCGGTAGACAGGAGACCCCGCAGGCAACGCCGAGGAGGCTCCTGCACCGCCCCGCGGAAAGCAATCACCTGGAACGAAAAGGAACAGGAGTTAAACATCCACCTTACCTATTTTCAGGAAAAGCCCTCCGTCTATAAACTTCCCAATATGAACTAAGTAGATAAGGTCCTCAACTACAAAGAACTTCACCCTGTGGATTGGAGTGGCAGGTGATTGACTCCTGCGGGCGATAGCGGTAGACAGGAGACCCCGCAGGCAACGCCGAGGAGGCTCGAAAGTGAATATCTGGAACGGAAAGGAACAGGGAGTTAAACATCTACCTTACTATTTTCAAAACAACTAATTTCCTTTATTAAGAAAATAACTTTCATAAATTTCTAAAGCTAAACTCACTATATCTATGATAAAATGTTTATTGTCTGTCAAAATATTGATGTTAAGTTCGGTTTCGTTAAGGGGGACAAGGATATGCAAGCAACGCCATTCATTACGGTGGAGGGTCCTATTGGTGTTGGAAAAACCTCTCTTGCAAAGAAAATTGCAGAGGAATTCCACTATCAATTATTAAAAGAGATAGTCGACGAGAATCCTTTTCTGGGAAAATTCTATGAAGATATTGATGAATGGAGTTTCCAAACGGAAATGTTTTTCCTGTGTAATAGATATAAGCAATTAGAAGATATTGATCGTCACCACCTGCAGCAGGAGAAACCTGTAGTAGCAGATTATCACATTATGAAAAACCTCATCTTCGCAAAGCGCAGCCTTAAGGACAAGCAGTGTGATAAATACATGCAAATTTATGATATTTTAACCTCAGATATGCCAATACCAAATGTCATTATCTATTTACATGCAAGTCTTGATACCCTATTAAGTAGAATTGCCATGCGTGGCAGGGATATTGAAAAGAAAATGGATCCACTTTATCTTCAACAGCTCTGTTTAGATTATGATGCTGAAATGAATCGATTAGAAGCTCAGTACCCGTCCCTTCCGATCATACGCTTAAACGGTGATAACCTAGATTTTGTTCAAAGAGAAGATGATTTACAGCGTATCTTTAGTCAATTAAAAGATACCTTAAAAAAAGGAGTTAATATCTCATGATTTTACGTGAAAAATACGGCATCCCTTCCAACTCTGTTATTACAATTGCAGGAACTGTAGGTGTCGGGAAATCCACGATGACAAATGCATTAGCTAATGCGTTAGGCTTTCGTACTTCTTTTGAAAAAGTTGATACAAATCCTTACTTGGATAAATTTTATGCCGATTTTGAAAGATGGAGTTTTCATTTACAAATATACTTTTTAGCTGAACGATTTAAAGACCAAAAGAAAATTTTTGAATACGGTGGGGGATTCATACAGGATCGTTCCATTTATGAGGATACAGGAATCTTTGCGAACATGCATTATGAAAAAGGCACAATGACCAAGGTGGATTATGAAACGTACACAAGTCTTTTCGAGGCAATGGTAATGACACCATATTTCCCTCACCCGGACTTACTTATTTATTTAGAGGGGAGTCTTGATGACATCCTGGGTAGAATTCAAGAACGAGGACGTCCAATGGAGCAACAAACCCCGATTACCTATTGGGAAGAAATGCATGTGCGATATGAAAAATGGATCAATAATTTCCATGCTTGTCCGGTTTTACGCTTGAACATCAATGACTACGATGTTTTAAGCAATTCCGAGTCCATTGAACCAATTCTCGAAAAAATATCTCATCATATGAAGCAATCATATTTGCTAAAAAAATAAGCCGCCTATAATAGGCGGCTTATTTATTGCAATAGATGACGTCGCTTCATCCAAGGCAATAAAAAATTCGTTACTTTCTCCAATGTAACGAACAAACTCCAATTTATGCGCTTAAGGTAAAATACCTTTTTAGTAATCAATGGAGGAGGAAGAGGGATTCGAACCCCCGCGGGTTTTGACACCCCTGTCGGTTTTCAAGACCGATCCCTTCAGCCAAACTTGGGTATTCCTCCGTATCGACAAAAAGTAATATATCATATTTCAAAACTGCTTGTCAACGAAATCTAAAAGAAGGGTGGAGTTTTTTCACCCCACCCGACCATTGTTCACTATTTTGTCATACTNATCGACAAAAAGTAATATATCATATTTCAAAACTGCTTGTCAACGAAATCTAAAAGAAGGGTGGAGTTTTTTCACCCCACCCGACCATTGTTCACTATTTTGTCATACTTTCCTTATTACCCATATATGGACGAAGTACTTCAGGAATGACCACAGAACCGTCCGCTTGCTGATAGTTCTCAATAATTGCAGCGACTGTTCGACCAATAGCAAGACCAGAACCGTTTAACGTATGCACATGTTCAGGCTTTCCTTTCGCCTCGCGACGGAAGCGGATATTTGCCCGGCGAGCTTGGAAACTCTCAAAGTTACTGCAAGAAGAAATCTCACGGTAGGTGTCTGCACTTGGAATCCACACTTCTATGTCATATTTCTTTGCCGCTGTAAAACCAAGATCGGCTGTACACATGCTTAGTACGCGGTATGGCAAACCAAGTAGTTGAAGAACTTTTTCCGCATGAGCTGTCAGCTTTTCTAACTCTTCATAAGAATCTTCAGGCTTTACAAATTTCACAAGCTCCACTTTATTAAACTGATGCTGTCTTATAAGTCCACGAGTATCACGACCAGCAGAACCTGCTTCAGAACGGAAACATGCACTAAACGCTGCATAGTTAATCGGTAGCTGATCCGCACGTAAAATTTCTTCACGATGCATGTTGGTAATAGGAACTTCTGCAGTTGGCACTAAGAAATAATCCTCTTTTTCAATCAAAAAAGCATCTTCTTCAAATTTAGGCAATTGCCCGGTACCCGTCATGCTTGCCCGATTAACTAGGTAAGGCGGCAGTACCTCCGTATAGCCATGCTCATCCACGTGTAGGTCTAACATGAAATTAAACAGAGCTCTTTCCAATCTGGCGCCTAGTCCACGATAAAAGACAAAGCGGCTCCCTGTCACCTTCCCAGCACGTTCAAAATCTAATATACCAAGGTCACCTGCTACGTCCCAATGAGGTTTTGCCTCAAATTCAAAGGCCGGCACTTCTCCCCATTTGCGAACTTCAATGTTATCGTCTTCTGTTTCTCCTACTGGAACACTTTCATGAGGAATGTTCGGAATGGATAAAAGTAATTGCTCTAACGTTTCCTCGACCACTCTTAACTCATCATCGAAAGTTTTTACTTTATCTCCAACCTCACGCATTTCCTTTATCAAGTGATCAGCATCCTGCTTTTCACGTTTTAAAACAGCGATCTGTTGAGACACTTCATTTCTTTTGCTCTTTAATTGTTCTGTTTGGAGTAGCAGTTCTCTTCTTCTGCTATCTAATTCCTCAAATCGATTCAAATCTGTAAGGTCTTCTCCACGGTGTTGAAGCTTGCCTTTGATTTCTTCAAAATTTGCTCTTAGTAATTTTAGTTCCAACATGCTTAATAACCTCCTTTTTTTAAAAGAAAACACAAAAAACCCCCGTCCCCTAATTAGGGACGAGAGTTAATATCCCGTGTTGCCACCCTTGTTGAAAAAGACAATCGTGCCTTCTTCCACTTCATTCGATAACGGTAATAATCTTACCGATTAAGACTTACTATACCTAAGAAGGCAATTCGGTCCATTGCTCAAGGAGGGATTCTCAAGTGACTTACATCGGTTCACACCACCCACCGACTCTCTTTAGTAAAAGCACACCTGATACTATTTCCTATCAACACATTAGCTATATTTTCTTATTGTTCAATAATTTACTACAAGTTTCTCTTACTTGCAATAGTTTTATACCTATTTACTTAGACTCTTTCACCATATTAACAAAATACTGTGTTATACGGTGGTCCTCCGTTAATTCTGGATGAAAGGAACAACCAAGGAATCTCCCTTGTTTTGCTGCCACAATACGGCCATCGTGTTTACATAGCACTTCTACGTCTTCTCCGACTTCCACAATATGTGGAGCACGAATAAACACACCTACAAAATCATTTGCTATTCCTGCAATCGTCAGTTCCGCTTCAAAGCTATCCACTTGCCGGCCAAAGGAGTTACGCTCAACAGTAGCATCCATTAAAGCCAGATGCGGCTCATCATACCCTACTATATGCTTCGCGATTAAAATAAGCCCAGCACACGTACCAAAAACAGGTTTTCCACTTGCACCAAATTCCCGCAACGGCTCCATAAAGGAGTACTTGTCAATCAAGCGTCGCATCGTCGTGCTTTCTCCACCAGGAATGATAAGTCCATCAATTTCCGTTAGCTGTTCTGCTTTTTTTATTACAATTGCCTCTGCTCCAGATGCTTCGATCGATCTAACATGTTCCCGAACTGCACCTTGAAGTCCCAGGACCCCAACCTTTACCATATATAAAAACTCCTTTACTTACCAACCACGCTCTTGCATGCGATTTTCAGGTAATAGGGTAGAAATTTCGATACCCTTCATAGCAGCGCCTAATCCTTTAGATAGGCTTGCAATCAATTCATAGTCTTGATAATGAGTCGTAGCTTCAACAATTGCACGAGCGAATTTTGCAGGGTTATCTGATTTGAAAATACCTGATCCAACAAAGACCCCGTCAGCACCTATCTGCATCATTAATGCTGCATCTGCTGGTGTTGCAATTCCACCAGCTGCAAAGTTAACTACCGGCAGCTTGCCAAGACGTTTAATTTCAAGAAGTAATTCGAATGGAGCGCCTAATAGCTTCGCTTCTGTCATCAGTTCATCTTCATTCATTCCCACCACTTTACGAACCTGTGCATTGACCTTACGCATATGACGAACCGCTTCTACAATGTTTCCTGTTCCAGGTTCACCTTTTGTACGAAGCATTGAAGCACCTTCTCCAATACGGCGCGCAGCTTCTCCAAGATCACGGCATCCACATACGAATGGTACTTTATACTGACGCTTGTCCAAATGATATTCTTCATCAGCAGGAGTCAATACTTCACTCTCATCAATATAATCCACACCCATTGCTTCTAAAATGCGAGCTTCGACAATATGACCAATACGAGCCTTAGCCATAACCGGAATGCTGACAGCCTTCATAACTTCTTCAGTAATTGTTGGGTCTGCCATACGAGCTACTCCACCAGCTGCACGAATATCAGCAGGAACACGCTCTAAAGCCATTACCGCAACTGCGCCAGCTTCCTCCGCGATTTTTGCTTGCTCTGCATTCACAACGTCCATAATGACGCCACCTTTTTGCATTTCTGCCATACCACGTTTTACGCGATCAGTACCTGTTAATCCCATTTCCTAATTCCCCCTATATGTAGACTGAATATAACACTTAAATTAAAATGGATCTTCATCCATATGATTTCCGTACACGTCCTTTATTTTACATCAATTCGCTAAAAAATCCTAATAAAATTAGACATAACAAAAAAATGCAGAAAGACAATCACTGTCCTTCCGCATTTTTCTAATTAACCGGTGGCTGTTTGGCTCACGCTGTTGCTTTTCCATATGTTAATATGCGCGGTAACCTATTAAAACAAACCTTTAACTGCGCCAGCAATAGTGGACCAAAGATCTGCGAAGAAACCACCAATTCCTCTCATCGATAAAACAAACCAGTTCGCCTTTTCGACACTATCTGTTGTCACTATATCTGTTTGAGTTCCTGCTTCCCCATTATCAAACAAATAGCCCTGGTCATTTTCTCCAGTATACTCTACTGTCATGTAACCAACTCTTTGTCCTTCTTCTACTGGAGCTGTGATTTCCTTATCTTCGTTTACAACTTCTTCATCAAAAACATATAATGGTTCGAAATTCTCTTCTTCCCCACGTTTAACAAGTACCGTTAGTGCTTCATTCGTTTCAATTTCTACATTTTTCTCTTTCCCTTTTACTACTTTCAAATTAGAATTTTCATCAATTTTATAATTTGCAGGGAATATCTCTTGCACAGAGAAATTTGTAAAACCATAATCAAAAAGCTTTCTTGTCTCATCAAAACGAGCTTCTACATCTGGTTGTCCATTTTCATTTTTTGCATTCATTACCACGGAAATAAAACGCATGCCGTCTCTTTCAACGGTACCTGTAAAAGAATAGCCTGCAAAGTCCGTAAATCCGGTTTTAATACCGTCGACTCCTTCATATCCCTTAATTAGTGTAGGGATCATCCAGTTCCAGTTGGACATATCAATTTGATCTTCTGTACCTTCTCTGAACGATTGTTTCGCAATGCTCGATGTATCAAGAAGCTCAGGGAAATCTTTCAAAAGATGATAAGCTAATTTAGCAGTAGCACGGGCAGACATGACATTTTCTTCGTCACTTGCCGTACCATCTGGATGCATTCCGTATAGATCAGCATTGTTTAATCCAGTAGTATTAACAAATTTATAGTCTTCTAAGCCTAATTCTTCCGCCTTTTCATTCATCATAACAACAAAATTCGACTCGGAACCAGCAACCATCTCTGACAAAGCAATGGTTGCTGCATTTGCTGAATAAATAGCCATTGCTTCATAAAGTTCTTTTGCATTATAAGTACCGTCTCTACGCAAATGTACATTAGACAAACTTGTGTCTTGAGAAATGGTGTGCACATATTCTGTTACATTATACTGATCATCCCATTCTAGTCTGCCCTCACTTACAGCTTCAAGAATAAGGTATTCTGTCATCATTTTCGTCATACTTGCAATTCCAAGTACTGTATCGATATTCTTTTGGTAAATAATTTTTCCTGTACTTTGTTCAAGCAATAATGCCGCTTCCGCATTAATATTTAAATGATCTTCTTCCTCTGCTTGTACTTCTTGTATTGATAAAACCGTGGTTAATAGTGTAATGGCCAATAAACTAGCAATAAAGCGTTGAAGATAATTTTTTCTCACAGTCTGGTACCCTCCAAAAAATTTTTCACATAGTCGTTATTTTATCACACTATCTTCAAAAAAAATAGACAGAGAAAGTCGTATTCCTTTCTCTGTCACATCTATGACTTACTGCCTAAATTTCTGTTACGATATGGAATAGTTGGGAGATTCCTTCGTAATTTGAACATCATGAGGATGACTTTCACGAAGGCCTGCTCCAGTCATTTTTACAAACTGAGCATTTTCTCTTAAACTAATCAGGTCCTTTGTTCCACAGTATCCCATTCCCGAACGAAGTCCTCCGACTAGTTGATAAATTGTATCGGCAACAGGTCCTTTATAAGGGATTCTTCCTTCAATTCCTTCAGGAACGAACTTCTTATTATCTTCTTGAAAATAGCGATCCTTACTTCCTTTTTCCATTGCAGCTACAGAACCCATTCCGCGATATACTTTAAATCTTCTTCCTTGGAATATCTCGGTGTCACCAGGGCTTTCCGTTACTCCCCCTAGCATGCTTCCAAGCATTACAGCATGTCCACCGGCAGCTAGTGCTTTCACAATATCACCGGAATATTTAATGCCTCCGTCCGCAATAATCGAAACGCCATGCTTACGAGCTTCCGTAGCACAATCGTAAACTGCTGTTATTTGCGGTACACCAACTCCTGCCACCACACGAGTGGTACATATAGACCCCGGTCCAATTCCTACTTTTATAACATTTGCTCCTGCTTCAATAAGATCTCTTGTCGCTTCAGCAGTTGCAACATTTCCTGCAATAATATTTAATTCGGGGTATTTATCTCTTAACTTTCTAACCGTATCTAAAACGCCTTGTGAATGTCCGTGCGCTGTATCTACAACAATGGCATCTACACTTGCTTCTACCAATTTTTCCACACGAATCATCGTATCACCTGTTACACCTACTGCCGCGCCAACTAACAGTCTGCCATGACTATCTTTAGAGGAATGTGGGAACTCAATAACCTTTTCGATATCTTTTATTGTGATTAATCCTTTTAAGATGCCTTCCTCGTTAACAAGAGGAAGTTTTTCTATTTTATATTTTTGCAAAATGCTTTCTGCCTCCGTTAAAGTGGTCCCTACAGGGGCAGTAACTAAATTTTCTTTTGTCATGACATCGGAAATAGGAATTGAGAAGTCTTGGATAAAACGTAAATCTCGGTTCGTTAGAATGCCTACCAGCTTAAGCTCCGACTCGTTATTTACAATTGGTACACCAGAAATCCTATACTTTCCCATTAAATGCTCTGCATCAAAGACTTGATGTTCAGGTGTTAAAAAGAATGGGTCCGTAATGACGCCCCTCTCCGAACGTTTTACTTTATCCACTTGCTCTGCTTGCTGCTCTATGGACATATTTTTATGAATAATACCCAACCCGCCTTGCCTTGCCATCGCAATGGCCATCGCAGCCTCTGTGACTGTATCCATTCCTGCACTGATAATTGGAATATTCAACTGTAACGTTTCCGTCAGCTTTACCTTCAAATCCACGTCTCGAGGTAGTACCTCAGATTTAGCTGGAACTAATAAAACATCATCGAATGTTAAGCCCTCTTTAACAAATTTACTTTCCCACATGACAAAACTTCCCCCTTCATTCCAAAAAAGAATCACAAATATATTTATAGTAGAGTATCAACTGGACAAAATACTGTCAAGGATACTTTTATATGTTCGATTTTTCTAAACATTTTGTTAATACGAACCCAATAAGGAAGTGGACGTACTCATGGCAAACTCAAAACTACACCTCTTTCAACCTTTTCAATCAGTTGATACCGTTCAGAAACTATTGAAAACATCCTACCAACAACAGGGGCTCGAGGGATCTGAATTAAAAAGCTACAATAATACGTATGGCTTCATTTACTATATTGAGCACGGATTAACCTATTTGAACCAGGCGGATGATTCCCCAGTTTCCATAAAGCCAGTCCTTTTATTTTATGGAATGGTCCAATTACTTAAGGCTTGTTTACTAACAGTGGATCCGCTCTATCCAGAATCAACAGCTGTTCTGGCGCATGGCGTATCTGCCAGAAAAAGAAAAAAACAAAGTTATGAATTTTTCCAGGATGAAGTAAAAGTACAAAGAAATGGACTATTCTCGCATATAAGCGACAAAATGTTCCATGTGAAACAAATGGAGGGCACTAAATTCTCCATGAAAGACCTACTTTATTCCGTTCCAGAACTAGCATCTACTATCAAAATTACCAAAAATAAAGCACCTTTTTTAAAGGTCGGACTTGCCTCTGATCGACACATCCATATACCTTATACTATATTAGACGATTATAAAATGACGAAGGAGAGATTTGTCCAGTATTTTCAAAGCAAAGCCTTATTCCAATTTGAAACAGAAGATGATACTGCACAACTATTCACCTTTAGTGGGACTCAGAATAACCATTCTTTAAGTTACTCCCCACTATTTTATGAAAAAACAACACAGTTACTATATATACCCAGAGACAAAAGTCGGTTTCAATATTTTCCTGAGGTTTTGGTACATTATCTTTTGTTATACAATCTTAGTATGATTTGCCGTTACGAAACAGAATGGTGGGGGGAACTTCTGCACACCTTCAGCAGTAGTGACCTCTCACTAATCACCGAGTTTCTGAACCTTACAACAGAAAAAACGACCTACTATTTATATAATTTTTTGCTTAAAGCATTTGGTTTAGAAGACAGGGAGTAGAAAGGACAAGTGTACCCCGCCAAGGCCCCCGGTCCTCCTGAGGTGTAATAACATATATCAGTATAAGGATGATACCAACGGGCGGTCCCTGTCCTCGCACGCTGGTATGCCCCGCGATTTCCCCAATATATTCAGGAGAGAATTAAATGAATGTAATGCCTGTTTATTGAATATTTGGTTCCCGGCATGGCAGGTCTGTCGTGACTCTAAATTAAAATCTGTGAAAAACCAGAAATTGAATTTTTTCTTTCTTATTCACAGTACATAATGAAGAGTAACTTTTTAAGTTAAACAGGAAAAGAGCAAAACAATAAAGATTGAACGAGTGGTACCAACTTACGTAAAAGCAACAATCATAGCGAAAATCGTCTAAATATAACAGGAGAAGAGTTCGAGAACGGTAAAACGTGCGGAATTCGTATTTTTTTAAAGCATATGGTGAAATAGAGTTGATTTATCTGCAATATTGAGTAAAAAGGTAGGTTATAGCACTTATTTATCCTACTTTTCTTTATTCATCTAACAACTATACCTATTCCATCTAACATTTTTCTCATTTTATCTAACAACCTTGTACTATTCATCTAACAATTATCCTATTCAACTAACAACTCTCATTTTTTACCATAGGAATTTAAAGAGTCTATAATTCATCCGACTTGTTCCGCCCCCCTTCTTCTCAGTTCAGTTCCTTAATTTAGCCCCAGAAACACAAAAAAAGACCA
>NZ_JAIQDB010000019.1 GCF_020037475.1 Sutcliffiella deserti
CTTCCCAAAGCACTACCTCCCGCAGGAGTCTCCGCCTTTCGCTCCAATCCACAGCTGAAGTATTTAGAATTGGATGTTTCTTATATAGAACAGAAATCTATGGGTGGAAAAGGAATACCTTTCTATTTAAGGGATTCTCTTTAGAGAAGGTCCTAACATATAAAGAGCTTCCCCCTGTGTATTGAAGTGGAAGGAGATCGACTCCAGCGGGAGGTAGCGGTAGACAGGAGACCCCACAGGCGCAGCCGAGGAGGCTCCTGCATCGCCCCGCGGAAAGCGATCACCTGCAACGGAAAGAAACAGGGAGTTAAAATGATACTCTAAAATTACAAGTGAAAACTTTAATGAGCAATATAATGGAACTTTAAAATNTCGCCCCGCGGAAAGCGATCACCTGCAACGGAAAGAAACAGGGAGTTAAAATGATACTCTAAAATTACAAGTGAAAACTTTAATGAGCAATATAATGGAACTTTAAAATTAACATGCCAACCCTCACATAATTTAACAAAATTAAGGTGATGATAGCCTACATAGGAAGTAAACGGGAGTATCCTTTATCATACAAAAGTATTACTAGCAATTAGAAAGGCAAATAACTTCAAACTTCCTAATACAAGTGGATATAACATAATATCAGCTCATATCCTCTTTTTCATATCTATATAGTTGTGTTTTAATTAAAAAGCATGTCAAAAAATTATTTAGATAAAGGAAGTTGATGCGTTATGGACAGGTCGGTTTTTAAAATCTCAGTAGGAATTGCAGTTGTTTTTGTTCTTATAGGTGTATTAATTCCAGACCAGCTTGGAGCAGCAATGACGGAAGCTCAAAGCTTTGTATTAGAAACGTTCGGGTGGTTTTATCAGCTAGTTGCTACGTTTTTCCTCTTATTCGCCGCATTTATGATCTTCAGTAAATATGGAAAAATCAAACTTGGTAAGAAAGATTCCAAACCAGAATTCAATCGTCCTACATGGTTTGCCATGTTATTTTCTGCAGGAATGGGGATTGGTCTTTTATTTTACGGAGTATCCGAACCTATTTCTCATTTTTCCTCACCGCCTTTTGGCGAAGGAGGTACCGCTCAATCCGCTATTCTCGGGATGCGCTTTACTTGGCTTCATTGGGGACTCCATGCCTGGGCCATTTATGCAATGGTAGCCTTAGCTCTCGGTTACCAGAAATTTAAAAATAATGCCCCAGGATTAATGAGTGCGACGCTATATCCTGTACTTGGGGAGAGGGTAAATGGACCTATTGGCAAAACGGTGGACGTGGTTGCAGTCTTTGCGACATTGTTCGGAGTAGCCGCCTCCTTGGGATTAGGTTCCCAGCAAATTAATGCAGGTCTTGAGTACCTGATCGGAATTCCAAATAACTTTTTCATTCAATTTTTAATAATGGCAGTAATAACCGTACTGTTCATTATCTCTGCCACTACGGGAATATCAAAAGGAATCAAATATTTAAGTAATATCAATATGTCAATTGCCGTGCTCTTGTTTGTGGTGATGCTAATTCTTGGACCGACTTTATTCCTGTTGAATATGTTCACCTCCACTTTAGGAAGTTATGTTCAAAACTTTTTCCTGATGGGTTTACGACTTGCTCCATTTGATGTTAATGAAGCTTCTTGGACTCAGGGCTGGACAATATTCTATTGGGCATGGTGGATTTCTTGGACTCCGTTTGTTGGAATGTTTATCGCTCGTGTATCCAAAGGTCGCACCATTCGAGAATTTACGATCGCTGTGTTACTTGTACCCACCATTGTGTGTGCTTTATGGTTCACGATTTTCGGTGGAACAGGTATCTACCTAGAAGTTACCCAAGGTTTGAATGTATCTGGTCAAAGCCTTGAAACAGCACTATTCTATGTCTATCAGCAACTTCCATTTGGGGCGTTATTATCCGTTCTAACCGTGGCTTTAATCACGACCTTTTTTGTAACTTCTGCTGATTCAGCAACCTTTGTGCTCGGAATGCTGACAACAGGAGGCGAATTAAACCCACCAAACAAAGTTAAAGTAGTTTGGGGGATTATTCTAGTAGCGGCAACCTTGGTTCTAATGGCTTCCGGTGGTTTATCCGGTCTGCAAACTGCCATTATTGTTAGTGCTTTGCCATTAACATTAATAGTTCTTGTTATGTGTTATGGGTTGCTAAAGGAACTCGATAAAGAATGGAAAATACAAAATAGAAAATAATGAAGATACATATTTAAAATAATATTCAACCCGATTCTTTTAAGAATTGGGTTTTTTTAAATCATTCGATAATGGATCTTGCATGGGGAATTCGATAAAATCAGGTCAGTATACAACAAAAAACTCCCCCGTATCTCTGTTAAAATATTTTTTTTCGGGTAATGGAATGTAAACGGTTTAATAAGTTGCAGTTATGATGTAATATAGTAAATATATAGTTATTATTCTGATATATCAGCTAGTGATTGAGGCAAAAGTAATGGAGGCATATTGAATGAGTAATCAAGAACGTGAACATGTTTGGGAACGCTTTTATGGTCCAAATATGGGCTATATTTATGAAGTTTATGAAAAGTACCAGCAAGACCCAGATTCCGTGGATCAAACCATTCGAACGCTCTTTGAAGAAATGGGCCCTCCACCGGGACCAGAACAAGGGCAATCATTACAAAGTCAAGGCAAGGACCAATCTACTACAAGTGCCGTTCCACAAACGGCCATTAAAAAGGTTATTTCAGCAACCAAACTTTTAAGAAATATCCGAACATTAGGCCATTTGGCTGCAAATATAAGTCCGATTCAGTATGAACAGCAAGATAATGATGGATTTTTGAATATCGAAACATATGGTCTAAGTAAAGAGGATCTGTTGCAAATTCCAGTAGATTTGGTTTGGGAAGGTGCACCTGATGCGATTTCAAATGGATGGGAAGCTTATGAACATTTGAAACGTATTTACACAAGTACAATTGCTTATGAATTTGGTCATATTCATGATGAGGAAGAACAAAATTGGCTTAACAACTATATAGAAAATACTCGCATTCAAAGACAAGTTACAAAAGAACAACGTATTGAATTGTATGAACGTTTAATGCATGTGGACGGGTTTGAGAAGTTTTTGCACAAAACCTTTGTTGGGCAAAAACGTTTTTCTATCGAGGGATTGGATGCTTTAGTTCCAATGCTCGATCAGCTTGTACAGTCCGGTTGTGAAGACGGGACAGAAAATATTAGTATTGGTATGGCTCATCGTGGACGTTTGAATGTTTTAGCTCACGTGCTAGGGAAACCATATGAATTGATTTTTTCTGAATTCCACCATTCCCCTAACAAGGAGCTTGTACCTTCTGAAGGGTCACGTGGCATCAACTTTGGCTGGTCAGGGGACGTAAAGTATCATCTTGGTGCGAACCGAAAAATCAAGGGTGATAAAGAGCAGGTTATTCGAATCAATCTTGCCCATAACCCAAGTCACTTGGAGTTCGTTAACCCGGTAGTACAAGGGGTTGCTCGAGCTGCTCAGGAAGATCGTACAGCTAAAGGATATCCAAAGCAGGACAAGCAATCTTCCTTTAGTGTGCTGATCCACGGAGATGCTGCATTTCCTGGAGAAGGGGTTGTTGCGGAAACCTTGAACCTAACAAAATTAAAAGGGTATGCGACAGGCGGGACCATTCATATTATTGCCAATAATCTTCTTGGTTTTACAACGAACTATGGGGATTCCCGCTCCACTAAATATGCGAGCGATTTAGCAAAAGGATATGAAATACCAATCATTCATGTTAATGCAGATGATCCAGAAAGTTGTCTTGCTGTGATGTATTTTGCTTACCAGTATCGCAATAAATTCAAGAAGGATATTGTTATTGACTTAGTTGGGTACCGTCGTTTCGGTCATAATGAAATGGACGACCCAAGTATGACACAACCTTATCTTTATGAAAAAATAAATAACCACCCGACAATTGAAGAAAAATATGCAAAAGAATTAATCTCTCGAGGTATCGTAACGGAAGAAGACGTAACGACGAAAAAGACAGAGATGATGAATAAATTTCAAGGTATGTTTGATAAGTTAAAGGAAAATGAAAACAAAGAGCAAGTGGTGAAACAGGTAACAGCTAAAATCATTGAGCAGGTTCCTGAAATGGATACAGCAGTGCCTGAAGAACTGTTGCATTCTATTAATGGCAATCTATTAAAATGGCCTGCCAACTTTAATGTTTATCCGAAATTAGGACGAATTTTAAAGAAAAGAGAAAGCTTGTTAGCTAAAGAAGGCAAGGTTGATTGGTCGTTAGCAGAAACTCTTGCTTTTGCCACCATATTAGCCGATGGAACTCCAATCCGCCTAACAGGACAGGATAGTGAGCGAGGCACATTTGCTCATCGTCACCTAGTTTTACATGATAATAAAACAAGCGAAAGGTATGTTGCCTTACATCAGATTCCTGAGGCAAAAGCATCATTTTCGCTATATAATAGTCCATTATCTGAGACCGCTGTTCTTGGGTTTGATTATGGATATAGTGTGCAATCACCCGAGTCTCTTGTCATTTGGGAAGCGCAATTCGGTGATTTCGTCAATGTTGCACAAGTAATCATTGATCAATTTATCGCAGCAGGCCGAGCAAAATGGGGTCAAAAATCCAGCCTTGTTATGTTGCTTCCACATGGTTATGAAGGACAAGGTCCAGAGCATTCAAGTGGAAGAGTCGAGCGATTCCTGAATTCAGCAGCAGAGAATAACTGGATTGTCGCAAATGTTACAAGTGCTGCTCAATATTTCCATCTTTTACGAAGACAAGCTCTTCTTACTTCAACAGAGGATGCAAGACCATTGATTGTTATGACGCCAAAAAGCCTGCTTCGTAATTCCATGACGGTTTCGCCAAGCGCTGAATTGACAGACGGTAAATTCAACCTGCTTGTAGAACAAGAGGGAACAGGCAAGGAAGTGTCAAAAGTAACACGTCTTATCTTGTGTACAGGTAAAGTTTCCATTGATCTTGCAACTAAATTGGGTGAGATGCCAAGCGAAGAAGTGGAAAATCTGCACATTGCAAGAGTAGAACAGCTTTACCCATTCCCTAAAAAGGAAGTAGAGGAACTCGTAGCAAGATTTCCAAATCTTAAAGAGATGGTGTGGGTACAAGAAGAACCGAAAAATATGGGAGCATGGCCTGTTGTTAAGGCGGAGCTACATGATATCGCATTAAAAGCGCTGGAAGTTGAGTATATTGGGCGTCCAAAACGCTCCAGCCCATCAACAGGGGAACCGCATATTCATAAACAAGAGCAAGCTGGTATTGTCGATGATGCATTAAATGTAAGTAAAGGGCATGGAGGAGATATGAAATGATCGAAGTTAAAGTACCTGAATTGGCGGAATCTATTACAGAAGGAACGATCGCGGAATGGACAAAAAAAGAAGGCGAATCGATTGAAGTAGGGGAAACGATCGCTGAGCTGGAAACCGATAAAGTTAATGTTGAGATAAAAAGTGACTATAGCGGTGTAATTAAAGAATTCCTTTTTCAGCCAGGAGATAACGTTGAAGTCGGTCAAGTAATTGCTAAACTAGCAGAAGCAGGCGAAGAATCAGAGGCAGCATCTGCTCCAGAAGCTAGTCAAGCGGAAGAAGCGAAAGTGCCGCAACAGGAAAAGAGTGCAGAGCCTAAACAAGCTGAGCTTACACCTAGCTCTTCTAATACAGAAATGAAATCAACATCACGAAATACAGTAGCATCTCCAGCTGCTCGTAAAAAAGCGCGCGAATTAGGGATAGATCTAAATGACGTTGCCTATCGCGATCCAATGGGCCGCGTACGAGTAGAAGGTGTCGAAGCGCATAAACAAGCACTTGAGAGTAAGAAAAGTCAGCCAGCTTCTGAAGTGAAAGAACCGGCAAAAGCAAAGGCTGCGCCACAAGATGATAGAATCGAAAGAATTAAAATGTCCAGACGTCGTCAAACTATTGCCAAACGACTAGTTGAAGCGCAGCACAACGCAGCGATGCTTACCACATTCAATGAAGTAGATATGTCAGCTGTCATGGATGTTCGTAATCGCCGGAAAGATGCCTTTTTCAAAAAGAATGGTGTAAAGCTTGGATTTATGTCCTTTTTCACCAAAGCAGTTATTGGGGCATTAAAGTCATTCCCATATGTAAATGCGGAAATTCAGGGCGATGAAATCCTACTGAAAAAGTTCTATGACATCGGTGTAGCAGTTTCTACGGATGATGGACTAGTGGTCCCAGTAGTTCGTAATGCAGACGGACTAAGTTTTGCGGGAATTGAAAAAGAAATCGGGGCGCTTTCAGAAAAAGCGAGAACCAATAAGCTTTCCTTAAACGACCTTCAAGGTGGAACTTTTACCATTACTAATGGTGGTATCTTTGGCTCTCTTTACTCCACTCCAATATTAAATTCTCCACAGGTTGGAATCCTAGGGATGCATACGATCCAAAGACGTCCAGTTGTGGTAGATGATAAGGACACAGTGGAAGTTAGACCGATGATGTACTTAGCTCTTTCTTATGATCACCGAATTATCGATGGGAAAGATGCAGTTCAATTCTTGGTAAAAGTTAAACAACTTTTAGAAGATCCCGAAGACCTATTGTTAGAAGGATAATAAAAAATGCCATAGCTTAAATGCTGTGGCTTTTTTAATGTAGAGTGGTGTCGGATTTTAGGTAAGCTGAAAATGAATGGAAAGTGAAAATCTTGAACAAGATGCACAAGAGGTTTATCGTTTGGGCGATCTTGCTTTAGGTACACTTCAAAAATGGAAATGAGAAGAAAATTGTCGGAATACTAGCAATTTGGTGAAAATATGAAGTATAATCATCTTTAAGATGGTTGTTTTCACATAGATTGTTGCTTTATGTAAGCTATCCATTATAAAAAGAGTTTTATAGATACAATCAAGGGGGAACAAAAGATGAAGAAATTACTCACATTTTCCATGACTGCTATTTTGGCTCTCATGATGACAGCCTGTACAGAGGACAACAACAGCGCACCGGATACAACAGAAAAGAAGCCTGCTGAACAGAACAATACAACAGATAGTGGGACAAGTAAGCAAGCTGATCCGGACTGGATTACTCCTGTTGGAGAGACCATCTCAACGGAGGGCGGAGATTTTACTTTTCATTCAAGAAATGATCAAGTGGAGGGCCAGGAATCGGGTCCACTTACAATAGAGTTTGACCAAGTTGCTGCTATAAGTGGAGTGTTAGCCGGGGACTTTGCGGAGTACGTGGGTGTGGATGCAATTGAATATATTCAGGTTGATATCCAAGTGGAGAATACTTCTGCAGATCCAATCGATTTTCCTGCATACCAAGCCACTGTGATTACAAGCACAGGCGAAGAAATTACCGCGCCGGACCCTAAACTAGGAGTTCCACCAGAAGGTAATTTTGAAGGCGAAGAGACAAAGCAAGCTTCTGTTTTCTATGTTTTAGAAAGCTCGAAGGCGGAAGAGGTAGAATGGGTTCGCATTATTATGGAAGCACCCCGCGATGGGAATGGTGAAAAGATTGGCGAGGATCTTGATATAAGAGTGGAGCTTAAAGGGTAATTATATTGAATTAAGAAGAGGTGCTATTATTGTGCACCTCTTTTATATTAGGCTCTTTTCCTACAAATTATTGTTGTACGCCCGTAAAAAATCGGCAGTTGAATTTTTTACTGTTCTATTCAACCGAAATTAAGAGTAACTTTTTCAAATTTCAAAAGAAAAGAGCACGCCAGCAACGAATGTAACGGATTGTAACAACTCTAGGCTAAAGCATAATATATGCGAAAATGGTCTTAAATTACAAAGGATATAGAGGAGGTCTTTTTATGATAAAAGTAGCGCTATTAAGTAAATGGCATGTTCATGCAGTGGATTATGCTGCTGAGGCTAAAGATAACGAACAAATCAGTATTACTCATGTATGGGATGAGGATTCTATAAGAGGACAAGAATGGGCAGAAGAACTCGGTGTGGTATTTGAGCAGGATTTGGAAAAAGTACTCTCTAACCCCGAAGTGGATGCGGTTATCGTGGATACACCTACAACGATGCATCGAGAGGTGATAACAAAAGCGGCCTCATACAAAAAGCATATTTTTACCGAAAAGGTATTGGCGTTAACGGTGGAGGATGTTGACTCTATTTTAAAAGCAGTAAAAGAAAATGATGTTAGATTGATGGTCTCCTTGCCTCGTTTAACATCAGACTATTACTTATATGCTCAATCGGTTATAGACAAAGGATACATAGGAAAATTAACAACCATTCGTTGCAGAGTAGCTCATAATGGGGCGGTTGCCTCTAAAGAAAAGCCACACGGTTGGCTGCCAGAGCATTTTTATAATATGGAGGAATGTGGAGGAGGTGCTTTCATCGACTTGGGTGCCCACCCTATCTATCTCACCAACCGCCTGGCAGGTGAAGCGATGGCTGTTACAGCAAGACTTAATCGAACACTTGATTACGAAGTGGATGATAATGCAGTTGCAATTGTTGAATATGCATCAGGTGCACTAGGCGTACTGGAAACAGGATTTGTATCAAGCGGCAGTCCTTTTCAATTGGAGCTATATGGAACAGAGGGAACACTGATGATTGAAGAAAAACAAATTCGTTTGAAAAGCAATCAACTCGGTGAAGGTTGGATCGAGCCGTCTGAATTGCCCGCTAGTCTCCCCATGCCAATGGAGCAGTGGGTGAACGAAATTCTAACAGGCCAACTTCCAAGTATTACCCACAAGGATGGATACAACCTTACACTAATCAACCAAGCCGCCCGCCTCTCGCACAACAAAGGCCAACGCGTGGAATTAAACGAACTAGTGAAGGGGTAGAGAGTGAGGGAGGGGGTGGAAAAAAACACCAATTGGGGCCAGACCCCAATTGGTGTTTTTTGTAAAAAGGGGCCAGACCCCATTACTTATTTTTCCTTTTTATCTTCCTCTTCTTCTGCATCGTCTTCTTTGTTGAACCATAGTGGGTCCATTTCGTCGACATCGCCGTTGTAGTTGATGAAGATTTCTTCACCAGCTTTGATGTCCTTGTATGCGAAGAAATTAAAGGTGTGTTCTTCAAAGCTGATTTCGTATCTGGCATTTGGCTCGTAGGAGTGGTTAAATAGCATGCCGTATCCTAGAAGGATGGCAGAATGGTTAATTCCATATTCAAACGTATAATCGGCAAGAATGGTCTTTTCAATGTGCTCATGCTCTTCATTAAGATAAGAAATTACAGGGGCCGCGTGGAACATTACTCCTTTTGGAATATCTTGAGTAGCAAATACCCCTCTATTAAATTCCCCTTCACTAATCTGGGATTGTTTTACTTCAATCATGGTTATCACCTTCACTATTCTCTTTAATCTAACTACTTTTTATTTGTGTGGATAGGATAGTAAAAAATCCAATTGCTGATTTTTACGAACTTAATGCGATAAACCTTACATACAAGAGCTATATAAAAATTACTATCTTTTCTAGGGTGCCATTTTAAAGAGAAGAAAGCAAGTAAATCAAAGAGGGAGAGCCCCAAAAAGAGGCTCTCCCTAACTGAATTCTTGTTATATACCGCTGTTAATTCTCAAAGAAGGCTACGCTTTTTATGACGCGGGGCATTGGAGCCTTCTCCAATTTTAGACTATTAATAGAAAACTTTTCTTCTGGCTAGAGGATTTCTTAGCTTCCTTAGGAAATTCAATCCATAGAATTGACTGAAGTGTCCTGTCCAGTTCCCTTTTAATTTCTTCTTCAACTTCCAGCATAAATGCTCTAGCTTCTTCCACGCTCATCCGAAAATGGTTAGCTGCCTCACGATAAGGGTGGTTCATGGTCAGAAGGGAAAAGTAATCCTCAGCATTTTCTGCTTGAATTTCATAGGATAATTCGATAGCTTCTATAAATTCGTAGAAATGGCGCTTTTCGTAGGATAATGATCTTACTATTGCTTTTAAAATGTAGAGGTTGCGTATTTCAGTCATTATTTTTTCCCCTCTTTTAATTTGTACTTGTTAAAGTGCTTTTTACCAGCTGGCCTTTTTCACTCCAGGAATTTGCCCTTTATGTGCATATTCTCTAAATGCAATACGTGACATTTTGAATTTACGAAGGTATCCTCGAGGACGCCCGGTTATTTCACATCTATTTTTTAGTCGAGTAGGTGAAGAGTCCCTCGGAAGCTTCCTTAACCCTTCAATATCTCCCTTTGCAATAAGCTCTCGGCGAAGATCTGCATATCTCTCTACTAATTGTTGACGTTTTTTCTCTTTAGCTACTTTTGATTTTTTAGCCATTTATTAACACTCCTTAGTTAGAAAATAGTAATCATTACGATTTATTAAAACATACACAATGTATTTATGCAAACAATTAAGTTAAGTACGTACAAATAATATCCAACATTTAGTTGTGAATGTTATAATTGTATCAGGGTGAACCTAAGCGTAGGTAAATGGCTTAAATAGAGTATGCTTGACTACATAAGCAATTAAAAGAAATTGATGGAGTGATAATTTTAAATGCAATTACATACACGTTTTATTAAAAGTATTCCTAACATGTTTACATTGGGTAATTTATTCTGTGGATTCTTATCCATTGGGTATGCAGCACAAGGAGAATTAAGTAATGCAGCCATCTTGATCCTAATTGGGATGATGCTCGATAGTATGGATGGTCGTTTAGCAAGGATGCTAAAAGCGGACAGCAACCTTGGGAAAGAACTTGATTCTCTTGCAGATGTTGTTACATTTGGTGTGGCCGCTTCCTTTTTGGTTTATTACACCTATTTTCACCAGTTCGGTTTGCTCGGAATGGCTATTGCTGGATTATTCCCTCTTTTTGGAGCATATCGATTAGCGCGTTTCAATATTATACCTACAAAAGCATCTGGAAAATACTTTACGGGTGTACCAATCACGGCAGCCGGAGGGATTCTAGCGTTACTTACTTTATTCGGTGATTCTTTACCACAGATTGTAACAACAGTAATCTTTACTGCTCTCTGCTTCCTTATGATCAGCAGAATAAAAATACCAAGCTTTAAGGATGTTCCCCTACCAAAATACGGAACAATTGTAACCATCTTTCTTGGTTGTTTACTATTCATTATTTATCAGGGGACGTACAATCAGTACCCTTACCTAATCTTCATTGCGATTCCCCTTTACATCGCCTATTTAGCCTACCGTTTCGTTAAAGGGAAAAACAAAAGAGATATTGATTAATAAGGCTCATTTCCTAAAGATTGTTGCTGGAAGCCCGTAAGAAAGCGGCAATTGGATTTTTTACTGTCCTATCCACACAGGAATTAAAAGTGATTTTTCACAATCTACAGGAAAAGCATCAACAATTGTTACGGGTTGTACCAACTTACGAAAAAACAACAATTAAAGTAGGGGCCTGGCCCTAAATGGAGATTAATTCCATTTGGGGCCAGGCCCTCTTTTTTTTCTTTTTTCTCTCTTTTACTTGAACTTAACGTTAATGTTAATGCTAATATAAAGATATCGGAATATTCAAACAGTAGAGGTGAGGAAAAGAAAGTATGTTTACAATTTCTCAGCTGGCTCAGGAGTTTAAGGTTTCGCATCGCACCATTCGGTATTACGAGGAGTTAGGGCTTTTGAAGCCAGATCGTAAAGAGGGAAACCAGAGGGTGTATTCCAAAAGGGAACAAGCACGATTGAAACTTATCGTTCATGGAAAGCGGTATGGATTTCAACTAGAAGAAATAAAAGAGATGGTAGTTTTATTTTAATAAGGCTCTTCTCATAAAGATTGTTGCTATAAGCCCTTAAAAAATCGGCAATTGGATTTTTTACTGTCCGAATTACTCAAAATGTAGAGTGATTTCTTAATTTAAAACGAAAAGAGCACGACAGCAACGATTGTAATGAGTGGTACCACATTACGTAAAAGCAACAATCAATGCGAAAACAGACTTTAATAAAGATCGAACCGGTCAAAAGCAATTAGAAAGAACGGTTCACTTTGGGACTAAAAAAGTGGAGGAAGTAGAGAGCAGAATTAGGGAATTGACAGAGCTAAAAGAAGAAATGCAAGAACTGCTTGCTGATTTTAGTAAAAGATTGAACACAAAAGGGAGTGCTGAAAAGAATGAGTAAAAAGGAAAATTTCTTCACAAATGATAGACACTTGCAAAATCTCCTTCGCAAATACCTAGATCCGCAGTTTCATCAATGGGCGGAAAAGGAACTAACAGACTTTGGAGCAAGTTGTGCAGCAGAAATCGACGAGCGAGCTGTTCACACTGATCGGGAAGGACAGCCTAAGCTTATAAAATACAACCGTCTGGGTGAAGACATTTCGGAAGTCTGGGTTAATGAAGGATACAAAAAAACAGTAGAAGAAACATACAAAAGAGGAATCGTTGGCTATGTTCATAAAGAGATTCCAGAGTTGGGTCAGCGTGGGAATTATGTATACTCCTATGCGCAAGGGTATCTTTTATCCCAAACAGAGCCGGGATTTTATTGTCCTGTAACCTTATCGATGGCTACTGCTTATTTGCTGGAGCATTATGCAGATGAGAAGGTTAAAGAGAGATTTCTTCCTCATGTTCTTTCGACAGGGGAGGTAGAGTTATATGAAGGAGCCACCTTTTTAACCGAGCGTCAAGGAGGTTCCGATGTTGGAGCAAATGATACAAAAGCGGTAAAACAGGATGACCAATACTTGTTATATGGAGAGAAGTATTTTGCTTCCAATGCTGGGCAGTGTGGGGTCGCGATGGTACTTGCCAGAATGGAAGGATCGCCAAGTGGAACAAAAGGACTTAGTCTTTTTGCCGTTCCATGGAGATTAAGTGATGGAAAGTTAAATGGAATTCAAATAAGAAGGCTAAAGGATAAGCTTGGTGTTAAAGCAGTCCCATCAGGCGAAGTCGTGTTCGAAGGAGCCGAGGCACACTTGGTTGGTGAAGCCTCCAAAGGTATTTACTACATGATGGAAGCGCTGAATTTATCGAGAGTTTGTAATGCAGTCGCCTCCATCGGTATTATGCGACGAGCGTATATAGAAGCCAAAGAGTATGCTGAAAATCGAGAAACGTTCGGCGACCGATTAATCAACTTTCCGATGATTCGTGAAACATTAGTCCACTTAGCGGTAAAACAGGAAGTGGAAACGAGTGCAATGTTTGAGTTAATTGAACTATTTGATCGGGTCATGAAAAAAGAAAACTCTGTTTCTGAAAAGGAAACCCCCCTGAACCGTTTGTTAATTGCTCTGTTAAAAAAAGAAACCGCCGAGCAAGCGGTCCACTTTTCCCATGAGGCCATTGAAATGCATGGCGGCAACGGCTATATAGAGGACTTTGTAACGCCGCGACTGCTGCGGGATGCTCAGGTCCTGACAGTATGGGAGGGTACAGCGAATATTTTAGGCTTAGAGGTCTTGCGCTTAATGAAAAAATATAAAGTTCATCGCATTTTTTCGGAAGAAATGACGGCGAGACTTGAAAATTTACACATAAAGCAATCCTTAAAAGACCCAGTAGCGTCCGGACTCACCACTTTAACAGAAATGTGTGACTATGTGGAACCAAGCAGTCATGCCATACAAACCTTTCATTCAAAAAAAATCGCAAGCCTCATGGTGAAAATCTTCGAAAGCATTGTTGCTTTGGAAGGAGCAGCCTCCACTGACCCGCGAGAACAGGCAAAAGCAGAACTATTTATCGAGCAAACATGGAGTTCCATAACTTGGATAGACCGCGAACAAAAAGCACTTAAATATTTTGATGCCATTGTCAATTGGGAGTTAGCAGAGATGAAGGAATTCACAGTTTAATACTATTCTACTGTACTACTAAAAAGCAGCCAGCGATGACTGCTTTTTTAGTGAATGGAAGGTGCTCCGCTTGCTTTAGGATTATGGGTGGTAACGAGAACGGAATATAATGGGATATAAGAACTCTTATTGCCTTAGGGTGGGATTTAATTTACAATAAAGAAGCTAAGAAGGGTATGGATCCCTTTTTAAGAGAGTATTATGAGAGTGGTATAACTTGAAAAATATATCCTTTTTCCAAAATAAATTTAATCTCTATGTAATTTCTATAACCCTATTTGGGTGTAGTATATTTGCCTTACATATAGAAGCACCTTTTAAAATTATTTCTATAAACTCCCCACTTTTTTTCTTATTGGTCAGTGCCCTTGTACTGTTGATTCACTATACCATCCTACTCCCTCCTAAAGGTAATTCTTTATGTATGGATTCTTCCATTTATCTTGCTACAATTTTTATTTTCGGAGTAGAAACTGCGATTACATTATTGTTCTTCAGTAGCTTTATATATGCTATTTTGGAACGCAAAATTCATGTCTGGAAACATACTTTTAATTTTGCTATTTACTCGGTCATGATTATTGGATCTAGTTATATATTTGTTTTTCTTGGGGGAGAAACAGGCATAATTAACTTGAATAACTTAGCTTCTTATCTAGGTGCATTAGTTGGATATTATATTATCAATCTAGTAATAGTTGGTTTTTTCTTTTCCTTCCGTCTATCTGAAAAAATGTATACTATTATCAAAGCGATCGCCCAAGATTCATTTATTAATTATCTTATTTCATTAGCATTGGCCTTTATATT
>NZ_JAIQDB010000020.1 GCF_020037475.1 Sutcliffiella deserti
CGCCGCGTGAGTGATGAAGGTTTTCGGATCGTAAAGCTCTGTTGTTAGGGAAGAACAAGTGCGAGAGTAACTGCTCGCACCTTGACGGTACCTAACCAGAAAGCCACGGCTAACTACGTGCCAGCAGCCGCGGTACTACGTAGGTGGCAAGCGGTGTCCGGAATTATTGGGCGTACAGCGCGCGCAGGTGGTTTCTTAAGTCTGATGTGAAAGCCCACGGCTCAACCGTGGAGAGTCATTGGAAACTGGGGAACTTGAGTACAGAAGAGGACAGTGGAATTCCAAGTGTAGCGGTGAAATGCGTAGAGATTTGGAGGAACACCAGTGGCGAAGGCGACTTTCTGGTCTGTAACTGACACTGAGGCGCGAAAGCGTGGGGAGCAAACAGGATTAGATACCCTGGTAGTCCACGCCGTAAACGATGAGTGCTAAGTGTTAGAGGGTTTCCGCCCTTTAGTGCTGCAGCTAACGCATTAAGCACTCCGCCTGGGGAGTACGGTCGCAAGACTGAAACTCAAAGGACTTGACGGGGGCCCGCACAAGCGGTGGAGCATGTGGTTTAATTCGAAGCAACGCGAAGAACCTTACCAGGTCTTGACATCCTTATGACCTCCCTAGAGATAGGGCTTTCCCTTCGGGGACATAAGTGACAGGTGGTGCATGGTTGTCGTCAGCTCGTGTCGTGAGATGTTGGGTTAAGTCCCGCAACGAGCGCAACCCTTGATCTTAGTTGCCAGCATTAAGTTGGGCACTCTAAGGTGACTGCCGGTGACAAACCGGAGGAAGGTGGGGATGACGTCAAATCATCATGCCCCTTATGACCTGGGCTACACACGTGCTACAATGGACGGTACAAAGGGCAGCAAAACCGCGAGGTCGAGCCAATCCCATAAAACCGTTCTCAGTTCGGATTGCAGGCTGCAACTCGCCTGCATGAAGCCGGAATCGCTAGTAATCGCGGATCAGCATGCCGCGGTGAATACGTTCCCGGGCCTTGTACACACCGCCCGTCACACCACGAGAGTTTGTAACACCCGAAGTCGGTGGGGTAACCTTTTGGAGCCAGCCGCCTAAGGTGGGACAGATGATTGGGGTGAAGTCGTAACAAGGTAGCCGTATCGGAAGGTGCGGCTGGATCACCTCCTTTCTAAGGAATATGACGCTGTTTGTTTTGTTTAGTTTTGAGAGAGCNCCAGCCGCCTAAGGTGGGACAGATGATTGGGGTGAAGTCGTAACAAGGTAGCCGTATCGGAAGGTGCGGCTGGATCACCTCCTTTCTAAGGAATATGACGCTGTTTGTTTTGTTTAGTTTTGAGAGAACTCTCTCTATAATGTAAGGGGCCTATAGCTCAGCTGGTTAGAGCGCACGCCTGATAAGCGTGAGGTCGGTGGTTCGAGTCCACTTAGGCCCACCATTTTTTAATTACAGAACTTTTTTCGGGGCCTTAGCTCAGCTGGGAGAGCGCCTGCCTTGCACGCAGGAGGTCAGCGGTTCGATCCCGCTAGGCTCCACCAATTTTCCTCTGAATGTGTCGCAATATNNNTTTCCTCTGAATGTGTCGCAATATGTGATGCAAATCAAGAGTGATGTTCTTTGAAAACTAGATAACGTAAGTAATATCAAGATACATTCACAAGTATCGTTCATCTTAGTAATTTTCTAATAGATAACATTCGCTGTTATCGAACAACAACTGACAATTTATTGTCAATGGTTAAGTTATTAAGGGCGCACGGTGGATGCCTTGGCACTAGGAGCCGATGAAGGACGGGACTAACACCGATATGCTTTGGGGAGCTGTAAGTAAGCTTTGATCCAGAGATTTCCGAATGGGGAAACCCACTGCTCGTAATGGAGCAGTATCTTTACCTGAATACATAGGGTACTGATGGCAGACCCGGGGAACTGAAACATCTTAGTACCCGGAGGAAGAGAAAGCACACGCGATTTCCTGAGTAGCGGCGAGCGAAACGGACTATAGCCCAAACCAAGAGGCTTGCCTCTTGGGGTTGTAGGACACTCAACATGGAGTTACAAAGGACCGGGGTAAATGAAGCGACCTGGAAAGGTCCGTCATAGAAGGTAAAAACCCTGTAGTTGAAACTTCGTTCCCTCCTGAGTGGATCCTGAGTACGGCGGGACACGAGAAATCCCGTCGGAAGCAGGGAGGACCATCTCCCAAGGCTAAATACTCCCTAGTGACCGATAGTGAACCAGTACCGTGAGGGAAAGGTGAAAAGCACCCCGGAAGGGGAGTGAAATAGATCCTGAAACCGTGTGCCTACAAGTAGTTAGAGCCCGTTAATGGGTGATAGCGTGCCTTTTGTAGAATGAACCGGCGAGTTACGATCCCGTGCAAGGTTAAGTCGATGAGACGGAGCCGCAGCGAAAGCGAGTCTGAATAGGGCGAATGAGTACGTGGTCGTAGACCCGAAACCAGGTGATCTACCCATGTCCAGGGTGAAGTTCAGGTAACACTGAATGGAGGCCCGAACCGACTCACGTTGAAAAGTGAGCGGATGAGGTGTGGGTAGGGGTGAAATGCCAATCGAACCTGGAGATAGCTGGTTCTCTCCGAAATAGCTTTAGGGCTAGCCTCGAAGTAGAGTCTTGGAGGTAGAGCCCTGATTGGACTAGGGGTCCTCATCGGAATACCGAATTCAGTCAAACTCCGAATGCCAAAGACTTGTTCTTCAGGAGTCAGACTGCGAGTGATAAGATCCGTAGTCAAGAGGGAAACAGCCCAGACC
>NZ_JAIQDB010000021.1 GCF_020037475.1 Sutcliffiella deserti
ATCACAGTGGATAATGATTCGACCGCTTTTACGTTGAATACTGCCGCAACGTCTCTGCTGAAGTTGGAGAGCAATGAGATAAAAGAAACTGTGACCAATATAGCAGGCCCGATGTTAAATAAGCAATTCTGGGAGATTCTCGCTTCTAATCAAATATGCCACAATGTAAAGGTTTCTTTCATAATGAATGGAACTACTCACCAGTTGTTGGTATCGCAATCCGAGCTGCTGGACCAAGAGAAAGCATTAATTGGTCGTATATTTTATTTTATAGATATAACAGATACTACAGAGTTGGAAAAACGAATGTATCAATCGGAGAAGCTTGCTGTACTTGGTGAGTTGGCGGCAGGTGCGGCCCATGAAATTCGCAATCCGCTAACGGTCATTCACGGTTTCCTCTACCTGATGAAGCANCATTAATTTCATTATTGAGGAAATGCTTTTGATGGCTAAACCTGGTGCCCCAATTTTTCAAAAGATTTATTTAGAAGATATTTTGGCAGAGATCCCCTATAACCATTCACAATCTCATCTATTTAAATATATTTCCATGAAGGTAGATTTAGAAAGAACGCCTATAATGGTTGATTCAAAACAGATGAAGCAAGTGTTATATAATCTTGTTCGTAACAGCTGTGAAGCGATGGATGGAGAAGGCATAATTCACATTTACTCCAAGCAGAACCAGAACTACTACCAGCTATATATAAAAGATACCGGCTCAGGGATTCAGGCTGGGATAGAAGATTCTATTTTTAACCCATTTAGTACTTCTAAGGAAACTGGTACTGGACTAGGGTTAACCATTGTCCAACGAATTATTGAAAATCATAATGGGAGAATAGAAGTTTA
>NZ_JAIQDB010000022.1 GCF_020037475.1 Sutcliffiella deserti
TCAAAGTCCGTTGCCTTACCGCTTGGCTATAGCCCATTAAACAATCTACCTTCTAAAATAACTTTATACATTATCAATGTAGATTAATTTATTTAATATTATATGGGGCGAATGATGGGAATCGAACCCACGAATGCCTGAACCACAATCAGGTGCGTTAACCACTTCGCCACACCCGCCATAATATTAAATATAAATTGGCAGGGGCAGTAGGAATCGAACCCACACCGGAGGTTTTGGAGACCTCTGTTCTACCGTTAAACTATGCCCCTATAGACAAAAATGTTACTGTTTTTAAGAAAAANCCCGCCATAATATTAAATATAAATTGGCAGGGGCAGTAGGAATCGAACCCACACCGGAGGTTTTGGAGACCTCTGTTCTACCGTTAAACTATGCCCCTATAGACAAAAATGTTACTGTTTTTAAGAAAAAAATGGTGGAGGGGGGCAGATTCGAACTGCCGAACCCTAAGGAGCGGATTTACAGTCCGCCGCGTTTAGCCACTTCGCT
>NZ_JAIQDB010000003.1 GCF_020037475.1 Sutcliffiella deserti
TCCTCTTTTCATGTACTTACTTTGCCAGGGAATGTACATCATCCGATGCATTCCCCTCTTTTCATGTACTTACTTTGCCAGGGAATGTACATCTTCGGCTGCATTCTCCTCTTTTCATGAACTTAATTTGCCAGGGAATGTACATCTTCGGCTGCATTCTCCTCTTTTCATGAACTTAATTTGCCAGGGAATGTACATCTTCGGCTGCATTCTCCTCTTTTCATGAACTTAATTTGCCAGGGAATGTACATCTTCGGCTGCATTCTCCTCTTTTCATGTACTTACTTTGCCAGGGAATGTACATGATCTGCTACCTTTCCCTCTTTTCATGTATTTACATCGCCCTTGTTGATACATCATCTTGGGCCAACCTTTCTTTTCATGTACTTACTTTGCGCCTGCTCCATCCTAACTCTATAAAAAAGAAACCAGCCCCCACCGCTTCAAAGCAGTGAGGGCTGGTCTCCTATCTATACTACCCATTATGATGGAATGGACATTTTCCTTCTATTGGTTTTACATCATCACCAATAAAGTATTGCTTCCATTCACGATGCTCAGGGTCACCGTAATGACTTATGTTAGGATGCTTTGGAAGCTGATCCCATTTTTCTACGCGTTCTCTTACTTTTTCTCGTGACATGCTGCCACCTGGGGAGGTACCTTCTAGCCCTTCAAAAATGCGGCGTGGCTGGAATCCTAAGATCAAACTGTTTCCAAGATCTCTCGTTTTTCTCTGCTTATATGCTGGAGCGTTTCCAAAAACGAAGTAAGGTTCCTCTGCAAAGGAGAAAGCCCAGAGATGGTGGTCCGGATCGGTAGGATAATCCTCTGGCCAAGGCTTATCATCCTGGTTATGTAAAAATTGCAGGATGTTCCAAAAGTATTCACGATAATGTGGAATCGACTCTACTTCCTTTTCAGGCTCTACAAACAAAAAGAATCCATGCCTAATGAGCGGTTTATCTGGATCAAACAGGGCATTAAAATCTTTAAGTGTTTCCGGCAGGTGTGCCCAATCATCATGCGTAATGTACGAATATCGTAGCTCACCTTTCTTCTCTCCAGCCATTCCAAAATAGCAGGGGAATGTTTTATCTGTAACCACTTCATGGAATTTTTTATATTCTCGAATGACCCAATCTGGTACCTTCGTCGGATCTGTCATGTCTTTCTTTGTTAATAGTTTACCTTTCGTCCCACTAACTGCGGTTTCCATGCACTCACCTCATATGTTTTTCTATAAAGAAGAAAATACCCTATATTTAGATATTCTAAACATTGAAGCAATAGAACACAGTCAGCAGGTGAGGCGATAATTCTTAAGCAAATCGATAATAAATCAGCAAAAATGTTGCTAACACGAAGAGAAAATTAAGAAATACAAAAATTAGCTGGTTTATTTTACTTTTGTGAATTTTGATTGGCGGATCATAGAACGATACTCCTTCAATAATGAAAATGATCAGTATGAAATGAATCATTAAATGACCTATTATTTCTGTGACCCCAAATAGGAGGGTAGTCGAAAAGAAAATCAAGGTTAAAACAAAAGCTAAAACTCGGTTTAGAATTCCTACTATCAATAAATAACCTACTATGAATTCGATAAAAGCAGCTAATACCACAAAGGTTTCCGGTGCAAACCCGAATGTAGGGACACCATGCCTTTGAATGATATCGACACTCATTGCTGGATACACCCATTTTTCGGCAGCTACCCAACAAAGAGACAACCCTGTTCCTAGATATAAGAAAGGGAATCCCCAATTTTCTAATTTCGTTTTGCCTATTAATAGTACCGCAATAATGGCTAAGTAAAATCCATAATCAAGCATGTGGAATAAGCCAGATTCCATTAATTGATAAACGAACAATCCCAGTAAGACAATAGCTCCTGCCTTAGTTGCATAATGGATAGGAATCAACAGCAGAATGATACTTGCCCATAATGCCATTAAGACTCCTGTATTGCCTATTGCAAACTCGGGAGCAAAAATGGTACCAGACAAAGCTTGGACTATCAGAGCTATGGCCGTTCCGTATTTAAGTATATACCTAGAAGAAATTCGATATTGATCAAGATACGTATTTATCTTCTGCACAAAAGGAATCTTCTCGATAATTGGTTGCAATAGTAACGTTAATATCGCCAAGAATACTGCTGTGAAAAGGGCAAGACCCATAAATAGAGGGGTTAATATATTTTCAATCGTTTCTTTCTCAGGCGTGATTTCCGAAAACCACTTCACATGCGCTTCGGCAAAAATGGGAGTTAATATGATTAAAAAAAATAAGATAAGTATTGGAAAGCGTTTTCGTAAAAATAGTTGCATATTTACCTCCATTATTTAGATTTTTAGAAAATCGTTGCAACCTTCTTCCCTACTTTCCCTTATCTCCTTCCTCCTTATTCACTTTCTCTAAATAATAGCCTGCAAGCTCCCCGTACTCCCCCAATTCCTTTTTCCCTTTTTCACTTAAACAATAGGTTCCTCGTTTAATTCGATCGAACCAGTTATAGTAGTTTTTCGTTAAAATGGAGGAGGTTTTCGCTCCTGTTCCCAACTCAACTAATCTTTTCGGGGATAGCGGACCAAACTCGTGCAGATACGCTGCTATTTGAATGCAATTTTCCTTATAGGCTGTCATTATTTTTGTACGGTTGCTGCCTCCTATATTAGTATCAGTGCTTCGCCCGTTCATCTCTTTTAACAGTGCGTCCCGTTTTCGTTTTCCTTGACGGATGCTTTTGCTTCGATCAAACGGGGTGGGAGAAAAGACAACTTCTGCTTTGTCACGCTTGCCAGTTAAGGTAACAACAATTAACCCCAGCTCAAGCCTTCGAATTAAATGACAAAGATCTGTCCAGCGCTTGGACCTCAAACTGTAGGTGGGTCTCGGAATAGCGATGTATACCTGGTCTGTTAGTCGCTGCCGTTTGGTTGCCTGAATAAGCAGATGCACATTTAAGGTGAGTTTTAGCTCAATTACGACTACCTCTTCCTCCTTCACCATGGCAATATCGCAGTCGTTCACCTCTCCATACACCTCATAACCTTCTTTGACAAAGTGCTTTTGGATTGGCTTATACAAGTCCATTTCATAGATTTTTTTCTTTTCTTCCATCATTAACACCAACCATTACTTATTTCCCTTGCTCTCTTTAGATCATCAATATCTCTCTAATGTCCTCTTCCGTTAGTGCTGTAGAGGCTTTCCCATCATCCTGGATAATTTCTTCAATAAGGTGCTTCTTTTTTTCTTGAAGTTCATTCATTTTATCTTCAATGGTTCCTCTTGCCACAAGCTTAATCACCTGTACCACATTTGTTTGACCTATGCGATGGGCTCGGTCTGCTGCTTGTTCCTCTACTGCAGGATTCCACCAGATATCATAGAGAATGACCGTATCAGCCCCTGTCAGATTTAGTCCTGTTCCTCCTGCTTTTAAAGAAATGAGAAAATAATCCCGCTCTCCTTCATTAAATCGTTTGCAGGTTTCCACTCGCTCTTCTGATGGTGTTTGTCCGTCAAGGTAGAAAAATGGAACACCTTGATAAGATAGTTCATTTCCAATAAGTTTTAACATTTTCGTGAATTGGGAGAAAATTAACACCCTTCTTCCCGAAAGCTTGGATTCTTCAATTATCTGCAATAGCATGTCAAATTTGGCAGAGCTTCCTTTATAGCCATCCACAAACAAGGCTGGATGACAACAGATTTGCCGCAAACGGGTCAACCCTGCAAGAATTTTAATGCGGTTTTTTCGAATAGTATCTTTGTCAAGATGCTTCAGAGTGTCATGACGCAGCTTGGCCAAATAGGCCGCATAGAGCTTTTTCTGATCAGGAAGCAGCTCAACGGATTGCACCATCTCCAGTTTTTCAGGCAACTCTGCTAGAACATCCTCTTTTAAGCGGCGCAGCAAAAAGGGACGGATTCTTCGTGCAATCTTTTTTCTAGAAAGATGACTATATTCCTTCAAGCCCATAAACAACTCTGGGAATACTACATGAAAGATGGACCACAACTCTTCAATGGAATTCTCCACAGGTGTCCCTGTTAGGGCAAAACGATGGTCCGCCTTGATTCTTTTTACCGCCCGTGCAGTTTGTGTTACAGGATTTTTAAAAGCTTGCGCCTCATCGAAAAACACTGTATGGAAGTTATGCTTCTCAAACCAATTTAAATCGCTACGTAGCAATGGATACGATGTAATAATCACATCAATCTCTCCTAATTCCTTTTGCAACTTTGCTCTCGCTGCTTTTGTACCATCAATAATAATAGCTTGAATTTCAGGAGCGAACTTAATGATTTCACTTAGCCAGTTGTACGTTAAAGACGACGGGCAAACGATGAGAGCAGGCAGCTTTCTTTTTCGAATCTCAGGCAGTTCCGAAACTAAATATGTGATGCTCTGCAACGTTTTTCCAAGTCCCATATCATCGGCAAGAATCCCACCAAAGCCGTAGCTAGCAAGAGTCTTCATCCACTGATAGCCTCTTTTTTGATAATCCCGTAAAATGCTCTCCAAGCTGTTTGGGACCGTATACTGCATAGAAGAAGAATCGCTAAGATTGTCTAGAAATTGTCGAAAAGATTCTTCCATTGTGAAAGTACTTTGATCATTAACCGAATCTAGGAGCTTAAGCCCTTGAACAATCGGATAATCCAACTGGTGCTCGAAGTCCTCTTCTTGAACAGGCAATGCGTGTAAAAAACGTTGAATTTCTTCAAATTCCTTTGTCTGAAGCGATAATAACCCACCACTCGGCAAACGATAATATTTCCGTTTTTCTTCCAGTGCCATAATGACTTCTTTAATGTATTTTTCCGGGATGCCATCCATATCAAACTTAAACTCCAGCCAATTTGTCCGTTCCTTCTTTACCTTCACCCGTATCTTTGGACGTGTATTTTCACGAAATATCCGGTTTCTCACGGCGGTAGTCGCATATAACTGCACAAGTTTTTGAAGCTTAGGCACCGTATGATACAAAAATTCGTACTCTAGCTCTTCATTATGCAAATAGTAGCCTTCTTCCGTCGTGGCAAATTCACTATCTTCCATTAATTGTAGAATCGCTTCTTCCTTTGCTACATCGCGTACAAGCATGGGACCAGCTTTAATTTCCCGGTTTTCCAGTGGGTTAATTACTACATGGTCATAGTGAAATTCAATGCTTGCTAGAAGACGGTTTTTTACTCTGTCCAAATAAAGCTTGGCAATGAGTGGGGTTTTGTTAAACTTCTCATAAACAGATGCTGGGAGTTTGACTTCCCCTATTTTCCTTAACCCTGAGACCACCTTTTCGAGAAAGAATGGAAGTTGCTTAGGTTCAATCGGTATTTGATTGGTACCAGAGCCATCCAACATCCGTTTTAACTCTGAAAGACGCACGCAGTCGTCCTTTTTCACGGCAATAATCTTTCCATAATAAACAACCGAGTGATAATCCTTCATCACGATTAGCTGTTTAAAGCCAGTTACTGAAAGCAGATATTTTCCACCTGCTGTATCTGCTTCTGTTAGGTTGAAGAATAATGATAGTTTCTCTTTTGAAAGATGCAGGTCTTCATATACTTGTCCGCCATTCTCCAATTTTACTAATGGAGCCATAGTAAGAATCGGAAGCATTCTCTCCCATGTAGATGGTGGAAGGAGTAATGTCTCTTGTAATTTTGGCAGGTGTTCCAAATAGACCTTTTCATCATTAGTGACCCTGCTTAATTCCTGAAGCACCGCATCTGTTTCTTTTTGAAAACAATGCAGGCTAGGGTCAAAATGGTGTGTAGCCGTAAGCTGATATGGTGTACCTTTACTTACCCTCCACAGAAAATCCCTTATATTTTCAACTTCGTATGGACCAATGCTCATCCTTATACCAAACAGGTGCTGATCCTTACTTACTTTAACGGGTTTACAGATAAAGGTAGCATCAAGAACCTGTCTTTTTTCAAAATGAAGCTGACTGGCACTTGAATAGGTTGGTTTTTCATGAAAAAGCGTGAGCAACCCATTTGTCAATTCATCACCTGACGAAAGGTTAGGCACATTTCGTTGATGATTTTCAATTGCAAGGAGAACAGCGGCAATATGCTGGCAATCCTTTTTTACCGAAGCAAGCGTTGGACAGCTGCAAGTTGCTTGGAAATTCCCGTTCTCTGCTACCTCAACCGTAACATGAAAATCTTCCACACCCGCTACCGTAGCTTCACACCTCTCAGAGCTATAATGTTCTATTGTTACTTTTTGAGAACGATAAAAAGCTTCCCCTCTTTTGAAGGAGACAGTTCCGCACTTTTCTTTTATCGTTTTTTGAGTAATTTGTATGTTCAATGCCTTACTCCTTCTTAGAGGATATGCCATTTCCTTTACCATAATTGTATCACAAGGGGACAGGCGTTGAAGAACCTGGTGTCAAAAAGAGGCTAATGAAACATTCGCTAAAAATGTATTATTTCAGTTGCTTATTCACATACTTTTAATGATATTCCTAAGTATTCTTTGCTTGGCGATATCCTATTCTGACTATGAGGTGAGGACGAATGAGCTATAGAGATCAGTTAGATCAACAATCTCAAAAGTTTCACCATAATACGACAAGACGGAAACATGCAAGCTCCCAAGTTAATGGGCAATCGCAAATGTCACAGTCTGTTATTATAGCTCGTAGCGATGCAAAGGCACATAGGATGTTTTAGGAATATTGCTTAAGAAGAAAGAAGGTACTTGCTGCCTTCTTTCTTTTTGGTTGTTTTCGCATTGATTGTTGCTTATATGTATGAGGGGACCCCACGTTACAATCGTTGCTATCGTGCTCTTTTCCTTTTAAATTCAGAAATTACTCCTGAATTTGAGTGAATCGGACAGTTACGGACTTATCGCAAACAAACTTTACGAAAAGAGCCTCCTTTTTTCATAGCTGCATTTTATCCTTACAAATGAAGTATAAGACGAGATAGTGGGTATAGTTAATTATGTAGGCAAAATCAAAATCTTGGAGAGGAAGATTTTTTTTATGGCAGAAATGACGATTAAAGTAGAGGAAGCTGTGAAAGAGCAACCTATTAATTATTTGGAAAAAGTATTAATTCAACTGAACGGAATGGAAAGAGCTCTAGTCGACATTGAAACCGGCGAAGTGAAGATTGAGTATAATGAACACAAGGTCTCTAAAGAGCGGATCATGAAAAGCATCAAGGAGAATGGCTTCCGCCTGATTGATTAACTTTAAGAATTGGTAAATTAACACACATAAAATATAGCAGAAACGAGGATAGGCCTTTGTGGCTTTTATCCTCGTTTTACTATGCTCAGTATGTTATTCTATCCTTCGAGCACGATAGGAGCCTCTATATTTCTTTTGAGGAAAAAGGCAAGAATAGTTTAATTCCTCGTTTGCTGAAGGGCAATATTTTTAAATCCCCGACAAGGTGGGTGATATATCCAGCAAGAAGGGTATAGAAAACACCGTCAACCCCAAGAGCAATTTCCAGTTTTGCTGCAATAAATCCAAAGAAAATGACGCCAAGGATGGAATGGGTGTAACTGCGATGAGAAGTAAAAGAAGCAATTAAGATATAAATGCCAAAGAGAATCAACCATGTTTCCTCAAGCGAAAATCCACCAGCAGCAACACCTAGCCCCGTGATCGTCAGCATATGCTTTTGCTTAATAAACGAGGAGATGAGCATGATCGCTAATCCGAGTCCGATGCCCTGCCACCTTTCCGTTGCGTTGCCTTCGTAGAAACTATAGATAATCATCAGTACTCCGATCAACTGGGCCACCGACCTGGTAACCTTATGAGACAAAGTAATTTTGCCGCGCAACGTTCCATCAATATCTAGATCTGGTATCAGTCCAGAAACTCCTCCCAATCCTACTAAGATAAGCGTAGTGGTTGGAGTGGTATGGAAAGTGTTGGCGACAATAAAGCCTGATGCCGCCCCAATTGCTGCATGTGCTGTTCCATTCATGTTGGTATCCACCTTTAAAGTACAATTTTTCATCTTAATTTATTTTACTATAAAACATATGTTCTGGTTAGAGCAGAAATAAAAAATGCTACCTTAGTCCTAAAATATAGAAAAACCCTATCTAAAATAGATAAGGTAACTTTTGTTATATTTTTCGATACTTTTTTAAAGCTAGAACATTTAATAAGCTTATGGAAAAAGCGATAACTACTAGAATAAGTAGACTTATGGCGATTGCATCGATCCCCTGCCCCTTCATCATAATTGCTTGTAAAGCTTCCCCACCATAATAAAGCGGCATTAGCTTGGCGATAATTTGTAGCCAATCGGAAAGTGAACTGACTGGAAGAAGACCGGCGAAAAAAATTTGTGGAATCACAACAATAGGTATAAATTGCACCATTTGAAGTTCGGAATTTGCAAAGGTAGATAAAAGTAAACCGAGTGATAATGCGACAAAAGCGATTAGTATATTGGTTAAAAAAACGAGCCAAATATTGCCTGCAATCTGTATATCTAGAACGTAGATGCTATAGGTCACCACAATCAAGGTCTGTAAAATAGCAAAAACACCATAACCAAGCAGGTAGCCAAGCACAATCTCATAGCGTTGGATTGGGGTCGCAAGTAGACGATCCAGCGTTCCAGTTGTCCGTTCCCGTAAGAGAGAAATCCCTGAGATGAGGAAAACAAAGAAAAATACAAAGAAACCAATGAGAAACGGACTAATAGTATCAAAATAGGTTGTATTCTCTGTGCCGTGTACATACCGGTCTTCAAGTTCGATGAGGGTTGGAAGTTCTTCAGGAGAAAGCCCCCCTGTTGCCACTGTCTGTTCCAACACTTCCTGTACATCTTTCATAAAGCTTTGCTGCTGCAGCCCGTGAAGTTTTGCTTTAATTCCTGCTGTAGTAGAACTTGCGTCATAGGTAACAATCATCGTCGAATCGTTCCATTCGATGAATGCATCAAGGTCTTGTTCTCTGATTTTTTCAGAAATATCTCCCGGCTGCTCGTAATCTTTCAGGTTAAAACCTGCGTCTATCAACTGTTCCTCGTGCATCTCGGGCAAGGAGGTAACACCGAGAGTTGCTTCATTATCCGCATTGGTTTGAAAAAGAAAATAGACGAGCGTCAAAATAAACAAAGGAGCAAGCAACATCAAGGCAAGTGTGCGCCGATCACGAAATAATTGTTGCATTATCCGGCCAGCGATGGCAAATGTACCCATTATGATTCACGTCCCTTCTCTTGCAGAAAAATTGCTTCAATGGTATCTGTATTAAAGCGTTTCTTTAATTCCCTTGGCGATCCTGTAGCCAAAATCCCGCCTTCAAGCAATAGCACCAAACGGTCACACCGTTCTGCTTCATCCATAACATGTGTTGTGACAAGTATCGACTTTCCTTCTTCTTTTAAAGAAGTAAGCTCTTCCCATATTTCTTTTCGTAGACGGGGGTCAATCCCAACTGTTGGCTCATCTAGCACTAGAAACTCCGGGTTTTGCAGCAGTGCCATGGCAAGGGAAAGTCTCCGTTTCATTCCGCCAGAGAAATTCAGTACGCGTTTTTTCCTTTCTTCATGCAAATCAACAAGTTTCATCACTGTTTGGATCCGTTCTTTACGCTCCTTATTAGGAACATTGTAAAGCTTTGCGAAAAACATCATCTGTTGTTCGGCACTTAGCTCTAAATATAAGGAATCCGATTGCGCCATATAACCGATTTGACCAAGAATTTCCCGGTTGGGCATTAATCGATCATAGACCGTAACAGCACCAGAATCTACTTGCTCCATTCCGATAATCGTTTTGACAAGCGTTGTCTTTCCAGAACCGGAAGGACCAATAAGTCCGACTATTTCCCCTCTATCTATTTGAAAAGAAACATCCTGAAGTACAACAGTTTTCCCGTAACTTTTTGTAACTTGCTTTATGTGAATAACTCCCAATTTCATCCCTCTTTTCATTTGGCTCTGTTAATGTTGAGTTTTGATAATAACGCTATACCAGCGATGATCGGAGTAAAAGGCGGAGACTCCAACGGGCGATAGCGGTAGGCTGGAGACCCCGCAGGCACAGCCGAGTAGGCTCCAGCACAGCCCCGTGGAACGCGTAGCCTTTTGCGCAAATCAATAGCGGCGTTTAACACAGGCTTTCATTTATAGTGGATATTGAACACTCTGTTCATTATTATTATAAATAGAAGAAGAAATGTTCTACAATATGTAGTTTGGTACGTTCTGTTGAATAATAGACGAATGTAAGATTTATGTTCATTAAAGGTGGAATAAATATGACAGAAAAACAAGATTTGAGAGTAAAGAAAACCAAAAGGGCGATTCGTATGGCATTGCTGAAGTTGGTCAAAGAAAAAGATTTCCAAAAAATCAGTGTTCGGGATCTTTGTGCGTATGCAGAAATAAACCGTGGAACATTTTATCTTCATTATCAGGATAAGTATGATCTTTTGGAAAGTGTAGAACAGGAGTTGCTGGATAACTTACGCATAATTATGGGGGAAAGATTGGCGAAGAAGTTTGACAAACTTGTCGGTCAACCGGAGATTTTAATGTCATTTGCTACGGAGCTTTTCCACTACGTTGATGAGGAAGCGGAAGTTTTTAAGATGCTTCTGTTAGATTCGGTAAGTCCTTCTTTTCAAAACAAGCTAAAAACAGTGATTCGCGAAAATTTCCTGCGAGTTCAAAAGGAAGACTTTTCCCCAACCTCCCTGCCGATCCCTTTCGATTACATCATGGCTTATGTGACAAGCGCACATGTTGGTCTTTTGGAGCAATGGTTAGCGGAAGGAAGAAAGCATACGCCAGAAAAGATGGCAGAGGTGTTGGTAATGACAACCATGATGGGACCTGTGCGAGCCATGGGATTTAAGGGAGGACCACTTAATTAAGTCCCCCACCCAATGGTTTTAAGCTCAAGTAGTCTAGCGTCTCATTTATTTGCTGGAGATTATAGATTTCCCTCTCCAAGAAGAACTGGACGACAAGATCAAATGTATCGCTGTTCGACAAGGAGAAACCAGCCGCTCCAAGTAGCTCATCAACGTCCTCAGCCTTTAGCTCAAGGGCAAAAGCAAGCGACAGTACGGTTTGTTTTCTAGGTTTGTAGCTAGGATTAGTACGTATCTTGGAAAAATGCTTCCGATCCATCCCCGCTTTTTTATAAACATCCGCATCCTTCAGGCCCTTATCATCAATATAGCTAAACAAAAGCTCTTGCAAGGTAAGGGTCCGGTTTTTTTTAAGATAATCATCCAAGTCATATGGAATTTGTTCTTTCTCATATATTGGCTCTGCCATTTTAAAAGTAGATTCGTAGGTTTCTAGGAAAAGATGAGCTTGAATATACTCCTCTAGCTCCTCAAGTAGTTTCTTATCAAGCATTACCCCGCCTCCTGAAAATGTCGCTTATCAGGCGACCAAATAATGGATATATCACGCTATTATTATAGCATGATGAACCTTAGGAGGATGATGATTTATGAAAAAGAAATTAACAGAAATAATTTTTCTATTAGACAGAAGCGGATCAATGTGTGGGCTGGAACAGGATACGATTGGTGGGTTCAATGCTTTTATTTCAAAGCAGTGCAAGCTTGAGGGGGAAACCCGACTAACGACCGTACTTTTTGACGACACATACGAAGTGTTATGGAATGGTGTAGATGCCAACATGGTAAGGTTAACCGACAAGCAGTATTATGTGAGAGGAACAACTGCCCTCCTAGATGCAATAGGAAAAACCGTCTTAGATGTAGGTCACAGACTGGCAAACACTAGAGAAGACGAGCGTCTTGATCATGTAATATTCGTCATTACAACAGATGGGTTAGAAAATGCAAGCAGTGAATTCTCCTATAAAAAAGTCAAAGAGTTGATATCACACCAGCAGGAAAAATATAACTGGGAGTTCATTTTCATGGGCGCCAACATCGATGTGGCTAAGGAGGCAGATAGCTTAGGTATACATGTCGAGCATGCCTATAATTTTGAAGCAACAAATCAAGGTGTGGAGAAGATGTATGATATGGTTTGTGAGACGGTTTCGGAGAAAAGGTTGATGGAATAGAGTAATGTTGTGAACAACCTTTTAGCTCAGAGCCTATCAGCTCTGAGCTATTTTTAATTTGGAGTAGTTATCTTGTAGGCATCTATTATTTTTAATACCAAATAAAGTAAGATTCCTAGAATGGTAAAGACTCCCCCACCAAGTAGCACTTTTGTATAGGAAGTTGTTATGATAATTGTTTCATCACTGGCTTCCTTCACATACAGAACGGTCCACCAATCATGTGGAGAAGAGAAAAAGCTGGAACAGGAAAGCCAAATTAGAAAGCTTAGCCACGCAAAAACAAATACCCCTACTTTTTTATTCCATCTTCTCTCTATTCTATTCATTTAAGTTTCCACAATTCCGACTGTTCAAGCTGTCTCGCCATTTGTAAAAGCAGATCTTCCCTGCCTCTTGCCGCCATAAACTGCACCCCTACCGGCAAACCTTCCTCTGTAAGATGGAGCGGAACCGACATGGCTGGTTGACCTGTCAGATTAGCAAGTTGTGTAAATGGCACTCTTTTTAGACTATCCTTCACCAGCTGATCAACAATCCCCATTTTTTTTAGAAGTTTAGCGGAGCCGATTTTCCCTGTAACTTGAAGTGCTATTTTTTCCACAGACTTTAAATCATGTTCCCCTATTTTTGCTGGTGGAAAAGCTGTAGTGGGAGTGACATAGAAATCGTACGTTTCATGAAACCTTTCCATCTCATAGGCTGCAATGTCCCATTCTCGTAAACCTAAAACAAACTCCTGCGCAGTTGTCGCTTTTCCTAACAGACCAAGCAGCCAAGTGGTTGGCTCCACATCGCGAAATGCCGCTTTTCGACCTAACACTTGCTCCATACTTGCGAGACTCGCACTCACTTCTCCAAAGTACATCGTAAGATAGCTATTCGCAATTTTCTTACCGTCCACTGGTGCATCCACCTTTTCTATTTTGTAGCCAAGCGATTCAAGGTGCAGGACGGTTTTCATTACCGCTTCGACACATTCTGCGTGAACCTCTGTGCCAATTGGAGACTTTGTGGAAAACGCGATTTTCCGTTGTCTATCCAGAGGTTTATCCAAACTGATTAGATAGCTTTCATCATACGGTGGCGCAGAAAATGCACTCGCTTTTTCCGTTCCAGCAAGCTGATCCAATACTGCCGCACTGTCTCGAACCGAACGAGTTAATACATGCTCCGCCGAAGCCCCCTGCCAATAGCGTCCAAACTGTGGACCAACAGGGGTTCTCCCTCTTGTTGGCTTTAAGCCGAACAATCCACAATAGGCAGCAGGAATCCTGATTGACCCTCCTCCATCATTTGCTCCAGCAATTGGTACCATTCCAGCTGCAACAGCTGCACCTGACCCACCACTTGAGCCACCAGGTGTAAAATCAGGATTCCATGGATTCCGGCTAGGTCCATAATGGCTAGGCTCCGTTATTGCCATTAACGCCAATTCAGGCACATTGGTCTGTCCAAGAAAAAGAAAACCGCTTTGCCGTAAACGAATGACATACTCCGAATCTTCCTTCGATCTATAGTTAAGAAGCGCCTTGGAACCTGCTGTTAACGGTTCGCCTTTGATTTCTTGTGAGATATTTTTTAGCAGCATCGGAACACCTGCAAATGGTCCCTTCAGCTCCTGATTGGAAGCGTTTTTCGCTTGTTCGTACATCGTGTGGATAACTGCATTGAGTTCAGGATTTTTTGTCTCGATTCGAGATATAGCAAGTTCTACGAGTTCCCTCGGTGTAATTTGATTATTTTTAACTAGTTCTGCTAGAGCTAGCCCATCGTATTTTATATATTCTTCTAGTTTCATCGTGAATCACCTCAATAGATACTATTCTGCTGCTTGGATGAATACACCTGCTTTTGTGTGTGGAATTTGAAATAGACATGCACACCGTGGTGAGGTGGTGGATTCATTTATGCTCTTTGGGAGCATCGACACGACGGAATTAGCATGCCGGAGGGGCCATTCTCCCTCATTGAGACCACCGACCCGCCAAAAGGAGCATGCCGAGGGGTCCATTCCGGCCATTGAGACCATCGACCCTTCCAGAAGAGCATGCCGAGGGTTCTATTCCAACTCTTTGAGACCATCGCCCCCCTCAAAAAAGCAATCCGAGGGTGCCATTCCACCTCTTTGAGACCATCGACACTCCTAAATGAGCATGCCGAGGGTGCCATTCCGGCCATTGAGACCACCATTCTTCCCATATCAGCAATCCCACACCCCACACCACCCCAAACACCAAAGCCCACCCAAATTCATACACTACTATACAAACAAAACTTTCTTTTTCAGCTTTGCGTATTAAGTAATTTAGGAAAGGGGTTTTTTCACATGGAATTGGCAGCGGCTCATTGGATGTATTTGGCCGGTACATTGATAATAATTTTCACCATGCTGTTTCGGCAGAATGTGGTGGTTCCTGCAGTATTGGTTACCTTCTTGGTTGGCTGGATTTTTAGTGGATCCTTCGCATTTGGGTTACAGACGATTTTTAATGCCAGTTTAATTGCGGCTGGAGAGCTATTTAATATTTTTCTAATTATCGCGATAATGACGGCTCTTCTCCATTCTTTAAAGTCTCTAGGTGCAGATGAACAAATGATTACGCCGTTTCAAAGGGTGATGAAAAACGGGCATATTTCGTTTTGGGTGATTGTGTTTGTTACCTATTCCATCTCGTTGTTTTTCTGGCCGACACCGGCTGTACCTCTCGTTGGGGCTTTATTGATTCCGGTTGCTATCAGAGCAGGGTTGCCGCCTATTGGTGCTGCGGTTGCGATTTCCCTTGCAGGCCAAGGAATGGCGCTATCCTCTGATTACATTATTCAAATTGCTCCATCCTTAACAGCAATAGCAGCTGGAGTGGACATTGGAACGGTGGCGGACCGAGGATTAGTGCTGTCCATAATTACAGGGACGGTGGCAATTGTTCTAGCCTATCTTTCCATTCGCAAGCTTATTCTACAGCCTTCCACCAGTCATCTTGTTAAATGGAATAACGTAGAAAATCAATCGAATGTTTCCGAGGAAGCAGAAAAAACACAGCTCTCACAACGTAGCAAATATAGTCTCCTATTTGCCATTCTTGTACCAGGGACCTTTCTCACCATCATAATTTATATGATTCTTGCAAAGTTCTCCGATTTTCTTCCTTCTCTGGAGGGCGGCGCCGGAGCAGCGTTAATAGGGGGAGCATCTGTTATCCTTCTTATTGCCGCTTCGTTCTTTAAACAGGCTCGCACCTCTCTTACGAATGTTAGTGATCATCTTGTAAAAGGGTTTGTTTTTGCATTTAGAGCGATGGGACCTGTTATTCCGATTGCTGGTTTCTTCTTCATCGGCAGCGGGGAATTGGCAGCAAGAATATTTGGAACGAACGCAGAAGAAACGCCTTCCTTCCTATTTGATTTAATTTTGGCAGGTCAGTCCTATATTCCGGAAAGCTCATTTGTAGCAGGCTTTGGAATACTCTTGATTGGGATGATTACTGGGTTGGATGGCTCAGGCTTCTCCGGACTTCCACTAGTAGGGGCATTATCCGGTGCATTAGGGGAAAGTGTCGGTGTGGAGGCCGCAACACTTGGCGCCATTGGTCAAATGGGGTCGATCTGGGTTGGCGGTGGAACCCTTATTGCCTGGTCCTCACTTGTAGCGGTCGCCGGCTTTGCAAAAGTTCCCGTCATGGAGCTAGTGCGCCGAAGCTTTATACCGGTAATGGCTGGGTTAATAGTCTCCACCATTATAGGGTTATGGATATTCTAAATTTTAGAAAAAGGGGCCAGACCCTCACAGCGGTTTGGCTTCTCCTTTTTTAGTTTTTTACATATTTCTCCACCATGTATGAAACACTATACTAAGTGTAGCTATAGTTAGAAAGTGATACTTTGTTTTTCTAAGGTGGGATGGATAGATGCTGGTTACTCGCGTGACGGTGATGTTGTTTTTTCTAACTTACTTACTTGTAATTGGACTTGACTTTCTTCTTAAAAATCTCAATTTCCAGCATGTTTTGAGAGATCTGTTTGATACACAACACAATCCAGGAAATATTTATAGTTACTTAATGATAGCGGTTGCTCTTATCTATTCCTTTATTGCAGACTACAGGATCAAAAAAGGACACATATTTAAGAAAAGGACAAGCAAATGAAACCTACTTCAGAGAAAATTTCTCTTCAGCAGTTTATATTACTTATTGTGTTTTTTGAATTGGGAACTTCAATTGTTATCGGGATTGGGACAGAAGCCAAACAGGATGCATGGATTGCTGTTATCCCAGCTACAATAGCCGGTGTTATTCTTGTACTTATGTATTATAAAGCCTTTAAATTAGGTGATGGAAATTTATATGATTTATTTGCTCAGTGCTTTGGTAAATTCCTTTCGAAAATATTGATCTATACCTATGTGGTTTATTTTTTGTATGCAGCTAGTCGTGTTTTGCGCGATTTTAATGAGCTATTAGTTACCGTGGTTTTGCCAAATTCACCAATTGAATTTACTTCCTTTTTGTTCATGGGGGTTGTTATTTACGTCATTTACCTCGGATTAGAAGTGTTTTCAAGGACCGCAACTATCTTTGCACCATATATGATACTTTTTCTTTTAGCTATAACAGTTTTTCTATGGGTTAATGGAAATATCGATTTTTCTAACCTAAGACCTGTGTTAGCAGAAGGGATACAACCTGTGTATCAAGCCTTTTTCCCACAACTTCTTACCTTTCCCTTTGGAGAAATGGTTGTTTTCACGGTTATTTTTCCACATGTCAATAAACTCAAGAAGAGTAGCAAACCTCTTTGGATGGCGACAGCAGTCTCCGGCTTCATAATCATCCTCTACATAGTCATTAATATAGCTGTGTTGGGTCCGGAAGGATATGCTAGAACCACCTTCCCTTTATTAAGTTCCGCAAGAGAAATTAGCATAGCTGATTTCATAGAACGGCTTGACGCCTTGGTTGTTTTTATTGAGATGTTAGGGGTTTTTGTAAAGGTTTCGATTTATTTCTATTGCGTCTTAAAAGGACTTGAGGCAGTACATAAAGTTACCTATCGTTATTTTGCGTTTCCAGTCGGGATGCTTATAGCTACCTTCTCCATTATTATTGCCTATAGTTTTAACGAACATCTGATTGAGGGTCTAGATATAGTCCCTCTATACCTTCACATTCCTTTTCAATACCTGATACCTTCCTTGGTATTTGTTATCCTGCTAATCAAATCGAGGAAAGGAGGAAACTCAAATCATGAAAAGAAGAATTACGACACTTAAAGAATTGCTTGCTAAACAAAAAAAAGCAGAATCAAGTAAACCTAGTGAAGAATTTGTCAGTACAGAGAGCCTCGAGGAAAAATGCAGCACATTAGAGAAAATGATGAATCATTCCAGTGACGTGGTATTGGAGGACCTATTTATAGGCAACTTGCATGCAAAGCTCTGTTATCTCGAGTCGACTACTGAAATCAAGCTCATTATGGAACAAATACAGGACCCGATTATAAATATTGCACCTGGAGGTATTGAACAAGCAATCCTCTCTAATAGTAAAAAAGAACTTACTAGATTGTTTTCAAGCTCACAATTAGCTTTTTCAGAAAAATGGGAAGATGTTGGTCAAAAACTAGTTGCAGGCTACGCCGTTATAATAGTAGAGCAAATTTCAACATTTTGTTTTGTCCTTGTAAAAAGCACGCCAAGCAGAAGTATTACCGAGCCCACCACTCAAACGATCATTAGAGGACCAAAAGACGGATTTGTGGAAGATTTACCAACAAACCTAGGGATATTAAGAAGTAGAATTAAAAATCCAAACCTATGCTTTCAAGATTTTTTTATTGGCGAAGATACACAAACAAGAGTGACATTAGGGTTCATAAGTAATATTGTAAACGACAAAATCCTAAAGGAGGTTACCAAAAGAGTGGAGGAAATCAAAACCTATGCCATTTTTGAATCCTCCAACATCGAAGAGATGATTGCTGATAAAACTTTTACACCATTTCCTTTAGTCTATAATTCAGAGCGGCCGGATACCATCGCATCACACCTTGTTTCGGGGAAGGTGTGCATCTTTATAGATGGGACTCCATTTGTATTAACCGCTCCAGCAACCTTTCAAGACTTTTTTTCGATTTCAGAAGATTATTATCAACCATTTTTCATGGCAACGTTTTTACGTATCATCCGCTACTTTTCTTTTATAATTGCATTACTTCTTCCCTCCTTGTTTGTGGCAATTATAACGTATCATCATGAAATGATCCCAACCGCACTTATTGCCAGCATTATCTCTCAAAGGGAAGGAATACCCTTTCCGGCAGTAATCGAGGCTTTTATTATGGAAATCACCTTTGAGATCCTACGTGAAGCCGGTATCCGAATGCCAAGAGCCGTAGGACAGACTGTCTCCATTGTTGGGGGGCTTGTAATTGGTCAAGCTGCAGTTGAAGCAGGTGTGGTATCAAGCTTCATGGTAATTATTGTAGCGTTAACGGCAATAGCAAGCTTTGTTTCACCTGTTTACAACCTGGCGATATCTACAAGATTATTGAGATTTTTATTTTTGATCCTTGGTGGTTCATTGGGGTTTTATGGAATCATGCTCGGTCTTATCTTTATGATAGGACATATAAACAGCTTGCGTTCCTTCGGAGTACCCTATCTTACTCCTGTTTCTCCTTTTAAACTAACAGATCAAGAAGATGTCTTTTTTAGACTGCCTTATTACATGATGAAACAAAGACCAAGTTACCTTAAGACAAAGCAACCAAAGAAACAGTTTGCCGACAATTCACCAACGCCCCCTAAAGCAAAGGATGACTAGACCATGAAAACTATTAAAATTTTACACATCTTTATCCTTCTCGCTTTTCTGACCGCGTGTTGGGATTTACATGAGGTTAATGAGGTTTCTATTATTTCTGGCCTGGCAATTGATAAAGGGAAGGATGCTAAATTTAGGCTAACCGTAGAACTACTCAATGCTAGTGAAATGGGAACAGATAAAGCTTCAGGAAACACAGCAAGCATTGTACTAGGAGTAGAGGGACAATCTATCGGAGAATTGACTCATAAAATCAATCAGGCTATCTCAAGAAAGCCAATCTATTCTCATATGAAGACCGTAATCATCAGTGAGGAATTAGCACGCGAGGGGGTAGTAGAACTATTCGATCTGATGGACCGGCACAGGGAAATAAGAAATGACTTTAACATTCTTATAGTAGAAGCTCCCCACATGGCAGCGGATGTATTGAACATTACGTATCCTTTACAAAAGGTAGCCACTCAGAAGATCAATACTCAAGCAGATACATTTTATGAAGAATGGGGGGGATATTCTAGAGTAAGGTTAAAGGATTTAGTGGATGCATTTAGTACAGATGGAAGAGAGCCTACAACTGCAATGATTGGAATTGTAGGCGCATCTCAAAAAGGGGCCTCTGTTGAAAACCTCCAAAAAACAGAGCCCGATGCTTATATAGAATTCACTGGAAACAGCATCTTCAAAGATAATAAAATGATTGGCCAAATACCATTGATAGGAAGTAGGAGCTATCTTATTACACAAGATAATTTAGAGCGAACATCCATCTCCATTGAATGCGAAGAAAACAAAACGGTTGATATACGTCTTCAAAGCATTAAATCAAATACTTCTGTAAAAATGAAGGCCGGTGTTCCCCATATTCAGATTACCATTGGAGGAGAAGGAATCTTAGAAGGTACACAATGCTCAGATCCCATTTCCAGCTTTAAGGTTACAGATGAGTATGAAAAAAAATCTGGCGAACTACTGGAAGAAGAGGTTCGCAGCACGATCAACCTCGCTCAAAAAGAATTCCAAAGTGATATTTTCGGATTTGGCGAAATTCTTTACCGAAGTGAACCAAAAAAATTCAAGAAAGTAAAAGACAACTGGAATGAAACCTTTGCCAAAGCAACAGTCGAAGTTAATGCCACAATCAAGATTAGACGTAGTGGATTAAGAATTGACTCTTATTTGGATTAGGGGGTCGGGGGGACTTCCCTTCTTTTCCCCCTCCCCGATTCCTTCAACACTTTTTCAGATAGTTCATAACCTCTTTATAAAAATCCCTTAATGAAAGTAAATCCCACCCTAAGTTTTTCTAAATCTATTGTACTATACATCCCATAATTAGTAATATGAGTACAATAGAACAATAAAGTTTTCTCCCTGCACATCCAAATTACAGTTTGCAGCGTAAGGAAAGTAGATACTTTTCTTCTTTAATGACACAATTGGATGGTATAAAATAATCACATATAAAAGGAGAAAATCGATGCAGAATAAGGACTCTCTTCTATACGAGCGGATAAGGAGCAAGGATAAAGAAGCTCTAGAGGAATTGTACGATAGATATGAGAAAGTTTTATATTCCTTTTTAATAAAAGTCACTGGCGACGAAGAGATTGCTGAAGAAGCGATTCAAGATGTGTTTATGAAACTTTGGCAAGGTAGCACCGGGAGCTATGACTCCACAAAAGGGAAGTTCTCGTCTTGGTTGTTCACTGTAGCACGTAACAAAGCGTTGGATATTATCCGAAAGAAAGCTAGAGCCAAGAGCATCTCTATTGACGAGGTAGAGCCTTTCCTTTCATCCGATGACTCGCCAGAACAACAAACAGAGTGGAAAGAAGAACAAGAAAAAATCAGAAAAGCAGTTTCTACCCTCTCAGATGAACAGAAAAAGATGGTGCATTATATGTATTTTAAAGGTTATACCCAGCAAAAGATCGCAGAATTAACCGGCACACCGCTCGGTACGGTGAAAGGACGACTGCGATTGGCATTAAAGAAACTGAAACGAACATTAATCGAGGAAAGGAGGGGGAGTATATGAGCCACCAGTGTGAGAATCTCCTAGATTATTTTAACGGGCACTTATCAAAAGCAGATAAAGAGCAATTCGAAAAGCATCTAGCTGAATGTCCGGAGTGTCAGGAAGAATTACAAGAGCTTCAGGAGATATTAGGGGATACTGCCCTCCTATCTGAACAGGTTTCTCCCCCACCTGAAATGAAGGAAAGAATATTAGCGAATGTATTTGCTGAAGAAACGGTAAAGGCGGAACCAACACCTATTCCAGTCCATTCCACCGGTAAAAAGGCGTCAATATCCAAACCATGGCTTACAAGCTTTTTAGCCGCCTCACTTTTACTTTCGGTGCTAGGAAACGGCTATCTCCTATTAAATGAGAATAGGTCTGGAACAGAGGAATGGAAGCAACCTGATAATGTCGTTAAATTAGAACCATCAGACACCGCTGGAATCGGATTTGCGACCCTTTTCCAACAAGAGCAAACACTTTCTGTCATGATTCAAACACAAGAGCTTCCCGCACTTACTGGATCAGAAGTATACCAAGTATGGTTATTAAAAGATGGTACACCAATACCAGCAGGAAGCTTTACAGTAGACAATCAAGGAAAAGGCTATGTGCTTCACCGTATCGACGAGGCAGAAAGCCAGGAATGGGATACAATTGCCATCACCCTTGAGCCTCACGAAGGCAATGACTTGCCAGAAGGAAACATTCATCTTTCGGCTGGTTTATAAAGATAGGGCTCACTAAAAAACGATCTTTCCTATAAGCAGAGCGATTCGCTTTTGAATCGGCTCTGTTTTTTTTATTACAATGTTCTAGCATCTCTTCCTATAAATCAATCCCAAACTCAAGATGAATACTCAACATTTGATACCCTAGTGACTTATATAGAGCAATCGCACTTTCATTATCTCCGTAAACACTAAGAGTCGCTTCCTTCATGCCTTTGTTTTTTAGAAAATGCAATGCCTCAGTGATGACCGCTCTAGCAATTCCTTTTCTTCTCCAATCTGGAAGAACAAATATATTTTCGGTAGCACTTCTTTCCTCCCCAAGCCCCCAAGTCATGACGCTGCCGACAACCTCATCCCCTTTAAAAGCTGTGAAGGTATCCCATGCCGAACCACTCTTCATCCACTTTAGACGATTTAAACTCCAACTAATCCCATCCAAGGCAGCTTCAGCCTCCGCTCTCAGATATTTTTCCTGTTCAGCTTGAGTCTCCATTTTCCAATGAACCACTAGAATACCCTCTATCAGAGGCACATTTGGAATCTCCTCTGTTAAGTCCCGTTTCATAATAAAATGCGTTCGGCGTGCAGTAAAGCCTCTTGCTAGAAAATAGTCAACCTCCTCTAATTCATCAGCAGGAATAATGTAACTGACTCGAATATTTTTATCAGGAAAAAGGTCACTTATTTCACGTGCCCTTGCTAGCAAAGAGTTCAATAGTTCGTCCTGCAATTCTGATGGGCAGGGGACATGATGATTCCAGTACATATCAAGATTTAGTTTGTAGATAAAATTTGATTGTTTTAGAGGTTGATCCCTGGTAGTCCACGGTTGGTCCGGCTCCAGATGTCCCACCCCGACTATAGTATCTTCTGAATCAACTGCGCAAAATATGTTGGCAGGTTCATAATCTTTGTTATATCGGTAGGCAAGCATCGCCAAAAAATTAAATTCCGCTATTTTATCTGCATCCTGATCAAGGTAATTTCTTATCTTGTAATAACCATTCATGAAGGGGACTCCTTCCTTGCTCGTTTTATATAGATACTAACATAATAAACCTATTTGAATGTAGAATGGGAGGCTTTTGGAATAGTGGAGGCAGAGTTGTTAGCCAGTCTCCACGGTTATGGTTAATAAGGAGAGTAAAGTAACTGTCAGCAATGCACTAAACTAAGAAACAGGCAGGTTATTCGGTGATTTTTGAGTTGCGGACTAGGTTTCAACGGGGTGACGCTCGACGGGGAGTCAAATCACGGTGGTCGTGCTATAGCGAGATGCACGAAAATTCAGGTTCCGCACCACTTCTCATGATTTACGCACGGAACTAGCTTTTTTCGCTTCACTTCTCGTGATTTGCGCACGGAACTAGCTTTTTTCGTACCACTTCTCAACATTTGCGCACGAAACCAGCTCTTACCCACCACCCCTGCCCCCCTCATAAACAGCCCCCACCCTCACTCAATAAAATAAAAAGCCAGACCCCTCAAGCAGTTAAACATGCTTGAGGGTCTGGCCCTAATAATCCACAATCCTTATTTCTCCACTACCTCAACTCGACCCGTCTCCCCAAAACTAACTTTTCCATCTTTTATCTCAACCACTTCGCCAGCAGCTAAGTTAGTAAAGACTATTGGAGTGATTGTTGAAGTTGCTTCCCCTTTTATGATACTTAGATCCACATTCAACAACGGTTGTCCAAGATCGACAGTGTCGCCTTGCTCTACTAAACTTTCAAAGCCGCGACCTTTCAAGTTAACAGTATCAATTCCCACATGTACAAGAATCTCTCTGCCATCAGCAGTTTCGATTCCGATTGCATGCTTGGTTGGGAATAGGTTGACAATAGTTCCGGCAACCGGTGATACGACTGTTCCTTCCGTAGGTTCAATGGCAAAGCCGTCACCCATCATTTTTTCCGAAAAGATTTTATCCGGCACCTCACTAATAGGCAGAAGCTTTCCGCTCATCGGAATTGCCACTTCAAATCCAGTCGATGACACCGCTTCGGTCGTTGCTGCCACTTCACTCTTCACTGGCGTTTTGCCGCTAAGGATATCTTGGATTTGTCCTTTTATGATTTCAGAACGAGGTCCGAAGATAGCTTGGATGTTTTTATCGATTTGCATAACACCGGAAGCACCAAGCTTTTTCAATTTCTCTTTGTCTACTTTTTCTACTTCACGCACACTTACACGAAGTCTTGTGATACAAGCATCCAAGTCTGCTAGATTTTCTTTTCCACCAAGCGCCTGCAACACGCCATAAGGAAGATCAGTTGCTGCTGAACCTGATCCAGATCCATCTGCTTCTTCTTCCACTTTTTCCTCACGACCAGGTGTCATCAGGTTGAACTTCTTAATTGCAAAGCGGAATCCAAAGTAATAGATGACTGCGAACGCTAGACCGACTGGAATCACTAACCACCATGCGGTCTGATTCGGCAGGACACCAAACAGAATATAGTCAATGACACCTCCTGAGAAGGTCATTCCAATTTTCACATCTAAAATATGCATCACCATGAAGGATAATCCTGCAAACACGGCGTGAATACCGAATAGAACTGGTGCAACAAAAAGGAAGCTAAATTCTAGCGGTTCTGTGATCCCTGTTAGGAAAGAAGTTAATGCCGCTGAACCCATGATTCCTGCTACATACTTCTTCTGTTCTGGACGCGCACAATGATAGATTGCTAGAGCCGCTGCAGGTAAACCGAACATCATAAATGGGAATTTACCCGTCATGAACGTTCCTGCTGTCAGTTCTGCACCGTCTTTAACCTGCTCCATGAATATACGCTGATCGCCACGGACGATTTCTCCAGCCGCATTTGTATAAGAGCCAAATTCAAACCAGAATGGTGAATAGAAAATATGATGCAAACCAAATGGAATCAATCCACGTTCAATTACCCCGAAAATAAAGGCAGCAAGCGTACGATTCGATTCTGTCATAAAATAAGAGAATGTATTAAGCCCCTCTTGCGCAAACGGCCAAAGGAAGTTCATAACTACCCCTAATACCAAGGCAGAAGCAGCCGTTACAATTGGAACAAAACGCTTTCCTGCAAAAAATCCTAAATAGGATGGTAATTCAATATTGTAAAACTTATTGTACATATAGGCTCCGAGCACCCCGGCGATAATCCCGCCAAACACTCCGGTCTGTAGGGTTGGTATTCCGAGTACATTTGCTAATGCAGGATCACTTCCAACCTGATCGGCTGTGACACCACTAATTACACTCATCGTCACATTCATAATCAAATAACCGATCATCGCAGCAAGTCCGGCAACCCCGTCTCCTCCTGCTAAACCAATCGCTACCCCAACAGCAAATAGAAGCGGTAGATTCGAGAACACAATACTACCTGCCTGCTCCATAATTTGCGCTAACAGTACAAGTGCATCCGCTTCTAAAAAGCCAAGACGACTTGTCAGATTCGGATTTTGCATCGCATTACCAAACGCAAGCAAGATCCCGGCAGCAGGAAGCAACGCAACCGGCAGCATTAACGCGCGACCAATACGCTGCAGTAATCCAAAAGATTTTTTAAACATCACGATTCCTCCTAAATATCTTTCTGCCAGACAGAAATACTTTTTCTATGTAAAACAACAAAAAAGACATGAGAATTAAGAAAGGGTACAACAAGGAAAGTACATAAATGTACCTTCTCTTCTTTACCATCTTTCTTCCTCTCATGCCTGCATAACCAGTAACACGTGAAAAAAGTGTCTGAATTATTCTATTGTTTTGAAAGCCTTTGCAGATGTAGGGTCAAATAAACGGCCTCGGCATCTGGTACAGACTTTTGAAATTTCTGCTGCATAATCTTAATTAATTTCCATGCTAGATTGTAGCACACAGGGTATTCCTCTTGCAATACCTTTGCAAGCATTTCTTGTTGGTCCGGTCGGTATTGATTAAGTTGGATCCGCTCAATGGATGCATGAAAATGACGAATAAGCCTCAGATAGTTCACATCCGTGCGATCGATCGTAATCTTCAATGAATTTTCAATCAACTGTACCATCTCACTAATCAGCTGCGTATGGCGATTAATCTCCGATAGCTTCCGATTTGTCAGCGCACTATGAATGTGCAGTGTGATAAAACCTATTTCCCCCTCTGGAATCGATAGATTGAGCTTATCGTTCAACCACTCCACAATTTCCATCGCAGCGATGTATTCCTTAGGGTAGGCAAGCTCTGTCTCCTTCAGAAAAGGATTCTTGATATCCAATCCTTGCCGAATCCGCTTTACAGCAAAGTATAAGTGATCTGTCAGGCCAACATGGATATGTTCATTAAGCTTCACCTGAAATCGTGCTTCTATCCGTTCCATACACTCATTCATCAGCCCGATAAAGGACTCATCGACATAATCAAGGAGCTGCTTATACTGCTGCTGTTCCTTCTGGTCCCTTAGTACAAAGAATTTCTCCGCACGATCGACCGTTATAGTTTCATCCGTCTTTTTGCCAAATCCAATCCCTTTACCTGTAAGGATTACCTCTCCAAACTCAGGATGGGTAGCGATTAGGACGTTGTTATTTAAGACTTTTTTTACTTGCATACTTACGCCTCCACTGCTTAGAAACTGCAATATATATAAAAGTACGCTAGGATGGAGACAGAGTCAAGAGAGACTCACTCTTGTCTATTTTTTATGTACTTGATAATATGCTTTAAAAAGCTCTTCTACCGGAACATTATCAATCTTCATTCCAGTGATGTCGCAATCTTGAATTACAAGATTTTGAAGATTACTGTTGTTTATTGCAGTACCTTGCAGATCACAGCTTTCAAAAGAGATTGGCTTTTTGTCCTCTCCAAGAACTGTTTGAATAAAACGAACCCCTCCTAATGTAACGAATTGGAACTTGCTATGAGAGAGATTTAAATCGGCATAGTGGGATTGTCTAAGATTTATATTCCTGAACGATGAGTGACTAAGATTACTGTTGCTCATGTGAGTATTCATTAGGTTGCTGTTACTAAATACACTATCTTGTAAATTCACAGAATAGCACTCCGTTTTTTCCATATTACAATTTTCGTATTGAACGCTCGAAATATTTTTATCCTCTACTACGTTTTCTTTACCAGCAAAAGAGGGTTTTCTCTTAATATAACAGTATTCATCTTCCGTTTTAAAAGTAATTTTATAGCCCATTTTTTCATAAAAATAGTGATTGTTCACTTGTCGGCTCGATGTCTCAAGGTCCCATGCTGTTACGTTCGGAAATTCTTCCTCTATTAACATGATAGCCCGTGAACCAATTCCCTTCCCTTGATAATTAGGATGAACGAAAATACGGTCAATTCTTCCAAAAGACCTGCCTGATATCGTAGCGATAATCCCCCCCACAATTGCTTTATCATAGACTATTTTATAAAACTCTAGTTCTTCCATCATATATTTAGTCATTTCAATAGAAGAATATCCAGGAGGTTTGATATTATAATCCACCACATCTTCCTGATCAGGAAGCCACTTTTTCGCCTCCGCATTAAAGGTCGTTTTCATTATTTCTGTTAGTTCCTCCGCATCCATCATGACTGCTTTTCTTATTGTAACCACCGACATATATATTTCCCCTCTCTATAACACTTATTTTACCATCATAGAACCACCAGGGACAGGTCCCTCGTCCCACTAGGACGAGGGACCTGTCCGCAAAACCCCAACTTTTTTTTAAAAAAAGTGATCCAAAAATTAATCCGGCGCGTTAGGTAGGTGAAATCAAATTTAAAGGAGTGTTTGTAGATGAAGAAAAATGTTAATTGGAAAAAAGCAATGATTGCCGTACCATTAAGTGTTGGTTTATTACTGCCATCCTACCACGTAGCGAACGCACATGATCACTCAGGAAATCATAGTGACCATATGGCTTCTGTATCAACACCTGCCTCTGACATTCGTGCTTCCCTGGATGCATTATTTTCAGAGCATGCATTCCTAGCAGTTGTGGCGATGCAAAAAGGAATTGATGGAGCGGATGACTTTGATCAAGCAGCAGGCGCTTTAAATGCTAATACTGATGATCTTGCAGCAGCTGTTACTTCCGTCTATGGAGAAGAAGGCGGAGCTGCATTTAAAGATATTTGGAGCAGCCATATCGGCTATTTTGTGGACTATGTGACTGCAACAGCTGAAGACAATGAAGAAGGTAGACAAGCAGCACTAGCCGAGCTTGATGAATATACAGTGGAACAAGCTGCATTTTTAGACACTGCAACGGAGAGCCGCCTAAAAGCGAGCGAACTGGAAGAAGGATTAAAAATGCATGTAGAGCAGCTAGTATGGGCTTTTGATAACTATGTTGCCGGCGATTTTGACAAAACATATGAAAACCTTAGACACGCAATTGAGCATATGTATGGACCTGGTAAAGGTTTATCATGGGCTATTACGGATCAGTTTCCTGAAAAATTCGAGAACACAAGCGTGGACACACCAGCAGCAGACTTACGCTCTGATTTAAACCACCTATTCTCCGAGCATGCGGCACTTGCCATTCTTGCCATGCAAAAAGGAATTGACGGAGCTGGCGACTTTGATGCCTCTGCAGCAGCTTTAGGAGAAAACACAACAGACCTATCTGCAGCAGTAGCTTCTGTATACGGTGAAGAAGGCGGTACACAGTTTGAAGAGATTTGGAGCAGCCATATCGGTTATTTTGTTGACTATGTAGTGGCGACAGCAGAAGAGAATGAAGAAGGTAAAGAAATGGCCTTAGCCAACCTAGAAGAATACAAAGTAGAGCAAGCAGCATTTTTGGAAACAGCAACAGAAGGCAGATTAAAAGCTGAGGTTCTAGAAGCTGGACTGCAAATGCATATCGATGAGCTACTGATGGCATTCAACAGTTACAATGAAGCTGACTATGAAACTGCTTACGAAACGATTCGTGAATCTTATGCACACATGTTTGGTGTAGGCGAAATGCTATCCGGTGCGATTGTTGACCAGCACCCGGACAAATTTGCTCAAGAAAAACCATCTGACATGCCGAATGCTGGTATGGGTGGTGCTGCAACGAACGGAATCAACCCTGCGATCTTGTGGAGCATTGCCGGAATATTCTCTGCTCTTTTCGCCTTGCAAGTGATTGCTAGAAGAAAAGCTAGTAACCTATAATAGTTTGATAGATGAGAGAGGGACCTCCCTCTCTTTCTATTATGCTATTTTCGTAAGCGAAAACATCCTCTCATTCAAAAAGGAGTCGAAGAAAGATGAAGCAACTTATCATTCTAACCACCACACTTCTATTACTTGTCGGATGCTCATCCGCCAACGATACTGCAAACAAAACAAATCAAGAACAAACCAAGCAACCCGAAACTGCTACAACGGAAGCAGCAACCCCGAAACAAGAAAAAGCAAGCACCCCCATCCGCACTCCTTCCACAAATGTAAATGGGAAAGTAGTAAAAGAAGAACGCACCACGATTAAGCCATATCGCCTCGTCATCCCTGCTATTGATGTAGATGCAAGAGTCGAACAGGTGGGTGTTATTGAAAATGGGCAAATGGGCGTACCCGAATCGTTCGAAACCGTCGGCTGGTATAACGAGGGTCCCCTTCTAGGCGAACGTGGCAACACCGTCATCTCCGGACATGTTGATAGTCGCAATGGCCCAGCCGTTTTTTTCGAGCTTAAGGATCTAAAACCAGGCGATGAGATTCAAGTTTATAACGACAAAGAGGTATCTCTGACCTATATAGTAGAACGCATTGAAACCTATGCGGAAGGAGAAGCACCCGTTGAAGCCATTTTTGACTATTCGTTTCAGAGTAATTTGATTTTGATAACGTGCACAGGTACATTTGACAGAAGTGTCAGGGAATATTCAGATCGGTTGGTTGTGTACAGTAGTTTAAAAAAATAGACTTAAGGGGCTACCCGATTATGGATAGCCCCTTAAGTCTATGTGCAAACCTCTCGCTAAGCACTCCTTGCTATCGTTGCTCCCTCACCCTAAACTCTACACTAGTTACTCTTAATTCTGCAGCTCAACTCATCTAATTCTCTTTTTTCTGTTTTGCTAACTTCTCTTTATCCAACGTTCCAGGAGGTTGTTCTAGCCATTCATTAGCTATCATCAAATAAGCGATGTCTTTAGCATACTGTGCTATTTCAAGAGAAAATCGTTCATAATTTAGGATCAAATCACTTCTTTGACTTGCCGCTGCAGCGGTGGCATAGTTACCTGTTCCGGCAGCTGTTAAGAAGCCTTGATGAAAAATGATTAGTTTGTCCGAAAATACTTGTCCCGTTGAATCTGTAATGGCTACATCAGATGAAATCGGTGCTTGCGTGTTATTATCAAGTAAGGTCGAAGTGAATACTTTTACATGTTTTTCTGAAATATCCTTCCCCTGCAACATCAGCTTTTGTACTTCTTTTCGTGGAGAAGTCTGAGCAAAACTAAGGCATAATTTAGCCCCGATTAAATTGTTTTGGATATTCATATGTAAGTGCGATAACTCAACTGTATTCAATGGGCGTTTATTAGAAAATGGATTTAATCCACTTAAATATTTTTTGCTATCAACATAATCTTTCTGCTTAGGATAATTAATATAAGGGGAACGTACAAGAAGCCCTTTTTGTAGTAAAACATCAGTACTTTCATCAAATAAGTCGGAGGTCATTGAGAGCACTTTTCTAAAAATAGCTCTGGTATCTTTCCTTGCACACATTGCTAAAAATCCACTATATCCAAGCATACCTGCTTTGGACACATGGTTTATATAACTAATCATAAAAGTGTCCGTATATAATCTGGGGGCATTTAGGTTAACATCGCTTTCAGAAAAGCCAGTAGGAAGTGGAATATCTTCTTTTTTAAACAAATGACTCAGATCAGCAAGATGAGTCAAGGAAATTCCGTGAGCAGTTTCAACGACTTTCTTTATTTCAGAATCCTCAACATTCTTTAGAAAATAGCTCAAAATACAGACAGACATACTATTATTTATATAAGCTGTCCATATAGAAGCTATCTCAGATGATGTTAGCCGAATGGTGTTTTCAGACATTGATGATACCCCTTCCAAAAGCATGTGTACACTTATTGTTTCTCTATTAACACTTCCTATCCATAAAAATGGAAAAAGAAATAGTCATTTGACTTTCTATATTTTACTTATTTTGATTAGATGTTACTCTGTTAAAAACAGATGTTAACCAGTTAAAAGTCGATGTTTACGATTTAAAGGCAGGACAAAAAACGCTCGTGAAAGATTTGGTTGCATTTAAACAAGAATACCGAAAAGACATGCAAAGAATAGATGTAAGGCTAAATGGTACAAATGAGAGATTAGATTCTTTTAAATTTGACTCTGATTTTTTAATAGAAAATATAGAGGTTCAATTTTCTAGGATAACTCTCCCCCAGCACAACCTACAACTACTTCTTCTCCATAGTCTCCATCATGTCGTTAATAAAAAAACCGCCTTGATCATAAACTCAATCAAAGCGGTTTTCATAGTTAATTATCATCCACTTTTACTTGGTACAATCGGCTGTTTTACACGAAAGCCCTTTGTTAGGGTTAACGTATAAAGGACAAGCGCAGTCCAGATACATGTAAATGCAATAAGGTGTACACTTGTAAACGGTTCATTGAATAGGTAGACCCCGAGGATGAGCTTTATGGTTGGCGCGATATATTGCAATAATCCTATCATGGAAAGCGGGATACGTTTTGCTCCGCTTGCAAATAAAAGCAATGGAACAGCCGTTACAATTCCTGCACCGAGCAACAATAACGTGACGCTTCCGCTTTCCCCTAATGCTCCCCCACTATTGCCATGAACACTCATTAAAAAAACGAGGGCAAACGGAGTAATGAGTAGCGTCTCAATCGCAAGCCCTACTAATGCTCCTAGCTGAACCATTTTCTTAATCAAACCATAAAAAGCAAAGCTTAGCGCAAGCATTATTGCAACCCATGGAAATTCCCCAAAGTTGACAGTAAGCACCAGCACACCAATTCCAGCTAGTATAATAGAGACCGCCTGCATCCCGGACAGTTTTTCTTTTAGTACGATAACTGCTAACAAAATACTAACTAGCGGATTAATATAATAACCTAGGCTCGCCTCTACGATTCGATCTGCATTCACCGCCCATATATACAAGCCCCAGTTAATGCTAATAAATACCGATGCACAAGCTATAGCGAGCAATCGTTTCCGATTTGTCAGAAGCGCCTTCAACTCGGTAAAAAAACTCGAAAACTTCCTTAAAACTAGCAAGATGAGTATCATGAAGACCAACGACCACACAATTCGATGCGCTAATATCTCACTAGCAGGAACACCGTCAACCAGCTTCCAAAATAACGGGAGAAATCCCCAGAGCATATACGATAATCCAGCAAAAACAATCCCTAAACCAAGTTCTTTGTTTGCTGTTTGATTCATGGCAGCAACCTCTTTTTCCCTTTGTATTTGTACCTAGTTTAGGGGGGCGAACTAAAAAAAGCAATGAAAATGTTTCAAGGGCCACCAGGGGCAGTTCCCTCGTCCAAGTGGGACGAGGGAACTGTCCCCAATAACCCTTATTTAAAACTCAGCCTTATTCCTATCAAAAGAAACAGGATACCTATAACCCAACCAAAAGCAGCCATATACAAATGAAAAGTAAATGTATCTAATGCCATAGATTGAGGGTATTCATTATAAAATCTTGGATTAAGTGAAAATAAAGCCCAGCCAGTTGATAATGCTAAAATAATTATATTAGCAATAAACCATATAAATGGAACTTTATTTATTTTTCCTTTAGAAATCAAAAGAATAATAATAATCGCTGCAATGGTTACTCCAGTTAATCCTATTAGCATTTTAGAAAGTTCTTCAGCGACCCATAGATGTAGGATAATATAACCTCCTCGTTTTCAGCTTTGTTCAATTAAAAAAGCGTTAGCCCTTATGAAACAACACTTTCTTAATTAAATGGCTATGTCAAACGCCGCTGTTGATTTCCGCAAAAGCCTACGCGTTCCACGGGGCGGTGCTGGAGCCTCCTCGGCTGCGCCTGCGGGGTCTCCAGTCTACCGCTATCTCCCGTTGGAGTCTCCGCCTTTTGCTCCAATCATCGCTGATGAAGTACTTTTATCAACATTCATCTTTAACAGAGCGAAATAAATATATAACCAAACTCAAATTAAACAGCCCGTTCAGCATAAACAATTAGGTGATTACGCACGACTTACTAAATTTTTATACTTAATGAACCATTCTAAAGACAAGTACACTAATAGCAGAATAAAAATACCTGCCAAATTTATTAAAGGTAACATAAAATTCATTAAAGGCAGTGAGGTAATTTGACTTAATACAAGGCTGGAAATCACTATTCCGAATGATAAAAAGGCATTCACTACAAAGAACTTCCTAAATATGTTACTATCTGATTTTCTCTTAAAAAAGCAAAAAAGCACCATTCCAATAAATATAAAAATAAATAATACCTCGAGATTTTCTGACCACTGTCCTAATTGTCCAATCGTCGCACTATCCTTTGAAGTTATTAGGTTTTTAGACCCCCAGACCTCTGACATATTCATTCGATAATTAAATAGTAATACATATCCTCCATAAATTAATACCATTAAGGTAAAGTAAATATAGAACAATCTTTGATAATTAGAATCTTTTAGATTGATACTCATTCTTTCAACGCCTCCCCAGATAAAAACCGAAATTACCTCTATAATTCTAGTAACAATATCGCTCGTGTTTGAAAGGTCTGTTAATTCTTAATTTCCCATCAAAAACTCATTCAAGCATAGCATGTAATCGAAATTTTCTTAAATCCTTAGATAAACCTGATCACAAGAACAAGGGATAGACCAATGATCACTCCAATGTCGCCCGAAAAAATTTTATTGTCTTTTCTCTTTTCGTGTACTGTTAACAGCTTGCCTAGCACTACTAGTACAATAGCTGAAGAAATTATAATATTACTGACAGTTGAACTGAATGTGCTGCCGGATGCGATAGCAAGCATCGTTGGAATACCAACCAATAATACAGCACTCAAATACAAAAACCATTTAACCTTTTCCAAAAGGTCACTCCCTTTTTTATTTTCTATATAACCTGGTTTAAATTTAAATTTCAGCCGGTAGTTATTTCCTCATTTTTGAAGATTTTGATGCTAATCAAATTTACCACCGCTATATAAAATGGAAATGCTGCCATTGCACCAATCATTAGTAAGCCGCTGACAGGATTCGGATAATCACCCTGGTAAGTAATAGGAAAAAGAGAGGCAAAAGCGAAAATAAATAATGCGTAATATGGAAACCAAAGAACGGTTGTCCAGAAGCTTGCTTTTCTACCTTTTAACAAAGACTTAATCAAGTAAATAAAGAGAAACGGTAAAGACAGAAAGCCTACAAGGCTTACTGTTTCTAGTATAGGGACAATGATATCAAGCCCCCACCCTGTTATCCTGCTAATTCGGTATACATTTAGCATCAGTTCAACAAAGATGAATAAGACAAAACCATATAGCAAACTGATAAAATTCAGTTTAATAAAAAAAATAATGGAAAGAACCTCCTAATAGCGCTGTTTTTCTATAGGTGACGTTTCTTCTCTTAAATCATGTCTGTCTTGAAATCAAATCTATTAAATTAACTGAAGAATAATAGATGATACGCTTATTTGGTTCTTAAGATAATCCTCTTGTAGAATCCCGTATACCGCGCAGTCCTTGTACTGATTTTTGTAGTTGCGAAGCATATGTCTGATGATCCCTTCCTGTACCATTCCAACTTTCCTCATGATTTTTCCTGAAGCTGGATTATCGGTATTATGGGCAGCGGATATTTTATGAATGTTCATATATGTAAAGCCAAATTCCACTACTGCTCTTAAGGCCTCGGTCCCGTATCCTCTATTCCACCAGCTGTATCCGATTGAATAACTTACCTCGCAATTATCAGTGAGGCTGTCAAAATCATAGAGGTCAATTTCTCCGATCAGTTCGCCGCTTGCTTTCAATTCAATAGCCCAGTAACAAAATTCTTTTGCGTCATAACCCCTAACAATGTTAACGACCCTCTCGGTTGTTTGGAATATATTCTTATGAGCTGCATTAACTCTGTTTTCTGCTACACGTTCATCGGAAAGCCAGTTGTCAAACACACTTTGAGTATCTACGAGTCTCATCCTTCTAAGAATTAATCGCTCTGTTTCTATTTTTGGTGTTCCGGAATAATTGATCATTACTTCACTCCTAAATTATTTTCCGAGCAGGATGATTAACTATTGTTTTATCAGGGAATTAATTACCAAGAACTTTTAGAGGGGTGTAATCATGAAAAAGAATGAGAATATTAGCCGTGAGCCTGAAAAGGAAAACGCTATAGAAAAAATTAATGAGGTTTACAATGAGGATAGCAATACGTCCACAAATAAACCTGATAAAAACAAAGCCAAACAAAAGCTGAAAGAGGAGCTTGAAGAAAACAAATGATAAAAAGCGGCGTTACCTTTAAGCCTCCGGTGTTCCCGGGGCTTTTGATATGCGTTCTGTTACAACAATAAATAAAATGCCACAAACAAAATTAGCGTCCAAAAATACGATATCTTTATCGTCTTTTCATAGGGGCGCCGGTATCCTTTGTTGCGATGCTCTAGTGAAAAAATAAACAAAAACAGCAACAATAGAAAATAGACAAAAAAGATATACAACAAAAAGCGCCACTGCTCCACCCACTCGAAAAGCGGTCCAAATGCTCCTGCGGCAATAAAGAGAAACACTGAAAAGAGTCCTGTAATCAGACAGATAACAGGCATTTTACGCCAGGCACTATTTTGAAAAATACTCTTCTCCTTCTTCGCTTCAAAAAGAAAAATCAAGAAAAAACAGCTGATGACCAAAGCGATGATAAGAACTGTCGCATAACCGGGAATGACCACTGCCCAGCCTGCAGACTGAAACTGAAAAGCCCTTTTATCCGAAATAAACTCAAGCCCCCACATTAGCAGACTGAGTAAAACTAAGGTTAAAACTTGATATAAAGTCCATTTCATTACTGCCCACCTCCTATTAATTCTACGTAGAGAAAGAAAGAAGGTTTCAATTTTAGTCTACTAGAATTTAAGGGATTTTCCACAACTCTTATATTCTCATGTCCCCTATTCTCTGCAAAATCTTAGGAATTTTGTGCCAATTTAAACATTCATCCGCACACCAGAAAAAAGTAGAAGCAACCATTGCGGTATAAAATAGCACGTTTTGATACAAGCTTGCCGGGTCCATGTACATCCTATTTGGTTCGAACAGCAATAATAGTAAAAAGACAAATAAAGCTGCTCCAATGACATGAATCATCCATGCAAAGCTTCTTCTCCTCCAGCCTAAACATCTATTTGTTGCCAAATCCGAGAGAATCGATACCGGAACTCCAATAACCAAAAGTATCGGAAGTAGATAGATTCCTATAAAAAAACTGAACCCCACCGTCTCCATCAGTGCCAATGGAATAAGTATGATAAAACATGCAATAAGAGCAGAGACAAACTTTCTGATAATCATCCACATACTTTTGGTCACTCCTCATCTACAACTCTTAAAGGTATCATAATACAAATTCATATCCTCTGTAGCTACCTGTTTGTTGAAACCCAAGCTTCTCGGCAACAGCAATGGACGGTTTATTTTTCTCCATGCAATCCCAATAAGGGACATGATTCTTCTCCATACACTCCTTGACAAAATGATGAGCCGCCAATTGAGCAAGCCTTCTCCCGCGGTGTGTATCAAGTGTCACGATATCAATACAGTGTACATTTCCCACGACAAAACCTGACAAACAGAGACTAACGAGCTGGTTATCATGCACCACGCAGTACCCTATACCTTTTTTGAAAAAATCTTCAGCAGAGGTCCAGGTTTCAGAAATCTTAGACTGGAGGAATCCGATGTTCTCAATAGCACCGCCCCTGTTTTCCACAAGCAAGCTATTGATTCTTCTCACTTCATATCCTTCATCTACTTCCAGCTTCAGGTTCATAATAAAATCTTCTTTATTCAATCTATAAACTCTCTGATTCCAACTTCCTAGTTTACGATTCACAAAAATTTTCTCAATTGTGCTATCCCATTTAGGATGGTTACCGATTCCCTCAAACCACTCCAGGCCGACCTTCTTAGCCTCCTCCAAGATGACCTCATCGATAAAATTATTCAGCTCCGAATTAAACTTCTCATTTCCTTCATCACCTATAAAAATAAAGCCATCATTATTACCAAGCCAGATCACTCCGGTTACTGGGTTAATTGAATCATCCACAAATACCCTGCCAGGATTAACTCCTTCAACCACAGCTCTTGCTTCTAGTTGCCCGTTATCATCTAAAAGTCCCTTACACATATAAAAATCCTTTTGTTTTAACTCTACTATCATTGGTCTGCCTCCCTGACGTTCCCCTCATCCGCTTTCCAGTCAATCCTTGTATCGGAGTTGACCTCGAATACTTCCAATTCAGGATTCTGCAAAAGGTTCTGGATGATTTCCTCCGTCGCACCAACTACGGTAAAATCCAGGTCATCGTCCGTGCAGATGCACCAGCTTTTGTTACCGCTCCACCAATAGGTTGGTCTTACCATGCACAACAGGGCTGTCGTAAAAATCCAGCACTTCATCGAGATCTCCTTCATATAAAAGATCCTCCACTGCCCCGTTCTTCCAAAAAGCCTGCCCTTTCATATAGGTAAAATAATAATAAACCATCCCGCTTGTATACTTCTCAAGCTCCCGAGCCAGGACGTCGGCATCCTCTATTGGAATGAACCCTTCTTCCGGGGCGATCAGGTATCTGGGAAGGCCACCCGGCATGCTGGTGAAGGAATGCGTACTAATCTCTTTCGTATAATTAAAGCCATATTTCCTGCAAAGTTCCTGGTATCTTATCTTTTCTCTAGGATTCAATTCCAGCGGAGGCTCGCCGTCTCGCCATAGCAGGGTTTCATCCTTGATTTGAATATCACGCTGCATCGGGTGGAGGATTTTGCAATAATGGGTATACCGCTTTGGAATGATATGGGACACTTGACTTCCCCTCCACTCTCCCTCCAGCGAATCCGTCTCCTCCTGAATCCAGTTAAAAAGCTCCAAACTGACCTGTTTCATTTTTATACCTCCTGTGAAGGGCAATTGTATTGATTGCATCTGTTCTGCTTTATTGGGGGACATTCTTTTTGATGAAACTCACTATGCATGTACTTACTTTCCTCTTTTAGATACATCATCCGGCGACTTGCACCCTTTTTATGTACTTACTTTGCCAGGGAATGGACATCATCCGCTTACTTCTCTCCTTTTCATGTACTTACTTTTCCAGGGAATGTACATCATCCGGCTCCAACGCCTCTTTTTATGTACTTACTTTGCACGGGAATGTACATCATCCGCAGTCCTCTCCCCTTTTTATGTACTTACTTTGCACGGGAATGTACATCATCCGCAGTCCTCTCCCCTTTTTATGTACTTACTTTGCCAGGGAATGTACATCATCCGGCTCCAACGCCTCTTTTCATGTACTTACTTTGACCGGGAATGTACATCATCCGTAGTCCTCTCCCCTTTTTATGTACTTACTTTGCACGGGAATGTACATCATCCGCTGACTTCTACTCTTTTCATGTACATACTTTGCCAGGGAATGTACATCATCCGTTGACTTCTCTCTCTTTTCATGTACTTACTTTGCACGGGAATGTACATCATCCGCTGCCTTCTCTCCTTTTTATGTACTTACTTTGCACGGGAATGTAAATCATCCGCAGTCCTCTCCCCTTTTTATGTACTTACTTTGCACGGGAATGTACATCATCCGGCTCCAACGCTTCTTTTAATGTACTTACTTTAACCGGGAATGTACATCATCCGCGGTCTTGCACCCTTTTCATGTACCTACTTACCTCTTTTAGATACATCATCCGGCGCCTTGCACCCTTTTCATGTACTTATGCAACTACATATCACCCACCTCTCAACCTCACCCATCTAGCTTCTAAATTTAATAGCCCTATCAATATACTCTTTTGCATCTTTAATAATATATTTAAGTGTAATAGCGAGAGTGAGACTAAAAATTGATAAAATCAGAAACACCAACGAATACATATTAATTGCATCCTCATCGTATGCGTCGTTCATATAATTGATGATGATAAGAAAAACAAACACTCCACTTACGCCAAGAATAAATTAGACAATCTTTTAACCCTCTCAAAATACGGCATAGGACACGCTCCTTGTAACCTGCTATTAGATGAATTTTTATCGGAGTTAAGTACTGTATCCTCAAACCACCTACCCGAAAATTCCTACAATCGCTCGCAAAAAATAATCCGGTTACCAAAAGGATCTTTGAGGCAAACCTCTAAAAAACCCCAAGCAACTTTCTCCATCCGAGGACTAACATTTACGTAAGTTTTATTGACTAACTCCTCATAGTAATCTTTCAAACTAGTCGTTTCGATTCGAACCGCTCCAACTGGCTGGCAATCACCCTCATGCTCCGACACATGGAGGATGCACCCGTCCCTAGAGAGCATCATATACAGGGGCATTCCTTCCTCGAAACGGTGCTCACCGTCTACCTTGAACCCAAGATAATCCACATAAAACGCCTTTGCTTTTTGTTCATCCAAACTCCGCAAAATTGGCACAACATTTTTCATAGACACATTGTTTCTGTTAATCATCAAAACCCCCTCCTTAATATAGTCACCAAAACCCGCAATTCAAGGATTATGTACATCCCTGACAATTGCGTAAAGCAGCCATTCTTCTTCATGTTCCTGATAAACAAATCTCAGTGCTTGCCAATCTAATTCTTTATCCGACGCTGGAGAAAAGTATTCAACATATTGTGCCTCAGGGAACTTTGTGGGAATAGTATTTATTACCCCACCACTATGTACTGACGATTCATTTAAATTCACTTCACTGTAGTTAACGTCCTCACCAAAAATTGTTTGAAAAAGATAGGTATCTACGAATTCTTCCTTTGTAGCAACTATCTCCCTGTCAGCAAGGTCCTTTCCCCACACGATTTCTTTATCTGAATCTGCTATCAATTCTTCTTTACTTAATAGAACTTCATTAGAATTTCCTAGGTCAGCAAATAACGTAAAAACCAGGCCTTCTGGGTGCATTTCTTTTGAAATTTCAACCCAATCATGACTCTCCAATGAAGAAAGCAATGAATCACTTTTTTCTACCAATACCTCCTTCTTTTCAATCGTTGTTTCCTCTTTCGAAACATTCGTAGAATCACTGCTACAAGCAGTAAACATCAAAACAGTAAGCACAATAGTTGATAAAACCATTAACCATTTTCTCAAATCCATTCCCTCATTTATGATTTTTTGTTTTAAAAATAATACAAAAAAGCAATGCATGAATCCCCAAGATTTAGCCTCTTCTCACTATCTATCTAAATAATAACATAATTTCCCTTATTTCTTTCTTTCGTTATTGAATTTTCTGATAAAAGCACAATTACCAAAATTATTATCAAAAAAAAAAGATGGTAAGTTTGTCATAAGCCAAACCCACCATCTTTACTAATTTCATAGTTATATGCATCCAATAATTAACCTTTTGTTCTGCGTCTTATCTGTTATCAACCTGAGAAACTCTTTAATTGTATTCGATACTCTAATCAGTAATCCAAATCTAAAGTTTTCCCGGTTATTACATTTTTATATATTTTTTCACCTTGATCCGTCTCTATTTCAAAGATTCCATATCCACGTGCAATGACTGTGTAGATTTCATCCTCTGCTGGCTGCTTCGCTAAAATTACCGCGTATTCTTTTCCAGGCTCCATTTTGTAATCGTATTCAGATGTATATGAAATAAATTTGGTTTCCTGTTCTTCTTTAGAAAGTTTAGTTAGTCCCATTTTTTCGAATTTATGTTCGATCCACGAATCCAATAGTTTGGATATTCTTATGTCCCCACCTTGGATATAGATCGTTTTATTTCCGGATAAAGCACTGCCATAGACGGTTTCTCCTATTTCGACTTCCATTGGAGTGTAGGGCATATATGTATAGAAATTTTCATACTTGGGAAGTATTTCAGCCTCCCCGATGGATTGAACTTTTAAATGCACTACAGATGCCTCTTCCACATTCATAAGTATAATCCTTGGTTCTCTAGGATTCCATGCCCACAAGTTCTCGCTCTGAGAGACCGAATAAATATCCTCGGGACTAATCTCTTCCTGGATATTCACATTTTCTTTCTTCTCAATTGTTTGTACCTTATCACTATGAATTCCAGCTTGCTGTTGAATGTTCCTATCTTGACCACTAATACTCCAAAATAGGATTACTGCCAAAGTCATAGTTAGCAAGCCGGTAGCAATTACTTTTTTATTAAAAAATGAACCTTTTTGGTATTTGACCTGTCTCTCTGCCAATTCCTTATCGATGCTTCCAGAGATTTTGCCAAGGGTTTCTTCTTTTAACCTATGATTTTTCGGAAACGATTGAAGTTCATCATGGAGTCTGGAATCCTTCATACTATTCGGCCTCCTATCTTTTTCTCCAGCGCTTTTAAAGCCCTATGGTAGCTAAGATTCACTTTATTTTCACTGCTTGGGCAGTCTCCTGAACAGACAGCTCGTTGATTCCTCTAAACATGAGTACATCATAATAGCTTTGCTTTAACGTCCTTATCGCCTTATAGAGTTCCGCCTTTGTCTCGCTTAACCCGACAATTTCCTCTGGAAGATCAGTTACCTTTGCTGACACACTGAATTGCAGAAGCCGATTCCTTTTCATCTCTTCTTTCCTTCTCTTTCTGCTTTCATCAATCGCCACATTTCTAGCAATGCTGATCAGCCAGGTTCTTGGATTCGAATCTCCCTTAAACTTATGTATATTTCGTACAGCCTTCACAAAGGTTTCTTGCACAAGATCCTCCACATCCATTCCGCCTGTATAATAGATGAGGAAATTATAAATGTCATTATGATATTCCCTGAACCAATCTGTTATCTCGTTTTCTTCTCTCATTCCTTCTCCCCCGTAAAACGCATATACCTATTAGACGTTAGTTTTCATTGTTACTTTCACTTCGATGATAGATTTATCTTATAAACAAAATTGCCCTCTTTCCATCTTACAGAAATGAGGACAATTTTCAGAATATTCTTTCTTATAACATTATCACACTAATTTTTTCTAATATAAAAAACCGCAAAATTCCCATTGTCAAAAACACCATTATCCACTATACTTTCCTATAGAAACTCAATAATAAAATCTTTATTGTGGATTTTTCTAGAGGTTACTCTATTTTCGCCACACGACTGTTTTAGGACAGTTGTGTGGCTTTTTGTTTTTTCATTTATAGGAAAGAGGGAATTTTTATGAAGACTTGGCATTATGCATTACTTGTATTTATTGGAGGCGGCTGCCTTGGAATATTATCAACGTTTGTGAAGCTTGCCTATTCGGCAGGGTTTTCTGTTGTGGAGGTTACAGCGAGTCAAGTGCTGTTTGGCACAGTGATTATTTGGCTAGTAGCTTTGTTCGCAAAGAAAACGACCATCCGTTTCAGGCAAGCCGGGATACTAATGTTAGGTGGAGTACCAGTGGGATTGACAGGATTGCTTTACTATCAATCCTTACAAACACTTGATGCTTCCTTGGCCATCATTTTTTTATTCCAATTTATCTGGATTGGATCCTTGATTGAATGGATTGTGTATAAAAGAAGACCCTCAGCAGGAAAGCTTGTCTCGATAGCGATCCTCCTTGTTGGATCGTTATTGGCAGCAGGATTATTTATAGGAGAAGTCGGATCATTCTCTTTACAAGGGGCAATCTGGGGAATGCTTTCGGCGATCACTTTTTCCATATTTCTGTTTTTGAGCGGTATTATCGGGAAACATGTACCCGCTATTCAAAAAAGCGCCCTTCTTTCAACCGGTGCAATGATTGTTACTTTATTATTATTTCCACCCGTATTTCTTTTGGATATACCGACCCTCACAGGGATAATTCCTTATGCACTAGTTCTCGGTATATTCGGTGTGGTGCTGCCGCCGATATTATTTTCAATTGGGATGCCACATGTTGGTCCAGGGCTTGGAACAATTCTTACAGCATCTGAGCTTCCTGTTGCCATTATCATGTCAACAGTTGTCCTATCAGAAGAAATAGCTTCAATCCAATGGTTTGGAGTAGCTCTTATATTAGGCGGAATCATCATAGGGAATCTAAAACAAAGCCAGAGGGACATTCTCTCTGGCTGATTCCTAGAGCTTCTTCCCTTAGTACGATCAGTCTTCCTTATATTTATCCTTCAACACACCAGAACCGATACCAGCACCAACCATGAGAATCAGCGGTCCGAAATTCCAAAAAAACGAGCCACCGTACAGAGGAATGGATAGACCTGTGAACTTATTTAAAAACAAAACACCTAGTTTGATTATCAGAAAAAGCACACCTAATAAAAATAGCACATCAAATGCATATTTCGCCCTCGGAAAAGCTAATTGCTTGCTGTCTTTTATTACCTTCTCTTTCAATTCATCATCACTTCGCAACAATTCATCAATTGTTACTTCGAAAAGATCACTTACCTTTATAATCACTTCTATGCTCGGGTAATTTTGGCCGTTCTCCCATTTGGATACCGCCTGGCGGCTAACAAATAGCTTTTCTGCCAGCTCTTCCTGAGACCAGTCTTTTTTCTTTCTTTCCGTTTTTAACTTTTCACCAAATATCATCTCTTTCATCGCCCTTCATCAGTCTACTTTCATTATTGTGACATCAATAATAAAAGTAAAGATAATCCTAGTTGCACCGGGCCGCAACCGGGAGTTGCCCTTTAATGAAACCCCATTGATGCAGCTAATTACTTCTGAATAAAGATTATAATTCTGATCTGTGGCGTTAGTTTGTAAAAAACAAAAAGACAAAAACCTTTTCAAAATGGAAAAGGCTTCTGCCAATAAAAACTAAAGATCAATGCTTCCACTTTACATACCTCTCCAGAAGCTTCTGAATTTTGCCTTCAAACAATGTTTCTCTCCAATAAAGGTCAGCTGCTTGCTGAACGGCTGCACTGTGACTCGGATAGGGATGAATGACATTCGATAGCGACCCGATTTTCTTGTTAAACTGCTTTGCTGCAATCAGTTCTTGCATAAAATCGCCCGCATGCTTTCCAACAGCATGTGCACCGAGGATTTTTCCTTTTTTATCTGTAATAACTTTAACAAAGCCCTCTGTTTGATGATCGGCGACAAACCGGTCGACTTTGGATAACGGTACACGAAACACTCTGATATCACTGTTTTCATCCCGTGCCTTCTCTTCGGTTAATCCTAGATGGAAGACTTCCGGGGAGGTATAGATAACCCATGGCACGTGGTCGTAGCTGACTTTCCGCCGCAGTCCAAGGAGTGCGTTCTGCACAACAAGCTTGCCTTCCATTCCGGCAGCATGGGTGAAGGGGAATGCACCGTTCACGTCGCCAACTGCATAAATGTGGGAGACATTAGATTCTAATCGTTCATTAACTTTAATATGGCCTCGTTTATCGGCGTGAACACCTGCTCTTTCCAGCGCAAGGGATCCAGTATTCGGTACTCTGCCGGCCGCAACAAGGATTTCATCCACCGGAAGTTCACTCAGCATTCCTGCTCTTTTCACGAACAAAACTTTCTTACCGTCCCGTACTTCCACTTTTTCAACAGAAGCTTCGGTCAGAATGGTCATTTCTTTTTCCAGTAGCTTTGAGATAGTTTCACCAACTTCATTGTCCTCTTTTCCAAAAAGAGCTGGCGAACGATCAATGACGGTTGTCTCACTTCCCAATCGCGACATTGCCTGGGCAAGTTCCACCCCGACAGGTCCTCCACCGATAACAGCAAGCTTTTGAGGCAGCTCTTGTAAGCTGAATATACTTTCGTTTGTCAGGAACCCGCATTCCTTTAGTCCTTCTACCTCTGGCACTAATGGACGTGAACCAGTGGAAACGACGATTTTTTTTCCATAAAGCACGGTATCATTCACGCTCACTTCATGTGGAGACTGAAAGCTTCCCGTGCCAAAATATACATCCACTCCTAGCTTTCTGAACCGCTCAACATCGTCGTGTTCCTGAATATGGGAGATAGATTTTTGCACATGATGCATCACGGCTTTTAAATCGACTGTTCCAGAGGTTTGGATACCGAAACTCTTTAGGGAGCGGGCTTCATAGATCCTGTTTGCCGCTTCAATCAGTGTCTTGGATGGAACACAGCCATAGTGCAGGCAGTCTCCCCCGAGCAGGTTATTTTTTTCGATCAGGGCAACTTTTCCTCCTAATGAAGCAGCACCAGCGGCAACGGTTAGCCCGCCAGAACCTCCACCTATAACGATTAAATCATACTTTTTCATTCCGCTTCACTCCTTATCTAAGATTCGTTTCGCCTCCAATAAACGTTGTGTGCCTGTAAATGTCTCGACAAAAAAGAATAAAAGCGTTGTCCATAATACATAGGCAGGTAGGAGCATCATGAGTGAGAGAAATATAAAGCCTTCCGTACGCTCTGCCAAGCCTGCTTGATAGTAGAAGGATTTAACACCCTGCTTTTCCGATACGGCCCCTACTGTCAAAAAGACCGTCATCGAAAAGATGATTGACACACTCAATAAAAGGAGAGCCCATTGAACATCAGGTATGGCAAAAGCTATTCCAAGAATGACACTGATTTCCACTAGTCTGTCAAAAGTCACATCCATGACTGTTCCAAAGGCGGACGGTTTTGTCTGACGAGCCATCGTTCCATCGACTGCGTCCAGATAACCGCTCAGCCATAACACGATAACCGCGATGATAGGGAACCCGTAGTAAAAAAAGATTCCAGATGAAATTCCGATGATAAAAGAGAGAATGGTAACCTGATTGGCACTCATCCCAAGCTTAAGAAAGCCTTTCGCCGTCTTTTCAATGGCAGGTTGTACATATTTTCTTGCATGAGTATCAAGCATCTTTTTTTCCTCCTGTTTTAGTTATACCTAACTTCCCCCGAAGTTTAGGGCTTACTATTACCGGAACAAGTGTTATAAGTAAAAAGACAAGAACTGCTGCGATTATTCTTCCTGTATTATCAGCAAGAAGGCTCGATCCTAAAAAGTTGTAAGCGAAAGTTCCAGGGATAATACCGATAAAGGTACCTAGCACAAAGGCCATAAATCTTACTCTCGATACTCCTGCTGCATAGCTGATTAAATCAAAGTTAACAAGAGGAATCAGCCTTAAAAGGAGAACATAAACAAAACCGCGTTGTTCTAGCTGCTCGGTTATTTTTGTCATTCTTGGACCGCTGGTTTTTCCTTTCACAAAGCCTGCGCCCACTTTTCTAGCAACAAGAAAAGACAAAATAGCACCGGAAGTTGCTCCAATAATGGTATAAACTGTTCCCCACACCGCTCCAAAGGCTAGCCCGGCCGTTAGTGACAGGACGGAAGCAGGAAATAGAATCAACGGGCGGAGGGTATACAAAAGTATGTATAAAATCGGAGAAAATAATCCAAAAGAAAGTATCCATTTTCTGATATCCTGTGGACTCAAATCGAGGTAGCTATTGTTGATATATAGTAGTACACCAATTATGATAACAATACCTATTATTTTTCCACTATTCTTTTTTAACATAAAATCATCCTAGTTTAAGAGTGAGGTGTAACACTGATTGAATACTGTTATTTTAGTAGGCGGCGGCCATGCCCATATACAATGCTTAAAACAGCTTCAGAAAGAATCACTCCCGAGCGCGAGGTTTATCTTAGTGTCCTCCAATAACTATCAATACTACTCCGGGATGTTCTCAGGCTTCACCGAAGGGATTTATGAAGAAAAGGACATCATGATCGACTTAACCGAGCTTTCCCGTAAGGCAGGTGTACAGTTTCTTGAAGCGACTGTAACAAAGATGGACCCTGAAAACAAAACGATTTTCTGTGATAATGGTGAAGTATTAACATACAATATTATTTCCTTTGATATTGGTTCCAGAACGAACCTTGTATCTTTACCATCAAGTGAGGTTAGAACGGTAAAGCCAAACTATACCTTCCCTGATACGATAAAAGAACTTAGGGATTCTCCTTCTCCCTTGATTATAGGAGGAGGCGCTGCAGGTGTAGAAATCAGCTTGTCCATTCTTGCGCGAAAAAAACGAATCGGTCAGTCAGGACAGGTGACATTGATTAGTTCCTCCCGCCTTCTTCCACATGCTCCCAAAGGGGTATCTACTAGTCTTGAAAAGTTATGCAAAAGTAAGGGACTTCACTTCTATTTGAACGAAAAGATTGAAACTATCGAAGAACAGCTAATCCAAACGAGCAATCGAATCCTCAAGCATTCCGGCGTTTTACTGCTAACGGGACCAGCATCCTTTTCACTTTTCCAAGAAGGTGGCTTGAGCTGCACAGAGGACGGTTACCTTCTTGTCCGCTCTACGCTTCAAAGTGAGAGCCATCCGGAAATTTTCGGGGCTGGGGACTGTGTGACACTTTCCTCCTATACAGAGCTTGCAAAGAATGGTGTTTATGCGGTGCGTCAGGGACCTGTGCTGTGGGAAAACATTAAGCGTACCCTCTTAAATAGAAAGCTGACTACCTTTGAGCCGCAAAAAAGATTTCTTTCCATTCTCTCCACAGGCGGAAAAGAAGCGATGCTCCTGTACGACAAGTTTTATTATCAAGGAAAGCTTCCTTGGAAGCTCAAAAATAAGATTGATAGTGATTTTATGAAAAAATATACATGACAGCAGCGATCTTCCCCCTGCTGTCATTTAATTTTTATAACATCCTCTGCCTTCTTTATACCTATTAGAAGTTCTTCTCCTTCTTGATAGACGTCCTCTCCCAAAATGGTTAACTGCTTTTGATTATCTTTGAGTTTAATATCATAAAAGATTTTTCCATGCTTCATTCTTTTATGTACAACGTTTGCACCCCATGAACGAGCATAGCTTTCTTGCTTGTGAAGGATAAAGAGTTTTTCGGTATGTACAAACGTTACCGGATCGAGCATGAATCCGTCGGAATAGAATTCTGCCACAAAAGTGCTTTTTGGGTGATAGTAGATATCGGACGGATCCCCAATCTGCTGGAGCTTTCCTTCTCCAAAGACTGCCACCCTGTCTCCTATAATCATTGCCTCTTCAATATCATGGGTGACGAAAATTGCGGTTGTGTTCTGCTCTTGAAGCAGCTTCTTGACCCAGTCTCTTGTTTCCTGCCGAAGCGCATTATCCAGACTGCTGAAAGGTTCATCAAGTAAAAGCAGGCTTGGATTGGTTACTAGAGCACGGGAAAGTGCCACGCGTTGCTGCTGTCCTCCTGACAATTCATAAGGCATGTACGCCCCATAATCGGAAAGACTGACCTTTTCTAGAAAATCCCTTGCTTTTGCGGTTTTCTCCTTTTTACTACCCTGTTGGAACTTAAGGCCATACAAGACATTATCTAGTACCGTCATATGCGGAAAAAGAAACGGCTGTTGAAATATCATGACAACCGGTCTTTTGTTGGCAGGTATTGCGGTCATTTCCTTTTCTTCAATGTAAAAGGTGCCGCCAGTTATTTCCTCGAATCCCGCCAGACATTTGAGAAAGGTCGACTTTCCGGTACCTGAAGGACCGACAATACTGACGATCTCTCCCTTTGCCATTGTAAAGCTGACAGATTCAAAAACGTACGAAGACTTGTTAAAAGCTTTTTTCATTTCCTGAATGACAATCATGTAAAATCACTTCCTGAGCGAACGGTTTTTATAGGGATTTATTAAATAAAGCATACTTTCAAACAATATAACCACCATTATTGGAAGAAGCGCAAACAAGAGCGAAAAGCTTGCGATCACCGAAGTATCGACACTGCTCAGATATGGAAAATACAGCAGAGCCAATGTTAGAACATTTCCTCCTCCAATGATGGCGGTGAGGGCAAATTGACTAAGTGAAATAACAAAAATGAGAAACACCGCACTGCGAAAGCTGTTGATCATCTGCGGCAGGTACACCGAATAGAATGCGTATGCCTTGTTTCCACCTAGTGTTACCACTTGATTCTCCAAGTCACCGCCAAGCCGTTCAAAACCGGCGCGGAAGATCTTGATGGAATAGGGAACCGTCGGAATGAGGTGGATCAGAATCACACCAAGAATCGTGTCGCTTAATCCGATGCGAATCATCGCAATATGAATCCCCATAACGACAGCGAGACTCGGAATGAGAATCGGGAGAATTAATATCGTTTCAAGCCATGCTTTGCCTTTAAAGGAATGAAAGGCCAGCTTTCTTGCTGCAGGCAAGGCGATGACAAAGTTCAGTAATATAACAAAGATTCCGATAACAAAACTTGTAAGTACCGCTCGAATTAATTGCGGCTCTCCCAGAAGAACCGACCAGCCTCTCAGGCTTAAACCGGGAGGCAACACCTCTCCCCATCGCCAGTTATAGGCAAAGCTATTGATGAGAAGTAACAAGACTGGTGTGAGAAAGAATAGTGCCCAAAGGTATTGCCAAGATCTTTTCATAAAATCATCCATTTTCTAATTATTTCCCCTCATCATCTGATACCGCTTTTTATTTAACATTGAAGAGGCGGCTGCCGTGATGAGCAAAATGAGGACTGTTATACAAATCATAAAAGCGAAAGACAATGGTCGTCTGCTCCAATCTCCTTGGAAGAACCATTCATATGCTACGACCGATACCATTTGAGGATAGGTCGTTCCAAGCAGATAAGGAAGTTCAAAAGCAGCGATCACAAAGGCAAAAACAATAATTCCTGCCTCTACAAGCACCGGATAAACCCATGGCCACTCGACCGTCTTGAACACGTTCCACTCTCTTCCTCCAAGAGTCCTTACCACCTGAGGCAGCTGACTAGGCATATTCAGATAAACCGGTAGCAATAGCAAAACGACAAAAGGAACCTCTTTTACTATATACGTAAGGATGATGCCAATACCTTGTTCATCTTGAATGATCAGTGGAAAAGAGGACGAGGTCTCAATAACTCCCAACTGATAGAGAATCGATGAGATCCAGCCTGTTTGTGAGAATAAGAGAATCATCATGTATCCCCAGACAAAGTGTGGAAAAAGCATTGGCAGCCAAAGGAGGCTCCGCGACCTTCTACTTAATACCCTATGATAAATAAGCTTTGTCACAGCCAAGCCGATTACAAGGGAACATAGGGTGGATACCCCTGCAATAAATAAACTGTAGGTCAACGAATCTCGGAAGCGCTCCTCTTCAAACAACGCTGCATAATGCTCCCACGTCCAGCCTGTGCTGCACGCTACGCTTTCACAAAAGGAAAGAAAGAGGGCATAAAGGACGATAACGCTGATAAGGAAGAGTGCAGGCAAAAATGCCAAAAAATGCTTAGTCTGTCTTGACCACTTCATCAATCCAATGCTCCTTTAGCCAATTCACATACTTTGCATCCACTTCCGGAAGGTTCTTAGCGGCAAGAGCTTCAGGCGACAGGACAGATGCTCCGCGGTTTATCGCCTCAAGCTTAGCACGATCTTCTTCTGATAGTTTTGCAGGATCCAGTGCAATATTTTCTCCCCAGTAGGTGGACTCATATTTTGTTAGCTGGGCTTTTGGGGAAAGGAAGAAGTTTATCGCCGCCATCGCCCCTTCTTTGCTCGGACTGTTGAAAGGCACCGCAAGAAAATGCGTGTTGCCAATCGATCCGGAGTCCATAATGAAGGATTTCGTACTCTTAGGAAAGTTTCCGTTATTAATCAGACTCTCGGCACGAGCTTCGTTATACCCGAACGTCATCCAAACTTCCCCCTGATTATACAGGCGGTCGAGCTCCGTCAGGTCGGAAGGATAGGTTCTTCCTTCTCTCCAGAGGAAAGGCTTGATATCTCTTAGGTAATTCCAGAGATTCTCCTCTCCTTGTTCCAGCAAGTCTTCACTGTACCCTTCTTCTAGTAAACTGTCCGCACTTGCCACTTTTTCATATAAAAGATGCCTTAAAAATGCATTTCCTGTAAAATCAGCTGCTTCCGGATACGTGAACTTCCCTGGATTCTCCCTGACCCAGTCTTTTAACTCGTCAAAGCTATTAGGTGGATCTGCTACTTTTTCTTCATCATAAAAATAGACAAACTGCACCTTGCCCCATGGCGCCTCGAGTCCTTCCACTTCTGTGCCGAAGTCATATTGAATATCAAGACTTTCGGTATCAACAAACTCCTGCACATTCGGCAGTTTTTCTGTAAAAGGACCGAACAGCAGCTCATTGTCCTTGGCATTCTTGAAGTTCTCGCCATTAATCCAGATAACATCAATGGTTCCCTTCTCTTTTCCAGCCTTCTTTTCATTAAACAGTTTTTGCAGGATCTCGTTCGTATCCATCGGAACCCGTTCAAGCGTAATATCATGCTCTTCCATTAAGCGCGGTGAGGCATATTCATCAATATAACGGTTGATTCCGTCATCTCCTCCCCACATATACATACGGACAGTCGTTCCTTTTGCGGAGTTTTCAATTTCACTCCAGTCCTGCTGCAGCAGTTCCTCTGCACTTTGGCCGTTTTCGGACTGGCAGGCTGCTAGCATAAATACGGTTATAATTATAAGGATAAGCTTCTTTACCACAGATGGTTATTCCCCTTTCTATATGTATCTCATACCCTTATCATACTATTAATACGTGCGAGGTAAGAACTTTAATGTTCTGCTGGAGGTGGTATAAACTGAAGCGTTATTATTTAGTGGTTTCCACAGTAGATTTTTGAAAAATTCCTGGATTTTAGTAGCTTATATAGCATTTGTATATAGTAGGTATTTGATTGCTACCTCATCCCATTTACAAATGGTAAGATAGTAATCACCACGATTAAGGAGGAAACCGTCATCCGCCAGATAGAATTCAAATACGAAGTTACAAGACATGCCTTATCCACGCTGGTTGATCATTTTAAACCTTGGCGTTATGGAAGAATTCTCTTTTATATAGGAGCTTTCCTATTCAGCATCTATTCCTTCTTCGACCTGCTTCAGATGTACGGGGAGATAGATACCGGATTGTTTGTCATGTCCGCTATTATGTCATTTATTGTTCCTTTCTTTGTTGCATTCCTTCTAATAAAGATGGTCACTTTTCTTGCTGGGATTATTTTATTAAAGAAACCAATCTTTGATGAGGAGATGGTTATTCAATACCAAGAAGGAGAGGACTTTTTCCTTGCAGGTAAAGAACCTTCGAGATTCAACTTTTCCAACAACAGTAAAATGATAGAAACGAAGGACTACTACATTCTGTTCAGGGGGAATCTTATGCAGGACGGGATTGCGATTCCCAAGTTCTCTTCGCTTGATGAGGGGTATGAGGAAAGGGTCGGATTTCTGATCAGAAGAATACAAAGCGTAAAATGAGTAAGAAGTCTTTCGAAGAGGTCCCCAAAAAAGCCGCTTTCCCGAATGGGAGGCGGCTTCGAAACAAACAAAAAGGTATTTGATATTATACTTGCGAAGGCACAACAGTTTTTGCAAAATAACCGAAATTATATAGAGCTATAACTTTCATTTTTTTTATTTATCATCATTGTCTTTCTTCCATTTATACGGTACTTTCTACCGATTATAAAACTTTTCGTTTGTTCCAGTCATCCGCTAGCATCCCGTACACCGCGTGATCTACATAATGGTCATACAGCCACTCTGCCTGACGGATCTTTCCTTCCATTGTAAAGCCAAGCCGCTCCGGGATACCTCTGCTCTTCAAGTTCTCTTCCGCCGCACGGATATCAACCCGGTTCATTCGTAGTTCGCTGATGGCATAGTCTGTCAGTGCTTCCGCCACCCTTGTCATGATGCCATTCCCTTGATAATCCTTATCCAACCAATAGCCAATGTATACCACTTTATTCGTCCAATCTATGGTGTTGTAGCCTGCTGTTCCGACAATTCCCCCTTTGTAGAGGATCATTGTAGACATCGCTTTATTTTCCGCGTAGCTTTGTCTTGTCCCCTTAATAAAATCCCTAGTGTCCTCTACCGTTTTCGTGGAGTCCAGCCATGGGAGCCACTCACGCAGATAATCCCGGGAGTTGTCGGTCAGCTCGAATAGCCGCTCCGCATCTTTTTCCTCTGTTAGTTTCAAAGATAGTTGCTCGTCAATTTTATGTATGAACATAGTTGTACTCCCCCTATTTTTATTATATTATCGGCTCAAATGTTCGTGTATCAACTTCCATTTTCCCTCTTCCTTTACAAAAACATTCGTTGCCCTACCGCTGCCGGAAATGAACTCCCCATTCATGTATCCTTCATAATGAAAAGTGTAGAGACATGTGGCAGTAAGCTCATCCACAGCAATCCACTGCACATCTTTTGCAGTGTAAACTTCCTCTTTAATTGTGTCCCATGCATGTTCAAAGAAAGCACGAATTTCCTCGCGGTTTGTACAGGTTTTATTAGTAAACCAGTACACAACATTCTCGTGTAGCATTTTTTCCACATTGTCGAAATTGTGGGTGTTCGTAGCTTTTATGTACTCTTCTAGCGCTTTATGGTAATCCATTCTCATTCTCCTTTACGGTCGCGTTTCCTTCAGCAGCCTAAATGTACTTGTATGCGAGGTTAACTTCCCCCTTTTGTAGAAAAAAAAAACACTTCTACATCTTTCGACTTTCTTCCCTTTTACTCCTTTTAAAATTGTAAAACCGTACGAAAATGTGAAAAAGAAAGGCAACATCACAGGGGTACTGGATAAATAAATGTATGACATTCTAAGGTTAATTTGTAATTTTGCAACCGCAGCGGCTCTTTCTGCACAGGGATTGAGGACTTTTAGCGCCAGGAGTGAGGATTTTGTCAAATTATCCTGCACTTAGAAATTATATAATCCAAGTTTCTATTTTATCGACCAATTTCATAGATTTATAATCTACTTTTTCATTTTATAATCCATTTGAAGCAATATAAACGCCATTCGACACAGACCGACACATTATGCACTATTAGAAGACAGGAGACAGGTCCCTCGCCCCACGGGGACGAGGGAGCTGTCCCCAAAACCCATATGCATGAATTCCCCACATCCCCGCATATGAATATATGGACAAGTCTTTCCAATAGGGGTAAAAATGTGGAATATTTATGGACAATCTTTCATTTTATAGTGCTTGGTATAAGCTTGGCCGCGCCAATCGGGCCTATTAATCTTGAGATAATCAAACGAGGTATTAGTTCAGGATTTTATGCAGCTTGGCTCGTTGGGTTAGGCGGGATGAGTGCAGATATTTTATTTTTACTGATTATCATGATGGGAATGGCGCCCTATCTTCAAATTGAATCAGTTCAGATATTCATGTATGGATTAGGCAGCCTGATGTTATTTTATCTTGGTATACAAACCATTCTTAGCTCGATAAAAAGCAAAAGAATATTAGACCTTGGAAAACCTATTCAGAAAAGTTCATTCTTCGTCGGGTTTGGAATAGCGGCATTTAACCCGATCAATTTTGTGTTTTGGTTTGGTATTTTCGGATCTTCTTTCCAGTCTCTCTTAACAAAAGGATGGTTAATCACGTTGGTGGGTGTCATCTCGCTAATACTAGGCATCTTTTTGTGGAATTTAAACGTTGCTTTCACCGTTCATTTTGCAAGAGCATTTATAAAGGAAAGAGTCCTGAAAGTCGTGAATATAGGGGCAGGTATATTTTTAATTGCATCTGCCTTCCCCTTAATAAAAAGACTATTAATCCTCGTTTAGTAGCGTAGTTATTGGTTATTGGGGACAAGCATGCCCCCAGTAACCGGCTACTCACCAACTGGTATCTCAATCTTTTTATTGTACTTTTTCATAAAATGCATCCCTTCTATCAAGAGGTAGTCAGGATCTATTTTCGTATCAAATACAATAGTCCTCACCTTCCATTCCCTTCCGTCTGCTTGCTTATCATGCGTCTGGTTTTGGGTTGTAAGAATCTCCACCTTATTATTTTCATCTCCTATATAAACACCATCGAGCATAACATCCTCCTCTGTTGCGATGGTGATTTCCACTCCTTGGGAAGTGTTCGAGACATCCTTTATCCACAACGCTTTTCCACCAAGCTCAATCGGTGTCTCTTCAATGGAAGAAAGGGAAATCTCATCATTAAGCTTTTGATAGCCAACAAATTCCTTCACTACAAGTTCCAATGACGTTAAACTTTCCGGCAAGGCATCAAAGTTTATTTCAAACTTTTGGCCACTAAATGAAGACCCACTTCCTCCACCTCTTAATTCTACCGGACTGCCATTTGCTACAAGCTCAATCCCGCCGAGGGCAAAATCCACTCTATCAAAATTATCCACCTTTAACGAACCATCAATCACTGTCAACGTTGGAGTCGCTTTAATAGAATCAAAAGTGATTGACCCTTTGTCAACATCGACTGTTTTCTTTATCGACTGTTTGAATTGCGTTTGCAAGGCCAGGTTTGGATTATAAGGAAAAGTAAGTTCTTCCGCTTTGAGATGACCATTGCTTTGGGTTTGGGTAAAATGAACCGTTAATTTTTTCGAGAATGCACTAACGTTTTCAAAATGCATCGTCCCTTTTACCTCGGTACCTTCCTCATTGATGATAGCCGTTCCTCCTTGGACCATTGAATTTGTCAAAAACCCAGTTATTTTTGTAGGAGAAAAATGTGAGTTTGACAAATCCCCAAGGCCATCAGGATTATTTAAGGTATAGTAGAGTATCAGCTGATTGTCATCTGTCATCATGCCATCTATAACCAGTTCGGTTCCACCTTCCAACCTCATTTTTTCATCAACAAGCTGTCCCATCCCAGCCTCATTCAAATTCTTCAGAGTGCCTGACATCACTTCATCAAATCCAAGCAGCTTTTTTCCATAATAGGCTAACCCATTGTAATGGTATCCTACAATCAGCAGGGAAAATAACATAACCGCTGCAAACTTCCAGATTGCCTTATTATGTTTTGGCTTTCTTGGAACCGCAGTATCTAATGCACCTCTTAATCTTGCTTCTAACTCTACTGGTGCTATGGTGAGATTCATTCGCTCCTTCTCTTTAGCCAATCGCTTTTCCACATCATTCATCTTTCTCACCTCCACAGAATTCTCTAAGTTTTTTTAACCCTTGGAATACCCTTGACTTGACTGTACCTACCGAGACCTTCGTGATTTGTGCGATGGTTTGGTAGTCAAAGTCGTGAAAATACTTTAGTTGGATTGCTTCTCTTTGATGTTCATTTAGCTGCAAGAGCACCTGTTGGATATCTATTTGGCGTTCACTGTCTATGTAATCATCACGGGCAATTGTCTGAGGGGAACGAGTTTTATAATCAGTTTCCATGTTGTCTAACAGCACAATCTTCTTTCTCTTCCGGAGTTGGTCTTTACAGCTGTTAACCAAAATTGTTTTACTCCAGCTGTAGAAGGCCTCTTCTTTTTTAAGCTGATCTATTTTTTCATACAAAATAACAATCATATCCTCCATCGCATCCATGGCATCGTGCGAATCTCCCAAATAAGTGAGAGCAAGCCGATAATAATCATCTTGCTTTGCCATAATTAGTTGTAGCAAAGCCTCTTTACTTCCTTTTTTCGCCTTTTTCACCAACCGCACTACATTCATAACTTCACCTCTCTCCCCTATAAGAGTAATTATCATGAAAAAAAGTTCATTTTGTAATGAAAGATTTTAAGTGTTTATTATAGAAAAAAAAACCACCCTCTAAAGGTGGCTTGTACTTCTAATTATGGCATGATACTTAGGATATTTGTACATCAACGTATGAAAATGGTAGGCAGAAAATGTTTATGAGGGTGGCTGGGACAAGGGACCTGTCCCCAAAACCCACTATTCCTTTATTTCATAAACTAAGATATCAAACAGTTGATCATTTGTATAAAGCAGGAAGGCCCATTCCCCAGGTTTGGGAATTGTAACTGATGATGGTATATGGGCATCTGCGACATTATTTTCTCCAGCAAGTCCAATGGTCCAACCATTTATTAAAATAGGATGTACGCTTTTTGTATTCCGGTGGTATCCGACTATCGTTAATTCCTCCGCTTCTGTTCCCCAAAGATGCCACATCCACTTTTGTTGGGTGAGACTTGGCATTTCCATCCCGATTACGCCGGATTTGTTTTCATTTCCTACTATGTTTCTACCAAACGGTATTGCTTTTCTTTTCCAATCAATTTGCTCAAAATCCCTCTTTTCCACAAAATCCGGAATACTTTCCGGCAAACTTATATTCATTTCCTTTACGGATAAAACTACATCACCATAAAATTCTCCGTCCAAAAATACTTCATATTTCCATATGCCACTAAAAGGCACTTCGTACGTCGCGGTATATCTTTCTAAGCTTGGGTATCCTGAGGATGCTTCTGTAATCTTTTCGGGAGAGACCACCGTAACCCGCTCCTTGGTTTCCTTATGCACGGCATAGATTGCTAGTTCTTTTCTTTCAAAGACTTCAAAGGGTTCTGAGAAACTAAAGATATATCCATAATGTTTCCCTGCGGTAATTCCTGGTTCAGGAAGAATTCGAAATAGCACCTTCCCTTCTTTCCTGTATTCATTGCGAATCGCCCAATCCTCATTTACTTGATTTGCCCCACCATGATTGTGTGGCGTGATTTCAACTTCGCTTGAAAGGAACAAAGCAAGCAAGGTGATCACAACACCCGTCATCACAAAAGCAAGAAAACCTTTCGCTCTGCTTGGCTTATGCTCTTTTTCTGTAAGGATCGCTTTTCTTATATTGTTTTTCTGTAGTTCTGTAAAATGCTTCCCCTTATGAGTGGTTGAATTCATCACTTTGCGTAAATTCCTGAGCTTACTCTCCATCTTTTTCACACCTTTCCATCAAGTGCTTCAACTTGGCTCTCGCTCGATGCAGCCTCGTTTTAATTGTATTTCTATTCAACCCAAGAATCCTGCTAATTTCTTCAACAGGTAGTTCCTCATAATAATGAAGAGTAATTACCTCTCGATACTTAAGCGGAAGGGCAAGAACACATAACGAAAGCTGCTCCTCCTCACTCCGCTTAATATAATCCATTTCTGGTGACGGTTCTTTCGCTTGAAAAAGACGAAACAACTTCGGGTTGATTATCACTTTCTTTATTGTGGAGCTTTTTAGTACATCCTTTGATTTATTAATTGTCACTCTATAGATCCACGACTTAAAAGAAGTGATCGATGCTAAGCTGTCATACTGCCTGTAACAGATAATAAAAACCTCCTGCACAACATCTTCCGCCAACTTCCAATCTTTTAAATAGGTATAAGCCATCTTCGTAAGCTTCTCCCCAAAAACATCCATGATGTTCTCAAACCACACATGCTTATCCATCGAGTCTATTTTTCCGCAATTATTCTCGTTCAACTTGCTCTCACCCCACTTTTCTCTATTGCTAAGACGATTGACGAGGAATCTGGTTTCATTTTTTTAAAAAATCCTCTCTTGAATTATGAGGTCTTGTGGGAGGTCCCAAGAATGAACTGTCCCCCCTTCTTCATTTGGTGGTATTATGTAATAGTCATTAAAGGATAATAGCACGTATTTTTTCCACATTAGCTGGAGGTATAACTTTGAATCTCATAAAGCAATTAAAGAAATTAACCAAAATCGAGCTCTTTTTATATATAATCTTAATCACTTCTTTTGTTATCTCGATAATTTTTGTAAATAACAATTATTCATATTACGAGCAGCCGATAGCTGAGGTTGTGAAGACAGAGTTAATAGAGAGCACTGAAATGATTGATCATCATGGGAATGAGGACATTTTATTCACACAGAGAATCACTGCCGTATTAAAAAATAGCGAGGATAAAGGGGAGCATATTCTTTTACCTAATGAATATTCCTTATCAAAAGCCTACGACAACGAATACCAGGTTGGTCAAAAAATATTTATTTCGGTTGATAAAGTTGAAACGGAAAATGGTGAGTTAACAGGCTATATAATAGACTTTAAACGGGATACCTATGTATTACTGGTCGCCTGGGTATTTATTCTCAGCTTAATTATCATCGGAAGAAAGCAGGGGCTTTTTTCTATCTTAAGTTTGGCAATCAATGCTGTTCTACTTTCATACGCCTTAGATCTATACATAAGTCATTCGAAAATAAGCCCAATCCTGCTTGGCGTTGTTAGTGTTTTTTTATTTACTGGAATTTCTCTGTTACTCGTTAACGGCTTTAATGAAAAAACATATTCCGCTATTATAGCAACCTTAATTGGAACGTTCAGTTCTCTTTTCATCGCGTACTTTGTTATTTATCTAACTGGCGGGAATGGGTTGGGCCAATTCTTATCGCGCCCCTCCCAGATGGTGTTTATGGCAGGATTATTTATCGGTTCGCTAGGAGCAGTTATGGACATCGCAATCACCATGTCTTCCTCTCTTTTCACCCTCTATGAAAAAAATAACCTTATAACAGTAAAGGCACTGCGAGCTTCAGGCATGGAAATTGGAAAAGATATTATGGGTACAATGACAAATATATTGTTTTTCGTTTATATAAGTGGTTCGATCCCAATGCTTCTATTGTATTTGAAAAATGACTCTCTACTAGGGTTTACACTGTCCATGAACCTTTCCTTAGAACTGGCGAGAGCTCTGGCTGGTGGGATAGGTATTGTGCTAACTATTCCTATTGGAATTTATACAACTATATTTTTCATTAATAGAAAGAGGGCAAAATTATGAATGCATTGGTGCTACTATCAATCATACTATTTTTCTTGATGACTTTTATTGGAGGGTTAAAAGGGATAAAGTCATTTCTTGCTATATTCTTTAATTTTGGCGTACTGATTGTCATCCTTTTCATTATGAACGATCCTAATGTTAATCTGATTATTTTAACATTAGCTGCCTGTATAATAATTGCTTGTATTAATCTGTTTTTTATAAATGACATCAATATCAAAACAAAAACAGCTTTTCTCTCTACGATAATCACCACTGTTATTCTGCTGGTTTTTATTTTACTAGTGACGGAAAAAGCAATGATTCAAGGATTTGGTGAAGAAGAAATTCGCGAACTTAATGGCTTTTCCCTTTATATTGGAATCGATTTTGTTAAACTCGGCGTATCTGTCATTATTATGAGTACCATAGCTGCTATTATCGATGCAGCCATTGCAATTTCCTCACCGATGCGCGAAATCCATTACCATAATCCAACAATTTCCAGAACAGATCTGTTCCGATCAGGATTAAGCATTGGCAGAGATATCATAGGGACAAGTACCAACACACTATTCTTTGCCTTCTTTGGCGGGTACTTAGCAATGTTCATCTGGTTCAAAGATACATCCTATACTCTTGGGGGAATAGTTAATTCAAAGATATTTAGTGCAGAAATGATTACATTACTTAGCGCTGGCATTGGAGTGATTATCGTTATTCCAATTACTTCGTGGATTACCGCTTTGGTGTTAGTGGGAAAAGAGAAATGATGGGGCTCTCACAGCTCCCATTTTTTTTTGGAAAAAACAACATAGTTCTGCTTTTATAAAACTACCATTCAACTATCACATTATTTTCACTATCTAATATTTGGTAGTAAAGATTATGAGTCATCTCCAAAATAGCATATGGCACTTTCTCATATACGGAGTTTGCCTCTGATATTTCAACGTCTGATGTATAGATAACATTTCCTTGTTCATCCTCTAAGGTATAACTAACTGATTCAGCATTAGGGTAATCATAAAAATATCCCCATATGGCCCCAATGGAACGATCCCCAACCGATGAAACTTTTATAATTTCATATTCACTTGATAGATCTACACTTTGACCATGTTCACCGGTACCAGCATTATATTTGTATCCTGAATTTTCTTTAGTGAAAGTATTTAAGCATAACAATGGCTCTCCTGTATAATCTTCTGTCATGAAAAGGACAACTTCATCAACATCATCCTGATACAAGATCTCAACTTTTTGGTCGTGATTTTTTTCTATTGCTTCCTGAAGAGTTGGTGAGGAACAGCCAACAAGAGTAAAAATCAAAATAGATAACCAGATTAGTCCCTTCAACAATAAATCCCCCCTAACTTGATGTACACGTTCAAGCCTAGCTTGTGATTTCATTCTTCTACCACTTCGGACACGATGGAATGTACGACACAGGGTCCAGCGCATAAAAGCTGGACCCTATCTTTACATTGTTGTTTCACTATTATCGTAGTTTAGCTGCCAATGAATTCCGAATTTATCGGTTACTTGGCCATAGAGCTTGCTCCAGAAGGTTTCCTGCAGTTCCATATCGATCTTGCCACCTTCTTTTAGTTGCTCATACCAGGATTTTAATTCATCTTTATTTTTGCTGACCAAAGCAAGTGTTATATTATTGCCGATAACAAATTCCTGTCCCGAAAAAGTGTCAGAAAACATAACGTTGCTTCCATCAATATTGAGGCGGGTGTGCATCACGAGTTCCTTTGCTTCTTCAGGAAGTGGATACTCCGAGCTTTGTGGGCTTTCCCCGAAAGTCATAATTTGTGGTGTTTCTGTTTGAAATACCTCTGCATAAAACTCGACAGCTTCTCGACAGTTTCCATTAAAAGTAAGGTATGCACCTACAGACATTCTCATCACCCCTATAAATTTTTATTCTCAAACCTATTTTATCAGAAAATTCAAATACGCATACTATGAATAAATTATTTCTCTCAAAATAATAGACAAAATAGTTTACCTACCTTAAGTAATCCACACAATCCCTTTTACTAGAGTTCCATACAATAGTAGAAAGAAAGCAAGGAGGTGAGTAAAATGAAAACTTATTATTACAAAAATGAACAAGAATCTACTTTTCACCACAAAAATAAAAAGGGAAAGGACACTGAAAATATCACGATTAACGTGAATTGCGGAAAGGACAAGAGAGATCGCAGAACACCTGCTTTCCGTGCATTAAAGGAAACAAACCAACCACTTGAAGCAGGTCAATCTAGCAAAATTACGTTTGAGGATGAGCAATATGATATAGGAAACATCTACAATGCCGGCAATTCTACCCTCGTACCACGCGAGAGTGGAATTTACTATGTAGCAGGCAGCTTCACCTTCACCCCTAACATGAATGTTCCCTATCGTACAAGAGCAGACATTGTGGTGAATGGAATTAGCGTTCAAGTCGACAATGATTATTGGGACGAACTTAGCTTCCTAAACGTCGTCAATGTCTCTGCTGTTCTGGAACTGCAAGCTGGTGACCTGGTCGAAATCTTCGGTCAAAGTTCAACAGACGGAACAATCCTTAGTGACGTCGAAGAACCAGGTTTAGCATTCAGCTCAAACTTTGAGGCATTTAAAGTATCGTAGGAATACAAAAGCGGGTTTTAGGGACAGGTCCCTCGACCCGCTTAATATAGGTATGCTATTATTTCTCCCATTGCTAAACTAAGGTCCAAAAAATAGTACCCCACATACATAAACAAAAAGAAACTAAAAGTCATAATCAAGTTTAATACTGCCAAGAGATAATGCTTCCCTAACAGTCCAAAAACAAGACCAACCGGTCCAATAATAAAGGTCAGCAACCAAAACGGACTGGCAACCTCGAGCAACACATTCGGTAACCAAAGCAGGACACAAATGACAAAACAGATTAGGGACAATATTTTTAGTGCATTCTTACTCATACTTACGCCCACTTTCCTCTAGAAGAGCATTGAGACGGTCCACTCCACCTTCACCTAATATAGATGAACAATCCCTACTTTTATTTTATCAATAAGAGACATAAACAGAACATTATAGTTAAGTTAAATCTCCGTTCTAGAAAGAGATCAGTGGAAAGTTTGGTTGGATACTGGGTCGATGTACCCTTGACCCTTCTATCGCATTAAAATCCGTTTTACGCAACAGAAAAAATGATCAAACCACGATTGTGATTTGATCATAAATTTCTTTTTACTTTACGTGAATGACAATCTTCCCACGTGCATGATGTGTTTCACTTAATGCATGTGCTTCTTTTAAAGATTGTTCACTAAAGTCAAATGTTTTACCGATGACAGGTTTCACCTTACCCTCTACATAAAGATCAGCTAATTTCTGTAGCTGTTCTCCATTTGGCTCTAGCCAAACGAATCCAGCTTCGGCGTTAAAGTTTGCAGCTTCTTCTTCATTCGGTGGTTGGACAATAGAGACAAGCTTTCCATTTTCTTTTAGCACTTTATAGCTTTTAGACTGAATGTCTCCACCCATAGAGTCCAACACCAGATCGAATCCATTTAGCACTTCGCTGAAATCATTTTCCTTATAATTAATAACTTCATCTGCACCAAGCGATGTTAAGAATTCAATATTGTTCTCGCTAGCCGTTGTTGCAACATACGCACCAAAACTTTTCGCGATCTGGATGGAAAATATTCCAACCCCACCTGCTCCAGCATGAATTAACACCTTCTCGCCTTCTTGAATATTTCCAAAGTCAACAAGACATTGCCAGGCCGTTAACCCAGCTAGGGGAATAGATGCTGCTTCTTCAAAACTCATTTCTTCTGGCATTTTTGCTAGTAAATTAGCGTCTACAGAAAGGTATTCTGCATATGTTCCTCGATTTGTAGTTGCTGGACGAGCAAATACACGGTCCCCAACTTTGAAATTTGTTATATTGCTTCCAACTTCTACAATGACTCCTGCTGCATCCCATCCCAAAATAATTGGAAATTCAAATGGAAGCATTTCTTTTAAATAGCCAGCTCGCACCTTCCAGTCAATTGGGTTAATAGAAGTTGCATACACTTCCACTAAAACTTGGTTCTCCGAGATGCTTGGTCGTTCAATATCTTTCTCTACCAAAACATTTTTATCTCCATACTCTTCGATCACAATTGCTTTCATTTTTTGTTTCCTCCTCGTTTTTCAAAACACCAAGATAAACTATGTATTCTTGGCTATAAGCACCACCTGGATAAGTACCCTCTGTAATGATGAAACTAAACCCACCTTGGGCAAATTTTGAAATACACTAGATGTCCTTTCAATTCCTTTCTACTTGGAAATATCTTATGTATTTTCTACATATACTTCAAAATAAATTCACCTTCTCATCCAGCGAGAGAAATACATTTGTATAATTAAAACGGTTGAGTGTTAGCAATATTCCCGACTACATAAGCATACTAGCCCATATCATCCAGGTTTATGAAAATCACTCTATTGGTAAACAATACAAAAGACTTATTGAAAGGAGGTAAACAAATGGCCTATCTTTTTTTGTTAATCGGATTCGCTCTTTTAATTAAAGGTGCTGATTATTTTGTGAATGGAGCCTCGAATATTGCACAAACTTTAAGAGTTTCACCAATGCTAATCGGTTTGACCATCGTAGCATTTGGTACGAGCGCACCGGAAGCATCGGTCAGTTTTATCGCTGCCTTTGAAGGAAACAGCGCTGTCGCGATTGGAAATGTTGTTGGTAGTAACATCTTTAATGCAACCTTCATTTTGGGAGTTACAGCAATTGTTTATCCACTAACCGTTCAGAGCGATACAATAAGAAAAGAAATACCATTTGCTTTGTTAGCAGCTGTTGCTTTGCTTTTTCTGATTAGTGATATTCAGCTTCAATATGCAGATATTAATCTGATTACGAGAACAGAAGGTATCCTTTTGCTGCTTTTCTTTGTTGTTTTCCTTTACTATGTATTTGAGATGGCAAGGAATAATCGTGATCAAATTCAAATAGACGAGACTCCTGCTAATCCGGTGAAAACATCATGGGTAAAAAACAGTCTATTTACAGTTGGAGGCCTTGCTGGAATTGTGTTTGGAGGTCACATTGTAGTTACAAACAGTATCAAAATTGCGCTCTCGCTTGGGATGAGTGAAACTCTCGTTGGATTGACTATAGTGGCTGTAGGTACATCTCTTCCTGAATTGGTCACTTCTGTCACCGCAGCACTTAAGAAACAGACGGAGATCGCTATTGGTAATATTGTTGGTAGTAACATATTCAATATCTTTTTCATTTTAGGAGCTTCAGCCACCATCCATCCATTAGCGGTTGATCCAAAAATATTTTTAGATATGTGGCTTATGATTTTTGTGACAATTTTATTACTTGTCCTATCAAGAACCCAGCACAGAATTTCAAAGATAGAAGGGATAATTTTAGCCATTATCTACATCATTTACGTAACTTTTATTATTTTCCGAAACTAAATATATTAAAAGTACAATCAAATTTTTGCCCGATATACCTAGAAAAGCTAGTTCTTAGCCTTTTTAATAACGAAAACAGACAGAACCAATAGATTCTGTCTGTTTTTTAATAGTACAAATCATTTAATTAAAATAACAATTGACAGAATGTTAAATCTAACATATTATTATCCTAACAGTTGAATATTATCTCCTAAGGGGAGTAGCTTTTACATTAAAGTCGTCATTTCGGAACAATAGTTCTCGGCTTTAGTGGCAACCTATGTTGTTAGCAAGACCTTACCATATATACGGTAAAGGTCTATTTATGTTTTGTAAACCTTTACCACCACTGGTAAAGGTTTTTTTTGTGTAATAAGAGATAACCTTTATCAATAATAGAGATAACAGTCTGTTGTTTGAAAATAATTAACATATAAAAGGAGAGCGACAAAAGATGCGAAAAACAAAGGTTAATTTTATTGAGTTATTAAAGAAAAACAAAGAAGAACTTTTAAAAGATAAGGTTAGAATTGAAATGATTGAAAAACGTGTTGACGAAAAAATAATGAACTTCAAATAATTAATTGATCAAGACATCATAACGATTGTTTAAATAATAGATAGATATACTAATATGATAAAATTAACGATTTTCGAGTTATCATGGGGAAATTATCTAATATAACCCTATTTCCTGCTTAACAACATTATTGGTTAATATTTAAAGGGGATATTATAAAATGGAATTTTCAATTTTATTTGAATATGCATGGGTATTGCTTTTGTTAATAGCAATTGAAGGACTACTGGCAGCAGATAACGCACTCGTGCTTGCAATTATGGTTAAGCATCTTCCAGAAGAGCAGAGAAAAAGAGCCTTGTTCTATGGGCTTGCAGGTGCCTTTGTTTTCCGTTTCGCTTCACTGTTTGCGATCTCGTTCCTTGTTGATGTATGGCAGGTTCAAGCACTAGGTGCGCTTTACCTCTTATTCATCGCATTAAATCATATTTTCAGAAAGCTATTGATCAACAGAGAAAAGAAAATAGCAGGGCTTGTAAAAGAAAAGAAGAAATCCGGCTTCTGGATGACGGTATTTAAAGTCGAGTTAGCGGATATTGCCTTTGCAGTTGATTCGATTCTTGCAGCAGTTGCATTAGCTGTCACCTTACCAAATACAAACCTTCCGAATATTGGTGGCCTCGATGGTGGAAAATTCCTTGTCATTTTTGCTGGTGGATTAATGGGTCTAATCATCATGCGATTTGCAGCAAATCACTTTGTAACCTTACTTCATAAGAGACCTGGATTGGAAATCGCTGCATTTGCAATTGTAGGATGGGTTGGAGTGAAGCTAGCAGTCTTTACGTTATCTCACCCTGCGCTTGCCATTTTACCAGTTGGCTTTGCGAAAACACCTGAATGGAAAATTACATTCTATGTTGTCCTTGTCCTAATCGCAGTAGCAGGTTGGTTCCTATCAAAAGAGAAGGAAGAAGAAAACCCACGGGTAGAGAATGTTAGTTAATGTTATCATTTCTCCTAGAATCTTTTATCACAGCTATAAAATTGCCGGAGCAATACCTTAAAGGTGTTGCTCTTTTTTTATTTTCTTAAAATGAGCAACGAGTGTAACGAATGGAACCCGCCGCTTAAGTATAAGCAATAATCGATGCTAAACAACCTTAATAAAAAGTAAAATGGCTTTTTTATATAAGAGGTCTGCGGCGATTAATTGGGATGGATGTCTATTTTTTCCCCTTTTAGGTCAAAAATGCTCGTGATTATGAGGATTAAAGTTAATATATTCAAGATAGTGGACTTATTTTGGGTCAAAATTCGATAGCTGGGCAAATTTTTTAATCAATCTTATATGATTTGTGGTTTCATCTAACACTTATTTGTCTATCATCTAACACTTTTCGAAATTCATCTAACACCTTTCGAATTTCATCTAACACCTTTCCAAATCTATCTAACAAAACCTGAAATTCATCTACCTTTCAAAGTTGACCTAAAAACTCGCCTGGCAAAAACAAACTACACAAAAGCAACAATCAATACAAAAACAACCTAAATACCTAAATTAAACAAGAGTGATGTCATATTTGACATCACTCCCATATTCTCAATTATACTAAAACCCTTATTTTGGTAACCCTTTTATCATCTATTTCTTCAACTTGAAATACCATGCCATTATATTCAACAACTGGACGTTCATTTTCATTAGGAATGGACCCGAGCTCCCCTATTACAAAACCACTTAATGTATCAAATTCTTCAACAGGTAGCCTAGCTTTCAGAACTTCCTCGACTTCAAATAAATTAGTTGTACCCATAATAATAAAGGTATTGTCATCTATCCTTGTTATTTCTTCTTCTAACTCTAGTTCGTCATGTTCATCGCTTATACTTCCGACTATTTCCTCCATAATATCTTCTATCGTAACTAATCCATCTGTCCCCCCATATTCGTCGATTGCAATCGCCATGTGGGTGTTATTCTTCTGCATCTCTTTGAATAAAGCATCAAGTTTTTTTGACCCTAGAACGTATAATGGTTCTCTTGATAACTTTTGGAGATTAAAATTAGCCTCATCATTATTCTCCATGAATTGAATCAAATCCTTCACATGGAGGATACCGACAATCCGGTCCAAGCTATCTTCATAAACAGGAAATCGAGTGTATTTTTCAATATTAACGATACGAACAATTTGATCAAGACTTAAATTAGAAGGTAAGGCAATCACATTCGTACGATGAGTCATTATATCTGATACATCTTTGTTATCAAGCTCAAAAATGTTATTTATCATGATCTTTTCGTTTTCTTGAATCGTGCCTCTTTCTTTTCCTACATCTACCATCATCCTTATTTCTTCTTCCGTTACATTTTCATCTTGAGCATTAGGATCAACCCCAAAGAGTCTAACGATAGAATTGGTAGAAAAGGTTAAGAGTTTCACGAAAGGTGAAGAAACTTTTGATAAGATTGTAAGTGGTAAAACAGCAAAACGGGAAATAGCTTCCGCTTTTTGTAAGGCTAGTCTTTTAGGGACTAATTCACCAAATACAAGTGTAAAGTAAGCTAGAACCAAAGTGATAGCAATGACAGAAAATGCCTCAATCATTTTTGGTGAACCTGGGACTCCCATCAAGATAAGCCAGTCGGTTAAACTCCCAGCAAAGCTCTCAGCTGCAAAGGCACTGGCTAAAAACCCAGCAAGAGTAATCCCAATTTGAATGGTTGCTAAGAAACGACTTGGCTCTGATAGAAGTTGCTGAAGTAAGATTGCCTTTTTATCTCCTCTTTCAGCCATTATTCTTACTTTGTTATCATTTAGAGAGATTAGTGCAATTTCTGATGCAGCAAAAAATGCATTTAAAACAATCAGAATCAAAAGAATAGGTATTTCTATACCCAAAATTAAACAACCTCCATAGGCGATAAATATAGTAGTCTGAATTTTATTCAGGTTGAGAATATTATAATATAAAGGGTTTGAACTATTCAATACGAACAGATGCCAATATAAGACCATTATGTGTCACTTTTAGTCATCAATCCAAACCGATTTTCCCTTGTATTATTGGGTTTTTATTCAAAAACTATCCATAAGGATTGAACTGGTAACTTTCTTCCTTGTGGTGGTTAGTGCTATTTTGTATAGAAAAGTCCCTATGAATTACCTACCGTGAAATAAAAAAGAGCGGGTTTCCGCTCTTTCACACACACCTATTATTCCTCTTTTGATCTAAAGCCGTATACTTTTCACCTTGTTTTCTTGGTAGGTATTAAGCACCTCTTCATCTTAACAGGGAACCAATTGCCTTTTGACTCGCATCATCGATCATAATTCCTTGAAGCAGACTATGTAAATCAACAGATTCACGACTCCCTAGTACATCTCCCTCAACATATGCTTCGCCCGAAACAACCTAGTTTTTATCGTTGGAAGTTTTATATTCAAATCTTGTTCGATTTCTTTCAGTGTTCGTTCCTTAATATAGTAGAGCGTAATGACTTTTTCATATTTAAGTGGTAGCTGTTTTATCTTGCTTCTGAGTTCTTCTTTGTCACAACTAGTTATAGCTTCGAATTCTGGCGTACGTAATTCCTTTTGGTTCAATAAGTCGATTTGTTCATGAAGTAATTCTCGTTGACGGGACCTTTTTCGTAAAAAATCGATACAGTGATTGATGGCAATTCTATGCATCCAGGTAGGAATAGAACATTCACCGTTAAACCGGTTACGAGTAAGGTAGCATTTTAAAAGAATCTCATGGGAAAGGTCTTCTGCTAAATAGTTATCTTTCACATAGGAAAGTACGAGGCCATAAATCTTTTCTTTGTATTCAAAATAGAGCTCATTTATTTTTTGTTCATTTAGATCCTGCTCAAATCTAGTTAGAAACATAGCGTTATTAGAACTCATTTTTCACTGGCCTCCTTTTCCTTGAAAGACGATTATCCTACTTCTGTCCTCCCCCTAGATTTTCTTTACTTCATAAAAATTTCATGCACATATAATTCAAAATTCCCTTTTTCATCAGATGCATTCTTTAATGTAATTTGACCTGTAGAAAGTGTTTCTCCTGTTTTCGCGTCTATCACTGCAACATCTCCAACTGAGTTTGAAGTTATTTGGTGGGGAGCAGCATATAGTTTACCGTCTTTTATCTGTATCATTGGAATTTGGTCAAGTTCCAGATAAATCCGAACTTCTTGACCAGTTTGTTTGTCATCCAAACGATAAGGAGTCACTACCAGTTCCTGCTCCTCTAATCTCGTAAAATAAATGATAGATTTATCTACATAGCTAAGTTGGTTCTCCTTGAGATCCAATCCTGGCACATTAATAGACTCTTTTTCTTTCGTTACAAGATTATAAAGAATTATTTCCTGCTTAAAGTCAGTAACTCTAGTAGATTCTGGTTCTTCAACCATTGTTTCTTCTGTTTTTAGAAAGATAATATTTTCGTTCGCTGCAGAAGGATTACTTTCAACTAAACGTACGTATGAATGGGTATGTTCTTGCCACTTCGCAAATGTATAAATGTCTTCATGGGTAATTATTTCTTGATTAACAATATCAATCTCATAGATATGCTTTTTATCATGATAGTCATCATTCTTTCTTACCATGTTTTGTGTAATGAGGTATAACTTATTATCAATCAGTTGCACATCTTCCACAAAAATATGATCAAGTTCTACAGCACCCGGTACTTCTAGCGCAAAGGAGTTTGTTTTATTATCTTCTTTGTTTAACACTGCTATTTCGAATTTAAAATCATCCGGTCCAAACGTACCAAATGTATACTCTACATTTGCATACGCCAAAAACTCATTATCCTCATAATATAAGCTGCTGCTGGGAAATTTCCCTCTCATGAACGTACGATAGTCTTGTTGTAATTCTTTAATGTATGTCGGGTGATAGCCGATTATCTGATCCAAAAAAGAGCGACTATTATAAGTAGATCCTTCAGTTGTGATTCTTAAATTTGTACTAACATAACTCATAGAAGAAGTATTAGAATATGATCCCTCTAACACCAGTGAATCCATTACTTGCTCATCACCGCTTTGTGTTTCAATAATAAACTCTGGGTAGTGCTCAGCTGACCTGGCAGAATTCACATAGAACGTTGTGATGCTAAGCACAATACCAACAATTATCGCTAACGATTTCCAGTATTTTTTCATATTACACACTCTCCTATACGGTGATCTTTTTAATTAATAAAAATCCACTTAGCCAAGTTGTCGCTGCAAGCACTATTAGTCCAATTACGATTTCAAGTATCAACAATTCAAGTGGATAAAAGAAATCATTAAGAACAAATTCCTGTAAAAGTAGTGGCGAAATTAGGACAACAATCGCAATGGCGCTATAAATAAGACCAGCAAAGATTCCTTTCCACCTGAAACTTCTTTCCATTAGCACCAAGGTAAAAAGTATGGATACAACTAACAATCCAGCTCCATAAGATATGAAAAATTCAATAATGCTACTTGGAATAAGAATATTTAATCCTGGCATGCTGGTCACAAGTTCAACCACACCCATATCATTGCGGAATTCATTTGGGACCATCGTTTTCATCACAAGCATCTCTAGTGGAAGTAAGATAATTTGAAAAGCAACTAGACCAACTGTCATCATCATGATTGTCGTAAGCTTTGCAAAGAAAATATTAAATCGTGTTGTTGGTAGCATTAATAGTCGATAAATAAATGTATTTTTTCCAAGCCAATCTCTGTACCAAATAAGAAAGATATAAAGTCCAATCCCTGCTACACATAGCGCGATGGGTGCTGCAAACCACAAACTATTTGTAATCTGTAAGAAACTCATTTGACCGAAAGTATCTAAGAACGCCGCTTTAGACATCATCTCTTCATAAATTTGTTCATTAGCCATGTTCAAATACCGTCTTGATGACATAAAAACACCAATCATCTGCATAAGAAATGTAAGCCCAAGTAAGACTGCAAATAGTTTTGCTACACGGTTAAACTCAAAATTTACGAGCTTCAAGTAATTGTTCATCTCTGGTACACCTCTCTCATCACATCAATGACAGATTTGCCTTCGTTTTCACGAGCTTCTTCTGCGCTGAATTCTTTTGTAACTAACCCGTTATCTAGTAAGACCACCTTATCAATTAAGTGTTCAATATCTCCTACTTCATGTGTTGTAATGATAACGCCTCGATTTTCAATTAAATGGCTCGTAAACACTCTCGCAATATCCTCGCGACTAAACATGTCAATCCCCGAGAAAGGCTCATCCATTAATATATAATCCACCTCAAGCGCTAATCCAAGTAATAGATTAACTTTTGCTGTATTTCCCTTTGATAAGGAAGAAATTCGTTCACTTTGATTTAATCTAAAAAAACCGAGTAATTCGATTGCACGCTCCTGGTTCCAACATGTATAAAAGTCTCCCATAAACTCCATTGCCTCTCCAATTGTCATACTTGGAAGCATCGTAATCGCATCAGGGACAAATGTGATTTTTTCAAATGTTGTCTTATCTAACGGTTTTCCGTCTATTAAAATCTTTCCTTTATTAATAGGGGTAAGCGCCATAATAGCATTTAGTATCGTTGTCTTCCCAACCCCGTTTATTCCTATTAAGCAAGTAATCTCACCCTTGTTTGCTGTAAAAGAAACGCCTTTTAGTATTTTTTTTCGTCCGTAATTTTTTTCAACCTCTATCACTTCAATCATGTTTAATCCCCCTTATCAACGTGCGCTGTATACTTAGCCCTAACCAAATCAAGCAGTTCCTCAACAGGTACCTTAATGGAACCAACAGATGTCGCAAACGTATTTACTGCTTCAATAATCAACTCTTCTCTCACTTTACCTAGTGTTTTTGTATCTGTTGTAATTTTGCTAGGATGATTACGTTCCGTATAGATCAAGCCCTGCTCCTCCATTTCCTTATACGCTCGTTGTGCGGTATTAGGATTTACATTCATCCTGTTAGCCAACTCCCGCCTAGACGGTATTTCTTCACCTGGCTCCAACTCACCAATTGCAATTTTCTCTTTAAAATAACGAATGATTTGTAAATACACTGGATCACGGTTATTAAACTTCACATCCATCAGAACAACTCCTATAGAACTTATGACGTAACTAGCTTAGAATGAAGTGTATGTATTAAGTGGTTCATACACTATTTATAGGTGTATTATATGGTTAATACATTATGGTTGTCAATCCTTTCCTAAATAATATTTTTATCCTTTTTAACCTAAAAAGAGTGCAGTGAAGAAGGAGTGCCCAACAGATATGTAGAAGACATATTCAAGGGGAATTTTTTGAATTTTTTATATTCTTGTAACAATAGGAGGGACCCATGGGGAGATTAATACATTTTGAAATACATGTAGATGACATGAACCGCGCTAAAAATTTTTATGGTGAAGTATTTGGATGGGCATTTGAAGATTATAGCGATTTTGCTGGCATGCCTTATTTTGGGGCAGTGACTGGCGGTGAAGATGAGCCCGGAATTAACGGTGCACTAATGCAGCGTCAAGGTCCTCCTCCAGAATCCAACCAGCCTTTAAATGGTTATGCTTGTACAATGGGAGTAGAAAATTACGATGCGATCGAAGCGAAAATTCTTGGTAATGGTGGCGTGGTAGCATTGCCAAAATACGCGTTGCCTGGTATGGCATGGCAGGGGTACTATAAGGACACAGAAGGAAATACATTTGGCATTCATCAACCAGATGTTAATGCAAAATAGACTATCTGCATATTAGAAAAGGCGCTTTAATTGCGCCTTTTTTTTCAATTTCTGTGGAAGGACCCATTACTCTGTAGTTATATGTGCTTTCTTTACTTTAATAAGACTAAAGGAAGATCTAGTTGTGCTTTTCATCATATTCCTTAAGCCATTTTTCAGCAAAATCCACACCTTGCTTAAATGAAAATAATCGGCTTTCTGCAAGTCCAATTTTATTTATAGATACTTCAAAGTTACTCTCGAATTCTCTTCCTATCTCTTCAAAAAGCTCTTCTCTTGTCTCAATTTCTCGATAGGTTTTCCAAACACGTTCACCCTCTATAAAAATTGGATTTCCTTTACTTACAATTTCACGATAAGGAATCCTATATTCTGAAAGGTGGAAAGAAGTGTTATTACCATATCCAACTCCTAATAATAGGACAAAACAATCCAATTTATATAATTCAGCTAAAGGGGAGTTCTCACCCAAGCCAAATTCCAAACTATGTTCTTTAATGATTGTTTCCTTATCCTTTCCCCAAGCAGCAAAAGATACCTCTGGATGATTGCTCCTTATGACACCAGGAAAGTTTCGAAATGTTTCAGGTATTTTCCCCATAGCATAAGTTGGTGTATAAGCTGGGTGAAAAGCAGGCATTGTATCTCGAATAGGTTGCCACCATTCTTTAGGAACAGGAGGCCTTTCCCATCCTGATGGATCAGAAAGTAAGGCTGATTGAGTTGGCATAACTAGATTACCTTCTTCTGTTATAACTTCCATTAAGGCTTGAATAACAGCAACTTCTCCTCCATTTACCCATCCAATCGAGGATAATGAAGAATGAACGATAATGGTCATTCCTTCTTTAACTCCAATTTCTTTCAGATCATCTATAATAGAATTTATTGTATTAGGAAAATCAACTCTCTCTATTGCTTTCTTCATAATTTCTCTCCTCCAAGCTGTCTTAATTTGAAAATCTCCTTATCCTTAGAATAGCATTCGGTAGCGTCTTGGCGAAAGGTTCCGGATGGCAGATATAGTGCAATTCGTGTCGATGCGTGTCGAATGGCCTTTATATTGCTCCAAATGGTTGATAAAGCGAAAAAGTGGCTGATAAATTTAAAAGTTGGACGATATATTAAAAAGTTGGACGATAAAACAGAAAGTTGGATTAAATAATTATTCAAGATGGATAAATTAACCAAATTAACAGCTAACTCCACCCAATTCTCTTATAAATGTCCTCCAAAACTACCTAAAACAAAGAACCCATTCCTCAATTAGAGTAAGGGTTCTTCTAAAAGACTAAACTTTTATCAGCAAATCTCGGGAAAGAGAGGAAACGGAGCTTATTCCCGCTGTTGCCATTGTTACATCTAGATCCTTAATAAAATTTTCCACCACACTTTTTACTCCCTCTTCCCCATTAACCGCAAGACCATAAACGTAAGGTCTGCCAAGAAGGACTCCATCTGCTCCAAGGGCCAGGGCTTTTACTACATCCGCCCCTTTTCGAATTCCGCTATCAAAAAGAACAGGAATACGTCCCTCTACACAGTTAACAATGTCAGGCAAGGCCACTATGGAAGATAGGCATCCGTCAAGCTGTCTGCCTCCATGATTGGATACAATTACCCCATCTATACCATATTGAATTGCTTTCTCTGCATCAGCAGGATGTAAAATTCCTTTTAAGAGAATTGGAAGCTTTGTCACCCTACGAATCAAGGAAATATTCTCCCATGTAAAGCTTGGTGCAAAGAGAAGCTTCGTTTGTTCACTAATAGCAGCATTAAAGTCACTTTCCGGAAAACGAGTAAGCTTATCCCTGAAAACAGGATCTGAAAAATAATTTCCCGAGGCAGCCCCCAATTTAAAGGGAGCATATTGATTCGTGAAATCAGTGGCTCTCCAACCAAGTGCTGGCATGTCTACAGTTAGAACAATTGCACCATATCCAGCCTGTTCTGCCCTCTTCACAAAGCTTACCGTGATTTCCGGATCACTACTGCAGTATAGCTGAAACCATTTATCCTCTACCTCAGCCGCGATTTCCTCGAGCGAATTAGTGGAAACTGTACTCGCAATCATTGGAATCCCTAACCTATCTGCTGCCCGGGCAACGGCAAGATCCGCTTCTGGATGGACGATCCCTAAATTGCCGACTGGTGCTAAGAAATAGGGAGTTTTATAGGTTTTGCCAAATAAGGATATCGATAAGTTGCGTTCTGATACATCCTGTAAAAATCTCGGCCTGATTTTCCACTTCCTAAAATCCTTTACATTGTCCTGTAATGTTTCCTCATCCCCTGATCCGCTTTGCACATAGCTAAATGGATGTGGGTGTAAAGCATTCCGGGCTTTATTTTCCAAATCAATATAATGAAAAATAGTCACTGGCACACACCTAGTCTTTCTTTAGTTTAGCAGCCAGATAATTTCCAAGTGACTGCAGACCCTGCACAAGGATGATTAACAACACAACGGTTACATACATAACATCCACTTCATAGCGAAGATGGCCGTATCTATATGCGAGATCCCCTAGTCCACCAGCTCCTACTAAACCTGCCATTGCAGTTGCTCCGATGAGTCCTATCGTTGCGATGGTCAAACCTAACACGATGGAGGACCTCGCCTCCCTAATCATAACGTTCCAAATAATATCCTTCGTTCTAATACCCATCGCTTCATATGCTTCTATAACCCCTTTATCAACCTCTAAAAGAGACGATTCCATTAATCTAGCAATATACGGAGCAGTGTATACTACTAACGGTACAATTACACCGGTTACCCCAATGGAAGTACCAACGATGAGCTTAGTAAATGGCAAAATAAAGAATAGTAGAATAATAAATGGAATAGAACGAATGATATTAATGATGACGTTTAAGGCACCATGTAAATATGTATTATCCAAGCTTTTCCCCGGCCTGGTCAAAACAAGTAATACTCCAAGCGGCAAGCCAATCACAACAGAAATGGATAGAGAAATCGACAACATTTGAAAGGTTTGGATAATAGCCTCCCAAATATCTATCCCCCATTCTTCTATAAAGCTTTGAATCATTGTGCCACCTCCTCAATAATGACACCTTGTTCTTTTAAGTATTGAATGGAGCGGTCTGTTTCCTCAACCGGTCCCTTCAGATGAACAAGCAGGCTTCCGAATGGTTCGCCCTTTAGTTGTGTAATATTGCCGGAAAGAATGTTCGGGTACACATCATATTTTTTACTAATCGTTGCAAGTGCAGGCTCCTTCGAAGATGATCCGATGTATTTAAAAGACACGATTTTCCCTGTATCACGAAGAGACGTAAGAATTTCCTCTGACAGCTGATGGTTAAACAGACTATCAATAAATTTTTTGGTCGTTTTTTCTTTTGGATGGGTAAAAATATCGACTGTTTTTCCTTGTTCAATAATCTTCCCGTTTTCCATTACTGCTACCCTGTCACAAACTCGCTGTATAACATGCATTTCATGGGTAATGAGGAGGATTGTAATACCCAGCTCTTTGTTTATTTTTAAAAGAAGATCTAAAATGGCTTCCGTTGTATCAGGATCAAGAGCACTTGTCGCCTCGTCACTTAGAAGAATTTCAGGCTCATGAGATAATGCCCGGGCAATTGCCACCCTTTGCTTTTGGCCGCCTGAAAGCTGACTTGGATAAGATTCTGTTTTGTCAGTAAGCCCAACTATCGATAAATATTTTCTCACTCTTTCATCAATCTCTGACTTGGGTAGTCCCGTTAAGCGGAGTGGGATGGCAATATTTTCGTAAACCGTTGCTGTCTTCAACAGGTTAAAACCTTGAAAAATCATGCCAATCTTTCTGCGTGCTAATAACAGTTTTTGTGAGGATAAAGAAGTCAGGTCTGTCCCGTCGATAATCACTTGCCCTCCAGAAGGCTTTTCAAGCAGGTTAACACAACGGATTAGTGTGCTTTTACCCGCTCCACTGTAGCCGATTACACCAGAAATTTCTCCCTTTTGAACTTCTAAAGAAACATCCTGTAAGGCGTCAACCTTCCCCTTTTTAGTAATAAAGGTTTTCTCTATATTTAATAGCTTAATCATGGGGTGTTCTCCTCCCTAAGAAGTAAGGGTCACTATAAATAGCGACCCAATTATTTTTTACCAAGATGCCACTACAGATCCTTCAAATGTGTCTGCAATAAATTGTTTTACTTCGTCTGAATGATAAGCCTTAATCAGCTTCTCTAATACAGGGTCATTCTCGTTTTCTGCGCGTACTGCAAGTAAGTTAACCCAAGGAGAATCACTTGGCTCAATAAAGATGGAATCTTTTGTCGGTACAAAGCCGTGTTCAACAGCAAAGTTGGTGTTAATCGCAGCGGCTGCCAGTTCATCCAGCTGTCGGGGAATTTGAGATGCTTCAAGTTCTACAAATTCAAGATTCAGGTTATTTTCTTCAATGTCTTTTACAGTAGCTCCAACGTCTGCATCTTCCTTAAGTTTAATTAAGCCTGCCTGCTCGAAAAGGATAAGAGCGCGTGCACCATTTGTAGGATCGTTTGGAAGGCCCACTTTATCTCCCTCTTTTAACTCGCTAACATCCTTTATTTCCGATGAGTATATACCCATTGGAAAGTTTACCGTATTGGCAATTTCAACAAGATCTAAATCGCGGTCTTCTTTAAATTTATCTAAATAAGGCTTATGCTGAAAGCTGTTTACATCTAAATCTCCTTCATCAAGTGCTACGTTTGGCATTACATATTCGTTAAACACAACGATTTCTATTTCCAGCCCATCCTCTGCAGCTACTTCCTTTACCTTTTCCAGGATTTGTTCATGTGGACCTGCCGTTACTCCAACCTTCAGTTTGTCTTCACTCAGTGCACTTCCTGCTTCTTCTCCTCCACAAGCGGTAACTACAAGTAGCAAAAGGACATTTAAAAATACAAATAAGATTTTTTTCATATGTGATCTCTCTCCTTAGTTTTGTAATGTTCCTAGCTTTTCAATGGCAGCTATAATATCCTGCTGCGAGAATGTATCTTTCATAAAATGAATGGATTCGTGAGGTGCTAACGCTCGGTTTGCAATAACTTGGACTTGCTCACTGTTGATAATCTGCAAGTGTTCCAATTTGGACGGTAACCCTATCCGCTGGAAGAACGGCAGCAACAAATTTATTTCTTCTATATTTTTTTCTAGAGCGAGCTGTACTAGAATACCGTATGCTACTTTTTCACCATGAAGAAGATGATGAGTACTGGGTATGTAAGTGAGTGCGTTGTGAATGGTGTGGGCTCCTGCAATTCTGCCATACTCATCTCCAAATCCCCCGACCATTCCCCCAAGCAAAACATTGGACTCTAGAATGGTTAAAAAGGCTGGTGACAGTCTGTGATTCTCACAATCTTCAATGGCCCGATGACTATCTTCTAATAGGCGATCTCTACTCAACTTCGCTGCGTAAAGCGCAACTTGGACAGACATGGGGATATAGTCTAATCTGTGAGCAAGCGCTCTTGCCTCATACCATTTTGCCAGGGTATCCGCTATTCCAGCCTTTAAATAAGATAATGGTGCTTTCAGTATGACCCTAGGTTCCACTAGAACCATATAAGGACTACGCGGAAAAATCGTGTACGTGACAAAACGTCCCTCATCATCATATATGACGCTTAATGGTGTCCATGCTGCACATGTTGAAGCTAATGTTGGAACGAGGATGACATCCTTTTTTGCCACATGACCCACAGCCTTAGCCAGATCCAGCGCCTTGCCCCCGCCTATTCCGATCACCGCGTCAACCTCTAACGATACCGCCCTTTCCTTGCACCTACTAATCTCTGATTCTGAGCATTCTCCTGCATACTTTGTATAATGGACTTCGAAATCAGGAAGTTCCGGCCAGTAATCCTGAACCGCTTCAAACGACTTCTTTCCATGAATGACAAGTAGAGAATGAATGTCTCTTTCTTTTAAAAGTAACTCCAGTTCTTGTAATACACCGACATTGCATTTGTAAAAGCTCGGTGCTCCTTGTACTCGGATTGATACGATGTTCTTCACCTCCTGAAAGTTAGTATTAGAGAGGACAAAACAAAAAGCCTCTCTTTTAAAAAGAGAGGCATACGTATATAAAATACATCCGTCCTCTCTCATCTTTCAAAACACACAAATTGTGTTTTGCTGGAATTAGCACCTTTCCTTACACAATGTAAGAATGGTTGCCGGGCGTCATAGGGCCAGTCCCTCCGCCTCTCTTGATAAGAGATTTAGCTATTAAGTTAGTAAAGCAGTAAAGTGGTAAATTACTAAACTTTAAATGTAAGTATAGACCCCATTTTTCGTAGTGTCAATATAGTTTATTTAATGTAAACGTTTTATAGAATATTTTTTTTGAAGATTTTAATTAATTACTTATAGCTCATTTGTTCAGAACACATTTGTGCTCCTTTATTTTTCACTTTACTTCCTTTAACAGCATTTCCACTACCCACCTTGCTCAGCCTTCTTCTCAACTTATTTATCCTTTAAATGCATAACTTGGGCTTCCTTTTACATCTGTTTTAATTCTAAAAAGCCCCCCTGATAAAGGATAATCATTAAGTTGTTCTTTGTTCAGCCCAGTCCTTGCCGTTGTTATATATAATTCATTTAAATCTTTACCTCCAAAGACACACGACGTGACGTTTAATGCAGGAACCTCGATGGAATCGATTTGTTGACCTGTTGCAGGGTTCCATCTGGACACTTTTGAGCCCCCCCAATGGGCAATCCACAACATTCCTTCTTCATCAATAGTCATCCCATCAGGAGATCCTTCTCCATCCGGGAATCTAATAACATCAATAGGGGTATCAATATCTCCCGTCTCAACATTAAAATTAAATCGACAAACTTTCTTCGTTAAAGTATCTATGTGATACATAAACTTATTGTCCGGGGACCAGGCTATTCCATTTGATAATCCAACTTTATCTAACTTTTTTTGCACTTTCAAATTTGTATCCAAACAATATAGAGCTCCCTGGCCCTTATCATTAAACTTATTCATTGTTCCTGCCCAAAACCGTCCAGATGCATCGCATTTTCCATCATTAAATCTATTATTCGGCAAATGAATCTCTGGCTCATCGATGGGGGTAACTTTTTCCGTATCAAAGTTTAAATAATTAAAACCGTTTTCCAATGCCAGTACAGCCTCGTTTCTAGTTGTAAAAACAATTGCTCCAACATATTGCTCTAACTGAATGCTACGGTTTTCATTTGTAGCTGGATCAAAAATGTACACTTTCTTTTCTAAAATATCTACCCAATACAATAATTGCTGTATACTGTCATAACACGGACCTTCTCCTAGTGCCGCTTTGACATCTAGGACTAATTCTAATTTTCCTGCCAACTAAAAACACCTCGCCTTTCTAAATAAACTTAATTCTAGTAAAATTGCAAAATTCCTTTAATGCAACGTCTTGGCCATCACAAGAAATTTCGCTTTTAGTTCTATGAATCTTTTACCGATTGTAGGTTAATCTAAACAGTTTTCTTATAAGCTCGATTTCATCTCCATATTTAGCCCTCTGAAATAGCGACGACTTTTCTACCTGTTTTCGCCACTGTAATAAATTGGCCGTTCAGGAAAGCTTTGGGTCGAGGGACCAGTCCCCTTGACCCGCTGCCAGCAAAGGCTTTGCTTTCTCAGTACTTATCATTGACAAATAATTAAAAGGGAATGTATAGTGTATGTTATATTACGAAAAGGAGGGTTATTAAAGATGATGCATGCAGGAAGATTACGCCAGCAAACTTTGAACAATAGGTAACTTAATATGTTCATAGGCTCTGTTTTCATAAACAGAGTAAACGGGAGTAGTCTGCACATTTTTAATAATCTTCTACGGGGAAGTATACACTTTTACTTGGAAGAAAGGCAGCTATCTATCTATCTGCCTTTTTTTCTTATGTCTTTTTTTGCTGCTCTTTGCAAAGGAAGATGACTATTTGCTATACCTCGTTTACTCTTCACCACAGACAGCAGCCTGTCTGTGGTTTTTTTATGAATACAGTTACCGTGGCTTTGTCCAACGGGTAGCAGATTATAGGTAAGAGATACAAGAAACATGAATTAAACAATTTCATTAGAATGAACATTTGGAGGAAATAAACATGAATACACTGAAACTGAAACAATTAGCAATGAGTAATGGATTGGATATTGTAGAAGACAGTATTAAAATCAATGAGTCTGGCGTTGACTTTCAAGTAGCCTTCGTCCAAGATCAAAACGAAGATAAATGGATACTGAGAATTCCACGTAGAACAGCGTCAATGAGGAATGCAAATCAAGAGAAAAAAGCGTTAGATATCATTCAACACCATGCAAGCTTTCAAGTTCCTGATTGGTCTATCTTCTCTGAAAATTTAATTGCTTATAAGCAACTAAGTGGAATTCCTGCAGCAACGATTGACGTTGCACAACAGAATTATGTATGGAGTTTTGATGAATCTAATGTACCACCTGTTTTTCATCAGTCATTAGGTAAAACTCTAGCAGATTTACATTCATTGCCACAGGAAGAGTTCAAACACATTGGGATTGAAATTCTTCAGGCCAATGAGTTAAGAGCTTCTATGAAACGGCGAATGGAACGGGTTAAAGAACTATACAATATCAATCCAGCTTTATGGGATCGCTGGCAAACATGGCTGGCTGACGACTCCTTTTGGCCATCCCATGTAGGGGTAAAACATGGCGACCTACATCCAGGTCATATCCTTATTAATAGAAAAAATCAAGTAACTGGCATAATTGACTGGACCGAAGTCGGAATTGCTGATGTGTCTGTGGATTTCATGTCACATCACCTCCTTTTTGGAGATGATGGACTAACGAAGTTAATTGACGCTTATGACAACGCAGGTGGGAAAACATGGTCTAGAATGGATGAGCATATTGTAGAGCTTCTTACAACAAGCGGAATCACTGTAGCTGAATATGCTCAAGTTTCAGGTCTGCAAGAGATGCATGAAATGGCTGCGCACATGCTTGCTAGCGAAATGGAATGAGACGGACTGGTCGTTAAGCAAGGAAGAATAAAATTTTAAAGTTACTCTTGCTCAATGAGAGTAACTTTAAATAGTGTAAGATAACGATGAAATGAAACAATATTTATAATTTATGAAGAGCAACGCAGATAAAACTGCGTTGCTCCTTTTGGACTCGTTTATGCAAACTTGAAATTCTCTGTTAAGCAGTATTTAGTCTTTCACGCCATACCATCTTAACAGTTTGCTTGCAAAAGTGTGATGGATTTTATTGAAAGCTTTTCGCACATTTACAAAATATTTCCTGCTCCATTTGCTCATAGGCATTTTAGCGATTACCTTGCTATCCTATTTTTCTATAGCAAGGTAAAATTTGCTTTATGGTGCAGGGCAGTTAGCATGGTTACTGGGACAATGGGGTCGATGAACCTGTCCCCTTGACCCGCTGAAAATGAATAAGCCCTTTTATCGACACTGTATCACCTCAACTTTTTTTAAAATAAGGGAATAGCTCTTTTTGAAGAATAGCACCAAATAGTCAATAAGCTATTTGTTTAATTTAGTTAATATTGTTTGTAGCTCTGTCAAATCGTCAATGACCATATCAGCTTGAGAAAGTTCATCTTCTCGTGCAAAGTCAAAGTTGCACCCAATGGAAACTAAACCATTATCTTTGGCTGCATTTATATCTGAAAGTCGGTCTCCAACTACTGCTCCATTCGTGATGCTGTATTTCTTTATAATACCTTTTACCAGATCCGATTTATTCAACGATTCAATTTGTTGGATACTGAATGTTTCCGTAACCCATTCATCCAAATGATAATAACTGACAATCGCTTTTAAATATTCCGTTAAGCCATTGCTCGCTATGTATATCGAACAATCATTCTCTTTTAAATAACGAAAGACTTCCTTTACGTTAGGGTATAAAGCACCTTTACCGCTTTTTATATTTTCAATTAGTCTTGCTAGAAAATAAGTATCCGTTTGTTCTCTTTCCTCCACGGAATGATTAGGTAACAAAGTCCCCCATACTGTAGGTAAAGGCACACCCATAATTTCACGGTATTTATCAATAGGTGTAACTGTATCCCATTTATCTAGCGAACGTAAGTGGTTAAAAGTATCCTCAAGTGATAATTCTAGTATCTTATCTGTTTGAAATAATGTTCCATCCATATCAAAAATTAGTGACTGAGACATTTTTCTATCTCCTTTAAATGAACCTAAATCAATGCATTAATAGTTCAATTAACCCGCCTGTTTCTTATGAAAGGGGCGATCCAATGTGCTGCAATCGCTCCAGTTACTTGAATAAAAAATCCTTTGCTAAATTTAATTGTTCTTTTCATTATTTCGGATATATATCTTTTGTAGTGTTGAGTTGATATTATATAAAATTAAAAAAATAAACCATAACATAAAAAAAGTAACTATTTCACCAGAAAAAAAAGCCAATACTCCAATAATTATAAAAGAAATCCTATACCACCAATCCATTTTCCTCATTAACTCCTTTGAAGATATAAACATCTTTGTTATAATCCACTTGATTATTTTATCGCTTAATTGCCCAATTCAAGAGCGAACCAATTTGCTACTACACTCCTAGATGTTCGGTAATCTAATCGTTTCCATATTTCTGGTTTAATAATAAATTTCAAATATCAGACATTTACTCAAGATATATTCCCATAAAAAAGAAGCTTATCTTGTTGCAGATATGCTGCAGATAAGTTCCCGTTAATTTAAGTACATTCTTTCACAATTAGAGTTAGTTTTATATCAATTATTGGTTAATTTTATTCTAACACCTGTCTTTTCTTATCCAATTAAAACTGCATCTACCTCTATACCTATAGTTTGATGTCCTTATGCAAGAAAATGATTCTTTCTATTTCTTCAAAACCATTTTTCTTATAAAATTCTTCGGCAGGTATACCTCTATCTGTGAGAAGTGCAATGTTACTTATATTACTGCTATGAAGCTCTTTTATTAAATGATTTAACATCGCCCTTCCAATACCCTTATTTTGACTTTGTGTCTTTACACACATTTCATTAATAAAAAACTCATCTCCGCTCCACCATACTCTGTTTACCCCAAAAATAAAGCCGAGAATTTCGTCGTTTTCTACCGCTAAAACGCCTAAAAATCCAGGTGTCTGGTAAAAATTCAGTAAATATTTTTCAGCCTTTGTAAATGTCCATTCATCATTCCAAGGCTCATCGTTGAATACTTCAATAAATGTCTCCGTACATTTAACTAAATCATTTTTTGCTAATAGTTTAAATTCCAAGGTAAATCCTCCTTATCGCTAAATTCATTATTAAAACCACCTTAACCGTTTATTTCATGGATTATTCTATCACAAAAAGTAAAACTCCTTATTCGCCTACCTGCTCGTTACTTCAATAAGCAATAGGAGCTGCCAAATGACAACTCTTGTTTCACTCTAGCCCGTTTGTTGAACAAGGGAATAACACTAATATTCTTAACTAATATTTCAAGGATGCCGCCCAGGTGCAATAAAATAAATAGCGCTAAAAGGACAATTGCAATTGAAAAAGGCAAAATTGACCTCATTTCAACTGAATTTCTTAGAAGTGCTTCATTATCAAATATAAAGGTTATAGAGCCAACGTATTGAATTAGTAAAGTTACTTTTTCAGATTTAGAATATTGTATTTCTTTGTTTTCTTCTGTGAGATTGATATAGTTTAACTTCTCTGGATTTTTGACTAATAACCCGATAAGGTACCAAGTTAAAACACTAATAGAGGGCATTATAAATAAAATAAAATTCGAACCCCATTTATCAGCCTTTCCACTAGTAAAATGAACAGCTATTTGATTTGGAATATCTGACCAAAGATAAAATAAATTGAAAACATGATATCAGAAGATAGCAGTTGAGATTATAATAATTGTTAATTTAATCGACTTATTTTTCATTTATCCTCCAATTCTTATTGCTCATCACACTGTTTTCTTCCAGTAATATTTAATGTGTTTTAAAATTATTATTAGTTTCACTTTCTTGAACATTCCTCCATTGTGAAACAAGGTTCATTAGCCTTTTTCAAGTAATGGGCGTTTGTTTAAGAAGAAACTAAACCGAACAACCCTAAAATAGAATACAAAATAAATCCGACACCGATGAAAATTATGATAAATCTAATAATCCAAGGCAATTTAGGTGGGGGGGGAAATGCTATAATGCCAACCGCTAAGAATAAAACACCTATAATTAGACTAAGAGTAAACACTTAATCTAATCTTGACCGCTAATGACAACAATGTCTCCAACCATTTGTATTTTATTATCTTCTACAATGATTCCGTCCCCATCATTTCCGGCATAAACTGTTGTTCCAGTTGTTTTCGCATAATTGTGAACTTCTGTTTTATATTTTTCATTCCAGCGGTTGTAGTGAGGTAAAAACTCAAAATCAACTAGTTGTAATGTCTCTTTTTCACTGCCTGAATCCCCTATAAACATCTGAAATAACTTCGTTGATTTCCCAAGTTGCACTGCTCCACCACTTACACCTACGATTGTTCCTCCCTGTTTAAAATAATTGCTTAAAACCATTTCCATATTACGCTTTTTGATAGCTTCCCTAAATTTAATAGGGTCTCCTGCAGAAAGATGAATAATGTCGCATTGAATTAACTCATCAATCTTTAGTGAATTAAATTCATCATAAAGGTCAAAAAACATAATATTTGTGATTCCATATTCACGATAATATTTTACTTTAGTATTGAAATGAGTCTTTTCCTTGTCTTCAGTAGAAGGAATATAACCTATTTTGATAAATTTTAGCTCCTTACTCGCCAAAAGAAGGTTGTCTAACCTTCGATTACCCGGAGACTCAACTACTTGGTCACTATAAAAAAATAACTTCCCCATTTTAACACCCTCTTTGTTCTCTTCTTCTACAAAAATTGCTTCGTTCATTAAAACTTATTTTTATTACAGAAAAACTCTCTTTTTTCATTAGGAGTATCTGCCGTTAATAATTTGGTTATTTTTTCTGGGTAAAGCCAACAAGTAGTATATATACAAAAATAGAAACAGGTGCAGTAACCAAAAATAGTGCCCTTAAAATTAAAACTGGTATACCAAATGACTTAGAAATCCAGCGACACACCCCAAAAATCATCTTATCAGTGGTTGGTTCTTGTAACATTTTAATCTCCCCATTCTCCCATTAATGTCTTTTAATCTATATTCTTTATATTCGGAGTAGCATTTACGTAGGGGCCAGGTTGTTTAACAAAGGATTATATATTATTTTAGATTTTTAGTTCTTGTTAAAATCTCTGAAACACCTATTGCTATACTTGCATTAAGCATCACTAATACAGAGCCCACCATAGTGGTACTTTCATAATCAGAAAAGAAATTCATAACAAAGAATATAAAACTAAGAAAAAATACAATAATGCCGAAGATAAATAAAAGTCTATCCATGTCACTCACCCCAGAACAATAATTTTCATTCTTAATCTACACTCCTGCCCTATTGCTTCTTACCAATTATTTCAAAAATCAGACATTTAAACAAGGAATATTTCCATATAAAAGAAGCTTATCCTGTAGCAGATAAGCTTTCGTTAATTCAACAACCTCTATCTATAATTGAAACTTTGTTATTATAATGCCTATGAAAAAAATGAAACCAGAAATGAAATATATGTACGATGTCACTTTGTTATTAGTTTGTAGATGGTAACCTCCAATCAGCAGTAACGCCACCCCAAAAAGTAAAATAGCAATATTATAATCAAGAAATACGATTACAACTGAAATAATTAAAAGTACAAGTCCAATTAGTCTCACATAGCTCACCCCTCTAAATACAAACTCCTTCTTCCACCAGCACATCAAAAGCAATACCGAACTTCCCACCTCCAAGGGTTACTAACTCCTTAGAACTGCACTCCATATCGATTACCCTGCTAACCTAGTTTTCTTTAGCGACGTTAAATACGCACTGGGTCAATGTACCTGTCCCCTTGACCCACGTTTTTGGTGCATGTATTTCATCCATTTTTTTAGCTTTAATGTGTAGATAAGATATCCGAAGCTAGATATTAGAGATACTCCGACGGAAAGTTGAATAATTAGTTGATGGGAAGTATATATTCCTATTCCCATTCCGATTAAACCGAGGAGTGTTAATTGAAAGAATTGTTTTTTGTTATTTTCATATATAGAGAATTGAAAATGTCTTCGTTGTTCAGTTTCTTTCATATTCTCCAGTGTTTGAGGTAGTTTTAGAAATTCTGTAAAAGAATGGACCGTTTTGAATAAAGGTTGCGACTGCAACCATATCAAGAAAAATGACCACTTGTTATTACCTTGTTTACTTAACCACTCTATAAAAACTGGTTTTACAACGCTAAGAAGTTCATCCTCTTGCGACAAGTTACGAAGCTGTCCTTCTAGCGTTAGGAAAGACCGCCCTAAGAATACAAATCTCGTTGGCACTTGGATAGGTAATGCTTGAATCATATCATTCATTTCCAATTTTAATTGTAAAAAATCCATTTCTCTCCATTTTTCAGGTTGAAAAGACATTAATTCGGCCAATAGCCTTTCCATCGTTCTTGGTTCTGCTTCAGGGAGCAAGAATCCTAAGTGAGTCAAGCTCTCTACAGCTTTATGGTAATTCTTTGATAGTAACCCTTCTATTAATGCTTGAAAATATGTCGCATCCCTTTTAGAAATCTCGCCTACCATTCCAAAATCAAGTAATATAATTTGTCCTTCATTTGATACGAGTATGTTTCCTGAATGGGGATCAGCATGGAACATACCTGGTTCAAGCCACTGAGGAAGAAAAACTTCAAGAAGACGCTCTGCCAAATCATGTTGGGTAACTTCTAATTGATCTATCTTTTCTTTATCTGTTAGCTTGTTTCCAACAATCCACTCCATTACCAATACCTTTGGCGTACTCCATTCCGGATACACGTCTGGAATTTTTACTTTATCTACATCCTTAAACCTTTTTTGAAAATGAACTAGGTTATTTTTCTCCTGTAAAAAATCAAGTTCTCTTACAATAACTTCCTTGAGTTCTTTAAATAAAACCTTTAAATTGATAAACCCTTTTGGCATTGGAACAAAATGATGCGCAAACCATATGATCATACTCAACGTACGCAAATCAGTTTTTATAATGGATTGAATATGTGGCCGTTGAACTTTAATTGCAACTGATTGACCATTTTTAAGCATCCCTCTATAAACTTCTCCTATAGAGGCGGAAGCTACTGCCTTTTTATCAATGGAAAGCAGGGTTTGTTCCAAAGGACCTTTCCATTCTTCATGAAGAACTTCCTCAATCTCTTCCCATTCTGAAGGGGGTACTTTGTCTGTAAGGTCTTGTATTTGCCGGATAAACCCTCCAGGGAGTAAGTCCGCACGAGTGCTTAGTAATTGCCCAATTTTAATAAGTAGTCCTTCTAATTCAAATACTGTACTCCGAAACCTTCCCCCTATACTCTCCCATAGTTTTTCCCAATCAGATTCCGGTTTTTTCCTTAACTTATACCAATAGATTTGAAGAAAGATGATAAATGCCATTGATAACAACTTTGACATCCGCTTTAACTTATTCCTCGTTTTCATCCAATCACTTCTTTTCATTAATAATGAAAGATTAAGTCATCTCTTTGTTAAATACATTTTTTCACAAAATCACCTAAAAATGAAGACATTTATTGCGACAGTATGAGTCTAATATAAAAAGACGATCACATGGAATGTAATCGTCTCTTAAATGGTTGAACTATTACCAGTGTCGTTGTACTGTGTGACTGGTTAGTTTTATCTATTGCTCTTAAACAATCTAAATTTTACTCAAGCGTTAAATGTAGACTAGCTACTTTTCGGTTTTCGTTCATCTGATAGCTTTTATATCAATAACTTAATTTATATACTCCTCAGATTTTTCAAGGCTTCTCGTCTACTCAGTGGCTTTAAATCGTTTAATGAAACAAATTGTTTCACAGCTACCGGGTTAGTTTTCCCATATTCTCTTAACACCCAGCCTATTGCTTTTTGAACAAAAAACTCTTCACTGTTAGCCCTGTTCAAAATATATAGAAATAAACGCTTTTCATCTGTTTTATTCTTATAATAAAGCTGATATAGTAACGCTGACCTTTGTAACCAAATATTATCATCTAAAATCCATTGATCTGTATATGGAGAAATTAATTTTGGATAGGCTGAAAACATATGCCCCATTATATGAGGGGAAAGCACATCCACGGTATCCCACCATGACTTATTAACTAATAAAGAACTTAACCAAGGCATATCATCTGGGGTGAGGTCTGCTTTTACTTTTTCAAGCATATCGAGAGCTGCTTTTTGATACTCTCTTTCTGAACGTTCCCATAATGTAAGAATGATATATTCTAGGTTCTCTTTTGTCGGTACACCATATTCATGAACAAACTGTTTTGTAAGTTTTCGGCGTAAAGGTGTTCGAATACCTATAAAGTCAAATTGGTTCCTCAAATAATTTTTAGACCAGTTAGCATAATTCAAATCAATATGTTGGGTATATAGCTTCACAAGTTCATCAACATAACTATCTTTTAAAATCATCGCGTACTCCTAGTTTTTTATATTTTAAACTCATCCAAAATCCATTAATCCTATACTTGTTCCTGCAATCTCTCTCGTTGCTGTCGTGCTCTTTTCCGTTAAATAAAAAAACCCTCTAAATTTTAGTTTAATAGCCCGTAAAAAATCCAAATACCGATTTGTACGGGCTATCCCTCTGATCTATTTAAGTCAAATAATTAATGATTGTGGGTATGGTCATGAGAAGGTAGAGTTTTTTCAGGATTAGCCCCTGGTTCCACCACAATAAACTGTCCCATCATTCCTTGATCTTCATGCATTAAAATATGGCAATGAAACATATAGGGGACCTCGTGATTGACATAACTTTCAAATCGCGCGATTACAGTCACTTTACCTGTTGGTGGTAAATAAACAGTGTCCTTCCATCCTTTCAAATACTCAGGTGGTTCTTCTCCGTTTACATCTAGAACAGAAAAATGAATTCCATGTGCATGAAAATTATGATAGGTTTCTTCTCTAGGATTAACAAGTTTCCAAATCTCTGTAGTCCCCGCTACTACTACCTCATCCACACGGTTCATATCCATTTCTTTTCCATTAATTAGACTCGTACCCGTGAGTTCAAAATGACGAGTTTCAACAACATCTGATGGTAACGGCCAATCAATCTTTACTAATTCTGAAGGAATCATTGGAAGTTCAGTTAGGTCATTACCGCTCTGAATTTTTAAGATATCAAATGTGTCGTCTCCTCCATTATACCTTTGGCTCCAGAACGGAGATTCCAGATCCGGGCTATTACTTTGAAGAACTACAGAATCATTTGGTTTAATTGGGACAACTATTTCTGCTCGTTCCCCGGGTGATAATAATAGACTTTCGATTTCTACAGGAGTTTCTACCAGACCGCCATCTGTAGCTATGAGTTGGTACGTTCGCTTGTCGTCAAATTCAAAGTTGTAAACCCTGGCAGTAGAAGCATTTAATATTCGTAATCTTACTAGGTTGGTTGTTGCCTCAAAGTTAGGACTATGTGTACCATTAACTAAAATTTCATCGCCTAATATACCAACATTACTGAAAATCTTGGATTCATTAGACATGGAACCATCATTGTTAAAGCTTTTGTCTTGAACAATAAGAGGAATATCATTAATTCCATAATCGTCCGGAAGATTCAACTCATTAGATTCTTTGTCATCAAGAATAAAAAGTCCGGCTGCACCTCGGTATACATGTTCTGCCGTTTCTCCATGCAAATGAGGATGAAACCATGTTGTTGAAGCTGGTTGACTGATTGTCCAGGTAGGAGACCAAACTTTACCAGGTGAGATTAACTGGTGAGGACCTCCATCCATTTCCGCAGGTAAAATCATTCCATGCCAATGAAGTGTAGTGGGTTCATTAACATCATTTTTAATATTAACTACTACCTCATCCCCTCGTTCAGCTCGTAATGTCGGTGCCAAATAAGGAGCGCTTATCCCCCAGGTTTTTGTGATTTTCCCATCTATAAACTCCACTTCTCCATTATTAAATGTTAAATCAAACACTTTTCTTCCTTCACTATCTATCGTTGGCTCTAATAATTCTGGTATTCTTAAAGGGTTATCAAAGGACAGTTCCCCAACTGTAGAAGTCTTGGAGGAAACAAAAGTCCAAGCCATAAAACCTGCCGTGCAAACAATTATAAAAGAGATAGCTATAATAAAATAAAGAAGATATTTTTTCACTTTAGTCACCATTAAACCTCCATCTGAGTTGATTGAGCTATAGCATTGCTTCACTAAAGCCAGCTTGATATAAGAGGGAACTTCAAAGTATAATAAAGAAGAAGTGCGCCAACACTTCTCTTTACACTGCTTTAAAAGTAGGGATATTTCGTAATTTCCTAAAGAGCCACCTTTTGCTTAGCAGGGCGTAGGGTGGTTATCTTTTTGTTTAACAGGTCCCTCATAGATCTTTCCGTCTTCAATGTGTAGAACTCGGTCACAAAGCTCTAACATTCGTTCATCATGTGTAACCATAATCGCTCCTTTATTTTTACCCTTGACTTCCTTTAACAGCATTTCCACTACTTGTTTTCCACGAGTATAATCCAAACTCGCAGTAGGCTCATCCGCCAAGATAATATCAGGATTATTCATAAAAGCTCTTGCAATAGCTACACGTTGTTTTTCTCCACCTGAGAGCTGGGCAACATGGCTATTTACTCTGTGAGTTAATCCAAGATCCTCCAACAACTTAACAGCCTTTTCTTTATTTTGTTTATTACGTATTTTACCTATTTCAGAAACTAACAATAGTTGATCCTTTACTTTTAAAAACGGAATTAAATTTGCAGATTGAAAGATAAACCCAATTTTGTTTAAACGGACATTCTTCAGTTCTGCAGAATTGTAACTGGAAATCTGTTCTTTATTTATCTCTATCATTCCACTTGTTGGACTTAACAATGCTCCGATAATCGATAACAATGTACTTTTCCCAGATCCGGAAGGACCAACAATTGCAACAAACTCTCCTTTTTTAATTTCAAATGAAATATCTTTTAACACAGAAATTTGAGTGTCACCATCCATAAATGTTTTAGTGACATGTTCAACTTTTAAGATCGATGTCATTAATCTACCCTCCCAATTGCTTCTAATGCATCTACTTTTGCTATTCTATACACGGATAAGAGTGAACCAACTATATTAAGAATTAAGAACAATAGTCCTGTCAATAAGATTAATGAAATAGATAGCTCAAATGGCATCTCCGCCGGTAACAGCTGGGTCATTCCACTTATGCTAATCAGACTAAATCCAAAGCTAATGAATGTGATAAGCACTACCTGCATGATAATTCCTTTCGCTATGAATCTCGTATTTGCTCCAATTGCTTTTAAGACACCAAACTGATTTGATTTCTGAATAGTAATAACATAGAAAAATACTGTTGAGATAAACGCGGAGATGATAAATAAAAATGTAATCATCATCAATAATGACCCTTGCGTTTCACTGTATCCTGGAATCGCGTTTACCGTTTCTTCCACTGTTAGGACATCATAACCTTGAAGTTCCACTTGCTCCCCGTAGTATAAAATGGCATTGTTCTTATCATGGTTTCGCAATTCCCTTTCCTTCCAGTGAGAAATACTAGTATAAACAACAGGCAAATGATTAAGTGTTTGATTCTCAAAGAAACCTACTATTTTAAACTCAACACCTAAATTCTCATCATAGAATGTATCATGTAAGTCATATCCTTGATTTTTAATGGAGCTGTCAACAATTACTTCATTATTACTAATTTCATTAACTGGTTTACCCTCCATTACATTTGGCATCGTGTTATGGTGAGGGTTTAAAGCAAAATAGACAACATCCGTTAATTGCCCATCACTTTTTATTGATGACATCGTTATCGTTAACGGTGTAGAGTGGTTAACGTCTATTTGTTCATAAATCTTTTGTGTCTTACCCTCATCAATTTCAGATTTGGTCAAATTACCATCCGCTGTTTCATTCATCATGACAAAGTCAGCTGGCAGGTTCTTAATTGAAGAACTATCTGCATTAGATAATCCACTTGCCAAACCATTCATAAAAAATAACAGAAAAAGAATCGCAGTTAAAATTACTCCCACTAAAATATATTTCAGCTTTGACGAGGAAAGCTCCCTAATCGCTAAAAACATATAGTCACCCCCAAATAATTGTATTTACTATTTTTTTCGATCTGTCCCACCAAAGATGAGACTTAAAAATAAGCCGATTCCGACTAAAAAGAAAACCATAAATGAACTTATTGCAATAAACATCTCACCGGTAGCAGACTTTGTAACAAATGCAATGAATAAGCTAAATAAAATTAAACCATTGGATAATGAATAAAGAATTGCCCGAACCTTATTCATCGCATATTTTTGACTAGTCTCTCTAGTTAAGAAACTATACGTTACAATCGCTCCACCCAAGACAATAAAAATAGCTGGACCTGAAACAGCTTCTAATGGAAGGTCCATAAAATACAACATGGAAGTAGTTAAAATCCCAAATATGACGACTAATATTCCTACTATCAATCCAGCAGTCGAAACACGAGCTGTCAAACTTGTATAAACAGCTTGCTTTGCTTTATCTTGACCAAGCACTCTCATATCATCAACCAATCCGCTAAGGTCACCCATCGAACTAACAGCCTCTTTAAATGCCTCCTTTTCATCCATTCCTGTTTTTTGATAGTCATTTATTTTTTCTTTTAAATTGGTTGTCAACTCTTCCTTTAATTCAAACAATTGCTGACTTTCTCCAACACCAGAAAATAATTGATTAACATATGACTTTACTTTTTGATCCAGATCATTTTTAATCCTCATTGGTTTCAACTCCTCCTTCAATTAAATTGTTTAATACACCTTTTGCGAAATGCCACTCTTTTTTGTATTGTTCATAGCGCTCCAATCCACCTTCAGTTAATCGGTAATATTTCCTTCGACCACCTTGGGTTTCATCACCCCAATAAGAAGCAATAAATCCTTCTTTTTCTAACCTCCGAAAAGCTGTATATAATGTTGCCTCTTTTAACTCATATTGGTTCCCACTCATTTCAATAATGGTTTTGTAAATCTGATAACCGTAGCTATCACCATGCCGTAGTACATTTAAAATAATCGTATCCGTATGACCACGTATGATATCTGTAGATATTTTATTAACCATCATACATCACCTCCCGAAATATAATATACAACACATTACTATGTCTGTCAAAGTAATATGTCGTACTTCCTTCTTTTCTATTGTTTTATTTTTTACTAATAAATAAAAATTAGCCGATTTGTCACCTGGCAATACGTTCGAAACAATCTTTTACTTTCTTCACGGATTGGATAGTACCAACGAACCCTTGTGCATTTAGAGCTAAACGGCTCACTAAGATGCTATCTTTTCTTTACCTTGAACATCAGCACCGAAGCTAGACTAACTTCATAGTTCTAATACAAAACTTAAAATCTTACAAATTTCTACCAAAAAAAAACCGCCGAAATTTGGCGGTTTATCTCTATCAGTTCAGTTATATCAAAGTTTCACTTTAGTAAAGAAAATAAAACAAAACTATGCAGCTCTTTATAAAAAGATGCATAGTTTTGGCTCTGGCTCTAAAGATTTTTGTTCATTATAGTAGGTTAGCTTATCGTTCGTTACATTTACAGCGCCATTCTAGTTAAAAATTAGAGGAAATAAAAATGTAACGAAAGCTGCCCAAAGTCCGTAGACTGGCAAATATTTAGTAATAGAATCTTGGATTGTTGAAGGTCCGGATTTGTTTTTCAGAAAACGCATATAGGAGATCATTATCCAAATTAGATTTGCCCAGATCAGTATGTTTACTCCTAAAACAGCAAGTCTATTAGGAGTAATCCCATATGAGGAAAGTCTGAAAACGATGGCTGATAGAGCCACGCTGTTAATGATAAGCGCAAGAACAATTAAGGAAAAATTTATATAATCTGAAATGTTCTTTTTCTTGTCTGAGTCGCTTTCAGTAATGGAGAATATGGTAACCGCCAATACACCAAGAAGGATCCCATTAAAGGCTATTAGGAAATTACGATCCAAGAAAGGATTTTTTTCGAGCCATATAACCGCTATAAGATAGACCAACAATGTGACCAGGACAAGAGGACTAAAGATTTTCGCTATATATGGTGTAATATTCTTAGCAAGTTTAAGATTCATTGATACCAGGTATGCGGCCACAATAGCGAGAGCAGCAGCACCAAATAAAACGACATTACTAAAATAAAAATCTCCTATATCCAAGCCAATAAAGCTGAATAACTGCATGGTTAATGCTGCCAGTATCATTCCACTAACAGCCATGCTGGCGTAGAGAATACCATATTCCAAATTAAATTTGATATAGGCTAATCTAGTACTCCCTTTTGAATATTCATTTCCTGTAAATGCGAGCCCTAATAATATCCATAAGAATATGGGAAAGTGTAAATAAGCAAGGATAATACTGTCTTTATAATTTAAAGGCAACATATTAAGATAAACCCCAGAGAATAGGAACAACGCTACAAGGGAATAAATAACACTTTTTTTCGGAGTATTCTTGTAAACAAAATAGGCAGCAATAAAGGGAGTTATACCAAAGGCCAGATTAATTGGAGCAATTACTTCCTGTTCGACAAAATGGAAAATGATCCTGGTACATATTCCTGCCAGAATAGATAAAATGCCCATGAATATGAATTTTTTTTGAAGCAAGGAAGATCTTTCTGTATTTGCTTTCTCCTTGAAATACAATCTTTCATACCAAACGCCAAGGACCTGAGAATCAGGATTTTGTTCCCATACCTGCAAGATTGACTTCTTAAAAGTTTCTGGGTCTTTTCTATACATTCTCTCTAGTTCATGAGGGTTAGCAATGTTTTCAATTATCGAATTGTTAAGTTCCATCGTTATACCTCCCTTATTAATTGTTATTTCTTCCACAATGTTTAACTGTCTTCGTCACTTTTGTATTCTAAAATATCCCCTGGCTGACACTCTAAAGCCTTACATATTGCCTCTAAGGTGGATAATCGAATTGCTTTTGCCTTTCCATTTTTCAATATAGAAAGGTTAGCCATCGTTATCTCAACCCTCGCCGAAAGCTCTGTTACGCTCATTTTCCTCTTTGCTAACATCACATCAATATTGATTATAATTGCCATTGAATTCACCTCAGACCGTTAATTCATTCTCTGATTTTATATCAATTGCTTCTTTTAATAGTTTCTGGAGAACTGCCGCAAAGACTGCGATAACCATCGAAGCAAAAGGAACAACCAATCCGACAAAGATAACTCCTGGTGCGTCGTCTACTTCCGCAAAGATATAGAAGAGTGGCAAAGCTAGTACATGCAACATACTGATTGTGATTGCACAATATTTGATTTTCTTTAAAGCTTTTACAGATAAATCAGAGAAAGCTTTATTTTTGTCAATGTAACGAAGGAGTTTGAACGCCTGATACAAAGCAAAGTAATAAGGTATAGCTGATGCTTCGAAAACGATGAAAACGAAATATTTTAAAACCGCATACTCTGGTAGTACTTTTGCTATAAGATTGGCCATCTCAGGCACCAAAAAGATGCACAGAGCAAGAACCGGGACTCCTAAAAAAATAACCGCTATTTTTAAAAACAACGTTGTAACTTTTTCCATATAAAGCACCTCACATGTTTATTCTGATTTTGATTTTAATATATTATTTATTGATTTACAATAAATATTTATTAATTTTAATGAAATTTTTATTATTTTGTTCTGTTTGCACAAATAAAAGCATTCTACGGGTACTTCGTTTGAACCCATATATTTTTCGTACTATAATAAAGAAAACCCTATAAGGGAGCGTGTATCATGGCCAAACATAAGATCTATACAATGAGTGTCACAAGTGTCTATCCCCATTATGTTACGAAGGCGGAGAAAAAAGGACGTACCAAAGCAGAAGTCGATCAAATTATCCATTGGTTGACAGGATATAACCAGGAAGAGTTAGAAGCACAACTGGAAAAACAGACAGACTTTGAAACCTTCTTTGCGGAAGCTCCCCAACTAAATCCTTCGAGGGCTTTGATCAAAGGTGTAGTCTGTGGTGTCCGAGTGGAAGATATCGAAGAACCAACTATGCAGGAAATTCGCTATTTGGACAAACTGATCGATGAGTTAGCAAAAGGAAAAGCCCTTAATAAGATTTTGCGGAAATAACAAAGAAACACAGATCGCCGCTGTTGATTACCGTAATGCGGTGTTTTTCATATAAAAAAGCAGCGGAAAGGTAAATTCCTCTGCTTTATAATTTGTTATTCCTTTGTTGTAAATGAGAACCCATACGTGTCTTTTAACTCTAAGAGCATCGAACGCATACTTTGAACTTCGCTGTTGTTGTCAACGACGAAAATATGATTATCTTTATAATGGAACTCCAAACTTTGTTCCCTTGTTTCTTCGTTGATAACTAAGTATACCTTTTCTATATCCTCCCAACTGTATTTGATTTCGTCTTCGAAAGGTCCATCAACAAAGGTAAACCCAGCAGTACTCATCACATTAATTGGTTTTAACCCAATGAACATAAAAGCAATTGCCACAACCAGGCAACCTATAATTATAAGGATTTTTTGTTTGTAAAAAAAGTAAGATGCAATGGAGCCTACCATGAGAAACAACCAAGCTATTCCAAAGTACCAATAGGTTATCTTAGGTGTTTCTACAACCCAGACAGAAATCATATCCAAAGAAGCTCTTTGAAGAATATACGGAAGTAACCAGATAATTAATGGAGATAAAACGAATAAGGCGATTGCACTCACCATAAAGTAATGTTTTTTTTCGTAATTTTTTTTCAAAGCTATTCCCCCTTCTTAATAAATACGTACTATCGGAAGTTTAGTTTCGAATTATTTTAATTATTTGAAAATATTTCGTGTAACCTTTTCATATTTCTCTGTAAACAAAGGTATTTCTGTAAGAGTTCTAATGTCGATGCTTTCGTAGAATCATCATAAAGGGTTAGTTTATTGAGCAGTAATTTCTACTACTTAACAATAACTGATCCGTTTGGGACGGTGTGACTGAATTTAGGTAGTTAAAATAGTGGCTGGGACGATGGACCTGTCCCCTTGACCCACACTAATTGACATATCGGAAAAAGTCGATATAATGGGAGCTATGGAACCAATCGATGTATTTAAGGCGTTATCAAACAATACTAGACTTAACATTTTACTGTGGCTGAAGGAACCAGAGAAGCATTTTCCTAAACAAGGCGCTCACCTGCCAAAGGAGGTAAGTTATAAAGGGGGAGTATGTGTAGGAGACATTCAAGAAAAAGCCGAAGCTTCTCAATCTACGGTATCTCACTACTTAAATATGATGCAGAAAGCTGGTCTTCTTGAGTCTGTGCGTTATGGTCAGTGGACGTATTATCGAAGAAACGAAGAAGCCATTCGTCAGTTTGCAGACTATCTTAAAACAGAAATCTGAGTTGGTTGATTTCTGTTTTTTATATAATTATATATATCGATTATTCTAGATATTTAGAAATAAGGAACTCGGGAGGTATTCATTAAATGCGTTACATTTCATATATATTAGCGTTATTAGCAGGGGCAGCGCTTAGTTTTGAAGGAGCTATTTACGGTGAATTAGGGAAAACGATTGGAAAGCTCGAAACAAGTTTTTATAACTTCTTTGTGGGTTCAATTATCCTTGGATTATTATGGCTTTTCTTTGGAAAAGGTAAGCTTTCCTATGCCGTTAAGGCACCTAAATGGACATTACTTGGTGGTGTCTTGGGGGTTGTTTATTTAACATCTATTGTGATTAGTGTTCCATTTGTTGGTGTCGGAATAACGATGGTTGCAGTAATTATTGGTCAATTAGGAATGAGTATGGTGATTGAACATTATGGTTGGCTTGGAAGTAAGAAATCTAGTATCAATAAAGAAAAAATATTAGCTATAATCTCAATGATTATTGCACTTGTTTTAGTTTACTAGGAGGTCTAAGAATGAGTATATTAATGGTTCTATTCACCTTTTTAGGTGGTATCACATTAAGCGCACAGTCAGCTATTAATGGGACATTCAGTCGCAGGGCAGGAACAATCGAAACGACACTGTTAACGTTTCTAACTGGGACAATGTTTCTCGCCATTTTAATTCTTTTTTTGGGTAATGGAAACGTGTTTGCCATTTTAGAGGTACCTAAATGGCAGTTGAGCGCCGTATTTTTGGGTGTAATGTTTTTACTTTTTATTATTGCCGCTGTTCCTAAAATTGGGGTTATTGCAACCAATATTACCGTTATCATTGGTCAGCTTGTAATCGGCATTGTTATTGACAATTTCGGGTGGTTTAATAGTTTAGTCATTCCTTTAGATATGAAACGTTATTTTGCATTACTATTTATGATCATTGCTCTTTATTTTATCTATAAAGGAAATAAACGTGCCAGCGAAGAAATTTCTGCGTAATAAGTAAAATAATTCAAAACGCTGCAATCGTTAAAATATGATTGCAGCGTTTTTATTAGATAGAATAAACCTATTGAATTTATATGTCCGATATTTTAAGTGCATTTAAAATCGATTGATTGACCCTTTTAAAAACAAATCATCATAAGCTCGTGAGACACTATCTAAAAATAATAAAAGCAGACCTTACTCAATTCGTAAGATCCGCACTATCAACTACCACCCTATTACCTTCCATCCCCAAGCATCTGTTAGAGAAACACTCCACCCCAGTAGTTAAAGCCGATCTTGATAGATTGGATGAGCCAACAATAAGGTTTTCTTCTTCCTCTTGTTTGAACAAATAGGCTTTTGGATGAAAAGAGACGCTGTTACTTTTCCAAAAAGTGATTTAATTGTCTCAACCAATCTAATTAAGATCAGCCACTGAAATTTATAATAAGTAAGAATTATTAATGTTGAGGGGCTAAATTTTGAGGTCCAGAATATAGCATCATTAGCATTTCAAGTGCTGTCATATTTGGTAAATTGGCCAAAAACTCTTTTGCCTGCATATAGTTAGAAAATGCAAAGGCTTGAAGTTCTAAATAAATTGTATATTTGTTAGTTAATTTATCTCTCTGTAAGCGATACACTCTTATAACAATCTCCCGTGAGAATCGATTAAATCCTTTAGTTAAAATAAGGACCCCAACATCCGGTTTATTTGGACTAACCATAGTTCCATGTATTTCCATTTTATTTAATAATTCATCCGGTATGATAACATCTACATTAGTTGACCACATACTCTACCTCCTTTTTTTTATTACTTTCGACAAAAAAGGATAAGTTCCCTTCTTTTTCCTAAAAAAATAATTTTTCACATTTTTTACTCTTCCATACACTATTTATTTACTAAATTCTTCCGACTCTTGTCCACCACAAAATTATAGCTAAACCTCTGTTGCGTACTTGAATAAATATAAAGCAAAGAAGTACTAGATTTAACATCCAGTACTTCAAAGAGAATTGTTATATCTTTTTTTATGTTGTTTCATGTCAGAAGGTTTCTAAACCAATACTTCCTCCTCCAGCAACGGCGTCCCCACTCCAACACCTAACTCTCTCAATACCTTCGCAATTGTCTTCATCGCGCTATGAGGGTTAATCTTCGTCTCTATGTAGTAGGTCTCACCTGTATGAATCGATTCATAGGTATGCATGGAAGCAAATTTCTTTCTGTCCTTATGGATAGGTTGGAATGCGATAGCAAATCGTTTTCCTCTGCTGCCTCCACCTAGAATAATGCCTTCTTCAACTTTTTGTCGGAGCGGTAGGTTTTGTTCTTCCATCCAGCATAATGTTCTTTTGAAGAGGTCTGGGACATTGTCTACAACAATAGTAAATTCTTCACTATTATATTTCACAATGACTCTAAGTTCCTCCCACCTTTTATAGATGTTCCTTTGAAACGGATTAACAAAATTCCATGTCTCTTCTATATCATTCTCTTCATCTAGTATCCACTTGATGGTTCTAAACACTTCACCATAGGTATCATTTACAACGTTTTTCACATAGTTTCTTTCTTCACTTTCGTCTTCCGCTGCTATTTTCGTGATGGCTTTAAATACATCTTCAAAGCGGTCATATAAAGAACGGACCAAGACTCGTTCTTCTTCGATAGTGGCTAATTTTTCACGTTTCCCTTTATAGGGCATACGTAAAGCATCCAAATACTGCTGGATAATCGGTTTTGCGAAAGCATTTAAATCTGGATTTTCAAGGCATGGCATTAAGACAATGTCCACTAATTGCTGATAGTCCATTCCAATCCACTCGGAGCTTCCAAATGTTTCTTCATTACTTTCCTTGATTTGACTCTTTGGAACTAAACCAACCAACAAAAACTGCTCATCCTTATAGGTATCTTCGAATTTCCGCAAGTATTTGTTGCACTGTTTTATATCCACTCTTGCATACACCTTTTGCTCTACCGCGAGAACTAACTTTTGGACTTGGTTGGGATTTGTTTCATCCACGATATTCACCTTAAAAAATACATCTAATCTTCCTTTATCATCCTTACCTGCTGTTTCCTCCAGTGCATCCTGCTCCATGATGTTTAGCTTATTAATATTTTTTTCAGCTACTACCTCTGGGTCTCTAAACTGCTTTACATTTAGCATGGCAATATCGGTTATTTCATCCATGTCTGCATCTGCCGAGTCCGCCACTGCCATCAAAAACCTTTGAAAAGGATAATAGCCAAGCCTATGTCTTTCTGTAGGATCTAATAACCAAGACAAAAATCTCGAATGCCAAGTCTCCAAATGGGTAGCCCCTGCTACATGAAAAACATTCGGTCGATCAATAAGAAACTTTAATGCCACAAAATCTTTATCCATAGTTAATTCATAAAGCATTCTTTTAAGTGATTTCATAATTTCCCCTTCTCTTTATCTCGATTTGAGACTTAACATATTCTTATCCTATCATTCTCACGTAGCTTTTTTCCCTATGAACTAATTGATTATATACCTCTCCGGCCCCTTAAATACTTCCTTCACATGCCAGTAAATAAAATCATCCTTCGGGTAGTAGCTTGTCTCAATTGGATTCAATATCTCATTCCCGTGGTATCTCATTAACCATTCATCAAATCCATTTGTCCCATGCGCATCCTGGGATACAATCATTCGGCGATTATTGTTAATGGTAAACACACCTCTGTCAAAAAGCTTATGATGCAGGGAGCATAGGGCAATGCCATTTTCCTCTACATCTGGACCTCCAGCTTGGTGCCACTTGATATGTGCTGCTTCTACTCCTACCAACGTATGCGCCAGCCGAACATTGAACCCACAAACAGCACAGCTATATCCGTAAGCTCTAAGTATCTTATCTCTGAACTTCGAATCTCGTTTTCTCTTTTTTGTATTAGTAAAAGAAAAATCCAATCCTACCGCACTCAAAATATCATCATGGATGGAAGCAGGAAAATGCTGTTCAAGAATTATCTGTGCAAGCTCTGGGATAAGATTTATATTATCTTTTAAAGTCTTATAAACCTCCGGAATAAAGCCGCCTGCAACAGCTTCTTCAATCAACTTTCTATTATTTGGGCTTGATAGGTTAACAGGCTTGTCTAATTCCCAAATGCCATCTCTCGAAAGTCTAACAAACGGTTCCTCAGGATGATATGACTTCCGGATAGGTCCAAAATCTACTAACAACTGCTTTAAATCCTGCCCCGCTTGCTCATAAGGTAAGAACCTTGGATTGCCCTTCTGCAGTTGTCCCAATGCATACAATAACAGTAAAGGTTTATGTGGAGCTCTTTGGTTCCCCTTTTTCCAAATGGTTAGGTTACTAATAGAGTTTTTTATTTCTTCAAGATTCATCCTGCTTACCATCCTCAACTTCTACTAAAAATATCTTCTCTTGGAATCCACCGCGCTTATTCGCTTTTTCTTTTCGAACTTCCTCTACTTCTTCCATAGAAAAACCATGATGTGTTGCTAGAGCATGGATAACTTCTAGTAAGTCGGCTAGTTCCTCCACTGCTTCCTCGTTTGATTGGGATGCACAGTATTCGTCCAGTTCCTCATAGCTTTTAAGTTTGAGGTATTTTATGTAATCATGGTCATTTAATATTTCTGATGTGTACTTCTTTCCTGACTCTTCAATAATTTGTGGTATTTTGTCTCGGACTAGTTTGTTGTAAGTGGGCATTGGCGGTACCTCCGATAAACTGATAAAGTTTAGAACGGTATTCTTTAAATTTAAGTTGAATACCGTTCTTAGTTGTTAAAGTTTACTATAATAATCACCAATTTTTTTCGCCATAAGTGACCTTCTTTGTTGTAAGAATTCTTCATAGTTACTATGATTCAAATTAAAGATTGAATCCGGAATACAGTTCATTTCCAAATTACGCGTTAAATAATCCCAGTTATCAATCTCACCTATCTTTTTGCTATCATTCTCAATCTGTTTTATGACTGTTTCCATGTAGTCCTTTGGTGATTGAGCTTTGACTGCTAAATTCACTACTTGTTCGGTGTAAGCGTAATTTGCAATTTGGTTGTACTGCCTAGTATTATTAAATCCATTGTTCTGTAAATATTTTTTAGGGAAGACGTGGTGAACATCTCCTCTTTCTTCAATCAACTGTTGAACTGTAATGGATTTTGATAGAAAAGCATTATCTTTATCGTAAATCTGTGACATAACAAATAGATTAAAGTAAGGACTACTAGTTACAGAAGTATCTAAATTAGCTGGCAGGATATTGTCCCAATATGCTTGTGATAATTCCCCAGCTTCCACCTTTGTTACATAGTCCATTGGATTCTCCGATGAATTAAAACGTTTTATGTCGAAATCAAACATAGATTCGGGCGAACCTGAATAACGTTCCGTCAATAAGGATGCCACCAACCATTTTCTTACCACTTTATTTATGGTTGAGTCATTTACCTTCTTTTCTCTCAATAGCAAGAACAAGGCATAGGCAAAATTTAAAGCATTTTGAGAACGTACAAGCTTTGCATTTATGACACCCGCCGATTTCAGAATCATAATAAACCGTTTAAAGTTAGTTTCACTTATAAACTTCAGTACCCCATCATGAAGTCTTTCGAAAGAGTCTTTTACAATATCTTCTTTATATTCTCTTGTTTCAAAGTCCCGTCCAGACAATAAACTTACTAGATTGGAAAGTCTCCCTCTAAGGAATTTAAACGTAAATGCAACCCTTAAGAGGTCAGAATAACTTGGTTCATAAATATTTGTATTGTACCCTTTAAGCCACCTAATCTTGTTAAAGTTATCTGTTTCAGCAAACTCTTGATCATTGTGTACAATGTTGTCGTAAATTGCAGGACTCTTAATTAAATGGCAAAAATAATCTATTGTTTTACGAATTAAAGGTCCATTATGTACATCATTAACGGATACTTTAGACATTGCAAAGTCTGCTTGACTTAGTGTAACTCCAGCAGAATTTATCCTTATAAAAATTTCTGTCACAACCTCAATGTCCAAAGTATGAGCAAGTTCAATAACACCTATGGAGCTATACTTCATACTCGTTAACTTCTGTAAAATTTCATTGAGTTTATTATTACTTATTTCAGGATTCGCCTTACAATACTGATGAATAAATCCAAATGTATCAAACCCTTGGTCAAATACTTCAGATATATCTGGTATCCATCTCTTATCTTTCAGTATAGCTGGATTTTGCACTTCAAATGCTTGTTCCATAGGATTAAATGCAATTTTAATCCTTCTTTTACTATATTCTTTTGTGACAACCTCTTTGCCCGACACTGCAGCCATTATGGCAGTTACCCGTTGCTGTCCATCAATCAAAATTTTCTTCCCATGTGACACTGTACCATCCTTGAGTCTAGCATCTGGATTTTGCCACGTAATTATATAACCAACTGGATAATCATTATATAGCGAATCTAACAAGTCCCTTACTTTAGAAGGCTTCCATACAAAAGGACGCTGGATTTCTGGAATAGCTACAATCCCTTGTTCAATCCAACTTACTAACGCATTAATGTTTGTGTTATTGACTTGATAATTGGACATATCTTCACCACCATATTTGAGTATTGTAATATATTTATTGTTTTCGAGGTCCTCCAGCAGAGGGTAGTCTATATTTCTATTCTATCAAAGATTGTTTGTAAAAAAATACTAATAATCATGCAGAGATTAACTATCCTTTGCTAAAATACTATTATAGGCTATAAATATTATTGTTTAGGAGCATTGCTGATGAAATACGAAACGATAGATGAACTAATGGACAAAGCGTATCAAGCGGAAGGTAAAACTTTCGGGGAATTAGATAATACCGGACGGATAAAAAAAATCAAATCTAAAGGAACTTTAGGGCATATTATTGAAGAGAGTTTCTTTGGTTACTCTGTTAATTCAATCGCGGAGCCTGACTTTGTAGAACTGGGTGTTGAATTAAAAGTAACTCCTATTAAGAAAAATAAGAACGGAACCCTTTCGTCAAAAGAACGATTAGTATTAAATATTATTGATTATATGAAAGAGTTTGAATTAACCTTTGAAACGTCTTCCTTTTATACAAAAGCTAATAGAATGTTAATTATGCTTTATCAATATGAGAAGGAACAAAGTTTAGGGGATTATAGGATTTTAAAAGTATTTTTAAACGAGTTCTCTGAAGAAGACTTGGCTGTAATCCAAAGAGACTGGGAGATAATAGTAACTAAAATTAAAAATGGCGAAGCTCACTTAATTTCTGAAGCTGATACCATGTATCTCTCTGCATGCACAAAAGGTGCAAATAAGGATTCCGTTCGAAAACAGCCTTTCTCTCCATTAAAAGCAAAACAACGTGCCTTTTCCTTAAAGGCATCTTATATGACAGGAATTATTCGTAAGCAATTAACACCAGAGCATTTAGAAAGTCTTTCTACCAACCAGGAATTAAAAGAGAAAACTTTAGAGCAAATATTAGATGAACGTTTCAAGCCTCACTACGGAAAGAGAATTGATCAACTTTGTCGCGAAGTAGGCATACCTTATAATTCCAGAAACAAATCAATGGTGCCTCATATTATGACAAAGCTGCTCGGGGTTAAGAAAAATAACCTTTCTGATATTGAAGAGTTCGCGAAAGCAAACATCACTTTTAAAACTGTTAGCCTAGAACCTAACGGAAGTTTAAGGGAACATATGTCCTTTAAAAACATAAATTTCAATACATTTTTACACGAGGATTGGGAAAAGAGTGAACTTTACGAGTTATTTGCAGAACAAAAGTTTCTTTTTCTAGTATTTCGTTATACCGAAGAGCACCAGCCAAAAGTAAAGAGAATCCCATATTTCGAAGGAATTAAATTGTGGAATATGCCGCAAAAAACAATTGAAGAAGAATTATACGGGTTATGGAATGAAATTGGCGATGTTTTAAGAGACGGGGTAAAGTTAACTATTAAAGGGAGTAAAACTTATAATAATCTTCCTGGTCCTAAATTTAACAACCTTTGTCATGTTCGACCAAAGGCTAAAGATAGTAAGGATAAAGTAAAACTGCCCGATGGTCAATATATTACAAAGCTGTGTTATTGGCTAGATAAACAGTACGTATTAAGTATCTTGGATAAATAAAAAAACTGGGAGCACACAGGCTCTCAGTTTTTTAATCTTTAAATACCAAATCCAACTCTTCTTGGCGACCACGACTATTTTCACTTTCAATTTCAATTATCCTTTTGCCCATTCGTTCTATTAGTCCTACTACTAGGGCATTTCCCATACAGAAGTATCTCATTCTTTCTGTCATGCCTTCAGTCCAATTATCGGGGAATCCATTTAGTCGTTCACATTCTACTGGTGTCAATACTCTCAATCTTTTTGTTAAGGGATCTTCTACAACATGAGTACTTCTATTAACTGTTCCTTCACTAGTTAACATAGTTCTTCCAGGTTTGTCTAATGGTTCTGGAAAAGACATTCCACCCTCTGAAAAAGTATATTGATGACCTGTGGCAGATGTTCTTTCAATTCTTTTAGGTCCTTTTAAGTATTCAAACTTTTCTATAGCTGCCTCTGATAGATAATATTTTTCATCCACATTGGATTCTAGGATTTCTCCAAGTACTACAGGTTTTTCTTCACTAGGAGATACTTCTTCTGTATAGACCAGACCATCCCTCATTATTCCTGCATTGTAATAATTCATTGAAACTTCATCTGAAATCTCAACAAGGTCTTTCTTCATAATAAATGATTGTGGCTTTTTCTTTTTGCTAATTTCACTTTTAACAGGGAAAGCTTTAGCAAAGAAGCCTGCATCATGTAACATATCACTTTCGGTACGATTTCTATTATTTATAACATATGGTGTTTGATTTTTGGTAGCAAAAATAAAAACTCTTCTTCTTCTTTGGGCTTGTCCATACTCTGCAGCATTAACAACGCGCCATTCAACAGTATAATCCAAATCCCTTAGACTAGCTAACATAATAGAAAAATCCCGACCACGTTGTTTAGAAGGAGACTTTAAGAGACGATCAACATTTTCCAATAAAATGTACTTTGGGCTTGTTTCTTTTACGAATCGAACAATCTCCCAAAAGAGCACACCCTTTTTTCCTTGTATGCCTTTTTCACCGCTGAGGCTTCTTGCTACAGAATAATCCTGACAAGGAAACCCACCAACAATTAAATCTATTTCTTTTCCATTAAAAATATTTGTATCTACAGTTGATACATCTTCATTTGAATGTACTCCGTTATTATGAAATTGACGAGAATAACAATCAAAGGCATGTTGTATTTTCTTAGACGGTTCCCATTGATTTCCCCATACAACCTGAAATCCACTTACGGCCTCTAGCCCAATGCGAAAACCACCTACACCGGCAAATAATTCAATTACATTCATTAAGACCGAACATCCTTTCGATTAGTTACTTAAATTTATTATACAAAAAAATCTAAAATAGATCAACTTTTTTACATTAAATATATAAATGACTATAACATTAATATAAGCCCTCATTATATCAAAAAAAATCAAGTAATACTTTAGTGAAAATATAGTAACAAGTAAATTTCCACTAAATTATTCATAGGTGTAATTACAGCCAATGTATCTTTATTACGTTTTGCAAACTCTTTTACCAAAATAATTTAAAATATTTAAAGCCTAATCCCTTTAATTAAAATAAGGGAATTAGGCTTATAGTCTTTATAGTCTTTTGGAATCGCAAACCAGAATATTACTTATCCTCAACTAATGCATATAGTAGAGTAGAACCAGTATGTTATGTGAAAAATTTCAAGGCAAATACCATATATGAAAACTTGAGAAAAAAACTTTAACATTCCACTTGGTGCACATTGATAATCAGGAGGCAATGCTGTAAATTATAGGTGGCATCCATACTTCTGTTTCTACACAGAGATAAAATCAAAATACACTATATAGTTTTGGTTTGAGAGGAAATGAAGTAATTAGCTTATCTATTGATGCAGTTGACAGTATGTTATGTGACTTAGTAGATACAATCAATATTCTTCAAAAAAACCTAAGCAAAGTTTATCCCCTAATCAGGTAACTCTTGAGTTTGATTTATCTGTGGTTAAGAAAAATAAAGTGCATTCAAGCACTATCTTTTGAGAAGAATAATATTTAAACTTAATTATTATCTTTAATAAATTGATAAATCTTGGCGCATAGCTCATTAGCCTCTTCACTAAGGTCATCTATTCCCTTGGTGTGTAAAATTGCTTTCTTACAGAAGGATAATTTACTACTTATTGTACCAGAGTCAGAGCCATAATTACCTCTTCTCCTTTTATTTATTAAATTATCATCTATAAATTTACCTAAGTATTGATCTTGATATGTCAACTCACTGAAGTCAGTGCTAAACTGCAATTCTTCAGGACAAACATTTTCATAGTCAGCAATAACTTTCAATAATACAGTCTTAGGTAGTATATTTTCTATCTCCTTACAGTTAAGACAATAATAACTTTCACCTAATTTCTCCTCAAGCTTTTGTTGGCGTGATAATTTACGCTCACTATCTTTATCTGTAATCAAAAGTAACTTTCTACAGAGCTTTTCCACGTTCATTGAAGAATAAGGAGATTCTGCTTCTGTCTCCTCGTCATCCAGGAAAGACCAATGGGTAATGTTATTGCCACTATACTCAACAAAAGAAAAATGAAAATCTTCTTTTACATCTATATTATCATCTATAGAGTCAATATAAATTTGAAGAAAGTGTCTAAGATAATACCTATCTGTTATTCCTTCCACCCAAATTGTACAATTTGATAAAAATACCGAGGAGTTCCTAACACCTAACATTTCTAAAACGTTATTGTCTTCATTACTGACGTTGTCCATATAAAATTTAGCATCTTTTTCTTTTTGTCCGGTGTCTTCTAGTTCTTTGTCAAAGGAGTATATTGAAATTTGCTCTATATCTAAAGTTAAATCTAAAAAGTGATTGGAATGAGTTGTAATAAAGTATTGAACACTATCGCCAACTTCACTTACCATTGTTTCTATCAATTTGCGTTGTAACCCAGGATGTAAGTAAAGTTCCGGCTCTTCTATAAACATCAATACATTCTTATCTCTATACTTAAAAATAGGAAATGTCAAAATAATTATTGATTGTATCCCATCCCCTAGTTTGTGAATAGGTTGCTCCCTCTCCTCACCAATCTTTACATTTAATACATCAGAATTTATAGAAGGAACCAAAGTAATTTGTTCTCCTGCAAAAAACACTCTCCCTAAAAATTCCTGAAACTCAGCAATTTTTTCCCTGTCATCTAGACTACCTAACAATAATTTTTTTATATCTTCATATAGTTCTAAACCTGTGAATACATCTACATGCTCCTGGCTCCCAAAGTAGTCGGACTTTGTTCTATCTAGATAATGATTGCGATTTCCATCTAAAGTTCTTAATCCTCGTAAAGTAGGTATATACACTCTATGAAAAGAGTATTTTTCTACTGAGTAAATATCCTCTAACCCATTTGATGTCCTTTGAGCTATATCTCTTAATTCTTTATTCAGGCTATCATAATCGAAACTACTAAAAGTTGTTCCCTGACTTGTAATACTATTGTGCCCGCTTATATTCTCTAATTTTTTAATTAACTTAAACAAGTCCGATAAGTAATCCTCATCTTCTACTATATAACCTAATTCTTCCAGACGTGATACACTCTCTAAAATACTATCGTAATCTACTATTCTTTTGCTTGTTATACATGTCCTCACTTCGTCTTTAAAATATCTTAAAATTGAGTTGAGCCCTTGAAGACTAATATCGCTAGGTGTAAATACAGCCGGAGTTTCAGTGAATAAGTATCGTAACATTCGGCTTTTCCCAGAATTGTTCGAGCCTACAAAGATGTTTATTTTTGAAAGATTTTGGATTTTTTTATCACCTTGACTCGTACTGACTTGATACTTATTGTACTTTTCATCGGAAATAACAATTTCATTAATCAAATAGTTCATCTTCTACTTCCTTTCTCTTAGATATCTTTAACTAGGTAAGCGTTTGAGTAACCAAGGAAGTACTACATTATTAATCTTTTAACGTTCTCTCTATACTATTTAAGGCTGCCTCTCTATCAAAAAAACTCTTCAATAAATTGTAAACTTTTTTCACTTCAGTTTTATTTAATCTTGAAGTTTTTTCATCAGAGAAGAAAACAATAAGTTTAAGGAGGTGAGCAACCTTTCCATAAGAAAGGCTTTGCTCTTCTAGTTGCCCCAAGTTTTGGTTAATCTTCATTATTATTTGTTGTTTGTTATCACTGTCGGTCAACCCTAATTTCAAGGGGGTTAACTTTTCTCTTAGATAACTCTCTGAATTACCTTTATCAGAGTAAAGTAGGGTTTCATGTATTGCCTTTAATAAACTATTTATTTCATGTTCTTCAAGGAGAGTCATATTATCATAATAAATGCCAGAGAAATATCTTTGAAGTCTCTCAACATTTTCCGATAATTCTTTCGGATTTGTTGGCATTCCACCTAATCTTCTTTTAAATAAATTTGATTCATCCGCACTTATTAGTCTTTCTTTCTCTAGTTGTGGAATTAATTCATCGATCAACCAATCATGAGTTATTCTTGCATTCCAAATTTTCCTCTCGTTAATTTGCTCAGATATATCCGTTTTAAGGTTTATTTTTGTAGGGAGTTGCCAAGTCAACCAAACCATATCGTCTTCTTCTAGAAGATTAAAGAGATTCTTATTTTCTTGTTCTGGAATAATAACAGAATGAATACCTTCACTGTATTTACCACTGTTACTTTTACTATCGATTCGAATCATGAAATCGTTCCCGGAAAAAACATGCCAATCTGAACTTCCTAAATCATAGTCATGTTGTTTTGTAAATTTAATCATTGCTTTCCAAATATCCTTAGATACCTTCAACAACCTATAACCATAGTTTGAAGTTGCCAAATCAAAGGTTGTGGTCTCTAACAACTCTTCTCTCTCTCTTAATTTCTTCAAATATATCTGTGCAAAATCATCAAATGCCTCACATATTTCTCTTAGTTCATCTTCACCAAATGAGAGTTGAAGGTTTTTAAGTTTTATGGAATAGATATTTCTTAAAGTATCATGATTTTCAATAAGACTTCTATCTTTCATATCAACTTTATTAATAAGATCCAAACATATTAAATTCACTACTTCACTATGACTAAACTCTATAAGGCATCCTCTTATTTTTAATGAATGAAAGGAAAGAATACAACTTCCATAATTATTTATATTTGGTAGGTATCCATAAAGCATGAAGGTTTGATTTAAATTTTTATATTTGTAATCCTTTTCATTTACTTCTCTTACAACCTCAATGCTTTGCTGATCGTTTGTCAAAAAATCAAAGACATCTTCAGGGGAAAGTTGACTAGTTGCTTTTATTTTTGAAAGTGAAAGTTCTAAATTTCTTGCAACCTGAAAAGAATCAATGTTCTTTTTGACTTTCTCCGCTTTCTCTTTCGACTTAGTTAACAGATGTAAAGCAAATCCCCTATCAATCTTATTTCCTTTTGTAACATTGTGTTTTCGATGAGTAGGGACTAAATTATATATGCTGTTTTTATGAATATCACGAGGAAGTTCGCATTTGTCTAAAAGCTCGTTAAGTTCTTGCCCATACTTATCTCTATTATCAAACCAACTTTCAGGGATTATATGGTCAACATCCATACTGAGATAATCTAGCCTCAAATTGGTATGAGCATCCGTCTTATTATAAGCTTCAAATAGTCCCCATCTCACATTTTCGTTCTGTTTATTAACCCCAGTAGTTAGTAATTCTTTATTTAGTTTACTCATTTCCACAACTCCTTTTTACTTCTAGATATTTTAATAGTCTTCTTTCTTTATGTTATTTATAAGGGCTTTTAACTCTTGAATTGTTAATACGTAATCTTTCTCTCTATGTATCATCCTATGACAATTAGAACATACAGGAACCAAATCTTCATTTGGGTCAACAATAACCTCTTCTCCTATGGTACTTAATGGGGTAACATGATGAACCTCTATATAATTCTTCCCTCTCTCACCATAAACTTTTTCAAAGTTGAATCCACACGCAATACAGGTTATTCCATGCAACTCTATTGCTTATCTTCTGTTCTCCGGTTTGCGTTCATACCTCTTTCCGTAATACACTTTAACTGCACCATCTTTATAATAAGAATCTTCTTCAGCCACTTCAGAATCAATATCTGCTCTAATTAAGTCCACTAATCTATCATTGTTATTTACCTGGCTATTAATACTATTAAGGCTCTGGACCACTAAACTGAAATTAGATTGCTGCCTCTCCAACAACTCTATTGCCTGCTTAATACTAAGCTCCTTAAAAATACCTTTGTGCTTTCCTTTCAAGCCAATGTAATGTAAGATTCCCATAGCTTGGTAGCCACGGCTTTCATCAGCGTCTAAACCTAACACACGCTCATCAAGCCCGCGGTGGCTTTCAGAATTGAACAGGTATTCATAAACTACTTTATTTCTTAGAGATTCTTCATATAAGTTATATTCTCGTGAACGGTTCACAGGTTCAAGCTCTGGAACCTGGATTGTCTCCCGGGTATACCTCTTTCCACTCAAAGTGATACCTCCCTTAATCAGTTGTCGATTATTTTTAACCGTTACATTTTAAAAAGTGTTAAATCCTTTGTAAATTATACCATAATTAAACATTTTTCAACGCAGGTAAGTTAGCTCAACCAAAAGAAACCAGAGGTGTACCTACCTCTGGCAACTAATATTAAGATTTATTCTTTATTATATTCATTAGGTAGCGTCCATTTCTTCCTTCTCTTTTCCGGTAAACAAAAAGGACAACCTAGATATTCTTTTTTTATTTCTTAGAATTATTTACTCCTTCCAACTATAAATATTGTTAGTCTTACAAATCCACAATATTTCCATACTCGACTTAGGCTTAACCTCTGTTCGTTTTTATGTATTTTTATAATTCCACTCTTCACATAATTAGGGTTATGAATAAGGATGCCTTCTTTCTTCACTTTATTTCATCAAACCGTAATTTTTTCTCAGATGAATCGAACTCATATTTAATTAATCTTACATTTGACCACTCATCTGAAATTGCAGGTCTTCTCCCTTTAATATAGTTCCTTTTACAGACCTTGTTTTTATATTCTATAACCTCTTTTGAAAAACCGGAACAAACTAGAAAAGCATTTACCATTGAATAATCTCCATAAGAATATTCTTGATTGACCCAATCAACATACTTCATAATTTGGTCAATAGCATCAGATGTTCCGGGACCTTTTTTAATTTCAATAATTAAGTATTTGGAGATTGTATCAAAGCCATTTATGAATTTATACCCAAATACATCCATTCTGTCCATATAATCTATAGGCTTAAATGGTGACGCAACTACTTGCCTAGAAACATAGTCCCAACTCCCAAAAGGGGAAGGTGTACCCTGTGATATTACATCAATTATCCCTGCTTCAATTGCCATTTCATGATTTATAACTTTGCCATCAGAGCACAATGACAATAAATTTTCTGACGTAATTGAGTAATTTCCGTTTACCTTTTGTTTTATATTAAAAATTGTATCTATAATAGAGTGAAAAGCACCTTCCCGTTGGTCGATGTACTCTTCATTTCTTTTCAATATTATATCTTTCAATGCTTTATTTTCTTCATCATCAATTTTAATAAAACTAGTTTTCCAATACGCCCTTAACATTCTAAAACTGCTAGGCTTTGAAGACAATACATCATCCATGTCAATTCCCCTCTTGAAAAAGTGAGGTGACGGATGGAACGTACATATGCACCTTGTGTTCACATTATGCGGAGTTTGGTTCATTAACATGGAATCCTTAATATCAGAAAAATCGACTGGGAAAGGCAAGTCTGCATTGGGGAAATTCAAATATTTACAATCATGTCCAATATTAATTAGTTCCCCAATACCATAAATCATCCTATCCCTAAAAAAGTAGATATTATCTTCTTCTTTCATACTAAGATAGTCAGCAAAGGTCCCTTCATGTTCTTTTCTCCATATTTTATTATCAGGGACTTTCTTAAACTTCGTCCCATAAATGCCATTTTCAACACAATATACTAGAGACTCTTCACTATCTAAATTAAAAATATATCCAGCCATAAAACTCTCATCCTTAGAATTTTTTTATTACAAGATTTAGATCATATATGGTATTAACTTGTATAATAATGTTCGAAGTTCTGCTTAAGCCAATTTACATTAAGGTTTTGTTGCTGAGTGTACAACTCTTTACTAATCAGGTATCCCTCCCCCTTAATATGATACTCCAGTATCTAGGGTAACCATTTATTTCTTTTGGTTCTTTTAGAGGAGCTCTAAATTTCTTCAAAAAAGGAAAACCAATTATAAACGTATTTAATATAGTCCTCAACAAGTAAAAGTTGAACAAAGGAGTGCTGATAAATCTATTAACTCCTTTAATTCTCCAATACTACCAATATAACTCCCTACCTCTATTCTTTGCAAAGGAAGCAAAAGTAGTTTCTAAGATGAACTAATCTTAAAAAATGTGCAAAAAACAAGCTCCTTTCTTCTTCAATCCTTTTCTCACATAAGTACTCTCTTCATTCTCCGAATATAAATTAGGCTAATCTTTCTATATTTTTGCACTATATAGTGGAGCAAGAGATTAGGATATACTTATAAATCATGCTTTTCGAAGATATTTTCAAGTGTGCCAAAATCTTTCCATTCAATAAATATTTCATGTAATTCATTTTCACTATAACAATCTGCGAGGTATTGGGAACTTCAAAAAAAATCAACCCTATTCTAAAAGGATTGATTGAACAAAGATTCAAAAATTGATTAATTTAGTTGCTTTTTCTTTGTTACACTTTGATTAATATTACTAACTTCTCTAATTTGCCATTCTTTAATGAACCTTGCATATGCTAATGGTTCACCGTGTCGTTTAATATTTTTGGAGAAGTCTATTACCTTGCAGTATTCTGTACCACCAAATCTTTCCCCTCTTAACCCCCTACCTACCATTTGCTCATAAAGAATAATACTGGACGTTGGTCTGCAAATAAGGATATGATCTGTTTTAGGAGCATCAAAACCTGTTGTTAATACTCCGTAATTGAATAAGAACTCAATCTCACCTCTCTTGAAAGCAGCTATATGCATTCTTCTTATGGACCTTGGTGTGTCAGCAGATATTACTGATGAATTTCTCCCAATAGAATTCATCATCATTGCCAGAAATTCAGCGTGTGCTACCGTGCAAGCATAAACTAGAGATGAGGAACCTAAGGGTATTGATCTCATATACTTTATAATTTGATAGTTCCTTTTTTCATCATTCGCCAAAATAGTCAAAATTTCCTGATTCAAATCAGTATCTTCATTATCCATATAATCGGCTACCTCTATTTCCTCTCCATCTTCATGCAGCAAGAAAATTGGTTCTGCCAAATATCCTTCTTCCCTAAAATATAGTAGAGGATTCAGCTCATACCTTCTCATATCCGGTAAAGATGGATAAATTAAATAAGCTTCGAACTGGTTGACTAAAGTCATTGTCTCTTCATTACTACGTCCAGGTGTTGCGGTTAAACCGCAAATCGGAAAAAGGTCTTCACCTGCCAGCTCTTTACATTTATTAAATAAAATCTCATAGCTTTTTGTAGTAGCATGATGTGCCTCATCAATTATCATAGCACCACAATTAGCTAAAATTTCATTTAAAGACTCATCATTACTTTGTATCCTAGAATACAATTGTTGAATACTAGAAATAGCAGCCCCACCTATCAAACTTTCATACTTAATTGTTTTTCCTCCAAAATACCTGTAAACCCTTAATGATTCAGGAAACTCCCTTTCTTGCCACATATCTGTAATACAAGAAATTGCCTGCTCGCATAACTCTTCTCCCTGGGCAATCCATAGTAAATATTTCCCCTCATTGAATCGAGGCTGCATCCAATCAATGAAACTCTCAACCGCTACTCTGGTTTTCCCTCCACCGGTAGGTAAGGTAACAACACACCTTGTTTTTTCCTGCTCTTTATTTAACACAGAAAGCATTTTTTCTTTCAACCCTCGCTGATACTCCACCAGTGGAGGTACTGACTTCCTTGGTTCAATATCCTGTATAGGATCAGTACTGTGATCCTTTGGAATAGATATACCGGAGAACACTAAGGGAAAACCCAATGTCTGAACAAAGTCTCTTGCCCATCTTCCCCCCATTATCCACCTTTTACTTGCTAGGGCTTTGGGCATATGTGTTGGCGATTGAATTTTCCGATTACTTATGGGGTTTCGGTCATACAACTGTACTAAAATATTTTTATTAAGCTGTTTTAATAATTGTGATCTTAAATCTCTAACAATGTCATTACTCCCAGCAAATAAAAATAACCCTTTCTCAATGACTATCATCCTTACAAGTTGATAATCGTCCATAATTCCTTCATTCAGATTCCTCAGCATTTTATTCATTTGTATATACTTATCTGTACCAATAAATTTAATTAATAGACTTCTATCAATTTTATATACATCAATTAAACTTTCAACTGTTTGTTCAATTTCATTTTCTGTTAAAAAGCCACTCAAGATTACATCCCCTAATAATAATTTTAATATACACTATTTTACCATTAAACTGCCAATCCTTTAATTACTCAAGTAGATTAATATAAAAAAAGAACAGCTTTACACTGCCCTTTGCTAACTTTAACTATAAACTATTACATCATTTCAAGTTTAAGTATGGCTTCTCCAATCACTTTTCCAAGTAAAGGGGGAACCGCATTTCCAATTTGTCTATATTGTGCATTTCGCCCGCCATAGAATGCATAATCTTTTGGAAAAGATTGTAACAATTGAGCTTCATAAGGTGTAAATGTTCTTGGTTGATCCGGATGAATGAATTTTAATCCGTCTTTCTCCATATGTGCAAGTATTGTATTTGAAGGTTTATTCCAGCTGTGTTTAACATAAGTATCTTTATGCTTATTTCTGGCATATGGGTACAGTTTATCTAGAAACTTATCGTAATCATCAGAGAGAGGATTCATAAACTTTGATGAATTACTGCCTTCTTTTGTTAAAATAAAAATGATGATATCTCTGAAGTTATGATCCCTAGATTGATGGGATGTCAGCTTGTCAGAAGAATCTTTATCGTTGATACCCAAATCAAGAACTAGGCTATTGTACCGTTCCAGAAATTCCTTTAAATGATTTATCTTATCAGATTTAATTTGTTTTATACGTTGTACATCGGCCTCAACAGTCTCTGACAATATTAGCAAATTTTCATTTCCTTCAAAGTATCTTTCAGCTAACTCTCTTAAATTTCTAGAAAACACCTCAAGACAATACTCATAGTTTCTTAGTATTACATCAATATTCTTAAGAATTTCCAACCTGTTAGTAGTTATTTTGGGCAAGCGTATCGGTAATTTGCCAATGGCTTTCTTCACATCTCTGTGTTTCCTTACGTTACTAACTAATCGGGGATTGTCAACGCCTAAGCGATTAGCAATTATGATAATTCTTCTCCGATGTTGGGAGACACCGAAATCCGCAGCATTAACTACTTGGAAGCGCTCAGTAAGACTTGCTTCTATTCTGGTTGTATAACCTATGCATTCAAGTTCATCGCAAACCAATTCTATCACTTGAGATTGCTTGGCATTTAATTGATTTCTATCCTCGGCTTTTTTCGATAACATTCCTTCTACATTTTCAAATACTACATAAGAAGGTTTAATTGAAGAAACCAGCTCAAAAAAATGTTTATATAAAGTATTTCTCGGATCATCCTTTAATTTTTCGCGCATCTCTTTTGAACCGGAACGTGCGGGTCCTGCTAAAGAAAAAGTTTGGCAAGGAGGGCCTCCAATAATAACGTCTACATCTTTACACGAATTTATGACTTCGGATTTCACAGTTTTATCTGTAATATCTCCTTGTATGACACGTTCTTTGCCTATATGATTGCGCAGAGTATCACAAGCACTGTCGTTAATTTCAAGTGCACGGTGAATTTCAAACCTCAAATCATCTTCTTTTGATTGCAAGAATCCGGTAGAAAAACCACCTCCGCCTGCAAATAGGTCAAGCACTTTAAGTTTTCTCATACTAATACTTCCTTTTTTATTCGTTAATCCACCACCCTTATTTTATCAAATAAAGTCAAGCAAGAGAATCACGAACTAATTCCAAAAAAAAAATAATAACAGATATATTAAAATTAAAATGATCCCGGTTTTCACCGAAATCATTTCAATAAATAACTTTATTAATATGCTCGTTTCATCTGATTCTCTTTCATTAAAGAATGGTACTGTTTCCAAATATTCCTCGAAATTTCATGATTCTCTATAATCACACCTGTTTCAATGTTTTTACGGAAACCATGATAAGAAAAATTTGCAGATGTCAATAACAACTTACGTTGGTCTACTATAATAAGTTTGGCATGTAAACTTGTATAATCACTCGAATCCGTGCCAATCCAATGATAGACATTTAACTGATAGTTATCAATTTCCCAGTGTTTCATTATCTCTTTAAAATTATTTTCCACGTCATTAACGATAATATTTACCCGGCAGTTCCTCTCTACAGCCCGTTCCACACTCTTCAATAGTTCCTTAATCGACTCATCCCTGAATGAAAAACTATACCCCACAATAAAGATTTCTTGTTCAGCAGACTCTATTAAGTACTTTACTGTATCATAAGTATTAAGTTTTATTAGACCGCTATCAAGACTAGGGCCTGTCCAAACAGGTGAAATACTTGGCTCATGTTCTTTTTGTTGTTTTGCCATCATAAAGGCCAGATCAAGATATTTTCTTAATTCTATTAATTTAACATTTTTTCTTGCAGCTTCATTAAGCATATCGTAGGCTAAAAACTCAAGTTCGAAAGGAAACTTTAATTTAGATTGCCAAGTGATAAATTCGTTAGTGAGTGTACCATTATCAATTTGTTCAAAAAGTCTATCCAGCAAATGTTCATTTGAAGATGAAAGACAAACTGAAATAAATCGTACTATTTTTTCATTTAACTTATTCAATATTAAAGAACTCCCGTTGCTGATTAGCTAATGTTTTTACTAGTAAGGAACGATCAAGATAACGATTGGATTTCTCGCAAGAAGTCTCAGCAGACAGCATACAGCTGTGACATGCGGCGCCATTTACATCTTGTAGTTTATCCACATCTTTTTCAGCACATTGTGGATCTCCAGAACAATAACATGCAGCTGATAAAGTACGCGCTAATATCGACTCAAACTTGTCTTTTGTACCCAATTCTACCAACCCTCCAAGGCTCCCTTCCGAATCCACAGTAGCCGTATATATTAATATACCGGCCATCTCCTTTTCCGGGTCGGAATAAATCCTTTCTTTTAAGGCAGATGATGAATAGCCGGAATGCATTGTCAACTCCCTTATTAATGCATGAGAAAGTGTGTGAAGCAATACGTATCTAAGTCCAGGAAATGGAGGAATTTCGTTTACAGGTACTTTTCTTTCCCGATACATCGCAGTGTGGGCAGCTGCCATCCCAGCACCATAGTCTTTATGTTCATTTTCCCAAGTCTGTAGTTTCTCCTGATTAATTGTCAAAAAGATACCTTCTCCATAAGTCTCTACACCAGGTAAAAAAGGTTGAGGTGTTGCACTTAATGGTGCAAGCTCTACTTGGTCGTTACCAGATTGATTATCATCACTTGAATTATCTGTTTCACCTGAAAGTCGGGCCGTTAAATCAGGCAATGGGTGTATCCTTGTAAAACCCTTTAATACCATTACTTCTTTAAGTCGCTTAATCCGTACAAGATCTGATATATAGTCCTTAAACCTTTCCGGTACGACTTCCGGCTCTGTTTCAAAATCAATTTCTTCATAATTATGATGCTCTGTGAGTAAGGCATGGTACTCGGGTGTTCTTAAATCAACATCATCACTACTATCAGTTCCGTTTCTTAATTTCTGTACGATATTCCATACTTTATCTAACCCCAGTCTATTAATGTCTGGGTTTCTCTTCATCATAAAATCGAACATAGGTCTATTATCTAAAAGTTCATCATCAGAAAGGTTTATATTTTCTTTTATAAACTCTTCTATTCCTTCCTGCTGCAATGCTTTCGGAATCACTATAGAACTTTCAATTGATGAAAAATAAATGTTTGATGCCCCTCTTAATAATAATTCTTTATCATTTTCACAATCATTTTCAAAATCTCTTAACCATGGCCTTCTTCCACTGCATTTTCCTAATATCTTATTATTGGTGAATGCTTCACTCACAGACCTTTCTTGCTTACAAGTTTTACAATATACGACAAGATCTTTTAGAGACCCTGTTTCTCCTTCATCCCGCAAATATAACTTACAGGACTTAGGGTCGTATTTGCTTTTTTTGTGTACATACATTCCCCATGGAAAATCATTTATATGACCTTTTTTACAGGTTACAATAAAACGGACAGGATGCGTTTTGATTTTATTACAAGGTTCACCTTCAACATCAGGATTCTTACAATAAAGTACTCCGTCCTCTTCCACGAACTCCCTTCCACTATACTTCCCAATCTTTCTGCATCTAGGACAAACATGATATTCGGGAAAACGGTAAGCTGGAATCGTTCCAAATTCCTTACTTTCACTGATTTGTATAGCTTTAATCTGTTGAATACCCAACTTCTTTTTCAGTCGATTTTCTTCAATTGTCTTGGATTTTGAAACATCAAAAGAATCCCATTTGTCAATTCCACCCATTATAACTGAGTAGTCCGGCAAGTCCACAATAGAACCTGGACCAAACGTCGTGATAAATTGACTGGGTCTGAGTTCACCAATTTTTTTACTCATTAGAATCAGTCCTTTCCAATGTAGATGCCGGCTACAGGTTCAACATCTCTCATAGAGTTTGGAGTATTATAAGTACCTCTTGAAGAATCTTGGCCTAATGGATAGAGAAGATTTGACTCATTTTCTTTTTTCCTAAAAGAAGAATAAATCAATCTGCTTTTATTGGAATCTTCTTCCCAATTTTCTATCAGATGTTCAAGGTGTTCTTTAATTTCTTTCGGGGAAATACCCATTTTACGTGCTCTGTCCAAGAACACTTTAATCGTTTTTTGAGCCAGTTCATTTACTTTGTCTACATTATTAGCTGCTGAATTCTGAGAGAGTTCACTTTCTCCCAATCGCAACATGGATACTAACACAGCCGCTAATCCTCTATCCCTTGCTCTTGAAGCGAAAGGGGTGACACTTATTGGTTCTACATATCTATACACTGCAGCATGGTAGGCATAGAACTCTTCATAATGTGAGATATCCCTTGGCCTTGCCCAGTTATATGCTGTAATGATAAGACCGGGATGTCTTCGGCCTACCCTACTCGTAGACTGTATATATTCTGCTGTTGTTTTAGGTTGCCCGTTCACAACCATTAACCCCAACCTAGGAACATCGACACCTACAGATATCATATTACTGGCAAGCAATACATCAACAGGGGTTAACTTTCTTTTCTCGCTGAAAGGCTGCATTAGACGATCCAGTAATGTTGGTATCTTACCTGAGTCGATACGGCTGGTTAATTCAGGAACATCACGATCTAATTCTCGCTGAACAAATGTGAATCGATTTTCACCTGTATACTGCTTCTCCAGTGTATTCATTCTTGCAGGAACGTCATCTTCAATTAATCTCACCGCACCGCCAAGCTCCCTGATACTGTTATAGTACCCCACTAAGGTTTGATAAGGATCAAGATTATCAAGATCAAATTCGGACGTACGTTCCATAGCTGTAACACTTGATAGTAAGTTAGCAAATATTCTTAATTGGGAAGTTTTCATACTTCTACCTGGAGCGAACAAGCCGACATACATCCTACCTGGCTCATCTTGAATACTTCTTTGTTTAGCAAAGAATGAATCTGTATGGGTCAAACCGGGACTTGGAAATATTTGAGCGTCCCTTGTATATAGTCCACTTATCTGTTTATGGGCATTCTTTATCGTTGCAGTTGAAGCAATGATCTTAGGTCCGTATTCATTCCCATTGATTGATACTGAACACAAGTGATCTACAGCTGTCTCATAAAGTCCCACCATTGTTCCAAGCGGACCGGAAATCAAGTGCAGCTCATCTTGTATAATTAAATTTGGGGGGTGAACAGAATTAGTGTTCGTTAAGTTGGTAGTACCTGAAACATTTTTAATGTTTGCCAGTTCATTTTGAGAATTCGAGTTAGACATGAATCCCCAACCGTCTACCTCTCCCTTTACCCGGCCGAAAAGGTTCTGTATCTGGGGTTCCCATGGCATGCGGGCAAACTTATCTACTGTACCTATTATCATATCTGGAAGTATTCGATAAATTTCTTCATCCGTTAACAGTACAGGCAGTCCTTCTCCACCAGAATTTGATTTATGAAAACCACACTCATTATTCGGACAGCATATAAGCAATCTCTTCTTTTTATCTTTCACTTTATATGTATTGTAAAAAATAGCCGGATTGTTTTTATCATCCACAAGCTTTTCTCCACACCATGGGCAGGAAACTAATTGAATCGGTGTTCCATTTATACCTTTTGGATTAAAGAATTCAATTTTTCTTCTTACTGCATCCTCTTTAGCCTTTATGACTTTTTTGGCATCTTCAAACTTGTTCGGAACACTATTATCTCCAACCCATAATCCAATTCTAAACCTTGTGTGTCCCCATTTCTCAGGCTCACTCTTCCTTATTTCCTCACAAGCGCATATCATAGCGGTTGCACGTTGAAACTGTTGGATTGTTAACAATCTCAATGTATAACGCATGATTACGGAAACACCGGCATCCGTTCTGTAACCTTGGACATTCATTAGCCTTCTATAACCTAACGTAAATGCAGCTAATCCTAAATAAGCTTCCGTTTTACCCCCTCCTGTAGGGAACCAAAGCAAGTCAGCTATACTCCGGTCTTTTGATGAAGGATCTACTACACCTTCTAAATTTTGCAGGAAAAAAGCAATCTGAAATGGCCGCCATTCCGATTTGATACTTTGAAGAGATTTCCCGCTTTCAATAGCTTCGGTATGAGTCCGTTGATCTGCCATTACTTTGTTTGCAAATAAGAAGGCATCCAATGCATCTTTGTTTTCATTTAACTTTTTTAACCCTGCATGCATCCGATCTAATGATTTTTGGCATTTTTTCATGTGAATTGTCGCTGTTTCTCTATAGTCTACTTCTATCTCCTCAATCTCTTTCCATCTTTTTTCTATCCATTTTCCGTATTCCATTAATAAAGGCATAAGTGCTTCCTCTACTTCTCTAGCCGTTTTCTTGGAAGCCAATACATTCATATCCAAGGTTCCACCTTTATCCCATTTAGGAGGTAGAACCATAGGGATTTCATGTGCCGGGATAACCTCTGTCTCCAATACACCTGCTCTGGATGTTTCTTCATTCACTTCATTCCAACAAACAGCTATATTATGACCAACACCATAGACCCCTTCGTTGCGGTAAAGAAGTTCATTCGACCTCGCATCTTCATCTTGGAAGCCTTTATCATTATTTGAAAAGGCGTTTCTCACCATAAAACCACTTGGGCTACTCACACGGATCTTTGGTTGATACACACACATGTGATCAATTTCGTGTTGATCCGTTTCCTGAATGTACCGATTAACTAGGAATAAACTCACAGCAAATGAGTTTTGATAGGGTCTGACGATCCATTCGACTTGAATTGATTCTTTTGTCTCTTTTTCTTCCATAGTTTCTTTACGGGGGACTCTCTTTTTTTGTTTTACTCCTAGTCCTGCCGTTAGATCTATATGAAAATCCTTTAGCAAAAAAGGAATCCTAGTCCAGTTTTTCTCTCCTATTTCTTCATACATCCCAAATTCTATGTCTACATTAATGACAGGTTTTTGTTTATCAACTAAAAAAGATAAACCGATTGCGGAAGGATTCATTGCTTTCGCAAGAGGAGCAATAGATTCGAATGCTTCTTTAGAAGTTTCTCTTCCATTCATAGAATCTGTTTCATTCTCTTCAGCTGCAACACTTGAATGCATAGGCCATAGAATACCTGCCAAGTATTTTTGTAAAGGTTTATTATTTATCGTTTCCTTCTCGTCTTCACAACCAATTAATTCATAGCGCAAACGTTCCAATAATTTGTCCCTGACTTTTCTATCAGCTTTTTCCATTTTGTATCCTCCCTGATTCATTTTGACGCCACTAATACTATTTTACCAAATTCCCATAAACATTTGGCTATTTTTCTGGTAATATATTGAAAGGATAGTCACTAAACATATAATCATCGAGGAAGGCGTTTAACATGGATAAATTGTTTAGATTATTAAACCCTCAACAGAGGAATGCTGTCACAACCACATCAAGATATACTCAAATAATCGCAGGACCCGGGACTGGCAAAACAACAACTCTAGCTGCCAAAATTCTCTATACACAAACTGAATTAGGTATACTTACTGAAAATATACTGGGTATCTCTTTTTCACGTTCTGCCAAGTCACATTTATTAAATAAAATGGAAGAGTTTACAAATATAATTGGGTACGGTGGAAAGCCAATTATTTTAACTTTTCACAGCTTAGCTTTTCGGATTATTAAAAACGGGATTCATTATAATGAATCTCGCTTCCGCGAAGGCTTTGGTACTATTTCTACAGAAAACTTCATAGATTTGGACCCTTCACTAACTAGGGGCTTATGCGATGAATATGCTGATCGCAACTTAGTAAATAAATCGATGTCACAAGCTTATAACTTAATTAGACAGGGAAGTCTCGAACCCCGTCCAATTAACAGTTGGAATGAAATCTCTCAAGATGCTCAATATCACATAAACACTTACACTCATGGAAGAATTTTAATTAGGGGATGTGATCTAGCAACATTTTGGAAAAGAATAAAAAAAATCGAAAAAATAAGAAATACAACAGATTTCCAAGGCCTTATTAACGAAGCAACTCGTATCTTATCTTTAAAACAGAGGACATATAAAGATGTATCAGAGAGTTTCAAACATATTTTCGTCGATGAGTACCAAGATACATCTCTGGCTCAAGAAGAGCTTCTTCTAAGATTAATAGACAGAAATCAGGCCGTTACAGTTGTTGGGGATAAGAACCAGACTATTTACACATTTAACGGGTCAAATAATGAAAATATGGATCGATTCTCTGCTTACTGTAAAAGAAGTGCTCCGGCAAGTTCTGAAGTTATACATCTTACCCTTAATTACAGATCAACTAATGAAATTATTCATGTTGCAAATAACTTTATTGGCGAAGAAACAATCCTCCCAGCGAAAGATAGAAATGGAATTATGCCACTGGTTGTTGAAACTCATTCCATTCAACTCGCAGCACAATTCATTGCCAAGAAAATAAGCGAGCTTGTTGAGGATTCGTACGTATCTCTATCTGATATTTGTATTCTCTACAGGAAGAATTCAGAGCACTCTCCTCAGGCAGATGCAGTTTTTGAACAACTTGATAAATTCTCCATCCCCTATGATACACAGCAACAAAAAAAAGAGAAAACAGAGTCTCTTATTGAGCAAGTATTAAATGTACGGGATGTTTATGAGGACGAACCATTAGAAGAAGTCATTGAAAAAATAAAAGTGAAAAATGCGTCAGAGGAACTTATCAAATTCATTGTAGACGTTATGAATCAGGGTGGTGTTGATACAGATGATCTCAGCGAACATATTGTTGAGATAGAAGAAGAAACACCAGTAGAGGCAGATACTGATTCTATCACAATTAAAACAGTACATGATGCTAAAGGGTTAGAGTACCCCATTGTATTTATTCTATATTTAGGAGATCGTGAGTTTCCTCATAGCAGCCGTCCGGATATTGAGGAAGAAAAAAGATTATTATATGTCGGTCTCACCCGGGCTCAAAATCAGCTCTATATACTCGGCAAGAAGGGAATAGAGTTTGAAGGATTCTTGGATAAATGTATTGATTCTAATACCTCACATATTCACTTTAACTCATCTTTTGCCGAAGAGAAGAATGAAGGATTTAATAAGACCGATACAGATATAATCGACCAGACAACAAAACAGCAGGAAGAAGAAGAAAAGAAACGTCAGGAAGAATTAAGAAAGTTAATGGAATTTTTTTAAGGAGGAGCCTCATGTCACAAGCGATTGAATTAACTAAGAAACAAAAAACATGTGTTACATTTAAACCCGAAGGAGATTTACTTATTCAAGGTATTCCGGGAAGCGGGAAATCAACTATACTTCTTGCAAGAGCAGCTTATCTGAAAGAAACACTCCCAAGTGACTCATTACTTGTACTGACCTACAGTCGTACGCTGACTAATTATGTCCGTCAACTTTGCGCAAAGACCATTTCTTCACCGATTGCTGCCAAGACCTTTCATCAATGGGGGCAAGAAATGCTTGAGCAGACAGATTATCCACACACGCGTTTAATAGTAGGAGAAAAAAGAGAAAGTGCAATTAGATTCGCTAAAAACATTGTAAATAAAAGATACGAAACTGTTAATTTCCCTAAAATGAAAGTAGATTCCAAGAGTGATAAAGCCTTAGTCCAGTTTCTTTGCGATGAAATTGAATGGATCAAGGGTGCTGGAATTAGATCCCGAAAAGAATATTTAGAAATATTACGTGCTGGACGGGGAACTGATATTCGTTTAACGCAAGCACATCGGGAAACTATATATGATATTTTAGAAAAATATAATGAGTTACTCTCCAATCATTCTAAGCATCAAGGAATTGATGGGGACGATTTGGCCAGAATACTGGTTGAAAAGGCTAATCAAATTCCAAGACACCTTAAACCTGATCATATATTAGTTGATGAAGCTCAGGATTTACATTCTATGCAATTAAAAGCTATTAGTTCAATAACTAAAAAAAGTTTAACTATTGGCGCGGATAAAGGTCAACAAATATTCAGACGGTCTTTCACTTGGAAAGACGCAGGAATTAAAGTTGTCGGCAATCGAAGTCAATTGTTAAAGCAAACATTTAGATCCACACGCGAAATAATAAGGTTAGCCAATGACTTTCAACAACAAGATAAGCAGTATGTAAAAGATGCGGACTTTTACCGTGCCGAAGAACCAAACATTGATGGAAAAGTTCCAGAATTGGCACTATGTCCTGACCGGGAAAATGAAGAAAAAACAATTCTTGAACACGTCAAAACTGTCAGAAGTACTTATCCTGATAGTACTATAGGTATCATCGCTCAATCACATAAAAAACTGGAACGTCTCAAGGAAATTTTAGATACCAAAGGGTTCCCTGTATATCTTGTAAAAGAGGAAAACGCTGATATTATATCACCGGGGGTCAAATTGATTACCTATCAATCCTCCAAAGGGTTGGAATTTGATCATGTAATTATAACTGATCTAAAGAAAGGAAAGTTGCCATACAAATCTCCTTCTCCCGGAGAAGACGAACAAGATTTCATTTCACGCGAAAGAAAAAAACTATACGTTGCAATGACACGCGCAAAAAAAACATTATTACTTGTTGCACAAAAAGAGTATTCTCCTTTTGTACTTGAGCTTAATAGTGAAATGTATAGACTAAAAATAAAAGTCCATTCCGTTTGATAGAAAAAAGGACTACAGAATGGCAACATTCAATAGTCCTTTTTACAATCTAGAACCTAATTACTTTTGCTGAAAGAATTATATTTCTTCAGTATGTTTTTATAACTACCAAAATCATTCCACTCAAATAGTTCCTCACAATACTCACTATAACATTTTGCATTATATAGTGAGTATGCTATGTCTAGGACAACGTCGTCATTCAAACCAATTTTGTGACTGCAAAACGTTTCATTTTAGAATTAACTAAAAATTAATCTAAGAGTATTTCATAAACATCTTCTATAAGAGTAAGTATTGAGCTCTTAAACGTTTCAGCTTCAGTGCTGGAAATATCAATAAATACAGAATATATTTCTGGTACAGGGATTCTATTATTATCAATTGTAAAAACAGTTGATGGCTTGTAAAAAAAAGATGGGTAAATTAAAATGCTTTTTTTGGCATATAAAAGTTGATTGTAAACTAGCATTTGATAAAGATCTGAGTTTTTAAATACACCATTCGCTTTGTTCTTTACATCTATTACGGCTTTTGCTGAAGGTTGAAAATCTCTTTCTTCATCTTCTGGAGTATATTTGTATAATATATCTGGGTGGTACTCATTTTTATTTAAAACAGCACCATTAAAGTACTCCACACCAAATATTTGAGACTCTTTCCACACAGAGAAATCCCTTTCTTCTGTCACTTCAATTAGTATCTTTTGAATGAATTTTTCGAAAAGAATGTCAAAATTAACCAGGAAACTTTCTCCCCCAACGTTTCCTCCGAACTCATCATAATATAAAGAATCGATAATCATAGCAGCTTCTGACGCTATTTTTTTGTATCGTATATTTTTTGAATTAAAGTCAATGGTTCCTAAGTAATTACTTGCATTTTCTGTAATTGGGTGAACATGGTTAAAAAAGTCTAATAACTCAAATGCTTCTGAAGTGTTTTGTCCAGATTTGGAAATGAGTTGTAACGCGCCAACAATTAACCGATTGATATCTACATCGGGTGAGAGCATGTAAACTGTGGTCCTTACAGGATTTCTTCTTAATTTCATGCTGTTTTTAAATGTTGTTACATAATCTACATTCCCTTTTAGAAACTTAGTGTTTTTATCAGTTTTCGAATAATCTTGCAAAATACCAATTGATATATTTCCTCGTAATTTTGTCAAAAAAGAACGAACAATATGCTGACTTTGTGTACTTTCATTAATATCTAATAACTCATCGTCTTGAGTATTATTGTAACTATACACATAATTATATAATCGTAAAATATGTTCGAAATTTATTTCTTTATATTTGGATTCAATTGTAATTAATCTTCTTGGAGTTTTTATATATCCAGTAAGTGACTTACTTAAGGAAACTACTGATGCTTCTTTATGCTCCTCTTTCCAAGCAATACCTTTCTTCTCCAGAAATTCAGTGAAAAACTTTATCTCGTCTGAATTTACATAAATTAAATTATGTCCATCAATACTGTTAATGTATTCCACAAGTAATCAGTCCTTACCATTCATTCCAAATTCTTCTACAAATGCTTCTACAAAATCCTCTACTTCCATCAACCCACTACTTAACTGTTCACCTAAAATAGTGACTAATGCATTGCGATTCGAAAACGTGTATTCTCGTAAAGTTGGGAGAATCACAAAATTAAATTGACGATGAAGTTTCTCGTCTGTCCAAACATACTTTGTACCTGATTTTACAGAATCCGACAAGAAATATGAATGTCCAAGTAATAACTCTTCCTTTCCTAACGTATTTAAAATTCTAGTGTTTATGGTTTTTAAAATATCACCTATATCAAAACTACCATACTCCGTAATGGATGATAATAGTTCGTAATTAGGAAGTAATTCCAAGAAAGCAAACCGTCTTCTTATTGCTAAATCTAAAAAAGCAATATTCCTATCACTTGTATTCATTGAGCATGCAATATACAAATTTTCAGGAATTGAAAATGTTCCAGTTCCCTCAATCTCTTTAGCTAAGTCAACAGAGTAACCCCGATCCAAAGCTAAAATCGTTTCTCCAAAAATTTGAGCGATATTACCTCTATTTAGTTCATCTATAATGAATAGATGTGGAGTGTTTTCTGGATTATCTTTCGCTTTTTGAATAAACTTCAAAAACTTTCCTTTTTTTGAAATAACTGTAGAAGATTCTATGGTATCCCCCCCTATAAAATCTTCATAGGAGTAATTAGCATGGAATTGAATCAATTCTGCATGTTCAAATCTACTTCTTAAATTGTTTAAAAATCTGGATTTTCCTATGCCAGGCACACCAGTCAAAACTATTTGTTTCGTCTGCATTAATGTGTTGAAAATTTGGTCATCAGTTGGGTTATCTCCAGTCATCTGAATGTATTTAGAAACCTGTGTAGATTCGATTGATATTTCTTGAACTTCATTAACAGAATTAGATACAGATATTTCTGGTTCTAAACCTGTTTTGAAAATAAATTCACTTCTTATTTTTTCTGGGTTAATCACTGAAGTTGATGGAGTAATAGAATCGCTTAAAATATCATCTTCAAACAACCACAAAAAATCTTTTTTGGTAATCCGAAACAATTGCCGTATTGTTTTACTAACTACTCGAGTAAATTCTTTTTCACTAGGTTCTATTGATTGGAAATCAAAATCTATAAACCTGAGTACCCAGCAAGTAAAGTGTTTCAAAGAGATTTTTTGACCCTTAAGATAATTTTCATTAATTATTTCTTTGTATTTACGAGAAAGAGTCAATTGTTTATTCTTATCGATATAAAGTTGGTCATGTAAATTTTTCTTTTCAATTGTATCTTTTATACGTGAAACGAGACCAGTAAACTCAGTTCCTGCTTGATAAAAATCACCAGATAAAATTTCTTCAAATTTAAAGGAATTCGGAAATAAAACAGATCTCTTTTTACCTGTTTCATTTTTACCCTGTAATCCACCCATTTTCCATACAAGTCCCAATAATACTTTCTTTTGTTCAGCATTTGTAATTGAGAATGAAACCGGTCTTGTTAAAGAAATTCCGAAATGTTTAGCAATTAAAAAAGCTGGAAGCATTGCATCATTATCGATGTTTAGATTTTTAAAGTATGTAATTGAATTTAGAATATTATCTTCTGAAATATAATACTTAGTCACTTTGCTCCTCCTACATGGGTAATTCCCTCTATCAAAAATTTACATTAATGTTATTTTCTCATAATTAAAATGAAAAATAAATAGAAGTGCTAATTATGTGATTTTTTCTTACTTAAAATATATTATAATGAAAAACTAAAAAGCCACCAATATTGGTGACTTAAACGATACCTAATAATTCATCAGCATTTATTTGTTCAAGGCTATTATAACCGTTGTCTTCAGTATCAATGGTACTGTTTAAAATAGCTAGAATTTGAATTGCTAATACAAAAGCAAGTTTTGGTGGAACTGCGTTACCAATAACTTTGTACTTTCCTGATATATTATTAGCTTTAAATACAAAATCATCTGGAAATGATTGAATTCTTGCTACTTCCCTAACAGTAAATCTTCTATCTTCAGTAGGATGTATAATCCCACAATTTTCAGGGGTAGCTGCAGCAGTAATTGTTCCGCAAATCTCATTCCGACTATACCTTCTATAAAAATTAGGTGATTTATACTTTTTAATATTGTCTCTAATGCGTTTCATTCGCTCAGGGAGTTTATCATATGGGATATCCTTCCAAGATCCACCTTCCTTAATAAAAGGTATAATTTCCTTGGATTGAGGTGATAGTCTCCAATGCTCATTATTAGGTAAATTAGGATGCAAATTTTCAAGCACTGAACTTAATGTTAGGTTATCTGCTTGAAAGGGTTTTGGAAATTCGAACCTTTTGTTTAAATCTTTACGAATTCCTACAATAATGACTCGATATCTATTCTGTGGAACTCCATAATCACTAGCTTTTAATAATTTATAATCAACGTAGTACCCTTCTTCAAACATGATCCTTTCTATTTCATCTATTAACTTACTACCATCCTCGTTTTTTATTGATAATATCCCTCTAACATTCTCAAATAGTATAACTTTAGGTTGCTTTTTCTTAATAATCCTAATTGTTTCATGAAATAGAGTCCCTCTTTCATCTGCAACGCCTTTTCTATTGCCTGCGCTAGAGAACGGCTGACATGGAAAGCCACCAACTAAAATATCACACTCTGGTATTTCATCTTCATGAATTTCTCTAATATCTTTTTGAATTATCTCCCCTATATTTTCTCTATAAGTTACTACAGCATCATTATCTATGTCATTGGCAAATACTATATCAAAACCAGCTTGCTTAAATCCTAAATCCATTCCTCCACAACCGCTAAATAAGGAGACAAGTTTTAACATCCTTAAAACACCTCTTCTATACTTTCTTTCATAATACTAGAATTGCATGAAAAACACAACAGACATAAGAACACACGTTCTTTTTTCTTGTCGAATAGAAATCTAACATCCTAGCCCGCTTATTCAATCAGTGGCCCATTCTATATTGTGTAACTTTTGCAAACCCTAAAATGATTTTGGACATTTCCAAGAAAGCACCAAAAACACCGGGACGGTCCTAGTGTTTTCTTCGTTTAGCCAAACGAAGGAAAAAATGAGGTCCCTGTATTTCCAAAACTACGTCCTTTTTTGATAATTAAAGTCTACAAAAGTAACTTTTGTTTATAACTGCATTAGTCAAATTCTCAACTACCTGAATTGGTTTTCCCTCTTAATATAAGTTGTCAGGGTCAATATCTAGTTCCCCTGGCCAAGATGCTTTACTCCACTCTTTATCAACAAACACCTGTTTAAAGAATACAGGATCTTTCAATTTCTCTAACACACCAATCATATGCAAAGTGATAGCCACAAATTTGCGTTTGCCGTTAGAAAAATCAAGAAGTAGCCATCCTTCCAACCCTGACATTGCTTGGTCCTTTTTAATTTGAACTATAAATACTCCTTCTGGTAGAGAGGGATTAGGAGAAAGGTTGAAGAGTAACATTTGATTTTAAAATCCTTTAATTTTTTGTAAAATTTATCAACATACTAATTGGGGAGCACCCGGAACCAACCATCCCTACTGTTTCCATAATCCAAACCGGAAATAATTTCACTCGATTTTAAGTACAACCTTCCCCTTTGTCCGTCCACTTTCAATGTGCCTATGAGCCTCTACAATTTCATTTAAAGGGAAGCACTTTTCAATTACAGGTCTTAATTTTTCTTGTTCCATAAGCTCTCCTAATAGAACCAAATCACTGTCGTTTGGTTTTGCAAGATGAATCTTGGCCTTTTTACTACTTATGATAGAGCCTATCATCAATTGAATTGGATGATACTTGGGGTAGAGTGGATGTTCTGTTATATAAACTCCTTTTTCTGTTAGTGAACGCAAGCAACTGAAAAAGGTTCTCTTTCCGACAGCATCCAATATTACATCATATTTTTTTCCGTTGTGAACGAAATCTTCCTGTGTATAATCAATTACATGATGAGCACCTAGATTTTTTACCCATTCAATATTTGAGGTACTACAAACTGCAGTTACTTCAGCTCCGAAATGCAAAGCAAGCTGAATGGCAAAGTGCCCGACTCCTCCAGATGCACCATAGATTAATACTTTATCGCCTGCTTTTACTTTCCCAACATCCCTCAATGCTTGCAGGGCAGTCTGTGCAGCACATGGCATTGCAGCTGCCTCTTCAAAAGTTGAGTTATTTGGCATAAGGGAAATAAAACTTTGCCTTGGGCAGACATATTCAGCATGTGAGCCGACACAACTTCCAAAAACAGAATCTCCAACCTTAAATTTCGTTACATTTTCACCTATGGCTTCCACTGTCCCCGCAACGTCAATTCCCAGAATCTGCGTTTTTGGTTTTGTAAGTCCATTCTCTATTCTGGTAGGAAAATACCCTTTTCGAAATAGATTGTCATATTGATTTACCGAGGCTGAGACTACTCTAATCAATACTCTATCTTCATCTTTAATTGACGGCTTATCAACTTCGCTAATTTCCATTACTTCAGGGGAACCATAGGCTTTAAAAATGGCTGCTTTCAAAAGTTTGACCTCCTAATAATAATTGAATTGTTACATAACCATAAACCTTGACAATCAATTTGAACCTGCCTGAAAGCAGCCTAACTTAAAAACTGAACTATCTTCTTAGAGGTAAGTACCATTCTTATATAAGTATATTATGCTGTACGAAATCACACATGATTAAGTTCCAATTAAATTCAAAATTGTCGTGTCCCCAGTCGTTGAGGATTACCTACGGATTTTATTGAATATACTAGAACCATTCTCTTGAATTGAGGCTAGGACAAAAGTGTTTTAGCCTCAATAAAACCCGAACTAATTTTCTAATCAAATTAGTTCGGGTCTTATTTGAAGTAATTGTTCAGTTTTTGGTTACACCAGCGGTTGATTGAAAAACACCGGGACGGTCCTAGTGTTTTCTTCGTTTAGCCAAACGAAAGAAAACATGAGGTCCCTGTGTTTCCAAAACTACGTCCTTTTTTGATAATTAAAGTCTACAAAAGTAACTTTTGTTATAACTGCATTAGTCAGATTCTCAACTACCTGAATTGGAATTCCCTCTTAATATAAATTGCCAGGATCAATATCTAGTTCCCTTGGCCAGGATGCTATCCTCCACTCTTTATCAACAAACACCTGTTTAAAGGAATACAGGATCTTTCAATTTCTCTAACACACCAATTATATGTCGAGTGATAGCCACAAATTTGCGATTGCCATTAGAAAACTCAAAAAGTAGCAATCCTTCCACCAATGGCATTGCTTGATCCTTTTTAATTTGAACCATAAATACTCCTCCTGGTAGAGAGGTGTTTGGGGAGAGGATTGTAGAATAACATCTGATTTTAAAACCCTTCAAATTTTTAAAAAATTTATAATTATACTAAATGGGAGGAATAGGGAAACGTGAGGACCGTCCCCGTGTTTTTAGAGTTTTTTATACTACAAGCCTTTTTCGTCTCCAATAAACAGAGATTAAAGCTACTGTTACCAAATTGTATAATAGAAAAATCACCAGAGACGCAATAAATGCACCCAAACTAAATTGGATATAAAAAGCCTTCTCGAAATTTGGAACACTTATAATGATTGAAAAGACTAAGAAAATCAATGGTAATACTAGACCCATGGACTTGTATTGAGATTCACATATTGCACTTTGTATTAGAAAAATCCCAATCATAATTAAAATAGCTAAGACTATCAAAAGTACATCAAACAAATAAATAACCTCCTGTATTTTAACATTTAACTCTACTGCACCAAAAATAGCGACTGCTACTTGTTGCGATCGCTCCCAATAGTTGAAGAAGCAATTCCATCAGTTACTAATTAGTATCTTAATCTCAACTTTATTTTCTTCAACTAATTCATTGAGATGCTTATTTGCTTGTTCATCATACTTTTCATAATTATCCCTTGGTTCACCTAATACTTCTTGTATATAGGCATTAACATACGCACCCGTTTCAGTTGTTATCTCAATGTACTTTTTGTAATATGCTTCTGGAGCCAGTGCAAGTTTTTCAGCTTGTGGTTCAACAAACTTACGAATTGAATTTGCAGCATCAGTATCTATATGGTCAGGTGGATAATCCCCCAATGCCTTTATCGTTTCGTTTACTTCTTTTGACACATCGATATTCATTTTCTTCGCTTCTTCTATTACTAATTTTGCTTTTATTGTCCCGTCCAACCTATTAAATATTTCTTCATCAGGGTATAAAAACCGCAATTCACCAATTGTTATCTCTTCTCCTTTAACTATTGCGACAACATCTTCATCATTATACTTGGGTGAATCCGAGCACCCTGTTAAGAAAATTAAATAAATAATAATAATAGAACAGAGAATTTTATACATAACTTAAACACCTCTCTCCAGAACCGTAACTCGCTAAGATAGTTACGAATAATCTAGCACAAAGTTTCGTTTTTTACTTTCCTGAACTGAAAGAAAAACTACTGTTTCTTGTTTAGCAATCGTTAGCAATAGGTAAACGTTTGAAGTTTAAAAAATTCGCTTATTCGCTTTCTTTATACTTTAACTCTTCTGAATTTGCTTTTTCAGTCGAAAAACTAATTTGGTAAATGTTATTCTTCTCAACCCAATAATGATAAGTTACTTCTGGCTCGTCTTCGAAAACCACCCCAATGTAATAGGGATTAAGGTGCTTATAACCATCTTGTCTATGAGGAACCGTTGTAATTATCCACTCGTCATTTGGATACTGATGTTCTAAATATGGTTCTAACATTTCAATTTTTTTCTCAATTTGTGCATCTATCCAATATGGGCGGGCTATAAAAAATATGGTATATGCTAAAAATACGACTATGGCGAGGACCAATCCAAACTTTCTCCATTTACCTTTTAAAATAAATGAAATAATTATGAGTACTGAAATAATAATACCTACCACCATAAACTCTATAACTTCTGTTGGGTGCATAAGCCCTCCTTGTAATATGTTCACTTCCATTCTTCTACTCCAATAGCACAAAAAGCGACTGCCTTGTTCCACAATCGCACTCCTTTACTATAAGTACATCCTTCAAAAACTTTACTACTACTTCAACCAACTTTTATCCCAAAAGCTATCCATCTTCCATCTATATCTTCAACTACGAATTCTGTATTATTGTAATCTGTTTTGTCTAAGGCACGGACTATCTTAACATTGGAACTGACCAGTTCTTCTTGAAGTTCTTCTTGGTTTTTTGTAATAAAATAAGCATCATACCCGTAACCATATAAGTCTCTATTCGGAATTACCTTCTGTCCGTTAGTTTTGGTTAAGATAATCTCTGTTGTATCACGATACAAACAAATATGGGGTTCATTCGCATTCAAATAATGAACAGCCTTAAATCCCATTTTATGTTCATAAAAATTGGCGGTTTTTATTATATCCTGTGTTGGAAATATACAATGCGATTCAATTAAAAGGTTCTTCATTTACTTTCTCCTTAAACATTGTTGGATTATATCAATTTCTATAATCCTTAGTAAATTCCTTCTTTTACTAAGGGCACCTTTACTTCAACAACAGAAGGAACTGCCACTACAACAACAGTCCTACACTAATAATCACCGCTAGTAAAAAAAAGAAAGACTACTTTTTAATTTGCATCAAACTTGTCCAAAGAAAATCTTCTCCAAATAGCTCATTTGGTTGAATAACTTTCTTCATTTTTCTAAAGTCTTTAATTATAAAATCATCTTTAAATATCTCCTTTAACCTTTCTTCTGTATAGCCTATTCCACCTCTCAAGCTACCTTCTTTGTAAACTTCCCAATCTGGTGTACCTAAACTACCATCTGTATCAAAGCAAACCAGTCCAAAGTATCCATCTTTTTTAAGTGCCTTTTTAATTATCTCTAAGTACGTTAATCGGCGATGAGGAGCTAAATGATGGAACATTCCACAGTCATAGATAAAATCATATGTATTCGGTTCAATTTCAAAATCAAACAAAGAAACGCAATGAAAATCCAGAGTAACCCCCTCTTCATCCGCTCTTTCTTTTGCCCATTCAATCGCTTTTTCAGATAAATCCAATGCCCCTACGGCAGCTCCTTGCTTAGCCATATAAATAGCATTTCTACCAGGTCCAGAGCCTAATTCTAAAACCTTTTTTGGAGAAAGTCCCTTATTGAAATATTCAACCAAGTTCTCATCGGGGCCTTTCACTTTAAAAAAGGGAATATCTTTTGATCTATCTTCATAAAAATTCTCCCAAAATTCCTTTGGTTCTCTCAGTAAATCATCTAACATTGCTAATAAATCTTCATAATTTAAAATTCGTTTCTCCACAAGTACTCCTCCAGAAACATTCTGCTTTTATTTTGACAAACCCTCGCATAATTAGAGGAAGGGAACCAGAACACTTGGCTTTTTCACAAATATAATACAGTCCTTTGTGATCATACCAACAATTCTTACTCATCAATATCCTCCCCCATCTTCACCAAATAGTACGCAGCTATTAAGCAACTACCATTCGACAATAATAAAAAATTTTTTCTTGTTATACCTTTGAAATAGCTCCCCGTTTGTTACGGCAATCAAATAATAAGTGGATAAGGCTTTCGTAGTATGGGAGAAATTCTTCTTTTTTGATCATCGTCAAAATTTCCTCCTTGCTTGCCCATTTCACGTTTTGAACCTCTTCATACTGCAAAGTAAGCATATGTAACTGCACATCTTCTTGGATTAAATAAATGTCATCAAAACCATTTTCAAAGTTAATGGTTAAGTGAGGACGTATATGCTGAAAGTCTACTTTTAAACCAATCTCTTCATTCAATTCTCTTTGTGCAGCAGTTTGACTTGTATCCCCAGCTACGGCACTCCCACCTGCAGTGAGATCCCACAGATTTGGCCACCCCTCTTTGAAGGACTGCCTTTGTTGAATGAGCATTTCCCCGTTTGAATTAAAAATACAAACATGAATAACTAAATGAAAATCCCCAGGTTCAAGCTCTTTACCACGAACCCAAGAACGACCTGTTTTGCTACGATTTATATCATACATATCCCATAATTCCACCAGCTTACACCCAACTCTCATTAGTCATTATCTTAAGATTAGACCTCTTAACCTTTACTCAGCAAACCACTTCAATTGTTTAATGACTTGCACAAAAAAGGGACTTATTCTTCAAGATAAGCACCCAGTTTATATTTATGGCATCCTTGGGATTCAATTATTTTTATTTCTTGGTCAGCTTAAATGTTTCAGTATTACCATTCCATTCAACTGTTACCTCGACTTCAGTATCTTCACTGATCTTGGCATTTGTTGGATCCGCTTCTTTATAGTCTCTAAGAGAGCCATTTTCCTGCAATTTATCCCTCGTTCCGCCAAAACTACCTTTACTGTTGACGGTATAGGTAATTTCACCAACAGAGTCTACATCCTCCCCCTTGTACCTTAATATAAGTTCCTGCTTCTCAAAATCACTGGAATGGTGCACTCTTAAATCTGCTTGCCAATAATCAGATTCACCTGAAAAAGTAAAATCTTTGGAGCTGCAAGCAGACAACAATAATACAGTTATAAATAGCGTTATCATCTTCCGAATCATACTTTATTTCACCCCTATGAATTAAAATTTAATTTCACAAGATGACGAAAAAAATAACTAATCTTAAATAACTCGATGGATACGACATATTTAAGGTTTCATTATTTCAATGAAACTTCCCTTTTACCTTAATGCCAATTATTTCAAAAATCAGACATTTACTCAAGATATATTTCCTTAAAAAAGAAGCTTTTCTTGTTGCAAGATAAGCTCCTATTAATGAAAAAATACTGAAGTTTCGACTACTTGATTCGCTTTTTAAGGTCATCAATTTCCTGTTTTAATTCATAATTTTGCCTTATAATTTCATCAAATTTTTTAGCATTACTTTCATTAAAATTGAACCAAACATCTTTAACACCCCAATAAAAAAATAAGAGTACAATAAGCGTTGGTAATGAATAAAGAATGATATTTAATAATGTCGACATTTCTCCAGCTCCCTTAACTCCTTCTATCAACTATGAAACAACCTTGCCCTATTCCTTAACATTAATTATTTCAAATATCATACATTCTCTCAAGATATATTTTCCATAAAAAAGAAGCTTATCTTGTTGCAGATAAACCCCTTTAACCAAAGATACTGATGGCTGCAGATACTTAATCAATTTCCTCAATTTTAGAAACACCAATCTCAATATTTGACGCTATTTCTGAATTCAAAGAAAACGAAGCAATAGCTTCAAACTCATAAGTACCTGGATTTAAGTTAGGTATATCTAACACATTGAAAGTTACTTTGTGAGGTTCATTCTGAAAAAGTGTTGTTGTTAATTGTGGTTGATCCATGCCACCTATATATTCAAAATAACCATCTTGTTGGTAAATATTAAAGAAAAATATACTCCCACCGTGATATATATCTTTTTCCGCTTCTTCTCCTGTATAAGTAATGGTGGCATAAACATTAAGAGCTTCACCGTTTTCAACATTTATTGAAACTTTAAAGTCATCTACTTGCTGAGAATCATTTTTTATATACGATTCACCTCTTATATTCTCCTCACTATTATTATTTTCCCCGCACCCAAATAGTCCGAAAACTAAAATAATAATAAACATTTTGTAGCTTAGTACCAACTTCATTTAGCAACCCCCTTTAACCACCTTATACCAGAAACCTGCCCAGCTATTTTATAAGGAGTGATTTTTTTGTGCTGCAATCGCCCCAGATAGTTGAATATTTTTTCATAAGAACGTTCTTAGTTTGCTGCTTTCTCTTTTAGATACTTTTCATATGCTTCTTGGACTTCATCTCTGCCCCCCTCTGATACAACTTGCTTATGAATGTCATTTAATAAAACAAACGACCTAAAAATAACTCCTACAACAATTGCACATAAGATGTATAGTCCAATTGGTCCAAAGAAAACTAATATACCTAAAAAACCTGCTAACAAAACAGACCATAATAATTTCATAAAATTTCCCCTTTTATATCTTTTTTTCTATATAAAGTGTTAGTTCCTTTTTCAAGTGAACTGCCCTATTGCTTAATACCAATTATTTCAAAAATCAGATATTTACTCAAGTTATATTTCCATAAAAAAAAGCTTATCTTGTTGCAGATAAGCACCCTGTTTGAATTTTATTGGAATTATAAGGTTCTCTTCTATACGTCATTCAAGTTAGTCTCGTTCTTTGAAAATCTCAAAAACATTTTAAACAAGAGTCGAAGCAAAAAATAAAATATGAAAAAATTAAATAAAAAACCAAATATACTAAAAGAAACAGAACCGCTTATAGGATGATAATTAAACCACTGTGCTGGAAATCCGTAAGAAGGTGCCCCACTTTCCATATAAACCCCTATAACGGGTACAAAAGCCATACCTACTGTAATGACATAACTTATGAAATACAAATTTTTGTATAGCCTCATATCTTTTCCGAACAAATATACTCCAACTACTCCAATAACAAAAGAAACAATACTAACTGGAACGAAAAAACTCGGTTCTCCAATGTCATATGACCTATTACTTAAAATCGCAAGGAATACGAAAACGCTAATAATATAGAAAATTTGAAGTTTATCCTTATTCATCCTTCACCTCCTCTAAGTTTATTTATGCACGAAACCGTTAGGCTAAATGGATCTCTTATTAAGGATTCTCCCCGTTCGTACAACAGTTTCCTTAACTATCGCATCCTAATGTTAAAGAAAACAACAATATCAGACACCCAGTATTTTGAGTGCTTGTTCTCTTCATATAACCATCCCTAAAATCTCTTCAACCCACTTAGGATTTTCTTCAATACTTACCTTTTCACATAAACTCTTATGTGTTTTTTTAAATTCAGGAATGATCTCCTTAATTACATTCATTAAATCATTGTGGTCTCTGCTGCTATGCCAGCTTTCTAATAGCGAAAGTTGCCATCTCTCCAATTCGCTTCTTTCACCTTCATATTTTGCCCAATCTCCGAATGCATTAGGTTGAAACCCTTTATCCATACACCAAGCAGTTGCCATAGACATTCTTAAGTTATCCAAGCATTGTAAAGCATAGTATATTTCTTTTCTATTTACTCTTCGATAGGCTTCGTGAACATATGCAAAAAATTTTGTTCTCCATATTTCAACCTCTTGCTCAGTTGGACTATAAGATAGTTTCTTTGATTTTTCTAAAACTTCTCCCATAAATCCTTTCTTATCATAAACAACGCTTATGTTTTGCAGCCATACGGATGGTTGAACACCTGTTGTTCTATAATAGAAAGAGTCAACTTTTATAAAATTATCATAATGAGCAATGCTATACGTAGTCCAAGGAAAGTCTTCATGAAATAATACTTTTCCCCAGCGTTTAGCTCTCTCTTTTTTGTTCAACCTATATTCTTCAAACACGTCATCTTTAACAACTATACGTAGGTCAATATCCGAATAAAAATCTGTATTTTTCTTACCTATTGAACCTCCATAAAATACAGCTAAGACATTTTCATCTTTTATTAAGTCTTCCTCGATTTTATTTAACAATATTTGTCGATGTTTAGGAATATCTAAATCTCTTTTCCGATGTTTATTTTCCAATCCCACACATTAAAAACCACTCCTTTGATAAATATCCTTAAATATAATATTTCTTCAAAAGTTAAAAGATACCTTCTTTGGGCTTACTGCTCCTTAACTTCAATAAAAAAAGGTGCTATCTCCTTGTTAAAGATACGCACCCGTTAGCGTGATAACACACAATGATCACAAGAAGATAGCTAGCAACTGACAAAAGATGCGTTTGTATGGTCAACTAGCCTTTTTACCTTCAAGTAATCTAAGTATCCATAGGGAGCTTATCATAAGAACTATCCATCCAATTACGGAAAAGAGTATATTTTTTGGCAATAGAATATTAAAAAAATATAAAAATAGTACAGCCCACACAAATATGACTAGATACTTTATAAGGTTTCTCAATTTACCCTCTCCTCTAATCTATTTCTTTATCTCTAAACTGCTTAGTTCGTTCAATAATAAAGGGCTAACCCTTATTCTAAAAATGGTCAACGTCCTATTTTTATTAGCCATTCACGTAAGTTGGCTTTTTGATAGTACACCTTATTGTTAATTACAATATGAGGAATGCTTGGGTGTTCGGCAATCAAATGTTTTGCGTCTTCCTTGGAAATACCGATAAAATGATGAACATCATTCTCTTTAATTAGTTCGTGGTCATCATTTTCATCTAAAGATTCTAAAATATTTTTTGAGTCTGGATTCTTAAAATTTTTTAATCCATCCCCAATTAAATATCCTGCTATGACAATTCCTAATCCTAACCAAATCATCCGAATTCCTCCTTAATGGCTAATAGTGAAAAAGCATATCTGCTCATTCCAAATACGGACCATATATATTTTGCGAAATAGAAAAATATAAGTCACAATTGAATAATCCTGCTCCTGTAGTTTAACATTAATTTCCTTTCTGTTGACAAAGAAAAAAGCATCCCTTTTTGAAAGAATGCACCCGATAGTTGAAGAAAAGATTTATTGGAACAACACACATTATTTCTTATAAATTAGCTTAAACCTTTCACAAACAACAGGAATTTTGTAATTAAACTCTTGATTTATATTTTTTAACTCTTTTTTAAAGAAGGTTTCATGAACGTCACGCCAATACCCTAATGTACGGTCACCTTCACCTTCCAAATATGCGTGCTCTGCGGTAACTTCATCAAAAGGAACCACCTCTACTGATGTAGTTTCGGCTATTGCAACGGCTTTCCCATCTCCGTCAAGAATAATATTATGAAGACCTACTAACGGTAATGCTTCATTTTCCAATTCATATAACGTATAGTTTGATGCTGTTGCTGTTTTAGTCCCTTCTAACACTAAATTAGCAAGCTCATTAGCCATATCTTTTGAATCACCAAATGCCCATGCCTCATAATGTCTTGGTGCATTCGGATTAATTTTTCGATATTCTTCCCACATTTGAATAATTGAATCATTACTCATATCTATCAACCTTCATTCTATTTGACTAATTATGTACTTAAACCGTAACACTTGGGTTTAGCTGTGCTTCTTTAAGCCTTCTTCTCCGTAAAACAACAAGGAGCTGCCATAACGACAACACCAGTAATTTCATTAAAGCCCCATTTAATGCAATATTTATTGCTTTTCTTTTAGTAAAGTAACTACTCCAATACTAAATACCAAGATACCAATTAACATCAATGAATGTATAAATCCGCTTAGAAGAGGTACAAATTCTCCAGTTAAATTCTGGTTTCGATACACGATATTAACTAGGCTGTACCCTAAAGGTGAACTAACCAGTAAAATAATAATTCCAAAAATAAAATATACCATTGCTTGTTTACTCATCAATCATTCCCCTTACTACAATTTAATTCTTCTGCCCTATTGCTTAATACCAATTATTTCAAATGTTAGGCATTTACTCAAGATATATTTTTCCACAAAAAGAAGCTGACTTTGTTGCAGATAAGCTCCAGATAGTAGAATAAGATATCGACATTTACATAGTAATACAGTGTGGATTTTATGTATTTACGGAATGGCTCTTTCTTCTTAAATAAGTTCCTAGCATTAACAGAATTATGTTATAGATGCTGAAAACACCTAACCAAAGAATTGCCTCACCGGTAAAACTAATTGCTTCATATCCACTATGATTGTTAATATGTGACTCTTCCCCTTTGTAAGTAAACCAAATAATATTAGAAATAAATACATACAAAGCAATTAATAAGGCTGACTTTATATAAACTAATATTTTGTTAGATGAAGAAAACGATTGTAATGTAAATAAAAATAGAACACCATATACTAGCATAAAAACTGTTTCAGAAATCCCCATTACGGTAGACTCACTTCCTTACACTAACTTATATTTATTTACTTATAACCCTCCCAAGAGATTCGACATTGTAAAATCCTGCTCAATTTAAGTATTTAAAGAGAGATTACCTTATGCAGCTATCGCTACCAGTTTGTTGATTAAATATTGCTTATCATTTCGATAACTATTGAAGCAGACTGATTTCCAGCAATTTTTTCAAAGGTATCATATGTGATAGCTGCTTCCTCGTCTGCATTATCCGATATACATCTAATAATAATAAAGGGTATATTGTTTATAAAAGCCACATGACCAACAGAAGAACCTTCCATTTCGACACAAGCAGGAGAGTAATCGTTTAATAGGACACCTTTTAGCTTATTATCCTCTACAAAACATTCACCACTTACGATTCTTCCACAATGGTATTTAGATGCTGTTGATATACATGCTTTTATTGCCAAATTTATAAGTTCCTCGCTTGCAATAAATGTCTCTTCAAAAGGAAAGAGATTTTTCATTTGGGCTTTTCTCACATCATGGTGTGTTACATCAGAAGATATAACCATTTCACAAACACTAATGTCATTTTTCAAACTTCCCGCAATACCAGTATTAATAACACAGTCAATATTAAATCTATCTATTAATATTTGAGTACATGATGCTGAATTTACTTTTCCTACCCCACAGCGTGTTAGAACAATTTCTCTTCCATAAAGCACTCCAGTGTAAAATGGAAATCCTGCAAATTTATATTCTTTTAATAATTCCATTTTATCTAACACTAAGTCTATTTCTATCTGCATTGCCCCTATAATACCTACCCTCTTCATATAACCATCTCCCTAAACAAGCATACTCATGTATTGCCCCTTATTAAACAATTCTGCCCTTATCTACAGTATGAAAATCAACCGTATTCAACGTAAGTAAAGAAAGCAAAAGTGCTAGTTTTCTATCTTTGTGGAAGCAATATCTACAGTAAGTTTTTATAGTTTTTAACGTATTCAACGATAGGACTTTACTTGGAGAGGTGGGTATGATAGGCAGGCTTGCCTACTGAAACACCTGCTTCAGCCTTTCAAGACTAATCATGCCCACAGAGGCTCCAAGTCAAGTCCTTAACCACTTATCTTTGAATACATATACATAAAGATAATAGGTGCTACAAATCAACGCTTTATTGCTGGAACTGTAGATAATGGCCCTATTGCCTAATACCAATTATTTCAAAAATCAGACATTTACTCAAGATATTTTTCCATAAAAAAGAAGCTTATCTTGTTGCAGATAAGCTCCTGTTAGTTCAACAATAAAATCTAATCTTTACTGTTTTCCTTCAATTGTTCATTTATTTTTTTTAGTTCCTCTGTCTGATTAAGGATATTATTGTTAACTTTTCTTATTGCATCATATATAGCAAAAATACCAGCAAAAATTAAAATTAAAAATAGTATTTCCATTTCAAGTCCTACTTTCTGTTATTAACATTTTTTCTAAGGCTAACCCTTTATCACAGCAGATAGCTTTTTAATCTATCCTTTTAATAAATAATACCCTATCTTGATTTGTTCCATCGTAATTTGAAAATACAGATACTCCATCCACTTCTTTATCACCTTTATCAATATCGAACCCTAACTTGGTATGATAGGAAATCGAAACCTTATTTACTGGTGAAGTTACAGCATGGACAACCTTTCTATTACTCTGTTTCACCACATTAAAAAATTCATTATAAAGCCGCTTTCCTATATTATATTCTCGGTATTTAGGGTGAACCCCAACAAAATGTATGTACGCAATCGGATTCTGATTGAGACAAAAAACCATCTTTTTGAGCAATAAAACTTGTATTATTAAAATGAACAAAGAATAACTTAGGTAACATATCTGACATTTGCCTTCCACTCCACCATTCGTTAATCAAAGGTGAGATAACGTAATAATCAGAACTTTCCACATTGCGTATTTCCACCAATAAACATCCTTTCTTATTTCTGTATAAGATTATATTATCATAAGAAAAAAATCATTTTGTTCAACTTTACTGCCCGTTAGCACAAGAAGCGAATGCCCTTATTGAACACTCGATCTCTGTTTACTCAACATGAATAACTACTAATCCTGCTTTATCGGTATCTCCTCTTCCTACCTATTCGTCCTCACTAGAATGTCTGTCATTGTGCCACCTTATTTTTATTTCACTGACAGAAGGACTTATCGTTGCTTCAAGTACACTACCATTTCTTTTTAAGACAAACCTTGTTCATAATACCAAGGCAGATCTTTATCTAATTCAATTGGGTCTGATAAAATATTTCAATAAGTTCATCTTCATCTGGGAATAAGTCCATATCCATCGAAATTACCGACTTCTAAATTTTTTGTAATATTACTGGGCTAGCGGCTCTCTCGCCAAACTTTTTCTCTATTCTACTTTATACTCTTCAAACGAATCGTATACTGTTGTAAAGTAATCCTTTAGTTCTTCAGGTAAACTAGAGTAGTGTCTTATATTTAATACATCTTTATCGTGCTTCTTCATTTCTCGGAGATGCGTTAGATTTACCAAGTTACTATAATAATTGATAAATATTTCAGATGATTCATCGTAAAAAAAGACATACCAAATCGTATAGTGCATTGCTAACATTTTTTTCGTTTCTTCCTTATAATAGTCGAGTAGATCGTTACTATACTCTCCAGTTGCCATCGTATCAGACATATCTTTATAAAGAAGAAAATGACCTCCTAATTGATTGAAATTAATCATTCCGCTGTATCCTTGTGAGATACGCCTATCCAAGATTATGGCTGAATCATAAACACTGCGAGCTAACTTCTCCTGCTCCCTTTCCACAGTTTTAAACTTTTCTAAGTTCTCCAAAATCACTTTACTATGATACGAAAAATCGGTAATTTCATTTAACGTTTCTTTTGTCATTGCCTCACTGTACCCTTGCCTCATTTTGTTTTGGTGCAAAAGAAGTACACTTAAGCCAATGACTAAAACGATTAATGTAGTAAGGCTAACCTTACTAAACTTATTCATACAAACCCTCCTTTATATGATTATATATACAAAGATACAAATATTTTCACACAAAACTTTGTCTACTATGTCTCTTTCTTCTCTATATTTAATGCCTTTTATCGTTTTTTCTTGTTAAATTATTTTGCCCTATTGCTTAATACCAATTATTTCAAAAATCAGACATTTACTAAACATATATTTCCATAAAAAAGAAGCTTATCTTGTTGCAGATAAGCGCCCGTTAGTTGAAGAGTCTAAAGGTTTTTTTGCCATTTATAAAATGAAATTGTAAAAGTGCTAATGAATAAAATGATAAAGCTAATTCCTATAATCATTGGGACATATATAAAAGCATTTATTAAGCTATCTGAGGTTGACCACGATGAAGCATTAGTAGGTCTTGAGAAATTTATTGCATTCTGCCTTCCATTCACCCCAATTATTAAAAACAAAACACCAAATAAAAAGATACCAGTAGGTACACCAAACAATTTTAAATATTTATTTTGCATCATACCCTTCCTAACCTCCATATCACCATTATTTTTCCATTGTTTAACTCTTCTGCTTCGTTAGCACAAGAAGGAACTGTACTTGATGAACATGTGTTTAATTTCTTTAAAATTGATTTAGTGATTTTAAAGCCTTTTTAAACGGGAATGTATCGTCATTTCCTCTGTTTATGTATTAATTTGGCTAACCAGAGCGACAGTCTCTCCGGAGTTTGACTGGTATATCAAGAAGGTTTTTATCAACGTGAAAAATACTATGAAACAACGAAAACCAAGTATATATGGTTCTAGATTAAATAGGGGAGTGAACAATCATGCAAAAACAGTTGTGGAGGCAGTCAATACGGCCTTATTGTAAAATCAGCAAAAATAATCTCTAATTTATAGAGTAACTAAAATCTGTAACTCTTTCATACCCCTTAAGCAAATCAACCCAGTAATCATCTTTTATTCCTTGCTCACTATAATAATCAAAAAACTCGGACGGCTGCCCATTCGTATCACCATCACCTGTAAACATCAAAGTGTCTTCAACAACCTTACTGTAATGTTGCATTAAACGTTCCATAAGTTGTAATTCTTCCAGTTGTTCCGTTGTTAGGGCTGCTTCATTACTTTCCATATCCCTTTTCAGAAACATAAAGAACTCCCGATAATCATTATTTATAGAAACTATTTGATTATGATTATAATCACCTAATCTATTAAGGTAGATGTCCATTTGACTGATATCTTGTGTAACAAATGCTAAATAATAAAAGTTGCTTTCTAACTCTCCAGCCTGTACTTGTGTTATTTCACCTTTTTCTATCACATCTTGTAAGATACTTAATGCGTATGGTGGTGCACTTGATATTTGAACGACTTGATTTACTAATTCCTCAGAAAGATATCGTTCATATGATTGATTATCCCTTTCGGATAGGATCCATAAAGTTAAGAAAATTATCATACCTATTCCTAAAGTAAAAGGGATTATAATATTCTTGCCTAAATTCATCACTAATCTCACCCCTTTTCAATTCGGCCCTGGACTCAGTTCTTTATCATTATTGAATGATTTGCGAAAAACCAAAGGGACATACCCGGTTCTCTCCAATCCCCTTTAGCTAAATCCTCCCATCCTTCTTTCTTAACGAATTCCAAAGCAACCGTTATTTTAGATTGATATTTCTCGTTTTCTTCATCACTTTTAACGATTTCTTTTTCAGGTTTAAGCTTGAGGTGAGCAAGCGAGTAAACCAAAACACTAAGGAGTTATAGCTAAACCGATTACAACGTGGTAATTCAATTGGTATACCGGTTCATCATTACAACATCCCCCACATTAAATTGAATGGAGCTGTAAAGAAATAGAAAAGCAATCCTATAATTACAACCTTGATGATCTGTTTCGGAGACTGATATAAAACAATAATCGTGGTTATTAAGAGTAGGAATTCCAATATATTACGAATATCAAAATACCAAAAACCAAATGCAAAAGCTTGTCTTGAGATAAACATAATTAGGATAGACGAAATAAAAATGGCAATGACCCCTTTTCCCTTTGCGTACCAACAAACCAAAGCAATAAATGGTGACATAACCGTCATGGTTATCCAAATCATCATATAGGATTTAGGAAAAAAATCAGCAACCATCACCGTATAAAGATAATAACTACCTACCATGCCTACAAAAAACAAAAAAACATTGATGGCAGACCTAACAGGTGATTTGCTGTACACAGCTATTAGCACGGCTAGGAATATCCAAACACCTATCCGAGAAAAGAAGTTCCCTAAGCCCAACACTTCCAGAAAAAAAGGTAATTGGCTACCGGGAGTTTCATCAAGCATCTTGGAGAGCACACCTAATATTACCCCTGCTATAAATAGTAAGGACGAAGATACAATTTTTTTCGAGAGCGATATTTTTACCGGTCTGCGGATATCATGTAAAAGTAATAAACCACTCATCCATTAGCCTCCCAACACTTTTTCCACCTAATCATTCATAAACTCCTGCTTCCCCACTTGATACAGTTGAGGGTTTTCAGGAAACTATATTAAAACCAGAGGGACAGTCCCGCAGGTTCTCTCTGCAAGATCCTCCATCCTTTTGGCTTGCTATATGTTTCTCAGCATCTCTATATAATTCTACAAAATTTGTAAAAAACCCTTTCAATAGTGAAAGCTTCAATTGATTAATTTGAGCTAGAGAGCTCTAGTCTCCCTAACAGATAAACGCGAATTTGAACGCCCGATTATAAATAAAGAGTTCCATGAAAAATCTAATCTTTTGCAGTTATTATCCGAAGTTTACGATACTATGGAATTTGGGTAACAGGAGTGGTATCCATCTGTTCTAAGGGGGGAATTACAATAATTTTAGAAGATGCAGTAGAGGCAATTGTAAATAGTCTTAAGCAGGATAAAAGGGTGCAGTCTATCTTTTTAAAAGGTTCATTAGGTCGTGGAGAACAGGACGAGCATTCTGATATAGATTTGTATTGCCTAGTGAACAAAGAAGATGAAGAAGAGTTCCTTCAAAGCAGGCTTCAACATTTAGAATCATATAACAACATACTGTTTCATGACGATATTTTTATTGTCGCTCCACAAATTCTTGCAGTTTATGAGAACTTAGTGCATGTTGATTTGTTTACCGTGACCGAACATACCTTTATCGAAAAGGATTTTTTCAAAGTCCTTTTTGACCCAAATGGGAAATTAGAGAAATTCAAACAAAGCCAGAACCTAAAATTATCCGACCTTGAGTTTCAAGACGCAGTCGATGATGTTGCATGGTTCCTATTTCAATATAAAAAAGCTTCTGCCAGAGGCAATGATATCTGGTCAGTTAATATGCTCCATAATGTTATGACACATCTATCAAGAGTATTACTGCACCGTTATAATCCGAACAGGGCACAATTGGGCATGAAAACAATTAAAACCTCTCTTCCAGAAGATATCAACCTTGTAATAAATCGGATCTATGAGAATATGACACCCGATAAACACGATCAGGCTGTGAAGATTATTTGTGAGCTGTTATACAGTGAAACGGATTGGGTTTTTAATGAGGCAGCATACCCTGATAAAACTAAGCCATTGTGGGAACGGATGGTTTCTTCATTCATCTAAAACAAGATATTCCCTTGATGCTTAGCCTATCAAACAAACATACCAATCTAACAAATCGATTTAAATGGTGTTGTAGTCTCTTTATCTTTTAGGGCTAATACATCTACTGATAACCAGTGGGACAGTCCCACTGGTTCTTCTTTTTTCACGTACTTTCCCCTCTTTCCGCCTTGTGTTTTACTCTCACACTGTAATTTCTCATTGCCTTTGGAATCCCTTTTATTTCTAAGATTCCGCTGTAGACAAAGGTTCTTAGTCGGTACTCGAGAAAGGAATCATTCACCATGGCATCCAGATGACCGTACATTTCCCCAATAATCCTTGCCGATTTGATAAAAGCATCCTTTCCGTTCTCCTTTTGTGCCTCCCTTGCATGGTAGAGAAGTTGTTCATCATAATAATCCTCAGAAACACTTTTGATTCCGTCCTCTTCCCAGATACGAAGCACTTCTTTTGTATTGGATAACTCCAACCATTGTTTCACAAAAATGCGAATCTCCTCTTTCGATAATGGAGAGGAACCTTTTTTCTCCATTATTTCCTTCAGCTTCTCAGGATGAGCTTCGGCAGTTTGACGAAGAAAGTGGCGCGTATCCGCTGTGTCATATAATTGTTTATACGCCATTGAGGTGTTGATGAGATAAACCTCATTTTCTTTGCCTTGTAGTTCATGGAGGATATAGCGAACGAAAACTTGTTCTCCTGCATTATCCGCTGTCCACACTACGATAGGCAACCCCTCCGGAATGGCACAGATTTCCTCCATAACTTTCTCCAGCCTGTTTACATATTCATCTTCCATGTAATCTCCACCAAAGTTAATATGATCTCTCAGCCATTCATATCGCTCCTTGCGTCCTTTCTCTTCCTCAAGCTTCCATAAAGGTCCCATGGCAAAGAACTCCGGAAAACCAATTACTTTATGGTCCCGCTCCAGTCCAACCCTGATTGACCCGGCCGCTGAATCCCCAGAGACAATATGAGCTGTATGAAAGTCCTCTCGCGGCGGAGGAAGAAGCGATGAGCAATCTTGTACTATATGGTTGATTTCTTCCATAATTTCCTCTTTTGGAACATCACTTGAATAAAGCACATCCAGACGTACCATAGCAAGTAAAAGCAACTCTCTGGCCTCACTTCCTGATAACTGATTAATCGAATCGCTTATTTTCCGATGCATCTATGTACCCCCTAGGAATATTTTACTTTTAATCAAATAATGGCGACTATAGTTGGAAAATGGGTGTTTAAGCCCTCCTGGTAATGTCTTCACTTCAACACTTCTACTCCAATAGCATATTTAGCCACTGCCTTGTTCCACAATCGCCCTATCGTTAAGATAATATAGAGTGCAATTGTTTCTTATACTTTATTCTTTGCATCTGTTCATGTAAGTGGTGGTATCAACAAGTTTTGAGGCACCTGGATTTCCATCTTTTATTACTATTTGGGCACCAACGATATCATTGTTTTGATTACTATAAATTACGGCTTTTAATTTCCCCTCACACCGCTCTTTTAAGAGAACGATTTGCATATATAAGGTGTCGTGTTTCATTAAATCATTCAGATTAAGACCTTGTTCACCTAGTTCTTTAAGCAGTTCTTCATTATCTGGAAGTGAAAAAGGCTCTTTTTCCAACACACGACTTACTGTCCATCCATTTTCACTCAAATAATTTAAGTGCTCTTCACTTATTTCAGCAGAAGAGCAGCCTGCTAGAAGGAATAATATAAGTGAAAACCCAATAATTAATCTTCGCATTAAACACTCTTCCTTTGACTTTTATCTGTTTTTATTCAATTCTCTTACCCTTTACAAGAAGAAAGGCAATAGCTGGATCAATTAGCTGATCTTCAGTTATTGCCCCCGTTCGTTGAAGATGAAAAACCAATAATCTTGATAGCACATTATATTATTGGAATTTTAAGATACGATTGGTAAGTATATCTCCACTTCTTCCTCACCATTTTCTAATAGATAATAGGTTTCTACAATAAGCGTCTAGATTCCTTTTAAATCCTTTGTTATCTGTCCATTTCATTAAATGGTTTTGTAGGTTCTCAATATTATTTATGTTTCCCCTAGTCGTAACATAATCTTGGTTTAGTTCAATGTACTCCATTCCAAAGGTATTTCTGTTTGAGCTCTGTTTACAATCATTCCTACATAATAGTTACCTTCAAGGTGATTTTCGTCTTTTTTAGGTTCAAAAATAGCTATTTCAGTACCAGTTTTATTTTTAATTTCATTAGTACTTAATTCGTTTGATATGAATTTACCTTAAAAGTAATGGTAGCATCTTTTATATCAGACATTTTAAATGCAACTTTTAATCGGCTTTCCAATGTTTCCTCAAACTCAGAATATTTTTCAGTATCTAAAGAATTCTGCCAAGCTAACTGAAGATGTAAAATATCTGTCTCTTCCCTTGCTATAGGATTAAACGCCATATTTTCACCAGTAATCTGAGCATTAGCAGGTGCTGCAATATTCATCATTAGTACTTCCATTAGCTTTAATTCTGTTTCTGAGTAATTATTATCTGTTACTATAACTTTTACATCTGAAGTTGCTACTTTAATTGAGAACTCCACCCTTCGTTATTTTTTATATACTTCCATCTTGTATTGATTGATTGTATATGTATCCATAAAAATCCCTCCCTTTACCGCAATACTTATTAATTCTATAAACAAAACATAATCCCCTTTCTCCCTAGAATAATTTAGCTAAAATTCCAGTAATGTGGGAAGTAACGGAGATTGTTCACCTGTTTCCGAGGCAGAGAACCACCCGTGAGCTTTTGTTAAATGGGACATATCTAAACAGTTCCTACATAAGTTAGAAGTAAAATCTGATTGTGAGGGTTGTATGATGTGGTCCGAATTTAAAGAATTCATCTCAAGAGGAAACGTTCTCGAATTGGCTGTTGCCGTTATCATTGGTGCTGCTTTCAATAATATAGTCAATTCTCTTGTGGAAGACATGATCATGCCGATTATCGGAATAATTGTTGGTGGTATAAATTTAGAAACCCTCTATTTTAGAGTTGGAGGAGCTTTCGTCTACTATGGGAAATTTATTCAATCATTGATGGATTTCCTTCTCGTATCTATTGCCATATTTACGGTCATCAAAATTTTTAATACATACCGTCGTAGAAAAGACGAAAATAAAGTATTCAAGGTAAAGGCAATAACGAATATAGAATTGTTGACAGAGATTCGTGACATATTGAAGAGGCAAGAGGAAACGGTCGAAAGTGATAAAGTGAAAGAAAAACCTGATGAGACAGTTATTCGATTTAAGAAAAAAATAAAATAGAGGAAGCATTGAAATGGGGCGACAGCTTGGGTATACACTGCCTGATACTGGCTGAAGGAAGAGTAGGCTTATCAACCCTCGCTTCGCCTTTTACCGCACCAATAATCATACAAGATAACAATTCCACTGACGACTATTCCCATATTAAAAAGTATAAACGTATATTTCTCCTTTCAATTTTCATACTAAAAATAGGAAAGGAGTGATACTTATGGCGAAACGCAATGGCAAAACGGACGCAGAGCAAAAGAATAAAAAAGGGTTTGACTCGAGTAAAACGGATACAGAGTTTTCGAAGGAACTAGGCAGTGCGGCTGCGAATCGATCGCATAAAGAGAAAGCAAAAGAGAAAAAGTCTTCCAAAAACCAGGGAGAATGGAATGGAATGCATTGATTTTTATATAGGACGGGTCATATAATTTTTCAAAATAAAGGACAAAGAGCATACAAACGCCCTTTGTCCTTTAAAACATATTAAAGTTTGCCCAACGCTTCTTTGACATCCGCAGATCCACTCACCACTTGAAACTCTTTCCCTATTGTCGAATCAGCCTCTATACATCCAAAAAGAACATGTGCAACGTCCTCACGCGGAACTTCTCCTATTTCCACTTCACGCGCGATTTCCACTTTTGCAGTTCCGTTCTCATTGGTCAATCTTCCTGGGTGGACAATTGTGTAATCCAAAGCTGTCCCCCGCAGCCACTCATCTGCGTAGTGCTTGGCTACTACGTATGGCGCGAATGATTCAGGTGCTTCCTGTATTGCTTCTCGGGTTGTATCGTATGAGCTGACCATGATAAACCGTTTCACACCTGCTTTTTCAGCTGCTTTAATGGTTTTGACAGCTCCGTCTAGATCAATCATGAGCGTCTTATCGGCGCCAGTGTTCGGGCCGGATCCAGCTGTGAAAACGATGGCGTCTACTCCCTCTGCTGCTTTTGCGATATCTTCTATTTCCCCTTCTAAATCTACAATCGCAGTTTCTGCACCGATTGTTTCGAAATAAGATGCCTGCTCCTCTTTCCGTATCATCGCTTTTGCCTTATGCTTGCCACTATCTTGAATTAGACTCACTAAATGTTTTCCGACTTGTCCATTTGCTCCAACGACTAGGATTTTCAAAGTATCCACCCTTTCTTTTTGTTTATATAAATATCATAAACGGTATTTACGCTTAATGTCTAATGTCCTGTTTGGGTGCCTGAACCCTGTAGTTGTGATTAGACTTTCGTGTATCGGGTATTAGGGGTCCTGCTGATTCAAGTAACCAGAAGAACAGTCCCTCGGGGTTTTTATTGTGTACCTTCCCATCAGTTATCCAAAGTCTCCTGCACCCCGAAAATGGGTCGAGGGACCTGTCCCCAAAACAAGGAATAATTTGCCTTTTGTGGTATTATAAATGCAAGATCCTATTTTACTGAGGCTGACTGTAGCTTAAACACAGGTACAATTAACTGAGGAGGTAATTAATGAGGCAAAAAAATTATTTTCTATACATTTTAAGTGCAACAATTATTGAATTATGCATCTTATTATTTATAAATTCTACTCTTTATAGGGGTGTTTTCGATTTAGGTTTATTAATCCCGTTAATGACGACTGGGGTTTTGATCTCTTATTATTATTTGAAAAGAGGAATGAGGAGTAAATGGGCAAAGCCAACTTTAGTCATATTCTTTATTATTCCTCTATTACTCTTTATTTTTTTCAGACCGACCTACACTTTTGAACAGGCTAAACAATTGGTATATGAAAGTGCGTATGACGTGTCTCACATTGTTGTATATAATGAAAATAGATACAGAGATACTGTTCCTATATATACCGAAGATACGCGGTTCTTTATTCGTTATCGGGATTACCACTTTGAAGCGGAGGGAAGGTATTTTTTAGTGGATCCTCGTTCTGGTGTAGTTACTGAGATGAGACGACCTTATTGGCAGTAATCTATCAATTTATAGTAAAAACTATTTCGCTCCCTTGTTAATTAATAGAGATAAAAACTATTCCGGTGGGATAGCAAGTTCAGCCGTTTCTCTATGGAACGGCTGTTTTTTTTATACATCGCGCAGAAAATTGACAGTGATTTTGTTAGAGTTTGTCTTCAATGTGATGTTCTTTTTCAAGACGTAGCTCGTTTGTTCAATAAACTATTTGTGTAATATCGTCTATTACCATATCAGCTTGCTCAAGTTCGCCTTGCTTTTAAATATTCGGTTAACCCATTACTAGCTATGTATATTGAATAGTTATTTTAATTTAGCACTTCCAAACTGAACTACTTATATATACCTATCGCCTTTTATTTTTTTGTTTTTTCCAACATATAAATAATAAAACCTTCCCTGTGTTCTTCTTGATCTATAATTTTTCGAACATAGTATGGGTCACTTAGTAGCCCTGTTTTCATAGATGTTTCAAGAAAACCTCGAGTTTCAGGATCTTTCATCCATTCTTTAAACCATGTCAACTGTTTAAGTTCTCCTCTAAGCTCCTCTATGTTTGGTTCTTTTAGACGAAGGATATATTTTTGTACAAAGCTGATTACTAATCCAATAGTCAATAAACAGAGTAATAAAAAAAGCACGTTGTCTCTCCTCATTTATTATCGGGAAGCATGGGAGTCTTTATGAAAAGACCCAATAAAACATGTTATTGGATTCGTTAGTTTATTAAGTAACCAAAATCTGTTACTTTTTCAAACCCCTTAAGCAAATTAACCCAGTAATCATCTTTTATTCCTTGATTACGGTAATAATTGAAAAACTCCTATGGCTGCCCCGTCTGACTGGAATTACCTGTAAACATTAAAGAGTCTTCAACAACTTTACTATAATTATGCATTAAACGTTCCATAATTTTTAATTTTTCTATTTGATCTGTTGTTAGTGCTATTTCATTACTCTCCATATCCTCTATCAGAAACATAAAAAACTCCCGATAATCGTTATTTATAGAAACGATTTATTAACTAGAGGGACAGTCCCTCTGGTTTTTTATTTTGTACCTTCCCATCGGTCATTCAAAGTCTTCTGCACCCCGAAAAATGGGTCGAGGGACCTGTCCCCAAAAACCTCTTTTTGTAAAGCACCTTTGACATTTAATAAAATGTAAAGTATGCTTTACTTACAACCGATTGTAAAGCTTACTTTACAAAAGGCTGTTTTCGCATTGATTGTTGCTTTTACGTATGTTTGTACCACCCGTTACAATCCTTGCTGCCGTGCTCTTTTCCTGTTAAATTAAAAAATCACTCTTAATCTTGAGTGAACAGAACAGTAGAGAATCCAAATACAAATTTTTTACGGGTTTGTAGCAACAATCTTTACGAAAAGAGCTTTACAAATATAATTGAGGTGTGGAAAAGTTGAAAAATCGGATTAAGAATCTGCGCAAAGCCGCGAAGATGACGCAAGAGGATCTAGCAATAAAGGTAGGCGTCTCGAGACAATCGATTATTGCGATTGAATCGGGAAAGTATAACCCCTCACTTGAACTAGCATATAACATTTCAAAGGTATTCGATTGCATCATTGAAGAGGTCTTTATTTTAGAAAAAGGGGGAGAAGAATAATGGAGGTACAAATAGGTGGGTTAATTGGATTATATGGAGGAGCTGTAATTGGTATATTATGCTGGTGGTTTGGCAGGCATATGGCCAAAAAGCAGGGTGGTTTGGATGAACTACATGCCCATATTTGGCAAAAGGCTCGTGCCATTTCTTGGTTCTTTACCCTTGCTTCCATTTATTTATTACTAACTTTGATCATATTCGGTATGGAACTAAGAGCACCCATCGTACTTGCTATCATAATGGTTGTTCATATGACGAGCTATGGATTTACCGGGATGATCTTGTCCATCAATATGAATATGGAAGAGCCTTTGAAACCTTCCAGAGTCCTATTCGGTCTTTTCATTGTGGCCTTGTCAGTTATTTGTTTTGCAATCCTGTCTTTTACTACCGGCAACTGGTGGTTCCTGCTTGCCAGCGTTCCACCAAATACCATTGGGATAATATTTGCATTGACTCCTGAACGAAGCGGTGAGGATCACGCTTGATAGAAAATATTAAAGGATGTGACCTTTATGACACACGAAGCTAAAAAGTTAATACCAGGTTTAGGCACTTTGGTTAAAATACAGCCTGATGAGGTTAGTTTTCAGATAGAGCACCAAGCCGATTCTACTGCAGCTACATTACCTGAGTTAGTGGCAGACTTTAACGAGCTATTAGCGAAGCTTCAAGCATCAGGCATTATGAAAAAAGAGTAACCAGAGGGACAGTTCCTCCGGTTATTTTTTTCGCCAACCGCTCACGTAAAAGTGACACGGTGTCTGTTGTCCCCTTGTCTCAAAAGTAAATATTGTGATTTTACTAAGGACTTATTTAAAAAGGAATAAAAAAATCCCCTGGACTCTGGTTCTCCACGCTTCTTCGTTATGGATAGCTCCGTCTACAATGTCGAACCTGAGATCCTTTAGTTTTTCCTGTAAAATCGCATGTACCTTTTTGCTAGATTCTACATATCGTTCTGGGGTAATGCTTTCTGTTACTTCGTTCGTTCCTATATCCATATAAAATCTTTCAATGCTTGTTAAATCACTGTTTTTTATTAAATTCTCTAATTCATTTTGATTGAACCAGTAGGCTGAAGAAACGGATGCTATTCGTTTGAAAATATGTGGATAAACGCATGCTGCATATGTTGATATGAATCCACCCATCGAGCTTCCTGCCATCGACGTTTCTTCTGGGATAGTTCTATATGAAGAATCAATCAATGGCTTTAGTTCCTTAACAATAAACTCCGTATATTTCTCCCCCTCCCCGCCTAAAACACCCCAATCCGAAAAGACCTCACTTTTCCAAGGTGAATACTCATCCAATCGTTTCATTCCTTCTTGATTGCTATCAATCCCAACTACAATTACTTGTATATCACTTTCATCAAGGAAATCGGGTATTCCCCAAGAAACGCCGAAATTAGCATCTTCATCATTAAAAAGATTCTGTCCATCATGCATATACAACACAGGAAACCTTCTATCGGACTGTTCATAACCTTTAGGAAGATAGACTCTGATCATTCTTTCTCGATTTAATGTTTTAATGTGCACTTTAAACTGTTCTAACATATGTAAAACCTCTCTTTCTAGAAAAACAGGGGGACGGATCTCCCATGATATAATTTTTTTCTATTTAGTTATTCCTCAATAATTGGGAACTATTGCTTGTTCCAATCTTTCTTTATTAGTGAATACGAATAATGATCATAGTATTTGCCTTTATACAAATGTTTATCTCTATAAATCCCTTCATTTATGAAACCTAAACTTTCTAATGTATTGGAAGACTTTTTGTTTTCCAAAGCTACATATGCATTTATCCTATTTAGTTTCATGTTACTAAAGCCACTCTCAATTGCTGCAATCAATGCCTCTTTCATATATCCGCATCCCCAAAAGTCATACCACAAATCATAACCTATTTCTGCTATATTATTGGTTCTGTCCCATAAATGAAAACCGCAGGTACCAATCTTTTCATTACTGCCTTTTCTCTCTATAACCCATCTATTATATCCTTTTCCTTCTGGATCGTTATACCACTCTATTAATTCGATAGCATCCTCTTTTTTCGTAAATATTTCTTCATCATATAGAAATTCACATATCTTTTCGTCACTGAAAAGTTTAAAGATAAAATCGGCATCAGTGTCATTTACATTTCTCAATTTTAATCTATTAGTCTCTAATTCAGGGAAAAACCTTTGCTCGCTCATACTAAACACCCTTCACATTGTTTACTGTCTTATTACGTTAACCGTCCCTGCGCTTCAAGTTCAGATTTTTACTGTTTCACCAATTTACTATTCTTCTTTTCCATGCAAAGAATATACCTTACCATTTTGGGTTGAGAATGCTCCTACAACCTCGTCACCACTCATTATGACGGCGACAAAAACACTACCTATTCCAAATACATTACTTAGTGAATGGTTGTTTACATAAAAAAATTCATGGTGTAATTCTTTATCCGTATAGAGCTCTGGATTGAGATCTTGTACTGATAAGTAATCTCTATAAGGTTTCTCGTTAATGTCTCTCTTGGAAATATAGTACGGTCCATATTCGCCTTTATTGTATAGAATAAATAATCCTTCTTCTTTTAAATAATTCATAGCAATAGTGCTTGACTCAGATAGGTTAGCTAAGTGAACCCACCTAATTCCGAACACGATTACAATTAAACTTAGAATAATAACAAAGAAGCCTCTTAATTTCATAGAACACCACTTTCTACCCCAATCCACAGGGGAGAGATCTTTAGATATAATGACTTCCTCTACTTTGAATACGTTGAGTAGTCAATATAAACTACTCTGTTATTAGATAGGTTTCTTCTGTAACTCCCTGTTCCTTCCGTTTCAAGTGCTCGCTTTCCGCGGGGCGGTGCAGGAGTCGATCACCTTCCACTCCAATCCACAGGGGGGAACACTTTTATATGTGGTGACCTTCTTTACATTGCTCATTTTAGGTTTCCTGTTCCTTTGCGTTTCAGGTGTTCGCTTTCCGCGGGGCGGTGCGGGAGCCTCCTCGGCTGCGACTGTGGGGTCTCCCGTCTACCGCTACCTCCCGCAGGAGTCGATCACCTGCCACTCCAATCCACAGGAGAGAGCTCTTTAGATATAAGGTGATTTTCTCCCTTAAATATGGTGGTTAGTTGTATATAGAATTCTAAGTTTTGTATAGGTGAAACTATTAAAAAGACCTTTAAAGACCACCATTTGAACTTGTGGTCCCAGCTGTGAATCGGAACGAAAGGCGGAGACTCCTGCGGGAGATCCGTTCCTTTGCTTCCAAAGTCCCTCTCTTTTTCGCAGCATTTTAATTTTGATTTCTCTGGAACCTTATTTTCTTCTCTACAATAAACGTTAGATAACCCACCCCAAGAAGTCCTATCGCACCGAAAATAACCGCTATAATATCAAGTTTAGAAGCATTAAAGTTAATAAACATTGCAAAAAAATTAATAACGACAACCAATAAGAATAACCAGTGTGAAAATCTTGAAAATAATTGCTTCATCATTTGCCACCTCTGAATTTAACAGGTTAATTTTAATTTTCATCTTCCATAATTCTGTCTCGCTAGCAAAGAAGCGACTGCCTTTGCTAAGCAATCGCTCCCGAGTGTTTAACAATACCAGTGTAGTTAAATGGTGGTTAGCCCGAATATACCAAACTGCCAGATTATGATTCCGAAGATAATAAATAACATTCCTTCTCCGATACATAATACGAAATATCTAGATTCCTCTTCTTCCTTCCACCAAAAAAATGCTTCAATAACTGAAAATAACGCAATAATTATCAAACAGAGTCCAAAGAATAACATCTGTGAAATAATTTCTAGATGTTGAAGGTAAAAAAGGAATGCCAAAATAGGAAATATGATAACACCTATAATCATATTAATGATTTTGTGTTTCTTGTTAACGAATTCCTCATGATAAGGCTCTTCTTTTACCTTGAATATCTTTATAAGAACGACCTTCAATACAAATTTTAAACAATAAAATATTGCTCCAAATAGTAACAGTTTTGTAATGACCATCTATTCCTCCTCTAATATTCTTTTCTATATATCTCAAATCCTTTGTTCAGTTAGAAGTGCCTATTGCTTAATACCAATTATTTCAAATATCAGATATTAACTCAAGATATATTTTCCATAAAAAAAGAAGCTTACTAAAGTCTTATTTTTAATATTCTATGTAGGTTGTACAAAAAAACCCTTGCTCAATAAATGCCAGATAACCACAAAAAAGGAGCATACCTTGTTCCAGATAAGCTCCTAGATAACGGAAAAGCCACTATTATTAAATCAGGTTTAATTCAATGAAAACTATCCAATTTTCTTAAGAACCCTTTGATTATCTGAAGAAAATCATCTTTATTTGGCTCCCAAAGCTCATGTCCAGAATCCATCAATTCAACAACTTCAACATTTTGAAGATTTTCCCTATATCTTTCAGCTTCACTATCTTTTAAGAGAGACCCTTCAGTTCCCCCCTTAATAATTAATACGGGAACATTTATTGTAGATAATTCACCATATAGATCAATGGGTTTAGACTCTTTTTGAATTCCCTCAACAACATGTTTCATCTCTTTTTTGATGTAGCTACGACTAAGAATTCTTTCTGACCAAGCTTTTGGTATTGCTGGGTATTTTGCAGGATAATCACAAATAATTAATCCTTTAATATCTGAATGACTAGAAGCAAATTTTATAGAATATGGAACTCCCATTGAATATGACATTAAACAATATTCACGAACTTTACTCTGTAATATTACCGAATGAATATCTTTTACATGGTGCTCAAAGGAATAACCGCTAGCTGGAGACTCACTGTTCCCACGTCCCCGTAGGCTCATTGATATAATTCCTCTTGGTTCTAACTCTCTTAATAAGTCCGTTGATTGCTCAGCGTAATTTAATGCACCAGGTACATAAACTAAAGGGGTTAAGAGTTTATTATAGTTGGTGCTTTGTAGGTAATGAATCTTTGCTTCCTCGGAGTTTGCCCATTTATTCGAAAAATCCATAACTTCACCTCTATTGTTAAGAATTAATTCAACACATTAACGTAATCTATATCTGCCCGACTCTTAAGCATGAAATGACTCACTGTGCTGCAATCGCTCCAGATAGTGGAATAAGCAAGATTCAAATAGAAACTATTCTTTATCTGATTTACCCATTGTTATGTCATCAAATGGAGTATAGTTGTTACTGGGTAATTTTCTCTTCCTTATGGCTTTAAATATTGAAAATCCAACTACAAGCACTACAAATCCGATGAAAAAATATGCCAAAAAAAACCCCTCCAATTTCTAATATAGGTAGTTATCCTTTTGAACAATCGCTCCCATTTACTTCAATAGTGTTCTTTTTTCAAATAACGATCATATCTTGCTTCCATTGTAATCCAACTTCCGATTCCATATGTTAAACCGAATACAAACGAGAACCAAAGGTACCCATAAATATCTAGAAAGTCCTCTTGGTAAAGATCTAGTGCAAGTTGAGTGAGAAAGGAAACACTTCCACATAGTAATAATCCGTGTAAGAATATGTATTTCCATTTCCCTAATCTCCTTTCTTTCTCCCATTTCTTCCATCGTTTCTCTTTATTAAAAATATTTATCCCCCCCATTAACACTTCATTTCTACATTGTGTGAATAATTCTCTTGTTCTACTATCCTGCCCTTAAATTGAATAACATCTTAAAAACCACCAGCAGTAGCTCACATGCCTTCTCATTTAGCCAATAAATACTGTTTTTTCGTCAACAAAACAAATTGGATTACCAAAAGGGTCTTTAACATAAAATGTCTTTTCCCCCCACGGTTGTGTTGTTATTGAATCCTCTATAAATGAACAATACGAATCTCTAAATTTATTATATATGTGTTCAAGATTAGAGACAGATATATAAATATGATCAGGATTAGGCTTCGGTTCGAAATTATCACCATCTGCGTTTGGATCAAAGCATGCTAAAATCGTCCCTCCACAATTAAAATAATGCCTTCCATTTGAGACTCTATTCCCCTCCATATTTAATATTTCACCATAAAATTCAGTTGCTTTTTCAATGCTCGACACAGGAATGATAACTCTGTACAATTTCATATTTTAATCCCCCTTGTTTAGTTAGCCTTCTAGTATCTCTTTCGTTTAGAAGCAGGGAGATAGAACAATGTGTTCCTCCCTACCGACCAGTCATTTCAGTTCAACTCTCGTACCTGCCATCAAATCACCTAGGTGACGTCTATCTTTTCTGAATAACCCCATTAAGAGCAAAACCAATCCAAGCAGTGATCCTGCATTAGTAATGATAATTGCCGCCATATCAAACTCACTATACATGCCATGAATCACACCTACATGTCCTAATTGCCATGGTATGAACTTTATGACGTTTCTCATTAAACTTGAGCTGAATCTTTCATTGATAAAAGTTACTTTTAATCCAGCCACCCTCTTTCCAATCGAACCTTTTTTATAAAAATCGAGATAGGAAAATAGTAAGATGATTGGGATCACGGATGTCAGTGTTGCTATTAGTTGTGCTTGGATTTCAGTATATGCTGGAATTCCGTCCAGAATAAGAAAGCTAATTGCTAAATTGGCAAGTAATAATAGAAGCAGGTAAACAACGATTACTAAGTAATCTACTATTAGTTCTGTTAGACGTTTTTTTATTGGTATGTTGTTCATTTGACACCTCCAGGGGATAGTAATAAATACAATGTGATTCCCCCTTTTATTCTATGGTCCTGTAAATATTATCTATTAATCGTATAACAAGAAGGGAATTTATGCTAATGTATTTTTAAGAAATATAGTTGGCTAAAGGAGGAATTCATTTGTTACATAAAATGAAAAAAGCAGAATTAAGGACCAAAGATGATATTTGGAATGCGATGGTATTCTTATTGAGTGACTATGATTTCCCGACTGACAATGAAACTGCTAATAAAGCGCGTATGGTGTACCATTATTACTCGGAGCTTGAAAGTGCAGGTCATGAGGGACTGTTCAATTGGTGCTCTTCGGATATAGAAGAGTTAGGTGCTGCCCGTTACTTCGAAAAGCTTGTTCGTGCTCTTAAAGAAATTAACGCCCAAGATTATGCTTTAATAGAAGAAAAATATGGCGTGCAGTTATGGAAGCTGTTTCAAGCATTAGAAAACGAAGAGATCCCTGAAGAAGAATTCTATAACATTATTGAAAAGGCAGATAACGAATATTGGCAGCTTAATGGAAAAATCGGAGAACTCTTAGAGACCTATTTTGTTAATATCCATAAGGAATTTATTGAAGTGATTGATGATTGACACTCCCACAGCTAAAGCAATGGGATTCTGAAGTGCTAAAGCGTTCGCTGTCCATTTCTGTTTTGAACTAGCCTCCCGTTAAGGGCGGTGTCATCAGCCCGTCCTGTTTCGTTCTATATACTTACGATATACATGTACCTAACAGGCGGTGTTACTGTTACCATAACACTAGTTTAAGCTGCTTTTTTATTCTTTTTCTTTGATAAGCCACTTACAGCTTTAGATATGTTGATTCCTGCGTTTAAATCAGCATGGCTTACGTATCCACACTTTTTACATTTGAATTTATGTCTGTTTTTATTGCTTTTTTCAACATGACCGCATTTACACGTCTTCGATGTATTCTGAGGATTTACATTGGGTATTAAGAAACTTACGCTTTTGGGGAAAGGTAGAGAAGCAAGTGAGACGGATCCCCCGCTCCCTTTGAAGTTAGAAAAAATGGGAGATCCGTGCCTAAACCATGCGATCTAGTTTCCACACAAAGGCACGAATCGATGGTGCATATAAAAGCAACGGATCACTATCGAAATAGGGTGCCGGTAGAAATGGGGCAATCTTATTGATTTTGATATCTGCTTCTGCTTGTTGGAGTTCCCACGGCATATGATGTATGTCTCCTCGATAAACATGCTTGCCCTTAGTTGTCCACAAACAGTATCGAGCTGTTAACCAATCTTCAATGCTTCCCTTTGTAGCAGTAAAGACCGGCGATGTTGGGCGATACGCAACATGAAAGCTTGCACCTGGATATCCTCGATGGGTTCGTTCACTTTTAAAATCAATCAGTCCACTTACCTCTGTCATTCTCATGTCTGCATTAACGTATGGTAAGGAGAATAATCGTCGTGCACCAGCTACAGCTAGCTTATGATTTGCATCTAGTGTGAAAAAATAAACACCTGGCACCCCATTATATTTCACATAGGTCCGCACATTTAATTCTAGAAATGACTTAGCATAAGGAACCTGTGGCAAGCCGTGCATCCTAATATTATTCATCGCAAATGGAACAAGACCAATCCAGGCCGTACCTTCAAATGTGTCTAGCTCAAGCGCGGACGGTAGATGCTTTTTAAGTTCTTTAACTGGAATAGGCCAATGCATAAATAGCAATTGGTCCCAATCTTGTTTCATAAGCCACGGACTCTTTGGAAGCGGAAATGGACGATGATCAACTTCATTTAGTTCGTGATTCATTTTATTCATCCCCCGATCAATCAATTTTCAGTTCAGACCTTTACTTAATACCAATACTCTCTAATTTCCATTATTTCCACAATAAGATATTTTTTCAAGGGCAACTAATCAATAGGACCGTCCCTCTCACTCTAACGCCATTGTTCTGTAAAATAGAATTATTTTTAACCTGTAAGAAATTTTTATATTTTTAACAAGTTAGGTAAAAAATATAAAAATCTCAGGGAAGTGTAGGAGGGGAAAAATGCCATTTCAATCAGTCAATTCAAATAAGACACAATTAAGAATATTACTATTCGGTGTTCTTCTTTCTCACTTAGGTACTTATATGGTGCTGCCTATTTTACCTATTTACTTAAAAATACATAAGGGCCTTGATATAAGTAGCATTGGAATAATATTAGCGGTAACACCATTTGCGTTCCAAGCAGGTAGTCTATCAGGGGGGTTTTTAGCGGATCGCATTGGAAGACGGACAGTGATTGCAATTGGGGCTTGGATAAACGCTCTGGCACTTAGTGGCTACGCGATAGTGAATCAAGTTTCGTTGCTGATTTTGGTTGCCTTAATAAGCGGTATTGGGATTGGGCTAAATGCTCCTTCCACTAAAGCTGCCATCTCCGTTGTGGCCTCATCGGATAAAAATAAAACAACGGCTTTTTCCTTAAGAGGAATTGCTGCCAGTATAGGAACAGCACTTGCTGGGTTGTTAACCTACTTTGTGCTGGGGGGCTCATCTTCCGTTGTATTTTTTGTAGCATCCGGTCTCTATGTAGTACTGGGCATTATCACTTGGCTGTTTTTACAAAAAGGATGTGGAGATGAAGATTGTACTCCAGTTTCAATAAAGGAATATAAAGAAATCGGTAAAAATCATGCTTTTATCCTATTTTCCATAGTCATGGTTTTTGTTTGGGCACTATATACCCAACTTTCGATCAGCCTGCCTCTTCGTGCTGAAAGTATATTGCCAGACCCCGGTGTAGTTAGTTTAATTTGGACGATTAATAGTATCCTTGTTATTTTATTACAAACCCTTATCACAAGAAGGATTATCGATAAGATACACCCGATGTTTTCAATAGCTGCCGGTAGTCTCTTCTTAGGGATAGGTCTCGGAACGATTTATTTTTCCACCAATTTTTATTGGCTTATCTTAAGTGGTGCCATTTTCATTATTGGTGAGATGTTGTTTGTCCCAACCATGGATATAACTATTACACGACTTGGGACGGCCAAATTGATAGGAGCATTTTTTGGCTTATCTAATTTTGTTTCTGGGCTGGGGGAAGGTGCAGGGAAATTTTTAGGCGGACAATTATTAAGTGTAGGAACATCTTCTGCAGCTCCTTGGTTGTTATACTGCCTATATGGCGTGATCATTTCTCTTGTCCTCGTTGCCCTTAGATACTGGAAGCCTTTACGAACTGTACTTGATAAGAAAGAAGATATGATTAAAGATGAACGAAGTAAGTTCCACAACTTTGAAAATCAATTCACCAACTTTTCAGATTGGTTTTTAGGAAGAAGAAAACGGACACCATAGTAACTAGAGGGACAGTCCCTCTGGTTCCATTCTGTCCAAAGCATAACCAATATTGATGCCTATTACTTTATCATCATAGTGTACAAAAGATAATTGTAAGTTACTTTGGTGATCAATGTACCCTAAAATATTGATAGTTTGCTCTTTATCTTCATAAGTGAAAAAATCCTCACCCTAGGTTGCTATAACTTCATTAATAGGCGAACCTCTTTTTATTCCCATTGCTCTTGCCGAGGTATGGTTTTCTTCAAGAACTCCGACTTGTAGGATTTCCATTGTTTCTCTATCAACACTTTCATCTCTCCTTCCCTAACTCAAAAGATGAATGCTATGGTAGGATTCCGTAACATCGCTATTCATGACTATCAAGAAATAAATTTAGTAATTCTTCAGAAAACCGTTGAGGATTACATAATGGGTTTTAATGAATATACAAAAACCATTCTTTTGTACTGAACACCCCATACTAAAAAGAGGAGGCACCTTTTCTATAGAAAGGTGCCTCCTTTTTTCCTGTTTGGACATCGTTTTTTTAACTCGATATAGAAGGGCTTCCTTCGTACTTCGATAAAAGCGGAAGATCCGTCCCTGTGCTTTCGATGTACATTAATTTAACGTTAGACTCTCTTTACTTTCTCCACTAATTTCAATATAGTACGTACTTTTCAATGTGGAGAGCTTAGTGGAAATAGGGGTACTTATAGTGATTTTTTCTTCTGTTCTCTTGTCAGTTATAATAGTAACGTCAAACTTGGCTTCTTCATCTAAATTAAAGTTATTCATATTAAACTCTAGAGGTATACTATCTCCGTTTTTCACCTTTTCTTTTTCACTAGCATTCTCTATATTTGCAGTACCTCTAAGAATATCATTTTGAAAATATGAAACTTCAACTCCTTGGAATTCTATCTCTGATTTATTAATAAAATTTATTATAAATGTATTCTCATCAGGTATTGATGTTTCTTCAGAATTACTACATCCCATTAATTGAAAGCTCATAATAAATATTAAAAACCAAAATGGGAATTTTTTCATTTAAATTCTCCTCTCGTTAGTAAACTTAGAGACAGGGGGATTATAAGCATACGACTCCCCACCAATCGAAATTCCTTTAATATCATCTGCAGAGTAAACAACCGCAGTTATGTAAAAAGGAAGTTCCATTTCTGCTGTTGCTATGTATCCACCTACCTTAATGTCAATAGAACCAACATCCTTTTTTCCATTTTATTCTATTACATTATTCTCTTTATCGAGTACTGTAATTTCAGCAGGATATGGTTTCTCAAATTTAATAGGCAATTTATGATACCTAATAAAGCGGTCTTCTGTAGATACATCAACGTTAAAATTGTAATCTTCATACATAAGTTCCACACGTATATTATGAATTTTTTTCTCTGTATTTTCCCCAACCAAAATGTAATATAATCCTTTGTTCGTTTCTATATCTTGGTACTGCAATTCACCAGTACCGTGTCCCGTATTTGTTATTTTTAATCTTCCGTTCACCCCTTCAACTAACCGAACATATCCAATATTATTATTTTCCAATTGAAACAGCCCAATATGAGTTGTTGTGTCATCTATTCTAACTTTTTCTATTAGAATAGGATTTAATTGACGAGTTTCCCCTCTGTTTAACCAATCTTTCAAACTGGATTCAACAGATTCGTTAGTATTCTTGATGCTATAACTATTTATATAAAATACCGAGTAGCCAATACCTAAAATCACTAAAATCATAATATAGTAGTTCATTTTTCTCATTAAACGTAATCACTCCTACCACTGTTTACCTTATACATTTTTATTAGGCGCTGTTAAAGATGAGTGTTGATAATAGTACTTCACTAGCGATGATTGGAGCAAAAGGCGGAGACTCCACGTCCGGCCGCGGTAGACTGGAGACCCCACAGGCGTAGCCGAGGAGGCTCCAGCACCGCCCCGTGGAACGCGTAGCCTTTTGCGGAAATCAAGAGCGGCGTTTATCATAGCCTTAATTAACCCTTATATTGTTTTATACTTCTTAATCTAATCCGTTACATTTACAAGTTCATATTCCGCTACACTTCTTTACATAACTGCTCTTGATTGAATAACATCTTTATCTATATTTTAACATNGAGCGGCGTTTATCATAGCCTTAATTAACCCTTATATTGTTTTATACTTCTTAATCTAATCCGTTACATTTACAAGTTCATATTCCGCTACACTTCTTTACATAACTGCTCTTGATTGAATAACATCTTTATCTATATTTTAACATAAAATACCATTACTAGAGATATAAATACGAAGAAACAACATACTTAACCAGTTGAGCCATCGGATAATATTGAAACCATTGCCCTTCTGACTCGTATAAACAAGTAGAGTGAAAAGGAGGGACAGCAATATGAAAAAAACAGTCTTTTTCTCTGATAATTTCTTTTCTTCGGGGGAAACGGAAATTTTTAATGAGGATAAAAAAGTTATAGGAAAGTTAGATTTACGAAGTGCTTTCTCTGCTGCTGTTGATGTTAAAACACCAGAAGGGGATATTATCGTAAGTGGGGGGTTTGGTTTTTTCTCAAACAAATGGTTTGTTAAAGACCATAAGGAAAATGAGCTAGGCGAGCTCCGACAACGTTTTGCCTTCTTCAAGTCTATCTATGAATATAATGCTTTTGGTCGCGGTATCTATCGATTGGAAAGCCCCGCTTTTTCCAGGGAATACACTTTGTATGATGAAAAAGATGAATTGGCAGCAGATTTCAAAAGAACGGACAGCTTCTTTGAGTCGGCAGCTTTCCAGCTGTCCGATTACACATCCGTCCTTGAGACGGAGGAACTCGTGGCAGTAGTGATGGGAATGAATGCGATTGAGAAAAGAAGACGAGCACAAAACAATTCTGCCGCAACGTGATCCATGGAAGCAGGGGGCGGTTCTGCCGCTTCCCTCGAACTTCGAAAGAAGCGGGATATCCGTCCCTGCGCTTATCTTTTCTTGCCCCCACGTACACCAGACGTGATTTTCTTCCATTTCTCTCTTTCTGCTAGCTGGGCACGTTTATCGTTTTTCCGTTCCAAAAACGCAAGCTCTCTTTGCAGTTTCACATAGCTCTGATATCGTGCCGCTTCCAACGTCCCCTCTTCAATTGCTTCACGCACCGCACATTTCGGTTCGTTGGCATGCTTGCAATCGCGGAAATAACACTGCTCAGCCAGTGCTTCAATATCCAGGAAGCTATGACTGATAGCACCATCCGCCTCCCATAACTGAAGCTCCCGCATTCCAGGTGTATCAAGGACAAGACCACCTGTAGGCAGTAAATACAATTCACGATAAGTGGTCGTATGCTTTCCTTTGTCATCATCACTTCGCACTTCTTGAATAAGCTGTTTTTCTTCCCCAAGCAAATAATTCGTTAATGTTGATTTACCAGCTCCTGAAGAACCGAGCAACGCCACTGTTTTTCCCCTAGTAAAATATCTTCCAAGTTCTACAAGCCCTGTTTCATCTTTCACACTTACTGCATGAATCGGTACTCCAAAAGCTACCCCTTCCACTTCCTCCGTTTTTCCTTGGACGTCTTGGCACAGGTCTGATTTGGTAAGCACAACCACAGGGTTGGCACCACTCTCCCATGCCATTACCAGATACCTTTCAAGTCGTCTTGGATTAAAATCGTAATTCAACGACTGTACAAGAAAAATGGTATCAACGTTTGCAGCAACAATCTGTTCTTCTGTCGTCAAGCCTGCTGCTTTCCTTGAAAACTTACTGAACCTTGGTAATAGTGCGTGGATAGTAGCTTTCCCTTCTGCCTGCCGCTCACTTAATACCACCCAGTCTCCAACAGCAGGATAGTCCTCGCGCGTCGCAGTTTCAAAACGGTATTTCCCAGAAACTTCTGCCAGACACTCACCATTGTCCGTTGCCACCCTGTACAACCTTTTATGTTCAAGCATCACTCTTCCTACTGTATATCCTTGCTGCTCATATTCTGTAAAAGAATTGTTTAAAAACTCATTCCAACCTAATTCATTTCTTCTCAATGTAATTTCCTCCTAATAGATAGTAGATTTTTTTGGCATAACAAAAAGACCGCTCACACGGTCTTCTGCATAACAATTTATAAACCATGGGACGTTTGATCACAGCCCATGGAAATCTACACTCTCATCAGTAAAGGAACAGATTAGTTTAACGATTTCCGTGCAAGGGCTGTGATTCATTATTAAATTGATTGGCATTTACTACAATTATTTTTTCCATAAAACATCCCTCGCTTCCGTTCGTTTTTTCTTACACTGCTTATAATATGGTATTTTTATCTAAAAGTAAATAGGCTTTCTGAATTTTCTACAAAAGCACTAATTTGATTCAATTTGCGCTAATCTCTTTCTTTGTTTTATCTGCCATGTGAAGGAAACGGAAATTGTAACGCTAAGGACTACAAGCCCCAGTACAAATGGATAGATGATATTCACATCATATAAAAGCCCCGCAAGTGTCGGACCCAATACATTTCCGATACTCATGTATGCGTTATTCATTCCCATTGCAAATCCCTGTTCATTACCCGCCAATTTTGAAATCAATGTATTGATTACAGGTCTCAAGATGGAAGTAGCCAAAAAGATGATCAAGGTAATCCCAAAGAAAACACCATAGCTTGACGCAAATAACGAAACCAAGAACCCGACTGCCGCGACACATAGAAAAATATTCAGCACATTTCCTTCCCCGATGGCACGGACAATACGATCTACCACGAAAAGCTGTACAATTACACTGATTATCCCGGTAGACGTAATCATTACCGCAATCTCCTGAGGAGTTGCACCGAACTGGTTGTCAATAAATAATCCAAGTACAGACTCATAAGCCATCAAACCGAAACTCATCACAAGCGTGATAATAAGTGGAATGAAATACGGTTTGTTAACCGATAAAGCCAATTTCTTGATCATCGGCTCCGGATTTTCCTCCTGCGCTAACATCGGTTCCTTCTCCCTGCTCTCTTTTAACACAAGGATGGAAAAAACTGTTGCAACAAGAGAGATTAGCGCGGAAACCAACAGTGGAGTTTTCAATCCAAAGTCGGCCAAAAAACCACCTATTCCCGGTCCTATAACAATACCTAAGGACATAGCAGCCGAAATGTAACTGTTCCCTTTCGCCCTCTGATCCATTGTGGTTATATCTGCAACATAAGCAAAAAGTGCCGGAATGAGGAGTGCTGCACCAATTCCCCCGATAACACGTGATACATAAAGCATCCAAATGGAGTCAAATCCATAAAATACAAACATGGACAAGGTCAATCCAGCTAACCCGAGGATTATCATTATTCTGCGCCCGTATTGATCGGCCCATTTGCCTGCAAGTGGCGACATAAGAAACTGCGCTCCAGCGAATATGGCAATCATCAATCCTGCAGCCATTCCCCCCTCACCGATGGAGTCGAGGTATGCCGGCAATATAGGGATGATGATCCCGAAACTTCCCACTGCAATAAACATATTTATCATTAAAATTATCATTTTCTTACGTTGTTCAGGTGCCATTATGTCACTTCTTTCCACTATTTATTTCGTGCCTCTTAATAAATCAACTTATGTATTTTATGACTTTTGGAGGCCGGTGTCAATGGAAGAAGCTTTGTTCTGGTCTGTCAGTAACTTTCAGGGCAATAGGACTGGCTCATTTCTATCACCTTACCAGTTCGTGGATTCATCAAAAAGTATCGGTGCTCGTTTGTTTCGGTCATACCTTTAAAGTGATAGGCTCAATAGCGATTGAAAATCCGGTGGTCCTCAGTATGAATAGGTACAAGATCTCTGAATTTCTCTCCATTGATGTCATTCCCGTATTCTTCGAGAATCAATTATTCCGCTTCCTTGTAGGTATAGGTTGGTTTACCGACTATAAATATGAGGATGGAAAAGAATACCCATCGCTTAGGCCGTTTTAGTCCTCAACCTCTCTCTCGAAAAATTGCAAATAACATGAAAAGCAGCTGGACGGACTTCATGCTTCCTTCATAATTCGAAAGAAGCGTAAGATCCGTCCCTGCGCTTCTACGAGACAGCCTCTTCTTTTGCTTTACGCCAATTCCCTTTTTAATTGCATCAACTTAAACAACTCTTCATCCATAGCGGAGTATTCCTCACTATCCTTACTCACCATACTGATTTTTCCCAACAATTCCGTAATCCTGGCCTCCAATACCACCCTCTGCTCCCTTGTTTCTTTTACAGAAGAAGACACCTGTTTCATTTTCTTCTCTTCATACTCCTTTAACCCGGTTTCCACCCTCTTGATTTTTTTATCTTCAATTACAAGCAACTTGCCACACAGCTTTTCAATGAAATACCGGTCATGGGAGATGACAATCAGCGTGCCATTGAACGTAGATAATGTTTCCTCCATCTGTTCTCTGCTTGGCAGATCGAGGTGATTCGTCGGTTCATCCAGGATCAATACATCATATTCCTGCATAATCATATGCACTAGCTTGACTCTTGTCTTCTCACCAAGGCTCAACGTACTCAATGGTTTGGTGAGCTTTTCCTCTTTCATTCCCATATTTGCAAAAATCGTGCGCGCCTTGGAAACACGTTCCCACCCAATGAGGTCCAAATACTCCATTGTGGTTTTACCCATCGGCAAATCATTAACATCCTGGCTCAAATACGCCACTTTCAGAGAACCACTTTTCCATAGTGAGCCTTTTGTAATGGTTTCCTGGTCCAATAGCATTTTTACAAACGTCGTTTTCCCTGCTCCATTTTCCCCAATCAGTCCTATTCTTTCGGCATGCTTCACATAAAAGTGGCTTTTTCCAAAAACAACCCGCTCACCGTATTGTTTGGTTAAACCTTTCGCCTCAAGGATCCTTTTTCCGCGTTTTCCCTCAGCTTCAAATTCAAATTTTATCTGGACTTCTTCCTTCGGTTTTTCCACTTTATGTTTGGACAGTTCAAGCTCAAGTCTTTTTGTTTTTGATTTAATCTGGTTATCCTTTTTCTTCGCTTTAACCCGTTCGAACTCTTTTAACCCCATCTGTTTTTGTTCACTAGGGTTATCCCTTTTTCCAGCTTCTCGATGTGCTTTCTCTGACCACTGTTTCAGATTAGCAACTTGATCTTCAATTCTTTTTATTTTTCTCTGCTGTTTTCCATAATCACGCTCCTGCTGATCTAGACGACGCTGCTTCTCTTGGCGATATGCTGTGTAATTGCCTTCATACTCTACAAGCATACTGTCTTCAATTTCATAAATTTTAGACACCGTTTTATCCAAAAAGAACCTGTCATGAGAAATGATGATAGCAGCACCGTTAAACTTCTCTAATTCTGAAATCAGCCAGTTTACTCCCTTCATATCCATATGATTTGTCGGCTCATCCAGACAGAGGAACTGTGGAGACTGCGCCCAGATTTTCGCCAATGCCAACTTAAGTCTTTCTCCTCCACTCAAAGTCTCATAAGATGACCCTTCACTAGAGATTGATTTATCCAACCCAAGTTCGCTGGTCATACGGAGAATACTGTTTCCTTCCTCGCTCATTTCTTCATCCATCTTGATTGTGTAATCTGTGCTCTGCGGGAGGTAACCGATTTTTAATGAACCTGGAAACTTTGTGATACTCCCTGAATCGGGCTGAATCGAGCCCATCAACAGTTTCATCAATGTTGTTTTCCCTGCCCCATTCCAGCCGACCAACCCTATTTTTTCACCATTTCGTATATCAAAAGTAATCTCCTTTAAAATATCTCTTTCTCCAAAACTTTTACTTACTTGTTTTACTTGTAGAATCATTGTCATTCCATAGCACCTCATTATGAATTTTTTTTAGTTATAAATGAGCAGCCATATTATCAATCATCACAAAAAACCTCCCCGGGAATCCTGGAGAGGTTTTAAAGACAAGTCGAATGCATATGCAAACAACGCCTATTCTACATGTAAGTATCACAAAAATAACACTAATCCATAACGGATAGTGAGGCATCTATACTCTGATACTTGTGGCAGGTAAAAATGGGCAGACTAATCCAATTCTCCAGGTTCCTCATTTTATAAGTCATATGAGTTCACTCCTAAGAAAAAAGATTAATTCCACATCGCACCTTGTACCTTCCTTTTCTCGTATTGTCATGCAATATTAGTATATTTTTCCTTATGGAAATTGTCAACGGTATTTGGAATTGTGTTTCATGAGGTTTGCATGTGTCGATTTGTGTCGAATGGCCTTTATATTGCTCCAATTGGACGATATAATGAAAAAGTGGACGATAAAATAAAAAGTTGGACAATATATTAAAAAAGTGGACAATAAAATAATATGTTGGCTGAAATTAACTCTTAAGTGCTAGATAAATAGACCAAATTAAGGCCTCACCCCCGAACTCATCGAGCCTTTTACCTCCGTATTAGCCGAATCAACCTCAAATAACCTGGAAAACTTGGAGAGTCACCGACTATTCACCATAATCATGTTTATCCATAACAAATCGCAGACTCATATTAAGCTATTTTGATAATTTTACACAAAAAAAGCCTACCTTTTTCGAGATAAGCTCCCATTTATTGAATGAGTGAATGACAGCTTTATTAGCTGCTCACGAATGTTGAATTTTTCTCATAGACAGATCTAATAATGCGATATAACCCTGTAATCATAAGAGCTTTAACAATGGGGTAACCAACATAAACTATTAGATTCGCGTGTTCAATTAAACTAAACTCCCCCCATTCAAGCCAGAGACGCCAACCCATTCCTAGACTACTCAAACATAAGCAAATTACAAAAACTAACCCTACACTGTCTTTAAAAAGACCTACAAATATGTTCGCTGCCATAAAGTACATCAAAAGCGTTATAAACGTAAAAAACAGGTCAAACCCCTTCAATCCAGGAATCACGAACGTAAATGAGATTCCTGAAAAAAGTAGGATAATGATAATACTGATTGATAAAAACACCTTAGTTGATTTCTCTACATGACTATAAAACTGTTTTTCAAACATGGAAATTCACCTCCAATTTCAATATGTAAGGGATTACTTATTGGTCTTTCTTTCTAAATCGTCTACACGTTTTTTAGTTCCTCTATTTCCTTAACTACCCTCATTATTAAAAAAAGACTGCTTTCTTAAGCAGCAATCGCATCCTTTACTTTATATACAATTGTTCACATTTATTTTACAGTTTATTATCCTCTAGTTCTTTAATTCTTTTTTCCAATTCTCCTATTTTTGAAAATGCAAAAAGCGCTATACTTAAAGCACCTGCGGCAACACAAAATGCTACAATTACCATAGTTTCCATCCCCATTTCACCTCATATTAATCTTAACCTACGACTTATTCCAAGATCGCACCAATTTTGTTAAAAAAGGTCCTACTTATTTTTCGGTTACCATTACAATTTGTTCATTCTAATAATTTCTCCTAAGTTTAAGCCAACCCAAGCACCGATAAATGGGAAAGCACTGATAGGAAAGTCCAAAGTTAAATTGTCAAAATCCACTACAATAATTAAAACTGTAAAAAGAACACTATTTATAACACTGATGACGACAATTTCAGTTATTTTTTTTCGCTTCCAACGTTTCTCACCCATTCGATTTTTATCAAATTCCTGTACCCTTCTATTTGTCTTTGTACCGATAGGTTTTCCTGTCTTTAGTGTGTACAAAGTGATAGCAACTATTATCCATAGAAGTACAAAATGCACTCCGAAGAAGAGGAATAGGTTTCCGTTTTCAGCAAAATAAGCGAATAGCACGAATAACAACAGCATTAATAGATTGGATTGGATTAATTGCTTCTTTTTTAAATGCTTAACTTCATCTATATCCCAGTGTGTTTCAACCATTTTTTCCTCCCTTTCAACTTGACACTTTTTTAACTTATAGTAAAACAAATAATCCAACTATCGAAGCTAAGATACCTCCAACGCGATTTGCAATTAATGCAAGTTCACTAGGTTCAGCATCACGTAGTTTCCAACCAATCTCTAGATACCAAGCTACTTTTGGGAATACTGCCCCTAATAAACCGAATAAAATGATTACTATCCCTAATGGATTGCCTGATGAACTATTAGATGTAATTGCATCTCCATCTATTTGCTCATATCTTTCAATAGCCTCTTCTCCCAAACTCATCTCTTCACTTGTTAATTCCAGAGAGCCACCACCATGCCCAGTATTTCCTGATTTTTCATAAAAATATGTATGACCATTTTCAAATTCCACTTCATATCTGTAACCATTAGAGCGATCTTCAAAGAATACCGTTACTACCTCCCCATTCGATAATTCAATTTCTCTTGGAGACTCTGCTGATGTATTAATTGTGATAAAAAGGCTAAAAAATATCATTATAATTACTTTAATAGTAAGTCTCATCAAGCCACCTCCTTCAGTAGACTTAAAACTATTGTAGTATTTACCAAGATCTCCACCTTCTGTTTGTATATTTAATTTTACGGATACAAACCAAAAAAGTTTCGTTATTGAATAATCTGGCTTAGCTACTTCAACAAGAAAAAGCGAATACCTTTGTTAAGCATTCGCACCTGTTATTCATAAAGTCTTACACAATAAGTCATTATTTCTTACGTTTTCGTTCTAAAAATATAGGTGCTATATTTAGTAAGATAGAAACAATTGTCAAAAACCAAAATGCCCTTGCCATACCAGGTATTACATCCGATAAAGCCGCCCAATCTTCGGCTTTTACCCACCGAGTTAGATAACTGTAATCTGCACAAATTGTTAATGCTGTAAATGATAATGCCATCGCCATAGCAAGCTTATAATCCTTTCCTGCTGCAAACATATAAAGATTTATAAAAGTTAGTACTATTGCAATGACCCCAAATATTACCCACATAACTATACCTCCTTATATTTTTATTTTTGTCGTTTAGTGCTTACCTGCCCCTTTAATTGAAGATTACTAATTAGTTTCCTGACACAGTTTGAAACGATAGTTCATTGCCATTTTTGAAGCTTCGTATTGTTTCATACTGCTTATCTTTATGTATTTTATATACTACCTGTTGCTTTAAACTTGCATGGGAATAATCTTTTGTTTTTTCTTCAATATAATTTATGTTTAATATTTTTCCGTCTGAATCCACACTAAAATCGGTAAAATAAGCAGCATTTTCACCCTCTATCACGTTTTTTCCATTTAACATCACATATATTACCTTGTCCTCATCGAAATAAAGATGTGCACCATTTGTGTCCTCAACACTTTCAAAAAAAGTACGAACATTGTTGTTTGTATTAGCGATTTCAACTTCATTGAAAGTCAATTCCGAACTACATCCAGCTAATAATAGAATAAATATGAAAACTGACAATATTTTTTTCATATTAAAAACACTCCTCTAAAGTTTTGAAGTAAACTGCCCTATTACTCAATACCAATTATTTCAAAAATCAGACATTTACACAAGATACACTTCCATAAAAAAGAAGCTTATCTTGTTGCAGATAAACACCTGTTTGAAGAACAATTTTATTTCCCTTTATTTCTATATGGATACAATACTTTTTCGACCCAATCAAAAAACACTTCGTATGCTTCATCATCTGTTTTAACATTACTAAGAAATACACCTAAACGTTCATCATAATAATAATCCTTACTCTCAAATAAAACTCTAATTTCCTTTTCATCGAGGAAATCATTAAAAAACAAATCCATTGACCCATCTTGTCTTACCCAAGCAATAGATTCTATTGCAGGAGCAACTTCCTCTTCCCAATTCGCCACATGAAGGTGGTCTCCAGTATAGTTAACCCCATCAAAGTATTCTTTCTCATTCATTGATTTAACCTCCGATATTCTTTCCACATTAATCCAAAAAGAAGCAGTAGAACCGTCCGAGCCCCGTGAAAAAGTAGTCCTTTTTGAAAAAACACCTTATTAAGGGGTACATAAATGTCTCCCTTTAAAAAACACGGGGCTTAGAATCGATTCTAGAGACCCGTCTTTTTTTCGTTAATTCTAATCTCAAACCGTCCCTTTGCTCCTAAAAAACGCACCGTTTGTTGAATATGAGATCATTTATTGTTTATTTTCCATCAGATAATTTAGTTATATCGTAAATCCATAATAAAGCTAGGAAAATAGCAAATAAAATTGTTAAAGTGGTATTGCTTAAATCATAAAAGTAGTTAAGAGTTAAAACTCCAAACAAATATACTGCTGCAAACAAAACCCTTATATTTTTCCTTAAGATCATAAACACCTCTTTAAAGTCACCGTATAATGAAACTTTTTATAGAATGAAACAACTTTCTATTCTGGTCCATTTGGTAAGGATGTTTCCATTCCATTTTTCCAAAAGGTCTTCTGATGTTAATTTTTAGTAATCTCACCTAATTTTATCTCCACAGCTTCTTCGTTTGGAAATACCATATATTTTAATAATACTATAAATATTCCATAATTTCTGTTAAATTTTAGCATGCGATATTCTTTGTAAATTCGCTCGCTAAGCAAACCGTTTTATGTTTCTACCTCAACTGAACTACTCTTTAATGTGTACATGTTTCACACAATCGGTTTTTCTGCTGGAGCTATTTTGTTTTTACCAATAAGAGTTAGTTCTTCTAATAAGGGGCCCATTCATTTGAAATTGTTAAACGAAGATAACATGATACAGTGACTCTTAAACATTTACCTCCACGGTATAGTACCATCTCTTCCCTCATGAATTGCTTAAACTTCACCACTTTCCATGCCTATTTCCTCTTAGTTTTATTTTGTTATTTCAAGTAAAATTTACATATTAATCCAAAAAAACGAGCGGTAGAACCTTCCCTTTGCTCCCTCATAGACTAGGCCAAACTAGACGTTCTTTCTTTATGGATAGAAGCAAATGAGAAAGAAGAGTATTGACCCCAGCTCAACAGCTTGGGATCATAGCTACACAATTTACAATATCTGATATTTTATCCTTTACATAGAACTCCTACTTTTCGAAGTTACTTAAATCCAACCAACATACATGAGGAGGAGAATATGGGGAAATATAAATTATAATATATTCATTCGGAGGGTTTATGATGGAGAATGGAAAACAGATAAGGTTAACATCAATGGAAATCTCCCAACTTTGGGCACAATATTTGAATGATAGCGGAAGCATTTGTATTCTTACATATTTTTTAGAAAAGGCTGAGGATACAGAGATTAAGCCTGTTATTGAATACGCGTTAAAACTCTCAATAAAACATATAGAAAAACTGACTTCTATTTTTATTGAGGAAAAACATGCAATCCCTCATGGTTTTAAAATAGAGGAAGATGTCGATATAACTGCTCCTAGGTTATATTCTGACATTTATGTATTAAATTTTATTAATCAAATGTCAATGGTTGGACTTACAACTTACGGAGCAAGTTTATCGGGGTCTACCAGAGCTGACATAACAGATTTCTATATGGAGTGCCTGTCTGAAACCATGCAATTATTTAAACAGTCGAAAGACCTGCTTTTGTCCAAAGGTCTTTATATAAGGTCTCCATATTTGCCAAACTTGGAAAAAGCAGAATTTGTGAAAAAACAGCGTTTTGTATGGGATATTATTGGTGAAAAAAGACCTTTAATAGCATCTGAAATCTCCAATATATTTGCAAATATTCAAAGAAATGCTTTAGGAGCAGCGACTCTAGCAGGATTTTGCCAGGTTGCTCAGGACAAACAAGTAAAAAAATTCTTGGTCAGAGGGATTGAAATGGCCAAAAAGCACATTATATTATTCGGGAAAAAATTTGAAGAAAGCAATCTTCCAGTTCCTACAACTTGGGCAACAGAAATCACGGATAGCACTGTTTATACTTTTTCGGATAAACTAATGATGTTCTTTACAACAGCATTAATCGGGTTGAGTATTGGGTATTATGGAACAGGTGTTGCACAAAGTCCCAGAGTGGATATAGGCGTTATGTATAACAGATTGATGGCAGAAATCGAGCTGTATTCTGAGGATGGCTCTAATATCATGATAAATAATAAATGGTTAGAACAGCCTCCAATAGCATCAGACAGAGATGAGTTAGCCAAAGCTAATCTAAATGACTGATCTCAAAAGGGAGGTCATTTACAGTCCTTTTCTGATAACACAATTACTAGTTGAGGGACATGTGGGGTGAATTTTACGATGAAAAATACATATAAATCCCCTTGTTCAGCTTTATTATGGTCACTTGTTTTACCTGGATTTGGTCAATTTTATAATGGTCAACTTTTTATTGGCTTTTTCTTGATGGTTTTGGAAGTTTTGATTAACTATAGTTCTAATTTAAATTTGGCAATATACCATACTTTCAGAGGAGAATTGCAACAGGCACATCAGGTTGTTCATTACAATTGGGGTTTGTTTTATCCTTCTTTATGGGGATATGGTATGTGGCAAGCATACAATGAAGCCATAAGTATAAACAACACACTGAGAGAAAAAGGAATAAGTGAACCTCTCAAAAAGGCTGATTTCACGGGAATGCTTTTCGGTTTAGTTGCAGGAATGGTTTTGGGTCTATTTTTCCAATTTATTTTTATTAGTCCAGTTTATACAGGTCTTGCAATTGGGTTGCTTGGAGCAATTATTGGATATTTAGTGGAAAAGTGCATATATAAACTAATTGACAGACATTAATAAGAACATTACTTGATTAATGGCAGACTGCAGTAGGAAAGCTTTTATTTGCAAATTATAAGTTTGCACCTCAGAAGTAAACCCGTTACCAACATATAGAACGTTTCAATATTTTTTGTTCAACTCCTGCCCCGGTAGATAAGTAGTTTTTTTTCACAATCACCTTTTTATTTTTCAACATATTCATTTGACTCAAAGGCAATTTTTGCTAAACTACCTGGCCCTTAAGTCCAAGATATTGCACCAATTAGCTTTATTCTCCTGACATATAACCAATTACTTTGTTTGTATTAGCATAATTAAGTATTATTGGTTTAGTTGCTACAACAGTCCCCCTTATCTTTAACAGAAACAGCTAACTCAAAAAAATTATCCTCAACATCACTTTCTATTTTTGGATTATTTGAACAACCAATAATTCCCCTCCCTATTTTAAGCAGTCGTCCTAAATAAACACTTATTAAATTTTCTAGATGTTCAACTATTTTTTTTGATTAATGAATTAGAAATCCATATTATGCTCAACCTAAAATGAGAAACTTTAGGAGGAGATAATCTATGGAAAGACCATCTGCAATTACTTCATCTGAATTAGGTGTTTTATGGCTTACATATCAAGAGAAAACCATGATCTTACGTATATTAGAATATTTTATAGAAAAAGCAGATGACGAAACAGCGAAGGGGATTATGACTGATTTATATGGAGAGATTAACAACTATGTTGGTATCATCACAGAAATTTTTCAAAATGAAGGGGCTGTAATACCGGTTGGCTATACTGCCCAAGATGTTAATAAGGATGTACCGAAGTTATATGATAATGGGTTTGATATCATGTTTGTTCGACTATTAAAAGAAATTAGTATTGGACTTCACTCACTCAATATAACGATGTGTTATAGAGAAGATATTGTAATGCATTTGAAAAAGCTAACTGCCATTACTCAAAAGTATTACATCATTTGCACACAATATTTGCTTGAAAAAGGTTTACTTGTTAAACCTCCTCATGTGTCAATGCCAACATCAGTAGAATTTGTTAAAGATAACAGCTACTTAGGTGGATTACCCATTAATCCATTTAGCGAAAAGCGCACATTAAATACAGTTGAGGTTGCTCAGATTCACCACGCCGTTGAAGCTAATATTCTTGGGATTCAGATGATTACGGGTTTTGCTCAATGTGCAAATGAAGAAAAAGTAAAAAAATACTTTAATGATGGAGCTGAACTTGCAAAAGGTTTTGTAAAAGAATTAACTGAAGTCTTAATTCAAAGTTCTATCCCAACTCCGCAATCAGCAGGAGGCAATGCAACTCGGTCAACAATAGCACCATTTTCTGATAAATTAATGTTGTATTGCACAAGTCTTTTTTGTAGTTTTTCGTTGGGTAGTGGTTCATTAGGAACCGCCTTTAGTTTGAGAAATGATATACCAGCTAAAATGACTATTTTTATGAAAGATATTTTTGAATATGCTCATAAAGGAGCAAAAATAATGATACAAAATGGTTGGATGGAAGAACCACCTCAAATGGAGGAACGAAAGAAAATTATTAAAAAATAAGGCTTTGTTAAAGATGAGTGTTGATAATAGTGCTTTTCTAGCTGATGATTGGAGCAAAAAGCGTAGCGTAGACCTCGAGCATAGCTATAGCTGAGGAGCGCCAGCACTCGCTGTGCCAGCGCAACTGCTCATTAATTCTAGGTACACCGACAATTTGTCTGATACATATGGATATATGAGTTCAACTTTTTGATAAGGAGGGCATTGTCATATGTATGAAGACTGTGTTCAACCATTTTGTGCACAAACAACTGATACAGCACCCTTGTTTGTGGCAGAAGCTTACGACAACGTAGAAAAGAAGATTAAAGAAATTAGTCTAGAAAGTTACCGTGGAAAATGGGTGATTTTATTTTTTTATGCTAGTGATTTTACTTTTGTTTGACCGACAGAGCTGGCAGCGGTCGCTGCTATCCATAATCAACTGAGGACCTTAAATACAGATGTACTTGCCATAAGTACAGACAGTGTGTATTCTCATAAAGTTTTTACGGAGGTGTCTCCTTCTGCTGCTCAGGTGACGTTTCCACTATTAAGTGACCGAACACATAAAATTAGTAAAGCATACAGAGTGCTAAATGAAAAAACTGGGGCTACATTTAGAGCAACCATCATAATAGATCCAGAAGGAACGATTGTTACTAAATTCGTAAATCCACCGGAAGTTGGTCGAAATGTTCACGAAATTTTAAGAGTAATTCAAGGGATACAATATAGTAGAAAGACTGGGGAAGGAGTCCCTGCTAATTGGGTACAGGGGCAACCTGGTATTATTAGGGATCCAAAGTACATTGGTAGAATTTAAGGACTTCCCTTCATAAAGTTCATCGGTAGTGATTCATGCATCTTTCACTATTCAATTCAATTATAGGGTGCGTTGAACCAAGAAGGATTAACGCTTCTTCCCGTTAGATTTATTGCTTGGTATTTATAAGAAATACACGCTCTTAAACCAGTAATCTACATATATTAATGTTAATTACTGGTTTAGGAGTGAATAATGTGTACTATTATAATAACTTGCAATATATGAATTATCCCCCGGGCTATCCTAACAATTTTACTCATTTATCAAATAGAAATTTACCTAACCCTCATCCAACTAGGTTTACAACTAATTTTAGGGACAGAACTAGCTTTTTAAAAGAGGAAGCAGCAGCAATAGCTTTACTTTTAGGCATTGACTTTACTCAAAGTAAGTTTGATTTAGATGAGTTTTGGATGGGAGTGAATACTGAACTTGAACACGGGAAACTATCCAGCCAAACTAATGTTACTGGGGATGACCCGCTAATTACAGGAAAAATCGCATTGGCTCATCTTAATGAGATTCCTGATTATTATAAAAGATTAAAAGTTCTTGAGGAGGAAGCAAAATTATATTGGAACAGATAATAACTCCATAAAAAATTAACAGTTTATCTTTATTTCGACTCAATAATACGCTTTTGCTTTTCAATAAAATGATAAACTTCCGAAATCTCTACTTCATACTCTTTATCAATTTCAAAATACTTAACTCCTGCTTCTATACATCTTTTTCTAAATTCATTATGTTCATTAATAGTTTCTGCGATATTGTAAGTAGATGGCTCGAGTTCTCCACGATCCTCGATCGCATTTCTGAGCTTGATGATCTTTGATTCGAAGTTTTCTTTTATATAGAGAGTCGAGAAGACAAGGTTTACAGTAATGATTTTTTCAGCATAGGATTTCTCGAACTGTTTTACGTGGTGCGGAAGAATATAGCATCCTTCTATTATCAGATTTTGATTATTTTCTATGCTGGTTTTAATCATTTCCCTAGTGATTGGCCATAATTTTTCTCCTATTAGTTCGGTGCCATCTAAGGGAGTGAATCCACAATTTTGATCACTTCTGTAGATCCCCATCTTTAGATGATCAAGGGAAAGGTAAGGTATTTTATATTTTTCAAGTAACTGTTGCGCCATCAGTGTTTTACCACAATGACTGCTACCGCTAATAAGTATTATCATGATATCTCCTCAGTTCTTCGCCTAGAAGGGCTCTTTAATAAATGAAGCAATGGTTACTGCTGGTTCTCTATCTAACCATTATATTATATAGAAAAAAGAAGCTATCTTACTTTAGATAAGCTCCCTTTTGGTTGAAGACTACTCTACATGTAGGTTTACGGCATATGAAACAGAGCCCTGATCCCAGGTAGCATGGATTTCGTATATAATATATCCTTTTTCATCTGTGTTAAAAGAAGAACCTACAACATCTACTTCTCTTTCTTTTTCATTAGTGTTCCATATGCTCACCTTTATTTCTTTAGGTGCTTTAGTAAAATCCAAATTGACTTTAGAGCCAAGTGTGGTATTCAAATGCTTTGTTTGGTTTACAACTATTCTTGGTGGTATATCTGAATCAACACTTTCTGTAGTGGAGTTTCCATTAAAACTTTCATAAGTCCAATCGTATGCTCCTATTACTGCAGTAACTTCATCATTGTTAGAGCTGACTTTTAATTCAGGTGGTCTTTTGTTCTCCTGACTCTCCTGACTACAAGCATTTAGGATAACAATAGTTAAGAGAACTAATATTAACTTTTTCAAATACTCCCCCCGTTCTACTGGTTTCTCCCAATCTGTAAACTACTAAAAATATAATCGGGCTATACATTGTAAGTATTTAGTGGGACGAGGTACCAGCCCCTATGTCCCAATTTCTTCAATATAGAGATCATCATCGGTGGTTACCTCCAAATCCACTGGTACTTCCAGGTAGAGGATAACGGTGCCAAACGAGCTGCTGTTCATTGTGTGCATCCAACCTTCAGCGGTAAATTGAGAAAAGCTGAACTCGCTTTTGAACACATCAAATTGAATTTCTGTTTCCGGAGGTTTGATGATGGTTAATGTATCCTCTTTAATAAGAAAGGAGGAATACGGCACCTTATCAGATATGTCAATCTCTCCTGCGAATGATTTACCAACATAGGTGGTTGCTTCTACCCTGTCTGTTAGGTTTGGATCTCTTTTCACGATAATGAGTGTACCTTGGAAATGATCATTTGGTTGTTCAATCTTCAGATGTAGTTTGCTTTTCTCGTAAGGTGTACTTGATTTCTTTTTAATATACTTTCCGTCCACGGTTCGATCATGTATCAAATCCACGTAAAGATTATCGCTACTAACTGTTTCATTCTTTAGCATTACACTTTCCATGACTTGCTTTTCAGGAAGCAGATAGAAGACGCTTGCTGACAATAGCAAGACACCTATATAACCTATCATAAATTTTATGTTCATATTGCTTGAAGCAGTCCATAATCTCTTCTTACTTAACCTTGGTATAAATACAAGCATAACTAGCAGTATAAGAAAAACTAAAAACATGCTACTCATAAATGTCTAACCTCCAACCGGCGAGTGATAAGTATAGAGCAAGCTTTCAGAAGAGAGATGGAAAACAGGACTTTTATTAGAAACACCCAAAAGGTGGACTCCATAAAATAGAATGATCCTATTTGAGATATAATCCCGACTTCTCCTAGCATACCTCCAAAGAACAGCCATCCAAGAAACAAGACTGGCAGGATTATTCTTAAACCACTATGAAGCTGTATCAGCATTCCGACCAAATAACCTAAAGAAGCGAACAGTAAGATGTATAGAAAAGTAGCCAATACTCCTTTCAAGATTAAGCTTGGAGTGTTTAGTAAACTTGTAAAATAAAAGGTTTTGGCGTCTGCTAGAAAATATAGCACCACTTTTTGCAGATAACCTGACAAGAGCGCAGTTGCCATCCCCAGTGCACTTACGGTGACAAGAAAAGCGAAATTGGACAGATCGCTGCTTAAGCGGTTGGTCACAAAGGTAAAGTCGTCATTTCGGTAGGCCATTGTGGTGAGTGTGATGGAGATGATAAATGCCCAAAGCATCGTGAATACGAGCACTATATCAACAGAATAATAGTTAACAGTGAGCGAAATCCCATCTGTGCTTGAGCCGAACATGCTGCTAGCCATGAAGGAGAATAGAATTGCAAAAGCCTGCAGTGCGACTAGTGAAATATATACCCCTGATAAAGCCTTTAATTTATATACATACTGCTTTTTTACTATATCCAGCAAGGTTACTTTAGTTAAAGACATCATCTATTCCCCCCTTCATTTTGCTCGTTAGATGGATGCAAACATCACTTGCCGATACCTTCCCTATTTCCAGACCGAGGTCCCGTGCTTTGCGAAAACTTTCCTCGGAGAAATTATTTCTGATAGCAGCATATAAACTATCGGCTCCTATTCTTTTTGTAAAAAGAACTTCTTTATCCATGTTCCATTCTTCTACTAGACTAGCTTTTCCGGTAACACTAATGGCATATTCTTTTAACTCCTCCATAGGAAGGTGAAGCTGCGTCCGTCCGTTGTCTATAAGTAGTACTTCCTCTAGGAGATCCTGAATTTCTTCAAGGTGGTGACTTGATATAATGATGGTTCGCGGATGTGCCAGATAGTCCTTCAGCAAGGCACGGTAAAAATCCTTGCGGACAGCTGCATCCATCCCTGTTGTTGGTTCATCAAATATCGTTAGCGGACAGCGTGAGGCAAGCCCAACAATCATGTTGAAGGTACTTTTCTTCCCTTTTGAAAGCGTGTGGTGCTGCTGTTTGGGGGTAAATGAAAAATATTCAAAAAGCCTTTTCGAAAGCTCACCGTCCCAAAGATGATAAAACCTCCCCGCAGTTTCCAAGATTTCTCCCAGATTGAGTGAGGTGGGGAAACTCATAAAATCATCTACAAATATTGTATTGGCAGACACGTTAAGACTATTAAACGGACGCTCGCCAAACACTTTCAGTTCACCTGCTGTTTCGGTAAGAAAGCCGGACAAAATCTTCAGCAATGTTGTTTTCCCTGCACCATTTCTGCCAATAAGACCGATAATTTTATTCTCTTCTATATTGAAGTTCATACCGTTCAAAATAGGTGAATGACCATAAACCTTCTTTAAGTCACTGCACTCGATTACCTTCATCCATTCTCCCCCCTGCTGATCTTTCGTATCATTTCCACTAGTTCCTCTTCCCCTACATCCAACCGGTCCGCTTCAAGTACTAGTTCCTGAACGAGCCGTTTTAATGTGTGGTTTTTGCGTTTCGACAAAATGATTTCCTTTGCATGCTGAGTCACAAACATCCCGAGTCCCCTTTTCTTGTATAGCATTTTTTCTTCTACCAGCATGGTTAGTCCTTTTGCTGCAGTTGCCGGATTGATGTTAAACATTTCCGCCAATTGATATTGGGAAAATACCTTCTGATCCTGTTCCAAGTTTCCATTTAAAATCTCTGTTTCGATCCATTGGGCTATCTGTATATAAATAGGTTTTGACCCATCAGCATTTAGAATCAACTTCACACCTCCTGTGACATAGTACATTACTGTTGTAATGTAGTATATAATAATTACCATTTTAATGCAATAGGCGCTTTTGCTGTATTTTGAAACGGTTCATTTAGGCACGTTCTTTAGACAATTTTCATGTTAAGGTAAATGGGTATAAATGGTACAATGGGGTTAAGAAGCTATTGGTAAAGGACGGTTTGCTTGTGAATGGTAGCGATGGCGGGAAAATCTATGAAATTAAATTGAACGCGGAAAAGCATATAGAGGGACCTTTTTTTAAGGAAATGCCAATCTGTTATAACTTGAAAGCTCAGAGTAAATCTATACTCTGAGCTTCTTGCTATCTTATCATCTGGATTGCTTTACTATTACTTTTGCTTTCTTGCTTTCTGGAGTTTCAAATTAGAGATGTAGGCCGTGGCTTTAAACTGCAACTATTTAATTATTGTCCTAGATGATGCTTAATTACAGGAATCAGGATTTCAAAATGAGGATCATTTAAGTCACGGTCGATCGGATATCTTTCATGCTTGATCGGCAAATCGTCATAGTATTCGACATTTTGCTCTGTATACGGTATATAGTCGCTTTCCTTAAACCACTGATAGATTTTCGAATAGGTATGGCCAAAATCCTTACCTTTTTCGTGTTGGACCTTCAAATATTGCATTTCTGGAACAATTATTTCTTCCATTTCATCCGGTATCTCCTGTTTCAACTCCACTTCAAATACAGAATAATGAATGAACCCATCCGGACGAAGGTGATAGGACATGCCTAATTGAACTTCCGGCTCCACCGCATGTTCCAATTCACCTGCTCTGGTACTCATCGTATTTATGACTTCTTTTAATTCCTTGATTTCCGAGTATGGACCCTCCCACTTCATTCCAATAGCCCTGTATGCAGGCTTTGTGATGATTTCATAATTCAGTTTCTCCATCGTTATTCTTCCTTTCTCATCATATTGAACCATTTCTATTATTTAGAAATATTTCAGCCAAAAATCACACTCAACAAGTCAAACCCTACAAACACGCCCGTTATAGCTAATAGAAGAATCGCCTCACTCAATGTCAGGATGGCCTGCTTAGGAGAGGGGGAATGTTTCCATTCGAAATACGCTCGGATCAATTCTGAGAATACCATATAAAAAATGAGAGCCAGAAAATAAAAATTAATCGAGAGGTCATCATTCAAGTAAAGGTAGAAGCTATAGATTAATATAAACATAAATATTAACCTTACGGCCCAATCCAGTTTTTTATGCTTCTTGTTCACATGATTATAAGTAAAGCTGCTCTTTCTCTTTTCAATCTGAAAGAGCTTCCTTACAGTGAATTGAACAAGGGATACGAGAATAAAAATAATTAAAAAAAGCATCGCAAGCTTAAACCAGAACATAACATACCTCCTTCTTATGCAACATTTAAAGGAACAGCCAAGTATTTCGTTTGTTCTAATCTATAAAAGATATCTATCCTTTATGATTTTTACATGATGGCGTTCATGTCCGGCAATGATGTAGGCAATGGCCCTTGCACTGACGTTCTGCTCACTCGCAACCCCAAATCTTGTCCAAGTCTCCGCCTCCAAACCCGATATCAAAGCAATGGTAGATTGCCTGACAGCCTTAAACTCCTGTGTCAGATCCATTATGGAACGGGAAGTAAAGGCCGCCCCTTCCACATAACGGTCTTCATCAAATCCCGGAAGCGGTGTGAGGTCGCCTCTTGCTATGCGAAGCAATCTGTAGCTCATAATCCTTTCCGTGTCCGTTACATGGCCAATCACTTCTTTCAGGGTCCATTTTCCGGGTACATAAGCAAAATTTGCCTTTTCTTCCGTGAGCCCTGAAAGCAAAGACACTGTCTCCTCCAACTGCTTTTCTAAAATTCCCAGCAGACTTCCTTCCGGTACAGATTCTACATACTCTCTAAAATAGGATGGATATTCCTCTTGAGTTGGTAATTGTAGCATTCCAATTCCCCCTAACCTTCTTTTTCTCTACTTTTGTTAACTTCTATTATTAAAAAAATGATTAGTAAAAACAATGTAACAATCACTAAAGTGTCCAGCCATTTATAAGACAGAAATAGGCTATTAACTCCTTGCAATGCAACAACAAGTAAAATCCCCGTTGACAGCTTCTGTTGCCTCTTGCTCTGTTTACTTGCATTTTCAAAAAATATTCCCATTATAACATTCCTTCCTACGCTTGATACCATCCGCAAAGGACCCAACAATCAACGTTAGGCAGCATATCTTCTTACTAGCAAAAGAAAACTGATTAACACCAGTTTTAAAATTCTATGTATCCATTTCAGTGACATGAGGAAGCACTTTTCTTCTTGTAATCAGCTCCACACTTCGCATAAAAAACCATGTGAATCCGGCGTAAAATCCCACTAGCGGATATTTGAAAGAAGCTGGCTTGTTATTTTCAAAATAGAAATGCCCAATCCAGGAAAAAAGATAGTGCAAGAGTGCTAGAACTATTGTTACCTTGATATTAATAAAAAGAAAAATCCAGGCAATAAATGCAAATAGGAATGCAAAATAATGAAGTACTTGATTTCCTTTATTCTGGTGCGCTTTCTGGTAAAGAATTAGATCTCTTTTTAGCCGACTTTTCATCGTTTCCCTCCTTTTATAATCCACCTAGCATTTCTTTCAGCTCTCCATAGTGCTCCGACAGCCACACCATTTCTTCCGTGAAACGAATGGGCGGCCCCTTGTGTTCGTCCATATCCACCTCTATCCACCAGGTACTTTCCATATACCAGAGAAACATAAGTGCCTTGGATAGGAACTCTCTTTCCACAGGCCGCTCCACTCTATAGCCTTCCATAAATGCAGAAGCAAGAGAAATGTCAAAGGTGTTTTCACAGAGGGCGCCTGATATCACTGCTCGCGCCACATCAAGCTGGGGGTGGTCATATTTCAATCGGTCAAAATCCAAAATGGCTGATAATCCATTATCTGTGAATAAAATATTGTCCAAAAATAAATCTCTGTGGGCCCAGCCTGTTTCCCTCAGATTATAATCATCAAGACTGACATTTACCGTAAGGTCGATTTGCGTTTCTATAATCGTCGCTAAGGATAGCTTGTTGGTTTCACGGATTTTTTTCTCGACATTCTTCCAATGGTTTAGCCTATCCTTCACACTTGGCGGGTTGAATTCAGGAGAACTTTTCTTGCTGTTTGTTCCATCATTTAAAAGACTGTGCATCCTTCCCGCGGCTTTTCCTAATTCATACATCTGACAAGGTTTTACCGTTCCAGGTGAAAGTAGCCTCCCATTACAAAACTCCATTACCATAAAGCGGTCATTTTTTTCCGAGTTCAAAAGGTAATGGCCTCCCAAAGGATATAATCCTGGGCAAGGAAAGCCCTGTTCCTTCAATCTTTGCTGCTGGGTGAAAGCAAAGAAAAGCTCTTCATCACTGTATTTCTGGAATCTTTTTTTATTAAATTGCTTTATCAGGAAATTACCTGAAGCGGTCCTTACCTTCCACTTCAGGTTCAAATATCCACGGTGGATAGGGAGCGCTTCCTGCACTTCCATTCCGTAGACCTGATAACAAGTTTTCAAAATATCATCCAGCATGGTGTCCTTCGTTTTTAACATTCCGTTCCCTCAGTCCGCTCTATATTTTCCTGCATTTAATGATTAAAGTTGTTGGAACTGCCTTAGCCTTTTCATAGGAATACCATCTATTTTCGTGTCTTTCAATATCTTCTTCAGACAGACGAACGTCCTCTATTACTTTTTCTATTTGAAATCCGGACTTTATTAAGGTGTTAAGATATGTACTTAGTTTGAACTGCTGCATAAATGCAGGCTGTGTCCATGCTTCATGATCGTATGTGCCTTCTTCATGATAAGACTTAGTGAATATCAGATTGTCTTCGCTTATCTTGATGCGGCTGTAGAGAGGATGTTCCCAGCTGAAAAGGAATATGCCTCCCCTTTTAAGGTAACTATTCACATTAGCTAACGTGTTTTCTAGACTTGTTGTCCAGCCCAGGGCATAAATTGAATAGACGATATCAAAGTAGTTCTTCGGAAGTCCTGGATTTTCTTCCATTGGTGACTGAAACAAGTTCACTTTGGCAGGACTGCCTTTTAGTAGATTCCTTGCTGATTCGATCTGTTTTTCTGAGAGATCGAGCCCCCATAGCTCGGCTGCTTTTTGCTTTTGCATATATTGCAGCGAATGGCCGCTGCCACACCCTATGTCCAAGACTTTCTTATCGGCTACATCACCAAACAGCTTTATTTCATCCTCCCGCGGTGCCATCGGTCCATATTCAGGCAGCGGATTTCTGCCATAAAACCGCGGGGCAACCTCTTCCCAGCTCTGTTTATTGATTTTAAGAGATTCTGTGTTCATTACTACCCTCCACTAAACTGTTATAAGAACAAGTATTCTCTATTTTAAGTGTTTCTCCTGCTAGAATGTAGAGACTTTTATTATAGTTTCCCCTTTAAAGAATGCGAGAAAAGGAAGGCACTTAAAAGGTGCCTTCCTTTTTATAAAACTCAAATACTCTCTATTAAATTTTTCCGTTCCGTAACAACTTCTGCAAGCTCTTTTCTTTTCTCACCGGCCTGACCCTTTAGTTTCGAGAGAATGTCATGGATCTGATACTGCTGCTGTCTGGTCTTATCCAGAGAATCTTGAATTCTTCCCTGGACCATCCAATCGACAATCAGACCATCAAAGAACAAGTCGGTAAACCTCAAAAGACCCGACATATCAACCTTAAGGTCTGCCTCTTCATTTACATCTAAAAGCTCTTTCTGAAAGCTTCTCATATAAGATTGGGCTTCGTGGGCATATTTTGTCGCTTCATCCATATGATCGTGCTTGACCATGGTAGAGAGCATTCCGCCGCCGAACATATCAAAAGTTCCCCAGCCTTCTGCCTTCTCTAGTGATGTAACAGCAGATAATAGTGCTTGATTAACACGATCTCCCGCAGTTACTGCTTCTTCCACTTCCATAATATGCGATTTTAAATCCCCTTCCTTCTCCATAAGTTCATCTAGCTGCTGACTGGAAGTGGACCCGCTTTCTTTAATATATTTTTCCTTTGCAGAGAAAAGCTTCTGATAGTCACTTTCCACATTTCCAAGCTCCTGAATCTTTTTATGAAGCTCATTCATGCTATCTAGAATTTCCAATTTTGAAACCCTTGCTTCCTCAAGCTTCAATTGAACGGCAGCCACTTCCCTTTTTTCTTTATCCAGCCTTTCATCTACCGCCCCTCGCAACGTCAAGAAGAATTTGGTAACACTGAACCCTTCTAATCTATCAACATCCTTCTGCTCGGATGAGAGTATATTCTCCAGGTTATAGATCTTTCTTTCCAGTTCCGCCAATTCGCTATCATAGTCTTTCCACTGGTTTTCCCACTTCTGCTTTTTCCGCTTTTCGGCTTTTAATAAAATCAAGCCTTCGTTTATCTCTTTTATCAATTCGATTCCCCCTCATTTCTATTTAGTATGTATACGACAAGGAGTGGGAAAATGTTTCATTTATTATAAGACTTGTGGTGGCATCTCAAGTTGGTATCTTCATGTATCTGCTTCTGGTTTTCTGTTACATCATTTTGCTCCAACCTTGGCTTTCATGTACCTGTTTTTGATTTTCTGGTACATCATTTTGCGGTTACCTTGGATTTCATGTACCTGTTTCGCTCTTTCAGGTGCATTTTCACACAAAAAAAGCGGAGCTAAATCCGCTCCACCCTTCTTCTATCTATTCTCTATCAAACAATGCTGCGCCTGCAATACCAGGGTTCGTCATTTCATAAGGATCTAAAATCAAGTCAAGTTCTTCTTCTGTCAGTACATCATATCTCAGGCATAGCTCCCTGATTGGTTCTCCGTTTAGAATTGCTTCCCTAGCAATCCTTGATGCTACTTCATAACCGATATGCGGGTTGACCGCTGTAATGAGTCCAACACTTTTTTCCACATAATTCTTCATTCTTTCCTCATTTGCGCCGATACCTTTCACACAGTTTTCTGTGAAGGTGTCAAACGTATTATTCATAATGCTGATTGATTGAAGGAGATTGAAGATCAGCACCGGCTCCATGACATTCAACTCAAGTTGCCCGGCTTCAGATGCAAGAGAGATTGTGTGGTCATTTCCTATCACCTGGAAGGACACCTGGTTAATGAGTTCTGGCATAACTGGATTAACTTTTCCAGGCATGATGGAGGAACCCGGCTGTCTTGCTGGAAGTGAAATCTCACCCAGGCCAGCCCTTGGTCCTGAAGCCATCAAACGCAGGTCATTTGCTATTTTTGACATATTAATCATGCAAATTTTCAGGTTGCTGGAAACTTCCGTGTACGCATCGGTGTTTTGTGTCGCATCCACAAGATGTTCTGCGCCCTTGAACGGCAGGCCGCTGATTTCTGCAAGATGTGGAACAACAAGCTCGATATACTTCGGAAATGCATTCAGCCCTGTTCCTACAGCCGTTGCACCCATGTTCAATTCATAGAGATGTTCCCTAGACTGTTTAATACGTTTGATGTCTCTTGCAATAACGCGGCTATATGCTTCAAATTCCTGGCCGAGCCTGATTGGAACAGCATCCTGAAGATGGGTGCGCCCCATTTTTATAATATGACTGAATTCCTTCGCTTTTTCAACGAATGCCTCATGCATCCGTTCCATCGTCGGAATTAATTTTTCAAGCAAATTAAGAACAGCAATATGCATGGCAGCAGGAAAAGCGTCATTTGTCGACTGGGACATATTAACATGGCTGTTCGGACTGCAGTGAACATACGCCCCCTTTTCTTTTCCCATTAGCTCAAGCGCGCGGTTTGCCAGAATTTCATTAATGTTCATATTGAAGGATGTTCCCGCGCCTCCCTGGATCGGGTCGACGAGAACGTAGTCATGCCATTGTCCATCAATCATTTCATCTGCCGCTTTCATAATGGCTTCCCCAATGCCTGAATAAAGTCTACTGACCTCCACATTTGCCTTGGCAGCAGCCTTTTTCACCATGGCCATTGCCTTAATCAATTCCGGATGGATCTTGTAGCCTGTGATTGGAAAATTTTCTACCGCACGTAGCGTCTGAATTCCATAATAAGCATGTTCAGGTACTTCCTTTGAGCCAAGAAAGTCTCTTTCAATACGAGTGTTGTTCACTGTGACTGACATTTAGTTGTATCTCCTTTAGAAAATATCTCTGTTATAGGATGTCTCTTTCATTATCAAGTATCCATTTTATAATAGCATGTCCTCTATAGCTTCACTAACCTAAAATGAAAAATAATTGGACTTTCTTTTGTACATCACTTTTTATGAAACTTACTTTTCATGTACCTGTTCCGGTCCTTATTGTCTTCCAATTATTTGGAGCACAACAATAAAAGGTTCCTCCTCTTAAAATAGAGAAGGAACCTTTTTATCATATTAATCAAACGCGGGAATTGCTGTTTCATCATAGTTTTCTTCTAAAAACTCTCGTACTTCTTCGCTTGTCATCACTTCGGCAAGCTTTTGTATCGGCTCGGAATCCACATTATCTTCGCGTGCCACAAGTGTGATTGCAAAGTCGTTTTCATCACCTTCTGTTAGGAGGCCGTCACTTTTTGGAGTTAATCCAAGTGGCGCCGCATATGCCGGTGTCATCACTACTGCATCAGCGTCATCGTACATTCTCGCCAACATCAATAGGTCAACTTCTTCAAATTTATAGTTTTTGGGATTTTCAATAATATCCGCTTGCGTGTAGTAGACATCTTCTTTTTCTTTCAGCGTAATGACATCGTGCTGAGCAAGCAAAGAAAGGGAACGATCAATATTAGAAACATCATTGGCAATAGCAATTACAGAACCTTCAGGCAGCTCTTCCATTGATGCGAATTCTTTTGAATACACACCATAGTTTGCAAAATAGATTGGTGTAACTGGAACTAGGTTGGCATCATTGTTTCTGTTGAATTCCTCCATATAAGGAACATGCTGAAAGAAGTTCGCATCCACTTCCTCTGCCGCAAGAGCTGTATTTGGCTGAACATTATCTCCTAAAACAACTATTTCAAGTGTGATGTTATCTTCAGCTAGCTTTGGTTTTACAAGTTCGAGAATTTCCGTCATTGGTGGAATTAATGAAGCAACCTTCAAGGTTACTTCTTCCTGCTCTTGAGTATTTGGTTCTGAAGCATTTTCCTGATTATTTTCTTCGTTTGTCTGACCGCAACCTGCTAAAACGATTATTAGTGCAGTCATAAGTAAAAGTAATTTCTTCATATGTGTTTTCCTCCTGTTGTTTTTCTTTTTAGGCTGCTAATTTTGCATTGTTTGTTACCGCTTATCAATAATCCTCGCCACAGTAGTCCCGGTAAATTGAATCAGTTGCACAAAAATAATCATAATAATAATCATGTACATCATCAAGTCCGTTTTGAACTGCTGGTACCCGTACCGGATGGCAAAATCACCAATACCACCGCCACCAACGACCCCCATGATTGTTGAATAAGAGATGAAGCTAATAATTGATGTTGTCAAACCGAGGACAAGCCCCGATCGAGCCTCAACATAAATAAATTTAAAGATAACTTCCTTCACAGAAGCCCCCATGGAAATGGCCGCTTCAATTACACCTCTTGGTACGTCCAGCAAAGACTGCTCGACCAACCTTGAGTAATGTGCAATCGCGATAATCGCTAACGGAACGGTCGCCGCCGCTGTTCCAATAGCTGTCCCAACGACGAGTCGTGTAAATGGAATTAAAAAAACCACTAATAATAAAAATGGAAACGAACGAATAATGTTCACCAACAAATTTAATGTTGAGAACGCCAACTGGTTCTCCAGCATATTGCCCTTTCTACAAAGAAAAAGCAGCGTTCCAACAGGCAATCCCAAGAGAACGGCAGCTATGATTGAAAAGCCGACCATCACAAAGGTTTCCCCAATAGACCGCCAAATTTCAGCTTCGTATTGAACTAAAACTTCAAGCATCTATTACACATCCTTTGTGAGCTGTTCTATAAAGTAATTCGGACTGTCATCTCTTGCCTGAATTCCTTTTGGCTTCGTGACCACCGTATCATATATCTCACCGTCTGCCATCACCGTCACGCGATTGCAGATGCTCTTAATCACGTCCATCTCATGGCTAACAATGACAATCGTTACTCCCAGGCTTTTATTGATCTCTTCTAAAACGCCCAATATATCGGATGTAGTGTTTGGATCTAGAGATGAAGTTGGTTCATCGCATAGCAATACCTGAGGCTTATTCGCCAATGCTCTGGCAATTGCTACCCGCTGTTTCTGCCCTCCGCTCAACTGTGCAGGGTACTTTTTCACAAAACTCTCTAACCCTACAAAACGAAGGCACTCCAACACACGTTCCCGGCGTTTCCCCTTTGGAAAATTCGCCAAATCCAACGACACGACAACATTCTCATACACCGTTTTATTGGCCACTAGATTAAAATGCTGAAAAATCATTCCTATCGATTTCCTTGCTTCCCGAAGCTTCCGGCTATTCATCGTCGTCAAGTTTTGCCCATTCATCTCGACTTCCCCTTTATCAGGGGTTTCTAGCAAGTTCATCAGCCGCAGCAAGGTGGATTTCCCCGCTCCACTGGCTCCAATAATTCCGTGAATCTCGCCATTATGTATAGTCAGGGACACCGATTTAATGGCCTGAAACTGGGAAAAGCTTTTCGTAACAGCATGTAACGTAAGCACACAAAAAACCCCATTCTTATGTGAAAGGTAACTATCTGACGCATACCATTATAGCCTAATCCACTAAAGATGTCAGGTTAACCGTTCTTCTCTCTATTAAATCTGATTTTTGTAGTAAAAAACTCCAGAATCTTCCCACCACTTCCCCAAGGCTTAAGGTGGTTTACCGCCCCCCGCTCCCAAAAACTTACACAACCTTTACAATGGATTAATATTCCACAGGTATAATTTACCCTGTCAGCATTTTAGGATATTACGGGGGGTTCACCTTGAAAAACACAGATAAAATACAAACAAAGTTGAAAATGAGGTATCAACAGGCTTTTCAAAAAATGAACTTGGGCACACGTTTATTTATTCTCGTTGTTTCGTTGTTAATTGGATCCACACTATCGGTGGGGATCACTTCCTATTTGAAGGCAAAAGAAATGACAATGGAGACGATAAAAAATCGAATAGTCAGAGAAGCTGAACTTATGGGGCATCTTGCGGAAAATCTTAAATTTCTCTATATCAGTCAAGATGACTATTTCATGCAGCAGCTTCAGATTAATATTAGGAATCAACAGGACAAGCTGGAGAAAGACGGAATTCTTTCTGAATTTTTCTACTTAACTGACGAGCAAGTCATCCCTTTTGAAGTAAGTAAGGGTAAGCTACCCGAATTATCAGAATCACTCATTTCCCAGATGAATGGTAGCGACAGCGGTCTTTTACATAAAAAATTAGATGGAAAGGACTATACAATTACTTTTAGACCAATGACGGAAATTGATGGTACCTATGCAATCATCATCCCAACAGAAACCTATATGGGCCCAGTGACTGAAATGGCTCATTTTACCCTAGTCGTGATTGTTATTAGTCTTATTATCTTAACGCTGTTAATGATTGTATTCGTCAGAACATTAACTAGACCCTTATCCTTGCTTAGGGAAACAATGAAGCAGGTTAGGGAAGGAAAACTGGAACGAGCCGCTGATATAAATACATCAGTACCGGAGATTCTTTCATTACATAAGAGTTACAATGCTATGATTGATCAAATGAGAAGTATGCTGCAGGAACTTAAAAGTACAACGGTAGAGCTTTCGAGAACCGGTGGAAACCTTCAATCCTCATCGGAAGATGCCCTTGCTTCAAGTCAGCAGCTTGTCGCGGCTATTCATATGGTAAAGCATGGTGCAGAACAAACTGCAAGCAGTTCAGAGGACAGTGTGAACAGTTTCAGGGATATGAAGAATAAAATTGAAGAGGCAATGGATAACATGAACGTTGTACTAAACAGTTCTAAAACAATGAACAAATCGGCTAAGGGTGGTGAATATACGATGAAGGAATTAATCAGTTCCATTCACACCTTTGAAAAAGATTTTGACAAATTTAATAGCACAATCAAACATGTAAAGAACTATGCATCCTCTATCTCTAATCTCGTCGGACTTATTCAAGGCGTGTCCGGGCAGACAAAACTTTTAGCATTGAATGCCACCATTGAAGCAGCAAGAGCTGGAGATGCTGGAAAAGGTTTTACTGTAGTGGCTAAGGAAATCAGAAAGCTTGCTGACCAGTCCTCACATGCAGCAGAGGAAATCACACAGTCCATCATTCACATGGAAGAAGTAACAGTAAATGCAACCGAAGAGTTTGACGAAATGTTAATAAAAATGAAAACTAACTTAAACCTGGCGAATTCATCAAAGCTCACTTTTGATGAGCTGATGAAGGAAATTGGGGGCGTAAATGAAAATATGAAGGACATGCAAGGAAAACTAAAAGAATTAGAATATATTTTACCTGAACTTGAACATTCAGCTGACGGACTTTTATCCTTGTCCCAGGAAACCTCTGCTAGCTCTGATGAAATGTTTGCTGCTAGTGAAAATCAAAATGAGCTGCTAGAAGGAAATCATCATATTGGAAAACAGCTGAATGAATTATCACAATCTCTCTCGGCTATTACCTCTAGGTTTAACTTGCGATAAATTATTGGAAGCTATCTTCACTCCAATCCAAATGTTGAAAACGGTTCATCCGCCTCCATTTTGGAGCCAGATGAACCGTTTTGATTTTTAAGGAGAACCCTCTTTATACTACTTTCTCTTTCAACTTCCCTACAATGCTACCTGAAACTATGTTCCATAAAGCAGGATCATTTACGTAGGATTCCTTCAGTTGTTTAAAAACTGCAGATTGTTTTTCTTTGAAGTCAGGTGCATCCGCAGGTGGCAGGGAGGATTTAATCTGATCCACCAACTCCTGGACCGCAGCTGCTCTTGGTCCCCAGACAGCCAGTTCTTCTCCTTCCTGATTGATAAAAATAAATATTGGAATAGAACGGGCTGTACCATTTGTTAAGTACTGATCCATTAGCTCTAGATTCTGGTCGCGAAGGATAAAACGAACATCCATCTGGGAAGATTCAGCAATTTTCATAAGGATGGGAAGATTTAAAAGTGCATCACCGCACCAGTCCTCCGTTAGTACAATTACTTTAAGCTTCCGACCGATCAGCTTTTCGAGCACGGAGGCTTCTTCCTTATCTAAGGAAAAACCAGCAAAAATAGATTCCATTTCTTCTTTGTTAACTGTCATCCCTTTTTTGTACTCTTCATATGTTAGTCCTTTTGCAAACCACTCATTTAAATTCATTTCCAGCACCTCACATTCATTAGTAATTCTAAACTATCAGAAATAGGATTATGACTGCCAGTTAAATGCCTCGGGAAGATTTCCTCCCAAAAAACGGTTTCCTCGTCACCAGTAAGAAAGGAGCGAGAAGGACCATTTCCCATGGTTCACGACAAGGAATTCTAATTTCTCTTTTACTTATAAACGCCAGATAATCTGCAATCTTCTTGATTTCATCTGCTTGATGGATGGCGATGATGACAATCTTTTCTCCGCGCTACATCCATGCTATCAGCGCATTTCTCAACTTTACTTATAATACCTAATATATTTAAACCAAAAAAATAATAAATTTCCAATCTATGTTAATAATAAAAAATGACTGAAATTTGGAGGGGAAATTATGAGGGATGTAAAGCTATCCACGTCAGAAATCGCTCATCTTTGGGGGACCTATATTAACGATAGTATGGCAAACTGTGTGCTCCAATATTTTTTAAAAAATGTAGATGATAATGATACCAAAGGTTTATTACAGTTTGCTCTGAAGACCTCTCAAGATGGTCTCCTTTTTTTAATCGATCTATTTGAAAAAGAAAAGTTTCCGTTACCTGTGGGTTTTCATAAACAGGATGTTAATAAAGAGGCTTCAAGATTGTTTACTGATGAATTTTATCTTTATTACCTTAAAAACATGGCCTTTATTGGAGGAAGTGGATACAGCTTAGCTCTTGGGACCTCTGCTCGCAAAGATGTACGTAACTTCTTTCTCCAAGCCATTCAAAGTTCTTCCCAACTTTATGACAAAACTGCTGATGTTTTATTAGAAAAAGGGCTTTTTATGAGACCAGCACAAATCAATATACCAACCAAGGTAGATTTTGTTACGAAACAAAGTTTTCTTACAGGCTGGTTTGGATCAAGAAGACCTTTAACTTCAGTTGAGATTATGAACTTATCTTTTAACATTGAGCGTAACGAGCTAGGGCGTTCTTTATTAACTGGATTTCAGCAGGTTGCTCGGTCCAAGGAGGTAAAAGAATTTTTATCAAAAGGAGTTCAAATAGCTTCAAAACATGTTGAGATATTTGGTTCTATACTAAGCCAATCAGGTTTACCAGCTCCGATGGTTTGGAACACAGTTGCTACTGAATCCACGGATTTTACCTTTTCTGATAAGTTAATCATGTTCCATTCCGCTGCCTTGACTGCCGCAAGCACAAGTCATTATGGAACTAGCCTTGGAACAAGTCCTAGGCGCGATATAGGTTTACATTATTCAAGATTGTTGATGGAAGCCTTAAAATATGGTGAAGATGGAGCCAAAATCATGATTAACAACGGATGGCTAGAACAGCCACCTACTGCAACAGATCGCGAGGCATTAAAGAATAAGAGTTTGAAGAGTTAGATTGTGAAATAGAATGAACTATTCGCCTTTTGCTTGAGGATCCATCTAATGTACCCCAAAAAAGTAGGGCTGTTCCAAAGGTTATCCTGAGGAAACAGACCTACTATACTATCTTGCTCTTTATCTTAAATACTTGTCCACAAACTCCAGGATAGCCTGGTACCCAGTAATACGGTTCTCTTTTTTGGAAAAGCCATGACCCTCATCAGGGAAAACAATGTATTCCACTGGAACCTTGTTTTTTCGAAGCTCTTCCACGATATCATCTGATTCGACCTGCAGCACTCGTGGGTCGTTTGCCCCTTGGAGAACGATAACAGGCTTGTTGATTCGACTCGCATGAAACAGGGGAGAGATGCTTCGGATATATTCAACATCTTCGTAAGGGTTGCCTAGCTTTTGGTAGAGGGCATCTCTCATCGATTCCCACCATGATGGAATGCTCTTAAGTGTCCGCTCCCAATTAGTTACCCCGAAAATATCGACTCCTGCTTTAAATTCTTCTGAACGGAAGGCTAAAGCGGCAAGTACCATGTAACCTCCGTAGCTTCCTCCCATAATGCCGATCTTATCAGGATTAATCCAATCCAAGGTTTTCAGATAGTTTTTCCCTTCCACGCAATCTGCCAAATCTACCTCTCCATGCTTTAGATCTGCTGCTTTGAAAAAGGTTTTCCCATATCCGGAGCTTCCCCGGTTATTCACCGCTAAAATGGCATAGCCGTGGTTGACCAAAAATTGAATCAGTGGATTATAGTCGACGGTTGACTGCCCGCCGGGACCGCCATGCACCCATACAAGTGCTGGGGGCTTTTCTTCAGAGGCTTGATGCGGCCGATACAGAATTGCTGGGATCTCCAGCTTATCAAAGGATGGAAATCGAACAATTTCCGCTTTGACAAGGTCACTCTCCTGCACATCCGGATGAAGCGTATCGGTTAATTTGGTCACGTTCTTTGAGTCCGCTTCATAGATGAATATATTTTTCGGTGCTGTTGAACTATTAATGGAAAGACTAATCAGCCTCTCATCCCCGGAAACTGCCACTTCGGTTATTTGCCCTTCCGGCAGGCCTTCCATAGCAAGCGCCTCCCCGTTTTGAACCTCCACTACCTTCACTTCTGTTTTGGAATCATTGTTAATGGAATAAACAAGGTAGCGGTTGTTTTTAGAGAAAAAAGCACGCTCAATATCCCAGGGCTCACTCGCCACAAGTTCGATTTCCCCTGTCGTAAGTTCGATCTTTTTCAGCTCCAGAAACTCGGAACTTTCATCTGTCAGGAAATATAAATAAGTGGAAGATCTATCAAAAGTCTTTGGACTGTATTTTACATCTCCCTCGTGTTCACTAAGAAGCTTCATGTCATCTGCAACCCGGTTGTACACATACATATTGGAATTGTTGGCATTGGAAACCTTCTGAAAAGCAAGGTGGTTCTTATCTTTGGAAATCGCTCCAAAGGTAAAGCCATCTTTGTTTTCATAAAGGGTAGTAGATTGATAGGTTTCTATGTTCATTTCACAAACATCCAAGAATTTAGGATCCCGTTTATTTGAACCATAGAAAAAGCTTTTCCCATCGTCGGCCCATCCATAGAATTCGGCACGTTCCTTTTCCCCGGTCGTCAGCTCCTTCGCAGAACCATCCTCTTCTCTGACAAAAATATGCAAGATTTCATTTCCACCCTTATCCTGCATAAAAAGAAAACGATGATCATGGGGAAAATAAGAAATGGCATGAACCGCATCGTTCGTTGAATCCGTTAGCATTACCGGGTTTCCACCCGATGTCGGGACTGCATAGGCATTAAATACGCCACTTTTATCGCTGGAATATAATACATTCTTGCCATCATAAGAAATAGAATTATAGTTAATTGTCTCTGAATTTAATAACTCCTCAATTCTATATTGCTTTACCTTTTTGTTTATAGCAGACATTTAAATACCCTCCATTCAGCTTCATCCTTATATATTCTACAGAAGTAGTTAAATAACTTCTAAATATTGTGATATTTTATAAAAATCAATCGAAAGTTTAGTCCTAACCTAATCGGATATATAGTAACAAAGGAGGCCATAACATGTCGTTCTTCTTCTTAAGTTTTATTTTCGCTCTTGGATTTGTGGTGATTCACTTTAGTACGAAGTATATGATGTTTCTAGAAGGCGTGCCTCGTAGTCGTTTTCTCTCTTTGTCAGGGGGCATTGCAGTTGCTTATGTTTTTGTACACCTGCTTCCTGAATTAAATCATCATGATCCTGTGATAGAGGAGTCTGTCTCGCACTTTGAATTATCTTTTCTCGAACACCATGCCTACTTAGTTGCGCTACTTGGTCTGGCATTTTTCTACGGTATGGAGAAGATGGTGAAAGATTCAAAGAACAATAATGATAATTCCACTAGTGATATGCCCGCTTCTGATGTTTTTTGGATTCATATTTTATCCTTTTTCGTCTATAACGCTGTGATTGGGTATTTATTAATAAGAGAGCACTACGAAAATTTTTGGGACCTGTTTTTCTTTTTCCTCGCGCTGGCAGTGCATTTTATTATTAATGATCACGCCTTAAGGCAAAATCATAAGAGTACATATGATAGATATGGAAGATGGTTACTTAGCGGTTCGATTTTATTAGGTTGGGGAATCGGAGCTGCTACGGTAGTAAATGAACTCGTAATATCGCTATTAGTGGCCTTTATAGCTGGCGGGATTATTTTAAACGTACTGAAAGAAGAATTACCCGAGGAAAGAGAAAGTAGTTTTATTGCTTTTTTTATTGGATTGATTGGGTATGCTTTTCTATTGCTCTTGTAGTAGAGGAAACTGTATCTTATAATTTTCATATAATATCTACTTCAATACAATTAGAAGCGTCGGAACATTCCCGCCGCTTCTATTTTGCTTAATACAATACTCTTTATTCATATATCCTCATAGAATTAACAATTCCCTCTATTTCTTGTTCGGTTAAGGCGCCGCTTCTGTTTATAATTAAGAAACTTTTATTATCGTCTTGCCAGTAAATTTCCTCTCCATTATTCTTGTATGTTACTTCTATCCCCATTCTTGTTTCAAAGGAGTCTGTTCCTTCATCCAACTCTCTGTTAAGACCATCCGGAGATTCAAAGTATACTTGAAAAGAAAGTAATTTTTCTTCGGTTTCACCAAAGTACCTCACATCTACATACTTATAACCAAAACCTGGTGTTATCCCAGAATCAGAAACAATATGCTTTGGCTCAAACGGCAACGTCGTCAGATGATGAATAGGTTCTGCTATCTCTTCGAAGGCTACTAATGCATCTCTAATTTCAGCCGATATTTGTGTCCCTTCTTCACTCGGAAGGAAGCTGGGTAATACGAAAAGAACAAGCACTAAAACAGCTACAGATACCAGTATCGTTGGAACCGAGACGAAATATCGGTGCTTTCTCTGTCGGTCCTTTCGTAACTCCTTCTGAATATTCTCACTCGTCTTCTCATCCATCAACAGATCCGGTCTTTTTTTCAAAGGTTCAAGCCATTCTATATTATTTTTCATAGAACATTACTCCTTCCGTATCATGACCAATGGAATCCTTCATTTTTTTTAGTGCTCGGTGATATGTCACTCTCACTTTTGATTCGGTCCATCCTAGTATTTCTGCTGTTTCCCTTACAGAAAAATCCTTTAATGCTCTTAGAATAACTACTTGACGATAATCCTTTTTAAGACAACTTAAAGCATTTTGAAGCACTTCCCAGTCAGCGTTGGTATCCGCATAATCTGCTGGAGTCCTATCATTCCGAACCTGCTCTCGGGCCCACAAAGTTGGTAAAAGCCGCTGAAATTTCTTTTTACGATGATAATCGATAGTTGTGTTTCTTGCGATCGAAATAATCCATGTCCTAATGCTTGATTTCCCTTGAAAGCTACCTATACTATGTAATGCTTTTATAAACGTTTCTTGTGTGAGATCCTTTGCTTCTTCTATATTATTGGTGAAATACAGACAAAACTGGTAAACATCTTGATTATATGGCTGATAAACGTCTCTTATAAAGGTTTCTCTATTTTCCTCCAAGTCCTTCCCCCCTCTTGCTTTTCTTTCTTATCTAATAGTCGATTGAACTGCTTTTTTGTTACAGAAACTTTAAAAAATAAAACCCGAACCATTTATAGATACCGGTTCGGGTTTAATGCAACTTGCTGGCACTATTGATATTTTTTTGCACTCCCTCTCTTATATTAAGGAATGATTCTAGCTTTCTAACACCTTTAACTGCTTATAGATATGTAAAAATATAGCATGACAGGTTGCTTTAAGTGAACCCAAAAATTCTCTCTAAGATATAACTTTAGTTAACTCCCTAAGAGACCTTATCGAAATAACTTCCGTATGCCGTTGCTGATCTACCCGATTCAACCAAATCCCTGTCATTCCAGCCATCTGGCTTCCTAAGGCATCTGTATCCAACAGGTCCCCTACATAAAAGGACCTTTCTATAGAGGTATTAGCACGAGAGCAGGCTTCCAAAAAAATAGCTTTGTCTGGTTTCGCTGCCCCTGCTTCACTTGAAGTAATAACACAAGTGAAGTACTTTTCCAATCCCATCGATTTCAACTTTTCCACTTGTTGTTGATAATCCCCATTACTAATAACACCCAGTGGGTAGCCTAGTTGCTTTAATTCGTCTAAAGCCTCCTTCACGTCGGGGTATGGTTTCCAATTCTTCTTATATAGAGATAAGTAGATTTCGAACTTGTCATCAGCCTCTTGATTTGTCAGTTTAATTTCCACCTTTTTAAAAAGCTCCATCATTCGTGCCCTTTTTTGCTCTTGAAATGATAGTTCCTTTGATAGGAATTTTTCAAAATAATGGTTAGAAAGGTGCTTCCATATTTCAATCGATTGTTGTTCAGTAAAAGGGAAAATAGAATGGTGAATTCGAAAGAAATCGAGAATCCCTTCTCGTTCTGCGTTATCGTAATCCAGCAGGGTGCCGTCTATATCAAAGAAAATCATGTTATCCTCCACATTTGAATCAAGTTTAAGAGCGTTATTTGATATTACCTTCCATGGTTTTCATGTAGAACAAGCCTTAGCTATTCTTCTACAAAAATAGGCACCAATCCTGCTTGGATGAATGCCTGCTGCAATTCTAGACAAGCACCACTTCTACACAATAGAAACTGGATTTTTCTTATCTGCTTTAGTTAAATTTTTTACTAAGTCTATAAGCAGAAACACAAAAAAATGTAAGTCCTACAAAAAGCAAGATTCCACCTAATGTGAGATTAGAAAGAATATACCCCTCCGCTATAATTTGGAAACTATCGGAGTCCATACTTCCACCAAGTGATCGTAGATATTCATTTGCAGCATCACTACCATTTTCTACACTATCTATTAGCTGAAAAAATCCTACCATGGTAAGGACTATAGTAAATATAAGAAATCCGTAACGATATAAATACTTCATAATTCGCCTCCAAACTTTTTAACATTTTTGCTCCGCTAAAAGAACAGCTGAAATGCTGGACTACTCTTGTCTGGTATAGGTAAATCCATAAATCTTTCTCAATTGAAGCAGTTGGGAGTTCAAGTTTTCCATTCCTTTTCTGTCTAGAGCCAACATTTCACTGTCTTTAAAATATAGTTCATATGAGTGTTCGTCTGTTTCGTCATCGATGACAAGGAGTACTTTCTCCACTTCCTGCCATCCATAGCTTTTCTCTTCATTAACCGGATAGTCATGCCAAGCTATTCCATCCTCACCAATAATCATGTAATTCAATGAACCTATCACTATAAATACAAATGCCAGTACAAAGCCTCCCAGGGCAATCCATATTTTTTTGCTATAAAAGAAATATGCGGCGAGTGATCCGAGAAAAAAAATCACACATGCGATAGAAAAATAAGTATAGACCCTTAATGGAGTCTTAACTAGCCAGACCGTTCTGTCATCATATAAGATGCCTTGAATAATAGTAGGCATGAGTCCAATAATAATTGGTGATAACACGACGGTTGCTATAGCCATAACAACAAAATAATGCTTCTTTTCATAGTTTTTCATTTATCATTCCTCCCTTTTTACTTTTACGTCAGTAACAAGAAAAGGTTTCATTTTATTGAATTTTTTTACAATAGAGCATCTAGTTTCTCTATTATTAAATGCACATTCTAATAATCGCGATTTTTATAGTAAATTAGAAAATCGCTCCATCCTTCATTCTCCAACGAAAAGGCTTTTCTCTCGCATTCAAAAATAAATCCAGCTTTCTCTGCCAATTTTAACGATGGATGGTTATCAGGTTTGATGTGGAGCTCAATTCTATGAAAACCTAGAATAGAGTAAAGTGCTTCGGTTGCAGCTTGGACGCCTTCTGTTCCATAGCCGTTTTTCCAGTATTGATTATGGATGGAATAGCCCATCATCGCCCATTGGTAATCCATCCGTAAGATCGTAATTAGCTCGACTTTTCCTACATTTGCTCCATCCCTTTTTCGAAATATTCCTAAATTGTACATTTCATCCTTTTCTGCCGATTTTTCAAAGCCTTGTATCCAGTTGATGAACCATTCTTCTGTAGAAGAAGCAAGATTGGATGGTCTGCCGTCATCATATTTGTATTGAGACGGCAACCGATTTTCAAATCCGTTATACCAGTTATGATAGTCATCTGGTTGAAAAGGGCGGATAATCAGCCGGTCTGTCTCTATGTATAAAGGTTGTAAGGTATCCAACTTTCCCTCTCCATTCACAATTTTTTACAAACATAAATCATTTGGTAGCTGTCCTGAGTTAAAGGGGTTTCTTTCCAATCCTTATAAGTATGCAAAATTTGCAAACCATTAGATAGTAAGGTTCGTTCCATTTCTTTCGGATACACATAGCGAAGGCTGATATTGGTTCGCTTTTCTTCTACTGTTTCCCTCTCCGTATTTTTAAGCTTTCGGATGGTGGTATAATGCTGCACTTGGCTCAACGAATCATACCTGCTGATGGTGTATACGTCTACATTTTGGAAAGTGTGAGGATCCTGATAGGTTTTCCAAAATTCCTCTTCCTCCGGCTGCAGCAACTCCTCCCTGCCTGGAAACCTGGTCCCAAAAATGAAAACTCCGCCTGTATCCAGGTGCCTGTAGATTGATGACAAAAGACTGTCTTGCGCTTCCTTGGTAAGGAAGTGCTGAAAAGAGTTTCCAACCATGAAAATCATCCGGCTCTTCACACCAATATCCAGCCTTGTGCAATCCTGCTTCAGCCAGTCTATCTGCAAGTCAAGCTCTGAGGATTTCTCCTTCGCTTTTTCCAGCATGCCACGATGCAAATCAATGCCAATAAGCTTGTGCCCTTTTGCAGCCAACGGAATGGTCGCCCTTCCTGTTCCACAAGCTAGATCGATAATGGGACCCTTTGTCTTATCTGCCCATTTCATCAAAAAAGGGATATCGTCCTTAAATGCTTCATTTTCTAAGTCATATAATAATGGATCATCATATTCTTCTAAATTATCTTTCTCTGATATGTTTTTCATAAAATGCTCCTTAATTTTCATTCAAATCTCTTCTCATTTTAATATATATTCCCGTGCTACCATTTCAAATGAGACACTTGACTACGTTTTCTATATTCTGAAGGTTTGAATAAGGCAAAGATCATCATCCATTCTCACTGATCTTTCTTCAAATTCAATATCCATTTCCTTGTATACCTTTTTCCAGAACACAATGGCGGGAGTGTTTTCTGCCAGCTCTAAAACAAAATAGCTACCTTCCTTCTGCTGGAATATTTCCTTCAAAGCCGCCCTCCCAATCCCTCTTCCTTTGTATTTATTGATTACAAAGATATCATTTATTCCAAAATCATGATCCTTTTTTAAATACGGACGTTCCACCAGTAGCAAAAAACCGACAATACTTTTATCATAGTGGATAAAATACGGGGACAGCCCTTCTGTTTTCCAAAATAGGCTCAAATCCTCAAAATGAAAGATTCCATCTGACCCCAATTCAATATTCGGAGTGAACTTGGAAAGATCGTGAAGGTACAGGGAGTAAAGGTTTTGCAGCGTTGACTTTTCTTTTTCGACTACTTTATGAAGTGTAATGTTCATTATTGATTCCACCTTTCCACATGTAATGCTATATTTACAATATTCTAGATTTGTAGGGAAAAGCCTTTATGTAAATATATAAAAAGGACCTGCATGTAATTTGCTGGTCCTTCTATAGCCCTCTTTATTTCGCCTGTTTCAAAAAGGAAGTGACGAATGTTTTTGCTTCTGCATGAGTATTGGGACCGGTAACTTTGTGGCTGAATACATATGTTAAATGGTTTAATGAAAAACTGTAATGGATGACGTCATAATGTTCCATTTCCTGTAAATCATAGTATACCTTAGTATCCCCCATTTTCATTTCCTCACCGAAAATAGAATTCTCATTCAGTATATCGACTCTTATTGCAGCATGATCACTTGGTACAGGTAAACCATAAATAATGTCTCCCATTTCCATGAGTCTTTCTATCTCCTCTTCATTTTTATCTGAGTCGTTTACGATGTCAGATTTGTATACAATAGTAGCTCCCAATGGTTTACTATCACTGAATTCCCCATCTATTCTATTTCCCTTATATGGAATCCAAACCATTTTTACAGGATAGTCCTTATGATAGGGTACCACTACCTGTTTGTTCAGAATATTGCTCAATTGTTTTTCCAGATCAGAGTAAATTGGTGGATAGCTTGCCTGCTGTTCCACTTCGTCTTTTAGAATCTCATTTGCTACAAAGTACCCTCCTACTAGAAGAAACATAGCTATTAATACAGTAGAGATTATCGGGTTGATAATATCAGTATATCTACGATTCCTTTTGTGCTTATTGATACTACTTGTAAGCCTGACGTACACTTCTCTTTGTTCTGATTCATCCAATTGGATAGACTCATAGCGCTTGAACTCCTGATTATACTCACTTTTATCAGAATGTTTCATGCGTGTAACCCTCCTTTATCATTTGTTGTTTTAATGCTTCCATTCCTCTGAATAGTGTTATTTTCACCTTGTTTTCTGTCCAGTTGAGAACTTCGGCTGTTTCTCTTATTGACAGCTCTTTAATTTTCCTAAGAATAATGACTTCCCGATAGGATCGCTTAAGTGCTTGTAGAGAACGGTAGAGATGCTCTTCCCTTTCACCCAATTGGATGATACTTTCAGGTAACGGTTCATGTGCGGCCATAGATGAGAAAGAGTCCACCATATATCTAATCGGCTTTTTCTTCCGCATATAATCTATAGTGACATTTCTTGCTATGCGGTATAACCAGTTCCTGTCACTGGTTTCTCCCTTAAAATCATTTAAGCTGAAGTATGCTTTTAAGAAAGTATCATGACAAAGGTCTTTAGCCTGATCATGATCACCTATCAGCATTAAAACAAATCGGTAAATATCCTCACTATAAAGCTGGTACCACTCCTCGAGTTTTAGTTTGTTCCATTCTTCATTCAATACGTTCACCTCTCTTAGGAAAAAGCTTCTAGTTTGATTTTTTACTGCAATAAAGACGGATGAGTGGTCTAAAAGTTACACTTTTTTAAGATTTATTGTTTTTATTATTTCTAGCCTGTTCGCTTACAGCCCCTGTGAGAGGGAAGTCCTTTTATCGATTGGCATTACGTACCATGATAATAGTAAAAGGGCCCTATTTATAAAGTTTGAGACTACTAGAGAAAAAAGGAATTAATTTACTATTCATGTTATTATATTATAAATATAGAAAATTACGGTTTGGAGGTTATATAGTGACTCGTTATGCAACCCTATTTGGAATTGGTATGCTTTTGCTTCTGTTTTCTATTTTTGCAACTTGGTATGAGGGGGCCGAGATAGTGGATAGGCCTTTTGAATGGGAATATTCGACTCCTTTTTCTGGTCCAGTACTTGAGGGGAGTGATATTTCACGACTTGATTATTTTGTTTATGCTATTAAGTTCAAACCAACCTTCCCTATTGTTATGGCAGTGAGCAGTATCTATTTATTAGCCGTGGCTGGTCATTTTTTCTTAAAGAATAGGAAGCGGTTCTTTATCAATTATGTAGCTTTTATGGCAGCACTATTGTTAATTTTAGGTGTGCTGATGTTCTCTTCTACTACCTCAGGGGCTAAAGCTTTGTCTTATGTATTCTTATCCAGTGGGGCTCTAGGTGTGATCATTTCTCTTTTGTATTATTTTGTTCCTTTTGACAGGGGAGTTGTTTTTAATAAAAGGTAGGTTAGATTGAGGAATTGTTATAACAAAGCAGCCGTCCCGCATAATAGGAAGGCTGCTATTATAATGGTTGTTGTATTTAATTATAAAAACGCCTCCTTTCCGCTCATTTAAACTCCCATTTCCCCTAGCACTTCAGCTATACGTGCTTTTTCTTCTGTTTTATTCTGGTATTCAAAGAAACCCAGTCTATTTCCCCATGGATCTGTGAATGTGCCCCATTTCACCGGAACCTCAGACCTTGAGAAAATTTCAAACCAATTAGTGCCAAGCACACGCGCCATTCTTTCACGTTCGGCTTCCATATCTGTTACACCGAGGCGTAGAGGCCCGCTTCCTTCTGTAGGTGTGCCTTCTGCAATTTGCAGCCAGCAGCCAGGAATAAGCTCCCATTCAGCAAATCCTTCGTGAGGGGTGAAGTCCGGTTCTCTGTTCAACAAAGTCCGATACCACTGCAGTCCTTCTTGAAAATTACTAACACGAAACTGAGTAGTCATTTCGAATATCATCTTGTCTGACCTCCTAACCTATTTTGAAAACTCCACTATTTCAATCTTGTTGCCCGCTGGATCCTCTATTACAAAATAAAAACCAGGTGGACAAGGTTGAGGCTCTTCAAAAAGCATCTTCACTCCTTTTTCTTTTAGACTAGCAAAATCGTTCTTTATATTTTCTGATTGGATGCCAAGAAGCACTCCTTGGTTACGGCCTGTACTGCCGTCATCTGCTTTTTCCAAAACCAGCGGTACACCTTCATGTACCAGGCTCACAATATTCTCACCGTACTTCTTGGAAACCTAAAAATCTAGTACGTTTGTGTAAAAATTAACCGCCTCATTCATATCGTTCACTTTTATTGTCAGTACGCATACTTTGTTTAACATCCTAATACCCCCTTAGTTTTTCAGAACAGATAGAAACGTCACTATTTCAAGATGTCTGCCGTCTTTTAGAAATAACCAAACCCACCACACCCGCAACAAGCAAAGCAACTACAATCTTTATAACATAATTGTTTAAGAGACCTTCCACTAAATACCCATTAAACTTCTGAAGCAAGGTTGCTTCAGGAACCCAATCGATTACATACCCTATTCCAAGAATTGCAGGCAGACTAAGCAACACATAGACACTCAAAAAAACAACCAAGTATGTTTTTATTTTCATTAACAAAATTCCTCCTATATAACACGAATCACCGCTCCTGCTACTCCCTAAACAATGGTATTCTCTCCAAGTTTTCCACCCTAAAATGATAGCTTGCTTCATACGCAGTTAGAGTGAAAGATTCAGGAAGCCCAAGCGGTTGGTTTAAAGGTATTTCGAAATGGTAGAGCGTGTTGGGATCTTGAAAAACAGGGGTTTCATAAAAATCCTCCCAATTGGCTTGGAAAGAGACATGGTCTGGTGGATTACCGTCGAAACTACCTAAAAACCATTGAAATCTTGTAATAAAAGTATCGCTTTCATGCGAGCCTATAATTTTGACTTCGTACCGTTCTGGATTGTCCTGATCTGCCTCTAGTCTTTTGATAGTATAATAGTCGATACTTGTACCTTCATATTCTTTATTGATTGGTGTCCGTTCCGCCTCTTTCAAATCTATGGATAGTTCAAATCCGGCAAATTCGCTGTAAGTCACTTCATTAATGCGAGCATACAGCTTCTCCCCTTTTTCCAAAGCTCTTGTTGTATTTCCCGTTGCTAGGTCTACAAAATAATTATGATATAAATTAACTGTCTCTATGGTTGGGATAGCAGATTCAACCTTGTTATCCAGCGGGACATTATCCTGTGGTGGATTATAGGTGGAATGGAAAAGTAACTCTTCCCCTGCTTCATTCTCTACTTTAATATCAGTGGTAATTTGGGGGTGATTCCAGAAATATCCATAACCTTCCTTTCTTCTCAACTCTTCATATCTTTTTATGATGCGATCTTTTTCTTGATAGGTAAATTCGTAAGAAAAATCTAATAGACTGCCTGTTTCGCTATGAAGGAAATTCTCTAAGTCTATTTTCACTTTATCATTCAAATTGACTGTTTGACCTAGCTCGGTTTCTTCCATAGATACTAATCCATTTTGATACTGTACGGGAAGAGTAATCTCCCATTGTCCAAGTACTCCCCCGACTCTTGTGCTGTTGAAAACTAATTCAAATTCTTCAGGAAGAACCAAATCTTCAATACGGTTCAAATCGAGATAAAAAGAACCCTTTGTAAGCTCATCATTTTTAGAAATGGCGCTTATCACTCGAATAGGATATAGCTCTTCTTTTGTTTTAAGACTTACTAAACCCGGCTTAGATATATCGATTAACTGACTTCCGGTAGGAGACTGATTCTCAACCAATTCCCGTTCACTATTTATCTCAAAGTCTACCCTCGTCAAGATTGGAGACATCTCCATTCCAGTGATTTCGAAAGAGATTTCCCTATCCGTCGCGATATAAGTACCCTTGTCCCAGACATTATAGAACTCTCCATGGCTGAGGTAGTTTCCGGCAAGTGTTTTCCAATTAGATAAATGCGGCATAGTATTGATAAGAAGCGCTCCAATTACTAAAACAAAAGCTACGGAGATAAGTTGATAGGACAAGGGTTTCTTTACTTTTTGTCTTTTATAGGGATCTAACTTTTCAAGCACTTCAGTTTTCAAGGATTCGCTTAAACCATGGGAATTAAAATATGCATTCCAGCCATTTAGAATTCGCTTTAGCTGCTGAAGTCTCTCCCTGCAAGTTGGGCAGAATTCCAAGTGGTCTTCCGTCTCTTCTATTTGATCTGAACTTGTTACATAAAGGTACAGACTATTATTATCGAGGCAAGGCGATTCATGGTTTTCCGGCAACTGCTTCTGAACCAGCTCTTCTGGTATAGAAAAAAGAGATTGTTTAATTTCTTCCACACTGGATCCAATCAATAAGCTGATAGATTGGGGTGAAAGATTGAAAATCCGAGCTAGCAGTAGAGCTTGTTGAGTATGGATTGGCAACTGTATAAAATAACGATCAATTTCACGGTTGGTGCCGGAAACCTCTTTCGTATTGTGGGGTCTTTTTATAGATTCGAGCTGATTGAATATAAAAGCTACAGCCGTAAGAATAAACCAGTTATCAAAATCTTCTCTAGATTGTTTCTTAAAGGAAGGCAATACCTTATACACATATTCAAGAGTGTTGACTGTCCACTCTTTCGCCAACTTCTCATCGCGAACTAGTAATAATATGAATTGATGTAGCTTTTCTTCATGGAAAATAATAATAGGTTCATAGTCATTTATACTTCCATTTAGAATTTCATTGATATGATCCTTCCACTCGTTCACCTTTATCCTCCTTTTGCTAGAGACCTCTATATTTACACTTTCTAGGAGTTCCTAATTTGGTTATAACATTCATTTTACCTTAATATTGGAAATTTTAACACAACTGTTGCTGGTACTCTTTCCTATTCCGTGTTGGAGGGAAAATTATTAAAGGACACTCACCCATCCCTTATGGTGTCAATATACTGATTATGCTTTAGGAGGTGAGGAAGATAAATAAACTTTACAAAAACGATCCTTCAGACAGGGAGCTTTTAGCACCATGGCAAAAACAGGCAATGGAGAGGTTTGAGGCTAAGATGAAAGACAAAGAGCGGCCATTTCCTTGCATACCTGCCACCCAGGGTTTTGCTTTGAATCAGTTCCGCTATGGTTTTGCTGGGGATCCTAGAAGTGAAAAATCAATTGAAGAACTGGGAGACCTTTTGGCTCTCTACACAGAAACTGCCAAGGAAAACGGACCGTACACCTCACTGCTTGTATTCTTTGAGACACCTCTTGATGTAAAAGAGACCTTTTCAACTGAACAATGGGAACAACTTTTTTGGAAACATCTAAACGGCTTATCTCAAATAGATGAAATAGAATGGCCAGCCCATATACCTTCAGATCCCCTTCACCCATTATGGGAATTTTGCTATCATGGTGAACAATATTTCATGTATTGTGGTACTCCTTCTCATAGAAATAGAAAAAGCAGACATTCGGAGGAATATGTACTTGCGATTACTCCAAGATGGGTATTAGAAGAATTCGGAAAGCAAGGGGAATACGCCAGGAAAATCAAATCGCAGGTGCGAAAAAGGCTAGAAAACTATGACACTATTGATATTCACCCGGACCTAAACAGCTACGGCAACCCGGAAAACTATGAATGGAAGCAATATTTTCTCCATGATGACGATACATCCATAGCAAAGTGTCCTTTCCATCGGACAATAAAGTCATCTAATAGGAAATAGTGTTAGAAAAAGCGCAAGTGATATTGCGCTTATTCTTGTGCTGCTTTGATTGGACGAATAGATTAGTATTCTGGGAGAAGGAAGATGAATTCGAGAAAAAATCTAAAAATCCGCAAACAGATTTTCACTCAAAACAGAACTAAAGCGCAACTAGTATGAACCACTAGTTATGCCTTTTTTCATATAAAAGTTCCGATTGACCCTATCCATTTGCGAATTATTGTGCGATATCACATTAACGCCTCCTATAATGGAAGATAGATTTCATTATAGGGGTTTTTAGTGTTTGGTCTAATAACTTGATGAAATTCTAAGGAAGATTTTTTAAAAGGTGGAAGTTACTAAACTAAAATGCAAAAAAACCAAAAACTATATATGCATAATGTAATTTTTAGTGTAAAATTACACTAAAAAGAAAGGCGGTTTCTATATGAAAATGATCAAGCCCCTTATTATTATTCTTATTATTTCTATAACTGTTAACTTTGTAGGTTTTACTGATTTTTTTAAAGGTTTTCCTCCAACTTATTATAAGACAATACTATCCATTGTATTTTTAGCTTTTTGGGGCATTCTAGGTGTCTATATGGGGTTAAAGAATGAAAAGCAATTCTTCCCATTCATTAGCGGATATATTGGGTTAGGATTAGCAGCCTGTGTAATAGGTCATTTACTTGAGCTCTTGTTGCCAACTATATTTTTCTTCAGTATCTATATAGGACCGTTGTATGGTCTAACATATTATATTACGGCGGATCCTTCGTTACTATCCATCATATTAAGTATATTACTTGTTTATGGCGTGAGTTTATTAGGTTTTTTCTTACCCAACCTTTTCATTAACTTAAAAAAGGCATAGTAGAAAATTAGGAAGGTAAAGAAAATCAAGTAGAAGGCGGTGACTAACCCCCGACCTCTCACACACCATACGTACCGTTCGGTTCTGACTGTTCAACTGTCCATCGCTAGGCAGGTTACCAAGTGAGCTGGGCGTATCAGATTACCTGTTTACATGGCAGCTACTCTATCACATTTAGGAGAAAAACATGGATAAGCCAATGATGGAATTTTCATATTGAAAGACCGCGACTTCATTCTTCCCTGGTATCAAAAATTTTTCAGACTGGATTATACACCAAAACCCAGCTAAGGCACAGCTAGTATGAACCACTAGTTGTGCCTTTTTTTATGCAACACTTCCGATTATCCCTGTAAGAACTTTCCCTATGCTCCTCCAACTCCACGCATAACCGGAATATAGATATCCATTACTTTATTTTCAGGCTCATGGCATCTTTCATCATATAACTCCAAATCCAAGCCCCCTGCATGTTCATACCCGGATTTAGGAAACCATTCCGTGAACACGTAGTTCCATGTCGACTGAATGGAGGCTGAAAAAGTTGCATCATCTGATTTTGGTGTTGTAAATACTGCATATTCCGTCTCTGGGAAACTTCTGTACACTAGCCCTTCAGGTGCTGGAGTTCCTTCTGCTACTTCCATTCCGATTAAATAAGTAAATTCACCGGTCTCAGGAGAAAAATCCGTGCAGATACCAAGTTCTTCTTTACAGTTTAGGGGATTTGGGATGTTCTCATATAAACTTTTCTGAAGGTATAGCTGCCAAAATGCAGGAATGTCTTTATTGTTTTGACCTTCTATGTTTCTTGTTTTCAGTTCATAGCCAATAAAGTGAAATGTAGGTTTTGTGAGTAATTTTGGTTCCATCATACTTCCTCCTTGGATTTTCATCTGAGTAAGGCAGGCTCTTCCACGCAAGGGACCGGATAGTACATTTGCGGATCGATATTGATTAGGTGACACTCCATAAAACTTTTTAAATGCGCGGTTAAAGGACTCTTGGTATTGAAAGCCCACATCGATTGCAATATCTATCACCTTTACATCGGAATAGAATAGTCGCTCTGCTGCACGTGTTAGACGTCTTTTTCTCACATAATCCATTACAGATTCTCCGACTAGCGCTTGAAATACACGATGAAAATGAAAAGGAGAAAAACAGGCAACTTCTGCTAACGTTTCGAGTGTTATCGGTTCCTGCAGTTTCTCTTCTATGTAATCTAGCGTACGTTCCACACAAACTCCATAGTCCATCCCCTCACCTCCCTATAACTAATATATCAGTTCCCAGGTATCGTTTCTTAACATTTTTTGCTATTTAAAAGGAAGTGGGAAGGAAATTAGGAAGTTCGGAAAAGGCTCTTTTCTTAAAGATAGTTGCTATAGCCCGTAATAAATACAGATGTCTCCCACAAATAATTGGGGCGGATGTCTATTTTTTCCCCATTCAGGTCAAAAATGCTCGTGATTATGAGGATAATAGCTAATAATTTTGGTTAGTGGACTTATTTGGGGTCAAAATCAGATAGCAGAGCAAATTTTTTAGCCAATCTGACATGATTTTGTTGTTTCATCTAACACTTTTTTGTCTATCATCTAACAACTTTCGTGATTTATCTAACACATTTCAAAATTCATCTAACAACTTTCGTGATTCATCTAACACATTTTAAAATTCATCTAACACATTTCGAGATTTATCTAACACATTTTAAAATTCATCTAACAATTTAGAGATAAAATCCATCTAACAACTTTCAAAATTTAACACATTTTAAGATTCATCTAACAACCTTCCAAATGTATCTAACAACTCCTCCTGAAATTCATCTACCTTTCAAAGTTAACTTAAAAACTCCCCAGGCTAATGCAAACCATCCAATAGCAACAATCTATGTAAAAATAGCCACTTAATTATAGAAGAAACAGAGTAAAAAAAGAGGCCTGATTCCCAGTGCTTATAGCTCTGAGAATCAGACGCCTTGATTTATATTGTTTAAGTGTTATAAATTCGGGTGACGACGGCCAGTAGTTCTGCTTGTTCGGGTATTGCCTACTTGGCTATCGTCCGAGTAGGTTCCGTCTCTACGACTGTTGTCTGAATAGGTATCTGTTTGGCTACTGCCTTCATGACTATCGTCCAAAAAGGTATTGTCTCTATTGCTGCTGTCTGAACGCGTATCCGTTAGCTTACCACTTTCATGGCTATTGTCCAAAGAGCTACTGTCTTTATGGCTGCTTTCTGAATGGGTAGTATCTGTTTGGGTACTGCTTGCATTGGTGCTGGCTGTAGTACCTGCAAGTGCCCCATCAGAATACATATGAGTATTCATTGAGTTGTTGGAAGAGAAGTGCCCGTAGACATCATTTTTACTTTTTTCGTCTGCTTCCACCAGTATGACAATATGGCCTTTTTTCAAATGAGTTTCATACTCCTGTGCATGTTCTTTTGGAATCCCTGCACCCGTCAGAGCACCAACGATCCCACCGCCTCCAGCTCCAATGGCTGCACCGGTTAAAACACTCGCCAGCGGTCCAGCTGCTGCAAGAACACCAATTCCTGGAATCGCCAATAGCCCGATTTCCGCTATGATTCCAACAATTCCTCCGAGGACACCACCTGTACCGGCCCCAATGCCGAAGCCTTTCCCAGCATTCGATCCCCGCCCACTGTCCTTCTTCGTCACTTCACCATGTGTTACCTTCTCAATGCCCTTCACATCATCCTTGTCTTTAGCAAAAATCGAAATATCATCCTTCGTATATCCTGAATCATGAAGGGCGTGAATCGTACGAACAGCTTCTTCCTGGTTTTTGAAAACTCCACCGATAATCGTTTTATTCATTTTATTCCCTCCTTGAAAATTGGTTTCTTTTAACTAATTCCCTCTATGGACAATGGTAAACTTAATATGGAAAGGCCTAACCCCCTCTCTCACTTCATACGATTGAGTGCTAGGTCTAAATTTCTTCACTTTTTCATATTTATAGAGAGAAAATCTATATTATAGGAAAAGGTGAGACGGTTATGTTTGTTGTTCAATACTTTGAAAACAGAAAGCTGCTTTTAAATCAGCTGCGAAACACCCTGCCAGCTGAGGGAGAGGAATTAACCATCAAGGGCCGTAAAGGGAAAGTTGTAAGAGTCCTAAATGTGGATGAAAGGAATGTGCATGTGGAGTTTGTTACAGAGAAGGTCATTAAGACCAAACTCACCGTGGATCATTCAAAAAAGAAGAAAAGATAAGCATTAGTCGTCAAAAATCTCTAAAAGTTATACGGAAAATAAATAAAGTGCCTGCACCCTTCCGCTTTATGCAGGAAGGGACAGGCATCATAACATTTACCCATATTTCTTCTGGTGTTCTTTTTTCCTCTTAAGATACTCTTTATCCTCTCGCGCAAGCTTCCATTTTTCCATAAAGATAGAAGCAGACTCTGCTTTCTCCGGGTCGTTCTGCCTTTCTTTTACCTTGCCATCCTCATCATATTTCTTTCCACCTTTGTAATTTGTGTAGCGTCGGGCTCGTGTATATCCCATCTGCAGAAATTTTCTTGCCATGTCCATTCCGACAAAATCTTCCTTCTCTTGATAATCGAGAAACATTTGATAGATTTTATCCGATGACTCTTTGGCAATGTCCGGAGTCTTAAACCTCCAATGCTGCAGGATTTCACTCTTATAAGGCTCCACCAGCAACACACCCTGCTCTCCCCTGCCAACCCTGTATAGTTCAGGATTCTTACGAAAATCAATGTGTTCAAAATCCAAATCATAGTCAAAAGCCATGGCTGTCACCCTTTTTATTAGAGGTTTACCCTTGGTAGCTTTTTTGTATGCAGAGAAAAAGACGGAGCATTTTTTATACTCCTAAAAAATTGGATTATAGTTTGCCTTAATTATAGCTCTGGTTTTATATTTTACACTGTATTAGTTCACTTAAAAGACCTCTCATAGAAATCTCTTGTGTTCTGATGGGCAAGCATTTCTGCTACTTGTTTTTTTACTACAAATCTTATTTCACTAATCTCGTCATCCTGTGGAGCCAATTCTTTTCTGTCGCCTGTATACTCTACCATAAACATCGTTGTTTCCTGCTTTTCAAACCCAGTTTTCTCTGTAAAACCTCGAGGAAAGGAGAAACTGATTTTCTCTGAGAACTGCTTGATAATCGAGAACTGGACGGAGCCTGTCTCTTCAAGTAGTTCTCTTAGGATTGCGACCTCCAAACTTTTATCCTCCTCTTCCACTCCGCCTTTAGGAAAGTCCCATTCACTGATTGCCGGGCCATCCTCTAACGATCGGATCTTCACCTTATGTACCAATAATATATTCTGCCCCTGTGTGACGACTGCTCCTACCGCTTTTCTAATCATGATTCTGCCTCGATATCCCGGTGTGAGATATCCCCTTCAAGCTTTATATAATACTCACCCTCGTCTATTTCAATGATGGTAAGGCAGGTGTCATGAATAAAAGGGGGAGCCCAGAATTCTTCGAGCGATCTTTTTTTCACGTGTAACAATAGCGCTTTGATGAAGATGGTATGGGTCACAATAAGTACATTTCCACTTTTGCTTTCTGCTTTTACCCGCTTAAGAAAGGCAATTGCCCTTTCCCCAACCTGATCAAAGCTTTCCCCTGACCTTGGCGAGTACAGGTGAGGCATGTTCCAAAAGGCGTAGTATGCCCCTGGAAACTGCTGCTGTAGTACGGCATGAGTCTGCCCCTCCCAATCACCCATATTGATTTCCTTGAGATTTTCATCCTGTAATATCGGATAGTCCCTCTCTCCAGTAATCAGTTTAGCTGTTGTCATCGTCCGTTCACTTGGACTGGAATAGACTCTTTGAAACTCGGTATTTCTCAATCTAACACCAAGCAGCTGAGCATTAATCTTCCCTTGTTCGGTCAACTCAGAATCCTTCCAGCCCTGCAGTTTCTTCTCCCTATTCCATACTGTTTCCCCGTGTCTGGTTATATAAAGTGAAAGCAACGTTCATCTCTCCCCTAATGTAATCTTCATGACATATTTTACCTGTATCTACTGGCATATTAAAACACTTATCTCAGGAAACACCTTCTACATTGATTACAGTCACCCTGCCATATATTATAAAAGTAATAGTTTTTTTCACGAGAGGAGAACCAATGACTACTAGATCTATGATAGACACGATGCGAGCTCGCAAGTCCGTTCGAACTTTTGAAACTGAAAAATTAACAGTATCTGATATTGAAAAAATCACTTCTTTTATAAAAGATGAACAAAATTTAATCGGCCCCTTTGGCAACAGAGGTCAGATTGAATTCGTTCAAGTGAAGAAAAACGTGACAGATAAAGGATTTAAAATTGGGACGTACGGATTCATTAAGAATCCACAGGCGTACTTGGTGGGAAGGTCAGCGAATGAGAAGTATGCGCTTGTGGAGTATGCGTACATTTTTCATCGTGCCACATTGTTTGCCGCACAATTGGGGATTGGAACGTGCTGGATGGGCGGAACCTTCACCCGAAATTCGTTCGAGAAGGAGATTAGGCTGGGGGAGAATGAGTTCATTCCTTGTGTGACGCCGCTCGGTTACTTGAAGGAAAAGCAGCGTGTGTTTGATAAGGCACTGCGCTATGCTGTCAAAGCGGACAATAAAAAGTCATGGGAAAAGCTTTTCTATGATGGAACGTTTGAAACACCAATGGCAAAGGAAAACGCCGGTCCATTGGAGGTGCCGATGGAAATGGTAAGATTGGGACCTTCTGCTTCCAATAAGCAGCCATGGCGCCTTGTTCTATCAGAGAACCGTCAAACCTGCCATTTCTTCATTGAGCATACACCAAAGTACAGCTCCTCCTTCGGCTACCTTATGCAGCTTTTGGATATGGGAATTGCGATGTGCCAGTTTGAGTTGGCCTGTCAGGAGCTACAGATTGAAGGGGAATGGGAAATAGAGGAACCGGAGCTCAAGCGATTGAGTGAGAATACGGAGTATGTTGTGAGCTGGAGAGTGGATTGAGTTTTTTCAGGATGGGATGTAGGTGGGGGAGGCTGAATAGAATTATCGGTTTGGGCTGAAGACCATTGCTTTATTAAGGAATTTTAGCATAAAAAAAGCCACAATTTCTCCATTTTAAAGAAGAAATTGTAGCGTGTTGGTTCAACTAAACCGTCTTAAACTCCCCTGAATCCACATCAACTATATAACCGTAAACTGGCAAAGAATCAGGGAGAATCGGGTTGCTTTTTAACAGTTTGATACTGCTTTGGACTGCTTCTTTTGCATCAGCTGGTCCTGCAAGCCATGCAAGGAAATCTGGTTTGACCGCTTCAATATAGTTGATGGTATGAATGGTTTTGACGGTGATGCCTGAATCCTGAAGCTTGGAATATAGCTCTTTTTTCTTCGATTCATGGCTGCCAGTTTCGACTTCTCCAATGATAAAGACATCTTCTATATTTTCGTTATACACAGCCAGAATCACATTTCGCACCAGGCATCCGTAAGGCTGGGAAATGAAGGGCCCAACGCTATTGATAATAATCAGGTCCTCTTCCCTTTTATTTGTGATAATAGGAAATAAAGGCTGGAGCTTTTGATTCAACCCCGTTATAACCAAACTTTTTTTGTTTTCAAACATCGTAAAACCCTCCTAATGGATCCATAATGATAGTTGATAATATATTGGTATACCTATAATAAGATTAAGCGGAAAGGTAACTCCTAGGGAAAGTCCCAGGTAAATGGATGGATTTGCATCTGGTACCGATGTTTTCAAAGCGGCTGGTGCGGCTATATAGGAGGCGCTTCCTGCCAGCACTCCCATTAATGCTGTCCCACCGACTGATAACCCTGCTGCATATCCGATAAGAACCCCTAAGCTTCCAAAAAAGAGCGGTGATAGCAGCCCGAACATCAAGAGCTTAATACCATGCTTTCTGACTTCCGGCAGTCGCTGCCCTGCAATAATTCCCATATTTAATAAAAATAAGATAAGGACACTTCCATATAGGTCGATAAACAATGGTTTGATCACAGGTATTGCACTCTCCCCAAGAGCCAGGCCTATTAGCAGACTCCCAAGGAGAAGGACGATACTTTTTCCGAATAGGCTTTCCCTAATTATTTCCTTGTTCATAAATCCGGAAGACGACGGTAGTATTCCCAGAGTTCCAGAAGTTGAAGGTATTCGATTTTCGCTTTCCAATACTTTCAATAACCACAAGGAAACTAGGATCGCCGGGCTCTCCATCAGGACAACCAATGCATTCATAAACCCCTCATACGCGACACCATTTCCTTCAAGAAATGATATGGCCGCTCCATATGTGACGATACTAACAGAACCATAGGTGGCTGCGAGTCCAATCGAGTTTTTCAAATCCATTTTGATAAAACGTAACATAAAAAGTGTAAGAAAAGGAATGATTGTGCCTAAAAACAGTGCCCCCATAATTGGAACAAAAACGGTCTCCATGGAATAATGTGAAAGCTCAATCCCCCCTTTTATACCAATAGCAATTAATAGATAAATGCTTAATGCTTCACCGAGTGCACTCGGAAACTTCAGATCTGATTTAAAAATCGCAGCGATAATGCCAAGTACAAAAAACAACACAACCGGCGATAATAGATTTTGCAAAATGATTTCTGACAAGATTATGCCTCCTTTCTCCAACAAAAAAACCGACAATTTCAGTAAAAGGAGAAACGTATCCCCTTTCCGAAACTGCCGGTTTACCTTTAACTAACATCTGTTTATTAAAGATCTCCCATTATATATTTTTTTCGTAGTCGCTCTCCAGCTTGAATACCATCACTCTTTCTCCCGTACGAGTGCTTATATCCGTATGAAAGCTTACGACCTTTTCCCCGGTTATGGAAAAAAGGATTTCCTTCAGCTGTTCTGCTCCGGATTCCACTAGGACAGAGCGATTCTTTTTTATAGAAAGCATTCCTTCGTTTGTTTCACACACACTATACTCTGCAGGTGTCAAAACCCCGCGTAAATTCACAATCACCATATCCCGCAATATATCCGCCTTTACAGAAACCGATCCGCGCCCAAGGTAGTCCCTTTCCCACTGGGTGATGGCTTTACTAATCTCCGCTTCCACGGCTCCTTTGGATTTTTTCATCTTTTCATAACCTCCTTCTCTATAAAAAAAATCGGCCTATTCCTTATACTGGTCCCCCAGCACAAGAAATACACCGATTTATCCCAGCTCCGCCTTTTTTATCTTTCCAAGTCTTCTTCATGCAGCCAAATCACTTTAACAGCATGCTTAAGGTTGGGATTGTAAAAAAGGGAAGCAATATCTCTCGGTTATTAAATTTAAGCTAAGGATAGCTTACATTTTGCGAGGTGTCAATGGTTTTTTGATTGGGTTTTCGCTATCTATTGTGGCAGATGGGTTTTTAGACGACTTTCCAAAAGTGATGGGTGTGGTATGGCTTTTCATGTACTTACTTTGCTCGGGAATGTACATCTTCCGCTGTCTTCTCCTCTTTTCATGTACTTACTTTGCTCGGGCATGTACATCATCCGGCCACGTCTCCCCTTTTCATGTACTGACTTTGCTCGGGAATGTACATCATCCGCTGAGTTCTCCTCTTTTCATGTACTTACTTTGCTCGGGCATGTACATCATCCGGCCACGTCTCCCCTTTTCATGTACTGACTTTGCTCGGGAATGTACATCATCCGGCCCCGTCTCCCCTTTTCATGTACTTACTTTGCTCGGGAATGTACATCATCCAGCCACGTCTCTCCTTTTCATGTACTTACTTTGCTCGGGAAAGTACATCATCCAGCCACGTCTCTCCTTATCATGTACTTACTTTGCTCGGGAATGTACATCATCTGGCCACGTCTCCCCTTTTCATGTACTTACTTCGCTCTGGAATGTACATCATCCGCTGACTTCTCCTCTTTTCATGGACTTACTTTGCTCGGGAATGTACATCATCTGGCCACGTCTCCCCTTTTCATGTACTTACTTCGCTCTGGAATGTACATCATCCGCTGACTTCTCCTCTTTTCATGGACTTTCTTTGCTCGGGAATGTACATCATCTGGCCACGTCTCCCCTTTTCATGTACTTTCTTCGCTCTGGAATGTACATCATCCG
>NZ_JAIQDB010000004.1 GCF_020037475.1 Sutcliffiella deserti
TCCATGGGCTTACCTGCTTTTCATGTACTTTCTTCGCCTTTATTGGTACATCATCCACCGGATCATCTGCTTTTCATGTACTTTCTTCGCCTTTGTTGGTACATCATCCAGAGGTTTCCCTGCTTTTCATGTACTAACTTCTCCCTTGTTGGTACATCATCCATCGGCTTCCCTACTTTTCATGTACCTACTTAACTCCCAAAGGTACAGAACCTTCAACTACCATGTTGGTCACTTTCCCGTAAATGTCACATAAGGGGTCGACTGGGCTGTCGTAGCATTAATTCTTACACTCTTTTGTTTACCAAAACAAAAAAGACTTGCGAAGGGTTTTGATAAATCCCTCTGCAGCCTTTTCTAGTATAGTCTAAGACTTCTTTTTCGCTTTTGATCGAATATCCAGGAGTTTGTTTTTCAATTCGTTTTCCATAAGAACAAGTTCTTGTTCGACTTGTTCGCGCTTTTGGCGGCCATCTTGTTGAATTTGTAACGTTTCTTCTAGAGTCTCAATTAAATTCTCCTGGGTTTTCTTTAAGGTTTCGATATCAACCAGTCCACGCTCGTTTTCTTTTGCTGCTGAAATAGTGTTTTGCTTTAACATCTCAGAGTTGCGAAGCAAAAGTTCGTTGGTTGTTTCTGAAACATTTCTTTGCGTGTCTACTGCTTTTTGCTGGTTGTATAATGAAACTGCAATAACTAATTGGTTCTTCCAAAGAGGAATAGCCGTTAGGATGGAGGACTGAATCCTTTCCACAAGTGTCTGATTTGTATGCTGAATCATTCGGATTTGTGGTGCCATTTGCAATGTTATTTGCCGGCTTATTTTTAAATCATGAGTTCTTTTTTGTAAACGGTCGGCAAATTGCATCATATCACTGACTGCTTGAACATCCATTTGGTTATTAGTGGATCGTGCTTTTTTCTCTAATTCAGGAACTAATATATTTTCAATGTCGTCCAATTTGTGTTCTGCCGCAGCAATATAAACATTTAGGGCTTGAAAGTAATCTTTATTTTTATCATAAAGAGATTCCAACATGATATTGTCGCGTTGCAGCACCTTTTTAAAGCTTTCGAGCTGATCGGCAATTTTATCGATTTCAAAGCCGATTTTTCGGTATTTGGCAAAAAGTTGATTAACGGAGTTATTTACTGAACCAAACAGTTTTCCAAAGAAACCCTTTTTCTGAGGTTCTAATTCTCCTGGTTTCACTTCTTTAATTTTCTTCATTAAATCGGATACTACTTCTCCCACAGGGCCGGCATCCTTAGCTTGAACATGTGAAAGAATGGAATTTGAGAAGCTTGATAGCTCGTTTTGAGCAGTAATACCATAGGAAGATATAGCTTGTTGATCGGTTGGATCAATTTGCTTCGCTATTTCCATCGCTCTTAATTTAAGATCTTCAGATAAAGTATCCATTACTTTCTCTTTATAGGGCGCTGCTTCTTTTTCTTGTTGTGGAGCAAGTTCATGTTCCAGTGTTGGAGTAGAAAAAGGATTATTCAAAAGATCATTTAAAGTATCTTGTTTCATTTTTTCTTCTAATTTTTCATCGTTTTTCATTATTTCACCTCATAAGCTACTTCTTTTCTATGGTAAGTGTATTTTGATTCATAAGTTTAATTTCTGTATTCAAGTTATGCATATCCCCCGAAAGAACCGTCATTAGTTCTTTTTCCATACTGCGTTCTAGCTGTTTTAGAGTATTCTCAGTTTCTCTTAAGGCAGCTGAAACTTCATGTGTGCGGACGGGCTGAGAAAGTAGGTGCACGTACTTTTCTGCAATAATAGCAGATGAATCGAGATGTTGTTGGATAAACTTTTGAGCGGTACGATATCGTATAGGTTCATTTTCTACCATTTTAATAACCTTTAAAGATATTTTGTAAAGCTTGGTTATATTTTGATATACAAAAATAGAACGAACTTTGAATCGAGTGCTATTCAACTTTTTGACTTTCACCTTGGCTTCTCTAATTTGTGCAAGAACATACTTTTTTTCTTCGCGCTCTATCTTGTCTATTTCATCATTGGGCAGTAATTTCCTTTTTAACAGAACATGACTAAGCAAGAAAACACCAGTAGCTCCAAGTAGTGCGAAGACTATTTGATTGCTTATGGCAAAGAAAATAAGAACAAACGTAACAATGGATATATTGGTGGAAGCAATAAAAATAAAAGCTTGTTTAAAAAATCGTTTCAACTCTCACCACTCCTTAGCCTGTTTTTCAGGCTTCCTTGGTATTGATACTATTTTATACGATTAGAATCGCAAAAGGTTTCATTTATACTCTTACTTCTATTATATATGATGAAAGCCATAAGAAAAAGCCTAACCATTAGTGAGTTTCACTAGGGAAAGGCTGGGAGATGAAAATTTAAGTTTCTAGATACCTATTGATACATATTTAACTTCAAGATATTCTTCTAAACCATGGTGCCCACCTTCGCGGCCAATTCCGCTTTCTTTTATTCCACCAAATGGTGCTTGTGCGGAAGATGGCGCTCCATCATTCACTCCTATAATTCCGTAATCTAATTTTTCCGACACTCGGTACACTCTTGCTATACTTTCTGTATAAAAATATGCGGCTAGACCATAAGGGGAATTGTTTGCTCTTTCTAGCACTTCTGTTTCTTCTTTAAATGTACTGATTGGTGCAACCGGACCAAATGTTTCTTCATGCATGCATAGCATATCATCCGTGACATTGGTGAGTACGGTAGGCTCAAAAAGCGTGTTATTGATCACTTCTCCTCCATATGATACAACCGCTCCCTTCTGCTTGGCATCCATTATATGATTTTGAACTTTTTCTAATGCATCACTGTCAATTAGTGGACCTATTTCTGTTCCTCTCTCCATTCCATTTCCTATTTTCAGCTTGGAAACTTCTTTAATAAATAGAGAGGTAAAGTCTTCTACTATATTTTCATGCACATATATTCTATTGGCACATATGCACGTTTGACCTGCATTACGAAATTTAGATGCTATTAAACCTTGAACAGCCTTTTTCAAGTTTGCATCTTCAAAAACTATAAATGGGGCGTGTCCGCCTAATTCCAATGATAGGTTTTTCACTGTATCTGAAGCCATTTTCATTAATTTCTTTCCTACTTCAGTAGAGCCGGTAAATGTCAGTTTTTTTACTTTTGTGCTGTTCATTAACGTTTTTCCAATCGTACTAGATTTCCCCGTGATTACCTGTAGAACACCTTTAGGAATCCCTGCTTCATGAGCATACTTTGCAAGTAGTAGCGCTGTTAGAGGTGTTTGGCCCGCAGGTTTTACAATGACAGTGCAACCTGCTGCCAAGGCTGGTGCTACCTTTCTTGTAATCATGGCTGCCGGAAAATTCCAAGGAGTAATAGCGGCCACCACACCCACCGGCTGCTTTTGAACCAAAAGTCTTTTATTAGAATGAGTTGCTGGTATTGTTTCGCCGTACACCCTTTTTCCCTCTTCCTTGTACCACTCAACAAAACTGTTCGCATACATAACCTCACCAAGTGCCTCTTTAAATGGTTTGCCCTGTTCTTTTGTCAATGTTTCGGCTATTTCTTTTTTATTTTCATCTAATAAGCGACACCATTTCTCTAAAAGCTCTGCTCTTTCATATGCAGTAGTTTCTCTCCATGTATGAAATGCTTCTGAAGCATAATCGATTACTTCATAAAGCTGGTCTTCCTCAATACTTGGAACGGTTGCTATGGCCTCCCCAGTTGCTGGGTTTATCACCTGTATTTCCTCTGATCCATCCTTCCATTCTCCATTTATGTACATTGAGTATTTCTCCATATTTCGCCCTCCTATTTTACTCACATTTCTATGCTGTTGATTATATATTCATTGTGCTTAATGTATTCCCCTTTTTTATAGCAAAAAAACACCTAGACTTAAGGTGTTTTTTGTACTGGAATTGCTATTTCCTGTCTTAAAATTTTAAAAGCATAAATGATAACCAATGTTAAGGAAAGAAACCCGAAAATCAACGCCATCACCTGTAATCCGATGGTATCAAGAAATAAACCAGTGCATAAGAGGACAACCTGAAATAAGACTCTGTCAAGCATATTTCGGAAGGAGAAAAATCTTCCGTGATATTCTTTTGGTATTTTTGTTTGGAAAATTGTCGCAGCGATAGGAAAAAAACACCCTACAGCCAAGCCAAAGACACCAAAGGAAATCAGTGACATCATTTTAATATCAGCAAAAAATAAAGAAAGATGTGCAACACCAATTAAACTTGCGAAAAGAAACATAAGCTGAATCATGTTTTGTTCATTGGAGATTTTTTTCACAGCGAACGCTCCAATCATAAAACAGACACCTTCCACAGTGTAAATTAAACTTTTAATCGTTTGATCATCTTGTATTTCGCTAATATTGATTACCATCAGATTGAAACCGCCAATAAATAATATCGGCACAATGGTCAGGATTAAAACAGTTAAGGCAATTGGAGTATCTTTGAGAACAGGTAAAACTTCTTTGAAGCTCCCCGAACCCTTTCCACCCTTTATTTGACCATTAGCTGTTTCTTCTTTAAAATCAAGAAGAAAAGTTAAGAGAAAGAGAACACCATAAGCTACCATCGATGCTAAATATAACGAGGTTAAACTCACTATAATTAACATTGCTCCTGCAAGAGCGGTACCTGCTATTCTGGAAACGGTGGATACATTCATATGGACACCGTTCATTTCCAAAAGATCTTTATCTGCTACAACTAACGGAATTGCGGTTTGTAATGCAGGAAAATAAAAGGCAGCTGAAATTTGGATAGTAATCATAAACAAGATCATTAAGAAGATGGACTGATATTCAATAGCTAAAAACATAAAACAAACACTGAACATTCGGCCAAGGCCCGAGTATAACATAACCTTCTTTTTGCTATATGAATCAATGATTTTACCAGCCCATGGCCCTACCAGTACACCAGCAAGTAAACCAACGAACAAGATAAGTGCTTTAGCGAAGTCTGAGGGTACGTGTGATTGCATGAACTCTAGATTTCCAATGATACCTGTCCATAGGCCAATGCCAGCGATAAACTCGCCCACCAAGATAATCCAGACATTTTTGTTTTTCCACATGGATGTGTACTCCGTTCTACTTTTAATAGGCTTTGAAAAGTTAATTAGTTGTTGAATGTGAATGTTCCAATACTAAATTCAAGAGGTAAAATTTCTGTGATATGCAATTATTTTAAGGAGAATTCCAACCACAAAATCGGTGATTTACAGAGCCATTTCAATAAGTAAAATCATACCATGCTCGAAAGCTTTTCGCTACACGAAATTTTATATTATTTAGCACGACTATATTCTATATGAGTTCTTTGATAACCAATTCCTTTTTCTCCATATAACTTAATCCAGACACCTATTAGTAAGGTAACCCAAGCAGCACCGGCAGTAAAACCAGCAAGTACGTCTAAAGGATAATGGACTCCTAAAGATATCCGGCTTAGTCCTATAAGTAGGATTAAGATTACTGTGAAAAAGGTTATAAATAATTTTATCTTATGGAACTTAGAGATTGCTATAAATAAAATTGCAATTATACTGTAAAAGGCAAAAGAATTCATGGAATGACCGCTTGGAAAACTGTAGAAGCTCGCGTACTCCAAATGCTCTAGACTTGGTCTGTCTCGAACATAAATACTTTTCAAGATTGTGTTAAATAACCTTACACCTAATAGATTTATCCATAGTAACATAATTGGATGATAATATTTCTTATACAATAAAAAAACAGTTAGAACAATCAAAGCTGGGTAAAAGAAATTTCTCGATCCTAAAAAGGAGAAAAAAATAAAAAATCCATCTACTTCTCCGTACCGGTACAAAGCTTCACCAATATTACCATCCAGATTCTCAACCCCCTTGAATGTAAGGCTAAAACCAATGGTAAAAAAGAACATACTTAATAAAAAGCTAGTAATAAACAGTTTCTTAGGCTGAAAAGTCAAATAAATTTCCTCCATTTCTGTAAAAAAAACTAACCCTGACTATGTAATGCTTCATAGTTAGCGTTAGCTTAAATGAAAAATTTATAAACTTTTCAACAATAGCTTTTTCAGTAGTGGAAATAAGACATCAGGTAGTTCTCCTATATCTGGTACGAGAATACTATATTTTCCATACATATTTTGGATCGTTTTTACCTGACTTTCTTCAATTTCCCCATTTGCCAAGAAAACATTGATTACTTCGATGCCTTTTTTCCTAGCCTCTGTTACTGCTTGATGGGTATCTACTATTCCATTTTGTTCGTAATTCATTGCTGCAGGTTCTCCATCAGAAAAGACCAACAAGAATTTTTGTTTTTCATTCCTAAGGCTCACTCTTTTTGCCATATGGCGGATTGCATAACCGTCTCGATTGTCCTCTTCAGGCTCTAATTGAAGAATTTGAGGACCGGAACTGCGTTCTCTACTAGAAGAGAAATCAATGACCGTTTTAAAATAATTCGGCTGGCTTATGGCCGTAGCATCATTCGTATCTTCCCAAAAACCTACTACTTCATGAGGAACATTTACTGATTTAAGTGCTTCATGAAACAGAGTGATTCCAAATTTCGTTTGTGTCATTTTGTCATGCATTGATGCAGAACAATCTACAAGCAAGGAAAATACAGCATCTATTTCTATAGAAGGGTTGTCTTTCTTATAAAACATTTTTGGATTATCCTCAATAAACCAAGGTAACAATTTTTTGCTTAAACGCCCAAAAGCTAAATCGCTTCTGGGAAGAATTTTCTTATGTTCTAATGTTTTTTGAATCAACTGCTTTAGTTTTTTCTGATAAGAAGAAACAAATAGCTTATATTCCTCATACTCTCTCTTATGTTCTAATGGGACAGGTGTAGGACTGAGAAAGATTGAATAGGCAAATTTATTTTCTTTGCCAAACTCAGTGGAAGTTCCGCCTTCTTTTTTCTCTTCCTCATGAACGGTGTCCATTGCTTCGAATTGGGAATAGTCGTTTTTCTTTGTTTGTTTACTTGCCCCCTGGACAACCCCCATTGCCTGATCTCCGTCTTCTCCTTCTCGCCCGCCTTCTCCCATCAGGTCCATTTTCGTACCTTGTTCCAAATCAAACTGTAAAAAACTGTTTGAATTAGCCTCAGATTCTCTGTGCCATGTCGGCATTTTTTCTTCATGTATGTCTTCCTCTGAGGATTTGTCCTTTTCTTTTTTATCATTATTCTTTAAAGGGCTTTTTCTTTTCAATTCATCAAAAGTCAAACCTTCACTCATTTCTTCAAACTCTGTGAAGTCCGGCAATTGAAAGTACATGTTCAGCATGTCTTTCTCGAGAAATTCTTCTAATACTTCTAGGATAATATTGCAAATCTTTTCAATACTATTTGTAGACTCGGCAAGATAGGCTTTGGATGCCTCCTCCCTAATGAAAGGAAGTGCCAGATCAATCGGTTCAGTTATATGTGGAATTTCCTCTAATGGGTTATCTGTTGTTAATAGTAAAAAGAGCAGATTGTACAATGCGTCACATGAAATATTTCGGTCTAAGTTTACTTTCAGCTGACTTCTAAAGTATTTTTGATATTCCGATCTTCTTGTCATAAAAGTAGCTATCATGCCAGGTCTTTCGCGTTTGCAGATTTCTTCAAGCCTCAAATCCTCTAATAGCATGAAAAGCTGACGGGCAAAGCTGCTTAGATTAGTATTCTTATGTTTTACCACATACCGTTTTACCACTGTAAAATCTGTATGTGGAATGGTTCCCACACTTCGCAAGTATACATCACTTTTTAATCCTTCTACCTTTTCATATGGCGGATGATTGTCCCAGAATAAACTGATAAACAACTTATTTTGGTAAGGATTATAGTAGGATTTATAGGCATAGTCAACTTCTAATTGCCCTTTTTTAGACAAAGAAACTGCCAAGTCTGCAAGCTCCATAAATAAAAACGAATCAATCTTTTTATCATTAAAGACAATTGGCCTCAATGTTTTTCCCTCATTTGAATAAAGTTTGCGCAACATTCATGATTGCTGCTTTTTCCCGTTCATCTTCTAGTTTTTCCACTATTCCTCGCTTGATCGCTCGAAGGGGTGGCAAATAGACGCTTAAGTCACAAGTATCTAATAAGGCTCTGACGGATGCGGCCTCTTCGGATAATTGTCCGTTTTTTACGAGTGCAATCAGATCTGAAGACAGGGTAACATATTTCATTAACATCTGCTGATCCTTTAAAAGTGATTGCTCCTTAAGCACCTGCAATAAAACTTCTCCCTGTATATATGGAACATCTATAACAACAAACCTATTTTTTAATGCTTCATTTAGTGGTACCGTCCCTACATATCCCTCATTTATTGCGGCAATTACACCAAAGTCCTTGTTTGCTGTGACTACCTCTCCTGTAAATGGATTGGTAATGGTTTTCCGGTAATCAAGCACACCATTTAGTATAGGGAGTGTTTCAGGCTTAGCCATGTTCACTTCATCAATATAAAGTAGGTGACCTTTTTTCATTGCTTCTATAACAGGGCCAGGTACAAACTCTATGGATGCTTTGCCCTCCACGTTCTGAATCGTTTTAAATCCCAATAATGCCTCTGCATCTAAATCCACCGAACAATTGATGCTATGCATTGGCTGATGAAAAATAGCTGACAACGTTTCAGCTAACTTTGTTTTTCCAGAACCTGTTGGTCCCTTTAGCAAAACGTTTTTCCCGAGCGACAAAGAAATTATTGCATCAAACAGCAGGCTATCATCAACAGCTGTGAAGCCTTTCTTGCCGATTAAGCTCGAATGAGTATGTGTTAACGCATTTTGATTAATTTTCTCTTGGACATTAATTGGCAAATTATTCATTGTAAACAAATTATTTAGCTCCTTTTATAAGCATTAAATGTATTATTATTTAGTATAAACATTAATTAGAAAAAAGCTGCTGACAGAGTTAGTCAACAGCTTTTTATTATAACAATATTTATTATAGTCTTAAAGGATTAAGGTTTGACGCATTGACTATTTTATACTGTCTACTTCTTTAATAACTTTGTTCTTACCTGATACAATCCAACCTCCTGCAGCAATCCCGATTAAGACAATCCAGAACATTGTCTTAAATAATGGGGAATGAGGGAAATGGTATGGTAATACTCCTACACTTGGATGTGCCAGGGTAAAAATCAAAAGCTTAAACCCTCCCCAACCTACAATAAGGAAAGCTGCTGTCTCTAAACTTGGGCGTTCTTTTAATAGTTTAACAAACAAGGTAGCAGCAAATCGCATGATAACTACCCCGATAAATCCACCAAGGAAGATGATGATAAACTGACCGCCATCAATACCTCCAATTTGAGGTAAATTAGTCTTTGGAAGTGTTAATGCTAAAGCAAATGCTGCAAGAATAGAATCCACTGCAAATGCAATGTCAGCAAGTTCTACTTTCAAAACAGTAAACCAAAATCCTGATTTTTTTTCTGGTTTGTCTAGTGCTGCTGCATGTTCTGCTCTTCTCACAACTATCTTCCGCCAAATATGATTTAATGCAATAAACAATAAGTATGCTGCACCTAGAGCTTGCACCTGCCATATAGTAACAATAAAAGAAATGACAAATAAAGACCCTAATCTAAATACAAGTGCACCTGCCAAACCATAAAATAAAGCGCGCTTTCTTTGTTCTTCTGGTAAGTGCTTAACCATGATGGCTAAAACCAATGCGTTATCCGCCGCAAGTATACCTTCAAGTCCAATGAGGACAAGGAGTACCCAGCCATATTCTAATAATAATTGAAGTTCCATCTCTTCTATTCTCCTCCTCATACAAAAGCTATTACCTAGGCAAAGGTCTTTTCATTAAGCTCTTTTCGTAAAGATTGTTGCTTTAAGCAACAATCTTTGCGAAAACAGCCTTTCATTAAACATAAAAAGACCTTTGCCTAGAACTGTCTCCAGTTCAGGCAAAGGTCTTGCTAACAACATGAAAGTTGCCAATAAAGCCGGTGACTATTTAAAGTCACGTAATGACGGCAATATTGTTTTCATAGCTACTCCCCTTTGACGGGCTTGTAAGTAATTTGGTATATTAATATATTCCTATTTTAGTGACAGACCAACAAACTGTCAAGCTAAATTTTCACCAACAGTTAGCAAGGCAATTCCATCTGGATGTATACCAGCTTTTATTTTATCGATTTCTTCTAATGTATTCATATCAATAATAGAAATGTCATTTGTTTTGTTATTTGCAACATAGGCTATTGTACCGTCCTTATTGAAAACAGTCCCTCCAGGCCATACTCCAACACGAATCCTTTTAATCTCCCAAGGCTGAACCGTTCCATTTAGTTTATGTTCCGTATCAATGATCGAAAGGTCTCCGGATTCTCTATTCGGGATCAGAGCAAACCTTCCATCTGGAGAAAAGACAAGCCTAACAGGAATACTACCAATCCGACGTTTAAATTTAATTTCATAGGTTTCTGTATCGATCACATACAGTGTTCCATCTTCTTGATTTGCAACGTATAGATCTTTTCCATTAGGATGTGCTGCCATTCCCTCTGGACCCTTTCCTACAGGAAAATGACTCAGTATCTCTTCCCTATCATTATCGATTACAGTCACATTATGACTTCCTATGTTCGGTATGTATACTTTGTTTCCGTCTGCCGACAGGGCTACCATATGTGAATGTTTCTGGTTGGTGGAAATAACTTTAGTAATTTCATCTGTTTTTGTGTTAATGATAAATACCTTTTCACTATAGGTAGAAGCCAAATATAACTTTTTACCATCCTGTGATAAACCTAAACCATGAGGAAACTGAAAATCCGGGTGTTCTATTCTTTTTTCTATTTCAAATGTTTCATTATTTAAGATATTTAACTTGTTACCTTGAGAGCATGTTATATACGTCTTCTTACCATCTTGGGACACTATAAGTTCATGGGGATTAAAATCTGTTTCTATTCTTCTGACCGTTTCCTTTGTTTCTGTTGAGATAACGGATACAGTATCTTCATCTTTATTTAACACTAATAAATATTCATTCATGCAAAAGTCACTTCCTTATAAGTTATCATCGTACCTTTTAAACTATATCATATTATTTAAAATACAAACATTATTCAGACTTTTATATAAGATATAACCTACCGGAACAATCCAAGTTAAACAAAGGAGCCTCCTTTAAAAAGGTGTGTTATAATCACATAGATTATGACTAAGCTGAAGGATTGTGGCGCAGAATGAACCAAGTTTTTACCTATCAAGAAAGAATCAAATTATTTATTAAAATTGTCATTCCTATACTGGTTACTCAACTTGGACTTTTTTCCATGAATTTATTTGATATTATGATGACAGGAAATGTGGGGCCGAGCGATCTAGCGGGTGTAGCGATAGGCTCCGGATTATGGGTACCCATTTACACAGGCTTAAGCGGTATACTTTTATCCATCACACCTATAATTGCGCATCTAGTAGGAGCAAAGAAAACAGAAAGTGTTCCTTTTTCAATTACTCAAGGGATGTATGTTGCACTTGCCATGAGTTTGATAGTGTTAGGATTAGGCGCTGTATTAGTTCAGCCTATTTTACAAGGAATGAATTTAGAGGAAGAAGTCCGCTATGTAGCTAAGTACTATCTGGTTGCATTAGGATTTGGAGTTATCCCTCTTTTTGGCTATACTGTCCTGCGCTGTTTCATTGATGCGCTTGGTCATACGAGAATTTCGATGATCATTACTCTCCTATCTCTTCCTATTAATATAGTTCTAAATTATATACTTATTTTCGGTAAGCTTGGACTGCCTGCTCTTGGTGGAATAGGATCAGGGATAGCATCTGCTATTACTTATTGGTTAATTATGCTAATCTCCTTGTATATCGTGCTAAAGAAGAGACCTTTTACTCAATTTCAACTCTTCCAAAAGCTATACCCTATATCCTTAAGCAAATGGAAAGAGATCCTTGTGATTGGAGTGCCAATCGGGTTGTCAATATTTTTTGAGACAAGCATTTTTTCTGCTGTTACGTTATTAATGAGCTCTTTTGATACAGTGACTATTGCATCTCATCAAGTGGCATTGAATTTTGCATCTTTACTCTATATGGTCCCACTTAGTATTTCGATGGCATTAACGATATTGGTCGGCTTCGAAATTGGTGCGAAAAGAATTAAGGATGCTAAACAATATACACTTATCGGGGTTATTGCAGCAGTGCTTCTTTCATCTGTATGTGCTATTTTGCTTTATATCTTCAGGTCTGAAGTAGCATCATTATATACAAAAGATCCAGAAGTGATAACATTAACGACTTCCTTCCTTCTTTATGCAATTTTCTTTCAACTTTCAGATGCAATTGCAGCTCCAATCCAGGGAGCATTGCGAGGATATAAAGACGTTAATATAACATTTCTATTAGCATTAGTGTCTTATTGGTTTATAGGTCTACCAGTTGGTTATCTGTTAGCCAATTATACGAGCTACGGAGCATTCGGTTATTGGATAGGACTAATCATTGGACTTGCTGCAGGTGCCATAGGCTTAACATGGCGCTTGTTAAAGATACAAAAAATCTATCAATTAAAAAACGCTGCAAACTAGTTTTTGCCTTTTGAATCAGAGTATTCTTATAGGAATATTTGAAGGAATATGTAGTTATTTGTCGAAAAAAGTAGAAAGATAATTAAACTACTTTTTTTGAGGAGAACTTATATGAATAAAGCTGATGCTACTAAAGTGTGTTCTGTACTCGATTATTTTCAAAGGGAATTTAATATATTAATGGAACTTCTATCTACTTACAACCACTCTGAATATGGAGAGAAAGCTACTATTCAAAACCATGTAAAAAAGCAATTCCAGCATATAAAAATTGAATTAAAGAAACAAATTAAAGTACTAATTGAATTTGATTCCAATATTTTAGTAGTGGACTACCTTCTTCCACCACTCTGTGTAGCCTTTGCATATTTGCAGGATGTTGGTCTAAATCGAATTAATCCAAATAGTATCCATAAGGTTTCTCAATTAACAGTTAAAGCGAATGATTATTTAACAAAATACTATGCTCAACTAAAAAATGAACATTTGCAAAAATGAATCCAATTACTGGTATTAGAATATGTGCTGCTCATTTGATTTTAAAAGACCAGTTTTCTCAACTTACTTTGAAAAAGGTAACATTTAAACCCATCCTTATATTTTTATTGAGGATGGGTCTTTCATTTACTCTAAAAAAATATATTCATTTCTTACGCCCAATTGCTGAATAATGTTGAAAAATGCGAAAGAGCTGCAATATATGGAACTTCAGTTATTTTACTAAAACACCTGATAGTTTAATTATACTTATCCTTTCGTGAGTAAATTGATATTAACAAACTTATGAAAAGACCTATCGTTAAAAAAATAAGTAACAAGGATGAATGAACATCGTTCCACATAAGTTTAATAATCGCAAACAATAGTATGGCAACTAAGTATGGAATAAACAATAATCTAAAATGTAATTTCTTTTCACTTTTTTCCACTAAAGAAACACCCCCATTTTTAAAAATATACACAGTCTTAAATTGAATTCTATTATTCTGTTAACCTATTACTGAATAAAGTTCAATCTGGACTCTTCCGCTAAACTGCCAATTACTTTATGTAGAAACCTTCATAATCTCTTCTTAATTTTAACATAGATATCCAATTTTCTTTTAAGTGGTGTTCCACTATCTGACCCTAAAAATAAAAAGAGCGCTGATCCCTGTTCTGGGATAGCGCCCGTCAGCTGCACAATGGTCTTCCTATTTATGTACTGATTTTTTGAGTCAACTAAGATACTCTCTCCATTCACTCCAAACTTTCATATAGCTACTAAAATCCTCAGGATGTACTTTAATGCATACACCAATACGGAAATACAGTTGAAAAATCACCTCATCTACAAGGCGTTCTTTTGTGAAAGGTGCATTGTCTTTCCATAGTGCAAATAATCGAAGCAGCGTTTCAATATTCAGGCTATCTGGAGATGAGCAGAAAGCATACGTAAAATCATATAACACTTAAGTATATTGTATTTATCTCATCTTCAATAATTTCACCATTTACACATTTAACAATATAAGATTTTGCTTTTGGTCTAGAGCTAACTGAATTAGATAGTGTTTCATTAACAAAATGAAGAGCTGCACCATCATCAACTGCGTATCCTTCTTTCATTTTTCCTTCTAAGACTAACTGGTGATATGAAGACCTTCTTTTATTCTCCCCATCATAATGCGGACATTTACTTCCCTTCAAAAAGCCTAAACATTCAAGTTTATACAACGGTGCATTTAAGGGGTCTGTTAATCCTTCTTCAAACCAACATATTGCACCAGCACTTAGTCCAGCAAGTATAATTCCTTTTTCATAAGCCTTTTTAAGAACTTGGTCCACTCCCCATTCCTTCCACAAAAGAAGCATATTTCTGGTATTTCCTCCTCCAACATAAATAATATCTTGCTCAAGAATAAATTTTTCTAAGTCTTTAAAATCCGGTAAAATCCGGTTCAAATAAAGATAAGTGTGAAGGAGTGCAAGGAAGAAGCTTAAATGCTTTATAAAATCTTTCTATATAATTTGATTGGTCTCCGCTAGCGGTTGGAACAAAACACACCTTGGGTAAGTCTTTTTTTATTTGAGCTAAAATATATTTATCAAGTAGTAGGTTTTCTGGTTCCATAGAAAAACCCCCACCACCCATTGCAATAATCTGTCTCAATCTTTCACCCCATCTGTATGAATTTCATAATAATTACAGTAATCATGATTTCCATACTCTTTTTTTATCGCTACTTAACTTAATACCAATTATTTCAAATCCATACCATTAACTCAATAATAATTTCACAAAAAAAGAAGCTTACATTGTTCCATATAAGCTCCAGATTGCTGAAGACTCGGACTCAAGATATCTCTTTTTTTCTAAGACTATTTGTAATATGCTTAAGAATAATTTATGTTATCATTTTAATATAAATATCAATAAAGGAGCCTATTTACTATTATGCAAACAATTCAAGCTAAGGTAGAAGTTACTCTTAATGATTGCGTGCAAATGATGAGACATAACCCTGCCACAAGGTTTGGTTACTGGTTGCTAGTTTTAAGTTTCCCTCTTCCTGGAATATTTGGTTATTATTTAGCAAGAGATGCTATTGTAGAATCAGCAACCAGTGCTAAACATCTTGCTAAACTTAACAATGATTATATTTTGCTTACAATTATTATAAGTATTGCTTGGCTTGCATTAATAATATTTTCGTGGAGATTTGTGGAAAAATATCTCGGGTCTACGATGTATGAAACTCACAAAAAGAAAAATGCTATGTTTCTCAATATACTTTTTGATAAGGACAGTCGAAAATTTATCTTTAATGGTAGGGATAAGGAAAAATATAAAAATAACCCTAAAATAAAAATTATTGCAACACCTGATAACTACATATTTTATTTAGGAAGAGGACTATATCCAGGTAAACTATTCCTGCCGAAAAATCGAGTTGAATCACAAACATTAATTACTCAAGAAATCATTCGTATATTAGATAAAGAAGAGAATATTTCAATTAAACATAAAAAAAAATGACATTGAATTGACGCTCTGAACAGAAGTAAAAAAGGTTCAGTTTTCAGTCTTAATTTAAATCCTGCTAATTCTTAAGAAAGGAAAGGAGCGATTCACTATGCAGCAATCGCTCCTAGATAATTGAATAACTAAGGCTTACCTATTTACTGGATATATTTTAATTATATCCTCTAATTCTTTAATCAAATTCTCTAGATAAGATTGGTTTGATACAAATTCGAATGTTAGTACTGCACCACTTCCTGCTGGATACCAAGTCTCTCCAGACCAATCAATATGCCCTAACTTATTCATTACACCTTCAAAATGTATAAAGCTATCTAAATTTTTCAAGATAGCTTTTCCCGATAAATGCTTATGCATCAACTTTAAGTCACTAACAAATCCCTAATATCATCTGTTCTTAAACTTGCATTAAAATCAACATAATACCCTGGAATTTCAACTTTCACATTTGAAATAACCCAATTCCCATCCCAATAATCGGAACTGTCTGGATGTTCACGACTTAACACTTCTATTTCTACTTTAGTTTTCTCTCCTAATAGTCGGAACTTCACTTTACCACCTCAAACTTTCAACCTTTTAACTTGAGTCCTTGTTGAATTGCCATTTTTTGTCTATATTTCCTATTTAGTGGAATAAGGCTTAATCTGCCTTATTAATGTAATTGTGTAATCTTTGATATTCATCTAAAGGAAATTCATAATTTACCCACGATTTTTTATACCCCTTTATCCCGTGCTTTTTTAACAATTTACTTATCGATTTAACAACAACAGTTAATAAATCATCTAATAAGCATTGTTCTTGAAATACAACTGCTTCATTTTTATTCACAATAGTTATAAATACATTTTTGTCATCTTGCGTCTCAAATTTCCAAACTGTTCTTTCAGGTTCTTGCTCCATAATAAAGGAACTTTTTTTCTGAGGATAAGGAACACATTTGGGAGTAATTATTAATAACGATTTTAACAAATCATTTAATGCATCCGTTAAATAACTTGCAATAAAATTAAACTTTTTATTATTTATTTTAAGATAGCCCCTTGCCCACCCAGTACCTGATAACTGATAATCAAATTCCATAAAATCCTCCACAGTTCCTTATTCAACAATCCTGCCCGATTGCTTAATACCAATTATTTCAAAAACAAGTGATAAACTCAATCTTTTATTTTCATTAAATATAAAAAATCACGCTCAATCTCGAACGTGATTTTTAAAAGTATTTGCTGTAGAGATCTTTTCGTAACTTCCCACTTAGCTGAGCATAAATTCTCGTTGTTTCGCTTTTTTCATGGCCTAATAAACTCTGTATTACTTCTAGGGGAGCCCCGTTGTTAATCATATGTGTAGCGTAGCTATGCCTTAGCTGATGTGGATGAATGCTCTTTTTAATCCCTGCTCCAGATGAAATACGCTTAATGATGTATCTTATTAAGTCGATACTCATTCTTCTCTTAGGTCTTCTCTCCGTTATGAACAAACACGGGTCCTGATCATCTCGCTCATCGAGATATCTCATCAACCACAAGGAGCAACGAGTATTAAAATAAACCTCCCGTTCTTTATTCCCTTTTCCATGAACGATGACCGAATTTGAGGCGAAATTGATATCATCACGATTAAGCTTAACAACTTCGCCAATACGGCAACCAGTTGAATAAAAGAATTCAAACAACGCATTCTCCATAGCATTTTGACAGGATTCACGTAGATGTTCAATTTCAAGTTCAGTGAGGAATTTTGGTATTCGTTTCCCTAGCTTAGGTTCTTTCAACTTAGCTGCAGGATTCTTTTTTATAAACCCTTCGTCATTTGCCCATTTAAATAATGACCTAATACATCGAACTCTATGCCCCAAACTAGAGGGTTTTAAATGTGTGCTTCCCTTGATCAAATATTCTTTTAACTGATCTGTGTTCAGTATGTTCAGGTCGATATCTCCAAAGTAGCGCAACAACATATTATATTGAAAACAATAGGTTTTTAATGTTAGCGGTGAATACCCCTCTATCTTTTTATCAAGCTGGTATTTCTCCCAAACTTGTGACAATAACATCTACACCACTCTCCTAGTTTACAAACCAATTAATCTTAAGAAAAGTATTGACTAGAAAAGTAGGTTTTATACGATTTTATTCAACAATCTAGTGGAATGGTTTAGTTTAGGATAGTACATAGAGGTTGGGAAACATAGGAAAAGGCGCTTTCGCTACTACTTAAAAGCGCCCGATTGCTGAAGATCTTTCTTCTAATTTAATAGTATCGTTGTACTGTGTAGTAAATGAGTTTGTTTATAAGTTTTTATTTTATTGACCCAGATTTTTTAAAGATCTCTATCTTTATTTTAACACCTTCATGGTCTAACGATTTTTTTAACTCATATACTTTTCTTTACTGATAATATTTACTTATTTTTATTTTCATGAATGTTTTTCCATTTTCCTTCTAAATAATTTTGTTAACGTTAGGTAACTAAATTCAAACTAATTCAGGTATTTTAGATAAGTCTTCCACTTTTATTTTATATTTTTCTTCTATTAACTTTTGATGTTTCTTTAGCAATTTAGAAAACACAATGAACAATCGACTTTCCGCTCGGCTCAATCCAACATAATAAATCCTATGTTCCTCATCATTTTCTAAATCAGGGTTGATTAGAAAATCCAACGAATTAGGGATTAATAAAACATTTTCAAATTCGTCACCTTTTGCTTTATGAATAGTACGATGATCACTAATGTCCTCTTTTAAATTTATGCATATTGAGAGATGTTTGTATGAATTAGTATTATAGAAATCTTTAGCCGCACCAGCTTTGAAACCAGCCATTGAAATATGTGGTTTCAAAATATTATAAAACTCCATAATCGCTTTAGATTCATAATTACTATACGTGTTTAATAATACCTGAATTAACGCAATAGATTTGTTAACTTGATCTTTCTCGGATAACCCCGTGAAAAGTACTTTCATTTTTTCTAATGCATTCTTATAATCACCAATCCGCGCAAATTCCACTGACTCTATAGAATTGATTATTATTTTTGGTCTATCCGGATTACTATCAGACTCTTGTAATTTAATTAAAAGTTTAGAATCTATTCCATCTAAAGAAACCATTGACTTCATTGCATTAGCTGTAGAATTATCTCTAGAAAGCGTATGGATTACGGTATCCTCTCCATACAAATCCTTAATTCTTTTATAAGCGTCTATATTATCCCCGATAAATAATACAGGCACATCCTCATCAATATATTTATATTTATCTTGCATAATATCTTTCCGAACAAGATTTAGTAAGTCAATAATTTGATTTGAACTACGCCTATTTTCTAGGATTTGATATTCTGCCATGTTGTCTAATTGGAAGTTATTAAATTCTTCTATATTTGCACCTTGAAAGGCATAAATAGACTGCGCTGGATCACCTATAACACCAACGATTGTTTCCTCTTTTGCTATCAACTTTACGATTTTTGATTGTATAGGGTTTGTATCTTGAACTTCATCTAAGAAGAAGTATGGAAATTTTGCTCTTAAAACTTTTAATATAAATGGATTTTTTGTAATTAATACATAACTAAAAAATAAAACATCATCGTGATCAATCCTACCTTTTGCCCAACTTAACTTTTTATAACATAGCAAATCATCTTCTAAGATTTCCGCTACTTTACTTATAGAACCAGCTTTATCTTTCTTGCCAACTAATTTCAAATACCCATCAGTATCAAACTTATACTCTAAATTCGAAAGCCACACCCATAAAGAGTTTTTCTTAACATCCATAAACAGTAATTGTCTTAACGAATTAGGCGGCTTCAATTCTGATACACGGCAATGATTTTCTAACCAATTTTCAACAGTAGAACGTCGAGGTAATACGGTATCATGTCCATTGACCTTTTCTACATTCACTTCAAATTCATCAGCAATTAGAAATAAATACGGCTTAATAACATGCTTATATAAAAAACTATGAATTGTCGATACTTCTACTCTATTGGCTATATTAGTACCAAGCCTTTTCAAAATCGTTTCAACAGCGATGTTTGTATATGTAACACAAGCTATTTTACGAGTCTTTTGTAATCTTAAAGAATTTTTAACTGTATTTTTTATATGGTTAACTAACCAATGCGTTTTTCCTGCACCTGGCCCGGCTGTAACTTTAAAATGTTGTTCTAACTCAATACAATCGCTAGATGAAATTGTAATCAATTTTCACACACCCATTCTATAGCTTCTTTAATATAGTCTGGGACAATAAAATCTATATAAGCGTCCGTACCTAATCTAGCCAAATTGCCTTCCAATATATATGCTAATTCTAAAGCATTAACACCTTTACCAACCGAATTTAAATATCTAGCAGCTATTAATGCAATTTTTTTATCAACCTCTGTCCAATTTAAATCGCCGTGTTTTAAGGCACCTATAATTCTAACGTTTTCTTTTGAATTACTTAATTGACTATAAAGCTCATCAATTCCTTTTCCTTCCTTAAATAGTTTCATCAAATTTTTTATTTCTTCCTTGTTTGACATTGAATCAGTTACTAATTCTTCAAGTGTTGCGTTGAAACGTGCTAAATCATATTCAAGGGTTTTACCCTGCATTCCATCTTGCAAATAGAATTTTATATTAGATGAACATTCTAATTCTAGCTGATTAATTTTATATTCGTATTTTTCAGGCTCTATATTCATCTCAAATGGATAGCATTTTTTATAAGATGGTTTTTCAGTTGTAATGTCTCTTCTTTCTGGATCCCTATCAGTAATACAAACTACTTTTCTATTAATTGCAGCTGAATTATTTGTGTTAAATAAATTTAAGAAATGATCAAAGTATTTTCCACCTACATTTATTACTGCAACATGATTATCCTCTAGAGACTTCCCTACATATTCGGCAAAAATGGACATTAACAATTGCTCCGCTAATCCTTCTACTAAAATAAGTTTTTCAGCAAAAAGCATATTAGATTTTGTAGCGTCTAAAAATCTTTGTACATACTTTTTACTTTCTTCATTAGTTCCAAAAACTTTACCTGGATAACTAACATGCGTATCACTACCGGCTTTATATAAACAAATTAATTCGTCTAGATTTAATGCTCCCGTTATATGAGTTGAATGGGTTGTTACAAATATTTGACGTACCTTTGTATCTTTTAAATTCTTTTTTAAAAACTTTAATAGCTGTCTTTGCATTGAAGGATGTAAATGCGCTTCTGGTTCTTCTATTACAAGCATCGGAAAGACTTTAGCGTTGTTTCCTAAATACGTTTCGCTCGCATTGACTTGCATTTTTGCCAATAATAAAGACATGAAAATCAAATTATTATATCCAAGTCCATTATGAGTTATAGGCAATTGAATTCCTGTTTGATACTCCACAATTAGTTTAAGCGCTGAATAAAGTTCAATATCGGTGATGCTACCTGCAAAATTTGGCTCTGCATTATCGAAGGATGCACCTATATCTTTTGAATAAGATAAAATTTGTTTCTTCCCTTCTAACATCCTTTCATTCAGTGATTCCATTAACTTCCTTGCTTGTTCTTCGAATTCCATTTTTTTATCTTTAATTTTTCGTTCTTTGTCCTCGTTATCTAAGCCTTCATTAGATTTAATATCAAAGTCCATAAAGAAGTCCAAAACGTTTTTTAACAGCGTATTTTTACCACTAAACATGTCCCTCTCGACATCCCTAATGGCATCTAAAAATTGAAAGTCGAACTTCTTCAAATACTCGCTATCTACTGTAATTTGATTTTCTAAATTTCCACCATAAATTTTGTATGTATATAAACGTAAAAAATTTCTATCGATAATCTCCCAAGCTTCTATTATAGAAGTTGAAGTAGATTGCATTCTTTCGTAATCTTCGTGGTATTTTAGTGGGAGACAAAATTCATAATGTATTTTTGCCTCATAAGGCTCTTCCAACTTAGTTAGCCATTGACTTACAATGACTAAGTCATCTCCCATTAGTTCTTCTTTGTCCTCTTGAGTAAGAGCGATTGAAATATTGACAATAGGGGGCTGTAGTTTCAATTCTTCTAACGAAATTGTTTTATTAAAGTCATCTATGGCTAAATTCTTTTTTATAGATGGATCAAATATCAATGCCATAGCTTTTAATAAATTGGATTTCCCGGCATTATTATGACCGATAATGACGTTTACACCATCGTTAAATTCAATTATATTGGACCTGAAATTCTTATAATTTTTAATTTCTATGTTAGAAATGTACATCCTTCTAACAACTCCTTTCTATTATTGATATTTATCTAATACTCCACTTCTATTATAAGATACATTGTAAATAAATGTTTATAAATAAAAGGAAGCACATCTTAGTTCTCTAAAACATGCTCCCCTAATATTGCTTATTATATTTTGCAAGCTTCGATTCATACGCATAGAGGCAACGGGACGGTTCTTGTTGTTTCGAAAACAGTAGAACCGTCCCATGCATTCTATATTTTTGGCACAGTATGGTTGTACTACACAATATAAGAATTACTCAACAATCTGGCCCGATTGTGGAAAAAAAGAAAAATAGAACTTTTATCTTTATCCTGAAATTTACTAATAACGAGAGATAAACCACAAAGAAAAATCAAGCTCTTGGCAGCTTGATTTTTTTCGCTTTTAATATTTTATTTTTCTTTCCACGTAAACATGTAATTTTTATCCTCTATCTTATGTGCCTTCTTGACAACCTTTAGTGGTTTAAAGGTGTCGATCATAACTGCCAGTTCCAATGTCTCCTTTTTTCCTATACTTGCTTCTGTTGTACCTGGATGTGGTCCATGTGGTATTCCAGAGGGATGAAGTGTAATGGATTCTTTTTCAATACCTTTGCGGCTCATAAAATTACCCTCTACATAGTATAGCAATTCATCGCTGTTGACATTGCTGTGATAGTAAGGAGCTGGAATTGCTTCTGGATGGTAGTCATATAGTCTAGGAACAAAAGAACACACTACAAAATTATGACCTTCGAATGTCTGATGTACAGGGGGTGGCTGATGAACACGACCGGTTATCGGTTCAAAATCTTCTATATTAAATACCCAAGGATATAAATAACCGTCCCAGCCGACAACATCTAATGGATGATGTCCAAGAACATGAGAATGCATGTATCCTCGGGACTTTGTCAGCACTTCAAACTCTCCCTTTTCATTGTAGGTTTCCAGCTTATCTGGCCCCCGCAGATCCCGTTCGCAAAATGGACTATGCTCTAACAGTTGACCATACTCATTTCGGTATCGCTTCGGAGTCGTAAGTTGGCTAAAGGATTCGATAAACAATACCTTTGTTTCTTCGGACGGCACAAATCGATAGATGGTGCCGATTGGAATGATTACATAGTCACCCGCTCGATAACTTAAGGTCCCGAACATTGTTTCTATTTTTCCAAATCCATAATGGATAAAAAGCATTTCATCTCCATCGCCATTGCGATAATAATTGGTCATTGCTTCTGTTACTAGCGCGGTCCCAATCAACAAATCACTATTTCCTAACAAGTATTCTCTTGCATCAATTGCATTTCCCTTTTTTTGAACAGCTTTAGTCATCAAGTGGCGATGGTTAAGTGCAGATTGTTCTTCATACTCAGGTAAGTAACTGTACAGCACCTCAGACTTAACAACCTCCGTCGGTAAATAATGATGATAGAGAATCGATTGTGAGCCTGAAAACCCTTTTGTACCCATTACTTGTTCGCGGTAAAGTGTGCCATCCTCTTTTTTAAACATCGTATGCCTTTTATGGGGGATACTTCCCATTTGACGATAATACATTTAACCACCTCATAACATTATTTAATAGTGTTCACTAATGACCCTAACCCTGTTATTTCAAGCTCTACTTTGTCTCCTGACTCTAACCATCGATGTGTTTCTGTACCGAGCTCCAATATACAGCCCGTTCCAACCGTACCCGAGCCTATTACCTCACCAGGATATAAAGTAACCCCAGCGGATGCCCGCTCAATCATTTTATTAAAAGAATAATAGATTTGCTGAAAATTTCCTTCAGAAAGCAACTTGCCATTGACCGATGCCTTCATCGTTATATTATATTTGCCATCCTTTTTGTAAGCTTCCAATTCATCCTTTGTTATAATTGCAGGACCTAGAGAGGTCGCAAAATCCTTGCCTTTTGCAGGTCCTAAACCTACCTTCATTTCTTTTGCTTGAAGGTCCCTTGCACTCCAGTCGTTCATAATGCAATAACCGAAGATATAAGAATCTGCATCTTCAGCTGATATATCCTTTCCTTCTTTGCCTATAATACAGGCAATTTCCAGTTCATAGTCAAGAGACTGGCATTGATCAGGTACTGAAATAATATCGTCTGGTCCTTTAATTGCCAGATGATTTGTAAAGTAAAATACAGGAAATTCATACCACTCCGGTACTACCTCTAACCCTCTTCTTGCTCTGGCTGTCTTTACATGATCTTCAAAAGCGTAGAAATCACGTATACTGACAGGTCTCGGGATTGGAGCTAAAAGGCGCACTTCACTTAGCGGATATTTTCCTAACGGATTCTCCAAAGCGTTTAACTTTTCAATTAAACTTGAATAGTCTTCATGCTTGACGATAAATGCTAGGAGATCTGCTGGAAGTTCTCCTTCTGAAGCTTCGTACATATCGATAACAAAATCACCGTCCAGCCACCCTGCCCTTTGTTCGCCACCTTTTCTTTTAAAAGTAATATATTTCACAGAATACTCACTCCCTTTTCGATTATTTTCGAAGGAGCTCAAACATATCAGTTGTCGCTCTGGTGTACATACTTCCTGCCATTCTTCCTACAGGATTCAGCTTTTCCATATTTATTTTTCCATCAAAATAAAGGTCGTCTGCAACATGAATCATTTCAACTTTACCGATAACGAGGCTACCAGATCCAGGCTCTTCTCCAAAATGTAAGACCTGATGTAATGTGCATTCTAGTTGAACATGACTCTCTTTAATCCTTGGTGAGGAGATAGCTTGGCTGCTCACTTTTGTAAAACCTGCTTCAGTAAATTCGTCAACTTGCATTGGAAATTCAGTCGCAGTGATATTCATTTTATCGACGATTTCCTCGCTTACAATATTAATAACAAATTCCCTTGTACTTTCTATATTAAGAAGTGTGTCTTTTTTAGATCCATCACTTCCTCTTCTCATAGGAGAAAAACAAACTAGCATTGGATCTGCACTAATAGCCGTAAAGAAGCTGAATGGAGCGATATTTGCTATTCCTTCGTTATTTAATGAAGAAACTAGCGCAATCGGTCTTGGCAGGATGGAACCTACTAATAATTTATATGCATCTTTCCATTCAAGACTGCTTGGTTGTACATTCACAATCGATCACCTACACTTTGCTGCGATTTTTAGAGATTGAATAAAGTGTTGATTGTCTTCCATGGAACCTATTGTCACTCTTATCGATTCCGGATATCCTAAAACAGACCCAGAGCGGACTAAAATACCAAATTTTAATAATTCATCTCTTATTTGATCAGCATTTTCATTCATATGTATCATCAAAAAATTTGCTTGTGTTGGAAAAAAAGTATAGCCCAATGCCGTTAATTCTTCCTCTAAAAACAAACGACCTTCTTCGTTACGTGCCACACAGTCATTTCGAAATTTCTGATCTTCCAGTGCAGCGATAGCAGCCTCTTGTGCCATCTTATTTACATTGAAAACCTCTTTTACTTTTGTTAATTCAGTTTTAATAGAGGAATCCATCAATCCATAACCAATCCTTAAACCAGCAAGACCATATACTTTAGAAAATGTTCTTAAAATTACCAGATTGCTATAAATTTTTAATAGTGGAAGCGACTGTAAATAACCCGGGCTTGTTGCATACTCGTAATATGCTTCATCAAGAACTATTAATATATGATCTGGAACTTGATCAATAAATCTAGCTAACGTCTTCGAGTCCACTATGGTACCTGTAGGATTATTAGGATTACAAACAAAAATTATTTTTGTCTTTTCCGTAATAGCCGCAAACATACCCTCCAAGTCATGAACACCGTTCTTAAGTGGAACTAGAACTGGGTTCCCACCCTCAATAGTGACATTGGTTTTGTACCTAGGAAAGGTGATTTGAGCCATGATCGCTTCATCTTCTGTATTCAAGTAAGCTTTAATCAATAGTCGAATAATTTCATCTGAGCCGTTTCCTATAAAAAGGTGATCAGGATTAATTTCAAGAAAATCTGCCAGTTTGGAAGTAAGAATTTTAGCAGAACCGTCCGGGTAGGTATATAGATATTCTAAGCTATTCATCAAATGGTGCTTTACCTGTTCTGAGCATCCAAATACATTCTCAATTTCTGATAAATTCCTAATACGTGACAAACCGAGTTCTTGTTGAATATCCTCCATGCTTTTACTCAAAGGATAGGCAGTTACCATCTGAAGAATATTTTTACTTTGTACTTTCACCGCCAAAATCCCCCCATTAAATAATTTAAGTCATAACTGAAAAAAGTTTAGTTTCTTTTTCAACTCCCTGTTCCTTTCCGTTCTAGGTGATCGCTTTCCGCGGGGCGGTGCGGGAGCCTCCTCGGCTGCGCCTGCGGGGTCTCCCGTCTACCGCTATCGCCCGCAGGAGTCGATCACCTGCCACTCCAATACACAGGGTGGACCACTCTATATGATGCAATTATTAATATTCTTTCTGAAGAAAATTTTTTACATATATTCTACTCTGAAAATAGCAAGGGTACTCTTTTAACTCCGTACTGTTTCCCTTTCCGGTGTTCGCATTTCTAAAGGCTTTCAGGAAGGGTCTCCTAAGCACAGCGATGTAACCTTTTATTAAAAAGAGCCTAGCGTTTTAAAAAAAGAGAGGCAGTGGCTATCTACCTCTCTTAACTAAAGTGACCCTATAAATTCCCTCTTAATTCCTGTTCTCTTTCAATGGATTGGAACAATGCTTTGAAGTTTCCTTCTCCAAATCCTTTGGCGCCTTTACGTTGTATCACTTCAATGAATAGTGTCGGACGGTCTACAATAGGTTTAGTGAAGATTTGAAGTAAATATCCTTCATCATCTCGGTCTACAAGAATACTTAATTCTCGCAGCTTTGAAATTTCTTCATCAATTTCTCCTACTCTCTCTGACAGCATTTCATAATATGTGTCAGGAGTATTAAGGAATTCTACACCGTTTTCTTTCAGTTTACTTACCGTCTGGACAATATCTTCTGTCAGTATCGCGATATGCTGTACACCTGCTCCATTATAGAATTCAAGGTATTCTTCGATTTGAGACTTTCTTTTCCCTTCTGCTGGCTCATTGATTGGAAACTTGATTCGTCCACCATTATGCATAACTTTGGACATTAAAGCGGAATATTCCGTGTTGATATCTTTATCTGTAAAATGAGTCATTTCTTTAAAGCCCATTACTTTTTCATAATAAGCAACCCATTCTTCCATTTTTTCCACATTTCCTACAACATGGTCAATTCCGATAATTCCGGCATCCTTAACAAGTGTAGTAGTTTTATATGCCTTAAATCCAGGCATGAACACACCCTTATAATTTTTACGTTCTACTAGAGTATGTATGGTATCACCATAAGTACCTATTACTGCTTTTTTGAGTGTTCCTTGTTCATCAGTTAAATCCTGTGGAGGTTGTATAGCTATTGCTCCTCTTTCTACTGCAACATTGTAAGCCTTTTCAACATCATCCACTAAAAGAGCAATGTCTTTGACTCCGTCTCCGTGTTTTTTTACGAATTCGGATATTTTTGTATCTTGCTTTAAAGAGCCCGTAAGCACAAGACGGACATTTCGCTGCTTTAATACGTATGATACAGTTTCTCTATTACCTGTTTCCAAGCCAGAGTATGCAATTGGCTCAAAACCAAAAGTAGTAGTGAAAAAATGAGCTGCTTGCTTGGCGTTGCCCGTATAGATTTCTAGATAATCCACATCTCTGACAGGGAAGAAATCTTCAACCTGATTTTGATTTTGCATGGTCTTTTCAACGTTCATTTAGTTTCCCTCCAAATATACTGAAATATATTTCTATTCTGAATTCACTATAATCTATTCGTTCCATTATTAGCAAGAGTTCCATTTAAAGCTAGAATGCTTTGACGCATCAAAGGATAGTTATATAGATACTTTCTGTTTTTTGGTTACCGGTGCTTTGTGAATCGCTTGTGATGATAAATCCTCTACTGACTCTAAAAGACTTTCATTTATGCTAGGATGCGGGTAAAGAGGAAATAATAAATCTTCTTCTCTTCCCACCATTTCAAGAGCCAAGCTTCCAGAAGAAATAAGCTCCATCGCACCGGATCCCATTATATGAATGCCAAGAATGATACTTGAACCTTCTTCACTGATTGTTTTTACAAAGCCTTCTTTTTGTCCAAGTATCGAGGCATAGCCACTTGTCTTTAACGTGGATTCTCCTACCTTTATTTCATATCCTGCTTCTTTAGCTTGTTCTTCCGTTAATCCGATGGAGGCAATAGGTGGGATGGTATGCACCACTCTCGGGACAAAAGTATGATTATACTCTGATGAAATTCCTGCCAGGCTTTCCGCTGCAACTTTCCCCTGCTTTATCGCCTTCACTGCTAGAGTAGGACCAGCAGTTGCATCACCAATAGCATATATATGGGCTTGATTAGTCTGACAAGCATTATTAATTTTAATCCATCCATTTTGATCAGTCTCAATTCCTGCCCTTGTCATGCCTAAGTCTTCAAAATTCATCTCATTTTCAGAAGCGATAAAAAAATGGGAAGCCTGCATAACGTTTGTTTCTTCATTAGCAATCTTTAACTCGATTTCCCAACTTGCTCCATTAAAAGATGCATTTTCAACTGTTGCTCCCTTAATCAACTTTATCTTTTGCTTCTTTAGTTGTCTTGTTAACTCTTTTGTGATGGAAGAATCAAATGTAAAAGATTCATGATTAAAAGGTAAAATAATCGTTACCTCGGAACCCAATTTACGAAAGCTCATTGCAGCTTCAAGTGTAATATCATCTGATCCAAAAAGAACTAGATGAGATGGCATTTCTTCCAACTTCCATATCGATGTAACCGTTAAATGGTTATCTTTTATATCAAGCAAAGGCTTTTTCTGGCAGCCTGTGGCGATAATTGCATGCTTAAATCTATAGGTATCATACTGATGACCACTTTCTACCCCAAGCTTTTCAGAGGATATAAAAGTAGCGTTTCCTTTTACAACTTCGATTCTATTTGCTTTACAGAGGGCTTTTATTCCTTCCTTTAATTGACGAATCGTCGTTTCTTTGTACTCCTGGAGAGTAGCAAGATTAAAGGTTGCTTGACTTGTATCTATTCCCATATTTTTCATTGGGGTTAGTTGGTGAAACTGTTGTGCAGCTGCGGTGTGGACTTTAGAGGGAATACAGCCCTCATTTAAACAGACTCCACCTAGTTCATCCTTTTCAATAAGGGTCACTTGTAGTCCCAATTGTGCTGCACGAATAGCTGCATGGTATCCACCAGGTCCGCCACCGATGATAATTAAATCTCTTTCTTGCGTTAATTCCCCTACTACCATTTACACCAGCTCCAACAAGATTAATTTAGGCTCTTCGAGTAACTCTGTTAGTCGGTTCGTAAAGGCAACAGCTGTTCCTCCATCCACTACCCGATGATCAAAGGACATGGAAATATTCATGATCGACCTGATTACAATCTCATCCTGATCATTCACAACAGGACGCTTTTTCGTTTTATGGAAAGAGATTAATCCCACTTCCGGTTGATTTATAATGGGAGTCGCTCCGATACTGCCACCAAGCGGGCCTACATTGCTAATGGTAAAAGTTCCCCCAGAAATATCGGCTAACACAAGTTTGTTGTCCTGCGCCTTTTGAGTGAGCCGTTTTAGTTCACCATGTATCTCCTTTAATGATTTACGTTCAACATTTTTAACCACAGGAACAATCAGACCTTCACTTGTATCAATCGCGACTCCAATATGATGCTCATCAATAAGTTCAATCAATGAATCCTTCTCATTCAAGCGAGAGTTAAAAATCGGAAACTCCTTTAAAGTAATGGAGATTGCTTTTACAAATAATGCAGTTGCAGAAACACTCTCCTCCTTCGCTTTCCATAGATTACGGATTTCAATTATGTTTGTAACATCAATTTCTTCAAAATGGGTGCAATGTGGAATCGTAACAAGGGATTGTGCCATTTTATTAGCTATCTGTTTTCTTCGACCTTTAAAAGGGATAGTCGTGGTTTTAACATTTGGTTCGCCTGATTCCACCTCTTGCTTGTTGAAAGCTGGCTCTTGTGTTTGCGAATGACTATTTGTGGAAAAAGATAGAACATCTTCGTCTGTTATTCTCCCAGCTGGTCCTGTTCCTTGTACCTGCTCGATATTAACTCCATTTTCCCTTGCTAGCTTTCTAGTATATGGAGATGCCATAATTCTTTTTACTTGTTTCTCTTCTTGTGAGTGAAGGACTTTGCTCTGGGTGCTTTCTATTGTACTTATTCCTGCTTGCTCTTTGGTGGCAGCCGCTTCCTGTGTTGCGCTGATAGAAGAGTCTGTTTCTAAGAGAAAGATAGTCGTACCTACACTTATCGTTTGACCTTCAGCAACTTTAATTTCCTTAATGATACCTGAGTATGGTGCAGGAATTTCAGCAGTCATTTTATCTGTTTGAACCTCTACCAACGGTTCGTCTGAGTTAACATGGTCCCCAGGTTTGACGAAAAAAGATAAAATATCTGCTTGTGTCATCCCTTCCCCTATATCATGAAGTTTTACTTCTATCATTTTTATTCCTCCTAAAACTTCATTACTCTTTCAATTGCAGCAATTATTCTTTTGCTTGTTGGCAGGTAATAGTCTTCAAACCCGAAATATGGAACAGGAACATCAAATCCTGTAACACGTTCTACAGGAGCTTTTTGAAATAAAAAGGATGTATCATTGATAATAGCCATAACATCACCACTTACACTTGTTGCAGCATGAGCTTCATGGACGACAATGGTTCTTCCAGTTTTTTGAACAGATTCTGAAATAATGTCTTTATCGATTGGATATAAGCTGCGCAGGTCTATGACTTCACAGCTTATTCCCTTCGTTTCCATTTGCTTTGCTGCCTCTAAAGCAACCGGAATCATGGCACCCCAGGCGATAATTGACACATCGTCACCTTCTTTACAGCGTTTACCTTTGCCTATTTCCACTGTATATTTTCCTTCGGGAACTTCCTCTCTTACAGATCGGTAGCAGCGCATCGGCTCAAGAAACAACACAGGATCTGGATCTTCTATTGCTGCTATCATAAGTCCTTTAGCATCATAAGGGTTTGAAGGGCAAACTACTTTAATTCCAGGCATATGTGTAAAAATGGCTTCGGTGCTATCAGAATGAATTTCCGGAGCTCTAACCCCCGCCCCATAAGGTGCACGGATGACCATCGGAGCTGTGAAATGCCCCATTGTTCTGGCTCTTAAACGGGAGGCATGTGTCATAATCTGTTCGTATGCCGGATAAATAAATCCCAAAAATTGAATTTCCACAACCGGCCGAAAACCATTGATTGCCATACCGATTGCTGCTCCTACAAAGCCGGCTTCGCTTAAAGGTGTATCGATTACTCGGTCTTCCCCAAACTTTTCTTGTAGTCCCTCTGTTGCCCGGAACACTCCGCCGTTTAGGCCAATGTCTTCCCCCATCAGCAGAACATTTTCATCTGCCGCTAACATTGTATCAAGACCGTCTGTAATGGCCTGTACCATCGTTAATGTGTTTGTCTTTACTGCCGTCTGCATTAGTTTTCACCTCTTAACACATGAAGAAGATCCTGCTTTTGCTGTTCTATTCCCCATGTTGGTTTTTCAAAGACATAATCGAACATATCAGCTGGATTTGCTTTCGGAAACTTCTCCATTTCCGCAATTGCCGCATCTATCTCTTCTGAAGCCTCTAGCAGCCACGCTTCTTTTTTTGTTTCGTCATACCAGCCATTGTTCTTCATTAATCTTTCTAGCCGAAGTATAGGATCGGTTTCTTTTTTCCTTGCTTCACTTTCAGATTGATTACGATATTTAGTTGGATCATCCGCTGTTGTGTGTGCTCCATATCTCCATGTAACTGCCTCGATAAGTGTAGGACCTTCCCCATTTCTTGCACGTTCTAAAGCTTGCATAGTATAAAAATACACTGCGAATATATCATTCCCATCAATTCGATATCCTGGAATATCATAGGCTAGTGATTTTTGTGCGATAGTAGAAGTTTTCATCTGTTTTGACATTGGGACAGAAATCGCAAAAAAATTATTTTGATTAAAAAAGACGACAGGGGCATTTAACACGCTCGCAAAATTCAGCCCTTCATGAAAGTCACCTTCTGAAGTTGCTCCATCTCCGAAGTAAACAATACTCGCATTTTTCGTGCCTTTTCTCTTCTCGGCGTAAGCTGCTCCTACTGCATGCGGAAGCTGTGTTGCAATCGGGATTCCAGGAGGAAATACTTTTTTCCCTTTTTCCGGAATGCATCCTTCGTTTCTGCCATTCCAAAACAAAAGTATATTACGAATGGAATGACCAAAAGTCATCGTTGCACCATGGTCACGGTAGGATGGGAACAACCAATCATCCTGTTCTAATGCAAGAGCTGAGCCAACCTGTGCAGCCTCTTGCCCTTCGTATGGAGCATAAGTTCCAATACGACCTTGCCGCTGTAAACTTATCGCCTTTTTATCAAAAGTACGAATCCGTAACATATTTTTATAAAAAGCATCTGCTAGTTCTTTTGTAATTTGGGATTGGTATTCCTCCATTACAAGATTTCCGTTCACATCCACCATTTGTTTGATTGGAAAATCATTTTCCATCCTATTCCCCTCCATCTGTTAAACTCGGACAGACCATTTTGGACGTTTCGAGTGGGTAAAGAAGCTATTGCGTCTAGTTCGGTTTGCGAGACGTTGTTCACAAAAATTATCCGCCGCTTCGACTGTAGTAATATTCAATTTCTCCGCTTCCCTATATACATCCATTAGAGAGTTATATATCGCTTTCGTTTTTCTTAGAACTCTTTCTTTGTTAGGTTCATAGAGTTCATCGGCCACCTGAATCAATCCGCCCGCATTCACGATATAATCTGGTGCATAGAGGATTCCTTTTTTCTGAAGCATTGCACCGTGGTGAGTTTCAATTAACTGATTATTCGCAGAACCTACAACTGCTTTTACCTTCAACTGTTCAATCGTATTATCATTAATGATCCCGCCCAGAGCACATGGTACAAATACATCCGCTTCTACTGAATATATTTCATCTCCACTTACTACTTTAATGCCAGCACCCAATTCTTTTGCTTTAAGGACAAGTTCATTTATTGCTGTTTCATTTATATCAGATACAACTAGATCTGCTCCGGCGTGAAGAAGCTGCTCAGCAACTTTTGATCCTACTTTTCCTAATCCTTGAATGGCATAAGTTTTACCGTAAAGGTTTTTTGAACCCCATATTGTAAGATTGGTAGCTTCTATACCGTAAATGACACCTTGAGCTGTTGGTACAGAAGAGTCTCCGCTACCACCATATACTTCGTCCACTCCAACAATACAATTGGTTTCCTTTAATGAATGAACAAAATCCTCTGGTACAGTTCCCATATCAGTGCCTGTATAAAAGCGTCCATTTAAAGATTCTACAAATTGTCCAAACGCACGGAATAATTCAGGAGATTTGTCTTTCGTGGGATCACCAATTATAACTGCCTTGCCTCCACCAAAATCTACGTCGGCTGCCGCACATTTATATGTCATTCCTTTTGAAAGACGTAAAACATCGAACAGAGCTGCATCTACAGATTCGTAAGGTTGCATCCGGCATCCGCCTAATGCAGGACCGAGTGTAGTATTATGTATAGCAATAATGGCTTTTAAACCTGTGTCAGGATCGTTACAAAAAACTACCTGCTGATGATTTTGAATTTTATCAAACATTTCCATTCCCTCCACCCCAGAAGTAAGCGTTTTCAATTCTGTCATCTTTATCACCCTAGTTCTCTCGTATTTGTGAACTATTACTTATTAATCTGCTTATTTTACTTTTTGTAAGTACTATTTGTGTAACTTCACCAGTACCGACTGTCTTTTCAGAATCATTCACATGAACCTCAGTTTTTAACACATTTTGATTACATGATATTACTTTCGCTTGAATTTCTAACATGCTGCCTTCTGGTGCAGGAGATACATGATTTACAGTAACTTTCGCTCCCATTCCTTCTTCCTCTTCCTTTAAATAGGGAAGAAGAAGCTGCCTGGAAACCCATTCCATATGATAAACCATCATAGCAGTAGAATAGACGGGGTGTACCACTTCACCTTCAAATTGGGCAAACATTTCCTTTGTTACTTTTACATTCATACTAAATTTCATTCCTACTGTTAGACCAGGCTTCATCATATTTCACCCCAAAACGTATAACGTTTATTTAACGCTATAATAACATTACGTTAAATGAACAGTCAATGAATTGTAACAATTTTTTAAATAATCATTTCATTCGGTTAATTGAATATTAAAGAGACGGTCCGCTACCGTGTAAATCACTGATACCTTGTTTTTAACACATGATATTTTGAGCCCAAAAAAAGGAACAGGACGGATGAATATCCGCTCTCTATTCCTGTAAGATTACGATAATAACGCGCGATCGTTAGCCATTTGTTGACCTCTAATACGCTGAAATTCCTTTAGCAGCGTTTCGATTGTTAAAGATTTCTTGTCTTCTTCTTCTACTTCTAAAATAATTTGCCCTTTATCCATCATAATTAATCGATTACCGAGGTCCAAAGCCTGTTGCATATTATGGGTAACCATCAGTGTCGTTAATCCTGTATCCGCAACTATTTGCTTTGTGATGTTAGTTATTAACTCTGCACGCGAGGGATCTAAAGCTGCAGTATGTTCATCTAATAAAAGAATCGATGGCTCTGTGAAGGTTGCCATCAAAAGGGAGAGCGCCTGTCTTTCTCCCCCGGATAATAAGCCAACTTTTGCCGTTAACCTGCTTTCTAAACCAAGATGCAAAGAGGATAATACTTCTTTAAAATACTCTCTTCTTTGCTTCGTAACTCCTCTTCTTAATGAACGGGTTTTGTTCCTAGAATAGGCCATTGCAAGATTTTCTTCAATGGTCATAGAAGGTGCTGTTCCTGCCATCGGATCCTGAAAAACTCTTCCTATAAATCTTGCTCGTTTATGCTCTGACATGTAAGTCACATTTTTTCCATCTATCTCAACATTTCCAGTATCAGGTGTAATCACTCCTGATATCATGTTCATTAATGTTGATTTTCCCGCACCATTACTGCCAATAATTGTAACAAAATCCCCTTTTTTCAAGGTAAGGTTTACGTTGTCCAATGCATTCTTCTCATCTAAAGTACCTTCATTGAAAACTTTATTAATCTGAGTTAAGTGAAGCACGCCGTTCATCCTTTCCACTTGGAGGATCAAAAGATTGGAGTTGTATCATTTTTTTCTTTTTACGTTTTCTTTCCCTGTAACTTTCCATTACTTTCGGAGTTATTAGCGCAATAATAACAATGGTAGCTGTGATTATTTTCATGTCCCCTGTTTCGAGAAACTCGACCCGAAGAGCAAGTGTGATAACGATCCGATAGATAATTGCTCCACCGATTACAGCAAGTGTAGTCCTTGCAATGGATTTTGTTCCAAACAAAGCCTCACCAATAATAACGGAGGCAAGTCCAATAATAATCATTCCGATACCCATACCAACATCTGCAAATCCTCCGTGTTGAGCAATCAGAGCACCAGAGAAAGCAACCATTGCATTGGATACACCTAAACCGAGAATCACCAATCCATTGGTGTTTGCCGAGAAACTTCGAATCATTCGCTTGTTGTCACCTGTTGCTCTTATCGCCAGCCCGATTTCGGTTTTTAAGAACCAATCTGTTAAGAATTTAATAATCAAGGTAACAATTATCATGACAAAAATGACGCCCCATGTTCGTGGAGCATAGTCTCCTATACCGATAGCAACAAAAATATTATTAAGGAAGCTATCTATACCTGTACTACTCCACCATTCGCGCAAATGGGTGAAGAAAGTGTCTGTGTTCAGCATGGGGATATTCGATTTTCCCATAATTCTTAAATTAATAGAATATAAGGCAATCATCATTAATATTCCAGATAAAAGGGCATTTATTTTTCCAAAAGTATGTAATGCTCCTGTTATACATCCTGCTAAAAAACCAGCTAGCATCGCAACGACAGTGGCTAATACAGGATTTACTCCATTGACTATCATTGTTGCTGCAACAGCAGCTCCTGTTACAAAACTACCATCTACGGTTAGATCCGGAAAATCAAGGACCCTAAAGGATAGGTACACCCCTAGGGCCATGATTGCGTAGATGATTCCTAACTCAAATGAACCAAAAAGAGCGGTAATCATAAAGAATCATCTCCTTGTTATATTGAACTTACTTTTTATTCGCCATCAAAAAACTCAGCAATATCAGACCAAGAATCTTTCACTTCTACTCCTTGTGATTCGGCAGCCTTCTTATTAATGACTAGCTTAAAGTTTTGTGGATAAGCTACTGGAATTTCAGATGCCTTTTTTTCTCCCTTCAGGATTTGAACAGCCATAAGTCCTGTTTCATAACCTAAGTCGGAATAGCTGAATCCGCTTGCTGCCACAGCTCCTAGTTCCATAGAGTCAAGCTCTCCTGCAAAAAGAGGGATTTTCTCATCATTTGCTACCCCTACCACTGTTTGGAAAGCAGAAACAACAGTATTATCAGTAGGAATGTAAATTGCATCCACTCTTCCTATCATTGATTCTGCAGCTTGTTTCACTTCTGCAGAGTTAGAAACAGAAGCTTCTACTAGTGTTGCACCCTTTGCTTCTGCTACTTCTTTGATGCTTTCCACTTGAACAACAGAATTCTGTTCGCCGGCGTTGTACAATACTCCTATTGTTTTAACTCCCAATTCCTCGATCATAAAATCAATGGTGCTTGAAAGCGCTTCTGGATGCGTATCAGATGTACCTGTAATATTCTCACCTGGCTTATCAAAAGACTCTACCAGATCTGCACCGACAGGATCTGTTACGGACGTAAAGACAATCGGAATCTCTTTTGTTGCCTGCAAGGCACTTTGCGCACTTGGAGTTGAGTTGGCAAAGATTAAATCAACTTCATCTGCGACAAAATTTCCTGCGATTGTTTGGCTATTGCTCATTTCTCCTTGCGCTATTTGTACATCAAACTCGAGATTTTCACCCTCTATGTACCCATTCTCCTCAAGGGCCTTTTTAAAGCCTTCAAACGCTGCATCCAACGATGGATGCTCCACTATCTGAGTTACTCCTATGACTACCTTTTCCTCTCCACCGTCACCAGAGGTGTTAGAGCCGCAACCCACGAGAAGCATAAAACAGGCAGCTAGTAGAAAAGCAGACTTCCAATTAATTTTTTTCATAAATATCCCCCTTTGTTTTATTCAAAAGCAAGATTGATAGGTATACCAATATGCTTTTAAAACGAAATCACTGAAAACGTTTTCAATATCACGTGTTGTAATGCAAAAATTGCATTTCGTATTTTCAACGTTATATTAACACTCCTTTTTATTTAGTGTCAATATATTCTAAAAATTTAATATATTTTGTTTTTAAAAATAAATTCATTACTTTCAAATGAAAATATTATTTTTTGCAAAATAAAAAACTTCTTTTAGAAAGAAGTTTTTTATATGAGATGAGTAGCTCTCTGTAGTTCACTTTTTGCTTCATGAATAATATTTTCGAATAATTCTTTTACGCTTGGAATCGTTGTAATCAAACTGGAAATCTGTCCACCATTGAGAAAGCCTTCTTGGAGCTTCCCTTCTAATGCACCAAATTTATGCTGATTTTCAGTAGTTAGGCTGTTGAACTCCTCTAGACTGATACCCTCTGCCTCTTTTTGCAGAAGATATTCTGCATAAGGAGTTCTTAAAACTCGTCTGACTCTCCCAACTGTTCGACCAACTATGACGGTTCCTTTATCATCCGCTGTGACAATTGTATTTTTATATGCTTCATGGACGGGTGCTTCTTTCGTCGCAATCAGGCGTGTCCCCATCTGAACTCCTGATGCCCCAAGAGCGAGTGCTGCGGCTAATCCCTTGCCATCCGCAATTCCACCAGCCGCTGCTATAGGAACAGTCACACTTTCAGCGATTTGTGGTATTAAAGCGAAGGTTGTCGTTTCCAAATTTGAGTTAATCCCTGCAGCTTCATATCCTTCTGCTACGATAATATCTGCCCCTGCCTTTTCTGCCTTCACAGCTTGCTTAGGAGAAGCAACTACACAGATTACGTTAACTCCATGCTCCTTTAATTTTGGAATATAAGGAGAAGGATTACCAGCTGATAAGGAAACAGTTGAAATTTTATATTTAACAACCAATGAAAGAACCTCTTTGACATAAGGAGAAACGCTTAAAGCTATATTTATTGCGAAAGGTTTATTGGTTAGTTTCTTAGTTTCTTTAATTATTTCCTCTACTTCATCTGGAAGCATCGTTCCTGCACCAATCGTTCCTAACCCGCCAGCATTGGAAACAGCTGCAGTCAGCGGTGCATTACTTATATTTCCCATACCACCTTGAATGATTGGAACCCGTATTCCTAAAAGATCTACTAATTTATTCATCTATTATTCCACCCTTCGTAAAAATAATGTTATACTAATTTTAATATTTAGACAACATCAAGAAAAGGTTCACTGTTAAAATTATTAGTTAGAAAGGGGAAATTTTATATGCTATATCGCTATGGTGGAAAAGCACCAAAAGTGGACGATTCCGTTTATATTGCACCAGGGGCTCATCTAATTGGGGATGTAACGGTGGAGGAAGAATCAACTGTTTGGTTCAACGCCGTGCTTAGAGGAGATGAAGGGCCCATACATATTGGTAAAAGATGCAGTATCCAAGATAATGTTACAGGTCACTTATATGAAGGCTTTCCTCTTACTATCGAAGACGAGGTAACCGTTGGGCATAACGCAATCCTTCATGGTTGTACCATAAAAAAACGTTGTATCATCGGAATGGGAGCTACCATATTGGATGGAGCAGAAATTGGGGAAGAAAGTATCATCGGCGCCAACACATTAATACCTTCCGGGAAAAAGATCCCTCCCCGTTCCCTTGTCGTAGGATCGCCAGGAAAAGTAATCCGTGAAATAACAGACAAAGATGTCGAGCTTATCCAATTATCCATTGACACCTATGTACAAAAAGGAAAAGAATATAAAGCGGAATTAACTTAACCTGTTTTAAACCATTTATCTTGGAAAAGGTTTTTTATTGAATGTCAGATCTTCTAATAGTTAATGCAGCGCCGCAAACTTCTGCGGGAGTTAGAAGATTAGATTTGATAATAGTACTTCCCCAGCTGATGATTGGAGCAAAAGGCGTAGACTCCGCGTCCGGCCGCGGTAGGCTGGAGACCCCGCAGGCCTAGCCGAGGAGGCTCCAGCACCGCCCAGCAGAAAGCGTAGCCTTTTGCGGAAATCAACAGCGGTGTATAGTCCTTTAAAACTTAACTCACCCTCCCCGCAGTTCACTTCGCCTATAGCAGAAATACAGAAGTAAACATATGGGCTAAATCAAAATAAAAAGAAGAGAAAAGGTTCTATCACAATCCCTCTCTTCTTTTTCAATTAGCTAAAAGCTCTCCACATTATTCCAACATATATGGATGATCCATCACATCATACTTTTTATCTTTAAAGCTCAGCTCATTTCCATCTTCAAATACTCCCTCAAAAAAGCGGGAAGCAGGTTCTGCCAGCTCTTTATAGTAATCACTGAATAAAGAAGCTGCATGCCCTCCAAGCCACATCTCCGGTAACAATTCCTCAGGAAGACCAGGATCTACGAAAAGAAACTTCCTATACTCATGCACAAGCTTCGTTCTTTCTACAAAGCATTCTGCATCTGTCATTTGCCCTTTTTGAAGCTTGCTTTTATCAATCGTGTATTTTTGACTGTACACCTGTATAAATTCCTGATACTTTCCGTTGATTTCTTGAAGATCCCAGCTTTTAACTACAAGTCTATTATTTTCATGCGGGCCTTTGTAATCGGAAACGAAAAAGTCAACATATTCTTCTATTCTATACTTGGCTATAAGATCTTGAACCTGTTTCTCCAATGCATTTGGAGAAATCCAACAGCTATTGGAGAGTGTCCCAAAGCCACTCCATACCAGCTCTTTTCTAAGCTCATCCCGCACACTGCGAATTTCTTCTGGAATAGAATACATAAGAATACGCCATTGTCCGTCCCAGCTATCTGACTTTAACTTGAAAATCCGCTTTGCTGCTTCTTCGATTCTTTTTACACCTTGCTCCGTAAGAAAATAATAACTTTTATTTCCCTTTTTCTCAGCCTGCACCCAGCCTTGTTTATTCATTCGCGAAATAGCCGCTCGGACTGCTTGGTCATTATGACCAAACTCTTTTAGCAGGCGGATTAAGCTTCCAATCCATATTTTATTGCCGTAGTGCCTTATATAGTCGCCATATATGGTGAAAATCATCGACCTTGTGTTCATTGCCTACATCCTCTTTCTATCTGAAAAATCTCTTCTTATTACACTTTTTTCATTTTATCAGATTAACGCGTTATAGGAAACAAAAAAACCATAGAGAGCTTCCCTATGGTTTTTCAAAACGTTCAACAATGGTCGCAACTCCTTGCCCAACTCCTACGCACATCGTTGCAAGTCCAAACCGAAGTTCTCTTTTGTTCATTTCATGTACCAGGGTGGTTAGAATTCTAGCTCCACTTGCACCCAGAGGATGACCAAAGGCAATTGCCCCGCCATTTACATTTACAATATCAGGGTCTAATCTAAGCTGACGGATGCATTCTATTGATTGAGAAGCAAAGGCTTCATTTAGTTCGATCAGGTCCAAGTCTTCTACCGATAACTTTGCTCTTTGAAGCGCTTTTCGTGTTGCGAAAATCGGTCCAATTCCCATAATGGACGGGGTGAGTCCAGCTGATGCGGAAGTCACATACCTTGCCAGCGGTGTTAAGTTTAATTCTTGTGCTTTTTCAGCACTCATTAATAGAAGCGCAGATGCTCCATCGTTTACGCCAGATGCGTTACCTGCTGTAACCGATCCATCGTGAAAGAGCGGGCGAAGACTTTCTAATTTTTCTAGAGTAGTCTCGGGTCGCGGATGCTCATCTCGATCTACCACAATTTCATTTCCTTTTCGGTCGTGATAAATGACAGGTATTAATTCCTCCGCAAAGCGATTCGATTGGATTGCTTTTTGAGCCTTTTGCTGGCTATTATAGGCAAATAAATCTTGATCTGCTCGAGTAATATTAAATTCTTTTGCGACATTCTCTGCCGTTTGAGGCATTGTATCAACGCCAAATTGTTTTTCCAGCTTTTTGTTAACAAACCTCCACCCAATCGTGGTATCGATCAGCTCCATGTTTCCACGAGGGTATTCTATCTCTGGTTTTCCCATGACAAAAGGAGCTCTTGTCATGCTTTCTGTGCCCCCTGCAATGAAAATATCGCCTTCACCTGCAATAATGGCTCTTGCTGCAAAATTAACTGCATCCAGCCCAGAACCACATAAGCGGTTTATCGTAGTTCCTCCTACTTCCACAGGCAACCCAGCCAATAGTCCAGACATTCTTGCCACATTGCGATTATCTTCACCTGCCTGATTAGCATTGCCGAAAACGACTTCTTCAATCTCTTGAGGAAGGACAGCCGGGTTTCTTTTGATTAGCGCTTTAATAACTATGGCTCCAAGATCATCAGGACGGATTGATTTTAAAGCTCCTTTATATCTACCAATCGGTGTCCGGCATGCATCTACTATTACTACTTCTCTCAAAAGCTCCACCTTCTTTCTATTCGCTTACCGTATAATCATAAACGCCTTTTCCACTTTTTCTGCCAAGCCTTCCCGCCTTCACATATTTCTCCAAAAGTGGAGCAGGACGGTATTTCTCTCCAAGCTTTTCATGAAGATATTTTAAATTATTTAAGCGTGTATCAAGTCCTACAAGATCACCCAGTTCAAAGGGACCCATCGGATAATTCAAACCAAGCTTTATCGCTTTATCAATTTCCTCAGGTGTTCCAACACCTTCCTGAAGCATATAAAATGCTTCATTTCCTACCAGAGCGCTGATTCTACTTGTAACAAAACCGGGAAATTCATTGACTACAACCGTTTCTTTGCCCATTTTTTCCGAAATCGACCGGATACTATTTGCCGTTTCATCACTTGTCTCTAAGCCTCTAACGATTTCTACCAGCTTCATTTTATGTACAGGGTTAAAGAAATGCATTGCAATTACTTTATCAGGACGAGAGGTGAAACTTCCTATTTCAGTTGGGCTCATAGTAGATGTATTGGAAGCAAATAGACAATGAGAAGGAGAAAGACGGTCTATCCGCTCAAATACAGATTTTTTAATGTCGATATTTTCAGGTACCGCTTCAATGATAAGATCCGCATCTTTAACTACCTCTTCTAAGTTAATAGAATAGTAAAGGTTTTCTTTAATTAGAGAAGCGGTGGTTTCCGATATCTTCCCTTTTTCCAGCCCCTTGTTAACAATAAGTTGTACTTCTTTTCTGGCACTGTCTAATTGTTCTTCTTTCACATCTACCACTGTTGTGGAAAAGCCGCCAAGTGCACTTACATACGCAATACCTCTTCCCATAACCCCTGATCCAATTACAACAATATTCTTCATCTTGTTCACGCCTCTCCTTAGTTCCATTGTAAAAAAAAGCAAAGGGAGCTCTACCCTTTGCTTTTCGATTTTATACTCACACACCAAATGGATTTAATGGACGATTGCCAAAATAGGAAACAATACTCTTCGTTTCTGTGTAAAGATCCAATGTCTCAATACAAAGTTCACGACCGAAACCTGATTGCTTATAGCCACCAAAAGGTGTTCCAGGGAATGCTGAGAACGGGCAATTGACCATCACAATACCTGCTTGAATTTGCTTTGATACCCTTGTTGCGCGAGCATAATCTGTTGTCCAGATAGCGGAACCTAAACCATATTCACTATCATTTGCCAGTCTGATAGCTTCTTTCTCATCACTGAACGGCATCACAACAACCACTGGTCCAAAGATTTCTTCTTTAACGACTTTCATGTCATGGTTAACACCTGTAATGATAGTTGGTTCATACCAAAAGCCGTTTTCGTACCCTTCCACATTAGCAACCTTTCCACCAAGAGCGATGGTAGCTCCTTCTTCTTTTGCAGATTGCACGTATCCATCGATGACATCTAGTTGCCCTTTATTAATAATCGCTCCGATATGGGTTTCCTTTGCAAAAGGATTACCAAGAGAAAGCTTTTTCGCTTTTTCCACAAATTTCTCCATGAAAGATTCATAGATATCCTCGTGAACATATAAACGAGAACGTGCTTCACAAGACTGCCCTGTGTTATAGAAAATACCAAATAAAGAACCGTCTACCGCCGCATCGATATCGGCATCGTTAAATACTAGACTCGGAGATTTGCCACCAAGTTCAAGAGTTACTCGCTTAAGCGTTTGAGATGCTTTTGCCATAATATCTTTCCCAATAGGGGTGGATCCTGTGAATGCTACTTTATCCACATTAGGATGCTCAACTAAATAGTTTCCTACCTCCGAGCCAGCTCCCGGAATAACATTGACAACTCCTTCAGGAACCCCTGCTTCGATACATATTTCACCTAGGACGATGGCTGTAAGAGGTGTTAGTGTTGCTGGCTTCACCACTACCGAACAACCTACCGCTATAGCAGGAGCCACTTTCCATGCTGCCATCATTAAAGGATAGTTCCATGGGATAATTTGTGCACAAACACCTACAGGTTCTTTTTCAGTAATGTTCTGAAATTGACCTGGTACATTGTTGACCGCTCCACGGTGACCAACAATAGCGCCTGCGTAAAATTCAAAGTCCTCGATAGCTTGCATAACTTGACCTTGAGCTGCAGAAAGAGACTTCCCTGTATCAAGAATCTCCAATTCTACTAGCTCATTGAATCTTGACCGCATAATAGAAGCGATTTTATTCAATGTTCTTGCACGTTTATTTAAAGGGAATAGCTTCCATTTACCTTTATCGAATGCATGACGCGCTGCTTCGACTGCTTTTTCTGCATCTTCTTTTGATGCTTTAGCAATCGTTGCAACGGGTTCACCTGTAGCAGGATTATAGGTTGTGAATGTTTCGCCGCTGCTGCTATCCATTCTTTGCCCATTAATAATTAGCTGATATGCTTCACGCTTCATTTCAAGCTGTTCTAATTTTGCCTCTTTCACTGTTCCCATCTTCTTTCATCCCCTTTTCCAAAAATTATTTTCCTTCAAAGACTGCTTTGCGCTTCTCGATAAACGAAGTTACACCTTCTTTATGATCAGCAGTTAGACCTGCAATTCTTTGGCCATTTGCTTCTTGCTCGAGGTATTCGTCATAATCCATTTCCCAGCTTGCCTTTATAGAACGTTTAATCAGTCCAACCGCTTTAGTAGGCATGCTAGCTAATCTTTCTGCGAATTCTCTTACTTCTTGGTCCCAATTTTCCTGACTGATAACTTTTGTTGCAAGACCCAGTTCCTTTGCTTCCTGGGGACGAATTTTTTCTCCCAGAATAGCAATCTCTAATGCTTTTGCGGTTCCTATTAATTTTGGAAGAAAATACAGATTTCCGGAGTCCGGTATTAACCCTACGTGGATAAAAGCTTGAACAAAACTAGCTTTTTCAGAGACGAGACGAAAGTCACACGCTAGCGCGAGACTGAAACCAGCCCCTGCTGCTACACCATTAACGGCTGCTATTACTGGTTTTTCGAAACGTGCAAGCTCTTTCATCATCGGACCATAACGGTTTCTGAGTACCTCTCCATGGTCCATGTTTTCATCCACTTCTGAAAGATCCTGGCCAGATGAAAAGGCTCTGCCTTCTCCTGTTATAACGAGAGATCTAACATCCTGATCTAAGCCAGCCTGCTTAATGGCCTTTTGAATTTCTTTGTTCATTTGTTCTGTAAATGCATTTAAATTATTTGGTCTGTTTAAAGTAATCCACGCTACACGATTCTCTATGGAGTAGGTTATTGTTTCAAACATAGCATTCCCCCCTATTCTCCTTCAAAGTTAGGCTTTCGTTTCTCTTGAAACGCCCGCATTCCTTCTTTTTGATCTTTAGAAGCAAATAAAAGATAGAAATTCTTTCTTTCATATTGCATCCCTTCATAGATGGAGTAGTCTACTGCCTTTAAAACTGACTCTTTTATTAAACGAAGGGAAAGAGGTGCTTGTTTAGCTATCTTGTTTGCAAACTTCATCGTTTCTTCCTGCAGCAGTTCTTTCGAGACAACACGATTGATGACACCGTAGTGCAAAGCTTCTTTTGCACTCATTCTTTCGCCAGTCAGGAGCCACTCCATTGCTTTTGATTTGCCCATCAATTTTGTCAATCTCTGAGTACCCCCAGCTCCTGGCATAACACCAAGGCTGATTTCCGGAAACCCGAATTCAGCGTCATGTGCTGCGAATAAAATGTCACAGCATAAAGCTAATTCAAAGCCTCCGCCCAGTGCAAAGCCTTGGACTGCACCTATTATTGGCTTTTTAACCCATGCAAGGCGATCCCAATCAGTAAATTGGTTTAACAGTTCCAGTTCGATAGCAGTTGCATTTGACATTTCATCAATATCTGCTCCGGCTGCAAAGGCTCTACCATTCCCTGAAAGAACAATAACTTTCACATTATCATCCCGGTCAAAATCCTCTATCGCTCTCACAATTTCAGCAACCATCGGACGGTTTATCGCGTTTAATACTTTGGGACGATTTAATGCAACGACCCCAATCGAACCTTGAGTCGAAACTTCAATTAATTCGTACCTATTATTCATTCACTTCTTCACCAATCATCAGTGTTACCAGATCACCGGCAAAGCTCATTAAATCTTTGCCTGATGCTTTAGCTTCATCTGTTCTCATAGCCTGTTTCAGTGCATCATGGCTATCATAGTACATTTCACACATTAGATAATATTTTCCTTCCCCACCCATCGGACTGCCTACCACTTTTGTTACTTCCATTTTGCGAAGACCAGGAATCTTTTGAGTTATTGGTCCATGAGTTTCAAAATAATACTGATCAAATGCCTCTTTGTTTTCAGGGTGCTTGTAAAGTGCGATTAGTTTTACCATTTAATATCTCTCCTTTTATATGTAGTAAGCCTAAAAGAATAGTTTCTCTTAAGCTTTTAAAACTAGATTCACATAAGACTATTTCATATTCATTGTTCTACTTCTTTGTAATTTGTAACAAATGAGCTTTACAATTGAGCTTACATTAAAGTAGATACTGGTTTCATTGCCTCAAATGGATTTTTGCACCCTTTGCAGTATAAAATGCTGCGACAGGCTGTCGGACCGAAAATATTCTCCAATGTAGTATACGTAGAGCCACAAAAAGGACAATCAACATGCCACTTGCCCGATTCATCCATAACAGGTGGTGGCGCAATACCAAATTCCTTTAGTTTTGCTCTGCCTACTTCAGAAACCCGATCCGATGTCCATGGGGGCTGATAGATAAATTCCACTTCTATTTTATGAAAGAGTGATAGACTAGCTATCGCTTTTTTTACATTACTTTTTATAATATCCAGTGCAGGACACCCCATAAAGGTTGGCAGCATCTTTACTATTACACTATTTTTTGTTACATTAACCTCTTCTACCATTCCTAACTCAACGACACTGACAGAATCGATTTCGGGGTCTTTTACTGATTGGAGTTGTTCCCATACTCTTTGTTGTATTTCTTTTTCCAGCATGTTTTCATCATTCCTTTGTTTTGAGTAAAGGGCTCCCTCAATATTGTACGCGGTTTCTCTTTTTCTATTACCTTCTACCAGGTTGCATTCACGTTACTGCTGTATACTTCACTTAAAGTTAGAAGAGCTGCATCCAAATCTTTTGTGTGCTCCCCTTTTCTTCCATCTCCATTTTTCATTCCCATCTGATCTGGAAACTTGAAATCCACACTTTCAAAAACATCTGTCATAGAAGAGACAAATCTCTGGCGAATGAACTCTTCTGATTCAATCAAGCCATATTCTGATATGCGGACTGCATCTGGTCCTAGAGATAACACTCCATTGAAGTCCTCCATTACCAACGTTATAGCAGCTTTCATTTTATTTTTCGCGATTGTATTTGCTGTACATAACTGGGTAAACCACGTTTTCCAGTGAAGCTGGTGATAGTAAAGCTCCATATTTACTTTTACAGCTACATGTTTTAAAGGTTCATAGGATGAGTTTTTAAGAGACTCTATTTTTATTTTCTTAGCTTGTGTGTAGAAATAATGTCTAACTACTGTAAAAGCCCAGTCATATTCTGGTTCAGATAGGTAGGTTCCAGGCCCGTTCACTTTTTCTAAAAGAACGGCATTTACCCGGTTCTCAGCCTTTCTCGCATGTGCAAGGGCATCCACTTCTCCACATCCGAGGTCTTCTAACAGCTGATAAAACATCGTTGCATGACCCATTGTATCTTGATTAATAGAAGAAAATGCAACGTCTTCTTCAATATGAGGGGCAAGACCTAGCCATTCAGATCCTCTGAAAGCAATCATAAAATCGTCATCGGCAAGCTGAAACAACAGCTGTGTTAAAGCTTTATAATACTCATTATCTTTTTTTGCCTCTTCAACGGTTGTAATCGTCATTCCTTTAGTTTCCCTCCCCACGACATAATCTCTTTTTCATCTAACATTCCTTGCTCATAGTGGCGCCATTTCTTTTTTAAATACCCATATCCCTTTGTGTTTCGATATTCTTTGTTATCCAGTCTTTGTAAGCTTTCACGCTCTTCTTGTGTCATTTTTCTCATATTCGAGCGTTTTACAACCCATATATCCACAACCGGCTCTCTTCTCATAAAGTTTTCCTGAGCCATTACTAACGCCAATTCTTCGTTTGGTGCCAGTAAGCTAAATTGATATTGCATTGGAGATGTAGGAGTTCTCTTGCTAAACACTTCGAATTCCTGGTAAAATCCCTTACTGCTCAATCCTGCTCCCCCTTTTTACCCTGCATTCATATCGGAGCTTAAAGCTTCGCGAACCCATGCATTGTTTTCATGTGCTATCACTCGAAGGCGAAGGCGCTCTTTTGATTTAGGACCATTATTCTTAATGATTTCTTTAAACCGGCTCCAGTCCGGCTGTTGATAAATCCATTTTTGCTCTTGTTCACTATAGTGCATGGTTTGATCAGGAATAGTTAAGCCCAAAGATAGTACTCGAGGCACATATTTCGTAAAGAAATCTTGTCGCAGCTCTTCATTGCTTTTTGTTCTAATCTTGTATTTCATGGTTATATCCTGCTTGGATGTTCCAGTGGTAGAGGCATCAGCAGGTCCGAAGAACATTAACAATGCTTCCCACCAGCGGTTAATGGAATCCTGGATCATCGCTCGCTGCTCTTCTGTTCCTTCAGCGAGTGCCATAATAATTGCCTCTCCATGTTGAGCGTGAAAAACTTCTTCAGCACAGATTCGTTTTAAGGCACGGGCATAAGGTCCGTACGACGCACTTAACATATTGGTTTGTGAGATGATGGCAGCTCCATCAACCAGCCATCCAATTAATCCGGCATCTCCCCAAGTTGGAGCTTCCATATGAAAGACATTATGAAACTTTAAATCTCCTGAAAAAAGATCTTGCATAATATCTTCTCGTGTCTTGCCATATGGTACCATCAGATCTTCTGTAACTCTGAGTAAAAGTTGGCCATGACCCATTTCATCCTGGACTTTTGCCATAATCCCAAGTTTTCTTTTTAAAGTAGGAGCTTTTGGAACCCACTCTTTCTCTGGAAGCGCTCCCATAATTTCGCTGATTGCATGCATACTTATTAATTTAATCAGCGTTTTTCGATATTCCTCAGGCATCCAATCGTCTGCCTCAATCTTTTCATCTGCATTAATGCGAGCGATGAAATGCTCATATTTTTCCTCTTCCGTTAAGCGGTCAAACGAAATATCGTTTGTCATGTTACCGCCTCCTATTTCTATAACGTTTATTTAACGACATTATAATATAATGTTATATATTAATCAACTCTGAAATTTCTGATTTTTCATACTGGTACTCGTTTATCTATTATTCTTACCGCTTTTCCCTCTGAACGGGGAATAGAACCGGGCAGCACTACCTTTGCACGAACAGCTATAAAACAATTGTCTTTTATTACTTGCTCCAACTGATTTGCGAGTGCGACTCTCATTTTTTCGATCAATAACTCACCTGCTCCATTAACCTCCTTTTCTTTCATTTCTACCATAATTTCCAGACTATCTAGATTCTTTTCCTTTGATAACAACAATTGATAATGAGGGGCAAGTTCTTCTATTGTTAGTATTTGATGCTCTATTTCAGATGGAAAAACATTCACTCCACGGATAATGATCATGTCATCCACCCTGCCTTTTATCCGTGACATCTTCATGGTCGTTCTGCCACACACACACTTTTCTTTCCAAATTGACGCTATATCTCCTGTACGATACCGAATAATCGGTAAAGCCTCTTTAGTTAAACTAGTAAAAACCAGTTCTCCATCTTCTCCTTCTGGAAGATTTCTTTTCGTTTTGGGATCAATTACTTCTACGAGGAAATGATCTTCGGCTATATGCAATCCATCTTGTGCCTCATGGCATTCCTGTGCTACTCCCGGTCCAAGCACTTCACTTAAACCGTAAATATCACATGCTTTAATATTCAGTTTATTTTCCAAGATTCTTCTCATCTTCTCAGACCATGGTTCAGCTCCGAAGATTCCATATTTTAAGGATGTGGTTGACGGAATAATACCCAACTCCTCCATCTTTTCGATAATAGTCAATACATAAGAAGGTGTACCGCAAATAACAGTAGGCTTAAAATCGTCAATCAGTTGAACTTGTCGAAAAGTATTTCCCCCTGAAACAGGTACTGTAATCATTCCTAACCGCTCACTCCCATAGTGTAACCCGAGTCCTCCTGTGAAAAGACCATATCCATAAGCATTATGAAGAATTTCACCTGGCTTTCCCCCACCAATCGAGATAGCTCTTGCAACCAGGTCACTCCACATATCAATGTCTGCTTTTGTATAAGCGACAACAGTCGGCTTGCCACTTGTCCCGGAAGAAGCATGAAGTCGAACTATTCTTTTCCTGTTTACTGCAAAAAGTCCATAAGGATAATTGTCTCTTAAGTCTTGCTTGGTGGTAAAAGGTAGATTCTGAAGGTCTTGAAGTGTGGAAATATCATTAGGAGTGATAAGATGTTTCTTAAATATCCTTTGATAGAAAGGGACATTCTGATGAACATGTTTGACTGTCTGTTTTAAACGGTCTAATTGAATTTTTTCCATTATAGACTGTGGAGCTGTTTCGATCTCATGAAGTATCAAAATATCACCAACCTTTTTTGTTTTAAGTTAAGTGGTGCTTCCAGAATAATCCTTAGCATTTCTCTCAGTTAACAACTTAGAACAATATTCATCAGCCAAATGTTTTAATTGAACTTAGAAAAAAATCAAATTAATATAACGAAATTTCTCCGCCAGAAAATTTTTATGTAATATAGTATATTCACAATTAAAATAACGTTCCACTACTAAAAAGTCAAGATATTATCAGAAAATTTCTTTAATTATAGAAGATAAAAAGCCCGGCAGACCGTCAGTCTCTTCAAATTTAGTCGCTTATACGTATTTAGGTTTCATATGATATAAAAAAAGCAAGTTAGTAGAAAAAGTAATAGATTGTATTTTATTTTGTAATGCTTAGAAAATCCAAGCTGGGTTATTAGCGAGTTAGGTGTCATTCTTCAAGTATCTTGCTTTTTATTTACTTATTTTGCTCTGGAAGATACATCATCCGGGTCCTTCAGCACTTTTTATTTACTTACTTTGCTCGAGAATGTACATCATCCGGCGCTAACTCTCCTTTTCATGTACTTACTTTGCTCGGGAATGTACATCATCCGTTGCCTTCTCCCCTTTTCATGTACTTACTTTGCTCGAGAATGTACATCATCCGTTGCCTTCTCCGCTTTTCATGTACTTACTTTGCTCGGGAATGTACATCATCCGCGGACTTCTCGCCTTTTCATGTACTTACTTTGCTCGAGAATGTACATCATCCGGTGCCTTCTCCGCTTTTCATGTACTTACTTTGCTCGAGAATGTACATCATCCGGTGCCTTCTCCGCTTTTCATGTACTTACTTTGCTCGAGAATGTACATCATCCGGTGCCTTCTCCGCTTTTCATGTACTTACTTTGCTCGAGAATGTACATCATCCGGTGCCTTCTCCGCTTTTCATGTACTTACTTTGCCTGGGAATGTACATCATCCGACGACTTCTCCCCCTTTTCATGTACTTACTTTGCTCGAGAATGTACATCATCCGGCGGGGTGTCTCCTTTTCATGTACTTACTTTGCTCGAGAATGTACTTCATCCGTTGCCTGATCCCCTGTTAATGTAATTACTTTGCCTGTGAATGTTCATGATCGTACTATTTCTCAGCTTTTCTTGTACTTACTTTGCTCGAGAATGTACATCATCCGGCGGGGTGTCTCCTTTTCATGTACTTACTTTGCTCGAGAATGTACATCATCCGGCGGGGTGTCTCCTTTTCATGTACTTACTTTGCCTGGGAATGTACATCATCCGGCGACTTCTCTCCTTTTCATGTACTTACTTTGCCTTTCTTGATACATCATCCGGACCTTTTACCACTTTTCATGTACTTACGTTCCTCTATTAAAACGTTTTATAATTTCCAAACAACAAAAAAACTGCCAAGATCAGTCATCTCAGCAGTTCTTACCTTTTCCTATTACACTTCAAAAGTCCAAAAAGTCTCTCTATACAACCATTCCTCAATTTCAGGTGAACTATCTTTTAATTGCTGCTCCATCAGTTCTACCCATCCGCTTGTCTGCGACTTGTGGGCTTTTATTGCTTTTAATTTCTCTTCTGCAACGGATTTGATATCTATTTCGACGTCTGGCTTTCCAATAAGATCGACACTATTTTTCAAAATAGCCTTGCCATATATCGTTGGCCTATCACTTTTCGGTAGACGAGATACAGCAATTGCGACCGCATTACTCATTGCATCATGATCTGGATGAACTCCATGCTTTGGATAGAATGTCAAAATAAGACTTGGTTTTAATTCATGCAAGGCTTTCTCGATAATATCTGCTAAAAATTCCTCATCTTCAAATTCTAACGTTTTATCATGCAGCCCTAGCATTCTTAAATCATCAATACCCATAACTTTGCAAGCATCTATCAGTTCCTTTTCTCTAACTTCTGGTAGTGTTTCACGATTTGCAAACATAGGGTTGCCAAAATTCCTGCCCATTTGCCCTAGTGTTCCACAAAGATATGTAACAGGAACCCCACTTTGGGTAAAGAGTTTTATCGTCCCTGATGAACTAAAAGCCTCGTCATCGGGGTGCGGGAATACCACTAACACATGTTTTTCTGCGAGCATTTCAATCTCTCCTTTTTCACAAGAGTAAAGAAGCCTAGTTAAAAGGTTCTTTACTTATTTGAAGCGCTACGGCCAATTTTCCTTCCGGATTTAAACCTGCTAATAGCAACCTGTCGTTTTCATCAATTTCAAAATGCGTTACTCCTTCTGCGTATACCCAGCCGAACTCCAATTTCAAGCCGATACGATATGGGTTGACGCCCCTAATCTTTCCGTGCTCATACTTTAACTGAACATTTCTTATAAAAGCACCAACTGCCAATCCTGTATTATGATGACCGGCATAGGCCCCATTTGTTGTTTCAAGATGTAGATAAACATCTGTTTTGGCAAGCTTATCTAATTGCGCCTGCACTTTAATTTGATCAATAAGCTTCATGTCTTCCTCCTACACCTTATTTTCCTACCTATAATTATTCCTATCTACATTTTATAATAACTGGCGGATAATACGAAATGGTTTGCATTATCTTTCTTTCTTGATATAGGGTTAATGTGCTTGGCGGATCTCCCAGATTATCGCTATCTCCCCGTTTGAATGTCCGCATTTTGCTACAATCATCGCTGGAATAGCGTTATTATCTACACACAACTTTAACACAGCCTAGATAAAAAGGAATGACCATATCTTAGTCACTCCTTCCTTGGGATTATTTATGAAATAGCTCGTACCATTTTTTTGATGCTGCTACTTCGGCATGGGTAAGTTGGTGTCCTTGGTTTTCCCACTGGACCTCAACCTGAGCTCCTGCATTGGAAAGTAGTTGTTGTAACTCTTCCGTTTCTGATGCTGGACAAATCGGGTCATTTTTCCCTGCTCCAATGAATATTGGGGTGGAACTTAAATCAGGTAGCGTTATTCCTCGTCTAGGTACCATTGGATGATAAAGGATGGCTCCTTTTAAACTATCTTTGTAATGAAATAGTAGGCTCCCTGCAATATTGGCACCATTAGAATAGCCGACAGCCACAACATTTTTCCGATCAAACTGATAGTTACTTGCAGCATCACTGATAAACTGTTGTAATTCCTCTGTTCGGAAAATTAAATCTTCTTCATCAAAAACTCCCTCTGAGAGTCTTTTGAAAAATCGGGGCATGCCATTCTCAGACACGTTTCCTCTTACACTTAAAATAGAGGCTTCCGAATCAATCATATTTGCTATCGGTAATAGGTCCTCTTCTGTTCCCCCTGTTCCATGAAGAAGTAATAAAACGTTATCTGATCCCTTTTTATAAATATGTTTCATGTTCATTTCCAATTCCTCCCTCGGTTTACTCATTGATAGTTAAAGTTGTTATCTTGAATTCGAGATAGTTTCAGTATAGTAAAACTTACTTTATGAGTCAAGGTTCAGCACTGTCTGCCATAAGAGAGTAAGTTTAATTAACCTTTGAGGGCAAGAATGAATAAAATATACAAAAAGTCTGTGTTTATTTAAGCTGCATATTTTCGTTAATGACTATTAAAAAAATATCTAAAAATAAAGGAGAGTCTATATGTTTCCATGGAGCAAAATGTTTCCATTTCCTAAAGAATATATGAAAGATGATATTTTCAAGCAAACTGATGTGGAAGGGATGATGAATAAAGCAATGAAAAACAAAATCCCTGCACCACACCAAATGCTCGATTCTACCAATTTTTTTGAACAATCTTTTGATATGCTAAATAGAATTCAATCCAAAAAAAAGAAACACAAAAAAACAGGATTTGATGCCAATGTTTTCGAAACTCATGAAGATGTGATTATCCGCTTTCCACTTTCACCGGAGGAAAAAATCCTAGAATTGAAAACGACTCATGATACTACTACTTGCTATATTGAAAATGTTCCTCACAATGGAAATAAACAATCAATCAAATTGCCATGTACTGTAAAATCTAACGGAACAAAAGCAATTTATAAAAATGGGATAGTGGAGATTAAAATCCCCAAAGAAACCAATATTCCTCTAACTAAAATACCTATTGAAATACTCAAACATAAAAAATAGAAGCATGTCCTTTTTTGCAGCTACTTATTCTATTCCTTGTTGTTTTCACACTACACAGGAAGCTGCCAAAGCCTCCCGGAAGAATGCGAAATCAAAAGATGAAGATTAACTCCGCTGGGATACCAAAACCTTAGTAAAAGAACCAATTTATTTAAAACTGTTCTATTAATTTTTCAAGGTCAATGGTCCAGGGTTCTTCAATTGATGGACGCTCAATTGTAAAGAGTACATCCTTTTTTACTGTACCAGTATTTTTATCGATATAAAGTTCGATTGGCAGCTGTACAGATAGCTCTGTATTAAATTTTTCATTTTCTGGTAAATCTGACAGCCTTTTTATGACGTGGATTTCTTCCAGTTTTTGAGCTTCTTTTTCCAGTAAGATACGATTTTTATCATCGAGTATGGAAGATAAAATAAACCAGTCATGCTGATGAATAGCAATAATCGTTGCATCTACAATTTCTGTCGGGGTTAATTTTTGTGTATGATCCAGCCATTCTCCAGATGCTTTTTTAATCATGATGGAATGCGCATGGTCCATTTTTTTGGATTTATGAGTAATGCTATCCTGAAAATGGATACAAAAGTGTCCTGGAAAACCATTTCTTATTGCCCCTTGACCATGTGGCATACCATGCATAGAAGCAGCAAACTTCTTATCTTCTGTGAGAATTAGAATCGCTTTGCGGTCCCAGCTCCACGATCCATGGTAAATTTCTTTCATTTTATCTGTATCTTTTTTAGTGAGTGGCTGAACATCCGCATGGTAAGAGCCCGCTCTTCTTTGTACGTTAAAAGAAGATCCAGAATCTAAATCCAAGACAGTGAATTTGCTGTATCTTGGTAGGATTTCATTGGCATCTTTCCATAAAAGAATCTCCCCATAATGATTCGTTCGCAGCTTTTTCATGTCTTTAGAAAGCTGCTTATTTATTTTGCCAGGAACCTGTACTAACAGTTTTTTGCTTTTTATATCATAAATATTGAGCTGATGGTCTATAGCAAATATAGAACCATTATTCATATAAAGATAAGTATCTGTTGGAGGAATAGGGTAGTTAATATTTCCCCATTCTCCCTTTTCGATGTGTTTAAGAATACTTTTAGGGGCTGCACTAGAAGTAAAATAACCTGAATGCATGGAAGTTTGAATCCTGTATTCCCCATTAAGTTTTTTTCCGTATGCTAAAGCAACGTTATTCGGACATAGCATCGTCAATGTGAGAAGGATAATCATTAAACGATGGACGGATATACTAAACCTCTTCACCTCTAAGCCTCCTTTGACTGAAATTAGTACCTTTATCTATTTTGTCAAGAATTGAAAAAAGTATGTTCTGTTTTTTTTCGTGCACATTAGTAATAGAGTTCTTGAATGGAAAAGGGGAATTGTTGTGGTACAAGCTATATTTTGGGGGGCTGTTGCAGGAATTGCTTTAATTCTAGGTGCCGTAATTGGTCTCTTTGTTCCTTTACCAACGAAGCTAACCGGCTTTATCATGGCATTCGGTACAGGTGTCCTGATAGGTGCCGCGTCCTTTGAACTGTTGGGAGATATCGATATTCAAACAGGCTACAGTTTTGTTATCTTTGGCTTTCTTATCGGTGCTCTTATGTTTACTTTTGCTGAATTTTTGATTAGTAAAAAAGGCGGGAAAGAACGAAAACTTAGCAATGGCAATAAAAATAGCCATTCCGGGATGGCTATTTTCATTGGCTCTATTATGGATTCCATTCCTGAATCGATTATTATTGGGGTTTCTTTAATAAAAGACAATTCAATAAGTTCTGTTATCGTTATCGCCATTTTTATAAGCAATATTCCTGAAGCACTATCAAGTTCAGTAGGGCTGAAAAAGGATGGCTATAGTACTAAGAAAATCATGTTTTTATGGTTTATCGTTTTTGTTCTGACGTCTTTAAGCTCCTTTTTAGGGTATATCACCTTCAAAGAATTAAGTGAAGAATATATGTACTTAATTAACGGTTTTGCCGCAGGAGGAATAATTGCGATGGTAGCTTCCACTATGATGCCGGAAGCCTTTGAGGAAGGCGGACCAATCGTGGGACTACTTTGTGCCCTTGGGCTCCTTTGTTCTTACATTCTATCTAGTGGAATCATATAAAAGGCCCTGCCGGTTTTAAAAAAGCAGGGCCTTTAAATGTTATTGCTTAATGGCTCGGTCAAAAAATTCTTCAAGGGTCAAATCTTCTTCATAAATGTAAGTCGCCACTTCTTTTCCCACATACCTTAAATGCCATGGCTCATATTCATACCCTGTTATCACTTTCTTGTCTTTAGGATAACGAATGATAAACCCGTATTTGCCGGCATTATCATTTAGCCATTTCCCTTCCGGTGTTTCTCCAAATTGTTCAGTTAAATCAAGGGCAGCTGATCTGCTTGAAACATCCATTGCCAAACCAGTTTGATGCTCACTGTGACCTGGAATAGCCGATACTGCATTGGTTTTTTCTTCGCCCCATTTTTTCAAATAGCTATTATATATTCCATATTGTGTTTCATAAGACCGGTAACCGGAAACGGCAAATAATTCTATATTCTCCTCACTTGCTGCTGCAAATAACTCTTCAAGAGCGCGAGCGGCTTCTTCCCTTAAATACTTTTTGTCATAATCTCCATCAAATGAAAAACTGACATCTGGAATAACCAAATCATCCGGCACATAGTCTGCTGGGAGGGATTGTTCCTTATTTACCACTAATAATATATTGTCCGTATTTTCAATGACTTTTTCTTTATTTAGTACCGTGAAAAATGGTTCTTCCAAAAGATATTCATCCTCATTTGGTTCTGTTTCTTCTTGGTCAGGTTTGTTGACTTCTGTTGGCTTTTCTTCCGGTTCTAAGTTTTCTTCCGGTGGCTGATCCTGATTTGCTTCTTCATTTATTTGATCTGAAGAAGAGGATTCCCAAAACTTCCAGTTTATATCTTTCACCTGATTAGAGCAGCCGCTTAGCAAAGAGATGCTTATAAGAGCTAAAACAAATTTATATTTCATGTCAAATCACCTTTAATCTTTTCTTATGAATTTACCAGATGCCAAAAATAAATGCTTCACCAATTAGGGAAGCATACATTAAATAGTTTACCATTAATTTATTCTCTCGTAAAAATATTTCAAAGAATTGAACAGGACGATTAAAAATTTGTGACTTTTTTCCTAATCCTCTATAATTTTCACATGTACTGTTCTTTTTCTAGGGCCATCAAACTCACAAAAGAAAATACCTTGCCATTGACCTAATAATAATGCTCCATTTTGGATAATCACTTGCTGGGAACTGCCTACTGTTATTGCTTTTAAGTGAGCAGCCGTGTTTCCTTCCATATGCAAATATTTTGGATGTTCCCATGGATATACCTCATGAAACCTCATTTGAACATCCGAAACCACATCTGGATCGGCATTTTCATTTATGGTAATACCAGCAGTTGTATGTGGACAATATACAAGAACTATACCATTTTCCACATCTGCTTTTCGGATCGTATCTGATACTAATCCGGTAATATCCTGCCATTCATCTTGTTTGTTCGTTGATAACTCTAATGAAATTAGCACTTATCTCCACTCCTTTTGGATACAAAAAGCCCTTTTAATAAAAAGGGCTTTTTTAAAAACTTATTTTTTTATAACTGCTTCAAGGGCAACTTCCATCATGTCACTGAAGGTTGTTTGGCGTTCTTCAGAAGTTGTTTCTTCACCAGTCAAAATGTGATCGCTGACAGTTAATACGGATAAAGCCTTTCTTCCGTACTTGGCTGCTAAAGTATAAAGCGCTGCGGATTCCATTTCGATAGCTAGGATGCCGTATTTTGCCCATTTTTCCAGCTCGCCGTTTTCATTATAAAACATATCCGCTGTAAAAACGTTTCCGACTTTAAGGTTTAATCCTTTTTCAACCCCTACATCATATGCTTTCTTTAATAGTTCAAAGTTAGCAGTTGGAGCATAATCTACCCCACCAAATGTTAAACGGTTCATTTGTGAATCTGTTGAAGCGCTCATTGCTAAAATAACATCACGGACTTTTACATCCTTTTGTATAGCTCCACAAGTCCCAACACGGATTAAGTTTTGAACATTATATTCGTTCATCAGTTCATTAATATATATTGATATCGACGGAACACCCATCCCCGTCCCTTGCACAGAAATCCGCTCACCTTTATATGTTCCTGTATAACCTAACATGCCTCTGACTTCATTATAACAAACGGCATCCTCCAAAAAAGTTTCCGCAATGTATTTTGCACGCAGCGGATCTCCTGGAAGAAGTATCGTTTCAGCTATTTCACCTTGTTTTGCTCCGATATGTACACTCATTGTGTTACCTCCTATAGTACCTGCTTTTTTTAGGCTGAACTTTATGGTAAAAGCCTTTTTGTAACAAACAATACTATACCATATCTTTCCCGTGATTCAAAAGAACACCTGAAAATCCTTGAATGCTTTTGGATTTTCAGCAAAACCTAATAGGGAATCAATTTGGTTTACAGAAAGGAGAAATCACAAGTGAAAAAGAAACTTCGTCAAGCGGTGGAACATGCTAATGCTACAAATACCACAAAGAAAAAAACCGCTCAACCAGGCTCCCCTAAAAAGGATAAATTACAAAGTTGAAAAATATAATTTAAAAGGTGGCGTACGCAATGGGTAAAAAACATCGAAACCGAATTAACGGACAAAAGAAAAACAACCACATTTCCCCTGACGCAATTGAAGCAGAACAAATTGCACATAAAAAAGAGCACTCTGCTAAAAAGCGCAAGAACGGGCCTGGAGATAATCTTTAATAGCTTGGATTAGAATAAATGGGCAGTACAAAAGACTGCCCATTTTTTTCGATGAAATTAACGTACTTGAACCCTATTTATCTTTTTCCAGCCGCCAAACTCCAAACGGTAATAACTAATTCCAAAAGTTCCTTCATCGATCATAATAACGTCCCCTGTACCGATAAACCTTCCAGCATATTCAGGTGGAATATCATCCGTCACATTAAACTTTCTATACACTTTATTAATGAGTTCCTCATGGTTATTTGCTCCCATGGTTAAACGGAATACTGGAGCATATCCTTTTGACTCTCCATAATTCGGTGTTTGCATGATGGTGACATCGTAATCTCCTGAACCAATTTTCATCATCCTTTTAATTGCCAACATCCTCTTTCACCCCTTAACCATATCTATACCTTATTAATTAGAAATTTACTGTGTCGATTCCTTCATCAGATTTTAGAAAGTTTTGTCGAATAGAAAATTCAGGCGAAAAAATTCACTTCTAACCTTTATAAATAAGTAGCTTTACCTCTATTTATTATAAAATTCAGAATTTATTTGATAAGTGCTGTTAAAGATGAGTGTAGTTAAACGTGCTTCTCTAGCTGATGATTGGAGCAAAGGCGTAGACTCCTGCGGGAGGTAGCGGTAGGCTGGAGACCCGGCAGGCTAGCCGAGGAGGCTCCAGCACCGCCCCGCAAAAAGCGTAGCCTTTAGCGTAAATCAACAGCGGTGATGAAAAATCCATGTTATAAATAGCGTGGCAAGAAAGAACAGAAAGCCCTGAACTTTAAAAAAATAACTTCTTCTACCACTAACATCTTTTCTTTCTATTTTAATACACTTAAGTGAGGTGGTGGTATGTTTTTTAATTGGTTTGGTTCAAAATATTCTAAAACGGAAGAAAAACACCAAGAGCAAATCAAAGTTCTTTCCTCAAACGATGCAGATTACTTGCTGCGAAGCTGGTTAAGTCCCACTCACAAGGTAAGTCTTTCCCATAAAGAAAAAGAGATTCTTTTGGACATAAGCAACAAGACCATCAGCCATAACAAGAACAACCTTACACGAACTCAAGCATATTTGAATTTGTATGGTAATAACCCTGAATTGCATTGGTCATATTTAGCACATATGGTATCAAGAAATGCTGGTTGGAATATGACAGATTTAAAAGGTAAAAGCATATCTAAGCTTCTTTCCTACGATCGCTTAGAGGTTTTTTTTAGCTTTTTGGAAAAAGCAAATTATGTAATTTTCAATGATGCTTTTCCACAGCTATTGATTTATGAAAAAGGAAAAATAGAGAGTAAAGATTACACCTATTTACTTCCGCATTTAGGTGTTTCAGATTTTATGCTTCCAGTATGGCGGTTGTTTATGGAACAGAAAGTCAAAAACTCTCCATTTTTAACTGTCTCACTCATAATTAACGAGCAAAATTTATTAGAAACTCAAGTAATGTTAAATCCTTTTTATCAGAAAAAAGTAGTTCAATCCCTTACTTTCCATTTACAAGAAATGATGGGCTTTACTCAAATTCTCTTCCCATATGTGGATGGAGAATCTCTTCAGTTAACTGGCAGCACGATTGCGCAATTTGATGAAGTAGCTTCGAGAATAAAAGTCGGAAAGAAATTATACAGGCTTCTATTTGGCAATAAAGATGTCCATGAGGGTGCTCTTTCTTTTGCAAAGAGCAACATTCACACAGGTTCAAGAGAGGATTATTTTCCTAGCGTTTTTTCAGCCTCAAAAAACACAAAGAAAATTTTTAGTCCTAATCTTGAAGATGCCTGGCCCACTTATAAACATAAACCGGCGAAGAAATTGCAAGACGATTGGTTTAATCCGTCTGCTTCAAGAATTTTTTTGGACTTTTATCGTTTACCTTTCCGTGAGCAGATTACAGATATGAAAAAGCCACATATTTATAATGTTATTCAAGTTTCGGGATTAAGCGAGCTGCAAAGCTTAATCCCGGAAATAGAAAAACGGCGGGAATAGCTCCCGCCGTTCATGTGACATTTTTTAATAATCCTCAGAAGAAGCTGACTTTCCAGCCTCCCTGATTTGCCCTTTTAATCAAGAGGGGCAGAATGAGCGCATGGCAATATTTATTCTACATCCATTTCTTCATCAATAATGCACTTTTCTAACAGATATTCAAACATGATATCCGCTAGATCATCAATCTCACTCTCCGCTGGAACATAACCTCGCCTTACCAGCTCATTGTAAAAGAACTCGGCTATTTCTTCTGTATCAATAACTACCTCGATTTCTTTCACAATATCACCCCTTTTTTAAAGGTTTATGTACTTCTTTCTAGATATATGTCTTACATTCTATAATAATCCATCTCCCTATAATTTTACCAGTATTGTTGTAAAAATAATAAAAAAAGTCATAAATACCTTAATGAGACATAGGTTTAAGTATATTGGACAAACAACATAACATGCCTAAGGAGGAAATGAAATGAGAGACTTTTTTTCGAATTTAGAAAAGTATGGAGAAGAAGAAGTACTTTTACCGATTTTAGATAAAATTAGTGAAAATCTTGTAAAAGTGGCGACGATTATTGGAATCCCATTTGTATTGTTATTACTTCTACAATTCTCCTTTTTACTTTTCTAATTGCTTGGGATTTTTACTATCCAGGTACTTTTTTAGATTTTTAACAACTAGGTTCATGACTTTCTTGTACTCTTCATCACCGAATAATTCATAAAGAGCTTTATAATCATTATACACATCTAATAATCCATCAATGATACGTTGATATTCTTTATTAAACTCTTCTTTCTTAAAATAATTGTTTGAACCTGTCATGGGGTTATACAACTCCAAACTTGTATTTTCTTTATTGAACATATAGGACAGACCCAGTTTATGAATAAAAACTTCCGCATGTTCATGGTGTACAATCATGGTTAACTCTTCTTCTCCTGCCTCTAACCATTCCCCATCTGAGAGTCTGGTTAATTCATAGATGATATCTTCCCAAGAGTCTTCTTTATAGCGCCAGATTTCTGTTCGTAATCCCACTATTTTGAAAAGTTCTTTACCATATCCGATTACTTGGACAATGTCTCCTATAAAATAAAGGTATTCGATATCCAATCGTTCTGTCACTAGAACTTTTCCTTCATATTCAGAGACAAATGCCAACGTTTCTTCTTGATAAAGCCCCTCACTTGAATTAACTTCATAAACGAAAGTCCCATCTATTAATTTCAGATCTGTGACTTTTCCGACAGTTCCATAGATTGTGATTACAACAATATCACCGATTTGATATTTTGGTTTGTTCGGTTTCCTTTTCTTTCCCATATCGATTCTCTCCAATTAAACCAGTGTTTTTTGTTAGTACTGTATTGTATGCAAGTAGTATAAGAATCGCTAAAATGAAATTGGAAAAAGCTTTATTGGTGTTTTTTGAAGATGCGCCAAGGGGGACTCGTTAAACTCCGCTATTGATTTCCACAAAATGCTACGCGTCCACGGGGCGATGCTGAAGCCTCCTCGGCTGCACGCCTGCGGGGTCTCCAGTCTATCGCTTTCTCTCCGTTGTAGTCTCCGCCTTTTGCTCCAATCATCGCTGGAATAGCGTTATTATCTACACACAACTTTAACAGAGTCTAAAATAAAGAACCTGCCGTCAAACTCCCTGTAGCTTTCCGTTCTAGGTGATGGCTTTTCTATGGGCGGTTCGGGAGCCTCTCACAACTGCACTTAATGGGACTTGATGCTTCTGATGTTTGTCGTCAGTCCAAATCTGAAGGTTAGGTTCGTATAAGCGAGCTTTATCACAACTTAAAATCGCAATTACCACCACTGTCTTAAAAGATGAATAAAACGTTTTAACAGGGTGGCAATTAAATATTGAGACAATTATATAACTTGGTTTTAAGTAGTGGAAAGTATCAACAGCTGAGATAGGAAGACTTTAATTTGTAAGGAAGCTTGGTGAAAAATACAGAAAATTTATGGTAAAATTGGGTTATCTGATTCACGATAATGTATTGATTTGGTTCAAATGATAGAATTATAAATAGGTTCTAGAATTTATTATAATTTCACTTAAAGGGAGGGTTTTTATGTTTGGAAGAAAAAAAGAGGAAGACAACCGTTTTTATATAAAAATGGAAGAGAATATACCTTTACTAGGGAAAATAACCATTCTCGTAGACAGTAAAACCGGTGTGAATTATATTCAGTCATGGGTTGGTTCAGGTAGTGGTATCACTCCTTTACTAGATGAAGATGGAAAGGTTATTGTGGATAGGTGACCTTGCTTCAAAGATTATTCCACTACACTGACAATGAAGTCATTAACGTAAAAAAAGAACTTCTAAAATTAGAAGTTCTCTTTTCTACCTCCCAATATCCTATCTTTATAAGTGCCTTAGAATAAGCTGAATCACAAACCTGAAAAAAGGAGAGGTTCACAATCTTTGCGCCCCGCTTCTACCAAAACCTCTAAACATCCTCTCGGTAAAGCTCCCATGCCTCATCAAAAGTGGACATGCTGGAAAGATATTGACCATTCAATTCAAGATAGCTACTTATTTCATGATAATCACATGAATTCTTCGGAAAGCTATGGTCATCGTATGCATGATTGGAAAATATACTTATATCACTTTTCTTCAATGCATGACGATATTTCAACAAATAATGATAAAAAGACTTTCTCATGACTACACACACCTATTCAAACAACTATTTTATTTTCCCATTTTACATGAAAAAAGGAATAATGTTAAGAACGAAGGTGTATTCTGATCTTTTAGATAGTCTAATTCAACGTGCCTTGCTGCTTAGGGTACTTAAAAGAAGATTATCCTAGAATCTACCTAATCTCACCAATTTTTTAAAGTTTCTCAGATTTTCCTACAACAGCTTTTTCTGATATTTTTAGATCACTGTTATACTCAATCAATTCAATTTCACATCCAGGACCAACTTCTACTGTATTTCCACGAACAACTTTAGCCTTTGTATATTCTAGTTTAACTACATCTCCTTCAATGATGTTTGCAGTTAAATCTTTGCTCAGCGTTTTAATCAACTTATCTAAATGTAGAATTGGCTGCCGATTTCTTCTTACAGTAATTACCTCTCCTCCGATTTCTTTTACGGATGATTTTCCATGTAACGTTATTTCAACGTGATCTGCATTTAACAATCCATCAATGGTAAAAGCTCCATTTAGATTTGCTTTCTCCACTTCACAATCTCCAGATACCTTAATAATTCCTTCGAGGAGAAGGGTGTCGCCCTTTATAGATTGCTTCACTCGTGTTTGTCCCTTTATTTCTATTTTTCGAAAAAATGCATTTTCGTCTACCACTAAATCCCCATGCACCTCCACTTCGTCAGAAGATAAATTTCCATGTACTTTTGTACTTCCATTGATAACTGCATTCTCCGACATAATATCACCATTTATTTTTGCCGATCCATTACACTCAAAATTCTTACATTCTATATCACCATGAATTACTCCATGGCCATTAATTTCAACCTGAACGTAGGAGCCACCACCTGTTTCACTGTGCCCAGATAAAATTAAATCTCCTTTTGATTCTTGAACCATAATAAAATCCCCCTTATATTAAATTCGATTAACTTTAATAATGTTTTTTGAATTCTTTTCTTTGTTTGTAAAGGTAGATCTATATTCTACTTTTTCGATGTAGCAACATGGACCTATTGTAATATCATTACCTCTTACAATCTTTGCTGTGGTATGTTCTAGATAAATGTTATCTCCTTCAATTACCTCTGCTTCTAAAGTGTAGGATTGCTTCAAGAAGCTTCTACTTTTAATAATTATCTTCTCTCCACCAATTTCTCTTACCTTGCTAGGAGCAACCAGTAAGTTAACCTGTAAATCACCTACATTAAACAACCCAGGAATATTTAATCCCCCTTTAAGATTCATTATTTCTAGCTCCACATCTCCAGCCCCGTTTAGAAACCCTCTCATATCAAGCATATTTGTTTTCATCGACTTACTAACATTAAGCTCACCTATCACTTTTATTCGATTACAAATTAACTCTCCATCTACACTCAAAGCACCTGTTACATGCACTTGACCCATTTGAGCATTTCCTTTTATATGGTAATCCCCAATAATCTTTGTTTCTTTGGACCAAACATCATCAGAAATTTCCCCTTTTCCAATAACTTTAATTTTTTCGTAATCTCCACCAGGATAGCTTCCTTCTCCTATTACTTTTAAATTTTTACTTTTTTCCTTTGACATTTAAAAACCCCCTGTTACTAAGGAATTCATTAGTTTATCCATTTCTGTTTCAATGTTCAGTGATACAGCCATTTTAGTTTTTTCATCAACATATAAGTCATCGGAATTTGCAACAAGCAACACTGTTACAACACCCATTTTTCTTAATACAATTAAAGATGTACGCTTTTCCTCTAGCTTAGGAAAGTGGTCATGTAGTGTTTGAATAATTTGCATTCCTTCTTCCCATCCAACTTCTCCAGTCTCCAAAGATTTATCTAAAAGATAAATATATAGCGAAGTTCTAAAGGTAATCGTATCAAGTTCACCAAATTGCTTTTCAAAGATTGAGATAGCACCGGACGAAACAATGTTTCGCTCTATAAAGTTTTTCTTAGTTATGTTTAGGTCCTTCTTCTTTGGAGATAAAGCATGTGCTAATTGGTCTAATGATAAAGTATCCTTCAATTCTTTAATTCTATTAATTCTTTCAATCATCTTATTTCTTGGAAAAAATGTTTCTTGCCCTGTAAATGTTGATTTTCTAATAAACCAATCGTCCGGTATTAACTTTTTTCTTTTCCAACGATAGAGCTGTCCGTATGTAATGCCCGTTTGCTCTAATAAATCTTTCTTCGAGATTAATATTTCATCCATTAAACTCACTCCTTAAACCCAACGTAACATAACACTGTTACGTTGTAAAGCTATCCTTTTACTTTTTACTACTATTAAATTACTACTAATTGATAAACAGGAACATTATTTTAACACCAAGGTTAAACAACCTCTATTTATCGGGTATATAACAAGAAAAACACCTGGAAAAGATAAATACACAGGGTCAACTTATATATTAATTTTCTAAGAGACCCTGTTGTTATTTATAATAGCATCAATGCGCTGAATACCTCTCCTCGTGGTTGACTACCCGGCGAATAAAGAATGCTAAGATCAAGCCAATCAATGCAATGAGCATCGTGAACCAAAACACACTTTGTGATCCTGCCGTAATCGCGTTTGCTATTTCGGTCAGCTGAGTAGGATCGGAGGAGCTATGCAAGTATTTCTCCGTCCTACCAGTAAGGATACTGATTGCGATCGCTATACCAATCGCGCCTGCAACCTGCTGCAGTGTGTTTAAGACTGCCGTACCATGCGGGTATAATTCCGGCGGTAATTGATTTAGTCCGTTCGTTTGAGCAGGCATCCAAACCATAGCTACTCCCACCATGAGGCCTATATGCAAAGCAACGATAAAGGCTACTGAAGAAACCGGGGATAGGGTTGTAAAGAACCATAACATCACTGTAACGAGAATGAGGCCGGGAGTAACGAGCCATTTCGGTCCATACTTATCAAATAAACGCCCCACTAGTGGTGATAGGATACCGTTCAACGCGCTGCCCGGTAAAAGCATGAGGCCGGCGATGAAAACAGATAATCCTGCACCAGTTTGCAGAAACATCGGCAGAATAATCATGCTTGACATAATAATCATCATACAAGACAGTACTAGAAGCATCCCAATAACATACATCGGATACTTGAAAACCCTCAGATTTAACATGGGTTCGTGCATAAAGTTCTGCCTTAGTATGAACAATACCAGAGAGATAAGTCCAACGACGATAACAATCATGCCGCTCCAACCTTCAACTCCTTCGCCCGCCTTACTGAAGCCATAGACAACTCCTCCGAAACCGATTGTTGACAATAAAACAGATAGCAGATCGATTCTAGGCTTAGTGACATCCGTAACGTTTTCCAAGTACTTTAGACCTATTAACAACCCTAAAACTAAAAGTGGCAGCGATAACCAGAAGATGTAATGCCATGTTACATATTGGATTAATAGACCACCTATGGTCGGTCCGGTTGCTGGAGCGAACATGATAACAAGCCCAACAAATCCCATGGCAGCCCCCCGCTTTTCAGGCGGATAGATGACAAGAACAGTATTAAACATGAGTGGAAGCAACAAGCCCATGCCAACGGCCTGTAAAACTCGGCCAATCATTAACATTTCAAAACTAAACGCGAGCGCTGCAATCAATGTACCTAAAATTAAACTGATGAGAGAAGCTACGAACAGCTGCCTCGTCGTAAACATTTGCAACAGTAACCCGCTCATTGGCATTAAAATGCCGAGTGTTAGTAAGAACCCAGTTGTTAACCAATGTGCGGTTGTGGCCGAAATTTGGAACACTTCCATTAAGTTAGTCATTGCAATATTGAGAGCAGTTTCGCTGAACATACCGACGAAACCGCACATAAGTAGTGCTGCCATAATGGCACGCGTATTGTATTGATTCTTCATTTTTATCTCCTTGTAAATTCATTAAATTAATAACAATTTATTTTTTAGCAAATCCTTGTTTGTTTAAATACTCGAGCATGAAGGGCAACTTGCTTCTTTCAAGATGATCCTCAATATGATCTTTCCAGCCCTTTACTTTCTTTACTGTGAAAGGAGCTTTAACAGGTCGATTTTGGTAATATTCACGCATCTGTTGGTCATAAGTTGCTAATTTTTCTTCATTTAAAGGTTGATATTGATTATCAAACATGACCATCGATTGAGGCAAACGTGGTTTTAGTTCAGGCTTCTCTCCAGCAGGATGTCCTATACATAGCCCCACTAAAGGAATCACATACTTTGGTAAATTTAATACCTCGCTTAATTCTGAAATATTAGCCCTTACTCCGCCGATAAAGACACCACCGAGTCCCATTGATTCTGCTGCAGTTAAAGCATTTTGAGCCATGAGCCCAGCATCGAAAGTACCTATTAATAAGTATTCAATATAGACAAGGTCTACGTTGGGAGCAATTTCATGATTTCGATTAAAATCTGCACAAAAAATCCAAAACTCTGCTGCTTCTTCGATATACGGTTGATTTACAGAGAGTTGCATCACTTTTTTTCGAAGATTTCGGTCTGTAATCCTAATAATAGAAACCACCTGCAGAAGGCTGAAAGATGACGTTTGATTAGCTGCCTTAAAAATTGCATCCCTTTGTTCCTCTGTCAGTGGTTGATTTGTAAAAGAACGAATGGATGTATGATCTTGAAGCAATTCAAGAGTTTTATTCATTTGAATCCTCTCCTCTATTATTTATTGTTATCTTTCAGTCTACCGTATTGATAAGGAACTCCCATATTCTCACGTAGTGTTTTTCCTTCATAATCCTTGTGAAACAAACCACGGTCCTTCAAAATTGGGACAACATGTTCCACAAAATCAGCAACTCCATCATAGGCTATATCCGGAACAACCGAGAAGCCGTCACATGCACCAGCCAAAAACCATTCTTCCAAGAAATCAGCAACTTGTACTGGGGTACCTGCCACGACTGGATGGTAGTTAATGACACCATGCGCAAGAACATCTCGAATGGATAGACCATTTTGCAGCAGTTCTAAAGCTCTGTGGGAACGTGGATCCATAGGGTTGGCGTATGCTTTTTTCAACATGTCAGTTGCTAAAGGTTGATCAATATCTAACGAATTCACCGATAGTGGTAAACCAACCATTGAACCAAGGTAACTTACCCGACTTGGAATCTCTTCAGAATTAAAACTCATAAGTTGTCTTCGACGTTCTAAACCTTCTTCTTCAGTTGAACCTATGGAAAACATAAAACCTGCATACATCTTGATGTCATCCGGATTTCTGCCAAAACGAGCTGCACTTTGTCGAATTGCTTGCCTATGTTCACTAGCAGACTTAATGTCATAAGGATTAGCGTAAACCCCAGAAGCGTACCTCCCCGCCAATTCCAGTCCTTCTTCTCCTCCACCTGCTTGGAAAATAACTGGCTGGCCTTGCTCAGAGGGCGGGATAGGCAAAGGACCACGAGATGCATAATATTGCCCTTCAAGATTGATAGGCTGAATTTTGTCCATGTCGCCAAATTTTCCTCCTTCTGCATCTAACGTCCACGCATCATGTTCCCAACTCCCCCATAATGCTTGAACAATTTGGATGAATTCATGTGCCATGTCATAACGTTCTTTTCGACTGGCAACTTTAGTACCAAAATTTGCTGCCGCTAATGGCTCGGATGTGGTGACAGCATTCCATCCTACTCGTCCATTACTTATAACATCGAGTGCTTTGAATTGACGTGCTATGTTGTATGGATAATTAAAAGTCGTTGATAGTGTAGCAACAAGACCAATATGTTTCGTTTCTCTAGCTACAGCCATTAGTGCTAACATAGGATCCATAGGAAAACTAGGAGTATGAGGACCCAAATCAACCGTTAACGCAGGAGTATCCGCGATAAAGATCATTTGAAATTTTCCTTTTTCAGCCACTTTAGCCCCCTCCACATACCTATCCATATTTGTGTAGGCTGCTGGATCTGTACCCGGCATTCTCCAAGCGCTGAATTCAGCTCCATATCCAGAAACCATTTGTAATGCTAGTTGCATCTCTTTTCTTTTTTCCATGTATCTCTTCTCCTTTATTTTAAAACAACTCCAAGTAACAAATGAGCCGTAGTATATTACAGTAGATTTGAAGTCAGAAAGTAGTTAGCTTGCTAACTAATTCAGTTGACTTTATAACCTTTTTAGGATATAGAAACTATTTATATTTAGCTTGCTAACTATCAACGTAGAGAAAACTTAGAACAAGTTTCTCTCCATACGCTTCATAAGATCCCTTAAGATTAAGAGTTCTTCCGGTGATATTGAATGGAGTAATTTTGCTTGCTGCTGTTTCCATTTGAGATCAACTGGTTCCTCTATGTTTTTGCCCTTGTCCGTTAGATAAATTCGCATTACCCTTGCATCTTGTTCATCACGTTTTCGATATATGAATCCATTTAACTCCAGCGATTTAACCATATTTGTTACCGTAGGCGGTTCGCATTTTAAATGTTCACATAGTTGCATTTGTGTTATTCCATCACCTAACCACAAACGAGCGAGTAATCTGTCCTGACCTACATGAAGATTAAGTTCTCTTAAATTTTCGTTATAGTCTCTGCGCATTTTAGATGATACTTTATCTAATGTCTCACGAATATCGCATCCGACGTTATCGTTCATAGGTATGCCTCCACTACTGAATTTTACTTAGCAAGCTAACTATATCACAGTTAAAAATTAGCTGTCCATCTAACTTAAGAGACAGGCTGAAATTATCTAGAACGGACGACAAAAGGATGGGTCCATGCATTTACATCATCTGTTAAACACTGATATGTCCGGATTCTGTATATTACACGTTTTGCCTACCAACTTGATGTATGGAGCAATTTTGTTACAGACTCTAGAATAAAACCAATTCTCAATTTTTAAAAGAGGGCAATAAAAATTGCCATAGTACATTTTTTTGTACCTAATAGCTTGGTCATTATAAAAAAGCTGCCACAATGACAGCCCCGACCTTAAACCATTTTGTTGTGAATTAGCGATAAATTGTAAACAATGAATGTGTGAGCTTTGGTCAGTCTGCCTGCTCTCCAAACTTCTTCCCGTACTCTTCCATCAAATCAATAATAGGGATTAATTCTTCCCCTTTTGAGGTTAGTGAATACTCTACACGAGGAGGAACCTCTGGAAAAACTTTGCGATTAATTAAACCATCTGTTTCCAGTTCTCGAAGTTGCTTTGTAAGAGACCCTTGTGAAATATCCCATAAAAAGGCTTTAATTTCACTATAGCGGCGCTCTTTGGTCTTTAAATACCATAGAATTACATATTTCCAACGTCCGGAGAGGATATTTTGGGTATATGCAATGCCATAAAATTCTCTTTGTTCCTTTATACACTCTTTATCAAATCCATCCTTACATATCCTAGACACCTTCTTCACCTACTTTCTACTGTTAAGTACATGAAAATGTACTACGTCAATTTTTATTGCCTACTTCAAAAAGATGAGAAATGATTATATTCTAGTATATGTAACATAAATACTCAATACATTTATATTATCTTATATATGTTTACTGTTTGATAAACATATGTTTGTGTAACTTTAGCTAAATAATTCTTTTATATACAAATACTTTTGGAGGAACAATCATGAGATTTGGAATTATAGGTGCTGGACCAATTGGATCAATTATTTCGAAAAAATTAGTTAAGAATGGACATGATGTCAAAATCGCAGATGCACGAGGGATTGAACGTTTAGAAGGAAAAAAGCTTGCTGGAACACCTGTGCATGTAGAGGATGCAATTAAAAATATTGAAGTTCTTATCATATCTCTTCCCGCTAAAGTGCTGCCAAGCATTCGGAACATTATCAATCAAGTCGGGGAAGAAGTAATCATTGTAGATACTTCAAATTATTATCCTTTTAGAGACGGTAAAATTGAAGAAATCGAAAACGGGATGGTTGAAAGTGTTTGGGTTTCAAATCAATTAGACAGACCTATCATTAAAGCTTTTAACAATTTATTAGCCTATACTTTAGAAAATGAAGGAACATCCGAAGATTCTAGTGGACGAATTGCCATGACAGTTGCCGGTGATAATCTATCACAAAAACAAGTAATCATGGGCGTGGTAAACGAGCTAGGCTTCGACGCAGTAGACAGTGGTTCTTTAAGTGATTCTTGGAGACAACAGCCAGGAACTCCCGCTTACTGCACAGAGCTAACGAAAGACGAACTTACGAAAGCGTTGAAAAAGGCAAATAAAGAAAAAGCTCCAATACTACGAGATAAGGTTATGGAAAGGTTTGAAGAGCTCTTTGCAGAAAAAAAGGCATTTTCACATAAGGATATTGTTAACATAAACAGAGAAATATACAATTCATAAAAACAAAAGGTGCACTCAGTTAGCCTTTTTGTATAGCCATATAAAAGTGCTTCCAATCCGATTTAAACCTTTAGTGTAACAGAGGTTGTTATTGCGCAGTATTCGTCTACTATGTAATAAGAGAGTTCCTCCACAATCCGGCCATAGAATAAAAATGAGCGCTGATCCTTGTTCCAAGATCGCGCCCTTTAATGTAAGAACCAATGAGTTTTTTTCTGGTTTAGTTCAATGAGAACTATCCAGCTTTCTTAAGAACTCTTTAGTTATATGAAGGAATTTATCATTTTTAGTCTCCCAAAGTTCATGTCTTGAATCTACTGATTCAACAACTTCTACATTTTTTTGAAGATATATCTTATACTTTTCATCTCAATATCTTTTAAGAGAGAACCTTCAGTTCCGCAATTAATAATTAATACGGGAATACTGATTTAAGATAACTCACCGTAGACGTCAATGGTTTTTGATTTTTTTTTGAGTTCCTTTAACAACATGGGTCATTGCTTTTTTGATGTAGCTACGACTAAGAATTCTTGCTGACCAAACTTGTGGTATCGCTGGATATTTTGCAGGATGAACTTAGATAACTAGAAAGCAAATTTTATAGAATACAGGACTTCCATGGAATTGACATTAAACAATGTTCACGAACTTTACTAAGTAATATTAGCTTTAAGTACGTCACTTCACAGAGAGGCTACAATTTATCTTTTGTCTAACTTTATTTTTCCTCCATTTTCTTCTAATACAACTCATATTTTATTTAATTTAGGGTAAGTTATTCACATAAACTTAAATTCTATATTGGAGGATAAAGGGAATGAAGATTGATGGAAAAATAATTCGATTGACTTCAGCAGAGATAACTCATCTATGGAATACTTACCTGAATGATAGCGGGAATATTTGTCATTTAGAACACGAATTGCATAATGCTGAAGATGAACAAATAAAACCTATGATTCAACATGCTTTAGCTATATCAAAATCACATATCAAAAAAGTAACAGAACTATTGCATAAAGAAGGTTACCCTGTTCCACACGGTTTCAAATTAGACGAAGATGTTCAAGTTACCTCTCCTAAATTATTTTCTGATGTTTATTCATTGCTTGCTATTAACCAATTAGGAAAAATCGGGTTGAACGCATATAGTATGGCATTACCTGTTGCTGTGAGAGAAGATGTTTATACTTTTTTTAGTGACTGTTTGCGTGAGTCAGATGATATTATTAAGAAATCCAACGATCTATTGTTATCAAAGGGACTATATATCAAGTCACCATATCTTCCTATCCCTGAAAACTTCGATTTTGTGGAGAAGAAAAGCTTTCTTGCAGGGTACTTTGGAGAAAAAAGACCATTAACTGGAACTGAAATCACGAACCTTTACACTAATTTCCAAAGAAATGCACTAGGGTCCGCCGCTATGATTGGGTATAGTCAGGTTGCAGATAACGATGATGTAACTGAATTTATTTTAAGAGGTAAAAAAATTGCACAAAAGCATTGCGAGATATTTGGGTCTTATTTAAACGAAAATGACCTTCCTAGTCCTATGAGATGGGATACAGAAGTTACAGATTCAACCACATACACATTTTCTGACAGAAAGATGATGTTTTATTGTACAGCCTTAACTGCAATGAGTGTTGGTTTTTACGGAGCTAGTATATCAATGAGTCCTAGAAGAGATATTGGAATCATGTACAGCAGACTTATAGGAGAAATCTTAAAATATGCAGATGATGGGGCTAAAATAATGATTAAATATGGGTGGTTAGAAGAGCCACCACGGGCACTTGACCGTGATGAAATAGCAAAGAAAAATAAGGGATTTTAATAAATCGGAAGTAAAGAAATGGTCAATCAAAACAAACGTGAGAAGACGCCTCATAGAGCGAATATTACAGCTCCTGAGATTGGTTCTATTTAACTCTGATAGATTTTCTCGGATTATTTGTTTACCATTGGACTTTACTTTCTTCGCCAAAATAATCCAATCTTTTAACATCATCTTGTATTAAAAATTATTAATATAGTATAAAACTTTCGAAGTACAAAAATACAGCTAATTAACACAATACATTTTTAACATACTTTTCCAATCGAATGGATGATTATTTACATCTCCTCTAATTCAAGGATTCTCCTCGTGAGCGACTGTACAGTGGCTGCTGTAGCTTTGAAATAAAGTTTGATCAATAGGATGCTGCAAACTTGATTTTTATTATAAAAGAAACCAAAGTATTTTGAAAATGGATTGATCAAAATGCGTGGGTTTTAGTTTGGTCTGATTTTAGTTTTTTTATAAAAAAGTTTGATCATTTCGTTATGTTGTTACTCCTCAATCGCGTCCGATTGTTGAATAAGTTTTTTGTGTGTCGATATGTGTCGAATGGCCTTTATATTGCTTCAAATGGACGATAAAATAAAAAAGTGGCTCATAAATTTAAAAGTTGGACGATAAACTGAAAAGTTGGATTATAAAACAAAAAGTTGGATCAAATAATTTTTATGGGCAGGATAATCAGACCAAAGTACGGCTTCCTCCCTGACTTCATAGAGTTTTTTACCGAATTGATAGCCAAAAGTATAGTAATCAACCTCCAATTACCTGAAGAACTTGGAGAATTCAACGAATCTTCACCATAAATTTGACTATCCATATAAAGCGCATAGCTTATTCCATTATCTGGCCCGATTGCTGAATAAGGAATAGTTCTCGATTCTCCAGAATACTGCGCGTTACTTTAAGTACATTTTTCATAATATTTACTAAATTTGACGATTCTTATTGCAATTAGTCAGTAATAGTCAGTAACAATACTTAAAACTAAAAATTCCCGTCATGGCGTCCTGTTTCTTTTGTTTTTAAGTTGTTATTTAAAAAGAAAAAGTAGTTCAATCAAGAATACAAAATTTTTTGTACTCCAAACTTGAACTACTCATCGCTCTTTTCACTTTTTATTTATTAGTAAAGTTAAAATAATTATACTTAAGCCACCTCGGTGTAGCTTTGAACTCTGCATAGTCTAAAACATCTGGAAGTTTCCTAGTGTCGATCAGGAGGAGATGTTCTTCTATTTCCTCAATTACCTTTTCGGTCTGATAGGTCATCTTACACTCTATACACTGAATACAAGGGGTATTTGTTAGAGTCATAGCTCTTGAACCATCAGGCAATTCCCAATACACTGTGTTGTATGCTTCTAGAGCTTCGGAAGAGTTACACCATTCACAGACTGGCATTCTTATTCCTCCTTCGCTTTTTGCGTTTTCTTTTGCTCAGCTTCAAATTTCTTTTGTTTCAGTTCATCCCGCTTTTCACGCTTATCCTTTAATGAAGAGTGGTCTGGGTTTTTACTATATTCTTGTCTCCGTTTGAGTCGGTTAATTCCTTCGGGAACGAGGTTAAACTGCTCATCATTCATTAACCCTGCTATTCCTGCAACTGATTTCATTTTATCTACATTTCCATATACTTCTTTAAAATAATCATCCGCTCGACCAGGTACATAATTCTCCGGTTCTGGGTATGTGGTGATTACCCCCTCAAAATTCCTCAATACTACTTTTTCAGGACTCTGAGAAATGAGATAATTCGGCTGCAAAGCAATTTTCCCTCCCCCACCAGGAGCATCGCAAACGAAGGTCGGAACGGCGTACCCAGAAGTATGACCTCTTAAGCCTTCAATAATTTCTAACCCTTTGGAAACAGGAGCACGGAAATGTCCTATTCCTTCTGAAAGGTCACACTGGTAGATATAATATGGTCTGACTCTAATTTTAACAAGGTCATGCATCAGCTTTTTCATAATTGGAACGCTATCATTTATTCCTGCCAAAATAACTGCCTGGTTCCCGACTGGAACTCCAGCGTTAACAAGCATTTCACAGGCAAGCTTTGATTCCTCGGTAATTTCTATCGAAGTATTAAAATGAGTGTTTAACCAAACCGGATGATACTTCTTTAAGATTTTACACAAATTCTCAGTAATTCTTTGTGGAAACACGACAGGAGCCCGGGTACCAATTCTTATTATCTCAAGATGTGGAATCGCACGCAGGTTTTTCAAGATGTATTCAAGTACTTGATCATTAATAAGCAGGCCGTCTCCTCCTGAAATTAAACAGTCTCTTACTTGATCGTTTTCTGCGATATAGGCAATTGCAGCATCTAATTGTTTTTTCGGGACACCCATTCCTATTTGCCCTGAGAATCTTCTTCTTGTGCAATATCGGCAATACATTGAACATTGGTTTGTCACTAAAAAGAGCACACGATCTGGGTAGCGATGTGTTAAACCAGGTACGGGAGAATCTTCATCTTCATAGAGGGGGTCCTCTAAGTCATACTTTGTTTTGTAAATTTCTTTGGAAATCGGAACAGATTGCATTCTGATAGGGCATCTATGATCATCTGGATTCATCAGGGACGCATAATAAGGCGTAATATTTAATGGAATGGTTTTAGTGGATATTTTTACACCTTCTTCTTCCTCCGGTGTTAAGTTAATGACCTTTTTTAAATCTTCTAACGTTCGAATAGTGTTGGTCAATTGCCATATCCAATCATTCCACTTCTCTTCTGTCACATCTTTCCACAGCTTGATATCCTTCCAGTGGCGTTTGGGTTTATATAAATCCATTCTCATGTTATCTCCTCCCTTTACCTTGCTCTTGCAATAACTGTGCCAACTGATCAAGTTGCCTAGTTATTACTTATATATGTAAAGAGAGCCTATTCTGCTATTTTTTGTTTCATTTAAGAATATTAGAATTGCCCTTTTTTCGGCACTAGGGAACTAACAAAATAGGCTATATTAAACGCCGCTGATGATTTCCACAAAAGGCTACGCGTTCCAAGGGGCGGTGCTGGAGCCTCCTCGGCAAGCCTGCGGGGTCGCAAGTATTCCGCTATCGCCCGTTGGAGTCTCCGCCTTCTGCTCCAATCATCGCTTGGGAAGTACTATTATCAACGGTTATCTTTAACAGAGAAAAAATAAAAAGGCTACTCCGTTTCTTGTATTTTTTTGATTTTATATTGTAAAGTTTGTCTAGGAATTGCTAAAAGTCTCGCTGCCTTTTGGACATTTCCATCGGTTTGTTCTAGTACATCTTCTATAAGCTGTTTTTCTGTTTCATATATTGCTTGCCTCAATGTTGTTGGTTTTTTTTCTTTATGGGAGGAGTTCTCATGGAGGAGTTTGCTAGGAATATCTTGTTCAGTTATTACTCTCTCTTTTGATTTGACCAAGATAAACTCTATTGCGTTTTTCAACTCCCTTACATTACCTGGCCATGGATATGAAGTGAATTTCTTCACCACTGAATCAGACAATACCTTAAAAGTCTGATTATCTTCTTTGGATTGATCCGAAAGAGTGGCTAGAAAGTGGTTTGCTAATACTAGTATGTCGTTAGGACGATCCCTCAGTGGAGGAAGAGAAATGGAACAGGTATTTAATCTGTAAAAGAGGTCTTCCCTTAATTTTTTTTGACTTACACAAACTTCAGGGGATTCATTCATTGCTGTAATAATTCGTACGTTTACCTTATATGTTGTAATTCCTCCTACTCTCCGGAAAGTGCCATCTTCTAACACTCGCAATAATTTAGCTTGCAAAAGTAACGGCATCGAATTTAGTTCATCCAAGAACAAGGTGCCACCATTAGCGAGTTCGAACAATCCTGCTTTCTCCACTGCTCCAGTATAGCTTCCTTTATCCGTACCAAAAAGGATACTTTCAAGTAAAGTTTCTGGAATGGCTCCGCAATTCTGGGCTATAAAAGGGAATTTACTTCGTAAAGAGGCAGCATGGATTCCTTGGGCGATGATTTCCTTTCCAGTCCCGGTTTCTCCATAAATAATGACAGGAAGAGTCGAGGATGCAAAAAGCTTTGCTTCCTCGACTATAAGCTTACAATCTGCGTTTTCTGTAATAAAATCTTCTAAAGTAAAGCTGACTTCAAGTGGATGCTTAGAAGTAAGCTTATTTTTTATATAGAGTTTAGACTGTAGATCAATTAGCTTGTTAGCAAGAGCCGTGACTTGACTATAATTTTTTGCGATTTCCAGAGCCCCTAGTATTTCCTTTCCAAGTAGAAGTGGAATGGTTGTATTAATGGTTTCCACCAGTTCACCGTTCTTATTTTCGAAGCATTGGTTTTGTTGATAAATTGCTTTTTTTGTTTGTAGCACTCTCAGCAAAGTGCTTGTGTGCTCTGTTAAGGAGGGAAACACTTGCAAAATATGTTTTCCCATTACTTCATTTACCTTCAGACCATCATGCTCTGAAGCTACCCTGTTATAGTAGATCGTTACTCCATTAGGATCAACAGCGTGAATTGCTTCATCTATACCATCTAAAATTGCACCAAGCATTTCCTTTGAAAGAAGAGGGTTAGACACCATCATTGCACCACCTGCCTATTTTTCGGCACCCTTTGCTCACTTTTCAGCAGCCGGGTTAGATAAATCTTTAAACCATACATTCATATCTTCTATTTTATCAAAAATATAACAGTTATTTTTCAAACGACCAGTGTAGGAATACGCTAAGTTATGGAGTACCATGTTCATCCCGAAAGACAAAGCTCTTGCTATTGAATAGCAGCAAAACACCTGATTTTCGCTAAGCTCTTTTTCCAAGCTTTCGATAAGATAGTACATGTATCCTCCCTTACGATAGGTTGGCAGAGTTGCACAATCTGTAATTTCAGCATTTCCATATCTTCTATTTACCTCTGCGGATGCTGCGGCTATTATGTTGCCTTCTTCTTCTATAAGATGGAAAATTGAATCTCCTAGGATTTGATCTTTTATATAGTTCGGATCTTCAATTGGGACAGGGTAGATAGGAAAAACATTAGCATAAAAGCTTGCTAAATTATTCGCATCACTGATCGTTGCTTTTCTTAAACGTAATGAGGATGGGAGGTGTTGACGGGTGGTGCGTTTCTTTAGGCGTACTTCTTCCATAATCAGGTCTTCCTTCAGCCACTTGTCGCTAAGATAGCGGGATTGATCCTGGTATTTGCATAGAAAATAGACTTCTGAACCTGAATAATAATTGGGGAGGACAGCTTCTAATGCATATCCCAATTTGATAAAATGCAGCAAATTTTCTTTTCTGCTCTTTACTATTGTTTTTTTAACATATTCCTCCATTTGCAGTTTTTCTATTAAATCTGCAACCTTTCCTATATCCCCTTGGAAGTCTTCAATCTTCAGGCGTTCATTAAAGAAATCTTTCGAGCCCACCAGCTGAAAAGAGTTATTTTTCACATTTAATTTTTCTCCATATGCTTTCTTCATTTTTCATCCCCCCTTCCTAAAAAGTTCGATCTTAGCCTCCCATATCCTCTTCTTTTTAATACTTTTTAAAGGCTGGCTCTAGAGCTGGTGCAAGATAGTAAAAAAAGAACCGTGTTGCATTCCGCATTCACGATTCATTCTATATTATTCCTCCACTTCACACCAATCTAATAGGGTTAGCGCAAAGATTTCAGCAGAAGTAAGCAAATTTTCTATGAGTATATATTCGTTTGGATGATGCGCAACTTCAGTTGTTCCTGGTCCAAATACGACCGTTGGAATATTTGCGACTTGAGTGAACAGGCCTCCGTCTGTTCCCCACGGTGAGGCTTCAATGCGCGCTTCTTCTTTTGTCACCAGCTTGTAATTCTTTTTTATAAGTTCTACAAAAGGATGATCCACACGGATGGCACCTGGAAGCCACTGGGCACCATACCATTGTAAATCTACTGGATGATTTAGAAACCATTCATCCTCATTTTGTAAACTGTTTAAGGTATCTTCCATTTCTTGTTTAACTAGTGGTAAGGATTCTTCGGGTCCAACCCCGATTCTTCCTTCTAACGTGATGAGATCAGGTACAGATGACGGCCACGATCCTCCTTCAATTTTCCCCAGATTTATTGGAAGAGGTATCGGAATGTTTGCGTATAATGGGTCTTTGACACGCTCATTCCTAATACGCTCAAGCTTTTGAATTTTATCGATTACGATGAGACTCTTCTCTAAGGCACTTACTCCTTCATATCTTGTGCCTCCATGCGCTGACTTTCCTTTCACTTTTAATCGAAACCACATGGATCCTTGCTGCTTAGGAAATATTTTAAGATTGGTTGGTTCGGGAATTAAAGCGGCATTTGCTTTGTAACCTCGTAAAATCGCTGCTAATGTTCCTGCTCCACCACTTTCTTCTTCAATGACACTTTGAAATATCACATCTCCTTTTAGCTTTATCCCAACAGACTGTAAAGCATCGATTGCAAGCAACATGGCCACATTGCCGCCTTTCATATCTGTTGTCCCTCTTCCATAAATTTTGCCGTTTTCTATTTTCCCTTCATATGGGTCACAGTCCCATTGGTTTATTTCTCCTTCAGGAACAACATCTATATGCCCGTTAAGAATGATGGAATGTCCGCCGCCAGTTCCTCTCCAGACGGCTACAACATTAGGAGAATCAGAGAAATATTCTCTTGTGGAAACAAAGTTTTCGTGTTCTTTTAATTTTTTGCCATTAGGTTCCCATATATCAATTTCCAGCCCCATCCCTCTACATGCCTCAATTACGACTGCTTGTGCAGAACTTTCGTTTCCTTGTACGCTTTTTTCTTGTACAAGACGACGTAATAGGACTATCGCTTTTCCTTTGTTCTTTGCAATCCATTTTTTTATTTCATTTGTCTTGTTTTTCATTTCATTTCCCCCCTTCGAAAGTGAAAAGCAAGATATTTTATCTATAACTATTTGAAGTCAGAAGAAAGAGTAAAGGTTGCATTCGTCCTTCTCTTTACCATATCAAGAGTTGTTCCTGGCATCAGCTCTTGTAAAATCAGACCACTCCTAGTTACCTCCATGACAGCCATATCTGTTATAATCAGATTTACGCACGATGGAGTTGTAATAGGAAGTGTACACTTCGAAAGGATTTTTGGTTCGCCATACTTATCACAATGGTTCATAAGGACAATTACTTTTTTTGCTTTTTGCGATAGCTCCATTGCTCCGCCCATACCTGGTACCCGTTTGCCAGGTACTATCCAATTAGCTAAGTCTCCTTCTTCACTAACTTGGAGCGATCCAAGAATCGTAACATCTAACTTTCCGCGTCTTATCATTCCAAAAGCTACCGAACTATCAAAATAAGAAGCTCCTTTTTCTACGGTAACTGGATAGCCCGCTGCATTACAGAGATTCTCATCTTCTTCTCCATTAATCGGACTAGAACCCATTCCTAACACTCCATTTTCAGCATGAAACATGACGTGGATGCCTTTGGGAAGAAAGTTTGGCACAAGGGAGGGTATTCCTATTCCTAAATTAACTACCATCCCATTTTTTATTTCTCTAGCAGCTCTTTTTGCAATTAAGTTCCGTATGTTTCCTCCCACACCCATTTCCAATTCACCCCTTCGCTTTGTATCATATAGTCCACGTATACTCCAGGCGTAATGATTTCTTCTGGGTCTAACATTCCTAGTGGGACAAATTCTTCCACTTCTACGATAGTCAGGTTACCAGCCATCGCAACGAGTGGATTAGTATTGCGGGCACTTTTATCGAACACCAAATTCCCGTAAGGATCCGCCTTTTTTGCATAGACAATCGAAATATCAGCCGTAAGCGCTGTCTCAAGAACATAATCTATCTCTCCAAGGGTAATGATTTTTTTACCGTTTGTTACTACATCACTCGATATTCCTACATCTACTAAGACTCCCCCGAGCCCCACACCGCCAGCTCTTATTCGTTCTGCTAAGGTTCCTTGAGGATTAAATTCCACCTCAAGCTTCCCTTCTGTCATTAATTGACCAGCCATGGGATTAGAACCGATATGAGATGCAATTAATTTTTTCGCTCTCTCACCACATACGATTGGGCCAATTCCAATGGTAGGAAATCCTGCATCATTTCCTATTAAGGTTAGCTCTCTTGCTCCCGAATGAAGAATCATATCTACTAATGTGGGAGGTGTTCCTACTCCGCCAAATCCACCGAACATAATGGAAACCTCATCTTTAAAAAGTGACATTATATCGGTGTGTTTTTTAATTTTCATAAATGCATTTGGAAGATTTTCCATCAGTAAGCACTCCTTACAATTCTGCTGTTAGTTCGCTAAGTGTTTTTTCGAAAATTAGAATAAGCTCATCAATCTCCTCATTAGTAACAGTTAGCGGAGGGCTTACAATAATAGCGTCTCCTCCAACTCCCTCTATTCCAGCTGATGCAGGGTATAGGAGAAGTCCGTTTTTTTGTGCTTTATCAATTAATCTTAATGTGATTGCTTTCTCATTTGAAAATGGATACTTTGTCATATGATCTGTTACAATTTCTATCCCAAGAAGTAAACCTTTCCCTCTTACCTCTCCGATAATAGAATAGGATTGTTGTAATTGTTCTAACTTTTCTTTAAGATACTCCCCTACTATTCTTGCATTTTCCACTAAATTTTCTTTTTCTATATATTCCAGGACTGCTAATGCTACTGCGGCTGACTGGGGATTTGCACTATAGGTATGACCGCTCATTATTACTTTAGAACCCATTAAAATGGTCTCTATAATCGTGTTGCTTACTAGTGTAGCTGCAATGGGAGTGTAACCGGCACTCATTCCTTTTCCTATACAGATAATGTCGGGGATAACACCCCAATGCTCCATTGCAAACATCTTCCCCGTTCTCCCTATCCCTGTCATCACTTCATCTGCAATGAATAAAATATCATGCTTGGTACAAATTTCTTTTATTTTTTGGTAGTAACCTTCAGGAGGTGTGATGGCTGCGGCTGCGGCGCCTACTATTGGTTCTGCTACAAATGCTGCGATGTTTTCTGGTCCAAATTCCATTATCGCTCTTTCCAAATCCCATGCACATTTGAGCTGACAGTTAGGGTATTCCAATTTAAAAGGACATCGATAACAGTATGGCGGCTCCACGATCGGTGATTTCTCTAATAAGTTCTCGAAACGGACCCTTCTATCGGCATGGCCTGAGAGAGAAAGTGCGCCTAACGTTATTCCATGATAGCTCTTCCATCGGGAGATTATTTTATTTTTATCCTGTTTCCCTTTTTCCTGCCAATATTGAATAGCAACCTTCATCGCTGTTTCGACCGATTCTGTTCCACTATTAACAAAAAATGACCAATTAACCTCACCGGGTGCTATGCTCATTAATTTTTTCGCCAAATTTTCAGCAGGTACGCTACTGAACTGGGAACGGTAAACGAAGGAAACTTTTCCTGCCTGTTCTGACATTGCATCAATTACTGCTTGTACATGGTGCCCGATGCTTGCTGTAACTGCCCCAGAAGATCCATCAAGGTACTTTTTTCCAGTGGTATCATATAAATAAACTCCATTTCCATGACTAATTATGGGATAGTCTTTATCCAAAAGAGGCTTAATTAGGTAAGATTGATAATTCATAAACGATTACTCCTTTCTGTTATAGTTTGTAACCGTTTATCATTAGATTAAGTGCTTAGTAGTATAAGTCTATGATGGTATGAACAAATACTTTCTTATTAAGTATCATTGAGTTTTTTAGACGAGCTTGCCAATAAAACAACAGCCGCGTTTAACAGACCAAAAAAAAAATATCAACCGAGGGAAAATCTCGGTTGATACCTTCTTACGTTACCCTGATTTTATTCAATACTCTACTGTTTAAACTTACTTACAATAACAAGCGCCAACAATGATTAAAAGAATGAATAAAACAACAATCAATACAAATGTATTGCCGTTCCCACCATAAGCAGGTGCCACATTCGTTGGATAATCACAAGGTCCACAAGTGTAGTAACAATAGTCGTGCATAAACATCACTCCTGTTTTGTATTTACACTTGTAGACTATGAAGTGGGTAGTTGTCTTGTATGTGCGTTTGCCCATTTTTGAGAAAAATACCTAGAAATTGTGAAAATCATAAAGTAAAAAATTTCACTTCTTCTTTTCCATTTCCTCGATAAGAGTAAGCATGTTTTGTAAGATCTTTTCAATATGAGTATTTTCGTCTGTTAATTGTTCAATGTTGGCACTTATTTCTTCAAGTCCAGCAGTAGCTTCTTCCATAAGTGCTGCTACTTCGCTTGTATGGCTATCGGTGTTGGTGGTTTTCTCTTTTACCTGCTGAGCAAAATCGTGAAAATGCTTTACTTTCAAAAGCAAACTCTCGAGCGTCTCGCCAATTTGAATGAAGCTGCCATTTACACGGTCTGTTGATTCCAGATTAGTATCCATTTTAGCATTATTTTGCTGAAGGCGTTGTAGAACTTCTTCTTTCGTCTGATGCAGGGAGGTGAGGTTTTCCGTAATTTCTTTTGTTGTCTCGCCTGTAAGACTGGCTAGTTTTCTGATCTCATCAGCAACCACGGCAAACCCTCGACCTGCTTCGCCAGCTCTTGCAGCTTCAATGGAGGCATTAAGCGCAAGTAAATTAGTTTGTTCTGTTATATTTTTTATGTGCTGTGTTAAATGATTCGTATCATCAATTTTTTCTGTTAGAATTTGAAAAACAGCGTCTACTTGTTTTACATCTTTCGAAAAGCTACTCATATTCTCCTGAAGGTCAGTCGACAATTTCTTTCCTTCCACTGCAGTCTGCCTAGATGAACCTGTTTCCTCATGAAGACTATTGGACTGGCTAACGATGTCATCCATTAATTCGGTTACATTGTTAGTAAGTTCAGCAATTCCACTTATCTGATCTGTTTGCCGTTGACTTCCAATGGACAATTCTTGCAACGTTAAGGATATTTCACGCTGGGATCGGATGTTCACACTCAAGCGTTCATGAATTTTCTCCACACTTTCCATCAAGTTCATCGCGTCCTTGCGAAATAACTGTTGCTTCTGTTCTCTTATCTGGTCATCATACTCGATAGTTTTTACAATACTTTCAAACTGGTTAAATAGTTTTTTTCCGATTGTAACTTGAACACCTGTTATTACAAACAATAAGATGAAAAGTAACATAACGTTTCCTAGCTGGTCCTCTGTTAGCAGATTACCATTCAAGAAAGAAACTACTGAATACACGAAAAGAATGATACTACATATTCCGCCAATAATAAAAACTAACCGATCAAAATAAACCGTAGCAATTATTAATACAAAAAAAGGTAAAATAAAACCAGACAAGGAGGCTCCTCGATTAACTAGAATGAGAAAAAACACAAGAAATGTAACTACCACAGCAAAGTATGGCACAAATCGATGAATGCTCGCTTTCCATTTTGTTAGGAAGAATAAGACCACACCTAAAATCAAGGCAGTCAGTAGAGAAAAGGTAATAAAAGGTGAAGCCATAACTATTACATTGACAATAAAACCTGCAGCATAGGAAAAGATAACGACAAAAAACATTAACTTGTTTTTATTGATTAAGTCTTGAAACTTTAACTCTTTGACACTAAAAATTGACATTAGAATCCCCCACTCCATTAGCCTAAATATTTATCTATCAGCTAATAGTTATAATTCGTCGCATTATAGATAAATCCTGCAACAAATGGGGAATTTTGTTGTAATTTGGCAAAAAATGAAACCCTTATCGGGTTCCATTTAATTTACTTCATTTAATTTGTTATTCTTTTATTTCAAAAAGTGGTAAGTATTGGCCATACCCTTCTTTATCTAGTTCCTGAACAGGTATAAAGCGTAGCGCGGCAGAATTAATGCAATACCTCATTCCACCTTTTTCAGATGGACCATCGTCAAATAAATGTCCTAAATGAGAGTCAGCTGTTTTGCTTCTGACCTCTGTTCGTACCATATGATGACTAACATCCATTTCTTCTTTTATCACTTGTGTTTCAATTGGCTTTGTAAAGCTTGGCCAACCACACCCTGCATCGTACTTATCAAGGGAGCTGAATAAAGGTTCTCCAGAAATAATATCTACATAGATACCTTCTTCTGTATGGTTCCAAAATTCATTTTTAAACGGTGGCTCGGTTCCGTTGTTTTGTGTCACTTCGTACTGCATAGGAGAGAGCTTTTCCAATGCATTTTTATCGGGCGACTTCCAGTTTTCTTTAATAAATTTGGCTCTTCCTGAACCTGATTGGTACATCTTATAACGAAATGGGTTCTTTTTATAATAATCCTGATGATATTCCTCTGCTGCATAAAAAGCGACTGCAGGGAGGATTTGCGTAACGATAGGTTTATTAAATCTACCACTGTCCTCGAGCTGTTGCTTAGATAACTCCGCTAATTCCTTTTGTTCCTCTGTATGGTAGAAAATCGCTGTTCGATAAGATTCCCCTCTGTCATGGAACTGTCCACCCGCATCTGTCGGATCAATTTGAGACCAAAATACTTCTAATAACTTACTGTAAGTAAAGCTTTCTGGATTAAAGGTTATTTGAACTGCTTCATAGTGTCCAGTTGTATTGGAACAAACTTCCTTATAGGTTGGGTTCTCTGTTTTGCCACCGGTATAGCCTGAGATGACTTCTTCAATACCTTCATATTCATGAAAAGGTTTGACCATACACCAAAAGCAGCCGCCTGCAAAAGTAGCTTTCTCTAACTGATTAGTTTTCTCCATTATTTTTCCCACCTTTAATGTGTAAAGATACTGAAATTATAACAACTCTCACCCTCTTTTCCTAATTTAATGAATTGTTTTCCCTCAATGATTAAGTTATTTTATGATAATATAAGGTTAATAATAGTTGATTGTACTCATAGGAGGTTCACATGAGCAAAAAAGTAGAAGTATATATTTTGGCAGGATTTTTAGGAAGCGGGAAAACAACTCTCCTTACCCAAATGCTAGAACAGGAGCAAAAAAACAACAGAAATGTAGCAGTTATAATGAATGAACTAGGAAAGGTGTCTATAGATTCCGATTCAGTTCCGGAAAGTTTACCCCTTGCTGAGTTATTTGATGGTTGTATTTGCTGTACCATCCAAGAAAAGCTTGAGTCAACCATGCAGGGATTATTGCAAGACAAAACATTGGATGCCATTTATATTGAAACAACAGGTGCAGCTCATCCTATAGAAGTATTAGATACGGTTCTTTCTCCTATCTTTGCCAATCAATTGTCACATGCCAGAATTATTACTCTGTTAGATGTACTAAGGTGGAAAGAGAAGGACTCACTTTCTATTCAGGTAAAACAACTGATAAGAGAACAAGTGAAACATGCTGATTTACTTTTGTTAAATAAAACAGATCTTTTAAGCGAATCAGAAGTTTCCTCTATTCTCTTTGAGTTGCAATCTATAAATCCATACGCAAAATCAATCTTAACAAGCTTTGCTAAAATCGGTGAAAATAGTTGGAGAGATATAAAGCAGGTAGAAAAAAGTAGTCACAGTAAAATTCATGCCACAGAGAATTTGCATCTAAAGACATTTGTTTATCAATTTCATTCTTCAATTGATCTTGACAGCTTTGAGGATTGGTTACGCGGGCTTCCGGATACCATTTATCGGATTAAAGGGTACCTTTCATTTGAGCATACTTCTGGCTTGTATTTATTCCAATATTCATATGGAACCCCTCTTTATTTAAAGGAACCAATAAAAGTTCCTATGAATCTGGTCGTGATTGGCGAAAATCTCAATGTCGATATACTTTCCCAACAGCTTCAGAAACTGGAAAAAAGGAAAGAAAGCTAACTCGTGTTTCAGAGTTAGCTTTTTAGTTTCGTTTTATCCCATCGTAGTACTTCTATTGCACCCTCGCTCTCTGTGTATTTGTGCTTATACCAATAATCTTTAAAAATGGCTGTTTTCGCATTGATTGTAGCTATTGTGTAGTTTTTTTAGCCTGGGGGGTTTTAAAATAACTTTGAAAGGTAAATGAATTTCAGGAGTTGTTAGATGCATTTGGAAATTTGTTAGATGATAGAAAAATTAGTGTTAGATGAAACCACAAATCATGTCTGATTGACTAAAAAATTTCCCCAGCTATCGAATTTTGACCCGAAATAATCCTCTAACCTGAATATATTAACTATAATCAGTCATAATTACGAGCATTTTTACCTAAATGGGGGGGAATAGACATCCGCCTCAATTGTTCCGGGCAGACACCTATATAAAAAAAGGCTGTTTTACTTTTTATAAGGGATGTTTTTGTATCGATTGTTGCTTTTGATACTATCATGGTTTTTTTGCTCTTTATTTACAATTGAAGTATATTCTCCTTTCAATTCACTGAGAGTATAAGAGGAAAGAGAATCTAAATCAAGCTGGTGTCCTCCATCTATCAGTTTTTGAATATAAAAATTTCGCACATCTTGAATTGCACTCTTTAATAATTTAGCCACAGAACCTCACCTCTCGTTTTCTATAGTCTATAATATTTCACTTCTAATTTCTTATAGTATGTTAGGTGATTTAACATTATTTTTTATATTTTTTGAAAGCTTGTAAGAAAACCTAACAAATCTAAAGAAGAAAGCGACCCATTTGTACTATAATGAAGGTAACGAGTGGAAGGATAGGATGTGTAAAGTAATGAATCAGGATGATTCAACATCGATCAAAGAAAAAAAGGTTATTTCTATTGGCACTGTTCGTGAACTTACAGGTTTATCTGAAAGACAAATTCGTTATTATGAAGAACGTAAGCTCATTTTCCCAGCCAGAAGTGGGTCAGGAATTAGAAAATATTCGTTCTCAGATGTAGAGAGACTTATGGAAATTGCTAATCAAATGGAAGAAGGGGTACAAACCCATGAAATTAGAAGAGAATGGAAAAAGAAAGAAAAGGAAAATAATGATTGGAAGAAAAACATGCTAAAAGGACAGCTTCAAGCACATTTTAAAAATAACAAACAGTAAGGGATTTTATCTATTTAGATTTAATCCCTTTTTTTGTATCAATCAAATGTCATAACTCTCAAAAAATAATTGCACTTTCTCTTCCCATCGAAGAATAACTTCTATGAATTAGCGAAAAATAAGAAAAAGGAGGTAAGTTCAAGTTTATGACATCACCTTACTTGTGTCCCAATTGCAAGACAAATCGATCTCGTTTCAATATTATTGAGCAGGTTGTGAAATCAGTAAAGTTAGACCCTCATTCAGGGGAAGTGGTTAATGAATATGCTTCCGGTTCACTGGATCCTTTTCATATTCCCTACAAAGGGCCAGCATATAAAATACAGTGTGCAGCATGCGGTCTAATCGAAGAAGAACAAACATTTATTAAAAGAGCGGAATATCAAAAAGGATAAAGAGCCTTATGACTCTTTATCCTTCTTCTCTTATTAAATGGGTGAGTTCAAATCGTTCAGCTTTTATTTTTGATTCATAAAATCGGTAATTGCTTGCATTAAAGCATTCGGTTCCTCAAGCATGCTCATATGGCCTGAATCAGCCAAGAGAACTTGTTGTACGTTGGGACCTTCAACAACAAATGTTTTTTCTTGGGGGATGATTTGATCTCCTTTACCTGCGACTAGGAGAATTGGACATTTAGCTTCTTTCAGGACATGCTGCCGATCGATTCTATTTTTCATAGCATCTAATGCGCCCTCCGCACCATTTACAGTTGTGTTGCAACCAATTTTCTTGACATGCTCCATTTCTTCACTGAGCTTATCCTTATTTTCTTTAGCAAAAAGCTTTAGCGATAATTCTTCAATAAAGCCCTTCATCCCTTCTTCATTTATCTTCTTTATTGCAATATCCCGTCCTGCTTTGGCTTCTTCACTATCTGGTGCTCCAGTAGAATGAATTAGTCCAATTGCTCTTATCAATTCAGGATGTTTATCCAATAAGGCCAGAGCGACATACCCACCCAACGAGTGACCTAAAACTGTGGCTTCTTCTATTTCCAATTGTAATAAAAGCTGCTGTATATCTTTTGCCATATCCTCTATTGTAAACGATTCCTCTGAATCTGCTGATTTTCCGTGGCCGCGCAAGTCAATTGCTATGATTCTATAGAAGGATGATAAGTCCTGCACAATGTATTTCCAATATTCATGTGATCCACAAAAGCCATGTAATAAAACAATCGGTTTGCCTACACCTTTATCTTCATAGTATAAAGAAATATTCTGTTGAATTGTCTTTTCATATTCAGCCATGTTTTCAGCTCCTTTGTATATTCACGTGGCATCCTTAATTGGTACTATCTTTTAACTTACCACATTTTCAAAATACTAAACAGAAAACACTATTTATTTAAACAAGATAGACAATTGCCCAAGTGTATCTGCATATCTTTTTATCATGTAAATTAATTGGGGGGAAAAGAATGTCTGCTTATAAAGAATTTTATGAAAGACTGATTTCCTATCAAATCAAGGCTGACATTTACAAATATAAAAATCCAGAAAAGCATCTTTATTTTTATCAAAAACAATACATGGCGTTATACCACCATTGGATGAATACAAACACTAGAAACCATAAGCCGATTGAATATGGGAAGTTACGTTTCTTGCATGCAGCTCCTGATTCACCTGCGTTAGATGTTTATATAAATAATGAGCTTGTGCATCGAGATTTTCATTATACAAATAGTAGCATGTATATAAAAATTCCTTATGGAACCTACCATATATATATCACTTTGAAGGAGGATTCCAGTAATTCAATCTTATCGAAAACAATTGAGATTAGGGAGAATTTATCGTGCACACTGGCAGTTGTAGGATTAAAGGAGAGCCTCGATTTAATTAGTGTCTCTGATGATGAATTTGTCCCACCTGGAGAATCAAAGATACGTGTATTGCACTTATCACCAAATACTCCCTCACTGGATATAGCTGTCCTAAAAGGGGATGTCCTTTTTTCACAGCTGGCTTTTAGTGAAGTTACAGATTATCTTCCATTAACACCTATGACAGTTGATCTGGAACTACGCATAGCTGGTACGAAAGAAGTTATTCTTCCACTCAGGCGTGTTAATGTTAAGCCAAATACATCGTATACCATTATAGCTACAGGCTTATTAAATCAAACCCCTAACTTGGAACCAGTTTTTTTGATTCCTTAGAACACAACTTATTGATTTGACTACACAATATGCGATTTGTTAGTACATCGTATATAGATAACAATGAAACAAAAAAATGCTCAATCATTTAAGATTGAGCATTTCTTCTTCAGCTAATTAGCACCAAGCAGCGCCAACAATGATCAATAGAATAAACAATACCACGATTAATACGAAAGAACTTCCAGCACCAGGGTAACCTGCACCTGCTACTTGGCCGTATCCGTAATTTCCGCAACCACACCAACTCATAGCTGTCACCTCCTCTACAGAGCATGTATTTTAATTAAAAGTTGTTTAAAAACTTAATATTCCAGCACCAACAATCACAAGTAAGATAAATAGAACCACTATTAGTGCAAATCCGGATCCGTATCCAGGATCACCCATGCTGTACACCTCCCCCTCTTTCTAATACATAATGTATTCATCTATAGACTAAAGGGAAAGGCAGATGCCCAGTTCCAAAAAAATTAGGTGTTTTATCTAGTGCTATAAAGAAAAACACACAAAAAAAGACGTAAAGTTGTCATTTCCAACTTACGCCTTTTTCCTATTATATTATTCTTCAACAGGGACAAGTAGTTTAAATTCGATTTCATCATTTTCCAAATTAAACTTGGTAAACTGTACTTTTGTATCACTTTGTAGTTCAAGTTCATTAAGCGCAACATAAATACTTTGATCACTCGGAACAATTCTTACCCAAGGAGGTAAAGGGTAATTATCTCCTACATACTTCAAAACCATTGAAACTGGTACTTGCAGCCTGCCGACGGACATCGAATCTTGTTTAAGTCTAACATCCCCATTTTCTTGGACTTCAGGTATGAATGTCATAGTTAAAGGAATATCTCTTTCAAACACTGTCATGGCACCTTTTAGTTCAACTCGATCTGTTAATCTTACTTCATAATTCAAAGGCCTTCTCGTTTCCTTTTCTAAATAAAAACGAATTAGCTCATTTAAATCTTCTTTATCTGATTGGATAGTAAAAGCTACTCTCTCGCGATCATCTGCTCTTTCTGTAAATTTGAATTTTGAATGATCTGGAACCATTACAAGAAATAAAGCTATCAAAGCAATCAAAATATTTAATGTAAACAAGGTGATAAATGCACTTTTCCAATTCAATAGCACTTTCTTAACCATAATTCCTCCTATTATTCCCTTTCTAACATCTCAAAATCAGCATCTAACAAATTTTCTTGGTTATATATTATGATGTTTTTTACGATTTCATCTCCTATTAAACGATACCCTTTATCATTCGGATGAAACTGATCGTCACCAAGCAAATATTCTGCTGAATCAATAAAGATATCCTGTATAGGAATAAAAGCTGTCTTTGAATAGTTCGCTAATACTGCAGCACTTGTACCATTCCAGTTTTCAACAACTTGGTTCATTTCCGGTATGTCTTTAAAAAACTCATGAAAAGGGTTAAAGACACCTACTAAATAAATGGTGCTATCGGGGTTTAGTTCTCTTACCTCTGTTAGCACGGTTGTTAGTCTTTCAGCATATTCAACCTGCTCTTTTTCAAATAATTTGAAATTAAGATCTAAGAAATTTTCTCTTATGACTTTCATTAAATCATTTCCGCCCACCGTGATAAAGATTACATCAGCTAATTGTAATGATTCCTGCACTTCAGGTTTTTTCAGTCGATTAAGTAAGTGACTTGTTCTATTCCCTCTCACTCCTAAATTTGTGACAGAAACATTTTCAATTAAAGGCTTACTTGCATAATGCTCTTTTACAAAGGAAGTAAACCCACCATTTCCCGTATTATCTCCTACTCCTTGCGTCAGCGAATCTCCAAAGAAAACAAGTTTAAAGGATCGATCAAAAAACTCATCTGAGACTTCTTCTTTTTCATCCAATATCGTTTGCTTTGGTTGATTTTCTGATTTTTTCTCTCTATTAAAGAAAAGAACACCTTCAAATAACTCTTTATTGTTCTGAATTTCCCGTCTTTCTTTCGCTTTTTCAAGCACTATACTAGAGGAATTTTCTGAACTGCAACTAGCCATACTACCTATAAGAAGGGCTAAGAACCCGAGTATTATTATTTTTTTCATCACACATTCTCCTCATTAAGTGTAGATTTAACGTTGGAGACCATCTCACCAAAATGGCTTTCACAGATGTTTTTCCTGTTAGAATTATTTGTAGCCTTTTTATCATTATATACGCTTCGCATTAATGAAGTAAGCTTTTTATACTTAACAATAATAAATGAAGAAGAAAAGGGTGTTAACAATGGATAATACAACAAAAAAAGAAGAAGGTCAAAGGGAAATACTTGCATGTAATGAGGAAATATCAAAAGAACTTTTTTCAAAAGAATTACACATAATTGTAACAGATGGAGTTCGTAACAGTATGGATAAGCAAGAAAACTAAAGTCTGTTTTAAAATCTGGCTGAATTTATCCGTTAAAAGGATAAATCAACCAGCTTTTTTATTCTTGTCCTTGTAAAATCGTGATGTGATCGATAATCTCTTCATAAGGTACATCAAGGCCATCGTAGCTTTTTACAATAATACCTTCTTGATTGATCAGGTAAATACTTGTGCCATGGACAACTTCTCCCCCATTTTTAGGCTTAGCAACAATGGTTTTGAAGTTTTTGGGTCCAAACTCCTCAATTTCCTCTTGTGAATATCCAGTAAGAAAATCCCATGTTGTATAATCTGCCTCAAAACGGTCGCCGAACTCTTTTAAAATTTCAGGTGAATCAACCTCCGGATCTACAGAAAAGGAAAGATATTGGACATCTAGCCCCTCTTCCTGTGACATTCTCTGCAACTTAGCCATATTAGCTGTCATTGGGGAACATACCGTTGTACATGTAGTAAATATTAAAGAGGCTACAGTAATATTCCCTTTAACATCTTCCAAGCTATAAGGTTCCTCATCTTGGTTAATATAATTAAATTCACTCAATTCCCAGTCTGTTTGTTCAGGGATACCTTGTGTATTGCCACAAGCAGCTAAAGATAAAACCAAGACAATCAAAACACTTAAAAATTTATAGTTTGCTTTCATGTATTTCACCTTCTCTATGTATGTCATTCTTTCACTTCAAATACTACCATTAAATTCAAATGGATAAAAGAATCACCATAATATGTTCATAAAAATAACTTATTTAAAATGACTCGATTTATCGTTAATGACGGGAGAATGCGCTTATAATATTAGGCACTAACAAAGGTAAAATCCTATTTTAAAGATTTCAGTTCTCATCCAACTTGTAACAGATCGGTTCAAGCTACCACCCAAAAAGGTCGATCTTTCAAATATCTATTATTTGAATTCCACCGTATGACTTTTTGCACTCACCTTCTTTAATTCCCCACTAAATCCCATGCCAGGTACGAGAACAAAAGCGTAAGGTGCCTGCTTAGAGACGTACAAACTGGACTGAGTTGAGAGAATCAGCAACACGAACGATGTTGAGCTTATCGATAGGAGGCGAGGGAAGTTTGATAGTCTCTGGCGTCTAGAGCTCAACGAAAAATTATCCACAACCGTAACTTTTATAATTTCCTAAACTAAAAAAAGAAGGCAATTAGCCTCCTAATCCATTACTCCTGTACGTAGAACAACTGTCTTGACGCTTACATTAAATTTTGCTTTCGAATATATTTCTCTCCATTCCTCTTTAGAAAAATTTCTATATCCTACTTTTGCTCGATAACGGTTTCCAAATCCAACGGGATCTACTCCAAGCTCTTGACATTCTTTAATGAGCCCTTCAATAGACTTTTTCATTTCTTTCGCGATAGCCTTCTCCACCGCCTTTAACGCTTCAGGATTTCCTAAGTCATAGTCCTCAGTAATTTCTTGCATTCGGGTCAGTATATCTACAGAAATAGTGTAGGTAGGTACCTCTTCAATATTCAATGCAATTTCAGCTTCACTTTCTAAATGGTCTAAAGAAACATACACCGTTTCAACTTCATCTGACTTCTTTTCTTTATCTAATATATATTTTTCAATAGCAACTGTTGGAAGGGATAATTCAATTCCACCTGCTTGGAATGGATTCATTAAAAGTTTCAAGTAAAATGATTTTTTCGTATCAATTGTTGCTATCATACGGTCATCTTTTAGTAATGCTGTACCTTTTACTGCTATGGTATCGTCCATAAATTGAATATAGGGAAGAACCGGGTCCATACCTTCACTATAGAAGCACTGCATAAACTCGTGTAATGTAGGAGAAATTAGTGACTCCGATTCGACGTTTTGTCTAATCAAATCATACATGAAAGTTCCTGCATTTGATATATCCTCAGATTCTTGAGATTGTGTGAACAGTTCATATGCAGTATTGTTGGTTATAGCTAAATAGGACATCGTTCCTACTTCTGAGTCCCTTGATAAGGTGTCAATATAAGAAATGATACCTTCCTCTGCGAGTTTTTGACCATAAACAGCAACCCTTAATTGACCTGAAACTAACTTTCTACTTGAAGTTAAATTTTCCTTTTGGCGAACTCCCTTGCTTGTATTCGCAAAGCTGGAAACCATCTTCGTATTGTTAGGATGTAATGGATCAAATTCATAATAAACAATAGAACCACGAATTAAATCTTCCTCTTTGTCATACCCCACTGCAGTGATTAGACCCAATTCTTCTAACGGTTTTTGTTGAAGGCATCCAGTTAATAAAATAATAGTACTTAGGAGATACACTATTTTACGATGCATTTTCGGTATTCCTCCTTGAGACTATTTTATTTCGGATTACTACTACTAAAAATAAAAGTAAGGTATAGACGAAAACCAACCAAAAACCTACAACTCCAACGTAATCAACATAGAGGTTATTTTCCACTCTTCTATTAAAAATCAAACTAAGCCCTATCATCATGATGCTAACAATTGCTACAAGTCTCCTTTGCTTTATGCCGAATATCTTCTTAAGTCCCCGTGTCGCAGCCCACATCATAAATAAAGTATTAGGTAAAATAATTACGAGCCACATGGATACTGCAAAAAACTCGAACCTTTCAAGATTGGGAAACTGAATTATCTTAAACAATGATAGTGTAGCCCAGATCGTCTTTTCCAATTGTTCTCCGCTATAATATCCAATTGCAACGATTGTCAGTAACAATATTAAAAAGAACGAGCCGAACACTGCAATCTGAGCAAAAAAATGAACCTTATCTTTATTTCTAATGTACGGATAAACAAAAAATAATATTTCCAAACCTAAAACAGTAAAAGAAGTTTTATATGCTCCTTTCAGAATGTCTTTTGGAGATGCCTCTAATATCGGCAAGAAGTTTGTCCAATCCATATACCTTATAGGCTCATAAATTAATAACACCAACCAAATTGCTAAGAAAAAGGTAATAAAACTAACACCTGCTATTGTTCTAATCCCGCCATACACTCCATATATTGTTAAAATAAGGATAAAAGTTGAAATTATCCATGATTTCATATCGGGAAATATCCAAGCTTGGACTATTTCGGTATAACCAATAATAATTGAGAGCAACGCAGCCAAAATATAAAGAATATATAGCATATTTAAAACATTACCAAAGAATTTCCCAAAAAGATTTACATGAATATCAAATAAATCTTTATCTTTGTAACTTCTCAGAATATAACAAATTGAGAATATGATTACCGTCATTCCGATGTAACTTACTAGGATGGAAATCCAGGCATCTTGTTTTGATTCAAAGAAAATGACCCTTTGAACCCCTGCTATCCCTACTCCCATCTGATTGGTGTGAACGATAAAAAATATTAAAAATGCCGGTAATAGGATACTTTTCTTTTTTAACGTTGGAGTGTTCATCTTTTGACCACCCTATTCATCAATATCATTAGAGTATTTTTCATAAAAGCCCAAAAAGCTCTTGTTTTTTTCCGTTTTTTTATTTGGATTCACTGGAAGCCTTACAAGGGTATTCTTAACCTTTTCAAAATTCAAAGGGTAGACAGGTTGTAAATAAGGTTTGCCTGCACTTGTTAATCGCAAAAAGTGAATTAGAAGGAAACATAGCCCGATTACAATTCCCACTCCTCCCCAAAGACCCGCAAGTATTAAGATAGGGAATCTTGTTACACGTATAGCAGTACCCATTAAATAGCTTGGAGCAGTAAAAGAGCCCAAAGCACTTAGAGCTACTACAATAATTAGAATATTGCTTGTAAACCCTGCTTCAACGGCAGCTTGTCCTAAGACAATACCGCCAACAATACCCATTGTTTGACCAACTTTAGTTGGTAATCTTGCACCCGCTTCTCTTAAAAGTTCAATCATAATTTCTAATAAGAAAGCTTCAAGAATAGGAGAAAATGGCACTTTGGATCGTGATTCACCTAAAGAAACGATAAGAGTCGAAGGGATCATTTCATAATGATAAGTAATAACTGCAACATAAGCGGGAGTCAGCAGGACGGATAAGAACATCGTCAAGTAGCGCAAACCGCGAATAAAACTCCCCATATTCCATCGCATATATACATCTTCTGTTGATTCAAAAAAATTAAAAAAAGATACTGGACCTAACAAAACCATAGGACTTCTATCGGCAAATACAGCAATTAGTCCGCGATCCAGGCTATATCTTACCCTATCAGGCAATTCTGTTTGTAAATATTGAGGAAATATGGAATAGTTATTATCCTCAATCATTTGTGCTAGGACGGAAGTATCAAGTACCTCATCTATTTCCAGATTAGAGATTTTCTTTTTAATATAATTAACAGAATCTTCGTCTGCTAGATCTTTTATATAAACAACCCTTATTTCTGTTTCATTTTTTTTGCCTATAACAATACTTTCAGTACACAAATTCTCTGACAATATATTTTGTCTGACTATACTTATATTCGTACTTAAGGACTCGGTAAATGAGATCTTAGGTCCAAAGACAAGCGACTCGGTTTCCGCTTTTTCGATGCTGCGCTCTACTTTTTTCGAAGCATTTACAAGTAGCTGATCATCTTCTCCTTCTTTAAGGATTAAAACAAATCCCTCCAATAGATTTTTCGCTATTTCATCTCCATCACTGGTAAGCAAACTATCAGGGGTTAACAACCTACTTCGAAGTTTTTTAAAATCCACGTCATTTTTTTTCAATAATTCTACAGTAGGCGTTAGGATAAATTGATTGAAAGCCGTACTATCAATTAAGTTTTTCATATAAATAAAATATAATGTAGATTCTTGCATCGGAAGTTCATAATAAAATAAATCAGGACTATTTTGCACTTTATCTGATATGTACTTTTTAATCTCATCAACATTCATATTGGAAATTGATAATTTCGTTTTCATGTTTAACACCCCACTTCTCACTATATCTATATAATGATAGGGTAGCCATTTATGGTGAAATTATGAAAAGTCCTCTTTGAAGGAAGAGATAAATTAATTATTATTATTAATTAATTCTGTAGTTAACACTTCTATCACTCGGTTTATGAACAATGGGTAATCAAATTCTATGGCAATCCGATGCACAGAATCTTCTGATAATTGCACAAACGACCGGAAATCACCAATCGTTTGCCCAAAGGCACTTCCAAAGGAAGTAACTACTCTGACAGGTTTATAGGTATAAGTTATGTTTGATTCATTGAAGACTGCCCACAATGTTAACACATCATGTAAAGGAGATCCTGAAATAGCTGGATTTTGAGATTTGTAAAATTGCCAATAATAATCCATCATTGGTTTTATAATAAGTCCCAATGCATTATTAGCTTTCCGGTTTACTTCATCAATATAATTGACCATTTCAGATGTCAGGACAGCTCTTTGAGTTACATTAAGTGGAAATATTGTCATGTTTTTTGCGTAATTAAATACTATATTCGCTGCATAAGGATCACCATAGATATTAGCTTCGGCAACGGGAGTAACATTACCAGGAAAATTAAATGCTCCGCCCATTATGAATATTTCTTTAACCTTGTCAACAGTTTCTGGATACAAAATGAATGATGTAGCTAGCGAGGTAAGTCGCCCTACACAGATAATTGTTAAATCTTTATTGTATTTCTCAATAACGTCATATACTTGATGAAAATTCTCAAATATATTTTCATTCCCATCTTCCACTGCCTGGCTTGGTATATACGCCCCAAATCCTTCTGGCCCGTGTATTTCCGGATAGTAAATAGGCGTTCCTCCGATTAACGGTCTTTCCGCACCCACGATAAGTGGAACATCATACCTACCTGTTAGTTGCTGTAGGTATCTTGCATTTCTAATTGCTATCTTTTTCTCCACATTTCCGTATTCAGCAACAATTCCTACCAATTCAACATTATCTTCGAAATTCGCATAAATCACCGCCATAATATCATCAATTCCAAAGTCAGCAAATAATAATACTTTCTTCAAACGATCTCCTCCTACTTGAACTTCCAGTGACTGTTTCATAGCCTGGTTTCGCACTGATTGTGGCTTCTGCGTAAGTTAGTTACCCCCGTTTTGTAACTATTACTTCTTTACTCTTTTCCTGTTTAAATTTCTATGTTAAACACCCCTAAGGATTCTGCTAATGTTGTATAGAGTGGCAAAAATCCAAATGAAGTTTTAAAACAGGGTTCAGTATCAATCTTTATGAAAAGAGCCTTTTAAAACCAAGACAAACGTACAAGCAACCCAGTCCAAGAGTGAATAGTCTATTAAGAATTTAAATGTTAGGAGGATGAAGATGTCACAATATTATCATCAATGTCGACGTTATCAAGGTCAAGTAGTGACAGTTAAATGTAGAGACGGTTCTTCACATCACGGAAGAATTGTAAGAGTGTCTCCAAGTCATGTATATATCCAATCCAATAACAGAGGCGGACTAGGTGGATTTGGAATGGGCTTTTATGGTGGTTATGGCGGGTACTATGGTGGTTATAGACCCTACGCTGTACCACTCGCATTCGTTACAGGAATAGTACTAGGCGGACTACTATTCTGGTAAAACGAAAAGCGGAACCGGCTCGGTCAGCTCCGACAAGCATATGACAGTTTCCGCAAGAGGTCGCTCTTTGACCTCTGGAGGAAAATGACTTATGACTCGAGGAGCTAGCCGGTGTAGCTAGACAACGAAAAGCGAAACCGGCTCGTTCAGCTCCGACAAGCATATGACGGGTTTCGCAAGAGGTCGCTCTTTGACCTCTGGAGAAAAACGGCTTATGACTCGAGGAGCTAGCCGGTGTAGCTAGACAAGAAAAGCGAAACCGGCTCGTTTAGCTCCGACAAGCATAAGACGGGTTTCGCAAGAGGTCGCTCTTTGACCTCTGGAGAAACACGGCTGAGGACTCGAGGAGCTAGCCGGTGTCGCTAGACAAGAAAAGCGAAACCGGCTCGTTTAGCTCCGATAAGCATAAGACGGGTTTCGCAAGAGGTCGCTCTTTGACCTCTGGAGTAAAACGGCTTTTGACTCGAGGAGCTAGCCGGTGTAGCTAGTCAAGAAAAGCGAAACCGGCTCGTTTAGCTCCGATAAGCATAAGACGGGTTTCGCAAGAGGTCGCTCTATGACCTCTGGAGAAAAACGGCTTGTGACTCGAGGAGCTAGCCGGTGTAGCTAGACAATGAAAAGCGAAACCGGCTCGTTTAGCTCCGACAAGCATAAGACGGGTTTCGCAAGAGGTCGCTCTTTGACCTCTGGAGAAAAACGGCTTATGACTCGAGGAGCTAGCCGGTGTAGCTAGACAATGAAAAGCGAAACCGGCTCGTTTAGCTCCGACAATAGAAGTAGGAAGGAAATATATAATTCCTTTTGTAAAGAATGTTGCTTAAAGCAAGTAAGTATACATCTCGTTCACAAACCTGTTAAATAATAATCGTTGCAAATGTGCTATAGTTATATGGTATAGTTTATGTGAACGAGGTGTGTAATATGAAAATAATGGTATTACCTATTATAACCATGCTATTCCTAGCGGGATGTTCTAATGATTCGCAGTCAACGACAAACGAGCAATCACAGAATGAAGAATCTCATCAGCATGAAAAACCCTCTTTTTACCAAGGGGATATTAGAGAAGAGACAAGCTCTGTTTCAGAGTTGCCGTCTTTTTTAAATAATAAATCAGAAGAAATAAACTTAATCTATTCTGCGGCTGCCCAGCATCAGGAGCTTTTAGAGCATATACCCTGCTACTGTGGGTGTGGAACGTCGGTTGGACATAAAAGCAGTTTTGAATGCTTTGTGCATGAAGTTAATGAAGATGGAACAATTGAATGGGATGACCATGGTACACGATGTGGCGTATGCCTAGAAATAGCTGCTACTTCCGTCCTGGAGTACAAGGAAGGCAAGTCTATAAAGGAAATCAGAACATTGATAGATGATCTCTATAAGGAGGGCTTTTCTACTCCTACGCCCACTCCAATGCCGCCCTCAGATTAAATTTAATACAGAATCTGAGAATATTTTTGAGAAACTGTTGTACTAAAAAGAGTATTGAAAGAATGGTTCCGATAGCCTTTAAATTGAATGTACTTCCTTACCTACTCAGGTCCTGAAAGAAATAAAACGAAAAGACTGTAGGCAGATTCGATATCCATCGAGATTGCCTACAGTCTTAATTTTTAGCATATTTTATTTTATTTTCTTATTCCGCAAAATACATCAACGCTAATGCGCCTGGTCCTGTGTGAGTAGAGATGACAGGTGTGGTAAAGGAAATTTGTGTGTCTTCAAATCCAGATACCTCTTTTAGGGAATCTTTTAAGGTTTCTGCAAGCTTTAAACATCCTGCATGGGCAATTCCAACACTTTTAACTGTTTTTCCTGCAACATCTTCTTTAAATTGTTTGGTAAAAAATTTGATCACTTGTGAGTGGCTTCGAACTTTGTTAACAGGTGTGTATACTCCATCTGCAAGAGAAGCAATCGGCTTTATGTTAAGCATTGAGCCTAATAGAGCCTTCCCTCGACCAATGCGGCCACCTTTTACTAAGTTCTCTAATGTATCTACCATAATATAGAGATCGGTATTATCACGAATTGATTCAATTCTATCGAGTATTTCCTCAACTGACTTTCCGTTCTTCGCCATTTTTGCAGCTTCTACCACTTGAAAAGAAAGGGCAAAGGAAATAAAACGAGAGTCTATTACGGTCACATCTGCTTCAGATATTTGCGCCGCACTTTCCGCTGAAGAAACCGTACCACTCATCCCTCCAGTCATATGGATAGATAAGATTTTGCTTCCATTTTTCCCTAATTCATTATAAGTTTCTACAAACGTACCAACTGAAGGTTGGGAACTCTTAGGCAGTTCTTTGGAAGTTTTCATTTTTCCCATAAATTCATCCGGCTTAATGCCAAACCTGTCTATGTATGAATTCCCATCGATAAGAATGGATAAAGGTACTATTTTAATGTCTAATTCATCAATAATGGATTGATCGATATCCAGTGTAGAATCTGTTACTATTTTTACATTTGTCATAAATTCACTTCCCCAATATAGCCTTATATTTTATTATACCTACATCTTTCGCTTGTTCAAACAAAATTATCATAATTTTTCATATGTAAATTGGTTTTGTCACAGATTTTGTCACAGAATGTTTTAATTCTGTATTAATGCAAAAAAAATAACAGGGATATTTTTTCCCTGTCCATATTATCACATAGTGCTGGTTTAAGCATTACTTTTTAAAATGTCTGTCTTAACTACTTTACAATAATCTGGCCACTTTAATACTTTTTGAAGATACTCTCGAAAGGAATAGACTGGTTTCGGTTCTTTCTCTGATAGTATTTTCGATAAAAAAGCTTGAAGCCTTACACGAACCATAAAGTGATATGTGCTATCGTCCTCCAGTACTGGAATTTCAATGACTTTTACCTTCTGTCCCTTTTCAACCGTGAACTCTAGGCTTTTCCATAGCAAAATATCAATCCTCTTTTTTCACCCGATTACATTTATTATACCCGAAATTTCTATAAAAATGCTACTCTTTCTTTAGACAAAAAGCAACATTTTACAGGGGCTCAATACAGCTGGAATAATTGTTTTTTGGGGAATTTATCTCGGACGAAACAAGATAGGATTCCATTAAATTCTCGTCAAAAGGAGTTAGTAGCGATGCTAATTGGGAAAGGTCCTTTTGTTTCTGTTCAATCCACATACTTTCGTGTTCTTTCTTTAATATTGCTGGCATTCGGTTATGTACCTTATCCACTAGGCTATTGGGGATGGTTGTAATGACTGTACAACTTACAATTTCTTCTTCACCTTTATTCCATCGATCCCATAGTCCCGCAAAAGCAAATGGTTCACCATTTTTCATTACAAACCTGACCGGTTGTTTTTTTCCCTCCACCAGCTTCCACTCATAAAAGCTATCTGCTATAATGAGGCATCTCCTTCTTTCTAAAAGATTGCGAAAGCTTACTTTTTCCTGTAAGGTTTCTGCCCTTGCATTGATCATTTTACTTCCGATACGCTTGTCCTTTGACCAACTTGGGATAAGTCCCCATTGCAAAAAGCCCGCCCTTTTTTTACCAAAAGTAGATCCTTCCACTAATGAAAGGACCTGTTGAGCAGGAGCGACATTATAACTTATTTCGTAATCTAGACTTTGAATATTTTCTATAAAAAATCGTTCTTCTAGTTTATGTAGTTCTGTAGTTAAGGAAAACCTTCCACACATATGGATTACCTCCTTTTTTATTCTTCAAATGTACCTTTCACTAGTACTTTTCCATTTAGGACCATTACCTTTCCTTTGGCAATCACGGTCTGAATGTTTAAGGTATCTTGGTCTAATATAACAAGATCTGCGTCTTTTCCAATTGAAATAGTCCCTTTATTTCCAAGCTTTAATATTTTTGCCGGATTCTGAGTAATTACTCTTATAGCAATTTCAAGTGGAATGTTTTCTTCGAGAACAGCCTTTCTAACTGCTTGATATAATGAACGTACTTGTCCGACCTGAAGTCCAATAAGCTCCCCTGTTTTGTTAAATTCCGGTAGGCTCGCTTGTCCGTCTGAAGTAAAGGTGATCTGATCGATTGGAACACCTGAATCAAGCATCTCTTTAAGACCATGGTTGCAAGTGACTTCCCCATTATCAAGAAAATTCTGAACCGTACTTGTTGTAAAATCCACATAGCCGCCTCTTTTTGCGTAGCCTATTCCTGCCTCAAATAGACCTCTATTTCTATTAATGTGAGTGGGATAGAATTGACTAATAGGAATATCCGTTTCGTCCACTACCCTTTCTATTAATGATAGCTTCGTCGGACTATCTCCTACGTGAATATTTACAATTCCTCCTTTACCAGAAAGCATTCCTCCAACCCTTGCACTTGCAGCTATTTTGGCTATTTCATTTAATGTAGGTTGTGAAGAACGGTGATCAGCTATCGCGATTTCTCCCACACCGATAATCTTATCGATAAGAATAAGGTCATTCTCAATTGTATCTGTTAAAGTTTTTACTGGAACTTGATAAGATCCTGTGTGCACAAAGCACGTTATCCCTTCCTCTTCTAACCCACGAGCCTTTGCGACAAGGTTTCCCATTGTTCTTGTTGTTCCATCCGTTCCAAGCACACCTACAATGGTCGTTATGCCACTAGTCGTAGCGTCTGTTAACTTCAGTTCCGGTGTTCGCGTATGATAGCTACCTTCTCCACCTCCACCGGTGATGTGAACATGACTATCAATAAAGCCTGGAACTAGTAATTTTCCAGTACCGTCTATAACTTCTACATTCTTATAATTAGTTTGAAGAGTAATCTCTTTCTCTATTGCTCCTATTTTGCTTCCAATAAGTAAAACGTCTTGTGTTCCAAGATTTTCAGGCGCATACATTTGAATATTTTTAATAACTTTTATCATATTTTCATCCCCTTTAGTACTTAATATATCAAACAAGCACATATTGGCAAACACCTTAGAATAATCTTCATATGAAGAAAGAAGCCACTCCAAAGGCTTGGCTTCTTTTTAAAAGGCTTAAGTTTATAAATTGTTTTGAATCATCTTTTGAACTGTAATATTTAGCTCGTTTGCATCAATTTTATCATCTTCTGAAAAGAAAATCGGGTCTCCTATTGTAATGGTAACATTACTTGGTTTAAAGCCGAATTTACTTTCTTCCATAATTTTATAGGAACCAGAGATGGAAATCGGGACAACAGGCACTCTGCTCTCAGTAGCAAGCTTTAAGCCACCCTTCTTGAATTCTCCCATTGACTCCCCTTTGCTTCGAGTGCCTTCAGGAAAAATCACTAGGGAATGGCCTTTTTTTAAGGTCGCAATGCCATCGCGTATGGATTGAACTGCTTTTCTTCTATCACTTCGATCAATAAACACACAATTCATCGCTTCCATCCATCTAGGTATAAATGGAATTTTTTTTACCTCTACTTTTGAAATAAATCCTAAAGGCTTTTCCAGGAAGCCAATCAAAATGGGAACATCAAAGTTTCCCTGATGATTGCTAACAAATAGAACTGCACCTTTTGGGATTTTCTCTTCCCCGATAACATTAATATTAGACCCAGTTATTTCTACTAATCGCTTAGCCCAGGTTTTTGGTTTTTGATGAATTATAGCATCTCTTTTTTCTGTTGGTATGTCCGAGTCTAAATTTTTCACTCTTTTAATGGTTGGCAGGCTATACAATAAATAACCAAAAAAGAAGACAAACCACCAAGCTGTTCTTATCATTCTTTTCTCCCCTAAGCAGTAGATTCTACTCTTTTATATACTTTAAAATAATAATCATATGGGTTGCTTTCATTTTTAACTCCCTTTTCACTTGAAAGCAACTCCCATTCACCATTAACTAATGAAGGGAAATAGGTATCTCCATCAAACTCTTCGTCAATATAAGTTAGATATAAGGTGTTCGCAAAAGGAAGTGCTTGCTTGTATATTTCCCCTCCGCCCATGACGAAAATTTCTTCTTCAATTGAAATCCAGTCTTTTAGCATATCCATGGATGTAACCGTTTCACAGCCATCTATCATTACCCTGCTGTCTCTGGTCAGTATGATATTTTTTCTATTCGGAAGCGGTTTTCCGATAGATTCGAAAGTTTTTCTTCCCATCACAACCGTCGATCCTGTTGTCACTCTCTTAAAATAAGCAAGGTCCGCAGGTATCCTCCATGGCATCTTATTACCATTTCCAATTAGCCCATTTCTATCGGTTGCTACAATAACAGAAATCATACACTTACAACCCCTTTAATAAGTGGATGCGGGTCATAGCCTACCAGGTTAAAATCCTCAAATTTAAAGTCAAATATAGAAGTGACCTCTTTGTTGATTTCCATTCTCGGCAATTGCTTAGGTTCTCTGCTAAGCTGTAATTTGACTTGTTCGATATGATTGGAATAGATATGGGCATCACCCAGAGTATGAACAAAATCACCAGGTTCGAGGTCACATACCTGCGCTATCATCATTGTTAATAAAGCATAGGATGCGATATTAAATGGCACCCCAAGGAAAACATCAGCAGATCTCTGATATAACTGGCACGACAACTTTCCTTCTGCAACATAGAACTGAAACATTGTATGACACGGAGGAAGAGCCATAGAGTCTACGTTAGCAACATTCCATGCTGATACTATCATTCTTCTAGAATCCGGGGTGTTTTTTATCTGATCAATCACTTTGGTAATTTGGTCTATTGATTGACCATCAGGTGTTGGCCATGATCTCCATTGAAATCCGTAGACAGGGCCAAGGTCGCCATTTTCATCCGCCCATTCGTTCCAAATGCGGACGCCATTCTCCTGGAGGTATTTGACGTTCGTATCGCCACTGAGAAACCAAAGTAACTCATGGATAATTGATTTAAGGTGTATTTTTTTTGTGGTAACTAAAGGGAACCCTTCACTAAGGTTATAGCGCATTTGATACCCAAATGTGCTTAACGTGCCTGTACCAGTTCTATCTTCTTTTTTTGTTCCATTATGTAAAATATGTTGACTAAGATCTAAATATTGCTTCATTTCTTCACCTCATATGCTATAATCGACCTTTCTATTCTACCATATTAAAGCAGTAGGCAGTTGATTTGACTCATGAAAAAAAGCATTCCTTATAAAGGAAAATGCTTTAATGACGGATTTCTGTGAGAAGTATTTCTTTCGTGATAGGAGCAACCTCAAGATTTTTTAAGAAAAGGAACGTCTTGGGTGCATTTTTAGCTATTTCAAATCGAGACTTTTCATTTAAATAATACATCGCAAATACCTCTGCAAAGTACTCCTCAGGAAAATGCAAAAAATATTGCTTTTCAGGGAATAGGAGGTGCGCTTCCTCTTTCCAAATACTTAAATAGGTTTGGTTTAAACGCACATTTCCCAAAACATACCGATCGATAGAATGAGCAAGCTCGTGCAACTCCAAATTAGCCGAGCCGTGACCCATGCCTTTGTTACTGTGACCTATTTTTGCTAATACCAGCTTTGATCCTCCAATACCGGGTACATTCTCCCAGTTAGATCCTTTCGCACTGTAGCCCCGTGGTTTATCACCTTGTAGATGTTCAAAGCCTTGAACATCTGTCAGATTGCCCTTAAAAAGATAAAGGTGAACATTCTGATTAACAAGGACATTTAAAATTGGAGCAGGTATTTTGGACACTCGATGAATCATCTGCGCTGCTTCCTCTTCGGAAAATTCGCTAGCAGGAAGATACACTAAGCTGTTCATTAACTCTCGGTTAGGAAGCTCACTAAGGTAGCTTTCAAGTAAAGGAGAATGATAGCTTTTAAGTTGAATAGCATCAATACTTGCATAAACTTTCCAATAGACTGGAAATATGGTAAATGTTAATAAAATTGCGACAGCCAAAACACGTCTATTCATATTCCATCGCCCTCTCATGCTGTAAAATCTGAGTTGCTCCAGCCCTAAAATTCTAATTTTCTGATAATATAAATCTACTATATCATTTTTCCTTTGTAATTTAAATGATATTTTTGTAAAAAAGGTTTAATAAAGAGTTAAAAAGGGTAATAAAATATTTCCAATTTGGTCGATGAAAAAGTAGGAAGCTAAACTTAAATTTCAAAAAAAGGCTCTGCAAAACACCACCGTTGATTTCCGCAAAAGATAACCGTTCCACGTTGCGGTGGCGGTGGCGGAGCCTCCACCTCTGCGCCTGCTTCGGGGATCTCTAGCCTGCCACCCCGGACGTGGAGTTTCGGGCATTATGCTCTAATTATCGCTAGAGAAGTACTATTATCAACACTAATCTTTAACAAAGCCAAAAAAAGCAGGTAAATTCGGTTTGGAATTTACCTGCTTTTTATAATGTTTAATAATTTATTTGGAATAAGTAGAAAAAGTAGAACAGCTTGCTCATAAGAGTAGATCCACTTATGTTTAGGCTTATTTAAAAACTTACTCCACCTAACTTAACCATTTGGGTGGCATGTTTTTGGCCCAAAAGATGGAGCCTAGTACATGGTGCTCCTGAAACTGATCGTGGTAAGTGTGGTAGTGAAAATTAAACCAATATCCTTCTTTCGGCGGGTTGTCTTTTCTTACATGAAAGCGAACGACATCTTGCCCCGAAACAGTATGATAGATGTGAAAGATCTTTTCACTGTCTCCACCTGTAGGTGATTCGGATATGGTTAAATTGCTTAGATCCTCTGTTGGGTGTTCTAGTGCAAGGGTTGTAATTACCTCTTCCATTTTAGGGAATATAACATCTTGAAATTCGTCTTCTATTACTGGAGCTATTTTTGTACCGAATTTCGTCATGCTCTGAAGTTTCGCTTGTTCTACTGCGAAAGTTAAGAACGCTTCTTGGGTAACTTGATTATCAATAGATTCATATATTCCTGATGCAAAACTATCAATTTCATTGTCTTTTATATCACTGAAATTCGTATCATCAGAAGTTTCATCGGCAAATAAATAGGCAGGTGGTGAAACAGTACCGAACGTCAACGCAGTTATGAGGACAACTAAAGATTTCTTTAACCATTTCGGCATGGTAATCTACCTTTCTTTTATGTAGATATGTTGATTTTGAAAGCAATTCTAGTATATCATAAATGTAAGAAAATTATATCAATTCAAGGTTTATTTATAAATTATGATTCCTTTTTCCTAATTCTTTGAGAACTTTTATAATGTTAATATATTTTAGTTCATTTATTTAGCTTTTTTTGTTAATATTAAGAAAAGCGTTATCAAAGTACATATAAAATTACGCTAAACGAATCGAATTGCAATTAAAGTGCTTAATGGAGGTTGTATAAATGGCTGATGTATTATTAATCATCACTTCTTTTGTAACATTGGGAATTTTAACTTATTTATGTGTAGCTGATTGAAAAAAAGAACTCGTGTGGTAGCTGATACCTGCACGAGTTCTTTTTATTGATTGTGTTCTTTATTTAGCTGCGCTTCGTACTTTTTCTACTTGAATCACGTGGAGAGCCGTCGACTTTACTGTAACTAGTAGTACCTTGACCTTCTAGTTCTGGAGAGGATAAACCTACACTTCCTGGTTTTTTTCTTGGTTTACTCATATACCTTAACCTCCTACTATAAATTCTACAGCAAGAAATCTGCTGTATTTTCAATATTAGGATGCCCAACACAATTAAATTTTCTCCCAAAACCCGTAATGAAATTTGGCTGTCTTGCGTTTAATTGTTTTAAAACCGTGCTGTTGAAACCGCTCACTTTGCCACTGATCTTTTAGGACCACTCGTTTGTTCGCAACCCTTTTGGCTTCTGTTATCGCATATTCCTGTATATCCTCATAATGAACCACTCTTCTTATAGACTTTATCCCGGAGGATTCCTCTATCTTTTTTTCGAACATTGGGTCAAAATAGACGACATCATAGCTGTTGTTTGGAAGCTTAATTAAAATATCCAGATGATTTCCTTGAATAACTTCTATTCGTTGCATGGCATTCTGTGTTTTTTCATTTTCCATTTTCCACATCTTTAAGCCTGTTTGGACAAGGTAAGCAAGAAATCGATTCTCTTCTATTCCCGTTACTCTTCCATTATCACCTGTTGCGAGACTGGCGATTATACTGTCAGAGCCAAGGCCAAGTGTGCAATCTAAAAAACGCATCCCTGTTTTCAAACCGGTAGCTTGTAAAAAAGGCTCGATTTCTCCTGCATACCACCTTTTTGCTCGAAATGCCGCACTGTTAGGATGAAAAAAGATAGGGTTCTCCTGACCAATTTGATACCATTCAAACCGGACTTTCCCTATAACTAAAATATCCTCATTGTATTCTAACTGCAGCATCGGTATAGATTTTTTATTACGGGGAAAATAAGCTACATTCAAATCATTTGCAACTTGAGTAGCAAAATTTATCATCGCATTATCGCTTCTACCTGCTGTAGTGACAATCATAATATTTCTCCTTGAGCATCTATTAAATTTAAAAGGATGCGCACCTTCATGTACACATCCTTTGATTCATATCTTTCTAACAGTTTTTCTCAAATGCTTCTTGAAGATTTGTCATAATATTTTCCATCGAATTTCCTTCGATATCATGACGATGGATAAAATGAACCACTTCTTTCCCCTTTAGTATTGCCATTGAAGGAGAGGATGGTGGGATATCCCCAAAAGCTTCTCTCATCTTACTTGTAGCTTCTTTATCTTGACCTGCAAAAACGGTGACAAGATGATCAGGTGCTTTTTCTCCCTGCAAGATAGCTTGCGTTGCTGACGGACGTGCTAACCCTGCAGCACAACCACAAACAGAATTCACAACAACTAAAGTTGTTCCTTCTACCGTTTCAAAGAAAGATTCGACTGCTTCACTTGTTCTTAACTCCTGAAATCCTGCTCTTGTTAACTCATCTCTCATTGGTTTTACTAATTGCTGCATGTATTCTTCATAAGCCATCGACATTATTATTTCCTCCTCCTAATTGTTACGTTCAGTCATTTGCTTCCAGACAGAACCTTTTGCTTCTTCTCCACCTTCGATACGTTGGATTGCCATTTTTACTTGCATGCTAACTTCAAATTCCTGATCATCTTCCGCTTCGTGGAGTGCAGCTAAGGCACTCTCATCTCCCACCTCATATAAGAACATTGCCGCTCTCCAGCGAACAAGCTTATTTTTATCTTTTAATGCGTCAATCATAGCAGGCATTGCTGCTTTATCTCCTAAATCAGAGAGGCAATCTCCAGCCGTTCTTCTGACCGTAACCGACTTGTCTTGGAGGGCTTTAGTTAGGTAAGAGAGTATATCTGATTCTTCCAGCATCCCAAAATAAACCGTAGCCAAACGGCGAATCGAGCCCTTTTCATCTTCAAGCGCTTTTGCTAGTACAGGAATATCCTCTTCTGTCGGATCCATCTGATCCAGGGCTGCAAATCTCTTAGACCAATCAGGGTCCTCAAGCATCTCCATTGTTACTTTATAGCGTTGCTTAGGCTTGATTGCATTATCCTGTTGCCCTGCAGCTTGCTGTTTCACCATTTTCTGTAATCTTTCTTCCGTATATGTAGCAGAAATTTCTTCTACTATTTCATTACCTACTGCATCCAGCTCTCCATAACGTACACCGTGTTCTTTCCATTCACGTTCTAAAACAACATTATCCTGATTAGCTTGTGCAGTTAAAATAGTATTCATAAACCGTTCAGGTAAACCCACACGTTTTTCTTGTTCTCCATCAGTTAGCTTCACTTGCATCGGAATACCCTGGAATATTTGAAGAAAAACCTTTACTTCCCCGAAGCCTGCATAAGGACTACCACCTTTGTCTGCACTGTTTTCTTCTGTTTCTCCAAAGGCTTTTCTCACATCCGCTAGAATCCCTTTCCAATCAAAACGGGCATTACGCTCTACTGCAAGAAAATCTGCAACATGATAGACACCTTTGACCCCATCAATTTGTAAGATTTCCTGAACGATTTCTGGTGCTTGAGAACTATTGTTCAGTGAATAATTATTCCTTGCCCCTGCAGGTAATTCTTCGCTTAGAATGACTTTCATTGTATTCGGACTTGGGGTAGGTTCAATTGCTTTTATTTTCATGAGAATCACTCCTTTTCAAGGCTATGTTTAACAACGCTGTTGATTTCCGTAAAAGGCTGCTCTTTCCGTTGGGCGGTACTGGAGCCTTTTACTCCAACTATCAGCTAGAGAGACACTATTACCAAAACTTATCTTTAACTTGAATATAAACGAAATAATCATCTCTTGTTTAATGGTAGCACAAGAATATGTCTCTTTAAATTAATTAGTTTTAATCTTGGGCATTTATCTTTTCCACTTTTTCACAGAGTTCTTCCCATCTTTTCATCAGTTCTTGTAGCAGCTCGTTATTATCTTCCTGTTCTTTTAACCTCTTGCTTACTTGCTCGTAATCGCTTCCCGCTTTTGCGATTTCGCTTTCGATTGTTTCGAGTTTTTCTTCCACCAGCATAATTCTTTCCTCTATAGTCTCCCAATCCTTTTGTTCCTGGTAACTCAGCTTTAGAGATTTGGACTTTGAGCGAGACAGCTGATTTTCTTTCACAGACTGCTCTAACTGTTTTTCTTCCTGACGCTTACGTTGCTGATCCATAACGTAATCAGAATACTCGCCAAAAATACGTTTTAATGTTCCTTTACCTTCTAGAATTACAAGTTCATCTACTACTTTATCAAGAAAATAACGATCATGGGATACAGTAATAACCACACCAGGAAATTCTTCTAAGTAAGCTTCTAGAATAGTCAATGTTTCCGTATCTAAATCATTGGTGGGCTCATCTAGTAGCAGTACATTGGGTTGGGACATTAAGATTCTAAGCAAATAAAGTCTTTTTCGCTCTCCGCCCGATAATTTTCTTATTGGTGTACCATGCGATGAAGAAGGAAACAAAAAGCGTTCTAACAGCTGCGAAGCACTTATATGGCCACCATCCTCGCTTTTAATAACTTCCGCTTCTTCTTTGACATACTCAATCATTCGTTGGTCTAAATTCATTTCTTCCTGTTCTTGCGTATAATAACCAACTTTAACCGTAACTCCGGTATCAAGTTCCCCGTGATCTGGCTTTATCTTACCAACTAGAAGATTCAATAGACTAGACTTTCCTACTCCATTAGGTCCTACAATACCAATCCGATCTTTTTGTTTAATTAACAGGTTAGCATGGTCTAAAATAATTTTTTCGCCAAACTGAAGACTTACTTCTTTAAGTTCCATCACTTTTTTCCCAAGTCTTGCTGAACCTGTTATCAGCTCTAAGTCTGCCGAACCAGTAGAGGAAGATACCTTTTCATCAAGATCTTCAAAACGCTTAATTCTAGCTTTTTGCTTAGTGGTTCTAGCCTTCGCGCCTTTTCTCATCCATTCAAGCTCTTGACGGTATAGGCTCTTTTGCTTTGCTTCCGTTTTTTCCATATCTTCAAGTCTTATCGCCTTCGCTTCAAGATAATCACCATAGTTACCATTGTAGGAATATAGTGCTCCGTTATGAAGTTCAAAGATTTTGTTGCTTACTCGATCAAGAAAGTACCGATCATGTGTTACTAGGAGAACTGCTCCTCGATATTTATTTAAGTAATCCTCCAACCATTCAATTGCTTCAAAATCAAGATGATTGGTAGGCTCATCTAAAATCAGCAAATCCGCTGACTCGATAAGGGTTTGCGCTAGGGCTACTCGTTTTTTCTGTCCACCTGAAAGGTTTCCTATAGTAAGACTGACGTCATTCATACCAAGCTTGTTCAAAATTGCTTTTGAATCGGCGCTTGCATCCCAGGCTTGCAGCTGATCCATTTGCTGCTGTAGGGTTGTTAACTCCTCATGAAGTTCTTCCTTGGTAGGATCTTCTTGCACTTGAGTTAAACAAGCTTCGTACTTTTTTATCGTTGTATTCATCTGGCTATCTTTACTAAAGATTTGTTCCATAACCGTCAATTCATCACTCAGTTCTGGCTGTTGTGGCAAAAAACCGATGCTATAGTCGTTTGAAGTGGTTATAGTTCCGTTGTCTGTTGTCTCGATACCAGCAATTATTTTAAGAAGAGTAGACTTTCCTGTGCCGTTGACCCCAATCAAGCCTACTCGTTCTTTTTCCTGGATACTAAAAGATACAGAATGTAGTAGAACTTTCTCTACATATGTTTTAGATAGGTTATCCCCAATTAGCATTTTCATCGTTAAATTTCATTCCATTCTTTCATAAATTGTTCAACAAAATTCTCCATATATTTATGACGCTCTTCTGCAATTTCTTTTGCTGCTTTTGTATGTAAAGTTTCTTTTAACAAGAAAAGTTTTTCGTGGAAATGATTGATTGCTGTTGATTTCTCTTTGCGGTATTGTTCATAACTCATGGAATCACGCACAGGAATATCAGGATCGTACATTGCTTGGCTTTTGGCACCTGAATACATAAATGTACGTGCAATGCCGACTGCACCAATAGCATCGAGTCTATCTGCATCCTGAACAATGCGACTTTCCATACATTGTAGATCGAGACCATTTCCACCCTTGTATCCTATATTCTCAATAATATGGATCATGTCCTCTATATATTTTTCCTGCATCCCAAGGTTTCGTAATAAGCTAACCACTTCTTGATGTGCCTCATCTTTATCTAATATCAGTTTGTCATCGATAACATCATGAAGGAGAGCGATTAATTCTACCTTCAAAGAATCTACATCTTCCTGCTTGGCTATATGTAAAGCGAGCTTTCTAACTCTAAAAATATGATGCCAATCATGACCGGTTGTGTCATCTTGGAACTTCGAACGTACAAACGCTTCCACTGTTTCTATCACTAATTTGGTCCCCTTTTTAATCTGTAACTTTTTTATCTGCTTCTATTTTAACATGTCTTCCTTAATTTCTATAATAAAGAGGGTCGGATCTCTCTCTCACCTTCTTCAAATGGGGACATATACATGTTAAGAGAGCAGGGCTTTTAGCTATAAAAAAAGCTAACTGCAATTGAGGATCTTTTTATCTCATTTGCAATCAGCCGTATAGGAGGTTAGTTAGATGCTGTACCGAAATCATTCGAAAATTGGCACTGCATGGATAGGTACTCATGTTATTGTTATTCGTTGCAACTTTCTGACAGATGAACTTCTCTCCATTTATAAAAGTGATCATGCACCCATAGAGCCAGTAAGTCCTTCATGCACAGAAACACTTTCTCGCCTAATGAGTATTGGCTATCAATTGAATGGTGCTTTTCCTTTAAATACCTCTGATATCCAATACGTATTAATTTATAAGTAAACTTACTCGTTATACCAAGAGATACCAAGCGTGTCTACCCCTGCATGAACAGCTACGGAAGTTGCAAGTGGATAAGAATTTATCGGAATGTGAGGATATTTTCTCCTAAGATCCTCTACCAATTCATTTGCTTGCTCTACATTTGTCCCACATAGTACAAATAATTCTTTAATAGTAGAGTTTGCATTAGCTTCTTCTAAATACCCTAATATCTTTGACAACGCTTTCTTTTCTGTACGTACCTTTTCAAAGACAGAAAGTTTTCCATCCTCTATTCTAATAATAGGTTTAATTTGCAAAATACTACCTAAAAGTTTTTGTACTCCAGACATCCTCCCACTTCTATGAAGCTGTTCTAGGCTTCCTATTAGAACATAGATGTCACATTTATCAGATAGGTCATTTAACAAATCGAGTGTTTCTTCTAATGTGCTTCCGGACTCATAATGTTCGATCCCTCTTTTCACCATTGCTGAAATAGGGAAAGAAATAACCTTCGAATCTACTGTATGAACAGGAATCTCCACAAGGTCCTTTGCTTGCATACTAGAAGAAACTGTACCGCTCAGGTGACTCGAAAGATGAACGGAGATAATTCTGTCATAAGACTCAGCAAGTTTATTGTAGAGCTCCACAAAGGCGCCAACTGAGGGCTGGGATGTTTTAGGTGGTATCGGGCTTGATATTAGCTTTGTGTAAAAGTCCTCCAGTGATAAGGTTACCCCATCCAAATACTCCTCTCCATCAAAATATACGTTCATCGGTATGCTGTAAACGTCAGGGTGATTAGTCAACATCACGTCCAAAAAAGCCGTACTATCAGTAACCCATGCAATCTTCTCCATCGTTATTCCCCCAATTTCATTTCATGTATTAATTATTCTATTTTAGTCATCTTCTAAAATTCCTTTTAACTTCGGAAAAACCTTTATAGCGGTGTCATAAAAGACAGCCTGATGAAAAGTCTCTGGAATAATTTCTTTAATGAAATTACTATATGCTTTCACACCTACAAGCGGCCAGTCCGTTCCAAACATCAATTTTTCATAATGATCACAGTAATCTAAAGCATGTAAAAGATGGTTCAAAAATCGCGAACGTTTATGGCGGTCTATTTCTTCCTCCGTACCTACAATGAGTCCTGAGAGATCCGCAAACATATTTCGATTTTTATACACTACTTCAGCCCCATCTAACACCCATGGATCACCAAAATGGGCCATCACAAAGGTCACTTCTCTATGCGCAACTGCCACTTCGTCAAGTGTTAAAGGGTGCGAGTATTTTAATAATCCTCTTTCTGAATATGTATCTCCTGTGTGAAATACAACAGGAACATTATACTTTGTTGCAAGCTGATAGACAGGCTTATACACCTCATCGTACGCATAAAATGGATAATAGCCTAAATATATTTTCATCCCCGCTACATTTGGTTTTTGTATGTCCTCTTCCAACATCCTTATATTCTCTTCATTCATCTTAAAAGGGTTTATTCCCACACAATATATTAAATTTCTGGGAATAGCCTCTGATAAATCAAGGCCCATGGGAGTTTCACTCTGATAATCCGGAAAACCATTGTGTATTGTTTCGGTAACTCCCATTGCTACCCCGCCTACCACATGATTCTCTTTCCATTCTTTTAGGAGCCCCTCATAGGTATAGGATAGGTGGGATAGTCGAGTTGCTGTATCCTGAAAACTTCCTATTCTTGAAAAGTGAACATGTGCGTCTATTATTTTCACCGTTTCACTCCTTTCTTACAATAGTAGTATTACTATTTATTCGATAACAATAAAGAAAATCCTTTCTTAAAAAACAAAAAAGGATTTTTCTTTATGCTACGTATTAATAGAGTTTAAAAGCAAATCAATTGTAAACATTAAGCGAAATTTATTATAGTAAGTTTTCAATATCACTTTTCATTTTTAAAGGTGATGTTGCAGATGCCACTCGTTCTACCACTTCTCCATTACGATCTACTAAGAATTTCGTAAAATTCCACTTTACCGCTTTGGAACCTAACAAGCCTTTGGCATTCTCTTTTAGATATTCAAAAAGTGGATGCGTATCCTCCCCATTCACGTCAACTTTTGCAAACATCGGAAAGGAAACACCATAATTCAACTGACAAAAATCATTAATGTCTTCTTCGTTTCCTGGCTCCTGATTACCAAACTGATTACAAGGAAAACCCAAAACAACAAATTTTTGATTTTGGTATTCTTTATAGAGTTTTTCCAGTTCCTCAAATTGAGGAGTAAACCCACATTTGCTTGCAGTATTCACTACAAGAATTACATGATCGCGATACTCACTAAGTGGTATCTCCTTACCCATTATATTTTTTGCAGAATAATCGTAAATTCCCAAACCTCTCACCTCTTTTTTCTTCTATTATGAAGGGGTTTAGCCTTCTTTGTCTATTTTAGATATGCTTTTTTTGCGCTTTTTGCATCGTGCCATGCATTTTGAAAAGAGCTAAACAAAAAGAGCCTTTTAAAATAACCCAACAGCCTTTCCTTCTTCATCCACATCCATTCCTAATGCTGCAGGCTGTTTAGGAAGACCTGGCATTGTCATGATGTTGCCGGTAAGAGCAACGATAAAACCTGCACCGACTGAAGGCTTCAACTCTCTGATGGTTATAATAAAATCTTCTGGCCTTCCAAGCTTGGTCGCATCGTCCGATAGCGAGTATTGAGTTTTTGCCATACAAATTGGAAGTTTGCTCCAACCTTCGCCAACAATTTGCTGTAGCTGCTTTTTAGCTGCGGGCAAAAGATCAATCCCCTTTGCTCCATAAACTTCTTTTGCAATTACTTCTAATTTATTTTCAAGAGAATCCTCCATTTGATAGAGCGGGGTGAAAACAGTCTTCTTATTTTCAATTTGCGAGAGAACTTGTTTAGCTAGGTCAAGTCCACCCTCTCCACCTTTTTCCCAGACTTGTGTCAATGACATAGAGATTTCATTTTGTTTGCACCACTCTTTAACAAACTGAACTTCCGTTTCTGTGTCAGTTACAAATTCATTTAAAGCCACAACAAAAGGCAATCCGAACTTGTCGATCGTTTCTACATGTTTTTTCAAGTTGGCAATACCCTTGGTCAGTGCCTCTACGTTTTCATCTTTTAACCTATCTTTTGGTACACCTCCGTGCATTTTCAATGCTCTTATTGTAGCAACAATAACGACTGCTTCTGGACTGAAGCCTAATGCTGGGGTTTTGATATGGAGGAATTTTTCCGCTCCTAGATCCGCACCAAATCCTGCTTCGGTAACCACATAGTCTCCAAGCTTTGCAGCCATCTGTGTTGCAATGACGCTATTACAACCGTGTGCAATATTCGCAAAAGGTCCACCATGTATGATGGCTGGTGTATGTTCCAATGTTTGAACCAAGTTTGGTTGACATGCATCTTTTAAAAGTAAAGTAAGTGCGCCTTCCACTTTAAGTTCTTTTACCGTTATTGGTTTTTTCTGTACATCATAAGCAACAACTATTCTGGCTAAACGTTGCTTTAAATCTTTAAGATCCTTGGCTAAGCAAAAAACTGCCATTATTTCAGAAGCAACAGTAATATCAAAGCCATCTTCTCTAGGTACTCCTTGAAAGGGACCACCTAAACCGACAACCACCTTCCGTAGTGCTCGATCATTTAAATCCATTACCCTTTTCCAACTGATTCTTCTTGTGTCAATTTGAAGGGCATTTCCTTGGTGAATATGATTGTCAATCATTGCTGCCAATGCATTGTTAGCTGTTGTAATCGCGTGGATATCCCCTGTGAAATGCAGATTAATATCTTCCATTGGGAGAACCTGTGAATAGCCACCACCAGTGGCACCGCCCTTCATGCCCATAGTTGGACCTAATGATGGTTCTCTCATTGCAATAACCGATTTTTTTCCTAGCTTCTTTAGTGCCTGTCCCAGTCCTACCGTAACTGTAGATTTCCCTTCACCCGCTGGTGTTGGATTAATAGCTGTTACAAGGATGACTTTGCCATTTTCTTTATTATGTAGCCTTTCTAACATATTCAAAGATAATTTAGCTTTGTATCGACCGTATAATTCCAACTCTTCTTCTTGTATATCTAAATCATCTGCTATTTCATGGATCTTTTTCATCGTTGCTTGTTGTGCAATCTCTATATCAGACGGCACAACCTTTTTAGTGTTCTTCATCTCTTTACCTCCTGCAAATATCAATACTTTCTTATAATGGTTATTGTACCACTTTTATCCTTGCCTATTAGTACTGAGAGTTTATTATGTAGGTGAAGAAGAAATGTGGGTATTACATTGGTCTTTAACCATTCATCTAAGCCATTACATATAAAAAGACACCTAATGGTGCCTTTTTACTGTATTGTAGTTTATGAAAGGGCTAGGTTAAACGCCGCTGTTAATTTCCGCTTTACCCTTGATTTCCTTCAGCGAAAACTACTTCCTCAAATGGCTGTACGACAACAAAGCCGCTTCCGGAGAATTTCATTTGAACGGATTCTCCACTTCCTCGTCCAAAGAAGGTTTTCAACTGGATGTCTGTAACAAATTCTGGCTCCAGATTTCCGGACCACGCAACGGTAGCATTAGGATCAGTGAAGATTGGTTTACCCGGGTGCACCATTAATGTAAGTGGTTCATAATGGGAAGTGAAAGCAACTAAGCCTTCTCCTTCCAGCCTTACATTAAATAATCCGCCTGCCATCATTCCTGCTATTCTTCTCATCAACTTTATGTCCCAATCTAGTCCTTTTTGAAATGCCAGCAAGTCATTACCGTTAATAAAGATACTTTCCCCTTCAAGGTCTAATACTGTAATTTTCTTTCCTTGGTCGGCAACATACAGTTTTCCTGTTCCTGTAGCTTTCATTAACTGTGATCCTTCGCCCGTGAATGCTTTTTTTACAAGTCTCCCTAAGCCATGCTCCAGAATACCTTCACGTTCAAATTTTATTTTTCCATCATAGGAAATCATCGAACCCATTTTCGTCCATACTTCGCCGTCTAAGTTAATCTCTAAGATTCTTTCTGTTTCCAATTCAAATAAACCTTGTCCTTTATCCTCTTGTCTGCTTTTTTGAACAAACTGTTCAATGGAGTACTTTGACATAACTATTCCCCCTATTTTTTTTGTAGCATAAATAACCACATAAATGTCAGCGCTTGCTTTAGATGACGTGGCAACGCTGAGTCATCAATCTTTTTTGCTTCCTCTTTATATACGGGCATCCCATCCAAAAGTTCCCACCCGTTTTCCTGAGCTAACTGCTCAAACTCCCACGGCATCATGGTATTACATATCGCTTTTTGATCATAAAGCCTTGGAAAGCTATTAGCACGTGGTCCAGCTGTCGGACCTAACAAACCGAGAAAAAGAATTCCCTTTTCTTTAGTAATACGGCGAAACTCATCAAGCACATCGAGAGGGTGCTCCACCCATTCTATAGAGTTTATTGCCATGATAGCATCCACATTCTCATTTTCAATAGGCAATTTTGTTAAGTCCCCCTGTTTAAAGATGATATTAGGGTGATCTCTTTTTTCGATCGCCCTATTTATCATCTTTTCAGCAATGTCAATACCTGTGACCTTGTAATTATTCTCTGCCAGTAAGTAGGATCCAAATCCATCTCCGCACCCTGCATCTAGAATAGATGAACCTGCTTGGAGTCTATCTTTTATAAAAGGAATAATGGTACTCCGGCTCCCTTTCAGCCACATATTTTCACTATTTTGATGCCAGTAATCGGCCCTTTCATTCCATTGCTTTTCTGTTTCCTTGTTCCAATTAAAAGTTTTCAAATTTTTAACCTACCTTTCTCAATTTAGTTTACTTCTCTATGTTTCTGTGATATTCCTCTACTCCTGCTAAAGAATATTTATGCTTTTTTTGAAAATAATAATCTTGAGTAGAAGAAGGAGGTGTGCGATGTTGAGCGAAACCTTTGTAGCAGTTCAAAAAAACGGCGATGGGGATATTGTGAAGTTTAAAACATCGTCAGGTCAAGTCCTTTCCTATGAAGAGGCAATTCAATATGTTAATCAAGGAGCAGTCCTCGGGGCTAACGTTTTTAAGGGAAAAGACGGAGAAATGTATATTCGCGGCAATGCAGACGGTGACCCTACCAACAATTTAGATCAGTTACCTACTTTTTCTTAAGGAGCGGTTTATAATGACAAAGAAAAATAATCATGGCGGCAGCAAGAATCAAAATAGTCCAACTGGCGGCAGCATCACGCACAGTGAGAAAATCCCAGGCGATAATAGTAAAGGAAATAAGCGCAATAAAGATCAGTCAGATAAGACCGAGCTTTAACTTAATTACAATGAATAAGTAAGCATGCGGCTTGATTGCCGCATGCTTTTTTAATGTTAGTTTAGTGTCACGTCCCAAGTCAAATAAACACCCCTCCCCCTTATTTTGATTTATAATATATATTAACTTGGAAATTAAAGAGGTGACGCCCATATGTACATACCAAGACAATTCAAAAACGACAACCAAAAGGAAATAATTGAGTTTATCGAACAGCACAGCTTTGGGATTTTGTTTTCTGAGCATGATGGCGAACAAAAAGCAACACACCTTCCTTTTATTATAAAAGAGATAGATAATAATGTAGTGCTTTACACACACATGGCAAAAGCGAATCCACAGTGGAAATCGCTTAAAGGTAAATCAGCCTTGGCAGTATTCACCGGGCCTCATGCATATATTTCCGCTTCCTGGTATGAGGAACCGAATAGCGTTTCTACCTGGAACTATGTAAGTGCCCATGTATATGGAAAAATAGAAATTATAACAGACCCCCACCCATTAAAAGAAATCTTGAAGCTTGCTACTGATTTTTATGAAAGGGATTTTTCCTACCCTTGGAAAGTGGAAGACAACCTCGAAACAGTAGAAAGTATGTTAAACGGGATTGTTGGAATTAAACTCGAAGTAGAAAAACTAGAAGGAAAATGGAAGCTGAATCAGCACCACACAACCGAAAAAAAGAATAAGGTTATCAAGCAGTTGAAAAACCAAACTTCCTACAACTCACAGGATATTGCTAGATTGATGGAAGAACAAAAATAGAAATTTAGTTGGATTTGGATGAGATGACCAGGATTATGAAAAACCGGGCTAAAATTCTCGGTTTTTTTTGGCTCAGTCACTTATAAATAAAAGAGTAAATCGGTGAAAAGAGTGCGTTGTCTTGTATTAAGCCTATGTCTTGTACTAGTTCCTCGGTTTCTGGTACATCATTCTGCTCCGAGCTTGCTTTTCATGTACCTGTTTCTCATTTTCTGGTACATCAAGCTACACCGACCTTACTTTTCATGTACCTGTTTCTCGGTTTCTGGTACATCCAGCTACACCCCGCGTACTTTTCATGTACCTGTTGCTCGGTTTCTGGTACATCATTCTGCTCCGAGCTTGCTTTTCATGTACCGGTTTCTCATTTTCTGGTACATCAAGCTACACCGACCTTACTTTTCATGTACCTGTTTCTCGGTTTCTGGTACATCAAGCTACACCAACCTTACTTTTCATGTACCTGTTTCTCGGTTTCTGGTACATCATTCTACACCAAGCTTGCTTTTCATGTACTGTTTCTCGGTTTCTAGTACATCATTCTACAACAAGCTTGATTTTCATGTACCTATTCCGCGGTTTTTGGTACATCATCTTACACCAAGCTTGCTTTTCATGTACCTGCAAATCAACAGCGGCGTTTAACAAGCCTTTAACTTAAAAAGCTATTCTAAATTTAATGCGAAAAGAGCCTAAATAAATACTAAATAAAAAAATGCTCAAAGTATCATTACCTCTGAGCATTTTTTATTGTGATTTAGTTTTCCTAATCATTTTTTCTCAAATAGAAATTGGACTTTATCCTCTTTCCACTCTAAAGCTGCATTAAAGACTTTCTCTCCCTTTTTGAATCCTTTAATTTCGTCCGTTCTTCCTGCTGTTAATAGTTTTTTTGCATTGGTAGCAGAAATCGATTTTCCTAAGATTTTTTTGGAGATGGTGAAATTACATTTGGAGGTACTGTAGTTTGAACAGCCATAAAATGTCCCTTTGTCCACTATTTCTCCATCACATTTTTTGCATTTACCTATTTTTGTTCCAGTGGATGCACGGCCTTTTCTGTTGCCATATTCTCGTTTGAACTCACTAAGGTCCATGCCGTCAAAGGACCATGCTTCACTTTGGTTTTTAGCGTCTTCTATTAATTTCATAGATAGCTTCCTTGCCTGCTCCATAAATTCTTCAGGGGAAGCTTTTCCTTCGCCGATTTCGTGCAGACGCTGTTCCCATTTGGCGGTCATTTCGGGACTGGCAAGTATGCTTGGCCCAATTGATTGAATCAAGACCTTTCCTTTATTGGTGGCGAAAACCTGATTTTTTTTCACTTCAATATATTTACGGTCTTTTAACACTCCTATAATGCCCGCTCGCGTCGCCTCTGTACCTAAACCTTCTGTTTTTTTCAGAACCTTGGTCAGTTCTCCGTCATCGAGATGCTTTCCTGCGGTCTTCATTACTGTTATAAGTTGACCTTCTGTGTATCTTTTGGGAGGCTGGGTTTTCCCTTCTTTTACATTTACTTCTTGTACAATTCCCTTTTCGCCGTCCTGTAAAGAAGGAAGGTCTTGTTCTTCTGCGTCACTTTCCTTCTCTTTTTTGTTACCATAGATCACTTTCCGCCACCCTGACTGTACCTCTTCTTTGCCTTTCGAAAGGAACGAGGCTCGTTCTTCAACAAGTGTATGTATGGTTGTATAGTCAAAGATAGCCTTCTCATAATGAGCTGAAATAAGTCGTTTCACAATTAGAGAATAAATTTTTTCCTCTTCTCCGGACATTTTAGCCGGATTTGTGACTTGTTCTGTTGGAATGATTGCATAGTGATCGGTAACTTTCTTCTCGTTTACTACACGTTTGTTCGTCATAACCGAATTAAAAGGCAATGGAAAATATTCTTTGAAAGCCTCGAACTGACTTAGTTTCTCCAAGGTTTCCGGAAACATGGCTGCTTCTTCTCTTGTAACAAAACTCGAGTCAGACCTTGGATAGGATATAATTCCTTTTACATAGAGCTTTTGGGCAATCTCCAAGGTCTTTTGTGGCGAAAACTTATACAAGCTATTTGCTGTTGCCTGTAAAGATGAAAGATTAAAAAGGAAAGGCGGCTGAAATTCCTTGCGTTCTTTTTCAATTGTATCAATTCTTGCTGAGCTTCCCTTACAAAATTGAACGATTTTTTTGGCAAGCTCGGGATCCTCAAGTCTTGATTCTCCATCTTTATGCCATTTTCCATTGTAATTCTTTCCGTCAATATTAAACGTGGCAAGAACTTCCCAAAAAGGTTTAGCTTGAAAGTTTTCAATCTCCAGTTCACGCTGCACAATTAACGCAAGAGTCGGTGTTTGTACTCGACCAGTTGAGAACACATCGGATACTCCCTTTTGTTGTAACAATAGTGTATAGGCTCTTGAAGCATTCATCCCTACAAGCCAGTCGGCACAAGAGCGGCTTAAGGCTTCATAATAAATATTTCTGGTTTCTTGTTCTTCTAACAAGTTCTCAAAACCATTTTTTACCGAGTTTGGCGTCAGAGAAGAAATCCATAAGCGTTTTAATGGCTTAGAGCATTTAGCAACCGTAAGAATGATTCGAATGATTGCCTCTCCTTCCCTTTCTGCATCACCAGCCATTATAATTTCAGTCACTTCTCTCCGGTGAACAAGTTCTTTCACTGTTTTAAATTGCTTCCATTTTGATTTTGTTACTTTGTGTTGGAATCTATCGGGTAATATAGGGAGGGTTTGCAAGGACCAGCGCTTCCATGAGGCATCATATTCTTCTGGCGATAGTAGTTCACATAAATGGCCAACCGCCCATGTAAGAAATGCACCTTCAGGAAATAAGGGTTGTGGAGGTATTACGACATAACCATCCTTCTTTTGAAAGGAAAAAGGGGCAGCAAGCTTTAATCCTTGATCAGGTTTTTCGGCAATAATTAATTTCACAACATGTTCCACTCCACTCTAAACAAAATAAAGGCAGGAAAAGAGCGACCTCTTTTCCTACCACTATTATAAAAGCAAAACACTTGTTTGTATAGATTAGAGTTCGATAATATTTTGTGCAGGTACGATATTTAAAATTGTAATCAATGGATAGGCACTTTGTTGTGTTTCGCCTACAATCCAAAACTGGTCATCCACAACAACGGCAAATGACTCCATATGGTAGATAACATCTATGGCATCTACTAAGGTTTCATAAATACGTTGTTCCGTTAAGGAGTATAGCCTTATGTTTGGTTTAATACGCAGAATAACTTCCTTACCTAGATAGTTGGTGCGTAGCATCGCTCTTCCCCCTTTTTATTTAACTTATGAAAAATCCTGAGGGTTAGCACTCTTTCCTTACAAGATTCTTGACCTTCATTGGGTAATTAATGTATAGTGGAAGTGTCATTTAACCGCTTTCTAATTTTAGAAAGGGTAAGATGATAATCTACTTTTAATGCACTAGATGTGCGCTATTTTTAGGAGGAAAATGAATAATGCAAAACGGTAAAGTAAAATGGTTTAACAATGAAAAAGGTTTCGGTTTTATCGAAGTTGAAGGTGGCGAAGATGTATTCGTACACTTCTCTGCAATCCAAGGAGATGGCTTCAAGTCTTTAGAAGAAGGACAAGAAGTTTCTTTCGAGATCGTTGAAGGCAGTCGCGGACCACAAGCTGAAAACGTAACGAAACTATAAAAATAAGTACAACCCCATAAAAACGTAAAAGAAAGAGGCTGGTTAAGCCTCTTTTTTTTACGTTTTTTTGTAAAGGATAAGTGGGTAGGTCTGTCACTGTATTTTTATGACCTACTAACCAGAAACAATGAGGAAATTTTCCATATAAGCAAGAAAAGAACACGGAATTTACGATTGTAAAGGGTAGTGAAACATACGCAGAAAAAACAGGCTTCGGAAAAATTTCTACGGGATGCATATCTTCTTTTATAATTACCGATTCTAACATAAGAGGAGGGATAACGATGGACAATTATTCGGACGATATTCACACAGGATATAATGATCTTAAGCAAGTGGAAGTTTCCATTCAATCGGCAGAAAAAATGGTAGGTTTTGCGACCATGAGCTTAGATCCCGAAACAATGGAGCATGCTGCGCGCGCCATTTCAAATGCAAGAAGTTTATTGAATGAGGCAAAAAGCCAAGGTACAGGGTTGGATACCGATTTTCTTCAAAACGCGGAACAGACACTAGCACAAACAGAACATCAGCTTTCCGAAGCACAAAAATAACCGCCTGTTATGGCGGTTATTTTTATTTTCTATGAACAAGTTGATCGCCAAGTTTCTTTATTTCAGCACCTACTGTACACTCACTTATACAAAAAGACTGTGCATGGTTCTTCCCATAGTCTTTTCGCAATGTTTGCTTGACTAAGCATTCTGTACAATATGTGTCTAAAATCTCACCAACTTCCATAAGTATCTTTTTACGATTGATCATGTGTTTCACTCCTATAATTATAAAAGCAAATTGCTTTCAATGGGCGTCCCTTCGAGCGCTTGCTTTGCCAGGCGATCTGCTTCTTCGTTTTCTTTTCGTTGAACAGGTTCGTAGATAGCTTTTATCTTTAAAGCCTTTAGTTTTTCTTCTATTTTATCCAACCATCGATTAAAAAGTTCGTCATAACATGGCCATTCTCCAGATAATTGATTAAGCACCACTAGTGAATCCCCTTTGAAGGTAACATCCATGGCTTTTATTCCCAGATGCTCAAGTTGTTGAACCAGATAATAAAAAGCTGCATACTCTGCTTCGTTGTTAGATTCGAGTTCTTCTAAGCGCGCATTAATTCGATATCGATAATCTTTTTTATTCTGATTATAATAGACTACATTTCCAATTCCGGCAAGCTTAGTTTGCACATCATATCCACCATCAAAATAAGCAATAACATCTGAAATACCTGTCTCACTTTGTTTGATCCACTTTAGGATTTCTTTTTTGGTCCACTCTTCCCCTTTTAAATCAAAGAAATATATTTGTTTTGCTCTCCCCGTCTTTTCCATATCCTCAGCAAGTCTTAATGCAAGCCTACTGTCCATTTCTTCGCTTCTAAAAATGGTTTCGATATGCCTCGGGGTATGATAATGCCATTCCACCGTTACTTTCATAGCCTTTATGCTCCTCTTCATCACATATTGAATGATCCTACCAACCCTTTACCCTGTATAAGAAGCCAGTAACCTTACTTACTTTTTTCTCTTTCCATACGATGAGTTGTTGTGTATTCTTATCTTATCACGAGAGGCCCTGAATTATGATGGGAACTATTATCTTAGGTAGGAGAGAGAAAAGAATGATTGAAGTATATATTGATGGCGCGAGTGCTGGAGATCCCGGACCATCTGGAGCAGGTGTTTTTATCAAAGGACATGGAGGAGCAGAACAATATTCAATACCACTTGGAACTATGTCCAATCACGAAGCAGAGTTTCATGCCCTGATTCAGGCTCTTATTATTTGTAAAAAACAGAATTACAGAATAGTTTCTTTTCGAACAGACTCACAGGCGGTGGAAGGCGCTATTGAAAAAGGACATGCGAAAAAACCAGCCTACCGCGCCCTCCTTAAAGATGCACAAGATTTAATTGGTGATTTTGACTTGTTCTTCATTAAATGGATACCTAGTAAGCAAAATAAAGTTGCAGACGAACTCGCACGTAAAGCTATCCATAAAAATAAATAAAGGACTTTCCATGTAACATGAAAGTCCTTCTAGATGATGTTTTTTTCCCTTGCCAGTTGAAATGCAGAGTCCTTTGTTTGAATATTTTCTGTTTTCAACATTTCTAACAAAGAAACAAAAAAACTGCCGTCAAACTGTTTTTGTGCTTTTAGAGTAATCTCTATAGCAATGTTTACTAAATAGTCGGAACTGTCCGTGTAATTTTTTCCAAATTCTATGAATCCAATAGAATCTTCTCTAAAAATAAAGCCTTTTGCGGTAAGCTGTTGAAGGTACTCTTCTGTACTTAATGTATTTTTCATTAAAATCCATCCTTATGCATTCAATCCCTTCTATAATCTTACCGCAAAATTTGTCGTATGCCTACCAAAGTTTTTCCAACCATGGTGTTTTTTTCTTGGTTGGCAGAAATAAAGCACCTAGTAAGCCTAGAGTTATGCCAAATAAAGATCCACCAATTACCTCTTGGGGCTGGTGCCCTAGACGTTCTTCCAATCTTTTTTCAATCTTGTCATGAACATTTTCATCCGGCTTTCCTTCGAGCCTGTCCAGCTGTTCAGCTAAGTCATTTACAGCGAGCGTAATTTCCCCCGTCTGCCTTCTAACCCCTTGAGCGTCATACATCACAATCAAACCAAATATAGCAGAAAGAGCAAAATCAATGGTTCTAAATCCTCTTTTTACAGCAATAAATGCCGCTAATGCCGAGACTCCTGCTGAATGGGAGCTTGGCATTCCACCTGTTTCAAAAAATGTGGACCATTCCCATCTTCCCGTCCGTGCATATTTAATTGGGATTTTTAAGCTTTGTGCAACGATTATAGCAGCTAATGCAATTTTTAAAGCTTTGTTCACTCTCAATCACCTCCCCATTAGTTTTCAAAATGTGGGGAGCTTATATGCAACATATTTTCCTTACAAAAAGGAAAGCTAAGGAAACAGGGGGGTGAAAATAATGAGCAGCAGAAACAAATCAGCAAATAGAGGGAAGAAAGCACCCGGTGTTAACCCGCAAGGCTATGGTCAAGACGCGGAATTTACAGAAGAGCCTAAATCACAACTTGAGAACAACGCTAAAAAGAGTAATACAAAAAGGTAAGGATCTCTTTTAAAAACTGTTTTCGCATGGATTGTTACTTTTACGTAAGTTGGCACCACTCGCAATCGTGCTCTTTTCCTGTTAAGTGGTAAAAGCCCGAAAATACATTGCACTAAAGCAAAGCTAATACAAATCTAACCAAAAAATAAAGAGAAGATTTTCATCTTCTCTTTACCCAAACGATGAGCTATATGAATCTAACTTGAAGCAGCTACTTTTAGTTAACAGACCTTATTCACAAAACTATGCAGACTTGTAAACTCAAGTTCTTCAAATTTAGTCCATACCTTTTCACGGTCAATCGAAATGCTCGCATCATGAAGCTCACATGTTACAGGCACATCACATTTGATGGTTGCTAGTTCGCGGGACAGGTGAAGTAAATCCAAACCGTCTTCAAACTTTTTCTGCTGACTTTTAGTAAGGGTGTGCATATTTTCTAAAATTCCTTCTATCGTATGAAATTCCATCAATAATTTTGATGCAGTTTTCTCTCCAATACCTTTCACACCAGGATAATTATCACTGCTATCACCCATAATAGCTTTCAGGTCAATTAGTTGCTTTGGTGTAAGACCTTTTTTACCATAGAAGCCATCTTCATCTAGCACTTCGTAGTTACCATAACCTTTTAGTAACAAGGCAACGGTCACATTTTGAGTGATCAGCTGCAGCACGTCCTGGTCGCCAGTTAAAATAATAACTTCAGCATCCTTACTATACTGTTCTGCAAGTGTTCCAAGACAATCATCGGCCTCATAACCTGCCAGTCCAATATTTGGGATATCAAAAGCCGACACTACTTCTTTAACAAGTTCAAATTGAGGGATTAATTCTTGTGGAGCTGCCGGTCGATTTGCTTTATATTCATCGAACATTTCAGTACGGAAGGTTTTGCTTCCCATATCCCAACAGCAAACGACATGTGTTGGTTGAAATGCTTCCATAGAAGAAATCATATGCTTAACAAATCCTTGTACGGCATTTGTAGGGGTACCACTTGAAGTATACATAAAACGATTATAAACAGATGTAGCAAAAAAAGAACGGAATAACAAAGCCATGCCATCTATTAATAAAACTTTTTTATTCATTAGATTTTCTCCTCTCGTTGTTGCGCAATTGATTATATCATATTTTTAGCGGCTTTATAAGGGTAGGATTATGGAATAAAAGGAAGGGGTAACTTCTAGGACTTATTGGTTTTATACTATTATTTTTAGAATCGGCTTTCTTGACCTTACTTTGCCTTTGTTGGTACATCATCCGGGGGCTTTCTTGCTTTTCATGTACTTACTTTGCTCGGGAATGTACATCACCCGCTGACTTCTCCCCTTTTCATGTACTTACTTTGCCTGGGAATGTACATCATCCGCTGACTTCTCCCCTTTTCATGTACTTACTTTGCCCGGGAATGTACATCATCCCGCGATTTCTCTCATTTTCATGTACTTACTTTGCCCGGGAATGTACATCATCCGCTCACTTCTCACCTTTTCATGTACTTACTTTGCTCGGAAATGTACATCTTCCGCTGACTTCTCCCCTTTTCATGGACTTACTTTGCCCGGGAATGTACATCTTCCGCTGACTTCTCCCCTTTTCATGGACTTACTTTGCCCGGGAATGTACATCTTCCGCTGACTTCTCCCCTTTTCATGGACTTACTTTGCCCGGGAATGTACATCTTCCGCTGACTTCTCCCCTTTTCATGGACTTACTTTGCCCGGGAATGTACATCTTCCGCTGACTTCTCCCCTTTTCATGTACTTACTTTGCCCGGGAATGTACATCATCCCACACCAACTCTCCTTTTCATGTACTTACTTTGCTCGGGAATGTACATCATCCGCTGACTTCTCCCCTTTTCATGTACTTACTTTGCCCGGGAATGTACATCATCCCGCGATTTCTCTCATTTTCATGTACTTACTTTGCCCGGGAATGTACATCATCCCGCGATTTCTCTCATTTTCATGTACTTACTTTGCCCGGGAATGTACATCATCCGGCGACTTCTCTCATTTTCATGTACTTACTTTGCCCGGGAATGTACATCATCCCGCGATTTCTCTCATTTTCATGTACTTACTTTGCCCGGGAATGTACATCATCCGCTGACTTCTCCCCTTTTCATGTACTTACTTTGCCCGGGAATGTACATCATCCCGCACCAACTCTCCTTTTCATGTACTTACTTTGCTCGGGAATGTACATCATCCCGCACCAACTCTCCTTTTCATGTACTTACTTTGCTCGGAAATGTACATCATCCGCTGACTTCTCCCCTTTTCATGTACTTACTTTGCTCGGACATGTACATCATCCGCTGACTTCTCCCCTTTTCATGTACTTACTTTGCTCGGACATGTACATCATCCGCTGACTTCTCCCCTTTTCATGTACTTACTTCCCCCCTTGTAGATACATTATCCACGGGCGCTCCTGCCCTTTCATGTACTTACTTCCTGCACTCTTGTGAAAAGCCATCAAAAAAAAGCCTGACCTCCTCCTGTAAGAAGTGGTCAGGCTTTTTCTAATGATTTTTCTTGTTTGTCATTTTCGCTGCTTCATATTCGGCATAGGAACCAAACTCTGAATCCATTGTTCCTTTTTGTTTAGCGTTATTATTACGTTGTGCGTTTGCATTTCCTTTTTTTGTACGACCCATCGTAAAACCCCCTATCACAATTTGGTCCTTTTTAGCTTGTGATGGGAAGGGTCATTTAATGAAAGGTAATATTTATCTATTTTCACATGATTCAATAGGATTTTCATCACAGCTGATCCAATCACTCCAACTGCCAGAGTAAAGCTTAACATTAGAAAATCCTGCTTCTTTTAAAGCGAGAATGTTGGGGCATGCAGTGACACCAGACCCGCAATAGACAATAACTTCCTTATTTTTATCGAGTTCGGCAAAACGATCGGCCAATTCCTGCTGGTTTTTCCATCGGCCTGAATCATTAATATTCTCCATCCAGAAATAATGAAGTGCACCTGGAATATGTCCGGCTTTATTATCGATTGGTTCTTCTATACCTTTGTATCTTTTTTCTTCCCTGGAATCAATAAGATAGCTGTCCCTTTGTTCAAAAGATTGCATTTTATCAATAATATATGGAGCCGAAACTACCATGTCCTTTTGCAGCTTTAGAGTAAACGCTCCTTTTTTACCTGAGGGTGGCACGGTGGACTCAAGGGGATATCCAAGACGTTTCCATTCTTGAAATCCACCATTGAGTACATAGGAATTTTTATGCCCATAGTAATTCAAAAGCCACCAAAGTCTTGAGGCCATCGAACTATTCTGATCGTCGTACAATACGACCGTTATATCATCCGTTACACCTGCCATCTCCAATTTCTCCTTAAGAAGCTGAGTGTCAGGTAAAGGATGCCTGCCGCCATGTTTCTGCTTTTCTCCGGAAAGATCATGAACTAAATCAAAATAGTAGGCATTGGGTAAATGTTCACTTAAATAGCTTTCGCGTCCTTTGTGTGGAGCATTCAGGTCGAAGCGGCAGTCAATAATAACAAGCTGCTCGAGATTATCCTTAACCCAATTTGGTTCGACAATTAATCGCATGATTTCCTCCTCGAATTATTTATTGCTATTGAATACATATTCCTCTACCATTTCTTTTGTAACGAGCTTTCGTTGAGGTGCAATCCCCTTTTTTGCTAATTCATTTATTCTGCTAGTTACATTATTGATTTTCTCCGTTGTATACGGTTGGTTTTGCTTGCATTTAAGAATTGCTTCTTCAATATAAGTTTCTCTTTGTTGCTCTAGATTTAAAAAAGTTGATACAATTTGGTTCTGTTTTTTGGAATGCTCACTAATAGCCTTATGTACGCTCATTGCTGTTCTCCTCCCAGACAATTCCTTGTCTTTTCATTAATTGTAGTACTTTCTCCTTAGGCTTCCAACAGTTAAATTTATAATGCGGTTTTGTTTCAAAACCTAAGCGGCTGCATCTGTAAACGTTATGTGTGTTTAATTTTATTACCTGATAATGCTGACACGCTGCACATACTTGAAAGCGATTTGAAATTGTCATATTCTCACCCTTTAGTTTATGCCAAGCTGCCTGTAAAAAAGATCGTTAAGATGTTCAAAGGCTGGCCTTGTACTTGGCAACAGACTTACTTCTTTTTCTATCTCTTGCAAGTATACAGAAATCTTGTTTAAAAGGCTGTTTAAACCTTTATTATTGTGTAAATCGCAATACTTTGCGGAAAGAATTTGCTGCAGCTCTGTTTTATCAAAAACAGAACTACTCTCTGCCAAGGATGTTACATTTATGGAAGGCGGAGAGAAAACTAATAACTTTTCTACCATCAAGGTTGCTCTAAGGGCGTGAAAAAGAAATGTAGGGTCACCTTTTTTATCAAAAAGTTTGTGATTTCTTCTTGCCATATTCCAATAATGCTCCGCAAGTGTTCTTGTTGAAAATTCACTTGTAACCCCCTTTAGATTTTCAAAAAAAGCAGGCTCTTTGATATAACAGATTGGGGATTGCATCCATTCATATAAACTAGGGTTTGATTTTAGTGCAAGAGTTAGTGCTTTTTGCACATCCCAGCCCTGAATATCCCATTTACTGTTAAAATAAGTGATGGTATCTTCATCCCTTTTAAGTGAAAGATAACGCTTTAAAGGAGAAACATAAATCATACGAATGTCATAGTCACTATCACTGGTTGCCACACCATAGGCTCTGCTTCCTGCTTCACAGGCATAAAGTATCTTAATTTTATAATCCTGTTCCATCTGTTCTAAGAGCGTGTGAACCGCTTGTGTCATCTTGTAATCATCCTACCTTTTAAGTAGTTGCATTTTTTCACGAACTGCTTGAAGCTCTTCGACGTTACTAGTGTCGCTTAGTACTGCTTGCATCCCTCTGAAGTACTCTTCTAGCTGCTGCTTTAAATCAGATTTTACTTGAACAAAGGAATGTTGCAGTTCTGTTTGATAATGGGAATCCAGTTCTTGCACATTCACCTCCAAATATTGATCCATTAAAGGAGTAATTTGGATTTCAAGAAACTCTTGCAGTTTTTGCTTATCATTTTTCTCGAAGAATGCTTTGGCATTGCGGTAATAACTTATTGCTTGTTTTTCTGCTTTTATGGACATAGAAGGAAATTCTGCTTCCACTTTCATAGACTGGATGTTCTCTACATCTAGTTGTGAAAAAGATAGCTGCTCTTCTATTTTTTTCATCTGTATTTCTACCTCTTCCTGCCACTTATTTAATGAACTGCTCAAGTAATTTTCTAAGCGTACAGTAGTGGCACGAACCTCTTGGGAAAGATTGAGGGAAATGTCCGATAGGAATTCGTTAACACAAAGAATGAGTTGTTCTTTGATATTTCTCCCATCATCTCTTAAGACAGAAGGGTTAAAAGCTTCTTTAAAAAAGTCAGAGAAACGCAGCAATGTTCTGTGTTTAACATAATAAAGCAGTTCCTTCACTTCTTTCGATAACAGTGTCTGGTAACTTCCTATTGAATACTCAGAGAGAACATGTTCTATTTTCACTTTATTTTGAAGAAGTAGTTCTCGTTTTGCCTCCTTCTCTTCTTTTCCCAATCTGGATTCTTTTATATAGTTTTCTAACAAAGCGTCCGCTCGGTTTATCTCAAGGTTTGCAGCATGTATACTCATACTCACAAGGTCATGCTGAATAAAATGTAAAAACTCCTTTTCAAATATGCCCATAAGGGAGTTAGGTAAGAAAGCATGGGTAAAGCTTTTTCCTTCTTTTTCTTTTAATGCAAGCAGACTTGACACAGGAAATAGACGTGGATTCCTAATTCCGTATAGCATTAATTGTTCCTCTACATAAGAACATACCAGCTCTAGTTCATCCTCATTCTGAGCAAGATCAGCAGCATTTACTAAAAAGAACATTTTATCAAGCGAGAATGCATCTTTTATGCGACCAAGTTGAATCAAAAATTCTCGGTCTGCCTTAGAGAAAGCATGTTGATAGTAGGTAACAAAAAGAATAGCATCAGCATTTTTTATATATTCAAAGGCGACATCTGTATGCCGTGCATTAATGGAATCAGCACCTGGAGTATCTACAAGTGTTAACCCTTCTTGGGTCAGAGGACAATCATAGAATACTTCAATCCATTCAACGAAACATGACTTCTCCTCTTCTGCTACATATCCCGGGAACTCTTCAAGGGAAACCATCAAAAGCGAACCTAAATGAGTTTCCATCTGGTCCCATCCACTATTAAAAGCTTTTAGAAAGTGGAAATGCGGCTTTATGTTGGCAGGCAGCTCTTTCTGAGCATTTTTTTGGATGATTTTTTTTATTGCAGTATTTGCCTCTTCCATTGTTCCGATACTGCTATTAAAGAACGATAAAGCCTGTTGCACATCCAGAAGGAGCTGTTCGCTTGTTTTCATTTGAATACATACTGTACCATGCGGACGCTCTGGAGTAACAGGTGAAATTTTATTGATGGAAGCCGTTGTAGGATTAGGTGATACAGGTAAGATGTTTTCCCCAAGCAGGGCATTTGCAAAGGATGACTTACCAGCACTAAACGCACCGAAAAGTGCAACAGTAAAGGATTGATCTTCTAATTTATTCGCACGTTTCTTCAGATCCTCTATAACTGTCTGAAATCCATGTAAATCTTTCATATAGGTTGCTGCTTGGTTAAGTACTTTGGACATATATTTGGGATGTAGTAATTCCTGCTGCTGGGAGAGTGGAGCCTCTGCTTTTTTCTCTTCTGCAGACATACTACCGCTAATTCTCTCCTTTTTTACGGAAAGATTAGCCCCGTTGATTTGGGTATAGACCCTTTTTAAATACTGCTCCATAAGGTCTGGTTGAGAAGAAATTTCCGATACTTCTTCGGATGATTGCTCATAGAGAACAGCAAATAAATGATCCAGGGTTTCTTCTATGCTCATTTTAATATGGCTTATTTTTTGATATGCCTGATGCTGCCCTTCAAGAATCTCAATTTCACTTTTAGTTTTTTGATTTTTTTGTAGCAGAAGCTCATCTAACTGTACAAAAACTTTTTCCATGAACTGTTGTACTTTTTTGCGATAATCTAATTTCACTGCCTGGGCAAGCTCTTTTGTGTATTGAAGTACAGCCTCTCCTGTGGCACCCGCTCCAAATTTAACTTGTCCTGCGACAAACTCTTCGTTAATCTCCAACGTAATACTTTGTACCTGCTCAAAAACCGTAGGATGATATAAGTCATTTTCTTTTAAAAAGGTATAAATATGTTCATGGACGAACTTCTCAATTTGCGTTCCAACACGTTCTGTTAAATCTTCCATGAGCACAGATAATCTAGCTTCTTTTTCTTCCAAAGTCTTTTTTCCTGAAAATAGCAGGCCAACTTTGAAGCCCTTTTGCTGGGATTCCAAGTACTTTTGAGCAAGCTCCCTCATTTCGAATGGGGTGATATTGGCATTCTCTAAAATACGGTTCGTTTCGTTTATAAAGTTTTCTTTCTTTTCCTTACCTTCTGCTTCTACCTTGTGCCACTCTTCTTTCTTCACCTTAAGTTCAGAAGTAATACCGGCAAAGTCTGACTGTGAATCCTCCACTATTGCAGTAAGCTGTTCTAGCTCTTCTTCATGACAATCCATCAGCCATTTTTTATGCTCTTCTACTATATGATGTAGTGCACTTTCAACTGTAATCGGTAATAATCTTTTCTTTTCATCTATTAATAACTGAATCGTTTCTTTAACAATCTTCACATCATTTAGAGGATGGGACTCTTCCATTAGACTTGTATAATAAAGACTTACAGGCTCGATTCCCCAGTCAGCAAAAGATTCTTGAATTCTTTTCTGATACGTTTCGAAAGCTATCTCTTCTTCACGATGCTTATCTATTTGATTAACAACTAAGTAAATCTTCTTTTCTTTATCCTGTAATTCTTTTATGAATTTAAGATTCACTTCCGATTGGACATGATTGTAATCCATCACATAGAAAATTACATCTGCTAGGTGAAGTGCCGATTCAGTAGAAACACGGTGGGCGTCATCAGTTGAATCAACGCCGGGTGTATCTAATACGATTAAATCATCCGGTAAGTTGGTAAAAGGATACTGATAGGATACTGACTCCACCTGGTCGCCATCTTTACAGTAAGCTTTCACATTTTCAAACAAAACTGGGGGAAGGATTTCTAATGCCTCTCCCTCAAAAAAGTATACGTGTGCCCTTTCTTCTCCCTTTTGAATCTTAACTACATTTGCTGAAGTGGGAATTGGGCTTGCCGGAAGGATGGATTCCTGCAAAATCTCATTGATAAATGATGATTTACCAGCAGAAAAGTGACCGCAAAAAGCAATGGTAAGATCTTGATCGATAACTTTCTGTGCTAATTCCGCTACCTTTCTTGCACTCGTGTGGTCGCCTTTATTATGTAATTCTTTTAAAATAATAGTCGTTTTTGTAAAAAGTTGTTTATAGGTTTGTTGTTTTCGCTCTATTGGTTTATTTATACCCATCATTAATTCCCCTTGGATGTCATGGTCTAGTTCTTATCTTTCTATTCTACTTTAAAAATAAGCCCTATTGCTACTACAATCCTAAAAAATCCTTTAGAGCTTACCAATCGTTGAAAAAAAGTACAAAAAAAGACCCGATGCTCTTGCTTAGCAAACGGATCTTGTTATGTATTTCAAAGGTAGTATGAAGATACTACCCACCTCGCTTTAAATAGGCGAGCGCCAAAAAAACAGTTACTGATTAACGACTTTATAAATTCTTATTTTGCTTGTTTTGGTTCACAAGTATGTTGTAGTACTACTTTTAAAAGAATGGAATAGGCAACAATCGTTGTACCTGCAAAAAGAAATGTCATGGTCGGGCCATCTCCCTTATTGAAATTGATAATTATTATCATCTTATCAGATTTTCTTTTAATTGACAATGACTATCATTCAATATTTTTATTTAATTTAGGTCGAAATCTGCTTTTTTCTTGTATATAGTCCGAATAGTTCTTTGTCGTCTCTGATAAGGCTGCTTCTTCAATTGGAATTCTAATGGATAGCATCCACATATTTAATACAGTGAAAATCAATGCCGTTACATAAGCTTGAAATAAGATGGGAATTAAAATAATTTCTAATCCGACAATAAAATAGTTTGGATGCCTCAAAAAGCGGTATGGCCCTTTTTGAATTACTACCGCATCAGGAACAATCAGAATTTTGGTGTTCCAATACTTTCCTAGTGATCGGATAGCCCAAATTCTGAGCAACTGTGTGGCTATAAAAAGCAAAAGAATAGAGGACCAAACGGGACTAATCTCTTTATTGAAAATAAGTACCTCTAGTAAAAAACTCATCAAAAAAGAAGTATGTAACAGCAACATGTAAGTGTAATGACTGCTTCCAAATTCTAAGGCGCCTTGATCTTTCATCCATTTTTCGTTTTTCCTAGCTATCCTCAGTTCTCCTAATCTTTGCATGACTATAAATAGATAAAAAACAGTAAACATTTTCTCACTCCCACTTTAATAGGACCAGTTCCGAGCTGAAGCCAGGACCCAGAGCTCCTGCGAGTCCTATATCCCCTTTTTTTGCTTCCTGTTCCATAATTTCTTTTAAAACATATAGGACAGTAACAGAGGACATATTTCCAAAATTCTTTAACACATTTAAAGAAGTTTGGAGCTTAGACTGTTCCATTTCCAGACAAGCTTCATAGGCGTCTAAAACCTTCTTACCACCTGGGTGAAGAACAAAATGATTTAAGTCACTTTTTTCTATTCTATGAACGTTTAAAAATCGCTGCACATTTGGTGATAACCAATTTAAAATTATTTCAGGGATGTCCCGCGAAAAAACGACAAATAACCCATCATTTTTAATTTCCCAGCCCATAACATCTTCAGAATCCTCCATCAATGTCGATTGAGTGCCTTGTATGCTGGGGTAAGAACAATCTCCTTCAATTATCACTTCGTCTCCGCCCACAAGCACACTGGCGATTCCATCTGCAAAGAGAGAAGTTCCTATAAGATTACTTTTGGAAAGATCACCTTTCTGAAAGGTTAAACTGCAAAGCTCCACACATAAAATTAATACCTTTGCTTTTGGAAAGGCTTTACAATATTCATAGGCCCTTGAAAGGCCTGCTGCTCCTCCAGCACAACCAAGACCCCATATTGGAATTCTTTTGGTATATGGAGTAATCGGCAGGATATTCATAATTCTTGCTTCCACACTAGGGGTTGACATTCCGGTAGTGGATATGTAAAAAATTGCTTCTATTTCTTCATATGGAACTACGGTTGGCAGCGTTTTCGTATTGGATAAACATGCTTTTATCGCTTCAACTCCATAAGATACTGCTTCTGTAATATAGAGATTATTTTTCTCTTCAAAGGAATGAGCTTCTTGAAACCATTCAATATTATTAACAAAGTGACGTTTTTCGATTTGTCCGTTTTGAAAGACCGTTAAAAGCCTGTTGATATCTTTGAAAGAGTTTCCGAATAGTTCTTTCGCAAATTCCACTGCAGAATCTTGGGAAATCGAATATTTGGGAATAGCAGTACCGACCGACAATATTTTTGGCATGAACAAGCACCTCAGTAAGTTAAGTACTGTTACTTTTCTCCAAACAAACACTTAATATACTAATTCTGGATTTCGTTATACAAAAAAAAAAGCTTTCCCCATAAAGAAGGAAAGCTAAAACGTTTTAAAGGAGTTGTTGTGTTGTTGTGCAGTCTTTATTATAACTAAGAATAGCTTTTTTATCATTATAAATTATTGGAAACTAATTTTTATAAAATTTGGCCATCCATATTTCGTCTACATATTCCCCATTTATAAAGGCTTGGTCTTTTTGGGTGCCTTCTTCATGAAAGCCGTATTTTTTATATAATTGGAATGCTATTTTATTAGATGAAAAAACAGTCAAACATAGCTTACGAATATTCTGTTCGCACCACATATCCGTATAATCCATGATTTTCTTCCCTATGCCAAGTCCTTGGGCTTCTTGTGCGAGCCATGTTCGAAACAGACCTGTATGACGTTTCATAATTATTTCTCCCTTAATTACTCTCCCGATTCCTACTACTCTTCCTTCCCGTTCCACTCCCACATACATGTTCCCTTTTTTAATCATTTCTTGTATAAATTCCCTCTCCTCTTCCACAGAGCGGGGGACATCTTTTTGAATATATTCACCAGCAGCAATAATACTTGCTACTGCTGTTACGATATCTTCTGCATCCTCTTGTACTAATGGTCGAAGTTTTACTGTGGAGCCGTCTTTTGCTGTGAATTCTAATAATAAATCAAACATGATGTTCCTCCTCAATTTCTTCCTGAGAAAAAAATACTAATACATCTTCTTATATTCTTCAACAAATTTAACTCAAACTAAGAAATTTGTAGAAAATTGTTGAAAAATAATATTTTTTATATGATATGATAAAAAAGTACTATTTATTTTAGTTAAGGAGGTACAATATGTCCCCTATAGAGAGTTTAAATCAAGTGTTTGACAGGACAATTGATTCAGTCAAATCTGTGATTCCGATTGACTTAACATGTGAGCAACCGAGGATACATACCGAAAACTTAACTAATATTTCATTAGGTGTTCTCATTATGTTAACTGGGGACATTCGTGGTCAACTTCTTATACAAGGAGAACGATCGGTTTTTCAGCAAATTGCAACATCGATGTTCGGCATGGAATTAGAGGGTGATATGCTTCATTCGTTTACAGGGGAACTCGGGAATATGATTGCAGGTAATCTGTCTTCTTACATTGCTCAAAGTGGCATCAACATGGATATCACTCCTCCCAACGTAATAATGGAGCAGCAAAAAGAATTTCAATTTCACCATCGTCTTCAATCACCTATTCTTTTTAAAGAAAATGGAAGTATGCAAATTATTATAGAGCTAGAACCGGCCTCGTAATATTTCTTTTGCCCATAATATGGGCTTTTTTTATGTATTTTTTTACCAACCTTACCGAAAGTGTATTCATTTATTCTCACCAATCTAAAAAGAAGCTAAACCCTAGTAACATGGTTTAACTTCTCTATAACATTATAAATTGTAGATTTCAATATATTTCTCTTCTAAATAGTGAATCAAATGATTTACATTCAGTTCTTCCCCTGTTACATCTTTTAAGATCTCCAGTGGTTTTTTCATTTTTCCATGCTGATGTATTTTCTCCTTTAGCCAGTCCTTTACAGGTCCAAGATTTCCTGTTTCAATAAGCTCATCAAAATTCGGAAGATCTTTCAGCATAGCTTGCTTGAACTGGGCCGCATACATATAACCTAACGCATAGGATGGAAAATAGCCGAAGCTCCCACCAGACCAATGAACATCCTGCAACACTCCTTCTGCATCATTCGAAGGAGTAATCCCTAAATAACTTTCATATTTATCATTCCATGCTTTAGGAAGATCGCTCACTTGTAATTCATCATTGAATAGTGCTTTTTCCAGCTCATAACGAATCATGATATGTAATGCATACGTAAGTTCATCTGCTTCAATTCTAATTAGGGATGGTTTTGCTTCGTTTATAGCAAGATAGAATTCTTCTACTTTTATCTCATCATAAGCTCCATTTGCATAACGTTGAAGTGAAGGATAATGACGCTTCCAAAAGGCAAAGTTCCTCCCTACAAAATTTTCGTAAAATAAAGATTGAGATTCATGTATTCCCATTGAAGTTCCAGTACATAACCCCGTACCAAGTAGCTCTTCTGAAATATTTTGTTCATAAAGAGCGTGGCCACATTCATGGATTGTACCAAATACTGCGGTTCGGAAATCTTTTTCATCATATTTAGTTGTCACACGAACATCGCCGGGGTTTAAACCCACAGCAAATGGATGAACAGTTTCGTCCAATCTTCCAGAATCAAAATCATACTGTAATTCTTTCAATACCTCTAAGCTGAAATTGTGCTGATTCTCCTTTGGAAAGGGTACAAGTAAGTCGGAAGATCTAGGATGCACAGAAGAAGATTGAATTTTTTTAACCAGTGGTACAATGCGGTCTTTTAACTGACCAAACACCTCATCCAGTTTTTCCACTGTCATACCAGGCTCATACATATCAAGTAACGTATTATATTTATTGTTTTCATAACCCCAATATTCAATGAATCTTTTATTAAAATCCACTAGTTTTTCAAGGTAAGGCTGAAGTAGACTGAAATCTGCTTTCTCTTTGGCTTCTTCCCATACAGACTCCGCTTTAGAGCTTAGGACTACATATTCCTGATATTCTTTTGCTGGAATCTTTTTATTCTGATCATAATTTTTCTTACTTTCCAAAAGTGAAGTTTGAGTTACCTTATTTAATGTCTCGAACACTTCTTTATTTAATAATTGCGTAAGAAATGCCGCCATATCTTCAGAAACAGACATATGAAATACTTCAGCAGACAACACGCCAATCACATTGGATCGTCGGTCTACACCCTTCTTAGGAGCTCCGGTTCGTAAATCCCAAAAGATAAGGGATAATGCTTCCTTATAACTTTCCATTTTTGTCATATGCTCTAAATATTGTTTTTCTAATTTACTTGTATCCATGACAACAATCCCCCACTCATCTTTAGACTATGTTTAACGATACACAATTTTCACACTAGTTGGCAACCTTTAATTAAATTCCAAACAGAAAAAAGCATTCTGCTTATAGCAAAATGCTTCTTTTAGAGTATCCATTATTGGGATACAGGTGCAGTTGGAAGTGTGTTAATAAGCTGATCCTTCACCCTTTGTGGTAATTCAGAAGGAACGAATATAGTAATCTCTCCCTTGTCATCTGAAGAACGTATAAGTCTACCTATTCCTTGTCTTAGACGAAGCAGCATATAAGGCACATCCAATTGTGTAAACGGATCCTCTAATCCTTTTCTTTTAGCTGCAAAAACAGGATCATTTGGAGGGAAAGGCAAAGACCAGATTATGACATTGGATAACGATGGTCCTGGTATATCAAGGCCTTCCCATAGATGATAGGCGCATAGTATAGAATTCTCATCATTTTGGAATTCCGATACAAGCACACTGATTTCTTTTTCCCCTTCATATAAAAAGCGATAATCTGTATTATGAGTGTTATCATTTTTAAATTGCTGCAATTCCATTTTTGATGAAAATAGTATAAGAGTACTTCCATTAGTCCGCTCAATCGCCTTCATTGTAAAATTGTATTGACTTTCAAAGGCTGATGTCGCTTCGAGCTCCACTAAATGTAATTTCATATTCTCTTCATAATCGAATGGAGAATTTATGGAAAATGATAAGTACTCACTTATCCCTAAGGATGTAGCTAAATAATCAAAGGAATTATTATCAGATAGTGTGGCAGAGGAAAAGATAAATGGAATCTTTTTAGAAAACACACTTTCTTTTAATACTTCTTCAACTGTTTTTGGCATAACAACTAGGGTAAGGTCATTTTTGGAATGTTCAGCCCATGTAATTACATCTTCATGAGATAAAAGAAGCTTCAATAGGAATTCGATGGAGTCAAGATATTCTTCCACAATATGAAGCTGATAATGATCGACCGTATGAAGCTCACCTTCATATACTAGTTGATTACCCATTTCTTCTATCATCGCTAACAGGTTCTTTGCATCGTTAACAAGCGAGGAATTTATCAAAATATCCTTCCGCTCAGAACCTTCATTTGTGCTTAAGCATTCTTCTAGCGTATCAAAGAATCGTTCATTTGCTTCAATGGCCTCTTCTACTAGCAAGGAAAATTCTTCTCTTAAGTCATTTCCTAAAAGTCTTGTTAAAATCTCTTCAACTGTATGTTTTTTAACCTTATATGTTAATGCCTTTTGTGCAGCAAATTCCAATAGATGACCTTCGTCAAATACTACGGTTGAAGCTTCTGGTAAAAGTGGTAACTGACCTTCTCTTTTACGTTTCTCTACTGTCCAAACATGCTCCATGTAAAAATCATGAGAACAAATAATTAAGTCTGTTGATTTTCGATAATGCTCTCTCGACAAGGTTTGTCCACATCGATGGCGCTTTTGACAACTAAAGCAATCTTGAAAACTATCCCAGCCGATTAGATCCCATTCTTCATCATTAAGTTTTGCGTAATCTTTACGATCACCGTATGGAAAAAAAGACTGCATCGCAGCTGATTTATTTACAAAGTTCGGCAATGATTCATGGACGTCATCAATATTATCGATATCATAATGGTCCAACGCATAGTCCAGCTTGTTTAAACAAAGATACTGATCAGGTGACTTTGCTAATCTAACATCAAATGCCACATCTAATATTCCAGAAAGCTTGGCAATATCGCCTTCCTTTTTCACCAACTGTTCGATCAGTGATTCATCGGCACAGGTTATAATAGCAGGTTTGCCAATATACCTTGCATAACAGATTGCATATAAAAGATACACCATCGTCTTGCCCGTCCCAACTCCCGCTTCTGAGAAAATGACCTTTTTCTCTTTAAAAGCTCGTTCTAGTTGAAAGGCCATAAAAATCTGTTCATCACGTAGCTCAAATCCCGCTTCTGGTAAGATGTCATAAAACACATCTCCTATCCATTCATTCAAACGATCAAAAAAAGAATCACCTTTATTCATTGTAAAAGGCAGACGATTGTTGTTCATGTTTTGTACCTCCGGAAAAAGTTTGCATCTGACCATTATTGATTAAAAGAGTTGGTTTTGTCAAGTTTTTAGGTAGGGTTTCACTTAAAGGCTAATCTGAAATAGGTAGAGTTCTGTCAAAACTCCCTGTTCCTTTCCGTTTCAGGTGATCGCTTTCCGCGGGGCGGTGCAGAAGCCTCCTCGGCTTCGCCTGCGGGGTCTCCTGTCTACCGCTATCGCCCGCAGGAGTCGATCACCTTCCACTTCAATACACAGGGGGGAAGACTTTATATTTTAGGGAATTATCGAGTTTAATCATATTGCAAAATCTCTAAGCACACCGCTGATAACAGGTAGGTTACTTTTAAATCTCCCTGTTCCTTTCCGTTGCAGGTGATCGCTTTCCGTGGGGCGGTGCGGGAGAGCCTCCTCGGCTACGCCTGTGGGGTCTCCCGTCTACAAGCGGCCGGACGCCGGAGTCGAGCACCTTCCACTTCAATACACAGGGGGGAAGACTTTAGATGTGATGACCTTCTTTACATTGATCATTAAGGTTTTCACTTGGGGGGCTTGCCTGAAAATAGGTAGGTAGTTTTTTCAACCCCTGTTCCTTTCCGTTTCAGGTGATCGCTTTCCGCGGGGCGGTGCGGGAGCCTCCTCGGCTACGCCTGTGGGGTCTCCCGTCTACAAGCGGCCGGACGCCGGAGTCGAGCACCTGCCACTCCAATACACAGGGGAGATCACTTTAGAGATATGGGCATTTTCTAGCTTGATTATAGTGGTTCGTTTTTATATAGAATTCTAAGTTTTATTTAGTGTGAGACTGTTTAAAAGACCTACGAAGACCACCCATTGAACTTTTGCTTCCTAGCTGTGAATCGGAACGAAAGGCGGAGACTCCTGCGGGAGATGGTGCATTGGGAAGACCCCGCAGGCGATTAGCCGAGGAGGCTTCCCTAGCACCCCGCGGACGCGAAGTCTTTCGTGGAGAGTAACAGCGGTGTTCAAAGAGACCTATAAAAGTTCCTTGTACTAGCGCATGTCTCATTATGAGATTCCTTGAAATAGAAAGGTTTCCCCAATCTTTAACTACGGATTTCTATTTCAACTGAGCAAAATTGACTATAAGATCCTAGCTGTTGAGCGGAACGAAACCCCGAGACTCCTACGGGGAGGTATTGCTTAGGGAGAATAACATAGCTAAATAAATCAAATGAAAAAACTTCCCAGCCTTGTGGGAAGTCTTTTAATCTCTTATACCGAAGTTTATTAAATCTTTATCCACATTTGTTGCGTGCAGCATAGCTTTGTTATAGTCTTCCAACGCTACGTTTAATCGTTCGACTCCATCACTTTCGAGGGGATTTTCATTTACCAACTGTTGGTAACACTTCTCCAAAGCTTTGGATATTTTCATAAAATCATCAACATGTAACGGCATAGATCTTTCCCTCCATAATATAGATAAGAGTATTCTATGCCTTCATGTTTTAAAATATTCTTCCACTTAAAATGTTCTACGCGATGCCAGTATTATTTTTCGCTAGAGGAACGATCTTTGGTATTTTCTTTGTCTTCCTCTTCTTCAGCTTCATATTTGATGTCTTCCAAGGGCAATTCATCAATAGGCATTACAAGCTGATCACGCTTTTTTTGCTTTTTCTCATTTTCTTTAAAGGCATTTTCTTTGTCATTTCGATGCTGCAACTCTTTGTCTTTATCCATTTTTTTCAACGAAATCACTCCTTACTTACTAATTCCCGAGGATTATCGTTGTTAAACGTTAATTATTTTTAGAGATTTTTAGGCGGACGCTTTCCCCAGTATTGGTAGAAATCCGTTTTAATGAAACCGTTAAATAGTTTGCGTTTTTTTGTTGCTTTTCTACCGTAAAGACTTTCAAACCCCTCGTGGGAGGTTAGCATATAGATGGACCATGTATCCAAGCTGGCAAAAGCTTTGCCCATCTCTTTATACATTTTCTCTACTTCAGGGCGTTCACCAAGACGTTCCCCATATGGAGGATTACCGATGATGACACCATATTCCTTATCTGTAGTAAAATCACTAACTTGCATTTGCTTGAAGGTAATGAGTTCCCCGAGCCCTGCTTCAAACGCATTTTCTTTTGCCATACTAATCATACGATGATCAATATCATAGCCAGATATATCAAGTTTTTGATCATAGTTCGCCTTATCTTCCACTTCCTGACGTGCTTTTTCCCAGGTCTTCTCACCAACCCAATCCCAATCTTCTGAAACAAAATCACGGTTAAATCCTGGTGCAATATTTTGACCAATTAATGCAGCCTCAATGGGAATGGTCCCTGACCCACAGAAAGGATCTACAAAAGGTTTGTCCGGCTTCCAATTGGTTAAAAGAACAAGAGAAGCTGCAAGCGTTTCTTTTAATGGCGCTTCCCCCTGATCTGCTCTATACCCCCGTTTGTGTAGCCCGATTCCAGAGGCATCAATGGATAGTTGTACCATATCCTTTAAGATAGCTACTTCTATTTTATAGACAGCACCTTTTTCATCCAACCATGCGGACTGAATACCATAGTGCGCTTTTATTTTTTCTACCACAGCTTTTTTTACGATAGCCTGACAATTTGGTACACTTGCCAGCTGAGACTTTACAGATTTTCCGGTTACAGGAAACTCTGCATCCTCTGGCAAATAGTCCCCCCATGGTAAGGATTTTGTTTGTTCAAAGAGCTCTTCAAAAGATGTTGCTTTAAACTCTCCTACCACTATTTTGATTCGATCAGCTGTACGAAGCCACAAATTTGCACGGCAAATGGCAAGAGGATCTCCATAAAATATTACCTTTCCATTGTCTACTGTACATTCATAGCCAAGATCCTTTACTTCATTTGCCACAAGTGCTTCTAAACCCATGGCTGCAGTTGCAATCAATTTGTATTTGTTTTTCATTTTCTTTTCACCCTAACTATTGTAATCAAACTTACCTATGTATTATAACGTTTATGTATAGTGTTCCCAACAACTAAAGAAGGAAACTTTTTTTTACTATCATCAAAAGTCCGAAGCGCCAGCTTAGATGTAAAAACTGAAACGAGCATTACCATATAAAGGAAACACGCAGAGTGCTAGCAACTCGATGAAGACCTTATTATAAAGAAGTTGATGAAAGTTTGTTAATATCTGGTGCCAGGAGCTGGACGCTGCATACCTTTGAAGTAAATTACCTATAACTGATACAATTTACAATTAATAAAAACTCTCCTGAATCCAGGAGAGCTTATTTCAACGTTTATGATTAATAATAAGATGCGACATTCTATCAATAGTGATCTGTAAGCCATGTTCTGTTCCTTTGTACTACAAACGGATTGCTCCTTGTACTCGGGTGGTAACCATCTGTCTACAGATAATAAAAATTAGCTGTCCTTCTCATTCGTTCGAATTCCGGAGAGAAGATGCCCCTACCATTGTTTGGGTTTCTCGCTCGAGGGGTTTACCTCGTTCCACTCTTACAATTTCTTGTAAGACTACGTCACTGTGGCACTTTCAAGGTATTCACACCATATCCAAAGGACTTAGGTGATTTCCCTGCCGTTAGCCTAGTAAGAAACCAAGCTACCCTAGCTTATTTATTCGCTAGGCACGAACACTACAGGCATCACAGCCTGTGCGAGCATGGACTTTCCTCTACAGTAAAAACTGTAGCGGTTACCCAATCACTATTGATGTCAGCAAAGTATAGTATAGCCAAATATGAAGATGATTGCAACTGGTATTATTTGTTATTCGTACAATTTACTGCCAAACACATGTTTTTCTAAATTAGAAAGTCTTCGAAGAATATCAAAATTAGTTGAGCCGGTGTTTGTGTTCGTTGATTGTTGTTTTTTGCCGGATTCTTCTACTTGTCTTTTCAATTTAGCATTTTCCTGCAAGAGCATTTCGTACTCTTGGTGGAATGTTTCATAGTCCTTGATCACTACATCTAAAAACTTATCAACATCTTCAGCCTTATAGCCTCTCATGCCTGATTTGAATTCTTTTTCCAAGATCTCTTTAGCCGTTAATTTAATTTTATCTGATAGCATAAGTTCCTCACCTCAATGCTCTAGTGCCATTTTCTCTATTAATATTTTTTCAGAAAAATGGCCCTTTGTCAATTTTTCTTTATTGTTTTTGTTAATTTATTGCTGTTGGGAATGTGGAATACGGCTTTTGAGTTGCCTCATAGGTCTTCCTAACGCCACTTCTCCACAGAAGATTTCTTGCCTTGGAATATTGTCATATTTAAGGAAACTAACTGATAAAGGCGACAATATTTATTGTATTACCAATCATCCTGTTGATTTAATTGTTCTTCCTCTACAACAAGTTGCAACTCATAGTCATCAATCATAAAGATGGGATAGCTTTGGTTTGCTGCTTTGTTCTTTGCTATATCAATTATATATTGAGGATTACCCTGCCTCTCTTCATCATAAACAACTAACAAACCATCTGATTTATCAACCAGAAATTGATTTTTTAATCGTAGCTGAAGAGGAGATTCATACTTTTTTTTTGTTATAGAATCGATATGGTTAGCTTGTGATAAAATAAGCTCATAATACTCCTTATTTGTTTCACTCCAATTTTCTTCCTGTTCCAAGAAGGGGGTAAAGATAGCGACCTTTAATTCTTCGTAGGATTCTTGAAGTTCATATACGACCTCAGCCCCCCACAATTCCACACCCAGTTGTCCGCTGATGACAATCCATTCTAACTCATGCCCCTCTTCTAGTAAAGAAACAATCCGTTTATGTAATGCCTTTTTAATATAATGTATTGCTGGGTCATTCTTTTTAAATACTTGCAATTCTTGTGGTTTATAACCGGTAACTACTAGCACTTTCATTAAAACACCTCATAATTTCGGGCTTTGCATCAAAAGAGGTAATAGCGTAAAGATACCTTATATAATAAATAATGAAAATAAAAAAGAGCCTACCTTAATAATAAGTATGATTGCTAAAAAGCGCAAGTGACACAGTTGTATAGCAAGTATAAAAATCATGACTTTTCACCTTATGCTATCTTTCTCGTTAAAGAGTAACACTTTCGATAATTATTTAAGAAGAAACCAAGGTTGCGAAGGATCGCATAAAGTTAGGCGTAACCTAAATGGATACCAAAACAGCAAACAGAAAAAGGAACTGGCGCTAACCAGTTCCCGTATATTATCAGAGTAACGTAAAATTACTTTTCAATAGTGCTTATCTGCCATAAGGCTTACAGTGACCAGGCATCCCAGCGCCATATCCCATTCCAGGAGCTCCAGGACCTTGTGACGCTCCCATTACTTGAGGTCCTCCAGGCATTCCCATTCCGGGGCCATATCCCATTCCAGGGCCTTGTGACGCTCCCATTACTTGACCGGGTCCAGCACCCATTCCAGGGGCTCCAGGGCCACAGTTAAAGTTTTGATGGGAAACTGAGTCAACCATCGATTCTGTATGTGGGAAATAATGTTTATGTTGGTACATTTCATTGTTCACATACGTTGTGTGGGATGGATGGATATGTGGCACCTCAGTTGTTGAATACAAGTTTTTCACACAGCACTTTGTTGGGTGAACAATCGGTGACAACATATTTGGTCTGTTACAATTATGCATAATACGATCTCCTTTCCATTTGTTTTTTCTCTTTACATTAACAAACTATGAAAGAAGGGAGATACATGTACTAAGACAAACACCTATTTTACGTAGATTTACCTTTTTGCCTAGAGAGTTTTAAAGCAAAATGGTATAAATATCGTCTTTAAGATTAGTAAAAACAAAAAGGGTCAGACCTATAACAACAAAAAACAAACATAATATTAATCTAGACAACGCTCTCTCTCCCATGCTTTTCCTTTGTAAAATAAACATTTACAATAGTTAATTTTACATGGTAAACCTGCCGTTTACAACACATTATTGTGAGTTTAAACGACAATTTCCGAGAAAATTTTCATTTGTTTATTTTTTTTTGCAACCGTGAGATTCTTTTCTCGAATTGGTAATTCTGAGGACTGGATTTTTCAATTGAATACACCTGTTTTTCTTTCCAAAATCCCCATGCCTCTTCCGCGAATCCTAGAGCCTTTGGGTAGTCTTTGACTTGGTGTTCAAATAACTTGGAAAGTTCTATTCCCACAATTTCTTTTTTAGTATTCTGCTTATGATGATACGATTGCAGAAAAAGATCTTGTGCTTGCTGGAATTTTTGCTTCTTTTTTTTCAGTAAGCCTAATTTATAACATGCCTCCCATGAATCTTCTAGAATGTTTTCATACAATGATGCCGCGGTTTCCTTTTCCCCTAACGAGTCGAACCATCTTCCTATTTCATATTCCTCTTTTTGGTTTCTCGTTTCCGCTTCCACCTGCAAGAGCTTCGAAAGGTGTGTATATAATGTGATTAGTGTAAGAACATCCCACTCATTATGCTTTAAAACCCCTTTTATACCTTGGAGCTCATTTGTTTTTACAAAATCAAAGTAAATCATTGGGGCTAAAAAGCCTGGTATGTCATCTTCTCTCAAAATTCCTAGTATTTCTTTTTCTACGTTCGCCAACCGGACCGACTCTAATTTTTCTTTCCAAAGCCTTCTTGCTGCATGCAAAAGGTCATAGTGACCAAATAAGGGAAGCTTTGGGACATGTTCTCGTATTAGAGTGTGCCGGGTTTTCACCTGCGGCCAATCAAATGCTTTTCCGTTATAGGTTACTAATGTTGTATAATCCACCTCTTGAAGAAAGCTTTGGTATAAGGCTACCTCATTGCCCGGTCCTGGTAGAAGATGCTGTCTGACTATAACCTTATCTTCCATTATTCTTGCATAGCCTAGAAGAAATATAGTTGTACCTGTACCTCCGCTTAGGCCAGTTGTTTCTGTATCAAAAAAGAATAAGTCCTTTGGGTGATGACCTTTTGCTGTTAAAGGATGTGTTACATCTGTGTTTTGCCACATTTCCACAACAGGCAAAAGCTCCCCTAATGTATAAATGCCATGCTTAAAGTCAAGTGGATATGTTACCTCTCGGATAAGACAATATTCTTCATTAAAAAAGAATGGTTTCACTCCATAAGCTTCCCATTCGTCTGCTTTTGGAAGCGTCCTGTTTTTTAGTGCTTCCGCTGTATTTACAGAGTTCTTTATCTCTTGACTATCCTGAGTGCCGCTTTCGGACTCCTGCTTTAAATGTTTTTTCATTCTATTAAGTTTATTTTTCATCGACATAAAGATTCATCCTTTACACAAGTCGTTCCAATAGCTGTAGGGAAAGCTTTTTCATATCCTCTTCCATATAATCTGCTCCTATACAAGATGGGCAGCCCGAATGACATGGACAACTCACAATCAGTTCACTTGCACGATGAAGCAGTTCGCTAATCTTTTCATATATTTTCTCACTTAAACCAACTCCACCAGGATAGCGGTCATAAAAATAGATCACAGACAGCTCATCGTGTGTTGATTTTACTTGTGGAACTACTTGTAAGTCCATAGGCTCACACATCAATAATAAAGGTGCCACATACTTTAATGCATGAGATAGTCCAAGCAGACTCTTTTCCAGTTCGTCTGGCCCCAGCGAGCTTGATATCTCTTTATTCATGGTTATCCATGTTGCATTCGTATGAAGCTCCTCTTCCGGTAAATGAATAGGACCAGAACCGATGTTCTCATGCGTTTCAAACTTTATCTTTTTAAAGATAGTTGCCATCGCCTTAACAGAAACATCTCCATACGAAATGCTTCCTGCAGTGTACTCACTTCTTTTATCCTCTTCAAGCACATCCAGTGATACAGCTAGGTTAGCATCAGTGAAATAATCTACATTAACCTCTCTGACAAACGCCTTTTTTTCCTCCCAGTCAAGTTTTTCTACTTGAAATTGGATTCCTTGATGGAGGTAGATTGCTTCATCATGAAGAAGTGTCATCGCACTGAATCTGTCCATTTCCCCTATTACCTTATTTGCTGGCTCCACTGTTTGGTCAATGATGATAACATTTTCTTGGGATGCTGAACGCAGGCTGATATTATGGGCAGGAAAAGCATCATTCATCCAATGCCATTTTCCGGCATTCTCGTGCAATACTCTTTCTTCTGTTAAATAGTCTAAAATATCCTCAAGTTCCACTCCATCAAATGTATCTCCCTTCTTGAAGGGTAGTTCATAAGCTGCACACTTTACATGATCCACAAGAATCACAAGGTTGTTTGGATTAATTCTTGCTGATTCGGGACTGCTTTTTAGGAAAAATTCAGGATGCTGAATAACATATTGATCAAGCGGACTTGAGCTCGCCACCATGACAATGACAGCTTCTCCCTGCCTTCTTCCAGCTCGTCCAGCTTGCTGCCAGGCACTTGCGATGGTTCCCGGGTAACCTGTCATAATGCATACTTGCAGTTGACCGATATCCACCCCTAGTTCGAGAGCATTTGTGCTTACTACACCATAAATCTCTCCATTTCGTAGGCCTCTTTCAATTTCCCGTCGTTGAGTAGGCAGATAACCGCCCCGATAACCTTGGATTGATTTTTTTCCGAGCTGATCTTTCACCAGATTCTGCAAGTAGGTTAAAAGTATCTCCACTCTGACACGGCTTTTTGCAAACACAATCGTTTGGATTTTTTCTTGTAAAAATCCACTGGCGAGCTTTCTCACTTCAAGTGTTGCACTACGACGAATATTTAATGGCTTATTAACAATCGGCGGGTTGTAAAAAACGATATGCTTTTTACTAGAAGGTGCTCCATTGTTGTTAATGAGCTCGAAAGCTTCCCCTGTCAACTCCTGAGCTAGTTCTTTTGGATTGGCAATAGTAGCAGACGTACATATAAAAGTAGGATCACTGCCGTAAAAACGACAGATTCTTTTTAATCGGCGAATCACATTTGCAACATGACTTCCAAACACCCCTCGATATGTATGAAGCTCATCGATGACGATATATTCCAAGTTCTCAAACAGAGAGACCCATTTTGTATGATGAGGCAAAATAGCAGAATGTAGCATATCAGGATTCGTAATAACTATATGCCCAGCTTTTCGAACCTTTTGACGAATAGCGGGAGCTGTATCCCCATCATATGTATAACTATTAATAGGAACACCCATTTGGGTAATAATTTCATTCAATTCACTTTTCTGATCTTGTGCAAGCGCCTTGGTAGGAAATAAATAAAGCGCCCTGCTTTCCGTACTATTAACGATTTTTTGTAAGACAGGCAAATTATAACAGAGGGTTTTCCCTGACGCAGTGGGGGTCACTGCGACAAAATGCTTTTTATGAAATGCTGCCTGAAAAGCTGCAGCTTGGTGGGTATATAACGAAGAGATGCCCCTCGTCGTTAGCGCAGCTAGGAGACGCTCATCTATTTTCTCTGGAAAAGGAACTGATTGCGCCTCTTTTTGGGGAACGGTCTCCCAATGTATAATATTTTCAGCAATCGTTTTTTCCGTTTTCATCCAATGTATGACTTCTTGAATATCTTTTCTCCACTTCATACCTTCACCTCTTTATCTACTTTCTATTTTATCGAATAGGCGTTCGGTTCGTAAAGGGGCATTTCCTGGTTATTTTTTCATAATACACCTTTGCAGAAGATCGTGGCTAAAAATAAAATAACCAAGCCCCGATGATCGGGCTTGGTTATTTTTGTAGTTTAATTACATTTTTTGATTTTGACTGTGATTATTAACAACTGCAATAACCTTAGTGGATTGTTTCATACCACATTTGCATAGTGGACAAGATGGAGTTTCACTGCTTTTAAAGTTATCTCGCATCCAGCCATTACAATCTTCCGCTTCACATTCCCAAATCTTCGTTTCGTCGGTTACAACTTCTTCTACTTCTCTTCTTCCAAAAGCCATAGTACCACTCTCCTATCTTTTGAGGTGGGGCGTAGTAAATCCACACTAATATACTGTTAGTATTCCAAATTACGAGGAAATCATAATATGTTTTTAAATAAAAAAGCTACTCGATGGCGAAAAAGAAGAATCATCCTCACCTAGAATCATTTCCAATTTTTATTATATCATATATCAATAGAAATGGCTATCTATCTTACCACTAGTTTAGTGTAATGTACAAGCCACTTTAATGAACTTTTCGCTACAATTTGCGGGATATTACTAGAAACTGCAACCTTTTGTCCTTTTTCTTCGTAAATGAGAAAGTTGTTCCCTATCAAATATTCCTTTTCATCCTCTTTTAGCGGAATCATAAGAGCATAACCATACAGGTCAATTTCCGCTTCAAATTGTTTAAGTAGCGGGATTGTATCTTTTTTTAAAACTAATGTAGAATCAACAATCATTAAATCCATCCATTTTTGATAATAGATCTTCCCTAAGCTTGAAGTATATACATATATAGGTTTTGAAAGAGCTGAATCATGTTGTGTCTTTTCATTTTTAATTGAAATGGGAATAAATAGAGATGCAGATTTTTTATTACGCTTCCAATACAAACCTAAATATAATAGGAGGATAGAAACCAACACTCCTATTATCACATCTTTCAGCAATGCTTGAGGATGTAATGAGAAGAAATCTTGCAATCTTTGCGGTACTATTTTTTGTAGATAGACAATCTGGATAGAGCCTAGCAAAACATAAAGAGTAGAAATGCTAATTAAAATAAAACCATCAATAATTATTTTGGCTATTGTATATTGACTTGCTATACGATAAAACAATCCTTTGGAACCAAACAAGAGAATCATGGCAATAATTAGTATTACAACCTCCCAGATATGAAACCCTTTTGAAAGGCTGACAATAGTTCCTATCACAAGAATAAAAAAGGTAAATGAATAGGCTCTTTTTACCTTATCATCAATAGCACGAGCTAATACTAAGAGAGTAATTCCTATTGCGATAGAGAATTGTTGAGTGATTTGCATTAATTCCATCGACATAAATTGATTAGCGAGTTTAACCCTTTCGATTATTAATGGTACTACAGGGAAAAGTAGTAGCAACACTCCCACTATTACAATCCATAAAGTTAGAATTCTGTGGCATAAAAGCGAAAACGCATATTGATTGGGCAAGAGATGTTTCCATAATCTTTCCCTTGTAAGATATTGTACTAAAAAGATACTGCTTAGTAAGAAAGGAACCACATAATAAACAAAGCGGTAAAGCAATAAAAGAGCTATGGCTTTTTCTTCCGAAATACCGTAACTTGAGATCCCGATAAGAATGACAAAATCGAATGCTCCCACTCCGCCAGGAACCATACTTAACGCCCCTGCGATTGCGGCAAGGAAAAATAAAACGAAAATAGAAACTAAAGGAATTTCGGCTCCTAATTTATTTGCTATTTGAGAAAATAAAAATGCTGCAAAAAGCCATTCTAATACACTAATTCCTACAAGCAACATTTGTGATTTATTATTCAAGCTTTTGGTAAAATAACTTATTGCAACGATAACAACTCCATAACCACACATAAATAGCAAAGGTAGCTTCAACATAGGGTAGTCTTTTAACACGATTGGAGAAATCCATTCCATAATAAGTACGATCCAAGAAAATAAGGATAATCCTATCAACATATAAGGAAGAATTAAGGTCACCCTTTTAATTAATATAGGCATACTGTGAATATTCTTCCGATAAAAAACAGTACGTAAACCTACTCCTGCAAATCCGCCAAATCCAAGGAAATTAGCATAAGAATTAGCAGAAAATCCTTGAAGCAGTAGTTTCCTTTTAGAAATAGCCATTCTTAACTCTTTTGTAATAAAAGCATCGTAAAAAATCATAGTAGATACAGCAAGGATACCTAGTAGCATAATCCAAATAAAGGAAAAGATGCCTATTTCCTGCACCTTTGAGCTAACTAGTACAAAATCAATTGTTTGTATTTGTTTTTTCCCTTCTATGTAGAGGACAATTAAAATCGTGAGTGGAAGAATAACTTTAAGAACTTTTATGAAATAAATGTTTTTCAATAATTGCATGAGCCTACTTCCCTTATTTACTTTATGTCTTTCCCTTTATCCCAAAAGTAACATAGATTTCTTAAGCTTTCCATCCAATATTTCCGGAACCTCCCTGCCCCTCTAATACATATAGATATATATCATGATTTGAAAGGGGTATCTCCATGAAGGATAAACAATCAGAGCCAACTTCAAAAAATAACAATACTCGTCCCGGCCAACCAAATATACTAAATTCCATTGATTCATTTTTCACAAACTCTCCATTAAAAGGCTTGCTGCAACAGGTGGATGGTTATTTTGGTCAAACATTCTCAAGCGAAACATTACCGATTGAAACGATGGAAACAGACAACGAATTTATTATTCTCAGCAGGTTAGCTGGTATAAAAAAAGAGCAAATCACAATAGAAACTTATGATCGGTACATTACCATCTCAGTTAACCACGAGGAGACAATAGAAGCGACTGATAAAGATTTGACCACCTTTTCCAAAAGCTACACGTCCAATCAAGCAAGCCGCAGCATTCCGATTCCTTCTTATGTTAAAATCGGTGAGTTACAGGCAAGTTATCGTGACGGACTCCTAAAAATTCGATTGCCGAAAAAAGACAAAAAACAAGTTAAAATACAGGATTAAAAATTAAATCAGAACGAGGATAGGACAAAACTAAAAAACTCTTACAAAAGACGAATAATTTAAGTACCGGCTCTAAAACCGCTATTGATTTCCGTGCAAGACTTCGCTTTAGTAGCCTAAAAACTAAACGTATATCTGAAAACATTAAAAAACCCGGACTAATTTGATCTTAAAACTCAAATTAGTTCGGGTTTTCCTTAGTCTCGACCACTTTTATCCCAGCCATGTTCACTTAATTTTTATGAGTTTTGCTGCCATATTTCGGGTTTTCTTCTGGTGTATTGTCTTGTTGAATACTCGAAAAATCTTTAGCCGTATCTACATTCCTTTTGTTGTTAGGATATTTGTTTTTACGTTCTCGGTTATCATTTCTATTCGTCATAAAACAGCCTCCTATAGCTTATTAATACATAAAATTCAACTCTATATATCATTTGCACTGTAGCACTTTTTTATTAATGGAAAATATTTAGCTTTCCTATTTCGTTAAGTGCGATGAGTACCTCACATAGTTTTCTTTTATATACAAATGATAACAACAGGAGGTGGTTTCACATGACAAAATATAGGAAAGTATACGCAAATCCTACTCCATCACCAACCCTGGTCATACAGACAAATTTGGATGAAAAGGAAAAAGTAAAAAATCCTTATTATAGCTCTTCTTTAAATGATGAAGAAGAAGAAAAGCTAGATAACTTTTTCTTTGAAGGTAAAGCAAAAGGAGATTATCATGAATAAAGCATTAGGATATCTTCAGGAGGTGCTTTCATCCTACCCTGATGATCAGAATCTTAACCGTCAAATAGTTCATAGGATTAAACATTATTCTGAAGATAACTTAACAGCTTTCATTTATTCTTTAAGCGAAGAAGAAGTACAATTTCTCAATGAATCACTCCCTGACGAAATGAAACACGCCTTACAGTCGGAGGATTTTCTAAGGTTGCAGCAACTAAATGAGGTTTATGAATTATTGTAGAGGCTTAGACTCCATGACTGTCCAGCGGAAATCAATAGCCGTGTTTAACTGGCAAGGAAGGCGTGTTTTCTTAAAGGGTTGTGCTTAAAAGGTCGCTTCGAAAAGCTAGGCAACGTTCAAAATCTTACCTGTTATAGTCAAAAATAAAAGATGCCTTTTAATGAGGCATCTTTATGCTTTAAAGGTTGCTGCTAAACCTTTAACCATATTGTTAAGTTGATTAACGGTATTCATCATTTGTCCTGCTGTATCCATCATCTTTTTCATGTCCACATTCCCATCTTGCCCCTTAAATTGGTTCATAAATGTTTGTGTCTGAGTGGTTGATGCCTTTTTCGGTTGATTTTGTGTTGGATAAGGATTCATAAAAGGCGTTTGTTGGAACATGTTCATTTGGGAAGAAAATCCATTAGGAGGTATTCCCATTCCTCCACCTGTACTCTGCTGCGTGCCATTATATCCGTTCAAAGGAAAGGCACCGTTTTGAAAAGGCATTCCTTGAACAGGAAACCCTTGAAAAGGATTGGCTTGATTACTTTGTGTAGTCTGGGGTGAAATCATATCAGGGTATCCTTCCCCTTGGTTTGTCATATTCATCATTCCGTTGTAAGGAATACCCTGCCACATCCCCTGGTAGACTCCTTCATTACCAAATGGTAGCATTCCCTGCATATTATAGGGCAACTGATTTAAAAATGACATATTTCTGCTATATGATAAATGTCTAGGTCTGCCAAACATTCTCCTAAACAATAGGATCCCTCCTCTTTTCTAGCTATACATAATATATGACACCACCCTTCATATGTGCCTATCCAAGGAAAAGCCATGAGGCTAGAATTGATTAACTTTGTGAAGGATATCGTGGGCTTAGCAGAAGGTCCGCTTCTCAACTCGGAGACCATTCTAATAGCTCAACTCAACAAGCAAAATATTCATATTTTGTCCCATTTTGTCGGAAGTTTCATTTTTTCAAAAACAAGAAAAATTAATATTTCATGGTAAAATAAAAACAACTTCAAAGTGGGGGGATGTTTTGGTGGTACTAGAAGAACTTCGTCATAAATTTGTTACTTGTAAAAGCTATGAACCAATTGAAGAAAATGAGTTAATGGATTTTGCTAGGCAGCTTTATTTGCGGGAAGAATTATCTATAGGACAATTTCGCACCGTAATTAAAGAATTAGAACGAATAGGTGCAGTTCCGCCAAAAACCTTAGAAGAGATATCATAATACTTACATTTAACTGGAGATTCTATTATAGAATCTCTTTTTTTGTAATACCGTTCCTAAAATGAGGAATAATAACAGGGAACAAAAGGAGGTTGTTATAATGAGTCGAGGTAAAAATTTTGAGTATAAGAAAAAAGGTCATGAGCCAACCATTTCAGCGACACCTGCTGAAAAGAAGGTTTTTGAAAAAGTTGAGTATGCAATAGAGCCTGTTGCTAGCGAAGGCGATCGTCCTGTCACGATCAAGGTAGATAAAGAATAGTGAAAAATGAAAACGCTTGACATTTTCGATACTAGACCGTAATAGATATGGTCCTTATCGGTAAATGCAAGCGTTTTTCCCATCTTACTGTTTTTTTGTAAGAATATCGTTAAGTACATACCTTATGGATTGAATCATTCCCTTAAACCTTTTTTCACGGGTATCAGGATAAAAGCATTGAACTGATACATGTTTTACATTTTCCACGGTGCTGTCTATTTGCTGAGTGTGGATATATTTTGGAGATTCTTTTTTGATCCAGTCTGTCGTTTTTTCTTCCCAATCTTGCAGGGTATAATATATCTTATCTGCAAAGGGCTTTACTTGTTGGAAAAAATCCGGGGTATTTTGTGCTTTTTTTGTTTCTTCGTATATCTTCTCGATTTTTTCTAAATACACCACTATTTTTTGTGATAATTCTATTACTTCATCGCTATTCATCTTACTCACCTCTAGCAATAGATATTATCATAAAAGCCGTTAAATTTAAATTGAGGATGGGACAAAACTAAAAAGACTCTTACAAAAGACGAATAATTTTAGTGCCGGCTCTAAACCCGCTATTGATTTCCGTGCAAGACTTCGCTTTCCGCGGGTAGCCCGTGAGCCTCCTCGGCTTTGCCTGCGGGGTCTCACATAGTCTACTCTTCTAAGCAAGAGTCTCCGTCTTGCACTCCAATCAAACGCTATAGTGAATTAAATACTAAACTTATATTTAAAAACACAAAGCTAAAACACTTTTGTCCCAACCTCTTTTTTTAGTAAATTATTGACGGCTTATTAATAAAAGCTCCTAGTTTGCTGAATAAGCAATCTTATTAAAGAATACTTATTTCACCTCTGACTCAATGGTTGTAAATATTCTTGAATAAACATCTTTTATATTAGTTTCATTTTCAGTATCATTGTATAATCCGTAACCCCAATATTTATATGTATCCTTTTTTTTACTCAAAATGCCTGTTGCATATGTTTGATCTTCAATATTAGGAACTTGTTCATAGGTCATATCTTCGTATATAAATGGTAGATATGATTTTTTTGACTGAAAGAAGAAAACAGGTACTCCTAACTCACTATACACTTTTGCATATTGCTTTTCTCCTGCTTGAATCAGGTGTTCCTTCATAATGAAAATAGCATCGAACTCAGTTGAAATGCTTTTAACATCTGATTCTAATTTATCAAAGGTTATACTTTGAAAATTAATATTTTGCTCCCTTACTTCAGATGCTTCACCTAATACACCAATGTTCAATCTGTCTCCCTCGTAAATTGGTGATTCAACTTGATCTTTTTCATTACACCCCACTAAAAGCACCAAAAGACTAATAAATCCCATCAGAAACTTTTTCACTGTCAATCCCCCCCTAACAAATGTACATCAATAACTGCATTAATATTTATATTTATTTCATTTAAACCCGCTTATGTAGCTATCGCTCCTATTTAGCAGAAGATAGAAGTTACATCTTTTTTATAATATCATCCACAAACTGTTTCTTTTCATCTGTATAAGAACGTTCATCGTTAGGGTATTTTGCTGCTAAATACGTCTTGAGCGACTCGTATTCTTTAGCAACTGACGGGTTTGTATTTAAATAATCTCTGAAGAAAATATGTTCGTTCCACCAACTACCTTCATACTCAACAACGTGAAGAATATGTGTCTTGGTTAAGTTTTCTAAGTCAGTAAACTTAGCAAAAACCTCTTTCCCATCAATTTGAACTTTGGATAAATGATAATATCCAGCTTCTTTTAATTTTTCCTTATTAAACTTTTCAACATCCTTTAATGACTTTACACCTACAAGTATATCTATAATAGGTTTGGCTTCAATCCCCTTAACTGCTGTACTGCCAAATTGTTGAATATCCTTTGTCTTGTCCCCAATAATCTTCTCCAATAAGGATTTTTCTTTATCAAATAACCTCTTCCAATTATCGGAATGGTTAACTAAAATCACTTCACCTTTGTTAACGCCTAACATTTAATTCCCCCTAATATCATCTTCAATTATCCTGCCCTTTAATTGAATATCCAATATTTACAATTGTATCATAAAACTCCTTGTAAGAAGGATTTAATAGTAGTTCCTGAGTGGAACAGGATGTGAAATGGTAAGTATTTTAACACCCTAATTATCAACACGTATTTAAGTTGGACAATAATTATTGTACGCTTGCTGATTAGGGTGCTGGTCGGTGTGTACAAAAATGAGTATAATCATTGATTTAACAATAATAAAAGCAGGTCTAATTCGTATGCGAATTAGCCTGCTATTTATTAAGCTTTTTGTTATTTTCCCTCCCTAAACGGAAACCCTTAAGAAATGCTAGGGGGTATATTTTAAATTCTTGTTGATTCTTTTTTCAAAATGGAAATACATTCTGGATTTATTTTGAATGCTCTAATTTATACAGAAAAAGCATTTTGGTGATTAAATGCGATTCTTTGTTGGCCATATTCCATCTTTTGGTTTTTTTGTTCGTTCATTACTTTTTCTACTTCGTCAAGAGTATTGTGTAAACGCAAAATTTGATCTTTCATTACTTGTTCCATTTCTTCTCTTTCAATAATCAATGTATTGGACATTGTAACTTCAAGCACATCCATCTGTAGCATCATATCTTCGAACAACTTTGTAACATCATTACGGGACACAACATTGGACATATTAATCCCCTCCATACTTTATTACTCTTCTTTTTCGCCACTTTTCCTCCACTCCCTTCTCGTGTGACAAAACTAGAAGTATTTCGGCAAAGAAAGTGGATATCTGCATATTCTTTCATCTATTTCGAATGAAATATTTACGTTTGGTAAAAATAAAGATGCTACCAAAAGAAAAGGAAAAGGAGGAATAATGATGGATAAACATGACAGTAAACAACAAAAGCAACAAAAACAACAAAATCGGAAGACAGAGGAAAACGAACCTGGACGCCAAGACAAAAAATTGGATGGACCTAACCGACCGTCTACATAATAGATAAAAGGTTAGTGCTGATGATATTAGCACTAACCTTTTTTAGAGCCAATTCTTCCATGCAATAAGACCATGAAGTTGATGCTGTTTGTGAATAAACCATTTTGTCACATCGGTATGTTTCTCCACACCTGTCACAATCGGTCGTGACCACGTCTCTACCTGCTTCCCTCTTATAAATATCCAATCCTTTTCAAAATTTGCATGATGCTTTATAACTGGATAGACACACCTTAAAAAAGGAGTTTCTCTGTATAAACCATAACTCATATATTTTTCATAATCGTACCTTCCCCCTGTATGCTCCGTTCTTAAAGAAAACTCATGGAACGCTTGGTAATGTTCCTTTGAAAAAAGAAGTGAAGCTAACTTTTTCCCCAATTCTATTCGATTCGAGAGCTTCTGAAAACCATGAACCGAGTAACCATAGAGCTTTCCATTAATTGTAGGAAAAACAACACAACTGAAATGACCTAAGTCTTGAAAGGAGAAGACCATCGTTTTAAATACTTTCTTTTTTAATGCATGATTTTGTAGAACTGGGTACTGTATAAGATTTTGTTCGTTAATAATTAACGATGTAACCAGTCGCTCTTCGTCCCTTTCCAACCAAAACTTTTCCCACTCATACTCCATAAAACAGGAAACATTGAATATCTTTAATAGATGGAAAAATGGTTTATTATAATAAGAAGAAAGTTCATATAATAGTAGTTGGGGATAGGCATCTTGGAAGATCATCCAGTTTGCAAGTTCATAGGTATAAAATATAGGAAAACGCTGTTTTTCATCCAGCGCTAATGTGAACCACCTTCCTTTTAAATCTGTCATATTCCACCCAGCATTTCGAGAAACCATGCTTGCTAAAAAGGCCCATTTAACTTCCTTGTGCTTCTCAAAGTAAGCGGCATATGCCTTTGTTCGGGAGATATTGTCAAGATTATGTTTTACTGTATTTTTTTTTATACTAGTGATAAAATTATTTTCTTGAGAGGAATAGATATAGTTTTTTCTTCTTTCCTCAATAATTCTATAAGCATCTCGTGATTTTACTGTCTTCAATCTTTTTCCTCCTTGAAGAAGATTTGGATAGGTAATAATCAATGGGCTTCACCTATTTTTTCTAGATAAGGTTAGTTTTCGTCTACAGGGGGAATTTTATGAATATCCGATATCCTAACGGAAAAATCTTTCAGTCCACCTCTTCCACTTCTGCTAAAAAGAAAGCTCCTGTTCTTTATGGAAATAGAGGAATGACGTTAGAAGAGGACTTGCATGAATCTAATTTGTACTATCTGCATCATCAAATGGCGGTTGTGCACAAAAAACCAACTCCTATCCAAATTGTTGACGTTCATTACCCTAAACGAAGTGCCGCCGTCATTAAAGAAGCTTATTTCAAACAGGCCTCAACAACCGATTTTAATGGTGTGTATAATGGTAGGTATATTGATTTTGAAGCAAAAGAAACGAAGAATAAAACTTCCTTTCCACTTCAAAATTTTCACGAGCACCAAATACAACATATGCAACAAGTAGTGAAACAAAATGGAATCTGTTTCGTCATATTATTGTTCCAAGTTTTTAATGAAGTATATTTGTTGCCAGCAGAAAAATTATTTTATTACTGGGAGAGAAAAGAATCAGGGCAAAGAAAATCTATGACAAAACAAGAGGTGGAGCAAGACGGACACTTGATTCCTCTGGGGTTTCAACCAAGAATTGATTATATTAAAGTAGTAGACAAGCTCTATTGCTAAACCCCTTTCCCGCGGTATAAGTAAAGAAAGGCAGGTCATATACATGGCTGATAATTACCAATCAAGAGAAGAAAGACGAAAAGCGCTTCAACAGCAAAAGGAAGCTAAAAATGGATCTAAAACAAAAAAAGGCAAAAGTATAGTCAAAAAAATATTCTTAACCTTTCTTATTATTGGTATTGTAGGATTGCTAACGGGTATCGCCACATTTGCTTACTATGTTAAAGATACACCGCCGCTTGATGAAACATTGTTAAAGGTTCCTGTTCCCTCAAAAGTCTATGATCAAAACGGAGAATTGGCTGCTGAGATTGGCGGGCATGAATCTCGAGAATATGTGGAATATGATGAGATACCACAACTTGTAGAAGATGCATTTCTAGCAACAGAGGATGTTCGTTTTTTTGAGCATAGCGGAGTTGACTACCGCCGCCTAGCAGGTGCTGTCCTTGCAAACGTTACAAGAGGATTTGGTGCTGAGGGTGGAAGTACTATTACCCAGCAGCTCGTTAAACTATCTTTCTTGTCAACAGATAAAACATTAAAAAGAAAGTCTCAAGAGTTTTACTTATCATACGAGCTGGAATCTCGCTTTTCAAAGGAAGAAATTCTAGAAATGTACTTAAATAGAATTTATTTTTCTAATTATTCTTATGGAATTGCAAAAGCCGCAAAAAATTATTATGGAAAGAATTTGGATGAATTAGAGCTGCACGAAGCTGCCCTATTGGCAGGACTTCCTCAGAGTCCAAACAATTATAATCCTCTAACAAATCCTGAGAACGCTGAAAAACGACGAAATATAGTATTAAGTTTAATGGTTAACCATGGAAAGATAACGCAGGAGCAAGCGGATGAAGCAAAAGCAACACCAATTGACGCTACCCTTGCAACAGATGTTGAAAAGACAAATTTCTCTAATAAATATAATGCTTTCATGGATCGGGTTATTGAAGAAATTTCCGAACAAGTAGGAGATGTAGATCCACAAGCAGACGGGCTTGAAATCTATACTACTTTGGATGTGGATGCACAAGAGCATGTAGAATACCTCTTATCAGATGAAAGCAATATAGCACATCTGGATAATGAAGATTACCAGGCAGGAATTGCCCTAATAGATACTCAAACCGGTGAGATACGAGCACTAGGTGGAGGGCGCAATCACGTGAAAACGGGCCTAAACTATGCTACAGATATACGTGTGCAACCTGGATCGGCAATAAAACCCATTTTAGATTATGGTCCTGCAATTGAGCATTTGGATTGGTCCACCTATCATCAAATTAATGATGAAGACATTACCTATACTAATGGAGCCCCCATCAAAAACTGGGATAATCAGTATAAAGGATTTATGAGTATACGTGAACATTTAGCAGATTCACGCAATATTCCTGCATTAAAAGCCTTTCAAGAGGTTGGAGCAGATAATGCACGGGATTTTGCAGTAAAACTAGGCATTACTTTGGGGGAAGATATACCCGAGTCATATTCTATCGGAGGATTTAATCGAGGTGTTTCCCCACTTCAACTAGCGGGAGCCTATGCACCATTTGGAAATAGCGGTGTTTTCACAGAACCATTTGCTGTAACAAAAGTTGTATTCCAAAATGGCTCAAGTGTAAATCTTAATAAAGAACCTCAAGTGGTAATGAAGGATTCCACGGCATTCATGATTACCGACATGTTAAAAACATCTGTTAGAACCGGTTTAGCAAGAGCAGCAAATGTTTCTGGTTTGAATATAGCAGGAAAATCCGGTACTACCAACTTTGATACTGCTGATCTTGAAAGATTTAATATTCCCGAAGCAGCAGCTCCTAGTACGTGGTTCGCAGGCTACACCCCTTCTTATACAGCAGCTGTTTGGACAGGGTTTAATAATTTAGGAGAGAATAATTACTTAAGACCAATTTCAGGTGATGTTCGAGACCAATATTTATCTCGCGAAATTTTCCGGCAACTGATGGAGCATATTTCGACCTCGGAGGAAGATAAAGCAGACTTCCCAGTTCCAAACAGCGTGGTAAGGGTAGGAATTGAAAAAGGTTCCAATCCTCCTCTAAAAGCTGGAGAGTTTACACCAAATGAGATGATAACCAATGAGTATTTTGTAAAAGGTACAGAACCGACAGAGGTCTCAACTGAGTACGATAAACTGGATAGTCCATCCAATTTTACAGCGACCTTTGACCAGGAAGAAAATAAAATTCTCCTTAATTGGGATTATTCTGAAGAGCAACTGGAAGATGTGAGTTTTGATATTAAGGTAGCGGTAAACGAAGGATCACCACAACCTCTTACAGTTTCTAAAAACCTTAGTTTAGAAATAGAAAGCCCTGATCCTGGTGCGACGTTTACATTTGAAATTACAGCAATACTAGATGATAATGCTGAAACCCGCAGTGACCCTGTTACTCAATCTATCCAAATTCCTGAAATCGTAGAAGATGAGGAAGAAGTTATTCCTGAACTCCCTCCTACAGATGAAGAAGACGGTGAGGAAGGTGACGGTGATGATGGAGCCGGCGGTGATGGCGAAGGCGACGATGATGCAGGAGAAGATGAAAATCAAGACGATGGCAATGATGAAGACGATGACGAAGATGGTGAAGGTAGCGACCAAAATCGTGGCCAAAACAACAATAATAATGATGATGATTAACAGAATATAAAAGTAGCGCTACTCAGTTTGTAGACAAAAGGGTTTCGGAATGGTCACATTCCGAAACCCTTTTTTAAGATATAGTGTTTTTTATCAGGTGGAAAGATATAAAAGCACCAAAAAAACTGTAGACAACCTTGAAGTACCTCAAGATTGTCTACAGTCTGATTAGCGCTATTTTTTTAAATTTTCAACAGCTTGCATTTTGTAAAAAAGCTTCTGAATCTCATTGATTAGTTGTTGAATTTGGATAAAAGCAGGATACTTTTCTGGCTGACTCATAACAAAATCTAAACGTTCTTCAAGATTAATTGGTTTTAATCGTAACGCCTTCACGTCCTTCTGCCATTTTGCTAACTCACTAACTGGTTGACCATTCATCCAGAAGAGACTTTGGATGAATATGGCAATTACTTGTGTCATATGTTTTTTTACTTGATGCCGTTCCCTGCTCTTATGAAGAATAACAAGGCTGGCTTCATACTCTTTCCATGCCAAAAAAAGCATTGGAACAGATCTTAACTTATCTTTCCATGGCTGCCAGGTTGTAAAAACTCCCAGCGAGTAGGCTATATCAAATTTAAAGGGAGATGATACTATATCTTGCTCATGAATGTTGGAGAAATCGAGGGTAGCACCTTTTTGATAGTATAGTGGATGAAGAAACACAGCGGGAATGTTCATCAAACTGCCTTCTTCTTTAATCTCTTTTTACCCTCTCTGCACATCTCTAGCAAGGGACAACTCTCACATTGGGGAGATTGAGCCTTACAATGGTACCTGCCAAAGAAAATCAATCGATGATGAGTATCTGACCATTTATCCATCGGGATTTTCTTCATAAGCGTTCTCTCTACCTCTAATACACTATCCTTCCACTTACAGATTCCTAGCCTTTTACTAACTCGTTCAACATGTGTATCAACCGCGATAGCTGGAACCCCAAATGCCACAGAAACTACTACGTTTGCTGTTTTTCTGCCTACACCAGGTAATTTAACGAGCTCGTCCCTATCTTTAGGAACTTCTCCATTGTATTCATCTAGTAACAGTTGAGATAAATTACGGATGTTTTTTGCTTTGTTTCTAAATAACCCTATTGATCTAATATCTTGCTGCAATTCTTCTAATGAAACAGCCAAAAAATCTTCGGGTGATTTATACTTTTCAAACAAATTTTTTGTGACTTTATTAACCAATGCATCTGTACACTGTGCCGAAAGTGCAACCGCAATAACCAATTCAAAAGGATTTTTATGAACCAGTTCACAATGGGCATCTGGAAACATTTCACCCATCACTTCAACCACGTGATTTACCTGTTTTAAATTTAACATCTAACTGTTCAACCTTCCTTTTCCCGCTTTAACCTCTTAAAAAAAGGAAACCGCAAAATTTTCACGTTTTCCAAAAGGTCTAATTAATCTAGCCAGTTGTAAAATGGCACGGTATTTTTGTGCTGTTTGTTTGCAGCAGTTTGCTGTTGTTTTAACGGCTGCTGTGTTTTGCGGAACTTTTTCCCATATTCGTTAGCCTGATTCAATGTTTTAATTCCGTTCTTTTTCCACTCGAATAAAATACGATCAATGTATCGAAAATTCAACTTTCCGGAAATTACAGCTTCTCTTAACGCAGCCTTAATAATGGTTGGATCATGATGATCCTGGTCCATCCACATTCCAAGTGACTCACATTCAAACGGTGATAAAGGTCTACCAAACTCTTTTTCAAACACAGTATATAAATTCATTTCTTGATCTCTAATTTCATGTAAATCTGCTTGTTTTGAATGATCCATCATGAAGTACATCATTTTTTCCCATAATGGCTGAAGAGAATATCTTTCATACTTTATCGCATTTTCGTCCATTTCGTCACTGATGGATAAATATCCTTTTTGCAATAAATGGCGCAAAATTTCCATGCACTCTGTGGGATCTACCGTCATTTTATCAGCTATTTCCAGCGGAGTAGGGAAAATCTTCCCACTTTCCAAAAATGAATGAACATGCAAAATAAGTAAAAACTCTTTTTCATTTAACCCGAGCTTTACATAATTGTTTAATAAATAAGCTGGAATGGAAATATTACCTTCTTCCAAAAATTCTATAAATAGTTCTTTTTTCATTAGGAGACACCTCTTGAATAAGTATAACAAATTTATGAGAATACTTCATAGGAAATATAATCAAGAAATAACTTTTCAAAGCTCCATTCACATCGACTTTAATTTTTGTTATGGGGCAATTCTACAGAGAAAACAATAGTAAAGAAGGATAATAACAGTCGAAATAAAAGAGTAATCAACCGCTGTTATAGCAGGTGATTACTCTGGTCATTTGCTTAAGGGTATAAGCGGTTTAAAAGTCTTGGGAAGGGAATAGCTTCACGAACGTGTTCTGTGCCGCTTATCCAGGCTACTGTACGCTCTAGGCCCAGTCCAAAACCTGAATGAGGCACAGAGCCGTATTGGCGAAGTTCTAAGTACCATTTATAAGCATCTGAATCAAGGTTATGTTCCTCTAATCTTTGTTTTAAAAGTTCATAATCATGAATTCTTTCTGAACCACCAATAATCTCTCCATAGCCTTCTGGAGCAATTAAATCCGCACATAATACTACATCATCACGCTCTGGATGTGGCTGCATATAGAAAGGCTTAATACCGGTTGGATAATGTGTGATAAAAACCGGCATTTCATAACTTTCTGCAATGGCAGTTTCATGAGGAGCTCCAAAGTCTTCGCCCCATTTAATATCATCAAAACCTTTATCATTTAAAAATTTAATGGCATCATCATAAGTGATACGAGGAAATGGTGCCTTGATTTTTTCAAGTTTGGATAAATCTCTATCCAATATCCCTAATTCTAGCCTGCAGTTTCTAAGTACTGCTTGTACAATATAAGCAACATATTCTTCTTGCACTTTTAAGCAATCCTCAAATTCCATGAATGCCATTTCAGGCTCAATCATCCAAAATTCGATAAGATGTCGGCGAGTTTTTGATTTTTCCGCACGGAAAGTAGGTCCAAATGAAAATACCTTACCTAATGCCATCGCAGCTGCTTCCATATAAAGCTGGCCACTTTGTGAAAGGTATGCATCTTCATCAAAATATTTTGTCGCAAATAACTCAGATGTTCCTTCAGGAGCACTACCTGTAAGTATAGGCGGATCAATTTTCACAAAACCATTTTCATTATAAAACTCATATGTTGCACGAATGACTTCATTACGTATTTTCATAATTGCATGTTGTTTCTTAGAACGGAGCCATAGATGACGGTTGTCCATAAGAAATTCTGTACCATGATTCTTTGGTGTGATAGGATAATCAACGGCTTCATGGATTACTTCAATACCGGTTACGCCTAATTCATATCCAAATGGAGATCTTTCGTCTTCTCTTACTATTCCTTTAACATACACAGAAGTCTCCTGTGTCACGCTTTTAGCACTTTGGAAAACTTCTTCTGCAACTTCTGCTTTTACTACGACTCCTTGGATAAATCCCGTTCCGTCACGTAATTGCAAGAAGGCTATTTTTCCACTGGAGCGTTTGTTGGCAATCCATGCTCCAATTGTAACTTCTTCGTTTACAAACTTATGTACTTCTTTTATCGTCGTTTTCACTTTTAATTTCCCTCCAGCACTATTCTTCCTAAAAAACAAAACTTTAATATACTTTAAAAATCTTTATTCGTTATGTACATAAGCTATATTATACAAGCCATAAATTATGGAAGCAAACACTTTCCACTCAAAATTAAGGCTTTGTAAAACTTCGCTGTTGATTTACTCAAAAGGCTACTCGTTCCACGGGGCGGTGCTGGAGCCTCCTCGGCTAGTCTGTGGGGTCGCAAGTATTCCGCTATTTCCCGTTGGAGTCTCCGCCTTTTGCTCCAATCATCGCTGGAATAGCGTTATAATCAGCATTCAAATTTAACAGGCCATTATTAAAAAAGGAAAAGCTAAGCTTATCACTTAGCTATTGTTTTTTTCATAAAGTTTGCTATTCTGTCCACTGCTTCTTCTAGTTGCTCTAGGCTTGTGGCATAGGATAAACGAACATAATCAGCAGCACCAAATCCAGAGCCAGGAACTAAAGCAACTTTTTCTTCCTCAAGTAATGCCTTTACTAAACTGTCTACATTATCAAAACCGGCTAATTTCGCTGCTTCTATTGCATTCGGAAATAGGTAGAACGCACCTTGTGGCTTTAAGCAATGGAAGCCGGGGATTTTATTGAGCTTTTCAAATATAATGGTTAACCTTTCTTCAAATGCATGACGCATTTCTTCTACAGCGTCTTGCGCTCCTTGATAAGCAGCGATAGTCGCGTACTGTGCAATCGAGGTTGGATTGGAAGTACTGTGACTTGCCAAGTTAGTCATTGCTTTAATAATGGTTTGATTTCCTGCAGCATATCCGATTCTCCATCCTGTCATCGAATGTGATTTGGATACCCCATTAATAATAATGGTTTGCTCTTTAAGTTCAGGTGAAAGCTGTGCAATGGAAATATGTTCGTTTCCATCATAAAGAAGCTTTTCATAAATTTCATCTGAGACAATCAGGACATTGTTTTCTAAACAAACTTTTCCAAGATCTAAAAGTTCTTTTGTTGTATATATCATTCCTGTAGGATTGCTTGGCGAATTTATAATAATTGCTTTTGTTTTTGGTGTAAGAACTTCTTTAAGCTGCTCTGGTGTAATTTTGAATTGATTTTGCTCTTTTCCTTCCACATATATAGGCTTCCCTTCTGCAAGTTTCACTTGTTCCGGGTAACTAACCCAATATGGGGTTGGAATCACCACCTCGTCGTCCTTATCGAGTATCACTTGGAACAGAGTATATAAGGCATGCTTTGCCCCACTGCATACAATGATTTCCGAAGGGTTATATGCCAACTTCTGATCTCGTTCCAGTTTTTTTATTATTTCTTTTTTCAAAGATGGTAAGCCACCTGATGGGGTGTATTTTGTAAACCCTTCATCCATTGCTTTCTTTGCTGCGTCCAGAATATGGTCAGGAGTATTAAAATCCGGCTCTCCAGCTCCTAAACCTATAACATCATGACCAGCATCTTTTAACTCCTTTGCCTTTGCTGTGATTTCAAGCGTAGTTGATGGCGTTAATGTTGAAACTCTTTGCGCTAAATTCATATCTGCTTTCCTCCTACAATGATTAGAAAGTAATACGCTGATAATAAACTCCATTCTCGAATTCAATGTAATAGAGGTTATAACGATCATTCTCATCTTTAAATTTAATTTCCCATAACGGTTCTTCATCTTCCATTGCAAGTGATACAGAAATTATCTTTTTGGGTGTCCGGTCTGTATCTAAAAAATTTAATACATCCTCTTTTGCTATACCTTCTTTGGCCGGTTTTGATAAAACAATTTCCTTCTTATCATTAAACCAGAGGATATGCTCTTCATTATCTTCATTCAATCCTACAATAATTGTATAGGAAGACGTCCCATTATAATTGTAAAAGTTCGTTATGGTGTGTAGTCCTTTTTGCTGTTGAGCAATCTGACTGACTTCCTTTTCATTTTCGCGAATTGGTGACATGGCTGTTTGATAAATCGCTACCAGTTGCCATATAATAATGATGATTACAATTGTAAGTATTATTAACATCCATTTTTTCAAACTAATCACTTCTTTATGTACGATATATGGTAAATATGGCTTTTTCTTTATTTTCTTTATCTAATGCCAATCCAAACATAAGGTTTTCCCTTTTTAATGACCTGTTAAGTGCGTCAACGATTTTATATAGATCGGAAGTATATTCTACTTTAACTGTAGAGACTACTTCAATTTTACTTTCCATCCCAAAATCCTCCTGAATCTTGCAATTATTGTTACTCATACTGACCACCATTGTAGGTAAGAATATTAGTACTGAATCACCTATAGTGTTCAAACACATTATAACAGTAACTATTCAGTTTAGTACAATATATGTACTGGTAAAACCATTAAATTTCCTCCTATCCTACACCATTATTATTGGGTGAATCCCTTTCCGGCAAAGGATTCACCTTTTTTTTATCCTCTTTTTTAAAGGCTGTTTTCGCATTGATTGTTGCTTTTACGTAAGAGGGTACTATACGTTACAATCGTTCTTGTCGTGCTCTTTTCCAATTAAATTAAAAATTACCCTTAATTTCAAGTGAATCGGACAGTAAGAAATCCAATTGCAGATTTTTTACGGGCTTATTCTTTATGATATTTGATGAAAGGTGTTTAGTGTTAGAGTGATTACTTGGTAATCATGATCACTCAATTTAATAGTGACATTTCCTATCTGTGCTGTTTGATAAATATCAAGCCATGTTTCATGAAGTCTTTCGACAACTTCTCCCACTCCTGAACCTTTTCCATTCTTAAATATTATGGCTATTTGAGGGTCACAACTTTCTAAAAAAGCTTCGGAGGTTCCATACTTATTGGCAAAATCTCCGACCTTTAAAATATTGACGACGCTTAAGTCTATTTCCTTTATTAAACGCTTTTCCACCATGCTGTTCGCACTGCTCATAAATAAAAGAAATGTTCCTTTGTATTCGAAAAGAATATCCATTACTACATTATTCTCATCACCGGAAATACCTTCATTAATCACCTTACTTTGGAGATCTTCCGCCAATTCCGCTCTTTTTCCTTTTTCCCAGTAAATTGGAGTTCCTATGTTTTTATTGTTTTTCATACCTTTTGGAAAAATAAAATGCTCTACTTCATAATTTTCCTTGATACTTTCTAAATTCCCGATATATTCAGGCTCAGTACTTGTAATAACCAGGTAGCTTATTTCATTTACCCCATATACTTCTAAATTATTTAAAATTTCTTCTTCTGATTTAGGAGAACCAGTATTAATTAGGATTGTTTCTTCAGCAGGGGTTTGAATTAATGTGCTTTCTCCATCAATTAAATCGAAAAACGTGAATGCAATCTCCTCTTCTTTTAACTGTAGGTCAACCTTTTCCACTTCATTAGGTATAATGGGTTGCAAAAAGCCTACATTGAAAATCAAAATACTTATAACTAAAATGTTCCACATCTACCTCATCCTTTTACTATTAGAGCTAGGTTAAAGCAAGTATTAAATTCCCTATTTATGCACTAGATAGGAGCATAAGGAGGATACACCGACCTTTAGGTAACCCTACGTGGATTACCTAATGGTCCATTCCAAGGGTAAGCGAAAATGATTGATACTGTATTAAAGTATCTAGATTTTCAGCTATTCATACGGTTTAGTAACGAAAAAAAAGAATCTTTTTTTACAATTGCATTGGGGATAGCTTCCAAGAATTGATCCCCATATCTTTTTTCAATTACCCTTTTATCAAAAATAAATATATCCTTTTGTCCTTTACCTTCTAGAAAAGAAGCGATCATTTTTTTAAATCGGATAACAGCTATCGGCAGGGATACATCGGTAAAGGAATTTCTCCCCTGTTTTTCTACTCGATCAATCTTTGAAGCCATTACAGGTTCGTCCATCGCCTTAAATGGCAAGCGTATAAGCACAAGTGTATCGATTTGTTCTTTTTTAATCGAAACTTCTTCTAAAAAGCTGTTTGTTACAAGAAGAATTGCCTGGTCGAAATTAGCGGCAGCTTTAAGGATTTTTTGTTTCCCTCCACTGATACTGCTTTGACTTACTATTATCGTTTCATTAGAAGAAGGGGAATTTTTCAACTCATTATACACGGACGAGAGCATTTCGATAGATGAAAATGCAACTAAAACTCTGCCTCCTTTGAGTGTATGCAATTCGCGAATTTGCAAAGCAGCTGTTTGAATGAATTTTTCATTTTTTCCTTTTGAAATTATGGGCATATCAGCTGGAATGTATACACTGGGTAACATCCTGCTTGAATCAGGCACTCTTATTGATGTTGGATAAAAATCAGTTAATCCCAGTTCTTCCACTATGAAATCGAAGCTTTGATTCACACTTAACGCAGGGGAAATAAAAATCACACTACTTTTTACTTGATAGAATTTTTCCGCCAAACTTAACGAAATATCCAATGGTTCCTCTAAAATTGTTACCGAGTTTTTAGCGCCTCGTACATTCACTTCAAACCAGGTTAGTCTACTTTTGTCAGGAACAAAGAGCAACGAATAAAAAGTATCTCTCATTGTCTTTAAAACAACCGATTCTTGCTCAATAGCGTCTTTAGCATCATCAATTACCCTTTGGCCATTTTCCGTTAATTCCAATGCATGAATTACGTCTGTCAGCTTCATATAAAGACGCTGAGCAGCTTCCTGGACCGCCAGCCACGTGGGACCCTTTTCCCTAAGAATATCATAACGATAGGAAATTCTAGAGGACATGGTTTTGGTTTTGGATAAACTATATCCCCTCAATATTCTAAACATTTCATCAAGTTCCTCTTTAGCCTGTTGTACTAATGGGTTATCAGAAAGTTTAGAAAGAGTAAAGTAAAGATCAAGATAGCTTATTTCCTTCCCAAGAAACCTACTTACGTTTTGGTAAAAAACATTCGCGTCATCTACAATAAAGTAGTCGCAAGCCTTTAATACGTCAGGTTTCCAAATCTCCTTGGCCAAAAAAGAATGATTGGTGAAAATAAGCTTCGAGGATTGAAACTTTTTCATTGCCTGTTGATAAAAGCAATATGAACCTTGATTGCTTTTTGATTTTACCGTGCAGTTTATGGATTCCCAAAGCAACCGACCGCCAGAAGAAAGAGACAGTTCTTCCATATCTCCTGTAAGGGTCTCAGTAAGCCATACGAGAATTTGAGACTTAGTCAGCACTGCATCATAATTATCCTCTTGCTGCTCGAGAGTTTTTAGAAAAAGAGGCAAACTTAAATAAAAATATTTCCCTTTAATTGCTGATGTATGATAGGAAATATCTATATTAAGCTTATGTAGATCAGATAAAAGTTCTTGGATTTTAGTCCCTGTATCTGAACTAAACGAACTGATCACTACTTTTTGCTCTGTGTCCAATGCAAATAATAGTGCACCTAATAAATAATGTTCACCCAATCCTGATAAATCAAGAGACATTTCAAGTAGACCATGTTGACGAGCCTTGAATAATGTATTCACGTCCTTGACTGCAGCACTTTCTTCCTTTTTTAAAAACAGAAGGATCTTTTCCTTCGTCTGTTCTGCACTGATAGGAGAGCTAGTAGAAAACTGTCTTAATGCAACTCTGTTTTCGTATATATAATAGTCCTTCGAGTCTACCAAAGATGACTCATTAAAAAGTATGTAAATATCGCTTTTCATATTGTGCGAAAGCTTATTTAACTGCCTGTTTGTAAGGGAAGGTAATGTACGAATTTTCTCCAATAAGTTTAAAAATATTATCGCAGTAACCTCAGCATCACTGTCAGCTCGATGCGGATTATCATGATTTAATTGATAAAACTCCGCCAAATCATTTAATTTGTAGCTTTTTTGTGTTGGCAGAAGTATTCTTGCCAGCTCAACAGTATCGATGGTATTCCCAGAGAATGCGCTGTACCCGTTTGTTACCAATTCATGCTGTAAAAAAGACAAATCAAATGGAACATTGTGTGCCACTAAAGCCGCGCCTTCTAACATTTCAGATAGCATTGGAGCGATTTGCCCAAAAGTTGGGGCCTTTTTAACCATGGTATTATTAATACATGTTAATTGTTCAATAAAAGGAGGAATCCTGCAGTTCGGATTCACAAAGCTAGCAAATCTTTCTATTATTTCGCCATCCTCAATTAAAACAGCGCCCACTTGTATAATTTTATCTTGTTTTTTGGGAGAATTCCCTGTCGTTTCCAAATCCAGGACGACATATCGCTGTTTCATTTATTCACACCTCATTACTTCTCTCTTCTGCCTATAAACAAAGTATCATAGTCCGCACTTTAAAAAAATATCTTTTTATCATTTTCTCCATTATTCGAAAAGAAAAACCCCCTCAAATGAGGGAGTTACAATATAGTCGCTGCTGGTTCTGTACCAAGCATTTCTACAATTTCATTATACTCGTTCATTACTGCAACTTTAGGTTGATGATGTTTCACCTGCTCCTCACTGATAAGACAGTAGGAGATTACAATTATTACATCTCCTTTTTGTACAAGCCTTGCTGCAGCTCCATTAAGGCAAAATTCTTTTCCACCTCTTGTACCAGGTATAATATACGTTTCAAATCGAGCGCCATTGTTATTATTTACAATTTGAACCTTTTCATTAGCTGCAAGCCCCACAGAATCTAGTATATCTTCATCTATAGTAATACTTCCTACATAGTTTAAATTGGCATCTGTAACACGTGCACGGTGGATTTTTGCATTCATAAGTGTTCGAAACATTTCAGTGCTCCCCTTTTTGGTTTAGGCTATTTTCATTACCGCTGTAGTCTTTCATGCTAGCATGCTTTATCCGGCGTATGGACCTACCAGCGGCATGAGACTGTGTGAGATTCAAGTTAATTTCTTATCGAAAAGATGGTATTAAAAGACAATGTTGTCAATCAGTCTTGCCTTACTATATTTAGCAGCAACTGCGATTATCAAGCTTTCTTGTTTCTTTGTATCTGTCACTTTTGCTAAAGTGGGATACGATAAAATCTCAAGATATTCTAGCTGAGCTTGCGTATTTTCATTAATCCATTTGGCCACAAATTGTGTAACATTATCAATTTCCTCGCCCTTTAGAATTTTATCCTTACCAAGGAGCAATGCTCTATAGAGAGAAGGTGCCTCTGTTCTTTCTTCTTCTGTTAAATAAACATTTCGAGAGCTCTTCGCCAGTCCATCATGTTCTCTAACTGTATTTACCCTAACTAAATTGATTAGAAGATGATAGTCAGTAATCAATCCTTCTAATACCGCGACCTGTTGAGCATCTTTCATTCCAAAATAAACATTATGTGGCATAACAATTTGAAAAAGCTTCATGACAACCGTTGCTACCCCATCAAAATGACCCGGACGATTTTTTCCACACAAAACGTCTACCCGCTTTTCTACTTTGATCAAAGTGGCTCGTTCGCTTTTGTACATCTCCTCTGTGGCTGGATAAAAGAGATAATCTACTTTTAGCTTTCTTGCAATCGTTTCGTCCCTTTTTATATCTCTTGGATAGGCATCAAAATCTTCATTTGGTCCAAATTGGAGCGGATTTACAAAAATACTCAAGACCACTACATCATTTTGTTGTTTCGCCTCTTTTATTAAAGTTTCATGTCCTTCATGCAAAAAACCCATCGTTGGAACAAATCCAATCGTTTTATGAGCCTGTCGAAGCTCTTGGCTTACCTTTTGCATTTCGGCAATTGAATGAAAAATTTTCACTATTTTTTGCCCCCATATAATCTTTGCAAAGTTTCTTCTTTCATCGTAAAGCTTTGCTCTAGTTTAGGAAACTGTATATTTTTCACTTCTTTTGCGTAATCCGACAACCCATCTTTTATAAGCGCTTGCACATCCACATAGGATTTTACAAATTTAGGCACTCTGTCCACCCCATATGTGACAACATCATGAAATACTAGTACCTGGCCGTCTGTGCCTTCCCCTGCTCCTATCCCAATCGTTGGAATGGAGAGTTGTGCGGTGATTTCCTGTGCAAGCTGTAAGGGTACACATTCAAGTACAAGCGCCATGGCACCTGCTTTTTCTATTTGTTTTGCATCTTCTATCATTTTCTGAGCGCTTTCCACATCTTTACCTTGCACTTTATATCCACCAAGAACACCCACCGATTGAGGGGTAAGTCCTAAATGACCTACAACTGGAACACCACAAAGAGTCAAGGAACGTATCACATTAATTACTTCATCGGCCCCTTCCACTTTTAACGCATGAGCTCCTGAATCCTGAATAATTCTTTTGGCATTAGAAAGAGTATTCTCCATTGAAAGATGGTAGGACATAAAGGGCATGTCTGTCACTATAAAGGTGGATTTAGCTCCACGTTTAACTGCTTTTGTATGATGAATCATGTCTTCTACCGTTACCGGTACCGTGGAATCATAACCCAACACTACCATTCCAAGTGAATCACCCACGAGGATAACATCCACTCCTGCTTCTTCTGCTAGCTTCGCAGAAGGATAATCATAAGCCGTTAACATGACGATTTTATCTTGCTCTTGCTTCATCTTTAAAAAATCAGTTGCTGTTTTCACATTCTTTCCTCCTCTTTTTGAGGACAGGAAATGAACGCCGACCGGACAAAAAAACCTTCTTTCAGCAGAAAGAAGGAAGGTTAATTTTACACATAAATGCAAAATGAAAATTAATCGGTGTAGTTCAATCCCTCTGTCCTAGTCCTTTGGATCAAGGCAGATATTTGGTTGTTAAAGTTTCGCTTTTCATTCTATACGATAATAGCTTTATCTTACTGCGTATATCACTAGGTGCAGTTCTTTTAGGATACTGCCCACGTTACCATTATAAAAGATGATTCTAAAAGAAGCCAACGTTTTTATTTTTGACAGTTTACGTATACTTCGTTGCATTTGTGTTAGCATTTTGTATTTGCTAAGAGCTGATGGCAAGAAGCTTATTTATTGTCTAATTCAATATCTGCAGAGTGGATATAGCTTATTTTGCCATCTTCTCCCTCGAGCATGAGAACACCGTCTTCTGTAATTCCTTTTGCTGTTCCAGTAAGAGTTCCTGTAATAGTTCTTGCAATGATTTTTTTGCCAATGCTAATGGCATATGACTCCCATAATAATTTTATCGGGTAAAATCCATGCTCCAAGTATATTTGATATAAATTTTCAAATTTTAGTAAAACCATTTGAATAAGTTCTGCACGATTTATCGGTTTTTTAAGCTCAATGGAGAGGGAAGTAGCAATTGTGTGAAGCTCTTCGGGAAAATGCTCCAGTTGTTGATTTACATTAATTCCTATTCCGATGATAACCGAGTTAATCTTATCCGCTTCTGCCTGCATCTCAGTTAATATTCCGACAGTTTTCTTTTTATTAAGTAATATATCATTCGGCCACTTGATGTCCGGTCTTAGAGAGGTTACTTCTTCGATTGCTTGTGATATTGCAACGGCTGTTAAAAGTGTTAGCTGCGGTGCTTTTGCAGGAGGAAGATTGGGTCTTAAAATTAAGCTCATCCACACCCCTGTATATTTTGGAGAAAACCATTCGCGATTCAATCTTCCTCTTCCTGAGGTCTGTTCTTCTGCCACCACCAAGGTTCCTTCGAGTGCTCCATCATGGGCAAGCTGATGGGCAATCTTTTGTGTAGAGCCTACAGATTCTTCAAAATGTATCACTCTGCCTAGGTTTAGAGTTTTTAACCCCAACGATATTTCATTGGAACTAATTTTTTCTGGTATTTTAGTAATACGATACCCTTTTCTTCTAATAGCCTCTAATTCGTAGCCTGCTTGCCTTAATTCTTCAATATGCTTCCAAACTGCTGTTCGTGAACAACCGAGTTCCTCACTTATTTTCTGTCCTGATAGGAATTCACCATTTGACTTAGTGAACATTTTTAAAAGCTTTGTTCTTATTTCTGTTGCCAAGATCTTACCCACTCCTTTAAAACAGATGCTTCATTAACTAGACTACCAAGTAAAATTTCTTGTTCTATTTCCTGAAGGACCTCTGCGATCCATTTTCCCGGCTTTCGGTTTAAACATTCGACAAGGTCATTGCCATTTAATTCAATGTCCCGCAAAGAATAGATGGGTAATTTGTCGTATAGTTGTTTTATGTATAGGTATGACTCAGGCTTGTCCATCTCCACTAAAACCAAAACTTGATGAGCCGCTATAGTAGACTTCCAGCCTGCATGATAAATAAGTGCTTGATGCCAATCTTCCTTTAGGAAGCGATTGATAACGAAAATGTTATCTTTTACAGCTTTAGAGAGTTTCTTAGGTAGTTTCCAAGCGTCCAGGAAGGCTTCTACATCTTTAATCTGAAGAATATAAGCAATGGCCGTCCATAGCAATTCCCTTTCATTAACAACAGTAGGAGAAAGGATACTTAATTTTAACAGTTCATCTTTTTTATTTTCTAAAAATGGCAAATAGCGATAAATACCAGATTCAACTAGTAGATGCAAACTGCTATTTAAGCCCTGACCTTTTAAGAGCTTTTCAAACTCAACAGTTTTTCTTTCTACAGAAACATCTTGAAGAAAATGGGCATAGTCTTTCACAGCCTGGAAGGTATCTTGATGAATGGAAAACGATAATTGGGAGCTAAAACGTAGTGCTCTTAACATTCTAAGGGCGTCTTCATGAAAGCGTTCAGAGGCCTCACCTACTGTTTGTATTAGCTTCCCTTTAATCGCATCCTTTCCAGAGTATGGATCAATTATGGTTCCATCTTTCGTCATTGCAATGGCATTCATTGTAAAGTCACGGCGCTTTAAGTCTTCCTCTAAGTTTGTAACAAAGGTAACCACATCAGGTCTTCTTTTATCAGAATAAGTTCCATCGGCACGAAAGGTGGTCACTTCATATGTATTTTCCTCTTCAACTACAATAATCGTTCCATGTTCTGCTCCAACATCAATTGTTTTAGGGAAAAGTGCTTGTATCTGTTTTGGAAAAGCGGAGGTAGCAATATCAATGTCGCCTATTTCCCTGTCCATTAGGTAGTCCCGAACAGACCCACCTACAAAAAGGGCCTCATGACCATGTTTTTCGAGAGTCGATATTATAGGTATTGCATGTTTGAAAGCTTGATTCATCTTTCCCCTCCACTCTATTACATCCATTCTGTAACATTTGATATGTTGGGCAATTGATTTCTGTCCAATCCAGTTATTAGAGGAGGCTATGTTGGTATACCACTGGAAATTCTTGATTAGATACTGCCCAAGCAGCTACCGTTCTTTTTCACATTCAGAGAATGGAAAACGATCCAGCACGATGCATTATCACGATTTTGCCGTAAGGTGCTTTTCTTGTATTAAATTCCAATATAATTCTTCGTATTGGTTTACAATATTTCTAGAACTGAAGAGATCTCTTACTCTTTTGATTGAGTTCTCAGAAAAACTTTGGTGTAGGTCGCTATTTCCTAAAATTGAAATAGCCTGTTTTGCTATATTTTCTACATCTCCCAATTCACTTAAGTATCCTGTCTCTCCATGAGCAATAACTTCAGGAATTCCTCCAACGTTTGTGCCAACGGAAGGCACACCACACGCCATTGCTTCTAACAATACAAGACCAAAACTTTCTTTTTGCGATAATAATAGCATCAAATCACTTATGGAATATAGGTCCTCGACGTTTTCCTGTTTTCCAAGGAAAAGAACTTTCTCTGAAATACCAAGCTCTTTCACAAGCCTGCATACGACAGAAATCTCAGGTCCGTCCCCTACTAATAATAGCTTCGAGGGGATATCCTTTTGTATAAGATGAAAAGAACGGACAACATCGGTTACTCTTTTTACTTGTCTAAAGTTAGAAACATGAATGATTACTTTATCCTCAGCAGAGATACCGTACTGTTCTTTTAACTCTCCTGTATCTTTTTTACAATAGACACGTTCATCAATAAAATTATAAACTGTTTGGATGTCCTTTTTTGGTTGCAGTAAATCATAGGTTTGCTGTACTAGTGACTCAGAAACTGCTGTGACGACATCAGAACCCTCAATTCCAAACTTAATCATGTCATTTAATGATGGGTCAGAGCCTAAGACCGTAATATCTGTACCGTGGAGAGTGGTAACGATTTTCAAGTGTTCTCCTACCATTTTTTTTGCAAGATAGGCACAGACAGCGTGCGGAATTGCATAATGTACATGGAGAAGATCCAAGTCCTCCCGTTTTGCTACCTCCGCCATTTTACTAGCTAGAGCCAAGTCGTAAGGTGGGTATTGGAATACTGAATAGTGGTTAACCTGTACCTCATGATAATAGATATTGCTATAAACCTTTTTTAATCTGAATGGCATACTTGAAGATATAAAATGAATTTCATGCCCTTTTTCTGCTAATAGCTTCCCAAGTTCGGTTGCAATGACACCAGATCCCCCAACAGTAGGATAGCAAGTGATACCAATTTTTAATTTCAATTAAATCCCACCTAGTAAATCATAGTTTATGACTAAGGGTGCTTTCGCGAAGAAACCTTCTGCATATTGTGTTCCGATTTGTCTACCATATGCTCTTTCTCTGCTAATGACGCCTTCAATATATCCGTTGGTTAACGGAGTATCTATGCTATCTTCTTTCTTCTCGAACTGACTTGCATAGGAGAGAAGCGCCTGCTTTTTCTTTTCGATTTGACTACTTATATCTATGTAGAATTGAGCTTGGTGCATACCGTTAATCATATAAAAATAAAGGTTATGAACTTTGTGTGCACCGAGCTCCGCTGGATCCTGATATTTTCTAATACCTGATGAGAAGACAGCTTCCTCCACTAATAGAGCACAATTACCGTGATCTGGATGTCGATCTTGAGAATAAGGTGCAAAAACAAGCTTCGGTTTATAACGGCGGATCACAGAAACTATTTCAAGAATATAGTCCTCCTTATTATACAACCCGCGATCTGGCAGAGAAAGCTGAATGCGGGAATCTAAATCAAGCACCTTACTTGCTGCTTTCGCTTCTTCTTGACGAATAGTCTTTGTTCCATTTGAAGAAAGCTCTGCATAAGTTAAGTCACATATCCCGATTTTATAACCCTGTTCTTTATATTTAGCCAACGTACCAGCCATCCCTATTTCTACATCATCCGGGTGTGCCCCAAATGCTAGAATATCAAGATTTTGACTCATTTTTCTCGCCTTCTTTATCATGAATAACGTTTCTCCAGTTTAATTCGCCACGTTTTAATCCATTTATTAAGATCTCCGCCGTTCCCATATTTGTTGCTAGGGGAATGGAGTATACATCACATAATCGCAGGAGGGCAGTAACGTCCGGTTCATGAGGCTGGGCAGTTAGTGGATCACGGAAAAATATTACCATATCCATCTTATTTTGGGCGATTAATGCACCTATCTCCTGATCTCCTCCCAGTGGTCCAGATTGAAATCGGTGAACAGGTAAACCGGTGGCCTCGGCAATTCGTAAGCCAGTAGTTCCCGTTGCAAAAAGCTCATGCTGCTGTAATGTCTGCTGATAGGCTGTCACAAATTGTATCATATCCGGTTTTTTCTTATCATGTGAAATTAATGCGATCTTCACTTAGTTCCCCACCTCTCACTATTCAATGATATTTTCAAGCCCATATACTAAAACATCCAATGTCATAACCGTTTCTACCGCCAGCTTAACTCCTGACATAAAGGAGGCACGGTTATAAGAATCATGTTTAATTGTCAAAGACTGCCCTTCTCCACCAAACATAACCTCTTGATGTGCTACAAGTCCTGGTAAACGGACACTATGAATGCGAATACCATCCTTTGTTTGTGCGCCTCTTGCACCCTCAAGTTGCTCCACTTCATCAGGATTTCCTTGTTGTTTCGCTTTTCTTGTACTAGAAATCAATTCAGCAGTTTTAAGCGCAGTGCCGGACGGTGCATCAAGCTTCCGATCATGATGAAGTTCAATGATTTCCACATCTTCTAAATGCTTGGCAGCCATCTGAGCAAACTTCATCATAAGAATTGCTCCTACTGCAAAGTTAGGCGCGATAATAACACCTGTCTTCTTTTCCTCGGCAAGCTCTGTTAATTCCGCCAACTCTACTTCATTAAATCCTGTTGTCCCAACAACCGGTCGAACACCATATTCTAATGCAAGCTTGGTGTGTATTTTACCTATTTCTGGTGTTGTTAGGTCAATTAGGACGTCTGCAGCCACTGATTGAAAACATTTTCTAGGATCAGAATAAACGAGGGCATCAATCGCTGGAAATCCTTCTATTTCTGCAATCTTCTTGCCGTCATTCATTCTATCGATACATGCCACTAATTCAAAATGCTCTGTTCTATGTATTAATTCAACTGCTTCTTTTCCCATTCTGCCACGCGGGCCCGCCAAGATTATCTTTATTGTTTTCACTCTGATTCTTCTCCTTTTTCTTCCAACCTAGTCCATCTATCTTTATCTCTAGTGTGAAATTTTTTCATCACTCTTTCATGCGCTTCTTGAAGATCTATATCTAAGGAATTGGCAAAACATATAAGAACAAAGAGAACGTCCCCCATTTCCTCTTCTACTGTTTTTTCTTTCTCAGTATGTTTTTTGGGTTTTTCTCCATAATAATGATTAATTTCTCGGGATAACTCCCCTACTTCTTCCGTCATTCTTGCGAGCATCGTAAGCGGACTAAAATATCCTTCTTTAAATTGGGAAATATATTCGTCCACCTCTTGCTGCATCTGTTTCATCGTTTTTTTACTCATTATAACACCCCACCTATTCATGTTAGCTAAAACCTTATCATTTGACAAATAATTAAGACCCTTCGAAGCATTTACTTATGATCTACTATTCCATTATAATGAAGTGGTTGCAAAATTGACTAGTTTTTTGGAGGACATCAAATTGTTTAAAGGTATAAAACTTACTAATATTTTCTTTATTTTAATCGGATCTGCTATTTTTGCATTTGGCCTTGTGAACTTTAATATGCAAAACAACTTAGCCGAAGGGGGATTTACCGGAATAACCCTTCTATTATTTTTCCTGTTTAATTTAGATCCATCCTATACAAATCTAATCTTAAACATCCCTATTTTTTTTATTGGTTGGAAATTACTTGGACGAAATACTTTTATCTACACAATTATTGGTACGATTAGTGTTTCCATATTCCTATGGATATTCCAACGTGTGCCTTTAATGTTTCCCCCGCTTGAAGACGATCTGACTTTAGCTGCTTTATTTGCCGGTGTATTTATTGGTATTGGGTTAGGAATAATCTTCCGATATGGAGGGACGACCGGAGGAGTAGATATTATTGCCAGACTGGCACATAAGTACATTGGCTGGAGCATGGGTAAGGCCATGTTTGTGTTTGATGCGGTTGTAATTATTGTTTCACTAATTATGTATTTAACCTATCAGGAAGCAATGTATACACTTGTCGCTGTATTCGTGGCTGCCCGTGTAATTGATTTCATGCAAGAAGGGGCATATGCCGCAAAAGGGACTACTATCATCTCTGACAAACACGAAGATATCGCATTAAAAATAAACCAAGAAATGGACAGAGGAGTAACAATACTGCATGGAAAAGGATCTTTTTCAAAATTAGAAAGAAATATCCTTTACTGTGTAGTTGCAAAAAACGAACTAGTTAAACTTAAAAACGTCATCACATCCGTTGACCCACATGCATTCGTTGCCGTAAGTGACGTCCATGATGTGCTTGGTGAAGGCTTTACCCTTGATGAAAATAAAAACCCAGTTGAGAGGTAATAGGAAGAACCGGGCATAAACCGCCCGGTCCTTTTTTTAGTTTATTCGTTATTTCCATTCTGGCAAGAGTGTTTTAAACGCAACCTCATTTATTTACCTGTTCTTTTATGTGCATTCTAAGCTTCTGTAGGCTTGGTACATTATTCTTCGGGTTTCTTTGCTTTTATTGTACTTACTTCATCCTTTTAGGTACATCATCCATGCGTTTCCCTGCTTTTCATGTACTTACTTCACTCTGTTAGGTACATCATCCATCGGTTCATCTGCTTTTCATGTCCTTACTTTGCCTCTTGTTGGTCCATCATCCATCGGTTCATCTGCTTTTCATGTACTTACTTCACTCTTTTAGGTACATCATCCATGCGTTTCCCTGCTTTTCATGTACTTACTTCACTCTTTTAGGTACATCATCCATCGGTTCATCTGCTTTTCATGTACTTACTTTGCCTCTTGTTGGTACATCATCCATCGGTTCATCTGCTTTTCATGTACTTACTTTGCTCTTTTAGGTACATCATCCATGCGTTTCCCTGCTTTTCATGTACTTACTTCACTCTTTGAGGTACATCATCCATCGGTTCATCTGCTTTTCATGTACTTCCTTTGCTCTTTTAGGTACATCATCCATGCGTTTCCCTGCTTTTCATGTACTTACTTCACTCTTTGAGGTACATCATCCATCGGTTCATCTGCTTTTCATGTACTTACTTTGCTCTTTTAGGTACATCATCCATGCGCTTCCCTGCTTTTCAGGTACTTACTTCTTATTTGTACATCATCCTACGTGCTCTTTGCTTTCATCTACTTGTTTATCCCTAAATTTCTTACTCTTAAAGAGCACAGTTTTTTGAAAAAAGTAAAAAACAGGAAGAGGATCATCCTGTTCCTGTTTTCTTTATAAACAATCCCTTTTTCCAATTGTTTTTCATATATTGTTTTGTTGAATTATTCTTATCACACAAGGTCAACTACTCTCTATTTCCTAAATAGATCAGTATGAACCTTGCAAGCTCTGCTACAGCTACAGCAGCCGCTGCAACATACGTTAAGGCAGCAGCATTTAACACTTTTTTCGTATTTCGTTCCTCATTATTATTTATAATACCCAAGGAAACTACTTGGTCCATTGCCCTATTAGATGCATCAAATTCCACAGGTAGGGTTACTAGCTGGAAAAGGACCGCAGCAGACATAAAAATAATACCAACCAATATCAAATTATTAACTCCAAAAATCAATCCTGCAAAGATAATAAAGAACGACATATTTGAACCTAGACTCGCTAGTGGTACTAATGAGTGCCGAAGCCGCAAAAAGGCATACTGTTGCTCATCTTGTATAGCGTGACCAACTTCATGAGCCGCAATGGCCGCCCCAGCTATTGAATTTCCATGAAAGTTATGGGAAGATAAGCGGACTTTTTTGCTTCTTGGATCATAATGATCCGTTAGCACCCCTCTTGTTTCTTCCACCTGCACATCGTACATTCCGTTTTCGCTTAATATTCTCCTAGCCACTTCCTCTCCAGTTAAACCAGACGAAGAAGGAACATTTGAATATTTTTTATAAGCACTTTTCACTCTCGATTGGGCCCAAAGCGGAACAACAAGGAGAATAGCAAAGTAAATTAAATAAAGTCCCATAAGCAAAACCTCCATGTTGCTTTACAGATGATTATAAACATCAAACAGTAAATGCTATCACTTATAGAATTTAGATAAACCGCCTTTTTTATTCTTTGCTATGTATATAGGTTTCAGTTTAATACCGCCGGTCCTCTCCACGAAAGGCTTCATGTCCGCGGGGCGCGGTAGACGTGCGTCCACGCAGGCATAGCATGGGAGACTCTCGCATCTCCCATGGATGAAAGTTTAAATAGTGCCCTCTATATTATCAGGAATAGTGGAATAGTATTCTTACTTACCCCATCTCAACTTCATTCTTTTCCCTTTTTACGCATTGCAATTTTTCTATCCGCCTCATATTTTCTCCAACCAACATAAGAAAGAGTAAAAAAGATAATACTGCCGGTGGAAATCATTACCCAAATTAAGGATGGATCCGCTTCGTCCTCCTTCAAATTTTCAAATAATGATTTAAAGTCTGCTTCCATAACAGCGAGTTGATCCATACTTTGCATACTTAAAAGCTCATTTTGATTTTCACTTAAGTACTCAATATGAGCATCCACTTTGCGGATAGTTTCAGGCTTTACATCCATTCTTAAGCTCGGATGAATCAGATCATAATGTAAAAGGAGACGATGGTATGAATTATGGTATGAATCACTATCCCTCATCTCAATGGTATCTTTCAATTGATGAAAGGTTGTAAGGAGAGGAACCTCCATTTCCGTCCAGATGGGTTGGTGTTCAGAGGTAAAGGCATCTACAACGAGCCGAAACCTTGTCATCGCTCTGACCTTCCCCTCGTGTGGTAGAGCATCATCTGTTATAGCCTCTACTGATTGGTTGTGGACGATGGTGATTAGTTGAATCTGATCCATCGGAATATCGCGTTCAGTAAGCATTACCTTAGAAAATTCCTCGAAAAAGATTTCCAATAAGTTGTTCGCTTCTACATACTTTTCATTTTTCGCCAATTGAAGCGCATCATCCGTTATATTATTTAACCTTAAAGGATGTCTGTCTGTATGAGAATGTGCATAAAAACTTAGTGGGAAAATTAGTAATAATAAAAGAAAAATGACAAAAATCTTTTTACCTTTCATCGCTTGTCCCTCCTATATTCTCTTGTAAATATTATGAGAAAGTGGACAAGGTTAGAACTTTAATTAAGGCTCTTTTATAGATTGCCTGTGTTAAACGTGTTGATTTCCACAGATGGCTACGCGTTCCACGGGGCGGTCCTGGAGCCTCCTCGGCTACGCCTGCGGGATAAAAGCATCAATCTATAGGTAGATAGCCTAAATTAATCAAGAGCCAATTTTTGGCGACCTTTTCTTATAGAAAAGTAATAGGCAACACCTATAGAAAAAACACTGAGCCAAAAAGTAAAATACCCGATCTGAGGCATATACTTTATTAAACTACCGTACCACGGCATCATTTTAAACACATAATCGATAACGTCATTATGTAAAGTCCAAACCGCTGCTATTACTAAATGCCAGATTGTGAAACGGTAATAAGGACTGTATAATATACCCTGTACAGCCATGGCACCATGTGAAAAAATTAACATATAACCTTCTATCGGTAGATATCCCGTTTCTAATAGTGTAAGTATATTCATCACTACTGCCCATATCCCATATTTCACTAGAGTGACAATCGCCAAAGCTTCAAAAAGCTTGAAATTCTTCTTCAATATAAATCCTATTAAAACAAATACGAAAAATAGACTTGCGGTAGGGCTATCAGGAACAAAAATCAAAAAAATGGCGGGGGTATCTTTTAATTGCACACCGTACCAAATGTACCCATAGATTGTTCCTAGAACATTGATGATGAGAACGCTCCAGAGCATAAAAGGGGTTTTTAATAGATAAATAAACCAATTAAGCATTAATATTCCTCACTTTGTATCAGACTTTACCTACTTTTTTCTAGGTAGAAGAATAGTAAATAGAGCCTTTTTATTCAAACTTCATATGTATTAATTAGTATACAAAAAAACTGGCTAAAATAGCCAGTTTTCTTATTCTGCTTCTGCAGCTTGTTCATTCATTTCAACTAAGTATTCACCAAGAATTTGTGCTTCTTCATCTGTTCCTTTGAAAATACCACCGGCCATTTCACCGATACCATTTTTTGCTATGTCGATATACTCTTCAACAGTATAATCAGGATTGTCCAGTAAGTTTGCACCTACACCTGGAGTCCCTTGAAGGTTAGTCGCATGGCAAGATAAACATGTTTGTTCAGTTAGTATTTGGTAGCCTTCAGCAGTTTCATCGATTTCAATAGCAAGTTCTTCTCTAATTTCCCCTTGCTTTTCTGCAGCTTCCCAGTCATGAGAATCTACAGACTGCCAAGTTAAAAAGAAGATGGAAGCAATACCCAATAACATTAAACCGGTTGCAACTGGGCGCTTGCTTGCGCGACGTTCTGGTCCACGATCAAGGAACGGAGCGAGTAAAAGAGCTCCAAATGCCAGACCTGGCATTACCAATGCACCAATCACCGTAAAGTCTCCAGCAGCATATCGATATTTAAGCAATTCGTATAAGAATAAAAAGTACCAGTCTGGTAATGGAATATATCCAGTATCAGTTGGATCTGCGATACGTTGAAGAGGCGGCTCATGCGCTACTGTCAAGCATAGGAACGCGATTAAGAAAACCGCACCTACCATCCATTCTTTCAGCAGGAAGTTTGGCCAGAACGCTTCCGTTTTACCAGGAAACTCCGAATAGTCTTTTGGAATATTAGGTTTCCGAACTGCAGGTACACGGGAGTCGCCAACAAACTTCATACCTTTTCCTCTATGCATATATGTTCCCCTCCTTTGTTATCCTAAATATTGAATCTTATAGCGGTCCTGAAATACCTTGTTTACGAATCATGACAAAGTGAGCTCCCATTAAACCAAATAGAGCTGCAGGCAAGAAAAATACATGAATCGCAAAGAAACGGGTCAGTGTTTGTGCACCAACGATATCCGGGTGTCCCGCAAGCAACGTTTTCACTGCATCCCCTATAATAGGTGTCGCTGCTGCAATCTCCAAACCTACTTTTGTAGCAAATAACGCTTTCATATCCCAAGGTAATAAGTAACCTGTAAAACCAAGACCTAACATGACGAAGAAGATAAGCACTCCTACCACCCAGTTAAGTTCACGCGGTTTTTTATATGCACCTTGGAAGAAAACACGCAGTGTATGTAAGAACATCATTACGATAACAAGACTTGCTCCCCAGTGATGCATTCCGCGTACGATTTGACCGAACGCTACTTCATTTTGCAAATAATAAACAGATTCCCAGGCATTTTTGATATCTGGAACATAGTACATAGTTAAAAACATTCCGGATAGAACTTGAATAACTGTTATAAAGAATGTTAATCCACCAAAACAGTAAACAAAAGCTGAGAAGTGATGCGCTGGGTTTACGTGCTCTGGAACTTCATGATCTGCAATATCCCGCCACATCGGCGTAATATCTAATCGTTCGTCAACCCAATCATAAATCTTATTTAACAATTATTACGCCTCCCCTTTAGGTGTTGCTCTACCCAAGTACACTGATCCTTCTCTCACTTCATGCGGATATACATCTAGTGGAGCGACTGGTGGAGTGTTAGGTACATTGTCACCATTTTTTTCGTATAAGCCATAATGACATGGACAGAAGAATTTGTCAGGATTTGCTGGATCTGAAGCCCAGTTTACTGTACAGCCAAGATGCTTACATACTGGAGATAAAGCAACTATATTGCCGTCTTCATTTTTGTAAATCCAAGCTGTTCTTGGTTCTTCCGATTCATACCATGCATCAACTTGATTGACTTTGTAGTTGAAACTTTGTGGTTCATTAGTCAGATCTGCTTCTTCACAAACATAAACCATGTCTTGATCCTCTCCAGCTTTTAACACTGGGTCAATTGCAAAACGAACCATTGGCATTAGCATTCCTGCTGCCATGAATCCGCCTACACCAGTAAGGGTATAGTTTAAAAATTGACGTCTTGACACACGATGGTTTTTTTCACTCATTGTTTTTCCCCCCTCTATAGAAAAAACTAAGTCCAAACGGACGGTAGATTATAGCACATAGAAAACTAGGACATTCTCATGATATATCAATCTTAGCTCAAGGTCAATAATCTCCTTTACTGAAATAATGTCAAGGTTGTGACTTATTTTGTACATAAATTAATTTTCTTATAGAATTATATTGCTTTTTTAGTTAAATTAAATTTTTCTGGTCTAATTTAGGCATTTAGCACGTAATTTTGTTGCCTGAACCTGTTGTTATAACCATTAACTATCATGCTCTCTTATCAAAATTTGCTTTTATGAACATAGCTTAATATTATTATTGCCATTTTTGGATGAACATTGGCAACAGCTGATTCATTTGATCTTGCACTATTTTCATTTTGTATTTCTCTTCCATGTCTTCTAAGGGAATTGCAGGCAACCAAAGTAACTTACCTTCCAACTCTTCTTCACTCTTGGTCCAACTACTGTCTGAGGTTAGGAGAAAAACATGTTTCATCTCTTTTTTAATATGATGAATATATTCATTTACGCTTTGCAGCTTCGTTTCCGGTGAGTTGTTATGATAATAAGAATAAGAAGGTAGTAAGAGTACTCTGCCTTTAAACTGCCGTTCTAACTCTAAGCTTAGTATGGATATGTACTCTCCATGAGATGCTGAATTTTTTATTTCATCATCTTTAAAGCTTATCGAGATTAATGGAATAATAGCAGTGTCAATGTATTCTTTTGCTTGTACATATTGTGCAATATCTTTACTTGTCCATTTCATAATTGTCCACTCATTTCAAATTTATTTTGCAAAAATATAGGTATATTATGTATTTATGATAATCTTCTTATAAGTTTTTCTCATGTGTTCAAAGGTTTTCTCGTCTATATTGCTCATGCCGAAAAGCTAAAATATATAATCAGCATTGCTAATTTAATATAAGTTTATTATGGTGAAAGGTCAAATGATTCTGTCCATAAAAGAGAACAGTTCTATGGTTTATTGTGAGCACCCTGTTGGCAAAATAAAAAGACCTTGCTTCTATTTATAAAGAAGCAAGGCCAGATTTCACGCTATAATTTCCGCAATTGATTGGAAAGAATCTTAAAAGCTTCCTCATCTTGGCGATCTAAAGCCTCATCAATAAGTGTCAAAAGTTTATCTTTTTGAAAGGTTAGTATGGACTGTTCCAAAAAGCGCTCTGCAACAATCCGGTCTTTTTCATTTGTTTGAATTGTTTTGGGCATATACGGATTTTCCTCTTGTACGGCTGCATATTGAGGAGAATGATATACAGAGCGGAAGTTCAGCTGAATATAGATATCTTCTTCTCTATTGAGGCGAATGTCATGAAACGACTTTTCAGCATCAGTTGTCATTACATTTTCCTTATAGAAACGAAAGGGAACCTCTTCTACACAATGTGTGGACATAATGATCCCTCTTGGACAATATTGAGCCTGCTCAACAAAGTGAACCTTTCTCATCAACTGATCATGACTCATTAAATAATTTAAAATCCATACACATTCTCTTCTTTTCAACTGATAGTTACCTAAAAACCACCTTATAAAGTCTTTCTTCTCGTTGACAGATACAGGGGTAGCCACTCCTATCGTCCCTCCTCTGCGTAAATGATCGCTATTCATCTAAATTCGTGTATACATCCTGAAGTTCCATATTGGTCGGGTCAAGTTGAATCAGTTTTTCAAATAATACTTTAGCTTCCTCTCTTTTACCTTCTTCTAGCAAAAAGTATGCATAGTCATAAAGGAAGCCACTGTCATCTTTAAAAGAAGTATATGCTTGACGGTAGTGGTTTAATGCATCAGAATAATTTTCTAATTTTTGGTTGGCAACCGCTAAATCCCAGTCAAACTGCGGGTCTGTCTCGCCAAACTTGATTAGTTCCTGCAGACAATCCACAACGTCTTCATATTGCTCTTCTTGTAGAAAGATTTTTGTTAAAGTTATAGCCGCTTCAATATACCCTGGATCAATCGCAATTGCTTCCCTAAGTAATTTTTCTGCCTCGTTGGTGTTATTTTGCTTTAGAGCAACTTTTGCTGCAAAAACTTGCAGCTCTTTATTGTATTCGTTTACAACCAAACCTTCTTTTGCAGCACCTAGGCTTTCTTGCAATAATCCTTCTTGTTCATATGCCTTTGCTAGATATAAATATAAAGAAGAATATTCATAATCTAATTGTTTGACCTCGTTTAATTTTTCGATAGCGGTCTTATAATATCCTGCTTGCAAGGCTGTAAAACCATATTGAAACAGTACGTCAATTTTCAACTCTTTTTGCAAGGCTGTGTCGAAATACGGAATAGCCTCTTCAAATTGCCCTGTTGCACTATAGCATTCCGCTAACCTTTCCTCTAGGTCAAACTCTATTTCTTTCCTATGTGGAACGACAGCCTTATAATAAGGAATCGCTTTTTTGTAGTCACCTTGTGATAGGTTAATTTCTCCTAAAGCAAGGTCAATAATCGGTTCTGATGGAGAGATCTTTTTTGCCATAAGCAGCTTGTTTTCACTGACCTCATACAACCCTTGTGCCTGATAAAGATCTGCAAGAAGTAGAAGTCCTTGTATATACCCTTCTTCTTCCTCCTCGATATTTTCAAGTAACGCCATCGCTTCATCTTCTTCATCAAGGTCTATATATACCTCTGCCAATGAAAGAATCAAGTCTGGTTCATTTGGATAGTGATACAATAAACCCTTTAATAGCTCTTTTGACTCTTCAAGCATTCCTAGTTGTTGGTAAATTTGTGCGGTGTGAAACAAGTCTTCTTCATTAAAAGCAGATTGATTATCTCTTAAAATATTTAGTCCTTGTTCTACATCCCCGTTGTCTATTAGTGTTAGTGCCTTTTCAATTACTTGGTGTGACAAAACAATACTTCCTTTCCTATCTGAAATGCATAAAAAACCTGAAGCTGAATAAACCTCAACAAAAAAACAGCTTCTGCAAGCATTTGCAACCTATTATTGTAAAAAGTGACCTGGAATAGTTACAGTACATTCATTGCCAAAACCAGGTCGGAATATAATTTTTTCTCCTGCCTTCACAATGCTTCCTCGATGTACCGTAACTTCTGGAATATGACTATCATAATCCAGATCTTCTATTGTTTCAATAATTCGGTCTTCCGGATAAAAGTAAAGGTTATAGTTTAATTCGCCACCTACACGTAAATCTCCTTTAGTTGGGTAGATTCCTAGCAGCATTAATATCTTCAGACTCAGTACTTGCCCGTCATAAGGACATTCTGGCAGATGAGATAAATTTTGGTCCCTCATATTGGTTTTCCATCTTTTCATAATCGCTTTGCTATTTGGAGGCTTACCCTTAAGACAAGGTATGAAGGTGATAGGAAATTGGAAGAGTGCATCCTTGATCCAGCCCCATGGTACACTTTGGAGACCGGATTCATCCTCAATTTCCAGAAAAACGGCAGGGATTTTATATCTTTTACATTGCCTGATAAAGGATGGTGTAAGTTTTTTTAATGGTATTCGAACAGCAAAATAATAATCTATTGGACTATTTAGCATCCGCGCCCTTGCTTCTTTGAGCTTTTCTGGCAGTTCTCGTTCTTTCTTAATCGTAAAAACCGAAAGAAGCGTTGTACAGCCTTTACGTAAATAATTTTCTGTTAGATACAATTTAAATTGTGGGAAAGCCATAGGAGGCAGTTCATCGACAACCATTACATGCCCAGGTGTCATTACATAAGGAGATAAATTCATGCGCATCGTTCGTGTAGAGGGGATTGATTCTTTCATGAAACGTATCGAATTATTTTTCACATGCAGGGAACTAGTTTTAAAGGCTTTAAAATTTTTAACGATGTTTGCATCTTCTATTATATACTCCATAGCACCACCCTGATATTACGTCTTAAGACAAGCTATGCTGCGACAAGCCATAATATGAGTGGATTTTATTTAAACCTAAGACTCTGTTAAACGCCGCTATTGATTTCCGCAAAAGGCTACGCGTTCCCCCGGGCGGTGCTGGAGCCTCCTCGGCTGCGCCTGCGGGGTCACAAGTATTCCGCGGCCGGGCGTGGAGTCTCCGCCTATTGCTCCAATCGTCGCTGAAATAGCGTTATTATCANCCCGGGCGGTGCTGGAGCCTCCTCGGCTGCGCCTGCGGGGTCACAAGTATTCCGCGGCCGGGCGTGGAGTCTCCGCCTATTGCTCCAATCGTCGCTGAAATAGCGTTATTATCAACACGCAACAATAGCTGAGCCAAACCTAAAGATTTGATCTGCAGCTACTTTCAACTATTTCTTATCAGTGCACCAACTAGCAAAGCAATGCTACTCTGTACAACCGGAATAAGACTGATATATGAACTTAAAGTTCGGTTCTTCTGCTCGATATTAGATTATGTTTTTTCAATAAAAAAGACAGGAAGGGTCCTCTGCCTGTTCCTGTCTTTCCTTATTAGCAAGATAGACTTTACGATTAAATTCTGTCTATTGCACCAAACTTCGTTTAACCAAGCAAGCTTTCTAAATCCTCAAAAAAGGTGGGATAAGAAACGGCAATAGCTTCAGCATTCTTTATACTCGTTTCCCCTTTTGCAACAAGACCTGCAACAGCCGCCATCATACCTATTCGATGATCACCGTAGCTGTCTAACTCGCAGCCGTGTAGCTTGGTCCCGCCTTTTATAATCATTCCATCCTCTGTAGCAGTTATATTGGCACCTAATTTTGTAAGCTCGTTTACTACTGTATCGATTCTGTTTGTTTCTTTCACCTTCAACTCTTCTGCATCTTTAATAACAGTTGTCCCTTCAGCCTGTGTTGCCATTAGAGCAATGATTGGAATTTCATCGATAAGCCTAGGAATAATGTCCCCGGAAACTTCAAACGCTTTTAAGGTAGATGATTCAACCGTTATATCCGCATAAGGTTCTGGAACATCGTCCACTATATTAGTATAAGAAATTTCAGCTCCCATCCCTTGTAAAACATCCAATATTCCTGTTCTAGTAATATTCAGGCCGACTCTCTTTACTGTCACTTTACTGTTCGGTGCAACCGCTCCTGCGACAAGGAAGAATGCTGCGGAAGAGATGTCGCCTGGTACAACAATATGTATGTCAGAAGTTAGCTTTTGATGGCCCTCTATAGACACCTTACAGCCATCCTCAATCAAATGCACTCCAAATGCTTTTAACATTCTTTCTGTATGATCTCTTGATTTAAAAGGCTCCTCCACCGTTGTTTTGCCTTTCGCTTGTAACCCTGCCAGTAGAATGGCAGATTTCACTTGAGCGCTTGCTACGGGAGAGTGATATTCTATTCCACTAAGTTCCCCGCCTTGAATGGAAATGGGCGTGAAATTTCCATCCTGATTACCTTGTATTCTCGCCCCCATTTGTCTAAGCGGGTTTGTTACCCTCTTCATCGGTCGCTTTGCAATTGATTCATCTCCAATAAGTACTGAATGAAACGGAAGACCAGATAAAATTCCCATCATTAATCTTGCTGTCGTCCCTGAGTTACCAACATCTAAGAGCGTACTAGATTCTTTCAAACCCTCTAACCCTTTTCCATAAATGGTAACTATGGAACCTTCACGCTCGATTTGAACACCTAACTTTTCAAAACAATTTATGGTACTTAAACAGTCTTCACCTGGTAAGAAATTCTCTACCGTTGTTTTACCGTTTGCCATGCTACCAAACATTATCGTCCGGTGGGAAATTGATTTATCTCCTGGAATGTTAATTGTCCCATTTAATCCAGATGTATGATGCTCGATTTTCTTCATCTTCCCTTCACTCCCCTTGAAATTAAACTATGTAGGTTTCATAAGAAGTGTAGTTGCTTAAGCAAGCTACAGCCTTTTGCCTGTCTTCTTCGGTTTGGAAACTTAAACGTAATACCCCATAGATTTCTTCCCGTGTTTCCATGATTCTTATGTTAGTTATACTTATTTGCTCTTTTGCCAAAAAGCCGGTTATCTCTGAAATAACCCCTGGAAAGTCAGGCACGTCTACGTAAAGATCGTAAAATGATGGAATGGCCCCCTTGGCTTTTACAGGAAGTTCATCTCGGAACTGTTTAGCTGATTGAAAATAATCCAGCAATTTTTCCTCTTTACTTTCTTTAATGTTCTTCTTAACCTCTATCATATGCTCAAGCCAACTGTCTAACAGTTCTAACAATGTTTCCTTATTATGTATTAAAATGTCCTTCCACATCGTTGGGTTGCTAGAAGCTATCCTCGTAATATCCCGGAACCCGCCTGCGGCTAACCTGGTAACAAAAGGGCTAGTTTGTTGTAACATGCTTGCTTGATGCACGAGCCCAGCAGCAACAATATGGGGGAAATGACTGATTACTCCTGCCACCAAATCATGTTCTTTCGCAGTCATGATGACAAAGTTAGCTCTCGTTCCATGCAGCCACTGTTTTAAAGTTTCAACGGATTCACTATTTTCTTGTGGCTCTGATGGAGTTAAGACATAAAAAGCATTTTCAAATAGGTGCGCCTTAGCTGCAGTTACTCCACTTTTATGAGAACCTGCCATCGGGTGACCACCGATAAAAGTAACATTTTCCTGCCTGAAAAGTTTTGTAGCTCGTTCCACTATCTTTTCTTTCGTGCTTCCGACATCAGTAATTAAAACTGGTTTGGTAAAGAAAAGAGCACTTAAGTTTTCTACTACCACATTCGCCTGCATAACAGGAACAGCAATAAGGATTAGATCCGCATCCATTGCTGCATTTTCATAACTAAGGCAATAATCATCTATTACCTTTAAAGACCTTGCAAGTTTTGCTTGCTGTGCATTAATGTCATATCCGATAATGGTGGCGTTTGGATACTCTTTTTTTATTGCCAAGGCGACAGAACCGCCTATTAATCCCAGACCTATTATTAATACATTTCCGTTCACTAGTTTTCACCACCTGATCCTCTTTATAAGTAAATAGAGAGGATAAGTCCTCTCTATTACATTGCTTGTTTTAGTTGATATTCTTTTAACAAGGAAATTATCTCTTCGTTCTGGTCTTGTTTTCCGATTGTAATTCTTAAAGAGGTTGGAAAGCCCAATGCTTTTCCTGACCGGACAATATAGCCTTTGGTAAGAAGATAATGAAACACAATGTCTGCATCTGTTTTAAAATCGATCAGGATAAAATTTCCTTCTGAAGGGTAATAAGCGAGATTCATTTCTTGGCAAAAGGAATAGAATTGATCTAACCCTTCTTTGTTTTTCTGCACGCATTCTTTTATGAATTCTTGATCCAGCACCCCCGCTGTAGCGGCAACCTGGGCAATGGAATTGGTATTGAACGGTTCTCTTACAGGCTCTATACGATTGATTAATTCTTCATTAGCCACTCCATAACCTATTCGGAAGCTCGCCAAACCATAAGCTTTCGAGAAAGTTCTTGTGATTAGCAGGTTGGGATAACTGTCTAAGAGCTTCAACGTATCAGGATAATCTTCTGCGGTTACATATTCATAATAGGCTTCGTCCAACACAACAAGGCAAGTTGCTGGTACTTTTTGCAGAAAATCTGATAATTTCAGTTCATTTATATATGTCCCAGTTGGGTTGTTTGGACTGCATAACCACACAATAGCAGTGTTCCCATCAATCTGGTCTAACATTTGCTGTAATTGGTGATATCCATCCTTTAGTGGTACCTCTCTAACCTCTGCCCCTTCAATAATTGCATTGTGCTTATATTGAGGGAAGGTTGGAGTAGCCATTATTGTGTTTTTGCCACTATCCAATAAAGCACGGCAAACAATTTGAATAACTTCGTCTGAGCCGTTTCCAAAGATAAGTTGCTGTTCTGAAACATCTAAATGAGAGGCAAGAGTAGTTCTTAATTGCCTTGCATACCCATCTGGATATGCTGCCGCTTTTTCCATTTGAAGAAGAATTGCATTTGTCACATTTTTTGAACAGCCAAAAGGGTTTTCATTCGATGCCAGCTTAATTATTTTGTCCAGTCCTAACTCTCGTTTCACTTCTTCCATTGTTTTTCCAGGCTGGTAAGGAGTTAATGATAATAGTTGTTTTTTTATGTCCATCCCTTATGATCACCTTTCTGATAAAATCGGAGAAATCAGTTCTTCAATTTGTTGTTTTAAATTACCTAAAGCTTTTTCTTCATCTAGTTTAAATGATTCTTGTGATTTTTCAATCATTTTAATTAATGTACTTCCTACAACAAAGCCGTCACAATGCGGCTTAAGCTTTTCAATCTGTTCTTTACTTGAAATTCCAAAGCCTACAGCAGTAGGAACCGAACTTATTTTTTTTACTTCTTCTAGAAAGGAATACAATGTATCAGAAAATTCATTTCGTTCTCCTGTCACCCCTAATGAGGAGATGCAATAAAGAAATCCTTGAGCATGCCTTGAAATAGCTGTTATTCTCTTTTGGGATGTCGGTGCAACAAGGGAAATGTACGTTACTTGGTGCTCTTCGCACTTATTTCGCAACTCTTCACTTTCTTCAAACGGCAAATCAGGAATTAATAGTCCATCCACTTCATTTTCTTGCGCTAAAGCGAAAAAGGATTCTTCTCCTAATTGTAACACAGGATTATAGTACGTAAAGAGAACGATAGGTATTTTTAAACCTCTTTTTCTCATTTCCCCAGCTAACATCATTGTTTTTTTTATGGTCATCTTCTGCTCTAATGCCCGCTTTGATGCTCGCTGAATGACTGGACCATCTGCTAAAGGATCAGAGTATGGGACACCTAATTCGAGAATGGAAGCGCCAGCCTCTTCTAATAATAGAGCAATCTTTATTGTGAGCTCTGGTGTGGGATCACCTGACATAATAAAGGGTATGAATAATTTATCGTGCATCGGCAAACGGATTTCAAACGTGGGTAGCATAATCTCCCTCCATTCTTTTAATTAATGTGTCTACATCTTTATCTCCTCTCCCAGAAAGACATACAAGGATAGTTTGCTCTTTAGTCATTGTTGCGGCTTCAGAAAAAGCAATTGATAGAGCGTGAGCTGATTCTATGGCTGGAATGATTCCTTCTTCTTTTGCTAATAACGCTAGGGCATCGAGTGCCTCTTGATCTGTTACACTGCGGTATTCTACTTTTTCGGTCTCCTTTAAATAGGCATGCTCAGGTCCGATTCCTGGATAATCCAAGCCTGCTGAAATCGAGTAAGGCTCTGTAATCTGTCCATTCTCGTCTTGTAACAAATACGTAAGAGAGCCGTGGATAACGCCTTTAGATCCTTTTGAAAGAGTTGCTGCATGATGAGGAGTATCAATCCCCTTACCTGCCGCTTCCACTCCAATCATTTTTACACTTTCTTCTATAAAAGGGGCAAACATTCCGATTGCATTAGATCCTCCACCAACACAAGCGATAATTTTGTCTGGAAGCTTGCCTTCTCGACTGATAAATTGATGTTTCGCTTCTTCTCCAATAACTTTTTGAAACTCTCGAACCATATAGGGATACGGATGCGGTCCCACTACTGAGCCAATCATATAAAAGTGATCCTCGCAATGCTGCACCCAATATCTGATTGCTTCATTTGTTGCATCTTTTAGCGTCATATTTCCACTTAGTGCAGGAACCACTTCGGCACCTAAAAGCTTCATACGGAACACATTCAGCGATTGCCGCTCTATATCTTCTTGTCCCATGAACACCTTACACTCCAGCCCAAACTTAGCTGCTACAGTTGCAGCAGCCACTCCATGTTGCCCGGCTCCTGTTTCGGCAATAATTTTAGTTTTACCGAGCCTTTTGGCAAGCAAAGCCTGACCTATTGCATTATTTATTTTATGGGCACCTGTGTGATTCAGATCTTCTCTTTTTAAATAGATTTTGGCTCCCCCGAGACGATGGGAGAGGTTTTCAGCCAACGTTAAACCTGTCGGCCTGCCGGAATACTCTTTAAGATAATAATGATATTCTTCTAAAAACGCTCTATCCTTTAATGCTGCAGTTAATCCAGATTCTAATTCTTCAAGAGGGAGCATTAATGTTTCTGGCACATATTTTCCGCCGAACTCTCCATATCTTCCAAAACTATCTGGTGTTTGAGTTTTTGTCATGGTCGCTCACCCTGCTTTCTATTTTATTGATTTTCTCGGCACTTTTCTTATACTCATGCTCGATGCCACTCGAGATATCAATTCCATCCGGTTGATAGAATAATAGTTCAGATAAATTATCAGGGTTAATGCCCCCAGCGACTATACAGAGAGCATCATATTCCTTTGCCTGCTTTTGATAGCGAGGAAGATAGCTCCAGTCAAATGCCTGCCCGGTTCCTCCGTATGATTCTCCCACCTTCTTATCAATAACATAGCCCTCCACAAGTCCACGGTACCTCTGCATTTTTTGGATGCTTGTGTCATTTTCATGGTGAATCACTTTCCAGATTGATGCACCTGTCCTTGTTTGAAGTTCCTTAACGAATACCGGACTTTCGTCACCATGCAGTTGAATAATGGAAAGTGGAATACTCTCAGTAACACTGGCGATTTCTTTTATTGACTGATTAACAAATATCCCAACAAGCTTTTTGGATACCGGTGTTTCTTGCGCTATCCAAGAACCAACCTCTTCTACCTTCACTTGTCTTTTGCTTTTAGCAAATACAAAACCAATGTAATCGGCGTTGGACTTGCATGCTAGTTGATAATCATCGAGTGATTGATTGCCACAGAATTTCAAGAGCGTTTTAGACATAATTTTCCTCTCCAAAAAGCCTTTTCACTCCATCGCTTGGAGAAGAGTCTCTCATAAAAGCTTCTCCTACAAGAATCGCATTAGCACCATAAGACTTAACTGCCTCCAAGTCCTTGTTTGTAAGGATTCCACTTTCACTGACTAACAGAGAGCTGCTTGGAATATGTGCCGCTAACTCTTTTGTTGTAAGAATATTTGTTTCAAAGGTTTGAAGATTACGGTTATTTACCCCGATTATCGCCGGAGTAAAGGTTTGTAAGAGTTTAGAAAGTCTTTCCAGACTGTGAACCTCCACTAAGAGATCTAACCCTGATTCCTTAGCCTCATGATAAAGGCGCGCCAGTTTCTCATCTGGCAATATTTCTGCAATTAAAAGAATTGCGTCTGCTCCAATTCTTACACTTTCTTGAACTTGTATGGAATCAATAATAAAGTCTTTTCGTAAAACAGGTAAATCTGTTGTTTGCTTTATGATTGTTAGATCATGTCTGGAGCCTTTAAAATACTTTTGATCTGTTAGAACCGAAACAGCATCTACTCCCACTTTTACATAATGGGCACCAATTTCTACAGGAGCAAAACTCTCTTTTAGAATTCCTTTTGATGGCGACGCTTTTTTCATTTCTGCTATAAGACCAATCGACCTTTTGGGCTGCTTTAGTGCTTCATAAAAAGAATAGCGTTGGACTTTTTCATGAGGAGGGAGTGTTAACGAATTTATTTCCTTTATTTTAGTTTGGACAATTTTAGTTAGCATGCTCATTCACTCCTTTTTTTTGCAAGTCTTGTAAAAATCTATAGGCTGTTTTTGATGCTATCAAATGAGAAGCAAGCTTTACACCTTCATGCAAGCTACTCGCACTTCCTGAGACATATAATGCAGCTCCAGCATTCAAGGCAACAATATTCTTTGCGCTATCTGTCGCTTTATTTTGTAAAATCAGCTGTATCAGTTTGGCACTTTGTGAGCTGTTGGATACTTGAATATCTGTTAAATCTCCTCTTTTAAATCCAAAATCTTCCGGCTCTATTGTATAAGAAGAAAGTTCCCCTTTCTTTACTTCCACAACGTGAGTTTCTGCGGTAATGGTTATCTCATCTAGACCGTCACTTCCTGCAACGATCATCACATGCTCAGATCCTAATCTTTTTAAAACTTCCGCCATTTTCATTGCGTATTCTACCGAAAAAACTCCAATCACCTGCTTTTTACAACGGACGGGGTTTGCTAATGGCCCTAAAAGATTAAATACTGTTCGAAAGCCTACTTCCTTCCGTGGACCTAACGCATGCTTCATCGCTTCATGATAGATTGGTGCAAAAAGGAAACTCATACCCTTTTGTGTAAGGTTTCTCTCTGCTTCTTCCAATGACTGTTGCACAGGCAATTGGAGATGCTCTAAAACATCAGCACTACCACTTAACGAACTCACCGCTCTGTTGCCATGCTTCGCAACTTTTGCTCCACCGCTTGAGGCAACAAGTGCTGCAGCAGTACTGATATTAAAAGTAGATGCCCCATCTCCGCCTGTACCACATGTATCGATGAGACGAGGATGTTCATAAGAGATTTCCCTCATATGAGTTCTCATCGCTTTGGTAAATCCAATCATTTCATCTACTGTTTCTCCTCGAAATCTAAGAATGGAAATAAAACTTGCAATTTGACTGGAGGTTGCCTCACCCTTCATTATAAAATCCATGGCATTTTCCGCTTCTGCTATAGTAAGAAGCTTTCCATCAATAAGTTTTGTTAAATATTTTTTAAACACGAAGAGAACCTCCTGTCTTTTTTGTGAAAAGTGTATTGGCAATTTGCATCGTTTCGATTAGTGCAGCAGCTTTATTTATTGTTTCCTCCCATTCCAATTCAGGAACAGAATCTGCCACAATGCCCGCACCTGCTTGTATATAAAATAGCTCCTGTTTTTTTTGTATCGTACGAATGGTAATACAAGAATCTATATTCCCATCAAACCCGATATAGCATATTGCTCCTGCATAAGTGTTCCTCGGCGTGGATTCGAGTTCTTGAAGAATCTGCATCGCTCTGACCTTCGGAGCACCTGATACGGTACCCGCCGGAAAGGAAGCAATAAGAGCCTCCACAGGCGAGAACTGTGGTGAAAGTTCACCTCTTACGATGGAAATTAAATGCATGACTTTAGAAAAGTAAACAAGTTGTTTGATTGTTGGTGTATGAACCGACCCATAACTTGCGACTCTTCCAATATCATTTCTAGCTAAATCAACTAACATAAAATGTTCTGCCTGTTCTTTCTCATCTTGCATCAGGTCTTCAGCTAGTTTTTTATCTTCCTCTCCATCCACCCCTCTTTTTCTCGTTCCGGCAATAGGATGAATTTCAAGGTGGTTATCCTTTATTTGGATTAACCGTTCCGGGGAGCTTCCTATCAGTTCCATCTCCTCGAACTTTAAATAAAACAAATAAGGGGATGGATTTTGTTTCCGTAGTACCCGATAAACATCAAAGCCCTCCAACTCTGCACTCATTTCAAAACGTTGAGACAGAACACATTGAAAGATATCTCCAGCCGTAATATAGTCTTTAATTTTTTTTACATGGTTTATAAAATTGGCTTTGGTATAGTTCGACCGAACCGTTAGATCTTCTGCAGAATGATTTTTCCCCAACAGCTTCTCGCCATTTTCTCTTTTCCGTATCAGGGTGCTATAAATCGAAAGGGTTGTCTTAGCTTTCTTATAGTTGTCAACCAGCTGTTCGAATGTTTCCTTTCCATCAAGCCGCACATAGTGAATAAAATGAATCTCGTTTTTTTTATGGTCTACCACAATAATGGTTTCACAATATAACAAGTGAACGGTATCTTCTCCTCTGTATTGAGAGTGTAGCGGAACTTTCTCAATGGTTGAGATAAAGTCATAACTAAGGTATCCGACAGCTCCTCCTGCAAATCCTAAATTCTTTTCCACTGTTTGAACCTGCAAGAGATTATTTGCATACTCCACCACATCGTGCAGGCTTTTCGAGGCGTAAATTTGTTTTCCGGATGCCTCTAATCTAATGTTCGTGTTATAACCTTTTATTTTCATAAATGGGTTGAGTCCTATAAAAGAATACCTGGACCAATCGGAATCAGGCTCCTTGCTTTCCAAAATATAAACAGCATCTTCTTTAAGCGCTTGGAAAATGGAGACAGGAGTGACGGTATCACAAAAAAATGTTTCAATAATGGGTATCGTTTTGAATTGGGTGCTTTTTTCTAAAAAAACCGCAAACTCAGAAGTGTGCATCAATATCTTCCTCCATTTTTTAAAATGGAGAATGAGCTAATGCTAAGAGGTATAATTCGAATGAGGAAAAAAACAAAAACCCAAAGACGTGGATAGTCTTTGGGTAGATTTAATAAATACATTCTAACCTCAGCTAAACTCACTCATTCTCAGCTATTCTCATCTCAACTTTTTGAAAAGCCTCTGCTTTCCATTCAAAGGTACTTCGGATGGCTTCAATGCCATCTGCTAAACTAAACTCTGACTCTTAAATTAATATGAAACCTCAATCTTTCCTTGATAGTACTATATGATAGAACATTCATAATTGTCAACCATTAAGGAGCTGTTAGATCTGGTCTAAGGCTCCGCGCTTCATGAAGGTAAATATGTTTGACATTTTTTTGTGAAACGTCAGTATTTACTGTCATCATTACTCTTATGCAAAAAGGAAGAGCATCAGGAACGGCGATTTCCTTCGTGCACATAACCGGTACATAATCCCAACCAACAATTTTTCTTAGTGCTTTGGCAGGGAAACAGGCTGTTATATCAGCCGTCACAGAAATTAGAACCTGAGCCACTTGGTCAGCGGCAATTTCGTTGGTGTTTATCATAGAAAGTAAAAGCTCTTCTGTTTTTGCAATAACCTCTATTTCTGTGTTCTCTTTGATTGTTGTCGCCCCTCTTACTCCTCTTATCACCTAATCCCCCCCAATGGTAAAAAGCTTTTTCGCATTTGATAGTTCCATTTAACTTAGTTGATACAAACAACCCGTTACATTCATTGTTAAGCCTAGTAAAAAGCTTTTATCTTTTTAAGTACTAGTTCATCTGGCACGGATTCTACTATCACGGAACCGACAGATCGAATTAATACCATATGTATATGTCCGTTTTTTGTTTTTTTATCTTTTTTCATCCAGTTTAAAATATTTTCAGGCAGAATATCGGAGCGGATGCTCGTTGGGAAGCCAAAACGTTGCCATAATTCTCTTAGCTCATTAGATAAATTCAGCTTAGGGGATAGGTCTTCACTAATTTCCGTAGCAAAAAGCATTCCAAGAGCGACCGCGTCTCCATGAGTAATGTTGCCATAGCCATAAGCTGCTTCTATCGCATGACCGAGCGTATGACCGAAATTTAAAATGGCGCGCATCCCTATTTCAATTTCATCATTTGACACAACTTCCGCCTTCGTACTTATCCCTTTTTCTATACAGTACCGCAGCTTCTCTTCATCAAGTGCAGAGATAGTAGGAATGTTTTGTACTATCCAATAAAAAAACTCTTTATCCCAAATGAGCGCATGCTTTACCACTTCAGCAAAACCGGAGCGTAATTCCATCTCAGGTAAGCTAACCAAAAAATCTGTATCATAGATTACTGATTCCGGCTGATAAAAGGAACCAATCATATTCTTGCCTAGTGGATGATTTATGGCAACTTTGCCGCCTACCGCACTATCATGTGCAAGGAGGGTAGTCGGCATTTGAATGAACCTGATCCCCCTCATAAAGGTGGCTGCAACAAAGCCAGCAATATCCCCCACCACACCTCCGCCTAATGCGAGAACGATAGAATTTCTATCTAACCCCTTTTCAAGAGCAAAGGTTTGAATTTTATAATATTCCTCAAACGACTTTGCGCTCTCTCCATTCTTAAGTATATAACTTGTTACCCTGAATTCAGGTTCAAGTAATTCCCTAACTTCGGATAAATAGAGATCGGCTACCAAGTCATCCGTCACGATCAAAATGGTACCAGGATAGGTTTTAAGGGACTTTAAAATTTTGACTAGTTGCTTGGAGGCCTCTTTTCCAATAAGTACAGAATATGTTTTGGATTTCGCTTTGACTTCAACTTCCTTTAAATCAAAATTCTGCTGCATGCTTACGCATCCTTTGAATATTCTCTTTTATTAAGTCCATCCGGTCCTGGCCAAACTGCTCTACCAAAGCGCAGGCCACTTCCCATGCCACTACGGCCTCTGCTACTACACTTGCTGCCGGCACTGCACAGCTATCAGAACGTTCGATGCTTGCCTGAAACGGTTCTTTTGTCTCGATATCAACACTTTGTAATGGTTTATAAAGTGTCGGGATTGGCTTCATCACTCCTCGGATCACAATCGGCATTCCTGTTGTCATACCGCCTTCAAAGCCACCTAAATTATTGGACAAACGATAATAGCCCCGCTCCTTGCTCCATGCAATTTCATCATGCACCTTACTGCCCGGAAGACGTGCTGCTTCAAAGCCTACTCCAAACTCGACTCCCTTAAAGGCATTAATACTCATCACAGCAGCAGCCAGTTTTGCATCAAGCTTGCGATCGTAGTGGACATAGCTTCCTACTCCAGCTGGCATTCCTTCTACAATCACTTCTACAACCCCACCTATGGAGTCTCCATTCTTTTTCGCGCTATCGATGGCATCCATCATTTCTTGTTCAACATTTTTATCAAAACTCCGCACGGGAGAAGCTTCCGTTTTTTCTTTTAGTTCTTTTAGACTGGTAATTTCAGGAGGGTTTGCTTTAATTCCGCCAATTTCCGTTACATGTCCTGCAACAGTAATACCCAATTCCGCTAGAAACTTGCGAGCCACAGCACCAGCTGCCACTCTTACGGTTGTTTCGCGAGCGGATGACCGTTCGAGTACATTCCTCATATCGCGATGACCATATTTGATTGCTCCGTTCAAATCAGCATGACCAGGTCGTGGACGAGTGATTTTCCGCTTGATTTCCTCTTGATCTTGGTCCGGCTGTGGTTCCACTCCCATGATCGTGGTCCAATGCTTCCAATCATTATTTTCTACTACCAAGGTAATAGGAGATCCCAATGTCTCGCCAAAGCGAACACCACTTAAAATTTCTACCGTATCCTTTTCAATCTGCATTCTTCTGCCTCGGCCATGGCCTTTCTGTCTTCTTGCCAAATCCTCGTTAATATCCTCGGCAGTTAATCTCAACCCTGCGGGGATTCCCTCTAATATGGTGGTTAATTGTGGACCGTGCGATTCTCCTGCAGTTAAATATCTCATTTTACGAAGCAACTCCTTTATCCCTTTAAAGCTTTTAAGCATCTAAGTGTTAATGTTATGTAATACTATATCATAAGTTTAGCCTAGAGTGGAATAAAAAAAAAGCTTAAAGACAGTCACCATGTCCTTAAGCTTAGAATTTATATTTAGTGATTATCATTGATGAGAGAACATACTCCAGAAGTATCTTTAGAGATGCGCGAGATTTTTATTTGACAATCCCTCAAACACTAGAACATCTGATTACATTTTTTTATAGAAGAATGTATCTAAAACTTCAAATCCATACTTGGCAGGTTGAAAAATTTGTTCTGTACTTCCTACAAACAGTATGCCACCCTTCTTAAGGGCATCGCTAAATTTATGATACAATTGCACCTTGGCTTCCTCGGTAAAATAAATCAATACATTCCGGCAAACGATTAAATCATGGTTCGCTTCAAATGTATCAGCCAAAAGGTTCTGCTTTTTGAAAACAACGGTTTTCTTTATATCCTCTTTTACTTTATATACACCGCTATCTTTAATGAAATAGCGTTTTCTCATCATTTCAGGCACTTCTTGTAACGATCTTTCTTGGTAGGTTGCAAGCTTTGCTCTTGCAATCGCATTTTCATCTAGATCTGTTGCGTTTATTTTAATTTCCGACAACGGAAGGAAATTAGACAGCAACATAGCTAAAGTGTAAGGCTCCTCCCCTGTAGAACATGCTGCACTCCATACTTTCAATTTATTTTCTTTTTGTAAAAGGGTAGGAAGTAGTTGTTTTTCTAAGATCTCCCACCGTTTATAGTTTCGATAAAATTCCGAAACGTTTATGGTCATCCGATCTAAAAATTCGTACAACTCCTCTTTATTTGTATCTAGCAATCTATAGTATTCCTTAAAACTAGACAATCCCTTTTTCTCGAATAAAGAGGTAAGCCTGCGCTTCATTTGTGCCTCTTTATATAACGAAAGGTCAATTCCTGTTTTAATTTTTATATTCACGATAAATTGCTCATAATCGTCCCTAATCATTATAGTCATCTACTTTCTCTTAGTGTCTCTAGATAAAGTATATAATAGATTTTGTTAAAAAGGAGGAAAATTTTTCTTGAATGTTTTCGCATGGTTACATTAGGGGTACCCGAATCCCTCATCCCACTTCACTCAAGCGTCTCCAAAACGAAAAGCAACCGTATGTTCAACTGTAATAAACGAGACCATAAAACAAAAACACTCCTGAATGTGTACTTTCTACACGTTCAGAAGCGTTTCTTTAATACAGTTAAGCGGTTACAAAATTAATAAACCCAATTATTAACGTCTTTATTGTATTCTATTAATCCTTCTCCATTAAAGAAAAGACCTATTTCACGTTCTGCACTTTCAGGTGAGTCAGATCCATGAATGATATTTTTGCCTACAGTTACTCCAAATTCTCCACGAAGTGTACCAGGCGCAGCATCTTTCGGATTGGTAGCACCCATCATTTGGCGAGCTGTTGCAATAACATTTTCACCTTGCCATACCATTGCAAATACAGGACCAGAAGTAATAAAGTCTACTAGTTCACCAAAGAATGGACGCTCTTTGTGTTCACCATAATGCTCTTGTGCCAATTCAGCAGGAATTTGCATTAACTTAGCTCCAACAAGTTGGAATCCTTTTTTTTCAAAACGAGAAACGATTTCCCCAATAAGGTTACGTTGTACACCATCAGGTTTTACCATTAAGAATGTTTTTTCCATAATAATTTCTCCACCCCATTAAAGAATATGTAAGGTTAGGACTTTGCCCTAACCTACCAAAATATATCATGGTTTCCCTAGTTTCGCAACTCAAAAGATGGTGAATTATCTTAATACTTCCTTTTGCCAATAAATTTTGCTACATTGTTAAAGGTTCGTTTAGCAATTCCATTTGGGAGCTTATCAAGTTCTTTAAATGCTTTATCCAAATAACGATCGCTTAATAGGATGGAACGTTCTATCGCACCAGAAATTTTAATAAGTTCTATTACTTCTCTTATTTCATCTGTTGAACTACGCTCGTGAATACGTCTTATCTTTTCATTCAAATGAGGATTTTCCATAGCATAGAGGACAGGCAGTGTTATGTTACCTTGCCACAAGTCACCACCAGCCGGTTTTCCTAATTGTTCTTCTGTTCCAGTAAAATCAAGTATATCATCTGTAATCTGAAAAGACATGCCGACATAATATCCAAACCAAAACAGACTTTTATGGATTGTTTCCGGCGCATTTGCTGAAACCGCACCTAATTGACAGCTGGCAGCAATCAAAAGAGCCGTTTTTCGTTTGATTCTTCTAAGGTAAATTCGTAAATTTTGATCATAGTCATACTTGTCGCGTATTTGCTCGATCTCACCCTTACTTAACTCAACAATGGTATTAGACAAAATTTTGTGCGCTTCAATGTTTTCTACCATCGTCATAAGCTCCAATGATCTGGCAAAGATATAATCTCCTGTATACATGGCAATCCGGTTATCCCATTTTGCTTTAATGGTTTGCCTGCCACGTCTCAGTTCTGCGTCATCTATTACATCATCATGTACGAGTGAGGCCATATGAATCAATTCCAATGACACGGCTATGTATTTAATCTTATGGATGTCATATTCTCCAAACTTTGCTGCTAATAGAACAAACACCGGTCTGATACGCTTTCCGCCTGCTTGCAATAAATGCATAGAGGCTTCCTGCAGAAGAGCACGCTCCGACTGGATGGTTTTCTCTAATTCATCTTCAATTACTTGTAAGTCGGTATTTAAAAAAGAATACATCATCTTTAATTTCATGTAGGTCACCTTTACAAACTATTTTCGAGGCTTTATTCCTAAATGCATGGCAGCAACTCCGCCTGTGTACGGCTTCACCTGAACGGGTTGGAAACCTACCTTTTCATACATTTCTTTTAATTCTTTCATCCCTGGGAAATCTTTTGCAGATTCATGTAGCCAGGCATACTCATTATAGCTTTTAGCGAAAACTTTCCCTAGCATCGGCATTACATATTGAAAATATAGAAAGTACATTTGTCGAAACCCAATTAGGGTTGGTTGTGATGTTTCCAAGCAAACTACTTTTCCGCCAGGTTTAACCACTCGGTACATTTCCTTTAATACTTGAAAATAATCTGGTACATTACGGAGTCCGAACCCTATCGTTACATAATCAAAAGTATTATCTTCAAAAGGTAGGGCCATAGCATTTCCATGAATGAGTTCTAGATTTTCCAATGATAATTTTTTCACTTTCTCTTTTCCAATCGAAAGCATGTTTTCACTGAAATCTAATCCAATGACTTTTCCATTAACACCAACAGCCTCTGCCATCGAAATTGTCCAGTCTCCTGTTCCACAACAAACATCCAAAGCTGTAGCACCTTTTTGAACTGCCATTCGCTTCATAGTGTCTTTTCTCCAGGCAACATGTCTTTGGAAACTAATAACAGAGTTCATTTTGTCATAGTTTTTATATATCTTTTCAAAAACTCCATGAACCTTTTCCTCTTTTGATGGATGCTGCATTGTTTTTACCCTTCTTCCACAAACGTATTAGTTGTAAATGAGACCTCATATAATAATTCTTGAATCCGAGTTTTTAATAATTCATTCATGTTCGGAACGGACGTTGCTAATTGATCTATCGTTTTCCTTATATGTTCAATATAACGATCTATCAAAAATAGCATATGCTTTTCTTGATCCAACGATGGTTCTAATTTCCCCAACTGGCTTTTCGAAAATGAAATTATAGTCAGCGCGTCAAACAAAAAAGAGGATTTGTGAACACTGAATTTTTTTCGCTCAGAGATCAAGCGCTTTAATAATAAAAAATTGACTGTCAGTTCTTTAAAAGTAGAGTCAGAAAAGAATTGGGACACCGAATAAACGAGTGATGATTCTATTTTTCCAATACTATCCATTAAATTATCCATTCCATCAAAGTCTTTTTGGTAATAAGCAATCTTGTGCTCGTTAACCTGCTTAATAGAATTGGCAAGTGTTTTGATCATTTTAATATCATCTACATAAGCCAAAAGACGATAATGCAAGCCGCTATAGTAGTCACCAGCCAATACAGTAAGTTGACGATTTTTACTATTATCAGTTTTCATTTTATCGAGTTTGGCATTAGTGACCAAGTCGTGTGTATCAAGGGCGATTTGCACAAGCATGGTTGAGAGAATATATTGTTCTTTTTTTTCATTTGATAATTCGATGGGTTCTAGCGCCGAATAAAGAAGTAGAAGTTTGTCCTCATCAATTACCGGAAATTCAATATGTTTCATTAGATATGGATGTGAAATTATTTCAAGTAATTGTTCTTTTATGGAAGATATATGTATTTGAATATGACTCACTAAAGATCACCCTTGTTCCCTTTTCTAACTTTATATGAAAGGCTATACTTCGAGTTTGTATACAATCAAGATTCACTACTTGACTAAGCTTACTAAATGAATAGACTTTCGTATAACATGTTCCTTTAAATAGACAAAGCTAATTATAGCACATTAGTGAGGCATGTTGTCGAAAATGACTTTCTTTTCTTAGTTTAACCTGTTTAAGTTATTAAAACCACTTTACTATACCTATCGTGAAAAGGAATGTGTTGAAGGAAAGGTGGTTGTGCTTGTCTGAGCAGTTTTTAGTTGACTAGCTCAGTCACTATCTCCTCGAGACATAAGGCGGTTTCAGTAAGGTGCCATAGAACGACCTCTTACTGAAACCGCCTTATGAATGTTTAATATGATCTTTATTCTGTGTCCATTTCGCCGTGTGCAGATTGGACAAGTGCTTTTCCTCTAATTTTGATGGCTGAGGTATGTTCTGTGAATTGCGCAATCATTATTTCACCTTTGTCCAACTTTTCAGAGTGATGAAAGCGAGTGTCCGTTCCACGTGTTAACCCGATAACGCTTACTCCATCTTCTTTGGCTTTGATGACAATAAATTCACTTGAATTTGTTTTACTCATGCTAACCCTCCGCTTTCACTAAATATTTCTAGCTTCTAATTAACGATAACACTTCTGCCCTTGCTGCTGGATCTTTTTCTAAAACTCCTCGCACAGCAGATGTAATGGTAAGTGCACCTGGCTTTTTAACTCCTCGCATGGTCATACACATATGTTCTGCTTCCACAACCACCATGACACCATGCGGCTCTAGCGATTCTACCATGGAGTCTGCAATAGTTGACGTAATTCTTTCTTGTAGCTGAGGACGTTTCGCCACAGCCTCCACCGCGCGAGCCAGTTTACTCAGCCCTGTTACCTTTCCGCCTTTTGGAATGTATGCTACATGTGCTTTTCCGAAAAAAGGAACTAAATGGTGTTCACACATGGAGAAAAAGGTAATGTCCTTAATCAGAACAAGTTCTTCATGCGCCTCACCAAATATAGTTTTGAAATGTTCCTTCGGGTCTTCGTTCAACCCCGAAAAAACTTCTGAATACATTTTTGCAACTCGTTTTGGTGTGTCTAATAAACCTTCGCGATTCGGATCTTCCCCAATCGCTTCAAGTATCATACGGACTGCTTGTTCGATTTGTACTGTATTTATCTGTGTCATCTCTATTTTCCTCCTACATAACTACATATAACTATAATGTGATTCTAGCATAAGTTTTTTAAATAAAGCAAAAAGAAAGAGACGCAAAACATGCGCCTCTCAATGATTTTGTTCATTTGACTATGTAGCTGTTAATTATTTAACAGCATCCTTAAGTGCTTTACCAGGTTTGAAAGCTGGTACTTTGCTTGCAGCGATTTCGATCTCTTCCCCAGTTTGTGGGTTACGACCTTTACGTGCTGCGCGCTCACGTACTTCAAAGTTACCAAATCCGATTAACTGTACTTTGTCACCGTTTTTAAGTGCTTCTTGAATTGTATCGAAAACAGCATCAACTGCTTTCGTAGCGTCTTTTTTAGAAAGTTCACTAGCTTCAGCAACTGCATTGATTAAATCTGTCTTGTTCATGCCATTCACCTCCTCCCAAAGGAGTTTATCACTATATTAGACCAAAAGAAAGATTTGGCCTAGTAAAAGCCTAAGTACTAACATTACTTCACAGTTTCCTGGAATTATATACATCCAAGCACGGTAAATCTTGTAACAAGGCTTATATTAAACCATTGTTCACTAGATTTCAACAAATTTCTCACAAAAAAGTGAATTTAAAGGAATTATTCACCATTTTAGAGAAGTTTTTCTGGAAAGATTCTGTTAGTAGATTAACATATGAAATCCCGCTAATCAAGCCATATCCCCCATAACACAAAAACAAGCTCCCCATTTGTGTATGATACCACATTCGGGAAGCTGACAAACCTCTATGACAAATTTCATCAAAATCTTAATAAATAAGTTTTTAAAGATTTTATAACTAGAAGCCCCATTCTATATTATTATAGAATGATGGCAATTAAACCGCCAGAGCCTTCATTTATAATTCTCTCCAAGGTTTCTTTTAGTTTATATCTGGCATTTTCAGGCATTAGCGATATTTTTGCGTGGATGCCTTCTCGCACTATGGAGCTCAGGGAACGTCCAAAGATATCAGAATTCCAGATTGAAAGCGGATCATCCTCGAAATCCTGCATCAAGTAACGGACAAGTTCTTCGCTTTGTTTTTCCGTTCCGATGATCGGAGCGAACTCTGATTCCACGTCTACTTTAATCATATGAATAGACGGGGCGACTGCCTTTAGCCTGACACCAAATCTTGAGCCTTGTCGAATAATTTCCGGTTCTTCTAGACTCATGTCACTTAGAGCAGGAGAAGCTATACCATAGCCTGTTTGCTTTACCATTTTTAATGCATCAGATACTTGATCATACTCAGCTTTTGCATAAGCAAAATCTTGCATTAATTGCAATAGATGATCTTTCCCTCTTATTTCTACCCCTACTACTTCTTTAAGAATATGATCATATAAATCATCTGGAGCATATAGGTCAATTTCAGCAATTCCCTGACCCATTTCAATACCAGCTAAACCCGCTCGATCGATAAATTCATATTCACTGAATTGTCCTACCACCCTGTCCACGTCACGTAATCTTTTAATATCCTTTACCGTATCCTTCACAGCTTCTTGATAGCTTTCACGTAGCCAGTGATTTTCTTTCAAGACCATCACCCAGCTAGGTAGATTAACATTTACTTCAAGAACAGGGAATTCAAATAACGCTTCACGTAACACACTATATACATCTGACTCCCTCATGCTCTCTACACTCATAGCAACGACAGGAATATCATACTTTTCACTAAGCTCTCTTTTTAGTGATTCTGTATCCGGGTGATGTGGTTGAACAGTATTGATGACCATAATAAACGGTTTGCCGACTTCTTTAAGCTCTTCTACTACTCTTTCCTCCGCTTCGATATAATCTCTGCGTGGAATTTCACCTATCGAACCATCTGTCGCGATAACTACTCCTATCGTAGAATGCTCCTGAATAACTTTTCTTGTTCCAATTTCAGCCGCTTCATGAAATGGGATTGGTTCTTCAAACCAAGGGGTATTGATCATCCTTGGTCCATTTTCATCTTCATACCCTTTGGCACCTGGAACTGTATAACCTACACAGTCTACCAGACGAATATTTACATCAAGGCCTTCATCCACTCTAACCTTTACCGCCTGATTAGGAACAAATTTTGGCTCTGTTGTCATGATGGTTCTTCCTGCTGCACTTTGCGGAAGTTCATCTTGCGCTCTTGCTTTATCCGCTTCATTACCGATATTCGGCAGAACCACTAGCTCCATGAATCGCTTAATGAATGTTGATTTCCCTGTACGAACAGCGCCTACTACACCTAAGTATATATCGCCGCCTGTACGTTCAGCGATATCTTTGAAAATATCTACTTTTTCCAAGTGATTCCCTCCCGACATTTATCTTGGGATATTCATTTTCTAGTAAGATTCTAATCTATGACACTATATGTGTATGATGTTGTCCTAATTAAATATGACTACTTTTAGAAAATAAATCCCTGCTTCGTTTTATTTAGACAAAAATATTGTTAGCGATTTTCAGTGGAGGGTTTGAAAATGAATGAAAATCTCAAATAAAAAACCCTTCTTTAGAATGTATTCTCTAAAAAAGGGTTCATGACAAATTATTAGTCAATTTTTGAAATTATAGGTTCATTGTTATCATCTAACGTGTAAGGTAATGAATACGCTGGTACAAACACAGAGTTTTTTACCAATATTTCACGAACATCATCGCCTTGTTTAAAACTATGTTCATTATTTTGCAAGAACTCATAAATATCCATAGAGTAGTCAACCATCACTTCACCTTGATCATTTAAAATGTATGGAAGATTTTTATCAGAATAAGGACTTTGAGCATAAGGCTCCTCGTCGTATCCGAGTTTCTCCCAATCCACCCTAAACGCATGGTTATTTATTACTTCTTTTATCGGGGCAAACCCTTTGGAACCTTTATAAACAGATATTCTCGTATTCAACTCTCGGATTTCTTCTGCAATTCTCAGGTCTATTAGTTTGACTGTAGGATTTTCTTCCACATCCACTAGAACATAATAATAAACGCCGCCACTTTCATATGCAGTTCCAGGCGGTTCTTGAAGATACCTAGGAGACAACTTATTAAAATCAATCGGGTATTTCTGATAGATTGGTGTATCCATATCTCTTTCTTTTATTGGAAGCAGTCCACCACTCGCTTCCTGAAACTGATCTACTGAGGATTGAACTGCTTCTAGTTGATCGAGATAGGGAACTTGATTTTCTTTTAAACGATCCTGTGGATACATGCAACCTGTAAGTAACATGCCAATTGCAGTTATACCCATTAGGAGGATGAACCTATTAAATCTCATAAAATTCTCCATCCTTTTCACTGATTTCTTCAATTTTGGCTGTTTCGCACTAATTGTCGTTGGTACAACCCGTTAAATCGTTGCTGTCGTGCTCTTTTCCTGTTTAACTTAAAAAGTAACTCTTAATTTTGTGTGCGTAGGACATAAAAAATCCAATTACCGATTTTTTATGGGCTTATAGCAACAATCTTTCCGAAAAGAGACTTATGAAGAGAGCCTTGATTTTGCAGTTATTCTGGTACCGGTCCACTAAATACGACAAAAAAGATGATTAGTCCAGCTAGTACAATTAATAAGAACGCTATCGCATTTAATATTAATCTTAAGATATTATTTTTTACTTTAAATCTAGTAAAATAAACAGTTAGTACCGATATAATCATAAAGCCCATCGCTACAAAAGAAATCCACATTTTCATGAGTGCAGGTGACATTCTCATCTCTCCTTTTCCGTCAAATATTATAGCACATAATAACCGTGAAAAAAAACTCCATAGAAAGTAAGACAAAGCCTGTGACGGTACAAGTCACAATATGGACAAAATTAAGATTTTTAAAAATAGCTTTGTTAAACGCTGCTGTTGATTTCCGCTAAAGGCTACGCGTTCACAGGGCGGTGCTGGAGCCTTCTCGGCAAGCCAACGGGGTCTCCCAGTTCTTGTCCTCCGTATTTTACTCCAATCATTGCTGGATAGCGTTATTTTCAACATTTGACACTAACAGAGCCTTAAATATTGGCCCCCTCCACAGTCTTTCCATCTTTTGCGGTAATCAACAGTGAGGCTTGACAGAACCAAACAAAAAAAAGCTGAAGTAAACGGGGCCGTTTAACTTCAGCTTATACAAAGACTAAATATCCCAATCCCACAGCTCAAACAGTGATATTCTCATTCTCATCATATGCGGCATTTACTTGTATGCATCGCCAAATGCCTATTTATTATAAATAAAGCTTGTAGAAATTATGGATTCTTGTTAAAAATACCGAAGCACCCTTCCATAGATTCTTCTTTATAACATATGCAAAAATAATTTGTTGGTGTTAGTTTAGGCTCTTTTCTTAAAGATTGTTCTATTGGCCCGTAAAAAATCGACAATTGGATTTTTTACTGTACGATCCATTCAAGATTAAATGTAATTTCTAAATTTAAAAGAAAAAGAACACGACAGCAACGAGAGGGACCTGCTAACGTAAAAGCAACAACCGATGCGAAAACAGACTTAATAAAAAGTAAAATTGCCTTTTTTAGATAGGTGTCTGCCCCGAATAATTGGGGAGGACGTCTATTTTTTCCCATTTAGGTCAAACATGCTCGTGGTTATGAGAATTATAGCTAATATTTTCAGATTATAGGCTTATTTTTGGTCAAAATTCGATAGATGGGGAAATTTTTTAGTCAATCTGACAAAATTTGTGGTTTCATCTAACAATTATTTGTCTATCATCTAACAACTTTCGAGATTTATCTAACAACTTTTGAAATTCTTCTAACACATTTTAAAATTCATCTAACAACTTTCAATTTTCATTTACCAACTTCCAAATGTATCTACTAACTCCTGAGATTCATCTGCCTTTAAAAGTTAACCTAAAAACTCCCTAGGCTAAAACAAACTACACAATAGCAACAATCTTTGCGAAAACAACCAAATGAAAAGAGCACGACATAAACGGTTCCGCCAATGCAAAAAACTCCTCTTCTTTAAGAAGAGAAGCGATCACCCAATAATTGAGCGAGGTCATCAAGTTCTGTTGTTTTGTTACGGTTCATTAATTCGTCCACAGCATCTTTTGGATTCACATGATCAAATAAAACATGATATAGTGATGACGTTAAAGGCATCTTCACTTGAAGCTTTTGTGATAGCTGGTAAGCGGCTTTTGTTGTCCGAACACCTTCTACCACCATGCCCATATTTTCTAGAACTTCTTCAAGCTTCATGCCTTTCCCTAGCATATTTCCTGCTCTCCAATTTCTACTATGAACACTTGTGCATGTAACAATCAGATCACCCATACCAGTCAAACCAAGGAATGTTAACGGATTAGCTCCCAAGCGGCTACCAAGTCTTGCAATCTCAGCAAGCCCCCTTGTTATAAGCGCTGCCTTAGCATTATCTCCATATCCGAGTCCATCGGTGATCCCTGCAGCAAGTGCAATAATATTTTTAAGTGAGCCGCCAATCTCTACACCAACTACGTCACTATTCGTGTACACACGGAAATGTTGATTAATAAACAAGTCCTGTACTTTTTCGGCCGCCTCTAAGCTAGTCGAAGCCGCCGTGACCGTGGTAGGCTGTTTTTTGCTTACTTCTTCGGCATGACTTGGTCCGGATAGGACCACTACCGCTTCTCGAAGATTTGCCGGCAACTCCTCTTCTATCACTTCTGACACACGTAAATGGGTATCAGGTTCAATTCCCTTACTTACATGTACGAAAAGATGAGGGGTATCGATATATTGCTTCACGTCCTGACAGACTTCTCTCATCGCTTTTGTTGGAACCGCAAGTATAATTGCATCTACATTCGCGACAGACTCTTGCATCGAGGAAAATCCAACAATGGAATCTGATAATATAATATCTTTTAAATATTTGTTGTTTGTATGATTTACGTTAATTTCATCAATCTGATCTTTTTTGTGTCCCCAAAGACGAACTTCATGTCCGTTATCTGCTAACACCATAGCCAAAGCGGTACCCCAACTTCCAGCCCCAAGAACAGCTACCTTCTTCACCAGATCACTCCCTCTCCTTTTACTTCCGTGGACGTGCAATCAGTCTGATAGGTGTTCCTTCAAAACCAAAAGCATCACGAATTCGGTTCTCTAAGAATCGCTTGTAAGAGAAATGCATTAACTCCGGATCGTTTACAAAAATAACAAATGTCGGTGGCTTAACTGCTACCTGTGTAGCATAGTAAATTTTCAATCTTTGGCCTTTATCGGTCGGCGTCGGATTCATTGCTACTGCATCCATAATAACATCATTCAATACCGTGGTCACCACCCGCATGGAGTGATTTTCGCTTGCTAGATCTATTTTAGGAAGTAGCGTGTGGACACGTTTTTTGGTTTTGGCAGATAGAAAAACAACTGGTGCGTAGTCTAAGAACAAGAAATGGTCTTTTATTTTTCGCTCAAACGTTTTCATTGTTTTATCGTCTTTATCCACAACATCCCACTTATTTACCACAATAACAATTGCACGTCCAGCTTCATGAGCATAGCCAGCAATTTTTTTATCCTGTTCAATAATGCCTTCTTCCCCATCAATTACAATTAAGGAAACATCTGATCGCTCAATCGCTCGCAATGCTCGCAATACGCTATATTTCTCCGTGGTTTCGTACACTTTACCCTTTTTACGCATACCTGCAGTGTCGATTATCACATATTCTTTTTCATCGTATTTATAAGGAGTATCAATGGCATCACGAGTCGTACCAGCAATGTCACTTACAATAACACGATCCTCTCCTAGCAAGGCATTTACTAGAGAAGATTTTCCGACATTTGGACGGCCTATCAAGGAAAACTTAATAGTGTCCTCATCATATTCCACTTCCTCTTTATTAGGAAAATTATGAATAACAAGGTCCAATAGATCCCCTATTCCTAAGCCATGGGAACCGGAAATAGGAACTGGCTCTCCGAATCCTAGTGCATAAAAATCATAAAGGGTATCTCTCATATCCGGATTGTCGATTTTATTAACAGCAACTACAACCGGCTTCTTGGAACGATATAAAATCTTTGCAACTTCTTCATCAGCTGTAGTTACCCCTTCACGACCATTAGTCAGAAAAATAATAACATCGGCTTCGTTTATAGCTATTTCAGCCTGTTCTCGTATTTGCGTCATGAACGGAGCATCACTAATCTCGATACCACCAGTATCAATAATATTAAAATATTGATTTAACCATTCACCTGAACTATAGATACGATCTCTCGTTACACCCGGAACATCTTCCACAATGGAAATTCTTTCTCCTACTATTCGATTGAATATTGTAGATTTTCCTACATTTGGTCTACCGACTATTGCAACAGTTGGTTTTGGCATCAAAAACAACCTCCCAATTTCTAAAAGTATATGTAAAAATTCTTTATCATTCCGATGAAGAAACTCTACTTATCGTTGATTTTTATTAGTCTTTACAAAAATAAAAAAAGTTAATGCTATTTGTTATACTTTGCTCTATTAAAGATGAGTGTTATGATAGTGCTTTTCCTATTGAAGCTTGGAGCAAAACGCGTAGACTCGACGGAAAAGCAGTAGGTAGGAGACCCTTGGAAGCAAGCCCAGTCTTGCCCTAGCACCGCCATGTGTGTAGCTTCTCGGCTGCTGCGCGAATCTAACGACGTTAACACAACCTTAACCTTAATAAAAGAAACCCTTCATAAATTAGAAGGGCCTAACTAGATAAGTTTAACATTATTAAAACTAATAAGGAAGTCTGACTTTTTCTCCTATAACCATACTTTCGCCTTAATGCTTTACAATCACATATAATTCTTCCCCTAAACCATGTGCAATTCCATCAAGGATCGCTTCCAAATTTGCAGCAACGAATTCCATTTCTTCTTTAGTCTTACAAGTGAAAATTGGGGCACCTCCAGTTATTTTAGAGGAATCGGTTGTGATAACAGCCAGAATATATTTACTCAATTCCATGCTATTTCACCTTCTTTTTTAAATTTTTTGTTGGCATTCTAATTGCATTCTCCAATGTAGGAACTTGACCTAATATAGTAAGTGCGACTTCCATGTCTGATTCCTGAGGGAGAACAAATATCCCCACCCTCCCATCATCAAGGTCCCTTTTAGCTAATGGTACAAGAGCCGGAGTCCCAGAGTCCCGGTAAACCCCCAAAGCTGTCGACATGTCATGAAGAATTGCCTGCCTTTGACCGAGATTGGCTATAGTGGTTCTTGCATTAAAATTTTTCGGAGTTAAAATAAAGCCCATTCCATATTTCAGCACTTCCTTCTGCCTTTCAGGTAGTCCTATGTTCATAATATAGATATTATCTACATACAAGCCCGCTCCCTTGAAGTATGGCTTCACATATTCTATCTCCACTATATCCTTCAACTGTCCTCCTGTCATTAGTCGATGTGAAAGGAACAGGGCACTAATCCCCACTATCAGACCTACCCACCAGTTCGCTACAAGATAGGCCATCGTAGATAAGAACGAAGTAATCATAACGAGGTAATTTCTACCCTCAAATGCAATGGCTATACCTTCTATATACGTGCTTCCTCGAGGTACTAAGTCATATCCGTCCAATTCTGTAAGGGTGTTTCTCTCCATATTCCTTACATCCCGAAATTGAGATGCGGCAAGCGCCAAAAATGTGATAGCCGCAAATTCTTCTTCCATTATGGCGGGAACTGCTATGGTACCCAGTCCAGCTGCTATAAAAGCAAGAGAAAGGTGAATAATCTTTCCATGGAGATATGTAGGATACTGCCGATAATCTGTTTTTAACATGTATATTCTTGTAGCAAGACCTATAATTACGCCAAAAAGAATCGGGTATGTGTATTCATTCATCCTTGTTTCTCCTTTACTCGCTTTTGTATGAGGGAATCCAAGAAAACAGTGATAGTTTCAAAACTAATCCACAAGGTTAGTCCTGCTACTGACATCGCTAATACATCAAGAAATTCAAAAGCTCCAATTAAAGAATACTGAAATACTGTATCTAGCACAAAATTAGATAATATTTCACCTAACATAATCCCAGTTAGAAGATACACATAGCGTTCCTCTCTTGATTTAAATAATAGCAAAGCTAAATATAAGAGGATAAAAGACAACATCCATATACGATTAAAAATAATCCAGACAGGGTCGTAAATCTCGAACAACTTAAAACAAACATAGGCAAGCGAAATAGTGCAAATGGAAAAGTATTGCAGCAAGTATTGCCCCTTTAATACTTTCACAAGACATACGAAAGTAGTAAGAAAAAGAATAACAAAGGAAATACTAATTTGGAAACCTATTATTGTTATAAAAGAACTTGATCCAGCAATAATAGATAATATTAAAATTGACAAAAGAAAACGTTGTGAATTTTTCGGAAAGAAAAACGTCACAACAATCCAACTAATCCAACTTAAAAAATAAAAATAATGTCCTTCAAAAACCACTTACCATCCCTTCCTCTCTCCCCTCATTATGTCTAAAAAGACAAAAAGTTAGTCATATCAACCGTATCTTTTTACAAAACATGAGAACAATAAAAAGGAAATTAATTTTTGAGGTGATGATGATGGGAAAAGATAGACAAGAAAGAAAACTAAAAAAAGAAAAGCGAACTGAATCAGACCGAGACCAAGCCCTAACCTACCCAGGGGCAACAAAGATGGAAGCACCAGAAGCAGCAAGAAAAAGAAACCAACACTAACCGAAATGCTGAAGCGGCTCGTTCAGCTCCGATAAGCATAAGGCATTTCACGCAAGAGGTCGCTCTTGACCTCTGGAGGGAAAGGACTTATGACTCGAGGAGCTAGCCGCTGAAGCTGGACAACACCGAAATGCTGAAGCGGCTCGTTCAGCTCCGACAAGCATAAGGCCTTTCACGCAAGAGGTCGCTCTTGACCTCGGGAGGGAAAGGACTTATGACTCGAGGAGCTAGCCGCTGAAGCTGGACAACACCGAAATGCTGAAGGCGCCCGCTTTGCGACGTACAAACTGGACCAAACCGT
>NZ_JAIQDB010000005.1 GCF_020037475.1 Sutcliffiella deserti
GGGGCTGTCCCCCTGTGAGAGTAGGACGTTGCCAGGCAAATTAGAAAAGGATCAGTGCTGAGAAGCGCTGATTTTTTTTGTTTACATGTAGCCAATTCACTGGTGGAACGGAGAAAAAAACAAACAAACCGGATCTTATGCAAAATGGTGAAAATTTAATCAGTCTTTCATTCATAGGGGAATCAAATGTGTAATATACATACAGTCTGATAAGTAGCTTTTTTAATATTGTTGCTTTAATTCGTTATATATTTCAATTGCTTGATCATACAAATCATTGTTTGACTCAAGCTGATAATTTTCAAGGCTATCATTTAGTTGAAAAATACCTTTATCATCTAGCACTAACATGCCTGAAATTTGATCATTAAAGATAAATGTTACTGTTATTGCTTTATCATAATTGATTTGTTGGTTGGTTTGTCTAATGTATTCAATTTGATTGTAAGCATCTACAAGTGACTGAACAGTATCTTGCTCCACTTTATCATATCCACTATACAAACTCTCTCCCAAGCCAATATCAAAATAATCCGCTTTAATTTTATCTACAGTATTCTGACTGCAACCGTTTACAACTAAAAGAGCAATTATGATAGAAACAAGAAATGATTTTCTCATAATTTCAATCCCCTAAGCTTTATATTGTTATTAATGTTTTTAAAATTACTATCCTTTTAGAACTATAAGCGCTAGGCATAACGACAACCCCTGTTCTTTCATTCAAGCACCTACTAGTTGAAATATTATTGTTTATTTTGAAACTCTATGAACTTTTCCTGGATTTCTTTTTGTGTTTTTGTTTGAAAACCGGATAATTCTTTGTACCATAATTTTTCATCTTCACCAAATTCAGAATTAATTTGGGATAATATCGTTTTTTTAAACTGAATATTTTCTTCTATTGCTCTTTTATAAACCTCTATATTCTTTCCACTTTTCATCCCATCCTCTAATGCATAATATTGCCTTATTGTATCATCTATTAACATTCCAATAGGTGTCATTCCACTCATTCCATGAAATTCCCTACTTAACCTTCTAAGTTCACCAATATACCGTTCTAAAAGAACATCACCTTTATTTTCTTCTAAAATCTCAATCCAATCATCTGTGTTTACATCACTAATCTCATTGAGTGTTCTTGCTACAGTCAAATGGTTTTCAACACCAAGTTGAATCATATACCCTTCCTTTTCTTTGTAGAGGTAATAGTTAAATCCAAGGGATATTATCAAAAGAAAGACAACAGTATATTTTATAAATTTATTACTCAACACTTTCTCATCCCCATACATGTTTTTTCTATACTTCCTTACATAATAAAATCGAAGAAAAGCGTTGTCCATCCAGGATCAATGCTTACATTAATAGATACTAAGTTAACTATTGATTAAGTCTGCTTTGTAATTGCTCTAAGGAATATAAAGCAAATTCTTTAACGTCTTTGTTTTTACTTTTAGAAAGCTCATTTAAAACCTCATTTAGATAATCATCTTCTAAGCTTCCCTTGTTGTCACCTTCTGCACAACACATTAAATAAAGTAACAAATTAAAGTGAACTTTTGGCTTGGCATGTTGTCTCATTTTTTCAACCATGTATCGTACTAGTTCGTTATTAGTGGATAGGATGTTTGTAAATAAACGGTCAATTTCTTTTGGTGTTCCTTTTTGTATTACATCGTCAATTTTAGCGTAATAATCTTTTATTTCGTGTTCGGAAAGGGAGGGGTTATTTAAATCGGAATCCTCTTCTTCAATGTATTCCACTAGCCCGTTGATAAATTCTTCAAAACTCTTTGCTAAACTAATTTCTTGATTTTCTTCTACATCTATAAAAATAATAGGAGGCTCTGTTTTATTTTTTCGATAGTCAAGTGCGATCCAGGAATGTCCATCACCGGAAATCAGCACAAGATTTTCTGGCAGACCCCACTCATCTATTAAGTACTGACTATCTACTATTCCTTTTTCCTTGCCGAACCCTATCCCGAATATATGCTCTACATTCACATGAGTTGCAGCAAATGATGTAGGAACGTCTGTTGGGTGTGCATTATATTTTATATAACCACCATTTTGTTGCTTCAAGATATTTATGTAGGAAGATGGTAAATTTACTTTTAACATCTCTTCTGCTTTTTTTACCATTTCATCTGATAAAGGCTCCAATCTTCCATACTCATTATCCTCTTGCCAAATGCTTTTCATAATATATGCCTCCATAAAGCTCTTCATTATATTAACAATCCCTGCTCTTTCCATTTGTCGAAATACTGTTGATAACCCATTTCCTCTGCTGTCATTGTGTATAGCGTATCTCCTAATTTAAAAGTATGAGACCCCGACAAAGCTTCATAGCTTGGATTTACTGCTGCATCTCCAAAAAGAGTTTCGAATGAAGGCACATCAACTGATTGTATTGTTCCATTCTTGTCAGTAGCGAGAAGGATGAAGTCAATCTCTCCATGTTCTGTAAGTTCTTTAAATATTAAACCTGCTTTATCTAATGCAAGATATAATGGATTCATCCCGATCTCTACTTTCCTTGAAAATGTTTTAGTGGACTGATTATCTTAACTCGTTATCTCAATAACATTTTCTTTCGACAAGGCTGTGTTAAACGCCGCTGTTGATTTCCGCAAAAGGCTACGCGTTCCACGGGGCGGTGCTGTCCTCGGCTGTGCAAGCGGGGTCTCCACCAACCGCTATCTCCCGTAGGAGTCTCCGCCTTTTGCTCCAATCATCGCTAGAATAGCGTTATTATCAACAAGCAACTTTAACAAAGCTTTCGACAAAATAATTATAATTCCTTTAATTAGATGCTTTCCATTGATGGTTTTTTATAAGGGGGTTTTTTTGGCGTGCTTTATTCGAGCAAAAGAAAATAGTAAAAGAAGAAAAAGCTAAATATGATATAATGGATGACAAATTAGAAAGTAAGATTGAAGATGAACCATCTATATTTTCTGTGAGTAGATGGACTTGGAGGTATATAAAGAATGACCATCGTTAGCTTTCTTGTAATAGCATGGATTTTAAGCTGGTTTGATTTTGAGCAGATATTTATTAAAGCTTTTAAAGAGCTTTTCAATAAGGAGATTACTAAGGCAAGTTATTATTTTATCTTTTTTTGTATTGGGGTAATAGGTGACATTGCTTTGCTTTTTAATGGTACTTTTTATGATAGACTTTAGAATTTAGGTAGGACAAGAATGGAATAGGCGTTCTTGAGGAGGCTTGAGATGAGGATTATGGTTATAGGGGTCTCAGCTGGTGCTGGGAAGTCCACTTTTGCTAGGAAATTAGGGGAAGCCTTGGATCTTTCTGTATATCATTTGGATTGTTATTATTGGAAGCCTGACTGGGTCGAGGCTTCATCGGAAGAGTTTGCTCAGGCACAAGCAGACATTGTAAGCAGTAAATCTTCATGGATTATCGAAGGAAATTATACAGGTACCTTTGACATACGTGTGGAACATGCAGACGCCATTATTTATTTAGAATTACCGTTATATGTTTGTCTTTATCGGGTGGTAAAGAGGTGGATTACTAATCAAGGGAAAACTCGTCCAGACAGAGCGGATGGATGTACTGAAAAGCTGGATTGGAAATTTATCCATTTTATTTATACTACCTATTATCCCCGAAAAAGAAAGATGAGAGAACGTTTCCGTGAATATGAAAAGGATAAACAGGTAATTATTTTAAAGAATAGAAGAGAAATAGATTCATACATAAGGAAAGTGCAAAAGAGTAAAAGGGTGGTAGCTCCTTGAGCACCACCCTTTTTGAGTTTTATAGGAGTAGCATTAAAACTGTTCAAATCGTTTAAAGTTAAAGGTTGCAACCAGAAGACATAGGAAGGACAAAGCTAGTGTAGTGAAAATAACGAGCAAGCCGTTTTTTATTAAATCGCCTTCCATAAGCATCGCCGTTGCGTGCATTCTTAAATGAGACGGGCTCCATAGGGTATATTTTGTGAAAAGGCCAGTAGCAACAGACAGAATGCCTAATATGCTTATACTAACTCCTGCGATGCCACCAGTGGATTTGAGGAAGGTACCTGCCATTATTGTGACTGAGATAACAAAAAGAATCCATAGACTGTAAATGACAAAGCTTAAGAGCATTTTCTGAAGATCAACGAACGTAAAAAGCAGATTTGTATAGTACCAGGTTAAACCGAAACTTAATAATAGCGAAAATAATGCTATGAGTAGTTGAGAGGCCCATTTACTGGCTATATATTGAAAAGGTTGTACTGGTCTAACCATCACAAGCGTTAAGGCACCGCTTTGGCGTTCATTGGAGACGGCACCCATAGTGGCAAGCACGAATAATAAGGTTCCAATTGTACCATATTGACTTAGAGTACTGGCTAGTACCTCTTCTCCAGAAGGGGTAGGAATTTCAATTACAGTACCTTCAGGCAAATTGCCGGCGGTTTCAAGGATTTGAGGCATATAGTAGCTTGTGATTGGCTGGGTGATTCCAATGATGATAAATGCGATAGGCAGCCAGATCCATTTTCCATTCCGAAGACTTTCCATTAGTTCTTTTTGAAATAAAATACGAAAGTTTCTCATGTATTCATCACCTTCATATAGGCTTCCTCTAAGGAGTCGTGCAGCTTTTCAAAATGCAATAAAGTTAAATCCTTCTCCACTAGTCTTTTTAAGAGATGTCTGGTGTTATAAACAGGATCGTCAAAATATAGAGTTGCGCAGGTCAAATCAGAATAGTCAATGTGGGACAAGTTGGGAATCCCGGAAAAGACATCTTCTAGCGGGAGGTCCGTTTTTATTTTTACGGCAGAGATGGGATTGCTTTTCATCAAGTTGGTTAAGCTGCCATCCCATTTGATTTGCCCATCCTTTAACATCATAACGGAATCACAAACCTGTTCGGCATCGTGCAAAACATGAGTCGAAAAAAGGATGGTCATCTTACTTTTTAGTTGCTCAAGAATTTTCAACACATCTCTTCTCCCATTAGGGTCAAGTGCCGAGACCGGCTCATCTAATATTAAGAGCTTTGGTTCATGTAAGAGCGCTTGAGCAAGACCTAATCGCTGCTTCATGCCACCGGAAAAGCCGCCGATTTTTTTATTTTTTACATCTAGCAGACTGACGTATTCCAGCGTTTCTTCTATTTTTAGTGAAAGTTCTTTTTTAGAAAGGTTTGACAGTCTACCCGCAAAGAGCAAATATTCCTTCGGGCTCATCCATGTAAAGAAAGCAGGATGCTGTGGTAGAAAACCAATCAGATGCCGGTAGTCTTTCTTTTGATGTTCTTGAAATTGGATAGTACCGGATGTGGGTGTTAAAAGTCCAGCAAGCATTTGAAGGGTGGTTGTTTTTCCGGCACCATTAGGCCCAAGGAGAGCAACGCACTTTCCGGTTTCTATTTGAAAAGAGATATCTTTCACTGCTTGCTGATGTTTATAGGTTTTGGTCAAATGACTAACTTGTACGAGCAAATAGTTTCCCTCCTTTTACTGGTTTTTTCGGCCGATGACGAAATAAAGAATAGGTCCAACTGTATTAAGAAGAAGGATGAGTAAAATCCACATCCATTTTGGTCCATTAGTAGTTTCTTGTTTAATACAACTGACTAATGCTGTGATGGTTAAGATTGCTTGCAAAATAAGGATAGGGGTAAGAATTGCCCAATTTAGTTCCATTTTAGTTTTGCTCCTTTTTGTTTTTTCTTTTTTTAGGTAAAATGACGACGAATAGTAAATAAAACAGCGTTGGCATTGGAAATTGGATAAGCCCCCATATCCCCCAAAACCATGCATAGCCTCCCCTTTTTTTTGCATTGATGAATAGGAGGATGCTTTGTGCCAATAAGACAGGAAGGAGAAAGGGCAGGATGTAGTAGAGTACCTCTTGTTCTGCTTGTGTCATGATAAGGTAGGTCCTTCCTGCTTTCTGCTATATAATAGAACAAAAATAATAGGGGCTATAATAATTGCCAGTACTTGAACCACGATAAAAGTCATCGGTGCTTGGAAAACAGCAGTGGTAAGAAATGCAAGAATTATCATCGCACTTGTGATGAAGATGGTGAGTTCTTTATAAAAAGCTTTTCTGGCTTCCACTTTTGCTGTAACAAGCATTTCTTTTAGTTCTTCGTTTGACGGACTTGGTGGCGAAGCTAGATCATCAATATGCTTCCAGTCCTTGTGGAGCTTTTCGATAAGCTTCTCTTTGGAGTTTTCTTTGTATCTACTCATCACCATCCCACTCCTTTCGTAACAATTTGATTCCATTGTGGACACGGGACTTCACTGTACCTGTTCTGACTCCTAACATCGAACCGATTTCTTCATAGGTGTATCCATAATAGTGACGAAGGAGTATTGGGGTTCGCACATCTGCTTCCAATTGATTAAAATCAACAAAAGTGTCACTCCATTCTATCCCTTGATTTTGAGATCTCCAATTCAATTGCCGGGTAAGAGAATGCATGATTCGAGTGATTTTCTTTTGTTCCCTTGCTTTTTTCCTTAATGAGTCAAGATAAAGTCGGGAAGCAATCGAAATCATCCAAGTGGAGAATTTCCCTTCCCCCTTGTAGGAAGCGAGCTTTGTATAGCATTTGACCATCGTTTCCTGAGCAAGGTCACTGCTTGTTTCCTCATCTAGGGTTAGCTTTAAAAGATATTTATAAAGAAAAGAATAATACCGGTGAAATATTTGTGTGAAGGCATCATCGCTGCCTGCCAAAGCTTTGCTAATAAGCGAACTATCATCTTCTTCTGCCATCTTCACTTCGATGCCTCCTTTCTATTCGTACAATGATGAGACGCTCCAATGAGCTGGATCGTTCATATGAATTTCCTTCCAATTTGCAATCTGTTAAAAAATCCACATAAAAACAGTATTCCAAATTTTATCTGGAATACAAGAACAAGCACAAAAATCCTCCTGCTAAAAGCAAGAGGATTTTGGATGGAGAACGGCTTGTATCTTACCTAACCTGTATAAGTTCGACATAAATGAAAAAATTCCTGCCGGGGTCTGGCCCCAAATTTGTTCCAATTTGGTGCCTAGATATTAGGGTTAGGTGCTTTTTTGGTGCCTCGTTGAATGATGATTTGTTTTTTGGTGTCGCTTGGAATGTGGCGGTGAAGCTGGATGTAGAGCAGTCCGTTTTCGTAGGTGGCATCGACTTTGTCGTCCCGAACAGGGAATGGCAGTTCAAAGCTGCGTTGGAAGTCACCTTGAGCGATGCCTTCTTCTATGAGTTCATAGCCTTGAATTTTCAGGTTGATTTGTCCTTTTACTTCTAGCTGCTGTGGTCGGACAAAAAGCTTAACTTCTTCTGGGTTGACGAGACCAGGCAAGCACATGACACATAATAGCTCATTTTCTTTCTTGTAGATATTCGTTTGCGTTTGCATGTTTTCAAAGTAAGGTTCAAAGCCATTCCAGAATTCATCTCCAAAAAACTGATCCCACTGCTTTCGCCAATCGCCCATTTGTTTAAATTGATTAAAAGGCATCTTTACTATCATCCTTTCCCATGATTACATTTCTATCATCAGATTATGCAAAGGATGTAGGGAAAGTGCCTATAGTAAAACGGTATAAAAAAAAGCAGCGGAAAATTCCGCTGCTAGCTTAAGTATTCCATTAAATCTTTTTCTGCTTTGGTTTGGCATCTGGCACATGTTCTGTCTTGAAGGATTTTACTAATGAAAATACCATCAAGATCATGATAATGGCAAACGGGAAAGCGGCAATAATGGAGGCAGTTTGTAATGCTTGAAGCCCACCAGTCCATAGTAATATCGCAGCCGCAGATGATTGAATCACACCCCAGATGAATTTGACGCTATTCGGCGGGTGAAGGCTGCCGTTGGTTGTCTGCATCCCAAGAACAAAGGTAGCAGAATCGGCCGATGTAATAAAGAAGGTACAGATCAAGAAAATCGCAAGCCCTGACATAATCATGCCAAGCGGATAGTTTTGCAGCACCGAGAATAACGCTACTTCTGTACCTTGTGAACTAATAACATCATAGATAGGTATTCCTTCGAAGAACTCAAGGAATATGGCGGATCCTCCAAATACGGAGAACCAAAGTCCACCAAAAACGGTTGGAACAAGTAGAACACCTAAGAGAAATTCACGGATTGTTCTTCCTTTAGAAATTCGTGCAATAAAGGTACCAACAAATGGTGCCCAAGCAATCCACCATGCCCAATAAAAGATTGTCCAATCGCGAACCCAAGAATTATCCTGATCGAATGGGAACAAGCGGAAGCTCATCGATGGGAGGTTTTGCAAATATCCTCCAAGTGTAGTTGTAAAGAGATCCATTATAAAGTTTGTTGGTCCGGCAAAAAGTAAAAATAACATTAATGAAATTGCTAAAACGACATTAAGGTTACTTAAATATTTGATTCCTTTATTAATCCCTGTTTGTGCAGATAGCATAAACAAGATTGTGATTACTAAAATGATGACAAGCTGTGTGGTAAGATTGTTTGTAACAGCAGGTGTCATACTTGATAGGCCGCCGCTTATTTGAATAGCGCCTAACCCAAGAGAGGTTGCAACACCAAAAATAGTCGCAAAAACAGCGATAAAGTTAATCAACACACCAATTTTGCCATCGACTTTATCCCCGAGTATTGGGCGTAAAATTTGTGCGATTACGCCTGGGCTTCCTTTACGGAATTGAAAATATGCCAATGCAAGGGCGATGACAGAATAGATTGCCCACGGGTGAAGTCCCCAATGGAAAAATGAATATCGCATTGCTATTCGGGCTGACTCAGCAGTTTCCCCTTCTCCAGTTGGAGGGGCAAAATAGTGGTACATCGGTTCTGAAGCACCCCAAAATACTAATCCGATACCCATACCAGCACTAAATAGCATCGCAAACCAAGTAAGATAATTGTACTCCGGTTCATCTGTATCTTTTCCAAGTTTGATACGGCCATATTTAGTGAATATAAGTACAATACAAAATAACAAGAAGCCAGTAGCGGTTAATAAATAAAACCAGCCAAATTTCTCCACAATAAAGCTTTGAACCACAGTAGTGACAGCATTTAAACTAGCATCGCCAAGGATGCTTCCAGGGATAACCCCCCAGACAATGAATAAGACTGCTACGATAACTGAAACTATAAATACAGGGGTTGTTTTTTTCAATCTATCTTCACTCCTTTTAAAATTTCGATCACTTCTTTCCTATAAAAGTATTTGTATTCAGACGGCCAACTATACAATCGTATCATTAATAGGCCAATGGTCCAATTATTTTGTATAGACTTCTTTACTTAGAATTATATCCGTTAAAATATTAACTATGTTGGGAGGTATATTCTCTTGTTGGAAAATGGTATCGTAATGGTAGCTATCATTATCATCATCAATATTGTCTATGTTTCTTTTTTTACCATCAGAATGATCTTAACCCTTAAGGGTCGCAGGTATTTAGCGGCAGGAATCAGTATGATCGAAGTGGTTATTTACGTTGTAGGGTTAGGCTTGGTTCTTGAGAATTTAGATCAAATCCAGAATTTGATTGCTTATGCCCTAGGGTACGGGATTGGAGTAATCGTTGGAATGAAGATAGAAGAAATGCTTGCGCTCGGTTATACTACGGTAAATGTAATAACTAAAGAGTATGATAAGGACCTTCCAAGATTATTGAGGGAAAAAGGATATGGAGTGACGAATTGGCAAGCCAACGGACTTGAGGGTGATCGGATGGCTATGCAAATTTTAACTCCAAGAAAATATGAAATAAGCTTATACCATGCAATAAAAGAACATGATCCGAAAGCATTTATTATTGCATATGAACCGAAAACAATTCATGGAGGGTTCTGGGTAAAAGCGGTGAAAGAAAGGAAAATAAAAGAATGGGCAGCCAAAAGCCAAGAAAAAGAAAATTTGAAGTAATGGAAAAAGAAAGTATAAGTGACTGCTTGGACCGCATGGAAAAAGAGGGATACAAGCCTTCTAGAAGAATGGAAGAGCCAATTTTCCAGGAAGTTGTAAAGGATGGCCAAAAAGAAATACTGCCAATCGGCAAAAAAATCACCTTTGAAGGTAAATTGGTAGAAGAATAAGCCTAAAATACGAACGATGGTTTCTCTAAACACACTTAATGTTCATGAAATTAATTGACAAAAACCGAAAATATCGTTAAGATAAATATAGATAATTACGAATGAATGAAACCTCATATAATTTTGGGAATATGGCCCATAAGTCTCTACCTGACCTCCATTAATTGGTCGGACTATGAGGGGAAGTTACGATCATCAGCTTTGTTTATCATAACAACCCACGTTTAATCTTTGTTATGCTAAAACAAGCCCAGGTGGATCGCTTTCCCTTAAGTAGGGAGCGGTCTACACTGGGCTTTTATTATGTTTTGTAGGAGGAAAAAAATGAATACACAAGTTGGAGTAATCATGGGAAGTACTTCTGATTGGGAAACAATGAAACATGCCTGTAACATACTTGATGATTTACATATACCGTACGAAAAAAAGGTTGTCTCCGCACACCGAACACCTGACTTAATGTTTGATTATGCGGAACAAGCAAGAGACAGAGGGTTAAAGGTAATCATTGCAGGTGCAGGTGGAGCGGCACATTTACCTGGAATGGTAGCCGCCAAAACGACACTACCTGTTATCGGTGTTCCTGTTCAATCTAAAAGCTTAAACGGCTTGGACTCTTTGCTAAGTATTGTTCAAATGCCTGGAGGTGTTCCTGTTGCTACAGTGGCAATTGGAAAAGCTGGCGCCACCAACGCTGGGTTGCTTGCGGCACAAATATTAGGCGCATTTGATGAGCAAGTCGCACAAAGGCTGGATAATAAAAGAGAAAATACGAAAAAGCAAGTGATGGAAAGTAGTGAGCAACTTGTTTAAACAAATTCTTCCACCCTCAACAATTGGAATTATAGGCGGAGGTCAGCTAGGGCGAATGATGGCCATCGCTGCAAGGGAAATGGGGTATAAAATTGCAGTTTTGGATCCAACCCCAAACTCTCCTTGCGGGCAGCTAGCAGATACTGAAATAACTGCAGCATTTGATGACATCGAAGCAATCAAAAAACTGGCCGATTTATCTGATGTAGTTACTTATGAATTCGAGAATATTGACTATGATGCATTAACTTGGTTGGAGGAAAATGCCTATCTTCCCCAAGGAAGTCAGGTGCTAAAGAAAACCCAACACCGTGGAACAGAGAAAAGAGCAATTGAGGCTGCTGGGCTGCAAGTTGCACCTTTTATCGAGGTACAAACACCTGCCGAGTTAAAAGAAGCCATTGCCAACCTTGGCTATCCATCTGTCCTTAAAACATGTCGCCTTGGCTACGATGGCAAAGGTCAGGTTGTACTTAAGGATGCGGAAGCATTACAAGATGCAGAAAAGCTTCTGGAACAAGGGGAATGTGTGTTAGAGCAGTGGATACCTTTTAAAAAAGAGATTTCGGTAGTTGTGGCAAGAAGCACAACAGGCGAAACAGTCGCCTTTCCTGTTGCAGAAAACGAGCATCAAGAAAATATTTTATATAAATCGATTGTACCGGCACGTGTTTCCAAACATGTGAAAAATAGAGCATTAGAGTATGCAGCCTCTTTAGCGGAGAACTTAGGATTAGTCGGAACCCTAGCAGTAGAGATGTTTATGTTAGAGGATGGCACAATCTATATCAATGAATTAGCGCCAAGACCTCATAATTCAGGTCATTACACAATAGATGCCTGCGAAACATCCCAGTTTGAACAGCATGTCCGTGCTATCTGCGGATTGGCTCTTGGACAAACAAGCTTATGGAAGCCGGCTGTTATGGTTAATCTACTAGGGGAACATGTAGAACGCGCATTAAGCCTCGTTCCTGAATACAAAGACGTGAAGCTTCACCTTTATGGTAAAAAAGAAATCAAAACAAAGCGAAAAATGGGGCATCTAACCATACTAGCTGATACAATGGAACAGGCTTTGGAGCGGGAAGCTGCATTGCAAATATGGGATAAGAACGAACGGAGGATTTTAACATGATTGAACGATATACAAGACCGGAAATGGGTGCCATATGGACCGAACAAAACCGTTTTCAAGCATGGCTTGAGGTGGAAATACTAGCTTGTGAGGCATGGGCAGAGCTCGGGGAGATCCCAAAAGAAGACGTGAAGCTTTTACGAGAAAAGGCCACTTTCGATATCAATCGAATTAAAGAAATTGAAGAAGAAACCCGTCATGATGTGGTAGCTTTTACAAGAGCTGTATCCGAAACACTTGGCGATGAAAAAAAATGGGTGCACTACGGCTTAACTTCTACAGACGTTGTCGACACTGCTCTTTCCTACCAACTAAAGCAAGCAAATACAATCCTACAAGCAGACATTGAACGCTTTGTGGCAATTTTAAAAGAAAAAGCCCAGGAACATAAATTAACCGTTATGATGGGCCGTACACATGGAGTTCATGCTGAACCGACAACATTTGGTCTCAAGCTTGCCCTTTGGTATGAGGAAATGAAACGTAATCTGGAGCGCTTTAAGCAAGCGGCAGAAGGCATCGAGTTTGGTAAAATCTCAGGAGCTGTTGGAACCTATGCCAACATCAATCCCTTTGTAGAAGAGTTTGTTTGTGAAAAGTTGGGCTTGCAGCATGCTCCAATTTCCACTCAAACGCTTCAACGCGACCGCCATGCTCACTACTTAGGAACGCTTGCACTAATTGCAACTTCCATCGAAAAATTCGCAGTGGAAGTTCGCGCATTGCAAAAGAGTGAAACGCGTGAGGTAGAAGAGTTTTTTGCAAAAGGCCAAAAAGGATCCTCCGCGATGCCGCATAAACGTAATCCGATCGGTTCGGAAAACATGACAGGCTTAGCACGAGTGATTCGCGGCTACATGATGACAGCTTATGAAAACGTGCCATTATGGCATGAAAGAGACATCTCCCATTCTTCTGCGGAGCGTATTATCTTACCCGATTCGACCATCGCATTAAATTACATGCTGAACCGATTTGGAAATATTATTAAAAATTTAACGGTATTCCCGGAAAACATGAAGCGCAATATGGACCGCACGCTTGGTCTTATCTATTCCCAGCGTGTGTTGCTTGCCTTGATTGATTCAGGAATGTCCCGTGAGGAAGCATATGATACTGTTCAGCCTAAGGCAATGGAGGCTTGGGAAAAGCAGGTGCATTTCCGTGAGCTGGTGGAAGGGGAAGAAAAAATTACTTCTCGTCTTTCTGCTGAACAGATTGAGGACTGCTTTGACTACAACTACCACTTGCAGCATGTGGACACGATATTTGATCGTCTTGGGTTATAAGTAACGGATTCCATTGGGAGTGGAGACTTCGAGGGTGTATATTATGAGGCTACTTTATAGGCCGCTGTTACTTAGAGTCGGATGATGCTCAGATGAAACAATAGTCCATAGGTTGGTTAAGGGGATACCTTTCTATTGAGTGATATCATCTTGTACAAGGTACTGTTAAAGGTCTCTTTGAACACCGCTGTTCCTCTGCACGAAAGGCTTCGCGTCCGCGGGGTGCTTGGGAAGCCTCCTCGGCTAAAGCCTGCTGGGTCTTCCCAAAGCACTACCTCCCGCAGGAGTCTCCGCCTTTCGTTCCGATCCACAGCTGTGGGCAACTAGAATTAGATAGTGCTCGTTTAAGCGGAGATCTAGGGAGTTACCATGAAGACCTAATGACCAAGTATTTAAGAGGGACTACGAATACCGCTGTTCCTCTGCACGAAAGGCTTCGCGTCCGCGGGGTGCTTGGGAAGCCTCCTCGGCTAAAGCCTGCGGGGTCTACCCTAAGCACTACCTCCCGCAGGAGTCTCCGCCTTTCGTTCCGATACACAGCTAGGAACCAAAAGTTCTATGGGTGGTCTTTAAAGGTCTTTTAAACAGTCTCACCGTTATAAAACTTAGAATTCTATATAAAAACTAACCACCATAATCAAGGTAGAAAATGACTTTATATCTAAAGTATTCCCCCCTGTGTATTGAAGTGGAAGGTGATCGACTCCAGCGTCCGGCCGCTTGTAGACAGGAGACCCCACAGGCGCAGCCGAGGAGGCTCCTGCACCGCCCCGCGGAAAGCGAGCACCTGAAACGAAAAGGAACAGGGAGTTAGAACGATAACCTATATATTCAGGCAATCTCTTAAAGGAAAAACCATAATGAGCACCGGAAAGAAGCTCATCACATAAAAAGTGCACCCCCCTGTGTATTGAAGTGGAAGGTGATCGACTCCGGCGGGAGGTAGCGGTAGACGGGAGACCCCACAGGCGTAGCCGAGGAGGCTCCCGCACCGCCCCGCGGAAAGCGATCACCTGGAACGCAAAGGAACAGGGAGTTAAAACGATAACCTTTATTTTCAGCAATCTCTCCAAGTGAAAACCATAATAAGCAACGTGAAACACCCTACCTAAATAGCAATAACCCGATAACAGGCACCTTTAAAAGGAGATGACCTAAATGCTACAAAAAAAAGACCTTATGTACGAAGGAAAAGCCAAACTTGTCTACGCGACAACAGATGAAAACATCGTTTGGATCGAATACAAAAACTCCGCCACAGCGTATAACGGAGAAAAAAAAGCGAACATTGACGGCAAAGGTCGTCTGAACAACGAGATTACGAGTTTGCTATTTTCCATGCTACAAGAAGCCGGAATCGAGAATCATTTTATCGAAAAAAAATCCGCAACAGAACAGCTTGTTCAAAAGGTGTCCATCATTCCTTTAGAGGTAGTAGTACGCAATGTCACAGCGGGCAGCATGGCTAAACGTCTCGGGTTAGAGGAAGGCATTCCATTAGAAGAAACCTTAGTGGAATTTTATTATAAAGATGATAGTCTAGGAGATCCGCTGATCACAGAAGATCACATTAAGATGATGAAGCTTGCAACCCCAGCTGAAATTGATGTGTTAAAGCATGTAGCGCTGAAGGTTAATGGGATATTATCGAAGTTCTTTGCAGATAGAAGCTTGACGCTGGTCGACTTTAAACTCGAGTTTGGGAAAACAAATGACGGGTGTATTTTATTGGCGGATGAGGTTTCACCGGACACCTGCAGATTATGGGATAAAGCTACAAACGAAAAGCTGGATAAGGATGTTTTCAGAAGAGATTTAGGCAGTTTAACAGATGCATATGAGAAAATTCTAGCGCGAATCGGGGGAGAACAGCATGTTTAAAGTAAAAGTATTCGTAACGTTAAGAGAGAGTGTTTTGGATCCTCAAGGAACAGCAGTTAAAAATTCACTTCACAGCCTTTCTTACCATGAGGTGGAAGAAGTTCGTATCGGGAAATTTTTAGAATTAACTATAGCAAAGTCTGACCGCGATTTGGATGTTGTGGTAAAGGAAATGTGTGAAAGATTATTGGCAAACACTGTGATTGAAGATTACCGTTATGAGGTGGAGGAGGTAGTTGGATCGTGAAGTTTGCTGTGATCGTGTTTCCAGGATCAAACTGTGATGTGGATATGTATCATGCTATTAAAGACGAACTTGGTGAAGAAGTTGAATATGTATGGCATGATGCGACAAATTTAGAAGAGTATGATGGAATATTGCTTCCTGGCGGGTTTTCTTATGGAGATTACTTGCGCTCTGGTGCGATTGCTCGTTTTTCGAATGTCATGTTAGAGGTTCAAAAGGCGGCTGAGGCTGGTAAGCCGGTTTTAGGAGTATGTAATGGATTTCAAATTTTACTAGAGTCAGGGCTGCTTCCTGGTGCGATGAGAAGAAATAAAGAATTGAAGTTTTTATGCAGGCCGGTGGAATTGAAAGTAGAAAACAATGAAACGATTTTTACCTCGAACTATGAAAAAGGGGAGATTATCACCATCCCCATCGCGCATGGGGAAGGAAATTATTTTTGTGATGAAACAACTTTAGGGAAATTAAGAAGCAATCGGCAAATTGCTTTTTCCTATAATGGTGATAATCCAAATGGTAGTTTACATGATATAGCTGGCATTGTAAATGAAAAAGGAAATGTACTAGGTATGATGCCACATCCTGAAAGAGCAGTTTCTGACCTTTTAGGCAGTGATGATGGGTTAAAACTCTTTAAATCTATTGTTCGTAATTGGAGGGAAACATATGTCGTTACTTCTTGAACCAAATCCAGAGATGATCAAAGCAGAGGGCATTTATAAAGAAATGGGTCTCAGTGATGAAGAGTTTTTAATGGTAGAAAAGATCTTGGGGCGTTTGCCTAATTATACGGAAACAGGTCTTTTCTCTGTTATGTGGTCAGAGCACTGCAGTTATAAAAACTCAAAGCCTGTGCTGCGCAAATTCCCAACAGAAGGTCCAAAAGTATTGCAAGGACCAGGAGAAGGAGCGGGGATTGTTGATATTGGAGACAACCAAGCGGTGGTTTTCAAAATTGAAAGCCATAACCATCCTTCTGCGATTGAACCTTACCAAGGTGCGGCTACAGGTGTAGGCGGTATTATCCGTGATGTTTTCTCAATGGGTGCACGCCCGATCGCACTATTAAACTCGCTGCGTTTTGGGGAGCTAACATCTCCACGTGTGAAATATTTGTTTGAAGAAGTAGTGGCAGGAATTGCAGGATACGGCAATTGTGTCGGAATTCCAACAGTTGGAGGAGAGATTCAGTTTGATCCTTCTTATGATGGAAATCCCTTAGTTAATGCAATGTGTGTCGGGTTAATTAACCATGAGGATATAAAAAAAGGGCAGGCAAAGGGCGTCGGCAATACGGTGATGTATGTTGGGGCTAAAACAGGTCGTGACGGCATTCATGGTGCAACTTTTGCTTCTGAGGAGCTATCCGAAGCATCTGAGGAGAAGCGCCCGGCAGTTCAAGTTGGTGATCCGTTCATGGAGAAGCTTTTACTTGAAGCATGTCTTGAAATAGTTAAATGGGATGGCTTGGTTGGAATTCAGGACATGGGAGCTGCAGGTTTAACAAGCTCTTCGGCTGAGATGGCATCAAAAGCAGGTTCTGGGATTGAAATGAATTTAGACCTCGTGCCTCAACGTGAAACGGGGATGACAGGGTATGAAATGATGCTTTCTGAATCACAGGAACGCATGTTGATTGTCGTCGAAGTTGGCCGGGAGCATGAAGCACAAGCGATTGTTGCTAAATATGACCTTGAAGCAGTTGCAATTGGAAAAGTGACAGATGACAAAATGCTTCGTCTTTTTCATAAAGGAGAAGTAATTGCAGATGTTCCAGTCGATGCTTTAGCGGAAGAAGCACCTGTATACCATAAGCCTTCTGCGGAACCTGCCTATTATAAAGAGTTTCAAGAAATGGTTGTCAGCATTCCAGAAGTGGTGAATATTGAAGACACCCTGATGCAGCTTTTACAACAACCTACGATTGCAAGTAAAGAATGGGTGTACGACCAGTACGATTATCAAGTTCGCACCAACACGGTCGTTTGTCCAGGATCTGATGCAGCGGTTGTACGGATCCGTGGAACCGAAAAAGCCTTGGCTATGACGACAGACTGTAACTCCCGTTATTTATACCTTGATCCTGAAGTAGGCGGAAAAATTGCGGTAGCAGAAGCGGCGCGAAACATCGTATGTTCTGGTGCAAAGCCTTTAGCAATTACTGATTGCTTGAACTTTGGAAATCCGGAAAAGCCTGAGATCTTTTGGCAAATTGAAAAAGCAACAGATGGCATGAGTGAAGCTTGTCGTATGCTAGAATCTCCAGTCATTGGCGGGAATGTTAGTTTATACAATGAAACAAACGGTGTGGCGGTGTATCCAACCCCTGTGGTAGGAATGGTTGGATTAATTGATAATCTTGCCCATATCACAACACAGGAGTTTAAGAATGCCGGTGATCTTATTTATCTAGTAGGGGAAACACTCCCAGAATTTGGTGGTAGTGAACTGCAGAAATTAACCTATGGTAAGATTTTTGGAAAAGCACCGGCATTAGATTTGGAAGTGGAAGTATTCCGTCAATCTCAAGTGTTGGCTGCTATTCGCGCAGGCCTTGTGGAATCTGCCCATGATGTGTCGGAGGGTGGATTAAGTGTAGCGCTGGCAGAAAGTGCAATGGGTGCCAAGGGCCTCGGAGCGGAAGTGACAGTGGAAGGGGAACTTACCACCGCACTGTTCAGTGAAACGCAATCACGCTTTGTGCTATCGGTTAAGCCTGAAAACAAAGAGAGATTTGAACAGATGGTAGAGGCTTCACTTATTGGAGAAGTGACTTTGACGAATCTTTTACACATCAGAACGGCGGAACATCAAGTTGCTATTAATCTATCAGTAGATAAAATGAGAACTGCTTGGAAGGGAGCTATTCCATGCTTGCTGAATTAAAAGGCTTAAATGAAGAGTGTGGAGTTTTCGGGGTGTGGGGACATCCGGAAGCCTCCCAAATCACCTATTATGGTCTGCATAGTTTGCAGCATCGTGGCCAAGAAGGAGCAGGAATTGTTACAACAGATGGGGAGAAACTCACAGCGGTCAAAGGGGAAGGCCTTGTGAACGAAGTGTTCGGAAACGGTAGATTGAAAGACTTGCATGGAAATGCGGCGATCGGTCATGTGCGCTATGCGACTGCAGGGGGCGGAGGCTTTGAAAATGTCCAGCCACTCTTGTTTCATTCGCAAAGGGGCAGTCTTGCGCTTGCTCATAATGGAAACCTTGTCAACGCCAATGCCTTAAAGCATCAGCTTGAAAGCCAGGGCAGTATTTTGCAGACAACATCTGATACAGAAGTGCTAGCACATCTTATTAAAAGAAGCGGCTACACCTTACTTAAGGATCGGATGAAAAATGCGCTTTCCATGTTAAAAGGTGCCTATGCATTTGTACTTATGACAGAAACAGAAATGATGGTAGCGTTAGATCCAAACGGCTTGCGGCCGCTTTCCTTAGGGAAGTTGAATGATGCTTACGTGGTAGCTTCCGAAACATGTGCATTTGATATTGTGGGTGCCGAATATATTCGTGATATCGAGCCGGGGGAATTATTGATTATTGATAATGGCGGTCTCCATTCGGAGCGTTTCACGATGCATACCCAACGTGCAATGTGCAGCATGGAGTATATTTATTTTTCCAGACCTGACAGCAATATCGACGGCATTAATGTCCATACTGCGCGAAAAAGCCTAGGAAAACAGCTTGCGATGGAATCACCCATTGAGGCAGATGTTGTAACCGGGGTGCCTGACTCAAGTATCTCTGCGGCGATTGGCTATGCTGAACTTACCGGGATACCGTATGAGCTAGGATTAATTAAAAACCGTTATGTAGGCAGAACCTTTATCCAGCCTTCGCAAGCTTTGCGAGAGCAAGGGGTGAAAATGAAACTTTCACCTGTGCGGGGTGTTGTAGAAGGAAAACGTGTGGTAATGGTGGATGACTCGATTGTCCGAGGAACGACAAGCAAGCGGATTGTGCATATGCTCAGAGAAGCAGGAGCTACGGAGGTGCATGTTCGAATCAGTTCCCCTCCCATCAAAAATCCGTGTTTCTACGGTATTGATACATCCACACATGAAGAGTTAATTGCTTCTTCTCATTCTATTGAAGAGATGAGAAAGCTTATTGGAGCCGACTCTTTGTCCTTTTTAAGTCCTAGCGGCTTATTAGAAGCGATCGATAGACCATATGAGGGAGAAACTCGAGGTCAATGTATGGCATGCTTTACAGGAAAATATCCGACCGAGATTTTCCCAGATACAGCTTTGCCTCACGAGAAATGTTAACAAGCTAAATAAGTAAAAAATAAGGCGACGGAGGAAATTTCGTCGCTTTTCTATTAGAAGGGAGACACATATGGCAAATGCATATAAGCAAGCAGGTGTTGATATAGAAGCAGGCTACGAAGCAGTGTCGCGTATGAAAAAGCATGTGGCAAGAACGATGAGGCCAGAGGTGATGGGAGGTCTTGGCGGGTTTGGCGGTCTTTTTGATTTGTCCGCAGTGAACGTGAAGAACCCTGTGTTAGTCTCAGGTACCGATGGAGTAGGGACCAAATTGATGCTTGCCTTTCATCTTAATAAACACGACACAATTGGGGTGGATGCAGTTGCGATGTGTGTCAACGATGTGGTTGTACAAGGGGCTGAGCCATTGTACTTTCTCGATTATATCGCGTGCGGGAAAGCCATTCCTGAAAATATTGAAAGTATTGTAAAGGGAATTGCCGATGGTTGCGAACAGGCAGGTTGTGCACTTGTTGGTGGAGAAACGGCCGAGATGCCAGGCATGTACAATGACGATGAATACGATTTGGCAGGTTTTACAGTAGGTGTGGTGGACAAGGAACGTCTTATTACCGGTAAGAACATTAAGGCAGGAAATGTTTTACTTGGCCTTTCATCCAGCGGAATACACAGCAATGGCTATTCGTTAGTTCGGAAAATCGTTTTTGAAAAAGGAAATTTAGATTTAAATAAGAAATATGCAGGATTTAATACTACCTTGGGTGAAGAACTATTAACACCAACTAAAATCTATGTTAAGCCTATTTTAGAAGTTTTGAAAAAATATGACATTAATGGGATGGCCCATATTACAGGTGGTGGATTTATCGAAAATATCCCGCGTATGCTTCCACAAGGCCTGCAGGCAGAGGTGGATTATGGTACTTGGCCAATCCCGCCAATCTTTGACCTGCTGCAAGAGGTAGGAGAACTAGACAGAAATGAAATGTTCAACATTTTTAATATGGGCATTGGAATGGTACTTGCTATTGATGAAGAAATTCTTTCAGAAGTTATTAAAACGCTTGAAGATAATGGAGAAAAAGCCTATATCATTGGTAGAATTAAAAATGGAGCAGGCATCACCTTTGGCGGAGGAGAAATCCGATGACGAGAATGGCTATTTTTGCATCAGGCAGCGGCTCCAATTTTCAAGCAATCGTGGATGCTTGCCGATCGGGAGCGCTTGATGCAGTCCCTGCCTTATTGATTTGTGATAAGGAGGATGCAATTGTTGTAAACAGGGCGAAAGCTGAAGCTGTGCCATCATTTGTGTTTACACCGAAATCTTACAAGAACAAAAAGGAGTTTGAATCTGAAATCCTCCTGCAGTTAGAAAAACACAAAATTGATTTCCTCGTTTTAGCAGGATATATGCGTCTTATCGGTTCCACGCTGCTAACTGCTTATAAAGGGAAAATCGTTAATATTCACCCTTCGCTATTGCCTGCTTTTCCTGGACTGGATGCCATTGGGCAAGCGATAAGCTACGGCGTGAAATTAACAGGAGTTACGATTCATTTTGTTGATGAGGGGATGGACACCGGTCCGATCATAGCGCAAAAAGCACTTGAGATTGAACCTAATGACACGCAAGAAACGCTCCAGCAAAAAATTCACAAGATAGAACATGAATATTATCCACAAACATTACAACAGATTTTTTCGAATAAAGGAGAGAAAATTATACGATGAGAGCCCTTGTTAGTGTTTCCAATAAAGAAAATATTGTATCGTTTGTAAAGCAGCTTGTTGAGCTTGGTATTGAGGTTATTTCCACAGGCGGAACGAAAAAAGTACTAGAAGAAAACGGGATAGAAGTAATTGGGATTTCTGCGGTAACCGGCTTTCCCGAGATATTAGATGGACGGGTTAAAACGCTTCACCCTATGATACATGGTGGGCTTCTTGCGATGAGAGACAATGAAGATCACAGACAACAACTAGAAACATATGGCATTACGCCAATTGATTTGGTTGTTGTGAACTTGTATCCGTTTAAAGAAACCATCTCCAAAAAGGATGCAACATTCGAGGATGCCATTGAAAACATTGATATTGGCGGCCCGACCATGCTTCGTTCAGCAGCAAAAAATCACCGTGACGTAGCGGTAATGGTTGACCCGGCGGATTATGAGGGAGTTCTTGCGGAACTGAAGGAAGCTGGCAAGGTGGAGGAAGGAACGCGCCGCCGGCTAGCAGCGAAGGTTTTCCGCCACACGGCAGCCTATGATGCGATGATTGCAAACTACCTGACAGAAGCTGTGGAAGAAACGCACCCAGAATCATTAACGCTTACGTTTGAAAAAAAACAGGGACTGCGATACGGAGAGAATCCTCATCAAAAAGCAACTTTTTATCAAGCGCCGCTAGTTTCTGATTTTTCAGTGGCCTCAGCTGAGCAAATGCATGGAAAAGAACTATCCTATAATAATATTAACGATGCTAACACTGCTTTGCAGATCGTCAAAGAGTTTACAGAGCCAGCTGTTGTGGCGGTTAAGCATATGAATCCATGTGGTGTTGGAGTGGGATCCTCTACAGTTGAAGCATACAGCCGTGCTTATGAGGCAGATCCTGTGTCCATCTTTGGAGGAATTCTTGCCTTTAATACAGAAGTGGATAAGGAAACGGCACTTCTGTTACATGAATTATTTTTAGAAATCATTATTGCGCCATCCTTCTCGGTGGGGGCATTAGAAGTGTTAAAGAAAAAGAAAAATATCCGCTTATTGACATTGGATATGAGTGGGAAAGATAGCCGAGATCTTCAATACTCATCTGTGCGTGGAGGACTTCTTGTTCAGGACGAGGATTATGCAGGAATAGAGCAGGCCAGATTAACGATTCCTACTAAGCGTGAACCAACGGAAAAAGAATGGGAGGATCTGAAGCTTGCTTGGAAAGTGGTAAAGCATGTGAAGTCCAATGCTATTGTGTTGACGAAAGGAAATCAAACAGTAGGTGTCGGAGCTGGACAAATGAACCGCGTAGGAGCAGCCAAAATCGCCTTAGAACAAGCAGGTGAAAAAGCAAAAGGATCTGCACTTGGCTCAGATGCGTTCTTTCCGATGGACGATACCATTGAAGCGGCAGCAAAAGCAGGCGTAACGGCGATTATTCAGCCAGGCGGTTCTATTCGCGATGAAGATTCCATTAAAAAAGCGGATGAGTATGGAATTGCAATGGTATTTACGGGAATACGTCATTTTAAGCATTAAGCTTTTTTTGTAAAGATTGTTGCTGTCCTATCCACACACAACATAAAAGCAACAATCAATGCGTAAACAGCCAAACATTAAACGAGAACACCTGGAGGGGATCCTATGAAAGTATTAGTAGTTGGAAAAGGGGGAAGAGAGCATGCCATCGCATGGAAGCTCTCACAAAGCCCATCCGTAACAGAGGTATTCATTGCGCCAGGGAATGTTGGGATGCAAGGATTAGGGACTTGTCTGCCAACTCTTCAGGAAAATGATACACAAGGGCTGATTGCTTTTGCTAAAAAAGAATTGGTGAACCTGACTATTGTTGGACCGGAAGTACCGTTACTAAATGGAATCGCGGATCGTTTTAAAGAAGAGGGACTACAGATTTTTGGTCCATCCAAAGCAGCGGCGCTTATTGAAGGAAGCAAAAGCTACGCCAAGGACCTTATGAAAAGATATGCTATTCCAACAGCGGCCTATGAAACATTTGAATCCTATGAAGAAGCAAGGCTATATATCGAAAGCAAAGGTGCACCGATTGTTCTTAAAGCGGATGGTTTGGCAGCTGGCAAAGGTGTGGTCGTTGCCATGACAGAGGAAGAAGCATTAGAAGCTATCCATGAGATGATGGAAGAATCTAAGTTCGGTGAAGCCTCAAGTAAAGTTGTAGTGGAAGAGTTTCTCGAAGGCGAAGAGTTTTCCTTTATGGCGTTTGTAAATGGCGATAAGGTATATCCGATGAGCATCGCACAAGATCATAAACGGGCTTACGATGGAGATCTTGGACCAAATACAGGTGGAATGGGTGCCTATTCCCCTGTCCCACATATCCAAAACAGCATTGTAGAGGAAGCATTAGAGACCATTCTGCTGCCAACAGCCAAAGCGCTGGTCAAAGAGGGAAGGCCATTTGTAGGGATCTTGTATGCTGGATTAATACTAACAACAGATGGTCCAAAGGTAATTGAATTTAACGCTCGCTTCGGAGACCCGGAAACACAGGTCGTGCTACCAAGACTAGAATCTGACTTAGGGGAAGTACTGGTTAAGGTGCTAAATAAGGAGGACATGGTGCTAGAGTGGTCGGAAAAATCGATGGTGGGTGTGGTGCTGGCATCCAAAGGCTACCCAGAACGGTATGATAATGGCGTGGAAATTAAAGGTCTGGACAAGATTGAGGAATCCTATGTGTTTCATGCAGGAACGGCAATGGAAGACGGCAATCTCGTTACAAACGGAGGACGTGTGCTGCTAGTCGCATCTCAGAAGACTTCGCTCTTGGATGCTCAACAGGCTGTATATGCGGAACTGGAAAAAGTCCAAAGTGAAGGGCTTTTCTATCGCAGGGATATTGCACACAAAGCTATTGCGGCCGGCGTTTCTTCTTCACAAAAACAAAAAGAATCGCTACTATCCCGCCAATAACAGAAGCAAGAACAAACGACATATCCGTCAAAAACTCCCAAAACATACAACCAACCTCCAATCACTAAAACGTAAATGTAACTTGGGAAAAAAACAACACAACCTTATACAGTTCGACAATAATAGTGAAATTCCTATTGGGGTCTGGCCCCAATAGGAATTTTTTTTCAAACCATCAACCGCTATTCATCATCCGCTACCCATCAACTGCAAACGATCAACCACAAAGCCTTCACTTGTCCATTAAACCAAATTTCAAGAAGGATTAATGGATTCCACTCCGTTGGCATCGGTTTGTTGTTGAAAGTCATCAAGGTCTTCAAATTCAAAGGCGTAATCATCGTCATCGTGGTCTTGGTAACGATCGAAAAGATCTGTTATCGGGCAGTATCTAACAATTCCTTCTCCGATTTTCATGGCAGCGAGTAGTGCCACAAAGATATAAGAGTCACGATATGGTTTACGAACCATCTTGCTTGTAATCCAGGCTAAAATCGTAAAGCCGGCTGTAATCCGAATTAATGCATTGACTATTCCGATGTTAGGTCTCATATTGTCTCCTCCAAAAATGAAGATTTAGTTTTACCACTTCCGTTTGACTATTTTCTAACAATTCTTAAATCGATAATGCGATTAAAACGTTGATATGGTAACATGGTAAAAAGAGGTTATATCAAGATAATATTTAGCATATCGAAGTAAGAAATTTGATAAATGGCTGTTTTTTCAGATCTATTGTTGCTTTTACCGATTCTTTACGGTTTTATAGCAACAATTTTTCCGAAAAGAGCCTAATAAATAATCAACAACTAAAAGTGGGTGAAGCTGTTGCAAGAACATAAATATAGATGGAAAAGTAAAAAATTAAGAGAACATGTAGCTGTCATAGATGGACAAATCGCTCCAAGCTGTGTCCTGACAAATGCAACCTACTTGAATGTTCACTTAAAGGTATGGCTGCAGGCCAATATTTGGATCTATGAGGATCGAATCGTCTACGTTGGAGACAATCTTCCTGAAAATACAGTGGGCACAGAGATGACGGACTGCTCTTCCCTTTACCTTGTACCAGGATACATTGAACCTCATGTTCATCCGTTTCAGTTATATAATCCCCTCTCTTTTGCTCAATATGCATCAAAATCTGGAACAACAACATTCGTTAATGATAATTTGATGCTTATTTTACAAATGACAAAAAAGAAAGCGTTTTCTTTTATAGAGGAGATGAACAAAACAGCTGCTACGATGTATTGGTGGTGCCGTTTTGATGCTCAAACAGAAATCAATCAGGAAGACGCAATTTTTTCGACAACCAATATGAAGGACTGGCTGAATCATCCAAGTGTCATTCAGGGTGGTGAGCTTACGGCTTGGCCGAAGCTGATGGCAGGGGACGACTTGCTGCTGCAATGGGTACAAGATGCAAAAGCTCGTAATAAACCTGTAGAAGGGCATTTTCCAGGAGCATCTGAAAAAACGCTAACCAAGATGAAGCTCCTTGGCATTGATAGTGACCATGAATCGATGTCAGGCGCTGATGTGGAAAAAAGAATCCGACAAGGATACACTGCAGCGCTTCGTTATTCATCGATACGCCCTGATCTGCCTGTGATTTTAGAGGAATTAGAAAAATCAGGGATTCATTATTATGACCAGACGTTCTTTACGACGGACGGCTCAACACCAAGCTTTTATGAGCAGGGGGTTATTGATAGGACGCTAGCGATCGCCATAGAAAAAGGAGTGCCGTTAGTGGAAGCCTATCGAATGGCATCCCTTAATGTGGCGAAGCATTTTCAAATGGAAGATCTTCATGGAAGCATTGCAACAGGGAGAATAGCCAATATAAACTTCCTAACAGGTAAAGACAAGCCCGTCCCTGTCGCTGTGTTGTCAAAAGGCCATTGGATCAAGAAAGACAATATACCTGTCCGGGATGCCTATGCAGAAATGAATTGGAAAGAAATAGGCTTGCCACCCCTTGAAATGGACTGGGATTTAACCATTGATGACTTGCAATTTTCGATGGCGATGGGCTTAGAAATGATGAACGAAGTAATCATTAAACCTTATTCTATTACATGCGACGTTTCAGGAGATTCCTTATCAATGAACCATGATCAATGCTTTCTGATGCTTGTAGATAGAGCTGGAAAGTGGCGCATCAATACAATTATAAAAGGCTTTGGCTCCACCCTTCATGGCTTTGCAAGCTCTTATTCTAATACAGGAGATATTGTTTTGATCGGGAAAAACAAGCAGGACATGATTAAAGCATTTCAGCATATGAAGGCTATAGGCGGAGGAATGGTGCTGGTGGAAGAAGGAGAAGTTATAAGTGAGATTCCTCTCCCACTAGGTGGCGGAATGTCGGATGCGGCAATGGAAGACTTAATTACGCAAGAAACCTCTCTGCGCAATACTCTGTTTGCAAGAGGCTATTCTTATAATGATCCAATTTATACTTTGCTATTTTTATCGTCGACACATCTTCCTTATATTAGAATAACACCTCGGGGAATCTATGATGTAATGAATAAAACGGTACTCTTTCCGTCAATAATGCGTTAAAATATAACTATGGTAAAGCATCATGCTGGATTATAGAGTTCTCAAGCGACTGATGGAAACAAAAAGGTGTAGACTCCCGCTAATTGGGAGACCAGGCAGGCGAAGTCAAACGGCTTCCTGAGAGCAACAGCGTTGTATAGACAAAACCTTAAAATATAGAGAAAAAGGTCAAATTACTAGGCTCTTTTCGCGAAAATTGTGACGGGTTATTTCCACTTATCTAGAAGCAGTGCGAAAACAGCTTATTACTTAAAGGTTGTGCATAAAGGAATGTTCAGTAAATATTTAGTCCTATTAACAGCAATGATGGTGATTTTAGCAGGATGCAGTGCTAATACAGATGATACTGCAACGGAACAGAATCAAACAGTAACCGAAACAACACCAGAGTCAAGTGAAGAACCTGCAGAACCGAAAGAAACAGAGCAGCAGAAAGAAGTTTATCCACTCACAGGAACAAGAGGAGAGACAACCTTAGACAGAAGACCTTTTGCTGTAATAATCAATAATGACATAAAAGCTCGTCCACAATCAGGCCTACATAAAGCCGATGTTGTTTATGAGGTACTGGCTGAAGGTGATATTACCAGGCTTGTCGCTATATTCCAAAGTGAAATTCCCCCTGATACCATTGGACCTGTCCGAAGTGCCAGAAGTTACAATGTGGACTTGGCTAAGGGATTCGATCCAGTTTTCGTTTTCCATGGCTGGAGTCCAGGAGCAAAGACCAAAATTGAAGCGGGCGAAATTGATGGAGTAAATGGACTGTCTTATGATGGCACGCTTTTTAAACGGGCAAGCTTTCGAAAGGCTCCACATAACTCTTATATTACTCACGAGAATATCATTAAAGGTGCAAACCAATTGAACTATGAGATAGAAGCAGATATACCCCCACTAACTTTTAAACAAGAAGCAGACTCAGTCGAAGGGGAAGCTACAGAATATGTGAAACTATCCTACTCTTCTAGAATCGCTACACAAGTAGAATACAAATTTGACGAAGCGAACGCCAATTATGTCAGGTATAGTGGGCAAGAGAAGAATATAGACTTGGATTCTTCGGAAGAAATTATCGCCCATAACATTTTTATTGTTGAAACAAGTCATAGGGTTGTGGATGATGTCGGAAGAAGAGACATTGATCTTACATCCGGTGGACGAGGAATTCTTATCAGAGAGGGCGTTCGACAGGAAGTGGATTGGAAAGAGGTGGATGGCAGAATTCTCCCCTTTAAAAATGAGCAACCTGTGCCATTCACTCCAGGTAAAACTTGGATACAGATTATTCCGAATCTAAATATAGTGTCCTATTAATAGGAGAAAAAAGGAGACCAATATATGCAAATCAATAAGTTAAGAGGCAAGGAACTTGATCAATTATTTGAAGCAGTTCTTTCCCTAAAAGATATGGAAGAATGCTACCGCTTCTTTGACGATCTCTGTACGGTAAATGAAATTCAATCTTTGGCCCAACGACTTGAAGTGGCAAGAATGCTGAAAGATGGCTTTACCTACCATAAAATCGAAACCGAAACAGGCGCAAGCACGGCTACAATTTCTCGTGTAAAGCGTTGCTTGAACTACGGAAACGATGCGTACGAAATGGCATTAAACCGTGTTGCCGAAGAGAAGAAGGAAGAAGTAGAGTAATAAAAGATGACTCACGTGAACCGCTTGCGTGGGTCGTTTTTTATTTCTGCACTAAAAAGGGCTTAACTTCCAGCAAACAATCTTCTTTCTTGTTTTTCGTATTGCTTGTGATTTTGCTATAATAGGGGAATGGAAAATTAGAATGGGGGACGTATGCGGTGTTAACGGAAATACGTGAATGGCAGCACGTTTTTAAATTAGATCCTAATAAAGAGATAACGGATGAAGATCTGGAGCTTGTATGTGAATCCGGAACCGACGCCATCCTTGTTGGTGGGACGGACGGAGTAACATTAGACAATGTCCTTCACTTAATGAGTAGGGTTCGCCGATATTCCCTGCCTTGTGTATTAGAGGTTTCCAATATAGAATCGGTCACACCAGGGTTTGATTTTTATTTTATCCCAACTGTGTTGAATAGTGGGAAAACGGACTGGGTTGTCGATCTTCAAATAGAAGCAATCAAGGAATACGGGGACATCATGAACTGGGACGAGATTGTAGCGGAAGGCTATTGTATCTTAAACCCTGATTGTAAGGCAGCGAGATTAACAGAAGCGAAAACAAACTTAGAACAAGACGATATCATCGCCTATGCTAGACTGGCGGAGAAAATGTTTAATCTGCCTATCTTCTACTTAGAATATAGTGGAATGTATGGAGATGCAGACCTCGTGAAAGCGGCTAAGGACACATTAGAGACGACACAATTATTCTATGGTGGAGGAATTACCTCAGCGGAGCAGGCAAAAGAAATGGCGCAGCACGCGGACACGATCGTAGTGGGAAATGTCGTCTATGATGATTTAGAAGAAGCCTTAAAAACGGTAAGAGCCGTTCGGAAAAATAAATAAAGGTTAATAAAGACAAAACAGAAGATATTTAGTATGATAAAATAAGAACATATGTTTGTATAGGCGGTGGAAAAATGCAATATTTAAGTCAAAGGCTGTTAGAAGGGTTAAATCCGATGCAGCAGGAAGCGGTAAAAAAAACAGACGGTCCACTTCTAATCATGGCAGGTGCGGGTAGTGGAAAAACGAAGGTTCTAACACACAGGATCGCCTATTTAATGGCTGAAAAAGAAGTGGCACCATGGAATATCCTTGCGATTACCTTTACCAACAAAGCAGCAAGGGAAATGAAAGAACGTGTACAAGTATTGCTTGGACCGGCGGCAGAGGATATTTGGATCTCCACTTTTCACTCGATGTGCGTGCGGATTTTGCGTCGGGATATTGACCGGATCGGTATGAATAGAAATTTTACCATCCTAGATACAACGGATCAGCTTTCCGTTATTAAAAATGTTTTAAAAGATAAAAATATGGATCCAAAGAAATTTGAACCACGTACGATGCTTGGAACAATCAGTTCTGCAAAAAATGAACTAATGAACCCGGAAGACTATGCAAAACAGCCTCTTGGGCCCTATGAGCAAATGGTAAGTGAGGTTTATACCGACTATCAAAAGCGCTTAAAAAAAAACCAAGCACTAGATTTTGATGATTTGATTATGACAACTATTCACCTATTCAAGAGAGTACCTGAAGTTCTCGAGTACTATCAGCGCAAGTTTCAATATATCCATGTGGATGAGTATCAAGATACAAACCATGCCCAGTACACCTTAGTAAAGCTGCTTGCTGACCGTTTGAAGAATCTTTGTGTTGTAGGGGACTCTGATCAGTCCATCTATCGCTGGCGTGGAGCAGACATTGCCAATATTCTTTCCTTTGAAAAAGATTACCCGAATGCCGAGGTCGTTCTGTTAGAGCAGAATTACCGCTCAACGAAACGAATTCTTGAGGCAGCAAATAAAGTAATCGAGCATAATATCAGCAGAAAACCTAAAAACTTATGGACAGAAAATACGGAAGGTCAAAAGATAATCTACTATCAAGCAGATTCCGAGAAATCTGAAGCGCAGTTCGTTGTTGGAAAAATGAGAGAGATTATTCGAAAGAATCCACAAAGAAAGTTCTCTGATTTTGCCATCCTATATCGCACGAACGCCCAATCGCGTGTGATGGAGGAAATGCTCTTGATGTCCAATATCAACTACTCGATCGTTGGAGGGACAAAGTTCTACGACCGTAAAGAAATCAAGGACATACTTGCCTATTTGCGCCTTATTGCTAATCCGGATGATGATATCAGCCTAGCTCGCATCGTGAACACCCCAAAGCGTGGTATCGGAGCTACAACTTTGGACAAAATATCTAACTACGCAGCACAACATGATATTTCCCTATTCATCGCACTGGCTGAAATTGATTTAATCGGTGTAAGTGGCCGTGCAACAGCAGCATTAAAAGAATTCCGTTCATTAATCGATAACTACGTTCAAATGCAGGAATACCTGTCAGTAACCGAACTAGTGGAAGAAGTTCTTGAGAAATCGGGATACCGTGAAATGCTGAAAGCGGATAAGACCATCGAGTCGCAAAGCCGCTTAGAGAATATAGATGAATTTCTATCGGTAACGAAGAATTTTGAAGAAAAATACGACGACAAAAGCCTGCTGGCGTTTTTAACAGATCTAGCTTTGGTGGCCGATATTGATAAGCTAGATGAAGAAGACGAGTCCCAGCAAGAGGCTGTTATCTTAATGACCCTACATGCTGCAAAAGGATTAGAGTTTCCAGTAGTATTCCTGATCGGCCTTGAGGAGGGAGTATTCCCACATAGTCGCTCTCTTTTTGAAGAAGCGGAAATGGAAGAAGAACGACGTCTTGCTTATGTAGGAATCACTAGGGCAGAAGAGGAACTATTCATAACGAACGCCCAGATGAGAACCCTGTACGGCCGTACCAATATGAACCCTCCATCGCGCTTTATTAAAGAAATACCAGAAGAACTAATGGAAAATGAGGCAGTTCAAGAAACCAAAATACCACCAAGAGCTACCCCATTCGGCGGAAGAACCCCATTTGGCGGTACAGCAGCCTCTGCTCCAGTGCAACGCCGAGCGACATCATCTGTTAACAGAGGTTTGACTGCCACTGGCGGCGAAAGCCATGATTGGAATGTAGGCGACAAAGCGGAGCATAAAAAATGGGGCACAGGAACGGTAGTCAGTGTCAAAGGAGAAGGCGACAACAAAGAACTTGATATTGCGTTTCCAAGTCCAACGGGAGTAAAAAGACTTTTAGCAAAGTTTGCTCCAGTAACGAAGGCTTAACAAGGCAAGGTGACACGGAAAAAGAAAGGGCGGGCTTAGATGGAAAGAGAAAAAGCTGAAAAAAGGGTAAAAGAGCTTCAAGAGATGCTTCATCAATATAATTATGAGTATCATGTACTCGACAAACCCTCTGTTTCGGATGAAGAGTACGATTCTCTTTTACGGGAGCTCTTAACACTAGAAACCGAGTTTCCTGAGTTTCAAACCTCAGACTCCCCCTCCCAACGAGTGGGCGGAACCATTTTAGAAATGTTCAATAAAGTCGAGCATCGCACCCCGATGCTTAGCCTTGGCAATGCCTTCGATGAAGCGGACCTGCGCGATTTTGACCGTCGTGTCCGGCAGGCAGTCGGGGACAGCTTCACCTATGTGTGTGAGTTGAAAATTGATGGATTAGCGGTTTCCCTTCGCTATGAAGATGGCTTGTTTGTTCTAGGTGCAACCCGTGGGGACGGAACCACAGGCGAAGACATTACAATGAACTTAAAGACCATACGTTCCGTTCCTTTGCGCTTAAAGGATTCTGTTACCATTGAGGTGCGCGGAGAAGCTTTTATGCCGAAAAAATCCTTTGAAGCTTTAAATGAGGCAAAAGTGGAACGTGAAGAAGAACCTTTTGCTAACCCTCGGAATGCGGCAGCAGGCTCGTTGCGTCAATTGGATCCCAAAATCGCTGCAAGCCGTAACCTGGATGTTTATGTTTATAGCTTGGCTGATGCGGGAGAAACCGGGATTGATGCGCATAGCGAAGCACTGGACTATCTAGATCGTGTTGGCTTTAAAACGAATAATGAAAGAAAGAAATGCTCCACTATCGAGGAAGTAATTGAGTACGTCGAGTCCTGGAACACTAAGCGTCCAGAACTAGCGTATGATATAGACGGTATTGTCATAAAGGTAGATGAAACAGACCACCAAGAACAGCTCGGCTTTACCGCTAAAAGTCCTCGCTGGGCAATTGCCTATAAATTCCCGGCCGAGGAAGTAGCAACTAGACTACTTGATATTGAATTAAATATCGGAAGAACAGGCGTCATAACACCGACCGCTATCTTAGAGCCCGTTCGTGTTGCGGGTACAACGGTTCAACGAGCATCCTTACATAATGAGGATTTAATTCGTGAAAAGGACATAAAGCTTGGTGATTATGTTATTGTAAAAAAAGCAGGGGACATCATTCCTGAAGTGGTCAATGTTCTAGTTGAAAAGCGCACAGGAGAAGAACAGGACTTTCATATGCCAACACACTGTCCGGAATGCGAAAGTGAACTGGTCCGAATCGAAGGAGAAGTAGCCCTACGCTGCATTAATCCTAAATGCCCTGCGCAAATCCGGGAGGGACTTATCCACTTTGTATCGAGAAATGCCATGAATATTGACGGTCTAGGTGAAAAGGTCATTGCACAGCTATTTCACGAAAACCTGATTGAAGATGTGGCAGATCTTTATAAGCTAACAAAAGAACAGCTTCTTGAGTTAGAGAGAATGGGCGAAAAGTCAGCAGATAACCTAATAAGCGCAATTGATAAAACAAAGAGCAATTCCATGGAACGCCTCTTGTTTGGTCTTGGAATCCGTTTAGTTGGAGCAAAGGCAGCAAAAACATTGGCACAGGAATTTGACCACATGGATCGGTTAGCTTCCTTAACCAAAGAAGAGCTAACAGCCGTGCACGAAATTGGTGATAAAATGGCCGATTCTATCGTGACCTATTTTGAACAGCCAGAGGCAATGGAGCTGTTGCAGGAATTAAAAAATGCAGGCGTTAACATGGCATACAAAGGCCCCAAAAAGGTCAGTGCAGACGATGTTGATTCTTATTTTGCCGGAAAAACGATTGTTCTAACAGGAAAGCTGGAAGAAATGTCCCGAAACGATGCGAAAGCAGCAATCGAACAATTAGGTGGAAAAGTGACCGGTAGCGTTAGCAAGAATACCCATTTAGTTATTGCCGGTGAAGAAGCGGGTTCTAAGCTTGCAAAAGCCGAGGAGCTTGGAATAGAAGTATGGAATGAAGCGAGAATGCTTGAAGAAATACAATCATAAGAGGTGTTGGAAGGTGAATAGGTTTTTAACGATTCTCCTTATGTTTTCTCTTTTTGCCACGGGCTGTATCCCTGGCTTTGAGAAAGAAGAAGAAGTTATTCAAGATCCAGGGGAACAGGAAACAATGGAAAAAGCGATTGTTCCCAGGTTTAAAATTTCCGATGATTATTATCAAACAATCCTACCTTTTAAAGCGGGTCAGACTCGTGGCCAGGTAGTGGCGCGATTAAACAGCAGAGTAGATGTCGAAGAGCTGGAAACTGGCCTTATGCGCTTGGCGCAAGATCCGTTTCCTTCTGATAATTACTTGTATCAAGAAGGGCAGTACATTGATCGCGACACAGTAAGATCGTGGCTTGGTCGCGAATTAACCCCCGCCCAGCTTGAACGTGAACTGGAAGAAAATGAGGATTTTCAAAATGTAGGCTTAAATCCCCCTCTCGTTCAGGGAGGATCAACCGAAGAAACAAATGAAAACAGCCCTATCTATCTTGCACACATTCTCGAACAAAACTATTTGGTTCGAAACGATGATGGCACGGTTGAACTTGGAGGAATTTCGATTGGTATTGCGTTAAACTCTGTTCACTATTATAACCTCGATGCAGAAGATGGCGGATATCCGAGGGAGTACGAGATTGACGATGCTGAGCTTGATACCGCTGGCCGTGAGATTGCAGAAAAGGTTGTCCAACGAGTTCGTGAAATGACGGGGCTAAGCGATATCCCTATTACTGTAGGTTTATTCAAGCAAAGTGCCGCCACTTCCATTATTCCAGGAAATTTCATTGCCACAGCCACTGTTCCAGCAGGTCAAAACTCCATAAATAATTGGGATGACCTAAAGGAAGAGTACCATCTGTTCCCATCAACAGCTGCTACAGAAGCATACCGTGACGATGCAGTAAGATTTGACAACTTTAAACTCGATATTGATGACTACTTTCCTAACCATACCGGTATTATTGGAAAAGGTTTTTATATTGATGAAGATCTCCAGCAATTAAATATCGAAGTGAATATGGACTTTTACGGCAAGGCGGAACTGATTGGCTTCACCCAGTATGTTACCGGCTTAGTAGTGGAGCATTTTCCAAACTATATTAATCTACAACTTTCCATTTCTTCCATCAGTGGAGAAGAAGCCTTGATTGTCAGAGATGCTGGAGCAGAAGAACCATTTGTTCATATTTATTAAAAGGGAATTTGGTTATTTGGGTGTTATATACTGATGCTGAATGGATATATAGAGAAACCTACTATCTTTGGATGGTGGGTTTTTTGGGTTGTTGGAGGAGTTTGTTAGATGGATTGGGGAAGTAGTTAGATGGGAGGTGGAAGTTGTGAGATGAAATAGGAAGTAGTTAGATAAATCAGGGAGGTTGTTAGATGAAATAGGAAAGTAGTTAGATAAATCAGGGAGGTTGTTAGATAAAATAGAAAAAAAGTTAGATGAAGAGAGTAAAGTTGTTAGATAAATTTAGAAAGTAGTTAGATGAAATAGGAAAAGTTGTTAGATAGATCACCAAAAGTAGCGAAAAACTCCCTAAATTGCAGTCCTTTTACTGCTAGAACAAGTGAAAATAGCCCCAATATGGAACCGGCACCATAAAAAACCTCAATTACCAATTAAAATAGAAAACAAACAAACAAAATAGAGAGAAAACCATTCGTAATGCTGAAGAAATATTATTCGTCCTCACCTCAATCCCCACCCGCCCGCAATGCCCGTCATCTCCATACCAACGCCCCCAAAAACAAACCGCTTCCACTTTTCTGATAACAAACAATATTTGAAAGACTATCGAGTATGAGGTAGAATGAGAATTGTATGCAAGCGCTTAGAATTGAAGGAGGCGAATGTAATGGTAGTACCTTACAAACATGAACCATTTACTGATTTCACTAATGAGGAGAACAAGCAGGCCTATTTAGAGGGCTTAAAGCTAGTAAACTCTTATTTAGGACAAGATTATGACCTATTAATTGGTGGAGAGCGTGTTACGACTGAAGATAAGATCGTATCCGTTAACCCTTCCAATAAAGAAGAAATTATTGGTCGTGTGTCAAAAGCTGATCGTGATTTAGCGGAAAAGGCGATGCAGGTTGCAGATGAAACGTTCCAAACTTGGCGTAAAGTGAAGCCAGAAGTTAGAGCGGACATCCTATTCCGTGCGGCAGCTATCATTCGCCGCCGTAAGCATGAATTTTCTGCATTATTAACGAAAGAAGCGGGTAAACCTTGGAACGAGGCAGATGCTGATACAGCAGAAGCAATTGATTTCCTAGAATACTATGCTCGTCAAATGCTTGAATTAAAAGATGGTATGCCTGTAGAAAGTCGTGCAGGTGAATACAATCGTTATAACTATATTCCACTAGGTGTCGGCGTTATCATTTCACCTTGGAACTTCCCATTTGCAATTATGGCTGGTACAACAGTAGCGGCAATTGTAACAGGTAACACTGTGCTATTGAAACCTGCATCAACAACGCCGGTTGTAGCTGCAAAGTTTGTTGAAGTAATGGAAGAGGCGGGCTTACCTGCTGGTGTTCTTAACTTTGTACCAGGAAGTGGAGCAGAAGTAGGAGACTATCTCGTTGATCACCCACGTACTCGATTCATTTCTTTTACAGGATCTCGTGATGTTGGGACAAGAATCTATGAGCGTGCTTCCAAAGTAAACGAAGGCCAAATCTGGTTGAAACGCGTGATTGCTGAAATGGGTGGAAAAGATACCATGGTAGTTGATAAAGATGGTGATCTTGAATTAGCTGCTCAATCCATCGTGAAATCTGCATTCGGTTTCTCAGGACAAAAATGTTCTGCTTGTTCCCGTGCAGTAATTGTGGAAGATGTATATGACCAAGTTTTAAACCGTGCAGTTGAATTGACAAAAGAATTAACAGTGGGAGATCCTACTGAAAACAATCATTTCATGGGTCCAGTAATTGACCAAGCTGCATTTGATAAAATTATGAAATACGTTGAAATCGGAAGAGAAGAAGGACGCATCCTAGCGGGTGGAGAGGGCGACAGCTCGAAAGGATTCTTCGTACAACCTACAATCGTAGCGGACGTTGATCCAAAAGCTCGCTTAATGCAAGAAGAAATCTTCGGACCAGTAGTAGCATTCTCAAAAGCAAAAGACTTTGATCATGCCCTTGAGATTGCCAACAACACAGATTACGGATTAACAGGAGCGGTTATCACAAACAACCGTGACCATATCGAAAAAGCACGTGAAGACTTCCACGTAGGTAACTTATACTTTAACCGTGGTTGTACAGGCGCCATCGTTGGATACCAGCCATTTGGTGGATTCAACATGTCAGGAACAGACTCCAAAGCAGGCGGACCTGACTACCTATTATTACACCTACAAGCAAAAACTACATCTGAAACATTATAAGATGAAAAAGAAGCTGACTTTCGGGTCGGCTTCTTTTTTTTCTCTACTGAAATATTTGTTTGTATATTTTGGAAAGATGGCTAAATACTAACTATTGTGCAAAACATGTGTTTTAGAAAAAAGGAGGATAAGATAATGAAAAAATTATTGTTCATGCTATCGGTTTGTATGCTTGTTTTGGGTGTGGCAGGTGGGGCTTTTGCTTCTGAAGGAGGAGCAAAGGTGCGAATTTTACACGCTTCACCAGATGCTCCTGAAGTAGATGTGTATGTAGACGGGGCGCCTGTTGTAAAAGCAGCAGCATTTAAAGCGGCAACAGAGTATCTTCCACTCAAAGCTGGAGAACATACAGTGGAAATCTTTCCAGCAGGAAAAAAAGATCAAGCGGTAATTTCGCAAAAAGTCACGGTAGAACAAGGAAAAGCTTATACCGTGGCGGCAGCGAACAAGCTTGCTAATCTGGAACTAGTGATTGTGGAGGATTCAATGGATGTAACAGAAGGAAAGACGAAAATCCGTGTTGGACATCTTTCACCTGATGCGCCTACCGTGGATGTAGGATTAAAAGGGGGAGAAGCATTATTTAAAGGTGCATCGTTCAAGGGTGTAACCGACTATATTGAAGTTGCCCCAGGCCTTTATGATTTAGAAATCCGAACGCCTGATGGAAAGCAAGTACTGGATTTATCCGGATCCAAACTAGAAGGAAATAATGTGTATAGTCTATTTGCAGTTAACACTGCTGACAAACTAGAAGTTTTGGCGTTGGTAGACAACGCTAAAACAAACTAAAAATATAAGGCCATTCCCATTAGAATATGCTAATGGGAATAGCTTTTTTTATCGTTATGCTACTATAGGAAAATTCAAACAAACGTTTGATTGAAAGAAGAAGTGAACGTGGGAGTACCAAGGGGTTTGAAGGTTCATTTAGAAAACAACTTTTTAAAATGTTATAGTAGATTTATGGTCTATTATGGGTTATTTTCACTGTTTTGCAATGTATTATTATTTTTATAAAGAATTTTTCAAACAAACGATTGTTTAACTGTAAAATTAAATACAGTATTACCAATGGCTACAGCTGGTGTGTAACAAATGAACTTTTTAAAGTACTATCGTATAAAACCTTCTTAAGCCTAGAAAGGGCAAAAAGAGAGCCTGCAGTAGCAAGGCTCTCTTTTGGTACCCATTATAGAGATTATTTATTCTGTTCTTCTTCCAAAGTATCTTCCATTTCGGTGAATGTTTCACGAACTGGTTTTCTTGGGAAGTTAGTAAGATAACTTACAGCGACAATGGCAATGGTACTCAGGATAAATCCAGGTACGATTTCATAAATAAAGTCGCTTAGTGAGCCACCGTTGATTTCAATCCACTCAACTGGAGTATAGATCCATATTAGAACGGTTATGGCACCTACGAGCATCCCTGCAAGTGCTCCCCAACGGTTCATACGTTTCCAGTATAGGCTAAGGATAATTGCTGGCCCAAATGCTGCACCAAATCCAGCCCATGCGTTACCAACCAAATCAAGGATGGTGTCATTTGGTGTGTAGGAAAGGAAAATACCCACAATTGCAACGATTAGTACGGAAATACGTCCTGCTAATACTAATTCTTTATCAGAAGCATCGCGACGGAAGAATGTTTTGTAAAAATCTTCTGTTAAGGCACTTGAAGTAACAAGCAACTGAGAAGAAATTGTGCTCATAATGGCTGCCAAAATTGCTGCCAGTAAGAATCCTCCGACTAAAGGATGGAAAAGTAATTGCGATAAGACAATGAAAATCGTCTCTGAGTTTTCAAAGTCCATTCCGTTCTGTGATACATAAGCGATACCGACAAATCCTGTCGCTAATGCACCAATAATAGAAACAATCATCCAGCCAATTCCGATACGGCGAGCTGCTTTGAATTCACGAACACTTTTAATCGCCATAAATCGAACGATAATGTGTGGCTGGCCAAAATAACCAAGTCCCCATGCAAGCAATGATATAATTCCTAGAATGGTTGTTCCAGTGAAAAAGTCAAGATAAGTTGGATCAATAGCTCTTACATCAGTTAAAGTTGCATCAATGCCTCCAAGTGAAGTGAAGGCGACGATTGGGACAAGAACCAAGGCGATTAACATAATACAACCTTGAACAAAGTCCGTTAAACTAACTGCCAAGAATCCACCAAATAGAGTGTAGGCTACAACAACACCTGCTGTAACGAATAGGCCCCATCTATAGTCTAAGCCAAAGGCACTTTCAAAAAGAGTCCCCCCGGAAACGAGTCCGGCAGATGTATAAAGTGTAAAGAAAATAATGATAACAATCGCAGATACAAAGCGAAGAATGCGAGTTTGATCAAAAAAGCGGTTTTCAAAATAATCTGGAATTGTAATAGAATCGTTTGCTACCTCAGTATAGGTACGAAGACGAGGTGCTACGATAATATAATTTAAATAAGCACCAATTGTTAAACCAATAGCAATCCAAGCACTTGATATACCTGATGCATACATTGCACCGGGTAACCCCATTAGCATCCAGCCACTCATATCTGATGCACCAGCTGAAAGTGCAGTAACTCCTGGTCCTAAATTACGACCGCCTAGCATGTATTCTGATAAATCACCTGTAGATTTTTTATAAGCATAATACCCAATCCCAAGCATTGCAATAAAGTAAATTGCGAGGGATATAATTGTTCCAGTATCCATCCTAACACTCCCCTATAATTTCTCTTTTTTTGGCAATTCCGGCGCCCCGAATTGCACTTATACCGGTTATGAGTATTTAAGCTAACAAAGTATTTCCCACATTTCAAGGGAACCAAACATTTTCCAATAGGAAGTAAATAGTTCTATCCCTTGAGGCTTAAGGCTTAAGGGAGAATCGAGAAGAAATTAAAGTAAAACTATTCAGAATATTCAGATGTGTAATATTTCCGTAATATTCTTGTTATGTTTGCTACTATTTTTCCGCCGACCCCTCCATATTTTGACCCAAACATAACAAAAAAAACCCTACATCTTGTGCTTTGTTACAGTAGTGTGTGAAAGAGGGGTCTGGCCCCTTTTTACAATATATGTAACTAGGGTCAGGTGATATTTTTAGGTGTTGGTGTGGAGAAATATAGTGAGCGAGAGGTCATTTTATTGCTTGGGGGTGGGGTTGTTTAGTATGATAAGGGTATTGTGCAGGTTTCGATATTTTGCGGAGGTGAATTGTATGTCCCGTATTTCAGAAGATCAAGTAAAGCACGTGGCTCATTTGGCTCGTCTTACCTTTAGTGAAGAGGAAGCTCAAATGTTCACAAGTCAATTAGATGCAATTATTTCATTTGCAGAACAGCTAAATGAATTAGATACCGATAATGTTCTACCAACTTCCCATGTTCTTAATATGAAGAACGTTTTGAGAGAAGATGTGCCGAAAAAAGGTTTACCAGTGGATGAGGTATTAAAGAACGCACCGGACCATAAGGATGGACAAGTTCGCGTACCTACAATTATAGAGTAGGAAGAAGGGGTAACCATGTCATTATTTGATAAAAAGATATCAGAATTACATAGTCTACTACATAAAAAAGAAATCACAGTTTCAGATCTAGTGGACACTTCCGTTACTCGTATAAGCGAAGTAGACGGTAAGGTAAAAGCTTTCTTGACACTAGATGAAGAGAATGCACGAAAACAAGCGAAAGTTCTAGATGAAGCACTTGGACTTGAGAGGGACCACGGCTTATTATTCGGGATTCCTATCGGATTGAAGGATAACATCGTCACGAAAGGAATTCGAACTACATGTGCTAGTAAAATCCTTGGTGACTTTAATCCGATTTACGATGCGACGGTTGTCGAGAAATTAAAGCAGGCAGAAACTGTAACCATCGGGAAAATTAACATGGATGAATTCGGAATGGGATCTTCTAATGAGAACTCCGCTTTTGCAGCAGTACGAAATCCGTGGAGTCTTGACCATGTACCAGGTGGTTCAAGCGGTGGATCAGCAGCAGCAGTTGCAGCAGGTGAAGTCTTTTTCTCGCTAGGATCTGATACAGGCGGCTCCATTCGGCAGCCAGCAGCATTTTGTGGTGTGGTTGGGTTAAAACCTACCTATGGCCGCGTATCTCGTTATGGGTTAGTCGCATTTGCCTCGTCTCTAGACCAAATCGGTCCTATTACACGTACAGTAGAGGATAATGCCTACCTTTTACAAGCAATATCCGGTCTAGACCCAAATGACTCCACTTCTGCACAAGCAGAAATACCGGACTTTTTATCTAGCTTAACAGGCGATGTGAAGGGGCTGAAAATTGGAGTACCAAGTCAATACCTTGGTGAAGGAGTCAGTGAAGAAGTTTGTCAATCTGTAAAAGATGCACTTAAAGTATTGGAAGGTCTTGGAGCATCGTGGGAAGAAGTGTCACTCCCTCACTCTAAGTACGCGCTAGCTACCTACTATTTATTGTCTTCATCTGAAGCATCGGCCAACCTTGCTCGCTTTGATGGTGTGCGTTATGGCTATCGTACAGATAATGCGAAGAATTTACTCGATATGTACAAACAAACACGGAGCGAAGGCTTTGGACCAGAAGTGAAACGTCGAATCATGCTCGGAACCTATGCATTAAGCGCAGGCCACTATGATGCATATTACATTAAGGCTCAAAAGGTCCGAACGTTAATTAAGCAGGACTTTGAAGAAATTTTTAATAAATTTGACGTAATTATCGGGCCAACCACGCCAACTCCAGCCTTTAAATTAGGCGAAAATACGAAAGACCCTTTAACGATGTATGCAAACGATATTTTAACCATCCCAGTGAACCTTGCAGGTGTACCAGCAATATCCGTGCCAGCAGGCTTTGTAGATGGGCTGCCGGTCGGACTGCAAATTATCGGCAGGCATTTTGATGAAAGTACAGTTTACCAGGTTGCCCATGCATTTGAGCAAGCAACCGACCATCATAAACAAAAACCACAACTGTAAGGGGTGAGACGATGAACTTTGAATCGGTTATAGGTCTAGAGATACACGTAGAGTTGAAAACCCGGTCGAAAATATTTTCCTCCAGCCCAACGGAATTTGGAGCGGATCCTAACACACAAACAAGTGTAATCGACTTAGGGTACCCAGGTGTCCTTCCTGTCCTAAATAAGCAGGCAGTAGAATACGCAATGAAGGCTGCGATGGCTCTCAACTGCGAAATTGCATCTGACACTAAGTTTGATCGGAAAAACTACTTCTATCCTGACAATCCAAAAGCATACCAAATTTCTCAGTATGACAAGCCAATTGGGGAAAATGGCTGGATTGAAATAGAAGTCGGTGGCGAAAAGAAGCGCATAGGAATTACTCGTCTTCACCTCGAAGAAGATGCAGGAAAACTAATGCACACAGGCGACGGCTATTCCCTAGTTGATTTTAACCGCCAAGGAACACCTCTCATTGAGATTGTTTCAGAACCTGATATAAGAACGCCAGAAGAAGCCTATGCCTACCTTGAAAAAATAAAATCAATCATTCAATATACAGGCGTTTCTGATTGTAAAATGGAAGAAGGCTCCCTTCGCTGTGATGCGAATATTTCCATTCGTCCAGTTGGGCAGGGAAAATTCGGCACGAAAGCAGAGCTTAAAAACTTAAACAGCTTTAACTTTGTACAAAAAGGCTTGGAGCATGAAGTGGTTCGTCAGGAGAAGGTTCTTTTATCAGGAGGAATTATCCAACAGGAAACACGTCGCTATGATGAGGCAACGAAGAAAACTGTGCTCATGCGTGTAAAAGAAGGATCAGACGATTACCGTTACTTCCCAGAGCCTGACCTACTGGCACTTCACATTGATGATGAATGGAAAGAACGAATTCGCCTTTCTATTCCAGAACTGCCTGATGTACGGAAAAAGCGCTATGTAGAAGAACTCGGGTTGCCTGCTTATGATGCTCAGGTTATTACGATAACAAAAGAAATGTCCGATTTCTTCGACGAGACAGTGAACAATGGAGCAGATGCAAAGCTTGCATCCAACTGGCTAATGGGAGAAGTTTCCGCCTACCTTAATGCCGAGCAAAAAGAACTACATGAAACTTCCCTAGAGCCAAAAGGCTTGGCTGGGATGATTAAGCTTCTCGAAAAAGGAACAATCTCTTCCAAAATAGCGAAAAAGGTATTCAAGGAACTAATCGAAAACGGCGGCGACGCAGAAGAAATTGTAAAAGAAAAAGGTCTTGTGCAAATTTCTGATGAAGCAACCCTTCGTAAAATCGTTGGCGAGGCACTTGATAACAACCCGCAATCGATTGAAGACTTCAAAAGCGGTAAGGACCGGGCAATCGGCTTCCTCGTTGGCCAAATCATGAAAGCAACAAAAGGACAAGCAAATCCTCCTTTGGTTAACAAGCTTTTACTTGAGGAGATTAAGAAACGATAAGTAGTGTTTTTGTTTTAGGGCAGAACTCCGGGTGTTGTGGGGGTTCTGTTTTTTTTTGTGCGTAAGGGATATGGTGTGGTGGTGCAGAAAAAGCAGACAGCGGCTGAACGGGTGAGTGTTTCTTCCATGGTGGAACGGCCGATAAAAATGCTGTTTTTGTGTTACATTTTGGGGTATTCCACCACAGAATGCGTTTAGTGGGTAGATTTCTTGGGGACTTGCATCCCGCATTCCGGTGTTGTGTACCACTTCTCCGGATTTGTGCACGCAACTCGGTTTTTTCGTATCACTTCTCGGGACTTGCGCACGCAACTCGGTTTTTTCGTATCACTTCTCGACATTTGTGCACGGAACGCTTTTTTCCATCGCTTATGGCAATTTGCGCTCGGCACCAGATATTATGCGCAACTTTCATGGTGGAACGGCCGATAAAAATGCTGTTTTTGTGTTACATTTTGGGGTATTCCACCGCAGAACGCGTTTAGTGGGTAGATTTCTGGGGACCTGCCTCCCGCATTCCGGTGTGGTGTACCACTTCTCCGGATTAGCGCACGCAACTCGGTTTTTTCGTACCACTTCTCGAGATTTGCGCACGCAACTCGGTTTTTTCGTACCACTTCTCGAGATTTGCGCACGCAACTCGGTTTTTTCGTATCACTTCTCGACATTTGCGCACTGAACGCTTTTCTCCAAAGCTTATGGGAATTTGCTCACTGCACCAGACCTTATGCGCAACTTCCGGGGTTGCCCGGCGGTTCTTCGTTTTTGTGTTACATTTTGGGGTATTCACCCACAAAATGCTTTAAGTGGGTAGATTTCACGGCGACATGCTTCCAGCAATGCTGTTTTTGTGTTACATTTCAGGGTAGTCCACCACAGAACGCGTTTAGTGGGTAGATCTCTGGCGACATGCTTCCCGCATTCCGATGTTGCGCACCACTTCTCGGGACTTGTGCACGGAACTCGGTTTTTTCGTATCACTTCTCGACATTTGCGCACGGAACGCTTTTTCTCCAAAAGCTCTAATTTGTTATTTCAATATGGCGAGCGGCTGTAAATTCAACAGACCCCGCTGCGGTTTCCCCCGCTTCACCACTGCGAGCCCGATAAAAAAAGCAAAGCACGACATTCCGCCGCACCTTGCTTCCTATTAAAACTCCCGCACATCACCCATGTATTCTTCCAACGTAATTTCTTTGTTGAAAATCTCTGTTGCAATTTCCACACCGATATAGCGGTAATGCCAAGGCTCAAAGGCGTACCCTGTGATGTTTGTTTTCCCTTTTGGATAGCGCAAAATGAAGCCATAGTGATGCGCGTTGTTTGCCAACCACTTACCTTCTACGGTATTTTCAAAGCTTTCCACTAGCTCCAAGTTGACGCTTTTGGCTGTAATATCCATGGCGAGGCCGGTTTGGTGCTCGCTTGTTCCTGGCCGTGCAACATATAGAACCGCTTGTTCGTACCCAAAGGTTGCAATTTCATTTTGAAAAATGGAATTTTGTGTTTCGTACGAGCGGAAACCAGACCGAGCATAAAGTTCAATTCCTTCTGACTGGGCATCAGCAAACATCATTTCCAACGATTCTGCAGCCTCTTGTCGCAGCTTCGAGCGGTCACTTTTTTCATCTCCAAACGAGAATGGCACATTTGGACGAATTAGATCTGGCGGACGGTATCCTTCAGGTAACGCCCAAAACTTGTTAACCATCACTGTAATCGTGGATGGATTCGCCACAACTGGTATGGCCTCTTCTTCAGGGGTCGAAGGTTCCACTTGTTCACCTTGCTCCTCAGAGGCAGGAGGTGCTTCTTCTCCTTCTTCTTGATTCTCCACTTCGTCTACCACCACCACTTCCTTCTTTATGAAAAATTCATCCCATATCGCATTTTCCTTGGATAGGTTGAGGGGAGAGGTGGACTTGGAAGAATGAGGTGAACCAACTAATAAGAGTTTCTCTTCTAATGGACTACATCCAATAAGTAGGCTAATGCTTGCTGTACCAATTATCATCTTTTTTAAAATTTGCAATGGTATTCCTCACTAACTTGGTTTATTATGGAAGAGGTGCGAATAATTCGTTTATTCAAAAAAGTCTCTCTTCTATTTTACACTTTTACACTATTTATCATAGTCTCTTTTTGCTGAATTAGAATTTGGGTATGGAGCTGTTGAACTGATAGTGTCAACTTACGCAAAACCAACGGTAAAAAAATCGCAAATGAAGATAAAATTTGCAATTTTATGAAACCAAAGATTGGTATAAACCGTATATACTATCGGAAGAGTAAATGGAGGGGGAGGTCAGGAAACGTTTGATGGAATACGGCTGGCAGACTTTTGAATGCAAGACAGATCAGCAAGACTAATCTAAAGATAAAGGATCGATTGCTTATGACGATGTTTGGAATGGAAATGGTGTCTCTCTATTTATGGGGGCTCATTATTTTCGGGAGCGTAACACTAATCTATATTTTACTTTCTGATGTTGTGGATGGAATATTTGATGTGATACCTGTGGATCCTGCACTTATTCTTTCGTTTTTCACTGTGTTCAGCGCCTCGGGTTATCTATTGGAGAAATTCTCTCCCTTTTCGGACTGGTTAGTGCTGGGAGCTGCTTCCTTAATCGCGATCGGGCTGGTTACCTTGCTGCATTTCTTTGTTTTTGTACCGATTCGTTCTGCGGAATCTTCGCTTGGTTACTCTGATGAGGATTTAAAAGGCAAACTTGCGAAGGTTATTATATCGGTGCCGCAGGACGGTTTTGGTGAAGTTGTGCTTAGCATTGGCGGGAGCACGGTATCCAAATCAGCCCAAAGCTTCGATAATGAACCAATTCCATACGATACGGAAGTACTGATCATCAACGTCCAACAAGGGGTAGTTTTTGTTACTCCTTACGAAAAAGTATTAGAATCATATAATCAATAGGGGGAATGGGTAATGGTATTTGGTGAAATCGCCATCATTATTGGTGTAGTCGTTATACTTCTTTTTGCACTTATTGTCGTGTTTGTTGCACGCTATAAGACGGCTGGACCGGATGAAGCACTAATTATTACAGGTAGCTATTTAGGTGGAAAAAACGTACATGTAGATGAATCAGGAAACAAGATCAAGATTGTTCGAGGTGGAGGGGCATTCATCGTTCCTGTTTTCCAACAATCGGACCCTTTAAGTTTACTTTCGATCAAATTGGATGTAAAAACTCCAGAGGTTTACACGGAACAAGGTGTACCTGTCATGGCAGATGGTACAGCAATCATCAAAATTGGAAACTCTATTGGTGATATCGCAACAGCTGCGGAACAATTTTTAGGAAAAGCAAAAGAAGACATGGAAAATGAAGCTCGTGAAGTTTTAGAAGGACATTTACGTTCTATTTTAGGATCCATGACAGTAGAGGAAATCTACAAAAACCGTGAAAAATTCTCTCAGGAAGTACAACGTGTTGCTTCACAAGATTTAGCGAAAATGGGATTAATTATCGTATCCTTCACCATTCGTGACATCCGTGACAGCAATGGATACTTAGAATCACTTGGTAAGCCACGTATCGCACAAGTAAAGCGTGACGCTGATATTGCAACAGCAGAAGCAGACAAAGAAACACGTATCAAGCGTGCAGAGGCATCCAAAGATGCGCAGCGTGCGGAGCTTGAGCGTGCAACCGAGATTGCGGAAGCAGAAAAAGAAAACAAAATGAAAATGGCAGAATACCGCCGAGAGCAAGATATCGCGAAAGCCCGTGCGGACCAAGCGTACCATCTAGAAGAAGCACGCGCCAAGCAAGAAGTAACGGAGCAGCAAATGCAAGTACAAATCATTGAGCGTCAGAAGCAAATTGAATTAGAAGAGAAAGAAATCTTGCGTCGTGAACGTCAATATGACTCTGAAGTGAAGAAAAAAGCAGATGCGGACCGTTACTCCGTCGAGCAAGCTGCAAACGGGGATAAAGCGAAGCAAATGGCAGAAGCGGATGCAACAAAGTACCGCATTGAGGCAATGGCCAAAGCAGAAGCTGAAAAAATCCGTATTGATGGTTTGGCAAAAGCGGATGCACAAAGAGCACAAGGGGAATCCGAAGCTGATATCATTCGTCTGAAAGGTCTTGCAGAGGCAGAAGCGAAAGAGAAGATTGCAGAAGCATTCGAACAGTTCGGTCAAGCGGCCATCCTCGACATGATTCTCAAAATGCTTCCTGAATATGCGAAACAAGTGGCAGCTCCGCTTGGAAACATCGATAAGATCACAGTTGTCGATACAGGTGGAAGTGGCGAAAACAGCGGTGCCAACAAAGTTACTGGCTATGCGACAAACCTGATGTCCACATTACAGGAATCACTAAAAGCATCATCTGGGATCGATGTAAAAGAGCTAATCGAGAACTTCTCAGGAAAAGGCAACGTCAGAAACAGCATCGACAGCCTAGCAAACGAACTATCAGTAAAAAATGAAATCAAAGCTCAAAACAAAAACGACGAAAGTCCAAATGCTCAATAAATAAATTTATTTTAGGGGCCAGACCCCGGCAGGAATTTGCTACTCTATGTAGTATTGCCGAGGGCCTGGCCCTTTTAGTTTGGGTGTGCGGAGTTAGTTGGGTTTTCATTTTTATTGCATCTTGACCATATAATAGGCTAATATGTTATCTGTGGTTAAATAGGGGTTGACTCTATTTGATCTGTAAATTTAGTGATTCAATAGATCGATCAATAATCAATCATTCATCTAAGCATAGCGAGATTTTAATCTATATATACAAGTTTGCAAATTTAATTATAGGATGATGGTAAATGAAGCGTGCAAGAGTTATTTATAACCCGACCTCTGGGCGTGAAGCTTTTCGAAAGCACTTACCAGAAGTGTTAGTGAGGTTAGAGAAGGCTGGATACGAAACGTCCTGCCATGCCACCACATGCCAAGGGGATGCAACAGAGGCAGCAAGGCTCGCTGTAGAACGCGAGTATGACTTAGTTGTTGCAGCAGGAGGAGATGGCACTATTAACGAAGTGGTAAACGGGTTGGCGGAACAACCTTACCGACCGCAACTCGGCGTCATTCCTGTTGGTACCACCAATGATTTTGCTCGAGCACTTGATCTTCCAAGGGACGATATTTTAGGGTGTGTGGACGTTATCACGAATGGAGTTCCAATGCCAATCGATATCGGCAAAGCGAATGATCAATATTTCGTGAACATTGCCGGTGGCGGAAAAATGACCGAGTTATCCTACGAGGTTCCAAGCAAGATGAAAACTGTCATTGGCCAGCTTGCTTATTATATAAAAGGAATGGAAATGCTGCCCTCTATCAGGCCAACCAATGTAGTTATCGAATTTGACGGGAAGGTGTATGAAGGAGAAATCATGCTTTTTCTTGTTTCCTTATCCAATTCAGTCGGTGGATTTGAGAAGCTTGCCCCTGATTCCTGCATGAACGACGGGATGTTTGATTTAATTATCTTGAAAAAAGCAAACATCGCTGATTTTATCCGAATTGCTACAATGGCATTAAGAGGGGACCACATTAAGGATCCTCATATTATTTATACAAAAGCAAATCGTGTAAAAGTCAGTACGCAGGAAAAAATGCAGTTGAACCTTGATGGGGAATATGGCGGCCTTCTTCCTGGAGAATTCGTTAATCTTTATCGCCACCTTGAAGTGATTGTATCCGAGAAACGTAGAGTCACTGAAATGAATAAATGCCACTAAACAGCGGGAAAGCCTGCTGTTTTTTTATTTTGGGAAGAAAGTTACCAGAACTCGAAGCTAGTATATGAAAAGTAAGGTTGGAGCAGAATGATGAAATCTTCTCCCTCCTCCATCACTCAACTTCTACCACAATTGTGTAGGACACTTCCCCATTTTTCCACTCAGCCAAGACTTCGTAGATATATCTGCCTTCCTCTGTTGGGACTGAGAAGGAATGATCAGTTAATGTCATCGCTTTTTTTCCACCGTCTTCATTCCATTGATAGAGAGTCAAGGCAGGTTTTTCTTCAACTATAATGGTCAACTTGGTGTTGGGTGGGATCTTGATTGCTTCAACATTCTCAGCAATCTGGTTAGGGGAAGCTGCGTCAGTCCGAGCCACATGTGTGGAAAAGCCCTCTTTTTTCTCCCAACGATAATTCCCCTGAGCCATTTCATATTCCGTATCATCTACCATAATAAAGCCAGGCATAGATGGAGGGAATTCTTCATCCATATTAACCTTATCCCCTGAGCAGCCAGTGATAACAAGAACCAGAATAGAAAGTAATATAGATGAAGTATACTTAATCAATAATTTCAAACTAATTCCCCCTTTAATCTTTTGACGATAAAAACCAGAGAAGGTTACAGTTTACGTACAGCTGACATGTTACGCCAGCCTTCTTAAGTTTATCCTGTAGAAGGTAGGACGGTGAAGTTTCAAAAAGGTCAGCGTTTTATTATAATGGATAGAAAAGAGGAGGCAGATGATGAACAGCCACGAAAAAGCAATTCAAGAAGCAGAGCATTCTATACATAAGGCAAAAGCAAGCGTAAGTCAAAATCATTGGCGCCTTAACTACCATATAGCTTCTCCTGCACACTGGATTAATGACCCTAACGGATTTTCCTACTACAAAGGGGAATATCATCTATTCTATCAACATCATCCCTACGATCCGACATGGGGACCGATGCATTGGGGACATGTGAAAAGTAGGGATCTGGCGTCATGGGAGCACCTTCCAATCGCCTTGGCTCCAAGCAGCGAATATGATAAAGATGGGTGCTTTTCTGGAAGTGCAGTGGAAAAGGACGGTAAGCTCTATTTAATGTATACCGGAAATGTATGGACAGGGGAAGACCATGAAAGTGAACTAGAGCAAGTACAAGCATTAGCCATCAGTGAGGATGGAATCCATTTCACAAAGTATGAGAATAATCCTGTGATAGCAAAGGCGCCAGAGGGCGATATTCACCCATTTCATTTTCGTGATCCAAAGGTATGGCAGCATAATAGGAACTACTATTGCGTGCTTGGATCGAGAACGAAGGAACATATCGGACAGGTCTTGCTTTATCAGTCCCATGATCTTGTAGAGTGGAATTTTATGTCTGTTATGGCAAAAGGGGAAGGGAATTTCGGTTACATGTGGGAATGTCCCGATTATTTTGAGCTTGATGGCAAGGGCGTCCTCGTGATGTCGCCTCAAGGAATGAAACCAGAGGGTGTAAAATTCCATAATCTTCACCAGGCAGGTTATGTGCTGGGATCACTTGATTATAAAACAGGAAGATTGGAACATGGACCTTTTGAAATGCTTGATTATGGCTTTGATTTCTACGCTCCTCAAACCACGGTGGATGACAGCGGCCGACGAATCGCGATTGCATGGATGGCGATGTGGGAAAGTGAGATGCCGGAGCAGAAGTATCAATGGGCCGGTGCGATGACGATCCCTCGTGAGCTTCAATTAGTAGACGGTAAAATCATAAGCACACCGGTGGAAGAATTGAAAAAGCTGCGGGCTGATGAAGTAAGTTTTGAAAATGAACTGCTGACCACAGAGACATCATTTTCTTCAGTGGAAGGCACGAGTCTTGAAATGGAGGTAACAATTAATTCCGGACAAGCAGAGGAATTTGGGATAAAGCTGCGTAAAAGTGAGCAGGAAGAAACCGTCCTCACCTATAATGTAAAAGAAAAGCTTCTTACGCTCGACAGGGAAAAAAGTGGAGCAGGGCCAGGGGGGACTCGTCAAGCTCCAGTGTCCTTGGTGGACAATAAGCTCACTCTCCGGATATTTGTCGACTCCTCTTCGGTTGAAGTATTCATCAACGGCGGGGAAAAAGTAATGACAGCAAGAATCTATCCTTCCCAACTTGCAAATGGAATTTCCTTTTTTGCAAAAGGGGAAGCAAAGATAGTTAGATTGAGAAAATGGAATATGACTAAAGGAATCTAAAAAACGGTGCAAATCTCCTAGAAGATTTGCACCGTTTTTCTCACTGTTTTAAGGAAAAATATGTTAAGATTTAGAAGAACTTCTTTTAGCCAGGGGGAGGAAAACAAATGAATGCAGAGAAATGTAAAGGCTTTATTTTATTATGCCTTATAGCAATAATGCTTGTTGGCTGTACTTCTAATCCTCAAGACAATGAACCGCTGGAAGTAGACATCTATGAAATCACATCCTCCATGGAAGAGAATGAAGAACTTAATCAACAATCTTTATTTTATGAAATTCATATGAATTATAGTGACAGACTTGAAATGGACAATGAAACGGTAGAACCTTTAATCGCAGGCTGGATTGAAGAGAGATTAATAGAACAAGAAATTAGTGATTTTGAAGAGTTGGATGACAATAAATTTAGAATCAAAGGTAAAATTACTTTTAATTCTAAAGAGCTATCGCAAGAGGAAATTATTCAACTTTTGGAACAGGATGCATCCATTCAAGGTGTGTATTTTCAAACAGCTGATGGCACGAAATACCAAGCAGCAAAGGTCGGAACTGTGTCAGAACTGATTGAAATAAAGGAAACAGATGTTAAATAATGCTTTTCCCTGCAACGGCTACTATCGGAGAAGGGTATTGTGATGCGGGTTTGAAGTACTAGGTATAGAATATAAATCATTTAGCTTCCCTTTTTGGAACATTGACAATGCAAGACAAACTGGATATAATCTTTTCAAATATCAAAACGTGGAAGAGGATTAGTAGAGTGGTCATGTCTATTAAGAGAGGGTGCTGAGTGGTGAGAGGCGCCTATAGATGTTCATTTGAACCTGCCTCAGAGTTCTGTATCAGATTGTATGAAGATACAGCGGTTCAAAACCGTTACCATGGAGAGTGTAAAGCGATGCTTTGAATAAGGGTGGTACCGCCAGAAATGGTCCCTTATACGAGCATGGCTTTTTTTATTTTATAAAAAGAGGTGTTGGCGATGAGCAAGAAGTTTGTTGAAAAGATTACCGGGATGGATGATGATTTTGCACAGTGGTATACCGATGTGGTAACAAAGGCGGAGCTTGTGGACTATTCGAGTGTACGTGGTTCGATGATTATCCGGCCATATGGCTATGCGTTATGGGAAAATATCAAAAATGAGCTGGACCGCCGGATTAAGGAGACGGGACATGAGAATGTGTATATGCCATTGTTTATTCCGGAGAGCCTTTTGCAAAAAGAAAAGGATCATATTGAAGGCTTTGCACCTGAAGTGGCCTGGGTAACACATGGCGGTGACGAGAAGCTGGCAGAGCGGCTGGTGGTTCGTCCAACATCTGAGGTGCTTTTCGGGGAGCATTATAAAAATATTATCCATTCCTACCGTGACCTGCCGAAGTTATATAACCAGTGGGCAAATGTGGTTCGTTGGGAGAAAACAACAAGGCCGTTCCTGCGTACCCTGGAATTCTTGTGGCAGGAGGGCCATACGTGCCATGAAACTGATGAGGATGCACAGGAAGAAACCGTGAAAATGCTGGATGTGTATGCAGAAATCTGTGAAAAGTTTCTGGCGATTCCAGTTGTAAAAGGACAAAAGACCGAGAAGGAAAAGTTTGCAGGCGCCAAGCATACGTATACTATTGAGAGCTTGATGCATGACGGAAAGGCCTTGCAGTCTGCCACCTCCCATCATTTAGGGGACGGTTTTGCGCGAGCGTTCGGGATTCAATTCCTTGACCGCGAAGGCAAGCAGCAGTATGTTCAGCAAACCTCATGGGGCTTTACCACTCGCATTATCGGCGCCATGATCATGGTGCATGGGGATGACAGGGGCTTGGTGGTTCCACCTCGAGTTGCACCAACTCAGGTGATGATCGTGCCAATTGCACAGCATAAAGAAGGCGTGCTGGACTTTTCCTATAACTTGAAAGAGCGTCTGGCTGCCCAGTTCCGTGTCGGCATTGATGCAAGCGATAAAAAGCCGGGCTGGAAATTCAACGAGTACGAAATGAAAGGCATTCCGCTTCGCTTAGAGGCTGGTCCACGCGATATCGAGCAAAACCAGGTTGTGCTGGTGCGGCGTGATACGGGGGAAAAACTGATCGTTTCGATGGATGGTCTGGAAACGACGGTTGCAGGGCTGCTTGAGGAAATTCAAGCGAGCTTGCTGGAAAAAGCAAGGCAGCATCGCGAGGAGAAGACAAGTGTCGCCGTGACTTTTGACGAATTTAGAAAAGAGCTCGAGGAAAAAGCAGGCTTCATCAAGGCAATGTGGTGCGGCGAGCAAAGCTGTGAAGACAAGGTTAAGGAAGAGACTGGTGCGACGTCACGCTGCATGCCATTTGAGCAGGAAAAACTGTCAGAGGAATGTGTGTGCTGTGGTGGTGAAGCGAAGAAGATGGTTTATTGGGCGAAGGCTTATTGATGGCGGTTTGGGGGCTGAGTGACGAAGGAAGAGACGGGGGGCGAAACTTGTCACGATTTGTCGAATGGTCGATATATCGGATAGAATGGTTGATAAAATAAAATAGTGGATGATAAGTTGGCTATTTTGAACGATAAAAATAAATTTCGGACAATAACCGCTCGAGAATGGACGATAAATCGAATTCCAGCCCGGCCCTTCCTTGCAAAGAGCAGTTAAAACAACAAATTAAAGGCAGTCGGGCTTCATCCTGCAGAGAATATAGAAGCGTTCTACTACATTTTATATGTGGAAGGGCGTTTTTTTTATTCAAATGGCTCTGTTAAAGTTTTATGTTGATAATAACGCTATTCTAGCGATGATTGGAGCAAAAGGCGGAGACTCCACGTCCGGCCGCGGAATACTTGCGATCCGCAGGCACAGCCGAGGAGGCTCTAGCACCGCCCCGTGGAACGCGTAGCCTTTTGCGGAAATCAACAGGGCGTTTAACACAGCCATTCAAATAAGACTCACAGTATTGGATTTGTAAAAACACACCCTCTGCCCACAGATAAGAATAATATGGTAATATTGTTAGTGAGTCCCTAACCGTATATAACGACAATGAGCTGCATATGCCAATGGAAACAAAAACGAGGATGTGTATTTGATGATAAAGATAGATAGTCTGATAGAGCAGAAAGCCAGAGAGATTGATTTTTCAGGTGTGGTCTATTTGGAGAACAATACAGGCACTGTATACAGCTCTGCCCATGGATATGCGAATCGGGCTGATAGATTAGTAAATAAAGTGGAAACTAAGTTCGGAATAGCTTCGGGCTGCAAGCTCTTTACCGCCATTGCCATATGCCGTCTGGTACAGGACGGAAAGTTGAGTTTCGAGTCAAAGTTGCAGGAAGTTCTGGAGTTTAGTTTTCCAAACTTTGATATAAGTGTCACGATCCATCATTTGTTAACGCATACCTCGGGAATACCGGATTATTTTGATGAAGAGGTTATGGAGGATTACGAGGATCTGTGGAAGAGCAGGCCGATGTATGGGATCAAGAGGCTGCAGGATTTTTTGCCTCTATTTCAGCAGGCTGACATGATGTTTTCACCCGGTGAGAGATTTCATTATAATAATGCGGGCTTTATTTTATTGGGATTGATTGTGGAACAAATCACAGGAAAAAGCTTTACTCATTATATAGAAGAGAGTATTTTCCTTCCTTCCGATATGAGAGGGTCCGGATATTTTTCTTTAGATAGTTTGCCTGCCAACACAGCGACAGGATATATCGACAACGACGATGGAACGTGGAGAAGTAATATTTACTCGATTCCAATTAAAGGCGGAGCAGATGGCGGGGCTTTTATTACAGCACCAGATATGGCGAAGCTTTGGAAAGCCTTGATGGAGCACAGGTTATTAAATGAAGAGATGACCACCCTGCTTCTGACTCCACATGTAGAAGTGGATGAAGAAGACAATTATGGATATGGAATATGGATCGAGAAGCAAAACGACAACATAGTGAAGTATCATATTATGGGATACGATCCTGGCGTAAGCTTTGCCTCGGGCTACTACCCGGCTTCAGGCAACATCCTTGTTATTCCGTCCAACAAGGCAGCAGGGCCGCATAAGGTGATGGCTGCTGTGGAAGAACTTTTGTAAAAGCAGACACTGGTGACGTAAAGTTTGTGCACCATTATAGATATTGGGAGGTTAGAGATGAAGTGGAAATTAAGAATACCAATGATGCTTTTTATATTGGGATTAGTTTCAGGGATCTATCAATATTTCCCTAATTTAATGATCTTTAAAGAATATTATCTTTTAAACAGCATCCAATACTTAGCATCAATAGGTGTACCAATATATTTCCTTGAGAAAACCGAGATGAATGAAAAAAAAGTGAACCTTTTAATAGGTATTGCTTTAATTTTTTCGGGATTACTAATAGATTCCTTGCTGGTAATTAGCTAATGGAAGAAAACTAAATTAGTAGCTAATATTTTATTAAAAAAGGAAGGAGTCTTCAAAGTACATGAGGAAATTATCCATTATCATCAGTACAGTCTTCCTAGCCTTTATAGCACTCATCATTTTTATCAATATAAAAACATCTGACACCATTATTTCAAAGCAATTTAATGAAGACACCATTATTAAAAGTGCCACTGTCACAAAGTATGCACCTTCTGAAGATGGGAATAGATTTGACGCAAAAATAGCTGAAGGATCAACTGAAGATGTAGAATTAATTAAAGAAATGGTAGAAAACTTCTCTGGATTATGGTTAAGACGAGAGGCTAATCCGACAGATAGGTGGCTTGGAGAATACAGTATTTCTGTTCAGGTAAGTAACGAAAAATCACCAGGTGTTTTAAAAACTGATTCTCTTTACATTAACTTTGATGACAGCAACCGGATAATCATTTCATCAGAAAATTCGGGCCACTATTATGTTCTAAACAGCCATGATTATTATGAGAAAATGGAAAATATTATAGGGAATTTAGAGTTGGAGTAATAATATGGTGGGAAGGTAACCTCGTGGCATTATCGTTGGTGAACTTTATTACTGCAGTAGAAAACAAAGCAACCCAAAAAAGCAGGACGGAAAAGTTTGTTCTCTTTCCGTCCTGCATTATTTTGTTTTTCTATTCAAACAAAGTATAGATAGTTTCATCTATAGATATATTTTTACCTTCGAGTAAAATATACTCACTATGTTCATTTCCGTTTGTATCTCTCCAAGATGTCTTAACTTTAATCTGCTCAATCAAGGATTTAAACGTTTCTTTATCAAATTTTTCATACTTTAACACATGGTCATCAGGTAGCAAGGAGAAAGATTTGGATACACCCAATCCTTTTTCCTCGCCATCAGGAGAAAGGTTAGATGTACTAAATAAATTTGATGTGAAAAAGAAATTAGCGTGTAAGTAATGTATTAAATCCTCATTCAGAACAAATGTAACAGTTAAATCTAAAAGTTCGGATTTAGGTTCATCAAGTATGACTTCAAAATTAATAACGTCCCTGTCTTCTAATAAGCTCTTAAATATTTTCCCTTGTATGTTGTAATTATCACTTTGCGATTGAAATTGATTTACTGGTCTTTTCTCTAGTTCAATGGCTATGCTCTCCATATCCTTATGTTCAGTATTTACATCAGTGCAACCTGAAACAATGAATAGAACTAGTATGAACGATGTTGTGAGAATTTTAGCAAGCTTAGTTTTCATTGTAGTTTATACGCCCCCCAGTACCATACATAATTTTCTTTACTGCGGCTTATAGTGCATAAGGTTTGCACCTATAGATTAAAAGTAGACCAATGAAGGTAAAAGTATCACTTATCTACAAATTTTACCATAAAACACCATGTTGCTGGGGATTTCTGTAACAAAATAAATATTATTATAAAAAAGGCGGGATAGAGTGAAGAAGAGTAACAGTGTGTTAAAACTAATGTTGATTTCATTAATTATACTATCTGGCTGTATTCATGAAGAAACTAATAAGAGGGATCACTTGGTCCTTAATGGAGAAAGTGAAAACTGGAACTTAAACGGGTATGAAGTGGAGATTTCAGCGGAGAACTTTAAAGCAGGTAATGGTATTTTACAGATGAAAAATCAAAATGAATATAAATCGGATTTTTTTCAATTCAGGACTTATGCAGCCATCTCTAATCAAGATACACTAGTTCACAGTGGGTCGGTCTCGGGTGATAGCATAAATATTGCAGAAAAATCAATAGGAACAATAGAAGGTGGAGCATATTTAAATGAAGAAGGTGTCCAAATTACACTTGGTGATATAAGTGAGATTTATATGATTGTAGAGTGGTGGGATACAAGTGAAAAGGAAAACGTGAAAGAGAGAATAGACTTATACTAGTGCTTCCACTGTTAAATAGGGGGAGCCATTCGTTTATTCACACTGAATAAAGATGACATAAGAAAAAGGAAGTGCGTTCTGTGAATAAAAAAGATAGTGGGAAAGTCGCATTCTTAGGTGTGGGTATTGCGATAGGAGTTGCACTTGGGGCAGCATTTGATCAGCTGGCTCTTGGTATTGCTTTAGGAACATTTATTGGAGCTGTGATTGATTGGTTTAGACATGTTCAAAATAAAGATAGATAAGTAACGGGATACTGATTTGGATTTTGATGGTGGGCGGTTTTCGTTTTGTTGCTTAGCATATGGTTTAAGGAACCTCATGAAAGTCCGGATTATTAATGAGATGTGAAGGTTGTTAGATGAAAATAGGTAAAGTTGTTAGATAGATGGGGAAAAGTAGCATGAATGATTACTATATCCCTTATTTATACCGTTTGTGAGAGGGGAAAAAGCGCTATTTTGCCACCTGCTCTAATAAAAAAGCCAATTTCCTATTAAAAAAAGGCTGTTTTCGCAAAATTTGATGCTTCAGCACAGTTTTAATACTCACTTACATTCTCCCCCCAAAAAAATCAAAACGCCTGGATTAAATTATCCAAGCGCTTCTATTTGTATTCAAAAATTATCACGATAACTTTTTAGCCTTCCTAAACCGCTCGCTTTCATCAACCCAGCCCTCATAGTCCTCTGTATGAATGAATAGTGTTTTGCCGTATTCGGTTGATTCGATCAGTGCCTTTACTTTCCCACGCTTATGATCATGATTGTTCAAATCCAGTTCTTTAGCTATGTCATCAAAAATGGAGAGGATCAGCTTTTCTTCGACCTTTGTTGGATGAACAACGGAAAGACCGATTCTTTCCACCTCATCGCGATAGAATCGATAGTTATGATGGGTGTTAGATTCAAGGAACTGATGGATGATCTCTTCTGGTGGACGGCTGCTTTCATTTCCAATAAGAATTGGGGCATAAGTTCTTATCTGAGCGACAGTTCTTTCGGCATGCCCGATCAGCAGAGGGTGAACTTGACTTTCAATCAGTGCATGTAACGGCTTCGTTTCAACTTCGCTATTACTCATACTTGCACTAGTCATAAAATAATTCATATCCCGCCAGCTAATATTCATCCCGTTGTTAATACGATCATTGCGTACAGACGGATCAAAAGGGCTTAAGCTTGCCTGCTTGGTCATAACAAGCTTGCTTGCCCCCAAGCTCAGCAATGTCCCAGCACTATGGGCAACTGTCGGGATGATAATCTCAAACTCTTTGAAGTACTGTTTAATCATATTTACTATATTAAAAGCCGTGGTTGTATCGCCACCGCCGGTTCTTAGAAAAAGGGATAATCGCCCTGGTTCCTCTATGGCCTCCAGGTGTCTGGCCAAAGGTTCTAAAACATCTTCCTGCATACCGCTTACCAAAAGGATAATACTAGAGTTCCTCAAGCTTTCCAACGATTTAATATCTTGTAATCTCATCTTTCTCCCTCCACTTTATAGGCTTGTCCATAGGCACGAGTTATTATCTGTATATGCTGAAAAAACAGAGCCTAGAACCTGCCCGTCCGTATTAATATCGTCCAAAAAGTGGAGATATAAAACTAGGGATAAAGAAAATATGTATTAGCGGTACTGGTAATTTTAACCACAGCTTCAGAAATAGTCAAAATAGATAATACTACCTATTTTGTGTATATAGTTTAGCTAAATGTTGAATATACTAATCTTTGAGTTTATAATTATACATATATATTAATAATTATAAACAGGGGGCATTAATAATGAAGAAGGTCATGTTAGTAACAACATTAATATGGATGGTGGCAGTGTCAGCGGTTTCCGCTGCCAATGGAGCTTCTTTGGTACATAAAAAAGGGTCACTATCCTATGAGCATGTTCAGTATCTGTCTGAAACAATCGGTGCCCGTGTAGCTGCTTCGAGTGAAGAAGCCGAGGCAAAGGAGTATATAAAAGCTCAATTCGATGAAATGGGTTATGAAACGAATGTTCAGGATTTCTCCTATGTACGCAGAGGAACCTCGCACGATTCCGCCAATGTGGTGGCATTTAAACCGGGTAAAAGTCAAAAAGTATTAGTTGTAGGAGCGCACTACGACTCTGTAGCAGTTGGAAAAGGTTCAGATGATAATGCTTCTGGTGTTGCTGTCATGCTTGAAGCTGCTGAAGTCTTGAAAAAGATACCTACACCATATAGCATTGTGTTTGTGGCATTTGGAGCGGAGGAAGTCGGACTGCAAGGATCCAACTATTTTGTCAGTCAAATGAGTCAAGAAGATATTCAGAATACAATCGGAATGATCAATCTGGATAGCTTAGCTGCAGGAGATTATATGTATGTTCATGGGAGTCTGGGTGAGGAAGGATTCTTGCGTGAGCAAGCCCTGGCGATTGCTGAAAAGAAAAAATTGGACCTTCGCATTAACGAAGGATTAAATCCTGATTACCCTGCTGGAACAACTGGTGATTGGAGTGATCATGCTCCATTCCATAATGCGGGAATTCCCTATGCTTATTTCGAATCAACAAACTGGGAGATCGGGGACCAGGATGGATATGAGCAGACTGAAGAGTATGGCGGAATATGGCATACCAGTAATGACACGTTGAAATTCATTCAACAGGCCTTCCCTGGCAGATTGGAAGAAAGACTATCAACCTATTCTACTGTCCTGATTGACTTGTTGAAATTCACCAACAAAACAAGCACATCCAAAACAAATTAAGTCGGAGTCATTTATGCTCCCCTTTAGGTAGTCTGATGCCTAAAGGGGAGTATTTTTTATGCAAAAAAGAAGACACCGAATAGCCAAAAAGCAACTTGGAGTTTTGTTGTTTGTAAGAGTAAAATTCCTAAAAAAACTAACAATAATGGAACATCCATGCAATTTTTTAAAAGGAGAAGATGAATTTGAGGAAACTTTGTTTAAAGTTAACCATTCTGTTGATGTCCTTTTCTTTGTTCTTTGTAACCGTGGAAGCACAGGCAAATGGAACCGAGTGCAGAGAAAATGAGTGTTTTAGTCAAGCGGAAGTACAGCTTAAGGGCGAATTAAGGAAGCTCTGGATTGACCATACGATATGGACAAGGAATTATATTGTAAGTGCCATAGCAGGAATGGAAGATCAAGAAAAGGTACTGGAAAGGTTATTGAAGAATCAGGAGGATATCGGAAATGCAATAAAGCCTTATTATGGGGACAGTGCAGGTAACAAGCTGACTGAATTGCTGAGAGATCACATTCTTATTGCAGGAAAGTTAGTGGCCGCAGCAAAAAGTGGAGACCAGGCTAATGTTGAGAAGTACAATACAGAATGGTATAAAAACGCTGATGATATTGTTCAGTTCCTCAGCAGTGCTAATCCGAATTGGACGAATGCTGCATTACAAGACTTATTGTATACGCATTTGAAAATGGTCACAGATGATGTGATGGCAAGAATTAAAAAGGATTGGGATGCAAGTATTATCGCTTTTGATCAAGGAGAAGACCATATTATAGTACTGGCTGACGCGCTTACAGAAGGCATTGTGAAGCAATTCCCCGATAAGTTTTAAAGCATAAATATAACCGAGTATAAAAATGAACCTTTTATACTCGGTTTTTCTGTGCAATTTATCCCCCAAAAAAGAAGTCAATAACATTTGAGGCAGTGGAGGTTTCTTTGTTATAGAATTCCGAGTAACCACAGTTTTTGCAAAACACAACAATAAAGCGATTGTGCTGAATATCAAACATTTTGGACAGCCCTGTACCCGTTGTAGCAATCTCTTTTGTGCCGACACTGTTAGAACCGCATTTTATACAGCCTTTGCCTTTGTTCTCCATTAAACATTCCCCCTGGTTATTAAGAATGTACTCTACATGGTAATACGTATGCAGAGGGGGAAGGTTTCACAATCGCATTGTAGGTCCTTGAAAAAATGCAAATCCCATAAGCGTGCCTGAAACCGTGTGCTTGCATTGGGGAAGATGTGCGAGGTGGAGACCGATCTTACAAATTTGAAATTGCTCTTATGTACAAAAAGGGAACAGCCAAAAGCCGTTCCCTCCACTGCATGAGAAGTTTTAGTAGCCGTAGCCAAATCCAGGGCGTCCGTAGCCGAAACCAGGTCCCCCGTAACCAAATCCAGGGCGTCCATAACCGAAACCAGGTCTCCCGTAGCCAAATCCGGGACGTCCATATCCGTAGCCATAGCCAAAGCCAGGTCTTCCGAAACCATAGCCATATCCAGGGTAGCCAAATCCTGGCCTGCCATACCCAAACCCAAACCCGCCTGTTGCAGCCCCGGCTGCTCCGAGAAGCGCAAGAGGGAGAATTCGTTGATCTTGTTCATAGTGAGAACCTGCATAATTGTCATACATACATTACATACCTCCTTAATTATTCTGCATATTGTATGTGGGTGGGCTTTATTAAGTGTAGAAGGTAGGGAAGGAGAAAAAGAAAAAACCGCTTCACCGCGATCGTCGCAGGAAACGGCTTTTTTATTCGTTGTGTTAGAGTTTAAAACCTTGGCGCTCTTGGATTATCCTCCACACTCCAGCCTTCATATAAACCTACATCATCAAATGCACCAAGGAATGCATTAAATTCCTCACTGCCTTCACCATAAAGATCGATTGCAGATTGCAGAATTGCTTCACGGAACTCTGCGAAGCTTGCATCATAATGCAGATAGTCATAGGCACGATACCAAGTATCCGCTACTACGTCACGACCCATGCCATATTCTTCGGCTACAAGGAAAGCGGAGTGTTGAAGAATTGTACAGTTAATGTGTACGCCGCCGTTATCCATGTTGGAAGGGAGGTAGTAGTACTCATCCATATGTGCTGGGTAGCGTCCTTCCCCATCAATGCTGTAAGGGAAGTATACGGCACCTACAGGGAACTTTCCAGGGTCTTCACTGCTGCGCAATGCTGTTCTGCCATTTTCCAGCCACGCTTCCCCGATGATGTCCTCTCCGATTTCCCAGTTGCTGTCGTCTACAAGTGCTGCAAATGTATCAGAGTACGCTTCATTGATAGCTCCTGTTTCAAAACGGTAACGCAAGCCACCATTATAGTGGGTGATGCCATGGGTCATTTCGTGGGCGGTAACATCAAGGGATGCAAGTGGGATGAACTGCTGGCCATCTCCGTCACCATAGGTCATCATTGCGATGCCATTGCTCCAGAAAGCGTTGTTGTACGCCGTCCAGAAGTGAACTCTGGAGCGGATTGCCATGCCGTTGCCATCAAGCGAGTTGCGTCCATGGTTGTTCAGGAAGTAGTCGTATACGATACGGGAGTTGGAGTGTGCATCAACTGCCGGACCCTGTCCAACCGTCTCCCATGAACTGCTGTCGCCGCTATATTCTACATCCTTCCAAGAAGCGCTTTTATTTGAATATAACCAAATTTGGTTGGAGGTATTTTTCATATTGTACGTTAAGATCCCATCCATCTGAGTGGATCTGTAATCGGCAAGATAGAACTGTGCACCTGTCCCGCTATCCGGAACGTTTCCATGAGAAAGGTTGAGCAGCTTCGTAATTCCGTTTGTTCCTAGACCAGATCCTCTTGACGGCTTCAGTTTGCTGGCATTTTCAATCGCCTTTGGATTCGGTCCTTTTTCCGATTTCAGGGCAGCTGTCCCTTGAGCAATCTCCTCTCCCATCACATCTTCAAAAAAGCCAAGGCCTGTGACGGCATTGTATTGATCCAATACCTTTCCATTTTTTGCATCCACATATACATACCAGTTGCCTGGCTCTCCTTCAAAAAATTCAAGGTTGATACGGTATGCGAGGTGGTAGTTTTCATCGAGCGGATAGATAACCAATTCGGAGGTTTCAAAAGGAACATCCGCTGGCGCATTTACTGCAAGTTTTGCTTCACTCACCGCTTCTTTTGCCTGAATCGCTGGTGTAGTGTCAATATCGAGGGAGTCTAATTTCACATCATAGTTGCCGTTAACAGTTGTTACTACGTTTTCGTCATTAAAATGGACATTAAGTTCGTTGCGGTCAACCGGGACGCCGTTCTTCGTTTGTTGAAGACGGACATGTGTCATCCCTAGAGCGTCTTTTGTGGTTTTTACTTCTTTTAGATCTTTTTCAGGATTGTTCATTTTGAAGAAATCTTTATGCTTGCCTAAGAACTTTTTCGCACTTTGTGCATTCCCATTAGCATGTTTCTCGGATAAGATTCCTGCAACAAAGGATGGTGGCCCTTGCTTGCCTTTATTGTCGACCACTCTTACTTTTCCCTTACTTTTGAACTCCTGCAATGAGTTCGCTGCCTCAGATGGTCCCCCTGAAAAAAGACCGGAGAAAATCAGAAAAACTACTGCTGCCAAAATAAAAATTTTCTTCAATTGCAACCCTTCCCCTCTAACTATTTTGTGTTGCGAAATTATCGGGTTCCGATATTTCGACAATCTCATCGTAGAATAGGGAAGTGAATATGTAAACAGACTATTCAGACTATTTTTCAACTCGCCTTCCTTCCTAATCAAGGGATTGCATGTAAAATGACAAGTTTCGCTATGACTTATGTTGCATTAACGTAATAAAGTAGGTGGGAATATAACACTATTTTTTATAAAACCTGTCTCTGATAAAGGAAAAAGATAGCCTTAAATTAAATAGATAGAAGGATAGATTTTTATTCAAGTACATGTCCCATAGGTGAATAGCACTAAAAAATACAATTTTTTCTAGAAATCTATCAAAATAAATAAAAAATATTCAAAAAACAATTGGATAAATGCTAAAATAAAGCAATCAATTTTTTTCAAGGAGGGATGCTAGATGACAAAAACACTAGAAACGACAAGGCTGACTCTCCGTCCGATGCAACTCGAGGATGCGGAGCGGATTGAGGAGTTGGCAAGCGACTATGAGCTTGCGAAGACAACGTTGACGGTACCGCATCCTTATCCAATAGGCGGTGCAAAGGATTTTATCGAGCGGATGGGTGGGGCAAAGGACATTGTGACATTTGCCATCATAGATAAAGAAAAGGAAAGTCTGATTGGTCTTATTTCCAATAAACTGACACCTGCCTATGAGCGGGGAGAATTGGGCTATTGGATCGGCCGTCCATACTGGGGCCAAGGGTATGGCACAGAAGCGGCAACGGCAGTAATAGAGCATGGGTTTACCGATTTAAAGCTCAATAAAATTTTCGCAGGGGCATATGCCGATAATCCAGGCTCTTGGCGCATCATGGAAAAGGTGGGCATGAGCTATGAAGGAACGTGGAAGCAGCATGCAGTAAGGTTTGGAAAATACGTAGACCTGGTATACTATGGGCTGTTAAAAGAGGATTACAAAAAATAGCAGTTTAAGAGTTGGTGAATAAATGAAAAGCTGGAAATATTCCATTCTACTCCTCGCTGGGATCGGAGTGTCCTATTTAGGAAGTTGGATTTATCTTATTGCGATTAATCTTTCTATACTCAATCTTACAGGTTCGGCTGCGGCTGTTGCTGGGCTATATGTAATCCGACCGATTGCGATCTTAATTACAAACACCTGGGCAGGAAGTGTCATTGACCGGGTGAATAAAAGAAAGCTGATGATCGGAGTCGATGTTATACGCGGTCTGCTCGTGTTTCTCATTCCCCTTATTGAATCGCTTTGGTTTATCTACTTTATTTTACTGCTGATTAATATAGCGGGTGCTTTTTTTGGACCAAGCTCTTCGGTGTACATAACGAAATTGATTCCTGCTGAAAATAGAAAACGCTTTAACTCACTTATGAGCATGGCTGGTTCCGGCGCTTTCTTATTGGGCCCGGCGATTGCCGGCGTGCTTATCATGCTTTTCGGGACAGACTTATGCATTTACATTAATGCAGTCACATTCCTTGTTTGTGCATGGTTCATCTACCTGCTGCCGGATGTGGACACCGAGGTAAAAGAGAAGCGGGACCCTGTAACATGGAACATGCTCGTTGGAGACTGGAGAACGGTGAAAAGATTTGCTAGGGGTGCCTCCTATTTTGTGATTGTTTATCTCTTATTTCAAGGAGCGATGCTGACTGGCTTTGCACTAGATTCACAAGAGGTTACTTTTATTAAGCAGCATTTGATGCTGTCGGATCAGGATTATGGATGGATTGTAAGTTTAACAGGACTCGGTGCACTTGCAGGAGCAGCGGTAGCGGCCATGATTTCCCAAAAGGTGCAGCTTCGGTACTATATTGGTGCAGGAATGTTTTTCACTTCCGTTGGTTATCTTATGTTTTACGCCTCCTTTGATTTTCTGACTGCCACATTGGCTTTTGTGTTCTTAGGATTTTTTATGGCATTTGCGAATGCAGGCTATGCCACCTTTTTTCAGCAAAATGTACCGGTGGAGATAATGGGGAGGTTCGGAAGTATTGCTGATATGCTGCAGGCAATGGTTCAGATTATGTTAACCTTAATTTTAGGGGTAGCAGCAGATTGGTTTTCCTTACAAGTTGCGTGTATAGTGTTTTCCATCAGTGGAGTATTTCTAGCCGCAGCCTTACTAGTAACAGTTCTACGCCCATCTAAAAAGGAGTATTTTGAAGAAAGTAAAGGAGTGGTTTTATGATTAAAATAGAAGATTTTCATCATATCAGTTTATCCGTAACAGACATTGAGGCATCGAAGCATTTCTACGGGAAGATCCTTGGGTTCGCCGAGATAAAGCGACCTGACTTTGGCTTTCCGGGAGCATGGTACCAGATTGGAAGTGCGCAGCTTCATCTTATTCAAAACAGCAAAGCGGAAACACTGCGGGAGAGCAGCAAGCTCGACAGCAGGGACGGGCACTTTGCTATCCGGGTGAAAAGCTATGACCAGACACTGCAATTTTTAAAAGAGAATAAAATAGAGGTTTTGGAAAAACCCAACAGTAAAAGTGGATTTGCCCAAATTTTTTGTAGTGATCCCGACCATAACCTCATTGAGTTTAATGTAGAACAAAGTTAAGGAAGGAGCGAGCGGAATGACAAGCCGTAAACCGATTTTAAAAGATTTTCCATCCGAATTTACAACAGACCGCCTAGTAATCAGAATGCCGATGCCTGGAGATGGAGCAGCTGTTCACCAGGCGATCACGCATTCCTTGGCTGAGTTAAAGCCTTGGATGCCATTTGCCAACAAAGACCAGACTGTGGAAGATGTGGAGGCAAATATCAGGGAAAGCTATGTCCAGTTCTTAAAAAGAGAGGATCTGAGATTACTAGTTTTTTTGAAAGAAACAGGCGAATTTGTTGCTTCGTCCGGTTTGCATCGAATAGATTGGGATGTCCCGAAATTTGAGATCGGCTACTGGATCGACACAAGGCACAGTGGAAAAGGCTATATAACAGAAGCGGTGGATGGGATTGGACGTTTTGCATTCGAGAAATTGCAGGCGAACCGTGTGGAAATACGCTGTGATTCGAAAAATGGGAAGAGTCGTGCAGTGGCAGAGCGAAACGGCTATACACTCGAAGGAATCTTACAGAATGATGACCGCGGTGTGGACGGAGAGCTTCGAGACACTTGTGTATATGCGAAGGTGCGGTAGATGAAGAAGCATGCACTTGTCATCGGTGGAACGGGTATGCTGGCGTTTTTTAATTGGAGTATTTGAAACTTGGGTGAAGCGGCCTAAAGTTATATGAGCCGTTCATGGGCATGATTCCGTTTAGGGGGGAAGATTAATTCACCCCTAAATTAGACATTTATAGTAATAAACCGTTGTGTCTAATTTCCCATTTGCAGACTTCGCATAGTTAGGAATTCGACCAGCTTCGATGTAGTTTAGTGAGCTATATAGAAGATTGGATGGATCACCTTCTCTAGTGTCTAAAACTACGAGTGAACGATTGCTTTCTCTTGCTAGTTCCTCTGCCTTATTCATGAGCAAGCGAGCGATTCCTTTCCGTCGAACACTTGAATTTGTCATTAATTTTGCGATTTCACATCTATGACGAGCGTTAGGCTGAGGTGCTAAATGTAACTGGACGCTACCAACAATTACATTATCAAACTTGGCTACTACTAAAAAACTAGTCTGCTTTATTACAGATTCGAAATAAGCTCTAGCGTCCTCTTCGGATAAAGGTGGTAAAAACCCAATAGATGCCCCCTCATTAACCACTTCGAGTAGCAATTCAGTGAGCTGGCTTAACTCACTACCGCTAAGCGTATCCATTATTTCAATACTTATTTCTCCATTCATTTCATTCACCTCATATAAAATGATTTTATTAACTCTTTTAAAATAAAAGAAGAAATTGAAATTTACAACAATAATGGAAGATAACTTAACACAAATTCGTTCAAAAGAGGTGAAAATAAAAGGAATCTAATAAATGTCCTTCCCTTAATTTCAAGATTCTTTGATACCAATAACCCTCACAACTTTCCTCTTCAGTGAAGCAGTTCGCTCATTTAAACATATTTATTGATGCCTTTAAACCGCTCAATCGTCAATTAAGGCAGCAGGATGTTATCATGATATCCACTGTATTTAAGGAAATGCTGTATTAGAGGGTGAAGTGAATATCCTTAATATATAGGAATTCTCTTCCGTTCAACTAAAGCAAAAGGACACTTCCCAAACATTCTTTGTTAAAATAGGTCTGTAGATACGTCTAGTAAACTAGTATACTTTCAAGCTTGACCGCAAAAAGGAGTTTAGCCTATGCACAGATTGATGCTTGTGGAAGATGACACACAGTTAAGTGAGCTCATTTGCGCCCACTTGGAACGGTATGGGTATGAAGTTCACCTGCCAACGGATTTTCAAAATGTCCCAGAAGAATTTTCAAAAATTCAACCGGACCTTGTCCTTTTAGATATTAATCTGCCTTATTATGACGGCTATTTTTTATGCAAAAGCATTCGCCAGCAGTCAAAGGTGCCGATCATCATTATTTCCGCCAGAAGCTCCGAAATGGATCAAATTATGGCGATTGAGCTGGGAGCGGATGACTATATTACCAAACCATTTACGTTTGAGATCTTGCAGTCTAAGGTGAAGGCCGCAATTCGGAGAGCCTATGGGGAGTATGCGGTACAGGATATCAATAAAGTGTCTGCAGGGGCACTATCCCTTGATACACATACCCTTGTTCTCACTTATCAGGATGATAGAATGGAACTGAGTAAAAATGAATATAAGCTGCTAAAAAAACTCATGGAACAGTATAACGCCTATATTCCAAGAGAGGTTCTTATTGAAGAAGTATGGGATGCGCTGACGTTTGTGGATGACAATACCTTGACTGTTAATATGACGCGAATCAAGCAGAAGCTCTCTGCCCTTGGATTGCCAAATGCGATTAATAGTAAAAGGGGAGTTGGGTATATGCTTGCTCTCGGCGGTGAAGCGGATGACTAAGCCTATTTTCAAAAGGTATCTAAAGGATCGCGCGCTGCTTATTCTCTTTTACCTGCTAAATATGCTGGCAGTGGTTACGTTCTTTCATCTGAGTGAACCGGCGAATACAGAAGTTTTATATCCTCTCTCGCTCGGGGCATTTTTATTAGCGGTATACCTTGTCATCGATTGGTTCCGCTATTTTCCAGCGAATAAATCACTCGAGAAGGTGCTCGATGATCAGCATTCGGAATACAAGCCAGATACAGAAGAACAGAAAGCTTTCCACAAAGTGATCCGCAAGATGCAAGGTGAGCATTCGAGAGAAATCGCGGAACTGAGGGGACAGAATAAAGAGCGGCTTTATTTTCTCTCCCACTGGATGCACCATCTCAAGACCCCGGTGTCGGTGATGGACCTGATTATTCAAAAGGAAAAAGAAACACTGGAAGATCTGGAGGTACTGGAGAAAATCCAACTGGAGAACAAACGATTACATACAAGCATTGAACAGGGACTGACAATGATTCGAATGGACAGCTTTGAGAATGACCTCGAGGCGGGTTCAGTTGACCTCCTAGCTTCACTAAGAAAATTAATTAATACGAGAAAAAGCGAGTTTATCTATCATTCTCTTTTTCCTGCGATCGAGTGTGAGGAGGAAGTGGTCCGCATTATTACGGATTCAAAGTGGAATGAAGTAATGCTCGATCAGATTCTTTCCAATGCGATAAAATATTCCGGCATGAAAGAGGGCAGCAAGAAGCTGCGGCTCACCGTTAGAAGGGATGGACGGGAAACGCTGCTTTCCATTATCGATGAAGGGGCAGGTATACCCACCTATGATTTGGAGCGGGTTTTTGAGCCATTTTTTACCGGGGAAAATGGGAGAAGGTTCCGAAACTCGTCCGGTATCGGCCTTTACTTGTGCAGAAAAATTGCTGATAAGCTGCATCACACCATTACGATAGAATCGGAAGTTTCCACAGGAACCAGCGTCACCATCCGCTACCTTACAAAACTGTAAGGTATTTTTAGTAGCAAGAATGGATACGAGAAATGCAACCTTGTAGGATTAGAGAGAGAAGAGGGGGCATGAAGATGACAGAACCAATTTTAAAAGCAAGCAAGCTAGTAAAGATATATGGAGAAACAGGTGGGGAAGGCGCAACAAAGGCGATTGATGGAGTGGACCTTTCAGTGGAAAAAGGAGAGTTCCTTGCGATCATGGGGCCATCGGGAAGTGGGAAGACGACGTTGCTCCATCTGTTAAGCGGCATTGACAAACCTACTTCAGGGCAGGTCAGGATTAGGGGCTTAGAAATCAGCGGTATGAGCGGAGAGGAATTGGCAATTTTCCGCAGAAGGCAGCTGGGGTTTGTTTTTCAGGATTTTAATCTGCTTGACAGCTTAACGGTGAGGGAGAATATCCTTGTGCCGATGGTGTTGGAAAAAAGGGACGCTTTTGAGATGGAGGAAAAAGTAAAAGAGCTTGCTGATTTGTTTGGAATCAATAACATTCTAAGCAAATATCCATTCAAAATATCCGGCGGGCAGCAGCAACGAACGGCGGTGAGTCGTGCGCTTGTGAATGATCCGAGCATTATTTTTGCTGATGAACCAACAGGTAATCTCGATTCAAAATCATCCTCGGTCATCATGGAATGCTTTGAAAAAATAGTAGAGGAGCTTCAAACGACCGTACTGGTGGTGACACATGATGTGTTTGCGGCGAGCTACTGTCGCAAGGTGGTCTTTATAAAAGATGGTCATATTGATTCCTATATAGTGAGAAAAGGAGATAGAAAAGAGTTTCTTGATCAAATCATGGATAACCTTGCCGTCCTTGGAGGCAGAAGCCATGACCTTTAATCAGCTTGTTTGGAAGATGGCGCATGGGAATAAGGGGAAATATCTTTTCTACTATCTTTGCAATAGCTTCGCTGTCTTGTTCTTCTTTATGTATGCAACGGTCTATTTTAATAAAAGAATCGTGGAGGTTAAGGAGCTGGAATCGATCCAGGATGCACTTGCCATTCCAGGGGTTGCCCTCATAGTTTTTACCATCTTTTTCATCAACTATGCTCACAAAATTTTTATGAGAAGAAGGCGAAAAGAGTTTGGCCTTTTGATGACATTAGGCATGTCGAACAGGGATATCGTAAAACTCTTGCTAATCGAGAATGGAGTTATGGCAGCAGCCTCCATTGCCACCGGTATTCTGGCAGGTACCGTCTTTTCGCGCTTATTCTTTTTGCTGTTGATGAACAGTGCCGGCATGGGGCAGGTGCCGTTTCACCTTTCAGCTGAGATGTTCATCTATTCTGTTGGTACATTCCTGCTCGTATTTCTCGTATCTGTCGGAATCACGCTGTACCTGACACTTTTCCGAACACTCAGTGACAGCCTGAAAAGTGACCGGACAGCCGATACCATCAAGCTGAGAAGTCCGATGCTTGGAGGAGTCGGAGTGGTCCTTGTCATTGGCTCGGCCTTGCTGCTTTATTTTACCTATTTGAACGAATCAAATCCGGGTGGCGATGGATTTGCGCTCTGGATATGTACCCTCACACTAATATGTGGGCTGTATCTCGCACTCTCCCAATCGATGAGCTTTTTCATCAGAATGGCCATGAAAAATAAACCCTTTTATTACCGAAAGCTTTTGTTCCTGACGAGCATGGAAAATAAATTTAAACAGCTTACCGCGATCTTGATGCTTGTGACGGTTATGGGAATGGTCACTATCTTCTATAGCACTTTGCTGCTGTTTATCTATCAATCTACCGAAAAACAGGTGCTGAATAGCAATCCATATGATGCCGCGTTTGTAGAGAGCGAAACGAAAAATGTTCTTTCAGAGCAGGAGCTATTCACCCTTTTCGAGGAGAAGGATAGTAGCATTAAAGAACACCTAACCTTGCAGTTGTTTGACCATCACAGGCAAGATCGGTATTGGGAGGATGTTTTCCACCGTTTCACTTTTATGCCATTGTCGGATTTCAACAGAATTGTTGGGCAGGACCATACAGTGGACGAGGGTGAATACCTATACTTTCTTAATCAACCTCCAGAATTTTCCGGCGGAATCCCTGATTTCGAAAAGGGAATATCGCTCAACGAACAGCAGCTGAGTTTAACTCTGAAAGACACCATTGTGGTGAATCGCATCAACTTTCTCAGTTATGTACACACTGATTTTCTTGTTGTCAGCGATGAGGATTATGAGAAAATAAGGAATGAGCTCTCAGGCGATGAGTTAAAGATTCATCTAATAAATGTTGAAGACTGGAAAGGGTCAGCTGCTGCAGTGGAGGAGTTGGAGCGTAGATTGATGCTATACAATGCATCAACTGCTCCTATTAACACAGAGTATTTCTTGAATAACACAGAAGAGGAGCTCTTTGGACCTGCTTCTAGAATAGCCGATTACAATCACCAAAGAAGTTCCGGTGGAATCATGTTTTTCGTCTCCACCTTTATAAGCGTCCTATTTTTCTTCGGCTCCTTCATTCTGCTCTACCTGAACATCTTTTCCAATAAGGATCAGGATAAAGTGAAGTTTCAGAAGCTGTCTAGAATCGGAATCACCAAAAAGGAAATCAGGCGTCTGATCGCAAGCGAGTTGAAGGTGTTGTTCTTCTTCGCCCCACTGCTCGGTTCGGCAATAGCGTTCCATTACATTGTTGTCTTTGCCAAGGATGTAGGAGGAATCATGGAGAACCCAGTTTTTTTCCTCCATTTCTTCACCATTTCCGGCATCTATCTGTTAATACAAACATGCTACTATTTTTATGCTAAAAGAAAAATGCTGCAGCATGTGATAAAAGAAGAATAATTCAAGTGGAGGGGATTCCCTCCCAAAGGAGAGAACGAATTGAAAAAAGACTTCGATCAGGCACACCGTTTCAGCAGCCTTCACCGTAAGGAACTGGAGAAGGATAAGGTTTGTGGCTGTTTTTATTGCTTAAAGATCTTCAGCCCATCAGAGATTCATGAATGGTGCGATGATGGGAGAACGGCCCTTTGCCCTTATTGCGGAATAGATTCGGTGATTGGGGAGAGTTCGGGTTATTCTGTTACGGAAGAGTTTTTAGAAGGGATGCATAAGGTGTGGTTTTAGGGTGCTTGGAGGGGGAATGTATCTACAATTTTTAGCGAACCGGGCTAATTAGTGGGAGAAAGCTGTGCGTTTTGTGACCGATATGTTAAATCTCCAAGTTCTTCAGGTAATTTAGGGTTGGATACCATACATGTGGCTATAACGGGGTGGTAAAAAAATACTCTAAAGTCCGAGAAAGTCTGATTTTGGTCAGACTTTCCTGCCTCTAAAAATTATTTGATCCAACTTTGTGATTTATAATCCAACTTTTCATTTTATTGTCCAACTTTTGAATTTATAAGCCACTTTTTCATTTTATAAGCCATTTGAGGCAATATAAATGCCATTCGACACATACCGACAAATTATGTACCGCCACCACCAACTAAGGCAAAACCATAAGCAATAAAATTTCCTTCCAAAGGGGTGAGCACAATAACTAAACAAAGAAAAGTAACGCCGAACTATCTTATTCTGATGTCTGTTATGTTTGGCTTCATTGTTATTATGCATAGCATTCTAGTCATATACACCCCGCATACATTTATAAGAGTTATAAACTTAATTGCTATCATTTTTCTATCAGCAGCTATAGGGGCTTTTATTAGAGAAGTATTTATTTTAAGGAAGAAATGATTGTTTCATAGTCAGTATGTATTGAAAAGTGTGATCACAGAGATTGTACATTTGTTCACTTTTAGAGGTTTCCATAAAATATTCGCGATTCCGAAATGGGCACTTTTCCGAAACAAGGAAAGTGTCTTTTTTGAGAAAAAAGGGTTGAGATGAAAGACATACTTTGAAATAATTGGTATTAAGCATGATGAAGGCTAAAGCGTCTAGAGAAAAATGTGAATGTTTTCAATTAGGAGGATCTAAGAAATGAAAAATAGTAGAAATCTTTTAACACTAATGTTAATAGCGGCATTAGTTATCATGGCTGCTTGTGGGAACTCTTCTGATGAGTCAGGTGCAAACATGGACAACCAGACTCAAAACAATAGTTCAACTCAAAGCGCAAATGAGGAATCTGCTAAAGAAGATGCAGCAGAAACTGCTTCCAATACTGAGAGCACTGATGCAGAAACTGAAGCTAATGAAAAAGAGGATACATCTGCAAAAGAAGAAGACTCGGCTACTAATAATACTGAAGATAGTCTAAAGGAAGAATATCTCGAAAAATTAAATGATGCTAAAAAAGAAACGGAAGAATTGGAAGCGACAGATACATCAACCTACGCTCTGAAAAAGGTGGAAAATGATAGATGGGAGATTTGGGATAGATTGCTGAACGAGATTTATGGAGTTTTACAGGAACAACTTTCGCCAGAAGAGATGGAACAATTAAGAGAAGAACAGCGGGAATGGTTACAATATCGAGATGATACTGCATTGGAAGCATCACTGGAATATAAAGGAGGCACCCAAGAACACCTGGAATATGTAGCTGTGCTTGCAAATCTTACTGAAGAAAGATGCTATGAGCTGGTTGATAATTATATGAAGTGATTACTTACTTAAACAACTACATCAACCATTCCTTCTATAGAAGGTGCACAATTAGTCTTTGAAACTGTCAGAGGCGGATAACTACTATTTGTTGCCGAACCCACAATCCAATGGAGGTTACTATGAAAACAATCAAATTAGGTTTTTTAATTGCACTTTTAATGATAATGGTAAGTTGTTCGAATTCAAATGAAAAATTTACATATGAGGAAGAGTTAATAAATGCATTAGATAATTCTGGGATAAATTATTATGAGGAAATTATTCATTACGAAATTAAAGATAATTTTATCATTGGATTTTATACGGCAGATAATAGTATATTCCACACAATTTATGATTTATCTTCAGATTCAATAGAAAATATTGGTCGTGGAGGTAGTGTTGATAAGGATGGTGGAATAGTAATAATTGAAAAGAATCAGCATATGCCGTCTCACTTATCCTATTTTAATAGTAATAACCCTGTTGTAGAGAAAGTAGAAGTTAGAGGGGAACCTGCTAAGAAAATAAGTTATCAAGATTTATCGTTTTGGATTATTTTTAGCGATGAACCTATAGCTGAAGATGATCTTATTGCATATGACGAGCAAGGAAATCAAGTGACTCTGATGCAATGAGTTAATTGCTATTATTATTCAATTAAGCTCTCCGTTTGTTCAACTAACATAGTCGCGTCTTATGCTAACGGGAAGAAGAGTTTAACAAGCCACTCCATTTCTTTATGAATAGGGGGAGGAGTTAAATGGAATTGGTAAGCAGGATAAAAAAAAGATACAGAAAAAGTAATAATTTCTTATTAGCTTTAAAATTGATTTTAGATGCTTTTGCAATGTACTTTGTTCTTCGACTTTTAATCGTATCTATTGGAGGGTTAGTGAGTTCGGGTAACTCAACTGTTGACCCGAGTATATTTATTTTTGGTATGTTTTTTACTGCTGGGTTATCTAACAGTGTTGAACTTATTGAAATGTTATTTAACAAAGAAAAAGAAGATTTCACAATAACACTTATAATTACAATCTTCCTCCTGGGTGTCTCTTCTTATTGGTTATTGGTATAAAAACGTATTTCTGAATCATACGTTTTTAAACAAACGGAGGCCTTAGTGGAAAAAGCTGTAGCTTCTGTGACAGTGCTATCGGAGAGAATACTTTTAAGTAGTATTATTTGCAGTAATTAGAAGAGGGGTTTTACATATAACTGGTGTTGTCGTTACGTGGGAAGAGGACGGGCAAAGGACAAATACATTACTATTCTAATCTTCCCAATAAAAAATAGCATCCAGCACTAAGTACTGATTTGGTCTGCGATACACTGTTGGGATTTTAGTTTGAAATGGTAAAGGTTGATTTAACTTTTCATCTTCTAAAAGTTCATAATCAAATTCTTCTAATGCCTGTTTTAATTTTTCTGCTATTCTATGAAAGTTCTTATTTATAGCTAATCGGTGGGTACCATCTAGTAACGTCCCATACGCTCCACCCACTTCTTCGTTTGTTTCCATGCGAATGGTTTTATGTCGTTCATCTTCCCCCATGATTGCTACAGCTGCTAAGCGGCTAATATCTATGATAATTCCGTTTGTCTTAGTCTCTTGCATTCCGTATTTCTCGGTAACGACAGTAACATCTTCCTTTCGATAGCAAAAAAATTCCACAAAGGAAGCATAGCCACTGCCAAAATGATTCCACTCTGCCTCACAAATTAAATTGGGAATCCGGTTTAAGCGATGAAATAACCGTCTTATATGGGCTTCAATTTCTTGATTGTTATATGTATTATAAGGAAACGTGTCCCCGGTGATTTTACCTTCTATTAAGGCTTGTAATTGTTCGTTGGAAAACATCATGTAACACCTCACGGATTTTAGGAATGCTTAAGGCATACTAGATACTACTAAATGGATCAATCCAGTTACTATAAGCAAAAACACCATAAAGGAAGTTGAATACAACACTAGTTTCCTTAGAAAGTTATTTTCATTAACTTGTTTATATGTGATTAAGCCAAACACAATCGAAACTAACCATACAGATACACCCCACGTGGAAAATAAGTACGGTGAATTTGCTATCCAGAATACAGTAATAATCAAATAAAACGTGATTAAAATCCAAGCGAATACTCTCATCTTTTCTCCCCGTTTCCTATGTAAGTTTATTTTTCCTAATAAAGCGATTGTAGATATGGTTTTAAGTAAAGAAGACGTTAACCATTACTAAGCCAACTACACAAACCCCATATAAAGACCATGCGATTCTCCTGTTTCCTTTTGGCACTTCCTTGTTTTTAAGTACCATAATAAGTTTATAAGTTAAAAATAGAATTGCTACGATTGAGACTACAAACAGGTCATTCATTTTATGTAACACTCCTTTATTATGGCTAAAAAGCTATCAATGTTCTTTTACCATCTACTCTTACTTATAAGAATACACCAAAATAAGGAATTTATCGTTATTAGTTTTACACTTAAAGAGTAGCTTTTTAAGTTAAAGGCTCTTTAAACGCCGCTGTTGATTTCCGCAAAAGGCTACGCGTCCACGGGGCGGTGCTGGAGCCTCCTCGGCTGCGCCTGCGGGGTCTCCAGTCTACCGCTATCTCCCGTTGGAGTCTCCGCCTTTTGCTCCAATCATCGCTGGTGAAGAACTATTATCTACACTCATCTTTAACATAGCCAAATTAAAAAGGACAAGAGCACGCCAGCAATGGAGGTATCGTGTTCTACTACATAAGAGCAACAATCAATCTGAATATAGGATACAAAAAATGAAACTTTCAGAGCGTCTCATACGTTTTACCTATGTAAGTAAAAGTTCGAGTAGATAGGATGATTCCGTATGAAAAAAACTAGTAAAATATTGATGACTGTATTGGCCACCTTATTGCTTCTAGCAGGCTGTCAAACTTCTCCATTTGAAACGATGGTTTTGTTGGACGAAACGTTGGCAGAGGTAAATGTAGCAAAGTCGGAGGGTGCGGGCGATATGAACCTGATTCTCCTGCACTCGTTTGATGATAAAGAAACCGTGGCGTTTTTTAAGGAAGCTATCACGACTGCCAGAAATGTCGGGGACTCGCCTCTGGAAAATCCGGATTATGACGTTATGGTAGAATACAAAGCAACGGAAGAAGGTTCTTTACCGGCGCACGGAATTCATTTATGGCTCGGTGAAGCGGATGAAAAGAGCTATTTTATGTACATGATTGGCGACGAAGTGTATGAAACATCCGCAAAGACAACCAATCGGATGAGAGCGTATATTTTGGAAAGTGGGGAGGAATAAAAATCCCTAGTAAACTAGTAATTTAGTAAAAGTACAAAAGGAGCTGGCAAGTTTGGAAGTTATTAATGGAAACAAAGTACAACTTAAGCCTGTTGAACAAGAGGATTTACCGGTTCTTTGGAATCTTATTTATGGTGAGGAAGAGCCGGAGTTTAAGAAATGGGATGCACCGTATTTTCCTTTAAAGCGGGTGGAGTATGAAACCTATGTAGAAAGGATGAGCGGGGATATTGAAAAAGGACTTGATTCTCAACGGCTTATTGTGGTGGGTGGGGAAATCATCGGAAGTGTTACCTACTACTGGGAGCATGAGCCGTCTAACTGGATGGAGCTTGGCATCATCATCTATCTTCCGAAGTATTGGAACGGCGGGTATGGGACGGAAAGCATCAAGCTTTGGACTACCCACCTTTTTAGAAGCTTTCCAAACCTTCCGCGTCTCGGCTATACCACATGGTCCGGGAACAAGCGGATGATTCAGGTCGGTTTAAAGCTTGGCATGCAGGAAGAGGCGCGCATTAGAAAAGCGAGATTCTATAATGGCGAGCGCTATGATTCGGTGAAGCTTGGGGTGCTGCGTGAGGAATGGGAAGAGATGTATGGGGAGTAAGGTAGAAATGGAAGCAGCGGCGTTGAATTTGAAACATACATTGACTCTATTTATTAATGAAAATAGCATTCCGGAAGGCAAGCTGGATATGGTGATAAGAACCATGCTGAGTAACATTGGTTCAACAGATTCAGAGCTGCGGGATGAACTTATCTATATTGCGTTTGGAAAACTGATCACTCAAAACATGCTTACCTCCTTGCAGGAACAGCATATTCTTGCAGCTTGTTTAGATGAGGAACATCTTTTTTACAAGATTGGTGAGACGGAGACGGATTCAGTATTTACTCGTTCCTTTTCTGCGCTGGTAATCGCACTGCAGCTTAATAAAGATAGAGTTGCAGGGACCTTGCCTGAGGAGCTAGTGGAACAGGCTTTAAGCAGCAGTATTCTTTACTTGCAAAAAGAGGTGGACACAAGAGGGTTCGTTGATGGAAAAGGGTGGGCGCATAGCATTGCACATGGGGCAGACCTTCTGACCGCAGCAATCAAGCATCCCTCCTTCAGTATGGATTTGGCAGACAGTTGCTTAGCTGCCATACAGTGTTGCTTATATAAAGAAGCGATTTACATAGACGACGAGGATGAACGATTGGTTTTTGCGGTGGAGGCTCTTTTGGAAAAAGGCATGTCAGAGTCTGTTTTGAAAAAGCTAGCGCATCAACTTTCCGGTAGGCTCGATGAACTACATAAGGGGGATGGTTTCTCGATAGGTTATTTTAACAAACGCAGAAATGTGGTCAGTTTTCTTCGGTCGTTGTACTTCCGATTGGCTTATGGTGATACTGCATCTAATCTTAGAAGGTGTTTGATTGAAATCATGAAGGATAAGCATCTGCAAGTTTATAGATAGGTAGCACATCGACTAGAAAGGTTGTATTTCTGGCGGCACAGCTAAACAAAATGGAAAAATGAAACCTCTCCTGACATATACTCGTAGAACATAGTAGTCTTCCTATATTGGAGTGAGGGAAATGGATGTCTCAGGAATTGGTATAATTATCGGTATATTTATCCTTTTAATATGGGGTTTGTGTATTCTAGCCACTCTATGGGTATTCTCTGACGCAAAGGATAAGCAGGGAACCAATATCGGCTGCCTCTGGGCACTTGTCGTTTTGGCAGCAGGGCCCATCGGTTTTATTGCGTATTTAATTGTTCGAGACAAAACATAAAGGAGATGATTAGATGGAGATCTTCGCGCTATTATGGTGGGTTATCGGGTTAATCGCACTGATTTGGGTATACGGTGATGCCAAGGAGAAACGCGGAACCAACATCGGCTGCTTATGGGCATTAGTTGTCTTTCTCCTAGGGCCGCTCGGGTTCATTGTCTACCTGTTTGTGCGGAATGCTGACTAAGGTTTCGGATGTATCTTCATGAAGTCATAGCGAGTTAACAAGTGTGCGACCTTCCTATTTTGATAAGGTCGCATTTTTATATTGTAAATAATTGGTGGGACGATGTACCTGTCCCTCTGTCCCAGTTTGCATAATTTTGTTGTAGATTGTATATTGATTTTAGTGTTAATTTTCCTCTGGGTGGTGTACAAAGCAGAATTACATTTATTAAGCTCTCTATCATATTTTGTCTCTTTAATTTTTGGAAAATTATAAATAAGAGGGTTGAGGAAAAATGATGATACACACGAAAGAACAAACGATTTTTAACCATGTTGGGAACAAAATCACCACCGAGGATCGAGAGGTTAACATTATTGTCAGAATGGAAGAACCGCTTATCGTTGTTTTAGGGAATGTTTTAAGTGATGAGGAATGTGATGCATTAATCAGTTTGTCCAAGGATAGAATACAACGGTCGAAAATTGGATCAATGCGGGAAGAAGATGACCTCAGAACGAGCAGCAGCATGTTCTTTGAAGAAGGCGAAAGCGATGTGGTTACGAGGATTGAAAAAAGAATCTCTCATATTATGAATATACCAATTGAACATGGAGACGGACTTCAAATTCTTAATTATAAACCAGGGCAAGAATATAAAGCCCATTTTGACTTTTTCAGTTCCACAAGCAAAGCAGCAAGCAACCCCAGAATCAGTACACTTGTTATGTATTTGAATGATGTGGAGCAAGGCGGGGAAACGTTTTTTCCAGAGCTCAAACTTTCCATATCCCCTCAAAAAGGCATGGCCGTGTATTTTGAGTATTTCTATGATGACCAAGCTCTGAATGATTTAACTCTCCACGGGGGTGCACCAGTTATCGTTGGAGATAAGTGGGCTGCAACACAGTGGATGCGCAGGAAGCAGTTTAGATAGGAATACGACTATGCACTAGGGAAGAAATGTCAGGTTCTTTTACCGAGGAAATGGGACAAGGGACCAGTCCCCACTGTCCCAGTGCATTTTAGTACAATAGAATTTTTCAAACAAACGTTTGATTGAAAAAAATGAGAATCGTTGGGGCGCATGGGATTGAAAAAAATAAAAGGAATCAACTTTTGAAAAAGGTTTTGTAGGAAAGTGATATTAATCCTCTAGTCTATGCTTAAGGTAGAATAGTCTTTAGATTTGGTTTTACAGCTGAAAAGAATAGTTATTACTGACGGGAACTTCGAGTGTTTATCGGAAGTTTCTTTTTTAATTGCAATTTCAGCAGTCTTAACCGTCCTCACCTTTTTGCAAGCAGCAACCTCAACTGGCAACGCCCCCCGCCATATGGTACAATCGTTAGAGCGATTTTAACGTGGAGGAAAGAAAACTCATGACGGTATTACAACCACCAGTACAGAAAAATGACTATTACGATGTGACAGTGGAAGATTTGACACATGATGGCGCAGGGGTAGCAAAAATCAACGGCTATCCCATCTTTGTGTCCAATGCCCTGCCACAGGAAAAGATAAAAATAAAAATAACCAAAGTGAAAAAAGGCTACGCATTCGGTCGCATAGAAGAGACCTATAAAGAAAGCCCTTATCGAGTCAATGCTCCTTGTCCTATCTACAAACAATGTGGCGGCTGTCAGCTCCAGCATCTGAGCTATGAAGGCCAGCTTGTTGCTAAAAGAAAACAAGTGGCAGATGTGTTAGAACGAATCGGCCATCTAAAAGATATCCCGGTTCACCCGGTTCTTGGCATGGACCACAATCCATGGCGCTACCGCAACAAAGCACAGGTTCCGATTGGAGAAAGAGAAGGCGGACTGATCGCAGGCTTCTACCAGCAGCGCAGCCACGAAATTATTGAAATGAAAGACTGCCTCATCCAACAGGAAACCAACGACCGTGTGGTACAGACCGTTCGAGGAATCTGTGAAAAGCATGGCGTGCGTGCTTATAATGAGAAAACACATAAAGGTGTGTTGCGGCATGTGATGGCAAGGTATGGACTTGTTACGGGTGAAGTGATGGTCGTGCTGATTACGAGAACACCGGACATTCAGAATAGGAAGGCAATCGTGGAAGAGATCACAGCAGCGTTGCCGGAAGTGAAGTCAGTAGTGCAGAACGTGAATACGAAGAAAACGAACGTAATTTTTGGAGATGAGACTCGTGTGCTCTGGGGCGAGGAATACATCTACGACTATATCGGCGACATCAAATTCGCCATTTCGGCTCGTTCCTTCTATCAAGTAAACCCTGAGCAGACAAAGGTGCTTTATGACAAAGCGTTGGAGTATGCTGATTTGACTGGAGAAGAAACCGTGATCGATGCATATTGCGGGATTGGGACGATTTCTTTGTTCTTAGCTCAGAAGGCAAAGAAGGTTTACGGAGTAGAGATTGTACCGGAAGCAATTGAAGATGCCAAGCGCAATGCTCTGTTGAACGGAATTGACAACGCAGAGTTTGGTGTGGGAGAAGCAGAAGTAGTGATTCCGAAGTGGTATAAGGAAGGAATTACGGCAGACGTGTTAGTGGTCGACCCGCCGAGAAAAGGCTGCGATGAAGCTTTATTGCAGACGATTATTAAGATGAAACCGAAGAAGGTTGTGTATGTATCCTGTAATCCGGCGACACTTGCGAGGGATTTGAGAGTGTTGGAGGATGGGGGATATAGGACGGTTGAGGTGCAGCCGGTGGATATGTTTCCGCATACGGTGCATTGTGAGGCGGTGGCTAGGGTAGAGCTCAAATAACCGGTTCTGTTTTATTCACTATATAAAGTCTATTTTACAATTGATAATCATCAATTTGGAATTCTCTTAAAAGGAAAGTGCCAAAAGTGCGAACATGAAGTGGCTAGAGTTGTTGAAAATGAGTAGGGAAATATGGTGAGGCAAATCCTACATTGTAAAATGTATTGAAACATCGGTACGGTCCTTTCGATTCTTTTAAAAAACTATATAAAAATTAATCTTAACAAAAGAGACAGGCTCTCAATCTGTCTCTTTTTGTCGTGGGGGATGAGAGAATCAGCGCCTAGTAAGTCTGGCTTGCTCTTAAGTATTATTTTACGAGTATTTTGTTTAACTGGACATCAAGTTATTTTTTAAACAATCCTCCGCTAAGCTTTATCAATCAGAATTAAATTTTGGTTGATATGGAGTAAAGTTTTTACCTACTGGAACTGGTTTCATCTCAAAAGAAATCTTTAGAGGCATTAAATCGTTTTGAATATTCTATCTTAATGTATAATCGAAAATGGTATAATAAGGTATAAAATATTAGTTAAAGGAGTTTAGTGTGGGAGTTTTAAAAGGAAGAGAAGAGTTAAGATGGATACGGGGACAGATACGTTTTCCAATATAGTATATACATATTGGTCAGAGGGAAAGGTTTTACTTCCATCAATTAAGAATTCTTATACCATTTTATACTTTTGATATAACAACTAGTGTTAATATTAATTATGAAGTTTATTTTAGATCACCATACAAATGGAAATAATACATATAATTAAATTTAAATAAATATTAGAAGGTGGGGATGATATGGAAGATAAGATTCTTGAAGAGTTAGAAAACCTTGATTCAGAGGACGGCCAACTAATAGATGTTTCTATCTCGGAAAATGAACATAATATTTATCCTGAAGCAAATATAAAAGTTGAAAGAAGCCAGTACTCTATCTTTGAATTGAATCGTAAATATTTAAGGGATCAATTGATATTAGACCCTGATTTTCAAAGAGAGGTTGTTTGGAAAAAGGATCAGCAATCAGAATTAATAGAATCTGTTTTAATGGGGATACCACTTCCAATATTTTATTTGAATGAAACAAAAGATGGAGAACTAGTAGTTATCGATGGACGTCAACGCTTAACCACTTTTTTTTCCTTCTTGCAAAATGAATTTAAATTAAAAAACCTCAAAGTACTTAAATCTCTAAACGGTTTATTTTTTCAGGAACTTGAAGACAAAATGAAGGCAAATTTAGAGGATTTTCAAATAATTGCTCAAGTGATTAAGCCTCCTACGCCGGATAGAATAAAATTTGACATATTTGATAGGGTTAATAGGGGTGGAACTCCTTTAAATAATCAAGAAATGAGAAATGCGTTGTATCAAGGTAAATCAACCATTTTACTTAGAAATCTGGTTCAACTAGATATATTTACTGCCGTAACCAGTAATTCTATAAATTCTACAAGAATGAAAGACCGTTATTTGGTCTTAAGATTCATTTCATTTTATTTATGGAAGAAAGGTCATCTTGTCGACCCTAATGGATCAACAATTGAATATAAGTATGATATTGATGAGTTCCTTGGGAAATCAATGGAGTATCTGAATAAGTGCAAGGATGAAGAAATTGAATATTTAATAACTATTTTCAAGATCTCTATGGAAAATAACTATATTGTATTTGGAGAAGGTTCATCCTTTAGAAGGCTATCCAATAGTGATAAAAAAAATCCAATAAACATGATTTTATTTGAAGCATTTGGTTATTTATTTGCACATTTTGATCAAAAATATTGCCATGAATATAAGGAGTATCTAAAGGGAATGTGTAATGAATTATTAAGTACAAGAGAATTAAATAAGTTACTTACCGATGATAGAGGTCGTGGAATTGTTATTCCTGAGGTGTTTAGCATGTTTGATGATATGAAGGAGAGGTTTTTACATGATTACAAATCTAACGATTAATGGTCTTAAGAGTTTCGATGAAACTTCTCTTGATTTAAATAATTTTACGTTACTCGTAGGAATGAATTCTGCAGGGAAATCCACAGTAATACAAGCATTATTACTAGTGATTCAAAATATAACTGACGATGGACGTTCGCCTTTAAATGGCAGTTTAGTATCTTTAGGGGAATTTTCAGATGCAAGGAATTTTATTAAGAATTCAAAGTCTTTTTCTATAAATCTAAGGTCTCAATCTGAAGGTATAACACTTAATTTTGTTGAAGATGATGGCGTTGTTAAGTGTGAAGTAAACCCAAATGAGAATGAACTGACTAAGTACTTACACCAAAAGAATAAAAACATTCATTATCTATCTTCAAAAAGAATAGGCTCCCAAGATTTATATGGTAAAAACTTCGAAAAATATAATGACTTTGGCATCTTAGGAGAATATGCAATAGATTATTATGAATTAAATAAACAAAATCCAGTTGAAGAGTACTTAATTAAGGATAAGAATGTTGGTTCTACCCTTGCTCTACAATTGAATTATTGGCTGAAATACATTGTGAATAGTGAGTTAATTACAGAAGATATAAAAGATACAGATCAGGTCAAAGCAAAATTCTTATCTGTAAATAATCGGTATGTTAGACCTAAAAACATTGGTTCGGGGCTAAGTTATATAGTTTCAATACTTGTCAGTGCTTTAACCTCTAAAAAAGGTGACCTAATTATTATTGAAAACCCAGAAATACATTTGCACCCACGTGCTCAGTCTAAATTAACAGAATTCTTAACTTTTACTTCTCAAAATGGAATTAGATTCGTAATTGAAACTCATAGTGATCATATCTTTAATGGGGTACGAAAATCAATTAATAAAAAAAATATAGCTAAAGAAAATGTTTCAGTATACTTTTTTTCTATAGATAAGAATGAAATGGTCTCAAATTCAGTTAATATTGGATTTGATAATAATGGAAATGTCATTAATCATCAAGAAGGACTATTTGATCAGTTTGATGACGACTTAGATGAATTATTGGGGTTGTAATTATGGAAATTTTAATTAATGAACTTTCTCTGGATGGTAGTTTTGAAAAATTAGAGGATTTTTATGACTCGTTAGGTGGATTATTAAAAATACAAAAATTAATGGAATCTTCTAATGCCTCGTTCTCAAAACACCATGAGTTATATACATTTAAGGTTACAAATGATATGAGCCTACATGACGCTTTTAGAGACAAAAGATCAAGAAGTAATAACAAGATTCGTCGATTTAAACAATTATTAAACAGCCTAATGTCTGACCCCTCATTCTGGCATGAGGATCAAAGACATAAGGATACTGATCGATATACTTGCCAGTTTACAAGTGAAACCAATGGTTATTCCCTTGCAGAAGCATGCGAAAGAGCTAAGGTGGTTTTATCATTTGAAAATGCTAGCTTTGTAGATAACCTTTTGGAAATTAAAAAAAATGGAGTTTTAATCGATATAATAAATATTCAAGAGCACTTGAGTCTTTGTGATTTACTATACGAAAAATATTTGATAGATGCTAGAGTTTATTGTAATCATAGATTTAATGGTACTAATCTATCATTTGAATACTTAGAAGAAGGCTACGATTTTAATATTCTCGAAGAAGATGAGGAGAGAGCGTTTATTTCTTCCTTTAAGATGTTTAGCGAAATGAGTTGGGATGCAATATTAAAATCTGATGGATTAGAATACAAGAAATATCAGCCATCCAAAAAAGATAATTGGTTTTTGAACTCTCCCTACACGAATAAGCAGATTTATAAATTTAGGACAAGCCAAAGGTTTCGGTGTTTCGGATATAGAGAAGGAGATTTATTTATTGTATTAAGATTTGAAAGGGATCACACTATTAGTAATAAAGGTTAATACTGTAAAAGTAAATGACTCTAAATATGGCAAGGGATGGAATATTTAGATAGTTGTCTAACAGATTCTCTTACCGACCCGGTTTACGAGTATTATATTGAGCAGGCCCCTGTTTTTGTAAAGGGTCAGGCGCAGAAGTTACGGGATTTTATTAAACGGTACATACAGTTTGGTGATAATAAGGAAAATCTCTATAAAATTGAGAACGGTCGTATCCGTCCATCCAAGTCACTGCAGGATTCTCTTAACAAAATGCTAAAGGGAAATGAAGAGTTTATTATGATAGATGATCAGAAGGTAGTGTATGAGGAAGCGGTCTATCTTGCAAAGGAAGCCTTACGGACGAACACAAAGCAAGTAATGGTGGTAAAAGGTGGGCCTGGGACAGGGAAATCAGTACTGGCAATTAATCTACTAGTCTACCTGACGAACCAAAGCATGGTCTGTCAGTACGTAACAAAGAATGCTGCTCCTCGGAATATATACTCTACTAAACTTAAAAGTGATTTCAGAAAAGGGCATATTGATAATCTTTTTAAAGGTTCTGGGAGCTATGTAAACGCACCGAAAGATGAATTTGATGTCCTAGTTGTGGATGAAGCCCATCGATTTAACTTGAAGTCCGGGATGTTTCAGAACCTAGGAGAGAACCAGACGAAAGAGATCATAGAAGCATCCAAGTTCTCCATCTTCTTCATTGATGAAAGACAGAGAGTAACATTAAAGGATGCAGGCAGTTTAAGAGAAATAGGAAGATTTGCAAAAGAACATAACGCACCCCTGACCATCATGAACCTTGAATCCCAATTCCGCTGTGATGGGTCCGACGGTTACCTTGCATGGCTGGATGATGTTCTGCAGATCCGTGAAACTGCAAACTCCGATTACATTGGTAGCCAGTATGATTTTAGAGTATTCGATGACCCCAATGAAATGCGTAGAGAAATAGTTAGCAAAAATCAAAACAATAAATCACGAATTGTAGCTGGTTACTGCTGGAACTGGGATAAGGAAGGGAAAAGCAATACCAATCATTATGACATTGTACTGGAAAAGCACGACTTCAAAATGAGTTGGAACTTAGACAACTCCGCTACTTGGGCAATCGATTCCGAGTCAGTAAATGAAGCAGGCTGTATTCACACATGTCAGGGATTAGAGTTTGAATATGTAGGAGTTATCATTGGAGATGACATGCGGGTAGAGAACGGAAAGGTGATTACTGACCATACCAAAAGGGCAAAGACTGATTCCTCTTTAAAAGGATTGAAAAAATTGTTAAAGGAAGACCCAATTAATGCAGCAAAGGTAGCAGATGAAATAATCAGGAATACATATAGGACTTTGATGACTAGAGGGCAGAAGGGTTGTTATGTGTATTGTACGGATGCTGGGCTGGGTGAGTATTTGAGAGAGCGGTTTGCGGAGAGTAATGCTGTTTATAGAGAAAATGAATTTTTCCTTGATGAGTCGATGGTTGCGGAAGGTGAAAGTAGTTATAGGGTGAAGGAATAAAGAGGGGCAGAGGGACAGGTACAGTGCCCCGTTTCTGATATGTTTGGGACACTGTACTGTCCCCTTGTCCCATTTTGAATTCGTATTGGGTCCTTCGTTTATAATATCGAATTCAAAATGAACAGCTAATTATTATTAGAATTATATTGGATCGTCTGGTAATATCTACAAGTGAATTACCAAATCAAAGTCAGGGGAACCGTACCTGTGGCTTCTGGAAATGTCGATACCGAGGAGGACGAGGTTGAGTAAATTTGATATATTGACAAAATACGTTCCTATCATCCAGGCAGATAGTATTGGTGAATGGATTATAGATAAAGAAAACTGTGAAAAATCGGAGCATCCGATTCAGATGCCTTCTGTACGTTATTCCGAAATGGTGAATAACTTCATCGACGACGTTTACACCTTCGAAGAAAGTAATAAAGATATGGAACTTACCCGTTATGGAGATATTCTCAAAGATAACGGCCTTGAATGGGGTACGGAATCTATGAATAATACTGATGTTTCAAATTTGAATGCAAAGTGTGTGCTTGCACTTATTATGGGTGCTGTAAGAGCCGAGCGATTTTGTGATGGCGCTTTATTAGATCTTTTTAAGAGCGGCTGCATATTGAAGTGGCTTGAAAGATTAAACAGGAGTTAGTAAAGGAGTTTGATACTCCGACCCGGTTTTCGTGAAAATAAACTTTTCCGATTTCTAGGCCTTCTTCTGTAAAAATCCTTGTCTTGTCTCGGTTTCTGGTCTTTTTCGAATCCATTTATTCGGAAAATTTTTTTTAACTCGTGAATTTTTGTGCTAAAAATGCGTAAAAACTGCGATACTTGAATCAAAAAACACTAAAAATTGTGGTGCTGTAAGAAAACTTCATTTTATTCTGCAACGGAAGAATCCGGGTTGGAGAGGGGGATTTTGAGAAGAATTTATTTTGGTGATACATAGTAAGGAGAAAAGAATAGGAGAAGTTTGTGATTTTAGAACCAGTTATTTGGTAATTGAAAAAAAGAATTTAGTTCTTTGTGGGAAAAACTTAGATTATATTGATATTTTTAGTGAAATTAGTAATGTAGGAAAAATACATTTCCCATGACTCGGCTAAAATTTTTTAGGTAAGGAGGACTTACGCAATGCCGACAGTAAAAATATTGCACGACTTTTTAGGGTGTTTGGATAAGTTTGATAGAGTAGTAATTAAACCGAGTAGTAAGAATCCTAATCGAAGAAATGTGTATGTAAGTTCAGTTAAAAAGCGTTGGATACAAATTGATATTCGAAAAACGAACATTAACATTTGCATGGATCATAACCATGGTGATTTATCTGAAGAGGATGTTCTAATAACGGGTGTTACAAACAAAAGGTCAAGAGGTAAAAATGGGTTTGACTTTAAAGTTGATAGTCAAAATTTCGATGCAGTACACTTTACGTTTTATGAAAGCGATACTTTTGATTTCAATAGAAAAGAGTTTTTGGACTTCATGGAAAAGCACTACAGGTCATATTTACGACTTGTAAGATTCAGATAAGATTGGAAAAGTGTTATGGAAAATGAAATCCTCTAAATATGCTTGAAAGGGGTATGACCCTTTTGGTCAAGTATTCTATTTAATGTGGTAAATAAAAACAATAGAGGAGGTAGAATGTGGATAAAATGTTACTCGAAAAATTACTTGATCAAACTGAGAGTGAACATTTAGATTTTAAAAAAGGGTTATATGTAAGAACAAATTACGATAGTTTATTAAAAGATGTAATTGCTATGGCTAATGCTAAAATTATTGGATCTCGCTACATTATATTTGGTGTGAAAGAATCAGCTCAACAAGAAAAAGAGCTTTTTAATATTATACAGCCAATTGATGCAGCTACCTACCAAGAGTTAATTTTCGAAAACATTGAGCCTCAGTTAGACTGTCAGATACATTACCTTACATATAAAAATCATTTGTTAGCTATACTTGAAATTAGAGAACCAAAATGCCAACCGTACTTGCTTAAAAAAGATTATAATAAATTACATAAAGGCTTTTGTTATATTCGACGAGGAAGTAAAAATGATTTTGCTACGAGATCTGATTTCGATTATTTCTATAAGCAAGGGCAATTTGAAATTCATATTCTTGATGGTTATTTACGAGCTGTTGATGCAGAGAGTAGTTGTGCGTCCCTAGAATGTTCTTTTAGAAACTGTACTGATTTCCCAATTACTATTTATAAAGGATTTTTAGAAGTGTGGGACTCACATAAGTTACGTACTCAACATCGTCTCTTTGGACATGCAAGTTATATACCAGGTGCGGACTATCGGTTGGAAATTCCCCCAAAGGCTGAAATAACAATGGATTTTAGATTTGGCTTTGAATCGAGTGATTGTCTTCGGTTAGAAATGGATGAATACGGTCACTGTGACTTGGATTTGAATTTTAAATTATATTTACTTGATACATTAGGAAATGAATATGTTGGTAAGGCGCAGGAGTGTGTTGTTTTTGCTAAAGGGAAATTTTTATGGAAAGTAAAAAAGTTAAATAAATTTTAGTCCTATTAACTGAAAAGGAGTTGTAAAGAAAACGGGTAATCCTTTTTATCTTCATTCCCGATTCAATCGTAAAATCAATACAAATTCGGCCTGGAACCAATAATGGTCCAGTCTTTTTGTTTTTGTCCAATATTTCTCCAATCCCTTATCCTGTAAGGGTTCAAACTGATTTCCCCCATTTACTCCCTTTCCATTTCCTCAGTCTTCTTTACTATATAAACCGCTTTGGCACTACACTTTAATTCAGGGATTCTACCTTCTATCCGTTTAGGTTCCTTAGAGACAGAGGGACAGTGTCCCGCTTCTTGTGCGGGACACTGTACTGGGGAAAAGAGCACTAAATGGTGATTATGAAGTCCACAGGATGTGATTTTGATTAATTATAGTTTTTCTTTTATTTGTAAAAAGCCAACACCCTTTATGTAGGGGTTGTCCTGACATTCCTTAGCCCTTTGGAGGATAAGGGTCGTTACCATAACTATCTTTATCTCTTATTCTGCCATTAGATCTATGAATTATTAGCTCTGATTCTTGGTTTTTAGCAATATTTCTTGCAGCGTCTATTGCGTCCTTTTGTGTATCATGACGTGAAGTAGCTTTAGAATTTCCAGAACCTCTGACCTGCCATCCGCCATTTGGATGTGGAGTTACATGTTGGTTTTTCCCCATAATAATATACACCTCCTTTTATCATAATTCAGCAATGGACAAGGTTTTTCCTCCCATTTGTCGAAATATTGGAGAAGAAAGGATGTTTTATGTTAGAGAATATCATATTTTGAAAAATTTACACCAGTGTTTCAGAATTTCTCTTTACTGATTGTTTTGTGACATTCACGGACACCCTGGGAAAGGTTCAAATATTAGTTTATAGAATATTCAGAAAACATATGCCCGGATCGTCTTTTTGGTACAAAAAAATTAAATGCTATACCATTAATTATGAAAATGAGAAAGAAGCAACGGAAAACATAACATATCAAAGTGATATAGGATGACTTTAAATGGAGGTGCTATATGAAAAAATACGAGTTGGATAATGTGGTAATCTCTTTTGAAAATATATATGAAGGCTTACCCAAAAGACTAGATAAATTGATTAGTGCGCCAAAGTATGAAATAAAAAGCTTAACAGAGGGTACTATTAAGAAAGTTTTGGGAGAAGACAACTTACCAATAGAAGGTGTTTTTCTTATTACTAACCATACTAATAATCAAATGCTTTATGTTGGCCGTTCTAGAAATTTAGCTACGCGAATAGGTGTGGATTTACGTGCAGTAACCAGAGAACAAGCAACCATCTCTTACAAACTAACTACATTAAAGGATGAATATCCTCACCTAATATCAATAAGAGATGCTAGAGAGTATATGTATAAAAACTATTCTGTGCAAATGATTAAGGTGCCTAATGAAAATGAACGCGCGATTTTTCAAATATATGCAGCAATGAAATTGGGTACGATAAATGTTTTTAATAGTTTTAGAGAAACTTAATAAATTTCCGGTTCGACCTAAGTAGCAGGAGAGAAGTAGAAAACGAGACAGAGGGACAGTCTCTCTAGCGTGGTGCAATTGTAAGATTATCGAAAAATTTTACATCGTCATCTGACCTTAGGGAGCAAAAACAACAATCTTAACTAAGACTGTTGCTTGTTCCCGTTTTTTTATAAATATAGTTATTTTATTTTCTTTTTAGTTCTTCTATATTAATCAAGTGAATCTAGATTTGGTTATTTTATGAATAATCTGACAAATTATAATATATTTGGTATACTCTAATTAGAATGAAATTCATATTTATAAGGGGTGTAGTGTTTTTTATGGAAGAGTTTAAGCAGCAAATTAAAAATTTAGCTAATAGGATCCAAAGAGTTAAGGATAGTATTCATACGGAGGAAGCAACGAAAACCTCTTTGATTATGCCAATGCTACAGATGCTCGGTTATGATATTTTTAATCCTGAAGAATTAGTTCCTGAATTTGTAGCGGATGTAGGTATTAAAAAGGGTGAAAAAATTGATTACGCCATTATGAGTGAAAATGACCCGGTTATCCTTATTGAAGCTAAAAGTGTAAACGAGATTTTAACGAAGCATGATTCCCAACTCTTTCGATACTTTGGTACTACAAAAGCAAAATTCGCCATTTTAACTAATGGAATAGAATATAATTTCTTTACCGATTTAGAAGAGCAAAACAAAATGGATCAGAAGCCATTCTTCACTATTAACATGTTAGATTTAAAAGATATTGAAATACTAGAATTAGCAAAGTTTAGAAAACAAGACTTTGATGTTGTGAATGTTTTAACTACAGCTTCGGAGTTAAAGTATACAGGTGAAATTAAACAATACTTATCCCAACAATGGGAAGAACCCTCTGAGGAATTTGTGAAAGTTGTCATAAATGAAATATACTCCGGTGTTAAGACCAAGAAGGTGGTTGAAAACTTTAGGGATTTGGTTAAAAAATCTTTAAATCAATATGTGAATGAAAAAGTAAATGAAAAGCTACAAAAAGCGTTAAACTCCTCCACTGAAGCAACTCCAGACATAAAAGCATCTATTGAGATTGAGAAAGAAAAACTATCCCCTACAGAGAATACAACACAAGAAGAAGAAATTGTTACAACAGAAGAAGAAATTGAAGGATATGTCATTGTGAAATTAATTTTAAAAGAAGCTATCGATCCTTCAAGGATTTTTTACAGAGACAACAAGAGTTACTTAAACGTTCTACTAGATGACAGCATTAGAAGATGGATATGTAGACTAGGCTTTAACAGTAACCAAAAATATATCCAGTTGAATGATGCAGGTAGAACAACCTATAAAATTGACCATGTTAACGACATTCTAACCTACAAAGAGGAATTGCTGGCTGTGGCTAGGACGTTTGATTTTGTGGCTAATAAATAGATGGAAAATGACATGGTGGATTTTAAAAACATCTTTAGGTGTAGCTTCTTTGCTATGCCTTTTTCAAGGTTTTAAAGGGAGATTGAAGATCTTTACTTTTGCCTCGCTCCCTGGTTGTAGTATGGACTCTAAATTTTAAAGGAGGCTACCAAATGGAATTGCTCAATAGCAAGAATCTCTTAAAAGAGTTTGAGGTGAAAGCTAGCTTTTATAAGATGGAAGTCGAAAAAGAATACTATACGTGCCGAAATCAAGCGAGATTGCTTAGAAAAGGTTTTGCTCTTAATAGCAGTATTGATGCAGTTTTTTTACTTGTGAATCCAGGAGCCTGTAGTGCATCTGATCAATCTTATGATATTCCAGTTCTTGTTCCAACAAAGGAAACGATTCCTTTTGTTGATGCGAAATCTGACCAGACCCAATGGCAACTAATGAGATTGATGAAACTAAAGCAATGGAACCATACGGCTATTATTAACTTATCTGATATTTGTTCAGGGAATATCAACGTATTTTTAAAAACCTTTAAACTACTCCAAAGCAAAAAGAAGTATGAGCATTCTATTCTTTTTTGTAGACGGAAGAAAGAATTAGAAGCCCTTTTAAATCAAAACAATGGCCCAGTTATTGCCGGCTGGGGAACAAATTCAAGTATACGAAAAATTGCAGAAGAAGCACTAAAGCATCCCTTACTACAAAATATAACCGGTATAAATTATCGTCAACCTCCTTACTTTTTGCATCCAAGACCTGCATTAATGGAAAATAGAAGAATATGGCTTAAAAAAATGAGCAGTTTGATTGGGTGATAAAAATGAAAACTCAGACAGAAGCAGTATTAGAAGCATTTAAAGCACTAGGAAACGAAAGAAGCATAGCAGAAATTAGAGAATGGGTTACGAAGGAATACGGAGAGAAATGGAAGGATTTTGGGACAACGATGGGAGATATGGTTTCACAGGAGGTGGGTGGAAACAAGAGCTCCACTGTTCCAGCAAGGTATAGAAAGAAACACGGGGACGGTTCTTGTGTTTCCCTATTTTTTACCATTTAGGGAAGCTGTGTAACGGTTCTCTGCTTCCTTTTTAACTTTTTATAAAAACAGATAACTTAAAGATTCCTACAGTAAGGCCAACATTTCTAGCTAGCCCTACCAATACGGCGTCAAATGGTGACGTTCCTAGATTAGATTGAATCGTGAACGAAAGACCCAGGGTTAACAGTAAAATCCCAATAATATAGAAAACATATTTCATTTTATTCCCCCATTACCAACCCTCAATTAGTTACTTCCTTTATCATGAGAACATGTGGGATACCATCATACAGTCCGATAACCAAGTTTATGATAGAAACCTTCAGCATGCGTCTGCCCATGTAATTTTACTTGTGCAGCTCCCTGTTCTACGGATATTGTTGCAATTGCAACAAAAATGATTTATATTGAATATATACTTTTATCGGTGCATTTGCAACAATAAATTCATGAAGGAGACGCTTATGAAAGATATTTTACGAGAAGTTGGCATGATAGCCCGCGCATTGGATTCCATCAGCAATATCGAATTCAAAGAAATGGACCTGACAAAAGGACAGTATTTGTATTTGGTGAGGATATGTGAAAACCCAGGAATCATTCAGCAACAAGTGAGCGAAATGATTAAGGTGGATCGCTCTACCGCAACCCGTGCAATTCAAAAACTAGAAATGAATGGCTTTATTGAAAAGAAAGAAGATCCCCACAACAAAAAAAATAAAAAGTTATTTCCAACGGAAAAAGGAAGAACGATCTACCCTTTCATCATAAGAGAGAATGAACATTCTGATCGTGTGGCCTTAGCGGGTTTTTCTGATCAAGAAATGGCGACTGCCTATGAGCTTTTGGAGCGAATTCGGAAAAATGTCGAGAAGGACTGGGAATTTGTTAAAAAAGGCAATAAACGGGATTATTAACGAGCTGAAGGAGCGACCTATCTAAATGATAATGATGAAGAAGTGTACTTTAGAAGATATTCGAGATCTGCAAACAATCAGCACGAAAACTTTTCGGGAAACTTTCCAGGAACAGAATTCACCAGAGCACTTGAATGCCTACTTGGAAAGAGCCTACAACCTGGACCAACTCACCCAAGAAATAGCCAACCCCTCTTCGCAATTCTATTTTATTTATTTCAATCAGGAACTGGCTGGCTATCTGAAGGTCAATACCGATGAGGCCCAGTCAGAAACAATGGACGGTGACTCGCTTGAAGTCGAGCGGATTTATGTGAAGAGAAAATTCCAGAAACACGGTCTTGGAAAACACCTGATGAACAAAGCGATGGAAATTGCGCTGGAACAGCAGAAAAAGAAAATCTGGCTAGGCGTCTGGGAAGATAATGAAAACGCCATTGCGTTCTATCAGAAAAAGGGATTTATCCAAACCGGTTCTCACTCCTTTTTTATGGGTGATGATGAACAAGTGGACTTGATTATGACGAAAACACTCTAATAAACTTTTTGTGAAAGGCGGCTTGTCATGTATACACCAAAGCATTTTAAAGAAGAAACACGGGGAGAAACACGGGGACGGTCCTCGCGTTTCCCTGTTTTTTAACATTCAGGGAAGCAATGTAACGGTTCTCTGCTTCCTTTTTAACTTTTTATAAAAATATACAAATAAATATACTCCACGTTTTAGCCATTCTGTTTCCCCTCAATTTAATCTCCGCCCAGTTTGCATATACACCGAAACCGCATCTTTAAGGTTCTTTACACCTTCCTCTATTTTTTCAGCAGATAAACTTCCGTATCCCATTACAATTTTATTAAGATGTGAACCCTTTAAAATTGAGTATTGATCAACAGAGTAGATTTTTACATTACTCTCCTCTTCTACCGACTTTATTAATTTCTTAGTAAATTCAATTGAATGAAATTCCACTACTAAGTGCATACCTGCTGCTTGTCCCAAAATAGTACAATCTGGAAAGTGCCTACCTAAACTATTGACAAGGGTATCTCTTCGTTGTTTATAGATACGTTTCATTTTTCGAACATGTCGGTCTAAGAAACCATCTTTTAGAAATCTAGTGAGTATTAATTGTTCAAGGGATGAGTTATGGCGATCGGTATACCATTTTAGTTTTTTAAAGGATTCTATTAAACTGGTAGGCAAGACCACATACCCAATTCTTAATGTTGGTGATAATATCTTGCTGAATGTACCTACATAAATTACTCTTTCCGGATCAAGACCTTGCACAGAATGAACTGGTGTACCTTCATAAGTAAATTCACTATCGTAATCATCTTCTACAATATAGCAGTTGAACTTTCTTGCGTATTCAATTAATTGAATTCTTCGTTGAACCGTTAACGTTCCTCCTAAAGGAAATTGATGTGACGGTAGTACAAAAATAAAACCAGGTGGACTTTCCTGTGAAAGATGTTCTGGATTGATTCCTTTATCATCTACAGGTACCGGAAAGATAGAAGCGCCATTATAAGAGAAGATGGTTCTCATTTCGTCCGTGACTGGATCTTCTACGGCGATATATTCACCATTAGAAGTTAATAGTTTTGTAATTAATGACAGTGCCTGAGTTGCACCTGAAGTAATGACAATTTGCTCGGAAGTACTTTTAACGCCTCTATTTATATGCAGGTACTTTGATAATTCTTCTCTTAGTTCTAAAAGACCTTCGGATGATTGATAGCCAAAAATAGAGTCAGATGCTTCATAACATACTTCTTTTGCCAGTCTTCCCCATACTTTTCGGGGAAAGTGGTCCATTGCTGGAGTAGCAGCTTTGAAGTCAATGATATCCTTGGAGGGTTCTTCGTGAACTAGCTTCTCTTTATATGTATCTTGGTATTTAATTTTATTTATCATAGAACCAGGTGCAACAAATGTACCTGATCTAGGGATAACTGTTAAATATCCTTCTGAAACTAGCTGATCATATACTTCTAAAATTATATTTCGAGAGACTCCTAGAGAATTTGCCAGTTCTCTTGAAGACGGCAATTTTTCGTTCGTCTTAATGTTTCCATCTAAAATATAATTAATCAATTGTTCATATACTTGCTGTGTCAACGTTTTTCTACTAGACTTATCGACCTGAAACCACATAATCCGAATCTCCTTTGCGACAATCTGGTACTGTCAAAACTCATTATTTTTGGATCTTTTTAAGACCAGTATATCATGCTATCTTTTTATTAAAAATAAGGGGGAGATGTTGGTGAAAACTATAGGATTAATTGGAGGATTAAGTTGGGAGTCAACGAGTGTTTATTATTCCTATATTAATCGTTACGTTCAACAAAAGTTAGGAGGAATACATTCGGCAAAATGTTTAATCTATTCCTTTGATTTCGAAGACATTGCTGCTTTACAAAGAAAGGGAGAATGGGATAAGGCAACAGATAAAATGATAAAAGCTGCCAAATGTTTAGAACATGGAGGCGCAGAATTAATTGTAATATGTACAAATACTATGCATTTAGTGGCTGACGAGATCCAGCGAGCGTGCAAGATTCCAGTCATTCATATCGTTGAGTCTGTTATTAAGGAAATAAAAAAGCAAAATATAACGAAGATAGGCTTGCTTGGAACCAAGTTTACAATGGAACAAACCTTCTATAGAAGACTATTAGAACAACAGAATATAGATGTGTTAATTCCTAATGTGAAACAAAGAGAAGATGTTCATAATATAATATTTGATGAGCTATGTAGAGGGGAATTTAGTGCATCCTCAAAGAGTGTTTATTTGGATATTATAAATCAACTAGTCCAGCAGGGTGCTGAAGGGATAATTTTAGGATGTACGGAAATACCTTTACTTATAAGTCAGGAGGATACACCAATTCCATTATTTGATACTACACATATTCATGCCAAAAATGTTGTGGACTTAGCGCTGAATTTAGATGAAGTGGGGATGAAGTAGGGGAGCAGGGGAAAGTTCTCTGCTTCTGAAGCAGAGAAGAACAAAATTGGTACGCAGAACCCTTTCTAATGAAAATAATAAAAAAAGAAAAAGCATGTTCTTTATGGTTATGTTTAATCCCAATAATTTAGAAAATCTATGTGTTTTCAATTGAGAAATAAAGGTATTCTGTCTAAATGTGTAGAATCTTTTTGGTAACCTTTTAGATTTATTTTCAGAAAGATTATTAGGAGGAACCCGCATGCAACCAATCGACCAGCTACTACATAAACACGATCTTCACCAGCATAAATTATCTATTATAGCCTCTTTTGAAAAGGCTATTAAAATGACAAAAACGAAGTCGAATGAGAAAGCAATTCCTTTAGGTTCTTCTAAAATGGGAGGTTTTCCGGATTTGCCCGAGGGGTGGGAGTATCCCAGTTATGAGCAGGGACCGCTGATTTTTATGCTACAGATAAATTTAGTGGACGTAAAGCCTTTTGATCAAGCAGGTCTTTTGCCTGAGAACGGAATTTTGTACTTATTTTATGATGCGATGGAGCAACCTTGGGGGTTTGAGGAGGATGAAGGCTGCTTTAAGGTGATGTATTTTGATGGGGATATGAGTAAGTTGAATCGGAGAGAGTATTTTAGGAGCAGTGATTTCACTTCATTTCCATCCTTTACATTATCCTTTGAGGCAATGGTTACGATTTCGGAGGATCCAGCAAACTTGGAGAGCCTGAATGAGGAAGAGTGGGAAGACTTTTGGAATTTCCGTCAGGAGCTGATGCAGCCGGAGTTCGGAAATGGTAAGTTGGAGGCGGCGCATTATCTACTAGGAGAGCCGATGAATATTCAAAATGACGTGTTTGAAGAGCTCTTTGAAAATGGAAAAGACCCTGTCCTCTTGTTCCAAATCGATTCTGATGAAGAAGATTTGGGTGTGTTGTGGGGCGACTGCGGCATGCTGTATTTTTGTATCGAAAAAGAGGATCTGTTGAGGAAGCAATTTGATAGAGTGAAGTTTACGCTGCAGTGTTTTTAGAAAGCGAGGGTGAATCGCCCCCTGCTTATATTATCTGTTTTCTAAAAATATTTATATTAGAGAGAGTTCGCCCAGGTGTGTATAAATTGATGAAATGATAGGTGGGAACCAGATGATCAAAATATACGGAAAAAGAAACGAAGAAATCCATTCATTAAGCGACTGGCTGACCTACTCAGCTCCTGCAAAAGGAGATGGCCATCTGAAAGATTTAAGAAGTGCTATGGAACTTGCAAAATGCTGGTTTCGAGATGGAGTAGCAAAGGTGCCTGACGAGTTACAGTCATTGTTCGAGGAAAATGAAGTTACGAAAGACATTAAGATTACTAAAGCATACCCTGAAAAAGAAACTAGATTAGACAATTACGGAAAAGGGAGAAATCATGATCTCGTGCTAATTGGAGAAACAGGAAGGGAAAGAATTCTTATATCCGTGGAAGCAAAGGCTGATGAGTCTTATGGGAAATTGGTTGGTGACTACCTGAAGAGTGTCAGTGCACGGTCCAATGTTCCTAACAGAATTGAACAATTAACGTCCTCCATCCTTGGCACACAAACAAGCGAACACCTCAGATATCAACTTCTACACGCCATTGCAGGCACCATCATTGAAGCAAAAGAGTGTGGAGCTACCCAAGCCATTTTCCTAGTTCATGAATTCCACTCAGTTGAAACAAACTCCAAGAATGTTACGAGAAACAAAGATGATTTTATTAGATTCCTATCCGACTTATTCGAGCAGCAGATTGACCTTCAGCCAAATGAACTGTTGGGACCAGTAGCGGTTAACGGAGGGGAGTTTGTTCCGAAGGGAATACCGTTGTATGTGGGGAAGATTGTGACGGATTTATAAAATAGAGATGTGCACCTGTACAAAATTTCGGAGTACTGAACATCAATTGATTTAAATGGGGGATGAGTAATGGAATTTAAGGAATATCTGAAGCAGAAGCACTTGTTGAAGAAAGATGAAAAGAAATTGAAGGAGATTTCCATAGACCAATATATTAATCGGCTTGCTAGTATGCGACAGAATGGAATTTATAATGAAGAAAACCAAATGGATTCCACACTGGAACAGAAGGTACAGGAACGTTACAAGGATTGGAAAACATATTTAAAGACTATTAACCATTACTTGGCTTCTAAAAAATATTAGATAATACCAAACTAACAAGTTTATTAACATAGTATTATTTAAACAAACGTTTGATTAAATCAATTTCGATAATTAGGTAGCTCAATGGATTCAGCGTTTCTATTTTAAATGAACTTTTTAAATTGTTATTTTATCAAAATTTCTTTCTGGAAGAATTGATAAGTGGTTTATCAGGAACAGGAAGGCGACTGGCTATTGTATGCAATTAAGCGAGACTTCATACCCTGTATGGTTGATAGAGGGGGAGATTTTCTACTACTTCGTGGCAAAGAACAAAAAAGTGTTAATTCCAAGAGGGTTAACACTTTTTCTGATTTTAGGGAACCTGATGACGTTAGCTGCGTCTATAGATTTGAAAGGCAGAGAGGGGAGATGGGAGTGGGGGAGTTTGATGAAGTTAGTCATTCTGCAGCAAACAAAAAAGATCTGATGGAGCAGTTGTTTGAACAATATGCGACCGAAGTGAAACGGATAGCGTTTCTTTATTTAAAGGATGTCAGTCAAACGGAGGATATTTTGCAGGACGTTTTTATTTCTTGTTATAAAAACTTCGATACTTTCCGGGGGGAGTGTTCTTATAAAACCTGGCTGATCCGAATCACTGTTAATAAGTGTCGAGATCACTTGAGAAGATGGAGTTTCAGGAAAATTTTCTCCCGGGACAATGTAGGGGAGAAATTAGTAGAAGTGAATACCCCTGAAACCATGGCACTATGGATGGAAAAAGGAACCGAGCTTGGGCAAACGGTTCTGCAGCTGCCGATCAAGCTAAGGGAAGTAATTATTCTATTTTATTATCAGGAATTAAACATTTCGGAAATAAGTTACATGTTGAATGTTAATGAAAATACAGTGAAAACGAGGCTTCACCGGGCGAGAAAAAGTTTGAAGGAAGTGTTGAAGGGTGGTGACTACGAATGGGAGTGAAGTTGAAGAAAGTATTGGAGGATACAGTGTTGTCAGATATCCAAATGGATGAGGGAGACAAGGCTCGTTTTCTGGCGGCTTTAAACAAACCGAGTTCCACCACCCGCCATTCCTATAAGGTTGTTTTTTCAAGTGTCATTGCAGCATGTATTATGTTCCTTCTTGTTTTTGCTTTCAAGGTTGACACGGATACCATAACTGATCCAAATACCTCAGCAGACATACCGGTTGTGGAAACTTTGGAGGAAGGGATGGAGCTTGAGCATTATCTGTCTGACAATATGGATAGAGGCAATCATGATTTTTACGATGAACTAATAGTCGTGGACACGAAGGACAAGGATTTTTCACGGGGAGATATTGTGTATTACAAGAATGAGGCTGGCCGAAAATACCTAACAAGAATTGTGGCCCTTGAGGGGGAAACGCTTGAAGTGGTCAATGGCCAGGTTTACATTGATAACAAACGGCTCGATACCTTCTATGGCAAGGCACAACGTCTTGGGATGGAAAAAGAAGAGTACTTTACTGCGATGGATAAAGTAGGTACGCAATACAATAAAGAAGCAATGTTAGGTGTATTCGAAACAAATATGCCAGAAAGTCCTATTCCTGAAAAGTACTTATTTGGGATGAGTGATGACTGGTTCCGAGGTGTCCACGAGATGGTTTCGAAGGAGCAAGTCATCGGAAAAGTGGTGGGAGTAAGGAATAAGTAGGAAAGTTGTGGTTTTTATCCTAGTGGGACGCGTAACCGGTCCTACTGTCTTTAGAACAATTAAGTAAGATATAAATATATCAATTATAAGGTGGAGGCGCGAATTTGTTAAAAAGAAAGAAGATTTTTGTTACGGTTCTATTAGCAATATCATTAATTTTTGCAGTTCATTATATAAATTTGACTTTAAGTAATAAAGGCTATGAGGAATACCATTCAAATAGATTAATGAATGATTTTAGCACACTTACCCATAGCCTTCTGGATAATCAGAAGGTTTATAAAGAGATAATTAGCACAGAGGTTCTGTCACAGGAGCAAGTGGAGAGAATTTATAATAATACCTATGCCATCATCAATTTCTATGAAGATTATAGCGAATTAGCAGTGCAATTGAATAGGTTCAAACGGGATGGTTTTTCAACTTCTGATGCTTCGTTTAACATAGAAGCGGTATTTAATAGAAAAATAGCGGAAATATCTGAAACGGACCAAGCAAGTGTGACCTTGGATGAGGACTTTTTGATGAAAGTGGAAACTATATCTAATCTTAATCAGGCGTGGATTGAGGTGTTAAATCAACATATGATAGGATTTGAAATCATAGGTTCAGAATACAGAACTACTGAGGATAGAGTGAGATTGTCGAGGGACAGTATCACCGAAGATTTCTGGGTGACAACATTGGAAATGTTTAATTATAAAGCTCAGGAAAATGAGAGAGAATTAAAATGGTTATTAAATTAATCTGGTGAATGAACAGAATAAGGCATACAGTCGTTCCATTTAGGGATGGCTGTTTTTTTCTTTTTTGAAATTTTTTCTCTAGAGGAAGCAGAGAAGAACGAAATTGCTATGTTGAGTCTTTTCTAATGAAAATAGTAAAAAAAAGAAAAAGTATGTTCTTTATGGTATTGTTTAATCGCCAAATCAAACAATTCATAGAAGGACATACTTTTTTTATAATGTTTTCCTAAATTATTTTCCCTTAATTCAGAATATTATCTTGCTATTTCTAATTGTACCTATTATCATATATCTAAATGATATATATCTTTTAGATAGGTGTGAAAAAAGTGATAGCTTATAACAATACAACATACGCAATATTAGGGATATTAACTACTGAATGCAATTCTGGTTACGCTATTAAACAGTTCATGGATCGGAGTTTAAATCATTTTTGGAAAATTAGTTATGGGCAAATCTATCCTACGCTTAAACTAATTGCTCAAGATGGATTGGCAGAGGTAAATGTCTCCTCTACCCCAGGGAGGGCGGATAAAAACGAGTATTACCTCACTCCTAAAGGATTGGCAACTTTGAAAGAATGGATAGAACAACCTATTGATCAAGTACCTGTAGAACGAAATGAAGTACTTTTGAAATTATTTTTTGGCTCCAATCAATCCCCTGAAAAAACTGTTTCACTGCTACAAGATTATAAACAAAGACTTGTAACTCGTTACGAAACGTATGAAACCATTGAACAAGGAATTCTTCATCACGATAAGGAAGAGAAGGATGCAATGTACTGGTTATTCACGTTAGATTATGGCAAAAGAGTAACAGAGGCTGCCATTCAATGGTGTGAGCATACTTTAAAGCAGGTTAAAAAGGAGGAATAGAAAGAATGGCAAAGCAAATTTTCCCTGGACGTTATACGACGGAAAACACAGAGGGTATTGTCGTTTTTATCATTGGTATGAGATTTAACAATTGGCTTGCCGTACATAAATGGTTTCCCGTTTTTAGCGCCATGCCCGGAATGATCAGGGAACTTTACACGAACAAAGAAGAGTTGGGATTTTTATCGATGGAAAGCTATTATGGACTAAGAACGACCACAATGATCCAATATTGGCGTTCAAGCGATGACTTACTCTCTTATGCGAGGAATGAGAAGCATTTAACCGCTTGGAAAAACTTTAACGAAAAGCTAGGCAATAATGACGCTGTTGGAATCTACCATGAAACCTTTCAAGTGAAGAAAGGCTCCTATGAATCTATCTATTCAAATATGCCACACTATGGATTAGGTAAAACGTTGAAACATCTTCCGGTTAGTTTAAAGCACGATTCCGCTCGTAAACGGATGAAGGTACAATAGTTTTGGTTAGTTGCCACCGCAAATGTTAATAAGTTATACCTAAAATCGGAAATATATAATAGAAAATAAATCTCATATAGAGGTGGAATTATATGCCCAAAATTGACAATATGTTAGCAATTCTATGGATGCTTCGTTCAGGTGAAAAAATTACTGCAAAACAAATTTCAGAAAAGTTAGAGATGAATATAAGGACTGTGTATCGTTATATTGATACAATTTCAACAAGTGGCGTACCTATAATTTCAGAACCAGGACATAACGGTGGATACACTTTAATGAACAATTTTATTGAGGCTCCTCTTTTTTTTGATTTTGAGGAGCAAACTTCACTATTTCACGCTGCTGTTTTTGCAGAAGAAGCCGGATATTATGGAGGTGAAGCATTAAATAGGGCCATTTCAAAGCTAAGTAAATACTCAAATCAAGAGCAGGAAACAAAGATAAACCAACATTTAACCAGTCTTGAAGTAATAAGTCGATTAAGTTCACTCTCTATGGAACCTTTTTTGAAGGAGTTGGAGCAGGCCGTAGCTGACGGGTACTCAGTAAAAATTCGTTATCATAAAAGTGGCGAAAAGCAATTAAATTATAGATTGGTCGATCCGTACAGAATTATCTATTGGAATAATAAGTGGTATGTAATTGGATTTTGTCATCTTAGGAATGATATTCGTAGTTTTAGAGTAGATCGAATTGAAAGTCTAATGCTAACCGAAAATAAGTTTAACCGGCCAGAAAATTTTTCAGCACGTGACTTTTTTACAAAAAGCCTTCTTCCAACTATAGAAGATAAGGAAGGGGTTATTTCTTTGGTTATTAATGGGGATAAAAGTGTATTGGCTGATATTTGCCAACATTGGTTTTTAGGACATTATTTAAAAGAACGGACTTCAAATCAAGCGGTTTTTCTTCTTGAAAAAGATGTGATACATACTTATGTACCTTATTTACTTTTGCCTTACAATAAATCCATTAAAGTTATTGAGCCGATAAGTCTTAAAAAAAGACTTGTTGAAGTTCTGTCGGAATTAATTAAATTTCATGAAGTATGATGACTTCCCTGACGTTAGCTGTCAGGGAAGTTGTTTTATAATTGCATTATCAAGTGTGATTGGAGTGTTAATGGATGCAAACAAAAAAAGCGATTCTATATGTATTTAATACAATGTCGGACTGGGAATATGGATATTTAATTGCTGAACTAAACTCAGGAAGATATTTCAAAAAAGATGTAGCACCTTTAAAAGTAATTACAGTAGGAGCTAATAAAGAAATGATTACTACGATGGGAGGACTGAGCATAAAACCAGATATTTCCCTTGATGAATGTACTCTTGAGAGTAAAGATCTTTTAATCTTACCAGGAGGGACTACTTGGAGTGAAGAAATTCATCAACCTATCTTGGAAAAAATTGGCCAAGCTTTAAAGCTGGGCACTATTGTTGCTGCAATTTGTGGTGCAACTGAGGGTCTCGCGAATATGGGATACTTAGATACTAGAAAGCATACAAGTAATAACTTAGAATATACTAAATTGGTATGTCCTAACTATAAAGGAGAAAAGTTCTACGAGTTGGGATCTGCGGTATCTGATGCGAATTTAGTTACTGCATCAGGAGTAGCTCCTCTGGAATTTGCAATGGAGGTACTGAAAAAAATAGATGTATTTACACCAGATGCATTACATTCATGGTATAACTTAAATAAGACTCATAAACCTGAATACTTCTTCCAGTTAATGAATTCAATAAATAAATGAAGTAACTGAAAAGCTCAATTTCTCTATTTAGATTTATAGAGAAGTTGGGATTTTTAATTTGGAATTTCCTTATCGTTGTAAATCCGCATTTTCCTGAGGCTACCCCGTAAAGCCTAAAATTAAAAAAGTCCAAAAAGCATCCTATAATATAATAATCAAGTATAATTAACGATCTTAACTTTCATCGTTAATTGATTATAAAAACAATCGCTATAGGGCGCAATGGCTTCTATAGCAATTATTTAGGTAATTCATTGTATACCATCTTAATAATGCATTTTCATATTGTCTTGTAGACCAATATAAGGATGTTGGTCTACAATTTTTTTATTTTTTTACTGTTTACGAAAGCGGTTTAGTTTAATACAATGGAAGTGCTTACACAAGAAAAAGATGGGCTATAAGGAATTAGGAAACACAATAAACGTGGTGAATTTAGAAGAAAATATCCCTTTTTATCGGTTAAGAGGAAGCATTGATGATACGTCTCTTGTGAAGGAAGTGCACCAAGGGGATTTTTATGTACGCTTTTTCCTGTGTCATCGAAATGGTGAAAAAATGGTTAAACCGATAATCGACCAGGATGTTATCTTCGGAACGGAAACGTATTTACATGTTCCTCGTCAGTTCTTAAAACCACCATTACACAATCTACTAGAGCAACCTCACAACAATCATCAAATAAAGGATCCTGTGGTTTTTCATCTACTACAGTTTCACTAACTTACAAGAGCAATTTGAGTTTTACACATTCAATGGAGATGCCACAAGAGCTATTTCTCTCTATTACTCTACTTATGCGAGCAGGCACGCCTAATAATGAAACCGCTTTCGTAAATGTGATGAACTGTTACAGTTCCATATTAATTTGGCATTTTTAAACCTTATTGGGTTTCGGTGTAAAACAAAACTATTAATTTAAGGAGGTGATTCATTACCTTACTTCAGAACGCCGCAATAAATTAAAAATTAGGGGGATTAGAATGTTAAAAAAATCGTTCAGTCTGTTCTTGGTGTTTTTATTACTTAGCTCAAATTTTAGCCTTATTACAAGTGCCAATAGTGAGGAAGGTGTAAGTGATACGTCTGACGGTGATTGGAACGTCGTTTGGGAAGATAATTTTGAAGGTAATGAATTGGATCTAAATAAGTGGAGTTACGATATTGGAAACGGTTTTACCGATAACAATGGTACGTATATTTCCGGATGGGGAAATGAGGAGCTGCAATCCTACCAGGAAGACAATATACGTGTAGAAAATGGACAGTTAATTCTTGAGGGGCGAGAGGAAACGGTTTTTGATGAACATGGAACGTATAACTATACGTCTGGAAAAATCCATACTAAAGGAAAATTCAGCCAGAGGTATGGTAAATTTGAAGCGAAAATAGCCTTGCCAGAAGGACAGGGATATTGGCCTGCATTTTGGATGATGCCAGAAGATGATGTTTATGGTGGCTGGGCCGCTTCAGGTGAGATTGATATAATGGAAAACTCAGGTGGAACTCCAAATAAAGTTGGTGGGGCAATCCACTATGGTAGTCAATGGCCAAATAATACTTACACTGCAAAAGATTATCACTTTCCAGAAGGGCAAGACGTTACAGATTTTAATGTCTACTCTGTGGAATGGGAGCCAGGTGAAATTCGCTGGTATGTGAACGGAGAGTTATTCCAAACGTTGAACAATTGGAGCGCTACAAGTGCAGGTAACCCAGCACCATTTGCTTATCCAGCACCTTTTGACCAAGAATTCTATCTTATTTTAAATTTAGCAATCGGTGGTTGGTATGGTGGAGGTCCTGATGAGACTACCGAGCTACCTGGTGAGATGCTGGTAGATTATGTGAAAGTGTATGAGTTAACTGGAAGAAACTATAGAGAACCAGTAGAACCAGTATTTGAAGCGGAAGAACTTCCTGCAGATGCCAAAATGGCTATCGATGGTAATTACGTTTATGATCCTAATTTCGAGCAAGGATTTACGACGATTTCTAGTAGTAGTGATTTGGAAAATAATTGGAATGCGGATTACTGGAATTTAGTATACATGCCAGACTTTAATGGTCTTGCTTCTGCTACAGTAGATACGCTTGATGGAAACCAATTCGCAAAGGTAGAGATTGCTCAAGGCGGTAACCAGTCATATTCCGTGCAGTTAATACAAAATGTCACTCTAGGCAAAGGTCGATGGTATAGGCTTAGCTTTGATGCTAAATCGACAGCTGAACGCAATCTTAATGTGAAGCTTGGTGGTGGACCAGATCGAGGTTATACCGCATATTCACCAAACCGTGATTTCTCTTTAACAAATGAGGTTCAATCCTATGAGCTAGCATTTCAAATGCAGCATGATACAGATAGAGCCTCCCGTTTAGAATTTAACATGGGACTAAACACAAATCCTGTTTGGATAGGCAATGTGAAGGTCGAGGAAATTGACGCATTAGATCCATACAATGCCGATGCTCCCAAAAACCCGTTGAGCAATGGAAACCATGTGTATAACGGAACGTTTGATTTAGGAAGTATGGACAGAATGACTTACTGGAACTTTAATGTTGAGGGTGCGGATGCAAAAGCATCAGTTGATTCAGAATCTAGGGAGCTTGAAGTAGCGATTACGGATGGTGGAACTAGTTCCGATGCGATTACACTTGTACAAAAAGGGATGAATCTTCTAGCGAATGATGAGTATAAAGTGACTTTTGAAGGAAGAGCAGCGGAAGCAAGGGATGTTCAGGTTGCATTAGTAAGTAGAGACGGTACTGTTAACTATTCTTTAACAGAGACGTTTCCTCTCACAACAGCAATGGAAGAAAAAGAAATGACATTTACCATGCCTAATATAACAGACGTTGAAGGGCAGCTAGTATTCTACTTCGGTGGGAATACAAATGGTGTCGTGATTGATAATATTAGTATGGTACGCTTAAGCAACAATAATGATGCGTTAAATTTTGATCAGAAGTTTCCACTTAAGAACGGAAGTTTCTCTAATGGGTTTACAAATTGGGACATGCACATTCAAGGGGAACACGAGCCAGGAACTTCTACAGCTAAGATCGAAGTTGTGGATGAGGTAGTGAAGGCCTCTATTGAAAACGAAGGCTTTGAACCATGGCATGTTTTATTAATGCAAAATGGAATGGAGCTACTATCAAATAATACGTATGTTTTAGAATTTGACGCCAGGTCAACGGTGGATAGAAAGTTAGAAGTTGTTCTGGAAAATGCAACGTATAACAGATATTTCTCTAACGTTATCGAATTATCGAATACAATGGAAACTTATCGCTTTGAATTTGAAATGAGTACCGATGATACGGTGGACTTGAAATACCTCTTAGGTAAGGTTGCCAACTCAGTTGCAGTAGGTAGTCATGACGTTTATATCGATAATGTGCAATTAGAAGTTAAAGGGGAAAGAGAAAAGCTCTTCCCATTAGTAAATGGTAACTTCGCTTCAGGGCTTGAAAGCTGGAATCAGCATTACCAAGGCGCTTATGATGGTCCGTCCCAAGCTACCTTTACAGAAGAAGCAGAAGAAGCCAAGATTACAGTTGTACACGAGGGTGAGAATCCTTGGGATATCTCCCTTTCTCAGGAAGAGATGAACTTGGAGCAAGGACAGACATATGTGTTGGAATTTGATGCAAGAACAACGATCGATCGACCACTAGAGTTAGTCGTAGATAATGGGGCACCAAGTTACCATCGTTATTTTGAAGAAGTAATCGACTTAACAGGTACTATGCAAACATTTAGTTATGAATTTGTGATGCCTGAAACAGATTCTGTTGGCTTAAAATTCTTAGTAGGGCGAGTAGCAGGTGTCCCTATCGACAACACACATGATATTTTTATCGATAATGTAAAATTAGAAGTGAAAGGTGCCAGAGAAGCTTTAGATGGTGTGCCTCAGGAGCCGGAAACAGAGCCGGAAGAACCAACTCCTCCTTCTGAGAAAAAGTGGAGAGAAGTAGGAAAAAATTTAGTAGTGGATGGTTCATTTGAAAGAACAACTGAATTTGGTAATGAAGAAAACCCACATAATTGGAATGTGCATAACCAAGGTCAACATGAGTCTTGGGCGGGTTTAGCAGAATTTAATGTTGTAGATGAAGCAGTAAATGTGGCTATTCAACAGGTTGGCTGGGATTGGTGGCATATTCAGCTTTACCAAGATGGGATTGAAGTGCCAAGTGGAACGTATAAAGTGGAGTTCGAAATGAGTTCAGAATTGGAGCGAACCATTAATCTGGAGTTAACAGGCTCAGGTGCACCAATTCAAACATTTGAAGTTGGTACAGAATTAGAAACCTTCGAATCCATCATGGAGGTGTCTGCAGATGGTACGTATAAATTGCTGTTTGGGCTTGGGAAAAGTCCTTCCGATGCAGAGCTAGAAGTACCTTACACAGTCGTGATCGATAATGTCAAACTGATAGCTGTAGAAGAAGTGGTAGACAAGAAAGATAAAGACAAAGATAAGGAAAAAGAAAAAAAGAAAGAAAAGAAAGTGAAGGATAAACAATAGCTTTCTTTATGCTTTAAATTAAATAGTAAGGACAAGTGGTTTTTACTAGATACATCACTTAAGAAACCCCTTGCATAGTGAAAAAATCTCAACATACTGAGGAGAAACAAAAATGGGATATAAACCAAATGAACAAAGATATGAATCGATGGTTTACAATCGGTGTGGCAAGTCTGGTATTAAGTTGCCGGCTCTTTCACTAGGGTTATGGCACAACTTTGGTGGAGAAGATGTTTACGAAAATGGACGTTCTCTTATTAGAAAAGCATTTGATTTAGGGATAACTCATTTTGATCTTGCTAATAATTACGGTCCTCCACCAGGCTCGGCAGAAGAAAACTTTGGGAAGATTCTGCGTCAGGATTTTAACGGTTATAGGGATGAAATGATTATTTCTACAAAAGCAGGTTATGGAATGTGGCAAGGTCCATATGGTGATTGGGGTTCAAGAAAATACTTGATTTCAAGTCTTGACCAAAGTTTAAATAGAATGGGATTGGATTATGTTGATATATTTTACCATCACAGACCTGATCCAGAAACACCACTCGAAGAAACAATGATGGCGCTTGATCATACCGTCAGACAAGGTAAAGCGCTCTATGTCGGGATTTCTAATTATGGTTTAGAGGAAACAAAACAGGCAATTGACATGTTAAGAGAATTAGGCACACCGTTGCTTATTCATCAGCCAGCATATTCTATGTTCAATCGCTGGGTTGAGGACGGGTTAACATCACTATTGCAGGAAGAAGGAACTGGAAGTATCGCCTTTGTTCCTCTTGCACAAGGACTGTTAACAAACCGATATTTAAACGGTGTTCCTACAGATTCTCGTGCAACTAAAGCAAACAGCTTTTTAAATCGTGACGATATAACAGAAGCGGTCGTTCAAAAGGTGCAAAAATTAAACGAAGTAGCACAAGAAAGAAATCAATCCCTTGCGCAAATGGCCATTGCGTGGGTGCTTCGTGAGCAAAAGATCACTTCCTGCTTAATCGGTGCCTCTAAAGTGAGTCAACTAGAAGAGAATGTATCAGCCCTTGATAACCTTGATTTTAGTTCAGACGAGCTACAGTTGATTGATAATATATTAAAAATGTAAAAGAAAAACCTAGGATTCAATCGATAATGGTTGAATCCTAGGTTTTTTACTGAGGTTAAATTCTAGATATTAAAAGCGACCCTGATTGCCCCCTGTAAGAAACGTCCCCGAAATGACGTGTTTGAAGAGCACTTAGGGAGACCCGAGGATGGTTCTCGTGAGACCTCATGCTTTCTTAGGTTTGGCTAAACGAAGCAAACACTAGGACCGTCCCGGTGTTTTTATCCAGAAATAGACTAATGTACCCAATAGGAGAGCTTGTTTCATAGTCAATAAGAATGAACTTTAAGATAACTAAAATGATTGATAGCGAAAACACTGTATTAAGGGTATCCAAAGTATGGTTGTGAGAATTGAAGGTTAATAAATTGGATTAATTCATCTATAAATAATAAGCCATTGTTCACATGGGCAATACATGAAGCTACTTAACAATTTCTATTCTTTTCGACAGAAATCTAATTTTTCCATCACCATAGATCAACAAATACCAAGAGGTCATAAGTGAATTTTTTTGTATAAACCTGTTAACACGAGGAAAGTTCATCAAATATTCTACCTCGCAGTTTTTCTTCTGTTAGATAAAATTTAATCCCTCTCCTTTATTATTCCTTTCATTCGACAACATTTTTAGACAATTATATCAGGTATTTAGCTTACCGAAATAATGAGAAATTACTCCTATTAACTTTTGGCTACCATAGCTCCTATACTATTAAGTGTAAAGAAAATTCAATTAATTAATAGAGGGAGGAAGTAGATGAACAAGAAAGTGTTATCTGTATCATTATCAAGTTTACTAGCTTTTGGGGCATTAACGACTGTGGCTATGCCAGCTTTGGCTGTAGGGAATGGGCCAAACTATAATGGGAAGGAGTCTATTCAAACCTCTATCCTACATACATACGAGAGTATGGTAGATTTTCTTAAGCAACAAGATCAAAAGCAAGATGCACTAGAGCTTGAAGTGATTGGACAAACGAAAAAAGGGAGAGATATTTATTTGGCAAAGTACATCTCAAATCCCGAAAATCCAACCATTCTTTTTCTAACGCAACAACATGGAAACGAACAGTTAACAACAGAGGGTTCACTAGAGTTTATTAAACATCTTGGTACGAATAAAACAAAAGGCGTACTAGACAATGTAAATATTTTAATCCTCCCTATGTTAAATGCTGATGGAGCAATGGGTGATGTTAACTTCTCACTAGAGAACTATGTGGCCGATGGTGGTAGACATCTTACACGTTACAATGCTGATAGATATGATTTAAACCGGGAGCATGCAAAAGAAACTAGTGACATGCAACCGGAAGCACGGGTTTTACATGAAAATGTGCTAGCAAAATATAATATTGACTATTTAATAGATTTACACCATCAAGGAACTCGTAGTGCTGTTGAGGGTGAACTAGTATCGGGTTCAATCTTATATCCACTGAACCCAAACGTTAAACCTGAAGTAGTTGAAAAGTCGAAAAAACTAGGTTCAGTCGTTTATAATGCCATCGAGTCAAAGGGGTGGGGCAATATTGGTAAATACCGAGGTGGCACTGGTGAAAATATCGGAAGAAACGGCATCGCTGTTAGATATGATATTGCTACCCTCCTTTTCGAAATGCGTGGAATGTCTGACCATGAATATGAATCCTATGTGTTGGGTCAAAAAAGCAACGGATATTTAATTAAGCAGACAATTGTAGCATTAGATGCAACCGTAAAATCGATTGCCGATGGCTCAATTAATGATGCGGATACAAGTTTCTGGGAAACACTGCCTTTCCAATATAACTTAGCTTTGGAAGAGGACGAGTAATTCCTTTTAATCTTAGTTTGCGCTATGTATCTTCTAAGTTCCTATAATATTAAAATTATACGAGGAGTGAGTAATGTGAAAGGTAAGAAAATTGTTACAGGTCTTAGTGTGTTAGCTTTATGTGCGAGTTTAGTTTCACCAGCATTGGCGACGAATTCTTCAAACGGCAATACAACAAATAAAAATCAGGTTTATTCTGTTAATGGTTTTACTGATTATGGACAAATGGTTAAAAAGTTAGAACAAATCGAAAGTAATAGCCATGGCAAAGTTGCCTTAGAGGTCGTAGGGCAGTCTAATCGAGGCAGAGATATTTACCAAGCAAGAGTTGGTAACGGTGATAAAGTTGTTTTAATCGAAAGTGAAATACATGGAAATGAGAAAACAGGAACGGAAGCCTTACTCAATATTCTTCAATATGTGGGAACAAGTAACTCAGTTGAAGCTGAAAAAATTCGTAATGAAATCACTTTAGTATTATTACCAAAAATGAACCCTGATGCAGCAGAGCTAGATCGTCGAGGTAATGATATGTCGTGGGATGAGGTAATTGCAGCATTTCCACAACTCGCTGATGCACAAGGTCCTTCTTGGAACTACTATACAGATAGAATTATTCAAGACAGAGATTATTATAATAAACCTGGCTTTGACGTAAATCGTGATTTTAATCCTGACTTAAATTATGTTCCTAAGGCTGAAGATGTCCCAGGTAAGTCAAGTGAACCTGGTTGGTATATCACTCCTGAAGCACAAACTGTTCGAGATGTGTATAAGTCTTTATTAGCTGAGTTTGGAAAAGTAGACGTTTTTGTCGATCTTCATCACCAAGGACAGTACTATGTGGAAGGCACAGATGACTTGGTAACAATGTCATTATCAGCTGATTTTGTACCAGATCCAAATACGGAACGAGGCGCTAAGTATGCTGAGTACGCAGATAAATATAATTTTGATTTTTCAAAGCAGTTAAATCTCGCTGCATATAATGCACTTAAGGCATTAGGGAATAACTCACCTTTTACTAATCTTTCTCTTTATAGCCAAGGTCTTGACCTTCCTGGGACAGCTTTAGGTAGCTTCGGTTTAAATGGGAGTGGCACCGTCCTTTTTGAAGTAAGAGGACAATCACATACATTAGGTCAAAAGAAAAAAGGGCAGTTAGTGAAAGCAGTAGAAACTGGTTTATATGGAATCATCAACGGAGTAACAGATGGTTCTGTTGAAGAGTTAGACCCAGCAGACTATGATGACATTCCTGGAACATCATATACTCCTGGACTATAGATTTTCTGGAAACGCGGGTCCTCGCGTTTCCCTATTTTTTACCATTTGGTATATTCATAAATTTTTCAAAAAAATGAAGGATTCTAAAACCAGATGTTAAATATCAATATCCAACCGCATAATCTGCCATTCCTCTTCAAAACTATCAATTCACACATCCACTTTTTTATCCTAAAATCGAATCTTCCAAACACCTCTCTAACAGAAGGTGTATTTATAGTTCAAATTAAAAAAGACCAAGCGTGAAAGGATTGGATGAATGGCTACTTGTTGAGTTTTCTGATAACAATCGCAAATTTGTGGGTACTATCCTAATTTCCCTAATTTCTCCTCGAAAATTATCCTATTTCCACACAAGTCCGACCACCATTAAAATACTAACTTAGTAATCTTTACATAAGAATCTCCTAAAATATTAAAAAAACAATCATTTTTTGGTTTTTTTTGAAAATTTATGGAACTTTTTGCTACTTTACTGCGTCTATATATGGGGGAGCAATGTCGTTACTAGGCGAAAGTAAAAGAAATAGCTCGAAGTTGCTTTAAACTACTCTTTTCTAGGAATTGGATTTCGTGAGAGAAGTAGAAATTCTTTGGTTTATACATATAAAAAATTCAAAGAAATTTACTGTAACCAAAGTGAGTTGTTGCATCCTAATTATATGGGGGGGTTAGTACATGAATTTTATCAAACGGGGATTGTTGAGCATTACAAGAAACAAAGGAAAGTCCATTATTTTATTGTTGGTCATCTTTGTGCTGGGCAACTTGATCTCAGGAGCAATTTCCATTCAACAAGCAACGGGGAATGTAGAAACAAGTATTAAAGAAAAATTAGGAGCAGCAACAACGGTCGAGCTTGATCATGAGGCTTTGAATGAAATGTCAGAGGAAGAATGGGGAGAGTATGAGATTAAGAACTTAGATCTCGACCTGATTAAGAAGATCGGCGGGTTATCCTATGTAAAGTACTATGACTATAATGCAATAATTCAATTAGGTTCAAAAACGATTAAAAGCTATAGAGGAGAACATCAAGAAGATTTTGAAGAGCATGACATGGGTGATTTCATAAGTATGGATTTTAAGTTAAAAGGGATTAATTTTGCACCTGTCCTTGATTTTGAGGAACAAAAATCAAAATTGAGTGATGGTCGAGTTTTTAATACAGAAGAAATAGAGAACGGTTCTTCGGTAGCCATTATTTCTAAAAAATTGGCTGATAAAAATAGTCTTCAAATTGGTGATACGTTCGTATTAAATAGCGAAATCTATGGTCCAGACAGTGACAAACCTGCTTCTATTCGTGATGTTGTGTTAGAAGTAATAGGATTTTTCGAGCCGCAGTCGGTGAAAAAAGAAGAAGGGTCCAACAAAGATCAAGGGCAGTATGATTGGATGGATATGGATCTTCAAAATACGATTTATGTACCAAATGAAGTAGTAATAGCTGAAAGTAGAGCACAAATGGAAGAGTATATAAAGTCTGACCCGGAACTAGCAGAAATGATGGAAAATGAAGGAATGTCCGACTACTATACTCCTATTTTTGTATTAAACAAGCCGGAAGATAGTGCATCATTTGAAGAAGAAGTAAAGCCATTGCTACCTGATTTGTATATAGTACGAAAAGCTAGTGATCAATACGAAACGATATCCGCTCCAATCCAATCCATGTCTAAACTATCCAACTATGTATTGATTGCAGCAATTATCACAACCGTTTTGATTATTGGTCTTGTCGTTCTTCTGTTCTTACGTGATCGTAAACGTGAATTAGGCATCTACTTATCACTAGGGGAACGTCGCGGGAGAATAGTTGGACAAATCATATTAGAAGTGATGATCATCTCTCTTATTGGTATCACTTTGTCTTTATTCACTGGTAACTATTTAGCCCAAGGAGTATCGGAAACGATGATCAACGAGGAAAAAGGTCAAACCAACGATGATTACTATTATCCGATTACAGATTTTCAATCTAATTTGACAACAGATGACGTAATCGCATCGTATCAAGTGACACTGGATTCTTCCTTCATCTTTTTATTTTATGGTATAGGTATTGCAACAATTCTATTATCAACCATCCTACCACTTATTTATATCATTCGATTGAATCCTAGAAAGATAATGATGTAAATAGGACAGGGATAATATTGATAGATACCCCTATTCTATAAAGAGTAAACATTGTATGTAACTTTTTTTACATTTTGCAAACCTACAACCTGAAAGGTGATGAAACATGATATTAGAAGTGAAAGACTTGAGTTATTTCTACCAAGATGGTGAGAATCGCCGTTTTATATTAAAAGATACAAACATTTCCTTTGATAAAGGAAAATTTTATACCATCTTAGGACAATCCGGATCTGGAAAGAGTACTTTCTTATCCCTTATAAGCGCCTTGGATACGCCACAAAATGGATCTATCTTGTTTAATGGACAAGATATTAAAGGTATTGGTTACGATCATTATCGACGCAATAATGTGGGGATCATTTTTCAAAACTATAATCTAATCCCTACCTTTACAGCAGTGGAGAATGTATTAATTCCAATGTCCATCACAGAAAACCCATTACCTGATGATAAAATGACTGTCGCATACAACCTGCTAGATTATATCGGTATTGGTAAAAGTAAGGCGGATCGCAGGATAAATCAGCTTTCTGGTGGAGAACAGCAACGTGTCGCTATTGCAAGATCCTTAGCGACAAATGTTGAGTTGGTTCTTGCAGATGAACCAACAGGAAACCTGGACGAAGAAATGGAACAAGAGATTATCGCTATTTTTAAGAAATTAGCACACGAACATCAAAAGTGCGTCATCGTGGTAACACATTCCCAAGAAGTTGCTCAACAATCTGATCATATCTTCCAACTGAAAAAGGGTGTCTTGGCCTCTTATGAGTGACTTTTTATCCAAGTTTAATAAAGATAATTATGATAAATTGGAGAACGAGCAAAAGAGTTCTGGGGGAAAGAATGAACCAAAAAGTGAAAACATACAAGAAGAGACAAAGGTAGAGCCTGCACCGTCATCTAGTAGTAATTCTGAAAACCAAACTACACAAAGTAGATATTATTCCAATATGGCGCAACGGGATGCTGACACCGGTAGGTCAGATGAAGAGGTAGAAGTGGACCCTGACTATAGAAGGAAAAAACGTCGTAAGCAAGGGATTATTATCGCTGGATCAGTACTTGCTGGTATCCTCCTCTTTTTCATTTACTACCAAATGGTCCATGTAAAGATGGAGGACTTCATTGGTAAGCCAGTTTCCGAAGCTCGTACTTGGACTACGGACAACGACTTAGAAATGGAATTAACCCAAGAGTATAGTACTGAGTATGAGGAAAATCAAATTATCTCTCAAAGTGTTTCAGAAAAAGATAAAATTCGCAAAGGAAAAAAGGTTCAATTTGTAAGCAGCAAAGGGGCAGACCCTGAAGATGTTATTCCACTTCCTGATTTTTCACTGCTGTCTCAACCAGATATTGAAAATTGGATTGAAGAAAATCATGCAAAGAATCTCAAAGTTGTACACGAATTCAGTGATTCAATTAAGGAAGGGGAATTCATCCGACTGGAAATAAGAGATAGCAATATTACGGCTGAGGAATATAAACGAAAAGATAGTGCTGCTGTGTTCCTGTCTAAGGGCGAAGAAGTGTTTGCAAAGGATATCACTGTTCCAGACTTTTCTAACAAACCAAAAGAGGAAGTAGAACAATGGGCTAAAACAAACATGATTGAGATGGAGTATGAAGAAGAAGATTCCACCACTGTTGAAGCTAACTTGATCATAAGTCAAAGTGTGAAAGCGGAGGAGAAAATCGCCAAGAAGGATCAAATGAAGGTGAAAGTATCCTTAGGAAAGGCAACAATCGTACCAAATTTCGGAGAGCTCACACCAGATGAAGCGAGTGAGCAAGCAGGATTGATGTTGTCGGTAAAACAAAAATTCCACTCGGATGTCTCATATGGGAAGCTCATTTCTCAATCTATTGAAGCTGGCACAAAACTGATGGGCCAAGAGGAAACAGCTGTCACTGTAGTGTATTCACTAGGGCGCCCGTATTTAAGAGATTATCGAGGCCAATTGGATGGAGATTTACCAAGGTTATTTTATGAAGACTACCAATCAAAGGGAGCCAATGTTAATTACATTGTGAAATATGTAGACTCCCCAGAAATAAAAGGAACCATTGTAGGTATGAGTGCATTCAATCAATTCATAAATATGACCTATACAGTTGAAGTCCAAATCAGCAGGAATGATTCTGCCTCACCAATATCCGTACCAGTACCAGAGGAGGATATGGGAGAGGGAGAGTAAATGGAGGAAGCAGGGGAAGGTTCTCTGCTTCCTTTTTTCTTTTTTTCCTTTTTATAAAAACACACACTTAAAGTTTAAAATAATAAATATGCCTTAAATATTTGATTCGAACGAATACCCAGTATCCTAGCTGAGCGGTTATTGTAGATGGACATAACTTAACTATGTACTTCTTAGTATGTCTTTAACCTCAATTTCCTTTTAAAGTAATAGAAGAATGGACTAATGTATTTTCAGTGTTTACAAGGGATTGGCCATCGAAGGGACAGAGGGACAGGTAAAGGCCACTGAAAAACTGAAAACATATAGTTTAGGTGGCTTCAAGCTGTGGATTGGAGCAAAAGGCGTAGACTCCAGCGGGGGAGTAGCGACAAGCTTGAGACCCCGCAGGGCATAGCCCGAGGAGGCTCAAGGTCGCCCTCTGGATAAGCGAAGCCATTTGCGGAAAGGAACAGCGGTGTTTAACTCAAACCTAAAATTATGTACTTTTTCAGTGGCCTCGGACAGGTACAGTGTCCCGCTCCTTATATATCTGAGACATGTACATCCTTCAAGAACCACCCCCGTGCTTTAAGGATTCTACAGGGGTAATCCTAAAAGTTCACGGAAGGTGTGACCTTCATATTTTTTTCTGAAAATACCTCTTCTTTGCATTTCAGGAACAATCAGTTCAACAAAGTCTTCTAAACTATCAGGTAGTGTAGGAGGCATAAGATTAAATCCATCAGCCACACCTGCTTCAAACCAGACTTCCATCTGATCCACTATTTCATGGGGTGTACCTATCAGCGTGTGATGTCCCCCACCTGCATTAAGATATCCTAATAATTCTCTTACTGTAGGTTGTGTGTCATTAATAATTTCTAGTATTGTTTCGTAACGTCCAACTGGACCAGTGAATTCTTCTATTGGGGGTAATGGAGGTACTTCCTTATCAATTTCCCAATTAGAACAATCTTGCTGAATAAAGAAGCTTAACTGTTTTAAAGCTATTGCAAGTGGTAATTGTTCATCTAATGCTGATTTTTTGGCCAAAGCTTCTTCATGAGTATGACCGACATAGGTTACTAAGCCTGGAAATACTTTAATATGTCTATTGCTGCCTTCGCTTTGTCTATCTAATTTTTCGCGGAATTTTTTTGCTTGCTTTAGGTTCCACGAGACGGAATAAACAGCATCGGCATATTTGGCGGCTAATGCGATGCCTTGTTTAGATGCCCCTGCTTGCATTGATACTGGTTTGCCTTGCGGACTTTTTGGCGTAGTGGAGGGGCCATGCACTTTAAAATAAGTACCCTCGTGATTAATGGGCTGAATGTTTAAGGGATTGATCAATTTTCTTTCTTCTCGCTGATGCAAAAACTCATTACTGTCCCATGAAAGAAATAATTTATTCATTAGAGCAGCGAATTCATCAGCTTTCTCATATCGTTTGTCATGAGAAGGCAGTTCATCCATGCTATGATTTAATGCCTCTAAATCAGTCATGGATGTAACGAGATTCCAACCAACACGTCCTTTTGTAATATGATCTAAACTTAATAGTTGGCGTGAAGCTGTGAAAGGATTAGAAAAAGTACTTGAAATTGTTGAAACTAATCCCACATGATTTGTCACTTGAGAAATGGCAGTTAAATTGACTATCGGATCAAACCAAAATGCCGGCATATCACTAGGATCTTTACCTTGGAATGATTGATTATCAGCAAAGAATACTGCGTCAAAGTAACCTTTTTCTGCTAACTGTGCCAAAGACTGATAATAAGAGATGTCTCCGATACGTTCCACGCTTGAGTCAGGCATTAACCAAGCAGCTTGATGATGTCCACAACCATACAGCAAAACACCTAAGTTTAGATGTTTTTCTTTCGTTTTTACCATTTGTTTACACCTCAAAAAATATCATCACTGATTGTTTTGAATAGTGTTTCTTTTGAAGTTTATCCTGGTGATTTATGCTATTAATTCATTGTCAAACCGCCATCTACTGTAAAGTTTTGACCTGTAATACCGTTCGCATTTTCCGAAGATAAATAAGCGACCATATTGGCTACATCTTGAGGTGTGGTAACCTTCTTCAATGGCGTTGATTGAGCAATTAGATCGAATACTTCTGGTGTTGTTACAGCACTGGCATCAGTCGTTTTTAATAATCCACCGGAAACTACATTCGCTTTTATACCATATCTTCCTAATTCAGATGCGATATTACGTGTAAAACCTATTAATCCAGCTTTAGCTGTTGTATATTCGTGGTAGGGTACAACAGGATTTTGATATAAATTAGTACCTATACTGATGATACTTCCATTTTGTCGTTCCATAAATTGAGGTAAGACGCTCTGAATTACATTAAATGCTGCTTTAAGAGTACCATCCAGCTGTCTTTGATAATCATCCCAGGTTAGTTCTGTGAAGGGTTTCTGTTCGTTTGGATCAAACTTGAAGTCTACTAACGCATTGTTGACTACAACATCTATTTGACCAAAATATTCCGTTGCTTTTTTTGTCATTGCCTCTACTTCTTTACGATTTGTTACATCAGCCTGAATGGCAATTGAATTCTCTTCGCCAATCTCGGAAACTAGCTTCTCCGCAGCATCTTTGCTTTTATAATAATTAATAACCACTTGAAACCCTTGTTGTGCCAATGTTTTTACAATTGCTGCCCCTAAACCTCTACTACCGCCTGTTACTAGTACTGTTCTTGTCATCATAACAACCCCCATATCTTTAAATTTTGATGAAACATACATAATAAAATGATAGATAAAATAAAAATACGCAACCTTCCCATAGGAATGTTGCGTAAAAACAAATAACTACATATTAAGAAAAAAGCACATCGCTCTTTAAGTATGTATTAGAGTTTTACACTTTCCTACGCTAGTTTCAACTAGTTCAGGTTCAAAGGGTTTGAGTAGATACTCATCTCAGTTAAATAACACCCCTAGTGCATATATTTAATTCATCCCCATATTATAGTGCTTAGAAAAATATGTCAAGCGGGAAACACGGGGGCGTTTCCAAAAATGGTTATTAAATTAATCTGGTGTATTAACGGAATAAGGAATACAGTCGTTCCATTTAGGAATGGCTGTTTTTTTTAGCTTGAAGAAAAGGGCCATCTCCCTTTTGTTTTTTTCTTTTTTTGAAATTTTTTCTCCATTCCACCCGTTATAATAGTTAGAGAGAATCGAAGCAGAAGGGGGATGTGATTTTGGAGCAGCAGGATGATATTTATTTTCTGGAGCAGGTGCTTGCCGGGAATAAGCAGGCGTTTGCTTTTATTATAAATCGTTATAAAAACAGACTTTATGCGGTAGTGCTCAGGATGGTGAAGAACCCTGAGGACGCGAAGGATCTGGTGCAGGAGTGTTTTATCAAGGTCTATCAGCAGCTAGGCAAATATGACCGGAAAGGGAGCTTTTCGAGTTGGCTTTACAGGGTATCCGTTAATCATTGCATGGACACGTTCCGTAAAAAGAAACTGGAAACGGTTGAGTTTTTGGATGAGAAGGAGAGTGGCAGTCTCACACCAGAAATTGTCTACCTCCAGAAGGAAAAATACAAGCACCTTGAGAAGCTCTTGGCTATTTTATCAAAAGAGGATCGCCTTGTTGTACTTCTGAAATACACCAACGATTTGAGCTATGAGGAAATCGGGGAAATGCTAGATATCCCGGTTCAGACTGTGGCAAACAAAATTCACAGGGCTAAGAAAAAAATGCGGGAGAACATGGAACGCAAGGAAGGGGGTTATTTTCATGAAATGTATCAAAACCGATAAGCTGGCTGCCTATGTGGATGGTGTATTAGGCCAGGAAGAAAAAATTAAAATCGACAAGCATCTTGAATTTTGCCCTTCCTGCCGGGATGTGGTCGCAGCTTTGGAACGGGAGGATCATTTTTTGGAGCAAGCCATCAACTCACCAGTGCTGCCTGTAGGCTTTGATGAGGAAGTGCTAAGTAAGCTTGCGCCCTATCCGGCCAAAAAGAAAAGGTGGAACTGGACCTATCAGTTGATTACTGCAGCAAGCATTGTGCTGGCATTTGGAGTAGGGGCAGCGTTTTACGGCGGAGCGCAGCCGAATACTGGCGGAAATGATATCCAAACGCCAGTAGAAGAAATGAAAGATACTCGTTATGTGGATGGAGTGCAGATTTTGGTTCATCATGTCAGCGCCAGCCCATTAAAGATAGAAGTATTCTATGAAGTGATACCAGACGAAGAGCTGCTGGAGGAATATCTTAGAAAAAATAATGTCGTTCACCTTAGTCAAGTGGAGAAGGATCATTGGCCGTTACCTAGAGGGAAAATTACGGATGATAAGGGAGTGGAGCTGCCTTTTAGGGAAATTTCAAAAGGCGAAGGTCAAAGCTCTTTTGTCATCAAGCCTGCAGAAATCGACATTCTTCCGGACAATATTCATGTTGAAATTCATTTCGATGAATTCTTTATGAGGGATGGAGACTGGAAAGTGAACATTCCTGTGGATCTAACGGAGGCGAAAGCGAATGCCGCAAAACACCCTATCCAGGAAACGTTGGAATATGATAATTTCCGTACAGAAGTCTTAGAGTGGGAAACCTCACAGAATGCCTACAGGCTGACGCTGCAAGCCGATTATAGTAGAGCTGAGAATGAACGGCTACAAACCATTGTGAAGGGACGGGGGAATGAATCGGATGTCTATCCCATTATTGAACCGGAATTATTTGTGGTTACCGAAGATGGAAAGAAACTAAAGGTTGATGGCAGAACCTTGCATTCGAATATGGGGCAAGCCTTTACAATGGAATTTGAATTTGCTAATCGGGTGGAGGGAATGCCGGCAGACGAATATTTGAAAGCTGGCGAAGAGTTGTCCCTCCAAATCGAAGGCTTCCGGCTTCAGGAGCCAGACAACACGCAGTTTGAACTGACAGATCAATCGGCCAATGTGAAGCTGAATGATTGGACAATCGAATCTGTTACTTCAGAACCTGGAAATGGCAGCACGAAGGTTGTGACCATCTCTGGAAAAACAAACATCCAGAACATCGAAAGCATGACAAGTGAAATCACAACCGACAAAGAATGGGTGACACCCGAAACTATCTATACCAGCATCGAAAGCGATGGCACCTTCACCATCCAAACAACACTGCCGGACAGCAGTACCAAATACCACCTCGACATCCAATCCATCACCAAATGGCAAGGAAGCGATGGAACGGTGCTGAAACTTCCGAGGTAGTGGAAGCAAGGAAGCAGGGGACGGTTCTCTGCTTCCGAAGCAGAGAAGAACGAAATTGCTATGTAATAGACTTTTGAGTCCTTTCTAATGAAAATAGTAAAAAAAGAAAAAGTATGTTCTTTATGGTATTGTTTAATCTCCAAACCAAACAATGCATAGAAGATCATACTTTTTTATATGAGAACTATGCCACGATTTCTATCAAATTATATTAGTAGTTTCAGTTAACCAGCGAAGGGCTAGAGGTTTCCCCTTGTCCTTCCTTGGAAGCGGGGAACCGTCCCCATGCACACGTAAACAAGCTCAAACTAAAAACGAGCAAAAAATAACCTTTAACCTGGCATGCATATTAAATATATCCCACTCATCCTTATTTCCTTGTTTTTCGGTATATATAAAAAAGCCCCCCGGAACCGTTGGAGGAAGACAACGTGTCCTGGGGGAGTTAAAAACTACATTTCCAATTAACCAATCTACTATAAATGTGAATCCCTGGCGTTAATATTGATTTCTTTTCCGTCTCTACGCATTTTTCTATATTCAGCTGTTGCTGTGAAAATAACGTCAGAAGAAGAATTAAGCGCAGTTTCACAAGAGTCCTGTAAAACACCGACAATAAAACCAACAGCCACGACCTGCATCGCAATATCATTTGGAATTCCAAATAAACTAGATGCTAGAGGAATAAGAAGTAGTGATCCACCGGCTACACCAGATGCTCCTGCCGCAGATACAGCTGCTAGGACGCACAGAATAAGAGCAGTTCCAAAATCAACCGGGATACCTAATGTATGGACGGCTGCAAGAGTTAACACGGAAATCGTAACGGCTGCCCCGGACATATTGATGGTAGCGCCTAATGGAATCGATACTGAATACGTATCTTTATTTAAGCCAAGTTTTTCACATAAGCTCATATTAACTGGAATGTTTGCAGCTGAGCTACGTGTAAAGAATGCTGTAATAGCACTTTCTCTTAAAGCTCTGAAAACAAGAGGATACGGATTTCTTCGGATGTTGATATATACAATAAGTGGATTAACCACAAGAGCGATAAAGAACATACAACCGAGTAAAACAGCTAGTAATTTTCCATACCCAAGCAAGGCTGAAAGGCCATTTGCTACAATCGCATCAAACACGAGTCCCATAATTCCAATAGGTGCTAGATTAATAACCCATTTTACTAGTTGAGAGATGGCATTAGAAAAACTAACCAGCATTTCTTTTGTGCTGTCACTCGCACTTCTTAACGCAAGACCAAGGAGTACTGCCCAGGTAAGTATGCCAATATAGTTGGCGTTTATTAGAGCATTTATTGGGTTATCAACGATATTTAACAGTAATGTTTGAAGTACTTCAACAATTCCGCCCGGAGGTGTAAGGCCTTCTGCACCTGTACCAAGGGATAAATTAACTGGGAAAATAAAACTTGCAACAACTGCTATAAACCCGGCTGACAATGTACTTATTCCATAAAGAGTAATGATGGACTTCATATTTGTTTGGTTGTCACTCTTAAGCTTAGAGATGGCTGACATCACTAAGAACAACACTAGTATCGGTGCAACGGCCTTTAATGCTCCTACAAATAAGGAACCAAAAATAGTGACCCAGTTCGCCGCATCTGGAATCGTTACAGCTAATAAGATACCGGCAACAATACCAATTAATATTCGTTTAACAAGGCTGATTTGATTCCATCTGAGTAATAAGTGCTTCATTAGTTTCTCCTCCATTCATTTAACTAGAAACATAGCTTAAAAGAAAATGTTTTTCTTTTCAGGAAAGGCAATTGTACTTCTCTCATGTACGGTGTAAGTCTAACATGACCACCGTGAATTAATAATTAAAAAGATATTTCTGAAAATTATACTTTTTCGCTACGCTCATTCTCGTCCCATCTTTGTGAAAGCAGGGGAGGATTCTCTCCAAATATCAAAGTCATTTGCTACACAGAATCATAAAATGCAACAAAAAAAGAGTAGGGAATTTGTGAAATTCCTGTCTACTCCTTCGAGTATTTAAAAATATTGTAGAAAATTCTATTGTTAATAGATCTACTTTTATAAAACCATCTATGGTAAATGCGTGATATGTAATAAGATAACCACATTGTTATAAAGCTCCAATACCATGTCCAATTGTTATACTTAATTATGTTAGTGTATTTAACAGCAAATATTTCGAAACATGTAATTATAGATGTATGGATAAAGTAATAAATTAGTTTTACAACATTATTACTCTTTTCTGGATAATATAAATTGAATAATGAGCATAACGCAGGATAAACAAAGTATTCAAATGTAAAGCTCGATTTGATTGTTTTTTTAAAGAATAGACGATTAGGATATGAAATTAGACCTTTTTCAACTACAAGTAAACCGAAAAGCCATGTAATGACTTGTTTAAACAAAAAGGATGTATGGGCTTCCCGTACTCTGTTTTTAGGAACATATTTAATTAATAATATCGACGTTATGATCCACGCTGATAATTCAATTATTTTATCTAATTTATTATTCATAAGTATTTCACCTCCCTAAATATAGGTTGGCAAAAATCTAAACTTTTATGTGAAATTTATAAATATCTATTTCACAGTACAAGGAGACTATTCAATTAGAAAAACGGGGAAGGTCCTCACGTTTTCCTATTGTTTTACCATTTAAGGGCCAGAGGGACAGGTACAGTGTCCCAATTTATCTATGTATGGTTGATTTTATACCTGTCACCTTGTCCCCTAACCTCTCTCACTTAGTTTTTTAATCGAATACTTTAAATGATTGTATAAGGGGTAATATACATCTATAAAGCTTTATGAGAAGGAGGACTATTTAATATGCAAGAACAAATAGAAACGCTAAGAGAGTTAATTAAAGATATTGACACGGCCATGTTGACTACGGTTTCTGAAGAAGGGCTTGTTTCTCGCCCTATGAAAACACAAGAAGTGGAGTTCGATGGGGACTTATGGTTTTTTACTAAAAAAGAGACAGATAAATATGAAGAAATTTTACACGAGCAGGGTGTCAATGTCACTTATGCAGGCAAATCCTATGTTTCTGTCCGCGGCAGAGCGGAAATTGTTGAGGATCTAGGAAAGAAAAAGGAACTGTGGAGCAAAGTATACGAGCAGATTATGCAGACTTCTTATGATGATTCAAGCGTTGTCCTGATTAAAGTAAAGGCGGAAGCAGCCGAATATTGGGAATCCGGAAGTTTTACGAAAAAAGCGGCCTTTATGTTGAAACGCATCACAGGGCAAAGTGCAGAAGAAGCAGGTGTTAATGAAACGGTTGAAATGAATGGGAGGAAGTAATGGAAGCAGGGGACGGCTCTCTGCTTCCAAAGCATAGGGGAACGAAATGGCTATGTAATGGCCTATTGAGCCCTTTCTAATGAAAATAGTAAAAAAGAAAAAGTATGTTCTTTATGGTATTGTTTAATCGCCAAATCAAGCAATTCATAAAAGGACATACTTTTTTAATGGATTAATAGATAATTAATGTTACTACTGTTACACGAAACCCATATATATAAGGTAAAAGCTAACAGGAGTAGATAGTATTGGACAAACAAAATGGTAAATTAAGGTGGGTTATATTTACTTCTGTATTGTTTACCTATTTATTAATTTCGAGCCAGCGAACGGCTCCGGGATTAATTACAGATAGGTTGATGACAGATTTTAGTGTAACAGCATCAACGGTTGGATTAATAATAAGCATCCAATTTTTTGTGTACACAGGCTTGCAAATTCCAATGGGGATTTTGGCTGATCGTTACGGGCCTAATTTACTTATTGTTATAGGTACCGCTCTTACAGGGATAGGTACCGTCATTTATAGTCTTAGTCCACATGAATTTGTCCTGCTTTTTGCTAGAATACTTACGGGAATAGGGGATGCGACAATCTGGGTAAGTATGATCTTGATTTTAAGCCAATGGTTTAACCAAAAGGAATTTACGCGACTAATTGGGTTTGCAGGAATGACAGGAAGCATGGGTTTCCTTGTGGCAACTTTTCCTTTTTCCGTATTGATTGTCTTACTTGGCTGGAGGGGAGCATTTCTTTCAGCTGGAGTACTCTTATGTTTATGTAATATTTTTCTTTACTATATACTTGTGAAAAAATCGAATCGATCGCTAATAGTAACAAATAAAATACAGCATGAAAAAATAGCTGTTTTACTAAGAAGAATCCTTTCGAATCGGCAGGCGTGGGCATTATTCCTTTGTCACTTTGGGCTTGTCGGAGGGTATATCGGGTTTATCGGTTCGTGGGCAGTGCCGTATGCAATGGATGTGTATGAAATGACACGCTTAGGTGCAAGTAAGCTTATTATGTTTAGTCTCGTTGGAGCACTTATTGGGGCACCTCTAATTGGCTGGATTTCTAGTTGTTTAGGTACCATTAAACGGCCATATATTTTTTTCCATCTTACCGTTCTATTGTGTTGGTCTAGCTTTCTTCTATTTAAAGGGCATCCACCATTATCCTTACTCGTTCTGCTTTTCTTTATCATTGGCTTTGGATTTGGGTCAAATTCCTTAACCTTTGCAGTCGTCCGTCAATCTTTTCCTATCACAGAAACCGGCATTGTTTCGGGGTTTGCGAATACGGGTGGATTTCTAAGTGCCGTATTGCTGCCTAGCATTATTGGATCTATATTGGATCATTTTCAGTCAACTTCTGGTAGCATAGGGATTGGATACTACTACGGTTTCTTCGTTCCCGTAATCTTCTCTTTTTTCGGCTTAATTGGAGTGCTTTTTATAAAGGAAAAGCGTCAGGGGGAACAGATGCCGTAATAAGCGCAGAGATATTAATTTAATTCTAACGAAAGAAGGTTGTTGTTAAATGGATGCAAATAAAAAATGGCTTTCTATTCCTAAAGAGATCAGAAGTCAACTAAGAAATAACGTTTTTTGTGCACATTGTACAGATGTTGCTACAATTGATAAGTTTACAATTGTAGATGATCAATTTGGAATTCTTTTAAGAGGAAAATGCAAAAAGTGCGGTCATGAAGTGGCTAGAGTTGTGGAAGATGCATAGGGATAAAGTTTGATGGGGAAACCGCCCCATCATTCCTTCTTTTCACCGATTATTTTCTGCATTATACTATCAATAAAGGAGGTGAAGAAAATGGAAGAGCGTTTTAATAAAATGGAGGACATGTTGTCTCAATTGATTCAAATGGTAGGAAGCATGAAGGCAACACAGGAAGAAATGAATAGAGATATAATTGGATTGAAAGTAGGACAAGAAGAAATGAATAGAGATATAATTGGATTGAAAGGAAATCAAGGAGAAATGAATAGAGATATAGTTGAATTGAAAGTAAATCAAGGAGAAATAAAAGCAGACATAGCAACGGTGAAAAAAGAACAGGATGAACTAAAAGACATACTAAATATTATGAAACGTGATAACGAGCAGGCACATAAAGAAATGATTGAAACGAAACTTTATACCATCATTTAAATGATAGGCGTTCTGTAGGAGTATATTTTATACATCCTAACTACTTGTACTAAGTTCTACCCACCCTATATCTTCTGACAATATTACACACCTCAAATGGTTTATTGTTCCTTTAACCATCTCGAAACTCTTCAAAAGTCTCATCTGCAAACTCTTTGATTTTTATTTTCAACTTTCGACTGATCCATAAGAATTGCCCCAATTCTCTGATAGAAAAGTATTTGATATAGAGGAAATCTATACCATCTGCTTTTTTGTTTGTAAAAATACCATTAAGGACCGAAATCCGTTAAAATAAACATTATCGATTTTAGAATAGTTTTTCACAAATAGTAAATGTCTAACAGTACTCGTAATTGATACTAAGCATGAGATAAGTGTAGAAGAATGGAACATTTGCCTGAAAGTTAGAAGTTGTATCCATAGTGAGAGGATTTGAGTTTGAAATGATAGATAATTTTTGGCGTGATTTACCACGACCGTTTTTTGTACTTGCACCAATGGAGGATGTGACAGATGTCGTTTTTCGTCACGTAGTAAGGGAAGCCGGTAGACCGGATGTGTTTTTCACAGAGTTTACGAACTCAGACAGCTATTGTCACCCAGAGGGCATGAAAAGTGTGCGTGGACGTTTGACTTTTACAGAAGATGAACAGCCAATGGTGGCACATATTTGGGGAGATAATCCCGAGTATTTTCGTCAAATGAGTATTGGCATGGCAGAGCTAGGATTTAAAGGCATCGATATTAATATGGGCTGCCCTGTACCGAATGTGGCAACGAGAGGGAAAGGTAGTGGCCTTATTCTTCGTCCTGACGTTGCGGCAGAACTTATTCAAGCGGCAAAAGCGGGCGGCCTGCCTGTCAGCGTGAAAACACGACTTGGCTTTAACGAGCTAAATGAGTGGGAGGAGTGGCTAACACATATTCTCGAACAGGATATTGCGAATCTTTCTATTCATTTACGTACAAGAAAGGAAATGAGCCAAGTAGATGCGCATTGGGAGCTAATACCGGAAGTCAAAAAATTACGTGACCGTATCGCACCAAATACGCTGCTAACAATTAATGGAGACATCCCTGACCGCCAAGTAGGGTTGCAGCTTGCTGAAAAATATGGCATTGATGGCGTTATGATCGGTCGAGGTATTTTTAAAAATCCCTTTGCTTTTGAAAAAGAGCCAAAAGAGCATACCAGTAAAGAATACCTGGATCTCTTAAGACTGCAGCTTGATCTTCAAGATCAATATGCAGAAGAAGTACCACGTTCTATCTCAGGACTTCATCGCTTTTTCAAAATTTATGTCAAAGGATTCAGTGGAGCTGGCAACTTAAGAAACCAACTGATGAACACGAAATCAACAGATGAAGTGCGGGCATTGCTTGATAATTTTGAAAGAGAAGGTTGATGGGAACAGACGGGGACAGTGAAATGGAGTAATTCTCGAAAAGGTTAAACAGAGGTGTTAATGCCTCTGTTTTATGTTTTTTCAGAATTAATCATGGTGGAACGGTAACATTAGTAACTGCAGTTTTTTATTTTTTTAATTACTTAGAATAAATATTGGTGTTTTAAACAAAGAGGAGAGTCAATATGGAAGTAGTCTATTTTGCAGGCGGATGTTTATGGGGAGTACAAGCGTTTATAAAAACTTTACCGGGTGTGACATTTACAGAAGCGGGAAGAGCGAATGGAACAACTCATATTCTTGAGGGTGATTATGATGGCTATGCGGAATGTGTAAAAACAGAATTTGATCCCAAAGTTGTAACGATTACGGATTTAATGGGATACTTATTTGAAATTATTGATCCTTATAGTTTGAATAAACAAGGACAGGATGTTGGTGAGAAATACAGAACAGGAGTATATAGTGAAAAGCCTGAACACTTACAAGAGGCGAACGCGTTTCTTAGTGAGAGAAAGGATTATGACCTCATCGTTGTTGAAGTATTACCTCTTACAAACTATGTGAGAAGTGCAGAAGAACATCAAGATAGGTTAGCAAGATGTCCAAATGATTATTGTCATATTCCAGAAGATATATTAAATAAATATAAGTAAGTAAACGGAAGTGAAAAGGGACAAGGGGACAGGTGATCGCAAGCTTACGCTTTAAAGAGTAGATGAATCGACCATTTTTTCCACCAGATCTAATCTACAAGCTTGGAAGAGATAATAAAACAACATTGGATTGCTCAACCAATGCTGTTTTTGCCTCTTAATTAACCACGGTGAACTGTACCACAAATAGTGGTAAAACGAAGAGTGGAATTAGTTTTGGATAGTCGAAAAATTAATGGAATGTTAAAATAGTTGTAGAAGAGATACTGTTTATTAACGGTATCTTTTTTTGTTATAGGAAAGTGGGTGTTTTATGGAGATAATCGCATTTATTATAATCATTTTAATCGCTTCCGTACTTCAAACGAGTACAGGATTTGGATTTTCAATTTTGGCTACTCCATTTCTTCTTTTAATATTTGAACCAATTGAGGCAATTCAAATAAACTTAATATTGTCTTTAATTATTTCTAGTGCATTAATAATGAAAATTAGAAAGGATATTGATTTTGGCATCCTTCGAAGATTTGTGATAGGAAGTGTTACTGGTCTGCCCATTGGAATTATGATTTTCTTGTTAGTTGATATAAATAGATTAAAGTTGGGAGTGAGTCTTATTATCTTAGTATTAACAATAATGCTCATTCTTAAGTTTCGAATTAATCAAAATAAGAAGAGAGATTTAATTGTTGGTGGACTATCAGGTTCATTCACAACAAGTATAGGTATGCCCGGACCGCCATTATTATTATATTTTTCAGGAACAGATACTCAAAAAGAAAAATTAAGAGGTACTACACTAGCCTTTTATTTATTTATATACTTTGTTAGTTTAATCATCCAAGTGATTTTTGCTGGAACAAATAAGACAATCTGGTTATCAAGTTTATGGGCCTTACCTTTGGTATTTATAGGATTGTATTTGGGACAACTATTATTTAAAAGGATTAATCAAAATGGTTTTCGTATATTTACATATATAATCTTATTGTTTACAGGGATTTACTTGCTTATTGAGAGTTTGGGATTATTATAATCAATAAGGTAGCAATATCTGTTTTACTACAACCAAAATGCTGAACCGTACCAGTAAATGAGGTTTTTAAATATAGATTTAGGAGAGATCACTATGGTAACTATTCGACAAATCTATCAGAAAAATTATCCTACAGGTAAAAAAGTATTTTATAAATATACGTCAGAGAAATATTATGAATTCTATTTTGAAAGTAATGACAAGGGTTGGAATTTCTCTTTAATAGAAGGAACTTTTAAAGAGCTTTTTGAAAAAAATTATGAAGAAGAAATCTTTGAGCCATATAAGGAAGGTTCGGAGGTTTTTTTGGCGGAGCTTAACGAAGAAGAAGCTGCTGTTATGGTAATACAACATATGGAATGGAATAATACATTATTAATTCATGATTTATATGTAGATAATCGATTCAAGAAAAATGGGATTGGTAGTAGTTTAATTGAAGTAGCTAAAAAGAGAGCAATAGAGTTGAGTGTCAGAGCGATTACCTTAGAAACGCAAACATCTAATTATCCAGCCATCCAATTCTATAAGAAAAATGGTTTTGAATTAATTGGATTTAATAATATTTCTTATTCAAATGAAGATGTAAAGAAGAATGAAGTGCGTATAGAAATGGGCTATACATTATGAAAAGCAAGAAAGCAAGGGGACGGTTCTAATCTGGGACATTCGGAAGTTTTGCTCAATTATAGAAGCTCTATGTAGTGTACTATCACTATGTAATTAGAAGAACATCTTAATATTTTCATACATCGCAAAATTTTTGAATGCCCTAGCAAGAAGGAAGTTTTTTTGTTTTTGTGAAATATCTTCGAAATTTATATTCAAATTTCCTTCTTCTGCTGCTTCTATGTTGAAAAGGAGGCGGGAGGGCCAGTCTCTTTGCATTTTTTTTGTTTTAGCTCTGTTAAAAGGATGAGTGTTGAGTGTTTCTCCAGCACAGCCCATTGGAAAGCTAAGTCTTTTGGTGAAATCAATAGCGGTGTTTAACACAGCCTCTATTTCATGAAAAAGTGTAACATATGAACGTTCCTCACGTCCTTAGAATAAGCAAATTTTCGATAGCAATAGAGAAGGGGTTTGAAGTTAAAAGTTATAAGCAAAGAAATGATTGAAATTTTCTTCTGACGAACAGGGTTAGTCATAAAGATTCTGATCTTTTTTTAAAACACTAATTCTCTTTGTGAGCGGTAGTGCTTTTTTGAGGAAAAATAGTCCAATAATTAAGAGAGTAATATTCATTAATGCATCTGAGAGGTTTATTTCCATCTCAATAAAAGAACTTACAATTAGATCAGATATTAAAAAAAATGTCGGTAATATAAATATAACTGCTAGTATATACCAGATGATGTTAATCCTTTGATAATGATCTATTTTTGATTGTATATCTGAATAAATAGCAAACTCACCTAATAGGGCTTTTCTTCTAAAATACTGCCATCTGTTAATGGCAGCGATATGCTCAATCTCCATCTCATTCATAAAGTCTAAGTCAGTGTCTTTTTCTGGGGTTGTTGCTTCTTTTAAGAATTCAATTCGATACGAGAATTCCCCTGGTTCACATGCCTCAAAATAATAATAATTATTAGTAATTTTACTAAGTGCCTGTCCTTGTTTGCACATATTGTTTATCCAATTCTCTTCTTTTTCATAGTCCAGAAATACATTCTTGAAAATATTACGTCGTACTATTTTAGTCATCCTTAATCCCCCTCCACCATTTACAAGCCATGATATTATTTCTTTCAACCTTTTTATTTCAAATAGAAGTGCATGTGACCGGCTTCCGTTAGAAAGTATTCTTTTCTTATAGTGTTATCTTTTGAAGAATTAAATGTAGGCAAGTCGGTCATTCGTCAGACACTTAAAATTATACAAAATCCCATAGCCATGAGTGGTTTTGATAGGAACAAAGAGGTGGATAAAGGGACTCTGTCATTAAAGAAGTGCACATCAATACAAAAGCTTTCCTGCTGGTAAAGAAAGCATTTATTTATTCTGCATATCTCTTTCTTGCATTTTTTTAACATTATCTGAGTGGTATGGGGACCCGTCAACTTCATTTACCACACTAAAAGGGTTACCATCTAAGTCATAGAAATCAAAAAATTTCATCCCACCAAAATCATCGATTTCGGATGTAACTATGCCATTGTTTTTAAAATGCTGATGGGCAGTTTCAATATCATCAACGATAAAATTATAATAAGAATTCTTCTGGTTACCTTTTGTGACAAACTCAGTGGACTGTGGGGATTCAACTTTAACCAAAGCTAATTGTGTTGACCCTATTGGTAAATAAAAGCCAGCACCATTTTCCCAACTATCAATTTTTTTTACACCAAGAAATTTTACATACCAATCTGTAGATCTTTCAATGTTTGTAACTGGAATAAATATACTACCTACTTTAAACATTATTTTCCTCCTTAAAATGAAATTCCTACTTATAACGTATATAATAGTGAAAAAGTTACACTTATAAATAAAATTTTTATATAAAGGTGACAAGATATGGTTTTTGAAGGTTTAGAGTTTGAGATTAATAAACTTTATAAATATTGCTTGAAGTTGTCAGGGTCACATTGGATAGCAGAGGATCTAGTACAAGAAACGATGCTAAAGGTTTATAAAATTAAAAATACCGAACCGCAAAGAGAGATTACATTTTCATTTTTATGTACTGTAGCTAAAAATCATTTTATCGATGAAAAGAGGAGAAAGAAAGAAAGTGTTCATTTTAATGAAGATTTATATGGAGAAGAGTATGATAATTCTATAGATTATTATAGTTTAATTGAAGTTCTACTTTCAACCTTACCTTTAAAACAGTCTATGCTTATTACCTTGAAGGATGTATTTGGCTACACAACAAAAGAAATAGCTGTAATGTTAAGAGTAAGTAATGAAGCTATTAAAACAGCACTTCACCGTTCTAGGAAGAAACTAAAATTAGTAAATGATATAGATAGGAGAATTCTAAAGCCTAACCAAGAGGTTATTATAGCACTCTCAAGGGCAATTCAGGAATCTAACCCGAAGCAAATTTTTTATTATTATCGACTATTAGAATCACAAAACTTTCAAGTAAGAAGAGATTCCGTAAATTCTGTATTCTATGTTATAGACCCGGATGGAAACATTTTAGAAATAAATTACTAGTAGGTTAAAAGATAACTTATAAGGAAGCTGCACTGACGTTAACCTTATCCTAAGTAAAAGTAGCCTTAATTCACCAATAGCAAAAAAAAAGTATCAAAGAATAACGGACATTCTTTGATACTTTCTTCATCTCCTCATATATGCCAAGCGTTGATACCCTCAAGCAGTCTTTTCTTTTTGATCCAAATAATAACTAAGGAAAGTAAGCAGACTTGCACAGACTGCGACGATACCGGCAACCCAGGTGACATTCAGTAGGCTGCCCTGGTGGTAGACGGCTCCACCTAAGGCAGAACCAAAGGCAATGCCGACGTTGCTTGCTACAGGCATGAGGGAGGCAGCGAGTCCAGTGGCTTTTGGCTGATAGATTCCGGCAAGGTCTATTAAGTAAAGTTGTGTGGATGTTGTCAAGAGAATAGCCATTAAAGACATAACTCCAATGTTTACAAGTCCAAGTACAAAATGACCGGTTGTCCAGAATAAGCTAGTCAGAACAACGGCTTGCACGAGAAAGACAAACCGAAGGCGGCCGATCGCATTGTGGCTGGCGATTTTACCGGCTAGGATGTTGCTGAAAATCGAAATGAATCCATAACCAAATAATATTAGGCTAATGGAGTAGATAGGAGCTCCCATTTCCTTCAGTATAGGAACTAGGTACGTAAATACAACGTAGGTTGCCCCGAATCCAAGTGCAGGAATGAAAAAAGCGATCAGTATTCGTGGATTGGTCAATAAAGAAACCCGATCCCGTATCGAACTGCGTATTTGGCTGAGCTTGTCTGGCAGGACGAAAAAGGAAGCCAGGAAGGCCACTCCTCCAAGGAAAGTAGTCAACATGAAAGTGGCATTCCAGCTGAACCAGGATGCCATCACCGTTCCAATTGGCACGCCAACCACATTCGCAAGGGTAAAGCCGCCGAAAACGAATGAAATCGCAAGTCCACGCTTTGCTGCTGGCATGGTTTCACTTGCAACAATCATGGCTAGAGAGATCAAAACTCCCGTAACAATTGCCGTCATTATTCGAAAAGTGAGTAGCATGCTGTAGGTTGTCGAAATGGCGGACAAAGCATTGAAGATAATGAAGGCCGCTATTAAAAACAACATCCATTTACGCTTTGGAAAATGACTAGTTGCTGACATCACGATTGGGGTTGCGATGGCAAACGTAATCGCAAACGCAGAAACAAGTGTACCTGCTTTTGCATTTGACATATCAAAGCTAGAAGAAATATCCGTCAAGATTCCTACTATCACAAATTCGCTTGTACCAAGAACAAACGTTAATAAAGAAAGTGTTAAAATGAGCAACCAATGTTGCCTCGTTAATTTTGTAGAGTCCATAAATACCTCTTTTCCTAGCTGAATGGAGATGTGTTATATGGTAGAAATACAACTTAAACATCATACCATAATACTACTTTGTCATGAAATTTACTCGAAATCCCCGGTAAGGCTTGGGTCCGAGATGCTTTTAGTGGAGGATTGCAGAATCTTTCTAGATTCATAGCAAGAAAAGTTGTGGTTAAAAGTTTATAAGCATAGTGATTTTTAAACAAACGTTTGATTGAACCCATTTAAAAAATCAAACAGATCAACTGATACAACTGTTCTGTTTAGGATACTTTTTAAATTGCTATTTTATAAAAATTATATAATGTTTAGAAGGTGGTTTTCCTACAGGTGTAGCAATTTAAGAAGGATGGATGATGAAAATACCTTGGACCGATAACAAGCAGCCCAAATTAAGTTTTAGAACCGTGTGTAAGAGGTATAGCAATCTTTATGGATGTGAAATAGGATCTGTGGAGGTAATTTTATGCGGTTCGGTGGGTTATGGCTTGTTATTCTAGCAGCAATATTATGGGGGCTTACTGGAGGACTTGGCGGCTTCTTAATGGATAAAGGATGGGATCCCTTGGTGATTTCCTTTTATAGGGGAACTGTGGGGTTACTCTTCATTTTTATATGGTTCTTGTTCAAGCCAAGCAAGTGGAACAGGCAGCTGCTGTTATGGTCTGTTGTGGCAGGTATTGGAGTAGCTGGTAATATGGCTTTTTATTTTGTCAGTATTTCAGAGGCCAGTATTGCCGTAGCAGCAACATTGATGTACACTGCGCCTATTTTTGTTTTCCTTATTTCTTTTCTATTCCGTCTTGAGAAGGCTTCCTTTTATAAATGGCTGGCTATTGGTTTTGTGATGGGTGGAGTAGTATTGCTGACAGAGGTTTACGAGATTGGCGCTGACAACATCACGATGCTTGGAATTGTTACAGGGTTAGGCGCAGGCTTATCGTATGCATTGTTTATCTTTGGGTTTAAATATGCATCCAAGCACGGACAGCCACAAGGTATTCTAACGATTGCATTCCTTGTCTTTACGATAATAATGCTGTTTTTCATTGACCACAGTGAAGCAGTTTCCGTCTTTTCCTCATCTGACTTATTCTGGATGATTCTTTTAGGAGTATTCGGTGCGGGCCTGTCATTCTTCTTATATGTAGCCGGTTTAAAACGAACCTCACCGACTGCGGCTTCCATCATTGCAATGGTGGAACCGGTCACTGCATCCCTTTTTGGTTTCCTTGTTCTGAGTGAACTGCTTACATTGCCCCAGCTTGGAGGAATGGGGATAATCCTTGTGACAGTAACCATCTTAAGTGTGAAGCAGAGCTGAAAAAAGCACCTTTAATTTTACCTTTAACCAAAATGGGGTCTTTTTTTGAATGGCTGTGTTAAACGCCGCTGTTGATTTCCGCAAAAGGCTACGCGTTCCACGGGGCGGTGCTGGAGCCTCCTCGGCTGTGCCTGCGGGGTCTCCAGTCTACCGCTATCTCCCGTTGGAGTCTCCGCCTTTTGCTCCAATCATCGCTAGAATAGCACTTTTATCAACACGCAACTTTAACACAGCCTTGAATAAAAGAAGAGATATTCTACCCACCTTAATAAAGTTAAGTAAACTTAAAGGTCGCCTTTTTCACCTAGCCTCGTTCCGCTTTGCTTCTAGCATTCAGCTCCCACGTTATGCAGTAAGTTTATTAAAATATCGCCTCAATCCCTCGCCAAGTATATTAAATGTAAAGATGAGATACATAATGGCTACAGCGGCATTCATCGGAATCCATAATGCCGTATAGATATCCTTCCTTGCTTCCCCTAAAAGAGTTGGCCAGTTGAAACTGGTATTCCTTATTTCACTGTACCCACTTGCCAATTGAACAAATTCCTGGGTAACAAAGATCGATAATATTCCTAGTTGCCCGATAATCAAGGCTACCCTTCCCATGTCAAAGCAGAAGTTGACAACAAGAGAGGGTAATAGATTAGGAAGATAGTAATTTGCTGAAAGTCCTATTGGTTTCATCCCGATAGTGACTCCTGCATCTATAAACGGCTTGTTTTTTATTTGAAGGATCTGATCTTTCATCAAGACACCCACTCTGCCCACCTCAACTAGAGCAATACTGAATATGACGACCCAGAACCTGTTCTCCATAAAGAGCAGCAAAGGCAGGTTGAAAAAAAGAACTGCAAAAAAGATGACCGGCAAACTCGAAAACGTCTGATCCCACACATATAGTAGATTAGAGATGAATCTTCCTTTAAAGGAAGCAATCATCCCAAGCAAGATTCCAAAGAAATAACGTATCACGGTAATAAATATAATTATCATCAAGGTATCCTTCGCACCTACGACCAATACACTGAGCAGATTTCTTCCTTCTCGGTCGGAACCGGTAGGAAAATCGGCAGAAGGTGGGAACGGAGCGGTCTCTATCACCCCGGGCTCTGGGAAATGAACACGGGCTCCCTCTATTCCCTCTTTAACATAAGGGACAAACGGACCAATAAATGTTAGAAATACTAGGATAAATAGCATGATCGAACCTGTAAGCAGATATTTGTTATGTAACATATGTGAATCACCCCCCTTTTTTTATAAATTTCGCCAGCAAGAACAGTTTTAAAATATGGACAAATAGTACGGTGAGCATAAAGCATAGGACAAGTCCGAGGACAAGTTCCGCTTCTATGCTTCCTGACATACCTGTGCTTATGGAGGATTGTCGTCCACCCAAAGCTACAAATAGCCTGTTTGCAGCGCCCTCAAAACCTGTCAAGTACTCAATCATCAGCAGATTAGATATGATGACAATAATAATTGTTGGCAGGTGGGAAATAATATCAGCCAGGCTGTTTTTCATGATGTGCCTCTTAATTACCTGGGAGCTCGAGTTTCCTTTGGAAAAAGCCGTTCGTATATAATCCTGTCCATCCTGATTAAGCAGGGACACATTCGTTAATCTAGCCACATACATCATCGGATAGATGGAAGCCAGCAAAGCAGGAGCTGCAAAACTGTACCAATTATTGTTGCTGAAAATCTCCCCATGCGGAAGAAAATAAAAGGAAATCCAAAAAAATAAAATGACAAGGAAAAAATCCGGTATTGATTGAAAGACCCAGGTTGTCCCGTTGCCGATAATATTTTTTCTTGTATGCAAGTTTCTATAGTCATAAATGCCCTTCCATATTCCTAAGCAAAGACTAGTAATAAATGCAATGCTAATTACCAGAAGGCTTTTTGGATAATATCGCAGGATTTCCTCCTCTGCTGTCGTAAATTGGAATCTTGTGCCACCGAGGCTTTTTTCCATCCATAAGTGCTGAAAGAACTGGCTGATATTTTCTTTGTACAGATTCATATCAAAGTGGTAGTTAAAATCAAGGGTACCTGCAATTCCGTATCCATGAATTGTCGGAGACCTTGGGAAAAAGACCATTAAAACAATAAATATTAGTGCAAACATAACTGCTACTGTTAACCTTATAGTTTCTTTTTTTAGTTCCATCGATTTTCCCCTTTTAATTCTTTTTCTATCAAATCTCATTAATAGATCTCTAGGTTTACTATCATCTCGCTTCTGCCAAATAAGTGTTTGCTCCCCCTAAAAAGTTGAGCCTGTTTGTTAAAAGCCTCCCTTTTGTAGCCTACCGACATCGTAAGCTTTATGAATTTTGCGCCATAGATTTCATGATGCTGCTTCAAAAAAAGCGTTTGAAAAGTAGAAGAAAATGGCTGCACAGATGGTAAAAGATAGAAAAGTAAGCAAACATCTCACACACACCCGATTTATTAATCTATATTTTACCATATGGCAGTTATACAAAACAGAATATTCAGGAAATGAACACCGAGCATTGTATCACTTATGATTATTGCTACGGTTAATATCAAATTAAAACTTTCATAGAAAAAATCTGCTAAGATTAAGATACAAGGAGGTGGACATATGCTGTTCGTGGCTGTTTTGACGTGTTTATTTTGGTTTGTGGTATGGCTCGACGCTTCTACTGGAATGAAGAAGTTAACTAATATGGAAGAGGTTGTGGAGGATAAGAGTCTCTTTCAAAATGGTCCACTTGTCTCTATTATTGTGGCTGCAAGGAATGAAGAAGAAAGGATAGAAGAGAGTCTTCTTTCCCAATTCTCACAATCCTATTCTTCTATCGAGTGGATTGTAGTGAACGACAGATCCACAGATGCAACGGGAGCGATAATAGACCGCTTAGCTCGAAAAGAACCTAGAATGACAGTGATTCATCTTGATTCCATAGAAAAAGGGTGGCTGGGAAAAAACCATGCCCTTTATCAGGGCTTTAGTGTAAGCAATGGGGAGTACCTCCTTTTCACTGATGCCGATATTATATTTGAAAAAAGCACCGTCACGAAAGCAGTCACCTATTTTCAACAATATAAACTAGCACATTTGACACTTGCTCCCAACTTAAAAGGGAAGGGGTTTTGGACAAATGCATTCATTTCCTTCTTTCTGTTTGGCTTCTCCTATTTTAAAAGACCTTGGAAATCAAATGATGAGAAAAGCAAGGCTGCTATTGGAATCGGAGCTTTTAATCTGATAACGCGAGAGGCATATGAGGAGGTTGGAACGCATCAAAATATCAGAATGCGACCAGACGATGATTTAATGCTTGGCCTTCAAATTAAAAAGGCTGGCAAGCGTCAACACCTCGCCCTCGCACAGAAATTGCTGGAGGTGGAATGGTATCCATCTTTGCGTTCAGCGCTTAAGGGTTTAGAAAAGAATACATTCGCCGGCCTTTTTTATAGTTATTCCATGGTTCTATTTGCAATTTGCGGCCTATTCATTTCCCAGATTTGGCCTTTCCTCGCGCTGTTTATTACAAGGGGAATGCCGCAAGCCATGTTCTTGATAAGTATTTTGCTTATTTTTCTCTCCTATCATCAGTCAGCAAATAAGATGACCAAAGGAGCGAATCGATACTTTATCGTTTTTCCTATTACAGCTCTCATTTTTATATTCAGTATCTTCAGGGCTACCCTTTTGACTGCAGTTCGTGGTGGCATAATCTGGCGGGGGACATTTTATTCTCTAAAGGAACTTAAGAAATGACGAAAGCCAAAAAACGTCAGGGATGTTATTCCTGATGTTTATAGGCTAGTCTGAAGAATGATTTGATACGAAGCTATTGCAAGAGGAATAATAGAAACTAGCTACAACCATAATTTTTTTTGCAAACCCAATAACCAAGATTGCTAGACCTAAAATTAGCACACCAATCATTGATAAGCGTCATTACAATTCACACACCTTCCAAATTACAATATAGTGTAATGCTAATAGGGTGTTTCGAGCAATATAATCTAAGTATTATTAATTCTATATAGAAAATGAACAAGCCAAAATATCAAGTGGTATACCTCGAACTTGAATATTTCGGCTTGTATTCACCATTACTTTTTATATTTTTTTCCATCAACTCTAAATAAATAAAGCGCCATGGACAGATAGGTCAACAATAGTAGCACCAAAAAGACTGGTGTGGAAAAGACATTTTGGACTAACATAAGAATTTCACCTCAAGAATGGTTTAATCAATAGAGTGGAGCCGGAAACATGAAATAGAAGAGTGCTGCTGCTGGTATTGCAAGAATAAGAGCCACAGCTGGTTTTCTATAATGAATGAGTAAGAACATAAACAATATGGCGTTTAACCAGATATTTTGCCAGCTATTCCATCCCTCTCCGTAGACATACATTGCTTTATGCGCAAATAATGCCTCAATAATGGTGTAAAAAATAACCCAAACTGCTACATAGATAATCTTTGCATTTCGAGCTTCAGGCATACGCTGGAAAAAAATAATTAAGGTCACCGGACATATGTAGAACGTGAAAAATAAATTAATCGTCGTATGGTTTAGCCATTCTGCGGTGATTCCCTGAAACGCCCAAAGTAACTGGTCATGATAAATGGTGTTATACGTCATGTTGATGGCAATGAAAAATAAAACTGTAGGATATTGGTCTTTTACACGATGCCAATCTATAAATTTATAAGCAAATAAAGTCCAAACTACTAAAACTAATAAAAGATACATGGTCCACCTCCCGATAATAGTAACTATCAGGCATTATAGCCAGTATTATCACCAACTATGCAATGAATATAGTTTTTTTTACTTAAATTCCAACAATTCTACATTGAGTGAAAATTCACAAGCTGATGTGAAAGATAGTGATAGGGTCATAGAATTTTTATGTAAGTTGACTCACTTAAGTGTGAGCCGGCTCTTTAGGGTTGTTATTGACAGCCAAGAAATGTAAGGAATAAAGTCCCTCTTAATGTGACAACCTGTCGTCCACAATCGTCAATGGTAACGGTAGGACGGAATACACCTATCCCTGCAGTATCCACACAATCATCAATGCACCCTTGAGGGCACATGTATCCTAATACCTGATTAACAGATACGTCCTGTCCCAAACCAAGTTTGCAAGGTGGTCCAAAACGAAATCCTGGTGTGTTGGGAATTAAATCTCCTATATTAATGAAAAGTCTCACAGTACCCAAAATACGGATTGCCTCAATATTAAATTGGCAAGTAATTGTTCCCCCGCATGGGTTTGGGGCGGTCCCCATTACCTCTTCAATTCTAGTTGCACAGCTCAGGTCACTTTCGTCTACACAAACGCTAAGGCTGTCAAATCCGCTAAATTCAAACGTGAAACCATCTGGAACGATCGTACTGGCACAAAACTCAATCGTACCGCTGCAAGTCTGTTGCTCGACGTCAATCCTATCTACCATCTGACCTTCTGCATTAAAATAAACTACTTCTTTGTTGTTTTTCATAAGAATCTGCTCCTTTTTAAATAGTCGTACATCGTTCTATCCACACTCTTGAATGGCAAAAAAAATGTTCCTTGCTCAATATAAAGGTAATCTACTATTTCACCTACTTCTTAAAAATAAATAGTATCTTTTATCCCTTTAATTATTTATATGACTACACAACTATTTTGAAAGGGACAAGGGCCTTGCAGATTGAAAGAAATGTTTTTACGAGAGTGAAATGATAGGAGAGTTGAAAGAATGCTAACTGCAATTTGGAGAGAGTTAGTGTCTTTAAGTAGTGAGCGAGGAAACAGAAATTATGGGAAATTGAGTGTTTGAATACGCGATTTTGCTAACTTAAAGAAAAGTGGGTCGAGGGACCTGTCCCCATGACCCAGACCCATAATTGCCTCAAGAGCTAATTGCTTATATACTTAATCAGTAAGCATCAAATAAATCGCTTAAAAATGAAACTTTCTTTTTATGAGGACGTATAATTGTATGTGAATCTAAATCTCACAGTATAGAGGTGTTGTAATGAGTTTTTTCAAAAAGCTTTTCGGAAACAAAGAGGTGGTTCGGGAGGTTAAGGAAAGAACAATATTATCCATTGAAGTGGGAGATATTGTGGAATATGACCTTGAGGATTATCAGGTTGTGGGTAAATTGACTTATAATTCTCATGGCTATGAGTGGATTGCCTACCAGCTTCAGCATCCCGATAAAACCATCTGGCTTAGTGCTGAAATGGACGATGAGCTGAATGTAGGGATATATCAGAAGGTAACACTTAAGTTGCAAGAGCCATTGCCTAAAGAACTAACCTATAATGGTAAAACGTATTACTTTGATGAGTCGGGTGTAGCTAGAGTCAATGGTGAAGGCAGAGGTAGAAACGTTAACAATATGGAATGTAAGTATTTTGGTTACTGTGATGAGGAAGAAGAAGAATTCTTATCTGTTGAAATATGGGGTACTGAAGTGGAAGTAAGCCATGGTTATGAGATAGAGGAATTTGAAATTAAAATTATTGCAGGCCAATAATAAATAGGAGGAATGGATATGTTTGCATTTTTTAAACGAGTAAAAACGGTTGTTGATTCTGAGTTGAATTCTATGCTTGATCGGGCGGAAGATCCGGTTAAAATGCTTGATCAATTTATGAGAGAAATGGAATCAGATATACGTGATGCTGAAACGGCGGTAGCGAACCAAATTGCAAACGAAAAGATGTTGCAAAAGAAGCTTCAGGATGCTGAAAAGATGATGAACCAGCGTGAAAGTCAAGCCATTAAAGCATTAGAAGCTGGAAACGATGATTTGGCTAGAAGAGCTTTGGAGGACAAAAATGCGTATCTTTCGACGGCTAACTCCTTAAGAGAATCTCATATTATAGCGAAAAAAGATGCAGATGCACTTAGAGCTAAGCTTGACGAAATGAAAAGCGAATATAATGAAATGAAGTTGAAGAAGGATTCCTTGAAGGCAAGAGCGGAATCTGCTAAAACCAGAACGAAAATGAATCGTGCAATGTCGAGCATCGGTGGAGATGAAGGGCGAAAAGGCTTTGAGCGCATGGAGGAAAAAGTAATGCGATTTGAAGCTGAGGCAGAAACAAGTGATGACCTTCGTAGCTCAAGCCGCAGCTTAGATGATGAACTTGCAGCATTGGACAAAGGTAATGCCGTTGATGATGAACTTGCAGCATTGAAGAAAAAGCTTGGAAAAGAATAACTTCTCCTAGCTTGGTAGAATAAGGATTTGTTAAACCTTGGGGTTGATTTTACGATGCCCCTAGCTGTTGATTGGAGCGAAAGGCGTAGACTCTTACGGGAGGTAGTGGAGGCCACTGAAAAAATGAAAACATATAGTTTTTGGTGGCTTCTAGCTGTGAATTGGAGCAAATGGCGTAGACTCCAGCGGGGGTATAGCGACAAACTTGAGACCCCGCAGGGCATAGCCCGAGGAGGCTCAAGGTCGCCCCGCGGAAAGCGAAGCCATTTGCGGAAAGTAACAGCGGTGTTTAACAGAGCTTAGAAGAAAAGAACTCGAGAATAATGGCGTAAACTGAATAGAAAGTGGGGGAACCGATGAGAAAACCACTTCTTAGCCTCCTGCTCACTTTTACTCTACTGCTATCTGCATGCTCATCAGGAAATGGTGGGCTGTTTAAAGATGACATTGTGGACTTTATCAGCAATGAGTATAGAATTTATGATACTGTTTCTAGCGTAAGGGACTCAGCGAATTTTTCAGAAATCTACATTGCAGAAAATCGGGATATGGATGACGTAACATCGAATATTACATCCCATGAACAACCCGAGGAGATGAGTGAGAGGAAGGACGGAAAGCAAGTTCTAGTATATGACAATCTTTTTGTTATCATAACAGAGGATGAAGAAAACCCGTCCAATACCTTTATTGAAGTAGCGAACGATAAGTTTGTACGAAATAATTATAGTCCTGACTTTTTTGACGGCTTATTTCTATACATGGTATTGAATAACCTGTTGCGTACTAATGACTGGGGCGATACCCAGAAGCTAAGATGTCAACAAAACCCTGAAAATTGCTACGGCGGTTATGGAAAATCAGGTGGAAGTTTTAAAGGAAGCAATCAAACCCCAACTATCCGTAGTGGAAGCTCGCCTGTTCGCGGCGGCGGACCTGGAGCTGGGAAATAGAAGAAGGAGGAAGTCATATGGAAGCTATTTTACTAACCTTAATGTATTTTGTACTTGCCGTAGCGATTGTCATTGTTGGATTAGTTATTTTTGAAATGATGACAAGGAAATATAAGGACTGGGATGAAATTCAAAGTGGAAACCAGGCAGTAGCACTTTCGATTACAGGAAAAGTGATAGGAATTTGTATTGTCCTCGCATTTTCTATCTATCACAGCTCGCAATTACTTGATACATTACTGTGGGGCGGGATCGGTGTGGTCCTTCAAGTGATCGCCTATATATTATTTGAATTATTCACTAGAAAGTTTTCTGTTGAAGAAGAATTGAAAAAGGGTAATGTTTCTGTGGCGATTATTAGTGTAGGTGTCTCTATTGGATTAGCTTTAGTAATTGGCGCGTCCATTACGTAAGCTCTTTTCAATGATTATTGCTTACAGGTAAGTTGATCAACCCGATACAATCGTTGCTGTCGGGCTCTTTTTTTGTGTATTTTAGAGAAGATCTTCTTCATTTCCAAATTGATTTTTTACGAAAATCCAGAACGGAGTTTAACACACCCAAGAAAAATAGCTTACCTAAAATATGGTGACTATTACGTAAAATCTCCAGATAGGGGCTTGGAAGATGCAAACTAGTCAAAATAAAACCAATGCCATTTACTGGTCTTCAGGAATTGTATCTATTTGTGGAATTATCTATGAAGTATTATTTGGAGCAGCAGGTTCTTATATCTTGGGAGATGGGGTTAAACAATATACTTTGACCATCTCCCTTTTTCTTACTGGGATGGGAATTGGGTCTTTCATAAGCGAGAAGGTTACACGAAATTTAATTATATCCTTTGTGTGGATTGAGTTTCTTATTGCCATCATCGGCGGGGTATCTACGTTTATTCTTTTTGGTGTAACAGCCTTTTTGGCCGATGGAACGGATGCGTTTTTCCTCTATTTTGTCACCCTTTTAGTGGGAACATTGACGGGTGTAGAGCTGCCAATCCTGATACGGAAAGCGAATGAGATTGGAGAAACGTTGAACAGAAGTGCAGCGAGAGTTCTCTTTTCGGATTACGCTGGGGGCTTGTTAGGCGGTCTTTTGTTTTTATATTTGCTTCGCCCACAATTTGGTTTAGTCAAAACAGCTTTTATTGTTGCGACCATCAATGCATGTGTTGCTCTTTGGCTTTTATATTATTTCAGGGATGAGATTAAGCGGGTGAAGAGGCACGCATCTGCAGGGATTTTAATTATTCTCCTCCTTTTTAGCGGGATATTTTTCGGCGAGGAAATGGCTTTTAGTTTTGAGCAAAGGCTGTACCGTGATCCCATTGTGTATAATGAGCAAAGCACCTATCAGCAAATTATTTTAACAAAAGAGCAAGGTGATTTGAGGATGTTCCTCGATGGACAGCTCCAATTCAGTTCCGCTGATGAATACCGGTACCATGAAACGCTTGTGCATCCGGCAATGGAGCTAAGTGAAAACAGGGAAAATGTGCTGGTTTTAGGCGGTGGAGATGGTTTAGCGGTTCGGGAGCTTCTGAAATATGATGACATTCGATCCGTTACGCTTGTTGACCTCGATCCTAACGTCGTTGAATTAGCAAAAACGAACCATGATCTTGTGGCGCTCAATGAAAGAGCCTTTGAGGATAAAAGAGTGAAGGTCGTTCATGAAGATGCGTTTAAGTTTCTGAAGAATTCATCGGACTTTTACGGAACGATCCTTGTGGACTTACCGGACCCAAACAATGAATCATTAAATAAACTATATACATTAGAGTTTTACCAATTAGTTCGTAACCACTTGCTCCCTGGGGGAAGTATCATGATCCAAGCTACAAGCCCAACCTTTGCCACTGAAGTGTACTGGAGCATTAATCGGACAGTTCAAGAGGCGGGTCTTGAAACATCTAATCTTCATGTCGATATTCCAAGCTTTGGGGATTGGGGGTTTGTTTTAGCAAAACGCGAACCAATTAGTTGGGATGACATTTCTATTAGGGTAGAGACGGAATTTTTATCAACTGAAGTGTTAACCGGACTGCGTTCATTCGGTAAGGATGTTGATGGAGAAATAGTGAATGAAGATGGAGAGCTGGTGGAGCTTGAAGTTAATACACTTATCGATCCCAATTTGCTTGAGAAGTATTTGAAGGCTTGGAGGGAATATTAAGTATGTGGACGTGTGCTGTATTTTTAACTAATGGAGATTGTGGTTAAAGGCAGTTTAATGAATAACCAAGGGAGAGAGTAATCGCCATCTACAATTGGTGATGTACTCTTTTTTGTAAAATGGAGGATATAGAGGGGGAAGGGGTGACACAGGGTGTGGATTTTGCAACGGCTGTTTAAAAGCATAAGCAAAACAAATAATTTTACTATTGTTCTTATTTCTATTTTAGTGATTGTCGGAAGTTCGTTCATCATGCATTTATTAGAGCCAGATACGTTTCCTACTTTTTTTGAGGGTCTGTGGTGGACGATGACGACGGTGACAACGGTTGGATATGGAGACGTTTCACCGGCAACGGTTCCTGGTAAAACTTTCGCGATGTTTTTGTTCATTTTTGGCATAGGACTTATTGGGGTTTTGATTGGAAAGGTTGTTAATCTTTTGTCACTGTATCAACGGTTAAAGGAGGAAGGTAAGTTGAGTAGTAAAAAGACCAATCATTATATTTTTGTAGGCTGGACAGAGAAGACGGAGAAAGCGATGGCAGAAATTTTAGAGGATAATCCGGATGTGGCAATCGTTTTAGTAGATTCTAAAAAAACAAATCCATGTGATTTAGAGGTGGATTATGTGCAAGGGGATGCGAGTGAGGATGCGGTTTTATTGAAAGCGAATGTTCTTGAAGCAAAATCTGTCACGATATTTTCCGATGACACGATAGAGGATGCCTCGCTTTCGGATGGGAAAACCTTGTTAGTCGCGTCGTCGGTAGAAAGGCTTTCGAACATACATAACCGTAGCATTTATACGATTGTGGAAATTCGCAAGGAAAAAAGCATTCCAAACTTCGCTCATGCCAATGTAGACGAATTTGTTCTATCAGGAGAAACAGCATCGCGATTGATCGCCAAGGCAACCTTGATGAACGGATCCACGCATTTGTTTAGCCAATTAACCAGCAGAGTGCATGGCGATAATATTTATGAAATCGCTGCAGACCCTGCCTGGAGCACCTATAAGCAAGCATTCCATGACATTCTTGAAAAAGGGGCAACCTTACTGTCCAATGGAAAAGAGCTCGACATTAATAGACGGTTAGATGAAAAGATTCCTAAAGATGCGAAGTTGTACATTATCTGTGATAAGCAGACCTATGAATCGAAGTTTAAAGCGGGATAAATAGAAAGAGCTCAAAAGCAAAGGCTTTGAGCTCTTTTTTTGTGCTCTTTTCATAAAGAGGGTTACGTAAAAGCAACAATACGAAAACAACCTTTTATTAATAGAGGACCGGCCTCTGCATCGGATGCAGAGGCCCGTCCCTTGCTTTAATGCTATAAACTAACCTCTAAAGGGGCATGACTGTACGACTGCATAGGATATTCAGTGTCTTTTGGCAGTAGCTAGGGGGGGCGGCAAATTTTAGCCTCGGGGTTGATTTGTTGTCCGACTTTTTATTTTATGAGCCAACTTTTGAATTTATTGTCCAACTTTTAAATATATAAGCCACTTTTTAATTTTATAATCCATTTGAGGCAATATAAAGACCATTCGACAAAAAACTACACTCAAACCTTAATTAATGTAAAAATGGGTCGATGGACCTGTCCTCTTGTCCCATACAAGCTTTTCCCATTTTTCATAGTATGTAATAAGGATGAGGAAAGGAGAGGAATTAAATGGTTTACTGGGAGTGTAATGATCATTCTCGCCACCGGTGTAAAGAGGGGAAAAGGGGTCCAGCAGGTCCACCTGGCGCAACCTGCCCAGCAGGCCAAGCAGGTCCAACCGGTCCAGCAGGTCCAACCGGTCCAGCAGGTCCAACCGGTCCAGCAGGTCCAGCAGGTCCAGCAGGTCCAACCGGTCCAGCAGGTCCAACTGGTCCAATTGGCCCCCCAGGTCCGGATTTTGCGACAAGTTTTGCTTATGTGTATAATATTTCTACTCAAACAGTGCCTGTAGAAGGGGATATAACTTTCGACTCGAATGGGACTCTTAATGGAATTGATCATTTTATAGGTTCTAGTGACATTATTTTTGCAACGGAAGGATTCTATTCTGTCTGGTACAGTGTAACAGGCGAAGGGACAAATCAATTTGCCCTTTTCCTGAATGGAGAAGAGGTTTCAGGAAGCATTTATGGTAGTGAATCAGTTACTGCGCCGAACAGTGGTATGGTGATGATTTTTGTTGAAAGTGGAGATATCCTGACGTTAAGAAATCATACAAGTGCAGGACCGGTTTTATTGCCTAGCACTACAGGAGGAACGCAGGATAACTCGAATGCTTCTATCCTGATATTAAGAGTTGGCGACGCTTCGCCTATTGATCCTAGTCTTAATCCAGTCAATGAAGCGGAAACAGTTGAAGAAATGCGCGAAGCTATTGAGGATCCTACTCTTGGATTGAATCTTGAGCAGTACAATCTCTTGGATGAGACAGGAAAAAATAATGTTGCGGATTTTCTGCTTGAAAACCGTCCTACGACTGGTTACTCTTCCGTTGACAGCGTCCAGGCTGCTCTAAATTATGCAATAAACTCTATTGTTGATCCAGAAAATATCTACGTTCGCGCGGGATCGGTAGGAGGGAATGGAAGTATGGCTCGTCCTTTTGCCACAATTGAAGAAGGGATATCGGCAGTTGCTGTTGGTGGAACAGTTCATGTACTGGAGGGAACCTATAATATTGCGACAAGTCTTGTGATTTCGAAAGCCTTGACCCTGCAAGGTGTAGTCGACCCACGCCCTCAAGTAGTGTTTGCTCCTGCTGACAACTCGAATGGTCTAGTAATAGAAACGGATGACGTAACAGTCAATGGTCTTCATTTTATAAGCAATAGAACGTTGACAGGGGATAATGCGGTAGTTTCGGTACCATTAAGAGCATTAAATAACTTATACGAGAACATCACTCTTAGTTCCAATATTATTGAGGGAACCGTCCGTAGCGCATATTTATTTGTAGAAAACCTGACAGTGGAAGATAATTTATTCATCCACAATGCTTTAAATACACAAAGCTTAAGGCTTCAGATGGTAAGTGGGACGACCAATATCGTTGATAATACATTCCAAGGCAATCCAACAAGTGTAGGTGCTATCATTATAGAACCAAACCTTGCGTCCTATACGGTTTCTGGTGATATTAACATTAGTGGTAATACAATGGAGAGCTTTAATCAATTTGTGAATTTATACACATTTTTAGATGCTCCAACTAGCTTGGTTATTCAAGATAATGTTATTGATCATGAAACAAATTCAGGAAGTTCAATTATCTTGACGACACGAGTGGATTATAGTTTTGTGACCAATCTCCTTATAGAAGGAAATGAAATAACAAATAATGATGATGAGAGACTGGCAGTTTATTTTGCAGGTGGTGGAGGAGGGAGTAACATCCCAGCAGATGACCAAATAAAAGTGTATAATAATTTATTTAACTTTCCAAATGGATTTGGTCAAAGACCCGGAGATACCGTAGACCCCAATTTCCCAGTCGGCTATAATGCTGCTGCAGCAGGTTTTGGAATGACACTAGATGCATTTGATTTGCAAGGAAATCAGAATGTTCAACAATAATGTCCGGACTTCGCCGCTTTTTAAGGTGGTTTAGTTTAAGGTAGTTTCGCATTATTAAGTAAGTTGGTACAACCAAATTACAATCGTTGCTCTCGTTGAGCTATATTTTATGGGTTTGTAGGAACAATTTTTACTTAAAGGGGATGATTGCAAAGCAACCGCTCATATAAAAAAATCCGCCTAGAAAATACTCTAAGCGGATTTTCCCTTTAGCCTTTTGAAATCTCCACAATTCCGTCTTCCTTCAGACCAACTTCGCCTTGCTTGTTCAGCTTCACTTTTTCATTATCGTGTAAGTTAGTAAAGATGATTGGCGTCATAATAGATGGCGCGTTCTCTTTCAGGAAGTTGATATCAAAGCGAAGGATTTCTTGGCCTTTTGTTACTTTATCGCCTTGGGCAACGAGTGCTTCGAAGCCTTCACCCTTAAGGTTGACGGTATCAATTCCGACATGGATCAGGATTTCCCGGCCTGTGTTCGATTGAATGCCAATGGCGTGTTTAGTTGGGAAGAGATTGACGATTTCTCCGTCCACTGGCGAAACGACGACCCCTTCTGTAGGAAGAATCGCAAATCCGTCGCCCATCATTTTACTTGAGAAAACTTGATCTGGTACGTCCCCAAGCGGTTTGATTTCCCCTTTAATTGGGCAGATTATCCCTTCTTCTGACGAATCGGTTTGCAAGGCATCAGGATTGACCTCTTCGATTTGCTGTTCCACTTCTTTTGTTGGCTGAGGTTTTGCTGGACGAGGTGTTTTTCCGTCCATGACATCCTTGATTTGAGATTTTAGTGTATCAGACTTAGGTCCAAATATAGCTTGAATGTTATTACCAACTTCAAGTACACCAGCGGCTCCAAGTTTTTTCAGGCGATTTTTGTCAACCATGCTAATCTCATTCACCTGAACACGAAGTCTGGTGATACACGCATCAAGGTTCGCAATATTTTCTTTTCCTCCCATTGCTTCTAACACATCAAAGGGAAGATCTCCTGCTGTGGATGGGGTTGCTCCATCTTCTTCTTCATTGACATCCTCGCGTCCAGGTGTTTGCAGGTTAAACTTCTGAATGGCGAAGCGGAAACCAAAGTAGTAGATGAGAGAGAAGACGAGCCCAACTGGAATGACCAGCCACCAATCGGTTCGGTTTGGGACGACACCGAATAGAAGATAGTCAATTACCCCTCCGGAGAAGGTCATGCCTATTTTGACATCCAAAATGTGCATAATCATAAATGATAGTCCGGCGAAGACAGTATGAATGGCAAATAGGATAGGTGCAACAAAAAGGAAAGAAAATTCAATTGGCTCCGTAATCCCAGTTAAAAAAGAAGTTAAAGCGGCGGATGCCATAATTCCACCTACAATCTTTTTCTTCTCCGGTCTTGCTGTATGATAAATAGCAAGGGCGGCAGCTGGTAAGCCGAACATCATGAACGGGAATTTTCCTGTCATAAAGGTTCCGGCTGTTGGTGCAATACCATCCCTTATTTGTTCAAAGAAAATCCTCTGGTCTCCACGAACAATCTCTCCCGCCTGATTGGTGTAGGAGCCAAATTCAAACCAAAATGGCGAATAGAAAATATGATGCAATCCAAATGGAATCAATGCACGTTCAATGACACCGAAAATAAACGCGGATAACGTTAAATTCGTGTTGATCATACTTTCGGATAAAGTATTCAGTCCACCTTGGATAGGAGGCCAAACGAACGTCATGGCGATCCCGAGAATAACTGCGGAGGCCGCTGTTACAATAGGAACAAAGCGTTTCCCGGCAAAAAAGCCTAAATACGAGGGTAGTTCGATATTAAAATATTTATTGTACATAAAGGCGCCAAGGATTCCGACGATCACGCCTCCAAATACTCCAGTTTGTAGTGTTGGGATACCAAGGACATTTGCATAAGCAGGATCATCTAGCATCCCTTCCTCAACTCCAAGCACTACGCCCATCGTCGCATTCATAATCAGATAACCGATGATAGCCGCAAGCGCAGCAACGCCTTCTCCACCGGCTAGTCCGACTGCAACCCCAACGGCAAATAGGACAGGAAGATTGTCAAATACAATTCCCCCGGCTGCATCCATTACAGTAGCAACCTGTTGGATCCAGGCAGCGCCAAGAAACGGAGCAAGATCTAAGAGATTATCTTGTCTTAACGCATTCCCTAATGCCAGCAAGATCCCGGCAGCAGGTAAAAGCGCAACAGGAAGCATTAATGCTTTACCTACTTTCTGAAGCACGCCAAAAAATCTTTTAAACATAGTAGTACCTCCCTATTATGTATTTCAAATTGGTTTTAATTTCCCCAATAACTTTAGTTTTAAACAAAATGGGAATGAAACTTAACTTTTTAGATGACTAGCAGGAAATGTTCGTCCATAAGAGAAAGTGCAGTATATGTTGGATTTTTTAAGTGAAGCAACATGCAGAAGGATAAGTGTATTGATATACTATAGGGAAAACGTGAGGCAAAGTATATATTTTAATCTGTAAAAGGAGAGTGTTCTTAATGGTTGGCGTTGAATTAAATATGGTTGTGAAAGATAGCTTAAAAGCATTGGAATTGTACGAAAATATATTTGATATCAAGCGTATGGAGGTTTCAAACTTCCCTCGTGGTGAAAATGAGGTAGTTTTTACTTTATACGACGTTCACCTTCATATGTTGGATGAAAATCCTAAATTTCATCTTATTGCTCCAAGTCCGGACGATCCTAAAACTAGTTGGGTTAATGTAACAGTTCCAGACATTTTAGAAACCTATACCAAAGCGATGGATTTGGGTTGTACAGAGGTGCAGCCAGTGACAGAGATGGCTGATTATGGAGTGTCTAATGCCATATTCATGGATCCATTTGGTTATGTATGGATGCTTCATCAAGTGCATAAGAAGGTTAGCCATGAGGAACGTATTAGGCTTTGGGAGGAAAAAAGAGAAGACTAAAACTGACTTCTTATGTTGATTTACTTAAGGGTAAAGGCAAGCAAGCCTTTTGTGCCAATCGTTGGTATGGCATAGAAAGTAACAGCCTTCGGTAAGGGCTGTTACTGTTCCATTTTTCTAGAGATTTTTACAAATTAAGTAATCAAAAATTCTCTCCTTATCTGCTCGACATATTGTCTTCATATGGTTTAATGCAATGGAGATTAAGCATCCCACATAATATAATGCTATTTTTTTGTTTATCGCTTGTTCTTTTTTTTCTCCCCTAAAAGTCACATGTCTGACTTGTATCTTTTGGGATAAGCTGTCTGTCACGGATATTCAAACTGTGGTAGGATAATAAAAATATCAGATAATGAGCACAGGGGATGACAGCATGCTGGAAGGTAAGATTATTAAATTTTATCGGGAATTTCAGGGGTTGAAACAAAAGGATCTTGGCGATGGAATTTGCTCCAGTACCCATATCAGCAAGATAGAGCGGGGCCTGACGGAGGTTTCCGGTGAGACCATCGATTTTTTATGCAAACGGCTGGGAATTGAAATGGAAGCCGAGATGGAGAATTACAAGGAAATCGATCAGCTGCTGATAGAGTGGCAGAATGCTATTGTAAAAAAGCTTAAAACGAGGGTGGAGTCCATCAAACGCCTGCTCGAGGGTTTCAAGCTTTTACATATGCAGGACTTCTATCGCTTATACACTCTTATCCTGACGAGGTACTACCTATTTGTTGGAGAAGGCAGAATGGCAGATGGATTGATAGAAGAAATGTCAACTTGGAAGGATTTATCCGCCTACGAAAAAAACTTGCTACTGCATGTGAACGGTGTATATAACTTATCAATGAAAAATGACTACGTGAAGGCGCTTGAATGCTTGAAAGATATAAGTCTGGAACACTACCCCAATCAAGAGTACTATTATGACCTGGCTCTTGCATACCACTCACTAAACTCACGGGTGCTTGCATTCTTCAATGCGAACAAAGCACTTCAGTTTTTTACAAAAATACGTAGCTTCTCCCGTATCATTGAATCAGAAATGCTCATGGTCATTCAACTCGAGCAATCAGAAGACCATCCTACTTTAAGCAGGGAATATCATCGTTTAATAGAAATGACGGAAGACTATGGCCTTGAGCATCAAAAGGCCATGCTTTACCATAATGTTGCCTATCTTTACTTAAGAAATGGCGAATACCAAAAAGCCGGCCAATTTTATGAAAAATCGATGGATGCAAGAGAAAAGAGTCATCCCAATTATTTGGGCTCTCTTGAAGGCTATATAAATGCCTTAACGAAAGAAGGGAATACCCCAAAGGAAAAGCTTCTTCAGCTGGTAGAAGAGGGGGTTGAGCTATCTAAGTTGTCCGCTAATACAACATTCACTCATTTTTTCAAAATGCATTATTATTATCTTTCCGATCATCAGAAGAAGTACTATCAATACTTGGAGGAGCAGGCATTTCCTTATTTTGAAGAGAAGGGGTATGTACTGCCAGTAGAGCACTATACGGTCGTTTTATTTGATTATTATATGGAGAATAACGATATGGAAAAGGCAAATCGATTTGCCGGTTCCGTCACCAATAAGTTTCGGCGGAATAATCAGTTTGTGTAGAGGAGAGCTTATTTGTTTTGTGTATAGAAAATTACTTCTAAAAGTAAAAGCGAAACACAGAATCCACTTGGGTTCCATGTTCCGCTTTTTTTCTAAATAAAATGTTTCAGTTGTGAATAATATACTCAAAGGTAAGGAGCGTACAGCTCCAGGCGCCAGAGACTATCAAACTTCCCTCATCTCCATACGATAAGCGCGGGCATCGAATCGCTAGCGCGCTCTTCGTGTTTCCTGATTCTCTTTACTCAGTCCAGTTTTTACGTCTCTAAGCGGGCGCCTTTCGCTTTTGTTCATTTAACGTAATCCATAGGCTTTGATGATTTCTTGTGTGATTTTGTTGCCGTTGTCATCCCATGCGGCCACTTTTAATGAAACGGATTTTGCGGATTTTGCATTTGTTATGGATGCTGTAAAAGTATCACCGTTACGGTTCAACTTCACTTTTTTCCACTTTTCCCCTTCGTTGAATGAAACCTCAAGAGTTGCTCCATCCACGTTCCCGTAGCCGATGGCATCTTTCACTTTTTCTACAGAAATTTCAAGCTGGGTAGGTCTGTTCAACATTGCGTCACCATTTACATCTGTGTCCACTTGATAATTCAATGTAAGGAATGGAAGTGGAGATTGCCATATTTCTGTTTCTTCTTTTGCTTGGAAAATCCATTCTGTATTGGTGCGGATGGATGTATTCCAACGTTTTTCATCCCGTTTCGCTTCTGTTACCACGCGGAATTCCTGCATTTCATCTGTTAGGACATCAAAGCCATTGACTGCTTGGCCTTTTCCTTCACGAATAAGCGTGTCACCCTTAAATAATTTGGTCGTTTGGTTTTGGACGGAAATATTATAATCTGTTCCACCAGTATTCCCTATACCAGCATCAGCCCAGGCTGGAACATTGATCTGCATGGAGTCTCCTTGGCGTTTAGGAGCCCAGTAGCCTTCTCCTAAGGATGGGCGCACTACAGGGGAGAACCAGTTCTCAACAAGCTTTTGCCCTTTTTCATATACTACTCTTGGCTGACGGATCTGCCATGTTTCATCAAGAACCGTTGCCTGGTGGTACCAGTACGTATCTTTTGTGGCAGATACATATTCCGTTCTGGTGGTAGGGAAGGAAATCTTGTATTGAAATCCGATTGCGCCTCTTGTGTACGGTCTCATGTCGAATCGGAACTCTCCGCCGTCCGTTTCCACGTGGGAATTGTAGTTTGTTTCAATTATTGCAAGATCTTTATTCTTAGGCTCGTATGCCAACTTTTTTGGGACATTCTCCTGATGGACATAATCCAGGTCATAGACATATGGTGAGTCCTTTGTTCCTTCGATTTGCAGCTTCACATTGCCAGAACGAATCGCTTTAATCAATTTGTCCCCTTCTGATTTACTGATAGCGGCAGCCGTCAGAGGTACATCCGTATATTCAGGCGTATGCACAGACTCATTGAATTCCACGTTTTCATAGTTTGCAATGATCAATAGCTTTGACCCGGCAGCAACCGCCGCCGCGGCCTGTTCGGAAGCACTGACTGTTTTGCTGCGATCCACAACAACCGCTTTGCCTTTTGCATTCAAGCGATCGAAGTCTGCTTCTGTTCCTTCACCAGCGTAGATGGCTTTCAGGTTATGTTTACCTTCTAAAAGAGTACTCCCCGGCATCACGATATCATCGAGTACTTTCCCCTTGAAGTTGATAGTAAAGTACGGCTTGGTCAAACGCCAACGCGTCAAAAATTCAAACTCACCTTTCTTTGTCTTCTTGGTAGGAGCAGCATACAATTTATCCACCCAGACAGGCATCAGATAGACGCTATGAACTGTTCCAGTCCCCATTGTTTGGTAGTATTCCATACGTTGATAGACAGGTTCTGTTTTCTTAGGAACTTTGACCGTGATTTCGTTGGCTTTTCTTGCATCCAATTCCACCGTCTTCGGTCCATCTAGTACCACTTCCGGTTCCCCAACAAGAGCAACCCCTCTATGATCTGTATCGACATCAACGTCCATCATGGACATTACCGAATACATGCCTTTTTTCAGACGAAGCTCTCTTGTTCCATCCACTGCGATGGATTCAGGCTGCATGTTTTCGTTGAACATGACCACATATGCAAGGGCAGGTGAGCCGTCGCGGTCAGTGGCATTTAATGTAAGAGTGTATCTTTCTTCTTCTTTTACCGTAGCCATTGTCGTGTGAACCAATGCTTCCCCGTTGGCACTGGCTGTTAAGTGACCTTGGTAGCGCTGTCCGCTTTCCCCGAATGCAGGGTCCACTGTAACTTGAAGGTCCGCCGTTCCGTTAGCTGGAACAGTGACAGTTGTATCCGCTAGTGTCAGCATGCCTTCTGGAGCAGCATTGCCGTTCGCATCTGCAAAAGTTGCAGTCAGTTCCAAGGTGATGTCTTGGTCACTGTCATTTGTGTACGTAATTGTTTTCTCTACAGGTGCTGCTTCATCATTCGGCCATTGGAAGAAGCCGAATGAAAGGGAGCCTGTAGCTCTCAAGTCGGAGTGTAACGCTTTTTCCAGGTCAATGCGTCCTGATCCGATATGGTATGGCTGGTAGTCTGGTAATTTCTTTGCTGTGTTCATTAGTGTTTCTTTTAGTTCCTGAGGAGTAGCATCAGGATTTTGTTGTAAAAGGATGGCTGCTGCACCTGCAACGTGAGGTGTTGCCATGGACGTTCCATTTTTGCTTGTGTAGGCACCACTTCCTGTTGCAAATTGAGATCGTGCGGCCATGATTCCCACTCCTGGAGCGGAAACGTCAGGCTTTAATGCCATGTCACCAAGTCTTGGTCCTTTGGAGGAGAAAGATGCCAGTCTGTCCGATTTATCCACAGCGCCAATTGTGAGTGCGCTATCCGCAGCACCAGGTGAACCGACTGTCCCTTCGCCGTAGCTGTTACCTGCTGCAATAACAAATAAGGTACCGTGCTCTTCTGTTAATGTGTTCACGGCTACTGCCATCGGGTCTGTTCCGTCACTGCCGACAGAACTGCCGAGACTCATGTTTACGACATCGGCATGTTCCGCTGCCCATTCCATTCCTTCAATAATCCAAGAGGCTAGTCCTGACCCGGAATCGTTCAGTACTTTTCCGACTAGTAATCTAGCATCCGGAGCAACACCTTTGTTTTGGCCGTCAGAAGCTGCGCCGGTTCCAAGAATGGTGGAGGCTACGTGCGTACCGTGACCACTTTTGTCCTGGACTTCTTCACCAGGTACGAAGCTTACTGCTTCATCCAGTTGAGGGGCGATGTCCGGGTGGGAAGGGTCAATCCCTGTATCGAGTACGGCAACCTTGATGCCTTCACCTGTGAGACCGGATTCCCATGCAGTGTGTGTCCCAATCTGGGCGACACTTTGGTGAAGGGTTGCTTCGATACGTGCGTCCAGCCAGATCTTTTCAATTGCGTAGTTGAACTGTGCTGCTTCTGGTTTGGAGTAGTCCGTCTTTTCGGATTGCACATCATTCCAGAAAGTCGTTGCTTCTTCTTTGTCTGTCTCTAAAGCTGCTGCATTGATACTTTTTAATTCACGTTGCTTTTTGGATCCTTTTGGAGCTACTTTTTTTGTGCTAGCGGCTCTAGCTTTATTTTCTTCGTATACGACGATGACAGGAACGGTGGTGCTGTTATTGTCATCAAACTGATATTCTACTAGTTTCGTAATATTGAAAAGGTTGTGGTCAAGTTTTCCTTCTGCCAAATATGGCATTGCTGCATTCGGGTACACATAGGTGTCGTCCCCGACTGTGATGACACGAACTCCGTCACCGTTGTTCTCGGCAGGTTCTACATTAATGACACTTTGTCCAGTTGGCAGGGTGGTTACATGAACGATGTCCCCTGTTATTAGTGTGACTTTTGAGTCGCCAGTTCCGAGTTGATCATTGATGATGGTTGGTTCATTGCCGGTTGCTGATTTAGTGGCTGCGCCAAGTGCCTGTCCCTGAAAAAGTGATGTGGCAAGCATGAAAACGGCGATGACCGCTATCAGAAAAGATTTCATTTTTGGCTTTCGCATGTGCATTCTCCTATCCCTTTGGTTGATTTGTTTGGATGCTTGATAGATATGTAGCTCTTAGTTAGCAGTTTAGTTAGTGTGACTTCACCTCCAGCCTTGATTTATTTGTTTCAGGTAATCAGAGGTGCAGATCTCGATGTGGGGTAATGCTGTAAGTAATTCGTGGTGCTAAGGGTTAACTGAATTGTAAAGGCTGGCGGACCGTGGTGACAAATGGTGTTTTAGTAAGGTCTAAAGGACTATGCGAGTAGCACAAAAAGGGTATAACTTGCCCGAAACCCCTCCTGAAATATCCCATTTGCACTAAAACTGCGGGACAGAGTTGGGGTTTTGGATACTTTTGTTGGGTTGGTTTGTTAAAGTTGTAAGAGAATGAAGGGAGGAGTTAACCGTTGCAAAAAAACTGGAAATGGTTAGCGATTTGGGTTATGTTGGTAATGGGTGTGTGAGAGAAAGGGGATGTATAGTATAATTGTGGGAGAAGTATTGTTTTTTGGAGTATGATGCTATATTTCTTCATAACTTCTATTATGTGAATCTATTTTCCAAGCTAGTGAAAGATGGAACAAGTAGAAATACAGGTAATTACTGAAAAGAGGGGAAAGAATATGTCTCGTTATGCATTAGAAGTGAAGAATTTAACAAAGAAGATTGGTAGCAAAACGATTGTTAAGGATGTAAGTTTTGAAGTGGAAAAGGGAGAGATTTTTGGACTTCTTGGACCCAATGGTGCAGGGAAAACTACCATTATCAGAATGATAGTCAACTTAATCAATCGCACAGGCGGAAGTGTTATTATTAATGGCCATAATTTGGATGACTCTTTTAAAACTGCCATGAGTGAAATGGGAGCGATTGTAGAGAATCCTGAGTTCTATAAGTACATGTCTGGATACAAAAATATTAAGCATTATGCCAACATGGCAACTAGAACAATTACAAAAGAACGAATTGAAGAAATGGTAAGTCTCGTTGGTCTTAATGAAGCAATTCATAATAAAGTGAAAACCTATTCCTTAGGGATGAGACAGCGTCTTGGGGTAGCGCAAGCATTATTGCATGAACCGTCGTTACTGATTCTTGATGAGCCGACAAATGGACTTGATCCTCAGGGAATTCGTGAGTTCCGTGATTATTTACGTTTGCTTGCCAATAATGGCATTTCAGTTGTCGTTTCTTCTCACTTGTTATCAGAAATGCAACTGATGTGTGACCGATTTGCCATTATTGAAAAAGGGGAGCTTATACATATTTCCACGATGAACGAATCAGTCGGCACTGGTGAAGAAGCATTAAGAGAGTATGCTTTTGAAGTAAGTGATATGGATGCGGCCCTCGCTATTTTAGAGGAAAATGAACTTTCCGGTAAAGTATTGAAAAAGAATGCAACAGAAGTTTCCCTATCCATCGGTAAAGAAGAAGTTGCCAAGATAAATCGTCTGTTTGTGCAACAAAATATTGATGTTTACGGAATCGTTATGCTCAAAGCAACTCTTGAGGATCGATTCTTAGAATTAACCAACAAGGATAAAAAGGAGCAAATGGTATGATTGGACTAATCAAAAATGAAATAATGAAAATATTTTCAAAGATATCCAGTTGGGCATACATAGCGATCCTTGTTCTGGGTGTGGTGGCAGGAGCTTTTATCTATCAGAATGTTTTTGAGACAAACGAAAATTGGCAAAGTGACACACAGGCTGAAATAGCGGAATTAGATTCCATTCTGGCGGAAGTGCCGGAAGAGGAGAAGGAATTCTATCAATCAGAAATTGATCAAAAACAGCAATTAATCGATTCGAACATCAACCCAACGGAAAAGGTAAGCTGGCACTTCATGAATGATGTGGTGTTTGGATTGACAATTTTGGTTACTCTGTTTACGGTCATTTTATGTAGTGCAAACGTAGCAGCTGAATTTTCGGATGGAACAATCAAGCAGCTATTAATCCGTCCTCATCGCCGCTGGAGTATCTTGCTGTCAAAATATATATCTGTACTTCTATACTCCTTTGCGATGCTCTCAGTACTTCTGTTAGCAGGATATATTGTAGGTGTCATCTTCTTTGGCGTTGGAGATTTTAACATGAAATCCATGGTATATACGATGGATGGTCAAAAGGAAGTTGCCATCGGAACCCAATTTTTCACAAGCATTCTCTACTACCTGCCGAGCTTATTGATGGTCATGACTATATCATTCATGCTATCGACTCTCTTCAAAAGTCAGGCATTGGCAGTTGGTATCGGAATTGCAGTACTGTTCATCTCGTCCGTATTAGGTGGTATCATTATCTTCTTGGCAGAAAAATTCACATGGGTAAAATTCCTAATTTTCCCTCACATGGACTTAACCGTCTATGCAATACAGGATAAAATACTGCAAGACGTCACTCTACCATTCTCTCTGACGATCTTACTAGTATACTACGCCATCTTTATGGCACTAACATTCCTATTCTTCCAGAAACGAGACATAAGCATATAAAAAAAGTGGGTCGGAGGGACAGGTTCCTCGACCCACTTTTTTATTGCACCTGAAAGAAACTCCACAATCCAGCAGTGGTTCTCTTCTTGTAATAATTTCCTCTACTTTGAGTGTTATTGTTTCTCGAATCCAATTAACTACTCGTCAGCAACAGCGCAAAAAAAAAAAAACGATCTTAATAAACTCTTAGGTCGGTAGCATCTCGACTTCAAATGGAGAGGTTACCGAGTGTATAAGAGATCCAATGCGGTATCTAAGTTTGGCAATAAGCAAACTTTGATACCGTATTTTTCCTTTCGTCCGCNATCTCGACTTCAAATGGAGAGGTTACCGAGTGTATAAGAGATCCAATGCGGTATCTAAGTTTGGCAATAAGCAAACTTTGATACCGTATTTTTCCTTTCGTCCGCCGAAAATCTTCACTCTAAAATAGGAATATTACAAGTTTTTGTGATTACTATATAAATAAGCCTTCTTATTTTGAAGGATGGAGATAGAGAGGAGATGAAGAAAGGGATGGAAGGGAAACGTAAGTCTCTTAGGTTACTGGCTATTTCATTAATCCTTTGTTTGATCAGTATGGTAGGAGCGGCTGTTGTACAAACTTCAGCTGGGAAGGTAACGGTAAAAGATATAAGATGGGAAACACCATCTGGTTATACAATGAGTGCTTTACTGCTCATTCCTGAAAGCGCTACCAAAGACAATCCAGCACCAGCGATTGTGACGAGCCACGGTTGGTATAACAACAGGGAGATGCAGGATTTGAATTATGTAGAATATTCCCGTCGTGGTTATGTGGTGATGTCGATTGACATGTACGGACACGGAAACTCTGACGTTGTAAGCCCAGAAGAATGGGCAAATCGTGGAACAGGTATGTATGATGCCGTAGAACTAATGGCAAGTCTACCTTATGTAGATACAACAAAGATCGGTGTAACAGGCCACTCCAATGGAGCGAGAGCAGCCAACTGGTCGGTGTTAGAAGATAATAAGAAGGATCCTAGTGAAAGGCTAATTTCCTCCGTGCTTTTAGTAGCAAACGATGCGATGTACTCTAGTGATCCAGGCGAACCACTTTATTGGAGTATGAGAAATAGTGACCAGGAATATACAAACAACTATGGAACGCGAGATGTAGGAATTATCGCTGCTCAATATGATGAGTTCTTTTTCCGTAGTATTGCAGAGGATGGAAGTATCACGCCTCCAAGAGAATTTATTCACACTGAATTTGCGCAATCGTTCTTGCATTTTGGAACAGATCCTAAAGAGGAAAGGGTAGAAAGCAACATTTACAAGCAAGAAATAGACGGACAGAATGTGAGTCGTGTTATTTATACTCCAAACCAAATACATCCGTGGAATCATCTTTCTGCAACGGTTGTAAAAGACAGCCTTGAATTTTTTGAAGACTCGCTAGGTTCATCGAGCAATTTGGAGCCGGGCAGTCAAGTATGGCAGTTTAAAACGTTCTTTAACTTTATTGGATTGGTTGGGTTCTTCTTGTTTATCGTAAGTTTTACAAAAGTAATGCTTTATACATCTGCTTTTGAAAGTTTACGTGCGAAAGCAAAGGTAACTCCGGCTTCTGCACCAGTGGGAAGGGGTATCGCCTGGTTCTGGGGTGGACTTATTGTGAGTGCCATTATTTCGGGTTATTCTTACCTGAAACTATTTACGTGGGCCAGCACGAACCGTCCTGACTTTTTCCCGCAAGCACCTGTTTTCTATATTGGGGTATGGTCGTTGGTTATGGGTATTGTTACGCTAGCTATTTTATACGCTACGTATAAGTTCTACCTAAAAGGAACGGGCTTTAGTTTAGAAATGACCGGCGTGAAAATAAAAGCAAATATGCTCTTCAAAACGATTCTTTTAAGTATCCTCGTTTCGGTAGCAGCATTTAGCATCGTTTTTGTGGCAGATTACTTCTTTAAAGCGGATTTCCGATTATGGGTTATCGCTATCAAAGCATTCACACCGGATAAACTGGTATTGGTGCTTAAGTATCTTCCGTTTTTACTAGCGTTTTATGTTGCAAACTCTATTGCGGTAAACTCGTTTAACTATTTGACTGGAAAGAAAAAATGGTCGAACATCGCGATACTCGCCGTCTTCAATGGACTAAGCGCTGCCGTTATAATCGCGATTCAATATACCGCTTTCTTTGTAACAGGGCACTACTATTTTACTAGTGTTTCCCCAATAGTAGGTATATGGCTTTTCCCAATCGTAATAATTATTCCACTCTCCGCCTTCATTACTAGAAGTATTTTCAAAGAAACCAACAACCCTTACCTAGGTGGAATCATTTATGCCATTGTTGTAACCGTGATGATGGTGACCAATACGTTAACACAATAGAAGATTATCACAAAAGGAAGCAGTGGATTTCGACTTTGAAATCTCACTGCTTTTTCACATTTATTGAGTAAAAATATGGTAAAATAAGAGCGTATACTGTGATACATATATTTGAAGATTAGGTTATTTATAATTCACTATCCAGAAGATATTAGAGGTAATTTTAAAAATCTGCATTTCATAACTTTCCATAAGGAGGCTATCATGAAATATAAATTTAATGACAATAAGCACTGGTTGAAGGGAATAGCCGCGCTGCTTGTTATTGTGTTCTTTAGCATTCACACTATTTCTAGCATGCAAGACCCATATTTAAATGCGTTTACAAAGGCAATCAATATCGTTATTCTAGTCGCTGTGATAGTATTGGCAGGGTATAAAGCGACCTATTATTTTAAGCTAAGTAAGCAGCATTATATTATATTGGAAGATCATTTTCTTTCCATCTATAGAGGGAATTTACTCTCAAGAAAAACTATTCCCTATACGGAAGTAAATAGTGTTGTTCAAATCGAAGAAGACCTCTACTTAAAACTTAAAAAAGGAAAAGAAGAAGCCATATACTTGAATCGGTTATCCAAGGAAGATAGTGTCGAAATCAAAACAAAATTAAAGAACCGGTTTGATTTCAAGCACATAGTTTAAAAACCCCGATAAACCTTGATACGTAAGGTTTTGTTGGTATTTTTAGTGAGTGTATGTATTTTATAACTCTATTCTTTCTGCGCTTCTTTCTGCTTCCCAAACACATCATTCATTAACCGATCGTAAAGCTTGGTGTCTTTCGGAATGGTATATAGCTCAGAACTGCCATCCAATTTCAAGCGGAGGTAACCTTTTTCTGTATCTAGCCAGAAGCGGTAATTTCCCTCTTTGTATAAGTGTTTACTGTCTTCCATTTTTATCACTTCCTTTCCTATTTTTATAGTAGTATAGGTTTCAATAAGAGGCAATTGCATAATTAAAAAAGGTAGGGGATTCTTATGAGAAAAACCACTATTATGCCATGGACTAAAGAATGGGTAATTTCCTATAATCAAGAAGAAAAATTACTAAGTGAAATTCTGAGAGAGGAATTGACAGCTATTTTTCACATTGGTAGTACATCTGTTCCAGTAATTGGTTACGCAAAGCCTATTATAGATATTTTGGTCGTTGTGAAAGAAATTGAAAAGATTGATCAATATAATGAAGCGTTAAGAAAAGCTGGGTATAAACCAAAGGGCGAGAATGGAATTGCTGGGAGAAGGTATTTTTCAAAAGGGAAGGATAAAAGAACACATCATGTACATATTTTTCAGGTCGGACATGAAAATATAAAAGATCATCTGGATTTCAAAGCGTATCTAATGGCAAATTCAGAGGATGCAAAGGCTTATGGAGATGTAAAACTGAAATTAGCAAAACAGTTTCCTGAAAGCCATCATAACTATCAGGTGGGGAAACAGAAGTTTGTAAATGAGTTAATGAAGAAGGCTAGGGGTTTTGGAAGAAATAATTAGGTGAGGTGTGGTAGATGAAAATAACACACTTTAATATAGATATGAACAAAGGGGAAACTCCTTATTTCCAAGTGAGCAATGGAAAGAGTGTTCGTTTTTACTTTCATGTTTGGAAGAAAACCCAGGACTGCTGAAGAAAATCTTCGAGCATGTTTTTAAAGCTGATATAGTTTTTCGATGCCTTCCACATACTTGTTATGTTTGGAAGGTTTTTTGTGCCAGTGCGACTTGCATAAGCAGTGAGTAATCCCCGGTTTTTCAAGCTTGAATTTCTCTCAGTCCAATGAATTTAATAAAAATCGAACAAATTGGGTCGAGGGACCTGTCCCTGCGACCCTTACAAAGTCTTTCCTGTAAATCTTTTTAAAGCAAGAAATGAAAGTCATCTCAATATCAATTATAATAATGAAAAAGGAGGTGTTAACATGGAAAGACAAATTATCGATTTACTTACTAAACTTAATGTAGAAGTGAAAAGTATGAGAACAGACATGACTGATATGAGAAGAGAAGTGTCTGATATGAAAACAGAAATGCATCAACGGTTTAACACAATGGATCGACGTTTTAACACAATTGAAGCAAAGCTCGATGGTATTGGAGGACAGTTTGAATTAACAAACGAATCAAGCATGAATGACGTAGAGTTTATCGCTAATAAGGTCAACAAATTAGAAAGAGAAGTATTTATTTTAAAACATAAAAATAATGACTAGAATTGTGCCATGAAGGACGAGTTGGTGCACTAACATGCACGTAAATTTATAGAAAAGTAGTGTCACTTTAGAACAGACGAACAAAATAGTTTCTCTAAGGACCTATCCCTACCTAGTTGCACATCTTTTACCATCGAAAGGAACTAATGACACTACACTTACATCGTACAACTCCTAAGTACCACCTTAACTTCTCAGCTGCCTTATTTATACCTCCAACTACCATGTATTCTGTACCATTCCATTTCTGTTGTAATTCCTCACTCAGTATATATCATCGATAAAACAAGAACACAGTTTACTTGAATTCCAACCCTCAGGACGCCAAATCTCCGTTAAATTTCTCATTTTTTCAAATACTAATTTTCTATATTTTGCTATAATTGGGTCAGAGGGACAGGTCCCTCGACCCGTCTGTCGGTTAATGAGCGAAAGTGTATATTTTTCTACGATAGATTTTTTCAATCAAACGTTTGTTTTAAAAAATTGAGAGTTGTTGTGACTCAAGGGATTCAAAAAAAAATACTAGATTAACTTTTCAAAAAGGTATATTAAGAATATGAAAAAGGGGAAATCAACTTTAATTTTCCTGGCTCTTACTAGGAGGTTAGATGTGTGCGACAGATCACTTTATCAAATGGTCAAACAGTGGAAGTGGAGTGTTTGAGCTGTGCGTTAACGAGCGGATTAATTGAACCGGACGGTGGTGTGGTGCTAGAAACGGAACACTTTCATGCACATCAGGATGTAGCATATCCGATAAAGGGATTGATCATCTTGGCCTCCAAACGCCATATCAAATGCTTTGACGAATTAACGGAAGAAGAGAAGCTAGACTATATAAAAGTGCTGTCCAAAATCAGGAAGGCACAAAGGGATGTACTGGGGATCGAATATGTTTATTACTTTTATAATGAAGACACGACGCATCATTTTCATACATGGATGGTTCCGAGGTATGACTGGATGTATGAGTTCGGTCGATCTGTGGAGTCTATCCGGCCTGTGCTGCTTCATGCGAGGAACAATATGAATGGCGGGCAGAATCTGTTAGAAGTGATGAGTGGGATTGAGGCTTTGAAAAATGAACTAAAAATAATAGGAGGAGATAAAAATTAGTTTTAAATCAGTTGTTAGAAATTTATTAATCGTGGCAGGATTGTTCATCCTCTTTTTACTTTGGTTTAATCACCATAAAGTGATAGATGGAGAATATACAAAGCTAACAATTAAAATGCCGCATGAGGGTGTGGCTGTTATTGAGGAGAAAGAGCGGATCGATGAGATAATCGAAGCGATTAATGAGGGTCCACGAAACTTTGGGACAGAAAAGCCGTTCTATTATTATGAAGTGGCAAGTCTTATTTTTGAAAACGAGGATGGAGAAAGTGAGGCGGTCCATTACAAACTTAAGAACAAGAACATTAAAATCAGGTTTGGAGAGGTTAAGACGGACCTAAACTTTGAGCAGGAGGATTATCGATCATAAGAAGGGGATGAACTGATGAGAGTACTACTGGTTTCCGTTTGTGTCTTGTTTTTATTTATCCTAGCAAATTCTTTTTATGAAGAAACGAAAATGCCGATTGAAATGATCGCTTTTAATGAATTAACAAGTGAAGAGCGTGAAAGGATTCTGGTAAGTCCAAAGGATTCGTCTGTTCGGGAACTGACCGTAAGTGAGGAGCTGGGCAAGCAACTGGGTGCGAACCTGGTGGGGAAAAAGTTGTACATGGTGACATTCAACCACACGGAAACTGTTACTTCAGGGAACTTAATAGTGTATGTGGATATGGAAAATGAAGAGGTTGTTGGGAAACTAGATGCTCCTTTATGAAAGTAGCTGACGTGAAAAATATTATAAATAAGTGAATCTGACAGGTAGGATTAGTAGGGGGTATATATTATGATAGATTTGATTTTTCAACTTTTAGTTTTGGGCATTATAATAACGGGCTGTGTTTCATTCACTCTATTTATTAGAAGGTTATTGGTTAATGCAGCTTATCGAAATGAAAAATTAAATAATATAGAACAAAAGTTAGATGCTATTATGGAGAAAATGGAGCAAGATAGTTTTTCGAAATAATAGAAAGAAGGGTTGTGTAAACACAAGACACTCCCCTGTTTCGATATAATACTATTAACTAAAGTCGGAATATTCCTATATTACAAAGTAGAGAAGGAGTTTTGAAGATGGATTTGTTAGCAAGTCAATATGATTGGATTAAACGTACGAGGGAAATATTATTTTGCTATTGTGAGGACATGTCTCATACGGATTATGTAAAAGGACTGGCCAACTTTAGCGGGGATTCTATTCGAGATATGCACGCACATATTGCAGGCTGCTATCAATTTTGGCTGGGGAGTCATGGGCTCGGAAAATCTATTGTCAAAATTGATCCGGAGACTGTGAACAGTGTGCAAGAAATGCGAGAGCTTTTCAAGAGTACGGACGAAATTGTTGATGAATTTTTGTCTAAATATAAAGATAATTGGGAGCACACTATTCCCTTTACCTTTAAAAGTGGGGAAACCTCAGAATTTAGCACCTTATGGCTTTTCACGCACACCACCACCCACGAATTCCACCACAAAGGCCAAATGGTAAAAATGGGGCGGCAGCTTGGTTATACACCGCCGGATACGGACCTCATCGCACCAGAAAAAGTGTAAAGGTAGAATAATCTTGCGACGGCTTTCGCGGAAATCAACTTTCAAAAAATATAAAATCCCTTGGAGTGATAACATGTCCAGCCTATTTAAAGTTCAGGAAAATATGGTGGAGCAGTCAGAGATAGAAGCATTGGAAGACAGATTGATGAGAGTAAAAGGAATGAATAATAATGCAATGGGCGTGGAGATGAAAAGGTTTGGGAATGCGATGGCATTTTCGGTCAAAAATATTCCTGGTCCATCGTTTAACACAGTAAAGGGAATTAGTGATGAAAATATAGGGGACATAGATGAAATAATAGATTTTTATACTAGTAGAGAAATTCCTGCAAGGTTTGAAGTCACCCCAGCCTATGCGACCGAGGAGCTCTTCAGAAAGCTTAGTCAAATAGGCTTTTTTCAAAGCGGTTTCTACACCTCGTTATACCGAAGCTTAGCGAGTGAGGAGAAAGTGGCGGCTGATGAGCAGCCTTCATCGATTGTTCTTGAAAAACTAGCTGAGACTAACTTTAATATATTTGGCGAAATCTACACAAATGGCTTTGGCATGCCAACAGCATTAACGGATTATATCACGGCAAACAACCGGGTTCTTGCAAAGAGCACTAACTGGACCTTTTATATGGCAAGAGCCAAAGGGGAGCCAGCTGGTGTTGGCGTTCTGTTTCGAAAAAATGACGTTGCGACGTTAGCAGCATCAACAACTATACCCTCCTATAGAAACAACGGGGTTCACACTGCCCTCATTCAGAAACGGATTCAACAGGCAGTAGATACAGGCTGTCAATTTATTATGGGACAGGCAGCCTTTGGTAGCGCGAGTCATAGAAATATGGAACGCGCTGGGATGAAAATCGCCTATACCAACACGGTGTGGACAAAACTATGAGGAAACGAAGGGTAAGAAGACAGTTTAAGTTTCACAACTGGAGTTATCACAGTTAAGGTGCTATAGTAACTTTATAGGTAATAATAACCATTATTTTCTTTAATAGTGTAAAGTGGAAATGGGTCGTGGTACCTGCCCCTGTGTCCCTGAGGTTTTAACTCTCATATAATAGTAAATAAATATTTTAATCTTTAAATAATTAGTGATACACTATGGTTAGGTGAATTTTCTTCAGAAAAGATGTGCGACTTGGTAAGTTGAGCGGAAGCGCATACATCCTTTCTGCAAATTTTAGGATATAAGGATGGTAAATATGAGCAACAGACAAACTACTACAACAGACGTTATCTTAATTGGTGCAGGAATCATGAGTGCGACTTTGGGTTCACTGCTGAAAGAATTAGTGCCGGACTGGAAAATTACCGTCTTCGAGAAGCTTGCGAGCGCAGGTGAAGAGAGTTCGAACGAGTGGAATAATGCGGGAACAGGTCATGCGGCACTTTGTGAACTTAACTACACGGTCGAAAAGCCGGATGGTTCAATAGATATAAGCAAAGCGATAAAGATAAATGAAGATTTTCAAGTTTCTAAGCAATTTTGGTCTTACCTTGTAAACCGTAAACGAATAAGTAATCCCGAGAAATTCATTATGCAACTGCCTCATATGAGCTTAGTTCAAGGGGAAAAAAATGTAGCGTTTTTAAAAAAGCGTTTGGAAGCGTTGTCAACTGTTTCTCTTTTTGATGGGATGGAGCTTTCCGAAGACCCTGAAAAATTAAAAGAATGGATTCCACTTGTTATGAAAGACCGAACATCAACGGAACCTATTGCAGCAACCAAAATCGACTCGGGAACAGATGTCAATTTCGGGGCTTTAACGAACAAAATGTTTGATCATTTAAAGAAAAAAAATGTCGAGATAAAATATAAACAAAATGTGGACGATATCAAACGTACTAGCAATGGCACATGGGAACTGAAAGTGCGAAATGTCGATAGCGGAGTAGTGGAACGTCATACTGCTAAATTCGTCTTTATCGGTGGCGGCGGCGGAAGTTTGCATCTTTTGCAAAAATCCGGTATTCCGGAAGGTAAAGGAATAGGCGGCTTCCCTGTCAGCGGACTATTTATGGCATGTAACAATCCGGATGTGATAGAACAGCATCATGCAAAGGTATATGGAAAAGCTCCAGTTGGCGCGCCTCCAATGTCGGTTCCGCATTTGGACACAAGATTAATTGATAACAAAAAAGCGCTGCTGTTCGGACCGTTTGCCGGCTTCTCACCAAAGTTCTTAAAAACCGGTTCCATGTTTGATTTGATAACTTCAGTGAAACCAAATAACCTGACAACAATGCTTGCTGCTGGTGTTAAGGAAATGTCCTTAACAAAATACCTGATTGAGCAAGTAATGTTATCAAAAGAAAAACGCATGGAAATTCTACGAGAGTTTGTCCCTAGCGCCAAAAGCGAGGAGTGGGACTTGGTTGTAGCAGGCCAGCGCGTACAAGTGATTAAAGATACAGAGGGCGGTGGCAAAGGGACACTTCAATTTGGTACAGAAGTGGTTACTGCCGCAGATGGATCAATAGCCGCATTATTAGGTGCATCTCCTGGTGCTTCTACAGCTGTATCGGTCATGATTGAGATATTAAACAAATGTTTCCCACAACATATAAAAGACTGGGAACCGAAATTAAAAGAAATGATTCCCTCTTATGGACTTTCATTAGCGGAAAATCGAGAACTTAATCAAAATATTGAAGCTTCAACCTCACAGACACTTGGCTTTACAAGGAAAGCCCATGTAAAGAAGGGCAAAGTAAAAACTAAAAAAGAAAAACGTGTATTACAGGGAGTGTAAATTGCCAAATTGGCAATTTATGCTTTCTTTTTTGATTTGGAGGAAGTTAGGGGAATGGGTAAGGATGATGTATCAACAAGAGCCAAGTAAGTACATAAAAATGGTGCAAGTCGCCGGATGATGTACATTCCCAGGCAAAGAAAGTACATGAAAAGAGGAGTTGGAGCGGGATGATGTACATTCCCGGGCAAAGAAAGTACATGAAAAGA
>NZ_JAIQDB010000006.1 GCF_020037475.1 Sutcliffiella deserti
CGCCCCGTGGAACGCGTAGCCTTTTGCGGAAATCAACAGCGCCATTTAACATAGCCTTAGCTTAAAAACTTATTTTTAGTTTTCCGAGATAAAGGAACAATCCAATTAGCGATTTTTTTACAAGCTTATAACAACAATATTTAAGAAAAGAGTCTTCCTTAAATATTGCTGCTATAAGTTCTATCCAATCTAAGCCATAAACTGTGTTCGAGACTCATTACATCACTTTTTAAATCTCGATAATAATCGGGAGTATCATCGGCTTGCGTTTTGTTTTAGTGAAAAGATATTGACCTACAGATTTTTTGATGCTTTGTTTGAAAACACTCCATTGACGGACGTTTTCCTCCTGTAATTCTTGGACGGTGTTCTTGACGATGTTGTTAACTTCTCTAATCAAGTAATCGGAATCTTTAACAAAAACGAAACCTCGCGTAATGGTATCCGGTCCCGAAATAATTTTTTGTTCAGCTCTGCTGATTGTGATCACAATAACAAGCATCCCGTCTTCAGACAGCTGTTTTCGATCTCGTAGTACAACCGATCCAACATCTCCGACCCCCATTCCATCTACATAAATATTTCCTGATGGAATAGCTCTAGTTTGTCTCGCGACCGAGTTTTGGATATCCACAACTTCTCCGTTTTTAATAATAAAGCTGTTGCCAGGTTCAACACCTACTGATTCTGCGAGTAATCGATGATGGTGAAGCATTCGGTATTCTCCGTGAATCGGAATAAAGTAGGTGGGCTTCATCAGTGTTAGCATAAATTTTAAGTCTTCTTGATAACCATGTCCTGATACATGCATCCCTGTTGTACTTCCAGAACCATATATGACATGTGCACCGATTTGGTACAAGTTATCGATAATACGCGACACAGCTTTTTCGTTACCAGGGATGGGGGAAGCAGCAAAAATAACGGTATCCCCAGGATAGATGCTTACATTCCGAAAGTTTCCTGTAGAAAGCCGTGCAAGAGCGGCCATTACCTCTCCTTGACTACCTGTACAGAGAATCGCAACCTTTTCGGGTGGAAGCTGATCCACTTCATTCGCATCAATTAGCATACCATCAGGAATAGACAAATAACCCCGTTCCATTGCAATGGAAACGACATTCACCATACTTCGTCCAAGCAATGCTAACTTGCGGTTAGTCTTTATAGCCGAAGCAACTACCTGTTGTACACGACTGACATTTGAAGCAAAGGTAGAGACTAACACTTTACCATCAGCCTTCAAAAACGCTTCATCCATATGGTTGCCTACCATCTGTTCAGAAGGAGTTAATCCTTTTCGTTCAGCATTTGTGCTTTCTGAAATAAGTACGAGGACACCTTCTTCTCCTATTTTAGCCATTTTATGAATATCGGCAGTTTGGTTGTCCGCAGGAGTTAAATCAAATTTAAAATCTCCAGTATGAACTACATTCCCTTCCGGAGTATGGAAGACGATTCCGAGGCAATCTGGAATGCTGTGACTGACCTTAAAAAAAGAAACCTTCATCATTCCCAATTCGATGATAGATTTTGAATCAATGGTTATGATGTCTGTATCCCTTAAAAGCCGATGTTCCTCTAATTTTAATTCTACTAAACCAAGTGTAAAATGGGTGGCATAGATAGGGATATTTAATTTCTTCAGAAAATAAGGAATACCACCTATATGATCTTCGTGTCCATGTGTGAGGATAAGAGCTTTAATTTTATCCTTATTCTCTTCCAAGTAAGTTATATCAGGGATAATTAAGTCTATGCCCAATAAACTTTCATCTGGAAACTTTCCGCCACAGTCAATAACCACAATATCATCACCATATTGGACAACATACATGTTTTTCCCAATTTCATTTAAACCGCCTAACGCAAAAATGGATAAAGTATTATCAGTCACATTCACTTTATAATCCTCCTTAAATATGTTCAGGTTACTTTAGTGTGTCCTTCTGAAAAAAGGATTATTAAGTTTTCCTTAGAAGATATGGTCCTGACAGCAAGGAATAGTATGTGCAAAATACTGATTATTAATAATTTTAGAAAAACCAGTTTCTTTCACCTTGTTTTTTCGTTATACTGATAGTAACTTCATTCGATATACGAAATATATTGCAAGTAATTAAAAGGAGAGAGGGGAATACTTATGACAAAAGTTATGAAGAAAACAGTAAGTCGTTCGGAGGTTCCAGAAGAACAAACGTGGAATCTTAGTGATCTTTTCGAATCCGAAAAAGCTTGGGAGAAAGAGCTTGAAGCTATTCAACGGGATATTCCAACCGTGACACAGTATAAAGGGCGGCTAACAGAAAATGCAGAAACATTGCTTCAAGGTTTATTAGCAAAAGATGCGTTAAGTGAGAGAGTGGTCCGTGTGATGACATTTGCGAGCTTACGACAGTCAGAAGATGGCACAAATCCAGAAAATCAGGCTAATTCAGCGAGAGTAGCTTCCGTACTGGGAACTATTAGTGCAAGTTTATCTTTTATTCACTCGGAGATTCTTGAATTGGTTGAATCTACTGTTAAACAATACATACACAAAACACCGAAGCTTGAGTTGTTCAGTAAAACGCTCTATGACATCTTAGAAACAAAAGAATATAAGCTTTCCCCGGATGCAGAGGAAGTTTTAGCTGCATTTGGCGAAATCCATCAAGCACCCTATATGATCTACCAACGAAGCAAAACATCGGATATGCAATTCTCTTCTTTTAAAACAAAGGATGGAGAGGAATATCCATTAACCTTCAATTCTTTTCCTAAATATGAAGGATCCTCAGATACAGAACTACGCAGAAAAGCGTATGAGTCCTTTATTGACACCCTAAAACAATACAAAAACACCTATGCAGCAACTTATGCTACAGAAGTGAAAAAACAGGTTATTGAAGCGAAGTTACGCAATTATGACTCTGTTACTGATATGTTATTACACGAACAGCAAGTAACAAAGGAAATGTATCATAACCAATTAGATACGATCCAAACGGAGCTTGCACCACATATGCAGCGCTATGCGAAACTTAAAAAACGTGTGCTTGGCTTGGATTCTTTCCACTTTAGTGATTTAAAAGCACCTCTTGATCCAGACTATAACCCACAAATAAGCTACAAAGAGGCATCTAACCTAATGATGGAATCATTAAAAGTCATGGGTTCGGAATATATGGAGATTATGGAAGAAGGTTTGCAAAATCGTTGGGTGGATTTAGCGGATAATGTCGGTAAATCATCTGGTGCTTTTTGTTCAAGTCCGTATGGGGTACACCCGTATATCTTACTAACTTGGAATGATTCAATGAGAGATGCCTTTACACTAGCTCATGAACTGGGTCATGCGGGCCATTTTGCTTTGGCGGGTCGCTACCAGACCCTAAGTAATACCCGTCCATCGCGTTATTTTGTTGAAGCACCATCCACAATGAATGAGATGCTTTTGAGTCAGCATATTTTGGCAAAATCAAATGATGAGCGAATGCGTAGATGGGTAATTCTTCAGTCTCTTGGAACGTATTATCACAATTTCGTGACACATGTCCTAGAAGGAGAGCTGCAGCGTCGAGTTTACGAGCTTGCTGACAAAGGCACACCAGTAACTGCAAAACTTCTCTCTGAACAAAAAACAGGAGTTCTCTCTAACTTCTGGGGAGATGCAGTTGAAATGGATGAAGGAGCGGGTCTAACCTGGATGCGTCAGCCTCACTATTACATGGGTCTCTATTCTTATACGTACTCAGCTGGTTTAACAGCCTCCACTGCGGCGGCACAAATGATTCAAGAGGAAGGTCAGCCTGCAGTGGATCGCTGGTTATCCGCACTAAAAGCCGGTGGAACGCTCAAGCCGCTTGACTTGATGAAAACAGCGGGTGTTGATATGTCTACTCCAGAACAAATTCAAAAGGCAGTGGCTTATGTTGGCTATCTGGTGGATGAATTGGAGAAAAGCTTTGAATAACGAATAGTATCCTAGAAGACAAACAGTTCATGAGTTATTTTTGAACTGTTTGTTTTTTTATTAGATGCTATTCTCTTAAAAAACCTACCAGAGGATTTTTCAACTTGGTCTGATTTTTAATTAAGTTAACGAAACTCAAAAACACCGATATTGATGAAACAATTGTACGATTGCTTAAAAAATGTACCTGTAGATATTTTATATAAATCTTTTGAAGCAAATGTCAACTAACTTCTGTGCTAATATTTACCGCTACTCCCCTGGGACTCTCTCCATTAAAATGGGAGATAAGTATTTTACTAGGAGGACTTAATAGGGATATGCAACGCAGAGAAAAACATAACAACAAGAAAATATACAGTTTTGTCCTTTTTATCATAATATTTATCAGTATCTTAGCTATAAATCTCACAGGTAATAATAAGGAGGATATATCTACAGGGAAAAGCAGCAAAACTGTGAAAGAGTATGCATCCGTTGACCTGCCACCTGAGATTAGTAATCTATCCATCACACCATTTTCTGAAGATCGACAAACAGTATATGGGGAAGTGGTTTTGTCGGTAGAGGCAAAGGATGATAACAAGATCGCTAAAGTGGAATTTTACAGCAATAACGGAGACTATCTCATAAGCACTGTGACATCTGAACCCTATACGGTTAACTGGGCAACAGACCCATGGGTTCCAGATGGAGAGCAGCAGATAAAAGTTATTGCGTACGATGACTCGAATCAAACAGAAGAACTTTCCCAAAGAGTTATGATAGACAACTTGAGTAACAAGGCTCAACATAAATATAAGATGGTGGGCTATTATGCAGGTTGGGCTACCTATTCTGGGTATGAAGTAGCTGACATTGATGCCAGCAAGCTTACTCATCTCAATTATGCTTTTGCCAATATCTCGGAAACAGGAAAAATAGCGATAGGTGATGATTGGGCAGATCTGAATAAACCTTTTCCAGGAGATAAGGAAACTCAATCACATAAAGGAAATTTCAATAGATTAAATAAGCTGAAGGAACGACATCCCCATTTAAAAACCTTAATATCTGTAGGAGGGTGGACCTGGTCTGCCAGGTTTTCCGATGTGGCGTTGACTGAGGAATCGAGAACTATTTTTGCAGAGAGTGTATTACAGTTTATGTTAGAATATGGCTTTGATGGAGTCGACCTTGATTGGGAATATCCAGTCAGTGGTGGATTAGCCAGGAATAAGAACCGACTTGAAGATAAAAGGAATTATACACTACTATTAAAAAAGATAAGAGAAACCCTGGATTCACAAAGCGACAAGGATGGGAAGGAATATCTTTTGACAATAGCTACCGGAGCGAGTAAAAGTCATGCTGCCAACATGGAACTGGCGCTTTTGCACCCTTATGTAGACTACATCCAGCTTATGACCTATGATATCCATGGAGAATGGGATCCAATGACAGGGTTGAATGCTCCTTTGTATCAGGATAGTAAAAGCAGCTATGAGTGGGAGTGGAGTGTTCAGGACGGAGTGCAGACCTATTTAGACAGTGGTGTTCCTGCTGAAAAGCTAGTCATGGGTCTACCGTTTTATGGCCGGGTATTCGATGAAGTAAACAATGCAGGAAACGGCATGTACCAGCCCTTTGCAAACGGAAAATCGATCGGATATGCAAACATCGACGCAAATTATATAAATCAAAAAGGGTTTAAACGCATATGGATAGAGGACTCTAAAGTCCCTGTCCTATATAACGGATCCACATTAATCACCTATGATGACGTGGAATCCATTGGGTATAAGACCGAGTACATTCAGTCAATGGAACTAGGCGGTGCCATGATGTGGGAGCTTAGTCAAGATCCTGATGAAGTGTTATTGAGGAAGGTATATCGTGAGTTGAAGGAGTGGAAGAAAAATAGATAAGTTTGTACGCAATCCAATTTCTTGGATTGCGTTTTTATCTTTTTACTTTTCCTTATATAGGTAAGAAGGATTAAGGAAAATATCCCTAAAAATATTTAAAAATTTAAAATTAAAGGAAAATTCGAAAAAATGTCAAAATAATAAAAAGAAAGTATAAAAATGGGGAGTGTGTTATGTGAAGAGAAAAAAAGAAATGAAAAGACCGGTGTTTGCATCGCTATTATCCTTTTTACTGATCTTTAGTATGATGGTTGGAAATGTAGGTGCAAGAGAGAACACCGATGCTGAGATTTTCCTAAAGTCTAAGGATATTAATCAAGAAGTATCAGTAAGTGACGAAGTATACAAAGCGTTTAAAAAGGAGGAATATGTCGAATTATTGGTAGAGATGAGAGATCAAGTTGATACAACAGCAGTAGCACTTCAAGCAAGGGAACAGATAAACCCTTTACTACATGTTTCTCCCTTTCAGAAAAACCTCCAATCACGTTTTGCCGTTGTGGATGCATTAAAATCAACAGCAGAAAACACACAAAAAACACTACTCCAAATGTTAGAAAGCAGTAACCAAGTAAAAGATGTAAAAAGCTATTATATTATGAATGTCATTTATGTAAAAGCAAAAGAAGAGGTTGTAGAGCAAATAAAAAGTCACCCAGAAGTAGCGAATGTGCGGCTCGACGCTAAAATTGAAATGGATTGGCCAGAAATGTCTTCAAAACAAGTAGAAGTCAGCGTTCATAAGACTACGGAAGAAACTATCTTACAAGAGGGAGATAACAGTATTGAGTGGAATATTAATAAAATAGAAGCGCCAAGGGTTTGGAATGAATTTGGAATTGATGGCAGCGGGGTTGTTATAGGAATGATTGATACAGGCGCCCACTGGTCACACGAAGCATTAAAAGAAAAGTGGCGGGGGTTTAATCCGCTAGATCCTAATAATCCAAATCCCGTAGGAAACTGGTTTGATGCAGTCTCAGGAGAGAGTATGCCGTATGATCTTGCTAGCACTCCTCATGGAAGTCATGTTTTAGGAACCATCTTAGGACAGGATCCTGAGGGGAAAAATAAAATTGGAGTTGCACCAGGTTCCAAATGGATTGCTGCAAGAGCATTTACCGAGCAAGGTGGCCAAGACTCCTGGTTATTAGCTGCAGGACAGTTCATGTTGGCTCCTAATGGTGATCCAAACTTGGCACCCGATATTATAAATAATTCATGGGGTGGTGGTTCAGGAATTAATGAGTGGTTTCGCCCAATGGTGCAGGCATGGCGAGATGCAGGAATCCTTCCAGTATTTTCAGCAGGAAACGCCTACCCAAGTAAGGTAAGTGCCCCTGCAAACTATCCAGAAAGTTATGCAGTTGCAGCTACAGATAGTCAAAATATTAGAGGGAGCTTCTCGAGTGTCGGTGCTGGTCCATATGCTGATGACCTGAAGCCTGATATTGCTGCACCAGGTGTTAACATTAGGTCTTCTGTTCCCACAGGTTATGAAGGCGGATGGAATGGAACTTCCATGGCATCTCCTCATATAGCTGGTGTTGCCGCATTACTTCGTTCAGTTGATGCATCCTTAAGTCCAGATCAACTTGAGGAAATAATTAATGAAACAGCTTTACCATTAACAGACAGTCAATATTCTACCGCTCCAAACTATGGATATGGTAATGGATTGGTCAATGCTTATGATGCAGTGGCTTCTATTGCTTCCGGTATTGGTGGAATTTCAGGACAAGTATTAAAACAGGGAGTAGACGAAGAAGAACCAGTGATTAATCATCAGCCTTACCAATTTGGATATTCTGGTCTGGATTTCGTCCTTGATACACAAATTTCTGATAATGTCTCTGTGGTACAGGCTGATTTATATGTAAGACAAGATGAGCAATCAGATTGGGAGATTGTTAAACAGAAACGCTCGTCGGGAGACTTTCGGAACGGTAATTATCAAGTCGAGGTTCCATTAAAGTATGTAAAAGAACCAGGTTTTCAATATTTGATTAAAGCAATAGATTTTAGTGGCAATGAAGCGGTGACAGAAATATTCAATGTCGAAATAAGCTTCGGAATTAACCCGAGTGACTCCTTTGAATTTAATTTTGAAGACTATCTAGAAGGAATGCTGCTGTCAGGTGATTGGGAATGGGGGGTGCCGACAGTTGGAACTACACCAAGGAGCGGGGAGAAACTAGTAGCTACTAAATTGACAAGTAACTACTCAGATAACTCTAATAGTTTGCTACAGTTCCCACCCATAGATACAAGAAATGCAGATCATGCCTCTCTTTCATTCAAACATTGGTTTGATATTGAGTATACCCATGATCAAGCTAAGGTGCTCGTCACGAACGATATAGAGAGCAACGATTGGCACGAAGTAACTACGTTTACTGGAAGGGAAAGAGCGTGGGAAGAAATTACAGTGAATTTAGATCAATTTGCAGGCTCGGAAAATCAGGTGTTTGTTGCTCTATTATTTAATTCTGATGATAAAGTCAATCATGCAGGCTGGTATATAGACGACTTGACTATTAATAATACATCAGAAGCAACAACAGAGATTTCTGTTACAAAGTTATTGATAGAAAAGCCAGTATTCCATTCACATCCAAGGGAAGAAACGAAAAAACTGGTAGATTCTTATCAAAACGGCTTACCAGTTGAAGCTTTTGTAACAGTTATTGAGACAGGTAGAACGGTAAAAACAAGTCTGGAAGATGGATCCTATCATATTCTCCATAGACCTACTCCCGAAGGTGAAAATTATACCTTACGAGTAGAATCTTATGGTTATTACCCACAACAAGAAGAGTTCAATTTGCAAAATGAGGAAGTAATAGATAAGAATTTTCTTTTAGCAGAAATTCCTACAGGGGAAATCTCAATCAATGTCATTAATAAAAAGACCCAAGAGCCTATCCAAGGTGTAGCTTTGAGGGTTTTAGAGGATGGAAGAATTCCTCTGGCAGAAACCGATTCCCAAGGTTTTCATGCTTTTGCTGATGTTTTAGAAGGGACCTATACAGTAAGCTTATCTATTCCAAACTACCAGCATGAAAGAATTACAGTGGATGTCACAGGAGGGGAAAGCTCCAGTTTGATTGTCGAACTTACACCATTCCCAGGTTCAGTTATTACTTATGATGATGGCACGGCGGAAAACGCGAAAGCCTACTATGATAGTGGCTATGGTTTTGCTACCAAAATGAGCCCTGATAAACTAGCACAATTAGCTGGAGTAAGTGTGTATCTATGGGAGTCCAATTGGCCGGTGCCTGGAGGAAATCAGTTCTCCGTTGCAGTCCACGAAAGTAACGAGAATGGAGAACCGGGAAAAAGAATTATTGCACCAAAAGTTGTTGAAGGACAAAGGGGCCAATGGAATTTTGTGGACTTAAGTGAGTTTGATTATAAAACCGATAAGGACTATTTTGTGGTCGTTCTTCAGACAGGAGCTTTTCCGAATGTACCAGGTATAGGAATCGATGAAAGCTCTCCTTTTGCAGATCGGTCCTATCAAATGGATAGTAGTGGTGTCTTTTCAAAGCTAGGATCTTCCAATGGTAACTTCATGATCCGGTCTCACTTGTACTATTTACTGAAAGCTCCTACTATAAACGATGCAACTGATACCGTTTATGTGAAGGAAAACATTTTCTCCATTTCGGGTCATGTAGAAGAAAATGGGACAGTGAATATTTACAACGATGATGTTTTAGTAGCGACAACAGAAGCTGTTAATCAAGAATTTGAGATAGATGTGGATCTAAATGAAGGAGAAAATAAGTTTACCGCAACAGTAACAAGTGGAGAGGTAGAATCTTCGCCATCTAATTCGTTAATAGTAGTCAAAGACGTAACTAAACCAATCATCTCTATTGTTTCACCACAAAATGGTATATCAACCAATGAGCAGGTAGTTACAGTAACTGGCACACTAACAGATAACTATCTATCCACTGCGGATATTAATGGGGAAGAGGTAGCTATAAAAGAAGAGGGTGTATTTAGCCACGAGGTGACACTAAATGAAGGCCTAAATGAAATTTTCATTAATGCAAGAGATTTAGCTGGGAATGAAGAGAGGGTATTAATCGAGGTTACCTTAGATACCGTCTCACCAGTAATTAGTTCCGTTAATCCGGATGTGGAAATTTACAGAAATCCTGGAGATTCCATTGTAGTGACCATAACAAGTGACACAAGAGGTGGAACCGCTAACTTATTAATTAAAGATGAGTCTGAAAAAGTGATAGAGGAGTTAGTAATGGAGGAAGTGGAGCCATTTATTTATGAAGCTACTTGGTCGATACCAATGGACGCCACTTTCTCTAATGCAACATTCAACATAGAGCATTTTGATTCTGCAGGTAATCAGGTAAAGGTAAAAGCAGCAGGTTCGCTCAATCTTATATTTGAAAGAGTGGAAAGACTGTTTGGAAACACTAGATACGAAACAGCTGTAAAAATTAGTGAAGAAGGCTGGGATTCTGCCGATGTTGTTGTATTAGCAAGAGGCGATGTCTTTGCTGACGCACTAGCAGGAATCCCTTTGGCTCATAAACTCTCTGCCCCTATGCTATTAACAAGATCCAAAAACTTAGATTCAGCTGCAAAAGCAGAAATCGAGCGTTTAGGGGCAAAAGAAGTAATAATCTTAGGCGGAATAGAGGCAATTGAGGACGAGGTAGCGGAGGAATTAACTTTATTAGATGTTAAAGTGAGCAGAATTGCAGGTGCAAGCAGATATCATACGGCTGCTTTAATTGCAGGGCGCCTTGGATCTACAAATAAAAAAGCAGTGGTGGTAAGCGGTTCAAACTTCCCGGATGCTTTATCAGCGGCTTCATTTGCAGCGCAAGAAGGTACACCTATTTTGTTAACCCGAACGAATAGATTACCGGAGGAGACAAGAAGTATCCTTGAGAATAATAACATAATGGATACCTTAGTTATTGGTGGAACAGATGTTATAACAGCTGAAGTGGAAAAACTATTGCCGGAAGTGACTAGAGTAAGCGGCAGTAATCGCTTTGCAACCAATATTGAAGTGTTAAAGTATTTTAACTCTGAAAAAGACCATTTATATGTAGCTACAGGTAGACAATTTGCCGATGCACTGACAGGTTCAGCTTTAGCTGCTAAAAATGGAACAGGGTTACTGCTTATGGACTACGAAATACCTGAATTAACAAAAGAATTTATTAAAGCGAAAACCATAAGCAATTTAACAATATTCGGAGGAGAGGAAGCCGTTTCAAATGTAGTGGAAGAGGAGCTGGAGAGGCTAGTTAAATAATCGGTGAAAAACATCGTAAGGAGTGCTTCATCTTTGAAGCACTCTTTTACTATTTTTAAACAAATTTTTTGTTATTAACAGAAAAATTTAAAAATTCTAAAATGTTTAATAGGATTTTCTATCTTGTTGTCGAATTATCAAAAGTGAGGGTAGAGAAGAGATAGTTTTGCTTTAAGCATGCATCTTGGTAGAGATTTTTCATTTAATAGGACCAGACCAACAGATTATAGAAAGTCACCATTCCTCTTCAAACAACTAGAGCTTAAAAGGCGAAAAACTAGTAAGGAAAAGCTGAGTGTTTGAAAGGAGGAACTAGGTAGAAAGTCTTGCTTGATGAAAAAATCTGGGGGTGCGAAAGGCTTGAAATTAAATTATTCTAAGCAAAAAAAGAAATGTTTCTCTCTTTTTATGATTTTTCTCATGATCTCTAGTTTATTATTGCCAGGTTTAGCGGGAGCGCAAACACAGACGGACGAATCTTCAACTTTAACGGTTGAAGAAGAGCAGAAGCTAGAAAAGGAACGAGAACAAAATAATGAAAATCATTCAAGTGATTCTAATAGTGAGATATCTGAAAGTGGCATTCCGTCTTTATTAGATGGGATTGATTTAAAAGAAGAGCCCGAATATGGTGAAGGTGATTTTGTATTAGGTGGGAAAGTAGAAACAGAGATTATAAATGAGCTGGACACTAACGGAATAGCTAAAATAATCATTCGTCTAGAGGATGCTGTTGATATGGGTGAGCTTTCTGCTACTGTTTCTGCTCTCGAAAATAGAACCGCAAGAGTGGAAACTGTTGTAGATCACCTCAAAGATGTAGCAAATGCATCTCAAAGTAAATTGATGAAGCAATTACAAGATTTCGAGAGTGAAAAGATGGTTAGTAATATTCAAACTTTTTGGGTAATAAATGGTATTTCTGCAACGATTAATAAAGAGGCTTTAGAACAAATCGCCCAAAGAGAAGATGTAAAAAGAATTACATTAGATCGAGAGTTTCAAGTGCCTGAAATTCTTGAGGAAGAATCTCCGCCACGTCTTCCGGAATGGGGTCTAGAGAAAATTTTCGCTCCTAGAGTATGGGGGGAATATGAATTACAAGGTGAAGGCATTGTCGTAGGAATCATGGATACTGGTGTACAAGGAGACCATGAGGCATTGTCTCATAACTACCGTGGACGGGACGGAGGCCATCAGTATTCTTGGGTTGATTTATCAGGACATGAATACTCTACGCCAAATGATGGACATGGACATGGAACCCATGTTGCAGGTTCTGCAGTAGGGGGAGGAGCAGGGGAACCTATTGGGGTAGCACCAGGCGCAGAGTGGATTGCTGCCAAAATCTTTAATGATTCAGGTGGAACAACAGCTAGCGCAATTCATGCAGCATTTGAATGGTTTTTAGCTCCAGGCGGTGATCCAAGTAAAGCGCCGCATGTAGTGAATAATTCTTGGGGAAGCGCTGATACGTACCGAACTGAATTTTTAGAAGGAGTTCGTGCGTGGGTTGCAGCAGGTATTTTCCCATTATTTGCAGCAGGTAATGATGGTCCTGGAGCGCAAACGATCGGATCACCAGGGAGCTTTCCTGAAGCATTTGCAATTGGAGCATCCGATGTAAATGACCGGATTGCATCATTTTCTAGTAGAGGTCCCGTTTCTTGGCCCAACGAAAATGGAGAACAAATCCGCTATGTTAAGCCGGAGGTCTCTGCTCCAGGTCATCAAATTTATTCTGCTTGGCCAAGCGGGGGCTATAACACAATCAGTGGAACTTCCATGGCGACACCGCATGTCGCTGGTGCTATAGCACTTCTTTTACAAAGTCAGCCAGATTTAACAATCGATGAAGTAGCTGACCTTCTTCAAAGTACTGCGAGAACTGAAAGCCATATGGGAGCTCTTCCGAATGATAATTACGGTTATGGTATTGTAAATATATATCAAGCGGTAACAGAGGCTGCTTATGCTGGAGAAGTTACAGGGTCTTTGAAAGATAAAGAGGGCAATCCTATTTCTGGAGAGATATTTTTACCAAAGGAAGACCTTCGTATTGAAGTAAGAGAAGATGGCCTTTTCAGCTTTAAAGTACGAGAAGCTAAGCATGAAGTGGAAATAGATGCATTTGGGTTTCATGCCATAAAGGATACACTGGAAGTAAAAAAGGGTGAGGTAATAAGTAGAGAATGGATATTGGAAAAAGCAGAAAGATTTAATATCCAAGGTACTGTTACAAACTCCGACGGAGACCCTTTACCTTATGCTTATGTGCGGGTATTAGATACCCCGCTCAAAACAGTAAGAACGAATTCGGCTGGGCAGTTTTTAATTGAAAGTGTTCCAGAGAATGAATATACATTAGTTGTAAATGGAAAAGGAATTAAGCAAGAAACTGAAACAATAACTGTTGATAAAAATACGACAGTTAATTTTGAGGTATCATCCACCGGCATCACTGCCCTTGATGGTTGGGCAACCTCTAAAAATAACTTTTCAAGAAATGCTGTGACAACAGCAGAAGTAGATGCAGAAAACCTGGAATCTTCTTGGTTTTATGAATCAAATGGACAAATATTGTTTAGCTCGCCAGTAATAGCGGATGGCAAAGTAGTATTTACCACTGACCGCGGATATGTGCAGGTTGTTGACCAAATTACAGGGGAAGAAGAATGGTCGATAAGAACAGGTAGTACTAACCGCTCTACCCCGACTGTTGTAAATGGTATAGTTTACGTTGCTGGTGGATCGGATAGTCAAATATATGCAATTGAATTGGAAACAGGCAGAACTATTTGGACAGCTAGCTTAGATTTCCCTGCTATTTATGAAGCACCAATTTATCATGAAGGTGTATTATACATCACTTCGTATATGGACCAAGATGCTAAAGCAGTTGCACTTAATGCAGAAACTGGCGCTAAGGTTTGGGAAAAGTCAACAGGTAATGGTTCTTTCTTTGGAGGGGCTATTGGCGAAGGATTATTATACGTCGGGACATATGATTCAAAGCAATTAACCGCGCTATCTCTTTCTGATGGCACAGAGCAATGGCAAGTTACGTTGGAAAACGAAGGTTTTGCTGCTAGTCCAGTTTACGTAGATGGTGTCGTATATGCTGTTAGTTCTGATTTCACACGAGAAACTGGAACATTAAACGCTTATGAAGCAAGTACTGGTAATAAACTGTGGAGTGCAGCAAATATTGGTGACACCCAAGCAGGAACACCAATCTTGTTTGATGACCTTGTTATTATTGGGTCTGCAACACATCCAGACATTAAAGCGTTTAACAAAAATACTGGAAAGCTAGTATGGCAAACAGATAATGGCAGTTCGATGGTTAATAGTGGAGCCGTATCTGGCAATGGATATCTATTTGTTACGGACCTCTCCTCCAACCTGCAAGTATATGATGTTTTTACAGGGGAGAAGCTGCATACTTATGGCTTGAAAAACTTAAGTACTACAGGTGTGGCAATTACGGAAGGGCAGGTAATTGTAGGTGACCACTCCGGGGTTTCAAGCTTTAATGCACCAGGTAGGTTGTCAGGTTCCATTAGCGGTGAGGATGGACAACCAATACAAGCAAAATTGACTATAGCTGAAAATGGTGTATCTGCAGTTGCAGATGAAGAGGGTAATTATTCTCTAAATGCACCTCCTGGAACGTATACGGTTAAAGTTGCTTCTTACGGTTTCAAGCAAATTGAAGAAGAAGTTACATTTGTAACTGGTTATGAAGTTACAAAAAACTTTGAGCTTGTTCCAGGCTCAAATGGTTCTGTTTCTGGAAATGTAAAAGATAAAAGATCAGGACTTTCTTTAGCAGGTGTATCCGTATCAGTAGAGGATACCCCATTAGAATGGACAACAGGTACAGATGGAAATTTCAGTTTTCCAGATGTTCATGAAGGTACTTATGAAGTACTATTTTCTTTAGCAGGTTACGTTGATCAAGTTATATCTGTAACTGTTAAGGCAGGGGAAAATACAGAAGTGCCATTTGATATGACACCAGTTGATGTCGTTGTACTGGATGATTATGAAGGGGAAATTGTACGTTTCCTAAATAATAATAATATACCAGCCGAAGAACGTGGTTGGGATGTAATTGATGAAATTGGTAGCTATCAAGTTCTCTACATGAATGGAGCATACACTTCTTCTGGGTTAAGACCTACTGAAGAAAAATTTAATAATTTAGTTTCTGCAGCAGAAGAAAATGGAGTTAGTGTGGTTTTCGCTGACACTTGGGGAATTAGTTATGGTAGTTTAAGACATCTTTGGGAGTTTAGAAATGACCCTGCACAATATAACTCCGATTATTATGATGCAACTGTTCGATTACAAGTGGATGAAGAGCATCCTATACTAGAAGGGCTAGAGAAAGGTGGCAACTACGACCTTCATCATAACGGAGATTTTGTTTGGTTCAATCAATATTCCGGGCGTAACCTAGCAACTGTTGGAAGCACAAGAGTAGGGTATGTCGGTTCAGGAGTATCGTATAAAGGGGTTAATGAAGATAGCGCCCATTTACTACTTTCAACACACACTGCCTCTCCATGGATTTCGCCTTTCAATGGATGGTTGCCAACACAACAGCAGATTTTATTGAACGGAATTGATTTCTTATTGGATGCTGAATTTGGTGAAGTCTCCGGGTCAGTTGTTGACACAGATGGTAACCCTATGGAGGTTACAGTGGAGGTTGTCGAAACAGGAGTAACCACTAATTCAAGTGGTGGATCCTACGGTTTATTCCATGATGAAGGTACGTATAAGGTAGCTTTCCGTAAGGCAGGGTATGCTATGCAGGAAGCTACGGTGGAATTTGCAAAAGGTCAACCAGTTATAAAAGATGTAACAATGGAAGTTTCCAATAGCGGAACAATTTCCGGTCAAGTTACAAATAAAATAACTGGCCAAGCAGTTCCATACGTAGAGATTAAGTTATACGATGAAGAAGACAACCTGGTGACAGAAGAAGTGAGCTCCATAAACGGTGGATATGAAATAACAGGTTTAGATGAAGCCTTATATACTTTGAAAATAGTATTGAGAGATCATGTAACCTATACACAACAAATAAATGTTGCAGGGGATCCGATACAATTGGATATCGAGTTATATCCTTCTCCTAAAGTTGGGATTATAGGTGATACCTCATCTAATTCCTTAAGAGAATTGCTAGACGAAAACGGGATAGAAGCAACAAACTATTCAGCTATAAGTAATATTTTATCTGAGTTGTCCAACTTGGATGTCATATTTTTTAATGATCAATCTATAAATACCGTTACACTACCTGTATTGGAAGAATTTTTAGCAGAAGCAGACAAACATGAGGTTAGTGTGATTTTTGGTGACACCTATTGGACAGGTTCAGGGTTAAATCATCTTGTAAACCGATTCCAAGATCCTGAATCCCGTACTACTCATAGGGATTACAGCAGCTCTGCTGGCTATGAAGTGATAGTAGAAAATCCGATATTCGGTAACTTGAAATCCGGGGATTTTGTAGATATTCTTCTACCAAACCGTAGTGATGTTGCTTCCTTTGATGGATACTCCGGTTATCCGTTAGCTTATGTTAAGCACGAATCAAATGAAGATGTTCATGGATTGGGAATGGCATATAAACCTAGAACAGGTTCTAGTATGGAACTTCTAATGGGTGGACATGGAATGTCTTTTACTCATAACATGAGCCACTACACCGAGAGTGGAAAGGATATATTCTTAAATGCAATACTTTGGGCTGCTTATATTGAGTACAATGTTATTGAAGGATATGTCACAGATAAAGAAGGAAACCCTCTTTATGCAAATGTCAAAGTAAAAGATCAGGGATTAAGCACTTGGACAGACCCTGAAACAGGTTTCTTCAGTATTGCTGCGTTGGATGGTGAATATGAATTAGAAATAGATTCTTTCGCTTATCAAACTAATACTAGATCGGTGACAGTTGACGAAAATTCAGAACAGTTTACAGTGGAGCTGGAACTTCAAGAAAATATTGGAACATTAGAAGGTAAATTCTTTGATGAAAACACACTAGAAGGGATAGAGGGTGTACACATTGAGGTCGTAGATTTCCCTCGTGAAGGCAATACAGCTATAAGTGGGAACTTTACCATTGAGAACCTTGAACCAGGTAATTACTCTCTGGTGGTTTCAAAAGAAGGATATGTACTCCAAGAGCTTGATGTAATAATTAAAGCAAATGAAACAACTATATTAGAACGTAAAATGAAGCCGTCTCCGACCATTGGAGTAATTGTAGATGGTCAGTCATCTTCTGCGGTGAAACTAAAAGACTACTTAACACCTAGAGGATATAGTGTAGAGGACCTCTACTATTCTGACTTAGATAAAGTCGGTGATTATGATTTGATTTTTGCGAACTCGGATTATAACAACAGTCTTAATCCTGAAAAAGAAGTATTCCTTGATTTTGTAAAAGAATTGGATCGAACAGAGACACCTGTAATTTGGACTGGAAGTGGGGGACCAAGAGGTAGTATCCGATTCTTGGTTGATTATTTAGGAGATCCGTCAATTGAGCATATGGGCAGTACCCCGTCTTCGCAGAGAATGCTAACTGCAACTATTCTAGAAGAACACCCGCTTATTGAAGGTGTGAAAACAGACGAAAATGGCCAATTTACTTTTGATAGCCGTTACTATCACGGCTTTGAAGGGTACACTGGAACAACAATTGCAGAGGTTTCTCATGAAGGGCAAGGTGAACTTGGAAGCTTTGTTGCTTATGGTGGTCGTACATTAAACAGTGTGGAAGTATTATTATCAAACATGACATTTGGGTATGGTTTTACAGAAAGTGCATATTTTGATGAAAATCGTGAACGTATCGTAAATAACGCTCTTACATGGGCACTTGACAATACTGAACCGTTAGTCGGAGAAGTACATGGTCAAGTTAATAATAACTTTGACAGAGGTGTTTACTCTACCGTTACAGTAGAGGAAACAGGTTATACGTTCCAGACAGAACAGGATGGAACCTTCTTCCTGGCACTTGACACAGGTACCTATACTTTAAATATAGAAGCATTCGGTCATGAAGCCGAAAGCTTTGAAGTGCAAGTGGAACGTGGTCAAAGCAAAGATCAGACTTTCACTATGACATCTGAAAATTCTGGTCTTATAAAAGGGCAAATAAAAGCAGATGACACAAATAACGGCATTGAAGGCGCTAGAATTCAGTTAGAAGGTACACCGTTACAAACAATAACTGATGCCCAAGGAAACTATGAACTTCAAGCTCCGACTGGTAATTATCAGGTTCGCGTTACGGCAAATGGCTATTCCCCACAAGTTGAGTCTGTTGAAGTAAAACATAATGAAGAAGTTACGTTAAACTTTACTTTAGGAATATCTGAAAAGATTGCTGTAGTTGGAACAAGCCTTAATGTAAATAGACTTGTAAACGTGTTAGAACAACAAGGCTATGAAGCTATTCCTTGGATTAACTCCGATACTGATCAATTAATGGAAGAATTAAGTGAATATGCATTAGTCATTTTTAATGATCGAAATACGTCGGCAATGCCTGAGGCTAAGTTTAAAGAGTTTGTAGAGTTAGCTGACAGCTACGCGATAAGTATGATTTTTACAAGCCAATTCTCAGGTGGAACAATCCGTGATTTAAGTAGCTTCTATGGTGATCCAGTTTCAGTTACTCAAGGCTTTTCACCAGGACATGTAAATTACACGGTTGTTGAAGAACATCCGATCTTTGCAGGTTATAAGGTTGGTGATGTTATAAAGATTCTAGATAATGGTACATCGAATCAACAATGGTCTTATTTCGCCGATTACAGTGGAACAACCATCGCTGATTTAACAAATGATACAGATGGAAAGCTAGGCGAAGGCTTGGCATATAAATTCCGTACCGCGAACAACGTTCATATTTTGTTAGGAAGCTTACATTCCGGATCGTATGGAAATCCAGAGCAGAGATGGGCAGCTGACACAACACAAATCTTTACAAACACGGTCGACTGGGCTATATCAGCTAGCCTTGGTGAAATAACTGGTACAGTTAAAGATACGGAAGGGGAGCCTATTTCAGGCGCTACTGTATCGATAGAAAGCGAAGAGTTGACTACAAAGGCAAATAGCCAAGGGCAATATCGCCTCGGTGTAGGTGCTGGAAGTTATGAAGTCAAAGTTCAAGCTCCTGGTTACACAACGCAAACTGAAGAAGTAGAGGTTGAGGAACTTGGGCAAGCGGTGGAATTGAACTTTACGATGGTAAAAACAGACCGCATGACCGTTTCCGGTAATGTAACCGATTTAAATGATGAAGGTCTAGAAGGTGCGAAAATTACTTTAACAGAAAAAACTGGACTTTTTGAAGGAGTAGAAGAGACCAATGAAGCTGGAGCTTATCAATTTGATGAACTTCTTGCTGGGGAATATGAAATAAAAGTGGAGGTAAATGGGTATCAAACTATCACGCAAGATATCCTAATAGAGGAAGGGGAAAATGTTGAATTAAGCTTCAAATTGAGTGATTTCAACATTGCTGTTTTAGGTGATAGTTCAACTAGCTTAACTGATTTCTTTAATGAAAATGATTTTGCTGCACAAAAACGAGATTGGGATATTGTAGATGATGTTTACAATTATAAAGTAATCATTGTAAACACAGGTAAAGGTACTAAAGAGCAAATCACTAAGCTTATTGAAGAAAGTAATAAGTATGAAACAAGTTTAGTATTTGTAGATACATGGGGAGTGGATGGTTCCATTCAATTATTAGAAGAAGCAATTGGAAACCCAACCCGTGCAGAACACGGATATAACGAAGGGGCAGTGTATGTTGATGTAGTAAAAGCTAATGAAATTTTCTCAGATCTAGGTGATGAGAATATTAAGATTCATAGCGAAAAGAGCCCATATGCTACCTTCGAAAACTATGAAGGGATTACACTTGCGAATCTAGTTGTTGACGGAAAAGACAAAGGAGCAACTGTTGCTTACGACTTCCAAAGTAAGAATCATATGCACCTGTTACTTTCCACTTTTGCTGTAAACAATATGATTAGTCCAGATCAAGGATGGACAGATCAAGGGAAGCAGTTGTATTTACAAGCAATTGAATGGGCACGAGATGGAGTTCAAGAATTACCAGCAACACCAGAGGCAAATGAAGAAGAAATGATTTCAACTGATGGTAATGTCACAATTACAGGGACAGCGGAATATAGAAGTACTGTTACAATCCTTGATGGTGAAGAAGTTCTCGCAAGCATCTCACCAGAAAGAGATGGTTCCTTTACCGCAGACCTTAAAGATCTAGAGGATGGAGTGTATCAATTAATTCTTCAAGCAAGTAACTTTGCTGGAAATGTGACAAGTGATCATACAGTTAGGGTAATTGTTGACACTCAAGTACCACAATTGGAAGTCGCATCACCTGTTGATAATATGGTTACCGACAAAGAAGTAATTGATGTAAACGGAAATGCATCCGATGCCAATCTAGAGAAAGTTTTAGTAAATGGTGAGGAAGTTGTAACGGATGATAATGGAGTGTTTTCTACTAGAATCATACTGGCAGAAGGAACACATACTGTTGAAATAGAAGCAGTTGATTTAGTTGGAAATGTGATAAAAGTAGAACGAACAGTAACCGTTGATTTAAGTGCTCCTCAAATTACTGATTTAACACCAAAGGAAGATCTTTATGTAAAACCTGGTGATAGCATAGAAGTATCCTTTAGAAGTGAATCAGAAGGAGGAACGGCTAGCTTCTCTATTAAACTGCCTGCCCAACTTTCTGCTCAGTCTTCTTCGGATAACGAAATGAATGAAATAGAACCGGGAGTTTACAAAGGAACGTGGAATGTTCCAACGAATGTAAATCTGCAAGGTGCCATCATTGAAGTAGTATTCACTGATGATGCTGGAAATAGGGTAGTCCAAGAAACGCCTGGTAAGCTATTTATCAGTAAAGAACAAATTGAACGTATTTATGGTGAATCGAGATATCATACTGCAGTAGAAACTAGCAAAAATGGCTGGACTTCGTCGGATACGGTTATCCTAGCTCGTGGCGACAACTATGCAGATGCATTAGCTGGGGTGCCATTAGCATATAAACTAGGAGCACCAATTCTATTGACAAGAGTAGATCGATTGCCAGAAGAAACGATGCAAGAAATCCAGCGATTAGGGGCAAGCAAGTTGGTAATTCTAGGTGGTCCTGAGGCTATTAACGATACCATCGTTTCAAGGCTAGAGGCTGAAGGGTTAGAAATAACTCGTATTGCTGGAACTAACCGTTATCATACTGCAGCATTAATTGCTGAGCAATTAGCACCAGATGGAGTAGATAAAGTGGTTGTAGCAAGCGGTCAGAATTTCCCTGATGCCTTATCTGTTGCTACTTTTGCAGCAAGAGAAGGAATGCCGATCTTGTTGACACCTGCTAAAGGTTTACCAGAATACACCTCAGATGCAATCCATGCGCTTGGAGCAACTAAGAGTATTGTAGTGGGTGGTTCGGATGTGATACCTGAAGAGGTTGCAGAACAACTACCTGAATTTGAACGCTTAAGTGGAGCTAATCGTTTTGAAACAAATGTTGAAGTAGCGAGAGCATTTGGTGTAGATAATAAACATATGTATGTAGCCACTGGAAGAGAGTTTGCAGATGCATTAACTGGATCAGTTCTTGCTGCTAACAATAACAGTGCTATACTACTGGTTGATGAAGAAGAAGTAAGACAAATTGTTTCAGAATATTTAATAGAGCAAGGAGTTAAACAGCTAACTATATTTGGTGGAGAATATGCTGTTACTCCATCTGTAGTTGCAGCATTAGAGAAAATAATAGAATAAACTAGCTTGCCTAAATTAAGAACCCATCTTCTTTTAATGAAGATGGGTTCTTTTTTAATTTCAAATTCAATTATAGGACTAAAAGGTGTGCAACATTGAATATTACTCTATGACCTTATTTATTTGTAAGCTTCTAAAATTTAATAAACCTTGTCACCATTAAATATAGAATTTTTTACAACGACATAATCCACTGTACGAATTGCTTCAAGCTTTGTTCCGCCTGCGTAGGAAATGGAGGATTGTAGGTCTTGTTCCATTTCTATCAAGGTATCTTTTAAAGACCCTTTATGCTCCACATACATTTTCTTACCTTCTACATTTTTCTTTTCACCTTTTTGAAATTCTGAAGCGGATCCAAAGTATTCTTTGAATAGCTTGCCATCTTTTTCAAATGTTTCACCAGGTGATTCTTCATGCCCTGCAAACAAAGAACCAATCATAACCATAGTTGCTCCGAATCTGATAGATTTAGCAACATCTCCATGGGTACGAATTCCTCCATCAGCAATAATAGGCTTTGTTGCAGCCTTGGCGCACCAACGAAGCGCTGCAAGTTGCCAGCCTCCAGTACCAAAGCCTGTTTTAATTTTTGTAATGCATACTTTACCCGGTCCAATGCCCACTTTAGTAGCGTCAGCACCAGCATGTTCTAATTCTCTAACCGCTTCAGGTGTCCCCACATTTCCAGCAATAATAAAGCAGTCAGGTAAATGCTTCTTTATATGTTTAATCATCTCAATAACAGCATTTGAGTGACCATGGGCAATATCTATCGTAATGAAGTTCGGTATCAACGCTTCCGCTGCTAACTGTTCGATGAATCCATACTCATCCTCTTTTACTCCAACACTTATAGAGGAGATTAATCCGCGTTCTTTCATATCTTTTATAAAATGTTGACGCTTTTCTGGTTCAAATCGATGCATAATGTAGAAGTAACCATTTTCAGCCAAGTAAATTGCTATACTCTCATCTATAATAGTCTGCATGTTTGCAGGTACGACAGGCAATTTAAAAGTATGACCACCTAAAGTTACAGTTGTATCACATTCAGATCGACTGTTCACCACACATTTAGCCGGAATTAATTGAATATCTTCATAATCAAATACATTTTCCATAGTAACACCCCTAAATACGAATAATTACGTAGATTTAAATTAAAATTGTTCGTCCGTAGGCTAATTTACATTATTTCCGCAATATTGTCAATCCAAAATAAAGCAAAAGGTACGATGATAGAAAAAGTAGTGGCCTTATTTCTAGTACTACAAGGGCCGATGGATTTTATTAGAAGAAAAAGGATGTTGAACATTTCAGGTGGAATTTGTAAGCTGTTAGATGGAAATTTAGAAGTTGTTAGATGGAACATGAAAGTGGTTAGATGAAATATTAAAGCTGATAGATGAAACAAGAGACTGTTAGATGAAACATGAGAGTTGTTAGAAGAAATTTCAAAACTGTTAGATGAAATCCCAAAGTTGTTAGATAAAACAAGAAAGCTGTTAGATGAAAATCAAAAAGTGTTAGATGAAACCAGAAAATTTGTCAGATTAATAAAATAAATTATCCCACAGCTTAATATTAAACCACTAATAACCCTCTAAATAGAATGATATGCGCTAAAATGAACTTCGGGAAGGATTTTTTGACCTTAAGAAGTGCAAAATTGAACAAATATGCTCATTTTTAAAATAATTTGCTCTGTTAAAGATGAATGTTGGTAATAGAGTGCTTCACCAGCGAAGGTTGGAGAAAAAGGCGGAGACTCCAACGGGGCGCGATAGCGGAATACTTGCGAGGCCCCACACTCGCAGCCGAGGAGGATCTCGCACCGCCCCGTGGAACGCGTAGCCTTTAGCGGAAGTCAACAGCGGCGTTTAACAGAGTAAAAAATAAGCATAGAGTGCCAAAATCGCAGAAATTGCAACGAACTTAAGTTGTAGCTGTCGAACTATATTTCTACCTTAATATCGCCTTGTAAAAAAAAAAAACAAGTACTTTCCTCATATATTTTAATTTTTCGGAATAGTAAAAACAATAGAACTTTATTCATTTTTATAAATTATATTGCATAATTATGTACCTGTGTTAAAATACATTTATTCGAATAAACATACATATGGGATATTACTTGAAATAAAGTCGAGTTTGTTTCATAATGTTATTAAATTTTAATTTTCAGAAAATTAAGAGGGGGAAAATTATTGTGAAAAAGTGGTTATTGTTATTAATGAGTATTTTAGTAGTGGGATTATTGGCAGCATGTGGAACAAATGGTAATGATGAAGAAGGTACTGGAAGTGGAGACCAAACAGAAGATAAACAAGTTCTTCGCATGGGTACATCTGCTGACTATCCTCCATTTGAATATATTGATACGGAGGTAGGAGAAGAAATTATCGGTTTTGATATTGACCTTGCAAAAGCAATTACTGAAGAACTAGGCTATGAGCTTGAAGTGCAAGATATCGATTTTGGTAGTTTGATAACAGCGATGGACGCAGGGAACATCGATTTGATACTAGCAGGTATGACTCCAACGGAAGAACGTTTAGAGCAAGTGGACTTTACAGATATTTATTATGCTGCAAACCATATGCTTGTTTCACTGAAAGATAGTAATATTTCAAGTATTGAAGAATTAGAAGGTAAAACTGTTGGTGTACAACTTGGCTCTATTCAAGTAGACCAGGCGGAGGCAATTGCCGAAGAAGTTAATATTACTATCGAAAACCGTGATCGTATCCCACAATTGATTCAGGAATTAAAAGCAGGACGCATCGATGCAGCAATCATAGAAGATACAGTCATGAAGGGTTACCTTGAGAGCGATGAGGAATTAACAGGATTTACGCTTGACTCAGGTGAAGAAGGTTCTGCTATTGCTTTACCAAAAGACAGTGAGTTAACAGAAGAATTTAACCGCGTATTAGCCGAAATGAAAGAAAATGGTGAACTGGACGCATTGATTGTTAAGTGGTTTGGCGGCGAAGAAGAATAGTTTGTATAAAGTCAGAAGGGTAGAAACTTGCCCTTTTGATTTTGTTTTTTAACGTATTTTCGAGCGGAGAGGAATGGGAGCACTTGAATTTTGATTTTTTGGATTTTAGCGCGATAAGCGGGTCCACCACATTTATCCTTGAAGGGCTGAAAGTGACCTTGCAAGTGGTCTCTTTAGCAGGTATTTTAGGGTTTGTGATTGGAACCCTATTAGCACTATGTAAGATAGGAAGAATAAAAGTATTAACTATATTGGCTGATATTTATACATCTATCTTTCGTGGTACACCACTTGTACTTCAATTAATGATCATTTATTTTGGTCTTCCCCAGATGATCGGGATAAATTTTGAGCCTGTAACAGCTGCAGTTTTAGCATTCGGATTAAACTCCGGGGCTTATATCTCTGAAGTAATTCGAGCTGGTATCCTTGCTGTGGATAAAGGACAGAGGGAAGCAGCAATGGCATTGGGTGTTCCTTATCGTCAAATGATGAAGGATATTATTCTTCCGCAGGCACTAAAAAATATTTTACCAGCACTAATGAATGAATATATTACTCTAACAAAAGAATCTGCCATTGTAACAGTTATCGGTGTTATGGACGTGATGAGAAGATCCTATATGGTTGGTTCTAATACGTACGCTTATTTAGAGGCCTTTATATTTGCAGGGCTTGTCTATTATATACTGGTAATGATTCTTACACTCCTTGGCAAATTGCTTGAAAGGAGAATGAGACGCAGTGATTAAAATTGAGAATTTGCACAAATCGTTTGGTAAACTAGAGGTATTAAAAGATATCTCTACTCAAATAAAAGAAGGTGAAGTTGTGGCTATCATTGGTCCATCCGGATCAGGGAAATCCACTCTCCTTCGTTGCATGAATCTTCTCGAAGAACCTTCATCCGGACATATTTGGATCAAGGGGGAAGATGTGACAAATAAGAAGACGAACATCAACAAAGTGAGACAGAACTTAGGAATGGTATTTCAGCATTTTTATCTTTTTCCACATAAAACGGTTATGGAGAATTTAACCTATGCTCCCGTATCAGTAAAAGGGATGAATAAAAAAGATGCAGAAACGAAAGCAATGGACCTTCTTGAAAAAGTCGGTCTATTAGAAAAGGCGAAAGAATATCCAAATCGTCTTTCAGGTGGACAGAAGCAGCGAGTGGCCATCGCTCGAGCACTTGCTATGGACCCGGGAGTTATGCTATTTGATGAACCGACCTCAGCCCTTGATCCGGAAATGGTGAAAGAGGTGCTAGAGGTAATGAAAGCCTTAGCACATACAGGAATGACAATGGCGATTGTTACACATGAAATGGGCTTTGCCCGTGAAGTGGCGGACCGGGTATTATTCTTGGATGACGGTAAATTGGTAGAAGATGCCCCACCTGAAGAATTTTTTACGTCTCCGAAATCAGAACGTGCAAAGCTATTCTTAGAGAAGATGTTTTAGAATTAATGATACATAGCAGTGCTGTCGATGTAAAAATGACTGCATTGCTTTTTTGTACATTCAGAAGGTTATTCTTCGCTTTTCACATAATCCCCACTACAGTGACCCTTTCGTGAAATTAGTGGTAGCGTAAGTATCATAAAAGTAATAGTGGATACCTTTTTTTGTGGATAAAAACCAGGTTCCATATTGGAAATTACAACAAGAGAAATGTATAATTAGGACGCTATTTTGGAGCTATTCTAATTAAAGACGTGCTGGAAATATTGAGCTATGTTTGTTACGATGAAAACAGAAAAAGAAAAGGTGGTAACTACCAAATGACTCTGATGTTAAAACTATCTGACCACTTAATTCAAAATGCGGAAGCTTTGGCGTTAGAAGTAGTAGATAATGTATTGCAGCGTATGAATCTACATATTCCTAGGGAAGAAAAAGATCAGGCTGTCGCGATGTATGTTGAATTTTTGAAATATCTGGGAGATGAAATTGTAAATGAGGAAGAAAACATTCCGGATTTTCTAATTGAATGGAGCAAAAAAAACGCATTAAGACAAGTTTCTCCAACAGGTAAGATATCTGATATCGTTCTTCGTTACGGTCCTACTAGAATAGTTTTTATAGATATTATGACAAGAATCAGCATAGAATTTGGATTATCCATAAAGGACCATGCATTTATCCTCAAAAGAATTAATGCAATGTTGGATTCCAGTTTAAATGCAACTGTTCTTGGATTTGAACGTCTTTCTGAAGAATTTAAAGAAAAAACCAACAAAGAATTGGCCATATTGTCAGCGCCGATTGTACCGGTTAAAAGTGGTGTTGTTATTCTTCCTTTTATCGGTGAAATTGATCATAGCAGGGCAACCTATATTAAGGAGCATGTTATTCCTAAAATCGCCATGCAAGATGTTAACTGGGTGATTGCTGATTTTTCAGGCATTAATACGATTGATCGAGAAAATGCCTTACATCTCCATGAAATCGGAAATATGCTACGGTTAATGGGGATAAAAATAATTACTACAGGGATGCATCCCGAAACAGCGAGGGCAGCAGTACAAGCAGGCGTTAATCTTTCTAGCGTTAAGTCTTTTGTCAACGTTAAGACGGCATTAGAAAGTATATAAGGACGACTGTATTGTACAAATTTAGATTTTATTAAAAACCAAATTACTAAGTGATTTGGTTTTTAAAATGGGATTTTTTGTAATACTTGTTTCTTTAAATCCGTAGTTATAGTTAGGAGGGAAAGTAATGGAAAGAGTACAACCATTGCAAGTGGCAACCGCAACGTTTGGCATGGGTTGATTCTGGGGAACAGACGCCCGGTTCGGGTGGTTACCTGGAGTGATTAGGACAAGAGTAGGATATGCTGGTGGAACGAGCATATCCCCAACATATAAACAAATGGAGGACCATACCGAATGTCTGGAAATCGATTTTGACCAAACAATTATTAGCTTTGAAAAAATTGTTCGGCATTTCTGGGACTCGCATAACCCTAATAGGGGTACCTATAAAGGTCGCCAATACCTGTCTATTTTCTTGTACCGTAACGAAGAACAAAAGCAGGCACTATTGGATGTGAAGAAAACCTTAGAATATACTTCTAACAAAATGATTGAAACGGAAATCGTTCCTTTCAAAGTATTTACAATAGCCGAAGATCGGCACCAGAAATACTATCTTAAGCGTTACCATCATGCGATGGAACAGTTATATTCATACTTTACCACCCATGATACATTCAATGATTCAACTTTGGCAGCAAGGCTAAATAGTTTTGTAAAAGGATATGGCTCACTTTCTGGTTTGACAATTGAAATGAAAGATTGGGAATTAGACAAGGTTCAAAGAGAAAGATTATCAGAACTAATCAGAAAGATTCGATGGTAAATAAAAAGATGAGGCTAGCTTTTATAAGCAGCCTCATCTTTCTAAATTTACTGTTCATTTAGATTGCTCAAAAATTGATAATAATTATATTCTACTATTTGACTGGAGTAGTAGAATTTTTGGTTAACTTTAGCAATGATAGAATCAAGATATTCTTTTTCTACTTTCATCCCATCCTTACCTATAAACTCCTTCGTCTCAGCATTATATTTCCCTTTTTCTGTAATGAAGCTTTTATTCCTAAACAGAACGAGTGATTCGGCATCTGAAAAAACATCTACACCCATCAGCAACCTGGAATCATATTCCAAGCCGAGTAAATTGGAAACAGTAGGTAGGATATCAAGGCTTGAGACAGGCTTATCGATGACTGTTTTATCCATCCCTGTGGCATAAATTATTAAATCACTTTTATACAAGTCAAAATTCCGTTCTACGTCTTTTCCTTCAAATTCGTTAATCGTTTCAAAATCAAGTCCATAGGGATAATGGTCGGCACTGAGTACAATTAGGGTCTTTTCCATGATACCTGCTTTTTCTAACTCTTCTAAAAGATACGCCATTGCTTTGTCCAATTCAATTTGAGTTGCCAAGTATGCTTTTGCTTGATCAGTTAGCTTTAAGTGGCTTACAAATTCTTTATTTTTGGCTGCCATTTGATTTCCAGCGAAATTATATTCCAAGTGTCCGCTCATTGTCATGTAGTAGGCATGAAATGATTCTTCTGATATATACTCCTTTATTGATTGTTCCATCATCTCTAGATCAGAAGCTGGCCAGGTCTTTTTAATATTTAATCCATTTCCTATTCCCTTATAAACATATCCCATATTTGGATGCGATACGTGTCTGTCATAGTAGTCATACGTATGATTATGATAAGCAACTGTTTTGTAGCCAAGTTTTTTTAATTGGTTTCCTAAAACAAAAGGCACGTGATTTTCACCAGATTTCGAAAAACTCCATATTCCCGATTTTGGAATAAGTCCATTTAATGCAACATATTCCCCATCAGATGTGCTCACATCCCATAAAGGAACGTAGAAGTTTGAGAATTGATAACCCTCATGGACGAGTTTATGTAAAGTAGGGGTGATTTCTTCATTTACTGCATAAGGAGAAAAACCTTCTGCCGTAAGTAAAATCAAATTGTATCCATTGAATTTCCCGGTATACTCATTCTTTTTAGTAGGAGGTATTTTCGTAAAATATTGATGCATTCTTACTAAGGTCTCATTCTGCTCTTTGTCTATCAGCTTTTCAAAATCAATAGCCATCACATTGTATTCCTCTTTAGTAACTTCCAAACTGTCCTCTGATGAAGAATTCTGTTTAACGCGAGGCACCGAAACTACTAAAGGCTCTTCTAATACCAGGGACCAACCGGTTAGTGCTCTCTTAAAATCAATTCTCATACTAGTAAGCAAACCCAGCTTTTCTACCGATAAAATAGGCGAGCTATTGTTGAAATATAAGTCATAGGCGGAATTTTGCTCTCGTTCCCCATTTGCTACAATAAGCAAACTTAGAGAATGAAACATGATTGCCCCTAGTAACATGTATAAAATTAATCTGAAATTTGCTTTGCGAAAGCTGAATACCTTTCTTCCGTATACCAGAAGGAAAACAAAGGGAAGAAAGAATGGGAATATCCATAGCAGGTTAGCCCATACTGCTGCTACAATCTCCTTCCAGAAATCGAGCACTTGGACAGCATTCCCTGCCGAATAAAAGCTATAAAAAGTGCGAAAAAAATCATGGTATACCAATTGACTAGAATATAGAAATCCTAATAAAAACAAGATAATACCACTTATGATAAAACTAATGTCATCCTTGAAAACACTCCCTAGGACCGAAAATATAAACACAAGCGGTAAGGAAAACACGATGGAAAGAAACAGGCCAAATCCTGTTGTAATATTATGGGCATCCGTGGCTATTCTGAAAAACAACTCCAAAAAGAATAACGAAAAAATATAATAGCAAAGTAAATATAGTTTTCTTTTATCTTTCATTCTTTTAACCTCCAAACTAAAAAAATAACCATACTGTTTTTATAATTTTCTAACTATTTAAATTATACATCTTTCATCATAGACATATAACACTATTTATTGAATAGGTATTCTTTTTCTGAAAGTTTGCATAGAAAAACCTGGAAAACAAATAATAATGGTTATCTGAGTAAAGTGGAGGATCTTTATGAAATATATTAGCAAATCAATTCTCATCATCGTTTCCCTGTTATTATTTTTGCCAACAGGCGCATATGCAGAAAGACAAACTTACTCAACTAGAGAAGAGATTCCGGCAGCCTATAAATGGAAGCTTGAAGGCTTGTATTCATCCCAACAACAGTGGAAAAAAGATGTGAATAAAACAAAGAAAATGGCAGATAGGTTTTTTGAAAAAAAGAAGCCGATTGAAAATGACGAACAGATAAAATCACTTTTGGAAGATTATTTTGAACTCTATCGAGCTGTTGAAAATATCTATGTATACGCAAGGTTGAATCAGGATGTGGATATCAGTAATACAAAATCTCAAGAGCTGTCAGATGAAGCCCAAACAATGATGATGTATGTGGTGGAACGAACGGCTTGGTTGTCCAATGAGCTGCAAGCAGTGGATAAGAAAAAGTGGAATCGGTTACTGAAGAGTGAAAATCTGAAACCTTACCACTACTTTTTACAACAAACCTACAAGGAAAAAGATCATGCTTTACCAAATGAAATAGAACAGCTTTTAATCAAAACGATGCCGATTGTGAATGCACCAAGTGAGTTGTTTACTATGATGTCAAAGGACCTCGTTCTGCCATCATTTACGGTCAAGGATAAGGAATATTCGTTGAGTGCTCCACTTTATAGTGTTTATATGTCCAGCTCAGACCGGGAATTGAGAAAGGCTGCTTTTGAAACGTATTACCGTACTTTAGAAAATTACCAGGATACGTTTGCTTCCATGCTTGCCAACATCGTGAAGGCGAATAACTTTTTTGCTTCCACACGTAATTATTCGAATGCTTTAGAAGCACATGTCGTTGGAAGTGAGGTCGATCCAAAGGTTTATACACAGCTAATTGACACGGTGAGCGAGTATTTACCGCTGCTTCATAAGTATTTACAATTGAAAAAAGAATATATTGAGCTGGATTCATTACATATGTATGATCTATCAGCTCCTTCACCCTTTACAGCAGAAAAAGAAATCTCCTATGAAAAGGCAAAGAATATTGTGGTAAAAGGGCTAACTCCTTTAGGGGAGGCTTATCTAAAGACATTGTCTAAAGGCTTAGAAGAAAATTGGGTTGATGTGTACAGTACAAGAGGAAAGGCAACGGGTGCATACCAGATTGGTTCTTATGATGCACATCCGTTTGTCTTACTCAACTATCAAGGATTGCCAAGTGATGTTTTAACATTGGCACATGAGATGGGTCATGCCATGCATTCTCATTTATCAAATCAAGCACAGCCGTACCACGATGCAAGATATGTAACCTTCACGGCAGAGGTTTCTTCGACCTTACAAGAACATCTGCTGCATAAACAGTTGATGAGGGAAGCAAAGACAAGGGAGGAAAAATTGCATGCTCTCTATCAATATCTAGAGGATTTCCGGGTAACATTATTTCGCCAGACCCAGTTTGCGGAATTTGAGAAAATTATTCACGAAATGGCACAGAATGAACAGGTACTTCATGCAGATGCCTTGAAGAATGTCTATTATGACTTGAATAAAAAGTATTACGGAAATGGAATTGAGGTGGACAAGGGGATTGCGATGGAGTGGGCGAGGGTGCCACACTTTTTCCATTCCAGCTTCTATACCTATCAGTATGCAACCAGTTTTGCAGCTTCTGCTGCCTTAGCGCAACAACTAGAGGACGATGAGGAAGATACTCAAGAACGGGTTCTAAATGAACTATTCTCTTCAGGAGGTAGCCGACCACCACTTGAAATTCTAAAGCGGGCCGGTGTGGATATGAGCAAAAAAGCACCCCTTGAAGAAACAATGGTGCGTTATGAAAAGTTGATTGAACAATTCGAAGAGCTCTTAAATGAAGAATAACGAGAAAAGGGCATGGTAGATAATTGCCATTGCCCTGTTTTTTGATTTGAAAAACGTAGAAATAGTATAGCACCAAATTCTGAAAACACTGGAGATTATTTTAGTAGAAAAAGATAAAATTCGATCATACTGTCCCTCCTTGCTGTATTTTCCTTTCCGTTATGTATAAAATTAAGGAATAGATTAAGTAAGGAACAAAAGAAAGTCGGGAGAGCATCATAATGGGAAAATTCAAAATCGGCTATCGAACAGCCAAAACAGCACTTGGCACAGGGATTGCAATCAGTATTGCCCAACTGCTAGGATTAGATTTTTATGCCTCAGCAGGTATAATTGCGATACTCTGTATACAAAACACGAAAAGAAAATCGTTGCAGGTAGCTTCAGCCAGGTTTTTGGCTTGTGCATTAAGCCTGGTATTTGCCTACGTATTCTTTGAAGTGATCGGCTATCACCCAGTTGCAATCGGACTTTTATTACTCTTTTTTATTCCTGTAACAGTGATGCTGAAAATCACCGAAGGAATAGCTACGAGCTCTGTTATACTGCTCCATGTGTATTCTGTGGAAGAATACTCTCTTAGTCTTGTTGCTAATGAACTGAGCATCGTATCAATCGGAATAGGTGTAGCGCTAATTATGAATATTTATATGCCAAGTGTAGAGAGCGAGCTAAAACGGTTTCAGGAAGAAATCGAAGAAAAATTCACAAAGGTCTTCACTGAACTTGCCTTCTATTTAAGACACGGTGACAATGGCTGGGATGGCAAGGAAATTCCTCAAGCTGCCCAAGTGCTACGTGAAGCAAAAAGTCTCTCCTTTCGCGATGTCGAAAATCACTTTAAGCGCGAAGAAAATCATTATTATTTTTATTTTAAAATGAGAGAAAAGCAGTTAGATGTGATGGAGAGAATGCTGCCAATTGTTTCCTCCATTGAACAGCATGTGGAGCAGACGGAAATGATCGCTTTATTCATCGATGACTTGGCTGATTCGATTCATGCAGGGAATACTGCTTACCGATTTTTACAGCGTTTGCGTGAAATGAACGAATTGTTTCAGGAAATGCCATTACCAGAAACAAGGGAGGAATTCGAATCCAGAGCGTCTCTGCGACATCTCCTGAAAGAATTTGAGCAATATTTGATCCTTAAAAGTGAGTTTGCCGGATTAAAATCTGCCGCATGAATGAAAAAGGCATCTTTCAACCACACTACTCATAAAAGGTAGGTGGATGAAAGGTGTTTATTTTTGCTCTCATTTTTGCACTAGTGACTTCTCCTATTTGGCCGCTGGGACCAAATCCGTTGCCAGGAGATCCTTATATCATTGTTAACAAAAAGTCTAATGAATTAGCGTATTTTCATGAAGAACAGTTAAAAGAGGTTCACCCTGTCGCAACTGGAAAATCTATTGAATTGACACCGGAAGGCGAATTTAACATCATTGTGAAAGCAAAGAACCCATACTATCGTAAAAAAGACATTCGCGGGGGTGATCCGAAAAACCCTCTAGGTACACGGTGGATTGGATTTGATGCAGAAGACACAGACGGTCGTACCTACGGAGTTCACGGAACGAACTATCCCGAATCCATCGGTAGCTACGTTACCCAAGGCTGCATCCGCATGTTAAACGAAAAAGTGGAAGCACTGTTTGATCAAGTTCCTATCGGGACAAAGGTGTTGATAGTTAATAGCGATAAGTCTTTTGAGGTGTTGGGGAAGGAGAAAGGTGTTTATAGGGAATAAACCTAAAGCGTGGGTACTATCACGCTTTTTTTGTTGTTTGGAATATTATAAAGATTAGTTAAACCTTTTGTATGTTACGACTTATCCCGCCAAGTTACTTAAAGCAATATAGTGTGCCCACATTGGAAATATCTAAAATTCCTTTTTCCATTTAAATTCAAATGCAATATAATAGGTAATATATACCACGAAAGTAGTAGAAAAACAGAAAAGGAGTCTTGGATATAGCAGGATGGAAACAATTCTTCTTTATGGAATAGGAATTTATTTTGTGCTATTTACAAAAGAAGTAACAGAAAGAGGAATAAAGGAAATATCGAGGGCTTTATATAGAATATGATTGGGGGCAAGGTCATGAAAGTCATCAAAATTCTTCGTATAGGGATTCTTTTTTTATGTATAAGCTGGATAGGGAATCTCATCTACTTTTATAGTCAACAGTTGGCAGAACCAATTATTCTTAAACATTATTATGAATTGCCAATGAGTCCGCATTATCATTTTGAGCTATTTTATATAACAAATAAAAATGAGAAATCCGACATAACTTTTGTGGAATTTCCACAATTAGAATCACAAGAACTACAATATGTTATTACCAAACCTTTTGAAAATGAGGTAGAGCAATCCTTTAGTCACCATAAAATAAAAACACTTAACTTTCAGATGAGCGATGAGGAAACGCTCAAGGAGATCAAAGAAGATATCGTTATAAATGAAATTAGAGCATATTTTTCTAATGGAGAGGTTAGAAACTATTCTATTGGAGAAATCATTCTTTATAGAGATAGAGGACGATCTGCATTTGAGGGACACTTTGCCGGCAGTTCTAATTCGAATGAAGGCTTTGATTCAATTGTCGCCAAAGAAGATCTCATCGTAAATGACCTCCAATTCTCTTTTTTAGATAAGCTATCTAAAGGTATTAAATTAAGCTTGAATAAGGAAGAGGTAACTATAGACAAGGAAACATTACAACTAAACTCATTTCTTCCAAAAGAGTTTAAAAAAGGAGAAGAGCTTGAGCTTCACTATCAATTTCAATTTGGGGAAGATGACCTCAACCGCCACCATTTTTATGAAATAATCCCCAGATACATAGGTGAAACAGTGAATGGGGAACCGTTCAGTGATCGAATACATCTTCATTATCGTCCCTATATTTCAAAGAAGGAATTGCGGGAAATAATAGATACTACAAAGGATGATGGGGAATGAAAGGGATAAATAAAATAATATGGGGTTTAGTATTCGCTTTATTTAACATCAATTTTGGATTTATTAATCTTCTTCCAGACGTAATTGGATATGCGATGATTGCTTATGGGGCATCAGAATTAGGTTTTGAAAAGGCAAAAAAATGGGCGGTCTGGCTGGCTCTACTGTCCTTTCCATCTATTATTAATCTGAATGGCAATCTTTTAGAAGGAATTCAGATGACACCAATGTACTTTGCATCCACTATTTATCATGCCATAATCGTCCTTTTTCATATCGTTCTTATTTATGAGATCTTGAAAGCACTAATCAAACTGGCTGAGCAAAAAGGATTAGAGACCATTGTAGGAAAAGCAAAAAAGAGAATAAATCAGTACACAATCATTACCATTATTTATCTAGTTGGAATGTCCTTTGTTATAAATATGGATGAATTGATTAGCTTAACCTTTCTTGTCTTAATCAGTGTTCTTATCTTCATTATGGAGATTATCATCATCTTCTTAATCAGGGAGTTTAGTAGATTATTAGTTGAATAGAAAAACCGAGCCGTAAAAAAGCGGCTCGGTTTATCGTATATTAGAAAAACATGGATGCTCCAGCAAGTAGGGTAGTTATTAGCATAACGCCAATCATAAGATAGACGATTACTTTTTGCATTTTGCGGTTCATTGAGTTTAGTCACTCCTCATTCTATGTGCTTCTCCTATTGTACATGGAATCTTGTCCTTTCTCAAGTTGAATCTCTAGATAATAAAGGAAGGATTTTTGCAGAATTAGTCGAAATAATATAGAGTCATAGATAGGACAGACAACAAGGGGGATGAACATGATTAAAAATGTGAATCATATCGGGATTGCGGTCAAATCAATTGAGACAGCGCTTCCATTTTATACAGAAACATTAGGTCTTAGCTTTGAATCTGTTGAGCATGTGGCAAGTCAGCGTGTCCGAGTTGCTTTTATTGATGCAGGAAATTGTAAGTTTGAATTGCTTGAGGCGACCTCACCGGAAAGTCCTATAGCAAAATTTATTGAAAAAAGAGGGGAAGGCATTCACCACGTTGCTTTAAGTGTGGAGAATATTGAAGAACGTATTCAGGAAATGATAGACAAAGGAATTCCAATGATCGATTCTACTTCGCGAATCGGAGCAGGCGGCGCCAATATTGCTTTTATGCATCCAAGAGCAAGTAACGGTATGCTGATGGAATTTTGTGAAAAGGCGGCGACGAACAATGACAATTGATATTTACGATAAAATTAATGAACTATACGACAAGCGCCGCGAAGTGGAACTTGGCGGGGGCGACGACCGAATTGATAAGCAGCATGAAAAAGGAAAGCTAACAGCAAGGGAACGTATTGAACTTCTTGTCGATGAAGGATCCTTTGTTGAGCTCAATCCTTTTATTGAACACCGATGCAACGATTTTGGTCTGCAAGGAAAAAAGGGTCCTGGAGATGGCGTGGTAACGGGTTACGGGAAGGTAAACGGAAAACCTATTTACCTATTTTCACAGGATTTCACCGTGTTTGGCGGAGCTTTAGGGGAAATGCATGCGAAAAAGATTGCAAACGTCATGGACATGGCTGCGAAGAATGGGGCTCCGATTGTCGGCTTGAATGATTCCGGCGGTGCACGTATTCAAGAGGGCGTCCTTTCCTTGGACGGCTATGGCCATATTTTTTATCGGAACTCCATTTACTCTGGCGTGATTCCTCAAATTTCTGTCATTATGGGACCATGTGCAGGCGGGGCAGTTTATTCTCCCGCTATTACCGATTTTGTGTTTATGGTGGAGAAAACAAGTCAAATGTTTATTACCGGACCAAAGGTAATTGAAACAGTTACGGGGGAGAAAATCAGTTCAGAAGGACTAGGGGGAGCAAAGGTACATAACTCCATTAGCGGAAACGCACATTTTTCTCATTCATCTGAAGAGGAAGTACTGGCACAGGTAAGGAAATTGCTTAGCTATCTTCCACAAAATAACGAAGAAAAAGCAGATAGAATCTCATGTGAAGAAGGAAATGATTATCGCCCAAATCTAACCGATGCCATTCCTTTTGATGCAATCCGCCCATATGATGTGAGAGTTGTCATCAATCAAGTAGTGGATGAAGGATCTTTCATGGAAGTTCACAAAGATTTCGCCAAGAATATTGTTGTTGGTCTTGCAAGACTAAAAGGCGAAGTGGTAGGGCTTGTATGTAATCAGCCCAAAGTGATGGCTGGGGGTCTCGATATTGATTCTTCGGACAAGGCGGCAAGGTTTATTCGCTTTTGTGATTCGTTCAATATTCCGATTATCACCTTTGAAGATGTAACAGGTTTCTTTCCAGGCATAAAACAAGAACATGGAGGAATTATTCGCCATGGAGCTAAAATCTTGTATGCTTATTCAGAAGCAACCGTTCCTAAGCTTACCGTCATACTACGAAAAGCATACGGCGGTGCGTATGTAGCACTGAACAGCAAATCGATCGGTGCCGACCTTGTATTTGCATGGCCTAATGCTGAAATAGCTGTAATGGGTCCACAAGGAGCAGCAAATATAATCTTTGCTCGTGAAATTAATGAAAGTGAAAACCCGGAAGAAACAAGAGCGCAAAAAATCGAAGAATACCGCGAAAAGTTTGCTAATCCTTATGTTGCAGCAAGCCAGGGAATGGTTGATGATGTGATTGACCCTAGAGAAACAAGAATTAAACTAATTCAATCTCTCGAAATGCTGCGTAATAAGAAAGAATCCAGACCGTTTAAAAAGCATGGTAATATCCCGTTGTAATTGATGAAGATAGCAGGGCTGGCTGCTATCTTCTTTTAAGAGAAAGGAAGAAGCGTGATGGTTCATTTAGTAAAGGTAAAACAGGAAGAAGAAGAGAGTCTTCAGCACTTGATTCAATTTTATATTTACGAGTTTACCAGATTTTTAGAAGAAATAACGCTAGAGAACAATGGAACCTACAAACCATTTGACTTGAAAAAGTACTGGGAGGAACCTCAGTATCATGCTTTTTTCATTAAAATTGAAGAAGAATTGGCAGGCTTTGCTTTAATTGAAGAAGGTACAGCTGAAAGTCCTCATAGTATTGAAGAGTTTTTTGTCATCCGTAAATACCACGGCAGAGGACTTGGAAGAATAGCCGCCCAAAAATTATTTTCAATGTTTGAAGGAAAATGGAAGGTGGTTCAAATTCAAAATAACTACCCTGCCCAGGCGTTTTGGAGAAAAACAATTCAGGAATTCACTAATAACTGCTATAAAGAGCATTATGATGAATATAGACGCTCCGTTCAGGAGTTTGATACATTCACTTTAAATGAGGAAGATGCCTCAAAAGGAAAAAATCTTTCAAATAGGTTATAATAGAATAGGAATCAAAATGCAGTAGGAGGTACATACATATGATAAACAAAGATAGACTGATTGAAGAGTTTTTAGAATTAGTTCAGGTGGATTCAGAAACAAAGTTTGAAGCAGAAATCTGCAAAGTTTTAAAAGAGAAGTTCACTGCACTAGGAGTCAAGGTAGTGGAAGATGACACAATGGGTCAAACTGGCCACGGTGCAGGTAATCTTATCTGTACATTGGAAGGAACAAAAGAAGGTGTAGATACCATCTACTTCACGTCGCACATGGATACGGTTGTTCCCGGAAAAGGAATTAAGCCCTCCATACAGGACGGATACATTGTAACAGATGGAACGACAATCCTTGGAGCAGATGATAAGGCTGGACTAGCAGCAATGTTAGAAGCAGTCAAAGTGTTAAAGGAAAACAACATTGAGCATGGAACAATCGAATTTATCATTACAGCAGGTGAAGAATCTGGCCTAGTGGGGGCAAAAGCACTTGACCCAGCAATGGTTACTGCAAAATACGGTTTCGCGTTGGATAGTGACGGTACAGTAGGAAATATTATCGTAGCAGCTCCAACTCAAGCGAAAGTAAAAGCAACAATTCTTGGTAAAACAGCCCATGCTGGAGTTGCGCCGGAAAAGGGAGTTTCAGCAATTACGATTGCAGCAAAATCGATTGCGAAAATGCCACTTGGCCGTATTGATGAAGAAACGACAGCGAACATAGGTCGTTTTGAAGGCGGAGGCCCAACAAATATCGTTTGTGATCGCGTGGATATATTGGCGGAGGCACGCTCTTTAGTTCCTGAAAAAATGGAAGCACAAGTTGCAAAAATGAAGGAAGCATTTGAAACTTGTGCTGCTGACATGGGTGGTCGAGCAGAAGTTCAAATTGACGTAATGTACCCAGGCTTCAAATTTGCTGACGGTGACCATGTAGTAGAGGTTGCAAAGCGTGCAGTTTCTTCAATCGGTCGAACACCTGAATTGAAAACAAGTGGCGGTGGAAGTGATGCGAACGTGATTGCAGGCTTTGGAGTGCCAACTGTCAACTTAGCTGTTGGGTATGAAGAAATCCATACAACAAACGAAAGAATGCCAATTGAGGAACTCGTTAAAACAACCGAGCTGGTTGTAAGCATAATGAAGGAAGTAGCAAAGTAAAAAAGGAAGCTTGGTGAGAATGCCAAGCTTTTTTGTCATCCTTCCTTTATAATAATGGCAGTGATCGAATTGATTGTTGCTTTTACGTAAGCGGGTACAACCCGTTACAATCGTTACAATCGTTACAATCGTTGCTGTCGTGCTCTTTTGCTGATAAATTAAAAAATCTCTCTTAATTTTGATTGAATAGGACAGTAGAAAATTCAAATACCGATTTTTTACGGGCTTGTAGCAACAATCTGTACGAAAAGAGCCTTAATAATAGAAAAGAATGGATAGGGGATTATAAGTCATGGAATCGAACAAACTAGTAATTTTCCAGGTTAATGAAGAAGAGTATGGGATACCAGTAGAGCAAGTGATTTCCATTGAAAAGTTACAAGACATTACTCCAATTCCAGAAATGCCTGTATATATTAATGGCCTTATGAAAGTTAGAAATGAATTAATTCCAGTTCTGGATACAAATCAGTTACTATTTTCATCTGATATTCAGAAGAGCGATAAAACTAGATTAATAGTAGTGCAAACAACAGATCTATTAGTTGGCTTCTTAGTGGAAGATGCGAAGGAAATTCTTGATGTCAAACTGGAAAACATTCAGCCGCTTAGTATTATAGCAACTGCGAAATCCTCCTATATTAGTGGGATGGTAAACCTGGAAAAAAGGCTAATTGCGATTATTGATCCTGGCAAATTGGTAAAAAGTCTGGCGGAACTGGATGAGATTAAAGAGGAAGTAGAAAATCAATTGGCAGTTAAAGAATAGAAACACTATATAGACAGGAGACTTTCGAAAATAGTTGAAGGTCTCTTTCTTTGTTTATGGACAAACTTTTCATATAATAGTATTAACGAAAAAATAGGATGGATATTATGAATTTTCAAGAAAAAAAAAGCGGTCGAATTATCTTTCATGTAGATATGAACAGTTTCTATGCATCAGTTGAGATGGCATACGATCCCACACTTCGCGGAAAGCCGCTTGCGATTGCCGGAAATGTGGAGGAGAGAAAAGGTATAGTTGTAACGTGCAGCTATGAAGCTAGAGCAGTTGGAGTGAAGACAACGATGCCGCTCTGGGAGGCAAGACAAAAATGCCCAGATTTGATTGTAAGAAAGCCGAATTTTGAACGGTATCGTAAAAGCTCACAGGCGATGTTTGAGATTTTGAGAAACTATACCGACTTAGTAGAACCAGTGTCAATTGATGAGGGATATATGGACGTTACAGAATGTCATCTCTCTTTGCCGCCTTTGAAGATTGCGGAAGAGATTCAAAAACGCCTCTATAAAGAACTATTATTACCTTGCAGCATAGGGGTTGCCCCCAATAAGTTTCTTGCAAAAATGGCGTCTGATATGAAAAAGCCAATGGGAATAACAGTACTTAGAAAAAGAGAGCTTTTTAGAAATCTATGGCCGATGGATGTCGGGGAGATGCATGGGGTAGGCTCCAAAACTGCGGAAAAGCTCAAGGCTATAAACATAACCACGATTGGAGAGCTGGCCAAAGGGAATGACTATCAACTTAAACATGTCCTTGGAATAAATGGCGAACGCTTGAAGAAAAGAGCAAACGGGGAGGATAACCGACCAGTAGATCCTGATTCGGTTTTTGAATTTAAGAGTATAGGCAATTCTACCACATTACCGAAGGATACGGACGATGAATTTCAAATCGAAAAAGTGTTAGAGAAATTAGCCGTTTCAGTTAGTGCTCGGATGAAAAGAAAATCAGTACTAAGTCACAATATCCAATTAGTCATCCGGTATGGCATTCATCATACGATTACAAGAAGCAGGAAACTGAAAAATCCCATTGAGTCAGTAGAACAAATTAAAGAGGCAGCTGTATTTTTACTTAAAAAACATTGGAATGGAGAGCCTCTCCGCCTTTTAGGGATAACTGCCCAAGACCTTATCGAGAAGGACCATTCAGTAAAACAGCTTGACCTTTTCACTTTTCATGAAGATGCCAAACAAGAACCTCTCCAAAAAACTTTACAAGACTTAGAAGATAAATTTGGTAAAGGAATTATAAGAAAAGGAATAAAAAATAAAAATACTGTAAATTCAGAGTCCACTGCGAAGCTTACAACAAGTTTTCAAAAGGATTTTTTGGAATAGAGTAGGTCCTTAAACTATAAAAGTTTAAAGGGCCATTTTTTTGTGTTTTTAGTTTGAAAATGTCTACTAATTTGTCCCAACCAGCTATATATATAAGGAGAAGGGGGATTCAAAACGATGAAAAGAATGCGACGGACTTCACTCTTGAAACGAGGACCTTTACCTTTAAAATATGTGTTTTTAATATCTTTTATCTTCTTTAACATATTTACAGTATTCAGCTTGGTTATTATTAATAGGGAATTAGAACCAAGTTTAAAAGGGATAGCGGAAACGAAGGCTAGACAGATAGCTTCCCAGGCAATAAATGATGCTATTTCTAAGAAAATTACGGAAGGCATTGATATGAATCAATTAATAATAGTCCACGAATATTCTGATGGACAATTAACTTTTAGTAATAATCCTCAAATCTATAATAGAGTAATCTCAGAGGCTACAATGAGAGTCCAAAGATACCTTGATTTTGTTGAAGAAGGTAACCTCGATCAGCTGGAATCATTTAAGAATGATATCAACATCAATTATGAAGAGTCGAAAAAACAACGAGGTATTGTTTATGAGGTTCCACTGGGAATGGCTACAGGGGCCACACTATTTTCAAATCTAGGACCTAAAATTCCCGTTCGCTTTGAAATCTTAGGGGATGTTATTTCAGATGTAGAAACAAAAATAATGGAAACTGGCATCAATAATACGTATTTGGAAATATACGTTACAGTGAATGTGAAGATGAACGTTATTATTCCATTAATAGATGAGCCAATTGAAATAACCAATGCGGTTAAAATTGGTGACCTGTTTGTTACTGGAAAGGTCCCAACGTATTATCATGGTGGTGGAAACGGGTCAGGAAGTGGTGGACTATCACCGGTATTCATTCCAACAGAAGAGGAAGAAGAAACAAACAATTAAATATAAAGAATTTACCTGCCATATCTTTTGCGCAGGTATTTTTTTGACCTTTTGCTGCGATAAGAGGACACATGGTTCTCCTATCTGAAAGTAGTTACTAGGAACAATTAGGTTTGGCTTTCTTTAAATAGGACACAACATCTTCTTTACATATGTTTACTACAGAGCAAATGACGTCCAAATCATTTGTTACATTTTGGTCTACTAGCCTTTTGGCAATTTCAAGTGAAATAGCATATGTTAGAGGTTCTTGCTTGTTAAGAACCATGATGAGATTCCTCAGAACTATTTAAAACATTCTTCATTCCTGGGATAGCGATTAGAGCGACAGAAGTGAGCAGGCTCAACATTAACATTGGAGCATTGCTTGTCTTATCTGAAATTACAAAGTAGAAAAGAATTCCAAAGCCTGCAACAGCTATAAGTTTAAGGAACAAGTAGAAAGAATTTTGAATTGTTTTCATGGGATATATCACCTCTTAAATTATTAGAACGTTTGTTCTATTTTTATTATAAGGAACATTTGTTCTTATTTCAACCCTTTTTTTAAAAAATAAAATTATACGCTTTTTATACTATTGCTCTTCCGTGCTGGTAAGAAAAATTTATACTTTGTTTACTAGATTTTTTAGGCAACAAAAAAACACTCAATACAATGGTGAAAACCAATTGCCTTAAGTGCTTTAATTCCTATTTTCTTATTAAGAGGCTTTCTAGCTGAACCACTAGTTCGCTTAGATTTTGTACGGTATAGTCCGCCACACTATTTTCCTGAGTATTGTAAGGGTCAATACAAATGGTGGTGCAGCCTAATATGGAAGCAGGTAAGATCTCATTTATATAGTTGTCTCCAACACTTAGCATCTCGCTAAAAGGTATGTTCCATTTTTCGGAGATGCAGGTTAACTTCGCTTCCGTATGTATCGGCTTGTTTGCTTCGAAGATCTTATCATGAAAATAAGAAGTGAAACCTAGTTTTTTTAAGATTATATCGCTATCGGTCTGTGGACTGTTTGTCATAAGGACAAGTGTATAGCTTTTATGAAGTTCTTCGAGTATATCTGTGAATTCTTTTAATGGCCGAAGCTCAAAGTCATCCGTCATCATATGTTCCCTCGTCTGCAAAAAAGCTTCATAGGCATCGGAGCTTGAGAGTCCATAGTGCTTTGCAATCGAAACGGGAACCCACCAAAGGTCTCCAATGCTGAGCATTTCCTGTAAATCAAATTGCAATGGTGCCGGATATAATTCGTTTATTTCATGAGAAGGCACGATTTCCCCATCCCATTTCCAGCCTTGGGTCACCTCACCATGGTGATGGGAGAGAATGAGGTCTTTTTTAGCATCGTAGACTCTACCGATTTTTAGAGAGTGCTTGCCCTTGCTTACGTCGGCATAGTCATCTTCAAAGCGCTCCTGTACGTCAAGTGGAAGTTTATTTCTGAGAAGGTCTGCATAGTAACGAAAGTGATGTGTATCTTCATATAATGTTCCATCTAAATCAAATACAATAGTTGTAATGTTTTTCATTTAGCTCGCTCCTTTATTGTTTCTAAATTCCATTGTACTATAACAATCCTCTTCATCCCTACCCTTATGCTTTTACTTAAAATTGAGTATAATGAAAAATGGAAGGAGAGGGTGAAAATGAAAATAACCTTTTTAGGTACAGGCTCCGGTATTCCGGCCAAGCACCGCAATGTTTCCTCTATGGCTTTGCATCTTGATGATAAAGAAAGTTCGATCTGGTTGTTTGACTGCGGGGAAGCAACACAGCACCAAATATTACATACATCATTAAAGCCAAGGAAGGTTTCTAAGATATTTATTACACATCTGCATGGAGACCATTTGTTTGGGCTGCCGGGAGTGTTAAGCAGCCGATCTTTCCAAGGAGGAGAAACACCACTTACTGTTTATGGACCTAAAGGGATTAGAGAATATATTGAAATCTCCTTAAAGATTAGTATGACTCACGTCAAATATCCATTACATATAGAAGAGTTTGAAGAGGATGGTTTTTTTCTCGAAGATGCGAATTATAGAATAGTGGGAAAGAAACTTGTCCACGGTATACTCTCCTATGGATTTCGGATAGAGCAAAAAGATTTACCTGGTGCTTTACTCATAGATCAGATTAAAGCCCAAGGGATCCCGGCAGGCTCTCATTATCAGCAGTTAAAAGAAGGCAAAACCGTGGAGCTTGCCGATGGCCGAACTTTTCACGGTATCGATTTTATCGGTCCTCCCAAAAAAGGGAAGATCATTACGATTCTTGGAGATACCCGGTATAACCATGTATCTGTGGAGTTAGCAAATAAGGCAGATGTGCTTGTGCATGAGGCAACATTTTCCGCAAAAGATGAGCTTCTCGCACATGAATATTTTCATTCCACGACAGTGCAGGCGGCGAACGTTGCGCTTAAGGCAGACGTCAAACAACTTTTGCTTACACATATAAGCGCAAGGTATCAGAAGGAAGATATCGCAATGCTAGAAAAAGAGGCAAGGGAGGTCTTTGGAAAAACGAGTGTTGCAGCTGATTTTGCTCAGTTTGAGATAAAGTAATTAGGTAACGGGTTGGGTGTTCTGAGCCACAAAAAAGGGACTGACCACAATGGTCAATCCCAATCTTTACTAGCCTTACCAGCTTCGATCATACTGCTTCGGCGGTTCAATTTCGACTCCTAATTCCTTCGCTGCTGTTCTTGGAAAGTACGGATCACGCAGTAATTCCCTTGCTAAAAATATTAAATCTGCACGGTTGTTACGCAAAATCTCTTCTGCTTGTATTCCTGTTGTAATAAGACCAACAGCACCTGTGTCGATTCCTGCGCCGTGTTTAATCTTCTCCGCGAATCCTACCTGATAGCCTGGATATGCTTCAATCTGTGCTGGTACAACAGCACCGGAGCTAACATCAATCAAGTCTACCCCTTGTTCCTTCATCCAGCTTGCATATGTTACATAGTCTTCAGCAGTTAAGCCTTCGGTATGATAGTCGTTTGCTGAAACTCTCACAAATAATGGTCCATCCCAAACGTTATGCACAGCCTCAATAATTTCACGTAAGAACTGATAGCGGTTTTCTGTGCTTCCACCATATTGATCTTGCCGTTTATTGGTTAACGGGGATAAAAATTCATTAATTAAATAGCCATGTGCGCCATGAAGCTCGATGATATCAAAGCCAGCTTCTTTCGCACGTCTTGCTCCAGATGCAAATGCTTCAATTGTTTCTTTAATGTCTTCTTGAGACATCTCTATCGGAGTCTTCATTTTTTCATTAAATGCCAGGGGACTTGGTGCATAAATATCTCCATCTACCATCGCTTTCCGTCCTGCATGGGCAATTTGAATAGCTGTTTTGGAGCCATATGCTTTGATTTGTCTGTTCAGTTCCTGAAAGCCAGCTATATGCTCATCACTCCAGATTCCAAGGTCTTGCGGGGAGATACGTCCTTGTGGCAAGACAGCAGTAGCTTCCACCATGATTAAGCCTACTTGACCTACTGCACGGGATACATAGTGAGTTATATGCCAATCTTCAACTTTTCCATCTTCATTATGACTTGAATACATACACATAGGAGACATCACAATTCGGTTCTTTAACGTGACACCTTTCACTGTATAGGGTGAAAAAAGAGCATTTTTCATTGGGCATTCCTCCAGTATATTTCGAGTACCTAAATTATTATAACAAAAGATTTTTCCGCATCCAAAGGATAGGTGTTCATTTTCAGAAAATAGTAGTATGATAGGAGCAAAACAGTACTATTTCGACAAAGGAGGATAAAAGATGCGCTGGCAAACGAAAGAGCAGCTAACCGATCTAATGGTATCTCTTGTCCATCATGGAAGTGTTACACTTTCTGGAGAGGAAAAAAGGCTTGCTTCTTTTATTTATTACAAGTTGAACCATCTGGATTATTTCCAAAACAACCCTAGCAATCTGGAACTTCACCGTATGGAAGATGGACGGTCTTATGTGACAGCCTTATTAAAACAATCGACTAAAAAAGAAACGATAGTCTTGTTGAGCCATTTTGACGTAGTAGGGGTAGAGGACTATGGTGTCTTAAAAGATTTGGCATTTCAGCCTTTTGAATTAACAAGAGAACTGGAAAATTGTGTGGATGCACTTCCAAGTGAGGCAAAAGAACATCTATTATCAGGTGATTGGCTTTTTGGAAGAGGCGTAATGGATATGAAAGCAGGACTTGCCTTGCAAATGTCTTTGCTGGAGAGAGCTATTGATGAAGCATGGGATGTGAACTTACTTTTATTAGCAGTCCCGGATGAAGAAGTAAATTCTCAAGGAATGTTGCAAGCGTTACCAGCTTTAAGGCAAATGGCTGATAAACATGAAATCAGTTACAAAGCGTGTGTAAATTCTGAACCGATGTTTCAGCAGCATCCGGGGGATGATAATCTTTATTTATACTCCGGCTCTATTGGGAAGCTTCTGCCTGGATTTTTCTGCTATGGAAAAGAAACACATGTAGGGGAACCGCTTGCTGGTTTGAATGCTAATCTGATGGTTTCAGAAATTAATAAGTTGATGGAGTGGAATACAGATTTATGTGAACAAGTGGGAACCGAGGTTACGCCTGTGCCGACAAATCTGCTACAAAAAGACTTGAAAGAAGAGTACTCTGTTCAAATTCCTCATACCGCTGTGACTTTATATAACCTGTTGTTTATGGAAAAAAACCTGCAACAATGGGAATCCGCTCTTTTAGGTATTGCGAAAGAAGCAGCAAATAAGGTGGAAGAGTTCAGTCGAGAAAAAGTGAAACAGTATCAGCAGTTTACTTCATTTAAAGAGATGCCTATTCACGTATCCGTTTTTTCCTATGAACAACTTTTACAAAAAGCAAAGGAAAAGCACGGTGATCAGGAAGTAGACATGAGAATTTTCTCTGTTATAGCCGCTAACTCCCATTTAGATGAAAGACAACAATCCATCAAAGTAGTAGAAGAGGTAGCATCTTTATGTAAAGAAGAAGGTCCTATGATTATTCTGTTTTTTGCTCCTCCTTATTACCCTGCCGCCGTGACGGAGGAAGATCATAAGCTGATGGACGTGGCAAAGGATTTTATCCGAAAATGGAAGCAGGACGAAAAAATTGAATTTGTTGAACAACGCTACTTTTCAGGATTATGTGATTTAAGTTTTATCGGAAAAGGGGATTTTACTGCGAAGGAACGGTTGAAGGACAACATACCGGTGTATGGGACGACATACAGCCTGCCGTTCGCTGAAATGGAGTCGATCCAGATGCCTGTTTTTAATCTTGGGCCCGTAGGAAAAGACCCGCATCAATGGACGGAACGATTGAATGTATCCTTTTCTTTTGGCGTGTTTCCTTCCATAATCGGGGATTTTATAAAAATGCTCTATGAGAAATAATCTGCTAAGCTTGCTCTTGTTGCAAGCTTAGTTTATTTTTTCCTTCATCCTTTTTGCCATTTCCTCTCCCATTTCGCGTGATCGTTTTGTTGCGCTTGCTATGCATGCCTTCATTGCTTCTGATACCTTTTGCTCATTTAAAATCGAAATTCCGCATTGAGTCGTACCACCTGGACTAGTCACTTCTGCCCGAAGAATACTTGCGTCTTTCTCAGTTTCCTGAAGCATATGAGCCGCTCCAATCAAGGTTTGGAATACAAGCTGTTTCGCCACTTCTGCCTTTAACCCTTGGGCAAGCGCCGCATTTTCCATTGCCTCCGCTATATAATAGATATAAGCAGGTCCACTACCGGAAACCCCTGTGACAGCATGAAGCTGCTCTTCTTCTACAATGGTACATAACCCAATAGCGGAAAAGAGAGAGTGGACCAATGTTAGGTCTTCAACGGTTGCATACTGCCCCTTAGAAATGGCAGTTGCTGATAAACCAATAGCGGCTGATGTATTTGGCATTGAACGGATGACTCTTATATCTTTTTGGAAAATATTTTCTAGAGATTCACAGGAAATGCCTGCTAGAACAGAGACGATTAAAGGGTTGCCGGTGATATAGGGACGAATTGCAAGAATCCCGTCTTTGGCATCCTTTGGCTTCATCGCAAGAAAAATCACATCTGCACCTTTTACCGCGACGTTTTTATCTTCTGTCGTTCTAACTCCATAGACGGAAGCTAGCTGCTTTAATCTTTGCTTATCCTGCTTGTTGGTTACGATAATAGAGGAACAGTTACTAATCTTTTGTTTAATTAACCCTCCAATAATCGCTTCTGCCATTGATCCTGCACCGATAAATGAGATTTTCATTTTCCCCACACTCCCTATAAAATTGTTACTATGAATATAAGAATATCTCGTTAAAATCTGCTAGGCCCTACCGAAAGCGTTGCCTCACGCAGAAGTTCTCGCGTTTGTCGACAATCAATAACGGTGTTTATCCATAGCCCCTAGGTTAAAAAAAGACCTATCTGTCCTCTATATAAGGACGGATAGATCTTATCCGCAGTACCATCTTGATTTGTAGGTTAAACGTTTGAGTTGAAATGTATAATTTTAAATATTATGCAACGGTAGGGTTATAAAGTCAATAATTTTTTTAACAGAAAATTAAAATAATTATACTTGCTATTTTTAAATAATGAACTAGAGAAAAATATTAGTTATGTAAGAATAACTCTTCCTTTTTACTGAGAAATAGTGCATGCTTAAAATGAATGCACATTCATATTAGTGGAAGCTCTATTATTTTGTTATAATTTTAATTAGTCATTACACTTTTATAATATGTTAAAAAGGGGATCGTCATGAAACAGCTTTCATGTAGTAAGCAAGAAATAAAACAAATCACGATACCTACTCCTTTTGCGGTAGGCGATGTACATACATATCTTATTCTTACTGATAAAGTCACACTGGTTGACGCTGGTGTGAAAACCATAGAGGCTTTTGATATTTTTAAAAGTCAACTCAAGCAATATGGTCTCAAACTAATGGACATTGACCAAGTGCTTGTCACACACCATCATCCAGATCATGTCGGCTTACTAGACTATCTTCCTGATAATATTCCTGTATATGGACATAAGCGGGCACACCCTTGGATGACACAGGATATGCATTATTTCTCTAGTCATGATTCCTTTTATCGGGAGCTTTTTACTGAAATGGGAGTAGAGGAGCGTTTTTATCCCGTCTTAAACACTGTCGACAAGCCACTTCGATTTTCATGCAAGAGAGGACTGACTGCATTTGTTAAAGAAGGAGATCGTTTAGAGGGGTTGGAAAACTGGAGAATTATTGAAACCCCAGGCCATGCAAGCAGTCACCTTGTACTGTTTGACGAAAAGAGTGGCACGTTGCTTGGCGGAGATCTTATTTTAGCTCATATCTCCCCAAACCCCCTTATTGAACCTCCTTTTGTTGGAGAAACAGAGCGGAGGAAGTCGATGATTGATTACGTCGCTTCTATTGAAAAAATGAGAGCATTGCCTATTACTACCGTGCGTCCTGGTCATGGAGAAGAAGTTGGGAATGTCGGTAAACTGTTAACGGAGCGAATCGAACAACAGGAAAAACGTGCTCGGAAAGTGCAAACCTTTGTTAACGGAAAAGCTGTAACTGCATTTGAAATATGTCAGCATTTATTTCCAAAGGTTTATGAAAAACAATTGCTGCTAACGTTATCGGAAACGTTGGGACAAATTGATTACCTTCTTGAAAAAGAACGGATAGAAGTGGACGCGTCAACCGTACCATATCGTTATAAATCGAAAGAGGGTCTGTAAGTATGGCAAGTGTTCAAGGAAAATATGTAGTGATTACAGGTGCCTCTGGAGGGATTGGAAAAGCACTTGCATTAGAAGTAGCCAAAAGGGGAGCTATTCCGATTTTGATGGCCAGATCAATCGATAAGTTGGAGCAGCTTTCCATCGAGATTAAGGAGAGGTATGGAATTAAAGCACCTTTTTTTCAATTGGATGTCAGAAATAGAGCAGATATTGAAGCGACGTTTCAATTACTTTTGAAAGAAATTCCTGCTGTAGATGTACTCGTTAACAATGCAGGTTTTGGCATTTTTGATGATGTGCAAGATTTGTCTTTGGATGATATGAGTAATATGTTTGAAGTGAATGTATTTGGCTTAATTGCTTGTACAAAAATGGTATTACCTCTCATGCTCGAACAGAATAGCGGCCATATTATCAATATTGCTTCACAGGCTGGAAAACTGGCAACACCGAAATCAAGTGTTTATTCTGCGACGAAACATGCCGTATTGGGCTTTACAAATAGCATGAGAATGGAGCTTCATGATACAGGGATTTTTGTGACAGCCGTAAATCCAGGCCCAATAAGAACGAACTTCTTTGAGGTTGCCGATGCGAGTGGGCAATATAAGCAAAAGGTGGAAAAATGGATGCTTGATCCTGGTAGTGTGGCGAAAGAAATTGCTGATGCGGTTTATACCAATAAACGCGAAATTAATCTCCCAGGATGGATGAGTTTTGGAAGCAAGGTGTATCAGTTGTTTCCAGGATTAATGGAGAAATTTGCAGGAAAGGCGTTTAGACAAAAATAAAGTTCTCTTGTAACCTTTTTTCCGGTGGCATCGACCAATAGGAAAAGAGGTGAGGAGATGAAAAGGATGAAATTCATTGTAGTGGTCTTTTGTTTTCTTCTATTATGTGGTTGCAGTACAGGCAATAACAAAAGTGAAAACGATGGAGCTGCTTCGGATCTGCCAATTGATACAAGTGAAGCAGAGGCAAAGGAAGACCTTACAGGCTATATAATTTCCCTTTCAGTGGATAATAATATCCGGATGCTAGTGACTGGGTCGCACGCAAATAATGATGGGGTTTCCGCTACAGTGTATACGCTAGACGAGAAAACAACGGTAAAAGGTACAAGTGAAGATCCTTTAGCTGCGAGTGATCTTTTAGTGGGAATGAAGGTGACAGTTTTTAATTCGGGGATAGTTGCGGAATCTTTTCCAGCCCAATCGGGTGCCATTAAAGTGGTGGTGGATTCCACCCAGGATGAACTGGAGCGGAATGCCATTGAAAAAGCTTTAAAACAAGTGGAAGCCGGCTTTCCATGGCATGTCGAAGCAATAGAGGAGTCAGGTTTTAGTCAGTATACCGTCACATTAAAAAACCTCTTAGATAATCGTGTACCTGTGAAAGTAGTAGAAGTAAGATTATAAACAACTGTCTGCATTTTTAGAAATGCGGACAGTTTTAATTTATAGTGCTTTTCTTTTCCAGAGGCTCGTTTCGGAAGGGAAACAACCTTTCCCAAATAGTTTGAAAAGCGTAGACTAAAAGTGCTTTGAAAAGAAATATGAGATATAGTTGGATCCTTTGTAGTTTAACCAAGGAAAAGATGCCCATTCCCTTTAGCCAGTTATAGACCGGGAACACAAAAAGGCCATCCGAGATCATATTTAAAAGACAAAAGTTCCAGAATCTTCCATAGGTCAAACGTAAGGTCCACAAGGTAGCAGCAAAAAATGGCCCAGCGATAAACGCAAATTCATTAATAAAATAGGGTGGGATTTTTTTATAAATTGCCCACCATTTCCTTTTTTCAGCAAGAAAGCCTTCCAACGTAATGAAAACAGATATGAAGATAGCAGAGGGTGCAAAACGCTTGAAATGCTTCCAGCCAAGAAAAGGAAGTGTAAGTAACGAAAAAATCATCATCATCCACAAAAATTGAGTTGGATATTTTTTCAATTGATTACCTCCTTTTCTTATTACCTCCTTTATCATGCGCATTAAATCTTAGGATTATTTATGTGAATTACACTAGCACTAACGGAATATAGTATAAAAAGGTGTAAAGAGTACTTTAGGGAATCTTAGCTAAATAGAGGCAGAACAGGTCAGTGTTAGCAGAAAGTACTAGGCAAGTATGTTCATTTGCAGAGATTTGTAATAACCGTCTATTCTTCCTCACTCCGATAGTACTGGCTGGTAAAAACCAATTCATATATATATTGAAAGGCATACATTAAAATGGATTTCACTAAAAAGATCAGCGACAGTTGAAATTTATTGAATCTGACTAGTGTTACATATCCTATTTTTTTAAACCAGTCTAGAACAAAGAACGTGAAAAGGGAATCAACCACAATATTCAGTAAAGAATAGATAGTGAATTTTCCGTAGGTATATTTTAATATCCAAAGGGAACCAACGAAAAATGGACCTAATATTAAGGGCATCTCTCCAAGCACATTTGGTTTTCCTGTGAATGGAAACCACCACCATTTTCTTTTTTCGGCTAGGTAACCTTCTGCTGTAACATAGATGCACATAAAGATGGCACCAGGCAGAAATCTTTTTATTGCTTTAGATCCTATAAAAGGAGCGGTCAACCAAGGTAAGATAGCCATTAAAATAATTAGTATTTTTGTGTTCTTCAATAGTAAAACACCCTTTACTTGATTCATGTTAGTAGATTTTCCTATTTTTTATAAGTTATGTGCCTTGATTTTAAAAAAGTAAATCAGATTGTAATGAGTTGCACATACAACACGCAGAAGCAACATAAAGGAGGGAGAACGAATGAACAATAATATAATCCCGCTTTGGGATGAGCATTTATTCTGGCTGGAAATATTGCAAGATCATGCTTACTTTGTCAGAGACAATCTTTCACCAGTAGAAGTGGAGTTTGTGAATACGGCGCAACACTATATCAATTGGTTTGGGGAGCTCATTACGATGCTGGAAAATATTCCGCGTTCATCGAATGCTGCAGAGGAGTCAATGATTAATTTTTCTCAGCGTGTTTGGCCGGTAGCAAAAGGATATTATGACTTTGAAGGCAAATTGCAAACGCTCAGAATTGATAACAAAGTGAATTTGGACTTGTCCCCGACTTATCTCAATGGAACGCTGGGAGAAAATCAAGAATATTTAAGGATTTTAAGTTATCTTGTTCAGGGGAAAGAGCCTGTACCTTTATCTTTAACTGATTTGATGGATCTCTGGTTAGAGGATCAACTCGGGCATGCCGCTCTTTTTGATGATCTATTGGATCCCATCGAAGTGATAGCAAGCAGGCAAACCGAAGCCTATATGAGCAGATTCCAGATCTTTATTGTTCAGAACCGGCATATGAAGGGGTATTTGCGGTTTAAGGAACCTGGTTTTGCACGGCAAAGAGAGTTTGCAGAAGATGTAGGAAGAACCACCTTGGAGATGTGCGAATTTATTTACAGCATGGTAATAAAATATAAAGAGAATAAACTTCTAAATAAGTCCACTCTCCGGTTTTTAGAGCACCATTTCCCGGAAACCTGTTATTTTATTAAGAAGCTAAGTTATTATTCACCCAGTTTGCAAGAAGCAGCTAGTAAGTGTTCGTTGAAGCGGCCTTCTTATTTGTAGTCAGGAAATGCGCATTCTATATGGATGCGTTTTTTTCTGCTGGGTTAATAAATAGATTTTTCAGAAAATAGTTGTAATTTTTATGCAAGTGCCTATATACTATAAGAGTAACATACCGACCGGTTAGTTAGTTGTGAGGGAGGGCACTTAACAATGAATTTTTCTTATTCATCAAAGGTTCAGGAGCTGGAAAAAAAGCTTATAAATTTTATGGAACTTTATGTTTATCCAAATGAAACATTATACGAAAAACAGTTAACTGAGCATAACGATCGCTGGAAAGTGATTCCGCCGATTATGGAAGACCTGAAGAATAAAGCAAAAGAAGCGGGATTATGGAATTTGTTTTTGCCAGAGAGTGAGTTTGGAGCAGGTCTTACTAATCTTGAGTATGCCCCGCTATGTGAAATTATGGGACGATCCATGATTGCTCCTGAAGTATTTAACTGCAATGCACCTGACACTGGGAATATGGAAGTGCTGGTTCGATATGGAACAGAAGGTCAGAAGGAAAGATGGCTAAAGCCCTTGCTCTCGGGAGAAATACGTTCCTGTTTTTCGATGACAGAGCCTGATGTAGCTTCATCTGATGCGACAAATATTGAAGCGAGCATTATAAGGGACGGTGAGGAATATGTGGTAAATGGCCGGAAATGGTGGTCCTCAGGTGCGGGCGACTCAAGATGTAAAATTGCAATCGTAATGGGAAAGACAGACACATCTGCCAGTCGCCATGAACAGCAATCGATGATTTTGGTTCCGCTTGACGCTCCAGGAGTCAAAATTGAACGAATGCTTCCGGTGTTTGGCTATGATCATGCCCCACATGGTCACGCGGAAATTACATATACCAATGTCAGAGTATCTGCAGATCAGATTATTCTAGGGGAAGGAAAAGGGTTTGCTATAGCTCAAGGAAGGCTAGGTCCTGGACGGATTCATCACTGCATGAGGCTGATTGGTGCGGCTGAACGTGCACTAGAGGAATTATGTAAGCGTGTGCAAGGTCGGGAAGCGTTTGGCAAACCGCTTTCAAGTCAGGGGGTCATACGCGAATGGATTGCTGATTCGCGTATCGAGATCGAACAAGCACGCCTCTTAACTTTAAAAGCGGCCTACATGATGGACACGGTTGGCAACAAGGTTGCTAAATCCGAAATCGCCATGATTAAAGTGGTAGCTCCTTCGATGGCATTAAAAGTGTTGGACCGGGCAATCCAGGCATTTGGTGCGGCAGGCGTATCTGACGATGTTCCACTTGCAGCGCTTTGGGCAAACGCTAGGACCCTGAGGCTTGCCGACGGGCCTGATGAAGTTCATCGCGCCCAGGTAGCGAAACTGGAATTGAAAAAGTATCAATAGCACTGATTGTAAGTTAAGCAGACTCAAAGTTTCCTGTTTTAATAAAATCATGGCTCTGTTAATGTTGCGTGTTAATAATAACGCTATTCCAGCGATGATTGGAGCAAAAGGCGGAGACTCCAACGGGAAGATAGCGGTAGTTGGAGACCCCACAGGCGCAGCCGAGGAGGCTCCAGCAGCGCCCCTTGGAACGCGTAGCCTTTTGCGGAAATCAACAGCGGCGTTTAACAGAGCCAAAATCATAAAAAGAGAGTGGGGAAAAACAAGTGAATGTTCTTGAACTTTTTGATCTAACTGGAAAAACGGCGCTGGTCACAGGCGGAGGGCGAGGTCTTGGTGAACAGATTGCAGAGAGCTTTGCAGAAGCAGGAGCAAATATTGTGTTGTGTTCGAGAAAAGTTGAGGCGTGCCAAGAGGTAGCAGATCGCTTATCCAAGCTTGGTGTAAAAACATTGGCATTAAAATGTGATATTACAAATCCAGAAGATGTTCAATATGTGGTGGATGAAACGAAAAGGGCTTTTGGAACGATAGATATTCTTGTAAATAACAGTGGTGCGACTTGGGGAGCTAAAGCGGAGGAGATGCCTCTTGCAGCTTGGCAAAAGGTAATGGATGTGAATGTAACTGGCACCTTTTTAATGAGTCAGGCTGTCGGGAAAGTGATGATTGAACAGAAATCCGGTAAAATTATTAACATCGCATCGGTGGCCGGTCTTGGAGGCACCAATCCTAGGGTCATGGATACGATTGGCTATAACACTAGCAAGGGCGCTGTTATTACATTTACAAAAGATTTAGCCGTCAAATGGGGTCAACACAATATTAATGTTAATGCAATTGCTCCAGGATTTTTCCCTACAAAGATGTCCCAAGGTATTATCGAACACGGCAAGGATTCGATACTCAGAGCTACACCGTTGAAAAGGTTTGGATCGGACGATGACTTAAAAGGAGCTGCATTATTCTTGGCATCAAGAGCGTCCGGGTATGTGACAGGAGATGTGCTGGTTGTTGATGGAGGTATCCACGCAATGTAGGTTTTAAACAAAGAGCACATTCTAGGGGTAGGAATTACTCGTCAAAACAAGCTGGGTGTCGGAAGACAAGGGAACCGGAGGACCTATGATATAATTCAATCATTATTTACTAACAGAGAAGTGAGGACTTACATTGAAGGAAAAAATTACAGAGCAAAGCATTCAGCTGTTTGAGAAAAAAGGGTTTAGTGAAACCTCGGTTCAGGATATTGTAGATTCCATTGGGGTGACAAAAGGAACGTTCTATTACTATTTTTCCAGTAAGGAAGAGTTATTAATGGACATCCATCTTAGTTATATAGATGATATGTTGATGACTCAGGAGAAAATAGTTAATGATCATTCCCGAAACTGTAAAAACAAATTATTTGAAATCATCTACATTCTGATAAGTAAAATTAAGACTCAAGGACCGAGTGCAAGGGTGTTCTTTAGAGAAATGAGAAACTTGAATGAAGAAAGACTGTCGCTGATTATTCCGAAGCGGGACCAATTCAGGGAGAATATTGAAAAGGTGCTTCAGGAAGGAAAAGAGAAAGGTGAATTAAAATCGGAGTTAAACATTCCGATCGTAACTTTTGCAATTTTAGGCGTCACAAACTGGAGTTATCAATGGTTCAACCCAGAGGGAGCAGTTACCGACCATGAAGTGGCTGAAATATTCACCAATATGATTTTGCAGGGAATTGAAAACTGAACGGGGTAAAGAGGAAACTCTTTTCCTTCCACTATAAAATAAACATACCAACTGGTTGGTATTTAAGGGGGAGAAATGATGCAATCGAATGATGTGAAAAGAATTACTGTTATTGGTTCCGGTCAGATGGGTCATCAGATTGCCATGCTGTCTGCTCTTGGCGGTTATGAAACCATTATTCAGGATGTAAGAGAGTCCGCTCTAAAAGATGCTGCATCCAAACTCGAAGACATTATGTCAAAGTGGGTGACAAAAGGGAAAATTTCCGACAGTCAAAAGGCTGCTGCTTTCGCCCGTCTTCAGTTTTATTTAGATTTAGAGGATGCAGTGAAAGATGCGGATTTAATTATTGAAGCTGTGACCGAAAAGCTGGACGTAAAAAAAGAGGTCTTTGCAAAGCTGGAGCAGTTTGCACCGCGGCATACGATTTTTGCCACCAACAGCTCTACCATTGTCAACAGTCTGCTAGCTCATGTCACAAGCCGCCCGGATAAAGTAGTGAATATGCATTTCTTTTTCCCCCCGCTTGTCATGGATTGTGTCGAAGTAGTGAGAAGTGAATATACGTCAGAAGAAACGACCCAGATTGCAATGGATGTTTGTCAGAAGATGAATCGTACGGCTATTAGACTTGAAAAAGAAATATCAGGGTTTGTCGCAAATCGTATTTTAGGAGCATTGCAAAAGGAAGCGGTATACCTATACGAGCAAGGAATTGCAGACTATAAAGATATTGATATTATTTGCCGAAAAGCTTTAGCACATCCCATCGGCCCCTTTGAACTCATGGACTTGTCTGGTCTCGATGTTGCCAAGTTTGTGATGGAGCAGCGTTATCAGGAGACAGGGAATCCCGAGGACAAACCATTTGATTGCGTTGTTGAAAAAGTGAAAAAAGGGGAACTTGGCAGAAAGACAGGAAAAGGCTGGTATGAATATAGCCCCGAAAAAGTGAAGAATAACTGACCACTCAAAATTACTTTTAAAGGAGGAGTAAGATGCCACGTCAATTGAGTAAAGATACCATCCCTGTTCGAAAGGGGGAGCACTTGAATGTTTCTGTTCTTGAAGATTTTCTTCACCACCATATGGGAAATCTTCCTGAGACCCCTTTGGAAATCTCGCAATTTTCCGCAGGTCATTCTAATCTCACTTACCTTTTAAAAAAGGGAGAGTGGGAGGCTGTCCTGAGAAAGCCGCCACTTGGACCGGTTGCTCCGAAAGCTCATGATATGGAAAGAGAATTTAATATCCTATCAGAAATTCATATGCTGTTTCCTCCAGCGCCAAAACCGCTTCTATTTTCTGCAAACGAGGATATAGTTGGAAGTCCTTTTTTTATCATGGAAAGAAAACATGGAGTGGTGCTTGATACTTCCTTTCCAGAAGAAACGGAGGTAACGGAGGCCTTGTGCCGTAATATTTCCCATACGATGGTGGATAGATTAGTAGATTTGCATGCAATCGACTATAAAAAAACTGGTCTTTCTAAAAAAAGCAATCCGGATGGTTTTATGGAAAGACAGGTTCACGGCTGGATTGGCAGGTATGAACGTGCCCGGACTGATGAGATAAAGGAAGCAGAAATGCTGAAAAAGTGGCTGGTCGAGCACATCCCCACAAGCGGTAAGCCGTCCATTATTCATTATGACTATAAACTGAACAATGCAATGTTCAGTGAAGATTTAACAACGATGGTTGGACTGTTTGATTGGGAAATGACGACGGTCGGCGATCCGCTTGCCGATTTTGGGGCAGCAATGAGCTATTGGACACAGGAGGATGATCCTGACTTGTTGAAAAATGGACTTGGTAAGCCATCGGTTACAGTCCATAAAGGGTTTCTGACTAGACAGCAGTTTATGGAGGAGTATGCCAGTAAAAGTGGACGCGATATTTCGAAGATGAATTTCTATTTAACTTTTGCTTACTTTAAACTTGCCGTTATTTGTCAGCAAATCTATTATCGCTATAAACAAGGCCAAACAGATGATGCTCGCTTTTCTCAATTTAACCATTTTGTCAAAATCCTGCTTACCCACGGCAGCACTGTGGCCCGTGACGGAAAAGTTTAAGGAGCCAAGAATGACTAAAGTGCACGTGCTTTTAAAAAAGGAAGATATTAAAACGGCCGAAATGGAGGAAGGCAATAAAATAGCGGTGGTGCTCGATGTTCTATTAGCCACCACCACCATCACCGCCGCTCTCATGGACGGAGCGAAGGAAGTCATTCCGGTGGAGAGCTTGGAAGAAGGAGTGAGAGTTGCTTCCGAATTTGATGTGGATCATTTTATCCTCGCCGGAGAACTTCATGCTAAGCCTGTGGAGGGATTTGTTTATCCACTTCCGAGCTATATCAGGAAGGTTGTAAAAGGAAAAGCACTGATTTTGTCTACCACCAATGGAACCGTTGCTCTTAGAAAGGCGAGTCTTGCAAAGAAGGTTTTCATTGCTTGTCTATTGAACAATCCATCGGTTGCAGATGCTGTTTTAAAATCTGGAAAAGACCAAACAGTACTAGTTGTATGTTCCGGTAATTCTGGAGAACTCAGCCTGGAAGACTTTTATGGTGCTGGACATTTTGTCGACTGTCTCGTTAAGGGGCGGGAAACCGATGTCGAGTTATCCGATTCTGCAAAAGCAGCATGGCATTTTTACAAAGGAGCCTCCAAGAATCCATTGAAAATTCTCGCCGCCTCCAAGGTTGGTCAGCTTTTTTACCAATTTCATTTTGAGGATGAACTGGAATTTGCCTCAAGGGTCGGTTCTATCTCCTTGGTTCCCGTGCTTAAAGATGGGAAGATTGTGCTTCATCAACCTGCAATTAACAAGTGAATTTTTTTGCAACAAGCATTACAAAAGCAGCCTAAGTAAAGGAGGAACACTTCTATGGAACAAGCAAAAATGAGCCATAAAGGAGCGAGCTTTTTATTTTCAAGGCTAGATCCAACCACACTGTTTACACCAGAGGACTTTAGCGAAGAGCATGTGATGATTGGGCGGTCTGCGAAGCAATTTATTGAAAAAGATGTGATTCCCCAGAAAGAAAGAATCGAAAACCAGGAATTTGAAGTGGTGACAGGTTTGCTCAGGAAAGCTGGGGACCTAGGACTGCTTGCACACAGTATCCCTGAAAAATATGGCGGCCTTGGTCTTGATAAAATCAGTAAGGGCATCGTAGGAGAGATGGTCGGTCCTTCAAGCGGTTATGGAGTGGCGCATGCCAACCACACATGTATTGCCACCTTGCCCATCACCTATTTTGGAACATCAGAACAAAAGGCGAAATTACTGCCAAAGATGGCTTCAGGGAAATTTATCGGAGCCTACTGTTTAACAGAGCCGAATGCTGGATCAGATGCGCTTGCTTCTCAAACGACAGCGGTTTTGAACAGCGAAGGCACACATTATGTTTTAAATGGTACGAAAATCTATATCACCAATGCCATCTTTTCCGATACGTTTATCGTTTATGCAAAGGTGGATGGAGTTCATTTTTCTACCTTCATTGTAGAAAGAAATACACCTGGCTTATCGCTTGGACCGGAAGAAAATAAAATGGGTATTAAGGGGTCCTCTACACGGTCCGTCATTTTGGAAGATTGTGCGGTACCAGTGGAAAATCTTATCGGAGAGGTGGGGAAAGGTCATGTGATTGCCTTGAATGTGCTGAATCTGGGTCGCTTTAACTTAGGCTCTGCTTGTATGGGAGCCTCCAAGTATGGATTGAAAAAGACCTTGCAATTCACAAAAGAAAGAAAGCAGTTTGGAAAAGAAATTGCCGAATTCCCTGCCACGAAAGAAAAAGTAGCGCACATGGCATCACGCATCTATGCTGCTGAGTCTGTGCAATACCGAACAGCAAGCTTGCTTGAAGAAGCACTGGGAGATTTATATGATTCGACGGATGCCAAGCTAGTTGGCAAAAGGATGAGCGAATATGCTACCGAATGCGCCATCTGTAAAGTTTTCGGATCCGAAACGCTAGATTATGTGGCAGATGAAACCCTGCAGCTTCATGGAGGGGCAGGTTTTATAAAGGAATATGGTATTGAGCAAATGTACCGGGATTCCAGAATCAACAGGATCTTTGAAGGAACAAATGAGATTAATAGATTACTAATCCCGACACATCTTTTTAGAAAAGCGGTAAAAGGGGAAGTGGATCTGGCTGCTCGTGTGGAAGAGGCCGTATTCCAACTCAGTCAATCTTCTATGCATGGAGAAGAAGTGTTCGCTTATGAGAAGGCAGCGGTTGATACGATTCGAAATTTATTTCTACTAAATGCGGGTCTTGCCTATGAAGCATTCGGTAGCAATCTCATACAGGAGCAGGAAACGCTCATGAAGCTTGCGGACCTGGCAATCGCACTCTTTGCGGCTGAATCCGTTGTGTACCGGACAGAAAAAGCCATTACTAAAAATGGTGAGGAAAAGGCAAGCTTGAAAATCAATCTAACGCACACCTTTCTAGTAAGTGCCATGTGGGAAACGGAGCGTCTCTCCAGAACCCTTATTGCAGAATTAGCAACGGGAGAAAAGAGAGGGAAACTGATTGGCCTTGCGATTCGTGAGTGCAGCCAGTATCAATTCTTTGGAAAAACGGTAGAGCGGAACCGTAGTATTGCCGATGCCTTGTACGAGAGCAGGCAATTTGTTTGCTGAGGCAGCTTGGCAGGGAATCTATGAAAGAAATATATTTGAAAGTAGGAGGGAATTTAAATGAAAGCTGTTCAACTTAAAGAATATGGCGGTCCAGAAGTCCTAAAAGTGGTAGAGCTGGACAAACCGGAACCACAGGGCCATGAGGTGCTGATTGAGGTTCATGCTGTCGGAGTTAACTATGCCGATACTGCAAGAAGACAGGGACAATATGTCGTCCCTACACCGCTTCCATTTGTACCAGGTGCTGAAGTGGCTGGTGTTGTTGTCCAAGCAGGAGAAAAAGCGAGCATAAAACCTGGTACACGAGTAGTCACCCTTATAGAATCTGGCGGGTATGCGGAGTTTGCGATAGCAGACGGACGCGGAGTTATTCCTCTTCCTGAAGGGCTGGACTTTCAAGTTGCTGTTGCCCTGCCCCTTCAAGGCTTAAGTGCCTACCATATTTTAAAAACGATGGGAAGACTTGAAAAAGGGGAAACTGTCCTTGTTCATGCGGCAGCTGGTGGCGTGGGAACCATCGCCGTTCAGCTGGCAAAACTGTTTGGAGCAGGAAAAGTAATTGCCACTGCAAGTACAGAGGAAAAGCTTGAGCTTGCCAAGGAAATGGGGGCAGATGTACTCGTAAACTACACAAAAGAAGGCTGGGAAAAGGAAGTTTTAGATGCAACCGGCGGAAAAGGGGTCAATGTGGCCTTGGAAATGGCTGGTGGTAAAGTCTTTTACAACACATTAAAATGTCTTGCAACCTTTGGACGTCTAGTTATTTATGGAGTTGCCAGCGGAGAACAAAGTAATTTCCACCCATCCTCTCTCATGGCAAGAAATCAATCCGTCATCGGCTTCTTCCTACCGCAAATTATGAGAAAGCCGGAGCTGCTCCAGCCTAGCATGAAAGAACTGTTAACCTATGTTGCAGAAGGAAAGCTTAAGCTTACCATCGGAGAAGTGCAAAAATTAGAAAACGCTGCTGAGATTCACACTCTTATGCAGTCCCGAAAAACAAAAGGGAAGCTAATTCTAGAACCGAATAGAGCGTAAAAGATAGGCCTGTCTTCCTTGCTGATACATTGCAGGAGGGAGGCTTTTTATTATATAGCTATGATTAAAGGTTGAACTTTCGTGTATATCCACTCCGATTCTGTAGATTGAAGACGTCGAAGGCAAAGCAGGACCACTGAAAACATATGATATTAAATAATATATTGCCAAAATCTTAAAAGAGATCGATGAATCTTGGTGTACCTAGCTGTTGATTGGTTTACTATCTTGGTTGGAATGAAGTGTATCAAGGGATATTAGATAAAGTTTTGGATGAAAAATGTAACAGGTAATAATCTTTTTCCTCAGGTAATTAGCTTGGGGTATTTCTTTATGCGAAAAAAATCAATATATAGGTCTAAAGATAGATTGTATTCCCTTTTTTTATAAATTAGAATAAATCGAAAACTTATTCGCTTATGGAAAATTCAAAAAAAAGGTGAAGAAATGAACGAAATAAAACTTAGAAGTATGCTGAAACGTCTCAAGAGTGAAGATCCCGATAAACGTTATGAAGCCTTAGGTATGTTGTATGAATGTAAAGAAGAAGAGGATTTAGAAATCAGAGTGGATCTTTTAAAGGAAATGGTTGAACTTGCAACCGGTGTCTTTCCTGACCCTGTTGATGATTGGGATAATCCTTCTTATTAATTAATTGACTTTGTGTGTGATTATCCGATGCCAGAAGTAGTAGCACCTTTAATAGAGTCCTTTGATCTGTTGCCTTCTGATGCAAAGGTCCGTGCGCTGGAACTATTTTTAGCAACCGAAGATGAAGAGATTTTCCATGATATTGAGGATAAATTGGTAACCTTAATCAAGGAGGAGGAGGTCCTACTTCCTGTAGAGCAACTTACCAACTATCCTGTATTTCTGCGTGGCGTAGTGGATAAGACGATTGAAAAATTAGAATCAATACATTATAAATACATGATGTATGAATTTATATATGCTATACATGAGTCAGACTTAGATTGGGAGTACAAGAAACAGACGGTGCTTCCCATTCTTCTTGCCGATTATAAAGAGTTAAGAGATGAATATCTTTCATATGATAAAGATTATCATGCTAAATTTGTTTATACATCCTGGAAAGAAAGCTATTTTACCCTTCGTTATCATATGAATTTATTAATTCAATTAATGAACTATTACTACTCGATGGAATCAGTTGTATTGCTAAAAGAAGCCCTTCATTTCCATGACCCTGTTATTCGCGAAAAAGCGTGTCATGTTTGTATTGAAAAGAACATAAAGGTGGAAGAACAAGTTCTTATGGAACTATCGGAAAATCTGGAAAGTGCAGAAGCTTTCTATTGGGATTTGAAATCGAGGAACAGGGAGCATTTATATCCTATTAAAGAGAAAAAGCAGCCTTTGATCGCCCAATCGAAATTATTCACTCACCTAGTTTATTTGAGAGATGATGAAGGGAAGTTACTAGATAAATTCCCGGAACACATTCAAGTAATGGATTCTATTGAAACGGTAAACCAATACAACCAACCAATCCGTTATTATTTAATGAGTTTCAAAGAATTAAATACGGAATATGTTGCATGGGTTGGCGGGTTTTCTTTGGAGGATGGAGATGATACGGCTCATGTATGGGAAGGGACGTATACCGACTTTGTTGAATCAAATTTGAAATCCATTGAGGACCATAAGCAAGACTTCTTTTCAAGACGTGAAGGGATGAGCCAGAAATACCATGAAGAAATTCATTATGAAAGCTCACCTAAACTATCGAAAGGGTTATGGTTTTTTTACGCTCTTCTCATCACTCATTGGGTGAGAGTCCTTCTAAACGGAATAGATGAAGAAGTATATATTTCGATTGGGTTTACCTTACTGGGTCTTTTTTTAACAGCCTATGAATGGTGGAAAGTAAACCGCAGCAAAGTATCTATTGTCGGCCATGATGTAGTGATAAACAAAGGCAAGAATACTAAGGTCATCCAAATCCAAGATATTAAAAAAGTGAAATATAATAAGAAACAAATCCAAATCTTTAATAAAGAAAATAATCTTCAACTTCAAATTCCTTTAAAGTGGGTCCGATATGATGAGTTTTCTTATGTACTAAGGGAATTAACCCATCATTTACGGGAACGTCCTTTTATTGAGGAATAAGATGAAAATCATGGCAGAATACTTGCCATCTGCATTCTCTTTATAAAATATCGTCGGAGGTGGTTATATTTCAGATATCATTTTTCAACAAGCAGAGAACTTTATTGAAAGAGTCAAAGAGTTAGGCAATGAATATTTGGGAAGAACTGCGACAGAAGAAGAGATTCTTTTATTAAAGGACAAGTTCGGTGCAAAAATCCCAGACTGGTACCTTAATCTGATTTCTGAACTCCCCCTAATTCATATGGAAATAGGATGGCAGGCACATGAACCGGAAGAAGATTATGATGGGATAGAATATGTGGAAATTTATGAACCTCAACATATGATAGATGAATCGTTTGAAGCTTATCCTGGAATCCCTATTTTAGAAAAAGGATATGTTTGTATTGGAGGAGATCCAACTGGTTCCGGTGACCCTTATTTTGTTGATTTCAATTTCAATAACCCACCCATCTTTCAAATTTTTCATGATTCAGGAGATCAGGCTGATGAGATTCTCGAGCAGGGCAAAGTAAAAGTAGCGGATTCTTTCACAGACTTCTTTATGAAGGGGATAATCTTTTAATTTTAGGATATATAATTAATATAACGATTTTGGGAGGGGAAGTTTTTTGGTACAAGCGTCAAATATTTGCGAGTCCTGCTGCAAGAGGGCTATAGAAATTAAAGTAGAATCTGACGAACCAGCTCAGCCTTATCAGCTGTGTCATTCATGCCACACCCACCTTGTAAGTCTGTCTCTAAGACCGCTGGAGTGGTATAACTTGGCTGTCATCCATTCTCCGAATAAATATTATCTTCATGACGATTTTTATGATGAGGACGGATCAGCATGTCAACCGGAGGAAGAGTTTGAAGATTCCTTTTACGAACCAGCTCCAAACTTGGACGATGTTTCTCATCATTTGGAGGAATTATTAGATTATTCGATGACTAGGTGGTTTATCGAGGAGGAATTAATAAGGGCTTTTCAATCATTCAATAAGGCTGATATCTTGGATTCTCTAAAAATACGTTTTTCTAATACAGTTAACCAGGAAATTAAAATAAGATTAATAGAGATTGCTACAGAAGTGCTAAAGATTGCAGCACAAGATTGGATTAAGGAACTGTGGGATAGCTATGAAACGGAAGAGGGCTACTTGACTGTCTTGTCGTCTGCCATGGCAAGCTGTTTACCACAACATGAAGCATTTCCTTTGGTTTTAACACAATTAGCTAAGGTGCCAGAGAAGAAGTTGCCTATATATGCCTTTTCGTGTCTCTACCGGTTCAGATCCCCATTAGTCCTGGACTGGATGGAACAACAGGTCCAAGGTTTCCACGATAGCTGGGGAAGGCTGGCAGCTGCTTCTAATCCAACATGGAGTAAGATGGTAATTTGGTTAGAAACGGGTCGTCCGTTAAGTTTGATTGCACTATGCGCAATGACTGATTGTGATGGTTCCCCAAATGACTTTGTACTTCGGGATATAAAGCCAAAAATTCTGGAAACACCAATATTAGAAGTGGATGAAGTGTTAAAGGAATACGAAACCAAAGATAATGTTCCCCGGGTGAAAAGAGATGTAAAATATATAATGGAAAACAAAGAATCTATTTTTATTTAACTGGACATCAAATCTCATCATAGTCTTTAACAAACCAAGAATTTAGCTTTTTTTATAGAGGCAATTGCTGAACAGGTGTAAAATTATGTTAAAATAAGTGAGTGTGTAATATTGCAATATTTGGAGGTTGAGGGGGCCGTTTTTATAAAATACTTACGTTTTAATCTGGTGCTTTTACCTTTATATCTATTTTTTTGCATGGCTCTTATTTTAGGAATTGTTTTGGCGGCAGAGAAGGAAACATACTTTAAAGACATGTTCCTATTTGTACTGCCCCAATATTGGGTGCTGCTTGCAATTCCAAACTTTATCTATCTCTTTTTGAAGCGAAAAGAAGAAGGAAATACTCTGGGTTTTCTTAAATTGTTCATCCTCATTCCTATTCCTTTTATCTTTATCACGGTTCTAATGAGAATCATTTATGTGTAGTTCCGTAGAGGTGTAAGGTGAGTCAAAAGAGAAACCGTATGCTACCGTCATTGCAGATAAGGAAATTCATAATATGTATTAATAAGGCAAACGTTAGGGGAAGTATAAATGCTCCTTCCTCCTTTCTTCATGCCTTACTCTCTCAAATACTCATATACCACATCATTCACCACTTCAAAAACTTCCGTCGTGGGATCTTGCTTTATGATCTCTTCCACTTCGGCCGCGAGTTTTTCGTAGTCTTCTTCGTTAAGCGGTATAAACTCCAAGTCATGCTCATATTGTAAGAAGCAATTCCTGATCATTTTTTTTAATAATATTTTTTCCACGTTTTCACCTCATTATTCCTTTATTATAAAGGATTTCTCTCTACCCTAGGAAAGATGTCGAAAATAATACGATAATTACCATTGAAACAGAACGTATATTCGCTTATTATTGGGTATATACTATTTATACGAACATACTTTCGGTTTTGAGGGGTGCTCCTCGTGGAGATGGATTACAGCAAGATGCCAAACAACAAGATATTATGCGTAGATATGAAGAGCTTTTATGCCAGCTGCTCGGCTGTCATGATGGGACTCGACCCGCTCACATGCTATTTGGCGGTGGTTGGAGATACAGAGAGACAGGGAAGTGTGGTGCTTGCCGCTTCCCCTCAGCTAAAAAAAGAATTCGGAATTAGAACAGGCTCCCGCCGATTCGAAATTCCGAACGACCCGCGCATTCATGTCGTAAATCCCCAGATGCAAACCTATCTAAGAATTTCAACAGAAATAACCCGGCTTTTTAACCGGTATGCTCCAAAGAATGCAATTCACACGTATAGCGTAGATGAGAGCTTTATCCAAGTGGATGGTGTAGAAGGCATTTGGGGGGGTGCGACCATTATTGCGCAAAAGATAAGAGAGGATATGGTGCGGGAATTTCAGCTGCCATGCGCCATTGGAATCGGACCCAATATGCTCCTGTCCAAGCTCTGTCTGGATTTAGATGCGAAAAAAAAGGGCATCGCCGAGTGGACCTACGAGGATGTCAAAACAAAACTATGGTCTGTATCACCATTACGGGAAATGTGGGGAATCGGTTCAAGAGTGGAAAAGACACTCAATCGAATGGGAATCTTCAATGTCGGACAGCTTGCAAAATATCCGCTTGAGCTTCTTGAGAAAAAGTTCGGTGTGATGGGCAATCAGCTCTATCACCATGCTTGGGGCATCGATCTATCTGAGCTTGGCGCGCCGATTATTCAGGGGCAGGTCAGCTTCGGTAAGAGCCAGATTCTCATGCGGGATTATACCGACCCAAAAGAGGTTCAGCATGTGCTTTTGGAGATTTGTGAAGAGGTGGCAAGACGAACCCGGCATCACCGGAAAGCAGGACGAACGATAAGCCTTGGAATTGGCTACAGCCGAGATGAATTGGGTGGAGGCTTTTATCGTTCAAGAACGATGGAACGACCGACTAATATTACAATGGATTTGTATCATACCTGCTTGGAATTGTTTGCAGAAAACTACGAGAAGAAAACGGTACGAAAAATAGCTGTGTCTCTTTCCAATATTGTAGACGATAGCGAGATGCAGCTTAGCTTATTTGAACTCGAACGGCCAAAGAAAAGGCAGCTTGGCTATGTGATGGATCGAATACGCGGAAAGCATGGATCAAATGCGCTGCTGCGGGCCGTATCCTATACCAATGCAGGAACAGCCAAGCATCGAAGCAGACTGGTTGGCGGACATAAAGCATAAAGGAGGTGCAGCAATGGCGATACGGGACCGAGGAACCATCAAATGGACATCCATGATGCTGCCAGAGCATGTAAAAATGCTACGGGATTGGACAAAGGAAGACCTATACGAAACAAAGCCTGAGTTGGACGAACAGCAGCTCGAAGAAATGAATGAACAGTTTTGCGAGGCCATGGAAACGGGTAAGGAAGTAACCATCACCTACTACGAGAAAAGAAGATACCATCTTTTTGTAGGGGAAGTTCATCATTTGGATGCTTATCAACGACGTCTGCATGTGGTGGATAAGTTTGGAGAGGCGAGTTATCTGGATGTAGATGATATCCTGGATATTTCATAAAGCTGTTTTCGTAGACGAAAACAGCTTTATGAAAAAACCATCCTTCCACATAGGGAAAGGATGGTAAGCAGAGAAATTTTAATTCAAATTGACCTCTTTTGTTATTTTTTTTCGAAGTAACCTAGCTCAAGAATAGCTGCAAAGACTTCTTCGCCTTCATCAGAAGTAACTTCTACCTCTTGACCTGGTTGAAGTGCAAGCGCCAGCACACCAAGAAGGCTTTTCGCGTCCACTACCCAATGTCCTTTTTTGAATAATACAGTTCCAGGGTAAGAACTGGTTGTATTAACTAGGCTGCTCGCAGATTCTGCAAAAATTGGTTTTAATACTTTAAGTTCCATAAGATCGACTCCTTTATCTAGTTATACTTTTAGTATAGAGAAAAATTTGGAAACAACAAGTGGAAATTAACAATAAAAAAGAGAGGAACAGCAAATGAAGATAGAAGTAATGGAAAAAACACCTCAAAAAATATTAACACCTGCAAGTGGCTTTCTAGAAGGATACACCCATTCGCTGAATCCCTATATTGGTTGCGCCTTTGGATGTTCTTATTGTTATGTAAGGCAGAGCCCTGTTGGCTTGTTCCGAAAACAAGAATGGGGAACATGGGTGGATATAAAAAGGGGAGTAAAAGAGAAGCTGGAGAAAGAGCTGCTTTTGTTGAGAAAAAAAGGGAAGCCGATAACGATTTTTATGTCATCTAGTACAGATCCGTACCAGCCTGTGGAACATAAGGAACAGGTAACTCGAGCAGTGTTGGAAGTAATGGCCGACGTCAAACCGGATTTTCTTTTTGTGCAAACAAGAAGTCCCTTAGTGACAAGAGATATTGATCTGCTTGCAAGGCTGGGAGATAAGGTGATGGTAAGCATGACGATAGAAACAGATCTGGATGAGGTGCGAAAGCGTTTTTCCCCAGCAGCACCTCCCATTCCCGCAAGGCTAAAAGCAGTAGGACAGTTGCGAGAACAGGGCATTCCAGTACAGGTGGCCATCGCACCAGCACTGCCTTTTTCCGATGCATTCCCGAGCAAGCTTGCCCAGCTGGTGGACCGGATATGCGTGGATGATTTTACAGGAGACGGAAGCGGAGGCAAAAGAACAAATCGCTTAAAAATAGGAGAGCGCTATGAAGGGCCTGAGAAAGAACAATGGTATGCAGGAAATGTACAAGAGCGAGTATGGATGAAATTAAGAGAAGTATTTCCTGAAGATCAGCTAATATTAAGCCCAGAAGGATTCATGCCACCAAATAAAGAGCATTGAGTGTTCTCCTAGAGAACACTCAATGCTCTTTATCGGTTTTCAACTTCCAGGATACCAACTCTAAAACTTCGCAAAGCAAGAAAAGGAAAATTACTAGGTGGTGTAGAAAATACAATAAAGAAAGGGGGAAGGCTAACCGGAACAATGATTTTCCATATGTAGGATATCTGTGTTCAGGTCCAATGAGTTGCTCTTTATAGAGAAACACTTAAGGGGACATTTCTGATAGTAAGATTGCAGAATTAGGGGGAAAGAGTTTGTTGAATTTTTATAGTAAGTTATCGTCAGAAGTATATGATATCGACAAGCCGATCGGTCATTCTTTTGGAGATGTGGAGTACTACATAGAAAGACTCGCTGGATGTGATGGCCTTATTTTGGAACCGGCAACAGGTACAGGCCGTATACTTATTCCGCTTTTGCAAAAAGGGTTCGATGTAGTAGGGTTTGATATTTCAGAGGATATGCTGGAGCTATGCCGTGCCAACTGCGAAAAAAGAAATCTGCAGCCGAATATCTTTCTAGGAGAAATGGAGAATTTCTCTATCGATCAGAAATTTGAGGCAATTATCGTCCCAACTGGAACATTCCTTTTACTGTATAACAGAGAGAAATCCATCCAGGCACTTAAAAATTTTTACCACCATCTTGAGGATGGAGGTCGTTTGATAGTAGATATTTTTCTGGAATCAGGATTCAAGGTTGGAGAAGTTTCTACAAGAACGTGGACCTGTGAGAACGGAGATACCATCACTTTACAAAGTAGCAATGTCGAAATCGATCATGTTAATCAGCACACCAGATCTCATGGACGATATGAAAAATGGCGTAATGGTGCACTCATTCAGACTGAATTAGAACCATTTACATTACGATGGTATGGTGTGGAGGAGTTTAAAATGGTGTTAGAGCAGACTGGATTTGAAGATATAGTAATTTCAGCCGATTATAAATTTGGTGAGTATCCAACAACGGCAAATCAGGTTATTACATTTGAAGCGGTTGCTGCTAAAAGCAAGAAAGATAGATAAAGAGGGTATAAGGAGTTTGGAAAAAACCCATTAAAATATATGGGTTTGGCTAGCACTGTGGATCTCCCGCTGGAGTAGCACAATTATTAACACTATCTATAACATAGCCTTTATGAAAATGATTTCTAAGCCCTTATAACTAATATTTTTAGGCGAAAAGGGGGAAGGTTTGCCCTTTTACTAAACAAATAGGTGGAAATACAGCTATTTAAGTACCAAACTGGGGACAGTATGAATTATTAATGGAGATTTTAGGTGTTCATCTAACACCATCTGGAGTTTATCTAACAACTTTCGTGATTCATCTAACACCAACTGGATTTTATCCGATTTTTATGGAATTAATACACAATCCTTAAGTAAGAGCTTCAAAAAAGAACCATCCTTTCTCTGTGCTGAGGAAGGATGGTAGGGTGGATAGACTAGTGAGATTAGTATCGTGCATCGTGCGTACACTTCGATTTTCGCAAAAAGCGCAGCGACACGCCGGGCGGGGGTGGATCCTGTTCTTCAGAGGGGTTCCAGCCTGCCACTTACACTAAGTCGGAGTCTACGCCTCCGCCTTTTGCTCCAATATCAGCGGGAAAAGCATCATTATCCTTTAGCAGAGCCTTTACACTAAAACCTTACAAGGTGGCTGCTAAAGGATATAACGAGGCTACACAACCCTAATCGTTCAGTACTTGTGTAGCGCGAACACAGGATTCAAAATTTCCTTTATGTGATGCATCGCAAAAAGGCAGCTTTTGGGAAAGCCCGCAGCGGCATAAAGAAAACGCCTGCTTGGTTTCAAATTTGTTGCCATCTACATCAATTAGTTCTACATCTCCTGTAACGCGAAAAGCACCATTATCCATAACCTTAATTTGAACTTTTGACATTGGTAAATCCCTCCTTCACATTCATCTATTAGTATCGTATCTATTAATACCCAACTTTACAACTACTTTCGACTTCAGAAGCTGTCCTGATGTCATCTAGTTATATAATAAAAGAAAATATGATACAATCAGGCTAACTATTATACAGGTGGAGGCGTGAAGCGTGAAAGTAACGTTTACAGAGAGAGCGGCACAAAGAGTACAAGCAAAGCTTCAAAACCAAGAAGGAAAATGGTTGAAGCTAAAATATGATACAGAAGGTTGCGGATGTGTGGTGAGCGGCGTATCTGCATTATGGATTACACCGGACAAAGAGCAGGATGATGTGACACTCGAAACGAATGTCGGACCATTGCTGATGGAAAAATCCAAGCTGCTTTTTTTTGATGAAGACATGACGGTGGATTTCGTAGAGAGTGCAAATACCTACATGTTGAAATGTCCAAGCCAAATTTTAAACCCTCGTATGTCCTTGCTAGTGGTGGAGGGAACAAAATGAGTAGCAACAAGATAAATATTTTAAGAAATATGGCACAATCCAAAACCTGGGCGTCGTTTCTAAACAATAACCATCCATACAGCCTACTTCACTGGTCCATCGGTGGTATCAATCATGAGGATAAGGATGTTTGGCTACTGCAGGATGAAGTTACCTTTGAAGTACAGGAGTTTGAAGATCTGGATACCGCAGTCATATGGATTACGGAAAACATGAATGAAATTACAGATGTGCTAGGTTAATGAGGGTCTTTTACAGTTAAGTCGGAGAATTTATTCTTCGGCTTTTTTGTTTGGTTTTAGAGGAAGTCAGATGGGGGACGAGAGGTATCCCAATTACCCAACAGCCAACAAAAAACGTACTCAATCGCGTCGAATAAAATCATCCCGTCGTGAAAAAGCATCTCTTTAGAATTAAGCAAAACCAATTATTTACATTATCTTCAAACTTGTCTATAATGAATTAGTATAATTTTCTGAAAAGGAGCTAAGGGATGAACAAAATAATAGAAGTGACGGATTTATGCCGAACCTATAAAATGAAAGGTTCCACAAAAATAGCGTTGGAGCGGGTTTCTTTTGACGTATATGAAGGGGAGGTCTTCGGTCTACTTGGACCAAATGGGGCAGGGAAGACTACAACCATCAAAATCCTTACGACTTTGCTGTTGCCGACATCAGGCAAAGCAGCAGTGCTCGGTTATGATGTGGTGAAAGAAAGCGCAAAGATAAGAGACAAAATTAATTTTGTATATGGAGGGGAACGTGGGGTCTACGGAAGGCTGACCGCATGCGAATATATGCATTATTTTTGCACACTTTATAAAATCCCAAATAAAAACCAAAAAGACCTGATCCAACAGCTTCTCTCATTAGTCGGCTTGAAGGATGCAAAAAACCAAAAAATACATACATATTCGAAAGGGATGGTGCAGCGACTGCATATTGCAAGATGTCTGATTAATGAACCGAAAATTATCTTTCTAGACGAACCAACAATTGGTTTGGATCCCATTGGGGCGAGGTTGCTTCGCGACATTGTCAAGGAATTAGCGCAAAAGGGAATAACAGTCATCCTCACAACTCATTACATGCAAGAAGCGGACGAGCTCTGCGATCGGATCGCCTTTATCAAGAATGGAGCAATTAGTTTAATCGGTGAACCGGCCGACATTAAAGAAAGTTGCAGTCACCTAAAGTTATTTGAAGCAACGATGCAAGTCTATGACATTAGCAAATTGGAGCAAGAAGAATTCCTTCAGCAAGTTAATGTGCAGGAAATTAAGGCGCCTTACTATTCTGTAAGCTTCCAAGTTGAAGAAGATGCAGCAAATCAGGAGAAGCTTACAACCTATCTAAATGGCTACGGCGAGGTAATTAAAATTGAAAAGAGAGATATTTCTCTTGAAGAAGCCTATGTTCATCACATGAAGGATGTAGGGTGAGTGGGATGAGTTTTGTAAGTCTACTAGTTAGGGAAATTCGTTATTTTACTAACTTCACTAATAAAATGTATCAGTTTCTTCTTTTCTTTCAGCCACTGATGTTCTTGGCAATTGTGTACTTTTTAAAGCAAATGCGGGACGATGTGAATGTCGAGAAATTTGTGGTCGCATCCGCATTAATCAGTATGTGGAGCTATGTTCTTTATTCGTCAGGATCGGCATTGATTTCACAAAAATGGAGCGATACGCTGAAACTGCTGATTGCAGCCCCGACCTCATTGTTCCAGATTATTTTAACAAAAGTAATTAGCAATGCCTTTATTGCACTCATATCAATGATACTTAGCTTTACCTATGCTCGGTTCATCTTTCAACTGCCTATTGGAATTGACAATTTCGGGTTATTCTTTCTATCTGTTCTTGTACTGCTGGTTTCTTTAAGTGTTGTGGGGATGATACTTGCAATTGTGTTTGTCGCTTTTCAGAATGTCTTTGATTATCAGAATCTGATACTGACGCCGGCTCTCCTCCTATGCGGAGTCTTTATTCCGGTCGACACCATGCCACTGTTTTTAAAAGGTCTGGCCTACTTAGTACCCATGACATGGGGAATTAAATCAGTCTATGAAACACTAACTCTCTCACCTCAGATGTATTCTTCGATGATCATATCACTAGGAGTCAGTACGATTTACTTTATCCTTTCCGTATTAATCATTAAAAAAATCGAAATGGTGTTACGGAAACACGGAAGCTTGGGGGCGATATAATTGCTGCTTATAAATAAGTTCGGATTTACCTACTTGTCCTACAAAGCCCTGTATTCATTCCAAACCCTGAAGTTATTCCTTTTATTCCGCATAGTAGACCCGTTTATGCATTATCTCTTTTTCGCAACTTTAGCTAGTGCCATAGCGGGACCAGAGTATTTGTCCTATGTAGTGCTTGGAAATATTGTGTACTATACAGGACAAACGATGATGATTAATTTCATGACGATGTTCCGCTTGGAACGGCGATTTGGGACACTGGAGTTAAATATTGCATCACCCACATCCACATTTGCCATCATCACAAGAAAGGCAATGGTTCCATTTTTAGATGGACTATTTGTATTCGTGGCAGGATTAACGATTGCCAGATTTCTATTCCAGATTGCCATCCCATTGGAACAAGTAGGAAGTCTTTTTATACTACTTGTAGTTACGTTGTTTTCTTTGCTGAGCTTTTCTTTACTATTTGCTTGCATCAGTTTACTGTTCTCTAACGTTAACTTATTCTTGAACCTCGTAATGGCAATTTTCCAAGTGTTGTGCGGAGTGAACTTTTCGGTGGCATTACTACCTGGTCCGCTTGAATCCATCGCAAGAATTTTGCCACTAACGCATAGTATCGAAGCAATACGGTCGATCTATCAATTAGAACCATATGCCATTCTACCATTGCTTGGAAGAGAGTTGTTACTTGGAGCAAGCTATTTTGTCCTGGCACTATTTTTAGTCACCATGATGGAGAGACTAGCAAGAAAACAAGGAGCATTATTTAAAAATGTGTAAAAGCAGGACTACTATGAAAGGGGGAAGAGAATGGGTCTTTTTATTCGTTTCAGTCCCTTGATATATGCATTCTTAGCGGGAGTTATAACGGTATTCTTAGACGCTCCGGGCTACCTTGTAGTTACAAATGTGTTGTTAGGTATGATTGCAGGTAGACTTATGGATGAAAGTCTTGAATAAGGATAATAGTGTAAAATGTAGCATCTGTGGAGTGATAGTAGAATGAAGATTGTAAACCCAGTTCCTTTAGGATCTGGGTTTTTGAACGTAGCAAACAGAAAGAAAATGTTAACTATAATAATCATTGTTAGGATAGTGCACGCTAAATTTCCATTCCTGAAAAAGAGGTCGTTAATTAGCAGGGGAAGTGTGTTATTAATCTATTGACAACTATATCGGGTGTTGATACAATCAGCTTACGTTATATCGTGAGGCGATATACTATAACCTGATCGTTATGGCTTTAGGAGGAATTTTTATGCCACAAAAGAACGAAAGCAACGAACACATACCGTTAACGGAAGCAATCTATTATATTTTGCTTGCGCTTCATCAATCCATGCACGGTTATGCAATCATCCAGTATGTAAAAGAAATAAGCAGAGATAGAGTTCAGCTGGGACCGGGAACGCTCTATGGGGCCATAAAATCAATGGTGGAAAAGGGTTGGATAGAGCCAATTGAAAATGACTCGGATAGCCGGCGAAAGGAATATAAAATCACGGAGCTCGGGAAAACAGTGGTCCGCAGCGAACTGGGAAGGCTGGAAGAGCTTGTTATAAATGGACAAAAAATAATCCGAGGTGACAGTAATGATAATTAAAAAAAGAAAGCTTTTCTTTGATTATGAAAAAGAAGAAAAGTGGCTCAATGAAATGGCAGCAGAAGGCTTTAATTTTGTAAAGTATACATTTGGAACCTATCATTTTGAAGAGGGGAAAAAAGGAGAATACTACTATAGAATCCAGCTTTTAGATCAAGTTGCAGACCATCAGGAAAGTAAAGAGTATATAAATTTCATGGAAGACAATGGAGTGGAATGTGTATACACCTTTTTACGCTGGGGTTACTTTCGTAAAAGAAAGGAAGAGGGTACATTTGAAATTTACTCCGACTATGAATCGCGCATCAAGCATTATAAAAATATAGCAACCCTGATAGGAACAGTTGGGGCAATGAATATTATTGTTGGCGCGTTCAACATGACCTTAAGTACGATTAATTTGTATCTGTCATCAGTTAGTTGGTTGACAGCGCTTATACTGACTCCCGTATTTTTAACATATCTCAACAAAGTAAAGAAACTGAAAAAAGAGCAAGAGCTATATCACAAATAAATGTTTCCTAATATAGGAGTTGAAAATTGATTGACTAACTTATTCTTAATTAGACATGCCCACTCTAACTATACACCCGATGAACTAGGAAGACCATTATCTGAAAGAGGTTTTGCTGATGCAAAAAAGGTGGCTGGGTTATTGAAATCAGAGAAAATTGATAGGGTTGTTTCAAGTCCATATAAAAGAGCGGTTCAAACTGTTGAAGAGATTGCTGTATATAATGATAAAGAGGTTGAAATAATAGATGGATTTAAAGAACGCACTTTAACTTCCACCCCAGCTGAAGATTTTTCGCATGCCATTATGAAAGTTTGGGAGGACTATAACTTCTCATGGAATGGCGGAGAGTCCAATCTGGTTGCTCAAAAAAGAGGGATAGACTCCATCTATAAGCTATTAGATAGTTATAAAGGTGAAAGCATTGTAATTGGTACACATGGCAATATAATGGTGCTAATAATGAATTATTTTGATAAACAATATGATTTCTCCTTTTGGAAAAATCTTGATATGCCAGATATCTATAAATTAATTTTTGACGGTAAAGAGTTAAGAAGTGTAAAAAGAATATGGGAAAGAGATTAATATTTTTTAAGAGTGCTGTTAACCTCTTAGGTAGAAATAGGGATTACTATATGCCACCAATAAGTACTTACTGCACAAAAAGGGCAACTGGGGTATAATTTTCAGGTAAGAGAAAATAACATGGTAAAAAGGATTGATAAGAACATGTTGGATGAATACATGGCTAAAGTAAGAGCAGATTGCCTGGAATATAGATTAGATCCTAATGTTATCCCTGTCTTTACAAAGATAGCACCGGAGGAACTTACTAGAATTCAAGAGGAATATGCAGATACATTAGCGATTATCAGGTCTTTTATGGATAAATTTCTAGGTAAAAGCAAAGGGATTCCCTTATTGGTTGCTGTGACCGATCATAAGGCGAATTTTATTGAATATATAGGTGATGCTAGTCTTCAAGAGACAGTTGTTAATAAGATTGGATTAGAAAAAGGTGTACAGTTTTCAGGGATAAAAGTCGGTGTGAATTCCATACTAGCTGCGTTAGAACTCCAACGGCCGGTGCAGACGATAGGAACCGATCATTATTTTCATTTTCTTCATCAAACCGCTTGTTACAGTGTACCGTTGTATCTTCAAGATAAAATCATAGGAACCATATCCATTATGACATTCCTGGATTATGCCCATCCAATGATTATGGCTTCATTGGAAACAGTAGTGGATTCCATTGAAAGAGAATTGAATTTACTGGAAAGAAACCGTTATCTAAACGAAATGAATCAAATGATCCTCGAGAAATCGAACACTGGGTACGTGGTAATTGAAAAGTGCGGGAAGATTGTCAAAATAAATCCAAAAGCTCAATCACTATTAGAGGAAGTAAAGCTGGATCACTATATTCAGGAAACGGTACCGTTTACCGCCATTCATGAGAAGTTTAAAAAAGGTGAAAGTATACGAGATTGGAAGGTAGGCTTATCTAACTCGAAGGGTCCTATCATTTGTCTGGTAGATTACTTTCCCTTTCTTGAGGGGAGCCTCATCCAGCTTCGGGATATCACAGAATATAAAAAGACGGAATCTTATATTCAAAATGCAGAAAAACTTTCGGTAGTAGGGGAATTAGCTGCAGGAGTAGCGCATGAAATTAAGAATCCGCTCACAATATTGAAAGGTTTTATTCAACTCATCCAAGCGAATCGTTTCAATGAAACATACCTTGCCATTATGCTTAAGGAGATTGAACGGATAGATCAGATAACAAACGAATTTTTAGTCCTATCAAGGCCAACAGTACAAGAAAAATCCTTGTATAACATACAGAAATTATTTGTAGAAATTGAAGTATTACTATCAAGCTTCGCGATCGTAAAAAATATCGAAATCGTTCATCACTATCAGGACACACCAGCTATTTATTGTGATGGAAATCAGTTAAAACAAGTGTTCATAAATATTGTGAAAAACAGCGTAGAAGCTGTCGATTACAATGGGAAAATTAATATCGTTATAGAGCCATATAATAAAAAAAACATTCTAATCCGTATTATGGATAACGGGAATGGATTTCCAGAGCATATTCTTAGTAAAGTAGGACAGCCCTTCTTAACAACAAAGGAAAACGGAAACGGATTAGGAATTATTATCTGTAAACGAATTGTTGAGAACATTCATAAAGGGGAGTTGAATATATATAATGAGGAAAATGGTGGAGCTGTAGTAGATATTATCTTACCTCAACACACCGAAATACACATTGATGAATAAAAAGGTGCTGCTCAAGCTTTAAAGGGCAACACCTTTTACAGTATATATCTAGTTCTCTTCACAAGAAACGCTGCTAAGAGAAAATAACCCTTCATTCTTTACTACCACGGTATTTCCATTATCCATACATTCTTCCATTTTGACCATATTGGCGCGGTGGTTAATTTCCATCTGAACAATCCTAAGGGCACCCAAGAAAAGCACAGCAACCGTTACGATTATTAAAGCAAGCTTGAATTTTTTACTTAGGGACGAATCATATTTTGCCCTTTGATGAGAGGGGATTTCCTCATTAAAACGATAATTTCCAGAAATGTAGGACCGAATCTCACTATAGTACATTGCATTCTTTATGATTAAGAAAAGGATTAGAATGAAAATGAAAATGTAACGATGAAATGGTATAAGCATTACGAAAATAAGCAATAGAAGGGCAAGGGAGTATAAAACATACACCTTTTTTGTAGCATTGCTTGTTACATGACGGATCATCTCATCATCTTCAAGAAATTCGACCGGTCGTAAAAGATTAAAGGGGTATAATTTATTTGTTGGGTTCTCTTTATTATAGCGCTTTAGTTTAGTGTAATAAGCTATTAAGATCAAAACGAATAAACCAAGCCCACCAAAGAAAGACCAGAGTGGCAGCATCTCCCATTTAATTTCAGTCTGACCTTCCCAATAATAATAAAATACACCTTCAAAATCATTAAATGCCATATCCATAAAGCGAACTGCACTAAACATAAAAATCATCAAACTGGTATAAGCAGCAATATTCCAGAGTGGTAATTGTACTCGCAGGTCCTTGTTATTCATTGATATCCTCCTCTTCTAGCCAAAATAATTCCTCTACCGATACTTTCAGATGTTTTGCCAATCTTAGCGACAAGGTAATAGAAGGTGAAAACTCTCCTTTTTCAATGAAAGAGATTGTTTGTCTTGTAACTCCTACACGATTCCCGAGCTCAGACTGAGAAAATCCATATCTGGCACGCAGTTCCTTAACCCGATTCTGAAGCATAATAGCCTCCTTTTGTTATGTAATATATACATAATGTAATGTATTATTAACATTATGTCAATAATAATTACCAATAAGCTATTGGGAAATCATTGAATTTAATGACAGAATAGAATAGAATATTTTCTATAGAGAAGTAGAAGTAGCTTAGAGAAAAATAAAGTGTTTAACTACGGGGGATAACATGCGAGAGATTAATAATAAGACTTTTTTAACTTTGACAGTTTTTTTTCTATTTTATCTTTATATCAAAAATATTTATCTCTTAGATTTTTTATATTTCCATGACATGACAATGGTGTTTATTTTCTTAGTAGGAATCGTGGCAGCCATCTGGGTTACAGGTAGATTAGATAAATGGCTGGCAACCAAGCGCTGGAAAAATCAGATTATGTTGATTTCCAGCGCCCTGCTTATCCTGTTCTTTAGCTATCAGATGTTTACACCGTATTTTTACACCGATAACCAGTTAAGAGAAATTGGAGTGGGAAAAGTGGAAGACTATCTACAGCTATATTCTGATGAAAATATGGCAGAGATGGAGCGTTCCAAACTTGCAAAAGCTACATTAGTAGAAGGGTTGGTCTTTGCAAACTCGATAGCAGACCAATACCCAAAAGTGGAAGTGATAGAGAATGTGAAAATTATAGATTTTATTCGTTCTTTTCATCAATTTGAACTGGTAGTTAACGGGGAACTTGCTGACGCAGTCAATAATCAAGAAAGGCGAACCTATCGTTTTACATTGGAAAAAGAAGGGCTAGGTTATAAAATAAGTGGGTTCACTCACTATTAAAAAGTGATACTAAAAAAGTCCCTAAAATTCACAACGAATCTTAGGGACTTTTTGTTAAGAGGAAGTTTGACCTTTGCTCTGCATTTGCTTATTTTTCTTGTTTTTCCGCATAGCCTTTGTAATATATCCGCCCTTGAAATTACGAGGTTCATAGGAAACGATAAAGGCGCTAGGTTCATAGCTACTAACAATCTTAATAAATTCCGTTTCCCGATCACGCCTAGCGGTACAATCAAGTCGGTATCGACGGGCTTCATTCATTCCTTCTACTTCAGAGGTGGAAACACTAAAACCTTCGTTTCGAAGTTTACTAGTTAATTCTTCATTTTTGTTCATTATATTCACTTCAATAGATACGAAACCAATTGCAAGCTTCTGTTCAATAATTTGACCGATATATAAACCTACACCGAAACCAAGCGCATAGGAAGCCATATTCAAATAGTTGGAGAGATCACTAAAAACAATTCCAAGTGCGATAACGTAGATAATTCCTTCGAGCATACCGAGAGCTGCGGCTTTTTCTTTCATTCCCTTGACCATCGTAATTGTTCTCAGTGTAAGGACAGGAACAAATAAAAGTTGGGCAATGAAAATGATGAGTGCTTGAAGCATTTTCTCACCTTCTTCCTAAAATTTTCAACTAATGTAGTGTAACAGGTATTTGTAGTCGAGGCTAGTCATTTGATGTAGAAATTTCAATTATATTGATAGTGGTAGGTAGGTGGAAAGCTTATCAACCTATGCAGAATATGCAAGGATAGAAGGATATAAAAGTCATTTTTGAATTACCAACTACCTATTAAAGATCTTAAAGTAAAAGGTAGCTCTTCTGTATTGAAAATAGAAACGAAGGTGAAAAGCATTCGTCTTGTGGAAGGCGATCATAATATTGATTGCAGGATAGACGGTTTCGGAGCAATGAAATTAAAATCCGAATTTGTGAAGAAGGCATAATGTTGTGGTGAAAATAAACGCCCTTTTTTCATGGAAGTGAAAAATAGCATATAAAAGAAAGATGATACACATAGCAATTATCGGAATTTATTAAACCGCTTATTCAAAACCTAACTTCTCTAAAACAAATAGGCTGCTACATGGGTCGTCTAAAAACCCTTGTAGCAGCCTTGAACTTTATCTTATTCTTCTACCTATTCGTGTTGCTTTTTACTTAGCTTCACCATTTTTTACAGAGTCTGCCGTTTTACTTACGGCTTGGGCAGTTTCGTCCACTGCTTTCATTGCAATATTTTCCGTTGCTTGAAGAGTATTTTGCGCTGCATCAAAAACTACATCAGCACCGTTTTTGATTGTGTTAGCTACATTTTGTGATGTGCTTTGTTGATTGTGATTTGCCATTTTTCCTCACCTCCTGCTATAGCTAGGCTTTGTATTTTTTTGTAAAAATATACAATACATAAGATTAAGGCCAAAGAAAGTACAATATCTATGTAGTTCGAATTCAGAATATTGTGTTATGATTATGGGAATTCGACATAATAAATGCAGAATATTACAACTGAAACAGGAGGGCTTATGATGCAAATAAGGAAAATGAACGAGAATGACCTAGAACTTGCTGCGAATTTCATTTCTCAGCTAAATCAAGCAGCAGAGAGTCATATAGGATACTGTGGAATGGAAGGGAAGGAAATCGCTAGCTCCCTTAAGGACGATGTAACGGATGTTCCTTATTGGGAAAGTTTTATACTCGCATATGCGGAAGATGAATTGATAGGTGTTCTTGGTTTTGATGGTGATTTGGAGAATAAGAGCGGAGAAGTATGGGGGCCTTTCCTTAAGCTAGAAAAATGGGGTTTTGCACCAGAAATGTGGGAGGCAATGAAAGGCTTATTACCAGAAAAGATAGACGAACTTTACATGTTTCCTAATAAAAAAAATCATGCATGCATTGATCTTGCAAGAAACATGGGATTTAACCACCATAGTGACCAAACGATATTAAAGGTAAAGAAAGAAAATTTTAGCCTGGTCCAAAGTACAGTATTTCAAGAAATATCTGCTTCATACTATGCTGAATTTGAACTTCTTCATGACACAACCTTTCCGTCTACCTATTATAGTGGGAAGCAGATTATAGAAAGATTAAACAATCATCATAAACTTTTTATAACAGAAGAGCAGAACGAGTTGTCAGGTTATATTTATGTGGAGGTTGAGCCAGAGTTTGGTGAAGCAAGTATTGAATTTTTTGCAGTAAATGAGCTCCACAGAGGAAATGGAATTGGAGCTCAATTGTTGACTATCGCCTTACAGTGGATATTTACTTTTAATAAAATTTATTCTGTCACACTTTGTGTTAACTCTACTAATCAGAAAGCGATAAACTTATACAGGAAAATGGGCTTTGACCAGGTTCATGATTTATGTTTTTTTCGCAAGAAGTTGGGGTGAATAGTTGTAGCAAGAACTTCTTTATCAGAAATCGTATGCTTCAATTATTTTTTCAGTAAGTAAGTCATAGCCTTTTTTATTGGGATGAAGTGCATCACTAAAGTAATCGCTCGACTTTTTATGAAAAAGATCGTTGGTTGGTATGAACTTACTATTCTCGTAATTAGCTATAATTGTTTTGCTACGCTCGTTCCATTCTAAAATTATTTCTTCGATTTTCTGTGAATTAGGATAAGGATTATACAGGCCCAAAAACAGAAGAGGAGCATCATTGTTCTCTGCCCGAATGATAGTTAAAATTTCATTTAAGTTCTCTTCAAAATCATCCTGTCCGTCTGCTAATTTCGCGTAATCAAGTTCGGTTAGATCGCCGCCGTTACTTTCGATCAAATCATTCGTACCAATAAAAATAATAAAATAATCAACATTTTCCAAACTGCCTACTATATTGAGTTGTTTTACTTGCTTTAATAACCCGTTCGTCTTTTGACCAGGAATACCATAATTTTCAACGAGAATGTTTGTTTTCTTCTTTTCTTTTAAATGCTGTTCTAAATTTTCTACATATCCATTTCCCGATTGATCACCAATTCCGTAGGTTAAAGAATCTCCCAACGCAATTATTCTTTCCGTTTGAACAGAGGAAATCTTATTGCTTTGAACCCAATTTACTGAGTACAATCCTATAACAACTAATACTGTCGAGGCTATTACAGAGATGATAATTTTCTTCATGTTGGAAACCTCCCTGATAAGAGGGGTTCCCTGTATTTAAGAAAATAAAACAGTTTACAATGATACTATCTAATATATTTATAGAGGATGATTCTCGAAAAAATACAACAGGCCACTAATGATGCAATGTACAAGGGTAGAAGCACTTAGGATTAAGAGAAGTGGCTCAAGAGGGTATTGCCTATAACAAAAGGAGAAGCGGAATGAAATTTAATTATTAACTCAATTAAAGGTTAGTCCAATAAAAATATACTAGGAGGTTCACTGATGGATTACATTGAACATCTACGATCAATGGTCGGAAAAGAAAAAGTAATAATGGTAGTGGCAGGTGCCTTTGTCTTTGATTCTAACAACCGATTGCTTTTACAACTTCGCTCCGATAACGAAACTTGGGGGTTGCCTGGTGGCTTTATGGAGTTAGGAGAGTCTGTACAGGAAACGGCTAGAAGAGAAGTGTTGGAAGAAACAGGTTTGCAGCTTGGGGAACTAGGTTTATTTGGGATTTATTCAGGCGCCGATTATGACAAAACTTTTTCAAATGGAGACCAAGTAGCGATGCTACAAGTAATCTTTACTTGTAAGGACTTTAAAGGCGAATTAATCCAAACAAATGAAGAATCGTTGAAAAATGAGTTCTATTTCATTGACGCATTACCAGATAAATTATTTACCGACCATAAAATCTTTTTCGATGACTTTTTATCAGATAAAGAAAAACCTATTATTGCGTAACAACAAGCGACAATCAGTACTCGTAGAAAATAAGAGGTGAATACGTTGAAAAAATTAGAACCACTGAAGGCGGCGAGTCAGTTTGTGCAAAAGCGATATCCGTCTTGCCAAGGTGCTCTGTTGGCGGGAAGTGTGGTTAGGGGGGAAGCAACAGAAAACTCCGACTTGGATATTGTCATTTTCGATAAGGAATTTGTTGTCTCCTATAGAGAGTCTTTGGTTGATCTGGGCTGGAATATAGAAGTGTTTGTACATAACTTAGTTTCCTATAAGGAATTTTTCGAAAATGATGTTCAGAGGGCTAGACCTTCCATGCCGAGAATGGTTTCAGAAGGCATTGTTTTGAAAGATGAAGGGATAATACAATCTATAAAAATAGAAGCAGAAGCATTATTGGAAAAAGGTCCAGAAAAATGGTCAGAAGAAACGATAAAAATTAAACGATACTTTCTTACGGATGCCTTGGATGATTTTATCGGATGTAAGAATAGAGCGGAAGAAATATTCATTGCAAATACACTTGGTGATCTTCTGAGTGAATTTGTACTCAGAACAAATAATAGATGGATTGGTACTTCCAAATGGCTTGTCCGTTCACTGAACCACTATGATGAGGAGTTTACGAAAGAATTCGTGAAAGCATTTGATCATTTTTATCGAAATGGTGAGAAGACCAAAATAATTATACTAGTTGATCAAAAATTGAAACCGTATGGAGGAAGGTTATTTAATGGGTTTTCGTTAGGGAAGCGATGTGAAGTTGGAGGCAAGGAAAGTCAAGAATCTGACTAGAAAGGAGGCTTTCCTGATGTTTCGTCTAAACGTTTAACCAACCTCATACCCAATTGGCTAGGGAAGCGGTGCAACTTCAAAATTCGAGAAAGACATGAAAAATGAGAGAGGAAGCCCTTATTTACCAGTCGCTTCCTTCATCAAACCGCCGCTTTTCACACGAGTTTTTATCTCTTCTACATTGAACCCAGCTTCAGCTAACTTTTGCTGAGCATGGTGTTCTATAGCATTTTTTAACTCTAGAAAGAACGTGTCAAAAGAGACATGCTTATCCATCAAAAAGCACATATCCTGTTCGATTTCAATCCATGTAGTTATGTCCGCTTCGTTATGCTGGATCTGAGCCTCTAGCTTATCCAGCGCATTGGCTACCTTCGCTTCAAAGGTCTGCTTTTCCTCAAATTCGAAGAAAAGCTGATATATTTCTTCACCAACTGTGCCACCAATAAGTGTCTTTAAGTTCTCAATTGCTGCCTTTTCTTTTTGAAGCTTTAGTGCCCGGATTTCTTCTTTATTCAAAGCGTCAAAAGCAGGGACATCTCCAGCTTCCGCTTCTATTAAATCGTGAATTATAATCATTTTTAGAAGCTTTTCCATGTTAACGGATTTCATTTTAAGATAAGGGCTTATTAAAATAGCCATCAACGAAACGCGCCATGTATGTTCTGCTACGCTTTCCTGCCGGCCATTGGAAAGCCAGCTATGACGAAGCTCGTATTTCAATTTTTCAGCAAGCTTTAGTACATCGAGGATTCTCGTTATATCCAAATCAAAGTGGCCTGCATCTGTATCGAATTCTTCCGAAAAATAACGAATTCGCAGTCCTTTTTTCTTAGCATAAGCAATTTCCTTTGAAGTGCTTTCCCCGATATAGCCATTCACATTAATGACAAATATCTCATCCGACATATCAATTTTCTTAAAATGCAACTTTCCAAGCTGCTCCGTCTCCTCAACGGTAATCTCCTCATAATCGCTTTTTTCGAAAAATCCTACGCTTAAAATAATATTGCCTTGCTTTGTTAAGAACCTGTCCGCTTGTTCAAATTGCTTTTTGAATCTAGTAGAACCGCATAGGGTAATTATTTTCAATTTACTCACCACCCTCTATATATTTTAAGGCTATGTGAAACGCCGCTGTTGATTTCCGCAAAAGGCTCCGCGTTCCACGGGGCGGTGCTAGAGCCTCCTCGGCTGCGCCTGCGGGGTCTCCAGTCTACCGCTATCTCCCGTTGGAGTCTCCGCCTTTTGCTCCAATCTTCGCTAGAATAGCGTTATTATCAATATACAACTTTAACAGAGCCTAGAAAAGACTCAAAGTTTTCTAGCTATAAGTTTAAACAAGTCCGAAGAGTGAAAAAGGAAAATAAGAGGATTATAGAAGGGGGCAAATAGTATGGTTATAAAAAGCTTAATGGTCCTGCCTCTAGCGGTAATGTTTATGGCAGGATGTTCTATGGATGACACATCAAATGAAACCCAAGGAAATCAGAATCAAGAAACTAATGAGGTCGTAAACGATCAAGCAGCCAAGCAAAACGACGTGGACGAAGTGGAAAATAATGAAACCGATTCTAGTGTAGTGGGAGATAAAGACTCGAAGAAAAAAGAAGAAGTTCCACCCATTGAAAACAATCATTCAAAAGAAGAGGAAGAAAATGAGGATAACCAGAGAACTTTAACAAAAGAAGAAGCGCAAACAGTGTTAGAGGATTATAAAAATACTTTCCAAGTAGAGAAAACTGCAGAGGGAATAGTGGAAAATTATGATTCAAAGGAAGAACTTTTAGCTCATTATAAAACGAGAATGGCAGAGGAGTTGGCGGAAAGTTATCTCGATTATTTTTATCGAGTAGAAAATGGGAACTTGAGAATTATAGCCACTGAGCCACCTGTATGGCTTGATCCGGATCAAGAATTTGAATTGAGGATATTAGAGGATTCTACCTATCAAATTGTACAATCGCGTGAAAGTCAACTTAGGGGAAATAGAGAGTACTCTTTTGTGATAACGTACAACGCAGAAGTAGATAACTGGGTGGTAAGCGAAGTGAAAAGCAGGGAGGTCGGTTAGGGGGAACAGTGTACATGTACTGTTCCCAATTTTGTTTATTATTTTATTTTTTGGTTCTCTTACGGCTATATAAATAAAGCCCCATGCTCAAATAGGTGCTTAGGAGAAGTATAAAAAAGATAGGAGTAGATAGAGTATCCACATTATCACCTGCTATTTTAAATCCTGTAGAGATGGATGAAACAAGAACAAGAGAATCGCGATAATTGGAAGGGAAACCAAAATTCCAAGTAAAGCATTTTTATAATGAAGTCGAATGATAATAAACGTGATAACATTAAATAAGGTGGACCACCCTAAATGCCAATCATTTTCATAAACGAATAATCCTTTTTTTTCAAAGATAAACTCTAGAAACGTGAAATATCCTACCCAAAGCCAAAAATAAAAAAATATCTTTGTTTGACTCTTTGGGAAATACTGCAAGTAGAGCATTAAAACAACTGGAACAATAAAAAATGTGAAGGCAAGGTCAATAAAAGTGTGGTTAAGCCAAGAAATCGTGACAGCTTTATACCTCCATAAAGTATGTTGATAGAATAGGAAATTATAGAGTAAATTAAAAATAATATAATATTGTACAGTGGGATAAAACTCTTTCCATCTGTTCCAATCAATAAATATCTTGGCAAAGATTATATAAACCACTATAACTACGATTAAATACATCATTAATCCTCATTTGTTTTTATGTTATTGTTTCCATAATAAGCGTGTTTTAGACAAATTCCTGATAGGTCCGAAGAATCATTATTTTAGACTCGTTTTATTTTAATTGCTGCAAGGTTGGATGAAAGAAGAATAAAAGAATAGTAATTATAGGAATGGATAGCAGGATAGCGACTAACTGATTCCTGTGATGAAGACGAAGGATACAAAACGAAATCAGATTAAACAGGGTAGACCACCATAAATTCCAACCATTTTCATGCACGAATAATCCCTTTTTTTCAAAAAAGAACTCTAACAAAATGTAATATAATACCCAAGCAGCGATATATAAAAATTTCATGCTTCTTTGATTCGGGAAGTATTGTAAAAAGAGCATGATAACTACCGGGTAGATTCCAAATGTGAAGGTAAGGTCGATTATTGTATGCTTTAGCCAAGGGAATGTAATGGAATGATATTTCCATAATGAGTGATGATAGAAAATGAAATTATAAAGCAAATTGCAAATTATATAAAATTGAACTGTAGGATAGAATTCCTTCCATCTACTCCAATCGATGAAAAGTTTAGCGATTATAAAATAAAGCACTACTACAGAAATTAAGTACATGAAGGTATGTCCTCTACTAGTTATTAATGGTTATTATTGTCATGAAAGTACTATTTTATTATGCAGTGCCAAAGAAAAAAAGCTAGGGACTTGCAGGTAACACTGCAAGGCTACTAGCTTTTTTCTATCAGTACCTCTTTCCATCCTTATCTATATAAACCGATTTTACAATGGTCCGTTCAAAGTCGTTGCCGTTTTTCGTTTTACCTTTTACATCCATTGTAATGGTGTAGACGCCTTCTTCCTTAAAGTTCACAGAAACCTTACCTTTCTTTGCAACTTTCATGCCGAAAGTAGCCTGTGCTTTTCCATCTTTATTGATTTTAACATCGACATTAAAATCTTTGACCTTGTTTCCTTTGTTCTTTAGTTCGTAGGTTGCTTCTTCTAGTACAATTTCGTCGTTTAAATCTGTATTGAAAGCAACCGTCATAAGGTACGCTGCACTGTCTTTCTTCGCTTTTACAGTCCAGTTGCCATATTCAGGGTTAGGGATCTGGAAGGTATGATGATGTCCTCCTTTAAAGATTTCCTTGTCCACTGCATGCTGAAAGTTATTATAAACAACGCCGGAAGGGCTTATCACTTCAATATCTTTCGTGTGTTTATCGCTTAACCAATCAAGCTCGAGCTTTTGGACATTTTCTTCAACAGAGAAAACTTCTTTTGCCTGTACTTTATACTCTCCACCACGGTGAAGCGCGGTAATATTGGTTGGTTCGTCTTCTATTGGCTCCATAGTGGCACTAACTTCGCTTAGGGCAAAGCCTTGGGTTTGGCTGGTGGTTAAAAATGGTCGAAAATATTGGAATGTACGACCTTCCCGAACAGTGGTGTGATTCCAGTTACTTACACGTACCTCAGTACTGTATGGGAGTCGGGAATTTGCAACAGTTACTGCCCCGTCATTAGTTCCATATGATCTGAGATAGAGCCCTCCCCAATAGAGTGAGGATCCAAAGCTTCCCCAGCTAGTGCCTGCCAATGTATAAACAGGGTTGCGGGAACGGTTAATGTTTTGGTCAGTTTGAGTACGATAACTATTCATGTATCCTGTTTGAAGCGAGTAGGTTGCATCATTTTTGCTGCCAAGAATACCGGAAAGCCAGCTTGCCCAACCACTATAGGCGAGATCGGCTAACTGTGAGCCGTAATGAGGGGTGGATAATGTAATGAGGTTTGAGACATAAGGATGGGCACCATAATGTACAAGGGCATTTTGTGAATCGATGCCACCTTTACTGTGACTAACAATAACCAGTTTCTTTTGACCAAAATGGTTGTAAATTTCGCGGATTTTGGTGTTAATTATAGATCCGTTATCCCACATGTTTTTATCTGGGTGCACATCGATGAAGGCGGTTTGAAAGCCATTATTTAAGGCTGTCTGATACATGTCGTTATTTTCCCACCACGTCTTGGAGGAACTGTTGATTCCATGAACAAAAACAATCGGAGGCAGATTGGGGTCAATAAAACTAGGAGCATCCCCGACATACCATTGACCAGGAACACCACCTGGATTATCCTTCCCGCCAATAGAACCTGCATTAACCGAAACCGGGACAACAAGCAGCATAATAAGCAAGACTAACACCAACCTTTTCATCACAACACTCCATTCCTTAGAATAGGAGATCTTCTCCCCATCTATCCTATAGTAAAGCGGTGCCATTTAAGAAGTGTTTTTTGAAAAATGAGAAAATGGTAGGAGGAATGAAGAAATAGGATTGGGAGAAAAGTTGTGGTATTAGCTCTATACCTACCTTAACCGTTTAGTTAAAGGCTTTATCTCATTGATGGTTGCTTCTTACATAAGTTAGTACAACCCGTTACAATCGTTGCTGTCGTGATCTTTTCCTGTTTAATTAAGAAAATTACTCTTAAATTTGTGAAGATGGGACAGTAAAAAATCCAAATGCCGATTATTTACGGACTCGCAGCAACAATATTTAAGAAAAGAGCCTAATTAAACCACAAGGAGGAAACTTCATCGCAAGCCTAATTCTTCCATTTATCTCAAAGGCAAACATTTTGACATCAAGATATATGTATGATTAAAATAGTAGATGTGAAAAATCAACTAGAAGAAGGAGAGATTCTCCATGGCAATAACTAATCAAAAGTCAGCAATTGATGTAATGGAAGAACGTCATTCTGTACGGAAATATAAGCAATACGAAATGCCGCAAGCAGACTTGGATGCTATACTACAAGCAACTATAACGGCTCCATCTTCTTGGAATCTTCAACATTGGAAGTTTCTTGTAGTTCAATCGGAAACGCAAAAACAAAAGCTGCTACCTATCGGATATAATCAACAACAAATTGTCGATAGCTCTGTTACCATTGCAATCCTTGGTGATTTGGAAGCGAACTTAAATGCGGAAAAAGTATATGGGGAAGTTGTAAATAAAGGCTTTATGCCTCCCGCGGTGAAAGATACCCTAATCGGCCAGATAAATGCAGCTTACACAAGCAATCAGTTAGCTCGCGACGAAGCGGTTATGAACAGCTCTTTAGCAGCGATGCAATTAATGCTGGCGGCAAAAGATAAAGACTACGATTCTGTTCCAATGGGCGGATTCGATCGTTCTGCGTTTATAAAGGAATTTAATGTTCCCAAACGTTATATACCTGTTATGCTAATTTCTATCGGGAAAGCTGCTGTAGAAGCACACGGTACCCTCCGTCTTCCGCTTGATGAAGTGGTAACGTACGAAACTTTTTAAAAGATAGGCTGTTTAACGCCGCTGTTGATTTCCGCAAAAGACTACGCGTTCCACGGGGCGGTGCTGGAGCCTCCTCGGTTGCGCCTGCGGGGTCTCCAACTACCGCTATCTCCCCGTTGGAGTCTCCGCCTTTTGCTCCAATCATCGCTAGGATAGCGTCAGTAGTACCATACAACTTTAACAGAGCCAAAAGATAAACTCACTCTGTGGTGGTCTAGAGTGAGTTTTTTATATTGTAGATGCTTATTTTAATGGTAAAATAAGTATACCAATAATGGAGGAGTTGTAGAGTTGACCTATAAAGCAAAGTCCCAAAGCCAGTACTTGATGTTTTTACTAGCATGGATAGTATTGTCTTTATCCACGCCAGTTACCTCTTATGTTATCTTTAGCATCAAGATCTTGTTTTTGATTTTTATCTTCCTAGCAATATTAATGCATTATAAACTTAGAATAGAAGATGGTCAGATAACGTATCAGATTATGCTATTCAGCATCCCGGTTTTTACTAAAGTAATCCCTTTCAATGAAATAGTACAGATAAAGTTTAAGCGTGAAGGTTGGCTCAGAACAGGGGCTCAAATTAAAGTGGCAAAAGGATTTAACATTCGTCTGATCCAGTTTGAACCGGAAACAATTTTAATAGACTTACTTGGCCTTGCCCGAAAATACAAGATTCCTATATTGCGGACAGAAGGCTTTAATGCATTACATAGAAATAAGACTGATAGTAAGAATATAGCTCCTGAATCGGGCGCATCAGAGGGAAATAAATTCTGATTCTTGAGAGCATAGAGGATATATCTATAATTGTCTGCCTTAACAGAACGGAGAGAAGCAATTGAAAAAATTCATTAAGTTAACAATCGGTTTCGTTGTACTAGCAGTGATATTATTGGCGGTAGCTGGGGATTATTTTTATGGAGAAGCCGTGAAGCGAGGCACAGAAGTAGAGCTTCATCGGGAGGAAGTGGCAATTCCGGTTAGTTCAAATGAAGTGAACGGTCAAATAATTGAAGGGGCGTCGGATTGGTACGATCAACAAACATTTGCTACAGTCACGATAGATTCCTATGACGACCTTTTACTAGAAGCGGACTTTCTGAAAAATGAAGAGTCAAGTGGTAAAGCTGTCATTCTTGCACATGGATTTCGAAGTCAACGCGAAGATATGAAGAATTTTATTCAGTTCTACTATGAACAGGGGTTTGATATATTAATTCCCGATTCTCGCGGCCATGGAGAAAGCCAAGGAGATTATATCGGCTTTGGATGGCATGACAGGCTGGACTTTCAGGATTGGATACAGAAGCTAATGGAAGAAGGGAGCAGCGATATATTTCTTCACGGAATTTCCATGGGCGCGGCTACTGTACTGATGGCAAGTGGGGAAGAACTGCCTCCACAGGTAAAAGGAATTATTGCTGACAGTGGCTATACATCTGCTGATGATATTTTATCCTACCAGTTGCAGCATTTATACAATCTGCCATCCTTTCCGATTATCCAGGTTACGAGCGGGATTACCAAGATAAGATCCGGCTTTACTTTCGGTGAGGCGTCTGCGATAGAACAAGCCGCAAAAAATAGTCGTCCTTTATTTATTGTGCACGGAGAAGCGGACGAGCTAGTTCCAACCTCGATGGCTTATGAAATTGCCGAAGCTGCAGGTGGGGAGGTAACATTGTGGACTTTGCCAGGTGCTGGACATGTTAAATCCTACACAGTGGCTACAGCGGAATATCAAGATCGTTTGAAGGAATTTATCGATAAAAGTATAGAAAATTAAAGCGAAGGTGCCTGTTAGAATGCTTCTATTCTTCTTGACAGGCACCTTTTTTGATTATTTTTTATCCACCCCATATAAGAACCAAGGAGATGGTAAGTCGAATTTATGGCTAGATGGTAAAGATTTAACGGCCTCCTTTGTCAAATCCATCCATATGTAAGTGTCGTCTTCACCCGTTTGCTTTTTCAAGGTTTTGTAATCGTGCGAGATGGTTTCCCATAATCCTTTTTGTGAAAAGAGGTCGTTCCAAGGGTAGACAGCATGTAAGTAATGGTGTCCCTTTTGGTCGTGTTTAGTGATTAGGAATCGTGATTGTTCTTCATTTTCATAAAAGGACCATTTCTCTAATTCCTGTTCGTGAAATAAATCATCTGACGCTGGAAAGGAATAATAGCATTCATATGGAAAAACCAATGATGGTTTCACATAAACTTCTTTGATCCACTCTTTCTTTCGTTCAGGAGAGTGTATCCGCTGCCATGGTTTTGAACCGGATTCAAGAGCAGAAGTATCATTTGTTATCGCACCATAAGAAACAAGTGCAAGAGATAATCCAAGTTTTTCAAGGACCTTACGGGCAGGTAAGTTATCCTCCTGGGTGTTGGATCCAACCCATTGGACTCCGCTAACTTTAAAAGCTTCCTTCATTATATGCTCAGTTAATATTGTGGAAAAATTATTCCCTCTGAATCGGCGGTCTGTCCTTAACCTGCCTAGCATGGCATAACGCTTGGCAAATAGTGAATACCCTCCAATACTAACTAATCTATTATCTACAAATAGCCCAAATAAGCGGTGATCCCCAGTTGTAAGTCTTTCAAAAATCCGGCTTACATAATCATCTTCTACTCCCGTGTCCATGTCTTCAAAGTAACGAGAATCCTCTCTACTCAACAGTCTAATTAATTTATTCATCTTAGTACCTCCATCAATCATAGGCTACTATGCTAGTATCACTACTTATTATAAATGATTATTACGATAAAAAAGGAATATATTAAAAGATTGATAGGTAGAAAGAAGAATGCTTATGATAATGAAGTGGACAAAAAATGCTCTTAAATGGAGTAAGTGGATTCCATTTAAGAGCATCAAAACAGGTATTCCTCCAATTCTGCAAGTATCTTCGTAGGGTTACTACTACAGCAAAAAATATTTAAAAAAGGATTGAATGTTTATAGAGTTGAAAGCTCACCTTTATTTATTTTCCTGATCACTGCGATAATGGATCGGCACAATAAAAGCTTAACCAATAAACTAATCGCGGTGTGATACCAAGTCCAACCCTTCCTCCATGTAATTAAGTCAGTCTTTTTAGCTGCATAGGTTTCAAAAATTACTTGAGGTACGATGAATGGAAATGCTTTTAACAGGATAACAAACGGTTTGCTGTTTAGGGTCCATTGATTGTAGTAAAGTAATAACAAGGGATAGTGAATATAATCAAAAGGCAAGTGAATGGTGAATTTCTTTGGGAATGGTCTGATGTTGTATTTTAAATATCCTTTAGAGACTAAAAACCTATCAGCTAGAGAGTTACCGATAATACTTACAAGATACACGATGATCCAATCTTTAAAAGATCGCTTTACAATAGCGAACGGTAATAAGATTAGTGCTATTAATGTAATTAAGGATAGGAAGGTTACCTGAGATTTTTTAGCCATTTGCTTTACACCTCCATTTAATAAGGGATAGCCGGTTGGTATTCCACCTATTTATTTGCCGACAAATTCATTCGATCATCTGCTAAAGGTGGTTGTTCCATCCATCCCTTGCTTATCATCAATTGTGCACCATCTTCAGCATATAATCCTATTTCTGCCATCAAACGAGCATATTCTATTGCAATGTCTCTTCTCTGAGAAATCGCTAGACCAGCAGCCAAGAATCCGACAGCAGCAGAAATTAATGTGACAATATGGAAAAGTATTAGTTTGTCCGAAAAAGGTGAAACAGTGGAATCGGTTACTTCTGATGACCATGAAGTAGGGGAGGACAAATCATTTTCCGATAAAATGGTACTGAGAATTTTAAACTGGTGCTTACAAAGTTTTTTTCCTCTAAGTAAATATTTTTGTAATTCTTTGGATTGACAAACTTGACTAAACCCAAGTTCCAAGACAATTTTTACTACTGTTTTTTGCATATTATAGGATATCCCGCTGATTTCCATTGCGTTAAGAGGCCTCTTTTTGCCAAACCAGCCGGTTAGATAGTATTGTTCATTAACCATATCAATTTGACTAGCCGGACTAATGCGAGGGGGCTTGCTATAGATCCCTTTATGAAGCATAACCTGTACTATTTGCTTATACAATTCCATGGATTCTTTATTACACTCGATATAATAGTCGATGATGTCTTCTCGTACGGAAGTGCCGACGGCTCCGGCGTAGCCTGTCATTCCATGCAATGCCATAACATGCATGTAGACAATGAGGAAGGTGTCTGTAAATAAGGGCGGCGCATCCAGGTTAACATCCTCTTTAGTGAATCCCATAGGAATAGGGTGTTTTTCTTGTTGGAAAATATTCTTTATTTTTTCAATATGGCTCTCGGCGATTTGTAGAGCAAATTCCAGAACCCTTTTTATATCTTTATCCGTTACCTTAGCAAGGGAATACTTTATTATGCAAATGGACATCGTATCGTTCATATATTGAGTCCAAAGGTTAGCGATTTCTCCTGTAGTAAGTTTAACTTCGTGACTGATTTCTTCCACGGTTGTTCCTCCAATCATGTAGGTATGTATTGAAAGAGGTAAGCATATTACTATGCTCACCTTCTTGTTATCGTAAAGAGACTTAAGCATTACCTTGAACTATTCTGAAAGATGGCATTCTAACCAAATATTTTAGCCAAAAGGTTCTAATCCTTATTAAGTAGACCGCTCTAATACTTAATCGAATTAATTGTGACAAAAAGCTAAAGAGAATATTCAAAGTAAATCCCTCCACAATAAAAGTTAGTGTCAAATGAAACACTAAGATTATTATTAGGTGAAGGCTTAAATTTATACATTGGGTCATGGGGACTGGTCCCTTGACCCATTTTTCATGTGAGCAAAGCCGCATGGTGCTTCTGGTTTTTCTCTTCTTACTACCAGAATAAAGCGCATGGAAATTAATGTAATATTAATGAAACTTTACCCAATTTGAATCGTATATCTATTATAAAGACGTGATTTTTCAATTAGACTGGATCTATTTTGGTGTTTCTGGGTAAATTGCCCAAACCATTAAAGAGCTTAGAGAAAGAAGGGATGTTATGACAAATAATCAGAAGCGAGCAGTATGTTATATAAGTTATGTGTTCTTATTCCTGCTGTTAATTTTCATTGGATTAAGGTTTCAAGCATTTCTGTTGACGTATGGTCAAAACAATTATGAAATATTACCTTATTTTTTATTCAAATCTGTGTTTTCGGTTGTGATCGGAATATATATTGGGCTACCTTTTATTTATAGAAATTTCTCCAGTGAAGGGGCTTGGAAGGTGAATTGGATGAAGTTGGCTATAATCGGATTACCGTTTATCTATTTGGCGGTACTTCCGGTATTTTATATTTCAGGAATTTTTCCTGCTATACTGCCTTTCACGAACTATGTTTTAGGAGGATATTTTGGAGAAGGTGCAAGTGATACTTTTGAAACGATAAACGGGGTTGTCGCAGGTTATATTGTTATAACAAGTATAGGTAAGGTTAGACAAACCTAGAGTGGTTACTGTTTGAAATAAGATGAGAAAAGGAGTAGTTATGGTTCAGGAATCGTTAGAAAGCTACGAGGAATTAGATGAAACATTGGAAGCAAGCATAGTAAATAAATTGATGAATCGTTGGGCAACCCTTGTACTTGTTGTCATGGTAATTCCTTATTGGGTAATATGGGGCATAGGAGAAAGCAGTCTTGCTTTTGTACTAAAGATCATTGGAGGGTACATGCTTTTTATCCTACTACATGAATTGCTTCATGTGTTCGGCTATATCGTAATTGGGAGAGCGAAGATAGGGGAGGTTAAATTAGGACTATTATGGAAACACCTTATGCCTTATGCTCATTGTAAAGTTGCTTTGAAGATAAATCATTACCGTATAGCACTTGTTTTACCCTTAATATTGGGGGTTTTTCCTTCCCTTTATGCTTATTTATTTGGTAGCGGATATTGGATGATTATAGGCATCTTTATGACAGCAGGGGCTCTCGGTGACCTGCTGATACTCTGGACCTTAAGGGAATAGCCCAGTAATGTGTACGTTAAAGACCACTCAAACAAAATCGGCTGCTTGGTTTATCGTCCCAAAACTTGAAAAAAGGGAACGGTACTTGCAACTGGGTCACTGTACCTGTCCCCTTGTCCCTTTCTAGACCAAAGTTAACTATAGCCGATTTCTTCTAAGAATTCGTCGATGGCTTTTTCGTATTCTTCGCGATTATCGGAGTAGCTCATGGCGTGACTGCCGTTTTTGGCAACGTAGAGTTGTTTTTTGCCTTTCTTTTTCTCAAAAAGCTGTTGAGTCATCATGATTGGGATAAAGTCATCTGGCTCGCTGTGAATGAAAAGGACAGGATTGTCGATGTTTTCTATAACATTAATGGGCGAAACATCACGAATCGAGTATTTATCACGAAGTCGTAAAAAAGTACTGGCTATTGGCATGACGAGCTGTTTTGGTATTTTAAAGTCTGCCTTTAATCGGTATGCCAACTGCTCCTCTAAATCAGAAAACGGACAATCGGCGATATAAAAGTCCGCCCCGTCCTCGAGTCCTCCTGCATACATAAGCAAGGTAGCGGCACCCATCGATTCCCCGTGGACACCTATAATAGCTTCGTCGTCTGCCGCCTGATCCCGGACCCAATCGACTACTGCTTTTAAATCATGCTTTTCATAAAAGCCATAGCTTGTTGTCGTGCCCCCTGATTTACCGTGACGACGATGGTCATACAGCACCACATTCCAGCCTTTTCTCATGAAAATATTCATATACTTAATTGAGTTCAGCGTGTTCTGTGTTACACCATGGCTGAAAATCATATAGCGGTTCGAATCTGGTAGATCAAATAGTTCGCCATAGATATTATAGCCAAGAGGCGAAGGTATCGTAAGCTCCTTCTTTGCAAGCTTCCGATAGGCCTCTTCTTTATAGTGGCCAAGCTTCATTTCTCGATCTAATATCTCCTCATTTGTTTTCTTGCGAATGTACATGACCTTATTTGTAAAGTAAATTCCTACAAAAAGAACATAGGTAAGAATAAGCCCAAGTATAATAAGTAAATTCTTTAGTTGTTTCACCGTGAAAACCTCCAAAAGGTTAGATATCTTATTATTTATCGCACACTGTTGCTCTTTAGTCCTATCATTTACATTCATTGCTTCACTCAATAGTTAAATTAATGCAATCATTAACATCCAAAGAAGTTTATATCTTAATTTTACCATTTAGAATATTGGGAGGGAAATGAAGAAAAGTTTTTTTATCCAAAATGCTTTCTATAATGTGTTGCTTCCCCACTAAAAGACTAAGAGAAAGTGATATATGTTATTGCTCAAATGTCAGAAAAGTGGTAATTTTAAATTATTAGGGTACAAGTAAAGTGTATTTTTGAGAAGGCTATTTTCGAAGTTAATGGTTGCGTTAATTGTTACAATCGTTACAGAAAGTGAGGATTCCGAGTGAATTAAAGAAATTAAGATAGTGAAAAGTGTTTCAAAAAATATACGAGCAGGGGAGCAATGGTATGCCCACTATACATAAAAATGTACTTATAATAATATTTTGTTTACTCTTTCTTGCTACGCCTAAAACTTACAGTGCCTTATATGAACCATTAACATTTGAAGAAATGGTTGAAAGAGCAGATTTAATTATTATTGGTAAAAATAATGGAGCAGTTCAAGAAAGAATAGAAAAAGTGGTAGATACGGACATAGGGGATTATGATTTAGGGTTTACAGAATGGGAAATAGAGGTTACTTCTTACTTAAAAGGAGAACATCAAGGAGAATTCATTTTGATATCCACACCAGGACCTGGTACGAAAGCAGACGATGATAACACTACCTTTAAGATGCGTTCAAATGAATATCGCTTAGATGAATGGATTGAGGGTATAGAAAAGGAACTGTTAACAAAAGTGGAGGACATCCTCTTTTTTTTGGAAAAAAGAGATGGATATTATCATCCTATTAATCCAAGTGCAATCGTTCCTTTGAATGTAATCGATTGGGAAGAGAACATAGATCCAGAGGTTGTTCACTTAAACGATGTGGACCCAGAATTTTTAGAGGAAATCAATTACTTACGTTCCTATTTAAAAGATACCCCACATTACTCGCCGGAAGGACAATTACAAGATTCTGACCAAGTGAAATGGTATTTTCTTATTGTTGGGGTTGTACCTTTTGGGTTTCTTATTTGGTATTTGAAACGGAATAGCAAAAAGGATAAATAGCTTGGAAGCGGCATTTTATGAAAAAGAAGGGCATATAAGATTTACCGAACTTCTATACAATCTAGTACTTTATAGGGATAGGCGACTGATAAATAGAAGCAGTCGTTTTTTTGTGTATAAATATATTTACCTTTTGTGCTTTTTAGTGTAAAATTACACTATATAGAACATTGTGGTAATTAAGGGAAAAAAGGGGGAGAATTCATGAGGGTTCTTGGTTCTATTATTTTGTCGGGTATTATTTTGTTTTTGGGGTTTTATTTAACAGTCATTACGTTACTGTGGTCAGGAAAGGAACTATATGGTCTAGTGTCAGCTGGTTTTGTGTTTACACTTTTAATCTTTGCCAATTTATTTGTTTGGGGACTGTTTTCGAAAAAAAGTATCAAGATAGCTTTTATTAGTTTATTAAGCTGTTTTATTTTGTTTGTAGTTGTTGAGCGTGTGAAAGTTTGGCATCTTCAATCCTTGCAAGTGATGAGCACTCAGGATGTTGATCTTTCTGTTTATGAACCTTTTTCGGAGGATTCTTTAGTAGCTAAATTAGCTAAACCTTCTTCTTTACAATTAGATGAGCCTTTACTAAAGCTTGACGGTTCAACTGCTTTGTATCCAGTGTATTCGGCCTTTGCAAATGCAGCATATCCAGAAAGTACATATCACTTCGCGAATAGTGAAGTGCAATCAACTCAAACATCTGGGGCCTGGGCGAATTTATTGAAAGAAAGTGCAGATGTTATTTTTGTACCAGAGCCACCTAGTTCAATACAGAACCAGGCAGAATCCAAAGGAGTGGAATTAGTATTAAACCCAATAGGAAAAGAGGCTTTTGTCTTTTTTGTCCATAAAGATAATCAAGTTAGCGATGTATCCTTAGAACAAATACAGCAGATTTATGCTGGTGAAATATCAAATTGGAAAGAACTAGGCGGAAAAGATGAACCAATTCTAGCATTTCAACGGCCTGAAGATAGTGGAAGCCAACAAATGCTTAGAAAAGTGATGGGGACCAAGCGTTTAATGGATGCACCCAAAGACCAACGTGTAACCGGCATGGGAGGGATTATTGAAGAAACTCTTGACTATGAAAATAGGAAAAATGCAATCGGATTCTCCTTCCGCTTTTTCTCAGAATCGATGGTGCAAAACAACAAAATTAAACACTTAAAGATCAATGGTATGTCTCCCTCTATTGAATCTATTCAGCAGGATAGCTATCCTTTTGTGAGTCCCTTTTATGCAGTTCATCTATCAAGTACCAAGAATCCTAATCTTGACCATTTTCTAGAATGGATAAAGTCCGAAGAGGGGCAATCTTTAGTAGAAAAATCAGGTTATGTACCATACTATGAATAAAGGTTGTTTTCTCTTACTAGAGACTTGCGGGATGTAAAAACAATATCTTTGATTTTATTCTTATTTAAGGCCGTTTTCGCTCCCACATAGGTGGGGGGTGCAGGTTCTAGCATCCTACTTAAAATACTAAGTAAGCGAAAACAGCCTAGAAAAAAATAACCTTATTTACGAGGCTATTTTTTATTAACTTGTCTACCGCTTTTTTTGCTGCTTTGTGACTTTGAATTTCCCACTTGGTAATCCGAGCCAAACTCTACGTCATTTTTATTATCCTGTTTCTCGATTTGTTCTCTTGACTGGTTTCTCTTTTGCATTCCGTCTTTTGACATTCCCTACTCAGCTCTCTTTCGATTGTAAGATGGATTCGTTATTAATATGCTCAAGTTTAAAGGGAATATTTAAATGACTTATGTGATGAAGGTAATTATTTGATTAGGATTTGTTATAGGCAGGTGACAAAGTGGTGGAGTGACAAGTCTCCTTTGGATTACCCATCCTATTGGTACTGTGTCCGCTCCAGGTTCCCACTCTCAGACCATTGATGTTTTATGAACATAGGGGAGGTTTTGGATTTTTTCGATAACCTCAGGATTTTGGTCGGTTTTTTTAAGGTTTACGAGGAAGTTGTATTTTACTCGCTTGATATTATTGGCAGGTTTATATTCTTCCATATCGATTTTTACAATTTCTATATCATGTTCTCTTAAGATGGATTTCATTTCAGAAAGAATTCCATCCTGTTTTTCTGTTACTACGGTCAAAACGATGGATTCATCCTTACTTTCTAGTACATTAATCCCATGTAATGTGAATAATACAATCGCTGTGGTTAGAATGCCTTCAAAAAACATACCTGCACCAATAACAAGACCTAATGCTGCAGTCATCCATACGGAAGCAGCTGTAGTTAAGCCTCTAACTGAAACTCCTCCATGAACCATGATCGTTCCAGCACCTAAAAATCCAATCCCACTGATAACATAAGATGGTATCCTAGCAGGGTCCATTTTAATAATTCCATCGTTATTGCGCGAAATATAATCTTCAAAACCATATAAGGAAAGAAGCATAAGCAAACAAGAACCTAAACCAACTAGAATATGAGTACGTAATCCTGCCGGCCGATTTTTTGTCTCTCTTTCAAAACCAACAATCCCACTAAGAAGAACTACCATACATATTCTTTGTAAGGTAATTATCGTGTCTTCATTAAAAAAGTCTAAAATCCTGATTCCCTCCCTTTTTTATGTATATCCCCTTTTATTTTATGTAGCCTGTTAAAAGGTAGATAAAACATAAAAATAAGACGATGGACCTGTCCCCATTGTCCCACATGATGCTTTTCATGCCATTAGCGCTGATGTTTCTATTTTCAGATAGTGTGCGTTATTCTATCTATCAGAATGTTGATCTATTAATGTCTGCCGTTGCAATATCTATTACAAGGGATGACGCTTGACCCCTTTACCTCCAATCTGATGGAGACACTCAGACCATTTCCACCTTTAAGAGAACAGAAAATTGGAGGAGCAATATTGTTAGCAAGTCAAGCTGTTTGGTTTGTTTGTTCCATTCATGGTTAAACAAAAACCTCTTTATAGATAAGTTACTAAGCGAGCCCAAACCTGAAGGAGCAAATCCAATACTAAAGTCAGTTCCTCCAAACCTTCATAATACATTGAAAATTTTAAAAAACCTTTTTAAATATCGGCAATGTTTGAACGAGCAACCTAAACTAAACTATTGAATGAAAACATTATAAAAACGCTTGGACTAAAGAAAATCCAAGCGTTTATATAATGTTAAAGGTTAGCTGGTTGAAAACCGAGCTTATTGCTCCGAATTTTGACGCTTTCTTGGCTGGATCGCTCGTGCTACTTCTTCCGCTGATTCAATTTCCTTAATATTGTTTGCAATTGGTTTCCCTTTTTGACTAGGACCATCATGCTTATTGTGCTTTGACATGGTAGGTGATCCCCCTTTTCTTATTTTCATTTGTTAATGTTAGTCAGATGCGGGGGATTTATGCATGTTTGCGAAAAGGGAAAAACATTGGCTTTTCGCACAGTTAAACCTGGGACAATGGACCTGTCCCCTTGACCCATTTATAGTACTGGCTTTCATATGGCTTATCAAGGTGGGGTAGTAAATTTTCCAGAGCTTTCGTAATGCGGTTGAGGTTGATGCCTGTTGAAATTCCCATTTGTTCAAGCATATAAACGACATCCTCTGTAGCTACATTGCCGGAAGCTCCTGGTGCAAAGGGGCATCCCCCAAGGCCACCGGCTGATGTGTCGAAGCGGTCAATTCCTGCCTGTAATGCGGCGAAGATATTAGCGAGTGCCATTCCTCTCGTATTATGAAAATGTGCGGTGATCATGATGTTTGGCAACGCTTTCTTTAGTGCAGAAAATAATTCTAATGATTCCTTTGGATTGGCCATTCCGATAGTATCAGCGACACTCAGTTCGTCCACCCCGAAGCTTGCAAATCTTTGACATAATACCAGTACATCCGCAACTTCTACTTTTCCTTCATATGGGCAGTAGAAGGAGGTGGAAATACATGCGCGGACGAAGAAGTTTTTTTCTTTAAGATCTCGTATTATTGGCTCAAGTTCCTGCAGACTTTCTTCGGTTGTCTTGTTAATATTTTTCTTATTGAAGGAATCGCTGACTCCGACAAAAACAGCGGCGTTTTTACAAGCCGTACCTAGCAGACGATCGATACCTTTTCTATTTGGTACAAGGACGAAATTGCGAGTTTCCTCATCCAGGCATTCTTCGATAATTATAGGTGCGTCGGCCATCTGTGGAACCCATTTTGGGGAAACAAAGGAGGTGAGTTCAACCTCCTTGATACCGGCTTTTTTCAGTTGCTTAATAAAATCAATTTTCGTGAGGGTTGGAACAAAGGTTGCTAAATTTTGCAATCCATCCCGTGGACCAACCTCGATAATGGTTGCTTGTGTAGGTAAGTTCAATTGATTTCCCCCTATTTTTGTAACATGTTAGTTTAATTTTAGTAAGAAAAGAGACCAAAAAGCAAGAATTATAGAAATTTTATAAAAAAAGAAGGATTTTCGACAAGAACCAAGAATAAATGTAGCGAGAGGAGATGGAATGATGACTAACAAAGAAGTAGTGATTGTAAGCGCTGTCAGAACAGCGATTGGAAGCTTTGGTGGGGTATTTAAGGATGTTTCTGCTCCGCAACTAGGAGCAGTAGTGATAAAAGAGGCGCTCGCAAAAGTCGGGCTTGCACCAGATAGTGTAGATGAAGTAATTATGGGGAATGTGCTGCAGGCAGGACTTGGCCAGAACCCCGCAAGACAAGCTGCAATCGGAGCAGGACTTCCTAACGAAGTTTCCTCAATGACAATAAATAAAGTATGTGGCTCCGGATTAAAAGCCGTTCATCTTGCAACACAAGCCATTATCGCAGGAGATGCTGATATTGTGGTTGCGGGTGGAATGGAAAATATGTCACAGGCACCTTACCTATTAAAGGGCGCACGCGACGGATATCGTATGGGTGATCAAAAAGTGACAGATAGTATGGTAACAGACGGGTTGTGGTGCTCCTTCAATGATTATCATATGGGAGTAACCGCTGAAAACCTCTGCACAAAATATGAGCTATCACGAGAAGAACAGGATATCTTTGCGGCAAACAGTCAGCAAAAAGCAGCGAAAGCGATGGAAGAAGGTAAATTCAAGGACGAAATTGTTCCTGTGGAAGTAAAAAAGCGAAAAGAAATTCTGACAATCGATACAGACGAATATCCTAAAAAGGGAACAACAGTTGAAAAGCTTGGTGCCTTGCGTGCGGCATTTAAAAAAGATGGCTCTGTTACAGCTGGAAACGCATCTGGAATCAATGATGGAGCAGCAGTTGTAATTGTAATGAGCAAAGAAAAGGCAGACGAGCTGGGAATTAAACCATTAGTGAAAATTGTTGCCAATGCAAGCAGTGGAGTGGATCCTAGCATCATGGGAATCGGTCCTGTCACTGCCGTGAAAAAAGCATTAGAAAAAGGAAGCCAGATCTTGGAAGAGATAGACCTTGTGGAGGCCAATGAAGCGTTCGCCGCTCAATCTCTTGCAGTCGGAAAAGAACTTCAGTTTGACCCAGAAAAGCTAAACGTTAACGGCGGTGCAATTGCTCTTGGTCACCCAATAGGGGCAAGCGGTACACGCATCCTCGTCACCCTCATTCACGAAATGAAAAGACGTGACGTGAAAAAAGGTCTTGCCACCCTTTGTATTGGTGGAGGACAAGGTGTAGCAACAATTGTAGAGAATATCTAATTTCCTAGAGAGAGGTGCAACAATGAAACCAATTTACACGTCCTTTACAGAAGCTGTAAAAGATATTCAGGATGGTGCCACAATCATGGTAGGTGGGTTCGGACTATGTGGAATCCCAGAAAACCTGATCCTAGCACTTGTTGAAACAGGAGTCAAAGACCTGACTGTCATCTCCAATAACTGCGGAGTTGATGAGTGGGGCTTAGGGTTGCTATTGAAAAATAAACAAATTAGGAAAATGATTGGCTCCTATGTTGGAGAAAACAAGGAATTTGAACGCCAAGTGCTATCCGGCGAGTTGGAAGTAGAACTAACGCCACAAGGGACACTGGCAGAAAAAATCCGTGCAGGCGGAGCGGGGATTCCGGCATTTTACACACCAGCTGGAGTAGGAACACCTATTGCTGAAGGCAAGGAAGTGCGTGTGTTTAATGGAAAAGAATATCTTTTAGAAGAAGCCTATCAAGCGGACTTCAGTCTAGTGAGAGCAGATAAGGCTGATAAAATGGGGAACCTAATCTATAACAAGACAGCTCGTAACTTTAATCCGATGATTGCTGCAGCTGGAACTGTCACAATCGCGGAAGTAGAAGAGCTAGTGGAAATTGGGGATCTTGATCCAAATCAGATTCAAACACCAAGCATCTATGTCCAACGCCTGATCGTCGGCAAACAGGAAAAGAAAATCGAACGCATTACTACTAGAGACTAGGGAGGAGGGGTAAACCATGGCAAACGAAAAGTTTAATACTCGAGAAAGAATAGCCAAACGAGCAGAAAGAGAAATCGAAAACGGCTTTTATGTTAACCTTGGAATTGGAATGCCAACACTTGTAGCTAATTACCTTTCCGACAATAAACAGGTTGTTTTGCAATCAGAAAACGGGCTATTAGGTATCGGACCATATCCAACAAAAGAAAATGTTGACGCAGACTTGATTAATGCTGGAAAAGAGACCGTAACCGCCATCCCAGGTGCCGCCTATTTTGACAGCGCCGAATCCTTCGCAATGATCCGCGGCGGGCACGTAAACATTGCCATACTTGGCGGAATGGAAGTAAGTGAAAGTGGTGACCTGGCCAACTGGATGATCCCTGGCAAAATGATCAAAGGAATGGGCGGTGCGATGGACCTTGTTCATGGTGCCGAACGTATTATCGTAATAATGGACCATGTGAATAAAGCAGGAGAAGCGAAGATATTGAAGGAATGTACACTACCTTTAACAGGTAAGGGTGTGGTAGACCGCATTATTACAGACCGGGCTGTAATGGATGTAACCGAGCAAGGATTAAAGCTTGTTGAGGTTGCAGATGGATATTCGGTAGAGGATATCCAAAATAGTACAGAGCCTACTTTAATTGTGGATGAGTTTGTAAAGTTAGGCGCTTTTTAATCTTATTCCAAGGCAGACTGGTTACATTAAATGTAATCGGTCTTTTTTCATAATATTTATAGATTAAGAGAGTTAACAATGGACTTTTAATAGAGTAAAATTATGTTGAACTGCAATAATGTCCCCTTGATTCTTATGAAATTGGAGGAAAATAGTATGGAGATGAAAAAAGATATTACTGTTGGTGGAATAGAATTAAATTGGGATCTAGAATCAGGAGAAGTTCTCTTTGAAGGGGGAGATGTTGTCTTCTTTTGGGTTTCAGCTATGAAGACATTTTTTGATACAATCAAAGAGGTTTCAGGCGAAGAAGCTACTAATCTCGTTCTTGAAATTACTGGTTTTCGCCAGGGATTAATTGTTGGTAATGGATTTAGAGAGATGAAGAACATAGATATTTCCAATGTGGTGGAGTGGTTGTCAAACACCTACGCAGCAGCTGGGTGGGGGAAAGTTGAAATAAAAGACATCAATGTAGAAAATAACAGTTTTACCTTACTAATTAAAGATGATTGGGAATATAAAATGAATAGATTAGGGAAGAAGTGTACTGAAGGGATCTTTGTGCCTGCTCATTATGCAGGTGTGTTAACGGGTCTGTTTGGACAAAACTATTGGTATAAAATGATTCAACACCAAAATGAAGAGAATACATTTAGTATAGTTGAATATTTTCCAAAAGAAGTTGATATTGAACAAAATATACACGAGTTATCGAGAAGAGAAGAAGCCAAACAAATTCTGCAATTGGAATATATGGTGGATGAGAAAACAAAGATGCTGCAAGAACTCATAAAGGAACTTTCTTCCCCGCTGATCCCTGTTTTAGAAGGTATCCTGGTGGTCCCTTTAATTGGTAAATATGATGAAGAACGGGCAGAGGTTTTAATGACCAATACGCTAAATCAACTGCCCAAACATCAAGCAAACTATCTTTTGCTGGATGTAACCGGGCTTAACGACAATATATCAGAATATACAGCAGAAGTAATTGATAGATTAGGGTTGGCTGCTAAACTGCTTGGAACAGAAATGATATTAGTAGGTATTTCAGCAAAACTTGCACTTGTAATTACGCAATCCTTATCCAACCTAAAAAAATATGAATGTATGCAAACTCTTCAACATGGAATATACTATGCGCTTGGGAAAAGTGGGCGGAGAATCGTGTAGGATAAGGTCTTTAGTTAAAATCACGCTTAATAATGTAAAATATCAGCCAAAGCAGGGGGCTGAAGTCTACATAAAATAATATTGCAACCTAAAAAAGGTTTAATAGAAGGCCCCTGCCGAATCTATTAAACCTTTTTAACGCTGCAATTTTTATACTATGACGCGAAAATAGACCACTGATTTTGTTCTGCAATTTTTACCATGTCTTCTTTTGGGTTAACAAGAATAGGGTTGGAAACATAGTGCAGTAAAGGAATATCGCTTGCGCTGTCCGCATATGCCCAAATCTCTTTGGTTGAATTTACTGATATGTGCTGTTGAAGCATCCATTCTTGCAATTTTTTTACTTTTATATCACCATTGACAATTTGTCCAATTTCACCTGTGCAAAGGCCTTCTCGATTAAATAATAATTCAGTGCTTAACACGTGGACGTCTAATTGGAGGTCTTTTATAAAAGCCTTTAAAAATGGTTGAAGCGCACCTGACAATACAATCACTGTATCACCCTTATCTTGGTGTTCTCGGATCTTAAGAACGAGGTTTTGATGAACTTCTGCTTTTCCAAAATTGACAAGTTCCTGAAAAAAGAGGTCCAACTCTTCTGTGGTTTTCCCTTTAAATGTTTTCGCAAAGGCTCTGAAAAAATCATGTCTAAACTTATTTTTTCCTTTAAGTAAACCACCAGCTGACGCTTTTACTAGGCCTGCTGCAACAGTGGCCCATTGTTTTGTAGTAAACCTCTCTTTTCCGATCTGAAACATGGCTTTAAAAGAGTTTCCTTGATACAATGTTCCATCAAAATCTACCGTGACAATTGCCAAAACACAACACCTTCCTTTATTTAGTAAGTATAAGGATGTTGGTACGGTTTGTAAATAAATAGAAAGAATCATTTCTTTTTTAGAGTCTGCTTTGTAGTAGTTTTCTACAAGGCTGCCTGCTGGGTCGTATATCGGTTAGCAAGAAAAGGATATACGGCCATTAGAAAAATCATGAAACAGCTATGTTATTGCCGTTTCGTGATTTTTTACGTTGTTTACCAAAACGAGATTGGCTTCCTCCATTAAAAACATCCAATAATACGTTTGCTATTAATTAGCTATTAGCTTTCGAACTATTACTAATTATTCTATATAGGAAACATGCAGCTAGATTCAAATAGTTGCAAATTGAAAAAGTAAGGGGGAAAATGAGGAAAAAAGGACAGAGGGGCATTGCCTCTCGTCACAAGGAAGGTGTTAGAGATGAAGAAATACCGAATAGATCAAAGCAAAGGGTTAGAGTTTGGGATATATACCCTTGGGGACCACTTACCGAATCCTTCGAATGGTGAGAGAATGTCTGCTGGGGAAAGGATTCACGAAATTATTGAATATGCAAAGTTGGCTGAGCAGGCTGGTCTCGATTTTTTTAGTGTCGGAGAGAGTCATCAAGAATTTTTTACGACACAGGCACATACGGTTGTTTTGTCAGCAATTGCTCAGGCAACAAGCAAGATTAAAATTGCAAGCTCCTCGACAATTGTAAGTACCTCCGATCCAGTTCGGGTCTTTGAGGACTTTGCAACGATTGATTTAATTTCAAAGGGACGAGCAGAAATCGTTGCTGGCCGTGCATCAAGGATTGGACTTTTCGAATTATTAGGGTATGATGTGAACAATTATGAGGAATTGTATGAAGAAAAATTCGACTTGTTACGTCTTATTAATGAAAATGAAACGGTTAATTGGAGTGGTGAATTTCGTGCACCGTTAAGAAATGCACAGATTATCCCTCGTCCTCAAAACGGCTCTATGCCAATTTGGCGGGCAGTTGGGGGCTCGCCAGGTAGTGCGATAAAAGCGGGGGCTGCAGGTGTGCCAATGTTTCTCGCTCATTTAGGTGGACATGTATTGAGCTTTAAACGTACTATAGATGCATACAGGGAAGCAGCAAAACAAGAGGGCTATGATCCTGCAGAACTGCCGATTGCAACGGCAGGATTCTTCTATGCAGCCGAAACCTCTCAGCAGGCTATTGCAGATACCTATCCTCATATTAATGAAGGAATGAAGCGAACGAACGGGCGCGGTTTTCCAGCAGAAGCATATGCTCAAGGGATTGACCCTCAAAACGTAATGAATATTGGCAGCCCTCAACAAATCATTGAAAAAATACTCTATCAACATGAGGTATATGGCCATCAACGATATATTGCACAAATCGATTTCGGCGGCGTTCCATTTGACCGACTTCAAAAAAATCTTGAACTGATCGGGACCGAAATTCTCCCTGCAGTCAAAAAGTATACAGCAAAGTAAGGGACATAGGGACAGGTACATTGTCCCACCAATTTTTAGGAGGAATTAAACGAATGAATATGACCAATAATGATATTTTGATTAGGTTAAGGTATGCTCTGGATTTAAAGAATACAGAGATGGTGGAGATTTTCAAACTTGGAGGAGTAGATATAACGAAAGAGGACGTGTTAAAGCTACTTGTGAGACCTAACGAGGACTACCTTGAGGAAGCAGGAAATGAGGTAAATGACGAAGATATTATTTTATGATTAGAGTTATTCTTAAATGGTCTCATTATTTTCAAAAGAGGAAAACAGGATCCAAAACCTGGGCAGCCAGACAGACCTCCAATAACAATCTCGGGAAATCTCAGTGTAAATAATGTTGTGTTGAAGAAATTGAAAATAGCACTAGCATTAACAAGTGAGGATATGGTTGATATTTTAGAAGAGGCTGGTGTCACGATAACTAAAAGTGAATTAGGTGCCTTATTAAGAAAAGAAGGACATAAGAATTATAAGCCGTGTGGAGACAGATACGCTAGAAACTTTTTAAAAGGCTTGGCTTATAAATATAGAGAGTAGACGAGCTCGAAATAGACAGATGGATGCAAACTTAGGTTAAATACTTCCGGGTTGGAAAACATAAACTGAAGATACATAATGAGCAGAAAACAGTCTAGGATTAAAGAGGGGTGGGGGGATAATATGCTGCACTTTCAACGGAAAGGCAAGGGGGAACCACTCGTGTTGCTTCATGGTTTTCTAGGAACACACCATATCTACGACAGAGTGTTGGCTAAACTGGAACGATCATATGATGTAATCACCGTGGACTTGCCAGGTCATGGAGGGTCCCCTTTGGATCCAGACGTACATACCGTGTATCACTATGCGGAAAAAATCATTAGATTGCTACAATCTTTACATATTAATAAGTCTACGTGGGTTGGCCATTCTTTTGGAGGATATATTACCTATGCAGCCATGAAAAAATACCGGCAACATTTGCTTAGAGCCGCTGTTGTATATGCTTCACCCACTGGTGACGACCAGAAAAAGAAAGAAAATCGTGAAAAAAATGCCCTGGTCATTAAAGAAGAGGGAATTGATGCTTTTGCAGAGGCGAGAATTCCCACCTATTTTTCAGAAGAAGGTCACCCTGATGATGTTTCTTTTGCCATTAAACATGCAAAAGAAACATCGGAGGAGGGTGCCATTAAAGCTTTGTATGCCATGCGTAATCGACCAGATGTTGTCCAACTACTGGATATTATCGACATACCGTTGCTTATTTTACGCGGTACCAAAGACCAATGGGATGGAGAATTCAAAACAAATTCACCTTCGTCCTTTGTTACATTTGCGGACACGGAAACCTCACATATGGGGATGTTGGACGATCCAGATCAATTTTTAGTAGCGCTAGAAAAGTGGTTAAAAGAGACTTCAGGGCAATCATGACAGCAAGTAAATGAAAATTAAAGTACATTCTCCATTCATGGGCATATGATGTTTTTATCAACCTGTGAAGGGAATGACAAAAAATGTATTATGATCCATCCCTCTATTCCTATCGAAATTACACAAATTCTAATACACCAGTGTACTACTCCGACCATGTGCAAAGAGGTCAAGAGAATCATCCTGAATTAATTGAAGCTATACTTGGAGGAGTCAAAAGAGAAGCTAGCGCCATTGAGCTTTATCGACAGTTAGCACATGTAGCGCCAAACGAAAAGCATAAAAAAGACATACTTCAAGCATTAGAAGGAAAGAACGTACTTTTTACCCAATTTAGTAATCTATATCGCGGCCTTACTGGCACTAAGCCTGTGTTCCAACTGGACAAAGTTCCATTTCATAGTTACAGCGATGGGTTAAGTAAGGCTTATCAAGGAGAAATAGAAGGGTATCAAGAATATCAAAAAGTTTTTTTACTTACACAACTTCCACAAGTTCGAAATCTCTTTTTATGGGCTTTAACGGGTGAACAAGAGAATGCTGCGCGATTTAGTTATTTAAATCAGGAAATATCCACCCACTTGACGGATTATGGACCCGAGCCGTTTGTTGTGAATATCGAAGAGCTTACGAAGCAAAACAATTTTTTTCGTACTGCATTATGGACAGGAAGCCATTTTCAACTGACTTTGATGAGCATCAACGTTGGAGAAGACATCGGTTTAGAAATTCATCCGACACTTGATCAATTTTTGAGGGTTGAACAAGGTCAAGGAGTAGTTCAAATGGGGGACAGCAAAGATAGATTAGATTTTCAAGAAAACGTTTATGATAATTATGCGATTATCATACCCGCGGGAAAATGGCACAACTTGACGAATACGGGAAATGAACCGCTTAAATTATACTCTATCTATGCCCCACCACAGCATCCATATGGTACGGTTCATGAAACCAAAGCAATAGCAATGGCTGCTGAAGAAGAGCACCACTAAGCATCAAAGAGGATGAGAAAAGAAACAAGTTCAATTTTCTCGTCCTTTCCTGTGATGGGTAAAATAAGCTTAATACTCTTTGAACAGAGAAATAAGAAGCATACATAAGAGGAGGAGAATGATATGTCTATAAAAGAGGGATACATCGAAGTTACTGGGGGAAATGTTTGGTACGAGTTGCATGGTGAGAGTACTAATCATACTCCGGTTATTGTGTTACACGGAGGGCCAGGGTCCTCGTTTTATTCCATGCAAGGAATTCGGATACTAGCGAAGGATCGTCCAGTTATTTTTTATGATCAGTTAGGATGCGGCAAGTCTGATCGTCCTACTGATCCTTCGTTATGGAAGCTAGATCGATTTGTCGAGGAACTGAGACAGATTCGAGATGCGCTCTCTCTTAAGGATTTCCATATTCTTGGCCACTCATGGGGAACAACGCTTGCGGCGGCCTATTATTTATCCCATCCCCAAGGCGTAAAGAGTGTTATCTTTTCCAGTCCTTGCCTAAGCGCTCCATTATGGGCAGAAGACCAGAAGGAAAATCGCTTACAGCTACCACTTGAAGTGCAAAAAAAGTTAAAAACCAATGAAGAGAATGGCACAACGAAGTCGGATGAATACAAAGAAGCTACGAAAATATTTAATAAGCATTTTGTCTGCAGATTGGATCCTTATCCTGAGTTCCTTAAAAAAGGAGCCCACTATAGAAATCCTGAAGTGTACAATATTATGTGGGGCCCATCTGAATTTCATGTGACTGGAAACTTAAGGGATTTTGATTGTACTTCCCGGCTAAAAGACTTTGAGGTTCCAACTTTGTATACATGTGGTCGATACGATGAAGCCACACCAAAATCAACAATGTTCTTCCGTTCATTAACACCGAATGGAAAATCTCATGTGTTTGAAAATAGTGCACATATGCCTTATTTAGAAGAGCCTGAAGAGTATATAAGAGTGATTGGGGAATTTTTAAGGGAAGTTGATTCTAATGATTAAAAAATAGATATACATAAAAAAACATAGAAACAATCTATGAAGGGGAATTCATACTTAAATGAGTTAAGTAAAAAATAAAAAAAAATGTTGTTAAGACAGTAAAAGCATTAAATTACTAGTGCGCTAAAGTATTTAGCAATAAAAGAAAAGGGTGATACTATGACCAATAGTGATGGAATAATAAACTCTGGATGGAACTTAGACCACAGTTATGCACGTTTGCCGAAAATTTTCTTTTCTACCCTTGAGCCAAATCCTGTTCGCTCACCTGCGATAGTTAAATTAAATTCTTCGTTGGCATTATCTTTAGGTTTAAACGGTAAAACGCTCCAAACAGAAGAAGGTGTAGAAATCCTCGCGGGAAACAAGGTTCCTGAAGAGGCGTTGCTACTAGCCCAAGCATATGCTGGTCACCAGTTCGGACACTTTAATAGGTTAGGGGACGGCCGCGCAATGCTGCTTGGTGAACAGCTTACCCCACAAGGCGAGCGAATGGACATCCAATATAAGGGTTCGGGAAGAACACCATATTCTCGTGGTGGTGATGGACGAGCAGGGCTTGGGCCGATGCTAAGAGAATACATCATAAGTGAAGCAATGCACTCACTAGGCATTCCTACTACACGAAGCTTGGCTGTGGTGACGACCGGGGAGACAATTATCAGGGAAGAGAATCAACCTGGCGCCATTTTGACGAGAGTTGCTTCTAGTCACTTGAGGGTAGGAACTTTCCAATATGCAGCACAATGGGCCTCAGAGGAAGAGCTGCGGGCGCTAGCAGATTATGCGATAGACCGTCACTATCCGGATGCAAAAGCACAGGAAAACCCCTACCTCTTTTTGCTTCAGGAAGTGATCAAACGCCAAGCTGAACTGATTGCAAAGTGGCAGCTTATTGGCTTTATTCATGGTGTGATGAACACTGACAATATGACCATTAGCGGAGAAACAATTGATTATGGTCCTTGCGCCTTTATGGATGTGTATGATCCTGCAACAGTATTCAGTTCCATTGACCGGGAAGGACGATACGCCTATGGCAATCAACCATATATCGGCGGGTGGAATCTAGCAAGATTTGCAGAAAGCTTAGTGCCGTTATTACACGACACTCAGGAGAAGGCGGTCGAAATGGCTCAAGATGCCCTTTCAGATTATTCAAGATTATATAAATCAAGTTGGCTCAAAGGGATGAGAGCAAAACTCGGTCTAATTAACGAAGAGGAGCAGGATGAAGCTCTTATCCAAGATTTACTCGGAATGATGAAAAAGTATGGTGCAGACTATACCAATACCTTCCGCTGGTTGAGTTTTGACAAGCAAAAGAAATCAGTTCTATTTGGCACAGAAGAATTCACAAAGTGGTTTGAACAGTGGCAGGCAAGGCTAGGGAGGCAGGAGAATTCCCAAGCGTCTTCCAAGCAGTTGATGCAAAATAGCAACCCTGCTGTTATCCCTCGAAATCACTTAGTGGAAGAGGCATTAGATGCAGCTGTTGAAGAGGGCGATTACAGTGTGATGGAGAGTCTGCTTGATGTTCTTTCAAAACCTTACGCGCACGAACTGGACGAAGGGAAATACTGCTCCGAGCCACCAGATTCCAATCGACCGTATCAGACCTATTGTGGTACATGAGAGATTTCCATCCCTATATTAGGGGTTACAGGCATTGTTTGAATACCAAAAAGTTCGGAGCGCAAACCTTCCGAACTTTTTCATGTTGCGTTTAGTGGTGTGCGTCAAACTGAATGCGTTTCCATAGTTTTGTAAAAAAGCCTGCCTTGAAGGAAATTATCTTCTTTCAAGTTCTCTTCCATTGAACAGAATGATGATGTTAGGTTGTTGTTCTTTTTTCACTAAGCGACTCTGAAAAAAATAGATAGAAAGAAAATAGAGGACAGCTATTCCATTTAAGGACAATTGGGTTTCCAACAGCCTTTGGGGAGAAACAAAACCACTAAAGAAAAATGATAACACCCATAATGCAGCTAACATGATGAGGCCGATTGAGTATAATCTCAACTCAATCTTTTCGTGCTGTTGACTGTTTCTAGCTTGTTTATTCATGATGTACACACTCCTTAGGTTCACCCTAAAAGAAATGATTTCGTAAAAGGGTATGTATAGTGGACGGTATTAAGAACTAGGGGGCTTTATCAAGTTTTTATAAAATGTGCTAACACTAGTGAAGTTCTAAAGCTGTTTGTCCGAAAGATGTACCTTTTCAAAAATGGAAGTAAAATAGAGTTATAGTAATAGGTAACTATAATTGTAATCTGTAGCAATACGCAAGGATAGGAGTGTCCTATATGTTTTGGAAAAAGAAAGAAGTCGACGCAAAAGTCAAAGAGAGCCAAAAGAACAGCATGGATGAAAGATTTGGAGAAAATGGAAGTACTTAATGAAGAAGTAAAATATAAGGCAATTGAATATTTGAGGGATAAGAATAAATTAAAACATTTGATTAAAAGAGCAGAAGTTAAAGTGGATAACAAAGAGGCCAGTAAAGGATTTGTGCAAGATACATGGGATAACCTTAAAACGATGATGGAACTTATCAAAGCATATATTAAAGGAGATTACAGAAATATTCCTTATGGTTCTCTTGTGCTAATTGTAGGAGCAATAATTTATTTTGTTATGCCTATAGATGCAGTACCTGATGTCTTATTCGCATTAGGTTTTACGGATGATGCAGCTGTAATAGCACTGACTTTAAGAAAAGTGAAGAAAGATCTTGATAAGTTTGCTGCTTGGAAAGGTGAGCTTGAAAAGAAGGATATGGATGGTAAGGTGTAGATGAAGCTAGTATAAAGGAAACTGATGTTTAAGTTCAAAACAATTGGCCAGGTTGTGGACTCTGTGAAAACAAGAAACTTTTTAATTGTAGAATCGTATAAAGGTAAAGATATAGATATTGGAGATGGTAGATATCGATTCAATTGAAGTTATAAATTTAATCCCGAAATTTTTAAAGTTTTATGAAAAGGCAAATGTTGATGGTTTAACTCAAGGTGAAAGATGGACTTTGTGGGAGAAACATTATAATTTCGGTGCAATACCACCAGGTGAAGAAGGAAGAAAATTAGCGAGATCCTTGCTTGATAAAGCATGGTATAAATACCTAGAAAATATAGAACTCATAAGAACTTGGAAACCAAATCAGGAAAGAGTAGCAGAATGTCTAACAGAAGTGAAAGCGCTATTAGGCTACAGTGAAAGTATAAACTTTGTCGTTGTTTATTTTGTAGGTGCTTTTGAAAAGAATCCATTTGTCGCACCATATGACGAGAAAAGATTGGCTCTTTGTTTACCTATTGAAAATGGAAATTCAGCTATTTTACTTGCACACGAGCTTACCCATATAGTTCATTCGAAAACAGCAGATATTACAGCAGGATGGGAACGAACGATAGCTTGTACAATACTACAAGAGGGCTTGGCAACCCAAGCTAGTAAGTTTTTAGTACCTGGAGAACCAGAAGAAGTGTATATAGAATATAGTGAAAATTGGTTAAAATCCTGTAAGCACAATAAAAAAGAAATCATTAGCGGTATTTATCCTTTTTTGAACAATTCTTCTTCGGAGATTGTTTATAAATTTACTATGGGAAAAGGAACAACAAACCATGAAAGAGAAGCCTATTTCATTGGATGGGAAGTTGTGGGAGACCTTATCAGAAAAGGCATTTCTTATGAAGAACTCGCAATGATTAAAGAAAAAGATATGCCAGAATATATTAGGTGCATTCTAAATAAAGAAATATAAAAACATTTAGTTTCTCAATTAAAACAAGAAGGTTCTTTCCTTTTCAAGTGAAAGAGCCTTCTTGGTATTCCATATCTTATCTCTATCCATCGGTTATACATCAGATGGATGATTTGAATGATAAGAAATATTTTGAATCATACTTGGATATCTTGTTTCTTTATAATGAGAGTATAATAGAAATAGATGAATAAGGATCCCAATAAAGCTGAATAGGCTAAGATTCGATATAAAACAAAGCTATTAAAGTATTCAATGATGGCACCACCTGCAAGAGAGCCAATCATTCCAGCTAAACCAAAGACAATCGTGATAAAAAAGACATGTCCCGTTGCCTGTAGCTCTTTCGGAAGGATTTTTGTTACATACTGAAAGGCGGCTAAATAGAACAACCCGAAGGAAACGCCGTGTAACAGCTGCAAGTACAAAATCATTTCGGGAGTGGTGATGACGGACATAAGAAACCAACGAAGTGCATAAAGTAGGCCGGATAATCCAATGAAAATAAATTCATGAAGCTTACGGAACCAGAGCCAACTTGTAGCGAGAAAAAGGACTTCTACCATGATACCGATAAAAGTAGCCAATCCGATTAAAGACTCCTGGCCTCCGAGTTCTACAATATGTATCCCTAAGTAGTTATCATTAGTGCGATGAGTGACAGAGATGAATACAGCTATTAATAGAAATACACTTAACTTAGGATCCATCCCCATTTTCACTGCGTCCATGAGGGTCACTTGCTTTTTAGAGGTCTGAACGTCGGTAATTTTCAAACTGATAAGAAAGGTAAAGAAACCAAAAAATAAAAAGGGATAAAGAATATTTTGAATCCCGATTATGGCAAATAGATAACCACTTATTAGAGCAGTCAATCCAAATCCAAAGGCGCCCCATAACCGTATGGAGCCGAATGTTCTGCCTTCTTCTGTTGCTGTCTTAAGTGCTAAGCTTTCTCCTAATGGGTTTAGAGGAGAGAGAAAACAAAAGAACAAAAACATGAAGATAACAAATGCAATAAAAGATTGAACTTGAAATAAAACCATGCTTATGACAATGGAACCGATCAAACACATAATAAGAACTTTCTTTGTGGATCTCCATCTGTCACTCATAAACCCCCAAAAAGGCTGGGTTAAAATCGCGGCCAATGGGCCAATTGCAAGGATCAAACCTATCTGGGAAGTAGGTAAACCAATATCCCTAAAGTACACAGGCAAATAATTGCCAATGATGGTAGTAGTTGAAAAACTAAAAAACAGGAAAATCATTAATGTAAAACTTTTATTTCTTCTAAACATACATAGCCCCTTATCTTTGAAAATAATGCATTAAAAAACTACTAAATGCTATCTTAGCATGAGGCAGGGGAATGGAACAACAAAAGGGACAGGTCCCCGTGTTCCAGTCTGAAAGGAGCACCTATGAAAACTCGGAAACTCTCATCACACAATATTCGCGTCATGTTTTGGATCCGCTTTTTTGGAACCATCAATTTCCTTGCCCCAGTGTTAACGCTTTTCTACTTTTCTAGGGGACTTGAAGCCTCTCACATCCTTTTATTACAACTTTTCTGGAGTGGAGCTGTTCTGCTTGGAGAGATACCGGGGGGAGTGGTTGCAGATCGATTCGGTGCGAAAGCATCTTTTCTGATAGGAGTTATCGTCAAGATTATTAGTCTAGGCTTGTTGGTTTTCGCCTTTGAACCTTGGATGTTTTTCTTATTCAGCGCGTTAAATGGCTTTGCTGTCACCTTTTTTTCTGGAGCGGACGAAGCGCTAATCTATGAATCACTTAAAGAAGACAATGACCACCATCGAATGGACCGTGCGATGGGGAAAATTCAATCGGCAGGATTTATTTCCATGATTCTTGCTGTACTATTTGGTGCTTATTTGGCAAAAGATCTACAAGATGAACAGTTTGTTTTACTAATCGTTCTTGGATTGGCATTCCACCTCTTTGAATTGCTTCTAATCTTCTTGGTTAGAAACCCGAGGAGTAGCGGGTCCTACCGGGACAATCCTTTCACTCAAGTAGCTGATGGAATCAAGGCAATTCGGAAAGCGCCGACGTTATTGCTTTTATTTGTTAATTTTACCTTCGTTTTTATTGCAGCAGACTCTGTCTATGAAGCCTTCAACCAACCAGTATTCATTAATGCCGGTTTACCTGTTGTTATGATTGGAGTGTTGTATGCACTTGCGGCGATAGGTGGATTTATAGCTTCTCAATCAGTGGGATGGTTTACCAGTAGGTTGCCGAGAAATTTACTAATGGCTGTGACCGGTGGTTTGGCTGCGCTTGGTCTTTTTCTGTCAGCGGTGTTCGGTGAATCATTATGGGTAGTGATTGGTGCATTTTTTGTTTTGAGGCTCGGCCAGGCGATAAGAGGCCCCATCTATTCTCAACTGAAAAATGACCAGATTCCTTCTAATGTCAGGGCTACTACCTTATCATTAATTTCGGTACTTGATTCGGCATTTGATCTTTTACTTTTTGGACTTCTCTCGATTGTCGCCGTTAAAGGTGTGAGTGGCATCTTGCTAGCAAGCAGTTTTATTGCATTGATTGGGACACTTACCCCGTTGAAAATGAAGGCAGGCGTGAAAGCCGAAGCGAAGAATCGAACGGCCTAAACCTAAAAGTTTATTCCTGCCAGATTAATTGTTATATTTAAATTACTATCTGAAGTAAATTAACTCATCTATTTTTAACTATAGAGCAGAATTGGAGTAGGGTATTATGACGATGACGATAGGTCCACGTATTATTAAAACTGGATTAGCCGTGACGCTAGCGTTATACATTTGTGCTGCCGTGGGTCTAGATCCAGCAATTTTTGCAGGCGTAGCAGCAATACTTACTGTTCAGCCTTCTATTTATCGTACATGGAAACAGATGCTCGATCAAATAGTGACAAATACCATAGGTGCAGCAGTGGCACTTTTCTTTATCTATTATTTAGGAGACAATCCAATTACAATTGGTTTTGTAATTATGCTTGTTATCTCTCTTAGTTTGAAATTGAAGATGGAAAGTACTATCCCGCTTACGTTAGTTACTGTGTTAGCTATCATGAGTGCACCAGGCAACGAAGATATTATGTTTACGATAAACCGCTTTCTTATTATCCTGATTGGTGTCGGCTCCGCAATGACTGTAAATCTTGTGGTACTGCCTCCAAAATACACAAAAAATTATATGGAGAAAATACATTCTACCTTTCAGACCATGTCCTTACTGCTACGTACTGCTGTTTCAAATGAAATGTCAGAAAAGGCCTATCAAGATCAGAGTAAAGAATTGAAAACAAGCATCGAGAAATTGGAAAGTCAATTTAAAGTATTTGATGAAGAACGAGGCAAGCTAGGTAAATTAAATCAAACGAACGCAAGGGAAATAGTCGTATTCAAGCAGATGCTCAAAACCTTGCAAGAAGGGGAACAACTTCTAGAGAATATAGACGAGCATTACTTTCAAAGTAATACAACGGATGAAGAGAACCTATTGTTTGATCGGCACATCGAAGAGTTAACAAAATGTCACGAGTATCTCTTATTAAAATATCAGGGAAAAATGAAAGACCAAGAACTCCTAGTCGATGATGCACTCGAAAAAAGTGGCGAATTCTTCGATCAGGTTATTAACATCTATAGCCACGACAAAGAACAGAAATTAAGACTGATGATTATTACCTCATCCGTCATCGACTACACCTTTCAGCTAATTCGATTAAATAAGCTAATAGATCATTATCTAAAATAAAGGGAAATTGGGGAGATTCCTTGTCCCATTCCGTAAGAACAATCTGGGACGAGGGACCTGAACCTGCGATTCTTTTTTTCTCTAAAGGGAATAGTAAGACTATCTTGAAATCTTACGACTGAAAAGGGAGTTGATTTGAATGTTCGACTATACGGTGAAAACGAGTAAAACGGTGGAGGAAGCAATCCGTAGTCTTGAAGGAACGTTAAAAGAGAAGGAATTCGGAGTTCTATGGAAATTTGATATAAAAGAAAAGTTGCAGGAAAAAGGTCTTGATTTTAACCAAGCATATCATGTTCTGGAAGTTTGCAATCCCTATGAAGCTGAGCGTGTGCTATCCAAAAATCAGCTGGTGGGCTACTTCCTACCATGCAAAATTGTTGTTTATGATGATGGTGGTGTTACTAAAATCGGGATGCCAAGACCTTCCGCACTAATTGAAAAATTGAATGATCAGTCTCTTAAGGACCTTGGAAAGGATATTGAGGAAAGATTGATTGAATGCATAGACCAAGCTGTTTAGTCTAGGAGTTCAAGATTAAAGAATTCATTAGGTACCCTGTAGAAAAGAGAAACTTTTAAGGTAGCCATTGATATGTAGCTAAATCAATCGTTCGTTTGTGGTCAACTTCTACACTTTCCATTTCCAGTAGGAGTATTTGCTCATTAAAGGCGTCATCATCTTGAAGGGCAATCTGTCCTTTGGCGTTTATGACGCGATGCCATGGCAGTTGATGTTTTCTGCTCATCGAATGAAGGATACGTACAACTTGACGTGCGGCTCTCGGACTACCTGCAAGTCCTGCTATCTGTCCGTAGGTCATCACCTGACCTTTTGGGATGTTTTGAATAATGTTTATCACTTTTTCAGTAAAAGGTGTCATCAGATGGATCCTTTCTAGTGAATGAGTATGTAATTATTTTTTCTTTAAAGCTAGTGAAAAAATAATCTACCATTATAATATTACATAATGGACTGAGAATAGGAATACACCAAACAAAGAAATTGCTCTATTTTTAATATTCAACTACGATAGAAATAGGAGGCGAAAACTATGGAAAACTTTACATTTCAAAATGGTACAAAGATTATTTTTGGAAAAGATACAGAGTTGCAAGTAGGCGAGGAGTCAATTGCATATGGGAAAAAGTTACTGCTGCATTATGGTGGCGGAAGTATTAAAGAAAGCGGTCTATATGACACAATTATTAAGTCCTTGCAAGAACATGACATTGAAGTCTATGAATTAGGTGGAGTGAAGCCTAACCCTCGTATAAGTCTGGTTCGAGAAGGAGTTGCACTGTGCAAAGAACATAACCTTGATTTTATCCTCGCTGTCGGTGGCGGAAGTGTCATTGACTCGGCCAAAGCGATTGCCGCTGGAGCGAAATACGAGGGAGATGTATGGGATTTCTTTACTGGAGAAAGTCCAGTGACAGAGTGCATGCCAATAGGTGTCGTTTTAACAATTCCTGCTGCAGGCAGTGAAACAAGTACCGGCACCGTTGTAACGAATGAAGAAGGTTGGTACAAGCGTGCAACTGGTCATAGTAAGATGAGACCACAGTTTGCGATTATGAACCCAGTGCTTACATATACACTGCCTTCTTATCAAACAGCTTGCGGAATTACTGACATGATGGCACATATTCTGGAAAGATATTTTACTAATGAGAAAAATGTTGAGTTAACAGACCGTCTATGTGAAGCGACATTAAAGACCATTATTAATAATGCTCATATCGTGTTAGATGACCCTTCCAATTATGCTGCGCGAGCGGAAATCATGTGGTCCGGTACAATTGCACACAATGATTTGCTCAGTACTGGAAGAACCGGTGACTGGGCGAGTCATGACATTGAGCACGAGATAAGTGGGATCTATGACATTGCCCACGGAGCGGGACTTGCAATTATTTTCCCTGCTTGGATGAAGTACGTTTACAAACACGACATTAACCGATTTGCTCAATTTGCAAACCGCGTATGGGATGTTGAACTGGATTTGAACGATCTTGAAAAAACTGCGCTAACAGGCATCAATAAAATGGAACAATTCTTTAACTCCATTGGTATGCCAACCTCATTAGCGGAAGTGGAGATTGGTGATGAACATTTTGCAGAAATGGCCAAAAAGGCAACAGAGCGTTGGCCATTAGGAAACTTTGTAAAGCTACATGAGGAAGATGTTTATAAGATTTATCAGATAGCGAAGTAGATTTGTTTACGAAAAAGAAGCTTAATTTAGTTAAGGGTTTTGATCTGTTAGGTAGATATTAAAAATGTAATGTAAAAAGATCATCAATTTGTATTCTGAATTGGTGGTCTTTTTGTTGGTGTTAAGGTTCGTACTCGGTAACCGAGTTTTAACAACCAAATAGGTGAAATAGAGCTTAGGTGCGAATGATTTTGAAATTTCACATACATTGTTTTAATTATGATAATATGGATGATGGTGGGAATTTAAATATTTATGAAAGAAGGAATTTAATGATTTATGAAGCAGATTTAACGGTAAGGGAAAAGTTAATTCCAATGTTTGAAAAAATTGATAGCACTATTATTCTTTCCTATCTCCAAGGACATATGGGAACTGCTTGGGTTGACGACCCTGAAAATCCAACTGTTGCTCAAATTAATGTGGGGATATTTGTGTTCTTTGCCGGCGATTCCAGTTCAAAGACAGCTGAAGAATTACTGTATAATCTGCCAGATTTTACGCTTGCAATTGTTGATTCAGATGAATGGAAAAATCGTATAGAAACAGTTCACAGTGATTCATTTGAGAAGTTTCAACGGTATAGATTTATGAAGAGCCCTAATTACTTCGATGGGAAATATTTAAAAAATCTCTTAACAACATTGCCAGATGGATACGAGATTAAGCGTATAGATAAGAATATAGCAGAATTACCGTCTTTTCATGAACTTTCTGAAGACTTTGTAAGCCAATTTGAATCTATTGAGGATTTTCTGAATAGAGGAGTTGGTTATTCCATTTTAAAGAATGGTCAAGTGGTTTCTGCTGCCACTTCATTTAGTATCTATGATGAAGGGATAGAGATTGAAGTGGCGAGTCATCCTAATCATAGAAGGAAAGGTTTAGCATCTATAACTGCCTCTGCCTTAATTTTAGATTGTCTGGATAGAGGAAAGTACCCAAGCTGGGATGGTGCTAATCTTGAATCTGTTGAACTAGCCAAAAAACTTGGATACAAATTTAAAGAATCATATGATACATATTTTATAGAGTATATAAAAGAAAAGAACGGTTCTTAAGCTTGATTAGAGGAAAGTGGGGACTGCTTCTTTTTCCCACTCCAAATTCCTACCCGATTGCTTCCGTCACCACAATAGCCAAGTCATCATTGCCAAAAAGCGATAGAACACCAAGTAATGTGTCATTTGAAATTTCTCCGGCTTCCTCTTTAGAAACTGTCAGTTTAAGTGCTTGTGCTAAGGCTGGATTTTTTCTCTGGTTTGGATATGCTTTGGAATAAAGTTTGACTGGGTCCAAGTCATTGTTCACACACCATTGTGCGAACACGAGAATCATCATATTTTCATCTTTTTGATAGTTTTCTATTATTTTTTGTTCGACTTCTTTATTATTCATCTACTAAATCTCCTTTGAAAATACTACAATCATTATAAGGGAATATGAAAGTAAAACACAAAGAAAATAAGTCATGGCTACGATAAAGGGGGATTTTCGATGGATAGAATCGTTCAGTTAACGGAGGAGCAATACTTGGAGGCTATCAAGCTATCTCAATATGCTTTTCAATATGTTGTACCCGAAGAAAAAATAGCGAAGCGGTTAGAAATGCTAAAAAGCCATCATATTTCGGCGATATTTGAAGAAAAACAGCTCGCGGCAAAATTGCATCTTATCACATTCAACGTTTTTATTGGACACAAGAAGTGGAAAATGGGTGGTATTGCAGGTGTGGCAACCTATCCTGAATATCGTCGTAAAGGCTATGTGAAAGACTTAATGCAGCATTCGTTAGAACATATGAAAAGGGAAGGGTGTCACGTTTCTATGCTACATCCCTTCAAAATCTCTTTTTATCGGAAATATGGTTGGGAACTTCTCACAAATCGTCTGAAATGCACGATGGCAAAAAGTGATCTAGTTAAACAAGATTCAGTTGCAGGTACAATAAACCGCACAATTGAAAACCATCCGTATAAAGATTTAAATGAAATTTATACACAATATGCTAGCCGATATGCAGGAATGCTGGTTCGGGAAAACGCTTGGTGGGAAACAATCGGTTCAGACCTGGTTGCTTCGATATATTATGATGAAAAGAAACTGCCTTTAGGATATTTACTATACTCTATTAAAGATTCGAAAATGGGTGTGGAGGAGTTTGTAGCTTTAAACGGTGAGGCACGAAGAGGACTTTGGAATTTTATATGTCAGCATGATTCTATGGTGGACACTGTGGAAATCTCTCTACATGAAAAAGACCCATTAATCTATTCGCTGGAGGAACCAAATATTAAATCAGAGCTATCTCCTTATTTCATGGTAAGAATTGTTGACGCAGAAAAGTTCCTTCAAGAATACGACTTTGAAGAATATGGGGAAGAAGTTACAATCCAAGTTACTGACACCAATGCTCCTTGGAATGAACAGACTTTCTCTATCAGAAATGGCGAGGCTACGGTGCTATCAGAAGAAGAGATCAAAGGAAAAGGAAATATTATCAAGATGTCCATAAACTCTCTTTCTACCATCTTATTTGGCTACAAACGCCCTAGTGAATTGTATGAGTTACAATGGATTAAAGGCAAAAAGGAAGAAATCCAAAAGCTCGAGCAAATGATCCCAACATATTCCTCGTTCTTCTGCGACTTTTTCTAAATTATGTAAAAAGGGGCCAGACCCCATAGGGTCTGGCCAACGAAAGAGCATAGAGTAATTAGTATTACTAAAGCAATGACTCTGCTCCATCAATGTAAATTTGACTGCCTGTGATATGACTAGAAGCATCAGATGCCAAGAAAGAAACAAGGTCGGCCACTTGCTCAGGTTTTCCTGGTTGATGTTCGAGTGGTTGAGAACCTTCGGGGAATTTAATTGGAATATTTATTTTCTCGAGCTCATCTTCTTCTGGAAAGGTATTTTGTTCAATATTGGTTTCAATCGCGCCTGGGCAGATAACATTTACCCGTATTTTATACTTGGCTAATTCAAGTGCTGCCATTTTCCCAAAGGCCGCTTGCCCTGCCTTGGAAGAACTATAGGCGGACATACCGAAACTCCGGAAGGTTCTTGTGCCATTAATAGAGCTGGTAATAATAATGCTTCCTCCGCGTTCCTTCATATGTGGTATGGCTAATTTAACTGTTAAGAATGTGCTTCTTAAATTAGTATTTAACGTTTGGTCCCAGTCTTCGGCAGTTAAATCTTCTATGGGAGCCACTGTCCCGTTAATTCCCCCATTTGCGAAAACGATATCCAGACGCCCCCAGTTATCAACTACCTGCTTAAAGCTTTCTTCCATTCTGTTTACATCAGAAATGTCCGTATTTACTACGAGCGCTTTTCCGCCAAATTGTTCGATTTCTTGTTTAACTTCTTCTGCTTTTTTATCTTCTATGTCAAAAAGAGCTACTTTAACGCCATTTTTAGCTAGTCGAATCGCGCTTTCCCTTCCTATCCCGGAGGAAGCCCCGGTTATAATTGCAACCTTATCTTTTGTTTCTACCATCTCTATTCAGCCTCCTGAAGAAAATGTTCTTTCCTTCCTTTACCCCGTTATGGTAAAAAGTAATACTGCAGGATGCTAATAGGATATAGAGGTATCCTCAAATCGGAAACAGGGTTGTAAGAATAATAAGGAGTGCTTGAAATAATAAAGCTAAAAAGACACTTGGAAAATTTAACCTATATCCGAAGTGAATATTTTCTTAGAAAAGTCTTTTATGAATTATATTTTAATTAGAGAGTGTAAAGATAAAATAAATAACGGTCACAAGAAATAGAGGTTTCGTTATGATGTATAGCTGCACGTGGAACTTTATAAGCATAATAACCCCGAGTGAGGATAGCTATTTTTTCGAACAATTTAAATGACGGTCGGACGACTAATTTCATCATATAGGCAGATTTATTGCTGTTTGGCTTTCTGGTTGAATTTAAAAATTCTATTATTTCATCCCCCGTTTTTAATCCTAAACCATGTCCAAAGTATGTTCCATCACCCATCACAATTGCATTTTCACCTCTCCACCAAGGAGTTTCTGGATTATAATCAGGGTTGTTGAAATAAACAACATCACCTGGTAAGAAGTAATCCAATTCGAGGGTTTGAATATCAAGATCAGAATCAAAATGCCAGCTGTAAAGATAGAGGTTCTGGAACAACTGATCAAAGATATTTTCGCCTATGGTATTAAGTACCGCGTGATAGTAAACAATAACTTTGGCTGTAGCGCATTCAAATGCATAAAGCGAACTGTTCCTGTAAAAGTCTCTAATTGCCCGAGAAGGCTTTACACCTGGATTTAATTGAAATCCACCTCTGCTTGACATTGTCCAGTAATCTGGATTACCGCGGGAACCTGCAAAAGTTTCAAATTCAGCCTCCCCTTGTGCCATGGCTCTAGCGCTAGCAAGAATGTTTTTTCTTAAAAGAATTTCAAATTTTAATTCTTCTATCGATTGATAAAAATAAACAGCCGGATCTTCCTCGATTTGTTTTACAATCATGCTTTCGATGCTATCGTCCGCCCATAAATCACTATGTTGAAAAGGTTCTCCTGAGATTTTAATCATCCTATCCCTCTTTCCCGCCTAATGCATTATAACCCAGAATATTCATCATTTGATATTTCGTGCAGATTATTTGGTGCATGAGAAGGGTTTTTATGGAAAGTAGTAGAATACTATTCTTGGAATATTAATTGATTATCGTAAATTATATAGAAGGAGCACCAATATGAACTATGCTGTAATGTTATTTCTACTCTACTTTTCATTTAAACTTTTATATTTTAAAGCTAATATGAAGGAGTTGAATATTAAGTCTCTCCAAGACCCTTTTGTTCGATTTATCCTTTTTATTGTGGTTAACACCTCGGGAATAGCTTTATTATTTGAGGTTTTTTGGCTCTTTTGGTTAGCGTTTTACATCGGAGTAGTGGGTATTTGTTATGTATCTGTGCAAAAAGATAAGAATCAGGATTATGTTAAACATGTGATTATTTTATCGTTCGCTTTCCTTTTTTTATTAGCGATGTTTTCAACTCACAAGCATCCAGCTTCTTTTATTCATCATATTAGCAGCAAGGAAATGTATGAATGTCCGCTTGAATTTGAGTGTGCTAAAATCACCACGCATATCGCAGAAGATGATACGATTGGAACGATTGTGGAAGTTGTTCCCGTTCAAGAAGAATCCTTCCGATGGTATCTGATTGTTTCATTAGGTTATATGAAAGTAGGACATCCGGATGAAACGGAAGAATTTAAAGGGGTTAGTATATTTGGTGTATGGATTGAGTACGGGAAGTATTTTTAATAACTACATTTGAAGGTTATTCCTCAGGACGAAATCTAGGATCAGTGTTGAAAACGAATAACACCCATTATCCACCCGACCCATATGATAACAAAAAAGTAACATATGGGGAGTTGCCACGAATGTTAAAGAGAATAGTGAAACCTCATCTGTATCCCGCATCCATTAAAACGGTTGAGGGAACTGTATGGGGCTATATCAATGAATCCGGGGAATTTGTCATCCCTCCTCGATACGAAGATGCAAGTGAATTCCAGGAAAATGGTTTAGCAATTGTTCGAAAAAAGGGAACTGGCTTAATTAAACGAAACGGGCGTTTTGCTGTTCCCCCAATCTACAGTTCTATTTCCCCCTTTACCGATGGGCGTGCAGTGGTCCTCACCGAGCAGGGATTTAAGGTCATTAATGAAAAAGGGAAAGTACTCACGGAGAAAGCATACCCTTTCATAAGCTCTTATAAGGAAAATAGAGCAGTTTTTCAAGAAACAGACCAGAATGGCAATATTGTTTATGGGTATTTAGATCTTAAGGGCAGAGCTGTCATCCCAGCACAGTATAAATATGCCTTTGATTATAATGAAGGAAAAGCGCTCGTTCAACTAAAGGAAGGCCTTTATGCGCTGATTGACATGAACGGGCTTCAGCTGCAAACCTTCCCATATGAACAAATGAACGGTTTAAGTGAGGAATTGCTATCTTATAAGAAAACGTTTCAGGAAAAGTCCGGATATGTGGACGAACAAGGAAAGGTGGTTATCTCTCCACGTTTTGCAATGGCCTTACCGTTTGACAATGGAAGGGCAGTTGTCACTATTTCAGAGGCAAATAGAGAAAAATATGGACTAATCGATAAGACGGGTTCCTATATCATTCAACCGAAATATAATGATATTCATTTACTGGGGGAGAACCGTGCAGCTGTTGGAAAGCCTATAAATGTAGAGGAACCATACCTAGGTTCACTATTCGCAATTGCCGATACAGAGACTGGACCATTGCTGACAGATTTTCTTTTTAGTCAGGTAAATGACTATGATGGTGCCTACAGTTCTGTCACACAGGGGGAAACGTCCTTTTTTATTAACAAAAAAGGAAAACCGGCTACAAATCTCCCTATTATACAAGGCATTGGTACGCTTAGTTTGGAAGGGAAGCTTATTAAAGCTTTGATCGATCAAAGACTAGCCTATTATAGTAGAAATGGTAGAACTGTCTGGACGCAAAATACCACCATCCCATTGACCACCTTTCTTTCCATCCATGAGCTAAAATACATGCCAAACAAAGATTACCTCGTCTATTACCCACAACTTAAAGGAATGCAAAGCAAATCAGCAGAAAAGCGAGTGAATCAGCTACTAAAAAAAGAGTCTCAAGTAAAAGAGGTTCCTTCTGATGTTCAGCTTGACTACAGCTACTCTGGAGACTTTTCCATTAAATTTTTCCAAAAGAACCTCCTTGAATTGGAATTAGTAGGCTATCACTTTCCCTACGGAGCTGCCCATGGGATGCCATCTCAAATTGAAGTTCCAATTGATCTAAAAACCGGGAAAATATATTCGTTGAAAGATCTCTTTAAACCTGACAGCAACTATGTGAAAATACTAAGTGAGATCATTGAAAAGCAAATACAAAATCAGCCAGAGGGCTATTATTTTCCTGAAGCCTATAAAGGGATAAGACCAGATCAGCCTTTCTATGTAATGAACGATTATTTGGTAATTTATTTTCAACCATATGAAATAGCAGCCTTTGCAGCAGGCTTCCCAACCTTTAAAATTCCTTACAGTGAAATCATGGAGATAATAAATGTAAACGGTGAATTTTGGAGATCTTTTCATTAAGTCGTTCAGGTACGATGGACTTTCACATACTTTTTTAAATCGTGTTGCTTTCTTCGCCTTGATACACTTGAAACTCTTATGCTTGTGATTAGCATGAGGGTTTTTTCTAATGGCTCTGGAAAGATGAGTGGTAATTATGGCGCTTCTAACTATTAATAGAAGGGAGGTTATAAAGACTCAGTAGAAGGAAAGTTTCTTTTTAAAATTCATAATCTTTGGTAAAATGATTCCCGAGACGAAATAATTTTTTTGGGGGAGTAAGGATGACTTTAGAGCTTTTTTTACAAGAACAAAACGAGATGATGAAGAGATTACATATTGATCGAGCCGAATCCTCTTGGATGTCCTCGACCACTGGAGAAGAAAAATGGAATAAAAAGACCGCAGAAGCACAAACAGCAATGAATGTGTATTTTTCCAATAAAGAGCGGTTTGAAAAAGTTCAAGCATATCTTGCAGAAGAAATAGAAAATCCTTTACATAAACGAGAGTTAGAATCGATGTATGCCAACATGGTCCGAAATCAATTACCTGAAGCGGAATTAAGGGAAATGGTGGAACTGTCAACCGAATTGGTAGGTGTGTTCAATACTTTCCGGGCAACTCTCGACGGTAAAGAGGTTTCAGAAAATGATATCCGTCAAATTCTCATCAAAAGCAATGATCTAGAGCAAAGAGAGTGTGCGTGGCATGCTAGCAAACAGATTGGTAGAGAAGTAGAAGAGAAGCTACTGTCGCTTGTTCGTAAACGCAATGAAACGGCTCGTCAGCTAGGGTATGAAGATTTTCATCAGATGAGTTTTGAGTTACAAGAGTTGGACAGGGACTATGTTTTTAACACGTTTACAAAGTTAAAAGAACTTTCTGATGAACCTTTTCGTCAGTTAAAGCAGGAAATGGATGAAGAATTGGTCGAACGTTTTAACATCGGAATAGATGATATACGCCCATGGCATTATGCAGATCCATTCTTTCAGGAAGCACCACCTTCAAAGGAGTTAGACTTAGATCCGTTCTATGAAGGAAAAAACCTTGAAGAATTAACTGCTGCTACCTTTCAAAGCATGGGCATGGACATAACGGATATGTTGGAAAAAAGCGATTTATATCCGCGTGCAAAGAAAAATCAACATGCTTTCTGCAGCGATCTTAATCGTGAAGGAGATGTAAGGGTATTATGTAATAACACTACATCAGATTATTGGTCTGTAACCATGCTCCATGAATTTGGCCATGCAGCTTACTTTAAGTATATAGACTCTGAACTCCCATTTGGTCTAAGACGTCCTGCCCACACCTTAACAACAGAAGCAATTGCAATGCTTTATGGTCGTATGGGCAAAGATCCTGCCTGGATGCAGCAGTTTTTAGGTGTGGATCAAAATCAAGTAGAATCATTAACACCTCTTATTAACCAGTCCTTGCGAAAGCAGATGTTGATTTCCGCTCGCTGGATTATGACTTTTGCTTTCTTTGAGCGTGAGCTTTACAAAAATCCTGATCAAGACCTAAATTCACTATGGTGGAAAATTGTTCAAGATGTTCAATTTGTCACCCCTCCTGAGAATCAAAATTATCCGCATTGGGCAGCGAAAATTCATTTTACCCTTGTTCCTGTTTATTACCAAAACTACCTATTAGGGGAATTAACCACTTCTCAATTGGAAAGGTATATCAAAGAGAATATTTCTGATGATTTATTTACAGAAAAAGTTGGTGAATACCTAGTAAATGAGTTCTTTTTACCTGGAGCACGAGATCACTGGAACACAAAAATTGAAAAGGCAACAGGAGAAAAGCTAAATCCTAAACATTTTGTGGCACAGTTTGTGAGTGTAAAGTAGAACTCTTATAATTATGCGGCAAAAACAAAGGATCGCTTTAGAATCCTGGGGGCAGAAAGATGAATTCCATTTTACTAGATGTATCGACAGAATTACGCACAAAGAGATTATTTTTACGAATACCAAACGCTGGGGATGGGGTGCAAGTAAATGCAGCGATAAGATCATCCATTGCTGAATTGCAACCTTGGCTGCCATTTGCGCAGACCATTCCAGAGGTAGAAGAAACAGAAAGTAATTTAAGGGAAGCACATGTGAAATTTCTGCAGCGTAGCACTTTTCGTTTTTTGATGTTTCATAGAGAAACAAAAGAATATATAGGTACAATTAGCCTACTTAATATTGATTGGAACGTGTTGAAAGGGGAGATTGGCTACTGGTTGAGTACCGAATATGCTGGGCATGGGTATATGACGGAAGCTGTAAAAAAAGTAGTTGATTGGGCAATTGAAACCTTGAAATTTAGAAGAGTAGAGATAAGATGCGAATCCACTAATCACCGAAGTCGCTCTATCCCTGAGAACATAGGTTTTAAGCTAGAAGCAATATTAAAAAACGACGATAAATCTGCAGATGGAAAGAGAATAACGGATACTTGTATTTACGCAACTATCGGGTAATAATAAGGAGGCTTTCACGTTGTTTCATGTGGAAGCTTTTTTTTTTCGTAAATAAACAACAGTGCTTAATAGAAACAAAATTATAGGAATAAAAACCAGTAAATAACAAAAAATAATAAACAAAGGTGTAATGTCGATTAATAATCAAGGGTCATTTAGCAGAATTCATGGAGGGAGATTCACTTCTCCCCTACATAAAAATACGTAAAAACTGCCAAACCGTTTGGATGAGAATATATTTAAAGTCTATTAGTAAGGAGAATTCTATGCATATTCTTATCACTATTCTGGCTATTCTAGCTGCTTGGCGATGGGCTGATTGGAGCAGGTTTTCAGCTTTCCACGCAACGATTTTGTATATGTCAGCAATGGATTTATTGTATTTAGTTCTGACGGTCGACGATCCATTGTGGATACTAAAATCAAATATCGGTGTCCCTCATACAATTGTAACTTTACTCTATACATTTGTCGTATTTCCCTCTACAGTTATGCTTTTCTTGTCTAATTATCCTGACATCCCATTTAAAAAACTTTTCCACTATGCAAAATGGATTTTTATCTACATAGGTGTGGAATGGATTGGTTATCTTACTGGAGCCATCTATTACAAAAATAGCTGGACACTGGGATGGTCGCTATTATTTTTAATTGTTATGTTTCCTATGTTAAGGCTACATTTTAAAAAGCCCATTCTTTCTTATCTTCTTTCTTTTTTTATAATTGTTTTCCTGCTCTACTGGTTTCAAGTACCACTAAAACATTAAGAGATCTGGTTTTCTGTGGTCAAAAGAAAATCAGGTCTTTTCGTTTTGGAGTTTTAGGTTTATCAAGCGGTCATTTAAGAGGTGCTTGTTGATAGAGGGTGGATGTAGCTGCTTTTGAGAAGTAGTTAAATGGAACAGGCAGGGTTGTTAGATGAAACGAGACATTTGTTAGATGAAAAAGGACATTTGTTAGATGAAAAAGGAAAGTTGTTAGATGAAAATGAAAAGGTGTTAGATGGAATAGGCAAAGTTGTTAGATAGATGATGAAATGTAGCTAGAATTAGTACCTAAACGAACCTTTTCCTCTTAAAAACAGGAAAAATACTCTATTTTTATACCTTTTCTCCAATAAAAACCCCTAATATCTTATAAAAACAAACAAAATTGAGGTGTAATCACCCCATAAATCCTCTAAATTATAAAGTGACAACCAAATGCTTAGCTCCCTCAGGGGGTATTATCATGGGAAATGCCTTTTCTTTTCTAGGTAGAATTAGCTTGATCTTTAACATACTTTTAAGCGGAAAAGTTTGTAACTTGAAGGTAGCTTAGATGAGCAATATCTAATAAAAACAATAGTGTAATATTATTTATACTGCCCTCACTGGCTTCATTTCTGCTATACTACAAAAAAGTCTATAGAGGAGTTTGAATAATATGAAGAAAAAACAAAAAAACCTTTCTCAAAGCATGCAAAAAAAGAAAGAAGAAAAGCTTTCTCTGCAGGATCAAGTGCAGGGAGAAGTGTTTTCCAAGTTAAAAGATATGAAAGCGCAATTACTTCAAGCTGAACTAAAGGCCAAGGATGAAGAAGCAGCAAAGGCGAAGGAAGAAAAGCGTTTGAAGGAGAAAAACAAATCGTTTCAAGAAATGTTTGAAGAAAGTAATCAAAACTGGAAGGAATTTAAGTAGATAGGAAAGAAAATGGAGGTCGGTGGATCATCTCATTTTGTGGGGAAGCCAAATTTTATTATAAAATATCTATCTAAAAATTTATTGCAGAGAAAAACCCTCTTCCTTAAGCTGGTTGCAATCTAATCACTGCGTCTTACATCGAACGGAAAAGCGCCTGGTACCTGAAATTAAAGGTATCAGGCGCTTATTCTTTTTAACGATGGGTAGCATAATGGGACTGTTTAAGAAGCTTCTTCAAATCACTTAATTCACTATCTGTCAGTGGTGGATATTCAATGGCAGAAAAATTGGCTTTAATTTGTGCTTCAGAGCTTGCACCAGGAATGACTGATGCAACAGCAGGGTGTGCTAAACAATAATGAAAAGCACTTGATTGCAATGGTCGATCCCCATTTGCAATATCCAGTTTTGCTAAGAGTTCCGTTAATTCATCATAGGAGTAATCGAGGTAGCCTTTGTCTTGTGCTTTTTCCCTTGCTTTCTCAAGCCAGGTACTTGTCAGAAGGCCCTTTGCCAAAGGTCCTCTTGCAACAACACTAATTTTCTTCGAGTGAAGATAGTCCAGGTACTCTTCCGGTCTCGTATCAAGCATGCTATATTGCATCATCACGGATGCGATGGAAGATGAATTCGCGAAGCGTTCGATTACATTCGGACGAATGGAGGAAATACCATATTCACGGATATATCCTTCCTTTTTTAATTCTTCAAATGCTTCAATCGTTTCATCGGTTGGGTCATCTATTGTTCCACCGTGTAGCTGGTAAAGGTCGATATAATCGGTTTGAAGCCTCCGGAGACTTTCTTTGGCTCCCGATTTAATGTGTTCCTTTGATGGATCCCATTCCCAGCCATCACGACCAGAGCTCCAACGATTACCGACCTTTGTAGCAAGCACTACTTTATCGCGTTGTCCTTTCAAGGCCTTTCCGACAATTTCTTCATTTTGACCAAAATCATATAAATCAGCTGTATCTAAGTAGTTGATGCCAAGATCAATCGCCTGCTTAATAATATCCTTCGCTTTTTTTTCCTCCGTACCAAGGGACATACAACCAAGTCCCATTTCACTTACATACAATTCAGATGAACCAAGCTGGTTTTTACTTAACATAATAAGCCCTCCCTTAATAGAAATGTGCAGCCGGCTTGTACTATTAGCAAGCGTAGCTAGAAAATTATCATTTCTATTAGTCTACAGAAAAAAGAAGGGCACTTCCATTATGAACCCTTGATGTTCTGAATTTCTTTTTGATGCAGCACCCATTCTCGCACCGTGTCATGTGTTTTTGCATACTCTTTTAATTTGGAGCGAATCTCCCATGCTTTTCCTACCATGATAATGCTGTTGGGACGGACGTAGATGTTCATTTTGCTACCTCCTAATGGTTGTATGTTAAAATATATGAAATACTAATAATAATGAGAACAAGGAGCGGTTTTAATGGATCATTTAAAAGAAACTACGATTAAAAAAGAGAAATTATTTTCAGGAAAGATAATTGATTTGTATCTTGAAGATGTGACACTCCCAAATGGAAAAACAAGTAAGCGTGAAATTATTAAACATCCTGGAGCGGTGGCGGTAATTGCAATTACGGAGGAAAATAAAATTGTCATGGTGCGTCAATACCGAAAAGCGATGGAAAAAGTATTGGTGGAAATTCCTGCAGGAAAGCTGGATAAAGGGGAAGAACCTATGAGCACAGCTAAAAGAGAGTTGGAAGAGGAAACAGGTTATACTTGTGAATCTTTAACGCCGTTGATCTCCTTTTATACATCCCCTGGGTTTGCGGACGAGCTTGTGCACCTATTTGTGGCAAATGGATTGAGAAAAGACACCATTGAGCATCAGTTAGATGAAGATGAATTTGTTGATCTTTTAGAGGTTACGCTAGACGAAGCTCAACAAATGATAGACAATCAGGAGATTTACGATGCAAAGACAGCCTACGCTATACAGTATCTACAGCTTCAAGCATTGCTTCGAAAGTAGGGAGAAATAATGCAGGATTATTTTGTTGATTTACATATTCACCTAGGAAGAACGGAGCAGGGAAAGCCGGTTAAAATTACAGCATCCAATTTGTTGACTATGGAAGCGGTCTTGGAAGAATCAAAGTTTCGAAAAGGATTAGATATGATTGGTGTCATCGATTGTCATGTACCGGAAGTGTTGCTCCAATTGCAAAGATGGGTGAAAGAAGGGACAGTAGTTGAGCATGAGGAGGGAGGGCTCCTTTTTGGAGACTTAACCCTTATCCTTGGTTCCGAAATTGAAATTCTCGACGAAAATTGCCACGGAGTAATTCATGCTCTCTGCTATTTTCCAACAATGGAATATATGATGGAGTTTACTCGTTTTCTCAGTTCTCGTCAAAAGAACATTACCTTGTCGACACAACGTGTTTATGAAAACGCTGTGGTTATTCAAGAGAAAGTAAGGGAGTTAAATGGGCTCTTTATTCCGGCTCATGTGTTTACCCCTTTCAAGAGTCTGTATGGTCGGGGCGTTCAGAAAAGTTTAAGAGAGGTATTCAATCCGGAACTAATAGACGGAATCGAACTAGGGTTAAGTGCGGATACTGCAATGGCCAGTCGCTTGTCTGAGCTTGATTGTTATACATTTGTCTCCAATTCGGATGCCCACTCTACTGCAAAAATAGCAAGAGAATACCAGAGAATCAAAATGATAGCCCCCACTTTTACGGAATTAAAGCTTGCCTTACACGAGCGTACTGGGAGGGCGGTTACAGCAAATTATGGTCTTGCTCCGCATTTAGGAAAATATCATCTCACCGCATGTGAAAAATGCTTTCATGTGAAGGAAGCATCCGCTCAGGGAAGTTGCGTGAAATGCGGTCATCACCGCTTCACAAAAGGTGTATCCAGTAGAATTAAGGAAATACAGGACCAGCAGAGTACCACAAGAAAACGGCCACCTTATATCCACCAGGTTCCACTGGATTTCATTCCTGGAGTAGGGCCGAAAACCTTATTGAAATTGCGTGAGGCATTCCAGACAGAAATGAACATTCTTCACGAAGCGACATTTGAACAATTACAGCGGGTAGTGGGGAGCAAGGTTGCCGATCTTATCTTAAAGGCGAGAAGTGGAAAGCTTTCCTTTCATGCAGGTGGTGGAGGCAAGTTTGGTAGAATAGCACCTGACTAAAGAATGGATTCTGAGTCCTTGTGCAAAATCGCAGATGTGGATAAATTTCCACCTGTATTTGCAACTAACTTAAAACAGTGAAAAACGGCTCAGTTCAATTTTTGAACTGAGCCGTTATATTTTTATTTGTTGTTTCTATTACCTATGTCCATCTTTCCTTGCTTGGATATAGCCGTAATAAGCACAAGTCCCATTCTTTGTTAAGTCCTTAACCTGAAAACCGCACTCCTCATAGAAACTAAAATTATTAGCAGATGTGTGCGCAAACCAATCACCGTGGGGGAGTTTTTGAACACAAAGTTCCACGAGCTTTTTACCAATACCTTTACCACGATATTCTGATAAAACAACTAAATCTATTATGTTAGCAGCCATTATTTGGTCCGAGATTACTCTAACCATACCAATCATTTTGTTATTATCCCAAACAGTAAAGGCCCACGTTGAGTTTTTGAATATTAGTGAAAACTTCTCTTTTTGCCAAGAAGGTGTATTCCTTACCCAGCCTGCATCTTCAAACAGAGCTTCAACATACTCAGCAGGAACTCCCTCGGTACCTTCTCTTATTACTAAACCATTGAAATATTGGTACATATTTAACTCCCCCTTTAGTTAAAGAAAAGTGATGCAATTATAAAAATAATTATGATTACAAGAATAAGGAATCCTGTCCCTTTCCACCCAAGACTATTTACCAAATCCACAAGACTGCCATATTGAGCTCTGTTAGAAGCATCTCTCATAATTCCCCCTGGATTACGCTTTAACTCTTCTTGACGCATTCTTTCTCTCCGTCTTTCTGGAGTTTCTGTATTTTTATTCACGGAACAACCTCCCATTTCCTCAATATACCCACCCTTAAGTAACTTTGTTAATAATCATTATACCTATCATGCCGGGGAGAGCAATGAGCTCCAAGGTTATCTTACTTTAGTCTGATTATCCTGCACTACATAACTATTAAATCCAAGTTTTTGTTTTATAATCCACCTATCAATTTTATAGTCTAACTTTTAGATTTATGAGCCGCTTTTTCCATTTTATAATCCATTTGATGCAAGATAAATGCCATTCGACACACAACGACATTTTTTTTGCGCGCTACCATCGTTCTTATTTTTATATTTTCTCCCTCAACTAAGTTGCGGACGAGAAACCTAAGAGGCAGTTGTAAGAATAGCAAAAGAACGAGCAAGATTTTACAATGAGCTTGTCATACTTTTGTTCCTCTATCATACAATCTAGTAAGAGAGTGATAGGAGGAACTATAATGAAAAAACAGTCGCGCTTTTCCAATGTACTAGGACATGTAAGAGAACACTCCTCTCTGTACCTATTTATTGTGGTTCTTTTTTTTATGGGAGTGATATTTGGAGCCATTGTTGTAAATAGCATGAATTTTACACAAAAGCAGGATCTTTATGTTTACTTGAGCCGGTTTTTTGGCCAAGTATCAGAAGGACAATTTGCCAGTGCGAAGGATATCTTTTTTCAAAGTTATTTTCATAACGTAAAATATGTTTTGTTAATGTGGATTCTCGGTATATCCATAATAGGGCTCCCGGTTATACTTGTGCTGTTATTTTTAAAAGGGGTTGTGGTTGGTTTTACTGTTGGATTCCTTGTGAATCAGCTAAGCTGGAAGGGTTTTTTACTATCATTTGTAGCGATTCTTCCCCAGAATATGATAGCGATCCCCGCCTATATTTTGATTGGGACCTTGTCAGTGGCTTTTTCGTTGAAAATGATTAGGCAGCAGTTTGTCAAAAGAATACAAGAACCTTTTTTTCAGCAGTTTATCAAGTATAGCATGGCAATGGGGTGTATCTGTCTTTTATTGTTGCTAGCTTCCTTCATCGAAGCGGTTGCGTCTCCTGTGCTAATGAAATCAGTGATTACTATGCTAAAATGATTATTATAAAATAATAATTATTAATTGTTAATTGTAATAATTATATTTTCTTTGACAGTTCTCTTTGTATTCGCTAAAATGTAAAGGTAAAGCGAGGGAGGGAACAATTAATGGAAGATAGAATTGACCGGATTAAAAAGCAGCTTCATTCCGCTAGCTATAAGCTAACTCCGCAACGGGAATCTACGGTTAGAGTGTTGTTGGAGCATGAAGAGGATCATTTAAGTGCGGAAGATGTATACCTCCTCGTTAAAGAGAAGTCCCCTGAAATAGGACTTGCTACCGTTTATAGAACATTAGAGTTACTAACCGAATTGAAAATAGTTGATAAAATAAATTTTGGCGATGGCGTATCCCGATATGATTTAAGACAAGAGGGAGCTAAACATTTTCATCATCATTTAGTATGTATTGAATGTGGCGCAGTAGATGAAATCCAAGATGATCTACTAGAGGATGTTGAAGCAATTGTAGAACGGGATTGGAACTTCAAGATTAAGGACCACCGTCTTACATTTCACGGAATCTGTCACCGATGCCAAGACCCTGAAAACCCGGATGAAGAAAATAACGAAAATACATAAAAAATGTCCCAGTCGAGCTCTGCGCTTGATGGGGCATTTTTTGTTTATTTACAGGCTGGTCAAAAATAAACGTATCTTCATGTATAAAACCTTCCTAAATTGTCATACCTTCTAATAAGACAAGTTAAAAAGAAAAAGTGTTGCTTGGAGGTTGCATTATACATGAAGAATATTATTGATACATGCTATAATACATTTAAAGTATTTATATTATTTACCGGATGCACAGTATTATTTTATTTTGGGATTGTTTGGGTTAATCAGGAGTATCAGAATTATCATCGTTATGATGAGCCGGAAGGTGCGGCGGTGAAAGTGACAAAAATGGTAGAGGAGAGAGATGAGGGCTGGATTCAGCGCTTGTTGTTTTTTTATCATTACGGGGAGTAGAGCGGATTGCACGATCAATTAAAGGATTTTTTGCATTTTTTATTGGTAGAGAAAGGTTTAGCAGAAAACACGATTATTTCGTATGAGCGAGACTTAAAATCTTATATTCTTTATATGGAAAAGGTGGAAGAGGTATCTTCATTTAATGAAGTTAGTCGTGCCACTATTATTCAGTTTCTTAAATTTCTTCAAGATAAAGGGAAATCATCGAAAACCCTTGCTCGACATATAGCTTCCATTCGTTCATTCCACCAGTTTTTGCTGCGGGACAAGGTCACTACACAGGATCCAACTGTACATATTGAAACACCTAAACCTCAGCAAAAGCTGCCACAGGTTCTATCCGTCGAAGAGGTTCAGGCTTTACTTGAAGTACCGGATACTCAGAAGGACTTTGGCATTCGTGATAAAGCGATGCTTGAACTTCTGTATGCAACAGGAATTCGAGTGTCAGAGCTTATTTCTTTGAATTTAAGCGATGTTCATTTAACGATGGGCTTTATACGGTGTATCGGAAAAGGAAATAAGGAAAGAATTATTCCACTCGGAAAGATAGCACAGGATGCTATTCACATTTATATTGAAGGAAGCCGAAATCGACTAAAAAAGAATAAGTCCACGGAGGCACTTTTTTTAAATCATCATGGTAACCGTTTAACTAGGCAGGGATACTGGAAAATTCTTAAAAAACTTTCAAGAGAAGCTGGAATTAACAAGGATTTGACCCCACATACGCTTCGTCATTCCTTTGCAACACATCTATTGGAAAATGGAGCAGATCTAAGGGCTGTCCAGGAAATGCTCGGGCATGCAGATATTTCTACTACACAGATCTATACCCATGTTTCAAAGAATCGCTTAAAGGATGTTTACAGCATGTTCCATCCAAGAGCATAGGCTGGTTTTTAAACCGGCCATTTTTTCAGTTTGTGTTCTTATACTTTTCTACATATGGCTTACACGCTCGTGTCCTCCTTATGACTATAAGTGAAAACTTAGACAACTCTTTGTAAAGGGTTAGAAAGAATTCTTCACAATAGCGATTTTCAGGTGCGTTGAAGAATTTTCCAAACAAAAAGTGTTTAATTTTTCGTTGCAAGAGTGAAAGCGCTTGTATATACTGAAAGAGAAGAGGTCAGACTTCTGACATTAATCTTATTAATTAATAGGATTATCCTCTAAAAAAGAGGGGAAAATATAACAGTTAAAATAGATATTGAGTATAAATAGCTTATATAAGGAGGTTTTTTAATTGAGTTCTTATACATATAAACGAGTGTTTCTAGTTGTAATGGATTCAGTTGGTATTGGAGAAGCGCCTGATGCCGAGGAATTTGGCGACAAAGGAGCAAACACATTGGGTCATATTGCCGAGCGGATGAATGGTCTTAACATGCCGAACATGGCAATGCTAGGTCTGAGTAATATTGAACAGGTACAAGGAGTAGAAAAAGCAGAAAAACCGCTTGCCTTTTATACTAAAATGGAAGAAGCATCAACTGGAAAAGATACGATGACCGGACATTGGGAGATCATGGGCTTGCATATTGATACACCTTTCCGCGTATTCCCTGGTGGATTTCCTGCTGAATTAATACAAGAGTTAGAGGAGAAGACCGGCAGAAAGATTATTGGGAATATCCCTGCATCAGGCACGGAAATATTGGATCAGTTAGGAAAAGAGCATATGGATACGGGGGCTCTTATTGTCTATACTTCTGCAGACTCCGTACTTCAAATTGCGGCACACGAAGATATCGTTCCAATAGATGAATTATATAAAATTTGTGAAATTGCACGTGAACTAACGTTAGATGAAAAATATATGGTTGGTAGAATCATTGCCCGTCCATTCGAAGGGGAACCTGGGAACTTTAAGCGTACGACGAATCGTCATGACTATGCATTAAAACCTTTTGAGCGCACGGTAATGAATGAATTGAAGGATAGCGGATATGATGTAATTTCCATCGGTAAAATCGCTGATATTTATGATGGAGAAGGCGTGACCCAATCTCTGCGCACTGTGTCTAATACGGATGGTATGGATAAACTGGTGGACACAGTCGAAATGGATTTCACTGGCATCAGCTTTTTGAACCTGGTGGATTTTGATGCAGTATTTGGACATAGAAGAGATCCGGAAGGTTATGGAAAAGCACTAGAAGAGTACGATGCAAGATTACCTGAGGTGCTTTCTAATCTTCGGGAAGATGACCTATTGATCATTACAGCTGACCACGGAAATGATCCAACTTTCCCAGGCACAGATCATACCAGAGAATATGTCCCTTTATTAGTGCATTCTCCACGATATGAAGTTGGGAAAGAGTTAGAAATCAGAAAAACCTTCGCTGATATTGGGGCAACTATTGCAGATAATTTTAATACGCGTGCACCAAAGCACGGAAAAAGCTTTCTTCAAGATCTAAAATAGGAGGAACACAATGATGAAAATAGAAGCATTAAAGCAAGCTGCGGATTATATAAGTTCAAAAATCAATCAACAACCTAAAATTGGATTAATCTTAGGATCAGGTCTTGGGGTGCTAGCTGAAGAAATTCAAAACCCTGTGACCATCCCATATGGCGAAATTCCAGGTTTTCCTGTATCTACGGTAGAAGGGCATGCTGGACAGCTAGTAATTGGGGAGCTAGAAGGTAAAGATGTAGTCGCGATGCAAGGCAGATTCCACTTCTATGAAGGATATTCCATGGAGAAAGTGACGTTTCCTGTACGTGTGATGAAGTATTTGGGAGTGGAAAAATTAATCGTTACAAATGCTGCTGGCGGAGTCAACGAAAGCTTCGAAGCAGGGGACTTAATGATTATCAACGATCATATCAATAATATGGGGACAAACCCACTGATCGGACCGAATGATAGTGATATGGGAGCTCGTTTCCCTGACATGTCCCAAGCTTATTGCAAGGAACTAAGAAAGCTTGCTAAAAATACCGCCGAGAACCTTGGCTTAAAGGTGCAGGAGGGGGTATATGTTGGGAACACAGGCCCTTCTTATGAAACACCTGCAGAAGTAAGAATGCTTCGTACACTTGGGGGCGACGCCGTTGGAATGAGTACGGTACCTGAAGTTATTATCGCACAACACAGTGGAATGAAAGTGCTTGGTATTTCGTGCATTTCCAATATGGCAGCAGGAATTCTTGATCAACCATTAACACATGATGAAGTAATGGAAACAACAGAAATGGTAAAAGCGAATTTCCTTCAATTTGTTAAAACAATTGTCAAAGGTATGTAAATAATAGTAGGGGGGTTTTTAGGATGAGAATGGTAGACGTTATTGAGAAAAAACGTGACGGTAAAGAACTAACAACCGAAGAAATTCAATTTGTTATAAAAGGCTTTACAGATGAAACGATTCCTGACTATCAAATGAGTGCCTTTTCAATGGCAACGTTTTTTCAAGGCATGAGCGACCAAGAGCGTGCGGATTTAACAATTGCAATGGTTAATTCTGGTGATACGATTGACCTTTCTGACATTGAAGGGATTAAAGTGGATAAGCATAGTACAGGTGGTGTTGGTGATACAACAACTCTCGTACTTGCACCACTTGTTGCAGCTGTAGGTGTGCCCGTTGCAAAAATGTCCGGCCGTGGCCTTGGACATACCGGAGGGACAATTGACAAGCTTGAATCAGTTCCAGGCTTCCATGTGGAAATTGATAATCAAGAGTTTATCGACTATGTGAACAAAAACAAGGTGGCAGTTATAGGGCAAAGTGGAAACTTAACTCCTGCTGATAAAAAACTTTATGCACTTCGAGATGTAACGGCGACTGTCAACAGCATTCCACTGATTGCAAGCTCGATCATGAGTAAGAAAATAGCTGCAGGTGCAGATGCAATTGTACTGGATGTTAAGACAGGTGCAGGGGCTTTCATGAAAGATCTAGATGAGGCGAAAAAACTTGCAAAAGCCATGGTCGATATCGGAAATAATGTTGGTCGTCGTACAATGGCCGTTATCTCGGATATGAGCCAGCCGCTTGGCTTCGCGATAGGGAATGCTTTAGAAATTAAAGAAGCGATTGATACTCTTCGAGGAAAAGGTCCAAAGGATTTAGAAGAATTGTGCTTGGTGCTTGGAAGTTATATGGTGCTGCTTGCTGAAAAAGCATCCACTTTGGAAGAAGCGCGCGGTATGTTGGAAGAAGCGATTCACTCGGGTGCTGCAATTGATACTTTGAAAACGTTCCTAGAAGCACAGGGCGGAGACGCCTCTGTCGTGGACCACCCAGAAAACTTACCTCAAGCAAAATATGTAATGGAGCTTGAAGCGAAGGAAGCGGGAGTTGTTTCCGAAATCGTTGCAGATTCTGTTGGTACAGCAGCGATGCTTTTGGGAGCAGGTCGTGCAACAAAAGATTCTGAGATTGATCTTGCTGTGGGCATTGTGCTACGTAAAAAAATTGGTGATAAAGTAGAAGCTGGAGAATCTTTGGCTACCATCCACAGTAACCAGGAAGAGATTTCAGCAGTAAAAGAAAACTTATATGATAGCATTAAGATTGTAAGTGGTAGCGTGGAAGTACCGCCACTTGTGTATGATACCATTTCTGAATAAGGTTAAGCATACAGCTCCTGATACATTGGGAGCTGTTTTTTTGCGTTGTTTTATTCAAGTGAAATCCCTATTTTATCCCACCATTTCGCTAGCTCCTTCCTAAATTTATAATTTTTTCTTCAATTATGCCAAATCTTAGTATAAAACGTATCTAATTGGAAAAAATGTGAAGTATGGAAAAAGATTGGAGGTCTAGGGATGAAAAGGTTTGTAATCGCAATATTTACCATTGCATTAACTTTTTCCGCATTTAGCCCATATGTGCAAGCGGAAGAAAAAGGTGTTCAGCTAACGGAAAGTGCGAAATCAGCAATATTAATTGAACGTGATACCGGTCAAGTTTTGTACGAGAAAAATGGACATGAGAAATTGCCGCCTGCAAGTATGACTAAGATAATGACCATGCTTTTAATAATGGAAGCAATTGAAGAAGGAAAGCTAACTTGGGATGAAAAAATTAGAACAAGTGAATACGCTGCATCGATGGGCGGATCTCAAATTTTCCTTGAAGCAGGGGAAGAAATGACAACAGATGAAATGCTTCGTGGAATTGCAATTGCATCTGGAAATGACGCTTCTGTTGCTATGGCGGAGAGAATCGCCGGTTCTGAAGACGCTTTTGTGGAGAAAATGAACACCAAAGTGAAAGAATTGGGATTAGAAAATACTAAGTTTCAAAACCCAACAGGCTTACCTGCAAAAGAGCATTATAGTACTGCCTCTGATATGGCAGTTATTGCAAAAGAATTATTAAAATACGAAGGAATTACGAAGTACACCGGTCAATACGAGGACTACCTTCGACAAGATACTGAAAAGAAATTTTGGTTAGTTAACACCAATAAGCTTGTGAAATTTTATCCCGGGGTAGATGGGCTGAAAACAGGCTTTACTGCTGAAGCAAAATATTGTTTAACAGCAACAGCCCAAAAGGATAATATGCGAGTAATTGCAGTTGTATTTGGCGCGCCGACTCCTAAAGAGCGTAATGCGCAGGTCACAAATATGCTTGATTATGCCTTTAGCCATTATAAAACCCATCCGATGTTCGAACGCAATGTACCTGTTGCAAAAGTCCATGTGAGTAAAGGGTCTGTTAAAGAACTAGATGCGGTAACAAGTGAACCGATTTCTGTTTTAACGAAAAAAGGGGAAAACATAGATGATGTGGTAAAGGAAATAAACGTGGATGAAAAAGTGAAAGCTCCAGTTAAAAAAGGAGATAAAGTAGGATCCATTATTCTTAAAAAAGGTAGTCAGGTATTATCAGAAAGTGACCTTATTGCGGGATCAGATAGCTTGGAAGCAAGCTGGTGGCAGCTCTTTAAAAGATCACTAGGCCATTTTACCAAACTAGATTAAGTGCAATTTCTGCCGAAGAGAGATATTCTTTAGCGAAATGACACTAGTTTTGTCTTTAAGCAGGATTTAGCCTGATGAAAATAGAAATTGACTCACTGAAGGATGATCCACAAGGAGGAAAGTACAGTGAGTCTTACCGTAGATTTAGAAGTAAAGCAAAATGTTCTTTGTGTACGATTAGCAGGTGAATTAGATCACCACACTGCAGCAAATTTGCGTGAACAAGCAACAACAATTATTGAAAAGCATCAAATTTCTCATATTATTCTGAATTTGGAACATCTCTCTTTTATGGACAGTTCTGGCTTGGGGGTAATTTTGGGAAGGTATAAACAAATCAAAAGTTTGGGCGGTGAAATGGTAGTTTGCTCCATTTCACCAGCAGTCAAACGGTTATTTGAAATGTCTGGTTTGTTTAAAATTATTCGTTTGGAAACTAGCGAGCAAAATGCCTTGCAGACTTTGGGGGTGGCTTGATGAATAATCAAATGCACCTTCAATTTTCTGCTCTAAGCCAAAATGAATCATTTGCAAGAGTTACGGTAGCAGCATTCATTATGCAATTAGATCCAACCATGGATGAGCTTACAGAAATAAAAACAGTTGTCTCGGAGGCAGTGACAAATGCTATTATCCATGGTTATGACAACGATCCTAAAGCCACGGTTTATATTTCTGTAGAACTTGAGGATGGAGCTGTTCATATCACCATTAAAGATGATGGAATCGGGATTGATGATGTGGAAGAAGCAAGACAGCCGTTATATACTACAAAGCCTGAGCTCGAGCGTTCTGGTATGGGTTTTACCATTATGGAAAACTTTATGGATTACGTAGAAATTCACTCATCTAAAGAAGGCACCTCAATCCGTATGACCAAATATTTAGCTAAGAGCAAAGCACTTTGTAATTAAGGAGCTAAGCCTATGGATGTGGAGGTCAAAAATCAAGCACCAACCTACTTAAAAGATCATGAAGTAAAAGAGCTAATTAAAAAAAGTCAAGATGGCGACCAAGAAGCAAGGGACATGATTGTATCTAAAAATATGCGTCTTGTATGGTCCGTTGTTCAACGTTTTATGAATAGAGGATATGAACCGGATGACCTTTTCCAAATTGGAGCCATTGGCTTATTAAAATCGGTTGATAAATTTGATCTGTCTTATGACGTTAAATTCTCGACTTATGCCGTACCGATGATTATCGGGGAAATACAACGCTTTATTCGTGACGATGGGAGTGTAAAAGTAAGTCGCTCCTTAAAAGAAATGGCCAATAAAATCAGAAAAGCCAAAGATGAATTATCAAAACGCTATGGCAGGGTACCTACAATTAATGAAATTGCAGATTTTCTGGAAATTTCAGCAGAAGAAGTGGTACTTGCACAGGAAGCATCGCGAACGCCCTCTTCTATACATGAGACGGTTTACGAAAACGATGGAGATCCTATTACCCTTTTAGATCAGATTGCAGATCTCTCAGAACCCAGATGGTTTGACAAAATTGCTTTAAAAGAGGCGATAGAGGATCTGGATGAACGAGAAAAACTTATCGTCTATTTACGCTATTACAAAGACCAAACCCAAACAGAAGTTGCCCAACGTCTCGGAATCTCCCAGGTACAGGTATCAAGGCTTGAAAAGAAAATATTAGTACAGATGAAAGATCGTATGGATGAATGATATCCATACGTTTTTTTGTGTTATAGGAAATTATGAAAAGTACCCGTTGTACATTTTCAACTTAAAGTTAAGCAGCGTTCAGCTCTAAGCGCAAGAGACTAACAAACTTCCCTCGTCTCCTTACGAAAAGGTCAACAAACAAAGAGAGCAAAGTAAGTACATGAAAAGCAAGGGAGCCGACGGATGATGTAACAACAAGAGAAAAGTAAGGACATGAAAAGCAGCAAAGCGGATGAATGATGTACCTTCAGAAGCACAGTAAGTACATGAAAACCAGAGAAGCCCACGGATGATGTAACAACAAGAGGAAAGTAAGTACATGAAAAGCAGCAAAGCGGATGAATGATGTACCTTCAGAAGCAAAGTAAGTACATGAAAACCAGAGAAGCCCACAGATGATGTATCAACAAGAGCAAAGTAAGTACATGAAAAGCAGCAAAGCGGATGAATGATGTACCTGCAGAAGCAAAGTAAGTACATGAAAAGTAGCGAAGCCCACTGATGATGTAACAACAAGAGCAAAGTAAGTACATGACCCGCAGCAAAGCGGAGGAAGGATGTACCTTCAGAAGCAAAGTAAGGACATGAAAAGTAGGGAAGCCCACTGATGATGTAACAACAAGAGCAAAGTAAGTACATGACCCGCAGCAAAGCGGAGGAAGGATGTACCTTCAGAAGCAAAGTAAGTACATGAAAAGTAGGGAAGCCCACAGATGATGTATCAACAAGAGGAAAGTAAGTACATGAAAAGCAGCAAAGCGGATGAATGATGTACCTTCAGAAGCACAGTACGTACATGAAAACCAGAGAAGCCCACGGATGATGTATCAACAAGAGAAAAGTAAGTACATGAAAAGCAGCAAAGCGGATGAATGATGTACCTTCAGAAGCACAGTAAGTACATGAAAACCAGAGAAGCCCACGGATGATGTATCAACAAGAGAAAAGTAAGTACATGAAAAGCAACAAAGCGGAGAGATGATGTACATTCAGTAGCAAAGTAAGTACATGAAAAGCAAGGAAGTCCGAGAATGATGTACTGGAGTTTGCGCACTAACTACTTTGAAAACCTCAAGCTCCTCCGTTTTCTCTACTAGTTCCCCTTCTATCATAAGTGGTAATTCTTGCCGTTGTTTTTTCCTTTGCATGGTAATTCTCCCACTAATCCATACTACATATACAATCTGTTTTGGCAGGATGTGTTCGGAGATGGAGAAAATGTTGTATATTCGGCTGCGTCATCGTATTCAAGCAAAACCTAATCAAAGAATCACCATAGGAGATGTTGCGCAACTTGTTGCAAGTGACGCAGTTGTCCAACGTATTAGTAAGATTGCAGTTCATCAGGTGAATATGAGTGATAAATCCATTGTCATTGTGGATGTAATGCAGGTAATTAAAGAATTGCAGAAGGTAGATCCCACATTAGAGGTGCAGACTTTTGGACCTGTACAGACCATTATTGAAGTGGTTTATAAGCAAAAAAGGTTTCGGCCTATGTTTTTTGCAGGAGTTTGGCTCCTATTATTTTTTGGAGCGGCCCTTGCTATTATGAATTTCCATGAGGATGTAAGTATGCGGATTGTTCATCAGAAGATATTTAAGACAATCACAGGATTAGAGGATGAAAAGCCTCTACTGTTGCAGATTCCTTATTCTATTGGCTTAGGCCTTGGAATGATCTTATTTTTCAATCATGTGTTTCGTAAGCGTATTAATGAAGAGCCAAGCCCGCTAGAAGTAGAAATGTTCAATTACCAACAGGACTTAGACCGGTATGTTGTTATGAATGAAAATAAAGAAAGTACCAAAAAAATCGATGACCATTAGCATTATATTTGTTGTGTTTCTAGGATTGGCGGGCGGTTTAGCGGTAGGATCAGGGTTTGTGGCATTCTTAGCGGTGCTTGGAATTATTCCGCGTTTAACTCAGCTGACTAAGACAACGAAATTTGTATTTAGTTACGAGTGGGGGGTTATTGGAGGAGCATTATTTGGCAGTTGGATTAGCTTAAATAGTGTGAGCTTTAACCTTCCGTCCTTTTTGGCAATACCGATAGGTCTGTTTTGTGGAGTGTTTGTCGGGTTACTGGCAGCGGCGTTAACCGAAGTGCTAAATGTCCTTCCAATCCTTGCTAAACGCATTGGGGTGGATGGGCAGATGGCTATACTTCTGATGGCGATTGTTTTCGGGAAAATAGTAGGCTCGCTCTATCATTGGCTTGTTTTCGTGGATTTATAAAAAGGAGTGGCAGTATGAGTGAGAAGAAACTAAAAGATAATTACAAAGAAAATATAAAAAAATTCCAGCCAAAACCACCCTATTTTTTAAACTGTCTTAAAGCATTTTTGGTGGGAGGCTTCATTTGTTTAATCGGACAAGGAATTCAGAATTTCTATATTCGTGTATTTGATTTTTCGGAAAAGCAAGCAGGAAACCCTACTGTTGCTACGTTGATATTGTTTGCTGCTCTTTTAACTGGGTTTGGTGTTTATGACAAACTAGGGCAGTTTGCTGGAGCGGGGTCTGCAGTTCCGGTTACGGGATTTGCAAATTCGATGGTAAGTGCTGCGATGGAACATCGCAGCGAGGGTTTGGTATTAGGTGTGGCAACAAATATGTTTAAGCTTGCTGGAAGCGTAATTGTTTTTGGGGTGGTGGCAGCTTATGTGGTTGGAATGGTTCGCTATCTAATGAATATGAGCTTTACCGGATAAGGAGGTAGGTGTGAAGTGAGATTAACAGGGAAACAGACATGGGTCTATGAAAATCCTATCTATATTTTCTCAACAGGAACGGCTGTAGGACCAAAAGAATCCGATGGTCCCCTTGGCTCCCATTTCGATAACACCCACAAAGAACTCCATTGCGGGGAAGATAATTGGGAGCTTGCTGAAAGAAGATTAATGGAGCAGTCCATCAAATCTTGTTTAGAAAAGGTGGATCTCCTGTTTAAAGATATTGATTTTTTTCTTGCAGGAGATTTGTTGAACCAAAACGTTACGTCCAACTATGTTGCACGTCATCATCAAATTCCGTTTTTATGTATGTTTGGTGCCTGTTCCACCTCCATGGAAACGTTAGCGATGTCGGCCTCTTTAGTCGATGCAGGCTTTGCTAATCGAGTTTTAGCTTCAACGAGCAGTCATAATGCAACTGCGGAAAGACAATTCCGTTATCCTACAGAATACGGGGGACAAAAGCCTGATTCTGCCACTTTTACGGTTACTGGTGCAGGCACGGCACTTGTCAGTAAAGAGGTGGGAGACGTTAAAATAACCTCTGCCACCATCGGACGTGTGATGGATTTAGGAATAACCGATCCTTTTGATATGGGATCAGCGATGGCTCCCGCAGCTGCTGATACGATAAAAGCTCACTTGGATGATCTGAATATTCAACCCGAAGCTTATGATTTAATTCTCACAGGGGATCTGTCAGGAGTAGGAACCCCTATTTTGAAAGAATTATTAAAAGAGGAAGGCTACGATATATCTACGATTCACAATGACTGTGGTTTAATGATATTCCGGCCCGATCAAGAGGTTTTTGCAGGTGGCAGCGGGTGTGGTTGTGCAGCAGTCGTGACATACGGTCATATTGTTCATGAACTGAAAACAGGCGCCTTAAATAAAGTGATGGTGGTAGCAACAGGCGCTCTCTTAAGTCCAACGATGATCCAGCAAAAGGAATCGATTCCGACGATTGCACATGCAGTAGTACTGGAAAGGGTGGAACGCTGATGGAATACTTTATTGCTTTTGTAGTCGGTGGACTCATCTGTGTGATAGGACAGCTGTTACTTGATTTTTTTAGGCTGACACCGGCGCATGTAATGAGTAGCTTTGTGGTTGCAGGTGCTGTCCTGGATGGATTCGGCTTATATGACAAGCTGATTGATTTTGCTGGCGCCGGTGCTACCGTTCCTATTACAAGCTTCGGACATTCACTTCTACACGGGGCGATGCACCAGTCTGAAAAACACGGCTTTATCGGCATTGGTATGGGTATCTTTGAATTAACCTCAGCAGGAATTTCTTCCGCAATATTATTTGCCTTTATAGTGGCACTAATTTTCAAGCCGAAAGGATAAGTAATCATGAAAAAAAGACGGGTCATACTAGTTACGGATGGTGATGAATATGCGAAGAAGACGATTCAATATGTTGCAAAGCGATATGGAGGCCGCTGTATCTCGAGTTCATATGGTAATCCTACTGTATTGAGTGGTAAAGAGATTGTCAGGCTTATTTTACAGGCAAAGTCTGAACCTGTCTTTGTAATGTTTGATGATAGTGGTTTCTTAGGTGAAGGGGCAGGAGAAAATGCCCTGAAACATGTAGCTGCTGATCCGCAAATAGAGGTATTAGGTATTATTGCGGTTGCTTCCAAAACACATCAATCGGAGTGGACAAAGGTGAATATCACCGTCGATCGTGATTTACAAGTATCATCTTATGGCGTAGATAAAAGTGGTATTCAGGAAATGGATACTGGAAGAATTAACGGAGATACAGTCTATTGTTTAGATACGATAGATGTGCCAATCATAGTGGGAATCGGTGACATAGGGAAGATGAACAGAAAAGATGATGTGAAGATAGGGTCACCTATTACCTGTAAAGCAGTGGAAATAATATTGGAAAGGAGCGGGTATGATGTCTCACAATGGAATGGAGAAGGTGAAAGTTTCACCAAGTCTGAAGAGTAATGAGAATTTTTTTAAAGAAAGAGTAGGCTTGTCAGAAAGCTTTGATTTAGGTGTCAGAAAGATAACAGTTCTAGGGAAAGAATTGAATATATACTATGTAAATGGATTATGTGATACAGCCTATATTATTGAACTGATGGAAGAACTTGTTCATCTAAATGATGTTGAAAGAAGATCAAGCAAGACAAAGGAAATAATCCATAACCGTCTGGTGCATCAGCAAGTAGAAAATATCGAGTTTCTGGATGAAGCGGTAGATCAGGTGCTCAGTGGATTGATTATTATTCTGCTTGAAGGGGAAGAAAGTGGATTTGTTGTTGATACAAGATCCTACCCTGGTCGAACACCACAAGAACCTGATACTGAAAAAGTTGTGCGTGGAGCAAGGGATGGATATGTAGAGAACATTATTGTTAATACAGCATTAACTCGCAGAAGAATTAGAGATGAACGTTTACGTAATGAGATTTTTCAAATTGGAGAACGCTCAAAAACGGATATATGCCTTTCTTACATAAAAGATGTCGCGAACCCGGATCTTGTGGATACGGTTCGAAAAGAAGTGAAAAAAATTAATATCGATGGACTGACAATGGCAGATAAAACGGTAGAGGAATTTCTCGTGAAACAAGGCTTTAATCCATTTCCGCTAGTTCGATTTACTGAAAGGCCAGATGTTGCTGCGACCCATTTGTTAGAAGGACATGTTCTTATAATGGTAGACACCTCGCCTAGTGTAATCATCACACCAACGACTTATTTCCATCACGTGCAACATGTGGAGGAATATCGTCAATCACCTGCCGTCGGGACATTCGTGCGATGGGTACGTTTCTTAGGAATCCTTGCTTCCTTGTTTCTTTTGCCACTCTGGTTTCTCATGGTGTTGGAACCCGATATGCTCCCCGATGCCATTAGCTTTGTAGGGCCGAATGAGCAGTCCAACATACCGATAGTCATGCAAATCTTTCTCGCAGATATCGGGATAGAATTCTTAAGGCTTGCTGCGATTCACACGCCTACCGCACTTTCTACCGCAATGGGATTAATTGCTGCGGTTCTTATCGGGCAAATCGCAATCGACGTCGGTTTGTTTGTTCCTGAAGTAATCTTGTATGTTGCGGTAGCTGCGATTGGGTCCTTTACAACACCAAGTTATGAATTAAGTGTCGCCAACAAAATCATTCGCCTAATATTATTGGCAATCGTGGCAATGTTCCATGCTCCGGGTCTGATTATAGGGGTGACTGCATTTGTCCTGTTTCTAGTTAGCATCCGCTCGCTAAATACCCCTTATTTATGGCCGTTTATTCCTTTCAGTCCAAAAGCGCTCTTTATGATTTTAATAAGACGAAGTACACCTGGTGCTAAAGTAAGGCCTAGTATCGTCCATCCAAAGAACCGTTTCCGACAGCCGGATAAGTCAAGTTAAAAGAATATTTGCTTGATAGCTTATATTAGATATGATAGAGTTTATTTAATTTAATAAGGCTCTTTTCATAAAGATAGTGAAAAATTGGTTGAGGATTCCTGTCACAGACAGCTAAAAGAGTTCTGTTTAGCTGTTTTTTTCTTACACAATAAAAACTAGGTCAAGTACCCTTCCCTTTTATTCTGGTTGGAATATGGTACAAGTAAAGAAGTAGAAAGAGACTAAGCTAAGAGGAGAAAAGCATATGTACTTTCATGGAACAAGTAAGGTGAATGAAAAAGGACATTTAGAAATTGGCGGAGTGGATACGATTAGTTTGGCTAATCAGTATGGAACGCCCTTATATATATATGACGTTGCGCTTATTCGTGAAAGAGCTCGTAATTTCCAAGAAACGTTTAAAAACTTGGGCGTATCTGCACAGGTAGCCTATGCAAGTAAAGCATTTTCTTCCATTGCCATGTTCCAATTGGCAAAAGAGGAAGGACTATCCCTTGATGTGGTATCTGGTGGAGAGTTATATACCGCAATAGCGGCCGATTTTCCTGTAGAACGTATTCATTTTCACGGCAATAATAAAAGCTATGAAGAGCTGGATATGGCTGTAATGCATAAAATTGGTTGTGTGGTGGTCGACAACTTTCTTGAACTGAATCTGCTTGAGGAAATATGTGAAAAATACGGATACACCATGCCAATCTTGCTCCGTGTCACACCAGGAATTGAAGCACATACTCATGACTACATTCTGACAGGACAAGAAGATTCCAAGTTCGGCTTTGATTTGCAGAGTGGTCAGGCAGAAAAAGCGATGAAGCTCTCCAATGATGCAACCCATTTGGATTTATTAGGTATTCATTGTCATATAGGTTCCCAAATATTTGAGACGACAGGCTTTAAAATGGCGGCAGGAAAGCTCTTTGAGACGTTAAAGCAATGGAAAGAAGAGAATGGCTTTGAAGCTAGAGTGGTCAACCTTGGGGGCGGCTTTGGAATTCGCTATACCAAAGAAGACAATCCATTACCTGCTTCCGTCTATGTAGAAGAAATTATCCGTGATGTTCAAGCATATGTAAAAGAAACCAACCTACAAATGCCGGAAATTTGGATTGAACCAGGCCGATCCCTAGTGGGAGATGCCGGAACAACCATCTATTCTGTCGGCTCCAAGAAGGAAATACCTAACATTCGACAATATTTAGCGATAGACGGAGGAATGAGTGATAATATTCGCCCTGCACTCTATCAAGCAAAATATGAGGCAGTCCTAGCCAACCGAGTGAATGATATAGCAGAAGAGACGGTTTCCATTGCAGGAAAGTGCTGTGAGTCTGGTGATATGCTGATTTGGGACCTGCCTTTACCAAAAGCGAACCACGAAGACCATCTTGCGGTTTTCTGCACAGGTGCCTATGGTTATTCTATGGCAAACAATTATAATCGTATTACAAGACCTGCCGTTGTGTTTGTGGAAAACGGCGAAGCACAGCTTGTGATAAAAAGAGAAACGTTTGAGGACCTTGTGAGATTAGACTTACCATTGCAGTCTAAATCCAAAATATTAAAATGATTGGTAAAAGTGTCACCCTGAAATTTCAGGGTGGCTTTTATATTGGTTTAGGAAAGTTCCAGTAGTGGATAATTTATACAGGTTAAGCAGCCAGCGTCCAGCGTTCAGGCGCCATGTTGTGTAATTAGCATGGAATTTAGTGGGAAATTACAGAAGGTGAGTGCAAAAAGTCAGAAGGTTTTCAGAAAAAGTCGGAAGGATGCTTGAAAAAGTCAGAAGGTTCTCTGAAAAAGTCAGAAGGTACCATTCAACTAGCGGATATATGAAAGATCGACCTTTTAGATTGGTAGCCTAAACTGATCTGTTACGAATTGGATGAGAAACTGACACTTGTTCTTACAAATGGAGTAAAAACAAGGAGCAAACGGTCAAATATGCGGTAAAGTTTCCATTTAACTAATCAATCTATTGGTTTACATGCCATCTTACTTTCCTTTACAAGAAGAATCCTGTATGATTAAGACTGATTAATAGAACCTTTAAAGGAGATGTTTCATAATGAAAAAACAAGGATACATACTTATGCAAAACGGTGAAAAGATTGAGTTTGAACTTTACCCAAACGAAGCTCCTAACACGGTTGCTAACTTTGAAAAGCTTGCTAACGAAGGATTTTATAATGGTGTAACTTTCCATCGTGTTATTCCTGGATTTGTAAGCCAAGGTGGAGACCCGACTGGTACTGGTGCTGGTGGAAGCGGTACAACAATAAAATGTGAAACAGAAGGTAACCCTCATAAACATGAAGCTGGCAGCCTATCAATGGCACATGCTGGAAGAGATACAGGTTCTAGTCAATTCTTTATCGTACATGATCCACAACCACACCTAAATGGCGTGCACACTGTGTTTGGTAAAGTGACAACTGGTCTTGAAACAGCAAGAAAAATGCAAAACGGCGACACAATGGAAAAAGTAGAAGTGTTTGACGCAGAATAATAAAATGGCTGAGATGGGAGCAGAAATGCTCTCTATTTTTATATTTGTTGAAAGAGGTAGTAAAATGAAAAATTCTAATATGATTTTAGCATTCGTATTATTAGGAATGTCTCTTATTTGGGGACTAATTTATTGGTTCTTTATTGTATAATAATGACGATTTCTGCATGCGTAAAAGCTTACAGGTTACTAATAACCTTTGGAATAGTATTTTTTCGAATAGGTTTTAGTGACAAACTAACACAATAAAATTTTCTTTATTCGAAAGATATGCTAATATAATTAGGAATCATACAATTACATAGTTATGTCCTTCGGGGGTGGGTGCAATTCCCTACCGGCGGTGATGAAGCGGTTTGTTGATTGCTTCTTAGTCCGTGACCCAGTTTATTGCCTAAGTTAGTATCTGTATTCCAATACAGTAGGTACGGCTTACTTAATATTCTGGTGGATCTGGTGAAATTCCAGGGCCGACAGTGAAAGTCTGGATGGGAGAAGGATGATAAGTTGCTGAGCAGTGAAAATTCACAAGTTGAACACTGTTTATTTACCTATACGCAATTTTACTCCCAAAACCTCTAGGACTTTTCTTAGTGGTTTTTTATTTTTTGAAAGGTGGAGAGGATTATGGACGATCGTTATTATATGAATTTTGCCATAAGTTTAGCTGAAAAAGCTTCAGGGCAGACCTCTCCCAACCCTGTAGTAGGATCTGTGATAGTAAAGGATGGCGAGATCGTTGGCTTTGGTGCGCACTTGAAAGCAGGGGAAGCTCATGCAGAGGTGAACGCACTTCAAATGGCTGGTGATAAATCAAAAGGCGCAACAGTCTATGTAACGTTAGAGCCTTGCAGTCACTTTGGCAAAACTCCACCTTGTTCTGATCTTTTAATTGAGAAAAAAGTAAGCAGAGTTGTCATAGCATCCGTTGATCCAAATCCACTAGTGGCAGGGAATGGAATCAAGAAACTGAGAGCAGCCGGCATTAGTGTGGAGATAGGTGTTTGCGAAAAAGAAGCGCAAAGGTTAAACATGATCTTTTTTCACTACATACAAACAAAAAGACCGTTTGTCACATTAAAGACGGCTTCTAGTCTGGATGGAAAAACCGCAACAGTTACGAAAAAAAGCAAGTGGATCACCAGCGAAGATGCTCGTCTTGATGTGCACCGTTACAGGCACCAGCATGATGCCATTCTTGTTGGCGTAGAAACGGTTATAGCTGACAATCCAAGTTTGACTACACGGTTACCTAACGGTGGTAAAAATCCTATTCGTGTTGTTTTAGATACAACATTAAGAATGCCATCTAGTGCAAAGGTTGTGACAGACAAGGAAGCACCGACACTGATTGTTACTGGCTCTAATGTGAACGAAGAAAAAATTCATGCGTTCGAGAGTGAGTATGTGAAAATCATCAGGCTTTCCACAACAAAAATCGATGTTCATCTTCTATTAGAACAGCTTGGGCAACGAGGAATCACTTCTTTGTTCGTGGAGGGTGGGGCAACCGTAAATGGAAGCTTCTTAAAAGCAAGAGCCATAAATCAGCTATTAACCTATTTGGCTCCTAAGTTAATTGGAGGAAGTATGGCCCCTGGCATAATAGGTGGAGAAGGATTTGAAACAATCGAAGAATGCATCGATCTAGAGATAAAGGAATACACAATGATAGGATCTGATCTTAAGATTGTGTCTGTTCCAAAGTAAGGAGGGGTATGAATGTTTACTGGAATTATTGAAGAGATTGGTACAGTGAAACAGGTTATTCGTGGTGATCAGGCAATAATACTGGACATTTCAGCTAGGACAGTATTAGAAGACGTGAAGCTGGGTGATAGTATCGCAGTAAATGGAGTATGTCTAACTGTAACTTCTTTTTCTGCTGAGCGCTTTACGGTTGATGTGATGCCTGAAACGGTGAATTCTACCTCCTTAAGTGGACTTGGGGCGGGTTCTAAGGTAAACCTTGAACGCGCTATGATTGCCAATGGAAGATTTGGCGGCCATTTTGTCAGCGGCCATGTGGATGGAACAGGTGTAATAAAAGACAAAAGAAGTGTTTCTAATGCTGTATATTATCAAATATCGGTAAACAGTAATATTGGAAAATACCTGATGTTTAAAGGTTCCGTCACGGTGGATGGCACGAGCTTAACGATATTTGGAGTGGAAGAGGATTCTTTTACAATTTCACTGATTCCTCATACCTCGAAGGAAACGATTCTCGGTGGAAAGGGAAAAGGGGATATAGTAAATATTGAAGTCGACATGCTGGCTAAATACATGGAACATCTTCTAAACAGATCAAATTCGTCTTCTAAAAATAAATCCAGCATTTCTGCTTCATTTTTAGAAGAGCATGGATACAAATAAGGGTGGGTGATTGGAATGAGTGAAATGTTTAATACAATAGAAGAAGCATTGATGGATCTGCAAGCAGGGAAAGTCATTATCGTTTGTGATGATGAGGATCGTGAAAATGAAGGTGATTTTGTTTCTCTGGCTGAGAAAGCCACACCTGCTGTCATTAATTTTATGGCAACACATGGTCGAGGGTTAATCTGTGTTCCTGTCACGGAGGAGCTCGCAGAAAAGCTTGATCTTGGGCCGATGGTTAATCATAACACGGATTCTCATGGGACTGCTTTCACTGTCAGCATCGACCATAAATCGACCACAACAGGTATTTCTGCTTTTGAACGATCTACAACAGTTTTAGAGCTTCTTTCACCGGCAGCTAAAGCAGGCGATTTTAAACGTCCTGGACATATTTTTCCTCTTGTAGCCAAAAAGGGAGGAGTGTTGCGGAGAGCAGGTCATACAGAAGCTGCTGTAGACTTGTCTCTAATGAGCGGATCCTATCCTGCAGGTGTCATTTGTGAAATTATGAATGAGGATGGCTCCATGGCAAGAGTTCCTGAGTTGAGAGAAATTGCAGATAAATTTGATTTGAAAATGATTACCATCAAAGATATGATTCAATATCGAAACCGTAAGGACAAACTTGTCCAAAGAGAAGTAGAAATTAAATTGCCAACTGAATTTGGCGATTTTCGTGCGATTGGTTATTCGAATGTAGTGGACGGAAAAGAACATATTGCGTTAGTTAAAGGAGAAATCAATCCAGACTCCCCGACGTTGGTTCGTGTTCATTCAGAATGCTTGACTGGGGATGTGTTTGGTTCCAATCGTTGTGATTGCGGCCCACAGCTTCATGCAGCTCTTACGCAAATTAATGAAGCTGGCAGTGGTGTGCTATTGTACATGCGCCAGGAAGGCAGAGGTATTGGTCTTTTAAACAAAATGAGAGCATACAAGCTGCAAGAAGAAGGTTATGATACAGTAGAAGCAAATGAAAAACTAGGCTTTGGTGCAGATTTGCGTGATTATGGAATTGGAGCGCAGATACTCCGTGACTTGGGTATTAAAAAAATGAATCTGCTGACAAATAATCCTCGGAAAATTGCTGGATTAAAAGGGTATGAGCTTGAAGTGGTTGATCGTATTGCATTGCAAATGCCAACAAAAGAAGCGAATGAAACCTATCTGAAAACAAAGCACTCCAAATTAGGACATATGCTTCACTTTTAAGTCTACAACTGGAATTGCTTATACGAAAAAACAAAATATGGAGGTAAACAATCATGGGTAAAATTTTTGAAGGCCACTTAGTTGGAACAGGACTAAAAGTAGGAATTGTAGTTGGGCGGTTTAATGAATTTATTACTAGTAAGCTATTAGGTGGCGCACAGGATGCATTAAAAAGACATGGAGTGGATGAGACTCAAGTGGATGTTGCGTGGGTACCAGGTGCATTTGAAATTCCTCTAGTAGCTAAAAGAATGGCTGATTCAGGAAAATATGATGCTGTCATTACACTTGGCACAGTTATCCGAGGCTCTACTCCTCATTTTGACTTTGTCTGCAACGAAACCGCTAAAGGAGTTTCTGCAGCATCAATGCAATCGGGCGTACCTGTTATCTTTGGTGTATTAACTACCGAAACAATTGAACAAGCAATTGAGCGTGCAGGCACAAAGGCTGGTAACAAGGGCTGGGAAGCGGCAGCATCTGCAATTGAAATGGCAAACTTATTACGTGAATTTTAAGATTTATTTTAAAAGGGTATACAATTAATCCCCTATTGGATAGAATGTATATTTAAGAGAAAGATAATCGAAAAAAAGAGGAACCATTTTGCTTGAAAAGCCTATAATACTAATATCATTTTTAGTAAGAAAGTTTTTTCGATAATGAGGGGTATTCTATGTTAATTCGTTATAAAAAGAGCTTTGAAAAAATTGCAATGGGACTTATGTCTTTTATGCCGACGGAAAAGGATTTAAAACAGCTGCAGCAAACCATGAAAGACTATGAAGAAAAAGAAGACTGGCAGCTTTTTCTTTGGAAACAGGAAGATATCATCGGAATAATCGGGGTAGTGGAAGAAGAAGATAGTTTTACTATCCAGCATATTAGTGTAAGCCCATCCCACCGTAAACAAGGTTGTGGAAAAAACATGGTGAAGGCTCTAAAAGAAACTTATCCTAATAGATCTGTACTAACAACTGGATTCACAACTGCGTTTATTGAGAAATGTGACATCGAGCAGTGATTTTTCTCTGAGCCACAAATTAATAAGTACCACCTATTTAGAAAAGGAAGGCTGCGCGTTAGCCATCCTTTTCTTTGGTTTGTTGTCTCATTTTAAGCTGCTTAACTCGTTCGTTAATTACATCTTCCCTATTACGTAAGGAATGTTTATGAATTAAGCTGGTGTTTGAAAGGTCACTTGGGGAACCCCAAACTTTATTTTGTTTTTGGGCAGTATTCTGACATGTCTGTAATAAAGTGGTATCAGTGATAGGTAAATCGATGCTTGTATAGGGCTGGCAATTTTCCGTAAGGTCAATTTGTTTTTGAAGCAATTCTAAAAGTTTATCACTATCTAATGCCAGCTTACTTATTGCAGCTTTTTCACTCTCTATAATCTTTTTAGCATTGCCAAACATTCTTTTCGCACCATTAAAATTACTTCTGCGATGATGGTATAGCCCTACTGCTATTTGGATAAGACCTACCCAATACAGCTCTCTTTCATTGGCAGGACGTTCTTTCCAGTGCTCTTCTAGAACTTCATGACACTCAAAATAGTCACGATCGCAATGAAAATAATGTAAAAATTCGAGATAGGCTGTTGAATACAAAGGTTTCCCCCCTTTTTAAATACGTAAGATTATTTTATCATAATCTCTATACCTCTATAAAATTTTGGCAGAATACACTATACTATTCAATAGTTAAGTAAGTATGTTAGGTGGATGAAGAATCTTGCAAGAATATAATGTGAAGGTGGAAGCATTTGAAGGACCATTAGACCTGTTGCTTCATTTAATAAACCGTTTAGAAATTGATATATATGATATCCCTGTTGCTCAGATTACAGAGCAATATTTATTTTATATTCATACGATGAAAGAATTGCAATTAGACATTGCAAGCGAGTATCTAGTTATGGCAGCCACTTTGTTGGAGATTAAAAGTAAAATGCTCCTGCCAAAGCATGAAGAAGAGCTACTTGATGAGGACGAGGAATTTGGTGAGTATGAGGAGGATCCTCGTGAAGAGCTGATGAATCGATTAATTGAGTATCGTAAGTATAAGGAAGCAGCGGATGATTTGAAAGAACTGGAAGAAGAAAGAAGTCATATTTATACGAAACCTCCAAGTGACTTAAGTGAACTGATGAAAAATGTTGAACCAGAAGCAGTCAAGTTGGATGTTTCCTTATACGATATGCTCGGTGCACTACAGAAACTTATGCGCCGAAAAAAATTGCAAAAACCAATGCAAACAAGAATTACCAGACAGGAAATTCCCATTGAAAAGAGAATGGTCGAACTTATAGAGGATTTAAGGTTATTTAAGGGGAGAAAGCATTTCTTTGATTTGTTCCCGGAATCCAGTAAAGAATACATTGTGGTTACTTTTTTGGCAATTCTCGAGTTGTTAAAAAAGAACACCATCTTGTTGGAGCAAGATAATAATTTTGCAGATATATATGTGTCCTATCAAGAAGGAGGAAATGAGGAAGTTGGATATTATTAATTGGAAGTCAATTGTAGAGAGTTTGCTGTTTGCAGCAGGGGATGAGGGGTTAACACTAAAGCAGCTCAGTGCGGTTCTTGAATTAGAGGAAGGTATCGCATTTGATGTACTTGCTTCTTTAAAAGACGATTATGAGTCTCCCGATAGGGGAATAGCAATAATAGAGCTTGCTGGTGCCTTTTTACTTACGACCAAAAAAGAGCATTCCATCTATTTGAAAAAGCTCGTTGAATCACCAGCTTCCCAAACACTTTCCCAAGCAGCTTTAGAAACCTTGGCAATTGTAGCTTATAAACAGCCAATTGCAAGAACCGAGGTGGAAAGTATACGGGGAGTGAAAAGTGAGCGACCGCTCCAAACCCTTGCAGCAAAAGCCCTCATTAAAGAAGTTGGACGGGCCGAGGGAACTGGGCGTGCCATTCTATATGGAACAACAAGGGAATTTCTCGATTACTTTGGCTTAAAGGATATTAAAGAACTTCCCCCACTTGCACTAAATACTGAGGATGGCGAAGAAGAGGCGGACTTGTTTTTTGAAAAGTTTCAAGAAACGTTTGAAAATTGAAACGATAATAAGGGAAATATGGTAAAATAATAGTACATACTAGATTGAGTACTAAGGGGTGTATTTATGCGAATAACGGAAGTAAAAGGGTATGAGCTTGAAAAAGCACAGTCAAATACATCTGAGGATTTCTTTAATCGTTCAGAAGTAACCTTTGAAGAAGATGGAAAAGAAAAAACCTTTCATGTTTTATACATTCGCTATTTTGATAAGACCTTTCCTGAGTTGCTGGAAATTGGGGGAGAAAATGACCCAATTTTCCAAATAGGTGATAGGGAAGTTAGTTTCAAAGATATCATTGCCCTTACCTGCTTGATTAAAAACCCTGGCTTCCGACAACGGAAACGCCTCTACATCAATACTCAAGAAGAGCTCTCTCGTTATTTCGAAGGAGTAGATGTTCCGAAGTTTCGTGAGATTTTCGAAGGATTGGAGAATAAAGGAGAATATATATTGTCCTCTCCACTCGAGTTCCTAGCTCAAGCGAGTCATAATAAAAATAATCGCAACGTATCTTTATAGGAGTTTCGATTATTACTTGTCTTTTATACTTTAATTGGAGGGTCCATTACTAATGGCTAATACGATTGTGAAAACTCAAACAGAACAAGTAGAGAGTTTTTTAGGAAATACGGTACAACAATTAAATGATTTTCTAAACGAAGTGACATTGTCATCTTTAACCGCTGAAACTTCAGGTGGAACGGACTATGTAAATTTGTTATTGTCCAACACCCGACGTCTTTCCGTGTTTTGCGATGAAGGGCATAATGCTTGCCAAGTTATCTTAAAAAGTGAACCATTCCGTAAATCAGCAGCCGAAAAAGTATTATATAATATTTATCATCAATGTATAGAGGAGTTCTTTGCACCAAGAAACGATGCATGGTACGAAGATAGCCGTTCAGCTTATACAGGGAAGAACTCAATTCAATTCCATGAAGCACCACCAGAAACGTTAAAAGTGCTTATTAGACAACTCGAGAGCGATTTCCAATCGATCCGTGAAGAGCTGGAGTATTATGAAACCGATTATCGTACAAAAATGATTCAGGGTAACCGATAAAGTAACCAAGCATCTAATCCACCAATGAGGATTAGATGCTATTTTTGTTGGATAAAATAAGCGCCTCGAAATCTAACTTTCTCTTCTCCTAGTCCTCTTCTTCCGGTACAACTTTCCTCTTACCTACTTTTCTGCATAGGATAACTCGATGAGTTTGCGAGGAGGATGAACATGATAACCCAAAATCAACATGTATTTAGAGAATACTTACATGATATGGAAAACTGGTGCTTGAAGCTAATAACAGAAAATGGTGCAGAGCGTTCTGATCAATTAAAGGAAGCACGGAAACTTCTAGGAGACATTCAATCTATCCAATATCAAGAAACGATAATGGAGTCAGATGTACTTTTTTTAAAACAACAGTTGGAAGAAGTGGTAGAAACACTCACCCAGACAAATGAAAGTCGACAAAATTATGGAAGAGTACCAATAGGAGAGCATAAATTACCCCCGCTACCCTATAGCTATAATGCTCTGGAGCCTTATATCTCTCGAGATATTATGGAACTACATCATCTAAAACATCATAAAAGCTATGTGGATGGACTAAACAAGGCAGAAAAGAAAATGCAAGAAGCAAGAGAAACAGGGGATTTTGATCTTTTAAAACATTGGGAAAGAGAGGCTGCGTTCCACGGGTCAGGACATTATTTGCATACTATGTTCTGGGATAATATGTCCCCAAATGGTGGGGGGCAGCCTAAAGGTGGTTTAATGCAGCAAATCAATAAGGACTTTGGAAGCTATGATAAGTTTAAGAAGCATTTCTCAGAAGCTGCCGACAAGGTAGAAGGTGTAGGTTGGGCGTTGCTTGTTTGGGCTCCACGCGCACATCGCTTGGAAATCCTGCAAACGGAAAAGCAGCAATTGTTTACACAGTGGGATACGATTCCGTTGCTAGGTCTTGACGTTTGGGAGCACGCTTATTATTTGCAATATAAAACGGACAAAAAGGATTATATCAACAATTTTTGGAATATCGTTAATTGGCGAGATGTAGAGAAGCGCTATCAAGAAGCGTCGAAGTTGAAGTGGAAGTCTTTTTGAATTTTTTGGATTGTTTTGTTAGGGAGGGGTATACATACCTCTCTTTTTTTGGTTAGGAACAGGTTTCTGGGGGAGAAAACTAGTTAGGTTTCTGGTATAACTCCCTGTTCCTTTCCGTTTCAGGTGATCGCTTATCCTTGGGCGGTGCGGGAGCCTCCTCGGCGTTGCCTGCGGGGTCTCCCGTCTACCGCTATCGCCCGCAGGAGTCGATCACCTGCCACTCCAATCCACAGGGGAGAGCACTTTATATGTGATGTCCTTATATACATTGATCATAAAGGTTTTCACTTGNGTTGCCTGCGGGGTCTCCCGTCTACCGCTATCGCCCGCAGGAGTCGATCACCTGCCACTCCAATCCACAGGGGAGAGCACTTTATATGTGATGTCCTTATATACATTGATCATAAAGGTTTTCACTTGAAGAGCTACCATGAAATTTTAGAGTATTCTTTAACTCCCTGTTTCTTTCCGTTTCAGGTGATCGCTTTCCGCGGGGCGGTGCGGG
>NZ_JAIQDB010000007.1 GCF_020037475.1 Sutcliffiella deserti
CGGCCACGTCTCCCCTTTTCATGTACTTACTTTGACCGGGATTGTACATCATCCGCTGACGTCTCTCCTTTTCATGTACTTACTTTGCTCGGGAATGTACATCATCCCCTGACGTCTCCTCTTTTCATGTACTTTCTTCGCCCTGGAATGTACATCATCCGGCCACGTCTCCCCTTTTCATGTACTTACTTTGACCGGGATTGTACATCATCCGCTGACGTCTCTCCTTTTCCTGTACTTACTTTGCTCGGGAATGTACATCATCCGCTGAGGTCTCCTCTTTTCATGTACCTTCTTAGCTCGGGAATGTACATCATCCGGCCACGTCTCCCCTTTTCATGTACTTACTTTGACCGGGAAAGTACGTCATCCGCAGCTGTCTCTCCTTTTCATGTACTTACTCTGCACGGGAATGTACATCATCCGCTGACGTCTCCTCTTTTCATGTACTTTCTTCGCTCTGGAATGTACATCATCCGGCCACGTCTCCCCTTTTCATGTACTTACTTTGCTCGGGAATGTACATCATCTGGCCACGTCTCCCCTTTTCATGTACTTACTTTGCTCGGGAATGTACATCATCTGGCCACGTCTCCCCTTTTCATGTACTTACTTTGCTCGGGAATGTACATCATCCGCTCCCTTCTCCTCTTTTCATGTACTTTCTTCGCTCTGGAATGTACATCATCCGCTGCCTTCTCCTCTTTTCATGTACTTTCTTTGCCCGGGAATGTACATCATCCGCTGCCTTCTCCTCTTTTCATGTACGTTCTTCGCTCTGGAATGTACATCATCCGCTGCCTTCTCCTCTTTTCATGTACGTTCTTCGCTCTGGAATGTACATCATCCGCTGCCTTCTCCTCTTTTCATGTACTTTCTTTGCCCGGGAATGTACATCATCCGGCGCCAACCTTACTTTTCATGTACTTTCTCCACTCTGGAATGTACATCATCCAGCTTCAACCCCACTTTTCATGTAATTACTTCGCCCATTCTCATACATAATCCACGATCAATTCTACTTATCACATATCCAACTCTGCCACTCAAAGATAAAAATTCCCCATTTTCAAACCTTGCCCCTTGTAATTTTCCACAAGAACTCTCCTTATCGTCCTCTTATCCTGCACAATACCGCACCATTCTTGAATCTGAGTAGTAGTCACTTTACAATCCGGAAATAGTGTTTTGAACTCTTCCACACTTCGCAATACAGCCTCATAACAACTCTCCTTCTCTTCACACGATTCACAATAAAAGCACTTCGCCATTGACTTATAAAACACTCTGCAATTAGGGCAAACAATTCCTTTTCGAAGAGATTCATATTTATATTCAGGAAGATTCGCATGGGGGGATTTGTCCATATTTATTGAGTATAATTTTTCAGCAAACTGGGTTTCGGTTCGGGTAATTTTTGTGCAGTGCCGTTGTAGTTTTTCTTTGACGCGAACTAATTGGGTTGGGTAAACGATCGGAAGATTTGAGGGAGCATCATACAAATGGAAGTCGGGATTGATGAAGATAAGGTGTGGCTGAACGGTTAGAGAATAGCCAAAGTTTTTGACAAGTTGGTTCACTATGGTTTCTGCCTTTTCAAGCTGTATTAAGGGGTTATTTACCACAAATCCTTTTGGGGAGTACCATTTACCTTCTTTAATGGTGTAGTCGCCTTCAAAGTTTTTGATTTCGAAGATATGAATGGTGGAGGAAGAAATTCCAATGGAGTCAATTTGACAGTTGGTTTTATTATAGAGGATATTCAGATCATTTAAGAAGATTATATCCTTCAACGGCTCTGCCCATTTATCAAAGTGGAGTTCCCCTTCAAACCCTTTTTCTTTGTGCTGATAGTAACTTTCCTCTTTTTCACTAAATTGCATTCTGGGTCTGAGCGATCTTAATAACTGGAGTTCCAGAGGGATCTCACGCTTTTTTAATATCATTCATTCTCACTCCTTTCTATTATATGTAAAATTTTACATCAAAAAACCGACAAGGTCTATCCTTGCCGGCTAACAAATCAAAATATTTATTCTTTCCACCAGTCATCAAAAACAGAGATAGGCTGTTCTCTCTTATGTCTCGATTTCAGAAAATGACCTTCAATCGTTTTGGCTGCTATTTCTGATACTTCTCTTCCTTCAAGATAGTCATCGATCTCGTTGTAGGTCACGCCGAGTGCGTCTTCGTCTGCAAGCAATGGGCGATCATCTTCTAGATCGGCTGTGGGTATTTTCGTATATAGATGTTCTGGAGCTCCAAGCTCTTGCAGAAGTGCTCTTCCCTGGCGCTTGTTCAGGCGGAAAATTGGCACTAGATCTGCCGCTCCGTCTCCGTGCTTTGTAAAGAAACCTGTTATCGCCTCTGCAGAGTGGTCCGTTCCTAAGACAACGCCATTGTTCATCGCTGCCATACTGTATTGCACCTTCATGCGCTCTCTGGCTTTTTCGTTTCCTTTTGTAAAATCTGAGAGTTCCACGCCCGCTTCTCTCATAGCCGCTGCACTGGCATCTACAGCTGCTTTGATATTAACCGTATACGATTTGCTTGGCTTAATAAACTCGATTGCATCAAGCGCATCACTTTCATCTGCCTGTTTACCGTAAGGAAGGCGAACAGCAATAAACTGGTATTCGTCTGTACCGTTCTCTTCGTTCAATTCATTTACCGCTGTTTGCGCTAGCTTTCCGACTAGTGTGGAATCCTGGCCTCCGGAAATTCCGAGTACAAGAGATCTTAAAAAAGAATACTTTTTCAAATAGTTTTTCATCAAATCGACGCTTGTTCGAATTTCCTCTTTCGGATTAATCTCCGGCTTCACTTTCATTTCTTCAACAATTTGCTGTTGCAATGTCCCCATCTTCCCGTTTCACTCTCCTTATTTTTCACGAATATTCTCTTATTATAATACCATCATCAGAGCGGAGACAAACATCGAGAAGCATTACCTATCATTCTCTTGCTTCGCTTGTACCCTCTGTTTGACCTCGTGGATATTTTCCATCTTGTTATTCCAGCACTTTTCACTTAAATCCACAGGATAATCTTCTGGGTTCATCAAACGCTTATACTCATCCCATAAAAGCTCTATGCTATTTTGGAAATAGTCTCTGATTTCTTGCAGTGACGGCAGATTGTAAACCAGGTTACCATCCTCGTATATAGTATGATGTAGGTCCTTTGCTTCAAAATTCGTTACAAACTTGCTGATAAAAGTATGAACAGGGTGGAACATTTTAATTTTGTCTTCTTCTTGGGGATTTTCCTCTGCCAGCGCAATATAATCTCCCTCTGATTTGCCATTGCTTTTGTTAATAATTCTGTAGACATTTTTTAAACCGGGGGTAGATACTTTTTCTGCATTGCTGGAAATTTTTATCGTATCAGTCATTTTACCGGCATCATCTTCTATGGAGACAATTTTATAGACTGCTCCAAGTGCAGGCTGGTCATATGCGGTAATCAGCTTTGTCCCGATTCCCCAAGTGTCAATCAAGGCTCCCTGCGCTTTCAAGTTCATAATCGTATATTCATCAAGGTCATTTGAGGCGATAATCTTGGTATCATGGAAACCTGCATCGTCTAGCATTTGTCTCGCTTTTTTAGATAAATAGGCTAAATCACCGCTATCCAAGCGAATGCCTTTAAATTTTATCTTATCCCCCATCTCTTTTGCCACTTGAATCGCTGCTGGAACGCCCGCTTTCAATGTATCGTAGGTGTCGACAAGGAATAAACAGTCTTTGTGCGAGGTTGCATATTTTTTAAAAGCAGTATAATCATCCTTGTACGCCTGGACCATTGAATGGGCATGCGTTCCAGCGATCGGTATGCCGAACAGCTTTCCTGCTCTAACATTGCTTGTTGCATTAAAGCCTCCGATATAGGCGGCACGGGTTCCCCAGATTGCTGCGTCCATTTCCTGAGCTCTTCTAGTACCAAATTCCATTACAACATCATCTTCCACCATTTGCTTGATTCTCGCCGCTTTCGTCGCAATGAGAGTTTGGAAGTTAACAATGTTTAGTAAAGCTGTTTCCAGAAGTTGGGCCTGTGCGAGAGGAGCTTCAACCCTTAACAGCGGTTCATTCGCAAAAGCCAGTTCTCCCTCTTTCATGGAGCGGATGCTTCCAGTGAAGCGCAGTTCCTTTAAATATTGTAAAAAGTCCTCTTCATATCCGACTTCTTCTCGAAGATACTGAATATCCGTGTCACTGAAACGGAAGTCTTCAATATAACGGATTATCCGTTCAAGCCCGGCAAATACCGCATACCCGTTTCCAAACGGCAGCTTTCTAAAAAACAATTCAAAAACCGCTTTTTTATTATGGATGCCATCTTCCCAATAGGTTTTTGCCATATTAATTTGATACAGATCTGTATGTAATGCCAAACTGTCGTCACTGTATTTATACATCCTTTTCACTCCTTCGAGTTGCAATTGGCTCTATTTTATATACTATTTTAACCGTAAAAGTGGTTTTTACCGATAGGATGGTTTTGAATAGAGTCAGTTAAAAATTAACCCCTACTACTATTCGGAAGAAAGCAAAAAACGCCAGCATTTTAAGATTTCAGCTGACGTCTGTCCAATTAGAAAATATTTGAGGTTGTTCTGAATGAACTAAATGCGCTGCAAATGGAATAATAGATACATGGATATTCTTATTTGTTGGAGGATAAAGAATAGCTCCTTTCGTCTCATTCCTGTTCCCTTCCCCTACCATGAATAATATTGGCATCTCCAAAGCTGTTAAGTCTGCTGTTTCTCCAAAAGGATAGGAGTCCGCTTTTTGAACCATATCAATAAACTTTTGCCATCCTTCGCCGTGAAGATGATTAAAATAGCCTGCCAATTCCTTATTTTCCACAAGTTGAGACAACCGTTCAAATTCATTTCTTTGAATCTCAGTCCAATCTGAAGGTTTTTCCGGTATGATACCTGAAAGAGTCAATGTTTTAACCTTTTCGGGATAACGCTTTGCAAAGAAAACTCCAACCAGAGCCCCAAGTGAGCAGCCAATAATGTGGGCAGAGTCTACCTCAAGGTGATGGAGTGTATCGAGCAGGTCATTCGCAGAATCATGATAAAAATTAACTATATCATTTGACTTGGATTTGCCGTGTCCTCTCAAATCAGGAACAATTACCTTATAGTTTGTCTTGAAATATTCCCGTTGCTCCTCAAAATCCGTCATGCCAGTTTGTAGGCCAGTATGTAAAAATACGATTGGTTCCCCTGCCCCAAAAGTTTCAGTATGTAGTATCATATTATCCCCCCCCCTTTTCCATCCAGAATCCTGTACAGGTCTCATTCAAATTTTTAGAGAATCCTATTTAACCTTAAAACACAAACCACTAATTAAGTCATTACCTGGATATTAACAAGGACAGTATCGATTTACTATCTCCAGAAGACGTTCAGGTTTTTCTGTTGAGACATTTTCAGATAATCTAGCCCCTGCTATGATTGGAGCCCATTGAAAAACCTCCTCTTTTGACAACCCGCTTTTTTTACAATAAAGAGTTAAATACAGTTCCGCTAATTCCTCGTAGAACTGTGAATATAGCAAATACGTCCGATATATGTCAGCGCAAATATCCCCTGCACTGGAATCCACCCAATCAACAATGCTCACATTGTCATCTTCCATAATCAGGTTGTATAAATGGTAATCTCCGTGACAGAGCCTTTTCTCAAATGTCATGGAATCTAATTTTTGTAGTAAAGCAGTCTTTTGTTTTAGATTCAAAAGAGGCGCTGATTCGATTTGCCCTCTTAGTTTTTCAGATGGGTTCAAGAGAGTCAGCGGCAAAACTATGTATTTTTTGCTGGACCTCAACAGAAATATTGATATAATGCTCTGCTTGTTCCATGTCTTTAAATAGGAGTTCCCCAAGTGTTCTCCCTTCTATATGCTCCATTAAAATTGCTTGCTTCCCGTCTATCCGAGTGACATCTAAAACTTTCGGTACAGAAAGTCCACAGGAGTAGGCAAACTTTTGCTTATCAGCTTCCTTAGAAGATTCCGAATCCGGCAAATCGTCATTAAATAATTTTACAATCGTGTTTTCATGAAGATAAATTCTTGCTGTATTTCCTATTGCTATTGGTGTTCCTAAATTCATTTGTTTAGCTCCTTAAATAGGATACGAGAGATTAATTGAAGGCTGTGTTCTCGAGAACTAATGGTTTGATTATAAAGTTTGTTCGTTTTCCCTTAAAGTACATTTTGATTGGGCTTTCATAATAGTTTATCAATCAGGGAATTACTTCAGAAAAAACAAAAATAACCTAACCTATGGTACTTACATTATAGAAGGCAATTATTCCAAGCACGCCAAGGAATTGAAAGACGATACCAACCAGGCCGGTAATTAATCCAGCAGTTGCCATCCCGCTTCCTTTTTCATTTGATGCTGCAATTGCTTTCACAGCCATTCTCGACATAACAACACCAACGATGCCAAAGATTAACCCACCGATGGGAATCAGGATGGAAAGGATCCCGAATGTTAACGAGATTACTGCTTTAGTATTGGTTTTCTCCATGTTTTAACCCCCCCCCACAAAACTTCTAATAGTATATATACTTTTCTAATCCTAAATAAGTTTCATTTTTAAATAGTCAGTAAATAATTCTTGAACTTTAAACTTCAGGGTAAAATGAAAATCACATATCGAAATAAAAATAGGAAATTATTATTAAAGTTAAAATTGCTAATAAGGATCTGGTCCATATTATTCTATTGCTTATTCCTGCTTTTTTTTCAAGAAAATTCATATAAATCATTGTCAATATAAAGCCAGAAAACAGAATAAAATAAGTAGAATTTCCAACAACTTCGTAATACTTAATAGCTCCTACAATAATAAGAATAAGACCTAGTGTGCCAATGAACATATTAATATAAAGAAGTCCTTGTTCGTTTTTCTCCAAACACTCTTCCCCTTTCTATAATTACAATTAAAACCCTTTTTCCACGCGAAAATCTTGATTAGAATTCTCTATAACAATATCGAAATTCCGATGATACGGATGCATGAAAAGTTCATATTGAATTCTGCGCTCATGATGAGATTGGTTTAAATAGTTCCTATCCGTCCCTCTTTCTGAGACATCTCGAACACCTCTTCTAATCAGCTCCGTTTCTCCATCTGTATATAAGTAGATTTTCAAGTCGATTAATTCGGGGTCTATAAATGCAATACTCATGCCTTCTACGATATTCACCTTTTTCTGGGATGAAATCAGTATGCTCTTTGAATAACTCGTCCCTATTGTATAAAAATCCAAGCCTTTTCGAATCATATGTATGTCTCTTTCTAATGCTTCTATATTATGGGCAGCAGGATGGCAAGCAGTCATTTTAAATCGATGAGATTCATTGTTATATTTAAAATCGATTTCAGCGTACTGCCTAAGATTGGAGCCAATAATATATGGATCCGTGTTCATATAATTCACACCATTGTGTCCCAGTAGCTTAACAAGATGATTTGCAAACGTTGTTTTCCCTGAAGCACCATGACCGGAAATCCCAATTACTAGTCTATCTTCTTGATTATTGATCCTATTTGCTATCTTTTTTAATATACTGTCCATTCGTTTCCTCCAGTTTGTGCATTAATAGAGATTCATTAGATGCTAAGCGACGTCTCGTATGATTCTAATTAGATAAACATAACCTTATTAAAATTGTTGAAACGTCGCTATGCCCTACCTGCTATTCTTTTTTTCTACGTTGTGTTGTTTTATATTTCTCGCCGAATTTATCGTACGTAATCCATTCGCCAATTGGCTCTCCATCATCAAAATGCCCTGAACGTTTAATGGTTCCATCCGCTCGGTACCATTCCCAGTAACCCTCAGGTTGGTCATTTACAATCCTGCCTTTTGACCAAATGGTTTTCCCATTTGCATGGTATTTGATTGTGTACCCATCTATTACTTCCAACTTCTTTTCTTTCACACCGTTAGGATGAATCTGGTCACATTTTTCATTTTCCATCTTTTATAGTCCTCCTTTTATGGGTGGTTGTATTAAATTTTCATGGGGAGATTTTTCTCCAACATTTTATTTTCTTGAAAACCCTGAAAATACTTTAATTTCCAACTTTATTATAACTCATCCATTACTGTTTTTCTCTTCATTTCAAAGATTGCTTCCTTGTCAAAATTGGTCAAAAGACGCCCACAATGTGTATCAGATTTTAAAGTTTCAAAGAATCCTCAGTCAAATTATATAGTATACTATTTTCACCAACTGACTTGAGGTGATTATTTTGTGGAATCTATCAAAAGAAGCAAAAGAGCGATTCGCAAAAAATACCCTGCTCCTGATTCACGAATCTGATGAAGAGTGGGAAATAACGGCAAGAGAAGCGCAAGAAGAAGGAGAGGATCTTTTTTCTCGTTTAAAAGAAGAGCTTGAAGATGTAAAGGATGGATTAATAAATCTTATTCCAAGCCGTTTCCTTCCATATTTGGAAAATGGGACATTAAATCAGCCGTCATTGCCTAAAGATGTGCGTGAGGATTATTTGCAATGGGTACGTAGCGAAGAGAAGGAGTTTGAGCAAATACTTGATGCTGCATATGAACAGACTAAACAGACGATTCCTTTTCTGCCGACTGCTGTTCAAGAGGTTTTTGCTGAGAGCTTGCACGATTCCACTATTGAGCGGATGGACCGGGAGGAGGATATGCTTCATCTTTATATCAATACAGAGAGCGGTTTTTCTTCAAAATCACTTATTCATTTTATATTTAAAGGAATCTTATCGGAAGAAAGTGATGAACCAATCCAGGTGGGACAGTGGTTTATTTATGATGAGCTAAAGAAAACCATTGATGGATTTGCATTTCGTGTATTATTTGAATGTCCCGAAAGCCAGTGGACAATTACTATGAAAGAGCTAGTAGCGAGGTATTTTTATCACCCTAAGGAATATACCAGATTGAAAGATGAAGAGAAGCTTGAAGATACTTCCCTTACTGATTATATGAAGACTTTAAACTCGGAACACCGTTACTGGTTTATCACACCACAAGTCCAATGTGCCATTCAATCATTAGAAGAAAACATCGTGTTAGAAAACGGAACAATTGAATTTGGTAAAGATGAAATGGTTGTTACGGTAGCAGGTGAAAAGTACTCATATAGATTAAGTGAATATAATCCAATCAGGTTTATCTATACAGACGTGTTGGAGGACCCGTACGAACATTTGAATGTACCAGTCCCTAAAGAAGATATTGAACTTGCAGCCTTTAGTGCTGATTTAGAATTGCAGGTGCGTGCCTGGAACACGATGTATCACAATCCTGAGGAACTGTCTGACATTATCAACCGTGTGTTATTGAAAATTAAAATGACAGATGAAAATGAGATGATGTTATGCTTGTATGCACAGCATTTTTACCAAGAAGGAATATTGGAACAAGCTGTGATCGAAAAATACCGCTTTTTCCTTGAGGCTGATTAAAGGAAAGGGACGGTAATACCGTCTCTTTTCTTCCTAAGATGGCTTTCAACACCCACACCACATCCTTTATTCTTGACCCCATATCGGCAAAACAGTCGAATATTTAATTTCCCTCAATGACAAGCTTGTTTGAATTCTTGTAATCCCAAGCTTATTCAATTTCCTTATAAATCTTTCTAGTTCTTTTCGATCCTTGTTCATTACTTTTAATAAGTAATCGTGCTCTCCGGTCAGCAGGTGAAATTCTAACACTTCTTCCATCGATTCTAGCGCACTTTCTAACACTTCGAGCTGCTCGGCTTGATGGAGATTTGTACTTATAAAAATAAACGATAACAAATCAAATCCAAGCTTTTCCTGATTTAAAATCGACACTCGTTGACTAATATATCCTTCGTTATCTAATCTTTTTACTCTTGCATGTGTGGCAGGAGGAGATAGCTTGACTCGACTTGCGATTTCCGTATTACTTACCTGACCTTCCTTTTGTAAAATATCGAGAATTTGTAAGTCTATTTCATCCAGAACTTTATTAACGATAGAATCCACTCGCTCTCACCTCTTTCAATATTTTAACGCTATGCCACTTTCCTTGTTCAGCTGAAACCCGAAAAATCAAGGGCAATCTTTCATCAATGCTACTCCTACTCCATGATAACTTTCAATTATATTGCAAATACCATCATACCATTATGGGAACTGAACTTAATTCTGTTTAATACTATTTTTATCTTCAATTATATCAAAATCAAAGCGAAACATAATTAAAAATATTGCACAAAGATGAAAAATGTTAAAATTATTCTATCAGGTTATTTGTTACGGAGAGGAAAATAAACGATGGCAAAATATTATCTATTACTACTTTTAACTAGCTTCCTATGGGCGGGAAATTTTATTATTGGAAAGGTGTTAGTTGATCACGCTTCACCGATGACGTTAACCATCATTCGTTGGGCAATTGCAATCCTCTGCCTTTTTCCAATTGTATGGTGGAAGGAAAAAAAGCTAACACCTTCTAAACAGGCATTAATACCTTTAATACTCATGGGGATAACTGGTGCAGCGCTATTTAATGTGTTTCAATTTATCGCGTTAGAACAAACAACAGCGATAAACATTGGACTCATTTCTACCTTAATCACCGTGTCTATCGCCGTATGTTCGTTTATTTTTCTTAAGGAAAAAATTAATACTTTGCAAGCACTTTCTATTGCTATTTCACTAGTTGGTGTCCTTCTGGTGATGTCAAACGGAAAGGTTGAACATTTACTTTCTTTTCAATTTAATCCAGGAGACTTATGGATGTTAGCTGCGGTATGTATCTGGGGAATTTATTCCGTTTGCAGCAAGTGGGCATCTTCTAGCACGTCACCAATGATGGCTGTTTTATATTCCGGTATTTTCGGACTAATGGTTCTTCTACCTTTTAACATAACAAAGCTGCATATAGCCAATATAGACGGGCCTTTTATCGGCGCAATCCTTTATACAGGCATCATTTCCACGGTTGTATGTATGGTGCTTTGGAATATTGGCGTGAAAAATATAGGCGCTACCACATCGGGTTTATTTCTAAATTTCAATCCAATCTTTACGGTGATCTTAGCCTTTATCCTACTCGGGGAGCAACTAACATGGATGCAAGGGCTTGGAAGCTGTATCGTAATAATCGGAAGTTACTTATTCACTTATTTTAAAACAAGAAAAATCTCGATTACGATAGCGGTGAAGCCGAGGTTGGCGGCAAAGTGATGGCCAGAAGCAGGGTGATCTTACCTCTTTCACGCAATTCATTCAAATGATAATTTTCAGTAATATGTTATAATGATTATTATTTTTAAGGGGGATGAACTTGTGGAAAAGCAAGAGTTTCTAGATCAATTAAAAGAGTTAGCTGAGATTCAAGGAACTCCAGGGCAAGAGATGAAGGTTGTTCAGGTCTTATCGGACTGGTTTAAAGAGTATGCCGATGAGGTAGAAGTCGATCACATGGGGAATATCTATGCTTATTTGCATGGAAGGAATCCGGGACCGACTGTGATGGTTTCCGCCCATTCCGATGAAATTGGGCTTGTTGTTCGCGATATTGATGAAAGAGGTTTTATTCGAGTAGAACGAACAGGTGGCGTGATTGAATCACTCCTAATTGGCAGAAAAGTAAACGTAAATGGACACTTTGGGGTAGTTGGTGTAAAAGCCGGTCACTTGCAAACACCTGAGGAACGAAAGAAAATTCCTTCCATTTATGAGCTCTATGTCGATGTAGGGGCGAGTTCAAAAAACGAGGTTCACGAAATGGGCATCGAAATTGGTGATCCAATTACATACATTAGTGAAATTGATCAATTTTCTAATCCTGACTTAATCTGCGGAAAAGCTATAGATAACCGTTCATGCTGTGTACTTTTACTTCAGCTATTTAAATCTTTACATAGTGAGAAGAATTTCTCCGGTACTCTCGTTGGTGTGGTTGCTGTTCAAGAAGAAGTAGGATTACGTGGTGCGAAGGTTGCGACATATAAAGTTAACCCTGATTTCGCCATTGTGCTCGATACCATTCCTTGTGCAGATACACCAGACAGCTTAACTAGCGGCTATCCTATAGGTATTGGGAGAGGACCTGTATTCCCGGCTCTTGCTGGTGGAGGTGTACGTGGAAATATTATGGCCCCTCAGTTTAAAAAACTATTATCGAAGTATGCTAATGAATTGGATATTCCTTACCAATTAGCTGTTATGACAGGAGCTACCACAGATTTGGCAGCGGTTCATCTCGAACGAGAAGGTGTGCTCGCAGGTGCGGTAACATTTGCGCGACGCTACTCCCATTCTCCAGTTGAAGTTGCTCATCTCCGTGACTTCGAGCAAGGCTTTACATTGCTTCACAAATTGATTAGTGATGTAGAGAACTGGGGAGAGATGAAATTCATTTAGGCTCTTTTCGTAAATATTGTTGCTACCTTCACAAATTTAAGAGTAATTTTCTTCATTTAACAGGAAAAGAGCACGACAGCAACGATTGTAACAGGTTGTACTAACTTACGTAAAAAGCAACAATCAATGCGAAAACAGCCTTTATTTAAGAGCCACCGGGGTGCAGGTCTCTCGTCCTACTGGGACGAGGGACCTGTCCCCAAAACCCGGCTTAACCTCTTCACTCCTTCAATTACCTCCTTCTCCTCTACGTAACTGAACGAAAGGCGCAGGTACTCCCTTCCCTCTGAATGATCGAGGAAGAAATGTTTTCCTGGAATGTAGGCAACCCCTTTCGCTGCAGCCTCAGCAAGCATTTTTGATGTATCCACACCTGGTATTCTTATCCACACAAAGTAGCCGCCCTCCGGAACAAACCATGTAGCCGATTCTGGCATGTATTCCTCAAGTGCAGAAAGCATCACAGAAGACTTTGCCTTGTACGTGTCACTCAAGGTATGGAGACGCAGCTTAAAGTTGGTATTTTCTAAAAAAGCTGCCATGCTAGCATGTGCAAATGGATGATCGAGGTCTTTTTTCATCCACCCAAAAGCTGATATAAATTCTTTTGCTCCGGCAACCCAGCCAATTCTCATGCCAGGAGCAACGATTTTTGAGAGCGATCCAACATACAGAACCCGTCCTTCTTTATCCATCGCTTTCAATGTCTCAGGGCTTTCGTGAAAAGCAAGCTCCCCGTATGCGTCATCCTCAACAATGAGAAAGTCATAAGTAGAGGCTAGCGCCAATAAATGTTCCCTCCGTTCCTTTGAAAGCGTTGTACCTGTTGGGTTATGAAAGGTCGGGATTGTATATAAGAAGCGTGGCATTGCTTGACCGTCTCTTTTCCGGTCGACTAGGACTTTTTCAAGTAAATCTATTTTAATCCCATGCTCATCTACTGGAATAGAAATAAAATGATTCGTATAGTTCTGGAATATTTCTAGTGCTTCCATATAGGTGGGAGCTTCGATTGCAACCACCGCCTCCTCATCAAGGAAGATGCGGGCAATCAGGTCAATTCCCTGACAGGCGCCAGAAGTAATCAACAGCTCTTCATCCGAAACAACCATGCTTCGCTCGGCCATTCTACCTCTTATCTGATCCCGGAGCTTTTTCAGCCTCGGACTTCCAATATAATGTAAGGGAAGATCCTGCTCCTCCTCCAACAGACGAACTACTGCTTCCTTAAGCTCCTTATGCGGAACAAGCTCAGGTGCAGGATAACCGGAATTTAATCTAATACAAACATCAGGAATGGTCGGCATCCACTCACCAGGCGGACTCTTCTTCAATGCAGCTTTACTATTCTTTGAGAAAAAAGATTCCCCAATCATTTCACATTCTCCTTTCTATGGGACAAGGGGACTGGTACCTTGACCCAGCTGTTTTTCATATCTATAAGATTATCTTCTATTCTATCTTTTCAATCACAAAAACAACACCAAGATAAAAAAATCGGCTGCTTTCCGTTTTTGGAAAAGCAGCCGGAATCGTCCCGGTGTTTCTATAAATCTTGAATCTTTATTGGTAGTGTTATCTTATTCTCTCCTGTAAACTCAACATTCAACTGTTCTTTTCCATTAACGGCAATCTTTAGATCCTCCCTTACTTTATGTAAGGTCACGACAGCCTTGTCCCAATCTGGTTGATACTGATCACTTAAGTTGTGAAATGATAGATTTAACCGATTGTTTTCCATTTTCACTTGAATCTTAACTTCAAAATAGGCACCATCTTCATACGCAAACGTGCTTCCATCATCTTCATAATATGTGAAGGATGATTCCCCATTCTCCTTAGGGTAGATGTGAATGGAGAGCTCACTTTCTTTCGTTTCCGTTGAGCTTTTCACAGTCCCTTGTGTGATAATTGCGCCTTCTTTAACGAAGATCGGTAAAATATCAAGAGCTGCTTCTATTAGATGATGTTTTCCACCTGTTAGTTTCTCTTCTGTCCAGTAATTCACCCATGTCCCCTCAGGTAAGTAAACGACCCTATGGTAGGTATCTGGTTTTAAAATTGGAGCAACGATTACGTCCGTCCCAATCATAAACTGATCTGATAAATTAAATGTATGCTTGTCTAACGGATATTCAAGTACGAGTGGACGCATGACAGGTAAACCTGTAACACTAGCTTCTCTAAATAACGTATACAGATAAGGTAACCATACGTAGCGTTCTTGGATATACTTCTTTATCACCTGTTCATACTCTTCACCAAAGGACCAAGGCTCTTGTCTAATTGATTCTAAAACACTATGATTTCTAAAATAAGGAGTGAATGTCCCAAATTGCGTCCAGCGTGTTAGCAATTGACCGTTTGAATCATGAGCAAAACCTCCGACATCAGGCCCGCAGAATGGTACTCCAGAAACACCAAGGTTCAAACACATTGGTATTGCCATTTGAAGGTGCTCCCAGAAACTGCGGTTGTCACCAGTCCAAACAGAAGCATAGCGTTGAACACCAGCATAACCTGCACGAGTTAACAAGAATGGTCGTTTTCCATCTAATTGTGCTTTCATTCCTTCGTAGGTTGCTTCTCCCATCAAAAATCCATAGAGATTGTGTAATTCGCGATGTGTTTTCGGATCTCCATCATTCTTATGCATAACTTTAAGGTCCATCGTTTTCGTTTCGTTGAAAACAGCTGGCTCATTCATATCATTCCAAACGCCTTCAATGCCCATTTTTGTATAGTATTCGTGCTTATCACCCCACCATTTTCTCACTTCATTATTTGTAAAATCCGGAAAAGCACTATTACCTGGCCAAACATTCCCGTAATAAATGTTTCCTTCTAGATATTCACAAAAGTGATTTCCATTCACACCTTCCTGATAAGCAAAATATTCAGGGTCTTCCTTCACACCCGGATCGACAATAGGGACAACATGTACCCCTTCATCCTTTAAATCCTGGATTAATTTTTTCGGATTTGGGAATTTATTTTCATCGAACGTGAAAACGCGATAACCGTCCATATAGTGGATATCTAAATAAACCGCATCTAACGGAATATTTTTTTCCTTAAAAGTTTTCACAAGCTCCCTTACTTCTGCCTCTGATTTATAGCTATAACGCGACTGATGATAACCTAATGCCCATTTGGGAGGGATTGGCATTTTTCCTGTAATCGTTGTGTACTGTTCTAGTACATTCTTTGGGGTCGGTCCTGCGAATACATAATAGTCCAATGGACCAGTTTCTGCTGAAAAAGAATAGGTATCCATTGAGGACTTCATATCAAAAACTGTTTTAGACGGGTTATCTAAAAAGATTCCATAGGCATAGCCTTGACGGATTGTCATAAAATAAGGGATCGATTGATATAGGGAATCGATTTCAGGATTATGTGGCGCATACACATCCGTATTCCACATCGTCATCCTTTCACCGCGTTTGTCTAAAAAACTAGTTTTTTCTCCGAAGCCATAATAATGATCATCTTTATCCATTCTCTTGTAGCAGATAACTTCTTGTTTCTCGTTAGTCCCCATTCCATTATCCGAATCACTCACAATTAGACGACCTTTTGGATCATAGATTGAAACATTAACAGTTGATTTATTAATAACAAGTGTCAGCTTTCGAGAGGATGCCTTTAGCAACTCAGGGCTTTCTTCAATCTCTACTAAAACATTTTCCGGCTCTTTTACCACTGCCAAACTCGTTTTTTTTGAAGGTACCTTTTTGGGATTCATGATAATGCGGACAATATCTTCTCTGTAAAAAATTACTGAAACATATCCGTTTTCACACTTAATTTCTAATAAATTTTCTTTTTCATCTGATGTATAGGAAAGAAGCGAACCAAGGTTTCTATAATTTAATGTTTTCTGCTCTTTTTCTTTATCAGGTAAGATCATAAAACTAGTGTCATTCATACTGTTCCCTCCATGCTGTTCATTTTTACTCTCCCTTAAGAGTAGCCCTCCATATGGCTTGAGCAAAAGCGGAAACTCAGGCGAGATGAATCAACGGTCGCTGCGCTATGTGCGAATATCTACTGAGGATTGCTATTTGCTTTCTTTAAAAAATTGTTGCCTAGAAGTTATCCTGTTAGAGGCAAGATAACTTCTAGGCACTTTGTTTTATTCGTAGTTCATTTCTATATCTTGACTAATTGATTCTTTTGCATCTTCTAATGTTTCTTTGACATCATCGCCTTCTGAAATAAATGTCAATGCGTTAGCCATTGGATCCCATACTGCAGAAAGTGCAGGTACTGGAGGGAAAGGATTCGCATGTTCAAGTTGTATTGCAAAACCAGTTAATAAAGGATCATTTTGAAATTCTTCACTGCTTAGGATGGAAGATTTCGCTGGCATTTCTCCCGTTTCAGCAAAGTAATAGTTCAAAGATTCTTCATTTGTTAAATAAATTGCTAATTCTGTTGCCTCTTTTGGATATTCCGTGAATTCAGAAAGCATCCAGCCTTTTGTTCCTAAAAACGTTATAGGATGGTCGCCATTCTCAAGCTTTGGTAGTGGTGCCGTTCCTAATTTATCTCCTAGTTCTTCTTGTAATTCCTTAAGTGCCCAAGGACCATTAATGATTGCACCTACATCCCCTTGAGTAAATAAACCGCCTACAACATCCATTGTTATTCCTTGTGGGAGGTATTCGTTTTCAAACCAACTTTGAATTAATTCTCCACCTTGTTGAGCTCCTTCACTTGCTAGGCCAACATCGCTCGTATTATAGACATCGTTTTCTTGACCAAAAATCTCTGCTCCATACCCAGCCATAAACGGAAAGGAGAAATAGAAATCTGTTGCAGGATATAGGAACCCAAACTTATTGTTTGACATATCGGTTAATGATTCCGCGATTTCTTCTAGATCTGCCATTGTTTCTGGTGCTTCTGGAACAAGATCTTTATTATAGTAAAGCGCAAGTGATTCTACGACAGCAGGAAGTCCATAAACTTCTCCCTCAAAACTTAACGCTTCTACTGAACCTTCTGAATACGTATCAAGAATTGCTTGATCCACTTCCATTGGTCGAACTAACCCTTTCACTGCCAAGCTTCCGATTCCTGGTTGGAAGAACAAGTCAGGACCTTTTCCAGCAGGACCATCAAGTGACAATGCTTCTTCTTGTTCATCCATCGCAAATGGAAGAACTTTTACTGCAATACCTGTTTCCTCAGTAAATCCTTTTACAATTTCTTCAACCGCTGGAGCCTGATCTGTAGGTGTCCAAACCAATAATTCCTCTGGAGAACCTGCTTCACTTGTATCTGAATTACTATCCTGTGCTCTGTCTGGACCACAAGCAACTAAAAACATTAATACTAAAATTGAAGATAAAATAGCTAATTTATTTTTCATTATTATCTCTCCCTTTTTAAATAGTAACTAATAAGATTGCTAATTTCCGTTTGAATAAGTGTTATCGCCCCCCTTCATAGAGGTTAACCGGTTAACTAAAAACTAAAAAATAAATTATTTAGCTATATAAGCGCTTACAATTAAATGTTTAAAAATAAATAATTATTTAGGTTAACCGCTTAACCTTTTTAAAATTTAAGCTATGTTAAACGCCGCTATCGATTTCCGCAAAAGGCTACGCGTCCACGGGGCGTTGCTGGAGCCTCCTCGGCTGTGCCTGCGGGGTCTCCAGCCTACCGCTATCTCCCGTTGGAGTCTCCGCCTTTTGCTCCAATCATCGCTAGAATAGCGTTATTATCAACAAGCAACTTTAACAGAGCCAAAATTCAAAGTCCTATATATTTTTTTGCATAGCACTTTTTAATTTTACTATCTTATTTATTTTAGTTTCTGAGTTGATTCTCTAACGATAAGTTCTACAGGCAGTTCTATAGTTTGATGCTCCGTTTCTGCTTTTTCAATAGAATTCAAGAGCAGAGTTCCAGCTGATTTTCCTTTTTCAATAATGTCTTGTCGGACTGTTGTTAAACTAGGAGTCGTATATTTACTTATACTTAAATCATCAAAACCGACGATCGAATAGTCACCAGGAACCTGTTTACCATGTTTTTGTAAGGCTTTAATGATTCCAATTGCCAACACATCTGACACAGTAACTATTCCTGTTAATTTATGATTATAGTTTACAATCTTCTCCCCTAGTTTTAATCCATTTTCAAACGTAATATCTTTTGTTTCAAAAATTAACTTCTTATCCAAGCTTAGGTCTGCTTCTTGTAATGCTTTTCTAAATCCCTCATACCGCTTTGTGTCAACAGGGCTTGATTTAAGGCTTGTAGCGACAAAGCCAATATCTTTGTGTCCTAAGTCAATTAAATGTTTTGCTGCTAAATATCCACCATATTCATCATTTACTTTTACATTATCAAATAGATTTGTATATTCTTCATAAGTATCAATTAGGACTGTCGGAATATTAAGCGTTTTCAATTCATTGTATAATGTTTGCGAAAACATCCCCAAGAATATTAATCCATCTAAATTTCTTTTCTTTACCCATTTTCTACATTCTTCAGGATTTCCCACACCTGCGATCATCGTCTCAAACTTACGATTTCGAGCTACTAACTCCACTCCGCTTACAAACTCATTATAATATAAGTTGTCCTTAAACACCGATGCCGGTGAATCTTCCACTAAAGGGAGCATTATTCCAATCAGATTGGATTTCTTTTTGGATAAGCTAATTGCTGTAAAATCAGGATAGTAATTTAAATGTTCAACCGCTTCCAGTACTCGCTGCTTTGTATCATCCGATACTTTTTTTACACCGTTTAATACATATGATACGGTTGCAGGCGATACCTCCGCATATTTAGCTACATCTTTGATGGTAGTTTTTTTCATCTTTGCCTCCCAGGTTAACCGGTTAACTTATGCCATAAGATTAATATATTCATTTAAAATTGTCAATACGTAATATTTATATCGCAGGGTCGTTCTACATTATGGTGCACTCGATTCATATCTGCTATAATAATCATGATTTTACGTATATGAAAAAGGAGGTGTGAAAATGGAAAAAGTGCTAACACAAATTGCAAACGAACTTCAGCTCATTAACAAAAAACTTAACCGCCAAGAAGAGATATTAATGAGTCATGGTGACATGCTTGCGAAGCATGGAAAAATGCTTACGGATCAGGACAAAAAACTGACTAGTCATGGGGACATGCTTGCGACGCATGGAAAAATGCTTGCGAATCAGGACAAAAAACTGACTAGTCATGGGGACATGCTTGCAAGGCAGGCTGAAAAATTGACTAGCCATGATAGCAAGTTTGAAACTCTCGAACACAATAACTACAAACTTAATCAGAGGTTCGATGGCATGGAAACCAAGTTTGACGGACTTGAACAGAGGTTCGACGGCATGGAATCCAAGTTTGACGGACTTGAACAAAGGTTTGACGGCATGGAATCTAAGTTTGACGGTCTTGAACAGAGGTTTGACGGGATGGTCTCCAAGTTTGACGGACTTGAACAAAAGTTTGATCGCCAAACAACAAACATAATTAACGGATTGGCTCCTTACTTCGAAAATTTAGAGAATCACATTGATTATCGTCATAATCAATTATCTTCAAAGCTAGAGATACAACAGTCTACCATCGAATTACTATCCTCACGATCTATTGAGCATGAGGCTGAGCTTAAAAAATTGAGTGAGTCAGTCATTGATCGATAACACCACTCAAAATTGCTACGCTTTATAACAACTTCATTCTATCTTCTAAAAAATTTCATTTATTTACTAAAGCTCTTATCGCATATGCGAACAGTTAAGTCTTGTATGCTTTGAAAAATGAGTAAAGGGAACCCAGCTTAAACGGAGTTCCCTTCTTTATGTTCAATTTCATAGCCTTCCAAGCACCAATATGAAGATTGCAGCACTCTCTTGGAACTACGTCTATACTTGGAAGAACTATGCTACTTTCTCTGCTTTGTTTTCCTTTTCCTTCTTTTTAAACACCTTTCTAACTCCATTCCCTATATCATGGAATAACATATAGACAGCAGGAATGAGCACTAGGGTGATTAAGGTGGAGAATAATAAACCTGAAATGACGACTGTTGCTAATGGCGCTTGATAGTTACTTGCCGCACCAGTAGAAATGGCAAGTGGAAGCATCCCACCGATTGTCGTTAAGGTTGTCATGAAAATTGGACGCATGCGGTTCATTCCCGCTTCCACAATTGCCTGCTTTGCGGTATGGTTTTCCAGCTTTAGCTGTTTCGCACGGTCGATGAGCAAAATGGCATTATTTAATACAATCCCGATCAGCATAATGACACCCATACCTGACATAATGCTTAGCTCCCTTTGTGTTAAAAGCAAGCCAAGAATTACTCCGGTAAATGTTAGCGGGATAATGGTCATGACAATAATGGGATGCAAAAGATGGTTAAATTGCACGGCCATAACAACATACACCAAGAAAATGGCGATGGTCAAAATCAATATCATATCTGTGATTGCTTCCTGTTGCTCCTCTAAGCTTCCACTAACAGAAACAGTGTAACCATCCGGAGTAGTAAATGAATCTAACAAACTCTGAACATCTCTATTAACAGAGCCAAGGTCTCTGTCTTCAATATTGGCCAGGACTTTAAGGACACGCTGCCCTTCTTTTCGATCAATCTGTGTTGGTGCTTCTACTGTCTCCAGCTCGATATATTTCGATATCATTTCTTCTCCCTGAGGTGTCTGGATACTGACATTAAGAAAATCATTTTTACTTGACATTGTAATGTCTGAAGAAAGAAATAAAAGTGTTCCATCCTCATCTTTTAGTGACCCAACTGGGGTAGAGGCTGTTAAAGTATTCAGTTGACCATATAGTTGTAACGGGGTGATTCCATCTTTTTGCATCTCTTCTTCATTCAGGACGATGAGCTGTTCTTCGAGCATTTTTTCCATGGATGTCGTTGTGCCAACAATCCCGTCCACTCTATTCAATTCAGAGATTAGATTTTCAGAAAGGTTCCCTAGCTCTTCTAAGCTATCACCACTTATCTCTAACTGAACAGGGTAACTCGCACCCATTCCCATTGCTGATGTTACTCCCTCAACTGGATGTGTTTCCTCTAGGTCCCTTAAAGCACTCATAATTCGTTCATTTACTTCTTTTTGTTCGAGCGTCGCCTCTTCTTCTGAAGTCATATTGATCAAGATAAACATAAACTCAATTTGATCCAGGACAAACGCATCTCTTACATCAGGAATTTGCTCTAGCTTACGATTCACTTCTTCTGCAATTTCGTTTTTCTCTTCTGGTGTGACTCCACTTTCGAGAGTTACCATTATCTCAGCATAGCGGTTATACACATCAGGCATAATGGTCATTGGTACCTTTGTGACTAATGCTAAAGAACCGCTGAACATGATGAAAAATAAGAAAATAACGCCATACCTTCTTCGCTTTTTATTCGTTAACCATTGAATAAAATTACCATAGGAACGAATAATTCGACTTTCACGCTTTACTTTTTGGCGTTCCGTAAGCTTTAAGAAATTTTCAGATAAAGATGGAATCAATGTAAAGGAAACTAGAACAGAACTTACTAATGTAACAATAACCACAACAGACAAAATAATCATAAATTTGCCTGCTTCTCCCCCTAGCAAGCCGATAGGTAAAAATACGACGATTGTGGTGAGCATGGAAGCAATAACGGCTGACGCCACTTCCTTTACACCTTGTAATACGGCATCGGTATTCGACCTTCCCTGTTCCTTTTTCCGATAAATAGACTCTAGAATCACAATCGAGGCATCGACCATCATTCCGATTCCAAGCCCTAATGCTATTAGGCTTAGCATATTAATGCTATATCCCAAAAACCACATGCAGGCAAATGTTAAAAGAATGGATAAGGGAATCGATATTCCAATAATAATAGTTGCTCTAATATTTCGTAGAAACAAAAACAACACGATAATTGCAAGTAACCCACCAATTAAAATATTGCTTGTTACACCATCAACTGATTCACTTACATAATCAGCCTGTGCCACAATTTCTTCAAATTGAAAATCTTTAACTAGCGCTTCTTCTCTAATATTCTGCACTTCTGCCCTGACAGCAGCAGCCATTTCAATTTGAGTGACGTCGGCAACTCTGCCAATTTGAACTAATACAACCTCTTGACTGCCATCCTTCCACACACCTGAAGAAATATCTCTGACTTGCAGGCGTATGTCAGCCAGTTCACTCAATGCTTTAACTCCATCATTTGTCGGAATTAAAATATTTCTCACATCTTCCACTGTTTCGAGAGAAGTGTTCCAGCGTAATGTTGGTTCATTGGCTTCCTCTGATAGCTCCCCAAGTGATGTTAGGAGGTTTGATTGTTGAATAGTTTGCATTATCGCTTGAGAATCTACAGCAAACTTTTCCAACTGATCGCTTTTTAATTGCACCATAATCTCATTTTCTTCTAATCCATCAAACTGAACTTCTCTGACTTCAGGCAGAGCTTCTAATCTTGGTTTCACAATATTCTGTGCAAAGCTTGTTATATCTTCCATCTTTCCATTCGAAATTTCCATGAAAAACTCAAATGGTTGGTTAGTAGACATTTGGAAAGTACCAATGTTCTGTACTCCAGGCAATTGTGCCTGTAGAGGCAATACAGCAGCTTCTATGTTTTTATGAACCTCTTCTCCCCGTCCTTCTTCTATGAAAACGGTAATAGAAGATCTTCCTATATATGTTGCAGATGAGTGGGATTCCACGCCATCAATTCCATTTAACGTCTGTTCAATCTGCTCTGTGACATTATTCTCCACATCTAATACCGACATCTCTCCTGCATCGACCTGAACTACCGTCATATCAAATGATATCGGTGGCATTAGTTCCTGATCCAGTTTATTTAGTGAGTAAAAGCCGATTATAAACACAAACACAACTAAAAGCCCTACCGCAATTTTTCTTCTCAAAATGAATTCCAATAACGACATTCCCATTTCTCCCCTCGATTGAACAAGCTAGATAATTTTCCCAAACCCAACAATGATTATATGCCTTAATCAGAGGAAAAAATAGTCTTTTATGTAAAATACATCCCGAGGCGGAGGGAACTATAAGTCCCAGGGTTCAGACTGATGAGATACAAGAAATATTATTAACAAGATATGGAAGGATTAACGATGAGGCTTTTTCATTTGTGCGCAAATAGATTCATGATACGTGCGCTAATGGCGGGACCCATGCGTAAGATTCATGTATCGTGCGCAATATCGAGTTGTGGTGCATCAAAATCATGTTCCGTGCGCAAATGGCGAGATGTGGTGCATAAAATTCTTGTTCCGTGCGCAAGTGGTGAGTTGTGGTGCATAAAATCCTTCTTCCGTGCGCAAATCCTCCAGAGTGTTACAAACAAGTAAATTCACGTGAGTATCACCTATAATTCTCAGCAAAAATTGCGCGTGATACTGGAAAAATCGTTCCCTTTATAAAAATTTCATCACAACAACCTTACTACCGGGTGAAATAACCTACGCAGATGCAAATAAATGAATGCGAAAACAACCTTCCACAAACAAAGCTCTTGAATTTGAACTTATCGAGGAAGGTACAAGATAAATTTTTAGAAGTTTTCAAAATGCCGGAGTTTATTTATGCTGACTTTCGTAATATTACAACCTTTTAATCTACTTAATTAACTGAACTTTTTCTACTTACAAAAAACGTAATTACAGCAACTATTATTAGAATTGGCACTGCGTATAATTGGCCGACAAACAATTTCCAGCCTACCGAGTTATATCCTTCTGATGCCGGAATTATAAGCACAACTAAACACACAATCAGATATGCTACTAACGGTGGAACTACTTTTCTCATCTCTTTTCATCCTTCCAAAATCTAAATAGTCTCTCTTACTAAATTATATTATATAATGTTAATTTCCTCCCAGTTTTTACAGATTGCCGTAAAAGCAAAAAAGCACTGGCATACATCACTATGATGCCAGTACTTTCAGATCGATTCTTCTAACAGCTTCACTTTTTGGGACACAGCGTTTTGCTGGATGATTCTTCTTAATCGTGATTGATCGTCATTAAAAAGAAACTTCTGCGGCAAAATAACTGCTTTATTTTTCGATACGTAGAACAAGAACATTTCCTTGTGTTCCTTGATGGAGTTAATATCATTCCAATCCCAATAGACAACTGATCTTTTAACTTTCTGATGGATGCCCTCATTATTGACGGTGATGAATAGTTCATTCTTAATCATCTGATCACTCTTATATTCCTTTGCCGCGCGCCGCTTGATGGCGCTTGGTAAGAGTGCCGTAAGGATACCCCACATGACTAACCCAGTTAGGGTGGCAACAAAGACATTAACTACATCTAAAGCTAGTAATATTAGAGGATAGCCTATTGAAACTATTAGAGTCACAACCCTAAGCAGTTTTTTTGAGTGGTAAACATTGTACTGCTTAAACATTTCTAAACTGATCATTCCACTTACTGCTACTTCTTCTTTCCGTTCCAAAATAACCACATCCTTTACTTTAAGGGTAACATAAATGGAATTAATGTGGCGGGCGGAAATTACGATTTTAATGAACTTTAGAAAGCTTAGTATCTACCATAATCGAACTTTTTCCCTTCACCTGCTTTAATGTCGCAACTATAAGAAAGCTAACAATCACTAATAACAACCACGAACTTACTTTTCCCAGATGAACAAGGCTCCATGCTTCAGTTTGGTTTGGATATTCCCATGCCCCAAAGAATGTTGCGATATTCTCAGCGATCCATATGAAAAATCCAATAAGTACAAAAGAAAGTGCAATGGGCATTTGATAGCGAGTTCCATTCACCTCGTATGTGACCCATGATTTCCAAAAGACGACAATAACCAATACAGATAACCACCACCGTATGTCGATCCAATAGTGATGAGTAAAAAAATTCAAATAAATCGCAGATGCAAGAGGGACAACCAGCAAAAACGGCGGCCATTTAACCAGTTCCACCCTCAACCTTCTCCATGCCTGGCAAAGATAACTCGCTACACTTGCGTACATAAATCCGCTATACAAAGGCACACCAAAAATCTTAGAATAGCCCTCCTCTGGATATGACCAGGAACCCATATGGACCTTAAATAGCTCAAGCGCTAGCCCAATAAGGTGGAACAGTGTAATAACCTTCAGCTCATCCCGTGTTTCAAGCCCAGACCGTACCATCCACCACTGCATCCAAAGACAGATGAGGAGCAGCCAGTCATACCGCGGCAGAAAGGGAAGTGGCGTAATCTGTGTTAAGGCCAATGAGGCAAAAATAACGACAGGAAACAAACATGATAAGGCTTGCTCCCAACCAAACCGAACAAGTTGTTTTAGTGCTCTCATAATCTAGCCTCCAAAGGTTTATTTAAAAGTGTCGCTGCCCTTTAGCATAGAAGTTCTTTTTTTCAAACATTATCGTCACTTTTGTATTCTAAGATATCTCCAGGCTGACATTCTAAAGCTTTACAAATGGACTCTAATGTTGATAATCGAATCGCTTTAGCTTTGCCATTTTTTAAAATAGATAGATTAGCCATTGTAATTCCAACTCGTTCTGAAAGTTCTGTAACGCTCATTTTCCTTTTAGCAAGCATCACATCAATATTGATTATAATTGCCATATTAACCACCTCAGATCAGACTATTAAATCATTTTCCGCTTTTATATCAATGGCATCCTGTAATAGTTTTTGGAGAACCGCAGCAAACACAGCAATAACCATGGAAGCAAAGATCATGAGCATACCAAGTAGTATAATACCCGGTGCATCGTCTCTTTCTGCCACAAGATAAAAGAGTGGCATGCCTACTACATATAAGGTACTGATAGTGACTGCACAGTATTTGATATTCTTTAATGCCTTTACAGATAGCGCCGAAAATGCATTATTCTTGTCAATAAAATTTAAAAGCTTAAAAGCTTGATACAGAGCAATGTAAAAAGGAATCGCTGTTGCATAAAATACAAGGAAAACAAGATATTTCAAATATGCCATATCTGGATACAACTCTACTGCAAAATTTGCTATCTCCGGAACCAAGAATATGCATAAAGCAAGAACCGGTATTCCCATCAATATTACAGCAATCTTCAAAAAGAGCGTTGACCCTTTTCTCATAAAAAGCACCTCACTTATATATTGTTTTTTGATTTTACCAAGTTTTTTATTGATTTACAATAAAAACTTACTGTAAGATGCTATATTTATATTGTTAACAATACCTTATCCCTATATAAATTATACAAGAATACCGATGTTCCACTTATATTCAAAGCAAACATTCATTTAGAGAAAATTATAGTAGGCCAAACATTATTGTGGATTTTTTTCATACAATTTTTTAGAGGTGATAAAAATATGGTAAGAGTAAAATATACGGACAGTGATGTTGATTTAGTGGCAAGGATGATGCGGGCAGAAGCTGAAGGGGAAGGCAAACAGGGAATGTTAATGGTTGGAAATGTTATTGTTAATCGGAATGTAGCAAATTGTCTAGACTTTAAAGAATTAAGAAACATTAACGACGTTATTTTTCAAATACAAGGAGGGAACTATTCTTTTGAAGCAGTTCAAAAAGGCAACGTTTTTTATAACCGAGCAAGAGGGGTAGAAAAAAGATTAGCAAAAAAAACCTTGGACTATTGGAGAGAACATCCTTCGAAATATGCTCTTTGGTACTTTAATCCGTATGGGCCATGTCCTCCTACATGGTACAATCAACCATTTACAGGGCAATACAAGCAACATTGTTATTATGAACCGCTGCCTGATACATGCGAAGGTGCCTATAGATAAGAACAACTCTCCCCCCGCAATTTGCGTGGGGTTTTTTTGCGTTATACAATCCCCCACTAAAATATAAAAAGCGCCAAACTCCTTTTGAAAAGGCTCTTTTTTAGGATTGTTGTTATAAGCCCGTAAAAAATCGGCTATTGGATTTTTTACTTAAAAGCAACAATCAATACGAAAACAGCTTTTTGAAAAAGAAATCGGCGCTATCATTATATTAGCGTGAGGCTTTAGGTTGTTGGCACACGTCACATTTACGTTGGTTATTGTCTTTAAATTTCTTAAAGGTTTTTTCAAAGTTGCTACCACATGTACATTTAAAAAGTAGCTTTTGCGAAAACCCGTGATATTCTGTCGTCAGTAACTTACTTTCTGAATTTTTCTCAACAAATTCTTTAATGCTACCTATTGTCCATCGTTTATTCATTATCTTACACCTCCATTTTTTCATCGGTAGGCGGAGGCTTTTCTTGGCATCCGTTCAATCTTGAGGCAAAGTCGAGCATATCCTCAATTTCTTATTATACCATGAGCTTCGATACAATTAAACAGACCGGAAACTTGAACACTTTTTATTAAGGGTGCAAGCATGCAGCTTCAACCTTTTCTTTTTCCACTATATTTTTCTTATAAAATACAAATTTGATCTAAAGCAAAACTGCATTATCTAATCACTATAAATTAGAAAACAACAGAATCGAATTTCTAGCTTCTTGTATGTTTGAGGGACTTATAATAAAGTTATAAAAATGATTAGTTTATAATCTATCATAAATAACCAAAATCAACAGATTGGAGATAGGTATATTGATCCTGAAACCTCGTAATCACTCACTCGAATTAAAAACTTTCCAATCCCTTGATGCTCGAACAAATCTAGAATCAAAAGAAGAACATTACCTCACTAACATTGCAAAAGGATTTCAAGGAGAGATAATGTTTGACCAATGGATAAAGAATCTCTCCTGCGACAGTTTGGTTCTAAATGATTTATTACTTGATTGCCATCACACGCTATTTCAAATTGACTCCCTAGTAATCACACCACATACAATCTACCTCTTTGAAGTGAAAAACTACGAAGGTGACTTTCTTCTAGAAGCAGATAGATAGTATTCCGCATCAAAAAGAACCGAAATAAAAAACCCATTACTTCAATTAAAAAGGACAGAATCCCTATTTAGACGCTTACTCCAAGAAAATGGCTTTAACCTCTCTATTGAAGCACTTCTTATCTTTGTTAATCCCGAATTCCAACTCTACTCAACACCTCAAAATCTCCCAATTATTTTCCCATCACAACTCACTCGTTTTATGGAAAACCTAAATAAAAGACCTTCTAAACCGTTGCAAGATATACAAAAGAAGCTAGCGCATCAATTACTAACGATGCATTTAACCGAAGCCCCTTCCTCCCGATTGCCAGAATACCACTATAGCAATCTAAAAAAGGGTATAATCTGCCACAGCTGTCAAACCTTTTATCCTAGTTTTAAACAACCAACTTTGATTTGTCCTGAGTGTGACGAAAAAGAACTATTACACAATGCCGTTTTACGAAGCGTGGAAGAATTTAAGATTCTTTTTCCTGAAATGAAAATTACCACAAATCAGATCTTTGAGTGGTGTAGGATAATCAAAAGCAAAAAAACAATCCGGAATATTCTTGGCAAAAATTTTAATCTATTAGGATACGGTAAGAGTTCTTATTATGTGGAACGGGATTGAATTGGCTTTTGGGAGGGGGAGGTGATCTCATTTCTCCCATTGAGACCAATGTTCCCTTCTTTTCCGGGTACCGATGGTCTCATTCAGCCCTTTGAGACCATCGACACCTCCTTTTCCGGGTGCCCGTGGTCTCATTCCCTCCCTTTGAGACCATCGACCCCTCCTTTTCCGGGTCCAGACGATCTCATCCCCCCTTAGCAAAACCACTGCAAACAAAACAAAAAAAGAGTGCGGATTTCATTTAAGAAACCCCACTCTTTTCCCTACCTATCCATCACACATTTTCGCTTACATTTCTCAATCTTCTAAAATAAAACATCGCTGCAAAGCCGATTCCTAATAAAAGTAATCCAATTAAAATAGTATTATAAATCGGTGTGGCTGTATTTGGTAATTGCTGACCTTTTTTAGCGTCACCATTACCTGCATTCTGATCTTCGTTCTTAGGAGTTTCTCCTGCCTCATCATTCTCTGAATCTACTGGATTTTTCTCCTCTTCTTGTTCATTAGCATTCTCGTCTTCCTCAGGGCTTGGTTCCGGCTCTGGGGTCGGCTCTGGAGTTGGTCCAGGGCTTGGTTCCGGCTCTGGGGTTGGTTCCGGTGTTGGCTCTACTTCTTCATAATCACTTACTCGATATAGATAGAAGTCATCCAAACTGCCCCATGCTCCTGCGCCAGCCTTGATTCTTGCGCCAATAGTAAGGGTACCATCAACTACAAGAATATCACCGATGGAAGGGTTACTCCAATTCACCCATCCATTAACCGAGGTTTCCATTTTGTATTCGTTGTCGCTTGTTGTGGCGTAGAGATACATCTCGGAGTCTCCGGCATCGCCACCCTGAAGGAACATCGATAGGTTATAGTATCCTGGTTTTAAGCCTGTGATTGTCTGCTCCACATAGAAATTAACCTCATTTGCTGAGTAAAAGTGAAGCGAGTAATTTCCTGATTTTGCATCGGATGCTTTATCTTGATAATCAGTGTGTGGAGTCGCTTCGTTGCCATAACCAATCTCCCACATTGACCTGTCACTTTCTTCAAAGCTAGGGTTCAAAACAAAGTTTTCTGGTTTAATTTCAAGATGGGCTTTGACACTCATTCCCCCTTCTACTGTACCGTCAATAACATAGGTTCCAACGCCGTTGTTGATTGCCTGTTCTAGTGCTTCATTTTCCCATGTAACTGGTGTTGTTCCTTTACTTCCATCATTATAGGTTACGGTTACCGTTTCAGGTAATGTAATTGTTTCTCCTAAAATAACACTTAAAGAAATATCGGAAATTTCATCGATTTTCAAAGGGGCAACTGCTCCTGAATCGACATATTTAAAAATATTCAAGGAAGGTAACGGATTTCCATTAAAATCAAATAAAGCTTGATTATCTACGGCACTCCCACCAAACCATGCCCCTGCATCATGTGGGTCATATTGCGCTGCATAGCTTGTCGCCCATCCGGAACCATATGTTTCCCAAAGTTCTTTATTGTTCTCTAAATCATCTGGTGGTCCCACCGGAAGCCATGCTGGTTCCCAATAAAACACTCCAATTCCCGCTTCGCCCACATTTGCTACTGCTTCAAATACATCTCTGACAGCAGTCGCTTGACCTTGAACTGTAATGGGATAGTTTAGCGTTTGGCCAGAATCTTTTGGAGCGGTATTTCCGTGTCCATCCCCGTCCTCCGCTGTATAGGCATAAGAGGTTTCCACGACCATCACCTTTTTGTCATAGGTGTCTGCCACATCCTTCAGAACGGACGTTAGATTAGCTAAAGTACCATGCCAGAAGGGATAGTAGGAACTGGCAAATACGTCATAGTCCACGCTATTTTGCTGTAATCGTTGAGCAAGTGATGCATACCTTCCTGATGTCTCAGGATTCGTAAAGTGTAAAGCTACCAAAGTATCGGCATTGATTTCTCTAACGGCTTTACTTCCTTCATTAAATAATGCACTCATTTTAGTAAAGTCAGACTCCCCGACAAATGCTCCATTGGTTTCATTACCAACTTGAACCATGCCGATCTCAATGCCCTCATCCACCATTGCCTGCAGGCTTTCTTTTGTAAAGCTATAAACAGCAGCCTTTTTATCTTCAAAATTTAGCGCTTCCCAAGCTTTTGGTGCCTGTTGTTTTGCTGGATCTGCCCAAAAATCGGAATAATGGAAGTTCACTAACAGCTTCATTCCGTTTGCTGTGGCTCTTTTACCAATTTCAAGGGCAGCCTCTAAATCGTTGTTTCCACCACCATATCCGTTTCCTTCTGTATCGTAGGGATCATTCCAGATACGGACACGAACATAGTTAACCCCTGCATCTGATAGCGTGGTGAAAATATCCTGCTCCACCCCTGCCTCATTATAAAATTTCACACCGCTTTCCTCTAAGGAAAGGATACTAGAGATATCAACGCCCTTAATGAACTCTTCATCAAGACCTTCTACTCTTTCCACAAAAATATTAGCTTCTACTGGATCAGGAACCGTACTTTCGCCATCATCTTCCTTGCTTTCAAGAGATACTAGGCGAACATTGTCCAAGTTCCCCCAAGCATTTGGTTTACCGGAAACCGTAACTCCTACTGGAAGATTTGTCGTTTCTTCGGCTACCTCAAGCTTCATGGTTATCGTCCCCCATTCGTTATAGCCTGTAGTTGCCACTGCTTCTGAAGTTTTTTCTCCAACAAATAGTGAGACATTTCCAGCCTCATCACCAGCTCCGCCCATCGTACGGACCGATAGCTCATAGCTTCCAGCAGGTAAGGTTGGAATGCTTTGCTCTAATGTAAAGGATTGAGCTTCGCTTGCTGCCTCATTCACCCAGTATTTAGCGGCGTACTCCCCCTCATCTGGTGTCATCCAAGTATCATCCGCATAGGAAAAATGCTGGACATCAACGTTTTCTTCATTCTGTGTTTCCACATTCCAGGAACCATCGTCCCAAAAATTTGATTCAAAGCCGCCATTCTTTATGTAGTTAACCTGTTGCTCAGCTGCAGCTTCTAGATCCTTGTTTCCAAAAAATGAACTAAATACCAACATAAATGCCATTAGTGCTGTAAAAGATTTTAGTTTTTTTCTCATACGATTCTCACCTTTACTATTAGAATGGTAGATAACTTTCTAACGGAAGCGTTTACAATCAACTGTATAATGGTGGGCGGGAGATTCTCCCCCACCCATCTTTGAAGTAACCTAACTTTTTTGATGCTCCACAATTCTTACTTCATACTTTTCTAATGTCACGTTTCCGACTACTTCTTCTCCTGTTAACAGATCTTTAACGGAAGATTCGAAGGTGACATTTTGTTTTTCCTCGGTAAAGTTCATGACAAAAACATAGTCCTTTTGAGGAGCTTGTCTTACTTGAACAGATACACCTCTACCATGTTTAACAGGGAATACTGGTTCAAGAGATAGACTCTCGATTAATCCTTGGTAGAAATCACGATGAAACTGATCTTCTAGACGGCCACCGATATAGTAGGTTTTCCCTTTTTTATAGCTATGGCTTGTAACAGCAGGGGTTTCTGCATAGAAATCATCCTCATAGATTCCTTCCACATTTGCTGTATCTCGTTCCAGAACTGTTGCGTAGTCCTTCAACTCGTAGGATTGATTATTGAACCTAACAGAATTTCGATCGTTAGGATAATACGTATCGGTTTCAACTGGCTTCATTCCGAAAATTTCTTGCAGATCCTTGTGCCAGCCGCCTAAGTACGTTAAATCATGTTCATTTACCAATCCACTTATATAGGTCATCACTAATGTTCCACCATTTTCAACAAACGATTTGAGGCGCGAAATGGTTTTTTCACTTACTAAATAAAGCATTGGGACGATTAGCAGTTTATATGAAGTGAAATCCTGTTCCTTTGTGATGACATCTACCGGGATATCCTGTTCCCAGAAGGTGCGATAATGCTGTTGCAAAGTTTGAGGATAGCGCTTCGTCTCCAAGCCGAAGCCTTGCGCATCGTTTAAAGCCCAATTGCTTTCCCAATCATAAAGAATGGCCACATCTGATGGACGGTTTGTGCCTACTACTTCAGACAGCTTTTCTAATGTCTCCCCAACCTGTGTAACCTCTTTGAACACGCGGTTTTCCGTGCTATTATCATGGTCTACTACTGCACCATGGAATTTTTCGGATGATCCACGTGATTTACGCCATTGAAAATAAAGGATACTGTCAGATCCATGAGCAATCATTTGCATCGAAGCAAGTTGATGCATCCCTGGTCGTTTTGTTTTATTCACGTTATGCCAGTTCACTCCGCTTGGGGTGCTTTCCATTAACAAAAATGGTTGCTGCTTTAAGCTTCGGTACAGATCATCTATAAAGCCTACCTTCATCGCAAGGTCTGCAGTTGTTTCCCAATCATTATGCCAAGCAGGGTAGGCATCCCAGCTTATTACATCCAAATGCTTGGCAAACTTGCTATAATCAAGTCCTTGAAAAGGAATCAGGTCATGTGTATCCGCCATAAAATTTGTTGTGATTGGAATCTCCGGCGTTAGCTCTTTGAATGGTACGACTTCATTTTGATAGAAAGAAATGGTTTGGTCTGTGACGAAACGTCTCCAATCCAGGTTCAATCCATGTACGGCACTTTCCCCAATCGGTGAAGGTGATTCAATTTGAGACCAGTCATTAAATGTGTGACTCCAAAACGGCCCCCACCATGCGTCATTCAGGGCTTTAAGGTCATTGTTGTATTGCTTTTTAAGCCAGTCTCTGAATGCTACCTGACAATGATCACAGTGACAATCGCCACCATATTCATTTGAGATATGCCACATTAATAATGCCGGGTGATTGCCATATCTTTCTGCCAACAAACGGTTCATCTTTTCTGTTTTTTCACGATACACTTCTGCAGTAAAGCAGTGATTATGTCTTCCACCATGCAGTTGCTTGATTCTTGAAGCATTTACTCGTAATACTTCAGGATATTTCTGTGACATCCAGGCAGGACGTGCACCGCTTGGTGTTGCTAAAATCACTCTGCCGCCGAAACCATGGATATTTTCAAAAATCTCATCCAACCATTCAAAGTGATAGACTCCCTCTTCCGGTTCCAGTGCACTCCATGCAAAAATCCCTACAGAGAAGGTATTGGTATGAGAAAGTTGCATTAATTTAATATCATCTGCTAAAATGTCGGGACGATCTAACCATTGATCAGGATTGTAGTCTCCTCCATGAAGCATAAAGTTCGCTTTAGTTGTGTATGTTTTTTCATGTTTTGACATAATACTCTCCTTTTGACACTAATTTGTTTCGATGTTAGCCTTTTGTCCCGCCAGCAGTTAATCCGGAAACAAAATTCTTTTGCAGCAAGATAAAGATAATTGCAATTGGAATACTAATTAATATTGCACCTGCAGCAAAGGTCGTATAACTTGCCCCCATTACTTCATTCACTAGATTATATAGTCCAATTGGTAATGTATAAGCTTCCGAATTTCTTAGTATAACGGATGATAGGACGAAATCCCCCAATGGTCCGGTAAATCCAAGCATTGCAACGACAGCAAGCATCGGTTTGGATAAAGGCATAATAATTTGAAAGAAGATTCTTGTATTGCTCGCACCATCGATCTTTGCACTTTCATCTAAATCCATCGGAATCGAATCCATATACCCTTTCATCAAGTAGGTATTCATCGGGATAAGTCCACCGATATACAGCAAGATTAATAGCCAATGACTATTCATCATGCCAAGAATTTGGGCTAGTACGAATAATGCAATTAAGGCAGAAAACTGCGGAATCATCTGCAATAATAAGAATAAAGTTAAGGCATTTTTTCTTCCTTTAAAACGAAAACGCGAAAACGCATATGCGGTAAAAGAAACACAAATTACCGTTCCGATCATGGTAAATATGCTAATTTTAAGCGAATTTAGATACCACTGAACATATGGCAGACTTTCTTTTCCAGCAAACAATTCCTTATAGTGATCTAATGTTGGATTTGCCGGAATGATGGACGTACTGATTAAACTGTTACCAGGGTTAAAACTTGCCCCCACTGTCCAAAGAAGTGGATAAATGATGATGATTGTCATTAGCGTTAATATGGAATAAGAGCTAAAGAGTCTAAAGAAATTCTTACTCTTCGTACTTGTCAACATCTCTTAAGCCCCCTCTTTAAATGAATTTGTACGTCTAAACTGCCACAATGCAATAGCAATAACAAATACAGATAATAAAATGGTTAATGCAGCTGCTAGAGAATATTGACTTGATTGCATAGTCAACTTATATATCCAGGATACTAGTATATCTGTTCCTCCAGCTGTGGAACCAGGCATTGCCGGACCGCCGCCATTGAAGAGGTAGATTATATTAAAGTTATTAAAGTTAAACGTATACTGCGTAATGATAATTGGAGCAATCGCAAATAAAATCAACGGCAGAGTGATATGTTTGAATTTCGTAAACATCGAAGCACCATCAATGGTCGCTGCCTCATACAAATCATCTGGAATCGATTGCAGAACCCCTGTTGTTACTAAGAATATATACGGAAAGCCTAACCATCCTTGCATTAAGATAAGCGCCACTCTTGACCAGTTCGCATCGGTCATCCAAGGAATCGCGTCAATGCCGATCGCGGCTAACAGATCGTTGTTGATGGCACCAAAGCTATCATTAAAAAGACCTGCGAAGATTAGAATAGTAACAAACCCTGGAACCGCCCATGGTAAAACCAGGATAGTCCGATAAAACCTCTTGAATTTCACGTCTTTTTGGTTAACAAGTACTGCCAAGAAAATACCAAGACCAACTTGTAGAGTTGAAGCAAGAAGGGTCCAGATAACCGTCCAACCTAATACATCAAAAAAGGTGGAGCGCCAAATATCAACAGTAAAAATCTCTTTAAACGTTTGCAAACCAACCCAATCCGCTAAGTTTGCTGGTGGAGAATGATATAGATCGTAGTTTGTAAATGCTAGTGCAAAACTAAATAAAATAGGAAAGATTACTGCAAAAATAAGAATAAAGAAGGATGGTCCACTTACAACATAAGGATATCCCTGAGACACAACATTATGATACTGCTCTTTAAGGGAACTTAACTTCTTATTTTCCTCACGTAATCTCCCGTTTGTATAGGCATCCTTTAGATTTATAAAATAGAATGCAAGACCAAAGCATGTGACAATAACCGCTAAAATCCCCTCTGCAAGTAGGAAGATCGAGTTATCCCGGGGCACTTCGGTTCCTAGTGTGAAAAGTCCCCAAAAACCCATATTTAATAGGTCTCTAAATACTACGAAGAAGGACGCAGTAAGAAAAAGAAATAGAGCTCCTTTTATCCATTGCTTGTTATAAAGCTGTCCTAGTCCTGGAATAATAGATAGCAATAATGCTAGTTTACGATGTTGCATCTTTTCACCTCATTTGTTTAACAATCAAGAGACCGGGCTTTTTGAACATAACCGTGAAAATCGGAACTTGGATTTTTCATTGTTCTATTAACTTAAAATACCGAGTTACTTTTAACAATCATAGAAAAAGTGCACGGCTACAAGTTTGCACCGGGTTATAACAACCTTATCAAAAACGACATTCTATTCAAAAAGGCCTATAATAAATGGTGCCAAACATTTAGTTTGACACCACTATTTAAAATCTTATTGCCCACTATGCTTTGCTTCTATTTGTCCTTTAATCGTTTCAACAGCTTGGTTCAGCGCATCTGTCGGATTTGCTTTGCCTGTTGCGATTGTTTGTAGAGCCGCATCTGCAGGTGTCCAAACTTCATTCATTTGAGGTATATTTGGTGTAAGTTCAGCGAATTGAGATTGTTCAGCAACCGCTTGAGCTACTTCACTTTCCGCTACTACTGGGTCATCCGCCAAAGCTTGCACGGCTGGAACTTCTTTCGTAATTTCATAACGTTTTTTTGAATTTTCCTCGTTTGCAAGGAACGTTACTAATTTTTCTGCAAGCTCTGCATGTTTTGAGTACGAGCTAACATTATAGCTTTTCACACCAACGAATGAACTCATGTTTTCGCCATTTGAAAGCGTTGGTAATTTTGTTACACCGTAATTAATTCCCGCTTTTGCAAATGGATCAACATTCCAAGGTCCAGAAATAATTGCCGCAGCTTTTCCTTCTGTGAATAATGATTCTAAAACGTTAATACCTTGTGCTCCGATGATACCTGATGGGAATAATTTATCGTTGTAGAATTTTTGAATATATTTTCCACCTTCGATAGCGCCTTCATTGTTTAAGCCGATATCTGTTGGGTCATACGCTCCATTTTCGTCACGGCCAAAAATGTATCCCCCATATCCACTCATTACACTTTGTGCATAATAGATTTGATCAAATAAAGCTAAGAAACCAAATTGGTCGCCATCTGTTACTTCTGCTGAATAGTCATACCACTCATCAAGTGATGTTGGTAATTCTTCTTCGGAAATCAGATCCTTATTATAGAAAAGCACCGTTGTTTCCACTGCTTTTGGTAAGCCATAAGCCTTGTTGTTTACCATTTGTGATTGCATGGCAACTTCTGTATAGATAGACTGAACTTCTTCTACATTCAACTCTTTAATTAATCCTTCTGTTACCGCTGTCCCAATTTGGTCACCAGGCATAGTCAAGACATCCGGCCCAGTTCCAGCAGGTCCATCTAGACGCAGATCTTCAATTTGTTGTGCGTAAGGTTTTTCAACAACCTTGACTGTTACATCGTTATCTTCTTCGAATTTGGCAATAGCATCTGAAATGCCTGCCGCTTTCTCTATATCTTCCCAAACGATTAATTCTACATTTTCATCCGTTGCGTTATTTTCCTCGTTTTCATTACCGCTTTCTTGAGGTCCACAAGCTACTAAGGATAAACTTAACGCTAATCCACCCAATATACTAAAATATTTTTTTAACTTCATTAGGATCTACTTCCTTTCAAATAGGTTAAAAGTGTTCGAGACTGTAAGCGCTTTACTAAATTTAATATAGCACTCTAAGTAAAACATGTAAACAACTTTTTTACTAAATTAAGTGAATAGTTTTACGAAAACTTTAGCAAATCCTTTTATCAACACTTTTACCTAATTAATTTGTACTCTTCCTAATGATTAACTCAGATCCTAAATACAATGTTTTTACTAGCTTCCGCTTCTCCAATACTTGCTCTAACAGCAATTCAAGAGCGTTTTTACACATTTCTTTCATATCAATATGGAACGTGGTTAATGGTGGTGATACATATTTGGTTACACTAATATTGTTGATACTGACAACACTTACACGATTCGGTATGGAAATACCATTTTCATTTAAAGCCTGAAGACAGCCAACAGCTATTGGGTCAGCAGCAGTATAAAAGGCGGTCGGCAGTTGGTCTCCAAGGGTTTCGATTGCTTTAGACATAAGATAATAGCCATTGTCCACGGAAAATCCTCTGTGACAGAAAATATATTCTTCCTTCAATAATCCCTTTTCCTTCATATAGCTGCGGAATACCTTTTCTCGCTGATCCATTTCATCTTCATCATTATTCGGGTTATGAAAGGTCCCTCCGACAAAACCAATATCGGTATGCCCTTTTTCTATAAAAAAATCAACAGTTCTCCTTGTAATCAGCGCTAAATCCGGTCGAACGGAATCAAAGTGGTAAGGGTCAGGTGATGTATCTATAAATACTCCGTTTGTCGTTCGCCCTCTTAGGTATTCTAATTCTTTGTTGGAAAACGTCCCTACTGCAATGAACCCTTCTATATTGTCTGGAATGGCTTGTATCCCGTCATTTATCTTATATGTGGTAAGCTCCACATTTAACTTTCTTGCTATCTTTTCAATTTCTAATCTCATCGATTTAAAATATACATCTTCTAGTTCCTCTTTATCAGTTAACCAGTATAAAAACGCAATGTTTTTCACTAGAAGCCTTACCGTTTTCTTCCGGTAATTTAGTTTCTCTGCAACTTCATAAATTTTTTCACGCGTATCATCTGGGACAGATAGGCTTTTGTCGTTATTTAACACACGGGACACTGTGGATATGGAGTACCCCGCTCCTTCTGCAATATCTTTTATTGTGGCCATTGTTCCAACCTCCTATTTTAAAATCCGCTGACTAACTACAGGGTTTTATCTCTTTTAAGTAAAATGTTTTACTTAATTTTACCTCGTTTTCCTAAAAAGTCAAACAACTGTTTTATTATCATGAATGTCGCTCACATGTCTTTAAAATTCGGCTACACCTCCAAAGTGTATAATTTGTTTAATTACTTCCCTCTAGGGTAAGGAATTTTATAGTGTTTAATAGAGGAGATCTTAAATGAATGAACTATATGAAAATTTAATGTCGAACGCGACTATCTATAAATTCGTTGTTGCCTTAGTGGGAGTCATAATAATTACGTTCTTTATCACTGGATTGAAAAAAAGTGTGCAACGTTATGTGAAAGATGACAATAATTGGTATAAAACACGAAAAACGATGAATATTTTTGGCTACATTCTTGGGGGCATTTTTTTAGCTATTGTATATAGTGATATGCTTGGAGGCATTACTGTCGTTCTCGGTGTTGCGAGTGCCGGAATCGCTTTTTCATTACGAGAAGTAATCGCAAGTATAGCTGGATGGCTGACCATTCTAGTAGGAGGCATGTTTAAGACTGGCGACAGAGTTCAGCTCGGAGGAGTAACCGGGGATGTTATTGATATCGGTGTCCTTAGAACCACTGTGATGGAGGCTGGTCAATGGGTAAATGGCGACTTATATAATGGTAGAATCGTCAAAATTGCAAACAGCTTTGTCTATACACAGCCGGTTTATAACTATTCAACAGATTTCCCTTTTTTGTGGGATGAGCTTACTATTCCTGTGAAGTTTGGTAGTGACTATTCGTATGCAAGGGAGCTAATCAATCAGGTTGCCCAAGAAAAGACAGGAAAATATAGCAAACTAGCAGAGGGATATTGGGAGTCTATGACTCGTAAATTCGTGATAGAAGACGCCACTACCGAGCCATTGGTCACTTTGGCTGTTAATGATAATTGGGTAGAGTTCACGCTAAGATATGTGGTGGAATATAAAAAACGCAGAGTAATGAAAGATGAATTATTCACCGGAATCCTTACAGAAATCGAACAAAATCCAGAAAAAGTCCAGCTAGCTTCTGCAACCTTTGAAGTTGTGAGCACCCCGCCAATGGATGTTCATGTAGATAGCCAGTTGAAGGATCCTTTATAGATGCAGCCGTATACCCAGGAATCAGTAAAGAGCCTTTCGTTTGAAAGGCTCTTTTTATTCTTTGCTCTGTTAATAACCAACATTTACTTCCATGGAAAGAAACAAGGAGTTCGATTCGTTCCCTAGCTTATTTTCGGTGTACTGATATTTTTATGAGAATAGAATTATTCCTCTTCTTCCTCTTCCTCTTTTTCTTCGAGGTCTTCTATTAACCTCTTCATCTCCTTAATTTCGGTTCTTTGTGCCTCTATTATTTCATCAGCAAGCTCTCGAACACGTGGATCAGAAATGTTGGCCCGCTCACTTGTTAAGATTGCAATCGAATGATGGGGAATCATGGCTTTCATGTAAGAGCTATCATCTACCGTCGTTTGACTACGAACCAGAAATAGCGCTAGGCAAAAGACAACGATACTTCCTGCCAATATCCCTATATTCCACTTGCGGTTCTTCAGCATGTGCAACATGAAACCTAACATAATGACCGTCATGGTGGCTCCCATCATGATTGCCATATAGAGCCGCGTTTCACTGAATGTGACATGGTCTACCCCATATGTATTTAAATACATGAAGATATACATAACAACGGTAGACGTTGCAATCATTCCCGCAAATTTTGCGTACATTTTCATAATAACTGTACCTCCTTATTTTTTGTTCCTATGATACTTCCATACCCGTTTGCTTTTTCATTAATCATGCTAGGTAAAGGTGCCTGTTCTAAATAACTTATAGTTAGGATTCATTTAGGCACCACTGTTGCTCTCTACAGCGAGGAATACCTAGAATTGAATGGGAGCTCTTTAAAATTTTCGTATATAGCTTGAAGATATTTTTATATTAAGGGTGCCGCTTTAGACTGCTGTTCCTCTCCACGAAAGGCTTCGCGTCCGCGGGGTGCTTGGTAAGCCTCCTCGGCTAACGCCTGCGGGGTCTTCCCTAAGAACTACCTCTTAGCAGGAGTCTCCGCCTTTCGTTCCGATTCACAGCTAGGAACCCGAAGTTCAATGAGTGTTCTTTAATCATTTTAATTAAAATACTCTATCTGGTGGATGGAATGTTCGGCTATAGACCGCTGTTCCTCTCCACGAAAGCCTTCGCGTCCGCGGGGTGCTTGGTAAGCCTCCTCGGCTAACGCCTGCGGGGTCTTCCCAAAGCACTATCTCCCGCAGGAGTCTCCGCCTTTCGTTCCGATCCACAGCTAGAATTCTTAGTATCATATGTTGCTTATTTGAAACAGAAATCTATAGGTAGATAAAGAAGGTCGTCATATATAAGGTACTCCCCCCTGTGTATTGGAGTGGCAGGTGATCGACTCCTGCGGGCGATAGCGGTAGACGGGAGACCCCGCAGGCAACACCGAGGAGGCTCCCGCACCGCCCCGCGGAAAGCGATCACCTGAAACGAAAAGCAACAGGGAGTTTAAAAGGTACTCTAATATTTTCAGGCTAGCCCTCCAAGTGAAAACTTTAATAAGCAACGTAAAGAAGGCTATCACATATAAAGTCCTCCCCGCTGTGTATTGGAGTGGCAAGTGATCGACTCCTGCGGCCGATAGCGGTAGACGGGAGACCCCGCAGGCATAGCCGAGGAGGCTCCCGCACCGCCCCGCGGAAAGCGATCACCTGAAACGAAAAGCAACAGGGAGTTTAAAAGGTACTCTAATATTTTCAGGCTAGCCCTCCAAGTGAAAACTTTAATAAGCAACGTAAAGAAGGCTATCACATATAAAGTCCTCCCCCCTGTGTATTGGAGTGGCAAGTGATCGACTCCTGCGGGCGATAGCGGTAGACGGGAGACCCCGCAGGCATAGCCGAGGAGGCTCCCGCACCGCCCCGCGGAAAGCAATGACCTGAAACGGAAAGGAACAGGAAGTTTAAAAGGTACTCTAATATTTTCAGGCTAGCCCTCCAAGTGAAAACTTTAATAAGCAACGTAAAGAAGGCGATCACATATAAAGTCCTCCCCCCTGTGTATTGGAGTGGCTTGTGATCGACTCCGGCGGGCGATAGCGGTAGAGGGGAGACCCCGCTGGCATAGCCGAGGAGGCTCCCGCACCGCCCCGCGGAAAGCAATGACCTGAAACGGAAAGGAACAGGAAGTTTAAAAGGTACTCTAATATTTTCAGGCTAGCCCTCCAAGTGAAAACCTTAATAAGTAACGTAAAGAAGGCCATCACATATAAAGTCCTCTCCCCTGTGTATTGGAGTGGCAGGTGATCGACTCCTGCGTCCGGCCGCGGTAGCCGGAAGGCCCCGCAGGCAAAGCCGAGGAGGCTCCCGCACCGCCCCGCGGAAAGCTATCACCTGAAACGGAAAGCAACAGGGAGTTTAAAAGGTACTCTAATATTTTCAGGCTAGCCCTCCAAGTGAAAACCTTAATAAGGAACGTAAAGAAGGCCATCACATATAAAGTCCTCTCCCCTGTGTATTGGAGTGGCAGGTGATCGACTCCTGCGTCCGGCCGCGGTAGACGGAAGGCCCCGCAGGCAAAGCCGAGGAGGCTCCCGCACCGCCCCGAGGAAAGCAATCACCTGAAACGAAAAGGAACAGGAAGTTAAACCACCAACCTAACTATTTTTCAAAATCCCCCTTTTACAATACCACCATAAAAATTGTTCTTGACAAAAATTCTTTAACCAATTAAAGTGATAATTATAAATTTTGTAAAATTAACTTAATATGCAATCTCTTATCGAGAGAGGCGGAGGGACTGGCCCTATGATGCCCGGCAACCGTTCCATTTGGAATTGGTGCTAAATCCTGCAGAACATGTACGTGTTTTGACAGATAAGAGAGGAACTATCCGATATATTGCGGTGAAACCTCTCTTTTAGGGAGGTTTTTTTACGTTTATTTATCGTAAAACTCTCTCCCTGTCACAAAAAAAATGATTAAAGGGGAGTTTTTTTATGAAGAAATTATTTAACAAGACAGCGATTGTTTCAGCACTTTCCATTTCACTGCTATTAACTGGTTGTTCAGCTGGCGATTCTGCTGCTGGTGCAAAGGAAAAGGTATCGTTTGAAAATGTTCCAGAGCGTTTTGCAGCTGGCGAAGGAGCGAAGATTAAGGTAATTCGCAAAATCGGTGGCGATGATCATACGGCACAATTTCTGGCTGGCGCCAAGAATGAAGGGGAAGCACTAGGCTTTGAAGTGGATGTTTTTACAGCGAACGGAGACAGCGCCAAGTTCCACGATGCAATTGAGCAGGCTGTCACACAAGATTATGATGGAATCATTATTTCCCATGGCGATGATGCTGCTACCGTTGATGGCGTGAAAAAGCTGACCGAAGCCGGCAAGAGTGTTGTAACGTTTGATTCTAATCCCGATATTGCTTCCATCGACGGGGTAACACTAACCTCACAAGATGATGAAGCATTGGCCAAATTGGCGCTCGATCAATTGGTGAAGGATTTTAACGGAGAAGCAAAAGTTGTGTACCTTTGGGTAGATGGCTTCCCTCCGATGGTGAGACGTAACGCAATATACAAGGAGACACTTGCAAGCAACTCTGGGTTAGAAGAAGTGGAGCGTTTCGGTGTAGCTGCGGCTGATACGTCTGTTCAAACTCAAAATGCTGTAGCAGCGATGCTGAACAAACATCCTAAAGGAGAAATTGATGCGATTTTTGCTACATGGGATGCTTTTGCAATTGGAGCAACTCGTGCCATTAAAGAGGCAGGACGAAACGAAATCAAAATTTATGGAATCGATGTTTCCAACGCAGACCTCCAGGAAATTCAGGAAAAAGAAAACCCATGGAAATACACGGCTGCGGTAGATCCTAAATTAATTGGGGAAGTTAACCTTCGCTTGCTTGCCAAAAAGCTTGCCGGGGAAGAGACTCCTGCAACCTATGACTTAGAGGCTTCCCTTATTTCTCAAGAGGAACTTCAAGGGTCAGATGAAGCGGTAAACATGGTGAATCTTGCAGAAGTGGTGGAGGGCTGGGGAACTTCCACTGCTTTTGAAGAGAACTGGATGAAGGTACTGAAGGAGCATTATAAAAAGTAACACAATACTCAGGACACTCTCTTATCGTTGTGAAGAGAGTGTTTACTTTTTTGAAGGGAGGACAAGTGGATGACTGCTCAGGTACTTGCAATGAAAGATATCTCCATTATATTTCCAGGTATAAAAGCACTTGATGGTGTGAATTTTACAGCTGAAACAGGAAAAGTGCATGCCTTAATTGGTGCAAATGGAGCCGGAAAGTCAACACTTATGAAGGTGTTATCCGGTGCGTATAGTCATTATAGTGGGAAGATCGAACTTGACGGAAGAATTTTAACTATCCGTACGCCAAAAGATGCCCAAAGCTTCGGAATACAAACGGTCTATCAAGAGGTTGATACGGCATTGATATCCTATTTAACTGTTGGTGAAAACATCATGCTCGGAAACACAATTAAGGCAAACAATCACTTTATCCATTGGAGAGCACTTCATAAGGAAGCTTCCCTGGTTTTAGCAAAGCTTAATATCAAGCTCTCTTCCAAAAAGCTGATAAGTGAGCTGACCCTTGCAGAAAAGCAGATGGTGCTGATTGCAAAGTCCATTGCGGCGACAGACTGCACCTTCTTAGTTCTTGATGAACCCACCGCACCCTTAAGCCAGAAGGAGACAAAAGAGCTCTTCCGAATTGTAGAGGATCTGAAAAAGCAAAATGTCGGCATTATCTTCATTTCTCACCGACTACCGGAAATTTTTGAGCTTTGTGATGAGATAACTGTGTTAAGAAACGGGCAGTTTGTCTCACATAAAGTAACCTCCTCCACCTCGCAAAATAAAGTGGTGGAACAGATGCTTGGCAAGAAGCTAGAAGAGCAGTTCCCAGAAAACGTACAAAGCATCGGACAAAATATATTAAAAGTGAACAATCTTTGTGACTCTACTAAACTTAAAAAATTATCCCTACAGGCTGCAGCAGGAGAAATCGTAGGAATTGCAGGTCTGGTGGGAGCAGGTAAAACGGAGCTCTGCAAAGCACTTTTCGGACTCTCGCATATTACAGATGGTGAGGTTTTCTTAAATGGGAAAAAGGTAACCCCAAACAGTCCTTATGCTGCAGTTAAAAGTGGAATTGCGCTTATACCGGAAGAAAGAAGAAAAGAAGGCGTCTTTTTAAAAGAGAGTGTCAGCGTGAATTTAACCGCTTCTAGCTTGAACAAATTTACGAGCTTTTTTGGCTTTTTAGATAGCAACAAGGAAAAAAAACAAGCCGCTGAGCTTATAGATAGCCTTGGAATTAAAACGCCCTCCACCTCTACACATGTACAAAATCTATCAGGGGGAAATCAACAAAAAATTGCGATTGGCAAGTGGCTGATTACCGATGCAGATCTTTATCTATTTGATGAGCCGACAAAGGGTGTAGATGTTGGGGCAAAAAAGGATATATTCAACCTGATTTCCGGTTTAGCACAACAGGGTAAAACTATCCTTTACGCAACCTCTGAAACTTCAGAGATTATCGGTATTACAAACCGCATCTATGTATTGTATGACGGACAAATTGTCCGTGAGCTTGCCACCTCACAAACAAATGAAGAAGAAATCCTATATTACTCAGCAGGAGGAAAGTAGCATGGAGCGTACAACCTCAGTTAACTCGAGCACTTTGTTCAACTTTTTATATAAATATGGAACGATCTTAACAATATTTGTACTGATTATCGTATTTTCATTATCCAACCCATCCTTTATCCAAGGAAACAATATTATTAGCATCCTGCGCTCTATATCGATCGTTACGATTATTGCGATCGGTATCACCGTTTCCTTAGCAGTAAATGGGTTTGATCTGTCGGTAGGCTCTGTTGCCTCTCTCTCCAATGCCATCGTCATTTCCATGTTCGTCTGGTTCTCACAGAATACCTTTATTGCAATAATGGCCGCAATCGCTGCCTCTTTGATTGTAGGGTTATTAAATTCCTTGCTTATTGTGAAAGTTAAAATCCCTGATATGCTTTTGACACTTGCCATGATGTTTATCATTCAAGGAGTAGCCCTGACCTACACAAAGGGGTCTGCTATTTCGCAAAACATGGTAATGCCTGATGGGAGCTTTGCTGAAGGTCTTATCAGCCCGCTTTTTGGTAAGATCGGACAGGTGCCTTGGATCATTCTGATTATGGTAAGTGTGGTCGCTTTTGTTCATATCTTTTTAACGTACACCAAGCATGGCAGGTATATGTATGTGATTGGCGGTAACGCAGAGGCAGCAAAGCTTTCAGGAATTCCTGTTAATAGATACAAAGTGATCGCCTATCTGATGTCAGCCGTTTTTGCCTCAATTGGTGGAATTGTGCTGGCTTCTCGAATCATGACAGCAGAAATCAATGCCGGCTCTCCCTACTTGATGGATTCCGTTGCGGCTGCCTTTATCGGGTTTTCCGTATTAGGAGCAGGCAAACCAAATGCCTTTGGAACTTTCATCGGAGCTGTCCTCATCGGAATTCTCCAAAACGGCCTTGTCATGATGTCGGTCCCCTACTACGCCATGGATATCGTCAAAGGAAGTGTACTCGCATTAGCACTTGGGATTACTTATTATAAGTTAAGATAGTGGTGGGTTTTGGGGACAGGTCCCTTGTCCCACTCTTTCCCCCTGGAATGAAACCTGCGAAGGGTATAAATATTCTTTTTCCAATAATAATGTGCATAACTTGAAAAGCGGTGGCGTTTCCTTTAAATTAACTGTAGGCAAATTTTAAGTAAGACGAAGGAGTGTTAACATGATTTCACTTAAAGGTAAAACGGCGATCATCACAGGAGCCGGAAGAGGAATAGGACGCGCTACTGCAATTGAGTTAGCAAAAGAAGGCGTTAATGTCGGGTTAATTGGGTTAACGATGGCTAATCTTGAGAAGGTTACCTCAGAACTGGAGCAATATGACGTACAAATTTCTGCGGCTACTGCAGATGTAGCAGATCTTGAAGCAGTGCAGCATGCGGTGGAACATATTAAAGCAGACCTAGGACCAATCGATATACTAGTAAACAATGCGGGAATTGCAAAGTTTGGCGGTTTTCTTGAGCTATCACCTGAAGAGTGGGAAAACATCATCCGGGTAAACTTAATGGGTGTCTACAATGTGACGCGAGCGGTTTTACCGGAAATGATCGAAAGAAAAGCTGGTGATATTGTTAACATCTCTTCTACTGCTGGCTTAAAAGGCGCACCAGTAACAAGTGCATACAGCGCCTCTAAATTTGCGGTGGAAGGTCTTACTGAATCACTAATGCTAGAAGTAAGAAAGCATAATATACGCGTTACCGCTCTTAATCCGAGTACCGTTGTTACAGATCTGGCGCGTGAAGCAAATCTCGTTAAGGGAGAAGCTGAAAATGTGATGCATCCAGAAGACTTGGCAGAAATCCTTGTAGCTGGATTAAAGCTTCACCCAAGAGTTTTCGTCAAATCAGCCGGATTATTTTCAACTAATCCTTAAGACAAACATGAGTCGTCAACAATAGGTTGACGACTTTTTTGGTTTTTGGGGACAGGTCCCTTGTCCCAACAGGATTTTTCTTTTTTTTCTCGAATTGAATTAATATAGGTTAGACCAAATCTGTTAACAGAGGGTGAACGAGAGATGAATAGAATAAATCTTATTACTTTAGGTGTTCGAGACATGGAGACTTCGTTAAAGTTTTATCGAGATGGTTTAGGGTTCAGCACTATAGTAAAGGAAGAAGCTCCAGCGATTGTGTTCTTTAATAACGGTGGCAGCAAATTAGCCTTATATCCTTTAGAAGAACTTTCTAAGGATATTAATGAACAGGAACCTCCCGTTGGAAGTGGTTTTCCCGGATTTACACAAGCGTATAACGCTAAATCAGCGGATGAAGTAGATCGAATTATGGAGAAAGTGGAACAAGCAGGTGGAAAGATTGTGAAAAAACCTCAGCGTGTTTTTTGGGGTGGCTATAGTGGATACTTTACAGATCCTGATGGCTTTTATTGGGAGGTCGCATACGGCGAAACCTGGGAGTTTGATGAGAATGATATGCTAGTTATAAAGTAGGGCGGGACTCTAGTCTTCTTACACAGTCTTATGGGTGGTGTTGGAAGAAGCCGTACAAAAAAGGTACCTGACTCTCTGTGGGCAGGCACCTTTTTGAATGGAGGCTTCCTAATTGTTGTTTTCTTGCACTATTTCAAGCTTTGTTTGGGACAAGGAACCTGTCCCCAAAACCCGCTCGAACTCCTTTGGAGGGAGGGCTTTTGAAAAAAGGTAGCCTTGGCCGATATTGCATTTGTTATCTAGTAATGCTTTTAATTGGTAGTCATGTTCAATTCCTTCGGCTACAACTGTTAGGTTGAGATTTAGTCCTAGATCAATAATGGCTTTCACCATCGATTGTTGATTTGATTTTCCGATTTCATCGATAAATGTCTTATCAATTTTTATTGTGTCAATCGGTAATTTTTGCAGAATGTGTAAGGATGAATAACCTGTTCCAAAGTCATCGATAGAGGTTTTTACCCCAAGGTTTCTTAGGGAGTTCAAAACTTCTGTCGTGTCCTTTACATTTCTGACGATGCTTTCTGTGATTTCCAATTCGAGGTATGAAGGACAAAGCTTGGTTTCTTGTAACACTTTGTTTACCGTACAAAGGAAATCATTATGCTGAAATTGACGAACAGACACATTTACTGAAACACATAAGGAAGGAAATCCGGCCTCTTGCCATGCTTTATTTTGTTTACAGGCTGTTTTTAAAACCCATTCCCCTATTAGAACAATTTGACCTGTTTCTTCTGCTATTGGAATAAATTCTGCTGGAGAAATAATGCCCAGTTCCGGGTGTTCCCAACGCAATAAAGCTTCCATCCCTACTATTTTCTGTGTCTGTAACTCTATTTTCGGCTGGTAATGAATAATGAACTCCTGATGTTCAATCGCTTTTCTAAGACCATTCTCTATGTTCATTTTTCGTGCCATACTATTATTTAATTCAGTATTATAGAACCGATAATTATTTTTTCCGTTTTCCTTTGCAAGGTACATTGCTGCATCCGCATGTTTGAGTAGGTCCTCGCTGCTTTCCCCATTTTCAGGGTAAATACTTATCCCAATACTAGGTGTAATAATAATTTCGTGGTCGTCTATTAGGAAAGGGCTAGTAAACTTTTTTAATAAGGCATCTGCCAGTAATGAGCATTTTTCTTCTGTTGCTGCTTGAAGAACAATGACAAACTCATCCCCACCAATCCTGAATAGCTGAGCATCCCCTTCCAACGTTTCCTTCAACCTCTCTGATGTTTTAACTAAGATAATGTCCCCCATGTAATGACCTAACGTGTCATTGACCACTTTAAATCGATCTAAGTCTATTAATAATAGCGCTATCCTTCTATCAGCCTTAGATTTCTCTAGCAGGTTATCTATCACTTTTTTAAAACTCACTCGATTATGCAATTTAGTGAGCGGATCATGATAGGCTAAAAATTTAAATTCACTCACAAGCTTTTCATTTCTGTGGATAATTAGGAACTGACGACCTAATATCATGAAAAAAGTGATAAGCAAGCCAAAACTAAGGGCATTAAAATTCCATTGGTAGCTATTAAGGACAAGAACTAAGAGGATAATAACACTAACATAAGGAAAGATTATTTCTTTTCGTTCAGGATTTTTTGCTACAACTTGCCTGTCCTCTTCATTCCCCTTTGCATATAATCCTGCGAACCCTATTAATAGGATGGAAAGTATCCATAATAGATCCACTATGTTTCCTGAGGTATAATTCCCCGCTACCACTAAATAAGAGTACCCAAAATCAGCTGCTACTTGAATAAAAAATCCGAAGATAATAAATTGCATTATATTTTTGTCGGGACTTGATTGACTAATATGGTAAAGAGTTGTCGTGACAAACAATATTCCAAGCGATGTTATCGGGTATGCTGCAGTGGTCGCTGTCACAATTATTGAATCCGAAAGTGTAATGATCGGATGAATTAGATAGTAGGCGGTAAATGCCGCAGCAGTAGTCATAAAAACAAATAAATTAAATAGATAAGAGCCTGTTGAGATATTTGTCCTTGTCTTTCTTATTTTATAAACCAGTGCAACCAAAAAGACTATATAGGAAAGTATCCATATAAAAAAGGAGGTTTCGGGATACCCCACGGTCTTTTCGTTTAGTTGCACAATAATCCAGTATACATTAGCTATAATGTATAAAAACATACCTACACATAACATTAACCAAAACGGTTTTTGCTTAGCTAAAGCACTAAAATAGGCTTTAACAAGCATAATGAAACTAAATAATGCTCCCGCACCTTGTAACACAGAGAGCCCCAAAGTTCTAACGCTTTCCTTATTTCCAAAGGCAATATTCCATGCGAAAAATACAATAATGATTAAGGCAAGGATATAAAGTGGTAAACGGCCGAACATGAAAATCCCCTCACCTTTCAAGCGGGTTTTGGGGACTGGTCCCTTGTCCCGCTTTTATTGATTTTTAGTACTTATTTATGATTCCAAATGTGTTCTATCATACCTTGTTATTAACTCTTTATAATTATATCGACAAAAAACTACATATGTTTTGGGTATTTATCCATTAAAATTTTATAAACATTTTTTATGAGCTTTCCGATAAAAAAAGATCTCCTATTTAGAAGATCATTCTCGTTTATATTCGGTGGGATATTGTTGAAACTAACTGAAGATTTTAATAGGAAAGAACTTTTCGCTCGATAGCAACAATTTGAAATAGGTTGAACCAACTTTTACAAAAGCAACAATCTTACCTAAAGATATTAGAAAAAACAGAGCCTTCCTCTCCTACACTAGCAACAAACGCGGTTTCTTCCTAAGCTTTTCGCCTTATACAAGCACACATCTGCATTTTTTATCATCAGATCGGAATTTAAGATTGTTTCCGGGTAAGTGGCTACTCCGATGGAGACAGTAATGTTAATATGTTCTTTTAACGAAATGGCAAAAGGATGTTTCTCCACAGCAAGACGAATCTTTTCAGCTACCTCGATTGCTTGGTAATTAGGGCAATCAGGTAGAATGACGGAAAATTCCTCGCCTCCATTTCTTGATATTATATCAAAGGACCTAGTGGAATCTCGCAAAACATTCCCAAGCTCTTGCAGAATGACATCTCCAGTCTGGTGACCATATGTATCATTAACCTTTTTAAAAAAATCAATATCAATGAGCAGCAAGGATAGCCGCTCTCCTTTGTCCTTTGCCCGTAAGATGAGCTCGTTCCACGTCTCATCAAATTGACGAACATTGTTTAATCCTGTTAGGAAATCGGTAGAGGATTGTATTTCATATTCTTTTAATAGATTGTGTGATTTACTTAAATATTGAACAATATAGACAGAGCAAAGCCCCCCCATTGCAGAGGTGATCCAATACACAGGGATTAGAACAATTAATATCTCCCAAACCCCAATGACGATTGAGATAATGATGCTGAAAACGATATGAGTGAAGCCTATCATCATCCATGCTTTTTTCTGTATGCTATGATGTTTCATTTTTTTCACAATAAAGAGGAAGCCGATAAACAAGATGATCATTAATATAAGAGCGGCAATGGAGGAAAAGTTCCATCCGAATAAGAACCTGCCCGCAATGATTAATATTGTACTGATTAATGCCGGATAGATACCGATGAACAGCATGAGTAGCATAACTGGTATATAGCGAAGATCAACTATTGTTACATCTGTAATTTGAATGGAAAAGTACATAAGCACATTTCCGAATACCCCCCCAGCAATACCATCAATCCACCCTATTTTCCTAGGATCCCATCTTTCTATCCTTGTGTTCCATTTAACCTGTAAGTAAATAAAGATCAGGGATAGTAAAATACATAAATTAATAAACAAATCGGACAAAAACATGTGTAAAATTCCACCTCAAAAGTCATGGTTACGGGTTATATCCAACATACGCAAAAGCATTTATGTATGCGAAAACAGCCTTAAATAAATGAAGTAACGAGTATATAAATTCACCTATCTTATCATACATTTCTTGTAAGAATATAGAAAGATGATTTTAAAATAAATTTTTAACAAAATAAAAACTCTTTCTCATTAAGGAAAAAGAGTTTATGCTCTGCACTTTAGCCGGCAGGCAACTTCATATTATCGATAATCGTTGAAAAATACTTCTTAACACTTCCAAGGGTACCTTGCTGTTTTAAGGAATCGCTTAAAACCTCATCTTCACTTAAAGGTTGCACGGATATGTCGTCCATTAGTTCAGGAGAAAACACTTGTTTCCCCTCCATAATACTGCGAATCGAACCTGCCAATTCTTCGCTTGGATTATCCTTCAACAGATAACCACTAACCCCAGCTTCTATGGCGCGTTGAAAATATCCTTGTCTGGCAAAAGTTGTTAAGATCATCACTTTGCATTCACTTTCCTGTAAAGCCTCTGCCGCTTCAATCCCAGTCATCTCAGGCATTTCAATATCCATAAGACAAACATCAGGATTTAACTTATTGACTAATGTAAGTGCCTCTTTCCCATTAGCCGCAAGTCCAATTACTTCCATATCCTCTTCCAAATCTAACAGGGAACCCATTGCTCCTAACAGCAATTCCTGATCCTCTGCAATCACTATTCGAATCATATACGTTCCCTCCAAAGTTGGTGCCCCTGATACTTTTTGGTTATTGCGAAAATTGTTACAAGATGTAACATTCGTCGCGCTCGTGCTCTTTTCCTCTTCATTCGAGCAAAAATTCCCCACTATCTTGAGTGAATTTGACAGAAAAAATGCCAGTTGTAAATATTTGCGGGCTAAAGTAAAAACCTTTTAAAAAAACCTTATTTAAAGACTCCCCTTTTTAGCAGAGGAGTCTTGTAAATCATTCTTAAAGTTCAGGTTTCATTTGTGAAGACATGTTGTGTTTCACAAGTTTTCTTGCTTCTCTGAAGCTAACAAAGTTTTTGCTTTCTTCATCCCACAAACGAAATCTAATTGAACGAATACTCGTTGCGAGAGAAATCGTCGGTACTTTCTCCAAAGGAGGCGTATTCTTATGTGCCTCTTCCAATTTATAGTTAGGTACTCTTGGACTTAGGTGATGTACATGATGGTAGCCGATATTACCTGTTAGGAATTGCAGAAGCTTCGGAAGCTTGTAGAATGAGCTGCCCTCTACTGCAGCAAGCACATATTCCCATTCTTTATCTGCAACAAAGTAAGAATCCTCAAAGGTATGTTGGACATAAAACAACCAAATTCCAATAGATCCGGAAATCATGAAAATAGAACCTTGCACTAAAAGAAATGCTTGCCAGCCAATCGCCCAACAAAGTAAAGCTACTAATGCAACAATGATTATATTAGTTAAATAAAGGTTATTACGTTCTTTCTTTCGCGCACCTTTACGGTTGAAACGATTTTTCAAAAGGAAGACATAGATTGGACCAATTCCAAACATTACAAATGGATTACGGTAAATACGATATGCGATCCTCGTTTTCCAAGGTGCAGCTGCATATTCATCCACGGTAAGTGTCCAAATATCACCTGTCCCACGCTTGTCCAGGTTTCCACTTGTCGCATGATGAACAGAATGCTCATATCCCCATTGGTCAAACGGAAATAATGTTAATACTCCCATCGCTGTTCCGACTGCTCGATTAAGACGGCGGTTCTTAAAGAAGGAATGATGTGTGCAATCATGAAAAATAATGAAGATTCTAGTCAAGAAACCAGCTGCAAGAACAATTGGAATCAAGGCTAACCAGTAAGAAACGGAAAGACTAACATAAGCAAGGATCCAAAGAATGATAAATGGTCCTAATGTGTTGATTATCTGCCAAACGCTTTTCGTTGTTTGTGATTGTTCAAATGGAGCAATTTGCTTTTTTAAGTTCTTCATACTATTTTGTAAGGTCATATTGTTTAATTTCCCTTCTTCTTTATGTTGTAATTCCTATTATAGAGGCTTAAATGAATTTTGTTAGTAGCAGGTGTCATATTCCAAGTATGACAAATGTCATGTACAAGCAGTTAAACATGCTTTTTCAAAAGATGTATCCGCTTATAAACCCTTTAAACACTCACTTTTCGCTTTAACCTCCTATCTAATTTGCCAGTTTTTTCTTTTAAATATTCTTACCTTTTCTTTTTCAGTTCTAATCTGTAAATACCACTTTTCAAGAAAATTATGCTAAAATTTAATAAAACCATTGTGGTCAAAGACAGGACGTGAAACCATTGAAACGTTTGCTAGCAATCAGTGATATTCATGGGGATATTGCAACGTTTGAAAAGCTTCTACAACATGTGGGCTATAATAATGAGAAAGACCAGCTAATTTTACTGGGTGATTATGTGGATCGAGGACCAGAGTCACGCGCGGTGATTGAAAAAGTAATAAGTTTGAAAGAAGAGGGTGCCATTGCCTTGATGGGGAATCACGATAAAATGATGATTGAGGCATTTGAAGGAGAACCAATGGCATTAAAAAGGTGGTTTTATAACGGTGGAATTCAAACCCTTCGTAATTATGGTTATGAAATCGAAAAGGATGACGCCAAGTATTGGTATACCTCAGAGGAGTTTCCAGAACCACTTGAAATGAATACAGAAATTCGCAAGCACATCGACTTCCTCAAAGAACTACCTTATTTTTATGAAACAGACAGCCACATCTTTGTTCACGCAGGAGTCCATCCCCAAACACCTCTAAAATCCACTGATCCTCACATTTTAGTATGGATACGAGATGAATTTCATTTAGGCTACAGTGGGGAGAAAACAGTTATATTTGGACATACACCAACGAAGAATTTACATAAAAGCGGCGAAGTGTTTTTCGGCAAAAACAATATTATCGGAATTGATGGCGGTTGTGTTTATGGAGGGCGACTTTATTGCTTAGATGTTAGAGAATCCTTGGTATACCATATCTAGCGAAGTACCGTCTCCTTTTTTAAATAGTCTGCCTACAGACAGCTTTGTCTACTAGTTACATAATTTCATCTACTATAGTATTCTTTTATTAAGTTTTATTTTCTAATACTCTAGCTTAAGATAGCCGTACTCCTATTTTTCACCAGCTTTAAACAACGACCTTTACGGAATAGCGATATCCAAAAAATTCTATTTTTTAGGAGAGAACCATGAATAATAAAAACCAAGAGCTATATAATTTTATTATTTCTAATTCTACACAACTAACTGATACATGGATTAAAACAAAACAAGCACCACAAGGCACCATTTATTCCTCGAATGTTTCAGAGTCAGTTGAAAAAAGATTAAGAGCACAAAATAAAAAATTCATCTCTACTATTGCATCTATTTTCAACACAAATGATACCGATGCAATTTATGGCCCTATTCAACAGTGGGCACGTGAGGTAGCACAAGATAGAGTAGAGAATCATACCTCCATTAGTGATGTGATCTCTCAGTTTAAGCATTTCAGACAAATATATTGGAATAAAATTAATGAGTTTCCTAAACACACATCACTAGCTATCACATCAGAGGATATTTTAACTTGGTCCAATATGTTTCATTATGCTTTCGACACAGTGATAGAAGAGTTTATCAAGACTTATAGAGATTCTTTTCAAACTACCCTGACTGCTCAACAGGAAGTTATCAATGAGTTGAGCTCCCCTGTTATCAGCCTAACAAAGGAAATAAGTGTGCTTCCCTTAATCGGTTTAATTGATACTCATCGGTCCAAGTGTATTCTTGAATCTACCATTCATCAATGTCAGGAAAAGCAAGTCGAGTATCTAGTAATTGATCTGTCAGGAGTACCAATTGTGGACACCATGGTTGCAAATGAAATTTTTCAGCTTGTAGCCACATTAAAGCTTCTCGGGGTAAAAAGCGTTCTCACAGGCATTCGACCAGATGTGGCTCAGACCACTGTTAACCTTGGAATAGAAATTAAAGATATACCTACCTATTCCTCATTGCAAAAAGCATTAAAACATTTAAACTTTAAAGTAGTACAAACTTTATAAATGAAAAGAGGCCGTCCACCCCGCGTTACAACAAAGAGTGACCGGCCTTTTCTATTGTCTGTTTTCACATACTTTGTTGCTTCGGTCTAATTACATTAGTAAGAATCATAACATTTATAAGAAAAAGTGCACTATCTTAGTCTAGACAGAATTTATATTCCTCCATTACTCGCATCTGTTTCACAAACAGCTTGAGCAATTCTTTTGTTGCCTCAAGATCTTTTAAGTCAATCACCTCAACAGATGAATGGGCATATCTTGACGGAATGGATAACACCCCTGTTGGGATCCCTTGGTTGGAGAGACTTAGTTCTCCAGCATCGGTTCCAATCCCTGGGAAAACCTCTAGTTGATAAGCGATATTATTGACCTCTGCTAGTTCTACTAAATGCTCACGTACCTTCTTGTTTGCTATTAAACTAAAATCTATCACTTTTATTCCGGTACCATTCCCTAGCTCAAGAGTCTTGTCCATCATTTCTTCTGGTGTATCACTGACAGCTGTGGTATCTATTGCAATCGCCACATCAGCATTATACTGTTGACCGGCTACTCTGGCACCTCGCAAGCCGACTTCCTCTTGCACGGTGAACACCCCTACCAATTCGCCGGAAAAGTCTGCTGCATCCAATTCCTCGAGCGTTTTAATTAAAACTGCACAGCCTGCGCGATCATCAAAGGCTTTCCCCATAACTCTGTCTTCCGTTAAGTGGTCATAATGGGGATACCATGTGATTGAATCTCCTATATTGATTCCTAAATCTCTAACCTCTTGCTTTGATTTAGCGCCCACATCAATATAGAGCTGTTTGTGGGTACGGACTTTCTTTGGATCGTCATATTTAGCCATATGGGCCGAGATTGTCCCAATTAAACCAGAACGCAATCCTTTACTCGTATTCAACTGTACACGTTGGGAGAGTAAGATACGGTCATCATGTCCACCAAGCTTTTCAAATCGTAATAGGCCATTTTCTTCGATCTTTTTGACAATAAATCCCACTTCATCCATATGTGCTGCCACTATCACTCTAGGACCCTCTTTATATCCCTTTTTACTCACAATCAAGTTACCTGCTCCATCTACTTCCACCGAATCTGCTACACTTTTCAGTCTTTTCGCTATGTACTTTGCCACATCTTCCTCAAAACCACAAGGACCATGTATCGCCGTTAATTCTTTTAAAAGCTTTTCCACATCCAATTCCCCCTATGTATGTAAGTGTATCCTAATCATACTATAATTTGAACGACCTGTCCCTCTATACTTTAAAGCGGTAATGAGTTGAATGAGACTAATGAAGATGTGTAAAATAAGGAAGGCATCTAAAAAGAGACACCATAAAACGGTATCGAGTGGATACGTTTTTATGGTGTCTCTTTTAACTATGCTATCTACAATGCCGTATATTTTTGCAAGGTTTGTTGTAGAGTGCCGTGTGTTTCAACATTGCGATCAAAGGATACACCCAAGCGAATCATATTTTTCACCAGTTCCGCTCGTAGTCCTGTAATCACTACTTTACAACCCATCATGGAAACACCACTTAATACATTCTCGAAATGAACGATGACATCTTCCTCCATGGTAGTTAATCCGGAAAGATCCATAATCAATGTTTGAAGCTTTAATGTAGAGATGTCCGTTAACACCTTCTCCTCAAGGGTTTGCATACGATAATTATCGATTATACCAATAAGCGGTAATACCGCAACAGCTGGACTGACTGGAATAATTGGGACCGATAAATGCTCCACCATTTTTCGCTGCGTGTTCAGTAACTCGTCTTTGAAGTCAGAATAGCTTAAGAAAAAATTATTTAAAAAATAATCCAGATTATCATTTATCATTTTTTCCAGTTCATAAAATTCATTCCCTGAAATGATATTGCCGTTAGATTGGTCAAATTTTTGTAAAAAATGCCATAGAGTTCTTCGTATGGCCTGCACCCATTCTAGTTTAAAAGATAATGTCAAGGAATGCTGCGCCCAGGCCACCCCTTCTATTCTGGCGAAATTGATAAGCTCTTCTTCCTTTTGCTCCACCACATATTCCACCAATGTTGCAGCATTTTTCAGAAGATCAATATTTCCAGTCATTAAAATTTCATTAATCTTGGATGCTACATTAACTGCCTCCGCTAATAGTTTCCCTTCAAAATCATCTCTGTTTTCGGTGATAAATTCCGTGATTTCGGAATTAAAATTACTAAATTTCACTGGCATTATAGGTACTCCCCTCGCTGAATTATTTGCTTCTAAATGAGTAAGATAGTGATATGTATAGATATTATAACTTATTCTTTACGATTTGTGATTCTCCTTTAATTAATTTACGAAATATCCTTTGTGTATCTTCATCTATCATCCGTCTAGGACTCATCTGCAAAGTGCAATATTTTATAATTTCTCCCCATATCAAATAGAGGCCAGGCCCTCAGTGCTTTGAAGCGCTGAGGGCCTGGCCCCTTTTACTATTTTACTATTATAAATTGTTGCGTGTTGTGTTATTAACTCGTCCCGTTTCAGGGTACGTATGAGTATTTAGTGAGTTGTTGTCAGTGAAATGACTGTAAACACGATCTTCGCGTTGTTCATCAGCTTCGACTAGGACAACAATATGACCTTTGTTTAGATGGCCTTCATATTCCTTAGCATGTTCTTCCGGTATACCTGCACCTGTTAGCGCACCGACGAGTCCACCACCACCAGCACCAATAGCTGCACCGCTTAATGCCGTTGCCAATGGTCCTGCTGCCGCTAGAACACCGATACCAGGAATCGCAAGTAACCCAATTTCTGCAATGATACCTGCAATACCACCTAGGACACCGCCTGTTCCGGCTCCGATACCAAAGCCTTTTCCAGCATTCTTACCTCGTCCACTGCTCTTTTCTGTCACATCACTGTTTGTACCTTTTTCAATGCTTTTGACATCATCACTATCTTTTGCAAAAATCGAGATGTCATCCTTTGTATAGCCCATATCATACAAGGCTTCTATTGCACGTATCGCTTCTTGTTGATCTTTAAATACCCCACCGATAATTGATTTTTTCATAAACTTCCCTCCTAAGATTCTGTTTACAGTAAACTAATTCCCTGATTTCATGATGGTAAACATCTTGTAGGACCAAAACGCTGAAGCAGGCCGTTGCTACACTTAAAGTTATCAGCGATATATGAAATAGGTAGGTTACTTATACAACTCCCTGTTACTTTCCGAAGGCCACTGATAAAGTACCTAATCTTAGGTTTGGGCTATACGCCGCTGTTCCTTTCCGCAAATGGCTTCGCTTTCCGTTTCAGGTGATCGCTTATCCATTGTCGGTCTTAGCCCATCCTCGGCTGCGCCTGTGGAATCTCCCGTCTACCGCGGCCGGACGACGCTGGATTCGAGCTCCTGCCATTCCAAACTATAAGGGAGAGCACTTTATATAATTGGGAATTTTCAAGCTTGCTTATGTAGTGAAATCTTTAAACACTTCTCAAAAGAGTTACAAAAAAAGTAAAAGAGGCCTGTTTGAATTAGGCCCCTCTCTATTACTATTTAATTCTATTCTTCTGTAACAAGAATTAATTGAGGAGCGAATTCCCCATGTTCTCCTCCATGAAACTCTATTATATTTGAGCTGAAACCTGCAGTTGTAATGGCCTTTAAACGAAATTGTGTTTTTCCATTTTTATTTATATCCACCAATGAGTTTGCTGGAAGTTCGATTTCGACATATTCATTAGCAGGTGGACTGAACTGAACGAAATTGGTTTGATTGGATAGGCTCGAGTAGTCCCCTTGTTCAATCTGAGCAGAACTTCCATATACACCTTTCTTTATATCCAATTGTAATGAGGAAACAGATCCTTGGGTTGACTTTTTATATAACCGTAGTTTCGCTGATATAATGGCTGATCCACCTACACTACTAGTATCAAAAGACAAAATTCCCCGGTAGGTGTCTGTGTTGTACATTCCCTTGTCTCCTATTTTAATATCTCCATTACCCTTTCCATCTGCAAAAAACTTTCCAACAAATCCATCTTCAGTTCCTATAGAAAACAAAATCGAGGTATCGTTTGGATCTTCAGGGTCTGGGTCTGGATTTGGCTCCGGGTCTGGATTTGGCTCCGGGTCCGGGTTCGGCTCGCCAGACTGGATGATATATTCTTCCACTTTAATTTGTTCGGTATTACCTTCCTCATCCTCGCTGAAAAATTTCAGAGTGGTAGTTTCAGTTATTAGGATAGGTGTAGTATAGATAGCGGACATTGTCGTAGGCGTTGATCCATCGAGCGTGAAGTAGGTTGTGTCCGGACCATCTGAAACTAGTTCTACTTGAAGCGCACTGCTATAGATTCCGCCCGCTGGAGTAGCAGCTGTTACTGGCGGTTCAGGTGGTTCTTCGTTACCATCTACAAATGAATCGAAAAACTCCCACATCATTCGGTTAGCATTCGGACCTTGTGGATCTGTGTAACTGCCTTGCGAACTGCCACCTGACCAAGCATGGCCCATTCCATTCACAAACACTCGTTTCATCCATACTTTTCCATCCTGACCTTTATAGTCATTAACTGCATAGCTTTTGCCTGAAGGGACCTGGAAATTCCCACTACTTTCCGGATTAGCATCAATCCAACCATCTTCAGAACCATTTGCTACAAGATCATTCGTAACAGCCCATTGACTTATCACCTGCTCGCCGTTAATACTGTTTACCGTGTAGTCAGAAGTTCCATGAAAAACTATTACTGGCATTAATTTCGCACGGCTTCCCATGGCCTGAAAAGCCAATCTACCTTGTTGAACAGGATTCGGTCCACCGCTAGACATTGCAGTGAAAGCATTAATCGTACTTGTTGCTGCTTTATACTCCAGTCCTGCACCGACTCCAACTCCAGAAAAGACATCCGGGTAGGTCGCTCCCATTATTACACTCATTGCTGCTCCCGCTGATAAGCCTGCTACATATACTTGATCATGTTCTATAGAGTAATTATTTTTAATTGATTGCACCATTCCCGCAATGACATTTGGTTCACCGCTTCCTCTGGACTGGTGACTTGTTTCAAACCAATTCCAGCACTTGCTTGAGTTTGCTGCAGAACTTTGCTCAGGATATAGCACCAAAAATCCCTTCTCGTCCGCTAATGTATTCATCTGGGTACCTGTTGCAAACTGATTCGCATCTTGAGTACAACCATGGAGCATAACGTACAATGGATAGGATGCACTGCCATTGTATCCATCAGGCACATACAATTTGTAAGCTTTACCTCCATAAGCACCTGATATAAACTGACCGGCGGCTATTGAAGAAGACGGCATAACACTTAACGAAAACATCAAGATAACGGACAAACACATTAACATGATACTTTTCACTCTGAACATAGCTCCAACCCCTTCCCACAAACTACTATAATAATAAGTTGCAATGGTTACATTGGAGTTACAGGCAGAGCCAAAAATAAAAATTGACATTTCTTGATGTCTTAACTAATATAAAATTACAAACTTAATAAAATCTCCTAAAGGGGAGTAGCTTTTACATCATAGTCGTCATTTCGGAGCAAGTTCTCCCGGCTTTGTAGGCAACCGATCACGTTGTTAGCAAGACCTTTACTAGAATTTTGTAGAGGCCTTTTTTATTGAAACCTTTACTGTTATGGTAAGGGTTTTTTTGTTGTTAAAGATTAATTTTTTAAGTAAAAACACGTTTGAACATAAAGCTTAATTAGTGGAGGAATGACATGGAAAGCTGGATAAAGGAAGTTATGGAGCAGTTTGGATACATAGGGATATTTCTTGTGATGACACTGGAAAATGTTTTTCCACCCATCCCTTCAGAAATGATACTTCCCTTGGGCGGGTTTATGACAACCTACACAGAGCTGACAATTCCGGGAATTATACTAGCAGCCTCACTGGGATCTGTTTTTGGTGCAGTCATCCTTTATGGGATAGGACGGGTTCTCGATGCGGACAGGTTAGCCCGATTTGTGGACAGATGGGGATATATTCTACGTGTCAAAAGACACCATATTTATAAAGCAGATGCCTGGTTTGATAAGTATGGCTATTGGACCGTTTTATTTGGTCGCATGATTCCATTAATTCGAAGTCTTATTAGTATTCCAGCTGGGATGTCTAATATGAAATTGGGACTTTTTCTGGTATTCACCACTATCGGAACGGTCATTTGGAATACTTTGCTTGTAATGATTGGCGTTGTTCTAGGTGAATCTTGGAAGGACATCCTTACCTTTATGGAAATCTACTCGACTATCGTTTATTCAGCAGTAGGAGTGATTGGTATTCTTTTTATTTACCTCCTCATCCGTAGAAAGCGAAAGTAGTGTGATGGTTGTTAAAAATTCAGTTTTATCAAAGGAGATATCATTCAATTGTGGGAATTAATTGTAGCAATCATATTGGGAATAGTGGAAGGTTTAACGGAATTCGCCCCAGTTTCATCAACTGGGCATATGATTATTGTTGATGATTTATTACTTAAATCTAACGAGTTATTTTCCCAAGAAGTGGCCAATACTTTTAAAGTGGTCATTCAATTAGGTTCCATTCTGGCTGTTGTTATCCTCTTTAAAGAACGTTTTAAAAACTTGCTTGGGCTCTCCAAAGAACCTAAGGAAAACAAGTCAAAACCCCGCTTACAGCGTAAACAGATTGTAATTGGCCTTTTACCAGCTATTATACTTGGTTTGGCATTTGAAGATTACATTGACGAATATCTATTTTCTATTCATACGGTCGTCTTTGGCTTGATTGCCGGTGCCTTTTTGATGATCATAGCAGACTTGGTTTCTAGAAAAGGATCAAAAACAGAAACAGTTGACCAAATTACCAATAAACAAGCATTCTTTATCGGGCTATTTCAGTGTTTTGCTTTATGGCCTGGATTTTCCCGTTCAGGATCAACCATCTCAGGTGGAGTGATTTTAGGAATGAATCACCGGGCAGCAGCCGATTTCACATTCATCATGGCTGTGCCTATTATGTTAGGTGCAAGCTTTCTATCACTCTATAAAAATTGGATATATTTTAGTGTCGATTTATTACCCTTTTTTATCGCAGGATTTATTAGTGCTTTTATTTTCGCGTTAATATCAATCCGCTTTTTTCTCGCACTTATTAGTAAGATTAAGCTTATTCCGTTTGCAATCTATCGAATCGTACTGGCTATTATTATTTATCTGGTATTCCTATAGAGCACTCAATTCACTCATTCCAGCCTTTAACCGGTTATTTGCTAACCTTCACCTGCCAAATAGATGTTTAGCTCATCCCCTTTCGTGATAAAGACTATTAAACATCAAGTTTAATGGAGGGGATTTTGTGACCTATAAAAAGACAATGGAAAAACTCTCGAATATGAAATTCACAAAACCGGACAAAGTGTTAAGCTTATATTTGCATACCGATCGCAGTCATCCTGATCAGCAAGGTGGCGAATGGAAGATTGCACTAAAGAATGGATTTAATCGATTAGAGGAATATATAGAAGCTAGTAGCAAGGACGAGTTAAAAAGATTACGTGCCATTCGTGAAGATGTGGAAAAGTATGTAGAAAGCATGGAACGTAAAATGCCAAGAGGTCTAATCATATTTGCATCTGCTGATAGCGGACTATGGGAGACGTTTGAATTACAGGTTTCTGTACCAACGAACTTTTATTGGGAGGAGCAGCCTGTACTCGATGAGCTTCAAAAAATGCATCAAGCTTATCCTTTAACTGGATTTGTTCTCATGCAACAAAATGAAATCAAAATTCTTACATCCATTTTCGCTCAGATTGAAGAAAGCGAATCAATGGAATTTGATTTGGCCATTGATGACTGGAGAATGCATCAAGGTCCCTCTCACGACAGTTCAAGTATGGGAAGCGGAGCCATTAAAACCGCTAGCCAGGTGGACCATTATGAAGATCGCATCAAAGCGAATCAAAAAAGATGGGTGAAAAGCCTTGGAAGCAAGCTTGATAAAAAAGCAGCCGATAAACGTTGGGAGAAAATAATATTAGTTGGAGATAAAGAAGAAGCAGAACTGCTAGAAGGATACATGAATAAAAAAGTGGATGCTATCATCCAAAAGAACCTTTTAAACGAAAATGAGAATACTGTTTTGGAGAAGTTATTGGCTTAACTTCAAAGAGCACTACGTCTTGCACTCCAATCAACCGCTTGAGTAACCTAAAAACTAAAACGTATATCTGAAAATATTAAATAACCCGACCAATTTGATCTTGAAACTCAAATTGGATCGGGTTTTCCTTAGGCTAAACCACTTTTGTCCCAGCCTCTTTTTGTCCTTTTGAGACCTTATTAAACAGCTCTTACTTCATTCAAACTCTCAATTAATTAATCCCGTTCATAGACCAGATTTCCATAGACTCTATTATCAGATGTTCTGCTCCGAATAATGTTATTCCTTTAGACTCTTCGCATGCAGGGTATACTCGGGTGGTTAAACTTTTAATCTCATTTACATATACCTCGACCAAAGATTTATCTAAAAGGAACCTCACCTCTAAAGGTTCATTCTCCAAATTTACTTCTCCACCTTGTATTCCTTTGGTTCTTTCCTTCTTATCCAAAGATGTTTTATTTCTATCAACAAAGAAACTATCTTGAGAGTGATCATAATAAAATAACGTTTCTTCACTTCTATTCATCGCTTGCCTTAAAAATAAGCCGTACCTGCCTTCATAAGCATTCTTAAATTTAAGTTTTATTTCTAACATGTCACCTTGTATCTGTTCTAACTGTTCATTAACTTCTGCTATTGTTTTATTTTTTATGTCTATAAGTTTTTCATTACGAAGCTCTTTTACTTGGTCTACAGGTTTTATTCTCATCCGGTCGTCCGTGCCTAAATAAATCTCCACCGGCATTCCGGCGTTATGAGCCCAACCGCTAGCATATTCATATTCAACAGGTCTCTCCCCTTGGGCAATAGTAAAAAGGATTAATTTCTTTGTCACTGGATCGACCATGGCGCTTGGTCCTGTAAAATGAAAATCTCCGAGATCAAAAAGCTGTGGATCCTCTTGATCTGGCGTGAACTTCCCATCCATTTTATCCCATGTACCAACCCAGTAGAACACTTCTACATCAGCCCCCTCACCAACAGGGCTAATAATAAATATGTGTTTTTCTTCCCCTTTTCTATTTTTACCGAGCGGCAGCATAATAGGGAGCTCCCAAACCCTTCCTAGATATGGGTACTTCTTGACATCACTAACATATAAGCAACCTTTAAAATGCCAATCAATAATATTGGTGGACTCGAATAATAGAGCCGTACCACCTTTTCCATTAATTCCAGAACCAACTATTTGAAACCAAGTATCCTCTTCTTTCCATACAAAAGGGTCTCTAAAGCCATCATCATCTAATTGATACCCTTCAGGTTGAAAGATTACTGGATCTTGGTGCTTTTCCCATTTGGCTAAATTTAAATCACCATCTTTTTCGAACGTACTTCTAGCAAGCCCTATCATCTGGTTAGGGAGATATCGGTGATTACCGGCAGTAAAGAATAACACTGGTAAGCCATTTTCATCATAATGAGCACAACCTGACCATGTACCATCTGGATCTACTTCTTCTTGATCAGGCGCTAAAGCTACTGGCTGGTCCTTCCAATGAATTAAATCTTCACTAACCCAATGTCCCCAATGAATATTACCCCAATACGGACCTTGAGGGTTATGCTGATAAAATAGATGGTATTTCCCTTTGAAATAGAGTGGTGCATGCGGTTCATTCATCCAATGTCCTGGAGCAGTAGCATGGTACTGTGGGCGATGTCTATCAGCAGTAAAATCTGCCCGGTCAATACTAATTGTTTCATAACTAATAGAATGAGGAATTCTCCCGTTCACAGGTTCTAAATAAGAATGGTACTGCTTCAAGATTTCGTCTTCACCTAATGCCCTTCTATAAATCTCGACTTTATCCATCAAACCCATAAAAGTATTAAGTGAAAATGTATCCGCTACGACAAAAGGATTGTTATTTTTTCCAACGATTAGATCTACTTCAGCAGGAACAATTTTTCCTCCTTGCGTCTTTTTTGAACCGATCAGGTCTCCATTCAAATATAATTTCATGAAACCTTCATGACTATCAAAGGTTGCTACTACATGGGACCAAACATCCTTTGGAAGAAAATGATTTTCTCCCCACACTTCTTCCCAGCCACTTGTTAAGCCTAGCTGGAATGAGAGTTGACCATGCTTATGAAAACCTAAGATAAATCCTTTCTCTTCCACTAAATGATGCTGGTTAATAAGAGCAGTTAATCGTTCGTCTTCTATCCCACCAAAGGCATGAGGCGCTATCCACAATGAAAATGTCAATGCACCTTTATCATAAGTGAATTTTCTACCATCACGCTGTATATAGACGGAGAACCCATCAAACCATAGAGCATTTCCAGAGATTCCTTTTCTTCGTTTAATTTGTCTATCTGGTTGAAAAAGTGCTTTTTCAAATATATATTGAACTTTGTCGTGGATATTGGTCACTTCGTCTAGCGTCTTGGTTCCATCTTGTTCTTCAAAGCACCACCTTGCTATAAGATCAGTTTTAATGCTTTTATTCATAAGAGCTGTACCACCCTCTCAAAAATATTTATATCTAACTCTTTAAAACTTCTTCTATACTTGGAATGGCAGAGATAGCTCCAATTTTTGTACAAACCAATCCTCCTACTTTATTGCTGAAGGAGATTATTTCCTTCAATAGCTGGAAATCTTCTGAAATTTCTTTAGGGTCATCTTCCTTAGCAAACCGGAATAAGGCAGCCCCCACAAAAGCATCACCAGCGCCAGTAGAGTCAATGGACTCAACTGGAATGCTAGAAATAATTTCTTGATTTATCCCATTTGAGAGAAAGGTTCCTTCTTTTCCAAGTGTCACAGCTATTATTTTGGCACCAAGTTTATGTAAGTCTTGAACACCTTTAGTTAAATCGTCCGTTCCGGTAATAATTTTTAATTCTTCGTCACTTACTTTTACAAAATCTGCTAAGGCGATTCCCTGTTTGACTAAGTACACGAACTGACTTTCTCTACCTTTCCAAAGGTCTAACCGATAGTTAGGATCAAATGAAATAAACTTTCCTTCTTTACTCGCTGCTATTATTGTATTTAAATAGGTCGTCTGAAACGGGTCCTTTAAAAGGGCTGTTGCTGAACCAAAATGGAGTATTCCAGCTTCCTTCAGTTTATCCTTATCAAGCTCCTCCTCCATTAAGTAGGCATCTGCACCACGATTAAACACAAAATCTCTTTCTCCATTTTTCTTTAAGGATACAAATGCCAGAGTAGTCGGGTTGTCCTTGTCTAACAACAACATCGATGTATCCACCTGAATCTCATCTAATGTATTTTTCAGGAAGTGTCCAAAAGGGTCGTCCCCCACCTTTCCGCTAAATAAGGCACTGCCTCCTAACTTCACTATCGCTGCGCATACATTTGCTGGAGCACCTCCTGCTTGCTTTTCGAATTTTTTACCTTCTATTAAAGTAATATCGATGTCTGTACAGAAAAAATCTATTAACAATTCTCCGATGCATATGACACTTGCATTCTTGCTCATATAAGACCCACCTCTCATAATATAAGTGCTAGTGATAGTGGCCTGTTCATCCCCTGCAAGCAGAAAGCGGTGCTCTCAAAGGTGTTTGGAAGCTCGAGGGGTACCTGCTCGTGCTAAACACTAACCAAACTTAAAATTTTTGCTTTCTTAAACGGCTAGATAATTGAAAAGCTCTAACCAGATAATTCGATTAGAGCTTTTCTCTATTTATAATCTTCACTACTCCCAGATTGAGTGGAGTTCGTTGAGCTTTAATTGACGTATGTTAGTTGAACCCTCTTGTGAAAAGAAACTTATAGTCTTGTATACCTCACTTGGGAAAACTAGACTCGTTACCGCAACCTCCCCATCATTTGCAAAGACTTCGATGGAGGAAGTATCAACAAAGATTTGAAGAATAACCTTGCCATTATTTAATTTCAAAGGAGCTTCTTGAACAGTGGCGAATGAATCCGAAAAACTATTATCTCCACCATTCGTTCGATCTACTAGTAACATTTCTCTCTTAGAATCGTAACTTATCGTCGTTTTTTCTTCAGATGTGTTATGAATAGATAGACCAAAGGAAGAAGCTTTCTGCTTTTCAAACTCTACCACTACCTCTGCTAATGTTCCGATGTTATAAGAAAGAGAATTATTTTCTTCAACGATAACCCCTTTGTACTCTTTTGTTCCTCCACGAATAGAGTTAACTTCAGCTACTGGCCTTTGTATAATTCTAATTCCAACATCTGTTGAGTTTAAAGATAATTCTCTTGGTAATGTCATGGCACTGCGCCATTCTTCGGTTGGAACTTGGTTCGCGTAGCGCCAATTGCTCATCCAACCAATATAGATACGTCTATCATCTTCAGTGGGAATATCAGACCAACTCACACCTGCATAATTATCCCTGCCATGGTCTAACCAAAGTACTGTTTCTTCAGAGTAATTATTCACAAATGTAGTACCATCAAAATCCCCTACAAAATACTGCGTTCTTGAACCCTCTTTAAACTCTGGGTTATCGCCAATACTAACGAGCATTACCCATTTTTTGTTTTCTTTATCTCCATCAACAGGCAATTGGAATAGATCCGGGCATTCCCAAACCCCATCATGCGATCCGTCTTTCGTTCCAAACTCACTAGCAAACTCCCAATTTATTAAATTTGGTGAAGTATAGATCGTTACTGTTTGGCCAGTAGCGAGTACCATCACCCACCTGTTTGTTTCATGATGCCAAAATACTTTTGGATCACGGTAGTCTGTAATATTAACATCAGATAACACCGGGTTTCCCTCATAAGTTATCCATGTTCTACCGTTGTCTTGGCTATACGCCAGACTTTGTCTTTGGCGTGGTCGGTCTGAGTCAGGATAGGTATCCGCATGTGTGAAGATCGCTACCAGTCCTGGACCTTTCTTAAATAGTCCAGATGTATTATTCCAATCTACAACAGCACTACCGGAAAAAATGGCACCGTGCTCATCAGGAAATAGCGCTATTGGAAGCTCTTCCCAATGTATTAAATCTTTACTAACCGCATGTCCCCAATGCATTGGCCCCCATGTAGTGCTATGAGGATGATATTGGTAGAAAAGGTGATACTCTTCATTAAAGTAGACCATTCCATTTGGGTCATTCATCCATTTTTCTTTAGGTGAGAAATGAAATTGATTGCGATGTTTTTCTTTATAGTGAACTGTCATAAACACTCTCTCCTTTAAATTAGTCTAATTAGTTGTTTGGCCAAAGATTGAATAGAAAAAGTATCAAGCACCTCCCACAATAGGCATAAGATCCTATTTCGGGTGGTGCCAGACATCTAGAAACTATTGATTACTGTCTATCAAATCCAGCTTGTTTAATTTCTAACCATTCAGATAAACCTAGACGTTCTAATTCTTCTAAATAGTCCTCCCACTCTGCTTCCACTTGTCCATTAGAAATCCATTCCGCTCGTTTTCTATTTACAAATGGCATTAAATCTGCCTCTATTGTAGAAAGACGATCAAGTTCCTCTTTATCGAAGAATACTCTTGGATAAATGTTATCTGCTTGCATATGTGGAACCATCACTTCTTTCATTAAGTTTAGTCTCCAAGCAGCATCATCCGGTTTCGTTGTCACTGTTCCATAATAGCTATCTAATATCGCTAATGGCCCACCAACCGAAGTTTTTTCTCTTAATTCTACTGGAGCAGTACCATCTAAAGGTAAGTGTCTTAGCATTTCAGCACTTTCATCCCATTCGAAAATATTTTGTATGTCTTCATCACCAAACGTACCCCAGTTATTTTGTACAGATTGAGCAGGGTCATATAGTTCATCAATCCATTTAGCAGTTAATTCAAGGTTTTCATTAGCACTTGTAATAACCATTCTAGAACGATCAAATCCCATTCCATTCGTTCGTGTAACATTCTTATGCCCATCAGGACCAAATAGAGGAGGCATTAAATCAAAGGTATCATTCATTCCTGAAATATTTCCTTTATCCCATGTAAAGTACATGCCGTATCGACCTTCTTGTCCTTTTGCAACATATGCTGGCCATTCGTGTTCAAACGCTTCAATATCCAGTAGATTTTCTTCATATAATTCGTTCATGAATTTAATTGCTTCAACATAACCTTCTTCAGCAGCTGTTAATTTCACTTCTCCTTCATTTGTTACAACTGTACGATCCCAGTTATCCCCTAAACCGAATGATCCAAATAAGAAACCAGGATCTTGCCCTCCATCATTTATAATGAAGGACATCGGAATTGTTTGTCCGTCACCAGCTGGATCGTTATCTCTAAAAGCAATTAACACTTCTTTTAATTCATCAGTTGTAGTGGGCATGTCTAATCCTAATTCATCTAACCATTCCACATTAATCCACGGGAAGTTATCAACCGAGTGTTTACTTTCTCTACCCTCGCCTAGTTCTTCAATCCAAGGGAAGGCATAAATGTTGCCATCTGGTGCAGTCATCATTGCTCTATATTCTGGTGCCTTTTCAAGAACTGCCTGTAAGTTAGGCATATGGTTATCTATTAAATCGTTAAGCGGAATAATTGCTTCATCTTCTGCTAGTTTTAATAATTCATAGTCACTAAATCCTGCATTCTTTATTGCATCTGGCATTTCACCTGTAGCCATTGCCAAGTTTCTTCTTTCACCAAACACTTCACCTGTAAAGTTTCTCCAATCAATATGAACACCTGTTTTCTCTTCTAAGCGTTGATATATCAATTTTTCATTAGGGTCGTCAGGAGCTAGAGGCGAACTTGAAGTCATTATTTTTAGTGAAATATCCTCTTGTTCCAGCGGGAAAGTAATGTTTTCTAATTCATAATCATCTGACCAGGTTTGCTCTGAATTATTTGAACACCCTGCTATTAAGAGGATACTTGTGAGTAATGAAGCCAATAGAACCTTATACATTTTTCTCATTATAAAACCTCATTTCAATTTTTATTTTAATGATCCAACCATAACTCCTTTTTCAAAATACTTTTGGAAGAATGGATACATTATTAATAACGGTAGACTTGCAAGAACAATGGATGAGTACTTAATCATCTCGGCAATTCTTTGCATCTCAGCACGTGCCAATTGATCTGTTATCATGCCTGGTTGAACTTCGTTTTGGATAAGAATTTCTCTTAATACCAGTTGCAACGGATAAAGAGATCTGTCATCAAGATAAATCATCGCTTGGAAATATGCATTCCATTGTCCAATAAAAGCAAAAAGTGCGAGAACAAAAATTATTGGTTTAGCTAATGGTAAAATGATCTTCCAGAAAATCATAAGATCGGATGCACCATCTATCCTTGCCGCTTCTTTCAACTCATTTGGAATTGCTTTGAAATAAGTTCTTGCAAGGATAAGATTCCATACACCTACCGCTCCTGGTAGAATAATTGCCCAAGGTGTATTTAATAATCCTAATGACCTAACAACTAAATAAGTGGGAATCATTCCTCCATTAAAAAACATTGCAACCAGAAAGAATATTACGAAAAATTTCTTACCGACTAAATCATCAATGGATAATGCATAACCAGCAAGAACCGTAAAGGATATCGCAATAAAGGTGAATCCTGATGCGTAAAGAATAGAATTAAGAAAGCCCCTCATAATCGAACCGTCCTGAAATATCCGTACATACCCGCCAATCGTCCAGTGATCTGGATTCAATGAAAGGCCTTTGGTTAGAAGGATATGGGGCTGCAAGAAAGATCCAAGTAGAACATATAAGAGAGGAACAGTTACAATGACAACAATTAAACTCAACAACACCTTATTAATAAAAAGAATAGTTCGGTCTGTTTTTGAGCTGTTTAGTAATTGAGTGCTCTTTCTATTTCTCATCGTATTTTTTCCTCCTTTCTAATAGAGAGTCTCCCCTTTGAGTTTTTTCACTACCTGGTTTGCTGTCGCAAGTAAGGCCAAGCCAATAACTGTATTGAATAGTCCAACCGCTGCTCCAAATGACCAATCTCCAGCTAGCAATCCTCGTTTATACACATAAGTGTCAATGATTTCTGAAGCAGGTAAGTTTCTATCTGTTTGTAACAGGTATGCTTTTTCAAATCCAACACCCATAATTCCACCAATTGAGAGGATGAACAATACGGCCATTACAGGTTTAAGGGTTTGTAAGTCAATATGCCAAATTCTCTGTAAAAGGGATGCGCCGTCAATGGTCGCTGCATCATGCAATTGCGGGTCCGTATTAGAAAGGGCAGCAACATAAACAATTGAAGCAAAGCCGGCAGCTTGCCAAATGCCTGAAGTGATAAAAATCGTCCTAAAATAAGACGGATCAGACATAAACGAAACAGGGCGGTCCATGAAGGTACCTAATATTGCGTTTATTGGTCCTGCCGGAGATAGGAAGATGAATAACATCCCAGCGATAACAACCGTTGAAATAAAGTACGGTGCGTAAATAACCAATTGAATGTTCTTCTTAATCTGTGCTCTTCTCACTTGATGTAACATAAGTGCTAATATGACAGGGACAGGAAAGCCAATAAGAAGCTCATAAGAACTTAATTTGATTGTATTTAAGAAAATCTGCAAAAAGTTAGGAGACGTTAAGAAACTTGTAAAGTGGTAGAATCCAACCCAATCGCTTCCCCAAATTCCTTTTGTTACGCTGAAATTTTGGAATGCAATAAGCACACCATACATTGGTATATAGTTGAAGATAAAGACGGAAAGTAATGCAGGTGTCAAAAACAAATACAAAACCCAGTTTTTCTTAATATAGGACACTCGGCTTTGTTTTCTTTTCACTGTTTTAGGGACTTTAGGTACCCGATTAGAAACATCTATTGTTTTTGCCAATGGGTCCAAATCCTGAGCCATAAATATCACCCCTTAGTAAATAAGTAAGATAGCGCTTTCTTGTTTTAAATATAGCAAACTATTAAAAGACGATATTTTAATATTTTCGGATTAGTATGTTTAAATTCTTTGGTAGTTGAAAACGGTTACAATATTATTAATAAGAATTCAATATCTTATAAAGTTCCAATCTATAAAGAAAGCCCTCTAGTATGTACTAGAAGGCTCTAACCAATTTTAGGTTTTAAGTGATGCTGCTTTCTTTTCTAGGAAAAGAGTATGATGCTATTTTCGTCATAACATAACCAATTAAGCTCATACCGAAAACAAATATTAACGCGGGTATGATCATATAAGAATATAGAACAATTGCTAACAGAGCTAGTAAGTAGATGGTATGGAAAGGCTTTGCAATAGCTAGAATGACTGCATGCTTAGGATATTGCAAGAGCTTCAAGTCAAAATGAACAAATATAGGAAATACATATAATAAAGTCAACAAGTAAACAAATCCTATCACAACAGTTGCGCTAGCTAAAGCTAACTGCAGAATGCTGTTATCTAAAAGCTGTAGCACTTTAATATCCAGATACAAAATAAGTCCAGTAAATAAGACTAGGTAACCAACGATATTCGACATAAGAAATTCTGATTTGAACTTTTTCCAAAATAGCGGAAAGATAGAGGGATCCTCGTCCTCCATAATCATTTGTTTAAGAACAGCAAATAATGCTGCGGTAGCTGGGAAGAATCCTACTATAAAAAGTCCTAGTAAAGAAAATGAAAACCATAGAATATTTAAAAAGACTAAATTGAAAGCTAAATTTCCTAGTCTAATGTACCATTGAGACATATCAAACATGCCTTGCACACCTCCATCATTATTAAAAATACTCCATCACTCTTTTACTTTAACAAAAGGGTAGAAGCGAATAGTTTAATATTTTTGGCCGCAGGCATTTAATATATTTGGATTTTGAAAACGATTACAAAAACCCCTAGCTACTAAAAGCTAGAGGGAGGTGCCTGCTAGTCCACTTCAGTTGCTTGTAATGCTGCATCTATTTTTGCGACGGCATCATCTGCCGCTTGCTTCACGTCTCTCCCCTTTATTCCTACTTCCTCAAATAATACTTTAATCGCATCGCTTATTACTGAATAAGAGGAAGTAACTGGTCTGTTTCTTGAATATTTTTGACCTTGTTGAATAAAGATATTTTTGGGATACTCGTTAAGTTCAGGTAAACTATTTGCTACGGAGTATCTTGCAGGGATTTCTCCTGTAATTTCAACGAATTTTTTTGAACCTTCATAACTTGTAACATATTTAACAAATTCCCATGCTTCATCCGGGTATTCAGTTTGTGAAGAGATCCCGACAGCCCAGCCCCCACTTGGAGCAACTTGGTATTTTCCTTTAGGTAATGGTGCAACACCAAAATCTTCTTCTAGGGTAAAATCAGGGACATTGTTCAGGTCTAAAAGATCCCAAGATCCTAATACTGTCATAGCAAGTTTATTCGTTTCCAAAGCTGCAGGAGGTAGTTCCATTGTGGCGACATTGTGTTTAAGGTATAGATCTTGATAGAATTGTAACGCCTTTAAAGAATCTTCCGAGTTTAAATAACCATCGGCTGTTGTACCATCGGGACTCAATACACTTCCCCCGAACTGCCAAAGGATAGGCATTTTAAAATATGCAGGGCCTTCTCCATCACCAAATCCTTGTGCAGGATCTATCCCGTACACACCCTCTTTTGGATTATGTATTTTCAAAGCAATCTCAAGAACTTCTTCCCATGTTAGTGGATTGTCTGGATCTTCAGATGGAAAAGGAATATCTGCCTCTCTGAATAAATGCTTATTATAATATAAGGCAATACTTGATTCTACAATTGGAGCAAGATAAATTTCCCCATCATACGTTAGTCCAGTAATTGTCGGTTTTAGGATATCGGCAAGATTGCCTTCTTCTTTCATATAACGACTGATTGATAATAGCGTTCCAGCTTTAGCATACAGCCCTAAATTTGGACTATCAATTGTCATAATATCTGGATGGTTTCCAGCAGCTAATTCTGTTCGCAATCGTAATTCATATTCTTGCCCCCAATATAGAGCCTGCATATTTATCTTGATATTTGGATTAGCAGCTTCAAAATCTGCAACCAACTGGTCATATGCTTTATTAAACTGGTCATTCCCTAAATTCCGCCAAAATGTTAGCTCAATTTGTTCTGTTTCTTCCACTTCTTCCCCTTTGTTTTTCTCATTGGAAGAAAGAATATCCGTAAAAAACATCATATAACAAACTGCCAAAATGATGGTTAAAGGAATAATGATAATAGCTACTCTTTTCATCCAATCCACTCTCTTTCTTTACACTACTTATTCGCTTGTATGAAGTGTTTTGCGATATTCGGCTGGTGTTTGTCCAAATTGCTTCTTGAAAACAGTACTAAAGTACCCCGAATTAGAAAAGCCGACTAAGTGTGCGACATCAATTATTTTAAGTTGGGGATCACCCAAAAACAGTCTAGCATTTTCCATTCGAAGATTATTAAGATAATCACTAAAGTTCTGACCCACGTGAGCTTTAAAGATTTCAGATAAATAAGCACTATTTATGTGAAATTGTTTGGAAAGGAGAGAAAGTGAGATCTCGCTTGCATAATGGTTTTCTAAAAAGCGGCATACATTTTGAACTAATTCTGCTCCGCTTGATGAAGAACGAACTTTATTTATTGTCTTCATGATGGACTGTGCTAAATGGTCAAGCTGCTCCTTAACTCTATGTTGGGAATTCAGCTCCCATATGCTTTGCTGACAGTTCCAGATTTTATTATTAATTTCGTTATTCTCAATATCATATTTCTTCGCTAGTGATCCTAATAAAAATAGCACGCGATTGGCCATGAAGGAAAAGGACATCATTGATTGGTTTTTTTCAATAATTTCATGTACAAGAGCTCTAAATGATAGAAGGTCGACAGCTTCAATTGAATTCGTTAGTCTTTTCTCAAAATCAGGGGTATAATCAAATACTTCATTTGTTACCCCCTTTTCCATAACTTGTGAGCGTATACCGACCTGACTTTGACTCCAAGTTAGCAATGATGAAATATATCCTTTTTTGAATTGGTGTAATCCTATAACAACTTCACCTATTCCAATAACCGTTTCCACAGGCAAATATCTGTTTATCTTTGCCTGTAAGCTTCTAATAAAGCTTGATGTCTCCGTTAATGGATCTCTATCTATGCAATGTATAAAGTGAATCATATTTGCATAACTCGTATCATAGAACGCATATGTTGCCTCGGCCATTTCTGCAAACTCTTTACATAGCATTTTAAAAGGCAACCAAAGTTCTTTTCCTTTTTCAACTTCTGAACCTCTCATTTCAACCGTCACAAATTGAACCTTTATATTCTCCTTGGCTAACTCTTCTAACTTTAATTGTTTCAATCTATCATTTGCAAAATCAAATTTATTAAATTCTTCTTTTACTAGGTATAGCAAATATTGTTCACGCATTTCTTCTAGCTGGTTATACACTTGGCGAATCATATGTTCAGATTCTTTTTGCTTTTTCTTTTGTTCCTCCATTTCATAACGGATTCTTTGTAGAGCCTCCACTAGTTCATCTGGAGCAACAGGTTTTAAGAGATAGTCTTTAACTCCCGCCTGCATTGTTGCTTTAGCGTATTCAAAGTCAGAATAACCGGATAAAACAATTATTTTTAAATTGGGAAACTCTTGATGACTTCGTTTCACAAATTCGATTCCGTCCATTATAGGCATTCGAACATCAGTAATTACAACGTCTATTTCACGTTGTCGTAACTTCTCCATTGCTTCCTGTCCATTTGATGCCTCATCAACGATTTCGAAACCCTCTTGATTCCAATCAATTTTCATTCGCAACCCTTTACGGATTTGAATTTCATCATCACATATCAGAACTTTCATCATGTATATCCCCCTTAATCTTTATACATAATGTTATCTTGGTTCCTTGATCCTTTTGAGTATCAATCCGGAATGAAAAATCATCCCCGTAGTATAACTTCAATCTACCAAGGACATTTTTTAACCCAATGCTTGTCCCTGTACTAGCTAGCACATTCGTTGTGTCACTGTTAAAATCTTCACTCATTATATCTGCTATAACTTCCTCTGACATTCCTATTCCATTATCTTCTACAGAAATATATATAAGATTTGATTCCTTCTTTGTCCTAATTGTTATTTCAGCGTAGGTGTTTTCTATAAAACTATATTTTGCTGCATTTTCAACAAGCGGCTGCACAATAAATTTAATGATAGGCAAGGATTTTGTTTTTGGATCTTCTACAATTTTAATAGAAATAGCGTCTTCATATCTTACCTTTAGAATGTCTGTGAAATTTCGTATATAATTTATTTCTTGACCTAATGTCACGACATCACTATGCGTATTTAAGGAATATACCATCATTCTTCCTAAGTGGACGCTTACATTTATAACATCCTTATTCTTCCCTTGTGCAGCTAGTCCCCCAATAATCTCGAGTGTATTATTCATGAAATGAGGATTTATTTGCAGTAATAATGCTTTATATTCAGCGTCTTTTCTACGAATATTAGCTTCATACTCAATCTTTATCAAGCTGTTCAAGCGGTCAATCGTCTGATCAAAAACTTTAATCAAATAACCAATTTCATGCTTTGGCAATTTAGAAGGCATGTTCTGCTTTGCACCTGTAAAGTCCCCACGTTCCATATATCCCATGGCATTATTCAGTTTGCCAAGCGGTCGTACAATATTAGTTGAAAATAAATAAGAGGCAATAATTGTTAAAATGAAAATAATGGCACTTGTAAGTAATAACCGTTTTTGCAACTCATCTATTTTAAAAAACAGTTCCGATTTTGTAATTTCACTAAATAAAACCCAGTCGCCGACCGTTAGCTTTTGAAAAAACACAAGGTATTCTTCGCCATTATGTGCTGTTTCTATCAAACCTTGTTTATCCCTGCTATTCACAATTCTCTTTAAACTATCATCCAGAACAGATTCAGGTGTATGCATTCCACCGGTTAAAACATTCTCCCCTTGATTATTAAGTAAATAAACACGGCCATTTTCTCCGAGTTTAACTTTATTTAATGCAGTTTCCAACAGCGAGGTAGGAAGATTTACTTTAATCACTCCAGATGAACTCAATGTGTAGATATCATACAGCGGAATAATAAAACTGTTAACGTAGTTTTGTTGATATTGTTGCTGATATGCATCAGTATGTGCTCTTATCCAACGTTGGTTATTCTCAGAGTAATCTTTATACCACTCAACTTCAGATAAAAACGGATGATTTATCCAAATACCAGTTCCGTCATTTAAGAACACTGAAGTAGACATCGTATTGGAATTATTTAGAGTCATGGAAGACAACCAGCTTCTTAATTCATTCCTTATAAAATGAAGCTCAGCTAGCGCTGCATCTTCCTTCTCTAACTGAAGCCATTGTTGTGTCGTTTGATTCACTAGTACTTGTTTCCCCAGATCCTCCGCTTGAGTTGCAATAGAATCCATATAAAGAGAATATTGATCCATCATATCAAGCGTGTAATCCTCCGTTTGAGCTTCAATCTCCGATGTAAACCAACTCGGTATAATAAAAGACAAAACGAGAAATGGAAACGTTAACAAAAGTGTAAAAATTAAAAATAGACGATTACGCAACGAAAAGAACATTTATTTCCCCCAGAAAGGTTATCTTTAGCAAAAGAATTAGAACGTATCTTCACTATTCTATTTAATTTATCAGAAGAGAGTGAACCTGTCACTCCCCTAAATCTTGCTAAAAATAGGTGTTTGATGTCCGGTGCATAGAAGCAATCGGAATCAAACACCTACTATTACTTGGCTAAATAACCGGATACTCCGCCTCATAAATCGGCTCTGTGTAATAAGGGGGACGCGGACCGATCTTCGGCATCGGCCACGCATTAGATAGATATACCATTTTAACTTTTGCCTTAGATTGATTAATCAACAATAGTTTGACTTCTGGATTAAATTCATACCGCATGTTTATGGCCTCCTTTGCTATTTTTTAGTATCAAGGTTGGGGACTTTGTTGCGGGGGACCACTGGATATTGGGAAGCTTTGGTCTCATTCGCCTCGTTTCGTACCCTCTGATCAAGAAACAGTAACTTCCCCACCATTCACATGCAGCACTTGCCCTGTAACGAACCGGGAGTCATCGGAGGCGAGATAAACATAGGTTGGAGCCAGTTCAAACGGCTGAGCAGCTCGCTTCATTGGGTTATATGCACCAAACACTGCTACTTGATCTGACGAAAAGCTTGCTGGAATGAGTGGGGTCCATGTTCTTCCTGGGGCGACAGCATTGACACGGATACCTTGGTCTACCACATTATTGGCAAGGGCACGGGTAAAGCCGACATTTGCAGCCTTTGTAGCTGTATAATCAATCAACTGTTTTTCTCCCGCATAAGCCACTACAGAGGCTGTATTTATAATGGAACTACCAGGTTTTAAATGTGGCAGTGCGGCTCTGGTTGTGTAGAAATGAGAATAGATATTCACCTTGAAAGTGTCATCGAATTGTTCATCAGTTATATCAAGCAAACTTAATTGCTGGAATTGTATCCCTACATGATTGACGAGGATATCCAGTCTGCCAAATGCTTGGATCGTTTGCTCTACAATCGACACACATTGTTTTTTCTCCCTTAAATCCCCCGGCATTAGAATACAACGTTGCCCCAGCTCTTCAATTCTCGCTTTAGTTCGGTTCGCATCCTCGTGCTCATCTAAATATGAGATGGCAACATCTGCACCTTCTTTTGCAAAAGAAATAGCTGTCGCAGCACCAATTCCACTATCACCTGCAGTAATAAGCGCAACCTTTCCTTTCAGCTTTTCACTGCCTTGATAATTCGGATTTTCAATTATGGGCTTAGGCACCATATATTTTTCCAATCCTGGCTGCTGTAACTGACGCTGTTCCGGAAAGTTAAGCGGAATTTCTTGATATTGCGTTATTTTTCCATAGTTAGGATATAAGGGATAGGGATCCTTTTGTTTATTCGCTTCAAACCATTCTTGATACCGCCTTATTTCTTCTATATTTCGTTGTTTGTCATGGGAATCCATCAGGAAGCCTCCTTCAAATCTGCCTTTGCACACCACTATATTTATATATAGGAGACAAACAGGTTTATGCAATTATTTTTTACCTAGTAGCGGTGGATATTTTATCAAAAGGTTAGAAGCAGAAAAGAAATGGGGACTTTTTCACTAAGAAATCCGGTGTTGCGTACCACTTCTAGGGACTTGTGCACGGAACTCGGTTTTTTCGCACCACTTCTCGGGACTTGTGCACGGAACTCATTTTTTCCGCACCACTTCTCGAGATTTGTGCACGGAACGCTTTTTCTCTAAAAATAGAGAAGGGATACACCTGTATGTATTAAGTGGAATTAGACAATGGAAGAGCTATAAACGGAAAGAAGGACTGCACCTATAGTTGCAGTCCTTCTTTCCTATTAACCTGAAAGCTTTAGTCTTGATACGAAGATAGATCTTGCTCAACAGAATGAAGAGAATTGATTGCCTGTTGAATTTTGTTTTTGTTTTCTGGTTTTTCTGCAGAGCTTAAAGCCTGTTGTAAAGTGGATACCGTGTTTTGTACAGATGATCTTCCTTGGTTTACATAGTCCTGTGCATTTGGCATTTGCTGTACCTCCTCTAATCTTAATTCCGTTTTAGTATCTACAAGAATTCAGTTGAATATGAACAGCTTGTGTAGAATAGATAAAAATACTTTAAGGAGAGGTTCATGCTATGATAAAAGAGGAACAGTATCCCAAAAATTAACCAATAAATATAAGAGGTGCCTTTTAATGAGCTGGAAATTAAAGAAATTTAATGATCTAACAAATATAGAACTGTACACAATCTTAAGAGAAAGAACCGCCGTCTTTGTTGTTGAACAAAATTGTCCTTATCTTGAAGTAGATGGAAAAGACCTTCATTCTTATCATCTTTTTAAAGAGGTAAGTGGAGAAATTATCGCTTATTCAAGAATAGTTCCTGCCGGTGTTTCTTATCCCGAAGTTTCTATTGGAAGAGTTTTAGTGAAAAAAGAATTTAGAGGTCAAGGACATGCTGAAGAACTTTTAAGAAGAGGGCTGGACTTTATCCTGTTTGAATTAAAAGAAACCTCTGTAAAAATTCAAGCACAGGACTATTTAAAAAAATTCTACAGTTCCTTTGGATTCCAACCAATAACTGATACATATCTAGAAGATAATATCCCTCACGTTGATATGCTTGTACAATTAGATTAAAAGGAGAAAGTAATGTTGAATGGATAGGAGAATTTAACTTAAAAAAGTCATCCTCGAAAAGATGACAGGGGAGATTGTTAAATAATTTTTATTCGAGTAATCTACTTCGATTTTCTTTCAGTTGCCTTTAAAGTTTGAGTCTCTCCTGTTTTCTGGCGCTCGGCATCTTTTTTGAACGCTTCCATTGCCTTGTAGTAAAGCAGTGTCATTTTTTCCACCTCCCTTTTTGCTAGTTAGTTGTGTCATTCCCGATGTGGTTTTCATTAAAACGTAGAATGGGATAAAACTTTGCCTATTACTTTGGTTCAATCAATAGACGCATTTAACACAGTATTTTTCAAAAAAAAAGATACCCTCCACTAACACTGGGTATCTTTAATAAGTTCTTATTGAAATTGGCCGTTATTATTTTTCACGATCGCTTTTGCTTCTTGAAGGTCGCTTTCAGAAACCTTAAATTCCAGAACATGTGTCTGATGATCGCTATCCTTCTCGTTACCTTTGAACACATCTTTTATCGGATCTAAAATAGTACGATTTCCCTCTGGAACTTTATCCACTAATACATCTTCCACATTCAATCCATGGAGCTTCGTTTTTACACTTTCTGCCTCATTTTCATTTCTAAAGTACGCAGAAATTCTTTCCATTCTGCCTTTCACTCCTCTCGAAATTTCACGCTTTATACCTCTATTTCCTATTTTCAGCATCATTAAACTTTCGTTGGTTAATAATAGTTAACGTAGCAAATGTTTCCGATTGTTAAAGAAATTAACTACTGTTGATAGGTTGGGGATAACTACTTATTTTCTTCCTTTTTAGTTAGGTTATATTTCAACTGTTGATACAATGTGGATAATCTTTTAGTAAAGGAGGAACGGATACTTTGGAATTTAGATTAAAAGGAGCGCTACCCCTTACTGGAAAGCACCATCACAGAAAATGCCATCTTGGATTTTGGAAGAAAGGTTCTTTTTAATAGAAAAAGACTGTTATACATAGAAGATACGCGAATACAATATGAGTAGCAGCGCTTGTACTATTCAATGATACCTGCTTATAAGCGCACTTTTCGAAAATAATTCATCAGGTTAAATGCTTATTTCTTTTTATTTTGATGATTATTTATTATAATTACAATGTAAGAATTTTTATTATCTGCATTAACAAGTCAGTATTAATGTTTGCTGTTTACACTTTTTAAAATAGAAAGGGGAAAGAAATATGGACATGAAAGACAATAAAAACGCTGGAAAGTGCCCGTTTACAGGTGAAAGTGGATCTAGTAAACCTTCCAAAGGGACAAAAAACAAAGACTGGTGGCCTAATCAGCTTGACCTGAATGTTCTTCATCAGCATGATACGAAAACAAACCCACTGGGTGATGATTTTAATTACGCAGAAGAATTTAATAAACTGGATTATGATGCTCTTAAGCAGGATCTACATAATCTTATGACTGACAGCCAAGATTGGTGGCCTGCAGACTATGGTCATTATGGTCCGTTCTTTATCCGGATGTCCTGGCACTCAGCAGGTACGTACCGTATGGTTGATGGCCGCGGTGGCGGAGGAAGTGGCTCACAGCGTTTTGCTCCTCTCAACAGCTGGCCTGACAATGGGAACCTGGATAAAGCCCGCCGCCTTCTATGGCCGATAAAAAAGAAATATGGCAACAAGCTCTCTTGGGCCGACTTGCTCCTCATCACAGGAAATGTGGCAATTGAATCAATGGGCGGAAAGACAATCGGTTTTGGCGGAGGACGCGAAGATATTTGGCATCCTGAAGAAGACGTCAACTGGGGTCCTGAAAAAGAATGGCTCGGCGATAATCGTTACTCCGGCGAGCGTGATCTCGAGCATCCGCTTGCTGCTGTTCAGATGGGCTTGATTTATGTAAATCCAGAAGGTCCAAACGGCGAGCCAGATCCAGTTAAAAGTGCGCGTGATATTCGTGACACCTTCAAGCGGATGGGAATGAATGATGAAGAAACCGTAGCGCTAACAGCCGGCGGTCATACTTTCGGAAAGGCACATGGTGCAGGTGATCCCTCTCATGTTAGTGAAGAACCAGAAGGAGCAGGACTTGAACACCAAGGCTTCGGCTGGAAAAGCACACACGAAACCGGACATGGAGGTTTCACGATTACAAGTGGAATTGAAGGAGCATGGACACCGACACCAACAAAATGGGATATGAGTTATTTCGATTTGCTGTTCGGCTATGAGTGGGAACTAACAAAGAGTCCGGCCGGTGCCTATCAGTGGGCTCCTATCAATCCGGATGAAGAGCACCTTGCACCGGATGCAGCAGACTCATCCAAAAAGGTTCCAACGATGATGACAACAGCTGACATGGCGATGCGTATGGATCCGGATTATGAAAAAATTTCACGTCGTTTCCATCAAAATCCGGATGAGTTTGCCGATGCCTTCGCTCGTGCTTGGTTCAAGCTGCTTCATCGTGATATGGGGCCACGTGAAAGATATCTTGGTCCAGAAGTTCCTGAAGAAGAATTTATCTGGCAGGACCCTGTCCCAGCAGTTGATTATGAATTAACAGAGGCTGAGATTGAAGAACTAAAAGGCAAAATCCTCAATTCAGGGCTAACAGTGAGCGAACTTGTTACAACTGCTTGGGCGTCTGCCAGCACTTACCGCGAATCAGATAAACGCGGTGGAGCGAATGGAGCACGCATCCGTCTTGAACCACAAAAAGACTGGGAAGCAAATGAGCCAGAAAAGCTTTCAAAAGTGCTGACAGTTCTTGAAGACATTCAAAACAACTTTAATAAAAACATTAGCCTCGCAGATTTAATCGTACTTGGCGGCAGTGCAGCTGTTGAAAAAGCCGCAAAAGATGCAGGCTATGATGTTAAGGTTCCTTTTGCACCTGGACGTGGAGATGCTACGCAGGAACAGACAGATGTAGAAAACTTTGAAATGATGGAGCCGGTAACGGATGCTTTCCGCAACTACCAGAAGAAAGAATATAGCATCAAGCCAGAAGAGCTTATGGTAGACAAGGCTCAGTTACTTGATCTGTCCGCGAAAGAATTGACAGTGCTCATTGGTGGAATGCGTGTTCTTGGCACCAACCATAGCGGCACAAAACACGGCGTCTTCACAGATCGAGTTGGAACACTTACTAACGACTTCTTTGTGAACCTACTTGACATGGGAATCGAATGGAAGCCAGTAGACGGCGGAGTCTATGAAGGCCGTGACCGCAAAACAAGTGAACTCGTGCGCACTGCAACGAGAGTTGATCTTGTCTTCGGTTCACACTCCGTTCTCCGTGCCCTTGTTGAAGTGTACGCACAGGACGACAGCCAAGAAAAGTTTGTAAATGACTTTATTGCTGCATGGGTGAAGATTATGAATGCAGATCGGTTTGATTTAAAAGTTAAAAAGTAAGGATAGCATCTTTATGATAACAAGAAGAAGCAGGTACTTGTACCTGCTTCTTCTTGTTTGTATATATAAGTCTCTGCTATAACCTATCACAATTGGAAAGTTCGACTTTATCTTCCTCCACATAATCGAAGCCTTCTGTAACAAGTTCTAGTCCATAATCTGACTGGCTTATTTCTACATCATTTTCTTCACTTTGCACCTTGCTTTTGTTTTGGCTTGCCTCATGTTTTTCCTTATCAGTTCTCATAGTTTTCCTCCAGAATTTTTTTAAAGTTTTCTCTTAGAGGATAAATATTATTCATTTACAAAAGATTTATGCGGACAAATTATTGATCCTCTCTTAATATTAGACAGTCTTTTTTCTTGGCCAAATGAAATAGGAAATAGTGATAACAAGGTCAACACCTAATGCAATTGTCCATATTCTTAACACATTAAACAATGCCTCCGTTCGGGACGGGTCATTTATTAAATAAATTACCACAGCTAGAAGACCAGCTCCAATAAAATAAGATAGAACGTGCCTTCCCCATCCTTTAAGATATTGAAAGGAATGGTCCCTTCCAGACAGTTTAATCGGTTTAGGACCTTCTTTTGTATAATAGTAGCGAAACCTCTCGTCTGCCCATTGAATCATACTTTTTCCAAAGCCAATTGAAACACCAATATAAACAGCAGCAATTGCATGAGCCATTGTTGCTGTAGCTCCGCGGTATAAATCTAAACCGGTAATTATCAATAAAATCAAATCTATTAAAGGTGTTAATGCTAAGAAAAATAAGCCTAACTTTTTTTTCCTTAGAACGTACCTGGTGAATAAACCTAAACCTATAACGATCCAAAACCCTATTTCACAAGCAACAATCATCCATGCAATAAAACTCATAAAGACACCCCACTTAATTAGTAACGTTTCTGTTGATTTTCGTTGAAGCCGCTGCCGGTCCCGCTAGCAGAAACGGCTGATTTTACGATAATCTTTGAATATCAGTTTATACTGTGTCCTTTAAATAAACTTCAAATGCTTTTTCTAAAAACTCCAGAGTATCTGAATCGATAGGGTAAAATCCTGCACTTTCCGATTTTTGAGGCGATTTTCTTATCTCCCATAATTTTTTTACGAATTCCTCATTACTTCCAAATGTTTCTTTTTCTTTTTCGTGTATTCTTTTTACAATCCGTTGTATTTCTGGTGAGGAAATTCCCTTTGGCATATGCTTTTTTAATTGAGCCAATAGTGCAATCCATTCCAATGTTTCAGGACTTCCACTATTTATATTTGGAAGATTCTCAAGCAATTCACTTTCATTCTCATCAAATATATGATTTAAATAGACTTTCCTTTTATCTAGGTTTTGTTGATATAGCTGAATAAGATTCTTAATGCTGGTCAAATCTATACTTCCTTGCAGCATTATTTCATTTAATAATCCCTGTAATGTACCTTCGATTTCTTCTAATCTCTCTTTTTCTTTTGAAATATATGCCAATTGTTTTTGAAGACCAACAGACCAGTCACGATTCTCATCGGACAACATTTCTTTTATTTCTTGTAAACTGAAGCCCAGTGTTTTCAAAAATTGAATTTCCTGTAGTTTTTTAATTTCTTCCTCCTCATATAATCGATGTCCACCCTCTGTTTTAGCTGCTGGGTGGAGAAGCCCTATTTGATCATAATAACGCATCGTTCTAACTGTAATTCCCGTTTGCTTTGTAAGTTCTTTAATTGTAATCAAGTGTAAGAACCCCCGTTTTCTTATTATTAATTACATTATATAGAAAGACGTTACGTCACTTTCAAGGGTTTATTTAAAACATTTCAAAAAATACGCATAAATGTATTCCTCCCAGCTTATTATTGGAGCCCAATAATAAACCCATCTAACTATACAACTTTAATGAAACTAAGTGTTATTGCACTATTGGAGAACAGAAAAGGTGTAACTAAGAATTTAGTTACACCTTGTAGACTGTAGATAAACTTAAGGTACCTGTATAATAATGTACGTTGATTTCCGTTCCAGGCACTTCGCTTTCCGCGGGCGGTCCGGGAGCCTCCACGACGCGCAAACGCGCCTGCGGGGTCTCCCTCGTCCCTTCCTCGAGGCCCCTGATAAAGTACATAAATCTAGGTTTGTGTTAAACACCGCTGTTACTTTCCGCAAATGGCTTCGCTTTCCGCGGGCGGTCCGGGAGCCTCCTCGACGCGCATACGCGCCTGCGGGGTCTCCCTTGTCCCTTCCTCGAGGCCACTGATAAAGTACATAATTCTAGGTTTGTGTTAAACACCGCTGTTACTTTCCGCAAATGGCTTCGCTTTCCGCGGGGCGACCTTGAGCCTCCTCGGGCTATGCCCTGCGGGGTCTCAAGCTTGTCGCTACTCTCCCGCTGGAGTCTACGCCATTTGCTCCAATCCACAGCTAGAAGCCACACAAAACTATATGTTTTCAGTTTTTCAGTGGCCTTCCCTTCCTCCCGCAGGAGTCTTCGTGCCTTCCACTCCAATCAACTCAGTATTCTAAATTTTCGTGGGCGATTAACAAGTGTATTTTATTTAAATATAAAAAAATTAACAATTCTATCATTTGGTTACTTATCAATTTTTGTAAAAATGTACGGAAAGCAAGGATCATCAAAAGCTGGTAAGTCGACCAACTGAGACACTAAAAAGAGGTCTAGGAGATTGTAAGCGTAAACAGACCATGGAGCGAGTATGAGCCGATGAAAAAGAAAGCATGGTATGTGTTGACAACCCTAAGTAGGCTTAAAAGTTGTCCATGTAGGAGATGTATACTTTCTCTGCATTAAATTTAAAGAAGACGGCTACTGGCCATGAGAGGGTTAGCTAGAGCCTAAATATAGAATTTAAGAGATATCTATCCACCTAAAAAACTACTAAATCTTAAAAGGTGTAACTAAAAATCTAGTTACACCTGTCTGTTTACATTTTTATCTTTATAAACTTACGTTTCCCAACTTGCACAACTAATCCATCCGTAATAGAAACTTCTAGTCTTGGATCTTCTATTTTAGCTCCATTTAATTTTACACCTTTATTATCAATCATTCGTCGAGCTTCACTTTTAGAACTTAACATTTGTAACTCAACTAAAAATTCTGTTATCGGCATTTCCTTGGTACCTTTCCATTCAACCACAGGCATTTCATCAGGTACTGCTCCCTGTTGAAAGACGGAAACGAAGTGCTGCTCCGCTTTTTCTGCCATTTTTTCTCCGTGATACATTCTGACAATTGTTTTTCCTAAAAGCATTTTAGCATCTCTTGGATGAAGTTTATCCGACTCCAGATCGCTTTTGATGGTTCCAATTTGATCAGGTGAGAAATCAGTAATTAGTTCAAAGTATTTAGCCATTAGTTCATCTGGAATCGACATTGCTTTACCGTACATTTCTTGAGGACTTTCATCAATTCCGATGTAATTTTTCTTTGATTTAGACATCTTTTCTACACCATCAAGTCCTTCCAATAATGGCATAAGCATGGCAACTTGTTTTTCTTTACCAAACTTCTCTTGAAAGTGTCTTCCCATTAGAATATTAAAGTGCTGATCCGTTCCTCCAAGTTCAATATCACACTCTAGTACAACCGAATCGTAACCTTGCATCAACGGGTAGAAAAATTCATGCAGTGAAATAGGCTTCCCAAGAGCGATTCTTTGTTCAAAATCGTCCCTTTCCATTAATCTTGCCACTGTTATTTTTCCTGCCAACTGAATCACATCTTCAAAGTTTAATTGTGATAGCCACTTAGAATTATAATGAAGTTCGATTTTTTCCATATCCATCACTTTTCCAAACTGCTCAAAATATGTTTTGGCATTGTGTTTCACTTCTTCATCCGTTAGTGCCTTTCTAGCAACAGACTTTCCTGTCGGGTCACCAATCTTTCCAGTAAAATCCCCAATCAATAACTGGATGATATGTCCATTCTCTTGAAACTGCCTCATTTTCTTTAGTACGACAGTATGACCAAGGTGTACATCTGGAGCTGAAGGATCTAACCCTAATTTGATTTTAAGTGGCCGTTTTTCTAATACTGATTGGGCTACTTTCTTTTCTAGTTCTTCCACTGGAATAATTTCCTGCACACCTTGCGTGTAGATCGCCATTTGTCTCTTTACTTCCATTTTCTGTTCTTCGGTTAGTTGTTCTTTCAATATTTCACTCATTTTTTTCCTCCATCATTCAAAAATGATTTTCTTTAATTATTTTTCTTAATAAAACGGAAACGTTCTGTTGCTCTTTTACCGAAAGGCTAGAAACAATTTCTACTTCACCTTGATGGAACCGTGGATACAGGTCTTCCATCGTCCTTCTACCTTTCTCCGTTATGGTGACATAAGTAATTCTCCTGTCTCTATTGTCTCCCTTCCGATAACATAATTCCTTTGATTCCAACGTTTTCGTAATGTTGCTTACTGTTGCCTTTGTAACTCCGGCAGACTCGGCTAATTTCTTCGTTTCAACTTGATTTCCTATCCATAAATCATAAAGCAGTGAGAAGGATGTCCAAGATAAACCATATTCCGATAAAACCTCTCGCTCCATTTTATTTCTTAATCCCTGTGCAATACGATAGATATTCGTTACAACAGCAATTGCATCCAAATTAAGTGATTCCATTGGTAATTTTGTTAAAAGGTTAATTGTATCAATTTCTTCAGGAAGTAATTCCCCTTCTTCATTAAATGAATGAATAAAAACTCCCCCTTAAATTTTCAAAATCGTTAGCTATGAAACGATTTTACTAAAAAAGAAAAGTAAATGCAACAAAGCAATTACTGGAAAACTCGGTTTATCTATGTATGACTGCTTTAATTTATCTCTTGAATAAGTCCTAATAAACCCTCAGGAACAAGTCGTAACTTCCCCTTTTGAAATTCACTTACTGGTTTCCAATACAACGTGAATATTGTTCCATCGTCTTCTTGACCATCAAAGGAACATTTTTTATAAAATGAAGTGTCAACAAAGGTTGCATCATAAATCATAACTATTTCGTGGCCAATCTCACCGTTGTATTTAAAAATGTTTTCAAGCGTTCCTAGATATTTTAGATTAGTTATACTCGCCTTTATTTCTTCTTTAATTTCTCTTCTCAAAGCATCCGAGCTTAATTCCCCATATTCAATGCCTCCACCTATGGGGCGATAATAGTACTCCTTGCTTACGTTGTCAAAACCTTCAGCAACAAGAATTGAATCGTTGTTCTGAAATAAACAAATAGCCAGGGGTCTAATTACTCCCTTTTTCATTTAAAAACCTCCTTGATGATTTGAAAATCATTTTTAATTAGCTCTTTCTTCAGTTCAATGAAAAGTACAATTCTCCTTCTAGAGAAACACTATATCAACACTCTTCTTTAACAGAGCTTACATAAAAAGATTGAACTTTTAAAGCCACTTCACCCGGTTTAACATCAATACAGGATAACTTTTCTATTTCTACCCACAACGGTAAATAACTTCCTCTGTCTCTTTTTTCGTCAGTGTATTCTTCACCTGCTCCGGATCCGAATCTTCCACTAATTATCTCTGAATTGAAAAAGTATTGGGTCCCATTAAATTCTACTTTTGAAATACACTCCTTTACCTCTACCTCAACTCCTAATTCTTCTAAGGCTTCTCTTTTAGCCGCACTAACAGGTGTTTCTCCTTCTTGAATCCCTCCACCAGGAAAAACATAATAAACAGATCCTTCTCTAACTCTTTTTACTAGTGCTACTTTTTTATTTTCTATTAAAACTACCGCACTTCGATCTCTCACAAGCACTCTCCTAATCTTAGTTACACTTTCTATTACAAAATCAACTTTCAACTAATAAGAAGACACTCACCTTATTAAAGATGAGCGCCTTTAATGGAATACTAAAATAGGTTTTAAATCCACTCTATTCCATGTTCACGAATGAATTGAAGCTCCTTTTGGTAATGTTCAAGATGTCCTTCATCGATCATTTTTTGAAACGCTGTATCGCCTTCTGTGGCTTTCCTAAGCATGGTTTTACATAAGCCTTCCACTCGTAGCAGAACCATATCTAAAAAACCTTTTTCCATTCCCTCGATACCGTAGGATTCAAAAAACAATTTAATTCTTTGTTTTATATGGTCAGCATCCTTTAATGACTCATAATAAACCGCCTCACCTGTTTCAGTGTGATAAAGTCTACTTAAAGGGACGCAAGTATAAAGTGTATAGGCTATATCCCAAAGTCGTGGACCAGGAGCAGCAAGGTCAAAATCAATAATTCCCACTGGCTTTTCGTTATTAAAAATTATATTATAGATGGCAAAATCATTGTGACATAGCACCTCAAATGGCTGAGGTGTTTTATCGATTGCTTGCCAACTTTCTTCAATTGGAAAATCACTTACAGCATTATGATAGTGACGAAGCATTTTCGCTATCTTTTTTAAAGCGTCTTCAGACCACATATATTTTTTTAAAGGGTAATTACCAGCTTCCCCTTCAATAAAGGATAATATCTCTCTATTTTTTTCATCTATACCTAAAAACTTTGGTGAGTAGCTAAAACCTTTGTTCTCTAAATGTAATAATACCTCGTGAATTTTGGAACTGTCATCCTTTAAGTCTCGGCGCACAGTATTTCCTGAACGGTATACGTTTGAGACATTTCCACCTGATAGTACTTCTTCGTTATCGTATTCTCTTTTCATCTGAATTCCCCCAAAATATAGGGACATAAGGATGTGTCAATAGAGATGTATTTTATCCATAATTAAAAGCAGATAGACAAAGGTATCTGCTTGGCAATGGGAAATTAATTGTCCACACCGTGAATCCCCTGAATGATCTAAAAGATAGACAAATAAACGCATCCTCAAGAAGGACCGTAGCAATTTCTATCTGATTACCTAATCATTTCAAGGTATTCCACATATGAATAGATTCCCCTTTCACTACATCTCTAAGTTAGACAATACCAATTTTATCTAATTAAGTAAAGGAGTATATCGCCAGCTTTTCAATTATTCTACTGTTTTTTTGTTAGTTGAATTTTCTTTTGGAATAAGCGTTATAATAATCCATCTGATAATCCCAATCAGCATAATAAGAACCCCATTAAGTAATGTGATGAGTCCTAATAACGCCCCGCCGTAACCAGCACCTTCTCCTGTTCCTCCAGAACTCCAATCATAAAAATAAAGCAACGATTCACCACTTAAATAACCAAGAAAGGGAGCAAGAATCATCATAATGATGCCCGCTACTATTAGATTTAATTTCCCTTTTCCAAATAATAGAAAGAAAACTACATTGAGTGAGATGATGGCTAAGATAAATAACAGTAAAATCAAAATGTCCATAAGCACTCTCTCCTTTTACCTAACCATTTTATCTACTCGAAAGACTCTGCCATTTTAATGAACTTGCTTTTACTCACTTCTTTTGGCGTTAATTTGTAATAATAGAAGATTTGGTAGTTAACGTTATTCTCTTGCCAGGAAAGACTGCGTTTACCTGAATAGTCAGAAATGAATTTGCCCTGTATCCCCTGTCCTATCTCTACCATTTCAATTTCCCCTTTTAAACTAGGACTCTCTTTACTTATCGCAATTTCAAGGTGCTCTTTGTTTGGAATATTTGAGATGACAACCGTCATTTCTTCCTTATCCGGAGTCACCGTGCTATTAGACACTTCCATTTCATCAAAAGGTACTTTCGTTGGTAGTTTGGCTTGGAACGGTAACTCCTTTGCTTCCTCAAGTAGATTCGTATTGTCATAACTGTATAATTTCATGTTCCCAACTGACCACCCAACAGCCAGTAGTACAAATAAAGTCAGCACTCCGTAGAGTAATAGTTTTCTTCTTTTCAACTTTTTAGCTCCCCTCTTATTAAACCGCTCGAATAAAGAACTACTAGCTCTCATCTAAAAATCATGACTCGCTTATCCCCGCTGTTTTGTGACGATATACAAACAAGGTAATTACATTTAAAAGAAGTGTAACAACGAGAAGAACTGTTGCTGCAAAAACTACACCACCGCTTGTGTCCATAAGAGCAGACCAATCTTCAATCTTTACAAGATAATTATTATAGACCATCTGAAAATATAACGATATTGAACAAGCACTAATGCTCATAATGGAAAGAACTCCCCAATTCCTATGCTCATGCTTTTTATATTGCAAGAGATTAATTACCGGAAGTATCCAAGCAATTAGACCAAGCACAAGACTGCCAATATTAAGCCAACCAACCATTTTAAATACCCCTTTGGCGATTATAAATTATTTAATTTAAACTAGTCCTAAGCTATTACTGCATATAGAGCCCAAATTAAATAGCGGCAAGATAGAAGTGTCACTAATACACTCCCCATTACCTATCTAGTTTCAGTTCGTTGTTTTCCTTTTTCCGTTACTGCCATTTTTCTTGTCATATTCTTAATTTTATCAACTGGCTTAAACCGCAATGCGGACCAATCTTCATCAATCGCAACTTGCCGAACTGGCTCAAAGTTCTCATCGGCTAATAGAGCAGCGACTGTCTCTCGATTACAATCTGCTCCTTTATAAGTCTTGGATGATTTTTTCGGATAACAAAGCCATAAGAGTCCATCTTCAGCCAGTACCTCTGAACCTTGCTTTGCATATTTTTGGATCTCTTCATTAGAAGTGCCGAATACTTGTGCAAATGGGTACGATTCTAATAGAATCTCTTTATGTACTTCTGCTTCAAAAGCACTTATAACTTCTCCATATTCCTTAGGAGCATTTAGTATCAATACTGGTGTACTCTGATCTTTTAACTGTAGCTTTTTAATTATAGCAGCTTGCTCTGACACTTCTTATTCCTCCCTAATCTAACCATCCACTGGCTCTATATTTATCAAACCCTTTTTTCGTTAACTCCTGTAATTCTTCAAATAATGATTTATCGATTTTCTTAAAATTGAAACATGACTTTCCTTGCATTCGTTTTTTCAGAGGCTGTGAGATACTTTCTAGCAATTCTGGATAAACATAAACAGGCATAAGATAAAAACTCACATAATTTTTCTTAATATGAACAGATCCAAAATATCCATCACACGTTTTTGTAACAGGATTATTCGCAGTGTTAAGGTAGTATTCATCCTCCTGATCCTTTTTTAGATTTAAGCTTTCCTCATAATCTTGCAAGATAGCTTTCAGCTGTATAAAAATTCTTTGGAACTCTGCACTCAAACTCAGCACCTCCAGTTATAGATCAATTTTATCATACCCTTATTACCATATATTAGATTATTTTTCATAAGAAAAAAGGCATTATCTATTACATAATTACTTCTCTTCTGTTGCTAAAATCCCCTCTAACACTTGGGGAAAAAGGGGCGTTACCACAAAAGCAAAAAAGGCTTTGCTTCTCTCAGACTTTTGAGTGAATGGGGGTAATTCGGGGACAACTTGCTCTTTAACACAATTTCGTGACGACTTTATTCCAACTGTGGAAGAAGTGTGGAAAACAATTCTTTTATACACATAGTTTTTGAAAAAGGCTCTGTAAAGATGAGTGTTGATAATAGTACTTCCCCAGCGATGATTGGAGCAAAAGGCGGAGATTCCACGTCCGGCCGCGGTAGACTTGCGACCCCGCAGGCGCAGCCGAGGAGGCTTCAGCACCGCCCCGTGGAACACTTTTTTCTTCCCCAGCTACCGCTAAGCAATGGTTCCCCCATGCATGGAAAACAAATAAAAATCCTCTTCGTCTGTTAAGGTCCAACCATCAAAATAGGAGCTTGCATGGAACACATCCAAAAAGATGTTGTCACATTGTACGATTAGAAGGGGACAATGCTCGTATAGCTGTACATCTATAATTGTTTTACCAATCAATACCTCTTTGATTGGTTTCCAATCCAGTTGGTTGGATCGGATATCTGTTTCCCCATACATTATTGCCTCGGCATCCCGAATCCTCCAAGGACATTCAATGATGATTGCACCTTTTTCCAAAGTAATTATAAAATGACCGTCTGAATCAATTCCAGTAACCTTTTGTCCGATTAACTGCTCAAAGTTGATATCACTGATTTTCATATGCCAGAATCTGCGAGCATGTGAAACAATTATTTTATTAATATTTTCCAAAGTATAGCCAGGAAAATTATCTCCATGCTGAAAGTCATCAATCGCATCACTGACCTCTTGCCACTTCATCTGCTCCTCAAACAAGTCATGCTCGATTGTACAGTCATAAATTTCCTTGACAACTTCCATAGCGTTCTTAACCGGCATTAACAATTGTGAATGCAAGTTTTTCAAGTGATAGTCAACACACTGCTCTTTAGACGGCGCTTCTTTTTGAATACTATTCATCGCATCATGGAACATTTTTTCAACTTCAAATATATTTAACTGCCCTTGCATGCCTGCTAGTTTCCTAAGGTTGGGAGTATCTATCTCTTTATAAAGACTGTGAATCGCCCATTTTACATAATCAGGTGCCTGGACCTTACCAGTATATTTTTTGTAGTATAATTCTAACAGTTCCATTTCAAACACCTCCAAATCACTTTCATAGGTGCTATAAAGCCTCCGTAATTTCCACTCTCCAACAGCCTACTATTTAAGTGTATCAGCGGGTGGAAAAATCTTCAATTCTTTTTTAAATGTACTGTAAAGGGCTGCTGAACTACTGATAGGCTACTAAATTATAGAAATGGCACGCACACAAAAACAAAAGGCATCAAGTTCGATACCTTTTGTCGGCAACCCTAAACTGAACTTAAATAAATTCTTCCTTTTTGATAAGAGTGGACTAGGAGGTAAGGTATCAACTGCCATAAAGATTTTACTCATCTGAGTTATAGTACTTGACTTTAAAGTCTTATATTATGTTTGTAGTAAAAAAGAACTTAGCATAAACTAAGTTCTTCAGACTTTTAGGATATTCTCCTGAAGGCATTCACAAAAATTAATCCGCTTTATATATTAGGAAACAAAGTTAAAAGGCAACAACCACAAGGGTTAGTTGCCTTCTTTTAAAATGAGTTGCGACACACACTCCACATGCGCGGTATGAGGAAACATATCCACCGGCTGCAGGTATTCCACCTTATACTTCTTACTCATAAACTGGATATCCTTCGCCAATGTAGAAGGATTACAGGAAACATAGACGAACCGTTTAGGCTGGACGTCGAGAACTGTCTGCAAGAATTTCTCATCGCAACCGGTTCGCGGCGGATCTACGATGATTGTGTCAGGTTTCCAGCCTTCTTTTACCCATTTTGGCAACCATTTTTCCGCTTTCCCTGTCACATACTGCATGTTAGTGTAGCCATGTTTTTTCGCGTTTTTCTTGGCATCTTCAATAGAGTCAGGGATGGTGTCCATTCCGCGGACCTCACCTGCTCCCTCAGCAAGCCATAGCCCTATGGTTCCGACTCCACAATAGGCATCTACCACTTTTTCTTTGCCAGTCAATGCGGCTGCTTTTTTGACTTCATCATACAGCTTTACTGTTTGAACAGGGTTCAGCTGGAAGAAAGCACGGGCGCTCAATTCGAACTGAACGTCTCCAAGCGTTTCCTGGATTACCTGTTCGCCGCTTAGGTGGATGGTTTCTTCACCGAAGATAAGGGATGTCTTCTGTCCATTAATATTTTGCAGAATACTCTTCACCTGTGGCAAGCGCTTATGGATTTCTTCGACAATCATCTGTTTCTTAGGCAGCTTCTCTTGTGCGGTTATAAGTACAACTTGGATTTCGCCGCTTGAGAAACCGACACGTGTCATAATAGTACGAACAATCCCTTTGCCACCTTTTTCGTTATAAACCGAAACATTAAAATCTTGTAATATCTGTTTTACCGTATTTGTCACTTCTGTTGTTGAGCGGTGCTGTACTAAACACTCAGAGATATTGATCAGCTTATGTGAATTTTCTCCATATAGCCCAGCGATGATTTTTTCCTTTTGCTTTCCAACCTGGAACTGGCTTTTGTTGCGATAGTGCCACGGATCATCCATGCCAATTGTTGGTCTGATATCAAGCTTTTCTACGTTCAGCTTGGTATGGCGCTCTAAGGATTGGATCACGATGTCTCTTTTGTGGTCTAACTGCTGCTCGTATTGTAAGTGCTGCAGTTGACAACCGCCACATTGCTCATAAATCGGGCAAGGTGGGGCAATTCTATGTGGAGATTTGATTCTGATTTTCTTGATTTTTGCTTCGGCAAATTTATGTTTGACGTTAGTGACCTCAGCGACAACTTCTTCACCAGGAAGTGCTCCTTTTACAAAGACAACTTGCTTTTTGAAGTAGCCAACTCCTTCGCCATTAATTCCGAGGCGCTTAATTTTCAGTGGGAAGGTTTGGCCTTGCGTCATGGTGACATTCGTTTGAGTTGATTTTGGTGCAGGTTTTTTCGTTTTCATTTCACAAGCTCCTCATGTTGCGGTTCGATGCTTCTCCATAGGTAAAGGGAAGCATAGCTTAAATATGGCTCCCAATTCTTGCTCCACTCCTGCATTTGTATGGTGGACGGCTTATGGTCGAGTCCTTTTACTTTTTTTAAGGCATTCTGGATGCCAATGTCTGCTATCGGGAAAAGATTTGGACGTCCTAGTCCGAACAACAATAGATTTTGAACCGTCCATGGCCCGATCCCTCTTATTTTGATCAGTTCTTTAAGAATTACGTCGTCTGGTTTATCGTGCAGTTCGTATAAAAGGAAGGCTCCTTCTACAATTAACTGTGAAGTATCGATGATGTACTCCGCTTTGCGGCGGCTCATTTTTAGAGCAGTAATGTCTTCATAATCAAGCTTTGCCACGTCCTCCGGCTTCGGATAGAACCAGACCCCTTCCTGCTCAAAACCAAATGTGTGAACAAATCGCTCGGTTAAGGTATGGGCAAATTTCATATTCACTTGCTGATGGATGATGCATTTCATTAAACAATGGTACAAATCAAAATCGAGCACAAGTGGCGTTCCTTTATGTTCCTCAAAAATATCTGCCAGCTCTGTTTCGGCAAAATGAATGCTAATCGGATGCAGTGATTTGTCCCATTGAAAAATTCTTTTGACCTCTTTCACTTCTTTTTCCGTAAAGGCAGAAGCGCTCGTCAGCTCGAATCTTGGTTGCTCTGTTGTTCCTTTTGCTTTTACCGTAATGACGATTGGGGCATTTTCTCTATATAAAGGAACCTTGACTTGTCGATCACTTAGACTGACCTCCATCAAGGGATCAATCGATAACCTTTGAAGAACTCTGTCAAAATTATATGGACCTTCTATTTTTATCGTTATCACACTTTTTGCCACCTTTACTTTCAATCCTGTCCCAATTATAACGGCTTTCCGGCTCCTTGCCAAACGAGTAAGATTAAGCGGATTTGGGGAAATATTAGATATTTAAGATGAGGCAGGAAGTGTAAGGCTCTTTTTGTAAGGAATGTTACTGCAAAAAAGAAAGCTCCCCGACTGTTGTCAAAGAGCTAATCTGCTTGAATGAGAAGCATCGGATCTGGAATACTATTTTGCGCTGTCACTTGATCAAGGCTTTTGAATTCATATCCTTGGCTGCGAAGGTCATCGATTACCTTACCCAATGCATCCGCATTGTCTTTTGAGACACTGTGGAGAAGTAGAATTGCTCCAGGGTGGATTTGAGCCATGATGTTATCATATGCATATTTCCAACCTTTCTGTTGATCTGTTTTCCAATCAACATAGGCAAGCGACCAGAATACGTGCTGGTAACCAAGGTTATTTGCCATCACAATCGAGCGTTCACTGAAGGTTCCTCGCGGTGGGCGAAGATAGGTCATATTGTCCAAACCAGTGATTTTTTTGTATTCCTCCCGAATCATCTCCAGCTCTTTTTTAAATCGAACATCGTTTACCTTCGTCAAGTCCGGGTGGTGCCAGGAATGATTCCCTACAATATGCCCCTCATCCACCATTCGCTTGATAAGTGCGGGCTGATCTGTCATGTAGTAGCCTGTTACGAAAAATGCAGCTGGCACCTTTTTCTCCTTTAGCACATCGAGAACTTGCGGTGTTAAGCCATTTTCATAACCATTGTCGAAGGTTAGGTAGATTTCCTTTTTGGAAATGTCTCCATGGTAAAAGCTGTTATGTTTTTTTAACAAGTCATTATACTGCTTTCCTGCGTCAGGCGGCTGATGATTCTGGCTTTTTTTAAATCCCCAGTGCAGGGTTGTATTTGAATAATCAGAAGCTAGGCCTGCCTCTGGTAATAAAAATAATGTAATGGTACATAATAATATCAAAAATTTTTTCTTCATGCAGTTGTTCCTCCTTTCTTTTGATACCTACTGTAATATTAGGTTTTGTAGGAAAAGAAAGAAAGATACTCTGCATTGTTTTCCAATTAGTGAACAGCGCTTTTATGCTAAAACAAAAGCAACTAGGATCGAAATCCAGGTTGCTCCTAAAAAACATATATTAACTAAATACTTTATCCTTAAACTGCGCAAGCTTTTCTAAAGAGGATTTTTCCACATCAGCATGTAAGCTATTGCCGTGGGAGTCCATTGTTACAACTGCGGTAAAGCCTTCTACCTTTAAGTGCCACATTGCTTCTGGGATACCGAATTGCATTAAATCTACCCCATCCACACCTTTAATACAGTCTGCATAGTATTGTGCTGCTCCACCGATTGCATTCAGGTAGACGCCGCCATGCTCTTCTAATGCCTTTAACGTTTTTGGACCCATTCCACCTTTTCCCATTACCGCACGGATACCGAAACGTTTCATAATGTCTCCTTGGTAAGGTTCCTCACGGATTGATGTTGTTGGGCCTGCAGCTTTAACCACCCAGTTGCCTTCATCATCCTTGAGCATTACTGGACCACAGTGGTAGATAATTTGACCGTCTAAATCAACCGGCGAGTCATTATCGGACAAATATTTATGAATTGCGTCGCGGCCTGTAAACATGCGACCGTTTATGCGTACCACATCGCCGACCTTAAGCTCACGGATTTTTTCTTCTGTAATAGGTGCTTCTAAGACAATTTCATTTGCTTCTGAAGTAGCAGCCACTTCTTCCTGTTGCGCTACTTCCTTTGAAAAGTCGATCATTTCACCTTCCTGGTACATCCAATCCATAAGGTTGCCAGTTTCAGGATCAATTTTCACCCCAAGACGGCGGTATGCCCAGCAGTTATACGCAACTGATACAAAGAAACTTGCTGGAATGCGGTTTGCCACTCCAACTTTACAACCAAGCAGAGTAGTTTCCCCACCAAAGCCCATCGTGCCAATTCCTAGCTTATTTGCATTCTCCATTACGTATTCTTCTAACTGCTTTAACTCGGGGATTAAATTCTCGTCATCTAAGCTACGGAATAATTGCTCCTTGGCAAGCTCATATCCAGAAGTTCTGTCGCCACCAATTCCCACTCCAATTACTCCGGCACTACAGCCTTGTCCTTGTGCTTGGTACACGGAGTGCATCACACATTTACGGATACCATCAAGATCACGGCCAGCACGACCCAGCCCTTCAAGTTCACATGGCAGGCTATATTGGATATTTTTATTTTCACAGCCACCACCTTTTAAAATAAGGCGGGCATCGATGTAGTCCTCTTCCCACTGCTCAAACTTGATAACTGGTGTTCCCATTCCAAGATTGTCGCCACTGTTGTCCCCTGTCAGTGAATCTACTGAGTTCGGACGCAGCTTCCCGTCCTTTGTTGCCTGTGCAATTGCTCCATAAATTGCTTCTTTTATTTTAAGTTGGTTGACGCCAACCGGAGTTTTGATTTTAAATGTTGGAAGTCCTGTATCCTGACAGATCGGTGAGACATTTTCATCTGCCATTGTAATGTTTTCTGTAATGGTTGCAAGTGACATCGCAGCTCTCGTTCCAGCGCTCTCGCTTAGCTTCGCCTTTGCAATCGCACGGCGAACATCCTTAGGAAGCTTTGTTGATGTTTCCACGATTAATTGATACATGCTGTCGAATAATTTCTCCATATTAATAATCCCTCTCCTATCCCCTTGTTGAAAAACTAATATCTTTATCTAAATTATCTATTCTTTTTCACAATAATTATTATACTTGTTCTCTTGTAGTAGTTAAAGCTATTTGTAATCGATTTCAAAAGTATCCTTCCTGTACCATCCCTGTTAGGTTTAACCCAGGAAGAATAGGTAAATATAAACCATATATTGCTTAAAAGTTTGGAGGGTAATAAATGGGAGAAGAAAACAGAATACCAAAGGAAGAAGGATTGGATAATAGTTTAAAAATATTGAAAGATGGCTACCGTTTTATTTTAAACCGGCAGCACCGGTTTCAGTCGAATGTGCTCGAGACTCGTTTATTGGGAGAAAAAGCAATCTGCTTAACTGGAAAAGAAACGGCAAAGCTATTTTATGATAACGATAAGTTTAAACGAAGCGGGGCAGCGCCTAAAAAGGCACAGAAAACATTATTTGGTGTAGGCGGCGTCCAAGGGCTGGATGGCGAAGCACACCATCATCGGAAAGCGTTATTTATGTCGCTTATGGATAAAAAAGACCTTCAGCAGATTGTGGATCTTACAAGAAAACAGTGGGAGTCTTCCTCTGTCAAATGGCAATCAGAAAAATCCGTAGAGTTGTATGAAGAATCAAAGAAAATATTGACCCAGGTGGCTTGTGATTGGACAGGTGTACCACTTAAAAAGAGTGAAGTTGACAAAAGAGCAGAACAACTTGGTGACCTGTTCGAATCTGCTGCATCTCTTGGAATAAAGCATTTAAAAGGTCGGAAATCCCGAGTGGCTGCTGAAAAATGGTTGGAGGATCTGGTGGAAAAAGTACGAGAGGATGAAATAAGCTTACCAGAGGACCGTGCCCTTTACACTTTTTCATGGCATAAGGATCATGAAGGGAAGCTGCTTGATAAGAGTGTTGTAGCAGTCGAATTGTTAAACCTATTACGTCCAATTGTAGCCATTTCTGTCTACATATGCTTTTCCGCTCTTGCTGTTCATCAATTTCCTGAAGAATCAAATAAGCTAAAAACAGGCGAGGATGAGCGTCTGCAAAGGTTTGTCCAAGAAGTACGCCGATATTACCCTTTTTTCCCCTTCACGGTTGCGAGAGTAAAAGAAGATTTCAATTGGGAGGGATATACATTCGAAAAGGATACCTTAACCCTTCTTGATTTATATGGAACCAACCATCATCCAGACTTTTGGGAAAATCCTGACCGCTTCGAACCTGACCGCTTCAAAACATGGGATGGAAGTCCATTTGATTTCATTCCACAAGGTGGCGGTGAATTCGATATCGGTCACCGCTGTGCTGGCGAATGGATCACCATTGACATTATGAAAGTGAGCCTCGATTACCTGGTAAATAGTATTTCCTATGATCTTCCGAAACAGGATTTAAGCTTTAGTATGACTGAGATGCCAAGCTTGCCTGAAAGCAGGATTATTATGGAGAATATTAGATTAAACGCATAAGATAAGGCGCTTGGATTTATCTCCAAGCGCGGTTTTTATTTAATTCAGATGATTTTATTGCTATATAGGAACCCTGTTCTGAGAGATGTCCATTTTTTGTGAAGGTGGTGGGTAATCTTTTCGAGGGTTTGTTTCGTAGTCTCAGTTTCTCTAACCGCAGGAGACTTTTTTCGGGCGGACCATGGTCTCATTCACCTTCTTTGAGACCACTAGAAGAAAAAGTATACAGTGCTAACACAAAAAGACCCGAAGAATTATCTTCTTCAGGCCTTTTTATCTCAATTAAATCCGGTAATCATTTACCAGTCCTTTTTAAACTGATTATATTTTCCTTCTAAATCGTCGAGCATTTGAATTAGACGGTCAATGTCATCCACATCTGTCGATTCTGGATCAAGAGAGTCTACTACCTCCAGAAACATGTTTAAACGGTTTTTCAGGTAGCTTACTTGGGAATCCTTTTCTTCTGTTGCTTTACCCATTCTATTCTCACCTTTCTTTATATCCTCAAAGTTTTGCTTCTATCGTACCGTACTAGCTGCCTACATTCAACATTTACAGATTACCACGCTCTTATACAGAAAAAATGATACAATATAGGATAGGTTTTTAATGAAGGCTCTTTTGTGATTTATTTTTGCGAAAACAGTCTTACAGAAAGAGGAGTATAGATGAAATCAACAACACTTCAACCAATTACGCCTTCCTTCGATCCTTGGGAAGCTTATTTAGATGTAAAAGAATTTGGCATGATGGATTTAACGAATGTAGAGTTCACGACTACCACTCTGTGCAATATGCGATGTGAGCACTGTGCTGTCGGTTACACCCTTCAGCCGAAGGACCCACAAGCACTGCCACTGGATTTACTGCTAAGCAGATTGGAAGAGATACCGCGGCTGCGATCTATTAGTATTACTGGTGGAGAACCAATGATGTCGTTAAAATCGGTTAACCAATACGTCGTTCCTTTACTTAAGTATGCCCATGAGCGTGGCGTTCGAACGCAAATAAATTCTAATTTAACTTTAGATTTAGCTAGATATGAAAAAATCATTCCATATTTGGATGTTTTACATATTTCTCACAACTGGGGAACCTTGGACGATTTCGTTGAGGGCGGATTTGCGATGATGGAACGCAAGCCAACCTACGCTCAACGTGCAAGGTATTTTGAGAAAATGATTGAAAACTCAAAGGCGCTTACCAAGGCTGGTGTAATGGTCTCTGCAGAAACGATGTTGAACAAACGAACCCTTCCACATATAGAGAATATCCACAAACAGATTGTCGAAGAAATGAACTGTCAAAGGCATGAGGTGCACCCTATGTACCCGAGTGACTACGCAAGTTCTATGGAAGTTATGACACTTGAGGAAATGCGCTCAGCCATTCACCGTCTCCTTGATATGCGTCATGAGGACGTATGGATGCTATTTGGGACACTTCCATTTTACCCTTGCAGTGATAATCCAGATGACTTGGCTCTTCTTAAGAGAGTGTATGCAGCAAAAAATGTGACGGTACGGAATGATCCTGATGGTCGCTCGCGGTTAAATGTAAATATATTTAATGGGGATATCATTGTCACAGACTTTGGTGACACACCTCCACTAGGTAATATTAAGACAACTGACCTGCCGACTGCTTACGCGAACTGGAAAGGCAGCCCCATTGCAAAAGAATTAGACTGTCATTGTCCTGCTGTTGAATGCTTGGGTCCTAACATTTTGGTGAAGAGTGCGTATTATTCCGAGCATAATTTTACGGAACGAATAGCACAGATTAGTAAATAAGGAACATAAAAGGAGCTTAGAGTATTTCTAAGCTCCTTTTTTTTGGCTATTCACGCAGACTCTATTTTACTAGGTTTTCAGCATCTCATCCAAATACTTTTTAGGATTTGCGATTTTATTCTCTATATAAAATGCTGCCATCGTTTTTATCTCTTCAATATAGTCCTTTTCGTTCATGTAGTGGGGCGTTATATGTTCTAACTCCTTCACGCTACCTTCGACTTGAACGGTGTCCTTTAAGATGTTCACATATACCGACATGTAAATGACACCCTGATAGGTAATCGTACCTTTCACTCTTTGTTCTTCTAAATTAATTTCCGGATATTCAGTCTGAATTCCTGTTAAATGGAATTTTGTAAGACCCACACTTGCTTTAGTCTGGTGCTTTGCCCACCAATATAAGCCGACCGCTATCACAACCAACACAAAATATGTATAAGCAATCCCCATCATCGCTCCCCTGCTTCCCTAAGAAATCCACCTACTAATTACTTCGGCATAAATTTACATAGGTTAAATTACCTAACGAAATTTAGGGTAATTTCAATAAAAAACCAAAAGGGGTCTGGCCCCTTTTTACAAATTAAGGTAACCAGACCCCTTCTTTAGTTTTTATCGTGGGCGGTCAGATGCTGCGAAGATGAAGGATACGTGGTCTTGGACTGGGATCCAGGCTCCGATTCCTTGGGATGTTACGTTTTTGACCACGATTTTCTTTTCTTTGCCTTTTAGTACGAGGTAGACTTCTCCATAGGTAATTTTACCTTTTTCATTCACTGCCGGTGTGTGCGCATAGAGATAGCCCAGCTTTTTAACAGGGATGTTGTAAATTTGATCTTTTTTGGTACCTGCTCCAACAATGGTTTGAAACGAAAGCGGCAGCTTTGTTTTTTGCATCGCTTTGAGCATCATCATTTGTTTTACTTCCTCAGAACTCGCTACTTTCGAGGTTAATCCACCTTTGACGCTTTTTTGTGCTTCCTGGCGGTAAAAGATTTGCTGTGGTGTAGTTCCCCCCCGGTTATCGGAGTAGTTTGTATTGATTTTTTGATACTCCCAATTTACATTTGTTTCTGCAGATTCGTAATATAGCGGCCAATGTCCTAAATAGATTGTCGCTCGGTAACCAATTGCTACCGGGGAAGGATTCACGCTTGACTCATTTAAAATTTTGATCAACCGAGGATTCTCTACTTTTACATTAGAAGAATCAATGAGTTCCTGCGCTAATTCGCTTGGTTGTAAATACGGAACATCTTGGGCAGGATTGGGATAGGTATTATCTTTTGATATATCTAAAACGGAATTAGGTACCTCTATTTGCTTTTCATTTTCTTTTGCTTTCCCTTGTTCTGCTTGCGCATTCGTCACAAGGCCAAATGAAAGAACGAGGATAAAAAGTATTCGAAAAATTCTCATGCTGTGATACTCCTTTCACTCTCTTTATTTATTCTTTGTACTGTTATCTTTTTCGAAGATATTACAGATTATCCATCTTTACCAATTATTTTTAAAAACTAGGCTGTTTTAACTCTGCTATTGCTTATCTTACCAAGAGCAGCGTTTTAACAGAGCCAAAGGATATAGAAAAAAACACGAAAGCCTATTAGCTTTCGTGTCGCAACCTTTTATAAAACTTTTCCACTTTAGGATAAAACACTTGAATCAGCGGACCAATCCCAAAGGTGATGATGAGGGTTCCGATTCCAATTGGCCCTTTGAAAATAAAAGCAAAGATTAGGGCTGTTATTTCTCCTATTGTTTTCGCTGTCATGAGACTTACTTTAAAACGTTCTTGGATTGCCACCATTAAGTTATCAATGGGAACAAGGGGTAACTTAGAAGGCAGGTAGGTAGAGATTCCTAAGGAAAGGGTCATGATACCGATTAGTAATGTAACAAATCTTATCCCCAGATCTACTGGCACCCAAGCATTCATCACAAAGATCAGCCAAAAATCAATAAAAGTCCCGACTAGGAAAATAGTGATAACCGCTAAGTAATCTGGTTTCCTTTTTCCTAACACTGCATTAAAAGCAATAAGAATGATTCCTACAATGAAAACCCAGCTTCCCACAGTTAAACCAATCGTTTGCGATAATCCTACGTTCAGTGCATCCCAAGCGCCAGCTCCAAGGTTCGATTTAATTGTCAGACTAACCCCCAGAGATAAAATAAATAATCCTAATAGATAAAATAATATCCGTATTTTCAATTCAAATAACTCCTCTACAATTAACTTGTCCTTTACCATTGTAAGCAACAAAACGTGAAATATGAAAAAGAAAAAAGAATAAAATTAATTAGAATATTTTTAACCTTTCAATTATATATTAGATTAACCCATTAAAGAAGGAGGGATAAAAGCCTAACACCAACGAGTGAAGGAGGGATTCCCCCTACTTATAAGCTTTTTTCCTTAATACTCATATCTGTTAATGTGTACTTAGATGGTTCTTGTATGTCCTATATGTTCGGAGACTCTCTGCGGCAAGTCGCACAGAGTCTTTTTTGTTTGGCGTAAAAGGTAGTATGAACATGGCTGTTTATTACCGCTGTGGTCTTCACATTTTACAGACTATACTCACATGCCTAACTGTACCGAAACTAAAAGAAAAGAAAACAAGCACAAATTAATCTCACCCTGATTAAAAAGTGCAAAACAATGACACATTAACCAAGAGTAATTCATTGATTAGAGTCAGAAAGGTGAGATTATAGATGAACGAGACAGTACAAGAGAAAATTATTTCTATGCTAAGCAATCATAAGGTCGGAACCCTTGCTACCATCAGAGAGAATCGCCCATATTCCCGGTTTATGCTATTTTTCCACGAAGACCTTACTTTGTATACGGCCACTAACCAACACACACATAAAATTGAGGACATTAAGAGTAACCCCCATGTCCACATTTTATTAGGAAAGGATGCTACGAGCTGGAATGAGCCATACGCCGAAGTGGAAGCCGAAGCATCCATTGAGGAAAATCAAGAACTGAAAAATAAATTTTGGGATGCTAAGCTGTCAGAATGGATTAAGCGCCCAGATGATCCTGATTATATCTTACTTAAACTTACTCCAACCTCCATTCGGTATTATGAAAAGGCTGGCAGCGAGGCAGAAATTTTGTCATTCTAACAAAGCGAAGTAAAAAAACCTGTAAAACCACAATCGGCTTTTACAGGTTTTTGCTTGTACTACATCACTTTGCCTTTTTTTCAATCTTTAAAAGTCGTTCTTCTATTATTCTAAAGTCTCCTTGATGGTTTGTCGTTTCCGCGAGATCATTAAGTGCTTTTAACAGATAATCCCGATCAAGATCATAAATGAATTTATCTGGAACATATTCCGTTGAATTTTTGGCGAATTCCCAAATTATATCTAGCTTATCTTTGGAAATGGATTGCGAGACCATACTTAGAGCAGAGATTATTTCTGTGATGATTGGATAATTATCCCCGGCATAATGTCTTAAATAACCGAAACCTCTATACAGATAATAGCTAAAATCTTCCGCATCCAATTCAACACGAACCTGTCCGGTAGTGTCGGCAAGATATGGAGTAAACGTGATATTTTTCTCTACCTCAAGGAGTAGGTCTGCCATCTGATGAATAACGGTGATTGCTGTTTGTGGATCATCATTTCCAATTGATTTTACACCAATTTCAGCAAGCTTTGTCATCCCCATCTTAAGATCCTGAATTTCCGTTTCTTTATATCCTATTTCGATAAAGGAATGGTATTTCTCAGGATTAAGCGTCTCTGCACCCTTTCCCCAATAAGAAAAATGTTGATTGTTTTTTAATACATAATCCCCTACTTTGTTGTGCAGCTTTATAATTATTTGATCCCTTTGTGCTTCTTTTATCATCGAATTAAAATCAATAAGCTGTATATACCCTGAAGTAGGAGCAGTAATTAGAACTTCCCTTTCACGTTCCTTTTCCATAAGGTCACCCACCTTTACGGCACGGTACTGTTCCAAGTCATTCCGTAGAACTTTCTTTACAATGGAAATGGATTCTTCCTTCATATTGGTTGCAATATTATGTACCTGCATCCAGCTTGTTGCATGGTTAATGAAGAAGATGAAGGTAACCACCGTCAAGAAAGCTAAAAGAACCGTTATGGTCGGAATGGCGACAAAATATTCATCACCCTTACCTGTTATGAATAGAAAAACAACAAGAACATAAACAAAGCTACCGTGAAAAATACCGATAAAGTGCTGGGTTGTTCTATCTGCAACGAAATTTATTAACATTCGAGGGGAAAATTGCCCACTAAACGTTGTCAGTACTACTAACAGGGAGTTAAGTGTAAAAGCACTGAGTGTTAGTATTCCGCCGATCAACGCACTAACAAGAAGTCGAGTGGGTTCTGCGGTAGTTCGCATTAAATCAGGCATGTATTGAGAAAGCTCAAGCCCAATGTCGAGATAAAGTGTAATGGCCACAAAACCTATCGCCCCTAAAATGTATAGAGCCGGCATATACCATAGTGTAGAATGGATTTCGTGTTGGCGAATTCTTTTGGACATCTCAAAAAATTTCCGCATCTGCCATGGTAAAAGCTTTTTGAACATGCAGGTACCCCCTTCGATTTCTATTTAACAACATTTCTAACTTTACCCATCTGCTAGGCAATTAAACCGTTAGCTAAAACACTAAGGCTTTTTTCGTAACTATATTTACCGAAAATAGTCGCGAATACCCAGCTGTTGTTAAAGTTAGAGAATCCTAGAGTGGATAGACACGTGCCTGCTTTACGACATTCAGAAGAAAAAACAGCTTAAAAAAAAGACCAAATCGTTCATCGATTTGATCCCCTTTTTTATTCAGCAATTTCAAAAGTCTCTGTGACTTCAATGCTATCCTTCACAGACTGCACCATTGGACAGTTTTTTCTTGCAAGCTCAATGGCCTGCTCAATTTTAGTCTCTGCTAAGTTTTTTCCTTTTATAACGTAATGAATATGTATTTTCTCCAAGCGATTTGCCTCTTCTGCATTTCGAGTAACATCCGCTGTGATACTAATATCTTCGACTTCCATCCGCTTCTTTTTTAAAATACTTCGCAATACACCGCCACTGCACACTACAATCGATGATACCATCAATTGAAATGGACGAAATCCATGTTGCTCATCTCCGGCCACATGAAGCTCCCCGTATTCTAAATTGGTTGTAAACCCTACTTCTTTCATTTTAAATTCCATTATTTACTCATCTCCTTTAACGATACTGTATCAAATTAAACTTGAGGGGCGCTACTAAAATGTTCCCAGGTTTTATAGATTCCATTCCAAAAAGATTTTATGTATGATTAAGGATGGAAAATAAATATAAATTGAGGTTTTAAATTATGAATCGTTTTCGCTTTTGGATATTGGTGTCCATTGTTGCTATTTCTGGATTTAGTCAAGGGATGCTTCTTCCTCTTATCGCCGTAATCTTTGAAAATAGCGGTCTATCATCCACGATGAATGGATTGAATGCTACAGCCTTATATATCGGTATCTTGTTGGCATCGCCCTTCATGGAACAGCCTTTAAGGAAGTATGGCTACAAGCCTGTTATTATTGCAGGCGGATTCTTGGTTGTTATATCCCTAGCATTATTCCCGCTATGGCAGACGTTTTGGTTTTGGTTTATCCTGCGCCTGTTGATTGGAATAGGAGATCATGCGCTTCATTTTGCAACGCAAACCTGGATTACGTCTTTTTCACCTCTCGAAAAGCGCGGTCGAAATATTTCATTATACGGCGTTTTCTTTGGAATCGGTTTCGCTACAGGCCCATTAATGACACCGCTAGTAAATATCAATCAGTCTCTTCCATTTATCGCATCATCCCTATTATGCCTTATCGGTTGGGTCTTTCTGTTTTTCTTAAAAAACGAGCACCCTGAACACGATGATGGGGTAAATTCCTTTATGGAAACCATTAAGCGTTTCTCTAAAGCATGGAAATACGGATGGATCGCTTTCTTGCCGCCCCTTGGATACGGCTTTTTAGAGTCCTCCCTAAATGGAAGTTTTCCAATTTACGCCTTAAGAAACGGAATAGATGTCGGGAGCGTTTCCATTCTTCTCGCTTCCTTTGCCATCGGCGGAATTGTATTCCAAATTCCACTTGGCATTCTGAGTGATAAATGGGGCCGCCGAAATGTCTTATTGAGTATTCTTTCCTCAGGCTGTATTGCTTTTATAACAGCGAGCTTTTTAGAGTCCAGCATTATAGGACTTGGAATTTGCATCTTTATAGCCGGGATGCTTGTCGGATCTACTTTTTCTCTTGGTATAAGCTATATGACGGATCTAATGCCGAAAAACCTTTTACCTACCGGAAATCTGATGTGCGGCATTGCCTTTAGTGTTGGAAGCTTAGGCGGACCATTTTTGGGTGGATTGTTTATTCAATTTTTTCAAGGTATCAGCTTTTTCCACATTATCAGCTTTTTGTTGTTTGTTATTTTTCTATTAACCTATTCCTATGGTGATAAAGGAATGGTGGCAGTGAGACAGTAATCATGAATTCAATTTTCTTCAGACGTGGCAACTCCTTCATATGGGAGTTGCCTATTTTTTTAGAATGGCTGTGTTATATGCCGCTGTTGAATTCCTCAAAAGGCTACGTGTTCCATGGGGCGGTGCTGGAGTCTCCGCCTTTTGCTCTCCAATCATCGCTGGTCTAGTCCTATATCAACACACAACTTTTACAGAGCTTAAGAATAAATACTTTCATGAGAGTCTAGATTGAAGTAGATAATAAATTTTTTTCAAAAAGTTGTTCCAATTTTAAATATTCTGTTATATAATAACACAAACAGATACAAACTGTACTAATACAAAAAGGAGGAAGATAATCATGAGCAGACAGGAACGGAAAAACATGATTCAATTTATTGAAGTAATGAAAAAGGTGGATCGCGATTCCCTACTCTATATGACCGATGCAGATATTGAGCACATCTATAACAACGTATACGAACAAATGACGACTCATGAAAGCTTATAAGCATCTCGTTTAGGCAGAAAAACTGCAGCCTACTACCTTTACTCGGTAGGCTGCAGTTTTTGCGTTTACTTACGACTTCCATTCCGCTCGCCACTAAAACATGGCCACCCTAATTCCTAGAAACGACGATGTTTACCAACTTTAATGTAACTTACTAAAAATAATAGTAGCCAACACGAGCATTATATTCTATAATAAAAGTTAATTAATAATAATTATAAATAAAATAACAGGCAAGTTAGTCATGTAACTGTTCATAAAGTCCGCTGCTATCACCCTGATGGCAGCTTTCGTCTTTTTTATACGGTATTGATTCTGATTCACATTCTCAATTAGGAGGTAATATTTTGAATGATTTAGCACAACATCAACCTAAAAATCTTGAAAAAAAACAACAAGGATCACTTTTTGAAAAGCTCATAAATCATATTGAATTAGTTTTTGCCATTATTTCAGGTATTTTAATTTTTGTTGGTTGGATCCTACTTAAGCTTGATTTATCTACCGTTGCCGCTCCTGTTTTTATTCTAGCTTATTTAGTTGGCGGATATTTTAAAGCTAAAGAAGGTCTAGAGGATACAATTAAGGAAAAAGAATTAAATGTAGAGATGTTGATGATTATTGCCGCTCTCGGGGCCGCAGTGATTGGATATTGGATGGAAGGGGCAATACTCATCTTTATCTTTGCTTTAAGTGGCGCATTGGAAACCTACACGATGAACCGAAGTCAAAAGGAAATCTCTGCACTAATGGGGATACAACCTGAGGAAGCAATTCGGATCAAAGGAGATTCGGAAGAACGTATCCACATCTCTGACGTAGTGATCGGAGACCATTTACTAGTGAAACCAGGAGAACGCCTTCCATCAGATGGAAGGATTGTTAGTGGAGAATCTGCTATTGATGAGGCCGCAATTACAGGTGAGTCTATCCCTTTAGAAAAGCAAAAAGGGGATAGCGTCTACGCCGGGACCATGAATGTTAACGGCTCTATCATATTAGAAGTGACCAAACCTGCTAGTGAAACACTTTTTCAAAAAATCATCAATCTTGTTCAAAATGCTCAAAGTGAAAAATCCCCTTCTCAGCAATTCTTAGAGCGCTTTGAAGGGCCCTATGTAAAAATAGTGCTAGCCGTTGTAGCACTCATGATGTTTCTTCCGTACCTACTGCTTGACTGGAGCTGGAATGAGACGTTCTATCGTGCGATGATCTTACTTGTTGTAGCGTCCCCATGTGCCTTGGTTGCATCGGTCATGCCTGCTACCTTGTCCGCCATTTCTAATGGTGCACGAAAAGGAATTCTCTTTAAAGGCGGAGTACATTTAGAAAATCTTAGCCATCTACAAGCGATTGCTTTTGATAAAACAGGAACCCTTACAAGAGGTAAGCCCGAGGTAACGGACGTTTTAGTACGCGAAGATCTGGATACACAGGAATTCCTCTACGCGGTAGGATCAATAGAGAGCTATTCGAACCATCCTCTTGCACAAGCCATCACAACCTATACTCGTAAAGGCAGCAGCAAACCATTGCAACGTCCTGAGCAGCTTGACGACAAAGCAGGCTGGGGGATTACCGGGACCATCCATCAGAAAAAATACTATGTCGGGAAAGCAAAATTTGTTGGAGAAAACGAAGCGCTCGCCTTCTCTGACGGCGCTGCTCAAACACTTGCAGAAGAAGGTAAAACCGTCGTGTTTGTAAAGGATGAAAATGGTATCGCTGGACTGATTGCTTTGAAAGACGTTATTCGAAAAGAGACGGTCGAAGCGATAAAGCGACTGCAAGCATTAAACGTTCAATCTATTATGCTTACAGGGGATAGCAAAAGCACAGCAGAAGCCATTGCAAGTGAAGCAGCTATTCAGAAATTCATAGCCGAATGCCTCCCTGAAAATAAGGTAGAATCTGTAAAAAGATTAAAAGAAGAATACAGTATGGTTGCAATGGTAGGGGACGGCATCAATGATGCTCCTGCCCTCGCTACTGCGAATGTGGGAATTGCGATGGGAGAAGGAACAGATGTGGCTTTAGAAACAGCCGACGTAGTGTTGATGAAAAATGACCTTCTTAAAATCTCTGAGGCAATTGAGCTATCTAAACGAATGAACCGGATTATTAAACAAAATGTCATCTTTTCTATCAGTGTCATTATGCTTTTGATTTGTTCCAACTTTTTTCAAGTTCTTGATTTACCACTAGGTGTCATCGGTCATGAAGGAAGTACCATTCTGGTTATTTTGAATGGTTTACGATTATTAAGATAATGGCTTTTTTAAACGCCGCTGTTGATTTCCGCAAAAGGCTACGCATTCCACGGGGCGGTGTTGGAGCCTCCTCGGGTGCGCCTGCGGGGTCGCAAGCATTCCGCTATCTTCCCGTTGGAGTCTCCGCCTTTTGCTCCAATCATCGCTGGAATAGCCTGATTTTCAACACAAAACTTTAACAGAGCCAAATAAATAAAGCAGTGGTTCACCCAAAATGGGTCCACTGCTTTTTTGGTCGGAGCTGAACGAGCCGCTTCCGCTTTTCTTTGTCCAGCTTCTCCGGCTAGCTCCTCGAGTCATAAGTCATTTCCCTCCAGAGGTCAAAGAGCGACCTCTTGCGGTAACTGTCTTATGCTTGTCGGAGCCGAACGAGCCGGATCCGCTTTTCTTTGTCTAGCTTCAGGCGCCTGCCACTATCAAACTTCCCAAACCTCCTTACGATAAGGCAACATCGAATCGCGAGCGCTCTTCGTGTTTTCTGATTCTCTCGGATTGGTCCAGTTTGTACGTCGCAACGCGGGCGCCTTCCGCTTTTCTTTGTCGAGCTTCAGGCGCCTGCCACGATCAAACTTCCCAAACCTCCTGACGATAAGGCAACATCGAATCGCTAGCGCTCTTCGTGTTTTCTGATTCTCTCGGTTTGGTCCAGTTTGTACGTCGCAAAGCGGGCGCCTTCCGCTTTTCTTTTAGTGGTAGCCGTTTTGTCCGTTGGCGCTACCTGATGTTTTGTTTTTGGGTTTGTGTTTAGAGTTTTGCTTTGTTTTACTTCCATCATTGTTTGCTTTGTTTTTGGCCATGAGTGTTCCCTCCTGTTTTAGAGCATCTTACGTTTATAGATTCTCCACATTGAAGGAAAAGTTAACTGGAAATTCATGAGACAAAGCTTTTTTTCCATTGAAGAAGGATGGCATTGACTTCCCCACCAATTATAATCATCAGTCCTGAGAGATAAAACCAAACGAGCAGTATGATAATTCCCCCAAGGCTTCCATAGGTAGCTGTGTAGTTCCCAAAGTTGCTCACATAGTAGGAAAACAGCGAGGAAACACCTATCCATCCAACAGTGGCAAAAAGCGAACCAGCAAGGATATCTTTGATTTTCAGTCGAATGTTTGGTGCAGCCAAGTAAAGACAACTAAATACAAAGAACAACACAACAAAGCTTACACCCCACCGAATAGCATTCCAAATTGCCAGGAACTCCTGTGACAGTCCATAAGAGGAGAAAATGAACAAACCAATCTCCCTCCCGAATACAGGTAGCATCAAGGCAACAATAATAACAAAAACCATCGCAAGGGTAAGCAGGATTGCCATTCCCCTAGCGATAAAAAAAGGTCTATTTTCATTAACCTCATACGCTCTGTTAAACGCACGAACAATAGCGTTAATTCCATTAGAGGCAAACCAAATGGTGGCGATAACACCAAAAGAAAGCAATCCTCCATGCTGTTCTCTTAACAATGTCACAACATTTGTTTCAATAATACGCATTGTATCACCTGGAGCGTATTGACGTATCACTCCAAGTACATCCTCTTGAGATACAGGAACATATGCAATAAGTGTAAGTAGAAAAATAAGAAATGGAAAAAGGGACAATAAGAAAAAGTAGGCCAATTCCGCTGCTCTGCCAATTGCTTCATTACGATCCAATCGATGATAGAGGTGCTTTCCAAACGTAATAATACCCATTCTTTTTCCCCCAAAACTTATCATTTACTACCTATACTATTGAAACATTGTGTAATTCAGGACAAGTTTTAATTATTTTTAGGTGAATCAAGGTGTTTGCTGAGCACCTCTTTTGTGTCCTGGACAATTTCCAATACTTGCGGAGTAGTTTCTTTTAACTCATTTATTTTCGTTCGTAAGTACTCCATATCCTTTGATACATCATCCACTGTTGTTTTCACGGTTTCTATTTGACGACGAACAGAATCGGTTACTTCTTGAGGGTGTTGGACGGCATACTTTATTTTTCCACCAACCCTCTTCCCATTATGTATGAAATTTTCTCTAGTTTCTTTATCAAATAACGTAATTGCCGCTCCAACTAACGCTCCAATTAACATTCCATCCAGCATTTTGTTTCTTTTCTCCATGTTCTTCCACTCCCTCTTTTACTTAAATTTTTCTTCATTAATCTTCTCAAGCAAGCTTCTACATCCAGCCGATACAAGGTCATATACCTCATCAAAGTTGCCTGTAAAATACGGATCTGGTACGTCGCTCTTTTCGCTCTCTGGTACAAAACCCAAGAGTCTTCCGATAAATTCGGTCTTTTCATACCCAGCCATTTTACGTAGATTATCTAGGTTTTTGGCATCCATTGCGATAATATAGTCATATTTCGATAAATCCTCCGCTTTAACCTGCCTCGCCTTTAATCCCTCATACGATATTTTTTATCATCTAACAACTTTCTTGTGCCCTCGTGTGGTGGATGGCCAAGATGTGAATCACCTGTTCCAGCAGAATCTACTTCAATTTTGCCAGAAAGACCACCTTGTTCCACTAGGTGCTTGAAGACTGCTTCAGCCATCGGAGATCTACAGATATTCCCGAGACAAACAAATAATACACGTACTATTTTTAACCAGCTCCTTTCCACAGGTGCTACCTTTATTATATACATTTTCTCCACTCACATCGAATAATCTAACAATACTACATACTTGATGTTTACCCGCTTATCGGAAGAATGGTACTGTTTTTTTGAAAATCATGATAAAATATAGAAAAGTGTGTTCGAAAGGAATGTGTTCGAAATGAACTTAACAGAAAAATCAACCGAAAATGTCGTCTTCATGATTGAAGAAATAAAAGGAAAACTAAAAGTATTAAACTTGGGCGCCATTAAACCTTCCCATTTTGATGAAGAGATGTACGAGGAATTGAAAGATATTTATGAACTTGTAATGAGAAAGCCTTCATTCAGCCCTAATGAAATGCAAGGACTTGTTGAAGAACTAGGAAATTTACGAAAAAATAAAGACTAATGCCACAAATTAAACACTTAAAATTTCATTATTTTAAGTGTTTTTATTTTGCTCTTCTTCTGCTATTTTTTTCAGTTCATGTGCTCGTGATACGATGAAATTTTTCATATAATCGTGTAAAAACAGTTTATCTGCAACTTTTCCTATAACACCTAACGGAGACTTGTAAGTAAAAGTATCCATCATTATTGTTCCGCCCTCTACCTCCTTAAATTCATGTGTATGGGTAAAAGAATGAAATGCTCCTGTTACCATTTCATCCACAAAGTGATAAGGCTTTTCCATTCTCGTAACCTTTGCAGTAAGTTTTTGTCGGATTTTAAAATGTCTGGCTTCCCATGTCACCTGGTCCCCCTTTTCTAATAATCCATGTGTAACCCCTGCGATTGCGCGTTCTTTTGTTTTCGCTGTAGTTTTTGTATGTATATCCACATTTCTAGCAAGATCAAAGCAACTTTCTATCGTTGCTTCTATATATGTTTCGTAATAAATTACCGGCATGCAAACCTCCTCCTTATTGCTCTTATTATACTAGAAATGAGACAGTATTTAGGTATCAAGATTATCCCCTAGGCATATTGTGTATGGAGGGGGAATTTGAATGATTGCTTTATACGGTGCTACCATTGGTCTAACGTTGTTGCTATTTTTATCGATGGGGGTTTTTATTTATCTTGTTTCAACTGGATTAAACAAAAAAGACGCTGTTACGATTGACCCTTTTCCACCAGAAAGTAAGGATGAAGAGTATAATAAAATTGATTAGGACAACCTACTTTGTTCTTGCCCTTTTATTAAGGTAAAATGTTATTGAACGTTTTTCCTTCCTAGGGGGTTTTTTATTTTGGATACGATTACACATACACTGTTTGGAATGACCATCTACGGAGCAGTGGATAAAAGAAATGATGATAAAAAAACTAAGATTGCTTTATTTGTCTCTGCTGTGACAGCTAGCCAGATTCCTGATAGCGATGTAATTTCCCAGCTATGGGATACCGAGGGCTTGTACCAAATGTGGCATAGAGGTTTCACACATTCTCTATTCATGGTGCCTATTTGGGCACTTTTGCTGTTTTTAGTAAGCATCCTTATCTTAAAGAAAAAGGATTGGCGATTTTTATGGGTCCCGTTGATCGGTACTTTTGTACATAGTACAAGCGACCTGTTTAATGCATGGGGCACAGGTTATCTCGAACCCTTCTCCACTACTCGAATTACATTTGGTACCATTTCTATCGTTGATTTTATGATTTGGTTTATCATCGGAGTCGGTTTTTTGGCAAGACGGTTATGGAATAGAGAGAGGCATCAGCTCTACCGCTTAGTATGGCTGTTAATCATTTTTCATGTAACCATACAAACGTTTCAGGGCTATCTTCTTTACAAAAGCTATGAGGACAAATATGATCAAGTCGCTTTATCGGCAAGCTTTATTCCTTGGCATTATTCTGTTATTGGAAAATTAGATGATACCGTTATGATCTTTGATGATTCCCTTTTCACCTCACCTACGCTACAGTACTCTCTCATTTCAGCTGAGGGAACGGAACTTGATGAGCTATTTTCGCGAGTGCCTGAAGCGAAAACACTCTATGAGTGGTCTCCTTTTGTGGTCATTGTGGATGATGAGGAAAGGCTCGGCATATACGATCCAAGGTTCTATCGAAATGGACAATCTTTTTTATTTGAGTTTTTGGAAAAAGATTGATGACGAAGGGAAGCTCCCATTGACCTATTCTTATGGTCGATGGGTTTTTTATTGTGAATAAATAATTTAAGCTACGACAACTACCTACCATTTCACTTTACTTTTTACTTTCTCTCAATCTATTTTAAAAAACTTTATCAGTTTATGAATATAAATCTATGAAACTGGGAATTACTATATCAAATACAAAATTAAAAACGAGGTGCAGAGAATGTTATTAGCCAAAAGATACTTTTTAACAGAAATAGAACGTGAAAGTGTTGAACAAACGTTAATGGATGAAGGTCACCACCGTAAGAATATACTTAATCTTGATGACGAAGAAATTATTCACATCTATCAAAAAATAATGGTAGACCAGTTAATCACTAAGTAAATTAACATTTTCTCCATTAACAATTCCTTTGGTCATGCAAATAGTAGTGATTGTTACAGGAACTTATAACTTTTTACGAGAGCGGCCAGGTGAATCAGGCATAGCAAGAGGCACACTATTGAATAGTGTGCCTCTTTTATATATAAATAAGGGGGGGACAACGATTATTGAGGACTTAATCCTTTGATTAGATCAAGTCTAGGTTTACAAACTTCCACTTTAAGGCCTTTTTTCTTGTATTTTTCTACTAGGTTACGTACATCAATACCTTTTTTTACTTTATCCACATTTTTTTGCATGATTTTCCGCCTCTATTCTTTTATTTAGGCTCTTTTCGTAAAGATTGTTGCGTTAAGCCCTTAAAAACCGACAATTGAAATTTTCCTGCTATATTTACAGAGCAACGATTTTTAAGGTTTGTAACATCTTACGCATAGCAACAATGTATGATAAAAACAGCCTTAATTTAAAACATTTGTTTTACTAAAGTCATTTCAGCTTCCTGCAATTGTCCATTTCTGTAGTACGATACCTTCATTTTGTCTCCGACTTCTTTTTCATTGTATAGAAATTTCCTTAGGCCTAATGCATCTTTTATTTCGGTGCCATCGAGCTTCACAATGACATCAAAATTCTTCAATCCAGCTTTATCTGCAGGTGATGCCTGCTCTACACCAGTAACAACAATCCCATTTTTCACTTCTTCCGGAAGCTTTAATGTAGCACTTTGCTGTTCCAATGGCACATCTGACAAGGATGCAAGCGATACTCCCATAAATGGACGCTGAACTTCCGCATGCTGCTCTAAATCTTCAATAACAGGTTGAACTACTGAGGTCGGAATGGCAAAACCTAACCCTTCCACTCTGGATTGTGCAATTTTCATCGAGTTGATTCCTATTACTTCACCGCGAAGATTTATAAGTGCTCCGCCACTGTTACCAGGGTTAATTGCTGCATCTGTCTGAATAACATCTGCTTCCCAGTCTGGCTGTCCATCTTGATTTATGTCAACAGGTATCATCCGCTCTTTCCCACTGATGATTCCTTGTGTTACTGAGCCGAAAAACTCTAAGCCAAGTGGATTACCAATCGCAATAACAGGTTCACCTAGGGTAATAGAATCTGAATTTCCGAAAGAGGCAACTTTGTTTACACTTGAACCATCTACAGTTAATACCGCTAGATCAGTTATCGTGTCGGCTCCTACTAATTCTGCTTCTATTCTTGTTCCATCGACTAGACTCACTTCGATTTTAGAGGCCCCATCAATAACATGAGCATTGGTTACGATATATGCTTTTCCATTTTCCTTTTTATAGACCACACCTGAACCTGTGCCCGCTTCGGTGGCTCCTTGCGAGCGTGGTTCAAAAAGCGAATTTCTGCCTTCTTGTATATTTACTACCCCAACTACCGCTTCAGAAACTTTTTCCACTGAATTTGTTACATCTGTTTGGATTTGCTTAAAATCAACCTGCTCTGTTTGAATAGTGGATGTGGTTTCGATACTGTTAGGAGTTTCAGAGCTTTGTGCATCATCTATATAAACACCCCAATCCAAAAGAATCGGTAACATCGCAACGACAATAAGGGCGCCGACGATTCCGCCAGAGACGGAGGCAAACAACAGTTTACCTAAAGTCTTTTCTTTTCTAGTGCGCTTCTGGGTCACATGTTCATCATAGTACCCCATATTTCCATCACCTCATGATTTATTTATCTCTCAAACAAATGAGATATTCTATACTTTATATTTAACCTTATCGATATGAAAACAACCTTAAATATAAATGAGAATTTGATGAGAAATTATTTGTTTTCTTTTTCGGTGTCAAAAAGGACCTGGATAGAGGTCCATTTTCCTTCTTCGCTTTCTGCTTTAATGAGGCCGTTATAGTTGTGAACAATTCTTTTGGCAATGGATAGACCTAGTCCTTGGCCGCCTTGTTCACGGCTTCTTGCTTTGTCTACTCGATAAAAGCGGTTGAATATTTTTTCAAGATCTTCTTTTGGAATCCCCATCCCATAGTCCATAATTGAGCAAGAGAATTTACCATCCACTTTTTCTACCTTTACATCAATACCCTTGGAATCCATAGAATATTTCACCGCATTATCCAGGAGTATTATTAATAATTGTTCAAGATGGCGGTCTGCCATTTGAATGGATATGTCTCCTTTAATCTCTTTATGCAGAGTTAAGGTGAACTCGGGGTGCAATAGGGTGAATTTCTTAATAAGTTCTTCAATGACCGGAATCGGATTAGTATAATCATCTCCAATTTCAAAACGATCTGATTCCAGCCTTGTTAATTCAAGCAGCTCGAAGACCAACATTTTTAAGCGCTCGACCTCCTGCTGGGAAGCCTTGAGAGATTCTTCGAGCACTTCTGGATCGTTCTTCCCCCATCTATTTAACAAGGCTAAATGTCCTTCTAAAATAGAGATTGGGGTCCGCAGTTCATGGGAGGCGTCCTCAACAAATTGCTTTTGCTTTTGAAACGAGGTCTCCACATCGTTCATCATTTCATTAAACATGTTGGAAATCTGTGAGATCTCATCTTGTTGGTTTTTTTCCAGTGGTACCCTTTCTTTAAAGCCACGCTTTTTTATCCGCTTCATCGTATCCGTTAGAGCTGCTATTGGCGCTAAGAGCTTTCTCGCTATTAGCATTCCTCCTACACCACTTAGGAGAATAGCGCCTGCGCCGGCAGACCATGTTACTAAAAATATCAAACCCTGAAGACGTTCGTAATTTTTCAAATCTCTGATAACTTCTATGTACCCGATAAATCCATTTGTGATAACAGGTCTACGATTAATTAAATAATGTTTCCCATTTACATCCACGTGTTCCAAGTTCCCGCTTTCAACCGGAGTGACAAGCAGTTCTTTCGGGAGATTTGTAGCAACGGCTACGATTAAATTTCCTTCTTGATCAATAATACGGATAAGCTCATTCGCTTCATTGATATTTTTCAAAAAGTCACTACTATAAATGATTTCGTTTCTATCTACTAGGAAGGGTTTATCCGCTAAATAGGCTTGTATTTCCTTCATCTTTTCCTGAATATTTTGTTCCTCCTGCTCAATCATCCAAGTTCGCATAACATAATACTGGATGGAGTTATAGGTAACAAATAAAATAAATAATACCAAGGACGACCAGATGGTAATTTTCCACCGGATCGGCAGCTGGGAAAAGAAATTTCTTATTTTCGTCATTTTCTCATCACATACCCTGTGCCACGAACTGTTTGGATATAGCTTTCACCATCGGGGTTATCCAGTTTATTTCTTAAATATCTAACATATACATCCACTACATTCGTCTCAGCATAGGTTCCTAGCTCCCACACTTTTTCAAGCAAAAGTTCTCTTGTCAGAACTCGGTTTATATTAGTCATAAAAACCACTAATAGATCAAACTCCCTTTTTGTTAATTCAATATGTTCCTCTTTTCGATAGACCGAGCGGGCATCAATATCTACTACCAAGTCTCGAAAAGTGAGGGTTTGTGTGGAGTCAGATTCCTTCTTACCTTCCGTTCTTCGCATAAGAGCACGTATTCTGGCAAGCAACTCCTCTATTGCAAAGGGCTTGGACATGTAGTCATCTGCACCACTATCCAATCCAGATACCTTGTCCATCACACTATCTCTAGCAGTCAGCATAATTATCGGCGTTTCTTTTGCGGCTCGAATTCTTCTGCATACTTCCATGCCACTAAGCCCCGGCAGCATCAAATCTAAAAGAATAACGTCCCATTGTTCATTTATCGCCAAATCAAGGCCCGCTCTACCGTCATATGCAGTAGCAATCGTAAAGCCTTCATATTGTAATTCCAGTTCTATAAATCGCGCCAGATTTTTTTCATCTTCAATAATAAGTACCTTACACATCTCTCCACCTCCTAGTATCAGTGGCATCCTGCTTACAGTTTGGACTAAAATCGATCGTCTCAACCGTAAGACACTCTTATACTATAGTACCTAATAACTGAGGTATGTGGGATGAGAATTTGATGAGAATTTAAAACGTAATCTGTTTGTAACGGTTCTGAAAAGATTGGTAATGGGTGTGAAGGAGGGCTCTTTTAATAGTTCCGTGAGGTGTGAAGGAGGGCTCTTTTAATAGTTCCGTGAGGAGTGAAACCGGTCAGAGGAACCGGATTGAGTATGAAAGTGTCCCCTTCCTCAACCACTTTAAAAAGCACTTTTACTCAAATCGATTTAACATTTTACTTTGATAGGTTTTGAACACCGCCGAATTGTTTTCTTTCTTTTTTTTATCCATCAATTGATTAAAACGTATCAGCTTTTCATTGAGTCTTCTTGTTAAACGCTCTTCTTCTAGGTCGTCGTGTGCACCTTTAATCAAATCTTCCAAGTACTCGATCTCGCTTCGCACTTGTTGTTCTTCCATCATGCCAGCATTTTTCATCATTTTATAGGCCATTCTCATTTCGGGCGGAACACTTGAAAGATCTTCTAATTCAAGACGCTTCCCATACCCTGGTAAATTTTCAAATTCACCGTCTTCGTATGCTTTTTTTATTTTTTCATCCGTTAATCGAAAAAAGTCCACTGTTATCACCCTTTTTCTCTGCGTTATTTTTAGTATACCCGAACTCAACTTATTGGTTTATGAACTTTTTCTGAACATTCGGAAATATAATGATATTTATTTACTATTGTTGTTTTTGTATTAGAGGATTATAATACTAGTTTGTGGGTCCTCTGAGACCGGGTGGGAGAGGGAAACTGAATAAGGTGTTTTATAATGCTTCAATGGTTTAAGTCGTCATTCGATTTACCTGGTCATGAAACGACGTTAAAGCGTGAGTTAACGGCCGGTATGATATCTTTCTTTACCATTGTGTACATTATTGCTGTCAATGCAACGATTCTTGCAGAAGCTGGCATTCCTATCGAAGCCGCAATTATAGCCACCATTTTTACATGTGTTGTAGGATGTTGGTTAATGGGATTCTGGGCTAATGCTCCAATTATCCTTGTTCCAGGTATGGGCATCAATGCGATGTTTACCTATACATTGGTTCATTCGATGGGTTTAACTTGGCAAGAAGCGTTGGGCGTGGTGGTAGTTGCTGGTGTGATTGTGTCCATTATTTCCTTCACAAAACTAGCACAATTACTGCTTGAAGCAATTCCAAACTCTCTAAAGCATGCGATAACTGTTGGTTTAGGTTTATTTTTAACCTTAATCGGACTTGAAAAGGGTGGCTTAGTTATTAAGGGTGAGAACTCACTGTTAGCACTTGGTGATGTGACAAGTCCTTATGTACTAGCAACCATTCTGTCTATTATTCTAGCAGCAGTTTTATTTATGCGAAATGTACCTGCCAACTTTTTGATTAGTATGGTCGTTGGTACAGGTATCGCCGCAGCTTTAGGTGTGGTAAGCTTTTCCGATGTTGGCGGAAATGCATTACCAATGGAAAGCTATGCTTCCTTATTTGGTGCCGTTTCATTTGCAAAGATTGGAGAGTTTACGTTTTTAGTAGCTGTCTTCTCTTTAACGATGGTCTTGTTATTTGAGAACATCGGGCTGATAAATGGGCATCTAAGTATGATTAATCGTCCAGAAAAGTTCAAGCGTTCCTTTCAAGCAAACGGAATCTCCATTTTAACTAGTGGAATTTTTGGCACTAGTCCTACTGTATCCACAGTAGAAAGTGCTGCCGGAATTGCTGCTGGAGGAAGAACTGGCGTGACAGCAATTGTGACAGGAAGCTTATTTTTGCTTTCGATTTTTGCGATTCCTTTCATTAAGATTATTCCTGGAAGCGCGATTGCACCAATCCTGATTATTATTGGGGTACTGATGTTGCAAAGCGTAAAACAAATCGACTTCCAAGATCTATCAGAAGGTTTCCCTGCATTTCTTGTAATTGTAATGATTCCATTCTCTTACAGTATTGCAGACGGAATTGCATTCGGATTCATCGCCTATCCGCTAATCAAACTAGCACTAGGCAAAGCAAAAGAAGTCTCAGCGCCGCTTTACATCATCGCGGCCCTATTCTTCCTAACCTTCCTCACAAATGTACATTGATGGTATTTATTTGAATTAGGGGCCAGACCCCGGCAGGAATTTACTACTGAATGTAGTACTGCCGAGGGTCTGGCCCTTTTTGGTTATAAATGGTAATATGTTTTTCACCAATAAGTTGAGGACTCAATGAATCTTGATTTTCTGCCCCTTGCCTTGGCTACTAACCCTTTTAGCGGATAAACGCCTCTCTTTGTTCAGAGAAAGCATCAACCAGCCATCTGGGATGCATCGGTAGCAAGTCATGTGGAAGTCTGTTTGGAGCAAAGTATTCTAGTTCAACCATTTCCTTGTTCTTGGTTGCAGTAGTACCGCCAATAATTTCCGCTTGAAAATAAGAGGTCACAAATTGGACCAATCTTCCATCAGGATATTCAAAGGTTTGCGATTCAGGATCAGAGTAGATACCGATAAGCTTTTGTGGCTCTATATGCAAACCTGTATCCTGGTAAACTTCCCGTATGGCTGCTTGCTCGACGGTTTCTCCAGGCTGTACGTGTCCTGCTGGAATGGACCATAGTCCCACATCGGCTCTTTTTTGTAAGAGTATTCTCTTTTGATTATCAAAAATAATCACTGCTACCGCAGGGTACATACTAATCTGTTTCTGTTTATTCATAGGAATACTCCTAACAATTCATTTTTTCATTAGTCTAACGCGGACAACCTGTACTTTCAATGGAAACCCTTTTTATTTTAGATAAATAGGTCTTTTTCCCGATGAAATATTCCAATATGTTCTTATTGATAGTTAGAAGCTACTAAAAACACTAGTTTTATTGATTGAACCTACTCTTCTACAGAAAAAAACAGCGCCCATTATAGACGCTGATTTAAGCCATTCATCGTTTTTATATCCTCTTTTGTCTGATCTGTTCCTAATTCATAGATAGATGTAAAAATACGATCTACTAGGGACTGCTGAAGATTACGACGCTCTTGCCCTCTACTTTCGCTCCATGGCTTCATCAAGGGTTCAGGGCTGTATTCGGAGTCATGGAGATTTCCAAACATATGTTCAATCTCCATAATCTCTTTCTCAGTAGCCATTATTTCATAATAATTCACTTGATCATCAAATGGCTCTCGATGTATTTCACCGGTATCCAATGTTACGTAATATAACCGCTTCTCCATAAGCTTTTCCCTCCTATTGTGTACGAGGTGTTTTTTTCTTTTGTTTAAAATATTCAAATCCTTTTTTAATTAAAATAGGCAACACTGCAATAAACATTCTCTTAAACAGCCTTTTCATTCCAATCGCCTCCTTGGTCTATATAATACATTTACCCCTCTTTTTCTAGGCCGAAACAACAAATCATATCACTTGATGCAGACATGCTTTTGTCCTAAATATCACAGCAGGATTTAACATAAAAAGCCCACAGAATCTATTAAAGCTCTGTGCGCTACTTTTTGTAAGATTTATAGAAAATCCGAATATTTCCATCCTCTGCAACTTTGTAGTTCAAACCGGCCTCTTCAAGTGCTGAGATTAAAGTAGTATTCTCCAACGTCTTAAGGTCTTCAATCTTTTTGAAATTCTCTTCTACCACACCTCTTGATCTTTCTCCAAGTGAATACGTGTACGTAGCAGCATAGCGTTCGACGATAAGGGCATTTACGGTTTCCCGGTGTTTTAAAAATTCCTTAGGGGCATCTAGTGCTTGTCCAGCTGATATTGTTTGCCGTAAGGAGTGAAGCGCTGCATCTTCCATTGAATAACTATTACTCTCTCCTTTTGCAAAAAGTGACAAAGGTTCAACAAGTTGTTGGGATTCTTTTAATAGTTCGTCTGCATTAGAAATATATTTACTTATTTCTTGTTCCTTTTGAACCGAAATTCCATCATAAAACACAAAGAAGGTTAGTACTGTGATCACAATCGTACAAGCGATTAAAAAGTAAGTAACTATTTTATCAATCGAAAAGGAGTCATCCTCTTCCTCTATCTCGAAAAATGGCTCTTCCACTTTATTTCTTTTAAATAGCATAGACATGAATCCCCACTGATTTTTTACTCGAATATACCATATAATTACTATATTTACCACTTATTTATGAAAAGGTCTTCTTAATATGGCCGCTAAATTTACATAAATATTATTACCATATTATTCTATTGATTTCACCCCCACAAAACGACAAATTTCTATGAACGTATATACGAGACCTAAACTAAAAGAATGATTGGGTGAAGTGACTATGTTTTCAACAACTGAAATTGGAATTGACTTAGGTACAGCGAATACGCTGGTGTACAGTAAAAGTAAAGGTATCGTGTTCAATGAACCGTCCGTTGTAGCGATCGATTTAGATACGAAAGAAGTGCTCGCTGTCGGTACGGAAGCAAAAAAAATGATTGGTAAAACTCCAGGAAGAATCGTTGCTGTTCGACCTTTAAAAGATGGCGTTATTGCAGATTTTGAAATTACGACAAGTATGTTAAAACAGATCATGAAGCAAGCAGGAAAAGCGATGGGCTTCTCTATTCGAAAGCCAAGCGTGGTTGTTTGTACGCCATCTGGATCTACATCGGTAGAGCGCAGAGCCATTCAAGATGCTGTCAAAAACTGCGGAGCGAAGCATGTTCATTTAATTGAAGAGCCTCTAGCAGCCGCAATTGGTGCGGACCTTCCTGTAGACGAGCCTATCGCAAATGTAATCGTTGATATTGGTGGAGGCACTACAGAAGTTGCCATTATTTCGTATGGTGGGGTTGTGTCCTGTAATTCTATACGTGTCGGCGGCGACCAATTCGATGAGGATATCGTCCATTATGTCCGTAAGAACTATAATCTCCTTATCGGGGAAAGAACAGCAGAACAGATTAAAATTGAAATCGGCTATGCATTAGTAGAACACGAGGAACTTTCTATTGAAATTCGCGGCCGCGACCTTGTAACAGGCTTACCTAAAACGATCGAACTACATTCAACTGAGATTCAAAAATCAATGAGAGAATCCCTATTACACATTTTAGAAGCAATTCGAGCTACATTAGAAAACTGCCCTCCCGAACTAAGTGGAGACATCGTGGATAGAGGGGTCATTGTCACAGGCGGTGGAGCATTGCTTAATGGTATCCAAGGATGGCTCAGCAATGAGATTTTCGTACCTGTATATCTTGCACCTAACCCACTAGAATCTGTTGCAATTGGAACAGGAAAATCCCTAAGCGTTATCCATAAGCTGCAAAAAGCAGCACTTTAAAAAACTAATACTGATAGCCCGTAAAAAGTCGAAATTAGATTTTTTACGGGCTTATTTTTCGGAGTAATATTCTTGACCAGAAGAGTCTTTTAAAAGTTCTTTAACCCCATTCTCCGTGTAAAATTTAACTTTCCGAAGCTGGATACCAGGACTTGTTCCATAAGAAACCATACCCTTAAGTAATCCTCAAAGGAGTCACACCAATAACGAGCCGCGAAAACCTCTAGATCCATAATAGGAGTCTGCTCCATTATGATACAAAAAGACATGACCAAACCGATAATCGCAAAATAGTGCACCGCCGAGCTTTCGGATATCATTGGGTGTTTGAACCCAACTGGATGTTTTTTTTTCGAAATTTTCAAGTTGCTGCAACGCTCGATATTGTTCTTCACTCAATAGTTCTATGCCCATAGAAGCTGCCATATCGATCACATTATTTTCAGGTTTATATTTTTTTCTTGATTCCAATGCCTCCCGGTCGTAGCACACACTTCTGCGACCTTTAGGACTTTCCGCTGAACAATCACAAAACATGTATTCTCCCTTTTCATTATCAAAGCCAACCACATCCGGTTCACCACCGGTTATTTCCATTTCATTGAGTGACCACATTTTTTCTGTATTATCTTCAAGTTTAGCTTGGACTTCAGCCCATTTTATCCCTTCGTGACGATGCATGTTCTTCTCAAAACGTTCTTTCAATACTCTAAGTAATTCTTCACTTTGTTCTAGTGAAAGTTCATTTTTGTTGCTAACTTTATTTTTCATTGTCCAACTTCCTCCCCGTTTGTTACTCGAAAATATTAATGCATAGCTATCAAGAACATCTATTATTCTGAATTACTTCCCCTCAAACCCTTCGCTTGATACCAATGTATCGTTTGTTAGAGTAATGAGTAATCTTACTAAGTTTTATTATAAAATCTATTCACTCTATTTTCCCTACATATTCTAAAAGCTCCTCGTATTCCTTCCAAAACTGGTGGTATTGCCCCTCATATAGTTCGTTATTTTCCGTTCTCTTATCATTACCTAAAAAAAACTCCTTTGCATCGATTGCAAAGTTATATATCTCTTTTGCATATTCCGATAAAGGAATTTTGACTATCAACATTGAAAAATCAATTTCACCATCATTTTTCTTAAAATCTAATAACTCAACAACCCTTTCTGTATGCCTTACCTTCCAGCCTATATTTGATGGACAAAATGACGTAAAGCATCCACAGTGAAATATTAAATAGTTCTCTTCTTTAATCTCTTCAGGATAATATTTTGGGCTCTCTCTACATGGAAAGTTCTCTTTTACAGACCGTAATAAGGAAAGAGCAGACTCGCTTATATTCCATTCCCCATCTTCTTCATTTGATAAGACTGTATCACCAATACGAAGCAATATTTCTCCATGAGAACATAAATCACCTTCTGGAGGACCTAACCAAAATTGTTTTAGAATTTTTATTTCGAACTTTTTATTCATAGCCATCCCCTCATTTGGAAATGAGTAAAAACTTACATTTATTTTAAAGATTGTTCTCGGCTATCACTTTAATTCAACAGGCGTTATAATCACTATTTATTTTTAATAGTAGGAAAGCTGTGTTTACTGTTGTTTATTTTCTCTAATTTACTTCTAATAAACGTGTCTTTAAATTCTTCAATGCGAAAGGGGATTATTGGTGATAAGTATGGAACTCCAACGGAACGAAGGGTAACCATGTAAACAACCAATAAGGTTGTTCCTATTATCATACCTGGAAGACTAAATAAATTCCCAATGATTAAAAATACTGTTCGCAGTGTATTGGTTGGAGCTGCCATTTGTTTATTGGCAAGTAAAAGACTTGTCAAATATGTAATTGCAACTAATATAAGGGTTACTGGGTGTATTAGTTTGGCTGTAACAGCTGTTTCACCAATTGCGATTGTAGCTAATAATGATACAAGAATGATCCCACTCTGTGGAATTCTAAAGATTGCATCGGTCAAAACAACTAATAAAAAAAATAGAATAATCATCGACCAAAATGGTGGAAGCAATTCATCACCTTTAAATAATGTCTCTGCTACATTAGTTGGTAAATCATCTACATAATATTTTGCTATAACTACATATATGCTTGGAATATAAATCGTCATAATAAAGCTAATAAGTCTAACAAGACGAATTGATATTCGTCCAAGTTTTTGATAATATTCATCTGGGGCTTGAAGTGCTGAAACAAACAAACCTGGCAATATGATTCCAAATGGATTCCCATCTACTAGCACTACTACCTTTCCTTCATATAATGAAGAATTTATAACATCAGGACGCTCTGTAGTCTCAGACATTGTAAAAAGAATTGTCTTCGCTTTATCCTCCATGGCTTCTTCAATCAGTTTTGCTTCTAGTACATAATTAACTTTCAATTTATTTATACGTTGTCGAACTTCAGCTAACACATCTTGATCAACGATCCCTTTTATGTACAGTATCGCTATGGGGGTTTTTGAGATTGATCCTATATCCATTGAGTCTATACAGAAATTAGAGGTCTTTAACATACCACGCAATAAGCTTATATTCGTATCAAGTTTTTCTGTTAACCCTACTAACCCACCTCTTGGTGAACGCTCACTTGTTACTTGTTCTAAACTTCTCTCTTTCAAATCAGCCGTCTTGGCAATGATTCCTTTATTATAGCCTTCTATCAAGATAACAGTATTTCCGTCTAAAATAGCGTCCGTTAATTCAGCAAATGTACCTGCTATCTTAATTCCTGCCACTTTAATAACTTTTTGTGAAACGTCCTCTATATAGGAGGCACTTAACTCAATTTCCTTAGCCGACTCTAAAAGAGGGTCAATTATATTCATCTCTATTTTATCCGTATTAGCTATCCCTTCTATGTATACCAGATACACATTAAAGGGATCTTCTGTAGGTATCCGCAATTTCCTTACTGAAAGATCTGACGCACTATAAAAGGAATCTTTTAGATGTGTGATATTTTTTTCAAGGCTTGTATGTATTGGCTCACTCATTTTCTATCCACCTTACACAATTTTTACCATTCCATTAGGTTTGCCCATTAATAAATGAAATAGACATTTTATGGACATGTAATTGTGTGTAAAGTATTTACCCACCCTATGCCAGCTAACTTAAGATTGGTATAGTATTCCTTCCAAAACGAGTGGACTTGTCCCTCTAATAGTAGCCATCCCTAGGTTTAACTTAATTGACAATACCTCGATTTTCATTCATCTTATAACATCTTGTTAAAACAAATAATACGATTTGCTTCACTAAATCCCAATTTATAATGCAAGGCTAAGCTTACTTCATTTTCTAATTCACAGTCACTAGCAAACTCGTGACAACCTTTTTTCTTAGCCCAAATCTCACAAGCATTAACTAGTTTTTTAGCATATCCTTGCTTTCGAAAGGCTTCTTTTACGTAAAGTCCTTCTAGATATCCTACCGGGCTTGAACTTGTCCCTTCCACATAATCATAACGCAGTTGGCATTGTGCAAACCCAATTGCTTCAGTGTTATGATAAGCTAACATAATCGTTGCATCATGCTGTATAATAAGATTCGTTATTTCCTTTATAAATTCCTCTAAACTTTGACCTGGCCAAAGCAGTAAAGCAAGGTGCGCAGCTTCATTTATGTCAGATAATGTCGCCTCTTTTAGCATACAGAAACCTCCACTCTAAATTAAAATTTTCGAAAGTTTTTTCTTTTACTATCTCATGTATTCCATTTCCCTTGTGATTCCTCCTCCATTAAATGACCATTTTTCAAAGCAACTAAAATATGTCACTTATAAAGAGGCACTGTTAAACGCCCCTGTTGTTTCCGCAAAAGGCTACGTGTTCCACGGGGCGGTGCTGGAGCCTCCGCCCTTTGCTCCAATCATCACACTCATCTTTAACAAAACTTATAAAAAAAACAAGACGAGATCGTCTTGTTTTTTCTCGTTAACTTTAAATGAATTTAGGTATTTTCATTCACCTAAATCTACATTATGGTAGACTCGCTGCACATCCTCTAAGTCTTCTAGTGCATCAATCAATTTCTCGAATTGTGCTTGGTCTTCTTCTGGGATTTCCATCTCGTTTTGCGCAAGCATCGTTAGTTCTGCTACAGAGAATTCAGTAATTCCTGCTTCTTTTAATGCTGCTTGGACTGCATGAAATTGATCAGGCTCTGCATAGATAATGACTGCCTCATCTTCTTCAAAAATGTCACGTGCATCGAGGTCTGCTTCCATTAATAGTTCCATAACTTCATCTTCTGTTTTTCCTTCGATACCAAAAACAGCCGTTGCATCAAACATATATGCTACCGAACCACTGACACCCATATTGCCGCCATTTTTCCCAAAAGCAGCACGTACCTCTGATGCGGTACGGTTCACATTATTGGTCAGAGCGTCAACAATGATCATCGAGCCATTCGGTCCAAAGCCTTCGTAACGGAGCTCATCATAGCTTTCCTCGCCGCCGCCTTTTGCTTTTTCAATCGCACGGTCAATAATATTTTTTGGTACATTATAGGTTTTTGCACGTTCCAGCACAAATTTCAAGGCCATGTTTGATTCTGGATCAGGTTCGCCTTGTTTAGCAGCTACATAAATTTCAAGGGCAAACTTAGAATAAACACGACTTGTATTGGCATCCTTTGCCGCTTTTTTCTCTTTAATATTGTTCCACTTACGACCCATATATTTCACTCTCTTTCTACTTTTTATGTACGCAGGTAAGGTACTAATGATTTAATTCATGCCTGTTTCTCATGCGTTATTGACTTGTATCTATTTTTAGCATAATAAAATTTACATGCTTCTCCTCATCCATTATACCTTAACCTTATAGAGTCTTACGAGTCCCAATCTTTCTAATTTTTTCCCATCTCTTAATATAATCTTTCCTGATAAAAATAGTTTGGTGTGTTTATTTTATCTTCATAAGAATGGTGAAAAATATGGGTAGCAGCGGGTGATAAGGGTGGAATCAGCCAAGCCCATTCACCAGTTACATGACGGCAGCTTTCTTCCTCTCGTTGTTCAAAGTGTTGAAATTGCATGGCTGCCGTGTGGTGGTCCACTATGCTTACGCCCTTTTCTTTATACGATGATAAAACAGCAATATTTAATTCTATAAGCGCCTTATCCTGCCAAAGCGACGTATTAGAACTTGTGTTAAGCCCCATGATTTCCGCTACTTTAGGAATCATGTTATACCGGTTACGATCTGCAAGATTCCGAGCACCAATCTCGGTTTCCATATACCATCCATTGAATGGAGCAGCCGTATAATTAATTCCCCCGATTTCCAACCGCATATCGGAAATAAGTGGAGTTGCATACCATTTAAGGTCTAATTCACGGAACCTCTCCATCTCGGGGTGATAAAGCGGTACCTCTAACACATGCTCTTTTGCAAAGGAATACACCTTAGGCTTTGCCTCATCAACTTGGATTACTAACGGTAACACATCAAACTGCGTGCGTTCCCCTTCCCATCCAAGACTCTCGCACACTTTTGTTAAAGATACTGAGGCCGGATCACCAATCACACCATACTCTGTTTCATATCCTGCATATCGAATCAGTTGGTGGTTCCAAATACGTATCTGCTGATCTGGTCCTTTTTGCTGACGAAAAATAGTGAGCGTAGGTTTGATTTTTCCATTGTTCGTTGCAAATACAATATGCTCAGTTAATGCTTGAGCGATATCCTCTTCTGCTTGAAGATGGCGTTTATCGATTACATGCAAGGCATTCCAGAATAGCCTTCCGATACAACGATTGCTGTTGCGCCAAGCCATTTTCGCTCCATGAGATAACTCTTCAAATGTATGCTCATAGGTACCAAAAGCGGCTATATCATCTTTAATTGCTTGAAGTCTTTCATTTATTGTAGCTTCCTCTTTTTCCAATTCTGAGTAACACTGCCTAATAAACTCTTCAGCCTTAACGAGAAGAGTCTCCTTGTATTCTGACAAATTATCCACCTCTATTTGCTCTATTTTTTCTATTGTATACTCTTTTGGGTTGTATTAAAAATATTGAAGCGCAGCCTGCTGGACGTGACTAACTGCTATGGAAGTATTAAACAAAATCTACTAAAACCATAAAAAAACAAGCGCTCTCCAATAAAGAGTTCGCTTGTCTAAATCATGCCAGTTGTGTGTAGTTCTGGCCTAATATTTCACGCATATTATGAACAGTGATGAACGCCTGCTTATCTGTTGCACTAATATATTTCTTCAGTCGTATAAAGTCCTTCTTATTTAAGATGGTCGTTATGACTTCCTTCTCGTCAGATGTGAATGCACCTTTTGCAAAATGAATGGTCGCACCTTGCTTAAGTTCACCTACAATATACGATCGAATCAATTCGCTTTCACTGCTGATAATCACCACTTCACGCATTTCGTTTACCTGCTGCAAGGTGTAATCAATGACCAAGCCATTTAAAATCACCCCAAATACCGCATACATTCCTACCTCAGGGCCAAAAACCAGAATGGAAGACAGTGCAATAAGAATATCCGCCAATAGTACTCCCCTTCCCATATCAATGGAAAGGTATTTATTTAAAATTAGTGCAATAATATCTGTTCCGCCTGTAGATGCACGCTGATTAAATACTAGTGCAATCCCGAGAGCCGCGATACATTGACCAATAATTAACTGTATAAGAATATCTTCACTGAGTGGTCCTGATAATGGAAATAGCCATTCTAATAGCCAGACCATCACCGATAACATGACACTTGCATAAATAGTTTTTGCTCCAAAAGCAAAGCCTAGCAATAAAAAACCGATTACAAATAAAACCAGATTGACTATAAGCATCCAAACCCCGATAGAAAGGTTTGGTACCACATCATTTAAAATTATGGAAAGTCCACTTACTCCTCCAGTAGCCAAGCTATTGGGAGATAAGAAGAAATGAACATGTATGGCAACAAAAAGAGGACCAATATGCAAAAACAGGAAAGTTTTAAGATTTTTATTCAAATGCTCACCCTCCCTCTATTATTTCTACGTCTAGAGGAAGTATAAAGACCTAACTCGTTTATGTAAACACCTTAAAAAGAAGTTGCACAATTGAAAACGGTTTAATTTTACTTAGATCTACAGAAAAGAATGTTTGCAGCAAAACTTTTTAAAAAGTTGATTTTTTAGAAGGCCCTTCTTTCCTTGATATAAAAGGATTTTTATTGTTCTTCAATCAAACGTTTGTTTAAAAATTGCTTTTTTGCAAAAATACTTCTAATACTATAGCATTCAATCCTTTAGTGCCTAAGAGGTTTCGTTTGTTTTAGCCATAGCGTGACATTGATTTTATGACAAACTGTTAAATAGTGCATCAAGGTGAGCAGGACGATTCCTGTATTCATCCCTAGGATCACTCCACTCATACGAAGACTTTCCATGGAACCGAGGATAAATATCAGAATAAACGAGACAATGGTAGACCAGATGGAGTGAAGAAAAGCATCCTTAATTAGTCCAAGACCAATCATATAAGCCTGTAGCGGAATGACAAATAAATGAAATAAAAAGTACGGCCATAAAAGTTGCAAGTAGATAGATGCCTTTGAGTACTCATAAAATATATTGGTTAATGGTACTGCAAAGTGGTAAAAGACCATCACCACCGGTATTCCATATAAAAAGGTTAGAGCAATTACCTGTTGCAGAAGTCTGCGAAGCTTTGCATAGTCATGATCAGCATGTGCTGCGGATACGGTAGGGATCAACACAATCAACAAGGAATGTGCGATAAAACCAGGAAAAAAGCCAATCGTTAATGCCACGCCGGCCAATAATCCGAATTCTTCAAGTGCGATTGTTTCACTCAATCCCGCCTGGAGCAGGGCGATCTTGATTAGAAAGGGCTGGATTGCATGTGTAATGGCATGGAAGATTCTCATGCCCGTTGTTGGGATCGAAACTTCCAATAGGTTCTTCCTCACTACTCTCGCTTTCATGGCTGTGCTTGGCTGCTTTTTCAGTTGTTTATATTGAAGCATGTAGGCATAAAGTAAATACAAGCAAACAATCAGTTCCGTTAGAACGAGTGTACAAATAGCGATTAGAATTGCTAATTCAATTGAAAAGTTGAAAAAATGATAGACCAGAACAAGTAATACTAACTGAACGGCTTTACGCAGAAAGTTAGAAATGGCGATTTTACCCATATGTTGAAGTCCCATAAAATATCCTCTAGCGATGGAAGAGAACGAGATAATAGGAATCATCAATAGGATAAGCCATTTAACTAAAGGATGATAATGTTCGAATACTGGAATCAATGGCACGATTAGGGCAGCTAAAAAAGTTACTGCAACGGTAAAAATAATCGTAAGCCTTGTCGCATGAATTAGCATGCTTTTATGATATTTTTCTTCTTTTGCAGCCACAAATTTTGAAATAGAAATGGGAAGCTCTAGGCTTGCAATCACCACTACGAGAAAGATAACAGGAAGCACCGACATATAAAGTCCCATCCCCGCTTCTCCTAGCTGTTTCGCCAATACCATATTTACAATAAATTCTAAGCTTTCTCCTAAGAAAGCAGCAATAGCTAGTAATAGTGTCGCTTTAAAAAACTTATTCATGATTGTTCTCCTCTCTAATGGAAAAGGCTGACCAAAAGACCCATTATCCATCTTATGAGACAAGTTCATGAAAATTGCCAATGACATGTAGACAAACTAAATAAAATCCACACATTAAAATGGTTATCGCCCCATCTTAAGTGGAATAGTATTTAAATAAAAGAGAGAAAGGAGAAGGAAAATGAAGAGATTATGGCTGAATGTAGTTGCTTTTTTATTAGTTGTCACAGTAAACATTCTTTCCAACGCGTTGCCTTTTAACGGTCAGACAGCCGGTGAAATATCAAATCGATTGAATGTCCTGTTTACACCTGCAGGCTATGTTTTCTCCATTTGGAGTCTTATTTACTTATTATTAGGTGTATGGATTATCCGCCAGTTCCCAAAAAGCCGCAGGAATCTACCAATCTATCAAGATACAAGCACCTTATTTATTCTAAGCTGTCTTTTGAATAGTGCATGGTTAATCTTATGGCATTATGAATATTTTGTCGTGACAGTAGCCGTAATGCTTGGTCTATTGCTTACTCTAATTGCGCTTTACAAAAAAGTGGAAATATCGGATCCTGGCTTTTTTGACCGGTTGCCTTTTTCCATTTATCTTGGCTGGGTCAGTGTTGCAACCATCGCCAATATCAGCTATGTTCTCGTTGATTTGGGGTGGGACGGCTTTGGATTATCAGATATAACCTGGACGATTATTATGCTGGTGGTTGCCACACTTCTAGCTATCTGGTTTAATCTAGCCAACCGAGATCGAGTATTCCCGCTAGTCTTCGTGTGGGCCTTTATCGGTATCGGCGTCCGAAACATGGAAGAGTACAGTTATGTTTCCTATGTGGCGTATAGTCTGGCGGCAGTCATTTTGATTATGACAGTATTGGTAAGGGGACGAGCGAAAAAGTAGAAGTTTGATATAGTTTTTTATGGAACCTAGGACAAAATTAAAAAACTAAAAAAAAGACGCACACTTTCAGTGGTAGCTCTAAATAACGCTATTGATTTCCGTGCAAGACTCCGCTTTCCGCGGGTAGCCCGTGAGCCTCCTCGGCTTTGCCTGCGGGGTCTCACATAACCTACTCTTCCCGCAGGACAAGGAAGGCTTCGGTAGCGATACATCGCACGCAGAAAATGCTCGCATTTTCAAGGAGTCTCCGTCTTGCACTCCAATCAACCGCTGGGACTATATAAAACTAAAAGTACGTATGAACAAAACAAATAAAAAATCGGACATCCTTTTTAACCCTAGAATCAAAAGGATAACGGGTTTACTTGTGAGGTGCAAACAAATCACATGGCAAATCACAATGCAATTTCCACATAAAAAGGCTTAGAGAGTTTTCCCTTCTAAGCCTTTTTACTTTATTTCATAATTCAACAATCGCTCCCATTTAGCTGAAGATAGTACCTATAATAATTTTCATTAGCTAACAATTTGATTCCTCAGCTTTTAGCAATTCACCGCTTCCGTTATCTACTTGAACACTACCAAATTCACAATCCTTGTCGATTTCCCATTCAACGGTATACTTCCCTAAACCTTTACTCACCGATTTTATTTTTATTTCATCTTTGTCTTTGTTGAGGTCTTCAGTGAGATGTTGCAAAACAATTGACTCTGCTTCGGATTGAGTCATTTTAGATTCAGAATTACCACAAGCAGCTAATATTAAAAATAGCAAAACAAATAACATAAAGACTATTTTTTGCATATTTTCGCTCCCTCTTCTTTTCTGGCTTAAATTAGATTGATGGGTACACTAATGTCATTATTCAATTATCTTGCACCGTTAGTGAAAAAGCGACTGCTTTCTTATTCAGCAATCGCTCACGTTTGTTTAATATCCTCATTTACTTAACTGCTTGTCAGTTGGCAAAACGAACGCCGCAATAATATAAATCCACAATACTATCCCACCAGTAAAGAAAAATGATAAAGCAGTAAGAATACGAAGTAAACTAACATCAATTTTGAACATTTCACTTAATCCACCTATTACACCTGATAATTGTCTATCTTGCGTGGATTTGTATAATTTTTTCATCTTATCCCCCTGATATATTCATATTTTCTATACTTAGTGTTCCTCCACACTTCAGGAATGCTCCCATTTGTAGACTATCGATATTATTCTAAATTACCCGATTAGTTGAAGAAGAATTAAATCCAGAAGGTATTTAAGGCTAAAAGTGAAGTGGTTATAAACGTTAAAGAACCGAGGAATATAAATATTAGCCCTCTTTTTTTATCGGCTTCCCACATATCAGCTCCATTAATTATCCAACCTAAACCTATTAGCACAAAGGCAATATATTTTAGAGCGATGCTACTAAAAATAAACCCTATAAAAAAGATTATATAGCCGATTTGATCTAGTACGTGTAGTACAACCAAAATAGGATGACTTAGCTCCCTTTTAAATTGTTCTTTTTCTTCTATTGTAAAATTTTTGTATTCTCTTCTGGCCAGAATAGAGCCTATCAATAATGCTAGCAAAATTGCCCCAATTTGAACTATAAGCATACAATTCCCCACTTCATAAATATAAGAACATTGATAAAATAAGGGCACAAACTAACTATTTATTTTGTAACATGTAACCTGAGGGTACAGTCTTTCATTCGAACTTTATCTTATTAAACAAACCTGCAATTTAGCTGAACAAAGGATGAGACTGTGCCTATTGAACAATTGCCCCCGTTAATGAAATAATAATTCCTAGTATTTAAAGATAGATTTTAGTTCATTTGGAACAATTATAACCTCTTGTATCTCATATTCTTTATTTGGAGTTAAGTCAAGTAACACCATTTCTCCGTTATCAAACTCTAGTAATTCGTAGGTCTTATAACCAGTACCAGCACTCATTATTTCATTCACTTTCTTTAATGTTTCACTAGATATATGTTCAACTCTTCCCTCAGCCATAAGTGTTTTGGCAAGTGCATAATTTTCAGTTCTAATTGCTTGTTGAAATGAAAGTCCAACCTCAACAGGTCCTTCTTTTTTCGTCTCATGATAGAACAGAAAACCTAATACAACATTCAAAAAAATTGATAATATGAGAATAGTATTTTTAGAATTCATAAAATTCACCCCCTACTTTTTGTTCGTAAATATTTTGCACTACACAGTTAGCACAAGGAGCTGCCGCAACGACAATTCCAAGTATTCCATTCAAGCCCCCGTTTGTTGAAGAGTTTGAAAATGGTTGTTTAATTAATCTGAACCGTTAGTTTAATAAAACCTTATCTTGTAAAAAGACAAATTAAAATAAGAATAATAGCGATTATACTTCCTGGATCAACGCACCCGTTCGTTAAAGAAATGTTCGATTCTGTTTTAGTTTATTGATACTTCATTACCTTGCTTGTTAAATGAAAATGCACCCATTTCTTCAATAGTCACTTCAAAAGGATAAAATTTTGCATCTTTCTTTGAGAAGAACCATCTACGACCATCTTTTACTGTAATAAATAAACCATTTTCGTCTCCAACTGGCGTTAATCCTTCACTATCATCTCTCCAGTTAGGGACACCTAGTTCATTTAACTTTCTAACGAATGGGATTACCTCATCCACTACTAATCCAATTTCACTAATATTGAGGAAATCACCTGATGAAAAACGGTGTTCAACTGCATTATTTAAATTATGGCGAGCAATAAATTCCAATATGTTTCCTGACGGGTCTTCAAAATAAATGGCATGAGCATTCCAGCTTTCAAAGAAGACTTCATCCGATTCTTTTTCTATGTTTAGATCTATTTTTGGTTGTATCCAAGACTTTGCTTCTTCCATTTTATTTTCTGGAATATTTATAGCAAAGTGATAAAATGGCTCCGAATCTGCCTGTGATTGTTTAAAGGTAAGAGTAGTAGATCCTATTTCAACTGAGAAATCGTTTATATTATCATTAACAATCTGAAGCTCTAGTACATCTTTGTAAAAACCTTTCAATTCATTTAATTTGTTTGTAAATAATTTAATTTCTGTAAATTTCATAGTTTTTTTCTCTCCCTTTAAATTCAATAAGACAATAGCGATGCATTATTCAAGTATCGCATTCGTTAGTAAAAGTACTGCTTATAGCGAAAGATAGTACATGTTCTTTCACTTTTTTCCTTATCTTCCTTTGACATATTATCTAATTTAAACAGTTCTTTATTTTCTTTTGGAATAAGGATTGTTGACGGTTCCTGAAGTTCCTCCTTACTATTTTCACCATCTTCTGCTTGAGTAACATTGGATTTATTATAGTATGAATGTATTATTTCTGTTCTTATATAATTTCCCTCTGTATCATAAAAATCCTCTATGGCTTTAACATCAGTTTTTATATGATTTTTCCTTCTTCGATACTCGTTATTGAGTTTACTTTCTTGTAACCAGTTGTTTCATAAAAACCTTCATCGTTTTGTTCTGATGTCTCTGTAACAAATACTTCAATATGTTGAACTTTTTCCACATTACCGCATGCACTTATAAGAAATATGCTTACTATGAATAAACATATTGTTAAAAAATTTCCCTTCAAATCGACTCCCCCTTATTAAAAAAATTCACCATAAAACCCCATATTACTTATTGAATTCTTCTGCACGATAGTAAAAAAGCGACTGCCTTTGTTAAGCAATCGCTCCAGATTGTTGAATATCATCACTACCCTTCAAGAAGTTCCATATAATAAAGTTTTTCTCCTTGAAATTCAACAAGTAACAATCCACTACCTTCTTCATCTATTGAATAAATTTTTGTCCCTTTTGGTAATTTAGTTGCACTAAGGTCATTAAACAACAAGCTACTGGTATAGTAGATTTTTCATTTGACAGTTAGTATAACAATAAAAAACGCACTATGAATTTCTATGTGAAATACAGTGCGTTTTGCATTGATGTTTACTTGTTTGCACCTCTGAAGTAAACTCGTTATCAAAAGAATCGTTCGTTTTTTTCTTAGTCTAAAATATTTTTTGACCCACCACCATTTAGATTGTTTCTGTTATTTTATAAAAGTTGTGCAATATTCTTCAGTTTATTTGCACAAAAACCAACACATAGAGTAAATATTTTTCTACAAATAGAGCCTTTTGTCCAAGCAAATTCACCTTTTTTTCATGTAATAAATAGGAGTAGAAATGACGAAAGTAGGTCGCGTATGCGTGCAAAATATATTATTCATACAGGCAAGCATTTCTTAGGAACTCCTTATAGATTTGGTGCACCTTCCTATCGAACGGATATATTTGATTGTAGTTCTTTTATTCAATATGTATATGGGGCGAATGGTATTATCCTGCCAAGGAACTCCCGCCAACAATTTCGTATGGGACAGCCTATCCGGCTTTCCTCCATTCAAAAGGGTGATTTACTTTTCTTTACCACACCGAAGCGAAAAAGGAAAAAAGGAATCGAAAAAATTGGCCATGTTGCTATCTACATGGGAAATCACCAAATCTTACACACTTCACGAGTGGAGAAAAAGGTTTCGATCGCAAGCCTTTCACCTTATTGGAAAAAAGTCATCATTGGTGCTAGACGTGTGCTATAGAGGGTAACAAACATAAAATAAGGCTGTTTTGGCATTGATTTTTACCTTTACGTAAGTTGGTACCACATGTTGCAACTGCTCCTATTGTGCTCTTTTTCCTGTTCCACTTAATAAGTTACTTAATTGTGGTAAAAAATCCGTTTGCCGTTATTTTACGGGCTAACAGCAACATTTTTCATGAAAAGAACACAGAAAAAAGACGAAAGTCACCCTAAGATGGCTCTCGTCTTTTATTTATTCCATATCTTCACGTTCTTCGGAAAGTATTTTCATCTGATCATTTTCAAGACCTAATTCAAAGGTAACTTTATATTTTTTATAAGTTACTCCTCTGTCTGATCGTTGCTGCACAGTAATTACGGTTACTACTTCTACATTTCGCCCAACTTGTTTTGTTAATAGCTCATCCGTTTCAATAGTCAAAAAGTCCAAATAACCCTCCCGGAAATTTTCATAGGTTATTTCCGACTGCCAGTTACTCCCAAGCAGAGAATAGGCTGTTACATAATCCCGGTAATTTAAGCTTTCATAAAAATAACTTACAAGATACGTTGCAATGTCTTCATTAGTAGACTCGGCGCCATTGCCGTTCCCCGAGGTGTTTGCGCCAATTTTTGGCAACGACTGCATTGGCGTTTCTGACCAGTCTTCAAGGAGAGAGATAACATTACTAAGTGGAATACTGAAGCCAATCACTCCTTGATCCATCGTAGCCGAGTTGATGCCCACAACCTCTCCTGTCGTAGTATCGATTAAAGGCCCTCCACTATTTCCTGGAGCGATAGGGGCGGAAATTTGGAAAACATCCTCATATTTGAACGAATCAATATCAAAGCCCCGACCGACACCGCTGATAATTCCAGTCGTGACAGTATTTTGAAAGCCGAGCGGACTGCCTAGGGCGATAACTTCATCACCCAATTCTGCTTTTCTCGTTTTTGCTAACCGCAACGGCTCGGTTCCTTCCAATTCAGGTACACGCACGATTGCTACATCTGTATCAATACTTACCCCGATAACTTGCCCTGTTAATTCCTTTGAGTCTGCGGTAATTACCTTGACCTCTTTATTGTTCGCAACAACATGTGCATTGGTCACCACATCTCCTTTATCGTTATAAAGGAACCCGGAACCAAAGGAGCCATCAGGCAATTCTATTTTCACCACTAGCTTTTGAGATTCGAATATGATTTCTTTTAACGCTTGCGGCACTTTTTCTTTTTCTGGCGTTTCTATTTTAATATATATGCTAGACGGTTCTGTCAGCTGTTGTGGAATTGTTCCTTTTATAAAAAAGTACCCATACAATCCCCCACCTAACATGACTACGGTCAGCAAGATACTAAGTATCCATCTTTTTTTCATTCACACACCCACTTTACCCTTCTACAAGCCATGTCATATTCTCTATTTCTACCGTAACTTCTTCAAAAACACCATAATAATAGTCTTCAAACTTCGCAGTTTCACCTGGCATTAATTTATAAGGATAGACGGTTGTATAGCCTGTATCCAAAACGTCTTTGTCTTTACTTAAAATATTATAATAAACAGTGATAGAGGAAACAGAAGTAGAAACAATATTTTTCACTTCACCGGTTATCATCATGCCACCTGCATCATCTTCCACATATTTAAAGCCTTCAATTTCAAGAGCAGCGTTTCTATTCTTCAGATCCTCTTTGGCGGCAGCTTCCATCGCTTTTTCTATCCGTTCTAGCTCGGCCAATTCAAATTCACTGCGAGTTTGCTCTATTTTTTCCTTTAAAGACAATAATCTTTTATCATTTATGGCATATTGGAGCCCACGATCCGTTATCGTTATGGCCTTTGTAAATTGTTTTTGCGCAAGCTCTTCTTCTGCATTGGTTGAGGTAATCTGAACAATCCGATTTAAAATCTGTTCTTTCACTGCATTTCCTTCTTGAGAAGGTATAGCAGAAAGAACCGAAAGCTTCCTTGCAAGTTCTTCGACTGTTGTTAGTTGATCTAGCTCACTATTTATTTTGCCAACCTTTATCATTGTATCTTTTTCTACCAGTTCTTTTTTGAGCGGTTGAATTAAAGGTCCATCTAAGATAGCTACCTTCTCTCTTAATCTAACAAGCTCGTTTTGTGCTTCTTCGTACTTTTTATCTTTTATAAGGATACTTGTCTCTTCCAACTCCACTTCCAATTCTTCTGCAATCGTGATTACATCTAAATTGTTTTGAAGTACATGATAGCGTGGTCTGAGATCAATGGCAGACGCAAGTTCTTTCTTCGCTTGAGCATAATCTCCCTCAAGGGCAAATTCCTCTGCCGTGTTTTTTATGGCAAGAACTTGTGCATTTACCTTGCTTTCATGGTTATAGGTCCACCCTATCCCTCCTACGAGTAGGATAAAACAAGCAGTTGGAAGGATAAGTGGCAGATAACGCTTTTTATTGTTTTTCTTCGTTCTTTCGAGTCCTCTGCCTTCTTCTATTACTCCATATTCATCTATATGATTGTCTTCACCTTTTAGGTTAGCTCCGCAATTCGAGCAGTACTTCGCATCAGAGGTCACTTTTAATCCACAATTATGACAAAACATTTATTCCAAGCCTCCGTAACATTTATTCCTACCCCATTTTACAATAGATTTAAAATAAATGTGAGATCTCTTCGTCCTTCTATTAAAAATTACATCTTTCACTTCTTTTCTTCATCATACGTCATTTTCTTCTAAATGTTAAATAATAGGTAATAGAAAATATTACTATATTTCCGGGGAAAACAAGGAATATTGATATTTTTTGACGAATTGTTGTAATAGATCGTTTAAAGGAGGAAAACTTGTGGGTGTTCAAACCGATTATGCACGGCAATTCATCAATGATCCCTATCATTTTTTTAAGATGGCATCTAATAAAAACCCTGTACTATGGTACCAATTTTTCAATGTCGAAGGATGGCTAGTGACAGGTTATAAAGAAGCAGAAAAAACGTTAAAGGATTCAAGATTTGTAAAAGAAGTACAAGGTGTCGTCTCCCCCGAACAACTGAATCCCATTCCCGAAAACCTGGCGCCTGTTGTGAACCTTACCAGAAATATGATGCTATTCCGTGATGCACCAAATCATACGAGATTAAGAGGGTTGGTCAACAAAGCGTTTACCCCTAAGATGACGGAGCGGCTGAGGCCAACTATCTATAAAATGGCTCAATATTTGATTGAAGCTCGAAAAGGGAAGGATGTGCATGAACTTATACGTGATTTCTCCTACTCCCTCCCTGTTATGGTTATTACTGAATTGATTGGTGTACCAAAGGAGGATCGAGATCTGTTTCGTAAATGGTCTGACTCATTCTTGAAATTTATTGATATCAATACAACTGAAGAAGACTGGGAGGAAGCTGCTCCTGATCTCAAAGAAGCTGCTCAGTATATGCGTGAACTAATCGCAGTAAAACGGGTGAATCCAAGCAATGACCTGCTCAGTGGATTGATCACGGTTTCTGATTCGGGCGATAGTTTAACGGAGGATGAAATGGTCGCTACTTGTCTGTTACTATTGATTGCAGGTCACGAAACTACTGTAAACCTTATAACAAATGGTTATTATCTGTTACTTTCACATCCCGAGGAAATGGAGAAAGTCAGAGCCAATGCCAACCTCTTGCCAAATTTAGTAGAGGAAGTGCTGCGTTTTGACCCACCTGTTTTACTCACAACGAGATGGATTGGAGAGGATATGGATTTTTACGGGCAAAGCTTAAAAAAAGGGCAGACCGCGATAATTGCTTTAGGAGCGGCGAACCGGGATGAGGCTATGAACGAAGACCCAGATGTTTTTAATGTGGAGCGCAAAAACATCAAGCATCTTTCCTTTGCTTCAGGAGCACACTTTTGTCTAGGTGCACCACTTGCAAGATTAGAAGCGCAAATTGCATTTGAAGTGCTCCTGAAGCACGTTCATGAACCAAAATTGCTAGAAGAGCCGGTGCGGAGACCTAATATCATTTTCCGCGGGTTTGAAGCGTTGAAGTTTCAGGGGCGGATTGTGTAAGGTTTGGTAGGTGTTTAGGGTGTGGAAAGCTTGGGTTCCGTACGCAAAACCCGAGTTCCGTGCACAAAATCTGAGTTCCGTGCGCAAAACCCGAGATGCGGTGCGGAAAAACTGAGTTCCGTGCGCAAAACCCGAGTTGTGGTACACAAAGCCTGAAACTTCCGGGAAAATTGAGTTTGATCTTTACCAATTCAAATCCGATACAGCCTCTCCTAAAAAGGCCTGACCTCCAGCACGACTTTGTACTGGTAGGTCAGGCCTTTTCTACTCTATTTTGAGCGAGAACGAGGTTTTGTTGCAGGTGCTTTTCTTTTAAAGTTACCTTTCTTAACAGGCTTTATATCCTCTTCTTTTACAAGCTTCCCACCGAACATGACTCTTTTGTGTAGTGGAAGGTTCAGTTCTTTGGCAATCTGTTTTAGCTTGCGTTCTTCTCTTTCGGAGACTATCGAAATAACGGTTCCTTCAGCACCTTGTCTTCCTGTACGGCCTGAACGGTGCAGATAGCTTTCTGTTTCCTCGGGAAGGTCGTAATGAATAACATGAGTAAGTTCTTTTATATCCAGACCTCGGGCTGCAACATCTGTTGCAAGTAGTACTGGATATTCGTCTTTGCGGAAATTCTTAATTGCCGTTTCTCTTTCCTGCTTAGAGGATTCGGAATGAAGAGCCCCGACATTCATTTTTTTAAATAACAGTTTTTCTGTCAGAACAGCAAGGTTACCGATGTCTCGAACGAATCCAAGAGCCTTCATATTTTCCTGGCGCAGAATATTTGCTAGCACATTGGCCTTTTCACGTTGATCTACGATGACATACAGGTGATTTACCTTGGATGGAGCCATCTCGCTTCGTAAAACCTTTAGTACGATTGGTTCCTTCATATATGGCATTGCCTGCTTTTCTGTGTCCTCTTTTAAAGTAGCAGAAAACAGTAACAGCTGCCTTTCCTGCCTTGTTGACTTGATGATCGTTTGGATTGTTTTACTATGTTCTGGGATAAAAAGCTGGTCCGCTTCATCCATCACAAGGGTTGTTACTTCATGCATTTTTATTTTCTTCATTTGGATTAACTCTTGAAGTCTCCCAGGAGTTCCAACCAAAATTTGCGGATGCTTTTTCAGCTTTTCAATTTGCCTTTTCACATTGGCGCCCCCGATAAAAGATGCACCAATAATTTTGCTATCCTCTGTCCATTTTTGAATTTCTTGAAGGATTTGCATCGCCAATTCTTTGGACGGTGCCACGATGACTGCTTGTGGGTGAAGCTTTGTTACATCAATTTTCTCAATAATCGGTAACAAATAGGCAAGTGTTTTCCCTGTTCCTGTAGGAGACTCCACCATTACATCCTTCCCCTCAAGAATTGCCGGTATTGCTTTATCTTGAATAGGTGTAGTATTGGTGAATTCACTTTTTTTCCAGTTTTCCTGGATGAAAGGTTTTAAGGTAGTTATTACTGTTGACATATATTTCTCCTTTATTACCCTCTGATGGGTTTTAAGCTTTATCATTCATTCTACCCTACTTCGCATAAAAAAAGGAATACATACATGAATTTCTTCAGTTTGGAAAAATTATGTACATGTTTGATTTTGAGGAGGAAAAGATATGTCAGAAAATAGTACAACAAATCAACTACCTAAGTCACCGGAACCATACTGGAGAGAATCTACTTCCCTCCCTTCGTTTACCGCGCTAAAAGAAGATGCCAAAGCAGACATTTGTATTGTAGGAGGCGGCATCACCGGCATCACAGCAGCTTATCAACTATCCCAGGACGGATATAAGGTGGCATTATTAGATGCAGATCAAATTTTAAATGGTACAACCGGGCATACTACCGCCAAAATAACGGCTCAGCATGGCTTAATTTATGATGAATTCATTCAACACCTTGGCGAGGAAAATGCAAAGCTATATTATGAAGCAAATAACGATGCACTTCACTACATTAAGGATATCGTTAGCTTAAAAAGAATAGAATGTGACTTTAATCAACAGGACGCTTATATTTATGCAACCAATCAGTCTGACAGTCAAAAGGTTCTTAAAGAGCTTGATGCTTACCAAAGGCTGGGAATTCCTGGGGAACTTTTACATGAGATTCCTTTTGATATTCCCACTCAAAGTGTGATTGTGATGAAAAACCAGGCGCAATTTCATCCCCTTCAGTATTTAAATTATTTAGTGAAGGGCATCATCGATAATGGCGGAAGCATCTATGAACATACTGTTGTTGTTGACGTGGAGGACACACCTGAGTTGCAAGTTGTAACTAAGAACGGAGCCAAAGTAACGTGTCAAAAAGTTCTCGCGTGCTCCCATTTCCCTTTTTATGATGGGAAAGGTTTCTTTTTTACAAGAATGTACGCCGAACGCTCTTATATTGTCGCAGCCACGACAGTTAAAAAGTATCCAGGAGGCATGTACCTTAGTGCTGGGCAACCTACTAGATCTTTAAGATCCGTAAATAGCAATGGAGAAGAACTTGTTCTTATTGGAGGAGATGGGCATAAAACTGGACAAGGAATTGATACACTTAAACACTATAGAGCATTAGAGGAGTACGGAGAGAAAGTACTTGGAATAAAAGAGGTTGCTTACCGATGGTCGGCTCAAGATTTATACACATTAGATAAGGTTCCGTACGTTGGACAAATTACTTCTAGCAACCCGAATATCCTTATTGCTACCGGGTATCGAAAGTGGGGCATGACGAACGGTACAGCTGCGGCGCTTCTGTTGCAGGATCTTGTAAAGGGAAAACAAAATAAATATACTGAATTATTCTCCCCATCCCGGTTTGTTGCGGATCCTAGCTTAAAGAAGTTTATTAGTACCAATATGGATGTTGCTGGACACCTTGTAAAAGGTAAACTGGAGAAACCTACTAAACAGCCTGAAGATTTAGCACTAGACGAAGGTGGTGTGGTTACGCTAAACGGCAAACGTGCGGGGGCATATAAGGATGAGAAAGGTACTTTGCATTGTGTGGACACTACGTGTACTCATCTTGGGTGTGAAGTGGAATGGAATCATGGCGACCGAAGCTGGGATTGCCCGTGCCATGGCTCTAGATTCTCGATACACGGAGATGTATTGGAGGGGCCAGCTAAAGAGCCGCTTAAAAAGCTTTAGAGGAAAACTTTGAAGTATAAAAGGCTTTATTTTTATATAAGCATCAGCCCCTCCTGCAGTTGGCGGGGCTTTTACACATTAGGAAAACGAGTGAACAATATTTTGAAGGAGCGTTTACACCACTCCTTCCCTTTTCTTCTCTGTTGAAGTGGCAGGGAACACCAGCCTAACCTCCGTACCTTTCCCTAGCTTACTTGAATAAGTAACCTTTCCATTCATGGTTTCCACAATCCTTAATGAAACCGTTGTACCAAGTCCAGTTCCTTTGTCTTTTGTGCTATAGAATAATGTACCTATCCTTGATAACTGCTCCTTTGACATCCCTTTTCCTGTATCTTTAATAAGAACAATTGTCTCAGTGCTACTCGAAAAAAGCTTAACAAAAACTCTGCCATCTTGCGGAGTTGCTTCTATCGCATTTTTTATTATATTTACTAGTACCTGTTTAAATTGATTTTTGTCCGTGTCCATTTCTATATTTTTTTCTAGATAACTATCGAGGGTCACCCCGTTTTTTAAGGCAAGGGGGTTTAATAGCATTTGAACATCATTAATTAATTCTGAAAGATTCACATTTTCCATCTTTTTGAATTCCGGCTTGGCAAAATTTAAATAGTCATTAATAATTGACTCGGCCCGTCCCAGCTCACTTAAAACAAGTGGAATGTACGGATACTTTTTTTCATCTTCATCTTTTTCCTTTTGCATGAGTTGTAGGAAACCTTTAACAACTGTTAGAGGATTTCTTACTTCATGTGCAATGGATGCTGCTAATTCCCCGAGTGTATTTAATTTTTCTGCACGCATAATTTCCCGTCTCATCAGATCCCGTTCTAAGACTGCTTCGTGTAGCATGGCAGCAAACCCTACTCCGATTACCTGAATTAATCCAAAAGAAAGAATATAAAGCGTAAGGCCACTTTCCATCGAAAAATCGGCTTGTACAAAAATAAAAGTTATAAGAATACCGAGCATCACAATATCCGGCCACAGTCCCAATAATACCGAAAGTTTAATTCTTTTTTTCTTTGTTTGCAGTGTGTTGAACTTTTTGCTTAATAGAAATGGCAAAAGTGCAGCTAGAGTGGCACTAAAATAACCAAAAATTAACGCGTCTCCCCCTAAATACGTTCTTGTCCCTAAAATAGCTGCTAGTACAATCAGACCCGCCTTTGGTCCACCATATAAAATGGCCAATACAAGAGGAATATACCTTAAGTCCCAATATAAACCATAGTCATAGAATGCAAATAATAAACATAAACTTGCTGATACCCCTTGAAGAAGTCCGATGAAATAAGGAGATTTTCCAAACCTCTTATTATCAGAAACAACATAATAAATTAATACAGGAGCCAAAATGATTAGTACATGCAAAAGTAATTTTTCAGCCAGCATGATAGATCCCCATTCTTAACAAGCATTGATTTATTCATTAGAATTAATTTCGACAAGATTTGGTAAAATACCTTGTAGTTTGAGCGAGTTTTATAAATTTCATAATGTTTTTCACAAATTACCGCCAAAAACCCTTCTTTTTTTGAAAATATCCTTCATTAGCGCCCAAACAAATAGTAAAATAATCCTATAACTTTTAAAAGGTGTGATTGTGATGCATTGTATAAATTGTGGGGTTCCGACTCCTTTAGAGGAAGGTGGGATATTTACCGTAAAGTCTAAAACAGGACTCGTAGGACATCGTTATGCTTCCTTACTAGAACTTGAGAGGTTTGTGTTCAGCCTCCAAAATAAAGAAAACAACAATGATATAGAAGTGAAGACCTCAAATATGAATGGTTATTATACTCTTTCTAACTTTTCACTCATGCTACAAAACCACGAGTTAGTAAATCTAATTGCAAAGGGCTCTTTTACTACTCATTTTCAACCAATTATTGATTTACAGAATGACTATCGTCTTTTTGCCTATGAGTGTTTACTAAGACCACAGTCTGCCAATAATTCAGTTTCCCCTTATGAATTATTTGAATTTGCTAGAAAAACAAACTTACACAATTATCTAGACCAAAAAGCAAGAGAAGTATCCATTATATCTAGCAGCAAGGGAAAGATTCCGGAAGATGTTAAGATTTTCATTAATTTTCTGCCTTCCTCAATATATAACCCCGAATTCTGTTTGCAGCATACCTTCCATATTGTAGATAAATATAACATTGCGGCTAATCAGCTCGTGTTTGAAGTAGTAGAATCAGAGAAAATCACAGATATTAATCACCTTGAATCAATATTTAAGACATATAAAAAGTCCGGCATGCAGGTGGCTCTAGATGATGTCGGAGCTGGTTATTCCACTTTAGAGGTGTTAGATAAGCTGCGGCCAGACTTTGTTAAAATAGACCGCTCCTATGTCTCTCACTGTGATACTCTCTTGGAAAATCAGATTTTCTTGCAAAATGTATTAGAAATTTCTGAGAAACTTGGTATTAAAGTGTTGGCAGAAGGAATTGAAAGAGTAGAAGAATTAGAGTACTGCCGAAAAATCGGAATCCGTTATGCGCAAGGCTATTATATTGGAAAGCCAAGCCCTAGCCCGACCGAACCGAGTTTTGCTATTTAATTCGCAATCACCTAAACTCTCTCAAAAGGCACAAATGTAGCCTTTTGGGAGAGTTCTATACCTTTGTATGAAGAATTCAAATTTTAAAGTTTTCTGCTCTTCAACAGAAAAAGGCTGTGGGCTCTCTTAGAATGGAGATTCGCAGGCTTTTTTTTCGTCCTTTTTAAAAGTTTTTATTGGGAACCACTCCCTTAGCAGTCTTCGTCACGGCAGTTTTCAGCCCACTTTGCTTTTCATGTACCTGTTCCACTTCTTAACCAAATCTGGATATATCCGCGTTAGCTATCCTACAAAGAATTTCACCAGAAGCAGGTGAACCTACAAAAATCGTCATCCCCTATTTATCTTTGAGGTGGAGCAAGACATCCGCAACGTTGAAAAACTTTCTTACCCTTCAAAAAAAGCCACGGACACCTTATCTGGCGCACCGTGGCTTCTTTCTATATTAACCAACCTCTTTTTTCAACTGACTAGTAAATAAGTCGTGATAGAATCCTTTTTGTGAAAGCAATTCATCATGGGAGCCTTTTTCTATAATTTCTCCCTCATTTAAAACTAATATTTGATCCGCTTTTTGAATTGTATTTAAGCGATGCGCGATAACAAAGCTTGTTCTGCCTTCCATTAGACGCTCCAATGCCTCCTGGATTTTCATCTCGGTAATGGTGTCAATGCTGCTTGTCGCTTCATCAAGTACGAGTATTGTAGGATCTGCAAGGACCGCTCTTGCTATCGAGAGCAGTTGCTTTTGCCCTTGACTAATTCCACTACCATCTTGCTTCAGTCGGAAATCATAAGCTCCAGGTAACTTTTTAATAAATGAATGCGCATTTGCCAGATTAGCTGCCTTTTCCGCTTCTTCATCTGTTGCATCTAATCTTCCATAACGTATATTTTCTCGTATTGTCCCTTCAAAAAGGAAAGAGTCCTGCAAGACAAAGGCCATATGCTTTCTCAGGCTTGTTCGTTTAATTTGTGTGATGGGATGACCGTCCAATAAAATACTGCCGCTGTCTAAATCATAAAAACGGGAAATCAAATTAATGACGGTCGTTTTCCCTGCGCCAGTTGGTCCGACAAAGGCCACCGTCTCCCCTACAGATGCATGAAAGCTAATATTCTTAATGGTCGAATCATCGTCGTCATAGGCGAAACTAGCATCTCGAAACTCGACTTCCCCTCTCACCGTTTCGAGTTCTATTGCGTCTTTTTCATCATGCTCCTCTTCCTCTTCATCCAACACATCAAATACTCGCTCTGCTCCGGCAACGGCTGAGAGCAGGGTATTGAATTGGTTGGCAAGGTCATTTAGAGGACGTGTGAATTGTCTGGAATACTCTGCAAAAATAACGATTACTCCAATGGTGATTCCCATTCCATTCAGTGCCATGATTCCTCCGACACCTGCAATAATGGCAAAGCTTAAATTATTGAGCATGTTCATCAGCTTGGGGATAAATCCCGAATAGGTTTGAGCCCAATAGGCACTTTTCTTGAGTCGCTGGCTTTTTTCCATAAACTCATTCATTACTTTGTCTTCTTGCGAAAAGGTTTTAACGATTCTCTGACCAGAGATTGTTTCTTCGATATACCCATTCAACTCACCAAGATTACGCTGCGTTTGTTTGAATAGGGGACCGGTACGGTTGGTAATCCATTTTAGTCCAAAGAACATAACAGGGACGATGATTAAGGTGATACCTGTCAGAATAGGACTTAAATAGAGCATAACCGACACTGTTCCGACTAAGGTAAGAACACTCGAAAACACCTGAATAACAGAACTGTTTAAAGTGGAACTTACATTTTCCATATCATTGGTTACTCGGCTCATCAGCTCTCCATGCTGTCTTTTATCAAAATAAGGAATCGGTAGCTTGTGTAAATGCTGGAAAAGCTGGGTTCGCATTTTATAAACAGTATTCTGTGCAATGCCCACCATCCAGTAGTTTTGCAGCCAAGTTGATAAGGAGTAAAAAATATAAATGAATACTAAGCCAATCAAGACATTTATTAGACCTGCGCTATCTCGTTCTACTATATAATTGTCAATAGCCATTCCCACTATAAAAGGACCCAACAGACCTAAGGCAGAGCTTGCTAATACCATAAGCAATACTAATGATAACAGTCCTTTTCGCTCACCCAAATACATCCAGACTCGCTTAATTGTCGCCTTCCAGTTTTTCGGTTTCGGCTTCTTTGCGGCTTTATTTGCCACAGCGGCGCTATTATTTGGCTTCGACATGCTCCGCCACCTCCACTCCAAACTGTGATTGATAAATCTTTTGATACAAAGTTGAATTTTCTAGTAAATACTCATGACTTCCTTCTTCTAACATTTCTCCATCCTCAAGCAGCATAATTTTATCTGCTTCCATTGCTGTGCTTACCTTTTGGGTAATGATAAAGGTGGTGCACTGGTATGTTTTCAGCGCCTTCAATAACTTTGCTTCTGTCGTTAAATCGAGCGCACTAGTACTATCATCTAGCATTAAGATTCTAGGTTTTCTTATTAACGCTCTTGCTATGGAGAGGCGCTGTTTCTGACCGCCGGATAGATTAACCCCTTTTTGGCCAAGAACCGTGTCGTATTTATTAGGCAAGCGATTAATCGTATCATGAATTTGAGCATCCTTGGAAGCTTGAATTATTTCTTCTAAAGTGGCATCCTCTTTACCCCATCCAAGATTATCTTTGACAGACCCGGAAAACAATAACGCCTCTTGTGGCACATAGCCAATTTGTCGTCGAAGAGCTTTCACTGGCAAATCGGTGATATCCTTTTGGTCAATAAAAATAGTCCCATCGTTCACATCATATAACCTCGGAATCAGTTGAAACAAGGAAGATTTCCCTGACCCAGTTGCACCCATAATAGCCACAGTTGCCCCTGCTTCTACCCGAAAGTTGATGTTTTGTAGTACTGGGGTTTCCGTGTTTGGATAGTGAAAGGAAACCGAATCAAAGTGAACTTCTCCATTCAGCGAGGTTTCTTTTAAATCAATACCCTCTTTATCTACAAGATCTATCTCTTCATCCAGAACATCTGCAATCCTGTGTGCAGAGGCTTTGGCACGCGCAAACGCCATGATGATAAAGGAGATGATCGTTAATGCTCCGGTAATCCTCGTCGCGTAGTTAACAATAGCCACCACTTCTCCGACTTGCACGCTGCCCGTATTCACACCTGCACTTCCGAACCAAAGAACAGCTAAGATGCTGAGGTTCATGATTAATAAAAGAACTGGCATGGTAATTTCCATTAATCGTAGAGCGAAAATTGTTTGATCCTTTAATTCTTCGCTTGCATTGTCAAATCGTTTAATTTCATGATTTTTACGTAGAAAAGCTTTGATTAATCGAATTCCACCGAGATTCTCCCTCATAACATTGTTTACACCATCCAGTTTTTCCTGGACTGCTTTAAACATTGCTCCGCCTTTTTTCATTACAAAAACTAAAAAGACAAATAGCACCGGCACTCCTATTACCAAAAATAGTGCTAACTGAAAGTTCACAATAAGCGCCATTACCACTCCACCAATGATTAAGAGTGGCGCACGCAGCATAATTCGCAGACTCATAAACACCGTATTTTGAATTTGTGTGACATCATTTGTCATCCTTGTGATGAGTGAAGAAGTAGGAAACAGGCTAAAGTTAGCAAACGAAAAGGATTGGATTTTCCCAAATAACCCTTTCCGAATGTCATATCCGAAGCTTTGTGATACATGTGCTGCAAAGAAGGAATTAATTACTCCCGCCAGAAAAGCTACAAAGGAGAGCCCAACCATCACTCCTCCCCACTTCATGACCACATCAAGGTCCTCCTGCAAAATGCCATCATCAATAATCTTTGCCATAAGCAGCGGTTGTAAAAGCTCTACAACAAGTTCCGTAAGCATCAGTATCAACGCGATCCCTACTGCCAACTTATATGGCTTTAAAAAAGAAAAAACTTTCCCCATCTTCCTTGATCCCCCAAACTGTTTGCTATGTTTAATCTATGTTGATTCAATACCTTCCCCATTAACCAATACTTCGTTTAGCTAAACGAATATCTTGAAATCTTTATATTATTTCTATATCATACTCTTTTTGCTATGTTTTTTAAATAGTTTGAATTATTATTATTACTATTAGCTAATAAAAAACTATCAATAACTGCTGATAAGTGGAACCCATAACGAAGACATCAGAACTTGAAGAAGAAGCACGTTAGTCTTCCCCTTCCCCCTGTGTATTGGAGTGGCAGGTGATCGACTCCTGCGGGCGATAGCGGTAGACGGGAGACCCCGCAGGCGACGCCGAGGAGGCTCCCGCACCGCCCCGCGGAAAGTGATCACCTGAAACGGAAAGGAGCAGGAAGTTTAAACCGATCTCTACCTATAGTGTCATCTAAAAGTGGCACATTAGTCTTCCCCATCCACCCTGTGGAAAGGAACAGGGAGTATAAATGGAACGATTCTCTACCTATTTTTACAAAATGAACCTAAAAAGAGCAAGTAATAAGGAGGCAACCACTTATGTACAATCCCAAGCTAGCAAACTTAGTTAACGACTGGCTTCCAGAAGCTACGATCAATACCCTGCAACATGCATTGGAAACAGGCACCATCACATCCAAAGAACTTGTACTTATGTATCTTCACCGGATCAGCCAGCATGACCAAAAAGGGACTGCTATAAATTCTATTCTCGAAATCAATCCAGATGCTGTCTTTCTTGCAGAAGCATTGGATCACGAACGAAAGCAAAATGGCGCACGCGGACCACTTCATGGTATACCTGTTTTCATAAAAGATAATATTGACACTGCAGATAAGATGCATACAAGTGCAGGGTCCATCGCGCTTGCAGAACATTTTCCCAAAGAAGATTCCACTGTCGCTAAGAGTTTAAAAGAGGCTGGCGCTATCATTCTAGGTAAAACCAATATGACGGAATGGGCCAACTTTATGACTGAAAAAATGCCAAGCGGCTATAGCTCCCGCGGAGGACAAGTTCTTAATCCATATGGACCGGGAGTATTTGATGTGGGAGGTTCAAGCAGCGGATCAGGTGCATCCATTGCGGCGAATTTTGCAGCAGCAGCCATTGGAACAGAAACATCCGGTTCTATTTTAAGTCCGGCAAGCTCTAATTCTCTTGTCGGAATCAAACCTACAGTTGGGTTGATTAGCAGAAAGGGAATTATCTCAATTACTTATAGCCAGGATACTGCCGGACCGATGACACGTACAGTAGCAGACGCCGCCATCCTTTTAAGTGTCTTAACGCAAACGGACAAGCAGGACCCTGCCACCTTATCCAACCCAGAACCAGGGATGTCCTATTCTGACTTTTTACTAAAAGAAGGATTACAGGGGATGCGCATCGGAATTGCTCGTGACCCTTATTTCACTTACCTTTCTGAGGAGGAGGGGCAGGTGATGGAAAGGGCCATTGCCGACCTCCAAAAACAGGGAGCCATTATCGTTGAGGACGTAAACATCCCTTTCGCTAAGGATGAATGGGATTATCATACGCTTTTTTATGAATTCAAAAGCAGCTTAAACGCATATTTGAGCACTACCGCTTCTCATATTCCTATTAAGAGCTTAAAAGATTTAATTAATTTTAATGATAAAGCTCCTGATAAGATGCTTAAATACGATCAGACCATTTTAAAAGAATGCGAGAAGCTAAGCGGGGCCTTAACGGAAGAAACATATCTTGTCAGCCGCGAGAAGGACCTTTATCGCACACAGACAGGCGGAATCGACGCGGTGATGGCTGAGCTTCAGTTAGACGCAATTTTAACCCCCAACAACTTTGGGGCAAGTTTACCTGCAAAAGCAGGATACCCTTCCATTACGGTCCCAGGCGGCTACACAACCGATGGAAAGCCTGTTGGCGTAACCTTTACCGCTAAAGCTTTTGAAGAAAGCAAGCTGATTCAGATCGGGTATGCCTATGAGCAGGCAACTTTGCATCGAAAAGCACCTGATCTTCATTACAAGGAGGAGGAACAAGGATGACTACTTTTCAAAACTATTTACAAGAGCAGCGGAATAAGCATTTGGAGGAGCTTCTTGGCTTGCTTGCCATTCCGAGCATCAGCGCACTCCCCGACCATAAAGAGGACACTGTTCAGGCTGCAGAATGGTTTGCGGCATCGTTACGAAAGTTAGGGATGGATAATGTCCAGCTCTACCCTACAAAAGGATATCCAGTTGTTTATGGGGAATGGCTGAAAGCGGAAGGAAAACCGACCGTGTTGATTTATGGGCATTATGATGTGCAGCCAGTCGACCCTCTCCATCTGTGGGAGACCCCGCCGTTTGAGCCTACAATAAGAGAAGAGAGCATCTATGCGCGTGGGGCGAGTGATGACAAAGGTCAAACCTTTATGCACCTAAAGGCGTTAGAGGCCATCCTCCAAACAACCGGCACCCTGCCATTTAACTTCAAGTTTTGCATTGAAGGGGAAGAGGAAGTGGGTAGCCCTAATCTGCCGGCTTTTATTGAAGAGTATAAGGATATGCTTGCTGCCGATGTTATTGTTATATCGGATACAGCGATGATGGAAGAAGATAAACCGACAATTTGCTATGGACTAAGAGGAATGTGCGGCTTTCAGTTGGATGTGAAAGGACCGCGACGTGATCTTCATTCTGGTTTATATGGAGGGGCGGTCCAAAACCCGATTCATGCGGTAGTGGAACTTTTGCAATCTTTTCATAATCAAGATGGAGAGATTACAGTCGATGGGTTCTATGACAAGGTAGTCTCTTTGACTGAAGATGAGAAAGCTGCCTTCGAAGCATTAGATGTTACAGAGGAATCACTAAAAGAAGAGGTCGGTGTTACAGAGCTTCATGGAGAAAAGGGCTACAGCTGGCTTGAAAGAACCTGGGTCCGCCCAACCTTAGAAATCAATGGAATATACGGTGGCTTTCAGGGGGAAGGAATCAAAACGGTACTACCATCTGAAGCACATGCGAAAATAACCTGCCGACTTGTTCCAGATCAGGATCCTGATGAGATTCTTGAGCTGTTGCAAAAGCATGTCAAAGATCATACCCCGCCTGGTGTGGAAATTACAGTATCACTTTTTGACAAAGGGGCGCCGTTTGTTACCCCATTCGATCACCCGGCCATTCAGGCGGCAAGCCGTGCATTTGAAAAAGTATATAAAGTGCCAACCTCTTATACTAGAGGCGGAGGGTCCCTACCAATTGTCTCCAACCTGGATGCAATTTTGAAAGCACCAATCGTGTTGATGGGGTTTGGTTTGCCATCAGATAACGTGCACTCACCTAATGAAAATTTTAAATTAAAAAATTTTGACAAAGGGTTATTGACACTCTGCCATTATTGGGAGGAGCTTGCAGAAACACTTTAATGTAGAAGCGTTCCTTCGTAAGAAAGAGGTTGGGCCAAAAGTGTTTTAGACTAAGGAAAACCCGAACTATGTTTTTAAATTCTAGGATTCAAAAGGAAAGTTCGGGTTTTTTATTGGTTTTTTTCAAGTGTACACTTAGCATTAAAATACGTTCCAGCGGTTGATTGGAGTGACAGACGAAGACTCCTGCGGGAAGAGTAGCTTATGTGAGACCCCGCAGGCAAAGCCGAGGAGGCTCACGGGCTACCCGCGGAAAGCGAGTCTGGCACGGAAATCAATCGCGTAATTTAAAGACACTACAAAAATTGTTCGTCTTTTTAGGTGTTTTGTTTAGTTTGGCCCAAGCCTCTTTCAATTNGTCTGGCACGGAAATCAATCGCGTAATTTAAAGACACTACAAAAATTGTTCGTCTTTTTAGGTGTTTTGTTTAGTTTGGCCCAAGCCTCTTTCAATTTGTTCTCAGCTATTGCAACTTTCTTTTATTTTAGCATTCCTCTTGCATCCACTTTCCAGCTTCCAATCACCTTATTCCCTTTGCATACCGTATAATGTTCAAACTGGTTCGCAACCGTGCAGGCATGGTTCGGGATAATTCGTACTTTGTCATTCAAGTGCAAGGAGGGCTTTTCCTGGAACACTACTACTCCATGCTCTTCGGAAAGTCGCTCTATTGTTAGCTCGGGGTATCCAGTAATATAGCCGTATCCTTTGACGGAGTCTACCCCATGCGCCCCTTTATCAAGGCACAATGTTTTGCTTCCTGTATCAAGGACAATCCGATTCTCATAAACTCCTACAACCGAGGCTAGAACAGACAATGCGCAATCACGATGCTCCGCCACACCCAACCCTACTTGGATATGGTCAAAAAACACCGCATTGCCAGGTCGCACCTCTGTAATTCCATCCACCCTGCCGGAGGTCATAAAAGTCGGGGTCGAGCCAACGCTTCTCGTAGGAATTGGAATTCCCGCTTTTTCACATTCGTTCGCACTATCCACGACAGCCTGAGCCTCTGCCAAGGCTATCTCTTCTATTTTTTCCTTAGTTTGTGCACCGTACGCATGGCCAGCATGAGTGAATATCCCTCCCACACGGAGTCTTGAGAGGAATAGGATGGCTTGCGCAAGCTTTAAAACCGGCTTGCCGGGCTCCACTCCACATCTGTTCAGTCCACTATTCACTTTTATCCACACCTCTAAACTATGTGGAGTCTTTTCTAATTCCCTTTGAAGAAGCTTTAATTGTTCCACACTGTCCACTGCAACCTTAACTTCGATTCCCCTATTAAGTAAGCCGATGACCCTTTTTAGCTTTTGAGGACTTGCTAACGGAAAAGCAATTAAAATATCCTTGCAGCCTGTGCTTGCCATTACTTCAGCCTCTTCTACCTTCGCTGTTGTTAAACCGACCGCACCGCTCTTGAGCTGCAACTGAGCAATTTTAATCGATTTATGTGTTTTAATATGCGGTCGGAGTTTCAAGTTGTTCTTTTTTACAAAATTACTCATCCGATCGATGTTAGTCTGCAGCTTTTCAAGGTCTAAGAGTAAGGATGGTGTGTCTAAATGATCTATGCACGAATATCTGTCTTCCATAAATAGAGGATTCTCCTTTCAAACTACTAGTTTTGTTTACTATAACATGTACCCTGTCGCTGCGAATACCAGATGTAAAGAGTATGTGGCCAAGCTTTCTATCCTTTTTCATGCTTGAGGTAAAAAGGACAAAGCCAGACGCATACAGTGTAGGAGATATGGAGTAAGGGGTGAAGATGGTGGCTGCTAGTAATGGGAAAGAATATATTGATCGCATTAATCGTCTTAAAACAAAGGTTTGGATAAATGGCACACAGGTTAAAGGTAACATCTCGGAACATCCCGCATTTTCTGGTGTAATGAAAAGTCAGGCAGCATTATACGAGATGCAGTATGATCCAAAGTTAAAAGAGTTGATGACCTATAAATCAGAAACAACCGGAGAACGAATAGGAACTTCTTTTCTAAGACCTACTAGTATAGAAGACTTGGAAAAGCGGAGGAAAATGATTCAAACGTGGGCAAAAGCTACAGCAGGAATGATGGGGCGTTCACCAGACTATAAAAACACTACTCTCATGGCGTTGGCGGCAGCTGCTGATATTTTGGAAGAGCAGGGGCCTCAATATCCAGAAAACCTCCGAACTTTTTATAGATATGCGAAAGAAGAAGACCTTTCTTTTACCCATACCTTTATCGCACCGCAAGTGAACCGTTCCTCGTTGCATTACGAATCAGATGACGATATTGTCGCTGCTAGGATTGTAGATAAAACTTCTGAGGGGCTGGTTATCAAAGGAGCGCGGCTGCTGGCCACTCAAGGTGGAATAACGGATGAAATCATTGTCTCCTCTTCCGGCTTAAAGATGTTTGAAGAGCCTTTTGCATATGCATTCAGTATTCCAAGCAATACAGAAGGCCTGAAGTTTATCTGCCGGGAATCATTTGCATATGATGCTTCTAACTTTAATCACCCTCTTGGTTCCCGCTTTGAGGAAATGGACTCGGTGGTTGTGTTTGATAACGTGATCGTTCCATGGGAAAGGGTTTTTGTTGTAGAAAATATTGAAGCGGCGAATAACCTTTACTCTAAAAGCAGTTACAAGCCGCTTGTTCAGCACCAAATAGTTTCCAGACAAGTTGTCAAAGCTGAATTTGTGCTAGCTGTTGCGCAGCTTATCGTAAATACGATTGCAATCGGGGAATATCCTCATGTTAAAGAGAAAATATGTGAAATTATTATTGCTGTGGAGAATCATAAAGCACTTTTAATGGCCTCTGAAATGGGAGCAAAGCTGGACAAATGGGGTACAATGGCGCCTGATGTAAATCCCTTATCAGTTGCCGTTCTACAGTTCCCAAAACTATATCCAAGATTTACGGAGATCTTACAGCTACTAGGTGCAAGCGGGTTAGTTACTATTCCAACCGAAGCTGACTTGCACTCCCCTATTAAAGGAGACCTCCATCAATACCTTCAGGCCGCAAACGAAAATGCCGAATCTCGCATTAAACTATTCCGACTCGCCTGGGACATCAGCATGAGTGCCTTCGGTTCCAGACAAACCCTCTACGAACGCTTCTTCTTCGGCGATCCCAACCGCCTCACCCAAGCACTCTACCACGAATACAACCGCCACACCCTCACAGAAGAAGTGAAGAAACAGTTTGGGATATAGTGGAAAAAGGGGCCAGACCCCTTTTTCCAACTATATACATACTTTTCAGAATATTTTATAATGAAGTAGGTTAGTATATGGGATTTTCTCAAGATTTCAGGGGGTTATGGGATGGCTAGAGTGAATGTTTCTTTGAAGAAGAAGAGAAATTGGGGCAGGAAGTTTTTGCTTGGTGTAGGACTTATACTGTCTATTGTGTTTTCACTTTGCTTGGTTTTCACTTTTTCACCTACCAGCAGGATAGAAGCAAAGCCATTTTTTAAGAATAGCCGGCCTTTAGTCATTGCACATCAAGGAGGAGAGCTTTTAGCTCCATCTAATACAATGATAGCCTTTAAGCAAGCCGCTGACATGGGTGTGGATGTGATAGAAACAGATATACATATAACGAAGGATGGCCATCTAGTGGCGATCCATGATGCTACAGTAGATCGGACTACCAACGGAAGCGGTGCAGTTGCCGATCTTACATTGACAGAAATACAGGCCTTAGATGCCGGGTACCACTTTCAAGATTTAAATGGAAATTTAAGCTATCGAGGACAGGGAGCTTATATCCCCACTGTCGAAGAAATGTTTCAGGAATTCGGAGACATGCGCATTGAAATAGAAATCAAAGACAGCAATCCACCAGAACAATATGAGGAGATAGCAGAAAAGCTTTGGAAACTAACTGAAAAATACGGCATGGAAGACAAACTTCTTGTTGCCTCCTTTGATCAAGAGATCATCCAAATGTTTGATAACTATACAAACGGCAGAGTAGCTACCGCCGGAGGAAGACAAGAAATTACACAGTTTGTTATCTTTCAAAAAATCTTCATGAGGAATTTATATTCTCCTAAGGTTGATTCCTTTCAAGTACCGCTAGAACAAAGTGGAATAGATTTAACCAACCAACGTCTCATCAGGGACGCAAAGCGAACCGGGCTACAGGTGCACTACTGGACCATTGACGACAAAGAGACCATGCAATACCTAATCGAAAGAGGCGCAGACGGCATCATCACCAACCGACCAGACCTCATGCTCGAATTATTGGAGGAAATGGGGTACTAGAACTTAAGTTTGTTATCCATTATAATCCAATTGGGGTTAGGCCCTTTATTCCAGTTTAACCCATTTGGGGCCAGACCCCATTACATTTTCACCCAATTAGGTGTGTCCATCGGCTGTGTGGTATGATTAGTTGGGCACGGGTCACTAAATTTCTAGATGAATGGATGAATTTATAATGAATGGACAGAATAGAGCAGATATTTCTGCAGGGGTTGCTGTGAAGATTGTGTTAAAGCAAGATCAGCGCTCAGGAAAGCTAACTTCAGGTATTGTGAAGGATATTTTAACAAAATCCAGTTCTCATCCTCATGGTATTAAGGTCCGTCTGCAGGACGGGCAAGTTGGACGGGTGAAGGAAATAGAAAAGGCCTAAGCCGCTGTGAAGCTTTTCATAAACTTCACAGGGCTCAGGCCTTTTTTTTCTCACAGAAAATTTCAGTTATACTACAAGTTACTTCTTTATCCGCTATGAAGATAACCTCTGAGCTTCTTCCATTACGACACGCTTTTTCCGGTTTTTACCTTCCAATAAGGCAGCTATCATTGCGATAAGCATAAAGACACTCGAGATCTGGAATAGCGTTCCCGTTTCCACGAACTGTGCCAGAACACCAAATACAATCCCGCTTAATCCAATTCCAAGATCAATGGAAGAGAAGAACATCCCATTTGCAACACCGCGACGGTTATCCGGCGTAGTGGATAGTGTCCATGATTGCAGCGTTGGTATTAACGAACCAAACCCTACTCCAAACAAAATCCCTGCGATGGCAATCATTAGATTGGAATGAGCGAAGGAAAGCACCCACATCCCTGCAAAGGAAAGTACCATACATCCTATCACAAGTCCTCTTGGCCCTTTTTGATCAAACCACTTGCCTGCAAAAGGTCGAGAAACTGATGCCATAATCGCATTAAACAGATAGAAAAGGAAAATCTGATCAAGCCCTCTCTCCTCGCCAAAAATAACGATAAATGTCACAATAGCTCCGTAGCCAAAGGTGGCAATTACTGTGATTAAAGACGGATACCAGCTTGACTTTTCCACCAAAGAACCAATATAAGAGAACTTTAAATCCTCTTTTTTCGCATCCCTTACTACATCAGGCGTCCGGTAATTGACTATTGCAAGAAGGCCAAGCGCAATTACCCCCAAAATAGTAGACAAGTAGATCAAATTGTTAAAAGTCGTAACTTGATACATATAGATTCCTAGACTAGGTGCAATAATCATTCCAAGGGTGATGGAAAGTCCATAATACCCCATTCCTTCTCCAAGCCGAGATTTAGGAATCACATCCACCGCCGCTGTGCCATTGACCACCGTCGACCATCCCCACGCTAATCCATGCACAAAACGGAACAATAAGAAAATCACAACTATTTGTGATAGAGGATAGATAATTGTAATCAAAAGTAGCCCCACTGCCCCAACCAACACGAGGGGTTTTCTTGCTTTAAACTCCAACAGATAACCGATAAATGGCCTGCTAAGGATTGCACCAATCGAGAATAGTGCCGTCACCAGACCAATCTCAAGACCGGAAGCTCCAAGGGATTTTATATAAGGCGGTAATGTTGGTATTAACATTTGAAAAGACATAAATACAAACAGGTTCCCTACCATTAGCATGATAAAAGATTTTGACCATAATGGTTCCTTTGCTTTTTTAGGTATCATAGTAAGATACCACCTTCCTGGAATTAGACTAGTAAAAAGGCTCTGTTAAAGCTTACAGTTGTGCCTTCATCAACCATGGCGTGTTTAGCCGTGGCAAAATAAAAATGAACCTCCACAAGCGAAGATCCATTTTTATACTTATAGTATCTATTTTATTTCGTATCACAAAATATTAACACAATTTGGAGGAAAAAGAAACGGAAAACAAGACCTCACTGATTTGGTAGTTATCCCCTTATTTCATTACTTTCTTTAAAAAATTTATACTTTTTTCTGAATAAGGAGGGTAAATAAAGCTTAAATTCACTTTGGTACTCTTTTTCATTACACTTTTTTTATGGGAGAAAGTTTCAAAGCTATCTTGTCCATGATAGGCCCCTACTCCAGAAGTGCCGACTCCGCCAAACGGTAAATAAGGGTTTGTCAGATGTGTAACGGTGTCATTGATACAACCTCCACCATAGGAAATATTCTCAATCACAACATCCTCTACCTTATTGTTTTCAGTAAAAAGGTATAACGCCAAAGGTTTTGGCAAGCTATTTATTTTCTGAATGATATCCTGAAGCTCGTTGTAATCCAGAATTGGCAAAATAGGACCGAAAATCTCCTCCTGCATCACTTTATCCTCCCAGCTAACATCCTTCATTAGCGTGGGAGCCATATAACGCTCTTCACGATGATAAGTCCCACCGGCAACCACTTTGTCCATGTCTAATAATGAGACGAGGCGATCCATCTGCCGCTCATTTACCACTCTACCGTAGTCCTTGCTTTTTTGTGGATCCTCACCAAAAAATTCAGTTAACGTTTTTTCCATCAACCTCACGAGTTTCTCCTTTACACTATGATGCACAAGAACGTAATCTGGCGCTACACATGTTTGGCCCGCATTCATAAATTTACCCCAAACAATCCGCTTCGCAGCAACTTCTAGGTTTGCGTCCTTATCCACGATGCACGGACTTTTCCCACCTAGCTCCAACGTTACTGGAACTAGATTTTCCGCAGCAGCCTTCATCACGATTTTTCCTACCTCAACACTACCTGTAAAAAATATATAATTAAACGGAGCGTGAATAAGGGCAGAGGTTATTTCTTTGCCCCCTTCTACTACACTAATATACTGCTCTTCGAAGTTTTCTTCTATCATACGCTTCATCACCCGTGAAACATTTGGCGTAAATTCGGATGGCTTAAGAACTACGCAATTCCCCGCTGCTATTGCACCAATTAACGGCTCAAGCACTAATTGAACGGGATAGTTAAATGGGCCAACCACCAACACGGTTCCATAGGGCTGAGGGTAGATGAAACTTTTGGAGCCAATATGCACTAAAGGCGTTTTCACCTTTCGTGGCTTTGTCCACCTCTTGAGGTTTTTCGTAAAAAAACTGATGCTGTCGAGCACGTACCCGATCTCTGATGCATACGCCTCAAATGCCGATTTCCCTAGGTCCGCTGTTAATGCTTCATTTAATTCATTTTCATTAGCCTTAATGGCCTTTTTCAGTTTACCTAGCTGCTCCAAACGGTAGCTTACATCTTTCGTCACACCTGTTTCAAAAAACTGATTATGCTGATCTAATGTATGTAAAACCGAATCTTGAATGCTCATCCTAGCCGACTCCTCCTTTGGGTAGAAACATAATATACCCCGACACAATACTATCTTTAATTATAACTTCTTCCTTCTAAATACTAAAGCAACAGTGTATTAGAGTGAAGATAACCGTGGATTAATAACCCGAACCTAACTAAAAAGCGCCACTCTGTAAGGGCGCTTTTCTCTCTCAATTC